>NZ_QFWJ01000001.1 GCF_003336805.1 Marinospirillum perlucidum
TCCTTCAAAACCCTTCCCCTTGAGAAAAATGATTCAGGGAAGGTACTGGTTCTGGTGGCCAAAGCCACCCTGGAGGTGGGTCAAAATTAATGGCCAGAAGCGGGTCAGTTTAGTTGGCCATTAACAAAAGGGAAACGAAGGAATCACCCCACCCCCGCAGGATGCGAGTCTCACCATGACCCCATTCCCTGGGGCGGTAGCGTGAAAGCGCTGCCTATACCTTGCACACTTTGTCTGCCAGCCATGCTCAAAAGGGCGCTGATCAATCCAAAAAAAGCAATATATTCAAAGGACTGGGGATGCAACTGCGGAGATAGAGAGCAAAGCAAACATTGGAAATTGTGTGCACACGGTTTTACTGGCAAATAGTTAGTCGGTATGCATGGAATAAGTTGCTAAGAATCAACATGTTAAGAGCAGCGGAGGCCTTCGGCTGGATGGCAAATAACGAGGGGGTCTCATGAATAAAAATGTTATGTGGTCGCTCCATGCGGACGCACCGAACCTCTGGATGTTCCCTAGGCTTGCGCGAATCAATTTTCAGAATAAGGGCATTCGGGTGTCGTAGGCATAGAAAACGAGATGAGCTCTGTCACTGAGGTTGTCGAGAACAGCCGGGGGGTGGAAAGCTTTTATGGTAGGGATTGCCCTTGGTTACCAAGCTTGCTTCGTTCACCCTATTTCGATAGAATGCCGGTAATCGCAGTAAAAACGGTGAAAACTCTAAAAAATAGGGTTTTGGTTACCAAAACTAGGAGGCCGGCATGGCTACTGGCATTACCAAACGCGAACAGCACTCTCAGGACGCGATTTCTGCATTGGACTTCTATCGGGAGCCCACCGCTCTTCCTCCAGATAATGCTGAAGTCACACTCAGTTATCCGAATAAGGCAAATCGGTCAGATATCATCAAGCCGGTGCCACGCCGTTTTCTCATAGTCGATGGCGGCAACACTACGGAAACTAGCAGGCTTCCGGAAAACGCGTTTGTCCTTGATGATAACTTTTTTGTGCTAAACGAGCTCATTCGCGAGAATGTGAAAGTCAACCTCTACTACCTTGACCCCCCTTATGGCACGGGCTTCGACTTCCACTCTCGCAACCTTGAGCATGCATATAAGGACAGCATGGGAGCTGCTGCTTATATTGAATTCATGAGACGACGTCTGATCCTTATGCGCGAGACTATGGCCGATGACGGTTCAATCTATGTTCATATTGGCCACCAGATGCTGGGGCATTTGAAAGTCGTTATGGATGAAGTTTTTGGTCCTACCAACTTTCGAAACCTTATCACGCGACGGAAGTGTAGCAGCAAGAACTTTACGAGCAAGCAATACTCAAATATCAACGATTACATTCTCTTTTATTCTAAGACCAAGTCTTATAAGTGGAACAAGCCAGGCATTGAACCTGAACAGAGCTGGATTGATAGGGAGTATCCGAAATTTGATAGCTTTGGACGGCGCTATAAGCTTGTTCCTGTTCATGCGCCTGGTACACGCAACGGAGAGACAGGGCAGCCTTGGCGCGGAATAATGCCGCCCGCAGGTAAGCATTGGCAATACGCACCTACCAAGCTCGAAGAGCTAGACCGGCAGGGTGATATCCACTGGTCACGTAACGGCAATCCGCGCCGCAAGGTTTATTGGTCGGCTGACAAAAAGATGGCGCTGACAGATTATTGGGATCTCTACCGCGATGCGCACCATCAAAGCATCAAGATTACCGGGTACCCAACCGAAAAAAATCTTTCAATGATTAAAATGATTGTCGGTGCCAGTTCCGATGAAGGTGACCTTGTGATCGATCCATTTTGCGGCTCTGGCACGACGTTGCACGCAGCCAGAGATCTCGGTCGTCGTTACCTTGGCGTAGACGCTTCCTTCAGTGCTGCCAAGGCAAGTTTGCATCGGATGCGGCAGGGCCTGGAACCGATGGGTGACTATGTGAACAAGCCAGTGAAGAAAGCTGATAGTCTGCCCTTGCCCCTTGGTGACGAGAAGGAAGAGCAGCGATGTGGCTTCGTGGTTGATAGCCGCCTTTTCGCCGCTTATCCGGATGAAATCAGAGATCTTTCGGAGATTTAGCTTTCCAGCCAATCGGGCGTGATGCGTTTTTCGGCGAGCTTTAATGTGACTACGCGCACACGTCCATCCCATTGCCCGTCTAACATGCAAGCCTCCTCCCATGTATCTCCATGCATGAGCCCAGGCCCGTCGGACAAGAAAATCAATTTGAGACGTGTAGGGGTCACTTGGTCAAAGGCCTTTGCCTTGTCGACCTTATTGGAATTCCCGCCTGTCCTATCATCTGACTGCGCGCCCCCGCGCGTGGAATCGTATCGGGCAAACCCGACCGCGAGTACTTGTTGATCGCTATTGCGGCGGACAACAAAATCACATGGATAAGAGCCTTTGAAGTCGGGGTAAATTTCAGATAGCTCTATATCACGCCCAGCTCCGCGCGGGCCTTCGATTGTGTACTGGTCAGCGAAATGGTCTTCAAACCAATCGAAGAACGCCCCAGTAAGTTGATACCCAAGCTGCCCCCGTGTGTCGTACTCCCCAACCAGCGCGGCCAGGGCGTATTTGTACTCCTTCGGAAGGTCGGAGAACTGTGCTTTAAGCTTATCGATTGGTTTAAATGTGTCGCTATAGGCTTCTACTAGGCTGTCGGTGCTGACTTTTTTTATTTTTTTCGTGGTTTCAGTGTCGAGCACAGGAGAAACGCAGCGGCGATACATCTTGAGAAGCGCCATTCGCTCGTCCGCGTCGCGCTCGGTCGTGCGGATTCTCTCGAGAACCTCAGCGCTTGATTCCGAGTCCTTGACAAGCTGGCAGAATACGTCAATTGCGTTATCGTATTTATCGATCAGGATATTGAGTACTTCGGGGAACCGGATCGTACTATCAATGGGTGTAATAATTTTGCTTACATCAGAAATAGTACGAAGAAAATTATTTTTGCTCAAACTGCTACTCCACTGTTACTGTTTGGTCTTGACTGGTGGACTCGGGCTGTTGAAGAGGGCTTACGTTGAATCACTTCGAACACCTACTGGCCGCATACCCGCGCCTTTCTAATCTTTTACAGAAGGTTCCTGCCTTTGAAGCATTGGAGCCCCAAGCTATTCCCATACCCGAGGCAATTACAAAAATTGTAGTGGGGCAAATGTTATCACGAACTGCTGCTGACGCGATATACCATCGCTTGACACAAAAACGAACCGCCTGTCAACAGGAGGGAGCGTGGCAGTTGTCCGAGGCTGATCTACTTGGCTGTGGGCTTTCTCGCCGGAAAGTCCGAACGATACGTGAATTCGCTGACTTCTATGAACGCGATCAGTTCAAGGTCGAGTCATGGCGCAATCTGGATCATGAGCAACTACGGGCGGTGGTTTCCGAGCATTGGGGGTTGTCCCATTGGTCCGCTGATATGCTGGCTATCTTCCACTTCGCGATGCCGGATGTATTCCCAGAGAATGACGGTGCGATTATCCGGGTCCGCCAAACTCTTGAAAAGCACTATCTAACGGGACCGCTGGAGCCAGAGTTCGCCCGCCCGTACCGGACTTCGCTAGCTCGCTATATGTGGGCGCTTCTAGACAGAAAGATCCTCAGCACTGCGGGGAGCAATTGAGAATTTTAGCTATTAGTATAGTTGTGCTGTCATGTATGTCACAGAGTAAGGATAACTTATAGATAGACTGGTCAGTGAACCCGATACTAGGCTCAAATGCTTGTTGTTCAGCAAGGTACATAGGTATCGTTTTTCGGGAAGTGAGGCATAATACCCACATAACACCTATGAGCCTTCTGCCTGTCAATAGGCCGCAGTGTTTTTTTATTGGCCGCGTGAGCGGCCAACATCAAATCCCTGAGCCAGTGATCCTACTTCATCTGTCATCGTTGGCTGTTGGTGGCTTACAGCAAACACCTATTGAGGCTCTCTTAACGTGGTTGTTCACCACTGCCAGACTGGGTTGCTCCTTGCAGGTTGGTCTGGGGCACTAGACATTCATCGGTTAACCAGCAGCTGTCCTATTCAAAAAGCGGGTTACTTTGCAGTCCCAGTTAGTTTCAGGTTCAGCGCCGGTGTAAGCCCACTCGCTCAGGGTATTGGCGCACGCCAGCAGGATGGATAATCAAAGCGACGGGCTTCGAGTTTGGGTGTAGAAGTCGGGTTTCAGGCCTGAATGACCAGTCAGCAGACACCCGGTTTCAGCACACTCCGTAATGATCCAGTTAGACGTTGATCATCATCCTGCTGCGTGACTAACTCATTAAAAAGCGTTGTTCATCAAACACCTTCTCGTTCTTTAACATGAAATAGACCGCACGCCCCAGCTTGTGAGCCAAAGCTGACAGCGCCTTGGCTTTACTCATACGTTTCTGGAAGCGTTGCAGCAGCTTTTGGGCACCGGGGTTGCCTCTGAGGTATAAAACAGCTGCCTCAGAGAACGCCCATTTCAGATGGGCATTGCCAATTTTGTTGCCCTGAGTGCCGTAAGTTTTACCGGCAGACTCTGCCTTACACTTGATGAGACGGGAGTAAGAAGCAAATTTCTGAACTGATTCAAAGCGGCGAATATCCCCGATCTCATACAGGATGGTCAGAGCCAGAATACGGCCAATGCCGGGGATGGTCTGCAACAGGTGATAATAAGTGGGCCGATGTTGTTTGGCCTGCTTTACCAACAGCCACTCGATTTGACTCAGCTCTCGGTGATAGCACTCCAAGACGGCCATATCCAGATCGATATTACGCTGAACCACTGGATCATCAAACGTTCTGTTTAGCTGCTCTCGGGCACTGACATTCTTCAGATTGACCTTGTTGGGCGGCAAGTTGTACTGACTGGTGGTATTCGCCACATGAGCTTTTAAATCCGCACCATGACGTACCAATCCGGTTCGACGGCGAAGCAGATCACGAGTGGCCCTCATAGTACGTGGATAGACATAAGCCAGCGGGAAGTTGCCACCTCGGATCAGGGCTGCAATCTTGTAAGAATCAATGCGGTCATTCTTGGTTTTGCCACCATGAATCGCCTTCATGTAAAGAGCATGACCCAGAATAAAAGCGATGCCTTGATCTTCACAGAAATCAGCAATCCAGTACCAACAGTGCATGCACTCAACCCCGATGACCAGGTCATCCATATAGGGTTCGATTAATCGAAGTAGAGGTTCAGGCTTGGCAGGGATTTCCTTATGCAACAGGGTTTCACCCTGCTGCCCTAAAATGCAGACATACAGGCTACGAGCATGCAAATCGATTCCACAATAATGACGATGAGTGCTATTGTAAAAGTTCATTGAGTCTTCTCCTGTTTGGGTTTCGTCGCCTTTCCAGTTTAGCCAAACGGCTGAGCTGGGGGAGAAGGCTCAATGAGTATCAAAAGCGTCAACTCGGACCGTCTTTTCCGCTGGCGCTCCAAATCCGGCCGGTTACGCCGGGCGTTCAGGCTGTAGAAAAACCTAAAAGGTTTCGGTTTCTGAGAATTTATCTCGCTTGTACGTAAATCCTGAAGTTTTTGATGGTGAAAAGTGCTCCAGATTTTACGTAGGCTCGGCATTTTTAGTACAAAAAATGATCAATTTTATAGGCTGAGGTTTTCTACAGCCTCATTATACCTTACGGAAGCTCTGGAGTTTTTAATTGAATCTGCAGAAGAAGAAAAAGCAGCACTTCGTGTGGCGTAAGTATCTGAAAGCATGGTCCGAGAACGACAGCATATACTGCCTCATGGACGGAAGGATATTTAAGTCCGGGTTGATGGGGGTCGGGCAAGAACGATACTTCTACAAACTTAAGGAATTAACTAAAGACGAGATCAAGTTTATTAAAGCCCTCATTGATCAAGATAATAGACCAATGATTCGCAAGCTAAATCATGGGTGGATAGATTTCTTTAACCAGGTCTTTAAGATTAGAGACCTGCTTGATAGCCACGGAGTATCACACCCAGAAGCGGATAAAAGGCTAGATGTGCTGATTCATAATTTCGAGGAAGATTTCCATGGCAGGATAGAGTCTGATGCCATTAAATTTCTGGAGATGTTGTATCGCAAAGATCTCTCGTTCTATGACGACGACGATGAGTTGATCGAGTTTTTGTTTTTCATATGTCAGCAGTATTTCAGAACCCAAAACATTGATAGCAAGGTTCAGACGGAAATTAGTTCCTTTAAAGGGTTTAAAATTGATGGAATGTGGGCCGTTCTTAGACATACAAGTGCAACGAGTGTAGGGTTTAGTCTGTACCAAGACAGAGCAGATTTTCGTCCGGTACTCATAGAAAACACTTCGAATATTCCGTTTGTTACTGGCGACCAACCAATAATTAATACTCATGCTATTGGGTTGAGTCTTGAGGAAATCCCATCTGAGCTTGAGTTTTACTATCCATTGACGCCCAAGCTAGCCCTTCTTCTTTCCAGTAATCCAAATTTGAATAGAAAAGAAACAGTATCTTTCGGAGAAGAAAAAGTTACTATGTATAATAAATTTATTCATTCGCAGGCGGGGAAGCAGGTCTATTCGTCCGAAAAAGATGCGTTGGAGCAGCTTTTAAATGGATAGGCGTGAGGAAAGGTATAATCGGGTAGCCGAGTGTTTCTAGCCATCCAGACCCCACAAGACCCTGCATGAGGGTCCTCAGAGGGTGTTTCACTTAAATCACCACTCATCTTAATAGTAAGATTTTAAGGAGCAAAGCATACCGTGAGCACGCTGCTGATTGGCTTTGACTCTGCTTGGACACCTTCCAACTCAGGTGCGCTTTTAGGCATTCTCTCTTCAGGTGGCGGTGCTTATCAAGAGCTTGGCTTACCCCAGGCTGTAGACTACACCGAGGCGTCTGATAGGATTAGCCAGTGGCAATTGAAATACAAGCCGAAGGCGACTTTGGTAATGCTCGATCAGCCTACTATCGTGAAGAATGCCTCTGGTCAGCGGCCAGTAGAGAACTTGGTAGGCTCACCAGTCAGCCGCCGCTACGGTGGTGTGCAGCCAGCCAATACAGGGAAGATCGAAATGTTCGGTCAAAATGCACCTGTATGGTCATTCCTAGACAAGTTTGGTGGTCCAGCTAATCCTCTTGAGGGGCTAGAAGCAACCTGGGTTATTGAAACCTATCCGGTGCTTTCAATGATTGCGCTAGGCTGGACGCTACCTGATTCAGTGCGCTCTACAGGAAGGCTGCCAAAATATAACCCCCAGCGAAGCAAGACCTTCTCAATTTCTGACTGGCAGCATGTTTGCAAACTCATTTCGCAAGAACTGAGTAGCCGCAACCTTCTAAAAAGTGCTGCCTGGCTGGATCTAGCTGCCCAACAAAAGCCCCGTAAAACTGATCAAGACCACCTAGATGCCTGTATTTGCCTTCTGGTCGCCTTGCACCTGATTGAAGGGAAGCAGTGCCTTATGGTTGGGGATATGGACAGTGGCTATATTGTCGTACCCTATTCAGATACTCTTTCAGATGAGCTGGAAGCCCGCTGTATCAAGACTAAAAGAGTTTCTAGTGACTGGGTGAAGCCCTTCATTTTATCAGCACCCTGAAGCAATATGGACCTGAATTAGTTCGCTCTTTAAGCCAAGTTGGCGACATGAAATGACACTTTCATTAAGTAAACTGATGCCATACCCAAACAGGCAATGGTTTAGCGAGGCAGTCGGTCACTGTACCCATGAATTCAAACTCATGGAACGCGCTATCAGCCAAATTCATTAGGGTGCGTGCTATGCTATTGCGAATCAAAAGACAGGGATAAACCCGCGTCACAAACCCACATTGAAGTTGGTTTAAAGAATCAGGAGACAAACCCAGTGACAAAGCAAGTAATGTGGTGCAGGAGAAGAAATACAGCGACCGGCTAGAAGCCACCCTACGCAAATACAACAACCGAGGCATCGAAACCGCACAGGTCATCGAAGAGCTGATCCAGATGGCTAAGGACTTTCAGGCAGAACTGGAAAGAGATGCCGCCCTGGGTCTGAACTCGGATGAAGTCGCCTTCTATGATGCCCTGGCCAATAACGAAAGCGCCGTGCGTGAGCTGGGCGATGAAACCCTGAAGAAGATCGCCGTGGAAATAACCACCAAGCTAAGAGCCTCAACCACTGTAGATTGGCAAGTTAGAGAAAGCGTGAGGGCCAAGCTACGCATACTGGTGCGCCGTACCCTGCAAAGATACAAGTACCCACCTGACCAGGCGAAAGAAGCTGTAGAGCTGGTGTTAAAACAGGCTGAAGTGCTATCCAATGGTTGGAGTGAATAAGAGGTACAGCAGATAAGCAATGGTGGTTGAGATGGAAGAAATAACAGCAGCTGATTCCCTTGGGAGCTAGTGATTTTTATGTTGTTAAGCACGATGAGCCAGGCTGATTTACTAGGCAGCCCCGCCAGTTAGCCCTTTGCGCTGGCGGCGCGAAGTAACTCCGTTTGGATTCCATGGTCGCCGCTTTGAATAAAGCTAGGAGAAAGGTAGTTCTGACTATCTGAACCGCCATCATGGGATATTAGGGTAAGGGGTGGGCAAAAATATAGTTTGCCCAGTCTTGCATCATCTGTCTTCTTTTTTCAAAGAGATCGCCGCGCCGGTACGCAGCTTCCACTTTATTCTCAATTGTGTGAGCTAAAGCCATTTCGGCCACATCACGAGGGTGGTTTGATACTTCACCAGACCAGTCGCGGAAACTGGAGCGAAAGCCATGTGGAACGTAGTCCCCTTTCTCTCCATTACTACCATAGCCCATGCCGCGCATTAGTAGGAGCATTGACATGTTTGACAGGGGTTTACCCTGTTTGGCCCCTGGAAAAACGTAGGGGTTTCCGGCCACCTCTGGCATTGACTTCAGTATCTCTAATGCAGATTTGGACAAGGGAACACGGTGCTCTCTACCAGCTTTCATTCTCTCTTGAGGGATAACCCAAATGCCAGTATCCAGATCAAATTCAGGCCAGGTCGCATTGAGGACCTCTGAAGTACGAGTAGCAGTAAGGATCAAGAGTTGAAGGGCTCTTGATGAAGTGCATTTATTGTTACTCAGCTCTAACCAGAAGTCCGGTAAAAGCTGGTAGGGCATGGCGGGATGGTGGCGAACTTTTTGAATTTTAGAAGGCCTTGGTAAAAGTTTATCCAAGTGGCCGCGCCACCTTGCCGGGTTTACTGGATCACAGAAATTATGAGCCGCAGCATAATCGATAATGTTTTCGATTCGCCCTTGTAAACGCTTCGCTGTCTCGTTCTTGGTGTTCCAGATTGGCTGTAATACAGAAAGAATATCCTGAGTTGTAATGTCATCAATTTTCTTGATGCCTACGAAGGGTCTTGCATAGGTTTTTAGTGTACTGACCCACTGGCGACCATGTTTGGCATTCTTCCATCCGCGTCGGTGAGATCTAATATAGCGTGCAGCGCAGGCTGTGAAGGTAGGGGTTTGTACTGTGGCAGCAAGAAGTTGTTTTTTGCGTTCTTCAGCTGGGTCAATGCCGTTAGCATAAAGCCGACGATATTCTTCTGCTGTTTTTCTGGCTTCTGCAAGTCCAACGCTAGGGTAGCCACCTAGACCAAACTCCTTGCGCTTTCCTGCGTGCATTGCTCTGACAACCCATTTCTTAGCACCAGTTTTAGAAACAACAAGTCTGAGTCCGCCTCCATCTTCATATTTTCCAGGTCCAGCACTCGCAACTTTGCGTGGGTTAAGCTTATGAATTGCCATGATCTACTCCAGAATAGCTTTGCCAACCTAGTCCCCCAATTGGTCCCCCAATTATCATGGATTATGATAGACTTCAGTGGATGGTTGTGCAATATAACTAACTGAAATTAAAGCATGTTGTGGATGTTTGGGTATGCCGGTGGATGCTATTGTGAAGGACTCCTCCTCAGCCCAGTTACATGCTTACTTTTGGACCTGCGTTAGTGAATAGTAATTGTATCCTTATGCAATACAATTTATGGCCTACCTATTTGAAATTTTTAAGCTCAATATTTGCCAATTTCAAACGCTCATATGTATTCCCAGTCTCGAATGACCAATCTTCAGGCATCTTATTTTTAAGACCCAAACCACATTTAGAATCAATATAGCTAGCTTGTCTTTTAGAGATCATCCCAATTTTCCAATGCTTACTTAACAATCCCGCTATTTTCTCTGTAGATACGCCTTGCTTTATAAGTTTACATGACTCCTCTATCAATACCGCGCACGGTACTATGTGTTCAGGATGGGCAGGTTCGCCATCTATAACTTCTTGAGATTCCCCAACACCGACGAAATAAAACTCTGGATGCAAGATGAAGTTAAAAATACGGGAATGCAAACCTAACCCTTCCCGTTCCAAGCAGTCTTGAAAGTGCTTCACCAACAGTATTGATGCTCTATAAACCGACTCTTCTTTATCCATATTCATTCCATAAAAAAACAGTTATACCCCAGAACAATATGCATTCTACCAAGATAAAACAAAAAAAACCCATAAATAAATATTCGGTTACTTGAATATCAATACAGGCACCAGCTCAACAAGGTGCAATGCCTGCCTGGAAAGTAAAACTACATGCTGTATTGCTCAGTCACACTTAGACACGGAGCTAACCCGGCAAAATTGCTAGTCTCTGGTGAATTGCTGTTAAAGCCCTCTAGCCATGTCAATCAGGAACGACTATGCCACAAACTCGATACTTTGCCTTACCCCTTCTTGCCAGCGTCCTCTTGTTACTGGGTGGTTGTCTGGATTCAGATGATAGCAGCCAGTCAGGATCAACCGCTTCTACGGATACCACTTCTGATTCAACCAGTGACTCGGATACTTCTGACAGTAGTTCAAAGACCACCGAGGGAGCAGTTGCCCCCTTAACCGAGCAGGAAATCAATGACTTTATTCAGGTGATTAATAACTACCGCAGCCAGGGTGCCGATTGTGGATCTGAAGGGGTATTTGGGTCGCAACCGGCCTTAAGCTCGGATCAACGTCTGGCTGATGCCGCCCAGGTTCACTCCAATGACCAGTATAAATACCAGAGGCTGACTCACACTGGATCGGATGGCTCGAATGCAGGCGAGCGCATGCAAGCTCAGGGCTACAGCTGGAGCGCCTGGGGTGAAAATGTAGCGCGTGGCTATACTACGGTGGAAGCGGTCGCCAAGGGCTGGATGGATAGTGATGGCCACTGCAAGAATATGATGAGTAGCAATTTCACTGAGCTGGGGATTGCTGCTAGTGGTGAAAATAGCCTGCGTTTCTGGACTCTGAAGCTGGCTAAGCCCAAGAACTAGAAAGCAAGATGCCGTCTATCGCTTGCGCTTGTTAACGGCTATAAAAAAAGCCCTGAATCAAGGATTCAGGGCTTTTAGCAATTCGGTTGGCGGAGGAGGAGGGGTTCGAACCCTCGATACATTAGCTGGTAGACCAGCTAAGTGAGAATTTAAGCTATTGTCTTCACTATTTCTATTTCAAATTTTTACTTGTAGGAATTGTTAACTTTCTTTCTTGTCATCCACTCCTTTTGTCTTCTACTTTTTTTAGAAAGGATATTTTTAATCAAAGGAGTGACTGATGAGAAAGTTCAATCATCGAGCCAAGGGCTTTAGCAAGATCAACCTGTCTTACCTTTCCCACTGTTCCCATCTGGTTTACAAGAGCAAGCAAGAGATCGCCCAGGAGCTGGAAAAGCTGGGTTTTGATTTATCCCGTGACCGCTATTTTTTTTCTGACCCTGAAACGGATACCCAGGCTTTTCTGGTCGGGGATGCCAGGAAGATTATCCTCGCCTTCCGGGGTACGGAGGGTAAGCTGGCCGATTGGGCCACGGATGCGCGAATTTTCAAACGCCAATGGACTCAGGCTCAGCCACTGGGAGCGGTGCATCGCGGTTTTTATAGTGCCCTTTCTTCGCTGTGGGAGGCGCTTGAGGAAGAAGTCGCACACCTGAGAACCAACAATCAGAGCCTCTGGATTACCGGCCATAGTCTAGGTGGTGCTCTGGCCAGTCTGGCAGCAGCCACTTTTGAATTGCAGCATCCGCAGCAAGGGGTGAACGGGGTTTATACTTTTGGCCAGCCCAGAATTGCCGACCAGGAATTCTCGCAAAACTATAACAAGCTGTTGAAGGAGCGCAGTTTTCGCTGTGTGAATAACAATGATGTGGTAACACGGGTGCCTCCGCAGATTTTTGGTTATAGCCATGTCGGCAAGCTGCTTTATTTTGATGCCGACGGAGAACTACAGAGAGATAACAGTCTTTCTTGGTGGGCCAGATTCTGGGATCGCCTGGAAGGTCGCTATGATGATGTCTTTAACCTGACTCCGGATGGCGTCACTGATCACAGTATTGAGATCTATCTCAATCTGGCTGAGAAGACGCATCAGGGCAACTCTTGATCACCTCCCCACAAACCCTGAAAAAACTTCCTCCGGCTTCCCAGCTTTGTTGTTGGTGTTCTAGCGCCGGTTGCAGGGCTTTGCGTAGCAGCCGGTAGGCATCCTTGTCGAAGTGCTCGGGTGGCTTTTGCAAAAGCTGTTGGGCAGCTTCGGGGCTGTCGGCTCTGCCCAGAAATTGCCAGGCATTCAGCGCCAGATAATCACAGCCGCCTGCGCCCTCTTCCTGCAAAATCAGACCATCCGGCCAGGGCCAGTGCTCAAACTGCCACTGGGCGAGGGTGCTTTGCAAACGTTGCTGGTGGGTTTCCAGGCTTTCCTGGCCGCAGCAAGCACCGCGACAATGCCCGAGTTGATGGGCAAAACAGGCCTGGCCCTGGCTGAGCTGTTCCAGGCCGGTGATTGCAGGACAGAGGCCTGCTTCCTGTAGCCGCTCACGTAGTTGTTGCTGGGCCTGACGCCGTTGGTTGAAGAGGCCGTAAGCCTGTCCCTGACTCTCTTGCATGAATTCCTGCAGGCTGATCAGACGCAAGGGGGCTAGCGTTTGAGGTTGCCACCAGGTGAGCAGTTTTTTGTGATACCTCAGGCGGCGGTTAAACAGCGGCTGGTGGTGTTTAACCAGTTGGGCTTCCAGCAGTTGTGCGCCTAAATCTCCGGCGGTGGTGATCCAGTCCAGGTGGCGGCTGGCCTTGATCAGCCGCTGTGCTTTGCTGGAGCGTTGATCAGCACTGAAGTGGGATTTGACCCGGCTGCGCAGGTGAATGCTCTTGCCAATATACAAGGGCGTGGCGGGTTGATCGTCGGATGGAGGCTCGGCATAAAACAGATAAACACCCGGCGTGTCGGGTAGCTGTTGCCAAAGCTGTTGATCGAGATGGGCAGGCAGCAGGCCGGTCTGGCGTTGCTGGCCCAGCCAGGTGTCGAGATTTTCCTGCAAATCGGCTTGCCAGCGGTTGTAGAGCTGCCACAGGAGCAGAACCCGATCAGCCGCCCGCCAGGGACGCAGTACCAGCAGTTGCAGGGCTTCAGCCAGTTGTAAAAGACCCGGTGAGCCTTGAATGCCCGGTTCGATCTGGCTAGCCAGTTTTTGCAGGCACAGCTTAGGGGATGGAGGCAGACTCAGTCCGGCAGCCTTGAGAAAAGCCAGGTGCTCACGCAGGGGGTAGCCCAAAAGCAAACGCCCTTGCAGGCGCTGGTTGATCTCCTGTTGGAGTTCTTCGCGATAGCCCGCTTTTAGTTGGGGACGGGTGCTGGTTTCCAATAGCTCGGTCACCGGCTGATACCAGTGTTCGCCAGCCTGGCCGTTATCCACCAGCAACAGGCTGATTTCTTCCAGCGGGTCTTTTTCCAGAGAAGGCCCCTTGCTGGTGATTTGTACCAGGGCCAAAGGTGGTAGCGCCATAAATTGCCTATTATTAAAAACGGAGGTTTGCTGTCGGTCTTTTGTATAGCTATATTATACTTCTTGTCCAAGAAAGGTTGACCCTGTGCATCATAAATTATCACTTCCGCAAAAAATCTGCCCGGTGTGTCAGCGCCCTTTTAACTGGCGCAAAAAGTGGTGCAATAACTGGGAGCGGGTGATTTACTGCAGCAAGGCCTGTCGTCGCCAGGGGCTGCCTCTTACTGAAAAGGATGTCTGAATGGCTAAAACCCTGCGCCTGATCCTGGGTGATCAACTTAATGCCCGTCACTCCTGGTTTTCGCACGTCGATGATCAGGTGGTGTATCTGCTGGCCGAGCTGAAACAGGAAGCCAGCTACACCCGTCATCATCTGCAAAAGCTCCTGGTCTTTTTCAAAGCCATGCAGGTCTTTGCCCAAGGGCTTCAAGCTCAGGGGCATCGAGTCGAGTGGCTGACGCTGGATGCCACGGCGGATTACGAGGATTTACCCGCTCTGATTAAGGCCAAGGCCGCCGAATACCAGGTGGAGGTCTTTGAATACCAACTACCCGATGAATACCGCCTGGATCAACAGCTAGAGCAACTGGCTGCCGAGCTGCCCTGTCGGGTGAAGGCCGTGGATAGCGAGCATTTTCTGACATCAAGAAGCGCCTGGGATGAGTATCCACACAGTCGCATGGAGTACTTCTACCGTCAGCTACGCCGCGAATACCGGGTGCTGGTGGATGATCAGGGGCAGCCGCTGGGCGGGCAGTGGAACTTTGATCAGGAAAACCGCCAGGCGTTACCGGCGCGCCAGTCACTGCCGGAGCCTTTGCTCTTTGCTCAGGACATCAGTGAGCAAAGGGATAGAATCGAGCGTCACGGCATTGAATACCTGGGCCGGATGAATAACGAAAGCCTGATCTGGCCGGTCAGCCGTGAAGAGGCCCTGGTACTGCTGGAGGACTTCTTGCAGCGGCTACTGCCTGCCTTCGGGCGTTATCAGGATGCACTGACCCAACGTGGTTGGAGTCTGTACCACAGTCGCCTGTCTTTTAGCCTGAATTGCAAACTTCTGCATCCGCTGGAGGTGATTCGTCGGGCGCAAGAACATTGGCAACAGCATCAGGAACAAATCAGTCTGGCTCAGGTGGAAGGCTTTATCCGCCAGATTTTGGGCTGGCGCGAGTTTGTGCGCGCGGTTTACTGGAAGCACCAGCCGGATTATGGCCGGATGAATTATCTGGAGGCCCAGGGCCAGTTACCGGATTTTTTCTGGAATGGCCAGACAGAGATGGCTTGTGTGCGTCATGCGGTGGAGCAATCTCTGGAATTTGCCTATGCCCACCATATTCAGCGCCTGATGGTGACCGGCAATTTTGCCCTGCTGGCCGGGGTGCATCCCAATCAGGTGGATGCCTGGTATCTGGGCATTTACATCGATGCCGTGGAGTGGGTCGAGCAGCCTAATACCCGCGGGATGAGTCAATTTGCCGATGGTGGCCTGATGGCCAGCAAACCCTATATTGCCTCGGGCAATTATCTGAACAAGATGGGGGATTACTGCCGTGGCTGTCGTTATCAGGTCAAACAGAAAACCGGGCCGGATAGCTGCCCTTTTAACAGCCTCTATTGGCATTTTCTTGATCGTCACCAGCAGCGGCTAGCCAGTAACCCCCGGCTTAAATTCCCCTATGCCAATTGGCGCAAGCAGAGTGCCAGTGATCAGCGGGCTGTGCTGGATACAGCGGAGAGTTTTCTAGGCGGCTTGGATACTATCTAGGAAACCTCTGATTAACTACTGTGCTTGGTGATGCTGCGTTGAAATTGACCTCAAAATGCTCATTTACTTTATGTAAACTCCGCTTTCTCGGCCAATTTCGCTGGCGACCTACATGGATGTAGGAAGTGCTGGAATTTATCAGGAATGAATTCAGCCCTGACCTGCGCTCGTGACGTTGATCAGAGGCTCCCTAGGCATTTAGGTGCTGGGTTGCAGCTGACCGCTGGCAAAGCCGGTAACCAGATCCAGCAGCAATTCCTGCAGAGGTTCGCCGGAACCCTTGACGGCGGCATCGGCACGCTGGGCAAGTAGCAAGAGGGCATGCGCCTGGGTGGACTTGAGTCGCTGGCTGGCCTTGCGATAGAGGGGTTTGCGTCTATCCCAGATGGCCAGTTGCTTACAGGCAGCATCAAAGGGCAGGCCTTCGTTGAGATGATGCAGCAGCTTGCCGGTCTGGCGGATTTCGCGGGTCAGGGCCCAGAGCAGCAGGGGGGCTTCCGTGCCTTCACCGCGAAGGCCTTCGAGAATACGCAGGGCGCGTCCAGGTTTGCCTTCCAGGCAGGCATCGGCGAGATCAAAAAGGCTGTAGCGGCTGGCATCTTCGATCAGGCTGACCAGACGATCGGCATCCAGTTGTTCACCCGGTTGTACAAAGAGTTTGAGCTTTTCAATTTCCTGGGCTGCGGCCAGCAGGTTGCCTTCCACTTTTTCGGTGAGTAGTTGCAGGGCCGAGGCTTCCAGTTGCATACCGGCTGCCTGGCAGCGTTGGCTGATCCATTGCGGCAGGCGGGTGCCTTCAATTGGCCAGACGGGCAGAATCCAACCGGCCTGATCCACGGCCTTGTACCAGGCGCTCTTGTTTTGTGCGGCATCCAGCTTGCTGCTGGTAAAGAGAAAAACGTCCGGGGTGTTGGCGGCCTGCTGGCAGAGTTGCTGGATGACTTCACTGCCTTCACGACCGGGTTTATTGCCGGTCAGGCGCACTTCTACCAGCTTGCGGTCCCCAAACAGGGAGAGACTGGCCGAGGCTTCGATCAGTTGTTTCCAGGAAAATTGCGGTCCGGCATCGTGTACTTCGCGTTCATCCAGGCCTTCCTGGCGGGCGCGCGCACGAATCTGATCGGCAGCTTCCTGCATCTGCAGGGGTTCGTCCCCGCTGATCCAGATGACGTCCGGCAGTTGCTTTTGCAAGAGGCCGGGCAGTTTATCGACCGTGATCTTCATGGTGCATCACTGGCCGCCTGAGCGCTTGTTGCTGCGTCTTCAGGGGCTGAGGTGGCTTCCAGGGATTTGATTCTCAGGGTCAACTGGCGCAACAGATTGCTTTGCATCCGTTGTTTCAGATCATCGCGCAGTCGGTCGCGGGCCAGCAGGGAGTCGTTTTCAGAATCATAGGTGTACTGACTGCGGGTGGAGAAGTCCTCATTGCTGAAGAGACTTTCACCGTCACGGTCACGTGCTGAAGCCGTGACCAGCAGTTCCAGCTCGTGTTCTTCCACCTGACCGAAAACCAGTTGGCGCTCGCCAGATCGCAGGTCTTTCAGCCTGATTGTTACTGCTGCAGCCTGGCTGGAATCCGTCGTGGCCACGCCCGACTGGTTTAGCTGGCGCTCCAGCGCAGTGGCCAGGGAGCCAGCGCTGGAATCGGCTTCAACCTTGAGCGGTTGCAGATGATCGGGCAGGGTCAGGTAGCCGCGCAGCTGAAAGCCGCAGCCAGCCAAGAGACCCAGCACTAGCAAGAGCAGAAGCGGGCCGAAGCCCGCCTGTTTTTGCCAGAGCTTCAACATGCTTAACCAACCACCAGGTTGACCAGCTTGCCGGGCACCACGATCACTTTACGCAGTTGCTTGCCTTCCAGGTGTTTTTGCACCTTCTCATCGGCCAGAGCCTGCTTCTCGATGCTGTCTTTATCGGCATCGGCAGGGACTTCCAACTGGGCGCGAACCTTGCCGTTAACCGACACGGCCATGCTGATGGAATCGCGGGTCAGCGCCGCTTCATCGACCTCGGGCCAGGGGGCATCAATTACAGAGCCGCTGTTGCCCAGATCCTGCCACAGCTGGTGGCAGGCGTGGGGGGCGATGGGCGAGAGCATGACCACCAGGGCCTGATAGGCTTCACGGGCCACAGCCAGGCTGAGGGCATCGGTGGCATCAAAGCGGCTGAGGCTATTACTCAGTTCCATCATGGCGGCGATGGCCGTATTAAAGGTGATGCGGCGGCCCATGTCATCGCTGACTTTCTGGAGGGTCTCATGGGTCTTGCGACGCATCTCTTTTTGTTCCTTGGTCAGCTGATCCAGTTTCAGTTCACCCGGCTGACCGGCGGCCAGATGCTGGTGCACCAGACGCCAGAAACGCTTGATAAAGCGGTTGGCCCCTTCGACACCGGAATCCGACCACTCCAGGGATTGTTCGGGAGGCGCAGCAAACATCATGAACAGGCGCACGGTATCGGCCCCGTAGAGGTCGATCATGGCCTGGGGATCAACACCATTGTTCTTGGATTTGGACATCTTCTCGATGCCGCCGATTTCCACCGGCTGGCCGTCGCTGATCAGCTTGGCGCTGGTGGCGCGGCCCTTGGAATCCTTTTCCACTTCAACATCAGCGGGATTGAACCAGTCCTTGCTGCCATCGGGGTTGTTGCGGTAGTAGGTTTCCGCGACCACCATGCCCTGGGTGAGTAGGCGCTTGAAGGGTTCATCGGAATTGACCAGCCCGAAGTCACGCATCAGCTTGTGGAAGAAGCGCGCATACAGCAGGTGGAGAATGGCGTGTTCGATACCGCCGATATAGTAGTCAACCGGCAGCCAGTAGTTGGCACGTTCGTCCAGCATGGCTTCGTCGTTATCGGCACAGCAGAAACGGGCAAAATACCAGCTGGATTCCATGAAGGTATCAAAGGTGTCGGTTTCTCTTTCCCAGCCGTTACCCAGGTCGTAGAAGGCCGGCATCTTCTTGATGGGTGAACCGCCGCTGGCATCGAATTCCACTTCCAGCGGCAGGGCCACGGGCAGGTCTTCGTCCTTGACCGGACGGGTTTCACCGTCAGGGCCGTTTTCAACCGGGATGGGCGCACCCCAGTAACGCTGGCGGGAGACACCCCAGTCGCGCAGACGGAAATTGGTTTTGACCTGACCCTTGCCCAGGCGCTCCAGCTCACCGGAGATGGCATTGAACGCGGCTTCAAATTCCAGACCATCAAACTGGGAGGAATTGATCAGCTTGCCTTTTTCTACAAAGGCTTCCTGGGTGATATCACAGGCTTCATCCTGGGCCGGTTCGATAACCTGCTCGATGGGCAGGTCATACTTGCTGGCAAATTCCCAGTCGCGCTGGTCGTGAGCCGGTACAGCCATGACTGCGCCGGTGCCGTATTCCATGAGTACAAAGTTGGCGACCCAGATGGGTACCTGACGGCCGGTCAGCGGATGCACGGCGGTAAAGCCGGTTTGCATGCCTTTCTTTTCCATCACGGCCAGTTCGGCTTCGGAGGTGCCGCCACGGGCGCACTCTTCGAGGAATTGGGCCAGTTCAGGGTTGTTTTCAGCGGCGGCCTTGGCCAGGGGGTGACCGGCGGCGACGGCAACGTAGGTCACACCAAAGAGGGTGTCGGGGCGGGTGGTATAAACCTGCAGGCCTTCAGGCAGCAGGGCTTCGGCGGCAGCACTGAGGCCGAAGGTCATTTCCACACCGCGGGATTTGCCAATCCAGTTACGCTGCATGGTCTTGACCTGTTCAGGCCATTCCACGTTGTTCAGGTCTTGCAGCAGCTCATCGGCATAGTCGGTGATCTTAAGGAACCACTGAGGGATTTCCTTGCGCTCGACCAGGGCGCCGGAACGCCAGCCACGGCCTTCAATAACCTGTTCATTGGCCAGAACCGTCTGATCCACCGGGTCCCAGTTGACCACGGCATTTTTCTTGTAAACCAGGCCTTTTTCCAGCAGCTTGCCGAAGAACCACTGCTCCCACTTGTAGTAGGAGGCATCACAGGTGGCGAATTCACGCTTCCAGTCATAGGCAAAACCCAGGGCCTTTAACTGGTTGCGCATGTAATCGATATTTTCATAGGTCCACTTGCCGGGGGCGACCTTGTTTTTCATGGCCGCGTTTTCGGCAGGCAGGCCGAAGGCATCCCAACCCATGGGCTGCATGACATTCTTGCCCTGAAGGCGCTGGAAACGGCTGATGACATCGCCGATGGTGTAGTTGCGCACATGCCCCATATGCAGCTTGCCACTGGGGTAGGGGAACATCGACAGGCAGTAGAATTTTTCTTTGCTGGCGTCTTCAAGGGCTTGAAAACACTGGTTCTTTTCCCAGAAATCCTGGGCCTGGCTTTCCAGCTTGCTGGGTTGATAATCAGGGATGGAAGAAGGGTTGTTAGTATCCATAAGTTTTATTGGCTGCCTTGAAATCTTGAGCTCTAGAAAATAACGCCCAAGGATACACCAGACCGGCTTGAATAGGTAGGTAGCCCAGTCTTCTGCGCGATGCCGAAGAGGGTCAGTCAGTCTGGGTGGGAGTGCAGTCCTCTGCGCGATGCCGAAGAGGGTCAGTCAGTCTGGGTGGGAGCGCAGTCCCCTGCGCGATCATTGGACCAGAGCCCTGTAACCCCTCGTGCTCGGAGAGCACTCCTACAGCAAGCTCTCATGGCGAGTGCTTAGTCGAAGGGTGAGTCAGTCTGGGTGGGAGCGCAGTCCTCTGCGTGATAATTGGATCAGAGTCCTGTAACCCCTCGTGCTCGGAGAGCACTCCTACAGCAAGCTCTCATGGCGAGTGCTTAGCGAAGGATCAGCCAGCCTGGGTTGGGCTCCTAGTCCCCTGCGCGATGCTGAAGGGTGAGTCAGTCTGGGTGGGAGCGCAGTCCTCTGCACGATCATTGGATCAGAGCCTCGTAACTTCTCGTGCTCGGAGAGCACTCCTACTGAATTCTCTTCCAGTGGGATTAACTCTTGGCAGGATGTTTGCTAATGAAAAACACCGGAAATTCCCTTCCGGGGTTGCTCATTGGCAATGAAACGATAAAATGCCCGTTTGATCCACCAAAGGTCTTAACCGATGCTTGAACGCCTCTTTCAGCTCAAAGCCCATCAAACCTCTGTAAAAACAGAAGTTCTGGCCGGGGTCACTACTTTTTTGACCATGGCTTACATCATCTTTGTTAACCCTTCCATGCTGGCTGCAACGGGTATGGACCAGGGTGCTGTGTTTGTCGCCACCTGCCTGGCTGCGGCCATTGGCTGCCTGATTATGGGGCTCTGGGCCAACTACCCGATTGCTCTTGCACCGGGTATGGGCCTGAATGCCTTTTTTACCTATGGTGTGGTTCTGGGAATGGGTTATTCCTGGGAAGTCGCCCTGGGTGCCATCTTCCTTTCCGGTGTGGTCTTTATCGCCATCAGCATTTTCAAGATCCGTGAGTGGGTGATCAACTCCATTCCCGGTTCCCTGAAGCTGGGTATTGCCGCAGGTATTGGTCTGTTTCTGGCAATTATTGCCCTGAAAAATGCCGGTATCGTGGTGGAAGATCCCGCGACGCTGGTGACCCTGGGGGATCTGTCCCAGCCTTCAGCTATCTATGGTTTCCTGGGCTTTTTTGTGATTGCTGCCCTGGCCTACCTGCGTATTACCGGTGCCGTGATGCTGGGGATTCTTGGTGTTTCCCTGCTGGCGATGCTGCTGGGCCACAATGAATTTGGTGGTTTTGTTTCCATGCCGCCTTCGGTTGCGCCGACCTTTATGGCCATGGATGTAGCCGGTGCTTTTGAAGTGGGCATGATCAGCGTTATTTTTGCCTTCCTGTTTGTGGATCTGTTTGATACCTCCGGCACCCTGATCGGTGTGGCCCAGCGTGGTGGCCTGCTGGATGCCGAAGGCAAGCTGCCCCGGATCAAAAAAGCCCTGATGGCGGACTCCTCGGCCACAGTCGTGGGTTCGGTGCTGGGGACTTCCTCAACCACCAGCTATATCGAAAGTGCCTCGGGTGTTGCAGCTGGTGGTCGTACTGGCTTGACCGCTGTGGTTGTGGCCGGTCTCTTCCTGATCAGCCTTTTCTTTGCCCCGCTGGCCGGTTCCATTCCTGCTTATGCCACCGCCGGTGCGCTGCTTTACGTTGCTGTGCTGATGACTGGCAGCCTGTCCAAGGTAAACTGGGATGATGTCTCTGAAGCGGCACCGGTACTGATTGCTGCCTTGACCATGCCGCTGACCTTCTCGATTGCTCATGGTATTGCCCTGGCATTTGTCAGCTATGCCGCGATCAAGCTCTTCTCCGGCCAGGGTAAAGAAGTCAGCATCAGTGTTTATGTCCTGGCGGCATTGTTTGTCGTCAAGTTTATTTTCTTCCCTTGATTTGGATCCTTTAAAGGGTCTGATGGCTAGAACCTGGGGCTTATATGAAATACTTCATCGGGACACAAGAAGGTGAATATGAGCCTGGTTCTGGCCAGAAGGTTCTAAGAAATAAGCTGGGAATTCAGTCAGAGCTGGATATGAATGAAGCTGAAGAGGTTTTGTTGCTTCAGCTTTATGAATACCTCTTTGAGCCAGAGTTTGACTTGGCGACCTTAACTTTTGCAAATATCCAAGATTGGCACCATATGTGGCTACAGCCTATTTACGAGTGGGCTGGCAAGCTACGAACGGTGGACATGTCTAAAGCAGACTTCAGATTTGCAGCGGCGCAATTTTTGCCCAATCAAATTCAGCCTTTTGAAAATAGCTATCTTCTGGAATTCGAGAAACTAGGCCATTACACCTTTGATGAGCTGGTAAGCTTTTTGGCTGAGAGCCATGTTGAATTTATTCTTATACACCCATTTCGTGAAGGTAATGGACGCATCTCGCGTCTTTTAATGGACGTTATGGCGACGAAAGCTGGCTACGGTCCTTTGGACTATTCCCTTTGGGATGGGCATAAAGACTTTTATTTTCGTGCCATCCAAGCAGGCGTTGCTGGAGAGCTTCAGCACATGCAGCGGTTGGTAAGAGATGTGTTATTAGTTGACGAGTGACTGAGCGAGCGTTAGATGGCTAAATTTACCTGACTTGGCTTTAAGCTTGGCTTCAATGGACTCGATGGATTGCCCCGCCTCAATGGCACAGGAACTGGCTACTGCTCGGTAGATACGAGCTTTGCTGACTTTTCTGGATTCTTTCTCGTTAGCCATAGAATCACCTCACTTGAACAGACTTCATTATAACATTTCAAGCAAAAGGCTGCAGCTGCTTAGCCATCCCCCTTAAACCACATACAAAAGCACGGCCAGGTAATGGGTCAGGCTGCCGCCAAGTACGAACAGGTGCCAGATGCCATGCCAGTGGCGAAAGCGTTCATCATAGGCGTAGAAGACGATGCCCAGGGTGTAGAGGCCGCCGCCTGTTGCCAGTAAGGCAAAACCGGCGGGGGTCAGGGCCTCGATCAGGGGAGGTACGGCGATCAGGACGATCCAGCCCATGACGGCATAGATGACTACCGAGAGAACTCGAGCAGGGGAGCGGGGTTTGATTTCCTGCAGCATGCCTACCAGTGCCAGTCCCCAGACGATGCCAAAGAGGGTCCAGCCCCAGGGGCCACGCAGGGATACCAGGCAAAAGGGCGTATAGCTGCCTGCGATCAGCAGGTAGATCGATAGATGATCCAGCTTTTGCAGCACCCGTTTGGCCTTGCCCTTGAGGCTGTGGTAGAGGGTGGAGTTGGTGTAGAGAATGACCAGGGTGGCACCGTAGATGGCCATGCTGGTGATCTTCCAGGGATCGCCCTGAAAGCTGGCCAGAACCAGCAGATAAACGCCGCCGGCAATGGCCAGTAGCGTGCCCAAGAGATGCGTCCAAGCGTTGAATTTTTCGCCGTAGTACATTTTGAAAATGTTATCCTGTCGTTTTGTCTAGAGTTGGCCCACGATGCACAATCCTTCTGTAGAAACCTCTCCTTTGGGCAAGGACACCCAGTACGTCAATCAATACGATCCCGGTCTTCTCTATCCGCTGCCGCGTCAGCCGGGTCGTGATAGCCTGGGTCTGGATGCTGCCTCCCTGCCATTCCGGGGAATGGACATCTGGAATGCCTATGAAGTTTCCTGGCTGAATGCCAAGGGCAAGCCGCTGGTGCGTCTGGCCGAGTTTCGTATTCCGGCTGAGTCCACCCATATTGTTGAATCCAAGTCTTTCAAACTTTATCTGAACTCCTTCAATCTGACGAGTTTTGACTCGGAAGAGGCTGTTTTGCAGCGGTTGCGGGAGGATCTTTCTCAAGCGGTGGGCCTGCCGGTGGAGGTGACCCTGTTTCGGGGCGATGCCGGTCTGGTGCCCCAGGCACTGGAAGGGCGGTGTCTGGATGACCTGGATATCAGCGTGGAAGACTATACGCCTGCCCCCCATCTCTTGAAAGCTGATCCGGACCTGCTGGTCAGCGAAACCCTGGTCAGCCATCTGCTGAAATCCAACTGTCCGGTGACCGGCCAGCCTGACTGGGCCAGTGTGCAGATCAGTTATCGGGGTCCCAAGCTGGATGCCGCCGGACTGCTGGCTTATTTGATTTCCTATCGTGAGAAGGGTGATTTTCACGAACACTGTGTTGAAGAGATTTTTGTTGACCTGCTCAAGCAGTGTCAGCCCCAGGAGCTGAGCGTCTATGCCCGTTATCTGCGCCGGGGTGGGCTGGACATCAATCCCTGGCGGTCTACGCTTTCCCTGAAGCCTGCCAATCTGCGTCAGCTCAGGCAATAACTTGCAAAAGGTGGTGATATGAAAGAGGAACTCCTGCAATTGGCCGAGGCAATGCCCAAGGCTGAATTGCACCTGCACATTGAAGGTAGTCTGGAGCCGGAACTGGTCTTCAAACTGGCCAAGCGCAATCAGGTTCAGCTGGATTATGCCAGCGTCGAAAACCTCAAGGCGGCCTATTCCTTCAATAATCTGCAGGAATTTCTGGATGTTTATTATGCTGGCATGTCGGTGCTGCTGACCGAAGATGATTTTTATGACCTGACCTGGGCCTATCTGCAAAGAGTGCACGAAGAAAAAGTGGTGCACGTGGAAATCTTCTTTGATCCCCAGGCGCATCTGGAAAGAGGCGTGCCCCTGACCGTGCAACTGGCCGGTATTCACGGTGCGCTGGAAGCGGGCAAGGCCACGCTGGGCATCAGCTATCGCCTGATTCTGTCTTTCTTGCGGCATCTGCCGGAAAGCAGCGCTCTGGAAACCCTGGAGTTGGCTAAACCTCATCTGGATCAGATCGACGGTTTTGGTCTGGATTCCTCGGAAAAAGGCTTTCCGCCGGAGAATTTCCAGCAGGTTTTTGCCGAGTGCAAAAAACTGGGCAAGCCCATTACCGTGCATGCCGGTGAAGAAGGGCCTCCCGAATACGTCTGGCAGGCACTGGATCTGCTCAAGGTGGATCGCATCGATCACGGCAACCGTGCCCTGGAAGATGACGCCCTGGTGGAGCGCCTGGCCAAAGACAAGATGACCCTGACCGTCTGCCCCCTGTCCAATCTTAAGCTCTGTGTCGTCGAGGATCTCAAGGAGCATCCCTTGTTGACCATGCTGGATAAGGGACTGCATGCCATGGTCAATTCCGACGATCCGGCTTATTTTGGCGGCTATCTGCTGGATAATTATCGTGCCCTGATCGAGCAGCTGCCCGTGACTCGCCAACAGCTGCATCAGCTGGCGCGCAATGCCTTTACCAGCGCCTGGTTGAGTGATGAAGACAAGGCCCGGCACCTGGCCGCCGTGGATGAAGTCTTTGCCGGTTGAGGCCGTCAACCTAAATAGACAAGGCAGCCCGAGAGGCTGCCTTTTTTATTGCGAAAATCAACCAAGGATCAGCAACTGGGGTGAATAGAGCGCCAGACTCAGGCGAGCCACCAGCCAGCCCAGGAGGGCACCGGCTAGGACATCGGAAGGGTAATGCAAACCCAGAACCAGCCGCGACAGGGCCACCAGCCCGGTAAAGCAGCCCAGCAGCCAGGCGCTCTGGGGCAGAGCGATGACCAGCAGGGTGGTAAAGGCGACGGCATGCAGGGTATGCCCGGAAGGAAAACTGTATTTATCCAGCGCGGGCATGCGGGCTTCGATGCTGGTGCTGGCATCACAGGGTCGCAGGCGACTGGTCGAGCGTTTAAGAAAGAGGTAAAGCCAGGTGCAGATCAAACCGGTAAGGGCGGCCTGAAGACTTAACAGCAGACCGGCCCAGCCCAGCGTTAGTGGCAAGAGAATCAAGAGGGCATACCAGAAGAGGCCATCACCCAGGCGGCTGACCAGCTGAAAGGGGCGGCAAATCAGCGGGCGCACACCACAGAGGTTGAACCAGCGGCCCAGTTGCAGATCCAGGTGTTCAAATCTTGCGACCCAGGGACTCAATATCGGCAGCTTGTGTTTGCTGTTCATGGCGTTCACCTCCGAATTGGCTGGCCATTAAATACTGGTAAAAACGCTCACAGACTTCATTCCAACTGAGTTTCTGAATACTTTGGCTGGCCAGGTGACCCATGATCAGCCGCAGGCGGTCTTCACCGGCCAGTTCACGGGCGGCCTGAATAAATCCCTGCTCGCTGGTGTTGGTCTCCACCAGCCAGCCATTCTTGCCCTGGGCAATCAATTCAGCCGCAGCAGCCCGGCGGTAGGCTACTAGAGGCAGGCCGCTGGCCAGGGCTTCAGCCACGACATTGCCGTAGGTATCGGTCAGGCTGGGAAAGAGAAACAAATCCATGCTGGCGTAGTAGCCGGCCAGATTCTCACCTTCCTGGCTACCCACCAAAATTGCTGCAGGGCAGCGCCGCTGGATTTCCTCTTTCCAGGGGCCGTCACCGACCACCAGCAGGCGTGCGCTGGGATGCTCCTGATGAATGGCCTGAAAGCTTTTCAGCAAGAGCTCCAGGTTCTTTTCTGCAGCCAGGCGGCCAACGTAGCCCACGAGGAGATCACCCGGAGCCAGACCCAGTTGGCGGCGCAGTTTTTCACTGCGTTTTTGCGGCCCGAAGATGCGGGTATCCACACCACGTCCCAGGCGTTCGACCTGACCGAAACCGGCATCCTGCAGGAGTTCCTGCTGCTGGATGGACGGGGTCAGGGTGAGGGTCGAGGCTCGGTGAAAAAAGCGCAGATACTGATGCAGGGGTTTTTGCAGCCAGCCCAGACGGTAGTGCTGCAGGTAAAGATCGAAACTGGTGTGATAGCCGGTTACGGCCGGTATCCGGTGTTTGCGTGCAAAGCGCAGGGCATCCAGCCCCAGCGGCCCCTGGGTAGCGATATAAAAGACCTGCGGAGCCCGGTGCAGCCACTGTTTTTTCACCCGCGAAGGCAGCTTCCAGCCAAACTTGAGGCCGGGATAGCCGGGTAGTGGGTGGCCGGGAGCCTGCCAGCTGGTAATTCCCGGCCCCGGTTGCTGGATGCGACCGGGACTGATGAGATCCAGCGTCACGCCTTTTTTGACCAGTCCCTGGCAGAGGTGGCTGAGGGTTTTACTCACCCCGTTGATTTCCGGCAAAAAGGTTTCGGTCACCACTGCAATGTGCATCTTTATATCCCCGTTTAACACTTAAGCCGATGCTGACCCCGGCAAATGACAGGCGGGCGACGCTAAGAGGAAATTTTAATGACAGCCCGGCTGTAACCGGTTTGTCACGACTTGGACACGGTTTTGCCATGCCTCTGCGGCAAGCTGAGGCAAATCGCAGGAGGTAAGACCATGCTGAATATTGAAAAACTGGCCAGTGATCATTATCCGCAACTGGACACCCAGCCCCGTCTGATTCGTCAGCCATTGGTGGCTTTGTTAAAGGATCTCTTTCACGAAGACGAGATCAATGCTTTTCTGGACCAGCATCAGGATCTGGGTCCGCTGGAATTTGTCGATCAGGTGCTGGAGCGTTTCCAGTTCAGTTACCAGGTCGCGGCCCGGGAGAAACAGAATATTCCCGCAGAGGGCCGGGTTGTTATTGTGGCCAACCATCCTATCGGCAGCCTGGATGGACTGGTGCTGCTCAAGCTGGTTAGCGAAATCCGCCCGGACGTCAAAGTGGTCGCCAATGAACTCCTGTGGCAGCTCAAGCCGCTGCGACCTTTGCTGTTGCCCGTGGACAACCTGTCCAGCAAGGGCTTTCGGCAGACCTTCCGCCAGGTCACTGCGAGTCTGGAAAACGAAGAAGCCGTGATCATCTTCCCGGCCGGAGAAGTCTCGCGAATGACTGCCAAAGGGATTCGCGACTGCCAGTGGCAAAAGGGTTTTGTTCACTTTGCCCGTAAAACCAATAGTCCGCTGCTGCCGGTACACCTGGATTACACCAATTCGGCCCTCTTCTATTCCCTGTCGATGATCTACAAACCGCTGGGTGGTCTGCTGCTGGTGCGCGAGATGTTCCGCAAGCATCGGCGCGACCTGCCGGTTCGCATCGGTGAACTGATTCCGCTGGAGCACTTTGATCTGCCCGGCCTGCCGGTCAAGACCAAGGTCAAGTTGTTGCGCAAGCAGGTCTATCGCCTGCCCACGCGCAAGTCTTCACTGTTTGTGACCAGCAAGACTCTGGCACATCCGGAAAATCCTCAAGCCATCAAGCAGGAACTCCAGGAAGCCGAATGCCTGGGCCAGACCGAAGATGGCTGGAAGATCTTTCTGGCCGATTATCGACCCGATTCCGCTCTGCTGCGTGAAATCGGCCGCCTGAGAGAATTGACCTTTCGGCGTGTGGGCGAAGGCACGGGCCAGCGCCGGGATATTGATCACTATGATCGCCATTACCAGCAACTGGTGCTCTGGAATGAAGAGAGCCTGGAAATCGTGGGCGCCTATCGCCTGGCAGAAACCGGCCCTTTGGTCAAAGAACAGGGCTTGGACGGTCTTTACTCCTCTAGCCTGTTCAAGCACCAACGCCAGCTTTTGCCCTGTCTGGAGAAGGGTGTAGAGCTGGGACGCAGCTTTGTGCAGCCCAAGTATTGGGGCAGACGCAGCCTGGATTATCTCTGGCAGGGCATTGGTGCCTATCTGCGCAGCCGCCCTCAATTGCAATGGATGCTGGGGCCGGTTTCCATTTCCAATGCCTTGCCGCCCGCGGCCAAGGATCTGCTGGTGATCTACTACCGCTATTACTATGGCCAGACCAGCCATCTGTCGCTGGCGCGGGCGCCCTATATGGTCAGCGAAGAAGGTCGCAAGGAAGCCCTGCGTATCTTCGGTTTCCAGTCCTGCGAAGAGGACTTCAAAACCCTGAAAAAGGCTCTGGCCTTCTACGGGGTTACGGTGCCGACCCTGTACAAGCACTACACCGGCTTGTGTGAAACCGGGGGTGCCCATTTTCTTGATTTCAACGTGGATGCCTATTTCAGCTACTGCATTGATGGTCTGGTGTTGGTGGAGACCGCCCAGATCAAGCAGAAGAAAAAACAACGTTATCTGCGTTCACTCTAAGCAGGGAGAGGCAGAATGAATTCCAGCTTCACACTGGGTGATTCCGACGAGCAGCTGCCCGGGGCCTTGGCCACTTTGGAGGAAGACCTTCATCAACTGCTGGATCAACACCAGGTCTTCAGTGTTTTCCAGCCCCTGGTCAGCCTGCGTGAAAAACGCATCTACGCCTGGGAGGCCCTCTCGCGCGGGCCCCTGGATACGGAACTGCATTCCCCCCTGAGACTTTTCGGAACGGCTCGTAAGCTGGGCAAGCTGGCAGCGGTGGAACAGCTCTGTCGGGAAAAGGCTGTTCAGGGGTTTGCCGACCAGCAGCTACCGGGCAAGCTGTTTATCAATGTTTCCCCGGACCTGCTGATCCAACCCGATCACGAGCCCGGTCAGTTGTTGCAGCTACTGGAGATGGCCGGGATACGTCCTGATCGCGTGGTGATCGAACTGACCGAAAACCACCCGGTGCATGACTTTGAACTCATGCGCCAGGGGCTGGAGTATTATCGCAACCACGGTTTCCAGGTGGCTCTGGATGATCTGGGGAATGGTTATTCCGGCCTGCGTCTCTGGTCGGAACTCAAACCCGATTACGTCAAAATCGATCGTCATTTTGTTCATCAGGTGCATCGGGATAGAGTCAAACAGGATTTTATGCAATCCCTGTTCAAACTGGCGACCTCCCTGGGTACGCGTCTGGTCGCCGAAGGCGTGGAGAGTCAGCAGGAACTGGAATTCTTGCAACAGCTGGGTGTGGATCTGGTGCAGGGTTACTACTTCGCCTGTCCCCAGGCGAAACCTCTGTTGCAGGTGGATACCTCGGTGATTCCCAATCTCTCGATTCGCGGTGGCAGGGACCCGGGTGAGACTTCGGAAAGCATCGGTCTGTTGCTTCGCAAGGTTCGTTGTGTTTCGCCCCAGACCAGTGTGGCAGAAGCCGTGGAGATTTTTCGCCAGGACGAAGACCTGTTTTCCCTGCCGGTGGTGGACAGTCACCTGCGCCCCCAGGGTTTATTGCTGCGTAACCAGTTGATGAAAGAGTTGCTTAGACCTTTCGGCAAGGAAATTATCTATCGGCGTTGTGTTGCCGACATGATGTACCCGCATTCACTGTGCGTTGATATCGATTTCCCTCTGGAAGAAGTCAGTCGCCTGGTGACAGAACGCCATCGTGACCATCTGGATGATGATTTTATTGTCACCCGCTCGGGTTGTTATGCCGGAATCGGACAGGTGGTGGATCTTTTGAAAACCATGACTGACCTGAAGGTTCGCAATGCCCGCCAGGCCAATCCGCTGACTCTTTTGCCGGGGAATGGGCCCATCCAGTCCACGCTGGATAAATGGCTGGCCGAACAGCAGCCACTGGTGGTCTGCTATCTGGATCTGGATAACTTCAAACCCTTCAACGACACCTATGGCTATGCCCTGGGCGATCAGCTATTGCAGAGCCTGGCTGCTTGCATGCAGGAGCATCTGCACCCTCAGGATGATTTTATCGGCCATATCGGCGGGGATGATTTTGTTGCCCTTTGCCGCAGTACTGACTGGCAAAAGCGTATGCTTGAAGTGCTGCATCAGTTCTCGCGGCATAGCCTGGAATACTACCAGGAAGAGGATCGCCAGGCCGGTGGCATCTATGCCGAAGATCGTTACGGAACCAGGCGCTTTTTTGCCTTTGTCGGGGTTTCCATCGCAGCCTTCAGAACCTTGCCGGGAGACAAGATGACGGCCCATATGCTGGCAGCCGAGGTGTCTCATCTCAAGCATGCCGCCAAAAAAATCGATGGTTCCAGCCTGATTTACCAGGATCGACAAAGTCTGCAACAACTCTGGCCGACAAAAAATCCCCCCCAGGATCTGCAGTAGGCTAAGCTACTCCCTTTTGCAGGGAGTCAGCGTTTGGAACTCAGTCTGGAAATCCTCTCCTGGTTATTTGTTGCAGCCCTTGTGGCCGGATTTATCGATACCCTGGCCGGAGGCGGCGGACTTATCACCATCCCGGCCTTGCTTCTGGCCGGGGTCGCTCCGCTGGAGGCACTGGCCACCAATAAACTGCAAAGTGTTTTTGGTGTGGCGACCGCTTCGGCGACTCTCTTTCGTCGGCGTCTACTGGTCTGGCAGGAGATGCGTGCCCTCTTTTTTGCGGCTTTGGCAGGTTCGGCCCTGGGTGCAGCCAGCGTCCAGTTGATCAATCCGCAAATGCTGGACTGGGTTATTCCCCTGGTACTGCTGTTGATTGCAGCCTACTACCTGCTGGCCCCCAAGGCGGGTGATCTGGAAACCCGGCCACGAATCCGCGCCCTGACCTACCAACGCTTCTGGGTGCCGGTGATCGGTTTTTATGATGGCATGTTCGGCCCGGGCACAGGTTCCTTTTTTGCGACCTCAGCAGTTGCTCTACGTGGCTACACACTGCTAGATGCCACGGTTCGGGCCAAGTTTTTGAATCTGGCCACCAATCTGGCCGCCCTGGCGGTTTTTGCCCTGGGGGGTGAGCTGGTCTGGTCAATCGGTTTGGTGATGCTGGTGGGCCAGGCTCTGGGTGCCTGGCTGGGCACTCAGGCTGTACTCAAGGGGGGGAGCCGACTGATTCGCCCCCTGCTGGTCACCACCTGTGTGCTGATGCTGATACGCTATTTTTGGACAGGGTGAGGGCAGGTGTTCAAGGAAATGGTTAGTCATTCATCCTGAATTTGGTTATTTGTTTGGTTTTTAATTCTGTTTTTTTGATTTTAATCAGTCCAACAAACTGAGTTTTTTTCGCTAAACTGAAGGTTAAACTGATTGACCGGAGGTTCTATGCAGACGATTGCCGTAATCGGAGGTGGTATTACCGGGGTGACCACCGCCTATGCCCTGCTGCGCAGGGGCTATGAGGTGACTCTCTATGAAAGCCACCGCTATGCTGCCATGGAAACATCCTACGCCAATGGTGGCCAGCTATCGGCGAGTAATGCCGAAGTCTGGAATTCCCTGCCCACCCTGCTCAAGGGACTGCGCTGGATTTTTACCCAGGAGGCTCCTTTACTGGTCAATCCCAAGCCTTCCTGGCACAAGCTATCCTGGATGGCCGCTTTTGTGGCTGCACTGCCCAAACACGATGACAACACCTGTGAAACCGTGCGTCTGGCTTTGCAGGCACGTGAACACCTCTTTACCTGGGCACGGGAAGAAAAGATCAATTTTGACCTGAAAAAAGAAGGCATCCTGCATGTCTATCGAAGCCGTGAAGAATACCAGCAGGCAGCCAGAATTCAGCGCCTTCTGACCGAGGCCGGGCTGGAAAGGCACCCGGTCACGGCCGAGGATATTCACCGCCTGGAACCCACCTTGCATGGTCACTTCCATGCCGGCTACTACACGCCCGGTGATGCCACCGGCGATATTCACAAGTTTACCAAGGGATTGGCGACCGCCTGTGAGCGGCGGGGTGGCAAGATTCATTACCAGACCCGGGTGGATCAGCTCCTGGCCGATGAAAAACAGGCCTGGGTAACCTCCCATTCTCCTTCGGGTACTCATACGCAAAGCTATGACCGGGTGGTGATCTGTGCCGGCACTGCCAGTCGTGAACTGGGAGCCCAGGTGGATGACAAGCTGAACATCTATCCGGTCAAGGGTTATTCCATCACCCTGGATCTCAAGGACAAGGCCAGCCGCGAAGCTGCACCCAACGTCAGCCTTTTGGATGAAGCCCACAAGCTGGTTTCCAGCCGCCTGGGAGCTTCCCGCCTGAGGGTGGCGGGTACGGCCGAGTTCAATGGATATAACCGCGATATACGGGATGATCGCATCCGTCCATTGATCCGCTGGGTGGAGGATTTCTTTCCTGGAGTATCGACTGAATCCGTGGTGCCCTGGACAGGTTTGCGGCCCATGACGCCGGATATGATGCCGCTGGTTAAACGCGGTAAATACCCCAGTGTTTATTACAACACCGGTCATGGCCATCTGGGCTGGACACTGGCGGCAGCCACTGCGGAAATGCTGGCTGATAGTTTGCGTTGATATCGAAGACTGTAAAGCCGGGACCCGAGCTTTAAGAAACCTCTGATTAACTAATGCGCTGCGACCTATAACCTGCGCTCATCACGTTGATCAGAGGCTCTTTAATCTGTGCCCGCAGCCGGAGAGCGCTTTTTACGCAGGGCCTTGAGCTGGACAAAGTCGTAAAGATCACTCAGGAAAAACTGTTGCACTTCCGGGTCGCGCAGGTGGCTGAGGGCATCGGGCTTTTTGGCTAGATAACGCCTGGCCGTGGTTACAAAGGGCTGGGGTAGACTGGCATTAAAATCCGAGGGCTGGATCAGCATGCGCATGACCCGGGCAAACACCAGCTCCAGCCGGGGAGTCGTCTGACTTTTGATGGCTTCGGCATAATGCTCGAGTAGTTGTTGGTAATCCTCTAATTGCGGCGCTTTCATCGTTTTATCTTGTCTTTCAGTCGGCTCAGCAGACTCTGGGGTTGTTCCAGGCGCTTGGCTTGAACTTCTTTCTCTACCCTCAAAGAGGCCTGGTACTTGGCCTGCTGGTAGAGCTCATGCAACTCTTCGGTGGTGATATCTCGATAGGAGTCCAGTTCTGCCAAGGCCTTGTCAAAATCTTCCGGCTCAGGGTCGGCAGTAAAATTCTTGGGTAGTGGTGGTTCAGTACGCGAAATCAATGCCAGCGAGACAGGGTAACGGCGCCAGGGGAAAAAACTGTTAAAGATAATCGCCACCAGAATCAGGCTGGCCACGTTCATGAAGACCGGAGTCAAAAGGTATTGGTAACCCATTTCCTGAATCTGTTCACCACCGACCACGGCTACCATGGCTGTAGCGCCACCGGGAGGATGAATGGAGTGCAGATAATGCATGCTGCCCATGGCCAGGGCCACCGCCAGTGAAGGGGTCCACCAGTCACTGGGAAAAAAGCGGCTCAGGGTGACACCGATGGCCGCCGAGATCATGTGGCCGCAAATAACCGGCCAGGGTTGTGACAGGGCACCGTGAGGCATACCGAAGATCAGAATGGCGGTGGCGCCCATGGAGGCAATCATCAGTAAAGAGCTGCTGTCTTCCAGATACCAGCTGGAGATCTCGTGAATCGTGATCAGGCCCACCAAGACGCCGGTGATGGAAATCAGCTTCTCGGTGTGGGAGGTGGAATTTCTGTCAACGCCCAGAAAATGGCCAAGCTGGCTGAAGAAGTTCTGCATTCTGGCCTCGGTTACCTACTGAAAAATATTGGAAGTTTAAAGCATACAAAGCTGCAGCAGGGGGGGCAAGCCATCTGCCTGATTTATGGGTCTTTAAGCTTATAAAGGCGGGTTTATTCCAGCGGCCAGTCCAGCTCTTTACCCAGGGAAGAACTTGGCAGGGCGACACCAAAAGTAAACGCCTTGGGTCTTTCCTCGTTTTGCAGGGCTTCCAGACACCAGCTTTCCAGACGTTCCTGCAGTTCGGTGATCCTGGTATCTGCTGCTGCCGGAACTATAAAGGCTTTGAGCCGGTCACCTTCGGCTGCTGTCATCAAGCGCACACGGGCCTCATGAACTTCCGGAAGGCTTTCCAGCAGGCGGGCAATGCGCTGAGGGTAAACATTGATGCCGCCTACCTGAACAGCCTGGTCGAGGCGCCCACAAGGGTAAAAGTGGCGCTGATCCACCCATTCCAGTTCATCCTGCAGGGGGTAGCGCTGGTGGCGCTGGATATCCAGAAGCAGGTGGGTGTCACGGGTACAGGGCTGCCAGCGGGGTAGAAGGCGATAAGGAGCCTGGGGGTCGGAGCGAAAGCCCACCCCGGCGGTTTCCGTGGCACCATAGATTTCCATCATCTGTAAGCCCTGGCTCTGTAGTTGGTGGAAGACTTCAGGAGCACAGGGGCCGGTCGAGGTGAGGCCCAGTAGACCGTCAGGAAAACGCGAAGAGGTTCGGGCCAGTTGTTGCCAGGCAAAGGGAAAACCAACGATCAAATCACCGGCTTCAAGTTGGGAAGTGGATGCCAGAGCCAGGGCTTCCTGTCCTCTGATGACCGGACAGCCCAGGTATTCCGGCAAGAGCACAGAGAAAAGAAAACCATAGATGTGATGGCAGGGGGCCAAGGCCACCACTCTTTTTAGCGGCTGTTGCAGCAGGGCAGTGAAGAGGCTATCGAAAAACTGGATTTCACCGATCAATTGATCCCAGTCGTGTTCACTGGCTTGAGGCTGGCCGCTACTGCCCGAGGTGGTGAAGGTAAGATGACGGCTGCCCCTTTTACGGGCGGTGGCTATCACCTCGGCCCATTGGCCCAGGCTGTTATAGCGCAGCAGGTAGTCTTCCAGTCCTGATTCATGAATCTGGAAGAATTGCGCAACCCGACTGCCCAGCGCCAGAATTTCCAGGGAATCGGCTTCCAGCGTGGTGCAGTAGCCAGCATCCCGCTGGCGGTAAAAACAGGTTTGCGCATCCCAGTCTTCGGTCAGTAGCTGTCTGGGCTGAGACTTGCGCAATTGGCTCAGCTCATCGGCAACCAGTGATTTTATAATCTCCAAAAGGCTGTTTCGGCTCAGGTCCATGCTGGCCATAGTCGCTCCTTAGCTAAAGCCGTTTGACGAGTATCCAGAAGCTGGCTTCACGGGCAGACTTTTGCATGTGAATTTTGACCCGGGTCGGGCGCATTACATAATCGAAGGTGTATTCAAAAATGACGTTCAAGCGTCCCTGGGCAACACCTTCATCAAAACGCCCCTTGAATTCCGGCTGGTCAGTACAGGGGGCAATATCGCGAAAAAAATTCCTGCCGATGACCTGCTCCGGCTGGCGACCGGTAATGGCCGCTTCAGTGGCGTTGAATTGAAGGATAGTACCTTCTGCGTCGAGTTGTATGGCACCAAAGGCCAGTTCATCCAGTTCTTCCGCAGTCATTTTCGAGAGGACATTTTCCAGACTGCTGGAATCAAAAGACAATAACTCCATATAAACCCTTGCATAACAGTGAGATAAACAAAATTATCACCAGTGTATAGAAAAGCCGGAAGGGGTTTGTATCAAAAAGCCTTAACCGGCTAGCTTTGAAGCCTAGCAGGCCTGACCGGGATTGTTTGGCTAGATGGGCGCCTGCTGTCAGGCCTGGCCTACTACTTTTCTTTGTCGGTGAAATTCTTGTTCAACTAAGACTGGTGCGCATAGGTTTATGTTAAATATTTGTACAGTTATTTTGTGTTGGTTGTTGCATCCACTAAACTGCTATAAAACGCTTGTTAGCTGTAAGATGCCTTGGGTAAAAACGACAAAACAACTCTGTACAAGAATCAGGAGCCTTCCATGCACGCTATGCTTCCCCGCTTGATTGCAACGGATTTTCCCCCTCTAATCCGGGGAGAACTGGAGGTGTTGCAGGCCAATCTCACCTTGACCTGCAACCAGTCCTGCCTGCATTGCCATGTGGCCTCCAGTCCCAAACGCAAGGAGGCGATGAGCCAGGAAACCCTGGATTTACTTCTGGCACTGCTGGACCGTCATCCCGGCATTCATACTCTGGATGTCACTGGTGGGGCGCCAGAATTGCACCCCCGGTTTCGTTGGCTGGTCGAGGAAGCCAGAAAACGTCAGGTTAAGGTGATCGATCGCTGTAACCTCACGATTCTCAGTGAGCCAGGGCAGGAAACGACGGCTGAATTTCTGGCTGAGCAGCAGGTTGAGGTGGTGGCTTCCCTGCCCTGTTATTCGGCAGCCAATGTTGATGCACAACGGGGAGACGGGGTTTTTGAGGCCAGTCTGGCCGGGCTTAAGCAGCTGAATGCCCTGGGCTATGGTCAGGAGGGTTCCGGCCTGCAGCTGAGTCTGGTGTATAACCCCCTGGGACCGAGTCTGCCGCCTGCCCAGGAAGGTCTACAGGAAGCCTACCAGAAGGAGCTTTACGAGCATTTCGGTATCCGTTTCAATCGTCTGCTGACGCTGGCGAATATGCCCATCCAGCGCTTTGGCAGCACTCTGATTAGCCGGGGCGAGTTTGATGCCTATATGGATTTGCTCAAGCAGAGCTACAATCTGGCCACCCTGCCCGGAGTGATGTGCCGCAACACCCTTTCGGTGGATTATCGTGGCCAGGTGTATGATTGTGATTTCAATCAGCAACTGGGCTTGCCCCTGGGCGAGGCGCGTGACGGGGTCTACCTGAAGGATATTCTGGATGCTTCCCTGCAAGGGGAGCCCATTCGTGTCGCCGAGCACTGTTATGGTTGTACTGCCGGTCAGGGCAGTAGTTGTGGTGGTGCCTTGTCATGAGGCCGACCCCTTAAGAAGCAAGCAACGAGGAATCAATTCATGACCTGGGAAGCAGCCTTGCGGCTGGGCATTTTTTTACTGGTTTTATTGGTGGTGGCCAGCCTGGAATTCTGGCGGCCCAAGCGTAGCTGGCGGGAAGCCCGTAAAACCCGCTGGGGCATCAACCTGGGATTGATCGGCCTGAATGTGATCCTGCAGCGCCTGACCCTGGGAGCGGCGGCGGTGCTCATGGCTGTGCATGCCCAGAGCGAGGGCTGGGGGCTGCTCAATCTGGTTGACTGGCCGGGTTGGTTGACCTTCCTGGTGGGCCTGCTGCTACTGGATCTGGCGATCTACCTGCAGCATGTCCTGGCTCATGCCCTGCCGTTTTTCTGGCGCTTGCATCAGGTACACCATGCTGACCTGGATCTGGATGTTACCAGCGGGCTGCGTTTTCATCCGCTGGAAATCCTGCTGTCACTGATTTACAAGGTGCTGGTCGTGGCTGCCCTGGGCTTGAATCCGCTGACTGTCCTGGTGTTCGAGGCACTGCTGAATGCGGCTTCCATGTTCAGCCATGCCAATATCCGCCTGCATCCCCGGCTGGAGCAGGTGCTGCGCTGGTTTATCATTACCCCGGATATGCACCGTATCCATCACTCCGTCTATCGTCAGGAAACCGATAGCAATTTTGGTTTTTTCCTCTCTGTCTGGGATCGTCTTCTGGGCACCTATACCCAGGCACCCAGGGACGGGCATTTGCAGATGGATCTGGGCTTGGCACCCTATCGTGATCAGACGCGTCTGGGCCTGGTCTCCCTGCTGATGATGCCTTTTCGCTCACCTGGCGGGGGGAGTCAATCAGAAGCCGAAGAGGCGTTTGCGCAGCGGTTTAATCGCCATCAACACCAGCAGGGCCAGAGCGATCCCTTCAAGGGGCGCGGGCAGGAGTTCCTGAACACCGGTGGCCTGGGCGACGGGGTTCCAGGTAAAAAACTGGAGAAGCTGATCCAGCAGCCAACCGAGCAGAACACTGACCGAGACAATCGAGAGCAGATAGACGCTCAGCGCGCGACTACCCAGTTCCCGGCGCAGTACCCCCAGGGTCGCCAGACTGGTCACCGGTCCAGCGAGTAGAAATACCAGGGCCATGCCTGGGGAAATGCCGGTTAACAGCAGACCTGCAGCCAGGGGAGTCGCCGCCGTGGCGCAGATGTAGAGGGGGATACCCACCAGGGCCATGAGTAGCAGCGGCCAGAAATCGCCCTGAACCCCGGCCAGGGTTTCCGGTGGCAGGAAGGTGACCAGCACACCTGCCAGCAGCAGCCCGGCAAAAACCCAGAGGCTGATGTCATCGAGCAGATCACTGAAGGCATAAACCAGTCCCTGGCGCAGCTTGGCACTCGTCCCTGTAGGAGGCGCTGCGGGCGTTTCATCACAGCAACCGGATTTTGAGCAGCAGCTTTTATTGGCTGCTTCGGTTTGAACGCCAGCGGCAGGTTCGCAGGTGCGACCGACCAGCCAGCCGGTGGTTATGGCGGTAACCAGGGCACCCACCAGACGTGCCAGGGTCATCACTGGGCCCAGGAGCACGCTGGTCAGCAACAGTGAGTCCACGCCCACGCCGGGGGTGGCAATCAAAAAAGAGGTGGTGGGGCCGCGACCGGCTCCGCCACGATGCAGGGCCAGTGCCGTCGGAATAGAACCACAGGAACACAGGGGCAAAGGCATGCCGATAATAGCTGCCCGCAGGATACTGGCCAATCCCTGACCGCCCATCCAACGTTGCAGGAGACTTTCCGGCAGCCAGGCCTTGATCAGCCCAGCCACCACCAAGCCAAGTAGCAACCAGGGCGCTGCACTGAGAGCAAGGCTTAAAATCGAATTCAGCTCCTGCATCTTCATCACCTCGTTTATTGGTTTCGGGATTACTGCTTAGCTTAAACCCTGTAATCATTACAGGGTCAAGGCTGAATCCTTCGTCCCTCTCAGTGAGTTGACCAGCTTGCGGGCCAAAAAAGTAAAACACAGGTTGCGTTCTGCCTGAATTCATCTAGGTTAAAGACTCCTTTGGCCTTTGTTAGGCTGGAAGCAGGTTATTGCCTGTCCGACCCGGACGTCAGGAGTCTTAGCAAGCATGACCCATCAGAGTGTCGAGTTTTCTCAAGTCCACAAGGGGTTTGCCAACCAGCGTCTTTTTGAAGGCCTGGATCTGGAACTCCCGGCCCAGCAGGTCACGGCTCTGGTGGGGGCCAGTGGCTGTGGTAAATCCACGCTTTTACAAATGATCAATGGGCTGCTGCAGCCGGATGCCGGTCAGGTGCGGGTCTTTGGTGAACCTCTGGATTACCGCGACCTGCCCAGGATTCGCCGTAAAATCGGCTATGCCGTGCAGCAGATCGCGCTTTTCCCGCACTTGACGGTGGCTGCCAATATCGCCGTGATGGCTCGTCTGGAAGGCTGGAGTGAGGCAGCCATGGCTCAGCGCATCAGTAAACTCTTCCAGTTTATGTATCTGGATGAGGCACTTCTGGAACGCTATCCCCACGAAATTTCCGGGGGCCAGGCCCAACGGGTCGGGCTTTGCCGGGCCATGATGCTGGACCCGCCCCTGCTGCTACTGGATGAAGCCTTTTCTGCCGTGGACCCCATTACCCGGGTGGATGTGCATTCGCGTTTCCAGGCCTTGCAGGAAGCCGAGGCACGCAGTGTCGTGCTGGTCACCCATGATATGCAGGAAGCGCTGAAACTGGCTGACTATCTGGTGGTTCTGGAGCCTGGTCGAGTCCTCCAGGCAGCGGTCCCGGAGGAGGTGGTTCGCCAACCCGCCAATGAACAGGTGGCTCGCCTGCTGGAGGCACGCTGATGCAACGTTTGCTGGTTTTTTTGATGGCTTGGCTCCTGGCAGGTCTGGCACCGGCAGCAACCCTGACTGTTGGCTCCAAGCTGGATAGTGAAGGACGCCTGCTGGGTGAAATCTTTGCACAAAAACTGGAAGCCTCCGGGTTCGAGGTGGAACGGCAACTGGGCCTGGGCAGTACCTCCGTTGCCTGGCAGGCACTGCTGAGCGGGGAAATTGATGTTTATCCCGAATACACTGGCACCCTGGCGTTAAGCCTGCTGGAGCTGGATTCGACGCCGGGTCGGCCTCGCCTGAACCGCGAATTGCAGGAAGTGGATCTGATCGCTCTGCCAGCTCTGGGGTTTAACAATACCTATGCCCTGACCATGAAGCAGTCCCAGGCTGAAGAGCTAGGCATAGAGCGGATCGGTGATTTGGCCGAGCATCCGCAGCTGCGCCTGGGGCTTTCCCATGAATTTATCCAGCGTAATGATGGCTGGCCCGGTCTCAAGGAGCGTTATGGTCTGCCTTTCACCCCGCGCGGGGTGGAACACGGTCTGGCTTATGAAGCCATCAATGCCGATCGCATCGACCTGACCGACGCCTATTCCACGGATGGGGATCTGGAGCGTTTTCAGTTGGTATTGCTGGACGATAATCTGGATTATTTTCCCCAGTATCTGGCGCTACCCTTGGCCAGGGCCAGCCTGTCCGCCCGAGCCCAGGCCAGCCTGTCGGAATTGGCCGGTCTTCTTGACGAAACTCGTATGCAGGCCCTCAACGCCCGGATTGCCACCCAGGAAGGCAGCTTTGCCCAGGTAGCCGAAGACTTTCTGCAAGAAGAAGGCCTGCTGGATGCTGGTCGTGAAGGTCAGGCTTCCGGGCGTAAATGGGATAAGCTGGGCACCAATCTGCTGGAGCATTTGCAGTTGACCCTCCTGGCCTTGCTGCTGGCTTGTCTGGTGGGGCTACCCCTGGCCATTCTGGTCTATCGCAGTCCGCGTCTTTCTCAGGGCGTGCTCTATGTGGCTGGTCTTTTACAAACCATCCCTTCCATCGCTCTGCTGGCGCTGATGATTCCTCTGTTCGGCATCGGTTTTTTACCCGCCATTATCGCGCTATTTCTGTATTCCCTCCTGCCGATCGTCAGGGCGGCGATTACCTCTTTGCTGACCATCAATCCGCTGCTGGTCCAGGTCAGCTCGGGGATGGGGATGACGGCCAGTGAGCAGCTCAGGCATATTCTTCTGCCTCTGGCCGCTCCCAACCTCCTGGTGGGGATCAAGACGGCGGCGATTATCAATATCGGCACAGCCACCCTGGCGGCCTTTATCGGAGCCGGAGGCTTGGGGGAACCCATCGTCACCGGCCTGGCTTTAAATGATCATACCCTGGTGCTCTATGGGGCGGTTCCGGCAGCCTTGATGGCGATTATCACCGAATTGCTGTTTAACCTGGCTGAACGCCGCTGGATTCCAGCCCACTTGCGGGGGGTACAAGCCAAGGCCTAATGCCTTGTTAGGTGAACCGGCTGTGACTAAGCTAGCCCTCAAACTATTACAGGGTTGGAGAAGTGGATGTCAGCTGTTTTGCAAATCGGTGAAGTGGCCCGGCGCAGTGGTTGTTCGCGAGAAACCCTGCGTCACTACGAAAAACTGGGTCTGTTATCACCACCTCAAAGGGGTGAACAGGGCTATCGCTTGTATACCCCGGAGGATGTGGAGCGTTTGGCCTTTATCCGCCATGGTCGTGAGCTGGGGCTGGAACTCGAAGCGATCCGTGAACTGCTGGCCTTGTCGGACCATCCGGATGCCGACTGCACGGCTGCGGACGATCTGGCCAGTCGTCATCTGCAGGCTTTGGAAGAACGTATTGCTTCTTTGCAAGCCTTGGCAGATGAACTCAAAGAGGTCGTGCACCAGTGCCGGGGAGGGAAAATTGCCGAATGCCGGATTATCAAGACCCTGTTTGAGTCCAGTGAGAAAGAGGGTGGCAGGGAATCAAGGCTGGGTTCAATCCGTGATCAGAATCCATAAAAAAACCCGGAAGGTGGCCGGGTTTTTTATTAAAAAAGCTTAGGAAACCTCTGATTAACTATTGCACTTGCTCATACTGCGTTGAAATTGATCTCAAAATGCTCATTTACCCACTGTAAACTCTGCTTTCTCGTTCAATTTCGCTGGCGACCTACACGGATGTAGGAAGTGCTGGAATTTATCAGGAATAAATTCAGCCCTAACCTGCGCTCATTACGTTAATTAGAGGCTTCTTAGGCTTTTTTCAGCTGCTTCTTCAGCTTTTTCAGTTTCTTTTCCTGCTTGGCTACTTTTTCTTTCAGCTTCTTCTTGGTCTTGGACATCTTCTTCTCCATAAATTTCTTTAGTCGATACTGCATTTTTAGATTAGTTATATTAATTGAATTTGTCAAAAAAACAGCACAGAGCTGTAATATCGGTGTGCTTGCAGAGACTAAGAGCTAGAATCAATTGATAAAAAAGGATCGGGCATGTTGAAAAAACTTCTGTTGTTAACGGCTGTTCTGGCTCTGGTCGTGGTGGTTTGGCAACTGGGCTGGCTGGAGCTTTTGACCTTTGATCAGCTCAAGGCCCAGCAGGCTGAACTTCTGAATTTCCGCGATGCCCGTCCCTGGTTGCTGAGTGGCCTCTTTTTTCTTTTTTATGTCGGAGTCACTGCGCTGTCTTTACCCGGTGCAGCCATTATGACTCTTGCCGCTGGCGCTATTTTTGGTCTGGCCTGGGGCGTGCTGCTGGTTTCCTTTGCTTCCACCCTGGGGGCAACCCTGGCCATGCTGGTTTCCCGCTTCCTGCTGCGTGACTGGGTCCAGCAGAAAATGACCCGCAGCATGCAGAAGCTGGATGCCGGCATCGAAAAGGAAGGTGCCTTCTATCTTTTTGCCCTGCGTCTGGTGCCAGCTTTTCCCTTTTTTGTGATCAATCTGGTGATGGGGCTGACCGCAATTCGCGTGGCGACCTACTGGTGGGTCAGTCAGTTGGGCATGCTGGCGGGTACCCTGGTTTACGTCAATGCCGGTACCCAGTTAGCACAGATCGAGAGCCCTGGCGATATTCTTTCTCCTGGCTTGTTGCTTTCCTTTGCTCTGCTCGGTTTTTTTCCGTTGCTGGCACGCAGGCTATTGCAGTGGTTTCAAAGCTGCAAGGTCTTCAGCCGCTGGCAGCGTCCACGCCAGTTTGATACCAATCTGCTGGTCATAGGCGCTGGTAGTGGGGGCCTGGTGGCGGCCTATATTGCCGCAGCAGTCAAAGCCAGGGTGACTCTGGTAGAAAAAAACCGGATGGGGGGTGATTGTCTGAATACGGGCTGTGTTCCTTCCAAGGCCCTGTTGCGCACGGCTCGCCTGGCCCAGGAAATGCGTACAGCCGATCACTTGGGTTTACCAAGCCGGGAGCCCGAGGTGGATTTTGAGCAGGTCATGCAACGCATTCAGCAGGTGATTCAGCAGATTCAGCCGCATGATTCCGTGGAGCGCTACACAGGGTTGGGAGTGGAAGTGAAAGAAGGGCAGGCACGTTTGCTTTCGCCCTGGGAAGTGGAAGTAACCCTGAACACCGGTGAGGTCGAGCGGATAACCAGTCGCAGTATTATTCTGGCGACGGGTGCTGAACCCCTGGTGCCGGATTTACCGGGACTGGATAGTGTGGATTATTTGACCTCCGATAATCTCTGGTCGCTGCGTGAACTGCCGCAACGGCTGCTGGTACTGGGGGGTGGCCCCATCGGTTGTGAACTCAGCCAGGCTTTTCAGCGTCTGGGGTCCCAGGTGACCCAGATCGAGCGGGGTGAGCAGCTCCTGCCGCGTGAGGATACCGATGCCAGTCACGCTGTGCTTGAAAAAATGCAGGCCGTAGGAGTGGCGGTCAAACTGGGTCATCAGGCTGTACGGATCGAAAAGCGTGGCCAGCAACAGTATCTGATTGCGACTGGCCCTGAAGGTGAAGAGGTGGCGCTGGCCTTTGATCGCCTCTTGGTCGCTGTGGGTCGCAAGCCTCGACTCAAGGGTTATGGTCTGGAAGAACTGGGTCTCTTACCGGAAGCGGGTCAAACCCTGGAAACCAATGCCTATCTGCAAACGCTTTACCCTAATATTTTTGCCTGTGGTGATCTGGTGGGCCCCTATCAATTAACCCACGCTGCTTCTCATCAGGCCTGGCATGCCACCGTCAATGCCCTCTTTGGCCACCTGAAAAGCTTCAAAGTGGATTATTCCTATCTGCCCTGGGCCACCTTTACCGATCCTGAAGTAGCCCGCGTGGGTTTGAACGAAAAGGAAGCCAGAGAAAAGGGCATTGCCTATGAAGTGACCCACTATGGCATCGATGATCTGGATCGGGCTCTGGCTGATGGACAGGCCTATGGTTTTGTCAAAGTCCTGACCCCTCCGGGCAAGGACAGGATTCTAGGCGTGACCCTGGTGGGAGCCCAGGCTGGTGACTTGATTGCTGAATTTGTTCTGGCCATGAAGCATGGATTGGGCATGAATAAACTCCTGGGCACGATTCATATCTACCCGACCCTGACCGAGGCCAACAAGTTTGCAGCGGGTAACTGGAAAAAAGCCCATGCCCCTCAGCGTGTTTTGCGTTGGCTGGCCATCTATCATCGTTGGCGACGAAAATCCTGAATCCCAGTTGAACAAGCTTTCCTACTTAGTGCTATTGGTTTTCAGCTGGGTGAGAGGGGCAGCCGGGGTGCTCGCCTGTGGCCGAGAGGTGTAGTCGGGAATACCAGGCTTCGGCTTCCCGCCCGGTGTTATCGGCATCGGTCATGATGGCCAGGGCCTGGATTTGTGGATCAGAGTTATTGAAATAGCGGGCAAAGTCTTTTTGCAAGTGTCTGCTTTCAGGCAACCAGCGGTTGATCTCTGTCGGCCCGGATCGTAAAGCCAGCAGGTGGGCGCGTTCGGTGAAAGCACTGGGCCAGGCACTGCCTTGAGGTTGCTCACTGGCCCAGACATAATTCAGGGCTTGAACCTGCCAGCGGAAAAAACCGGTGGATGCCACCACATAGAGACGGGCAGGATAATCATCGCCCTCGCGGGTGGTTTCATCGATGCCTGGATAGGTGTTGCTGACTTGCCAGCACCAGTGCAACCAGGGGGTTGCTGCCAGATCCACTTGTCCCTCCCAGACCAGACCGGATGCAGCTCCTTGGGTCTGGGCAAAAAGGACGGCAGTATTCCCGGCCTGAACACTCAGGTAGCGGGTTAGGTCGTGAAAGCTTTCACGTTCCCATTCCTCTAAGTCTGAGGGTGTAAACCCCGGTGGCTGTGATCCGGCTTGAGCGCCAGTCGCTACCCATCCCAGCAGTAGGCCAAGCAACAGGGGTCGTGGTGATTTGCAAAACATGGCAAGATCCTCAGGCGATTAAGCAAAAACCAGCTGGGAAACCTCTGATTAACTATTGCGCTTGCTTATGCTGCGTTGAAATTGGCCTCAAAATGCTCATTTACTACTTGTAAACTCCGCTTTTTCGTTCAATTTCGCTGGCGACCTACACGGATGTAGGAAGTGCTGGAATTTATCAGGAATAAATTCAGCCCTAACCTGCGCTCATCACGTTGATCAGAGGCTCCCTAGGCCTGTTAACTGCAGCTTAGGTTATTTAAATAGGGTGAAGCCATTTGATTTTAGCCAGTCTTATTCTTCCTGTGCTTAATGAAGAGACTACTCTGCCGTCCTTGCTAACTGCCTTGCAACCCTTGAGAAGCGCCGGGGTGGAGGTGATTCTGGTGGATGGCGGCAGTCAGGATGCAACCTGCAAACTGGCTCTGGGGCAGGTGGATCAGCTATTGCAAGCACCTCCGGGCAGGGCGGGCCAGATGAATCTGGGGGCTCAGGCAGCCCAGGGTCCTTGGCTGTTTTTTCTGCATGCGGATACCTCGCTGACCCCGGAGGCCAGTGATCGACTTTTGCAGGTGGCCGCTGGCGAAGAAGCGGCCTGGGGACGCTTTGATGTTTGTATTCTGGGGCAGGCAAGGTTGCTAAGACTGGTTGCCCTGCTGATGAACCTGCGCTCACGCTGGACCGGCATAGCAACCGGTGATCAGTTGATCTTTATGCATCAGGCGTTGTTTCATGCCCTGGGCGGTTATCCGGAGCAACCGCTGATGGAGGATATTGAAATCAGCAAGCGCCTGAAAAAGATGCAGCGCCCCTGGTGCCTGCGGGAAAAGGTGCTGACTTCGGGTCGGCGTTGGGAGCAAAAAGGCCTTTGGCGCACCATCTTTTTAATGTGGCGTTTACGCTGGCGCTACTGGCGGGGAACTCCGGCCCGTGAACTGGTGAAGGCCTACTATCCATGACCCCGGAAATTGCTGTTTTGGCCAGAGCTCCGGTTCCCGGCCAGTGTAAAACCCGCCTTTTATCGGAATTCACCCCGGAAGAAGCTGCCGCGATCCAGGCGGAATTAACCAGGGATACGCTTAGCCAGGCCCTGGCTGCTGACCTGGGGCCGGTGACTCTCTGGACTGCTGGAGATAGCGAGCATCCATTTTTCATGCAACTGCTTCAGCACTACCCGCAATTGCAGCTTAAGCCCCAACCTCCAGGTGATCTGGGCCAGAAGATGCACCTGATTTTTACTGCCACTGGCTGGCCCTGTTTGTTGCTGGGCAGTGATTGCCCGGTGATTACGGCATCTCTCCTGCGGCAGGTGGCCGAGGCTTTGCGCCAGGTGGATGCTGTTTTTTTACCGGCAGAAGACGGAGGCTATGGTCTGGTAGGTTTGCACTCGCCCTGTCAGGGCTTGTTTAACCAGGTACCCTGGGGGAGTAACCAGGTCATGACAGAGACCCGCAAGCTCTTGCAAAAGGAAAAACTGGTCTGGTCGGAAGTAGCCAGTATCTGGGATGTGGATTACCCTGAAGATGTGCGACGTTATCAGAAATTCAAGGAAAAGGCTGAAGCAAGTCGGTAAGCCTGCTAAGCTTGACTGAATTGCTTGGTTTTTAGTTGGAGTAGGAGAGACGTCATGTCCACAGGTCAGGGATGTTCCTTGTCTAGGTTGTGCATCCTTTTGTTTGCCCTGCTCCCTGTCTGGTCTGTGCAGGCCGAGCATCAGGTTAGGGTGGGCATCTATGACAATCCTCCCAAGATTTTTGTTTCCGATGCCGGTGAGCCCAGCGGGATACTGGTCGAGGTTCTGCAGGCTATTGCCTCACGGGAAGGCTGGACGCTGGAGTTTCAACCCTGTACCTGGCAGGAATGCCTGGCCTTGCTGGAAGCAGGCCAGCTGGATCTGATGCCGGATGTCGCCCTGAGTGAAGAACGTCTTGAGCGCTTTGCCTTTCATCAGGTTCCTGCCCTGGATAGCTGGTCGCAAATCTACCGGGACCCGGCGGTACATCTGGAGTCCTTGCTGGATTTACAGGGTAAGCGAATTGCATTGCTGGAAGGCAGTGTCCAGCAACCCGCCCTGAATCATCTGCTGGAAGGTTTCGAGCTGGATTATATCCCGATAGCCGTGGCTTCTCTGGATGAGGCTTTTGCCCGGGTCGCTGCAGGCGAAGCTGATGCAGCCATTTCCAACTACCAGTTCGGCGGTTATCGGGCAGCGGATTATGGGCTGCGGGAAACCCCGATCGTTTTGATGCCCAGCCAACTCTACTATGCGGCCCCTCAAGAGGAAGCCCATTTATTTCTGCCTACCCTGGATAGCTACCTGGAAGACTGGCGCTCCTCGGCTGCATCTCCCTATTACGATATCCTGCGTCGCTGGGGTGGCCGCGAACCGGAAACCCTTGTACCTGCTTATCTGACTCGAGTGTTAACAGCCCTGGTGCTATTGGGGTTGCTGCTGTTGGCGGGCGTCCTCTTCTTGCGTCGAAAGGTTCGGGAGCGTACACGCGAGCTGGAAGCCCTGAATCAGCATCTGGAGCACCTGGCTCACTATGATCTGTTAACCGGTCTGCCCAATCGTCTGCTTTTGACCGAGAAGCTGCAGATTGCCATGCAGGAAGCCGATGAGCGCCAGGAGCTACTCTTGGTTGCCTTTATTGATCTGGATGCTTTCAAACAGATTAATGATCGTTATGGCAACAAAAGGGGAGACCAACTGCTCAAAGCCATCAGTCGTGAGCTGCAGTGCCACCTGGATGATCAGGCCTGTCTGGGGCGTGTAGGGGGTGATGAATTTGTTCTGGTTCTCAGGCAGCTTGAAGACTGCCAGACGGGTAAACACTTGAGTGGCCAGCTACTGAATTTGCTGGCCCAGCCCTTTCAGCTGGATTGTCTGCAGGTCAAAATTTCCGGCAGTATGGGGCTGTGCTTTTACCCTCAGGAAGGTATTTCCACGGCCGATCAGTTAATCCGTCAGGCTAATCAGGCCATGTATCAGGCCAAGCTGGAAGGCAAGAATGGCTGTTATGAATTTGATGCTGAAAAAGACCGCTATGTGCGCGGCTATTACGAAACCCTAGAAAGAATTCGCCAGGGGCTGCATGAGGAAGAACTGCTGCTCTATTATCAACCCAAGGTGAATTTGCGTACAGGACGGGTAATCGGCGTAGAAGCCCTGATTCGCTGGCAGCATCCGCAACGCGGTCTCTTGCCGCCAGCAGCCTTCCTGCCGGTGGTGGAAGGGCAGCCACTGGATGCCGAACTGGGTCACTGGGTTCTGCAAAGGGCATTACAGCAGCTATCAGCCTGGCAGGCTGAGGGGCTGGTGTTGCCCATCAGTATCAATATTTCTGCTTATCATCTGCAAACACCTGATTTTGTCAGTCAACTCAGATCGGCTTTGGCGCACTTTCCACATCTGCGGCCAGAGCACCTAGAACTGGAAGTACTGGAAACCAGTGCGCTCGAGGATGTACTTCAGATTTCCGAGGTGATGCGAGCAGTCCATAAACTGGGGGTGGGCTTTGCACTGGATGATTTCGGGACCGGCTATTCCTCCCTGACTTATCTTAAACGTCTGCCAGCCGATTTATTGAAAATCGACCGCAGTTTTGTGCTGGATCTGCTGGAGGATGAAGAGGATCGCGCCCTGGTGGAAGGGGTGATACGCCTGGCGGCCGCTTTTCAGCGTCAGGTGTTGGCTGAAGGGGTGGAAACCCGTGCCCAGGGTGAATGCCTCCTGCAACTGGGCTGTGAACTGGTGCAAGGCTATGGTATTGCCAGGCCCCTTCCTGCTGAAGAAATTCCAGCCTGGGTTGAGCGCTGGGAAAAAAATGAGGCCTGGGATTTTCAAAAATTGGTCAGTGCCTGAAAACGGACTTTTTGAGGTTGATTTAAACGCAGTAGAAGGCAGGATTCACTCCTGATGAATCCCTGCACTTCCCACCGGCATGTGGGTCGCAGCACAGTAATCAATCAGAGCAGAGGCTTTCTAGCCGCGAGGGTGCAAACAGTCGGGATGTTGGCAAAGCAAATTTATCTGAGAGGAAGATCATGCAATTAAGGAAGACAGCCCTTAGCTGGCTGCTGGGTGGTATTTCGACCCTGGGCCTGACCGGCCAGGTGCTAGCTGCACAAGCGGAGGAAGCTGCTTCCCCTCAGGAAGAGATCCCTCTGGAAGAACGCCTGGATAACTATCGTTCCCAACTGAGAGAACTCTATGAAGACTACAGTCAGGAACTGGAAGCCTATCCTTTTGATTACAGTGATACCCAGCTGGAAAAACGCTTGCAACAGGAATTAAGGCTGGATTCCAACCCCTTTGCTTTTACCCCCCACCAACGCAATTACCTGCTGCCGTTCAGCTACACCTCTGATACCAATGAAGAAGGTTTTGATGCCATTACCCAGGATGCTGATCTGCAACCGGTGGAAATCAAATTCCAATTCAGTCTCAAGGTGCCGGTCATGCAGCAGTGGCTTTCTGAAGAGGACAGCCTGCATCTGGCCTTTACCCAGACTTCCTGGTGGCAGGCCTATCATCGCGATGCCTCCCGCCCATTTCGGGAAAGTAATTACCAGCCGGAAATCTTCTATACCCACCGCAGTGATCTGCATTTTCTGGGCTTGCAGAACAACTACAATCGCCTGGGGATTGCCCATGAATCCAATGGCCGTACCAATCCGCAATCACGCAGTTGGAATTACATCTATTGGTCGACTGCCCTGGCCAAGGGGCGCTGGATGCTGGAGTTCAGCCCCCGCTACAAGCTGCCCCGCATTACCGGGGAGGCCAACAATCCGGATATCGAAGATTATCTGGGCTATTTTGATCTGACGCTGGCCTATGCCAACTGGAAGCAGGAATGGGTGGTGACTACCCAGGGTAATTTTGAAACGGAAAAAGGCGGGCTCCAGCTGGATTGGTCGTTTCCGATATTGGGACGTTTGCGAGGTCTGCTACAGGTCTATGGTGGCTACGGAGAAAGCCTGGTGGATTACAACCATGAGAATTATCGCATCAGCCTGGGCATCCAGTTTACCAATCAGCTCTTTGGTGAGAATTGAATGCCCTGCTGAGGTTTAGAGGGTCACCACCCGAAGTGCCAAGAGCAGGAGCAGGCAGCCAACCAGGCGATTGATCCAGATGGACTGGCGCTGTAACCAGGGCAGCACCTTGGAATGCGAAAGAGCATAGGCTACCAGCAGATACCAGCCGGTATCGATCCCGCAGGCGGTGGCGGCCAGGATCAGCTTGGCTTCCAAGCTTTGTCCGGGCTGAATGAACTGGGAGAAGAGGGCGATAAAAAAGATCGCCAGCTTGGGGTTCAAAAAGGCAACGAAGAAGCCATCACGCAAGGCCGCTTTAGTGCTGGTGGTGGCGACTTCTTCCGAGGTTTCCAGAGCACTGGCCCGGGTCGCTCTTAACGCCTGCCAGCCCATCCAGGCCAGATAGGCTGCCCCGGCATAAATCAGCAATTCATACAGCCAGGGCAGCTGTTCCAGCAGGCTGCCCAGACCCAAAACAACCAGCAGGGCATAAAGACCCACCCCGGCCCCGTGGGCCAGGCCGGTCAACATGCCATGGCGGCGGGAACCCTGAAGGGTATGCCGCAGAACCACGGCCAGACTGGGGCCGGGTGACATGGCACCCAGCAGGCAGATACTGGCAACAGACATCCAGGCTGTCAGTGTCATGGATCTTGCTCCTTGGAACCTAGGCGGCTGGTTGGGCAATCAGGTTGCGCTGATCGACACGAACCTCGGTCAACTCGACCTGCAGTTCATCGGTCAGGCGATAGATGATTTCATCTTTCAGCTGTACCCAGCCGTGATCGCCATCACAGGTCAATTCGTCCTTGTTGGCGTGGATGCTGGAGGCGGGGATAAACACCACTGCACCATTGGCCAGCAGACGGGCACGCATGCCGCCGCGATTGATGGCGATAATCTGGGCCGCAAAACGCTGACCGATCTGGGGTTCCAGAAAACGGGCATAGAGCCAGTCTTTGACGTCCCTTTCCGCCATGCGATTGATCTTGCGAGCCGCCGTGAGTTCTTCGGTCAGTTCGTCTTCCAGTTGTGGAGCCGGAGTATCCGCCAGCACTGCCTTGATCAGGCGGTGGTTAATCAGATCGCCATATTTACGGATGGGTGAGGTCCAGGTGGCATAGCTGCTAAAGCCCAGGCCAAAGTGGGGACCGGGTTCATTGGATAGCAGCGAGAAGCCCTGATGCTTGCGCAGACGTGAATCCAGCCAGCCGGAGGGGAGGTCATCCAACGCCAGGCGCAGATGGCGGAAACCGGCCAGGGTATCCAGATTTTCTGCTGTAAAGGCTTCGTCGTGGTAGGCCAGCCCCTGTTCTTCGATCAGTTCCAGCGCCTTGCCGACTTTTTCCGGATCAAAGCCGCGGTGGACATTGTAGATGCCCTTGCCCAGTTTCTGAGCCAGGAAGTCGGCCGCCGCGACGTTGGCCAGCAGCATGGCTTCTTCCACCATCTTGTGGGCCAAGCGTCTTGCTTCCACTTCGATGTCAGTAACCCGGCCTTCGGCATCCAGAACAAAACGGTAATCGGGCTGATCCTTGAACACCAGTGCGTTGTCATGCCGCCATTGCAGGCGGGTTTCGGCAAAGGCCTTGAGCTGGCGCAGTTGTTCGCCGATTTCATCGCTGGCCGGCTGCCAATCGCCTTGCTCTTCCAGCCAGTCAGAAACCAGTTGATAATCCAGTTTGGCTCGCGATTCCACCCAGGCTGCCTGAAAACGGGTGGTCTCCAGCAGCTTGCCTTGACTATCCAGTTCCAGGGTGGCAACCAGTGCCGGACGCCGAGCGGCCTCCTTGAGGGAGCAGAGGTCGTCAGACAACTCCTTGGGCAGCATGGTGACCGTGCGTGCAGGCAGGTAGAGGGTAAAAGCCCGGGTCTTGGCTTCAATATCAGCCGGGCTGCCTTCAGCGACATAGGCAGAAGGGTCGGCAATGGCGATCTGTAGCTGCCAACCACCTTCTTCACGGGGACGAATGCTCAGGGCATCATCCATATCCAGGGTGGAGGCACTGTCGATGGTAAAGAAAGGAATGTCGGTCAGGTCCTGCCTGTCCAGGGATTCAGGGTCGTTGAGCTGCCAGTCTTCTTCGATGACGGGCTGTTCATGGGGCAGGGCATGACGGGCCAGGATTACCCACCAGGGCGCATAGTGGTCATCCTTCTTGGCGACCAGTTCAGTCACCTCGATAAAAAAGCTCTTGTCCTGGGGACGCAGAGGGTGGCGTTCCAGAAAAGCCACCACCCAGTCACCATCTTCCAGGTCGGCATCCTTGAGACCGGAGACACAACGGCCCTTCAAGGGCAGTTTCAAATTGGGGTGATCAGGCACTACGGCCAGCTTGCCTTGCACTCTTTGTACTCGGCCGACAAAACGGTTCAGTGAGGCTTCCAGCAGTTCCTCGGGTTCGGCAATTTCGCGCATCTCTCCGTTGCGACCGGCTTCTTCACGCAGCAGGGCGCGCACCTGGTCACCATGCAGAACCTGTTTCATGTAGGGGGGGGGAACAAAAAAGCTCTTGCCGTCTTCGCATTCCAGGAAACCAAAGCCCTTGTCGGTTGCCTTGATTTTACCTTCTGCCCGGGGTGTGCTTTCGCGCAGCTGGCCTTTGAGCTGGGACAGGAGGTCATTATTTTTCAACAGTGCATTTTGCATTCAAAAACCTGTAACGGTGGGATTGAAAAGAAATCGGAGGTTTATTCATCGGCAGAATTCAGGCGTTCTTCCTGGCGCTGTTCTTGTCGCAGTTCATTGAGATTCTGGGCTGCAAAGTGGCCATACCAGACCGGGGCGGTACCGATTAAAAAGCCCAGAACGGCAAGCAGACTGCCCAGAATTTTGCGTTTTGGGCGCAGGCTGAGTCCAACCAGAACAACGGCCAGGCCGATAAAATGCAAAAAGAAAATGCTGGGTGCCATAAATACTTCCTGAAGTTGTTGACAAGGGTTGTCGCGAGTAAACTGGTATTTTAACTGACTTAAGTCTGCTTTTCAGCGTTGGAGTGCCTTATGATGCATCCCCGCAGTTTTTCCCATCAAGATGCCGCAGCAGTGGTTGCTGGCGTGCAAATGAATACCAGTGACGACTGGCAGGCCAATCTGGCCCGGGCCGAAGAATTGATCACCCAGGCTGCAGAGGCTGGTGCCGAGCTGGTGGCTCTGCCCGAGTTCTTTCCCCTGATTTCCGGCGACCGTCAGCTGAAGCTGGATCTGGCCGAAGAAGAGGGTAAAGGGCCCCTGCAGGAGGCGCTGGCCGCCCTGGCCGCACGCCTGGGCATTTGGCTGGTGGCCGGCAGTCTGCCCCTGAAAAGCTATGTCGCCGACAAGACTACCAATACCTGCCTGGTCTATGGTCCGGATGGCCGCCAGGTGGTTCGTTACGACAAGATACATCTGTTTGGTTTTCAAAAGGATGGTGAAAGCTACAACGAAAGCGAGACGCTGGTTCCCGGCAATCAGCCGGTCACTTTTGATACACCTTTCGGCCGGGTAGGGCTGGCTATCTGCTATGACCTGCGTTTTCCCGAGCTGTTCCGGGCGCTGGATGAGGTGGATCTTCTGGTCATTCCTGCTGCCTTTACCGTTCCTACCGGCCAGGCTCATTGGGAGCTACTCCTGCGGGCTCGAGCTGTGGAAAATCAGTGTTATGTACTGGCCCCGGCTCAGGTCGGTCAGCATGCCGATGGTCGCAAAACCTGGGGCCATACTCTGCTGATTGACCCCTGGGGAGAGGTGGTGTCCTGCTTGCCCCAGGGAGAAGGCAGCGTGCTGGGTGAGTTGAACAGCCAGCGTCTGCAGGAAATCCGAACCCAATTACCCGCCTTGAGTAACCGGCGTCTCTGAAGCTTCGTCATTATCTTCATCGGCCGGATCCTTCCAGATCTCCAGGGTTTCCTTGAGCAGCCAGGCATGGCTTTGCTCAGGTTCCCGCTCCAGGGCCAGAAGGGTGACCTTGCCTTTCTGGGCTTGGGCTCTTAGTGCACGAAGTTCTTCGGGCCGGGTATAGAGTTCGTTGCGGTAGAGGCGTGCGAATTCTTTCCAGTCAATATCTTCCCGATTCAAGCGGCGTTTAAGTGCGCTGCTGGGTGCAGCATCACGCCACCAGTGGTCGACATCCAGTTCGTTACGGTCACGGTCATGTGGCCAGAGGCGATCGACCAGAATCCGGGTGCCGTCCTCAGGTTCGCTGGGTGCATAGATCCATTTGATAAAAACGGGATATTTCATGGCTTTTTCCCTGATTCTTCAGTGAAGCCGGCGGCTCACTCGGTTAGAATGGCTGCTTTTCTGCTGGCTCGAACTTGTTTCTTCCCTTGGGGGTATTTTTTGTCTGTTTCCTTGTCCATCTGGCTGCGTCCACTGACTCTGCTTTCACAAGATGATCGTGAAAATGCTGAAATCCTGGCCGAGTTGCGCCTGAGTCATCTGGCCGACGCCTATGCCTATTTATACCAAGCCTGGCAGGAAAAAACAGCCGATAAACTCCTGACCAGTATACAGGTTATCCAGGCTTTGGATCGACTCCACTGGTTGGATGCAGATGAAAGCCAAGCCTGGTTGGGTCTGTTTGCCCGGCGTTTGCAGCAGACCTTTCCTCAAGCTGCTGCCCTTCTGGAAGAGTTGGAAAGCAAAAATTATCCTCAGGTGCGCCTGCAAAAACTTCAGGCAGCCGACTGGACGCGCTGGCACGAGGAGCTGGATATACCCTGGATTGCCTGCCCGGATCGGGTGACTCTGCCGCCGGAATTGCAGGTGCGCTCGACACCGATCGGTTATGCCCTGGCCGTGCGTTCTTCCAGTTTTGTTATCTATCGCCAGCCGCTGAAAGATCCGGAAAGCTTGCGTGAACGCTTCTGGCCGGATGTTAAATCCACTCTCAACACCTATTGGCAGGTGCATACAGCCAATGATTGCCTGCAGTTGATTTTCTGGTTGGGCGGTCAGGGGCAGCGTTATGCCTGGCAACTGGATTATCAGTGGTTACGCACCGCCGAAGAGGAAGACAAGAGCAACTGGTATCGTGAACTGCCGGAAGGTTTTGAAGGCTATGCCCAGCTACTGGAAGAAAAGGTAGCCACCGGTGGCGACGAGCTGGATGTTGCCGCCTGGGACTGGGTGAGAATGGCTGATCTGGCCTTGGCCGGTTATCTGGCCGGCTATCTGAGCGCAACCCAGTGGCGCAGTTTTGCCCTGGTAGCCCTCTGGTTGCTGCGCAGTCGTTACAGCTCCTGGGAGGCTCTGGCAGACAGCTATCTGCTGGGGTATCAGCTGTGGCAGACGCAAACCGATTTCAGCCTGAGCCCGGAACTGGAAGTAACCTGGCAGCAGCTACTGACATTGCCCTTTTCGCCCTTGAAGCAACTGGATTGGCAGGCGCTATCGCTGGATCATCCCGATTTTCGTGATGCTTTGAGTTTCTATTCCCAACAGTTGGATGATCCCCTGATGTTGGGAAGTCTGCTGGCCAGCCTGCGTGATGATGTCAGTCTGCTGACCGGTCTGGCCCTGGATGATTTGCCGTCCAGTCGCAAAAATGAGGCCAGGGACTATCTCTTTGCCGGTCTGGATATTCATCCGGACGAGCAGTTAACCGCTACCCTGGCCCGTTTCTGGCAGCCAGGCCGGGTGCATCATTATGATCAGCTGGCACTAAATAGTCGGGTCGGCAAGCAACCTCTGCTGCCGGATAACCTGGCAGCCGTGGAGGCTGTCTGGGAGACCTGGCGGGAACAGGCACCCCAATTGGCTCAATTGGTGGCCCATCCTGCGGGCATCATCATGGCGGAAAAATACGCCTTCTATCTGGTCAAGGCCCTGGAAACCGATCACTACCCCTTGGAAGAAATCCAGCAACTGGCTCTGGCATTAAAGGATTATCTCAGTTGGCACTATTCCTCGGCCCTGGATCTGCTCCAAGCCTGGCAGGCCTGGGACAGGGTGTTGGGGCAGGACAGTGAAGAGCGCCCTCTCAGTAATGAGTTGAACTGGCATCTGCAGGATGCTGGCAGCCTCTTTCGGTTTTTGCCCTGGAAACGGCCTCCGGCGCGTCTGGTCGAGCCGGGCAAACCGGTTTCCGAAGCTGATCTGGCAACCCTTAATCTGGTCGGTCCCCTGACGGGTCTCCACTGGTCCTGGCCGGAAAAGCTGCCCCAGCATCCGCGTCAGGAATTAAAGAATCTATTACAGGATACCCACCTGTTTCAGGATGCCGGTGATCTCAAGGATTACCTGAACCACCTGCTGGTAGCCGGGGATCGTCAGGAATACATGATTGTCTTCTCGCCCTTTACCCTCAACAGCCAGCGTCTGGAGCATGAAATCGAAGCCCAGCAGCAAGAAGGCCGGGATGATGAGCAGGAAGGCTATTACCAGCGGCTGCTTCGGGTCAGAGATAATGTGCTGGGTGTCAATGACGTTGATCTGACGGCCTGGGACATGGCTCAACTGGTGGATCTGGCCGTGGCCGGTTATCAGCTGGACTGGCTCTCCGATGCTGAGCTCAGGGAGTGGTTGGGTAAGGCCCGTAGCTTGATTACCCGTGAATATACCGGCTGGTCGGATTTTGCCCAGGCATTACTGGCCGGGTATAACTTTTTCATGCATGAAACCGAAAAGCGTGAAGAGCTGCTGGAGGTTTTCAGCCAACGGCTGCTTAGTCTGCTGATTGCTGTGCCCGCCCAGGCCGGGCTTTGGTACACCCTGGCCTGGCCGGGTGATCGGCAGCCGGCCTGGAATCATTCAGCCGCCAGTTTGACCGGAAACCAGCGGCTGCATTGAGGCTTTAGCTACCCTGGAGATGATCCCGCCCGTGAGGACGATCCAGATCCAGATCCGGTCCCAGGGGCACCACCCGGGTGGGATTGATCATATCGTGGCTTTCATAGTAGTGGCCCTTGATATGCTGGAAGTTGACCGTCTGCTTGACCCCTGGCCACTGGTACAGCTCGCGTAGATAACCGGAAAGGTGGGGGTAGTCCTCCAGGCGTCTGAGGTTGCATTTGAAGTGCCCCACATAAACGGCATCAAAGCGAATCAGGGTGGTGAACAGGCGCCAGTCGGCTTCGGTGATGACGGAACCACAGAGGTAGCGCCGGTCAGCCAGGCGTTCATCCAGCCAGTCCAGCGCCTTGAAAAGCGGAACCACTGCCTCTTCATAAGCCGTCTGGGTGGTGGCAAAACCTGCCTTGTAAACCCCGTTATTGACCTCGTCATAGACCCGGGCATTGATGGCATCGATTTCCTCGCGCAGCGGCTCGGGGTAGTAGTCGCCTTCTTTGGCTCCCTGGCCATCAAACGCGGAATTGAACATGCGCAGTATCTCTGCCGATTCATTACTCACGGCTGTCTGTCGCTTTTTATCCCACAAGAGGGGCACGGTGACCCGACCGGTATATTGTGGGTCGGCTGCGGTATAGACCTGATGCAGAAAGCGGGCCTGATGCAGGGGATCGGGCTGCACACCAGGGCCTTCGGCAAAGGTCCAGCCATTTTCTCCCATAAACCAGTGGACCACAGAGAGATCAATCATCTGCTCCAGACCCTTGAGCTGGCGCAGGATCAGGGTGCGATGCGCCCAGGGGCAGGCCAGGGACACGTATAAATGGTAGCGGCCAGGTTCGGCTTCAAAACCGCCTTCCCCACTGGGGCCGGGGCGACCATCTGCGGTGACCCAGTTGCGGAACTGGCTTTCCGAACGCTGGAAGCGTCCACCGGTTGAGTCAGTGTCATACCACTGATCCTGCCATTGGCCTTCGACCAGAAGTCCCATGAGATCTCCTCTTGCTTGGGTTGTTTATTGGTCAGTATAGCGGATAGGCTGTCTGTGGACAGGATTGTAGCAGTAATGTATAAGAAACTCTCAACTCTTTGGATAGGAAACGGCTATGCCCAAGCAGGAACCCAAAGATCTGGATCACTTTCTGGGTGATTTGCGTCGTGCTCTCAAAGCTCAGGAACGCTATCTGCTCAATGTTTTTTTTCTTCTTCAGTTCCCTGAAGCCGAGGGGGGACTCGACCCTGGTTTTGATCCGCAAAGTGCTACGGGTTTTGTGCACTGGTTGGCCGATCACTATACCGAGGAGGTGCGCGATAATGTCTTTTTTCGTCGCCTTCTCTTGCAGCAGGAGGAGCTGGGGCGTCAGGCTAATCAACTCCTGCAAGCAGCCCGAGATCAGACCCTGCAAGCGGCTGACTATGCCAATTTCCTGCGCGCCATCCAGCGTTTCAATGAACTGGGTGACCAGTTGCGCACTGAAGTGACTTCCTCGCTGATTGAACTGGATGAATTGACCGGATTATTGAACCGCAATGTCATGGAGCGTGATCTGGGAGAAGAGCTCGAACATGTTCGCCGCAGTGGGCGTGATTTTTCAGTGGCCATGCTGGATCTGGATCATTTCAAGGCCGTTAATGACAACCATGGTCACACCTTTGGTGATTGTATCCTTTTGCAACTGGCAACAACGCTGGAAGCCAGCCTGCGGCCCTATGACCGTATTTATCGCTATGGGGGGGAGGAATTTCTGGTGCTCTTGCAGGATACTCCCTTGGATGAGGCCATGCCGGTTCTCGAGCGTCTGAGAGCGGAGGTGGCTGCCACACCGATGGGTGATAAGACGCAAAAAATCAATATCAGCATTTCCCTGGGCGTGGCGGCTGCCTCCAGCTTTTCACAGGTGCAGGATCTGGTTGAAGCGGCCGACCAGGCCCTTTATGCCGCCAAGGAGTCCGGACGCAACCGGGTCTGTCGGGCCAGCGAGTGATTCAGGCCGGAATGGCCATTTTAACCTGGTTACGGCCTGCCTGTTTGGCTTGGTAGAGCGCCTTGTCAGCCTGTTTAAGCAACTCCTTGCTGCTCTGGGCTGTTCCCGGCCAGCAAGCAATACCCAGGGAGATGGTGATCTGTCCCAGGTCTTCGCCCTGATACGCCAGAGGCCGGGCAGCGACCTTCTGCCTCAGTTCTTCAGCCCGGCGAGCGGCCGTTTCTGCGTTGGCTCCCGGCATGATGACAACAAACTCCTCACCGCCGAAACGGCAGGGGAGGTCGGTTTCGCGGAAATGCTCCAGAAGCACACTGGCCAGGGTTCTCAGGACCATATCACCGGCATCGTGACCAAAGTTATCGTTGAAGAATTTGAAGTGGTCAATATCGCAAATCAGGATCGACAGACTGGTTTTGTTACGCTTGGCCAGGGTTAGCTCCCTGTCCAGCGCATCATCCAGAAAACGCCGGTTTTTCAGGCCGGTTAGTGCATCCTCATAAGAGAGACGATGCAAATCCTGACGGATCTTGATGCCTGTCAGGGTCATGGCCAGGCGCTCACTGACCCGATTCATGAAGGCATCCAGTTGCTGTAACTGCTGCTGATCACTGAGCGAGGCATCTGGGTTGAGTTGCAGACGGGCAAAAGGACGCGCCCCCAGATTGAGATCTTCCAGAATCAGTGGCCATTGATAGGCGCTGCTGGTGTCACCCGTCAAGGAAGGACCAGGGTCATCCACTAGATGCAGGCTGACCTGATAGGGCTGGAAGAGCTGCGGCAACTTGTGAATCAGATAGTCGGTGGCTTCTTCCAGGGTGGTGGCTCCCTGTAACTGACTGACCAGACCTTCCAGTTCCTGGGAGTAACGATTTAGCAGCCCCAATTGGCTGGATCTCTGACGTTCCAGTTGGGCATAGGTTTGCAGGGTGCTGGTTCTTTCCTTGACTCTTTCTTCCAGGGTGGCATTGAGCTGCCGAATTCTGGCCTGGGTGTGCTGGTACTCGCGCAAGGCCAGCAGCATGACCGCCAGGGCAAAAATCAGGACGCCCACTGCCAGGGGGAAACGCCCCCAAGGCAGGAAGCCATGCGCTATGGCCATATCCACCAGCAGGAAGGCCGCCAGTATCCAGTAAGCCAGCATGACCAGCCGTTGATCGCTGTTAAGGCGACGGAAGTGGCGCCCGGTGATCAGTAGTAACCAGAGGAGACTGAGGGTGAAGAGTAAATCAAACACCGGATAGGTGATCGACAGTTGCACCAGTCCCAAAAGGGCTGCAGCCGGGGCCAGCAGGAGATAAACCAGGTGGACCCAGGCCAGATGTTGCAGGTGCTGGGTGAGTGGTGGTGGCAACCAGCAGGCCAGAAGGCGTGTAATGAACAGGGGCAAAGCAAAATAGGCGGTGGCTGCCAGATAGGTTTTCAGCAGGGGTGCCTGAATCACTAATTGCACGGCCTGATTTTCACCCAGTAGCAAAGCACCGGCCGAAAGAGTCAGCAGTCCCAGGTAGATGTAGGCTTGCCGATGCGGCTGCATGGCTGCAAAAGCAAAGGCTACCAGGGCCATCAGGCCGCAAAAACCGGCGACCAGTAAATCCAGCCAGGCGTTATCGAGGATCTCCAGAAGCAAATCGGATCTTTCCAGCAGCTTGACCTCACCCCAGAGACCGATATCCGTGTAGTCGGAGTAGACACGCACATATAGTTCCTTGCCGGAAAAATCGGCAGGCAGTTCGATCAGGTGCCAGGGCCAGCCCTGAAAAGAGCCGCCTTCCTCGGCATCCAGCTGCCCAAACTGATAGATCTTTTCTCCGTCGAGATAGAACTCTGCCAGCAGATCAATGCTGTAGATATAAATGACGGGGTCCTCCCAGGTATTATCCGGTAGCTGGGTGCGATACCAGACCCAGGTTTGGCCTTGACGCTGGGGCGGGTTGGAAGGGAAATCGATGGCCTGCCAGTCTTCAGGGTTAGCTGCTTGTGTCCATTCCGGTATGGCTGCGTTAAAGGGGGAATCTCCCCAGCGGTACTCCCAGCCCTTCAGGTGTTGGGGGGCATCAGCCAAGAGGGGTGAAGTCGAGAGCAACAATAATAAGAGCGCCGCTAAAAGACGCAAAACAACTGAAGGCAAGGTGAAGAGTCGGGACATGGCACATCCAAAGATTCTAATCTTTGACTGCTATTCTTCCTGATTTACTCTAGCTTTACCAGTCGTTTAGTGTTTTTTTGTAATCTTTTTTATTTGAAACAAAGTCAGACGCCTAGCCAGACGCGAATCTCGCGTAACCAGGGTAGATCAGCTGCTTTTTGCTTCAAGCGGATTTCCAGATCCTCGATCTCATCCAGGGGTAATTGTTCAGCCCGGTAAAAGAGGTCGACATCAATCTTCTGATCCAGATAATGCAGGGTGGTTTGATGGGGTTGTTCATAATGCTGATCCCCTTGCCAGCGCTTTTCCAGCAGTTCCAGAACATCCGGGCGCAGGGGCAGCATCTTGTCCGGATCCGGGTTGTCGGTTTCAGCATCGTCTTCCGGATCGATATGAAAAGTGATATCGGAGATGTGAGGAAAGGTTTCGCGCAGGCGATGGGCGACCCAAACCCCGATTTCATGGCCTTCAGAAACACTGGCGTGGGGAGCAACCTGCAAATGAATATCGAGCAGGCTGCGACTGCCCATGGTCCGGGTGCGCAGGTGGTGGAGGTCGCGTACGCCGGGTACGCTTTGCACGGTGGCCCGGATTTTGTTGACTTCTTCGGCAGGTAGGGCGGTATCCACCAGTTCCTTGAGGCTGTCCCAGATTAATTGCATGCCGATGTGTGCCACCATCAGGCCGACCAGGATGGCTGCAAACTGATCCAGCCAGGGAAAGCCGAGCAGAGCGCCGCCCACTCCGACAAACACCACGATCGAGGAAAGGGAGTCCGTACGGTGATGCCAGGCATTGGCTTCCAGGAGTTTGGAAGCAATACGCCGAGCAATTCTGCGGGTGTAGAAAAAGATCCATTCCTTGCTGAGGATGGAAATCAGGGCTGCAACCAGAGCCAGAACACCGGGAATAATGACTTCACCGGGTTCCAGCAGGCGGTTGATGCTATCCCAGATCAAGGCCCCGGCCACGGCAATCAAAAGCGTGCCCAGTATCAGCGTCGCCAGGGTTTCATAGCGGTCATGACCGTAGGGATGATCCTTGTCAGCACTTTGGCGTCCAAAATGCGAAGCAGCCAAGACTAGGATATCGCTGAGTAGATCTGACAGGGAGTGGATGCCATCAGCTACCAAGGAGTGGGAGTTGGCCCAGAAGCCAACGGCGATTTTGAAGGAGCCATTCAGGGCATTGACCAGGGCACCGATCAGGGTGACTTTTCTGGCGGCCTGAGCTTCCGTTTCCTTGGGCTTGGCTGTCATCAGAGGCGCTTCAGGTAGTTTTTAACCGGGTTGGCGTACATGGTCAGCCAGTGTTTACGGTATTCCGGCGGGCAGGCTGCCAAGTGTTCATTAAAGGCTGCCCGGGTGGCGGTGTCAAATTCCGGTAGCGCCATATCACCCAGTTCGTCCAGGGCTTCCAGAGCCAGATAATTGCTGGGAAAGAGGCGATAGAGCCGGCTGATCTGCGCATCGATGGCCTGGGCAGCGCTGGCCGGGGATTGCATTTCCTCATTGGTCAGGGGTTTGCCAAAGGCTACCTGTACCCGGCCCTTGTAACCGGCAATGCCCTGGGCAATGCTGGTGATGTCTTCAAACTCTGCCTTGGCATATTCGCCTTCTTCTTCCAGGGTGGCCAGTTCGCGTGCCTTCTGAACGCCCAGGGGATCATATTCGTAGCTGAGGGCGACGGGAATAATATTCAGGCTGCCCAGAATTTCAGCAAAAGACTTGTCCGATTTTTTCTCGGCCATGCAAAACATCTTGATAATGGCCGGATCGGTATGGTCGATACCATCCTTAGCGCGGCCTTCACGCTGGGCAATCCAGATGGATTGTTGTTCGTTTTTCAGGGTGTGGTGGATATATTCCGATAGCAGCTTGAAAGCGGCCATCATCTGGCGAACCCCCTTGGCCGAACGCTGGACCACAAAGCTTTTGTTCAGGCGCATCAGGTCGGTGACCCAGGGTTTTTGCAGCAGGTTGTCGCCAATGGCAATGCGGGCCGTGGTTTTTTCCCGGGTATGCAGGGCATAGTTGACCAGGGCGGGATCCATGGCAATATCGCGATGGTTACTGACAAACAGGTAGCTCTGGTCCTGATCCAATTCCTCCAGGCCATCAACGCTAAAGCCTTTGCTGGTGGTGGCCAGCATACGGGCCACATAACCGGCGACATAGAGTTGCAGATCATCAATCGAGTGGATCTTGGCCAGGCGCTTTTTCAGTACCCGACTCAGCAGCAATCTGAGCAAGGGGGCCACAAAAGACGTGGCTAGGCGGGGGAATTTAAAACGCAAAAGGGCGGTTAGCAGTTCCTGGTCTTCAGCCAGGCGCTCCAGCACCTCTTCAACTTCCTCGTCCCGGTAAGGGCGGATGGCATCAAAAGCCTCGGGTGAGGCATTCATCAGACGGGTTTCCATGGGTAAAGCTTAGCCTCGGATATTATTCTTGGTCAGCTGACTGCTGATCGTTCAAACCAGCGTGCAAGGACACCAGTTGGTCAACCAGACTGCTCAGGGTATTGCTCATCAGGATGAATTCAGCATCCAAAGCAATCAGGGGGTCCTGATCCGGATTGACATCTTCCGCTTCCTGTAACAGCTCATCAGCATACTTGAGGTTTTTAAGAAACAGACTATCAGTCAGAGTAAAGGTTAGCTGATCCTGCCAGTTGAGTCTGAGTTGAGTCACTCTTTTTCCGACGGTCAGATGCTGGGTGATTTCATCTCCGGTCAGGGGTTGGCCCTTGATACGGACCACAGCCTTGTCATCTTCGGGATCACGGAGTTCACACGCGTCCAGCAGTTCCAGGCTGGGTTCTGCTTCTTCCTGCAGCCAGGAGGTCATCACTTGGGTGGCTGGTTTCTGGGTACCCAGGGGAACAACCGGCAGACTGCCCAGCCCCTCGCGCAGCAGATTCAGGGCCTGTTCGCAAAGCTTGTCGGTGGTATTGTCGAGCAGTACCCGGTGATTCTGGCCATCCAGCCAGACCCAGAGATAGCGCGAACGGGTAAAGGCCCGCGGTAGAAGCTCAAAACGGATTTCTTCACTCAGGTTTTGACGTTCCTTGCGACCGGGTTTGCGGCCTTCCTGAGCTTCAATGGCTTCGGTTTTTTCCTGCAGGTGTTCACGAATAACGGTGGCAGGCAGGATTTTTTCTTCGATTTTTAGTTTCAGCAGCCAGTGATCCCCCTGGCTGTGTACCAGGGACTCAGTACCGCTGGGAGAGACCCAGCCGACCGAAACTTCTTCCTGGCTGGAGCAGTGGCGAAAAGGGCGACTGGCCAGGGCTTCCTGTAATTTTTCGGTACTCCAGGGTTGAGCGTTTCTGGCCTGGTAAATGCGTAAGGCTTTAAACCACATTAAAAAGTCCTTAAAGGAAATGGGCCGCGTATTATCCCTGATCCTGGCGCTTGAAGCCAATACAAAGCAAAAGACCCGTGCAGGGTAGCACGGGTCTGTCGGCGATTAACTTAACGGGTGGGATAAGTTCAGGAGGCGCCTGTCACCACAGCAGGGTTTTTGTGTATAGCCGATACGCCTCTCATGCCGGACCACATGTCTTCACGACCTTCGCGCCAACCATTCATCCAGTTGGTTCGCAGTTCGTCGGACTGAAGTGAGGGACATTTTTCTCTGGACTGGCCCTTCAGACCAGCCTGGTAGCCACGAGTGTAAACGCGTTGAGTACGATCTCGCTTCTGACTCTTCATAGATTACGGCCTCTCTTTTTCATGGCAGGGAATGCACGGCTTGCATCCAGCAGTCCCTTTTATTGTTAAGATACAGCGTTGGATCTACGGCAGGTCACCAGCCTGGCAAGTGCCTCATCTCTATTTGTAGGCTAGTTTGTCAGGGAAAGATAGCTTTTTTTATTTATCGTCTAGTGGGTTCTAATAACCCCATGCAATTGAGGCTCGGAAATCTTCATGGCTTTACTCAATCAGGTCTATACCCTTCACGCCACCTGTTCACGCGGACTGGAACAACTTCTGGCCGAAGAATTGTTGGAGTTGGGCTGGACTCAGGCGCGTCCAAGGGTCGGCCGGGTTCTGGGTGAAGCCACCTTGGCCCAGGCATACAAGGCGCTGATCTGGTCGCGTCTGGCTAATCGCTTGCATCTGCAACTGGCCGAAGCCAGCGTCACCTCGGCACGGGAATTACAAAGCTGGCTGGCTGCAATCGACTGGAGTGAGCACCTGCTGGCCGATGGCACACTGCTGGTGGATGCCAGTGGCACCACACCACAACTGCGCAATACCCATGACACCGCCTTGCGGGTCAAGGATGCGATTGTCGATTGGTTTCGCGAACGTGAAGGTACCCGCCCCAGTGTCGATCGAGTTCGCCCCGATGTACGCCTGCATCTGCGCCTGGAAAAGGGCAAGGCCCTGTTGAGCCTGGATCTTGGCGGTGGCAGCCTGCATCAGCGTGGTTACCGTCTGGAAACCGCCAAGGCACCCTTAAAGGAAAACCTCGCCGCCGGTCTTCTTTACCGGGCCGGTTGGCCGCAACTGGCTGCCCAGGGTTACAGTCTGCTCGATCCCTTCTGCGGTTCCGGCACTCTCTTGGCGGAAGCCGCCTTCATGGCGTTGGACATCGCACCCGGTCTCTTGCGTTCCTGGCATGGGGTGGAAAGCTGGCTGGGCCACCGCCCGCGCTGCTGGACCGAGGTTCTGGAGGAGGCCGAAGCCCGGCGAGATGCCGCAGCCGCACGGCAAATTGATATCCGTGGGCGCGATATCGATCCTCGAGTCATAGAAGTCGCTCGTGCCAACCTGCAGCGTGCCGGTCTGGCTGATCGCATCCAGGTCACCCAGGGAGCCATTAGTGATCTGCCTGCCGCCGATCAAGACAAGGGGCTGGTGATCACCAATCCACCCTACGGTGAACGCCTGGAGGATCTGCCCAGTCTCTTGCCGGTCTATTCAGAACTGGGGCAGCAGCTGCTCAGCAAGTATCCCGGCTGGCGCTTGGCACTCTATACCCTGAATAAAGAGCTGGCTTTCCGGATTCCCTGGAAACCCTACAAGACCTATGCCCTGCAGAATGCTTCTCTGGAGTGCCAACTGTATCTGTTTGATCTGCCCCAAGCCGGTGAGGCGGAACAGCAGGTCGCTGCAATAGAGCGTAAACAGCAGGAGCGCAGTGAAGCAGCGCAGCGCCCGCCGGTCTTGAGCGAAGGCGGCCAGATGTTTGCCAACCGCCTGCGCAAGAATCTGAAACACCTGGGGCGCTGGGTCAAACGTGAGGGAATCGAAGCCTATCGGGTTTATGATGCCGATCTACCGGAATATGCGCTGGCGGTCGACCTCTACGCTGATCAGGTGCACGTCCAGGAATATGCACCTCCGGCCAAAGTGGATCTGGACAAGGCTAATCAGCGCCTGGCCGATGCCCTCATGGCTTTACCCCAGGTGCTGGGGGTGTCGCCCCAAGCCATTCATCTCAAGCAGCGCCGACGCCAGACAGGTAAACAGCAGTATGAGAAGCTGGCCACCACTGGTGAGTTTTTTCCGGTTCGTGAGGGGCAGGCGCAAATCCTGGTCAACCTGACCGACTATCTGGATACCGGGCTTTTTCTGGATCATCGCCCCGTACGTCTGCGCATCTTTCAAGAGGCCCAAGGCAAGCGCTTTCTCAACCTCTTCTGCTATACCGGGGCCGCTACTCTTCAGGCTGCCCTGGGGGGGGGCCGGCGTACCACGAGTGTGGATCTGTCCAAAACCTACCTGGGGTGGCTGGAAAAAAACCTCAAGGAAAATAAAATCAACCCGCGCGCTCATCAGGTGATCCAGGCCGATTGCAGAGACTGGCTGAAGCAGGACCGGGAAGTTTACGATTTGATTTTCATGGACCCGCCGACTTTTTCTAACTCCAAGCGCATGCAGGGGACTCTGGATATTCAACGCGATCAGGTCGAACTGGTGGATTTGGCCATGCAGCGTTTAAGCAGTGAGGGGCTTTTGATCTTTTCTAATAATCTGCGAGGTTTTAAAATCAGCCCGGAACTGGAAGAGCGTTACGAAATCAAGGATATTACCCGCCAGACGCTGGACCCGGACTTTGAACGTAACCCACGCATTCACCAGTGTTTTGAAATCAGGAAACCTGCCCTATGACTCAGGAAACCCCGCAACTAACCCTTTACACCACGGCCGGTTGTCACCTCTGTGACCAGGCACTGGCGCTGCTGCAACCCTGGCTGGAGCGCGGCTTTGGTCTGGCCAAGGTGGATATTGCCGAAGATGACCTCCTGCTGGCGCGTTATGGCGAGCGTATTCCGGTTGTGGCCAGTCCCTGTGGTAGCGAAATCGGGTGGCCTTTTACCGCCGCAGAGCTGGAAGGCTGGATTAAACAGCTCAAGTGTTGATAAAGAAATGGCAGGGATCAGAGCCGGCTCCCTAGTCGTTGAAAGGCAGCTCACTTTTCATTTTGCTCTGTAATTCCGGCGGAATCTCATCCGGGTCTCTGGCTTCCAGGATTTTCTGGAAGCCCCGGCTTTCCTGGATATGGCGCACATCATCCACGAGAATGGCGGCTTCCTCGGGCGAGTTGACCAGAGTATGCTTGATCCCGCCGTACTGGGTGCCGGTCAGTCCCCAGACACGCGTCACCAGCCAGTCACCAAACATATCCTGGTGAACATGAACGAGATAATAATCCTGGCCTTTTTCCCAGCGAATAATCAAGATGACCTCTGAGTCATGTCAGTGAATAACTATCTGGATTGTATACTTTTTTTGACCCGGGTAAACAGTCCTTAAAAAAGGAGTCCCCGTCATGCAGCTGGTGCTCGATGAAAACCTGCCCTTTACAGAAGAATTCTTTGCCGATCAGGCCGAGTTGATCCGTCTGCCCGGCTCCGCGATTACCCCTGAGCAGCTCCAGTCAGCTGATGGCCTGCTGGTGCGTTCCGTGACTCGGGTGGATGCCGAGTTGCTGGCTGCTACTCCAGTGCGCTTTGTAGGCACTGCCACCATCGGTGTCGATCATATTGATCAGGCAAGCTTGCAGCAGGCCGGGATCGAATTTGCCAGTGCGCCTGGGTGCAATGCCGATTCCGTAGTGGACTATGTGCTTTCCAGCCTCTTGTGGCTGGCTCAGGAAGAAGGTTTTGCCCTGGCTGATCTGACGCTGGGGATCGTGGGTGTCGGCCAGGTAGGGGGACGCCTGGCCAAACGCCTGCAGGCTTATGGATGTCGGCTCTTGCTCAATGATCCGCCGCGCGAAGAGCAAGGGGATCAAGGTTTTCTGCCCCTGGAACAAGTGCTGGAACAAGCGGATCTGGTGTGTCTGCATCTACCACTGACCCGTAGAGGCCCTTTTGCCACGCAAAAACTGCTGGGTGAAAAGGAGTTGCGACTGCTGCAGGGCAAGCGCCTGCTTAATGCCGGTCGTGGTGATGTAATTGATCAGACCTCTCTGAAAAAGCTGTTGGCAGAGGGCCTGCAACTGACTTTATTGCTGGATGTTTTTGCCGGAGAGCCAGAACTGGATCGGGCGCTGCTGGGTTGGTGTCATCAGGCGACGCCGCACATCGCCGGTTACAGCCTGGAAGGTAAAAGCCGAGGAACCCAGGCGGTTTATCAAGCCTGGTGCCGGCATCTGGGCTTGCAGCCCGAAAAGAATCTGGATCACTTCCTGCCGCCACCACCGGTGAGTGAACTCCAGCTCAATCCGGGCTGGTCTGCAGAAGAGGCCTGTCGTCGGGCAGCCCTGCTGGTATACGACCCTCGCGCTGATGCAGCCCGCTTGCGTTTGGCTTTACAAGACTTGGCCCCAGCCGAAGCCTATCAACAACTGCGCAAAAACTATCCGCTGCGGCGTGAATTTTCTTCCCTGAAAATTCGAGGAGCCACCCCCGAACAGGCCCGCGCCCTGCAGGCCCTGGGGTTCAATCTGATCCAGTAGAAGCTGTCAGCCTCAAATCTTGAAGCGATGGATACGCTGGTTGAGTTCCTGGGCCAGTTGAGTCAATTCCTGGCCGGAGGAATAGGTTTGCTCGGTGGCGGCAGAGCTATCCTCACACAGGCCAACCAGATTGGTGACATTGCGATTGATTTCACTGGCCACGCTGGATTGTTGCTCGGCTGCCGTGGCAATCTGACAGTTCATGTCACGAATTTCTTCGGCCGCACGGGTAATGGAATCCAGTGCTGTTTCCGCCTGGCTGGAAGCTGAAATCGTCGATTCGGCTTCATCAATGCTGGCATCCATCATCCTTACCGCTTTTTGCGCACCTTCCTGCAAGAGGCTGATCATACGATGAATTTCCTCGGTACTCTGCTGAGTCCGGCTAGCCAGAGCCCTGACCTCATCAGCAACCACGGCAAAGCCACGTCCTGCTTCACCCGCTCGAGCAGCTTCGATCGCCGCATTCAGGGCCAGAAGATTGGTCTGCTCGGCAACATCCTGAATCACCTCCAGCACACTGCCGATATTGGTGGAGTCTTCGCGCAGTTGATGGATGACCTGGGTGGATTCCTTGATTTGTAACGCCAGATTGCTGATGGCCTGGCCCGCTTCATGAACGGCGGTGCGGCCCTGCACAACTTCATCATCGGCCGCAGTAGCCGCCTGCGAAGCTCGCTGGGCGTTATTGGCGACATCCAGAATCGTTTGGCTCATTTCGTGGATGGCTGTGGCCACCTGGTCGGTTTCCCGGGTTTGTTGATCCTGAGTGGTATAGCCCTGTTCCGCCACCTGGTTCAGGTCGCTGGCTGCGGCATTGAGGCGTCCCGAGACTTCACTGACACTGCGAACCATATCGGCCAGTTGCTTGACCATGGTGTTGACGGAACCCAGTACGCTATCGGGGCGGGCTTTCTGACCCAGGTTGATCTGGGTAAAGTCACCTTCAGCCACCCGGTTAACCAGTTGCCGGGCTTCGGCCACTTCACCGCCCAGTTGATTGAGCACCCAGCGGCGGATAAACATCGATAGGGCCCAAATTACGGTAATGACCGCCAGAGCCAGCAGGCCGATTTTCCAGGCCAGGGCCTGAAAGTGCTCGGTGATATCATCAACATAGATGCCGGAACCGATTACCCAGTTCCATTCGGGATCGAGTCGGATATAGGACAATTTAGTGAAACGCTCTTCAGTGACGCCACCTCCGGCTAGAGGTTTGGGCCACTGATACTCGACAAAGCCGGAACCAAAAGCTTTGACGGTTTGGGTGAAGGCCACGAAGATATTCTCGTTATCCAACTGGCGAACCTGGCTGCCTTCTTCATTACGCAGGAGCGTAGCGTAATTAAAACTGGGGCGATCCAAAGCCTGACCATTAAGTGCCGGAACCGTGGGGTGCATCAGCATGATCGGATAGGGCTCGGAGGTGTCATTGATCCAGACATATTCCACCTCTTCATACCTGAGGCTCTGGATGGCTTGCTGGGCAAGCCTTTTGGCTTCCTCGCTAGTGAGGACACCAGCGTCCGCCTGCTGTTGATAGTGGTCGACCAGGCCAGAGGCCATATCGATCACCGCCATGACCTTGGCTTCGCGATCCTCTTTCAAGGTGGTCTTGATTTCATTCAGGGCAACGCCTGCCAAAACAAGCAGTCCCAGCAGGGCGGCGGCAGGGAGTGCCAGCAAACGCCCACCAATAGTGGCCAGATTCAACATGATGATGCGGCTCCGTCTAGTTTGACTTCCCTGGAAATCCTCAAGCCTCTGGTACAGGAGTCAGAGTGCTTGGGGTTTCCTTGTCATGGATACTTCATAAAAAAGGGCTGGTATCACCAGCCCTGATTAACCTTTGCAAAGTTTATCCTAAAATTACTTATTTAGGCATAAGCCTTATTGCGTAGAGCCGCAATGCGCGCATCCAGAGGAGGATGGCTGGAGAAGAACTTCTGGATCATGCTGGTGGTCTGGCCCTTGTTAATACCAAAGGCAGTCAGGGTGTCCGGCATTTCATTGGGTAACTTTTGTTCAGCCTTGAGTCTTTCCAGAGCTGCAATCATGGCACCGGAGCCGGCCAGACGTGCACCTGCATCATCGGCACGGTACTCGCGGTAGCGGCTGAACCACATGACGATACCCGAGGCCAGAATGCCCAAAATTATTTCGGCAAAGATGGTGGTAACGTAAAAGGCAATGCCGTGGCCTTCCTCATTTTTGAATACGGCCTTGTCCACGGTATGGCCGATAATACGGGCAAAGAACATGACAAAGGTGTTCACCACGCCCTGAACCAGTGCCAGAGTAATCATGTCACCATTGGCCACGTGACCGATTTCATGGGCCAGAACAGCACGCACCTCATCACGGCTCATGCGCTGCAACAGACCCATGGAAACAGCGACCAGGGCGTTGTTGCGATTCCAGCCGGTGGCAAAGGCGTTGGATTGCTGGGCCGGGAAGATACCCACTTCGGGCATGCCGATGCCTGCCTTTTGCGAGAGCTCCTTGACGGTTTCCAGTAACCAGGCTTCATCCGCATTACGAGGCTGCTTGATGATCTGGGTGCGGGTGCCCATCTTGGCCAGCCATTTGGACATCAGCAGAGATACCACCGAGCCGGCCATACCAAAGACAAAACAGAAGATCAGCAGGCTGGTGAGATCCAGTCCGCCGGTCTGATTCAGATAGCTGCCCACCCCGAGCAAATTCAGGGTAATACTGGCAACAATGATGATGGCCAGGTTGGTGGCTAGAAACAAGCCAATTCGCATCATGGTGTTACTTCTCCTTTAAAGTGAACACTGTCTTAGATGGGGGCTGGAGCGTTTGGTTTCAATTCTACTGGCGATAGCGCGATAAAAAGCGTTCGATGCGGCCAATCGCATCTTCCAGTTGATCCACTCGGGGCAGAGTCACCAGGCGGAAGTGATCCGGTTGTCCCCAGTTGAAGGCTGTACCCTGCACCACCAGGAGTTTTTCCTGCTGGAGAAGATCCAGGGCAAACTTTTCGTCATCCTGAATATTGAACACCTTGGGGTCCAGGCGTGGGAACATGTAGAGAGCGCCCTTGGGTTTAACGCAGGACACACCGGGAATCTGGGTGATCAGCTCATAGGCCCGGTCGCGTTGAGCCAGAAGGCGGCCACCTGGAAGAATAAAGTCATTGATACTCTGGTAGCCACCCAGTGCCGTCTGGACAGCATGCTGGGCCGGTACATTGGCACAAAGGCGCATGGAAGCCAGCATATTCAGGCCTTCATTGAAATCCTGTGCCAAGTGCTTGGCACCGGAAAGAATCAGCCAGCCAGAGCGAAAACCGGCAACCCGGTAGCTTTTCGAGAGACCGTTAAAAGTACAGAAGAGGAGATCATCAGCCAGGCTAGCCAGAGAGATATGCTCGGTGCCGTCATAGAGAATCTTGTCGTAGATTTCGTCTGCAAAAATGACCAGCTGGTGTTCACGAGCCACTTCAATGATCTGTTCCAGCAATTCCTTGCTGTAGACCACACCGGTGGGGTTGTTGGGATTGATGATCACAATCGCGCGGGTGCGGTCGGTGATTTTCTTTTTGATATCATCAATATCCGGATACCAGTCACTCTGCTCGTCGCAAACATAATGCACGGCCTTGCCGCCGGCCAGGCGGGCAGCAGCGGTCCAGAGTGGATAATCCGGTGCTGGAATCAGGACTTCATCGTTGTCGTTGAGCAGGGCCTGCATGGCCATGACAATCAGCTCGCTGACACCATTACCCAGATAGATGTCTTCGATTTCGACATTGGCGATTTCCTTGCGCTGGCATTCCTGCATTACCGCCTTGCGCGCCGAATAGAGACCCTTGGAATCACAATAGCCCTGGGCCGTGGACAGGTTGCGCATGACGTCCTGAAGAATCTCATCCGGGGCCTCAAAACCAAAGGGAGCCGGATTACCGATATTCAGTTTGAGAACGCGATGGCCTTCTTCTTCCAGTCGCTTGGCTTCCTGAAGAACAGGGCCGCGGATGTCATAGCAGACATGATGAAGTTTGTTGGATTTGCGAATCGGTTGCATGCCAGGAATTCCAATAACAAAAAAACATGGCCTAGAGGGCGAGGCGAAAGATTAACAAGCCCCCAGCAGTTTGTCTGCCTTCGAATTGAAAAAAGTTGTCGCCCAACACTCAGGCGTAGGGATGAACCGGTGCATCCTGGGGCAAGTCCGCATCAATATAGCGATTGCGGCCCTGATTCTTGGCCATGTAAAGGCGGGAATCGACTCTTTGCAGAGCTGTTTCCAGCTTTTCATCCTGCCTGACTTCAGTGATGCCGATACTGGTGGTAAAAAAGACCTTCTGGCCATCGTGGGCCAGAACAAAAGCATGCTCACACTGCTTGCGGATACGTTCGGCTACTTCCAGTGAATCCTGCTTGGCCGTGCCGGGGAGAACCGCCATGAATTCCTCACCGCCATAGCGGGCAACCAGATCATTCTTGCGCAGTTCCGAGCGCAGTATCTGGGCAAAAACCTGCAGCGCCTGATCGCCCACCGAATGGCCGTAGGTGTCATTGACCTTCTTGAAGCGGTCGAGGTCGAACATCAGCAGGGTGATGGGGCTGGCTTCTTCCTTGTCTTCAACCTGCTTTTGGCGCTGCTCATACAGCTGATTCAATTGCTTCATCAGGATGCCGCGGTTCAACAGGCCGGTCAGGCTGTCCATACTGGCCTGGCGGTAGAGACGCAGGAGGGCACTAACCTGGGAATGGTTGGCCCAGAGGGAGATAATCAAAAGTGTGGCCAGTAGCCAGAGATCCTGCCAGCCATAGGCGGTGCTTAAACCTCCGGTAATGGATAGAGCCAGGAGTTCAACCACAAAAATCACCAGGCCGATGGCAGAGCTTTCCACCAGGGTCAGGGGGAAAACACTTAAAAAGGCAATCAACAACATGGGGATAAAGCTATAGCCCACCAGGGAGGAAAGCTGATCCCCGTAGGTGAGCACCAGATAGGCATAAAAAGCTGCCGGTGCCCAGAGAAGAAGGGCCAGAGCATTGCGTAATCGGTTGAGCTTATTAGGGTTGCGCCAGGCAGTGAAGAGCACCCCCACCAGCACCAGCATCAGCCCCAGGCGACCAATGATGATGGAATTGAGTAGCTCCTGAGGCAGCAGGAGATAGTCAACCAGCAGCCACAGGGGAGCCAGCAGAGTAAACACCAGGCCAACAAATAGTAAGCGGGTACGCAGGTACTCACTGCGTGCATAGTTGAAGTCACGCGAGTGGTAGCGGTTATTGATGGTGTCGCGCAAGCTGGCTGGCATCCATTGGGGTTCCCAGGGATTCTTCCAGCGGATGGCTAGTTGATGGCGGCGGCGCTCACCTTTTTCCACGTGTGACTCCAGGTTGGTAAAAGTTTACTGGCGGTAAAGAATAAAGGTCTTGTAAATAGATTGCATGTTTTTTTGTTTCTGAGTTTATTCCTGATCGTCAGTTTTCGCCATCATGCTTTCAATATCCCGAGGAGTTTCCAGGGTTAGGCGTCCCAGCTGGCCGCCACGCAAATCATGCAGCAGCACCTCGCAGGCGCGGTGATAATCAATGACACCGCCGGATCTTAATCCGCCTCTTTTTCTGGCGATGGCTTCCAGGAGTTGTTCGGCATTTTCAGGCTTTTCCTTGAGGCGGTAACGATCCAGCAGGGCCTGGGGGTAACGCCCCAACAAATCCTCGGCTGCCCAGAAGCCGACCTCTTCATAATCCAATGCCGTGTCACGGATGGCGCCGGAAGCGCCCAGGCGATAGGCAGATTCAGGGTTTTCAATGCGTGGCCAGAGAACGCCGGGAGTATCAATAATCTGCAGGCGATCACCGACCTGGATTTTTTGCTGGCGACGGGTCACGGCCGGTTCATTGCCAACCTTGGCAATTTTTTTTCCGGCCAGGGTGTTGATCAGCGTGGACTTGCCCACATTGGGGATTCCCATAACCAGAGCCTTGACCGAGCGGCTTTCGCGAACCTGGCTGGCCAGTTGCTGGCAGGTCTGGGCAATGGGTTTTAGTGTTTTGGGGTCCGTGGTCACCAGCGGCAGGGCACGTGTTAGTGCCGATTGCTCAAAATATTCTATCCATTCCTGGGTCAGGGTCGGGTCGGCCAGATCACTCTTTGACAGCAGCTTCAGGGTTGGCTTATGGCTGGCCAGCTTGCCCAGTACCGGATTGGCACTGGAAAAAGGCAGGCGGGCATCCAGCATTTCTATAACCACATCAATTTCCGGCAAGGCTTTTTTAATTTCCTTGCGGGCCTTGTGCATGTGGCCCGGATACCAATTAATCGTCATACAACTGCTTCTTCTTCCAGCTATCTTCTTCTTCCATCATTTCATCAACACTTTCAGCCAGCTCGTTGTTGCTCGATTCTGACTCCAGTGCAATGCGGTCTTCCAGTTCCTGAATGGTTTGGCGACATTCCAGCAGTGTCTGGTTGTGTACCCCGTTGGGATTGTTGCGGTTCAACTCACTCATGATGCGCTTGTAATGAACCACGGCAATACGCAGGTTGTTCTGGGCTTCAGCCTTGCGAGCCGAAGCACGAAAAACTTCAACCAGGGTTTGGGTAAAGCCTTGTTTGATCTCATTCAGATAGGTTTGGGCAATACGGTGAGCAATTTTTTTATCCTGATAAAGGCTGACGATCACCTTGTTCAACTGTTTGAGATTGCGGCGTACGCCATTGGCGACCTGAATATCCGTGACGGGTTCAGGGTCAGGCTGGTTGCTGCTGCGGATTTCATCAATCTTGTTTTGGGCGGCGGTCATTTCTTCCTTCAGTTTGGGATCGTTACTGCCCAGTTGCTGCTGTTCATGCAGAAGATCCAGCCACTGGCTGGCAACAAAAGCCCGCAAGTCCTGGGAAAGATAATGAGGGGGCAGTTCATCCAGGAGGATCTGCATTTGCCGACCACGGTCAGCGAGAATTCGGACGCGCCTTTGTGCCTCGATTTTTTTCTTTTCATTCTGCTGGCGGGCGAAGACAAAAAGCATCAGTCCCAGCGCGACGATAAAAATACCCACCAGAACAATCACTATAACCATTCTTAGCTCCTGCTTGGGATCCCTATTGAAAACCCTTGTTGACCCTTAAAGGGCTTAGTATCTAACAAAGCCTAGTCGACTGACAATAAAAGACTTATAAAGAAATTGGTTTTTTTACCCCCTGGCTCAGGAAAAATGAAATCGGGTGTTGACAGCTTTCAAATCGCTCATTAAGATACGCGCCATCCTGAACGGAGCAGCAGACACGTCCCATTCGTCTAGTGGTCCAGGACACCGCCCTTTCACGGCGGTAACAGGGGTTCGAACCCCCTATGGGACGCCACGCGGGAATAGCTCAGTGGTAGAGCACAACCTTGCCAAGGTTGGGGTCGCGAGTTCGAATCTCGTTTCCCGCTCCAGATTCTAAAAGCCAGCCTTCGGGCTGGCTTTTTTCGTTATAGATGAAAAAAACAAGGGCCTTTATCTAGAACTGAGAATCCAAATCTATCTTTTAAGCCTTTATCGACTCTTCTTCTGTTTGGCCTGTTATTCGGCCTTCTTTATGTCTGAAAAACATCAGCTACCACCACCGGAATCGCCAAAACCACCCCCCCCCTACGTCACCGCAACTCCCTCCACTATCACCAAAGCTATCGCAGTCTTCTTCATCAGGAGGTGCCAAAGTACTGCCTTGCTTGTCACCCTCTTGCGAATGATCCCGAACTAAAAGGTCATATAGATAGATATTGATAATAATCACCAGGCCCAAGCCGACTAAAAAAGGCTGGTCAGAAAAAATCATTGAATCGCTCCCCTCTAAAAACACTGTATAAAACCTACCCTAGGGGCTTCTCTTGTCCAGAACAAGCGATTCACCCAAGTTCAACCTCATCGAGATCATTAGCCTGATGCAGATCAATTATTCTTTGAAGTGTCTAGTTTTTCTGACAGTTGGAAGAATCAACTGTGATATAAAAGACAAGATTAAAAAATGCATCTACAACAGAAAACTTGAACTTACGAATCAAGACAGGGTCGTTACCAACCGGTAGGCATCACCTTGGGGCGGTAGCGTTCAAGGCGGATAAACAGGAAAGCAGCAATAGGCAAGGGGACTCACTTATGTTTTTTTTGTTTTGGTGTTTCTTTTGAAAAGCAATACTGTTTTTCCTAGATATGATTCCTGGCTAAAATCTTCTTTTTATTTTGTGTCGACGATGTTCTTTATTCATGTATTGAATTTTATTGGGAATGATGTTGTACGTCGTTTTTATGGTGATCCTAATGGGTTTGCTTTTGGTCAGTTTTTTAATGAGGTGTTATCGTTCACAGGGAGTTTTTCTTTTTATTTTTATTTTGTTGTGTTGTTTTTTGTTTGTGCTTCTTTTTTTTAATTATAAAAAAGATGAGAGTTGTTCTGTTAGTACTTGATTTTTCAACTTTATTGTCTTTGTTGTAAGTGTAAGAGCTAGGAAAACCATCATAAGAATATTAATAGACCTCTGTGTGACCAGATAAAGGCAATAAGAAAACAGGTACAGGAAATAATGGAGCGGGTTTGTGAGGAGTGAAAAAAGCTCTAAGAGGAGGTGAGTTTTTTCTGCAGAATTATATAAAATTAGTAATGGATAAGCTTGTTTTAATTGTTCGGGGTTCGTGTTTCAGATTGTGGGTTTTTTAATTTAAATTGAATTAACTATTGCTATGGATTTGTTTTATGAAAAAGTTTTTTTGTGTTGCTCTCTGTTTGTGTCTATTTTTTTTGTTCTCAAGTGTATGCTTCCAGATACAGTTTAGAAGTAAGGGTGGAACCAAAAGATGCACAAATAAGAATAATGAATATTGTGCCTAAGTATAGTTCGGGAATGATGTTGGAGGAAGGTGGGTATAATATAAGGGTCGATAAGCCAGGCTATAATACATATGATGAGTGGATTGAAGTTGATGGTAATACAATTCATAACGTAATCTTGGAAAGAGAGAGTGCAGATGATAAATATCCCAGTGAAATTTTAATTGATTCAGAAGAAGATTCTGTTAGCCAAACAATTCTGGCTGACCTTGATTTAACATATGATTATGAGTATTGGTTAACATCTGAAATCCCAAATACTGAGCAGGAAACAAAAGGACTTAATTTGGCAACATTTAAAATAGATTTTTCTAATGGAGGGTTGTCTCGGTGGTCTAGAGTATTGCCTAGCATTACATACAGGTGGACCCCTGATTCTAGCAGAGAGCAAAAAGAATTAATCAGAATATTAGAAGAAAATGAAAATAACGAAAATGAATTATTCAGCCTAAGAGGGGAGTCCAGGCTTCCAGTTGAATGGTATATCAATGGTATTGCTGAAGAAGACATTTTCTCTTCTGAAAATAATAATATGGCTTCTATTTACTTGGCATACCAAACCTCACATTTTTTTTACAATTTAAAGACCGAAGTTGATCGATATTATAATGATATACGTATAAAAGCAGGAGATGTTATATCCACAAGGGTGGATTTTGAGGAGTATACACTGGCTGGTGAGATTAAGAGTTATAAAGTATACGGGAATGAATATATAACAGATATGTATAGAGCAGGAATTTATTATGAGAAATATACTAAACCATGGACCGTGATGGCTCAGGGCGAAAATATCGACTCTTACAATTTATATGATTTTGACTTTGAAAACTTTGGTTTGATGATGGAGATGAGAAGCGGGTATAGTGATCATATTCAGTCAGTTTCTTTAAGACGATACCTCTCTTTACCTGTAAGTGGGAATATTGAAAATAAGACAGATGATGAATATTTTGAAAACATTGATTTGGGTTCGATAGCAGCCTTGACTTTGGGTTTTGATTTTAGCTATTACAGGGCTGTAATTCCTAGAGTGAAAGTGGGTGGTGGGTTTTCATATAAATTCACATACTTTTGGGAAAGAGTAGATAGTGATACGACTTACGGAGTTGAAAGTGAGCATATTTTTACTGTAAATGCAGGTGTTAATGTGATGTTGTAATTTTTTATTTAAAGATTTTTTCCGTCGAAAAGCATTCTGAAAACTGATACGAGTAAAAAATGAAAAAAACGACTCTCTACCTGTATTTTTGCCTGTTTATGTTTGTATTCGTTTCGAGCGGCTGTTCCTCGCAGCAAGCAGTTGATGAAGACTATCCTCTGGTCAAGCTTAATTCCACGAATGCCCCAGAGGTGTTTCAAGAGTTTTTGAGTTATGACCTGGGCGGCACGCTGGATGCTTTAGATCGTCATATCAACCAGCAAAAGGCGACCTTGGAGGACTCTTTTTTTGAGAGGCCAGTTAGTGAAGATGAGTGGATCAACAAACATCAATTCAGCTGCTCATCACAGGGTAGTCTTGCCTACACTTTTTCTCGAAATGCTGATGAAGAAGAGGTTTGGCAGTTTATCGACTGCAGTCCGGTTGAAGGGGTGGAGGGCAGTGTCACCGGGCGGATCAAGCTAGTGATGACTCGACCACAAGATGATGAGAATACTGAATCCAGAGAGGTTGACATCAAGGTCGAATCCGATCAAACGCAGGAGTTTATTCGTTTCTTAAACCAGTTTGAATGTGATCAGGATTCAAGCTATTGCGAGAGTCATTTTGAACTGGTTCAGCGTAAAACGAACCTTGAAGGTGATTTGCTACAAGGGTTTCATGGTGTCTTTACCGGTACGTTGAACCGCTTGGAGCAGTCGCCCAGCTTTGAAGATATTCAGGTCTATTTGCCGGATCACCAGGCCTGGCTGAAAGCTGAAATTCAGTCTCCTTCCACACTCAAGCTGGTGGGTCGCTCAGGTTGGATTAGCTTGGAGCCTGATAATGAAGGCTTGGTGGTAGATAGCTCCTGGTGTGATGAAGCCCAAATGACTCGTGAGGAATTTATGCAGGGAGCTTATTGCCCGGAATAATGCGGCATGAATGCCTTTGATTTAATCCCCCCTTTGCTGCGCTTGCTGATCAACCATCTCTTGCTACTCATCTGGTATTTGCAGTTGTTTCTGGCCTTTGCAGGCCAGTTGGATTGGCCGGTGGTGCCAACGCTTTTGCTGCCTTTGCTCCTGTTGGTTGGGGTGGGCTTCTGGATGAATTGGGCTTTTTACTACCCACGGCGTAAGCTGTTGTGGGTACACCTTGTCGGCTTTTTTGTGGGTGTTCTTGCACTGGCAGTTCATCCTGCCTGGGTTCCTGTGGCGTTACTGATCACCCTGGCGGCCATCGCCTACCCCTGTCACCAGTGCATTCGCTTGCAATTACCGGGTCATTTGCAAGAGGCCGATTCATGAGATCCCGGCTAGAGGTTTTGCACGCGCTGGATCGCCCGGAAGCGCTGATCACGGAAGCCAGCCAGCAGTTGGGGGAAGATCAGCAACAGGTAGAAGCCCAGTTTTATCTGTTGTTGGGTTTGATTGAGGCGCGGCGTTTTCAGGAAGCCGAAGAAAAGGCCAGGGCTTTTCAGAAAGACCTGGGTCTCAGCTCTTTTTTCTGGTTGCTGAAAGGTTATATTGCACTGGCCAGCGATGAGCTCAAAGCAGCGGAAGCGTCTTTTCTTGAGGGTTTAAAGCTGGATCCGCAGGATGCCGATCTGCTGGCCTATCTGGGCTTCGTACAGGGTTTTCTGGGTGATTTACGCGCCAGCCAGGCCCGTTTTGAAGCCTTACTGCGTCAAGATCCGCTGCACACTCAAGGTCTGTCTTTTATGGCGTTGGTGTATGGTGAAGTCTGTCACCGCCCAGATCTGGCGCGCCAGTTATTGCACCGCTGTTTGCAGATCAACCCGCAGGATGCGACGATCCTCTCCCTGCTGGCGGATTTTGAAGCGCTGCCTTGGCATAAAAGCCGCTTGTTACGCCAGGCTTTGGCGTTTAATCCCTTTGATCGTGATGCCCGCCAATCGTTGAAGCGCCTTGACTCTGCTTATCCTCGTCATGCCATTCTGGCCGGAGTGCAGCTTCTTCTGGCCATTCTCTTGCACCAACTCCCTTTGCCCACCACCTACTGGATGCCTGTTTTGCTGGGCAGTAGCTGCTTGCAAGCTGTTTTTCTCTTTCGCCATAACAAACACCTGCCGGGCTTTTTACTGGCTGGGTTATTGACCTTTATCTTCTTTCCCGTGCAGCAAATCGATCTGACGCGCTTCTTCATTGCTGGTGGGGCAGGTGCCTTGTTGGTGCTTCCCTGCTATGGTTTGCATCTGCTGTTGAGTCACTTTTTCACCGCCAAGGACAAGCCTTCATGACCCCTGAAAAGCCCCAGGCTCAGCCTGCTGAAACCCCCGGAGATTTCATCACCCGTTTTGAGCCCCTAGCGCCCAAAAACCGGATCACCTTTGAACAGGTCGGTGGGTTGGATGAACTCAAACGTCAGGCGCGGCTGAAGATCATCGAGCCTTTTCGTCACCCGGAGCTGTTCAAGAAATTCAAGAAACAAGCAGGTGGCGGGCTGTTGCTCTACGGGCCACCCGGCTGTGGTAAAACCTGGTTTGCCCGTGCGCTAGCCGGTGAGTGTGGCGCGGCTTTTTTTAATGTGGCCATCAGCGACATCCTGGATATGTGGATGGGCAACAGCGAAAAAAACCTGCAAGCTCTGTTTGCCACCGCCCGTGCCCATAAACCTGCAGTGATTTTTATAGATGAAATGGATGCGCTGGGGCGTAAACGCGAGCTGTTGCGCCATTCCAGCGGCATGAGCAATATGATTAACCAGTTTCTGGCCGAAATGGACGGCATCGACACCGACAACGAAAACCTGCTGGTGATCGGTGCTACCAATGCCCCCTGGGATGTCGATAGCGCTTTTCGCCGCCCCGGTCGTTTTGACCGCACCCTGCTGGTGCCGCCGCCCGACTTACCTGCCCGCAGCGGCATTTTGCAACAGCGTTTGCAGGAACTGCCCATTGCGCCACTGAATTATGCCGAACTGGCCGAAGCCACAGCGGGCTTTTCCGGTGCTGACCTGAAAGGGCTGGTGGATCGGGCATCAGAAACGGTGCTGGAAGCCATATTGGAAAACGGCAAGGATGAAAACATTACCCAGGCTTTGTTGCTGCAACTGACAAAAAGCATCCAGCCCAGCACCCTGGAGTGGCTGGACCTGGCACGCAATGTCGTGGAATACGCCAACCAGGGTGGGCAGTATCAGGAATTGGCTGACTTTCTTGAAACCCAGTCCAGCGGCAAAAAACGCCGTATGGGGTTCTTTTAGGTCGAGCCTATGTCTCTGGTCAGCCACAACACGCTTCATGCCATCCAGCTCAGTGTTGATGCTGCGCAACACAGCTTTATGCTGGCGGGTGAGTGCATCCCTTTTGATGAAGTCAAAAACTTTTATCAGAAATTCACTGAGGTCTATGTCAACCACATCTATATGGGCAAGCTGCTGGAAGTTGAACTTCATTTCCATACGGATCGAAAACCCTTCACTGCCTGCGTGGATACCCGCCACCCTTATGATTATGCTCGCTTGTATCAGCTGGCATATCACCTCAGTGAGTATCGTCAGCAGCAGCTTCAACACCACTATCAGCAGGGAGAAACCCAGCATTTCCCAGAGCGGGTCGGGCGTTACACCCTGAGTTTAAAAGGACCGCAACTGAGCCTGATCGACCAGCAAAATGAGGATGCCAGCAACCCACACGGCTGGATGGTCACTCAAGCCATTAAACTGCAGGGTAATCTGTTGGTGAAAGGTTCCAGCGGGCAAAAAGTGCATTTTAATCTACAGGCCTTTTCCGATGCCGAGGCGTTGCTATCCTTCCTGTCTAAGGTACCTGTATTTGAAGATGCCGACCGTCAGCTCACGCATAACAACCAGACCTTTGGCCGCCTCTCTCTTATAGGGCTACTGGTGTTCACCGCCTTTGCGGTCAATGGCTGGTTTGAACTCTGCTGCCTGGATAGTCTCTGGATCGAAGTGCCTTCACTGCTGGCACAAATCTTATTGCCGGTGACTTTAATGGTGCAACTGGTGCAATGGGCATGGCTGCAACCCAGCCAACGCAAACAAAAACAGCGCGAAGCGGAGCTGGAAGCCCAGGTGATCGCAGGACAACTGCCCCAACCACCCAACCCGAGCTGGTTTAAAAAGTGGCTTTGGCTGTGGATCAGCCTGGGGGCTGTTGGCTTGACTCTGGGGATGAGCCTTTGGGTGAGCCTATGAAACACCGACTTTACTTACTTCTACTATTCTTTCCGACCCTTGCTCTGGCGAACTCTGCCATGCTGGATCGCTTGATAAGCGAATCAGCTCACCGCTATGTACTTGAGACCGCCGTGGAGCCTCGACCACCGCGCTGGTATCCCTATAGCCTGCCGGATGAGATGCGTGATGCCGCCTATTCAGCTTACCCCTTTTCAATATGTGGGCTGGTTTATCACGGCGAGGAATCCGAAGAAAGATTCGCCTTTTTTTCACGAATGGCTAGCACGGCTTATCAGCTGGAATTGCGCTTGCAGGAAGATCTGACCTTTTCTCCCAGAACCTACCTGACCCATAAAATCAGGCTGGCCAGAAAGCGTCAATACGAGCAAAACGCCATTCTGGTGCCCATGATGGAGGCCCTGCTGGAAAAGACGCCACATAAATTGCAAATCAGCTATAGCCCCTGGATGCAGGCGCTGTTTCGGGAATCACTGGAACCCTACCAGCAGATGCGGACGGCTTATCAGGAAACCCTGCAGCAGGGCGTGGGTCTGCGGGAAGCTTGCCAGGCCAGCTGGGAATATCTGCCGGGTCGCAGCCGGCTGGTGATCTACCGGCACCCGAGCAGCCTGGAACAAGCGCTTAAAGGAACGGCGCGCGCTGATTTGATGGATGACTTTGAAGCCCGGCTGTTAAGAAGCCGCGTGGATGCCGCCTTGAAAAGACGTGACCTCAAGGCAGCACAAACGGCCTGGCAGCAGTTGATTCACTTTGAAGTGCACTACACCCGACGCCATCAACGCCTGTTTCCCAGCCTGCACGAATGGATGCTCTTTGTGGACACCTTTGAGCTGGATCGCCAGCAAACCAGCGAAATGATGCTGGAGACCCTGGAGGGTTTGTATATCAGCGACCAGAGCCATCTTCGCCTGCGGGAAAAAATGGAACAGAAACTCAGTACCTGGATGCAGTCTTCGCCACCCCTGGCACTGATGCCCTTGCCCCTGCAATGGCAAAACTGTTTTCAGGACCAAACAAACTGCAAGGAACTGCAATGGCCTTAAAACATAAAAAAGACTGGCGGGAATCGCAGACTGAAATCTTAACCACCACGGATGGCGACCCGCTCGCTTATCTGCCGGGAATGCCGTCGTTCCAGTGGGCGGGTCGTCATTATGATTTCAGTGAAGTCACGGCTTTTCAGGAGGAATAATGATTTACCGCTGCTCAGCCAGTTGCCTGAATTTTTGGAAAAAGAAGCCCCCGGCCTGACCAGGAAAAACCGCCTCTACTGGCTGCAAAGTTTTTTTCTGTATGCTGTGCTGCTCAACCAGATTTTCCGCTTTTATCCACCACCCAATGATGGGCTGATGGTGTTTTTTATGCTGCTGAGTCTCTGGGGCATCCTGCATATCTATGGCCAGATTATTCACCTGATTTTGAAGCCTTTAATGGACAGGTTTAACCAATGGACAGAAAAAAACTAAAACTCAGGCTGAAACAATTACCGGCCATGAAAGACGAGCCACTGCGTAAACTCTGGTCAGAAACCAGGGATTACTGCAATCAATGGGATCGGCCTCGGACTCTTTGGAAGGAAGAGGATACGCGGAATGTTGATTATTACCGGCTACGTCGGCTGGAAGCCGCCGCTCTTTTGTTGTTGCTGGGGCGGGGCGATTTGAAGCGTTTTTCCATGAGGGATGCAGCCCCACCCATTCTGGAATATTTCAAGCACGCGAATCAGGCTCCCATGAACGAAGGGGAGCCGCGAGAGTTACTGGAGTTTCTGCTGGCGTTCAAACAGGAGTATCCGGCACTGGAAAATGATGTGGATGGACTGCTGACCCGGATTGTCGATCAATGTCCCGATTTGCTCCAGCACAATTTCAAGGAAGACCCCCAGTGGTTTCGGTATTTTTTTGGTTTTGCCAAGGGCTTGCGCCATCGCAGCCAGGTTTATGCCCATGGCAAAATCATTCCCCAGTATCAACTGGTCGGAAAAATGCAAGACCTGTATTACGATTCCCTGGCCGAGTTATTGGAAGCCCTGGCAGCAGGTCTGGAAGAAGATGGCGAAGCGGATCGAGGCCGTCAACGCATCAAACTGGCTACTGCCCTGGAAGGGGCAGGTGGGCATCTGCGTCAAGCCGCCGAGTCGCTGAAGGAAGCCTGGCGTTATTGCGAACCCTATGTCGATAAAACACGCAAAAAGAGCCAGTTAGAACATATCTTTGACCCGGACGTGGTGCGAAATACCCGGATCAGTCACTGGGTTCATGGTTATCTGCTTGGCCTGCGAATGCAAGGCGAAACCTCAGATGTTCCCGTCGACCCTTTATCCCCTCTTCACGGTAAAAACTACCCGCAGGAAATAGCAAAAGATCCTGACTTTGAAGGCATGGTTGCCGCCTTGATTCCAGCTTTAAGCCTATGGACCGGGCAGGAAGAAAAAGAACTGGAGCAGGAAATCAATGCCCTGATCCAGCGTGATGTAGGGACCCATCGCCCAGGGAGTTTAAAATGACGACCTCAGCCCCCTCGTTTTTGCAGAAGATCAAAGTCCTGTTTTCCGGCAAGGCTCAGGATTCCTCTTTGCGGGATTCAGCGCCCCCATCCAAACAAGCCCCAGAGCCACCCGTATTGTTCCATTCGGGCATTCCGTTGCAGGAGGCTGCTTTTTCTGACCACCCCGCAGCCCAGTTTGAAAAGCAGTTGATGCACTTTTTGAGCGAACAAGGTTGGTTGGAAAACCTGATCGCCACTTCCGGCACCAACAGCCGTTACTGGATCGGGCTTTGCCCTGAACGCCAGGAATACCTGGAAATCAGCCTGGTTGCTGCGGGCTACAACACCGCAGCGAAGGTCAGTGAGAGTACCGCCTGGATGATCCGAATTGGGGAAAGTGCTAGCGAATTACTGGCCAAGCGTTTACAAGACCACTGGAACAAAAACTTCACCAGCCGTAGCCTGTCCGGCAAACAGCGCTGTCAGTTTGTATTCAAGCAGGAAGAAGCAGGGCAGCAGGGGTTTTGACTGGTATTTCTTGGCAGCTAAAAAGCTTATTAGGTTATAGTGAAAGAATGAAGTATTTTGAGGAGAAACGGCCATGGCGACTCATGCAAAAAAACAACCTCGGCTTTTGGCGTCATCAGATGCTGATATGAAAAAAGTACTGCAAACAGTGGCTGAGAAAGTCACTGCTTCTATGTCAGAGGCTAACCGCATCCACCGCGCCCGCTTACACAGGATTCATGCCTGCCATGCAGCCGAACAGCAATAAAAAGTCTGTTCTGGTGATATAAGATTCAAGTGTCTAGCTCTTTTCAAGGAAGCAAAGGGGGTGGCTCAACAAAGCCAACCAGCCACAGATTAACCCATGAGAACACTCAGCACCTGGCAGACCGCGCTGGCTTTTATTCCTCTGAGCCTGCTTCTTGGCTGGATTTTTCAGCAGCATGATGAGCGCTATCTGGTTTCAGGCCTCTTCTTTGCCGGTGCCCTGTTTTTCTACCTGTTCCTGGCTTGCCGCTGGTTTCGGTTTTCACCTTTCACCCTGGTACTGCTTTATGCTCTGACGCTGCTCAGCGCCTATGTTGGCTGGGCGCAGGAAAAAAACGCCGTCGTACTGGCTATTCTTGTCAGTTGGGCGGTTTTGCATTTTGGCCCCAAGCAACTGACTGCGCCAGGTGTTGCCTATGAAGCCAATCGAAAAAAACAGAGGCATCCATTCAGGGTGATTGCGGTGGTGGTTGCCGGGCTGCTGATATTGGGTATGACTGCTGGATGGCTGGACGCAAGGCTGCGTGAATGGACGCTGAGTGCGCGTTATGCTGAGAAAGGCTGCTCCCAGGTGGAGGTGTTGCGAGAAGCCTTGATTTGTCAGGATGCAGAAGGGGAAACGCAATGGATTGACGCCTTTTATGATTTCAAAGGTCGCCACATTCATTTTCGCATCTGGGGCATAGATCAGGATCGCGGCTTGATGGGCAGCGTCGATTATACCAGCGGTCGTTTATCGCACCGTAGTCAGGTGGATTTTGTGATCGAAGAGGGTTGGGTTTATACCCGTCGCAACGGCTACCAGGTTTATTTCGATGAAGAAGGTAAACCGGACCTAACCCGAGGAACCTGGGTTTTTGAAGATGACCAGTGGATGGGAACTGAAAAAGTGACCGAACAGCACCTAAAGGCGCTGCGTTTTGAGTAGCATCCACGAAGCAAGGGAACATCATGTCTGTCTGGGTTAATCAGTCCTTCCTGAACCTGCTGTTCTGGCTGCCAATAATTGCAGTCTTGTTTCTGTTTCTGGTGCCCAGAAAACACGCGGATGCCTACACCGACTTGCTGTTCAGCGTGGGTCGCTTCGTGGGGGCTCCTGCCTGGGCAGTGCGCCAGTTTGAGCAGGTTTACGATTTCAAAAGCAAGTGGCTTAACCCCGGCAGTTACCTTTGCATCTGGATGATGAATGCTTATCCAACCCTGCTATTGCTTTGGGTTATTAAGCTATTCGTCGCCTTTGGCTGGGTGCAGCCCCAGTGGAACCCACACAGCCCCTGGATGCTGGTGGAGTTGGCACGCTTTTGGCTGGAAGGCACCTGGGTGGTTTTTCTGTTTTTTGCTTTGATCCTGGATGTGGGGCGGGTGTTTCGCCCAGGCAGCAAACAAAACGCCAGGGTGATGGGTTTTATCCGCAGGAAGTTAAAGGCCGGTCAAACCCGAGAGCAGATCAAGACCGAACTGAATGAAAAGCTGCTTTATTACTGGCTGCAAACGCTACTGGCTCACTGGGTGGTGCTTCAGGTCTATGTGCTGATTTTTGGCTCCACCTACCTGATCAGTGATCAACCCCCGCTGGTGCTGGTTCCCCTGAGGTCAGTCACATGACTGAAAGGTCAGACGCCCCAGCTTGATCATTACTCGCTAAAAAAAGGATAAACCATGCGTAAGCGGAATAAGCGGAAAAAGAAGCAACAACAAAAGAAAGAAATCGAGTTACCGACGCCTCTTCCTGATACGCCCAAAGCTTTAGGCCGGTGTGTTTATGTTCAACCACGGAATGTTGAAAAAGAGTTGGCTTTCAAAAATATTAGCGTGGGTATGGAGATCTTCTTGTTCTTTCTTCTTCTGCTTTTTGGCCTATTTGGTATTTACAGCTGGCATGTAGACAATCTTGAAGAGTTTTATCTGTATCTTGGCATCCTATTGACTGGCTTGTCTGCTCTCTATTTGTGGGGTTCCTATCGGGAGATAAGCCGGGTCAGGGTTGGCTATGTGTGTGTCCAGGGTGTTGGCTTTTTCGAATTACGGGAAGATGGCAAGGTTGTGGGAGGGCAGGCCTATCGCTTCAACCCAGCAACCCGAATGTATGAGGTCAGCCGCACGGGTGGCACCATATCCAATCCACACAAGCATTGGCAACTGATGTTTCATGAGAGTGGGCAAATCATGTATACCATTGAATTTGGTGATATCGGACGCAGTGGTGAAGGAGGCTATGCCGCGGAGGACTCCCCCTTCAGGGCAGAGTTCCTGCATGCCAGAGCAGCCTTTAATCAATACCGGAAGACAACAAACCGATGAGGAAAAAGGTACAGGTGCATTGCAGGCGTGGCATAAAGGGTGCCTTTGAAGAGGTGGATTTGGGTAGAGGAAAGATTGCATGACCGCCTGGCCAAAGCCACCAGAGGATACACCAGAGATTCGTGATCGCCTTCATCAGGCTTTTTGTGAAACAGACAGTCAGCCTTATATTCTGAAACTGATTGAGCGGGGAGCTGATCCTTTTAAATGCAATGATGATGGCTTCAATGCTTTTGCGTTGGCAAGAAAACATGGCTACCCGGAAAGCTTTTGCGTTCAAATGGAAGAAGTTTTTTCCAGATGGCTGAGGCCTCTGAATGCTACTACCTCTATCTATATCACCCAGGATGCTCATTCTTTTATCGATACCCTGGAAGAGCAAGGCTGGCAGGTTTGGTGCAAAGGCACGGGCCAACTGGGCGCATTGCCCTGCCCGTGAAGAATGGAATCCAACTGACCACCTATTAGTGGAAGCTCTGCTGCCTATGTAGTAACCTACCTACATAAGTATTTGTGCAGGAGGTGTCACCATGACCATCACTACCTTATCCAGTCGAGAACTCAATCAGGATGTTGCCCGCGCAAAGAAGGCTGCTAAACAGGGGCCTGTGTTTGTCACGGATCGCGGCAAGCCTGCTCATGTGCTGTTGAGCTTTGAAGACTACCAGCGGCTGACAAAACAGCGTCGTAATCTTGCCGATGCTTTGGCAATGCCGGAGGCTGAGGACTTGGACTTCGAACCGCCGCGTGTGACCATCAATGCCCAACCAGCTGATTTTTCATGATGTTTGTTCTCGACACTAATGTCGTATCTGAACTGAGAAAAATTCGGGCCGGTAAGGCAGACCCCAACCTTGCAGCCTGGGTGCAAAGCGTTGATGCCAGTGAGCTTTTTGTCTCCACCATTACCATCATGGAATTAGAGCTGGGCGTCTTGTCGATTGAGCGTAAAGATGCCACTCAGGGTGCCCTGCTGCGCTCCTGGCTCGACCATCAGGTATTGCCTGAGTTCTCTGGGAGAACCCTGCCGGTGGATACGGCCGTGGCGCAACGCTGCGCCCGATTGCATGTCCCCGACAAGCGTGGTGAGCGGGACGCACTGATTGCAGCAACCGCCCTAGTCCACGGCATGACCGTAGCGACCCGCAATCGAGTCGATTTTGAGCCGACCGGTGTTCCTCTTATCAACCCTTGGGAAGCTAGAGGCTCCTGAACTGGTCAATGGAGCGGGTGACGGGATTCGAACCCGCACCACCGAGGGGGAACCTCGTTATCAGGCTCTGAAGGCCTGCGTGCTACCCTTACACTACACCCGCTGTTCACTGCCATATTCTAGTGTATCTCTTGGCTAGCGTTAAGTGCAGCAGCAGGCAAATGCTGCTTGAAGGGGTGTTTGACAAGCCTGCTTCAGCTGATATAAGTTAATGGCTTAATTTTCACCCCACACGCGATGCTTTGGGGTCTTGGCAGTAACACTACCCGCTTGTCCTTGGTGTTATAGGGCTCATCACCCTCACTGGCACCAAGGGGAGATCAAGCGGCAACCCGGTGGACAGCAAGTGAAGCGGTCAACGGCGGGTCAGGAAAAGGTGACGAGATTCGGTGCCCGGGGATAAGGCCTTGGGGAGGACACCGTCAATTAAGCGCCTTGGCTTGGTTTGCTTTGGATGGTGACCGTTCTCGGCAGGCGCACCGCAAGCTGCAGCGAGATAACGGCTCTGGTTGCACGGCAAGACACACCAACCCGCCTGTGGCTTTCACCTAAGAGATATGGCTATGCGTTGAAATTCCACCACTTGGCTCCAAAATGGCTGGCTAACAGCGGTTCAATCACCCGTGACCACTGCGTTTTTGGCGGTGTTTTTGGTTATTCTGACCTTATGAATCTCTGCCAGCCCTGTGCAGGCGATGGATTACGACCTCACTTACGACATTGAAGACGCTTGGCAAGCGCACCCAGACAACGCCGTCTATCAGCGCTTAAACGATGAAGGTCGTCATGAAGAAGCTCAAGCCCTGAAAAGGCAGGTGTTAATCCACCTGACGCGCACCGCTGTAAGAGATTTTATGCGCGATCAAGAGCGAAGACTCGATGATTATGTCATGAACAAAATCGATGAAGCCATCGCCCATACACGCGGATTTAATCTCCCTGAACCCACCCGCGAGCTCTTTAGGGAAGAGTACAAGCACCAACTCTATCTCTTTTTGATTGAATACTCGAATCGCAATGACAATAGGCTTCACCGTATGTACAGTGACTTGGGAGACAGAATCGGCAGCTGAGATCAGTTTTACGAACAAATCCACCAGTACACGACCTTGAATGCATCTTCCATAAGAACTAACTTAGGACAGATTGCTCGCAAGGCAGAGGATGAAGTCTTAACTCCAGAGGAGTTAGTAAAATACCGTGTAGCGATTATGGATTTCACTTAGGAGCTTCTAGCTCGATTAGAGTGAGAGTAACCCACCCAAACCCCATCTACCCATACACGCTCCGCCCCTGCGCCCTAAAAAAACCTCTATAGGCTTGCTGTCCCATCACTCTCTTGGTTAAGCCTGCTGATTTGACAAACCCTCACACTCGACCGTAATCTGCTGTGCTTATAACAATACTAGATGACTACACTATATAGAATGAATTTATAGATTTACTTAGGGGATATACGGCAATCTCGGCGGTAGATAATCCCTTCAAAACCCCGCAACCCCCGAGCTTAAACCAAGCTGTGTTATAATATCAAGTTCACACGGGGGCATGGTGTAACGGTAGCATACCAGACTCTAAGCCTGGGATAGGGGATTCCAACCCCCCTGGTAGAGGTTCGATTCCTCTTGTCCCCGCCAATTTTTCAGCGTAGCAGTTCAATCACTCGGAGTAGCAGTGATTCCAACAGCACCCTTAATGGTGGGAATTGATCCCAGCAGCGACATCACCGCCTTGTTAAACCTGGGTGTGCGCCAGTTTTTTGCTGGATACCTGCCCCCAGCTTGGCTGGAGTCCTATGGGGCGCAGTTGTCACCCAATCGCCGTTATCGCATCAAAGAACAGTTCACTGATGCGGCTGCTTTGCAAAGTATCATCAAGCAGATCCACCAAGCTGGCGGAGTGTTTAACCTCACCCTCAACACCCCCTGGAGCAATGCCCAGTTACAACCCGAGTTGTTGGTGCTGCTGGATCAGGCCGAAACCTTGGATGTGGATGGCGTGGTGGTCGGCAGCCTCTCCCTGCTGGAGCAGATTAAACAACGCGGGCTGCAAAGCCAGCTGATTCTCTCCAACCTCTTGGGGGTCTACTCTCTGCCTGCGGCTCAATTTCTGGCGGCGCGTTACCAGCCCAGCAAAATCGTGCTACCCCGCGACCTGAGCCTGGCTGAAATCACCCAAATCGCCAGCCAGACGCCGCAGATGCAATTTGAAGTGTTTTTGTTTGGTGATCATTGCCGCCTGAGCGAAGCCCAGTGTTTTGTGGAACATGGCTATGACTCGGTCGTCCAGCAGGACTTGTGCGGCTACGCCCAGCAAAAACGCCAGCACCACCGCCGCGCTCTGCCGGATTTCAAGCCCCGCCTGCTGGCCGACAAAGAACCCAGTGCCGAGTTAATGCAATCCCTGGCAGGGGAGAGCCTGGCCTTAACCGATCTGCTCGACCAGTTGGATCGGGCGCTGTTTGAACAAGACACCAGCCAACAGCAACGCCTGGTGGCGCGTATTCGCGTACAGGATACCCGCACACCCTTGTTGCGCAATCTTCTGCTGGGCTATCGCGCCCTCAACCTGCTGGCTCAAGTGCCAGCGGCAGCGGATCTGATCCCCCGTTTTCAGCAACAGCTTCAGCAAGTCGCCCCCGACCCGCAAACGGCCTACTTCAAACTCGACCGATCCGGTCTTCAGGCCGCGCTGGATACCTTTGCTGATCTGCCCAACATCACCTCCTACAAGGTGCCCATGCGCGGTCGCAAACTTCTGGAGGTGCTGCACGGCTTGCAGCACAGCGACCCTCAGGCCAGCGCCGATTTTCGTGCCCAGCTTTATGCTACGGAAGCCACCCCATGAAGCTCTATATCAAGCTCAACCAGCACCGCTTGTTTCGGCACTGGCAAGACCTATTGCCCAAAGGCTACTCCGATCTCCAGCCGTTGCTGAAAAGCCTGCAAGGCAGCCCTAATGCGCTGGATTATCACGCCAATGTGGAAGCCGGTGAGATCCTGACCCAACAAAGTGAGCGACTCTTTTACAAACAGGCACCGCTGAAGAAGCTGGTGACGGGGCTTTATTACGGTAACGACACCTGCGAACATCTGCTGCCCAGCCCTGAGCAGCTTACATCGGTGGTGGACGCTTGCCTGCAAGCCCACCTGCGCCTTGTGTTGGTGCTGCCGCCGCTGACTGCCCACAACCAGGCTGCGATGGAAGCCTTGTTTCCCTGCCTGCCCAGTGATGCCGAGGTGGTGGTCAATGACTGGGGTGCTTTGGCCTTGGTGCAAGCCCAAGAGGGCATTAAGCCCCTTGCCGGTCGGCTCTTTCATCGCGTGCAACGCTCGGCGTTTGTGGATGAACTCCAACCCACCGATGCCAGCCCTGAACAACTGGCACAGCAACAGCATTTGCGCCTGCTGCCGGAATACAGTGATCCCACCTTCAGAGCCGCCTTTAAGGAAATGGGGATTGGGCGGGTCGCTCTGGATAACGATAACCATCTGTTGGATTGGTGTGAAGAAGCGCCGCGCCTGCATCTGGATATCTACTATCCTTATCGCTACCTCTCACTGGCCCGCGCCTGCGACACCGCCGCTCACTATGATGCCCGCCACGGCCACTTCCCCCTCACCAGCTGCCCGCGCTATTGCGAAAAAACCGCGGTTTCCTTGCCTTCGGATACCCATCGCCACCTGCTGCAACGCAATAACGCCTTCTACAAGCTGGCTTTACCGCTGGATTTGCCCAGCGCCGTGACCCGCAACAAACGCAATCGTCTGATCTGGGAACCGATGTTGTAAGCAGGTTATAGCGCCTTGCAAAGCTATTCCCCCGCACGCCCCCAATGTCTTGACAGCCCATCACCGCCTGTCTTAGTCTGCTTTGAATGCAAACCCCGCACGCGATGCTTTGGGGTCTGGCAGTAACACTACCCGTTTGTCCTTGGTGTTATAGGGCTCATCACCCTCACTGGCACCAAGGGGAGATCAAGCGGCAACCCGGTGGACAGCAAGTGAAGCGGTCAACGGCGGGTCAAAAAAAGGTGACGAGCTTCGGTGCCTGAGGTTTACTCAGGATGGACACCGTCAATTAAGCGCCTTGGTTTGATTGGCTTTGGATGGTGATCGTTCTCGGCAGGCGCACCGCAAGCAGCAGCGAGATAACGGCTCTGGTTGTACGGCAAGACACACCAACCCGCTTGTGGCTTTCACCTAAGAGACATGGCTATGCGTTGTAACTCCACCAATCGGCTTCAGAATGGCTGGCTAACAGCGGTTCAATCACCCGTGACCACTGCGTTTTTGGCGGTGTTTTTGGTCATGCTGACCTTGTGAATCTCTGCCAGCCCTGTGCAGGCGATGGATTACGACCTCACTTACGACATTGAAGACGCCTGGGAAGTGCATCCAGACAAAGCCGTCTATCAGCGCTTAAACGATGAAGGTCGTCATGAAGAAGCTCAAGCCCTGAAAAGGCAGGTGTTAATCCACCTGACGCGCACCGCTGTAAGAGATTTTATGCGCGATCAAGAGCGAAGACTCGACGATTATGTCATGAACAAAATCGATGAAGCGATCGCCCATACACGCGGCTTTAATCTCCCTGAACCCACTCGCGAGCTCTTTAGAGAAGAGTACAAGCACCAACTCTATGTGTTTTTGATTGAATACTCGAATCGCAATGATAATGCACTGCACCGACTATACACTAGCTTCGGAAGGAGCCTATTAGAAGGTGACCGCTTCATTGAAGACATCCACCAGTACACGACCCGAAATGCCCACGGCATTAAAATAAACCTTGAGCAGATTGCCTACAAGGCGATGGATGAAGCCTTTAATAATGAGGAGCAAGAAGAATACTTTAACTCAGTATCACTTTTTAACCACGAGTTCATATCTCTTCTGATGTGACGATAAACTGATATGCTTTAATATCTTGAGCCACTACGCCTTTTGCTATTTAAAATAGAGCATCTCTACTTACATCTCCCTAAACCTACTCCACAAGGCGGCACTGAAGCCTAAATGGCTGTAAACTATCCCGCATGAGCAGAAAACTTCACCAGGTCGTTAATCCCATCAAACAGCAACTGGCGAGCAGTCAACGCCTGCGTCTGCCTGTTTCGCGTCAGGGCGAACTCTCCGCGCTCCTTCAGGTGCAGCTTCAACGCGGTGAGGCTTTGCTGGTACAGACCTTCTATGATTTTCTGGATCAGATCGGGCAGGTGAATCCAGAGGTGCAGCTTAAAGCCTGGCAGGAGATCCTTGCCAGCGGTAAACACCTCCTGGATCTTTCGCAACGCACGGGGTTAATCCAGTGGTTCGAGCATCCGCTAGACCCCATCCCCGAAAAAGCGGCTTATAAAAGCTGGTGCCTGCTGTTATTTCATTTGTATCAAAACCCGGATAGCGCAGCCTGGAAAGCAGCGACCGAGGGCTTTTACCGCCACTATTTTGCAGGGCTCTTCCCCAGCCAGCCTGTGCAAAAGACTTCCAGCCTGGATGACCTGAAAAAACAAGTCGCACGCCTGCTGCGCCAACGCTGGGGGCGAGGGGTCGAGCTTAAAGAGTCCTTCAAGGAAGAAGCTGACAAGGTAGCGTTTAGTTTAAGGTTTAAAACTCAGCACCATGCCTGGCAAACCCTGCTGACTCTGGAAGGTCGTCGCCTCAAACCGGTTCGCCTGCAAGCTTACAAGGAGCTCCTTGAGCAACTCCAGGCAGGCAAGGACCCCTCTGCCAAGGCGACTCCTCTGACACCGGTTGCCCCTAAAAGGAGGCATGTGTGGTGGTATCAGCAGCCGGAATGACCCGCTTGGAAACCCCAGATCCAGCTACAACTGATAAAAACGCAGCATCAGGTGCATCCAGCGATCATTCAATTCTTTGGCGGTTTGTAGTAGGCCAGGTTGAGGCCTTGCGTTAAGCGGAGTAATTATCTTGCCTCGTCAGCCTTCGGGCTGGCTTTTTTCGTTCTGGCCTCTTCTTTTAAGCGCCCTTATTTCTCTTGCAGTAACTCATAAGGCCTTCTTGCTGCTTCCATCACCTCGCCTAGAGAAAAAGCGCGGATAAATTGCGAGAAGAGCTGGCCTGCAAACCTGAGTTCAACCACCGGTAGTGAGAAGATGCTGTTGCTGGCACATAGCTGCAGGCTGGCACCCTGGCAGTCAAGGTAGGCAAGGGTCATGGCCGGGAACTCCTGCTTAAAGCTTGCTGCCAGTCGAGGTTTGATGGCCTGGCAGACACCACAGTTTTTGCCGCCATAGAGTACCAAGAGGGCAGGCTCTTCTGTCAGCAGGCGTTGGTAATCTTCCCGTGTGGTGATTTCCAGCATTTCGCGTTTCTTCCTAGGAAACCTCTGATTAACTACTGTGCTTGGTGATGCTGCGTTGAAATTGACCTCAAAATGCTCATTTACTTTATGTAAACTCCGCTTTCTCGGCCAATTTCGCTGGTGACCTACACGGATGTAGGAAGTGCTGGAATATATCAGGAATAAATTCAGCCCTGACCTGCGCTCGTGACGTTGATCAGAGGCTCCCTAGCTTGATTAGGAGGATTGTATTTTAGTGAGGTTGACCTCCTGTGTCAGCTTTTATCTGTCCCTGGGCGGTAGGGGGATCTTGTGTGGCCAGTCGTCGGGTACCAGAAAGCATCTGAGCCAGCCTTGATCCGCTTGCCTGATAGCCAGGAGCAGTGGTTGCTTTTCTTCCCTTATCTGCTGTTGCAGCTGTTTTTCCAGTTCTTGCAGAGGGATTAAATATTCATCACTGGGCGTCGCCAGCCAGTGGGGTTTTTGCAGGCGCTGGCCACGACTTCGGGGGTCTAGTTCTGCAAGCAAGTCTGCTAGCTGGTGGTGGTAAAGCCAGAGGCCTTGTTGGTGATCCAGGTTGCTGCCCTGAGGCGAGGGCAGGTGTTCCTGCCAGGGATAGAAAAGATAGCCGGGCAGGGCCAGATATTTTTCCACCGGCTCTTGGGGTGTCCATTGCAGCTCCTTCGGGCAGATGGCTTGAAGGGCCTCACGTGCCAAGGGGTGGTCACTCAAGGGCAGCTGGTGTTTGAGGGTGTGGCTGGCCTTATGGGCGAGGCTATCCATCCCGCCAGGTCCGATCCAGCGGCTGGCGGATGTCGCCTTGCCTGGCCCCAGGGGCAAACCCAGATAGAACTTGACGGCCACTTCCAGATGGTAAAGGCGGTGGGTTTGACGATCGGCAAAGACCAGATCCAGCTCGCCCAGGGTACGTTTGTTATGCCGGATTGGTAGGTTGTGTGCCAGCAACTCCACACCGGGCGAGGTTTGCAGTAAAAATTTCCAAAGGGCTTCATGGTAAGCACCCAAACGTGGACGGCTGAGTTGCCGGATCTTGGCTTCCAGAGCCTCTGGGTGTTGATCCAGCTGCTGAAGCCAGTCTTGCAGGCTGGTCTTCTCCCATCCTAGCAAGTCAGGCAGGGGCTTTTGCGGCCAGGGACTGGTGATTAGATCCGGCGTGGTCAGAATCCAGGCCAGGTCTCTAACCAGCGGGTGCTGATAGTCTTCCCAGAAGAAAACTTTTGGCTTAGGCATGATCAAACCTCAACTGATCTACGGGCTGGCAAACCCTCCTGCCTTGCAGGTGGGCTATGATAAAATGCGCGCTTTGATTGCATTTCGAGGTTAAGCCATGCTGGTTTCCGAAGCCAAGAAAGAGGCCATTTTTCAGGAGTTGAGTAAAACTCACGATCTGGATAGCAAGGCCACCATCTTTCGTATTGAAATGGTTCATGGCAACTGCACCATGCTGTGTCCGGGTGGCGTGCCGATACAAAAAGCCGTGGTCAGTGCCCTGAGTCGCTTTGGCGAAGAAAGAGTACTGCGCATCGAGCCTCAGTGAGAGTCTGCCGGCGGTTTGTCTTCTGCTTCTCTGGCCTGTTGGGCCCGGCCCAGTTTTTCCATCCGACTGATCATGCTGCGCAGTAATCCCAGTTCCTGAATATCCGGACGGGCACGACGAAAGAGGGTGCTGAGCCGATCCAGGGATTTATGCGAAGCCCCTCTTAACATGCCGCTGGCTTCCAGAGCTTTTTCCAGATGCCCTTCAAAGCCTCTCAAGGCTTCCAGAGTGGGGTAGTCGCGCTGTTCAGCGGCAGCTTGGGGCTGGGTGGTCTGGCTGGCCGTAAAAACTTCATAACAAAGCAGCTGAACGGCCTGGGCCAAATTGAGGATGGAGTAGTCAGGATTGCCGGGAATGCTCACCTGGTGGGTGCAGGAAGCCATTTCCTCGTTATGCAGGCCGGTGCGCTCGCGCCCAAACACCAGAGCGACTTCACCCTGCAGACTTGCCTTGCAGACCTCTTCACCCAGCTGTCGGGGCGTGACTTCCGTAAGTAGCTGGTTGCGCAGGCGCGCGCTGGCACCGATGACCATAGAACAGTCCTTGACGGCGTCATCCAGTTGCTCGCAGATGACTGCATTATCCAACAGGTCACTGGCTCCAGCTGCCATGCGGGTGGCTTCGGGGTCGGGGTAGCTGACCGGATTGACCAGATAGAGGCGTTCGACCCCCATGGTTTTCATGGCGCGGGCGGCAGAGCCGATATTGCCGGGATGAAAGGTCTGAACGAGAACGACGCGTAGCTTGGGAAACATCAAGGGGTATCACTTCCTAAAACAGTCGGGAAAGCTGCGGATTCTACCAGCATTTAGCCTTCGGGTTGGCGATTGTCGCCCTGTGCCAGTTGCAGCTGCTGGCGTTGCTGCTGTAGACGCCAGGCATAGACTTCACGAAAGGCCAGAATGCTTTTGACATAATTACGGGTTTCAGCATAGGTGATTTGCTCCACCCAGCGCGGGCTGGTGGTTTCACCCAGTTGTTGCTGCCAGAGGTTGGTGCGGGCCGGGCCTGCATTATAGGCCGCAGCCGCCAGGATAGGATTGTTCTCGTAGCGTTGCATCAACTGGCCCAGGTAGCTGATCCCCACGGGCAGGTTGTATTCCGGTCTCAAGAGGTCGCGTTCGGGTTGCAAGGGCAGCTGCAGTTGGCGTGATACCTGGGCACCGGTTTGTGGCATCACCTGCATCAGGCCTAAAGCACCTACGGCAGAGCGGGCCTGGGGATTGAACAGGCTTTCCTTGCGGATTAAAGCCAGGACCAGCGCCAGATCCAGTTCGGCCTCCTCGGCCAGTGGCTGAATCTGCTCCAGGTGGGCCAGCGGGAAGCGCAACTCCAGGGCATCGTCATCACCGGCTCGATGGACGGCATCGACACTGCGATCATGCCAGCCCCAGTGGCGGGCCAACCAGGCTGCCTGACGCCAACTGGTCGCATCGGCATCCCTGAGGGTGAAGTGCCATTCACGGCGGGCTTCTTCGATATAACCGGTCAGGTACAGTTCTCCGGCACGCTGGATACCCGGGCGGTCGGTGAGTTCCTGCATGGAGGCGGCGATCAGGGGGAGCGGCCGGGCATTCATTTGCGGTGGCTGCCCCAGCTCTTTGGCTGCCAAAAAGCCGTAGTAGCTGCGTACTTGAGCCAGTTGCCCGAGAAGATTTCTGGCGCGGAGGTTGTGGCCGTTTTCCAGAAGCGCGCGACCCAGCCAGTAGCGCCATTCATTGTCTTCCTGTAAAGCCGGTGGCAGGGCTTCTATCGCGGCAACCAGCGGAGCCCAGTTCCCCAGACGAACCAGGGTACGGGCATACCATTCACGCCCGCGACTGGAGCGATGCTCTACCGGCAGGCGTTGAAACAATTCCAGGGTGTTGGCATCCAGATCCCAGGCCGAACGTACGGCTCTTTCTTCCTGGATGGCATAAACCAGCTCCTGGGACAGCATCTCCTGTTGATAAAGACGCTGGGCCAGGTTTTCAGCCTTACGCGGTTGGCGGCTGGCCAGACGCAGGAGTAGGTCGTTTAGCAGTTCTTCCCGGAGATAATCCGGTGCCGGGGGTAGCTGGATGCGTTCTTCAGCCAGAGCGGTCAGGCGGTAATCGGGGTTAAGCCGCCCGCGTCGCCAGAAATCCAGAAAGTTGCGTTGGTGATCTGCAAGCTGGTGGCGCAGCGACCAAGCCTGACGGGAATTTTTGGCCCGCATCAGCGTTAGAGCAGCCTGCCAGTAATCCTCTTCAGTCAGAAAACCCAGCAGCTGCAGTTGCTCGACCAGCGGGGCACAGGCTGCAGGCAGGGGCTGATGTTGCCGCCAGAACTCGGCTGCTGCTTCCAGCCAGCTCAGGCTCTGGCCTTGCTGGTCGGCCTGGGCGCGGAGTCGGTAGCATTCCAGACGCGCCTGGGTTTGAGGCTGCTGGCCTGCATACTGGTAAAACGCTTCCCAGGCTTCCTGGCTGCCCAGGTATTCCAGCCATTCAGTTTCCAGCTGGTTTTGGAAGGCCGTGTCAGGGTGATGTTTCAGAAAGGCGGTCAGGGCTTGTTCGTCGACCTGGCCATAGGCAACCTGATTGCGGAAAAGCTGGTATTCCAGATAGGGCGTTAAAGGGTAGTTGTTCAGGCGTACCAGAGTGTCGCTTAACTCGGGTAATTGACCGCGTTTAAGCTGCTCGTAGGTGTCGGAGAAGAGCTGACGTTTTTCAGCCAGGGACATCTCGCTTGAAAGAGGTTGGCCGAAAAAGGCCGAGGAAGTGGAAATGCAGGAAAAGAATAACAGAAGAAGAACCAGAAACAGGCGGCTTTTCCGGAGCAGGTGGGACAAGAATGCAAATGATGGAAAGCGGTCCTGGGTTGCCATAGGCTACTTCTCTGGGGATCAAGCGGATGCCCTGAATCTTAGCGAAACCCGGGCGACAAGAGAAGAGAAAACTGCCTGCAGATTTTGATTGGATGTCTGCAGGCAGTCAGCCGCTAGCGGTTTCTTAGATGAGTTCGATAGCAACAGCTGTTGCTTCACCGCCACCGATACACAGGCTGGCAATCCCCTTCTTCTTGCCTTCCTGCTGGAGGGCATGCATCAGGGTGACCAGAATGCGTGAGCCGGTGGAGCCGATGGGGTGGCCCTGGGCACAGGCGCCGCCGTAGATGTTGGTCTTCTCGTGGGGAATGCCCAGACCATCCATCGCCAGCAGGGTTACCACGGCAAAGGCTTCGTTGATTTCAAACAGATCCACTTCATCCAGGGACCAGCCGGCTTTCTCCAGTACCTTCTCAATGGAGCCGATGGGCGCCAGGGTGAATTCGCTGGGTTCACGCGAGTTGGTGGCGTGAGCCGCAATACGGGCCATGGGCTTGAGTCCGCGCTTTTGGGCTTCGGATTCACGCATCAACACCAGGGCTGAAGCACCATCAGAGATGGAGCTGGAGTTGGCGGCGGTGATGGTGCCGTCTTTTTTGAAGGCCGGGCGCAGTGAAGGAATCTTGTCGATATTGGCCTGATGAGGCTGTTCGTCATCTTCAATGGTGACTTCGCCCTTGCGGGTTTTCACCGTGACTGCTGCAGTTTCGGCCTTGAGTTTGCCCTGTTCGATCGCGGTCATGGCCCGCTTCAGGGAGCTGATGGCAAAGTTGTCGAGAGATTCGCGAGAATAGCCGCGATCGTCGGCGATTTCCTGAGCAAATACGCCCATGAGTTTGCCGGTGCGGGCATCTTCCAGGCCATCCATGAACATGTGATCCTTGACCTCACCGTGACCCAGGCGATAACCGGAGCGAGCCTTGGTCAGCAGGTGAGGAGCATTGGACATGCTTTCCATGCCGCCGGCGACCATGATGTCGTTGGTGCCAGCCTTGATCAGGTCATGAGCCAGCATCACGGCTTTCATGCCCGAGCCACAGAGCTTGTTTACAGTGGTGGCACCGGTGGCGACGGGAATGCCGGCATTCATCATGGCCTGGCGAGCAGGGCCTTGTTTGACACCGGCAGGCAGCACACAACCCATAATCACTTCCTGGACATCGGTCGGCTGCAAGCCAGCACGCTGGATCGCGTCAGCAATGGCAATGCCACCCAGTTCGGGAGCGGTCAGACTGGAAAGAGCACCCTGCAAACCACCCATGGCGGTACGTGCACCGGAAACCAGTACAATTGGATCTTGCTGCATGGAAATACCTCGTTGGTTCTTGATGGTTGTTCTTCTATAGAGTGCCGCTTGACCTGGTCCTTGGCTAGGGGTAGTTTGTGACCCGCAAGTCATAACCAAGCAAGCGCTAGTTAACCAATATGAAGTTAAACAAGAATTCCAAGAGACGCAAGGAACTGGTCGCCGTGGCCGCGAGACTCTTTTGTGATCAGGGCTATGAGTCGACCACAGTACGTATGCTGGCCGATGCCATGGGGATCAAATCCGGCAGCCTGTTTCATCATTTTCAGGACAAGCAGGAAATCCTCTTTTCGGTGATCGAGTCGGGCATGGAGCATGCCATGCAGATTGCTGAAACAGCCCTGAAAAAAGCTACTTCTCCGCGTGAGCAACTCTGGTTACTGGCCCGTGCTCATCTTTCCACTCTGCTGGAAGACAAGGATGCCCACGTGGTTGCTATCTATGAATGGCGGAGTCTGACCGAGGCCTCGCGCCAGGAATTGGTAAAACTTCGCGATGCTTATGAAAGCCATTGGACAGCGACCCTGCAGGCCTGTCATCAGGCCGGATTGCTGTCGGGAGACCTGGGTCTGCAGCGGCGTCTGGCATTGGGAGCGCTCAACTGGACGGTACAGTGGTACCAACCAGGGGGTGGCCTGCATCCGGATGATCTGGCCGATGAGGTAGTGGCTATGGTTTTACGAGAGAAGGCTTGCGGGATGCCAGCGAGTGAAGTAGGCTAATTAAAACCAAGCGCTTGCTCGGCTTGTGGTTTTGTTTTTCATAAAACGGCAGGCCGCTGGCGGCTCAGGCAACAGAAAAGAATAAAAGCAAGGTGACCCAGGGTCGCCTTTATTTGGATTTACAAGTTGACGTTTACGTCAAGGTTATACAAAAACAACAAGCGATGACCGGAGGTATCAAATGGCTGAAATAGCTCAAGCACAGGATTACGCAGCCTTCATGCAGGACTTTCAGTTGGCGGATGTGGAAAGCAAACTGGAAGGCAGTCTCAAGGAAGGTTTTAACGCCTATACCGAATGCTGCGGTCGTCATGCCCGTGGCAGCAAGGCTGATCAGCCTGCCCTGATCCATGAATCGGCAGAAGGCAAGGTGACCCAACTGACCTTTGCTGAAATGGATCGGCTAACCGGCCAGTTGGCCAACATGATGAAAAGTCGTGGTGTGCAAAAGGGCGACCGCATTGCTGCGATGCTGCCGCGTACGCCTGAGCTGCTGGCGTTGATCCTGGCCAGCTGGCGTCTGGGTGCGGTTTACCAGCCCCTGTTTACCGCCTTTGGCTATGAAGCCATTGAATACCGCCTCAAGCAGGCCAAGACCAAGCTGGTCTTCACCGATGCCGAGAATCGGGAGAAATTTAAACCCATTACCGACCTGCCGGAAATGATTCTGTTGGGCTCGCAAAGCGAGGCCAGTGACTGGGGTGATCAGCATTACGCCAGTCTACTGGAAGGCCAGGCGACTGATTTTGAAGCTGAAGCCCTTGATGCTGAAGCGCCCTTCCTGCAGATGTTTACCTCCGGCACCGTGGGTAAATCCAAGGGGGTGGCGGTTCCCGTCAAGGCGCTGCCCGCTTTTTATATTTACATGCGCTATGCCATCGATCTGCAGGAAGGCGACAAATTTTGGAATATGGCTGATCCCGGTTGGGCCTATGGCCTCTATTACGCCATCACTGGCCCCTTGTTGCTGGGGGTGACCACCCACTTCAATGAAGCCGGGTTTACAGCCGAAAACACTCTGGAATTTTTGAAGAAACACGGAATTACCAATCTGGCCTCGGCGCCCACGGCCTACCGGATGATGAAATCCAGTGGCGAGTTGGACCAGAAGGCGGATGAGCTGCAGTTGCGCGTGGCCAGCTCGGCTGGGGAGCCCCTGAACACCGAGGTGGTGAACTGGGTGAGTGATAACCTGGGCTGCCGGGTAATGGACCACTATGGTCAAACTGAAACCGGCATGACCTGTTGTTGTCACCATGCCTTGACCCACCACAGCCCGGTCGGCTCTATGGGCATGCCCATGCCCGGTTATCGCCTGGTGATTTTGGATGCTGAATACCGCGAGCTGGAAGCAGGTGAAACCGGTCAGCTGGCCGTGGATATGGAGGCTTCTCCTGCCTTCTTCTTCCAGGGATACACCTGGCAGGAGAAAAAGCCCTTCCACGACAAGTATTACCTGACTGGTGATGTGGTGGAAAAACATGAAGACGGCACCTTCTGGTTTGCCGGTCGCGACGACGACATCATCACCACTGCTGGTTACCGCGTGGGGCCCACTGATGTGGAAAATACCGTGCTGGAGCATGCAGCGGTGGCCGAATCCGCAGCGGTGGGCAAGCCGGATGAATTGCGCGGCTTTGTGATCAAATCCTATGTGGTTTTGCGTGATGGCCATGAACCCAGTGACGGCCTGGTCAAGGATATCCAGGCGCTGGTTCGCGAGCGGCTGTCCGCACACGCCTTCCCGCGTGAGATTGAATTTGTCGAGGCGTTGCCTAAGACGCCCAGTGGCAAGATTCAACGCTTTATCCTGCGCAAGCAGGCTGAGCAGGAAGCTGAAGACTAGTTCAGAGTCCGAATTTCGATTCTGCTCAGAGGTAAGGGCAAGGTTGTTGGCAAGCAGTGAGCGAGGAAACCTCTGATTAACTATTGCGCTTGCTTATGCTGCGTTGAAATTGATCTCATAATGCTCATTTACTCGCTGTAAACTCCGCTTTTTCGTTCAATTTCGCCTTGCCTAACCTGCGCTCATCACGTTGATCAGAGGCTCCCTAGAAAAGCCGAATGCGATGAAGAGCCAATGACCTTGCAGGTAAAAAGAGGGCAAGGCACTGCGAGTCAGGACGCGTGAATACGTCCTGTTGCAGACAGCCTGACTCGACAGCAACCTGCCCGCCTGCGAGCGTTTGGTGGGCGTGAACTGAATCCCAAAAACTGACATAAGAGAACCCAGGCTGATGAAAATCGATCAACAAACCTTTCTGATTACCGGCGGTGCTTCCGGTCTTGGTGAAGCCACGGCCCGCTATCTCGTTGCCCGTGGTGGCCGTGTGGTGTTAGCGGATTTGAATTCCGAGGCAGGCGAAAAGCTGGCTGCCGAGCTGGGTGAAGTGGCTGCTTTCAGCCGCTGTGATGTGACTTCCGCCGAAGAAGTGCAGGCGGCGGTGGATCTGGCGGTCAGCCAGTTTGGTCGTCTCTCGGGGGTGATCAACTGTGCCGGTATTGTGGTCGTGCAAAAACTGCTGGATCGTGATTTAAACCCGGCTGATCTGGATGCCTTTAGCAAGGGTATCAATATCAATCTGGTGGGTAGCTTTAATGTTGCCCGTTTGGCCGCAGCGGCCATGGCCAAATGCGAGGCCCTGGAAGATGGTGAGCGGGGTGTGATCATCAATACCGCCTCCATCGCCGCCTTTGACGGTCAGGTGGGGCAGGCAAGCTATGCTTCCTCCAAGGCCGGAGTTGTGGGTCTGGCCCTGCCGCTGGCGCGTGAGCTCTCGCGTCATGGCATCCGGGTGATGACCATTGCCCCCGGTGTTTGCGGTACACCCATGATGAGCGGTATTCCCGATGAAGCCCGTGAACAATTGGAAGCGGGTGTGCCCTTTCCCAAGCGCCTGGGCAAGCCGGATGAGTTTGCTTCCCTGGCAGCCCACATCATTGAAAACACCTACTTGAACGGTGAAGTCATCCGCATGGATGGTGCCATCCGTATGGTTTGAGGAAGCTGTCCATGAATTTTGATCTGACCGAAGAACAAACCCTGATCCAGGATACGGCACGCCAGTTTGCTACCGAGGTCTTGGCACCCCAGGCTGCCGAGCTGGATACCACGGCAAATCCCGAGATTCTGAAAAGCCACCTGCAGCAGTTGGCTGAACTGGGCTTTATGGGACTGAACATCCATTCGGATTTTGGCGGGGCCGAGGCCGGGAGTCTGGCTTTCTCCCTGGCCATTACCGAGCTGGCCCGAGGCTGTGCCTCCACGGCAGTTTCCGTTTCGGTCAGCAACATGGTTGCAGAGGTGATCCAGGCCATAGGCACGGAGCAGCAGAAGCAGAATTACCTGCCCAAGCTGTGTTCAGGTGAATACTACGGTGGCAGTTTTTGCCTAACCGAGACCGAAGCCGGTTCTGATCCAGCGGCCATGAAAACCCGTGCAGTCAAGGATGGGGATGCCTGGGTGCTCAATGGCACGAAAGTCTGGATTTCCACGGCGGCCTTGGCCGGGGTTTATGTTGTCTGGGCGGTGACTGATCCTGAGGCTCCCAAGGGCAAGGGGATTTCCTGTTTTCTGGTTCCCGCCGGTACACCGGGCTTGGCCGTGGGCAAACCGGAAGAAAAAATGGGTCAGAAGGGTTCGGGCACCCATGAGGTGACCTTTACCGACTGCCGGATTCCGCTGGATGCTCTCATGGGGGAAGAAAATCAGGGCTTCAAGATTGCCGTGACCGAACTGGCGGGTGGGCGCATCGGCATTGCCTCCCTGGCCCTGGGGGTTGCCGGAGCTGCTCTGGACTATGCCCGTGATTACCTGCTGGAGCGCAAGCAGTTCGGACGGCCTCTGGCTGATTTCCAGGGTCTGCAGTGGATGCTGGCAGAACACGCCACCGAGATGGAGGCGGCCCGCCTCTTGACGCTTCAGGCAGCGGCGCTCAAGGAAGCTGGTAAACCCTTTGCTGCCCAGGCCTCCATGGCCAAGTTGATGGCGACCGAGAAGGGCAATCAGGCCTGTTATGCCGCCCTGCAAATGCTGGGTGCCAATGGTTACATGAAGGAGTATCCGCTGGAGCGTTATGCCCGGGATATTCGCGTGACCAGCATCTATGAAGGCACCAGTGAAATCCAGAAGCTGATACTCGCGCGCCACCTGTTGGCCTGATTCAAAATCGGGGTGTTCGGGCGGCTGCAATGGCCGTCACTGCCAGGGCACCCCGGTCTTTCAATTCCTGGGCTGCCCAGTGGCAACTGGCTCCGGTGGTGGCGACATCATCCACCAGAAGCAAACGCAGGCCTTCCACGTCCTTGCTTGCCTGAAAAGCCCCCTTGGGATTCTTCCAGCGCTTTTTCCGATCCAGCCCCTGCTGACTACTGCGGTTCTTGCGACGCTGCAGGAGTTGCGGGCGAAAAGGCAGTTGCCAAGACCAGGCTAGCCTGCGTCCCAGCCAGGTGGGTGCATGCAGGCTGCGTTGGTGCTGGTGGTTTTTCTGGGCGGGAAGGACGACCAAAGCATCCCAGTCTTGTCGAATTAAGCGGTTTTCCAGCTCTTGTCTGAGCAGGTCCACCAAGAGTCCCCCTGCCGTTCGCTGACCCCGGGTTTTGAATGCCAGGAGCAGACGATCCCAGGGCGGTTCGTATTTCAGGGGTGCCAGAAGTTGATCAAAAGCAGGGGGCTGTTGCTGGCAATTTTTACACAGCAGCGGGCTGTGGCTGATTAAATCCAGCGGCTGGCTGCATTGCCGGCAGCAGTCAGCGTTGTAGGGGAGTTCCTGGCGGCAGGCGGGGCAGAGATCCTCGGCGGTTTTTACCGGGCAGGCACAGAGCAGGCATTCGCCGGGCAGCAGGTATCTCAGCCGCTGGTTAAAGCGATAGCCGGGGGCGAGCAGCTTGTTAACCGTCGCTTGTATTTTAGTTGACAGCATTCCTGGCCTCCGGCATCCTTCCTTGTTAACTATGTTTGTTTTTAAAGTTTACAGGATGGCTCCATGACCGAGATTCGCCACGACTGGACTCAGCAGGAAATTGCCGAGCTCTTTGCCCTGCCGTTCAACGATTTGTTGTTTCAGGCCCAGACCTGCCATCGCCGCCACTTTGATCCCAATGATGTTCAGGTGTCGACGCTGATGTCGATCAAAACGGGCAGTTGTCCTGAAGATTGCAAATACTGCCCGCAATCCGGTCATTACAACACAGGGCTGGACAAGGAGAAGTTGCTGGAAGTCAACAAGGTGGTCAACCAGGCCAAGGCTGCGAAGGATGCCGGAGCCAGCCGTTTTTGCATGGGGGCAGCCTGGCGTTCACCCACAACCAAAGACATGCCTGCGGTGACGGAGATGATTCGTCAGGTCAAGGATCTGGGGCTGGAAACCTGCATGACGCTGGGCATGTTGAAGGATGGCCAGGCAGAAGAACTGGCCGCTGCCGGTCTGGATTACTACAACCATAATCTGGATACCTCGGAAGAGTTTTATAACGAGATCATTACCACCCGCACCTACGCAGACCGTCTGGAAACCCTGGACAAGGTTCGCCAAGCAGGGATGAAGGTTTGCTGTGGCGGGATCATCGGCATGGGTGAGGAAGCACAGGATCGCATTGGTCTCTTGCAGCAGCTTTCCAGCCTGCAACCGCATCCGGAAAGTGTGCCCATTAATATGCTGGTCAAGGTGGCGGGTACTCCCCTGGAAGATGTGGAGGATCTGGAGCCTTTGGAATTCATCCGCATGATTGCCGTGGCTCGACTGGTCATGCCTCGCTCGCGTATTCGCCTGTCTGCCGGTCGTGAAAATCTGGATGCCGCTCAGCAGGCCATGGCCTTTTTTGCCGGTGCCAACTCGATTTTTTACGGCGATAAGCTTTTGACCACCAGTAATCCCGAAGCGGATGAAGATCGCCAGCTTTTTGCACGCTTGGGCATCAATACTCATCAGCAGGCGTTGCCCGGTGGTGAGGCAGCACATCAGGCTGCCTTGAAAGCAGCCATGGAAGACAATTCCAGCCTTTATCAGGATGCCACCCGCAAGCAGGGCGAGGCGGTTACTAAACCCTGTGGTCTGGTGGTCTGAGCATGCCGGACCTGGCTTTTATCGAGCAGGCCCTGGCTGAGCGCCAAAAACAGCAACTCTGGCGTCAGCCACCCCTCCTGGATAGCGCCCAGGGTACGCAGATTCGGTGCCAGGGGCGGGAAATGATTAATTTCTCCAGCAATGATTACCTGGGATTGGCGGCTGATCCTCGTCTGGAAGCCGCCCTGATTGCTGGCGCCCAACGCTGGGGGACGGGCAGTGGTGCTTCCCACCAGGTTTGCGGTCACCAGCAACCCCACCAGGAGCTGGAAGAGCGGCTGGCAGACCTGACCGGACGTGAAGCCGCCCTGACTTTCAGCAGTGGTTATCTCGCCAACCTGGCTGCTGTTCAGACTTTGATTGGCAAGGGGGGTGAGGTTTACCAGGATAAGCTGAATCATGCCTCTTTGCTGGATGCCGGTCTGGCTAGTGGCGCTCGTTTTCGCCGCTATCGTCATCTGGATTCTTCCCACCTGAAAGGCCTGTTGGAAAAGTCCGGCAGTGGTCGGCGTTTGCTGGTCAGCGACGCTGTTTTTAGCATGGATGGTGATCAGGCCGAGGTGGCTGAATTGGCGCGTTTGGCCGAGGCTTCGCAATCCTGGTTGCTGTTGGATGATGCTCATGGCCTGGGAGTTCTGGGTGAAGAGGGAAGTGGCTTGGTGGGGCGGCGTTTCGGCAGCGACCAGGTGCACCTTTTAACGGCGACCCTGGGCAAGGCCCTGGGTTCGGCAGGTGCCTTTATCGCCGGGGATCGCCTGGTTATTGATTATTTACGTCAGTTTGCACGCCAGTATATTTATACCACGGCTCAGCCAGCAGCCCAGGCCTGTGTCAGTCTCAAGGCGCTGGATCTGTTGGCTGCTGAACCGCAAAGACGCCAGGATCTGCAGGATAATCTGGCCTTTTTCCGCCACGGGGCCAAGGCGCTGGGTTTGCCGCTCCTGCCATCACAAACGGCTATTCAGCCCCTGCTTCTGGGTGATAATGCGCGGGCCCTGCGCTGGTCGCAAGCTCTTAAAGAAAGCGGTTTTCTGGTGATGGCCATCCGTCCGCCCACGGTACCGCCGGGGACGGCTCGCCTGAGAATTACCCTGACCGCCAAACACCGTTATGACCACTTGGCACTTTTGCTGGAAGCCTTGGCTGAACTGGCTGCTGAAGAAGAGGCAAACAGCGATGTCGGATAAATTGCCCTGGGTTTTTCTGCCTGGCTGGGGTATGCCAGCCTCCTGTCTGGAAGGCCTGAAAGCGGCCCTCTATCCCTGGCCGGTTAAACTGCTGGACTGGCCTCGTGATGAAGCCATCTGGAAAGCGGTTCTAGCCGGGGACAGGGAACCCCTTTATGCGGCCTTGCATGCCCAGCATCCACAAGCCGCTCTCTGGGGTGGCTGGTCACTGGGGGCCTTGGTGATGAGTCAATTGGCCAGTCATCCGAACTATCAGGCCAGTTGCAAAGGATTGGTCAGCCTGGGTATGGGACCGGGATTTCTAGCAAGCCAGGACCAGTCCTGGGGATTACGAGCAGCAGAGCTTAGGGTGTTTGCACGCCGTTTCAAGCGAAACCCGTCAGCGGGATGGAAGCACTTTGTTAACTGGCAGGCCCAGGGCGATTATGATGCCAGCCACTGGACCCAACGCCTCGAAGAGCAGAATACCTGGTCACTGACGGCGCTGGAAGCCGGTCTGGATTTGCTGGCGCAATTACAAAGCTGGTCACTGTTAAAAGCGCCTCGAAGACCCTGGCTATTGGTCAGAGGAGCTGCTGATCCCCTTTGCCCGGATTGGAGTCCTCTGATTAGTCAATATCAGGATGAGCTTTTGCACTGGGAAACCCTGGCCGGTGCCGGTCACCTGCTGCCGATGACTCAGTCGCATGCTCTGGCTGAACTACTTCAGAATTGGGCGGAGCAGCCATCATGACCGCTTGGCAGCGAATTCAGACCTGCTTTGATCGTGCCGCCAGTGATTATCGTCAGCTGGCTGTGGCTCAGGAGCAGCTAGGCCAGTTGATCTGGCAGAGAAGACCCGCAACAGCGACCCGAATTGTTGACTTGGGTTGCGGCCCCGGCCATTGGAGTGCAGCGCTTCAGTCCGCCTATCCACAAGCTGCCGTGATGGGGGTGGATTTAAGTGAGGGGATGCTACGCCAGGCCCGACAGGATTATCCTCATTTGCACTGGGTTCAGGCCAATGCTGCACGCTTGCCTTTTGCGAAGGAGAGCCAGGAGCTGATTTTTTCCAATCTGGCTGTGCAATGGTGTTGCCACTTCCCCGGTTTTTTTGACCAATTGCAACGGCTGTTGGTGCCTGGAGGCCGGGCTTTAATGACCAGTCTATTACCCGGGAGCCTGGAAGAAATCGACCAGGCCTGGAGGCAGGCGGGCCTGGCCAGCCGGGTACTGCCATTCATGCCCCTGCAGGCATATCAGGGGCTTCTGGAGGCGGCTGGATTTGCCGGTATCCATCTGGAAGCCTCCCGCCAAGTCTTTTATTATCCCAGCAGTCGTGAACTGCTGAAATCAGTCAGTGGTGTGGGAGCCTCGGGTACACCAGGTCGCTTGCGCCGCGAGAACTATCGGCGGGTTCACCAACAGCTGGAAGCCCGGCGCACAGAACAGGGGCTACCTTTGACTTACCAGGTTTTGATCATGGAGCTAAGCGCTTGAAATACTTTGTCACAGCAACGGACACCGATGCCGGTAAAACCTTGATCAGTTGTGGTTTTTTGCAACTGGCCCGGCAGCAGGGATTATCCACCCTGGGGCTAAAACCTGTCGCGGCCGGAGCCGAGGAAAGTGACCAGGGGCTGGTGAATGAGGATGCTTTGGCCCTGCAGGCAGCCAGTAGTCTTGAACCCAGCTATTCTGAAGTCAATCCGCTGGTGTTCAAGGCGGCAATTGCCCCCCATCTGGCTGCGGCAGAAGAAGGCCGTCAGCTGAATCTGGAACGTCTGGCCGGGCGGGTCAGAGGACAGTTTTTGAAAAAAGCGGATTTAACCCTGGTGGAAGGAGCCGGGGGTTGGCGGGTTCCTCTGCAAGGCCAGCAGACCCTGGCCGATTTGGCGCGTCAGCTGCAATTGCCGGTAATACTCGTGGTGCGTATGCAGTTGGGCTGCCTGAATCATGCTCTTCTGACCGCTGAAGCCATTTTGCGTGATGGCTTGCCGTTGGCAGGCTGGGTAGCCAATACCACGGGAGAAGCCATGGCCCGCGAAGAAGAAAACTGGCAAACCCTGGCGCGCTTGCTGCCTGCGCCCTGCCTGGGTCGGGTTCCTTGTCTGCAAAATCCGGATCCGGAAACTGTCAGCCAATATCTGCAGTTGCCAGGAAGTGCTTGACTTGCTAACTGATTTCTATAAAATGCGCGGCATCTCTTCAGCGGATGTGGTGGAATTGGTAGACACGCCAGATTTAGGTTCTGGTGCCGCAAGGTGTGGGAGTTCGAGTCTCCCCATCCGCACCATTCAGTTTCAGGACTGAATCATGCCCTCCCCCGATTGCCCTCTTTGTGAGCAAGCCGCCAGCTCTCTCTGGCATACCGAAACGCGTAAACCCCTTCAAGGTCGTGAATTCTGGCGCTGTCATCTATGTGGCCTGGTTTTTGTGCCGGCTGAATTTCATTTGGATGGGGCTGCAGAAAAACAGGTGTATGAGCTGCACGAAAATAACCCGGATGATCCCGGCTATCGACGTTTTTTAAACCAGTTATTGCAACCCTTGCTGCCTTTTCTTGAAGCACTGAAAAACCAACGTGGAAGACCTTTGCAGGGGCTGGATTTTGGCTGTGGGCCGGGACCGACGCTGTCTCTGATGCTGCAAGAAGCGGGCTTTCTCTGTACTGATTATGATCCCTACTTTGCACCTGTTCCTCACTGGCAGCAGCCTTATGATTTTATTGTGAGTACCGAGGTTTTCGAGCATCTTTCCCGCCCGGGGCTAGTGCTGGAGCAGCTAAGTTCTTGTCTGCAAGAAGATGGCCTGCTGGTTATCATGACCCAGCGTCCCCGTGATCTGGAGGCATTTCGTCGCTGGCATTATCTTCTCGACCCGACTCACATCACCTTTTTCAGTGATGCCAGCCTGGATTGGATCAGCCAAAACTGGCCGTTACGCGAGGTTTATCGTGGCAAGGCCGTGGTTATCCTGAAGCGGCTGGCTTGTGAAGGAAAGATGGTTTCTGTATGATGCTTTGCTGCCGTTTCAACCCTTCAGCCTAACTCCATGTTTTCTTTTCGGGTTTTTGCTCCTTTTATTTTTCTGGCCGGTGCATCAGTTATTGCTCTGGTGTTTGCACTGATTCTTTTAGGGAATCACAGTGATTTGCGCGCTCAGGAAAGTCTCAAGCAGGAGCTGCGCTACCGACTGCAAGACCATCTCGGTGACATCCAACGGCTGGCCGAGCAGCTACGCGTTTTGCATGAGCAATTAACACCCCAGCGTTTCACCGAACTCCTGCCTTTGCATCTTGATGACCAGTGTTTGCTGTTCCAGAAAGGGGAGCAGCAGGAGCAACTATGCGGGAATTCGCCGCCGATCCGGCCTTCCTTGCTGGCTGAATTGGATTTTGGCGATCTAAGTCAGGGCTTGGTGCGAATTGAAGATCAGGTCTATTTCTTTTATTCCTCTGCCGGGTCGGATCAGCCTTTTGTTTTGCTGGATCCTTTGACAGCTCCCTTGTTGGCCAGCTGGCAGAGCAGTCATCAGCTTCCCCGGGTTAGCCTTAGCCTCAAGGGCGTTGTGGTGAGTGGTCAGGGGTTGCTGCCTTTGACCGGCCCCCAGGGCAAGACCCTGGCTTATTTGCGTTACCCTCTGCCGCGTCCGGGTCAGGAACTGGTGCGCACAGCCATGGTGCCTGCGTTGCTGGTATTGCTGTTTCTTCTCAACCTGGGCTTTTTTGCGGCCTATCAGCTTTCCAAGTTGATGCGTGGACGCGAACGCAGTGAAAAGCGCCTGCGTCAGGTAATTGATCTGGCTCCCCAGATGATTTATGCACGAGACAATGAAGGACGTTTTGTCCTGGCCAATCAGGCGACAGCCCGCTTTTTCCATGGCGAACCCTCAGACCTGATTGGCTCCAATCTGGCTGAGCTGACGGGGGACAACCAGGCATTCGAGCAGCAACTACGTCAGGAGCGTGCACTGCTGTCCAGCGGTGAAAATCTCTTTATGCAGGAGGAAGAAATTCCCGGCATGGGAGAGGAAGCTCCGCGTACCTGGGAAACAAGTAAACTGCATTTTACCGATGTCGACGGTAAGAGCGTTATTCTCAGTATCTCCCAGGATGTCAGTACTCAGCGGGAACAGCAGCAGCAGTTGCAACTCTTGTCCAGTGCTCTGGAACATAGTGGTAGTGCCATACTGATCTGCAATAGCCAGGGGCAGATTCGCTATACCAACACGCGCTTGTGCCAGCTGCTGGGACGGCAGCAGGAAGAGCTGCAGGACCAGCAGTTAGAAGATCTCTTGAAGGGGAATGTCAGACGCAGCCAGAGGCATCAGCTGCTTCGCGGAATGCGTGAACTGGGTCACTGGCGTGGTGAACTGCAGTTCCAGGTGACGGTTCAGCAACACTACTGGATGATGGTTTCCATGTCGCCGGTTCAACTGGCCAAGCAGGAGGAAGCCTTCTTCGTACTGGTGGCCGAGGATATCACCGCGCTCAAGCAAACCCATCAGAAGATGGAGCAGTTGGCTCTGTATGACACCCTGACAGGTCTGGAAAACCGCAGACTGTTCAAACAACGCCTGCACAAGGCGATTAAACTGGCCAAACGCCAACAGAGTCTGGCTGCTCTTTTGTATCTGGATCTGGATCACTTCAAGCGTATCAATGACACCCTGGGCCATGATTCCGGCGACCAGCTGCTGATCACTGTGGCTGAACGCCTGCGCACCTGTGTAAGAGAATCAGACAGCATCGCCCGTTTGGGGGGTGATGAATTTACCCTGCTGGTACACGATCTTCATCATGCCGATGCAGCAGCGGCGGTCGCTCGCAAGATCATAGAACAGTTGAGCCATCCGATTATTCTGGGCAACAAGAGTGTTATCGTTACCACCTCGGTGGGAATTGCCCTGGCACCGGAAGACAGCACCAGCCCGACCGAGTTGTTGAAAAATGCTGACTTGGCCATGTATCGAGCCAAAAGTCAGGGGCGTAATAACTACCAGTTCTTCAGCCATGAGATGAATGATCAGGCTTCACGCCTGTTGGAAGTGGAAACAGAATTGCGTACGGCCCTGGCTGAACGCAGTTTTGAAGTCTACTATCAGCCCCAGGTCAATCTGCCTTTGGGAACCGTGGTGGGTTTTGAGGCGCTGGTACGCTGGCATCACCCTAAACGCGGTTTGATCTCACCGGCTGAATTTATTCCCATTGCCGAGGAAACCGGGTTGATTGTTGAGCTGGGCCACCAGGTGCTGGAACAGGCCTGTCGTGATCTGGCCTGGCTGAATGAGCGCCTGGATTACCGTTGTTATGTGGCTGTGAATCTTTCACCGCGCCAGTTGAAGGACAAGAGTCTGCCCCAGCATCTGGATGCCTTGTTGAGCGATTACAACCTGCCGCCCCAGTACCTGGAGCTGGAGATCACGGAAAGCACCCTGATGGATCAAATGGATCTGAGTCTACCCATCCTGCATCAAATCGAGGATCTGGGAATCAGCCTGTCCATTGATGATTTCGGAACGGGTTATTCGTCACTGAGTTACCTCAAGCAGTTGCCTGTGCATTCACTCAAAATTGACCGTTCTTTTGTTCAGGATATTCCCGGTGACAAGGATGACATGGCCATTATTTCTGCAGTCAGTGCCATGGCCAGCAAGTTGAATCTGGAAGTTGTGGCTGAAGGGGTGGAAGAGCGCAAGCAGCTGGCGTTTCTGCGAGAATCCAATTGTCATCTGGTGCAGGGGTATTACTTCAGTCGCCCTCTTCCCAGGGATGAGGTGTTGGCAGCCTGCGACAAGATTGCACTCCAGCTAAAAGAGCTGTAACGGTTTCAGCGGTTACGGATGGCAAGCACAAAAAAAGCCCCTGCTCCAAGAGCAGGGGCTTTTTTCATACCTAGGCTAACACTGCTTATTCAGCGTAGAAGGCTTCTTCTTCCAGAGTCATCAGCACTTCTGCACCGGCCAGAATCTGTTGTTCCAGGGCCAGGGTGCGTGGCAGTACACGCTTCAGGTAGTGGTTGCTGACCTGGATCTTGGCGGCATAGAAACCGGAAGAGTCGGCATCCACTTCATCCTGGGCAACCTTGGCCATGCGTGCCCACATGTAGGCATAGGCCACCAGACCAAAGAGGTTAAGATAATCGACCGCTGCTGCGCCGATTTCTTCAGGATTTTCTGAAGCGGCCTTGATCACGGCTTCGGTTACACTTTCCAGGCGCTTAAGCTCGGTTTCCAGAGCCGTTACCCAGGGTTGCATGGCTTCCTGACCGGATACTTCCTGCAGGAATTCACGTACGTCCTTGGCAAAAATTGCCAGGAATTCACCCTTGTTGGCAAAAACCTTGCGACCCATCAAGTCCATGGCCTGAATGCCGTTGGTGCCTTCGTAAATCTGTGCGATGCGCGCATCACGAACGTATTGTTCAGCACCCCATTCGGAGCAGTAGCCGCTACCGCCATAGATTTGCTGGGCTTCAACGGTGGCGTCGAAGCCCCGGTCAGTGATGAAAGCCTTGGCGATCGGGGTCAGCAGGGCAACGAGATTAGCCGCATGCTTACGCGTGGTGTCGTCGGTGTGATACTTGCTGATATCCAGCTGCATGCCCACGTAGGATGCAAAGGCGCGGCTGGCTTCGTTGAAAGCACGAACATTCAGGGCCATGCGGCGTACATCCGGATGAACCAGGATGGGATCAGCAGCCTTGTCAGGATTTTTTGGGCCGGTGGGGGCGCGGGACTGAATGCGCTCCTTGGCGAAATCCATGGCACTCTGATAGGCAACTTCACCCAGACCCAGACCCTGGATACCAATGGACAGGCGTTCGTAGTTCATCATGGTGAACATGGCCGCCAGACCCTTGTGGGGTTCGCCAATCATGATGCCTTCGGAACCATCAAAGTTGATTACACAGGTGGCAGAACCCTTGATGCCCATCTTGTGCTCGATGTTGCCACAGTTGACCAGATTGTGGTCGCCCAGGCTTTCATCGGCATTGATCTTGAACTTGGGAACCAGGAACAGGGAAATACCACGGGTGCCCTTGGGTGCATCCGGTAGCTTGGCCAGAACCAAGTGGATGATGTTCTCGGCCAGATCATGTTCACCACCGGTGATCCAGATCTTGTTGCCGGTAATGCTATAGGTGCCGTCATCCTTGGGTTCTGCTTTGGTGCGAATCAGACCCAGGTCAGTACCGGCATGGGGCTCGGTCAGGCACATGGTGCCGATCCAGCGGCCTTCGTACATGGGCGGCAGGAATTTTTCCTTGATTTCCTCGCTGGCGTGAGAGTCCAGCAGGAGAGTCGCCCCGTTGTTCAACGCCGGGTAGAGCGTAAAGGAGGCGTTGGATGCATAGAGCATCTCTTCAAAGAGTACGGTCAGCATCTTGGGCATGCCCTGGCCGCCGTATTCGGGGTTGCCACCCAGACCCATCCAGCCACCTTCAGACAGTGCCTGGTAGGCTTCCTTGAAACCCTTGGGTGTGAAGACCTGGCCTTGGTCAAAACGGCAGCCTTCTTCATCACCAGACAGGTTAAGCGGGAAGAGTTCGTTTTCGGTCAGTTTAGCCCCTTCTTCCAAGATGGCATCTGCCAGATCGGGGGTGACTTCCTGAGTGGCTTCCATGGAAGCCCAAAGCTTGTCGGCTTCAAAAACCTCGTTCAATACAAATTGCATATCACGTAGGGGAGCCTTGTATTTTGCCATGGGTTTACCTCTATCCTGGGTTTAGGTGTTAAGTCATTGATACAGCAAGCTTACTCACTTTGCTGCACAGCACAAGAAATCTTTGTGACCTATGAGTCTCAGATCAGAGTAGCAGTTAAATGCAATCACGTTAAGAAATTGTGGCTTTTGTCTGGAAAGATTCATCAAGGAATAAAAAAGGGCGGCCTCAGGCCGCCCAACTACTCCTCTCACCCCCAGGCTAGGCCTGGTTGACAGCAATCAGACTTCAAAGCCCAGGCCAAAGGCTGCTTCATCCATGGCCAGCAGGCTGTCAGCACCAGCAGACATGGCTGCAGCGTGTGCCCGGGTACGGGGCAGCAGACGCTGGAAGTAAAAGCGTGCTGTGTCCAGTTTGGCCTGGTAGTAGGCTTTTTCATCGCTACCTTCAGCCAGTTTTTTCTGAGCAATTTCAGCCATACGCGCCCAGAAGTAGGCCAGGACGATGTAGCCGGCATAAAAGGTGTAATCGACAGCTGCAGCACCAACTTCATCACGGTTCTGCATCGCTGACATGCCGATTTTCATGGTCAGGTCACCCCATTCCTTGTTCAGTTCGGACAGGGGCTTGGTGAATTCGTGCATGCCTTCTTCCTGGCTGACAGACTGGCAGTATTTATGAATCTGCTTGGTAAACTTCTTCAGGGTTTCGCCCTGGTTCATGAGTACCTTGCGACCCAGAAGGTCAAGTGCCTGGATGCCTGTAGTGCCCTCATAGAGGCGGGTAATGCGGGCATCACGGACGAACTGTTCCATGCCCCATTCCTGGATGAAGCCATGACCACCAAAGACCTGCAGACCTTCGTTGGTGGCTTCAAAACCGACTTCGGTCAGGAAAGCTTTAACGATGGGGGTGAGCAGACCCAGGATTTCATCAGCCTCTTTGCTGTCCTCTTCACTACCGTGCTCTACCTTATCAACCAGTTGCGCGGTATAGAGGATCAGAGCGCGACCACCTTCACTGAAGGCTTTTTGAGTCAGCAGCATACGGCGCACATCAGGGTGAACGATAATGGGATCGGCTGCCTTTTCCGGAGCCTTGGCACCCGAGAGAGCACGCATTTGCAGACGCTCGCGTGCATAATCCAGTGAGTTCTGGTAGGAAGCTTCAATCAGGCCCTGACCCTGGATGCCGACACCGATACGAGCGGCATTCATCATGGTGAACATGGCAGCCAGGCCCTTGTTGGGTTGGCCCACCATCCAGCCGGTGGCTGTATCAAAGTTCATCACACAAGTGGAGTTGCCGTGGATGCCCATTTTATGTTCCAGCGCACCGCAGCTGACGCCATTGCGTTCACCGGCTTCACCCTGGGCATCGGGCAGGAACTTGGGCACTACAAACAGGGAAATACCCTTGCTGCCTTCTGGCGCATCGGGAAGTTTGGCCAGTACCAGGTGAACAATGTTTTCCGACATTTCATGGTCACCGGCAGAGATGAAGATCTTGGTGCCGCTGATTTGATAGCTGCCATCGTCTTGAGGCAGTGCCTTGGTCTTGATCAGGCCCAGATCGGTACCACAGTGGGGTTCGGTCAGACACATGGTGCCTGTCCAGGTGCCTTCGACCAGTTTGGTCAGATAAGTCTGCTTGAGTTCATCCGTACCATGGTGTTCCAGGGCGCTCATGGCACCGTGGGACAGGCCGGGATACATGCCCCAGGCCAGGTTGGAGGAGCAGATCATCTCGTTGAGAACCATGCCCAGTGAATGAGGCAAACCCTGGCCACCGTATTCAGGGCTTTGTGTCATGGAAGGCCAGCCACCTTCAACATACTGCTGGTAGGCTTCAGTAAAGCCTTCGGGGACTTGAACCTTGCCATCCTTGAGCTGGCAGCCCTGCTGGTCACCCTTTTGATTCAGGGGAGTCAGAATGTTCTCGGCAAACTTGGCACCTTCTTCCAGGATGGCATCCACCACCTCAACAGCTTCTTCACCGTCAGGCAGGGATTTGTAGTGCTCTTCATAGCCGAGCAGTTCATTCATGACAAAACGAATATCACGCAGGGGGGCTTTATAAGTAGGCATAGTCTTCTTGCTCCGTACCGCTTTTGTTGTTGGTGGATGAACAGGAGTTCAAACGTATGTTTGAAACTTAAGCCAAACGAAAGGAGGTGTCAAGAAATCTTGCACAAGTTTTTTGGCTTAGGCGACCAGAGTGATTTGTTCGCCCTTGTCGTAAGGCAGGCGGTTAGTAGCAGCCAGATCCAGAGTCTGTTGGATCGCCTCGGCTGGGCTGACGGGCGAGCTATTGCCGATCAGAGGATGACTCATGGCAACAGCAACAGCGAGGGGGCGACGCATGCCGAAACTGAAAGTGAAGGGCAGTTCGGGCCGCTGGTCGGCTGGTTTTTGCGGTGGGCGAGTGGTTTCGGGAAGAAATACCTGGGGTTCTTCAAAGCTGACCCCGTGAAGACTGAGAGTGAAATCCGGGCTGGTGGTTTCATTGAGCGCCTGGAGATCATCTTCATCATTAAGCGATGTACTGGCAGAAAAGGTTTCATCGGTCAGGGGTTTGAGGCCCTGTTGTGCTTGCTCGTCCTGTTTCTTCTCTTCGATACGGATGTAGCCTTCATTCTCTGCATGCAGCGGCTGGCCTTCCCGTGAAGCTTCCGTATCAAGCGTACGGGAGGCGATCGACGGGTTGGCTCCGGTCTTTTGTTTGGCCCAGGCATTGGATGAAGTGTCAACAGAAGAAATAACCATGACTCGTTTCCGGCAAAGCATTAAATCTAGATTGATTAATAGTAAACCTTAACCGGCAGCAAGGCGACACTTTTCTTTAACGCTTCAGACACAAACTGTATTCTCGCTGGCAGCTTCTTGAGGGTAAAATAAGAGAAAGTTGATAAATATCCAGGCTAACTATCGATCTGGGGAGCCTCTGTCAGTGCAGTTTAAACAAGCGCACGAGTGAATCAGAGGTCACCTGGTTGGCCGCCAATCAAGGGTAAACATGAGATCTGTTTTAATGGTCAAGGGTTTGAAATTACTCGTTATTCTGGCAGGTGTCCTGTTGTTGGGTGCTTGCCAGTCAACCGGTAAAACATCCAGTCACGTGTCCGTTGGTGTGGTCACAGGGCCGGGAGGGCAGAGTTTTCCTCAGGCTCGACCTCGCGGGCTGAATACGCAGGAAAACGAGTCGGTTCCTCAATCGGAGCCGGCTCCGCCCGCAGCTCCTCCCAGCCCCACCCGCGTTCAGGTGATGCCTGCCAATCCTGAGCAGGGGGTTCCTCTTGGGGATAATACCGAGGTGGAAATTACTTCCCTGCAGCCGACCGCAGCTTCTGATCCGGTGACTACGCCTGCTGAGGCGGAAGAAGGACCCGAAGAGAATACCTGGCTGCAACGTTTTCCTCATTTAGCTGAGGATATGCAGGATTACCAGGAGGTGATTAACCAACTGGAAAGCGAACTCCAGCATTACCGTCAGCAGCTTAATTCTTTGCGTCAGGAGGTGGCCAGTCGCTGGGGTTCAGATGAGGTTGCGACCAGTTCGGCACACCAGTTTGTGAAGTACACGGATTCCTACCAGAGCCGGGGCGAGATGGATTTTGATCAGGGGCGCATTCTGGTGGAAACCCTTGATCAGGAAAATCCACGTCAGCATCTCAAGCAGGCCATCGTAACAACGCTATTAACCCCCTATGATGCCGAGAATCCGGAGATTTATAGCGACCGTCAGATCGATTACAACGGCCCTGCGCTACTGGCCGGTCAAATCAAGGATCACGAAGGAGTGCCGGTTCGTTGGGAGTGGCGGGCCAATCGCTATGCTGACTACCTGGTCAACAATGAGGTCAAGGTGATCAACCGCGGTGGTCAGCGGGTTTATCAGGTCGAGATTCCGCTGGTGGCCAATCACAATCAGGTCAGGGGGCAGCAGTATGAACATCTGGTTCGAGCAGCTTCGGAGCGCTATGGCATCGATGAAGCACTGATTTATGCGCTGATGGAAACGGAAAGCCACTTTAATCCCTATGCCACCAGTCACATACCCGCCTATGGTTTGATGCAGATCGTACCGGCGACGGCCGGTCGAGACGTCTACCAGCGCTTGCGTCAGCGCAATGATCAGCCCAATCGTTCGGTTTTATTTAATCCGGCCGAAAATATCGACATAGGCACTGGTTATCTAACCATTCTTCGAGATGTCTATCTGAAAGATATTCGCCACCCCCTATCCAGGGAATATGCCATGATTTCCGCTTATAACGGTGGTGCAGGGAATGTGTTGAGAACCTTTGATTCGGATCGCAGGGAGGCGGTAGCGGTAATCAATCAACTCTCGCCGCAGCAGGTTTATAACCGCTTGCACCGTAACCATCCTCGTGCAGAAGCCAGGGGCTACATTAAAAAGGTGACGGAGGCTTTAGGGCGTTACCGCTCCCTGGCTTCAGCTAACTAGGTGTTGGCAAGCTGCCAGGTTGAATTGACTGGAAGGGTGGCAAGCTACTCGCTGATGCTCTCTTTCTGGAAACTAGCTTCTTTGGCAGTTTTGAAGCGAGGAGTGCAGGCATTTATTGGCAATAATTCAGTTTAACCTGCCTGCACTCATGGGGACCTTGCTAGGTTTCTTAGTTGCCACCGTTCAGCTGTTCTTCGATTCTCAAGCGGTTAGCTTCACGAGAAGCATTGTAAGCCGCTACCAGACTGGAAGCTTCTTCCAGCTTAACGGTGTAGCGACTGCTGGAGTTAAAGGTGATCTGGGAGCAGCTATTGCCTGAAGAAGTACACACTTGGCTAAGGCTGGCCGTTAACTCTGCAGCAATTTCCTCGGCAGTGAAAACATCACCGGTCATGCTGGGGCAGCGAAGACTGTGCGTGTTAAACTGCAGTTCGCCATTTTCCAGCCCGACATAAGCAGTGAGTACGCAGTTACTCAGCTGTTTTTCATTACTGGAGCTAATCTGAGCCGGATCGACTGCAAACCAGACATTATCCTTGCTTTCGCCATTCATCAGCTGAATTTCGCCAACACTGCTGACGTCCAGCAGGGTGCCTGAATTCAAGCTAATGGTGTCTTGAGCCATTATTGGCAAGGAAAAACCGATCAGGGCAAGACTTGCTATCAATTTTTTCATAATGCACTTAGTCCAGATTAAATGAGTGGATGCTAATTAGTATAACAGAGTGGAACGCTGGGTTATTGGTGTCAATTTGACGCATTATAGATTCTTGTGCTCCATCGTGGAACTCATAAGCTGAATTGATAGTAAAACCGAGTAAATTAGTCGGAAAAAGAGGTGGTTTTTAATAGCAAAAAAGTATACATTTCCTATACAAGATCCCTGGTCGAGTCCCTGACTCTAGGTGGCTAAATGAACGCGCTAACTCAACTTAAATCAATGAATGACAAGATAAACCCAGAAATGATCCATGAAAACCTGACGCCCTTGTATCGTGATCTCCTCAGCAATCTGGGTGAAGACCCGGAGCGTGAAGGCTTGCAGGATACGCCCAAGAGAGCTGCCAAAGCCATGCAGTATCTAACCCAGGGATATCACCAGTCTCTGGATGAGCTGGTCAATGGGGCGGTCTTTTCATCCGATACAGATGAGTTGGTGATCGTCAAGGACATTGAACTCTATTCGCTGTGCGAGCATCATCTCTTGCCTTTTATCGGTAAATGCCACATTGGTTATCTCCCCCAGGGCAAGGTTCTCGGTCTCTCCAAGTTTGCCCGTATTGTTGATATGTACTCCCGACGCTTACAGATACAGGAACTCTTGACCAAGCAGATCGCTGAAGCGATTCAAGAAGTGACGGGCGCTGCTGGGGTCGGGGTGATTATTGAAGCCAAGCATATGTGCATGATGATGCGGGGCGTTGAAAAACAGAATTCTTCCATGCGTACTTCCGTCATGTTGGGTCAGCTGCGGGCTTCACAGAATAGTCGTCAGGAATTTCTCAAGCTGCTGGATTAAACCTCTTGCCAAGGAACTCTTTGCATGCCACATCATGATCCCTATTCTCTGGCCAAGATTCGCATCAAGAATCTGCGCTTACGAACCTATATCGGTATCAAGGAAGATGAAATCCAGAATCGCCAGGATATCGTGGTTAACGCTGTTATTCGTTATGCAGCCAACCGTGCAGTTCAGTTTAATCGAATTGAAGAAGCCTTGAATTACCGTACCATTACCAAGCGTTTGATCGCCCATGTCGAGGAGGGGCGTTTTGCGCTACTGGAAAGGCTAACCAAGGAACTGCTGGAAATTATTATGGAGTACGATCAGGTGCTGGCCGCAGAAGTTGAGGTCGACAAGCCCCATGCCCTGAGATTTTCCGATTCCGTTTCTGTTACCCTCAACGCTAAACGTGAACAAGAGGATGCTTGAGTCTTCCATGAGTGATCCACAAACTCCCCGAATGAATCACAACCTTGCTATCCTGGGGCTGCTGCTTGCCTTGGGCGGGATGCTTTTGGTGTGGTTGTTGATTCCCTCTGTAATTGCTTCCGTGCTGGCCTATCGATCCATTCGGCGTGAACCTGAACGTTACTCGGGCATGCTTTTTGTAATCGCAGCCTGGGTTTTGAGTCTGGTTGTGGGTGGTCTTTACCTGGTTTTGAATGTTACTTGAAGATTTCAACAAAAGATAAAGACTCTTTACTGCTTTTTGCTCGTCTCTACCCCCATTCTTGGGTAAACTACCAGCAAAGACTAAACAAAACGGGAGTTTTACACCATGCGTAAACTGATCGCCGCTACCGGTCTGGCTCTAACCCCTCTGGTTGCCAGCCAAGCCCAGGCTGCTTTGAACCTGACAGCAACTGCCAACTACTGGGATGCCAGCCCTTCTGGTTATATTCAGGGCAATTCCAGCCAGCCACAACTGGATTTTACAGACGAACTAGGCTTGGGTGATGAAGGTCTGACTAATCTATCTCTGCAGTTTGATCACTTTGTTCCCCTGATTCCTAATCTGCGCCTGACCCAGACTTCGATGGAGTTTACTGGTAACCGCAATACCAGTTTTACCTTCCTAAACCAGACATTTACAGGAAACACTACTTCAACCATTGATCTGAGTCATACTGATGCCACGGCCTACTACCGTTTTCTGGATGGCCTGACTTCACTGATTCCTCTGGTTTCCCTGCGCGTTGAAGTGGGTTTGACTGCACGCATGTTTGATGGTGGTTTTGAAATCCAGGGTGACGTTGGTGGTAATACCCGTACTGAATCCGTGGATCTGAGCGTGCCTCTGCCCATGGGTTACCTGGGTGGGCGTGTATCCCTGCCGTTCGGTCTGTCTGTTGGTGCCAAGCTGAATACCATCAGCTACAGTGGTAATGGCGTGACTGATTTCCAGGGTGATGTGAGCTATGAGTTTGGTGGTTTGCCACTGATTACTCCTGGTGTCACTGCCGGTTACCGTGAATTCACCATGACGCTGGACGATCTGGATGATACCTACGGGGATCTGACCGTTGATGGTGCCTTCTTTGGTGCTTACGTTCGTGCCGGCTTCTAAGGCTTGACGAACGTTTGAAAACCCGGTTAGCCAACCGGGTTTTTTTATGACTTCATAATAGTTTTTAGCAATCAGTAAAAGAGTTATCTTTATCTGGATTTATTGATGAGAAGGTTTATCATTCCTATTAATAAACCGGCTGGAGATGACGATCATGTTGAAAACCCTGACCTTTGCAATCACTCATTTTACCGTGGCTTTCAGTGTTGTCTGGATGATGACCGGCAGTTTCTTAACCAGTAGCCTAGTGGCGCTGGTAGAACCCGGTATTAATACCCTGGCCTATTTTTTCCATGAAAGGATTTGGGAGGGGGTTAAAAAGAGAAAAGCTCAGGAGGCAGTAACAAAAGAAGCTTGGGTGGCCTGAAACAGGCCACCCGAGACGGGCTTAGTGGCGGAAGTGGCGCATGCCAGTGAAGACCATGGCAATACCGGCTTCGTTAGCAGCCTGGATGACTTCCTCATCACGGACGGAACCGCCGGGTTGGATGACGGCAGTGATTCCCGCTGCTGCTGCAGCATCAATACCATCCCTAAAGGGGAAGAAGGCGTCAGACGCCATGACCGAACCCTTCACTTCCAATTGCTCATCCGCTGCCTTGATACCGGCAATCTTGGCGGAATAAACGCGACTCATCTGACCTGCACCCACACCGATGGTCATGCCATCTTTGGCATAGACGATGGCATTGGATTTCACGAATTTACCCACCTTCCAGGCAAAGGCCAGATCCTTGAGTTCCTGTTCGGTCGGTGCACGTTCAGTAACCACTTTGAGGTCATCACGGCCAACAACGCCCAAGTCCTTGTCCTGAATCAGCAGACCGCCGGTGACTCGTTTGAAGTCCAGGGTTTGCTGGTGTTCGCCGGGCCAGTGCTCACTGGCATCCAGAACGCGAAGGTTTTTCTTGGTGGCCAGAATTTCCTGAGCGGCTTTATCGATGCCTGGAGCAATAATCACTTCGGCAAACTGGCGATCGACGATCGTGCGGGCCGTCAGGGCATCCAGTGAACGGTTAAAGGCCAGGATGCCGCCAAAGGCACTGGTGGGATCAGTTTTAAAAGCTTGATCATAAGCTGTTTTTAGATCTTCGGCCACGGCCACACCACAGGGGTTGGCATGCTTGACGATGACGCAGGCCGGATCAGTGAAGGCCTTGACACATTCAAAGGCCGCATCGGTATCGGCGACATTGTTATAGGAAAGGGCTTTGCCCTGGAGTACTTCTGCAGTCGCTACGCTAGCTTCTTGTTGCTGGGCTTCAACATAGAAGGCGGCCTTCTGATGAGGGTTTTCACCATAGCGCATATCCTGGCGCTTGATGAACTGGGTATTGAAGGTGCGCGGGAAGTCTTCATTGCCGCCTTCAGCCAGGCGCCCCAGATAGTTGGCAATGGCACTGTCATAGGCCGCCGTATGTTCGTAAGCCTTGACTGCCAGGTTGAAGCGGGTGGCCTGGGTGACTTCACCCTGGTTGGCATCCATCTCTTCAAGCACACGCGCATAGTCACTGGTATTCACCAGAATACTGGTATAGGCATGGTTTTTGGCACAGGAGCGAACCATGGCTGGTCCACCGATATCGATATTTTCGATGGCCATTTCCAGAGTGCAGTCATCACGAGCGATGGTTTGCTCAAAAGGATAGAGATTGACGACCACCAGATCGATGGCCTGGATGGCGTGTTCCGCCATAACTTCATCATCCTGGCCGCGGCGTCCGAGAATACCGCCATGGATCTTGGGGTGAAGGGTTTTGACCCGCCCATCCATCATTTCCGGGAAACCGGTATGCTCGGAGACCTCTTTGACCTCCAGTTGGTTTTCCTTGAGTAGGCGGTAGGTTCCACCGGTTGAAAGTAGCTCTACGCCACGGTCAGCTAGACCTTGAGCCAGTTCCACGATACCGGTTTTGTCGGAAACACTTAACAGGGCGCGACGGATTGGGTTTGCCATAAGCCAGTTTTAGCTCCTAACAGCTTAGATGAGATCGTAATGTTTGAGTTTTTTGCGCAGGGTGCCACGGTTGAGGCCCAGTAGACTGGAGGCTTGCGTCTGATTGTTATCAGTGTAGCGCATGACTGCCTCCAGCAGCGGGGCTTCCACTTCGGTCAATACCAGATCATAGAGGTTATTGACCGGTTGCCCGTCTAGCTGGGCAAAATATTTCTCCAGGGCACGATGTACACTTTCACGAAGCGGACGCTCATGTTCGGAAGTCTTTAAGCTTGTTGAATGTATGTCAGTCACTTTGCTTCAATTCTGATTCAGGTTTAGGCCGGTTTGCCAAGAAGTTCTTCGGTGGGCTGAAAGATTTCAGCCATCAGATTTAATTGCTGTTCCGGTGTTTCCAGCTGGTTGAATTGCTTGCGCCAAGAGTTCTGGCCAGCCTGCTGTAGGTACCAGCCGAAATGTTTACGGGCAATACGAACCCCCATAAACTCACCGTAGGTTGCATAGAGTCCTTGCAGATGCTTGCCAATGATCGCCTTGAGTTCCTGATAGTTTGGTGCTGGCTGCTTTTCACCTTTATCCAGCCAAGCCTTGATTTGGCGGAAAATCCAGGGACGACCCTGAGCAGCCCGGCCGATCATGACAGCTGCAGCCTCCGTGTTCTCAAACACCCAGGCCGCCTTTTCCGGTGAGTCAATATCACCGTTAGCAATAACCGGTATGTCGATCGCCTGGCAAACTTCAGCCAGGGTGGCGTATTCAGCCTCCCCTCGAAATCGGTCTTCTCGGGTTCGACCATGCAGGGTAAGAGCCTGGATGCCAGCAGCTTCTGCAAGCTTGCCGATTGTAACAGCATTTTTGTGTTTTGCTGACCACCCAGTGCGAATTTTTAATGTCACAGGGACTTCTACGGCTTTAACCACTGCATCCAATATCTCGGCGACCAGTTTTTCATCCTTGAGTAGGGCTGAACCGGCTGCTTTTTTACAGACTTTTTTGGCCGGGCAACCCATATTGATATCAATGATCTGGGCTCCCAGGTCGACATTGGCTCTGGCCGCATCGGCGAGCATCTGCGGATCCCCTCCGGCAATCTGAATCATCCGGGGTTCATCTTCCTGATGGTGAGGCAAGCGCAATCTGGATTTTTGTGTATGCCAGAGGGATTGGTCGGCCGTGACCATTTCCGCCACAGCCAGGCCTGCTCCCATTTCCCGGCACAGGGAGCGAAAGGGGGCATCGGTGATACCGGCCATGGGGGCCAGTACCAGCGGGGTATCAAGAGTAAAAGATCCCAGGGTTAACAAGAGGACTGCCTTTTAAGGTAGTGGGTTTATCCGTGCGTTCTGTACATAGGTTGAGGGGCGGTCGACCTCAACACTAAATTCCTTTTGGCTGCCGGGTGGCAGTTGGGGCTCAGCTGAAGGAAGGTCTTCAGCCTGCAGCGTCTGGCTGGCGATCACCTGTAAGCTGAGGTTTAACAGTTCCACCTCCAGATTAGGCCAAGGCAGGGGCTCAGTAGTGGGATTACTCAACTGAAAACTGACCTGCATTTTTTGGGGGTCCTGCGCAGGGGCGAGTTGAACCTGACTGATTTGGTAGTCACTGGAGGCCTGAGCACTAAAAAACTGCCAGCTACCCAGCCCTGTAGCCACCAGGATACCGGCCAGTAGCAGGCTGGCCAGAAGGGGTTGGCGATACCAGGGACGTTTGGCAGCAGTCGAGGGTTGCTCTTCCCTTTCCCTGGCCTCTTCGGCCAGTTCATTTTCCAGATTGAGATCTTCTGAATAGAGGTCCAGGGGTTCAGGATCATCAGTCAAAGGGTCAGAGGCTTCGGCGGAAGTCGTTGGCTCTGCATCTGCCTGAAAGGGGTCGGCTTGCTGGGTGAGAGTCTCTTCGGTATCAGAGTCAAGAAAGGCGGTTTCCAGCTCTGCTTCAAAAGCTTGGAATTCTCTTTCGATTTCCTCGTCCTCGGCAGTGAAGGCCTCTTCAAAGTCCTCTTCGCTCAGTGCTTCTTCCGGCCAGCTCCAGCCAGTCTCTTCTTCAGGCACGGGTACTGGATCACTTTTATCAGCCTGATACTGATCCCTGAGTGTGGGAATCGGATCGGGTTTTGAGTCATCCGTTGGGGAAGCTTCCTGGATCAGCTGATCCTCACTGGCTTCTAGGCGATGGAAACGGGCATTGAAGATCTTCATGCATTCACCACAACGAACAGCACCAAAGGCCAGCTCCAATTCCTTGTCGCTGACTTCAAATACACTGTCGCAGTGGGGGCAACGTGCCAGTTGTGTCATTCGAGTCTTGTTCATGCCCGTAATTCCCTAGCAAGCGTGTTATGGCTGGGGTAAGCGCTGACCGGTTATTCTGATCCATCCGTCTTTTTCCTGGAAGGCCTCAAGAGCAAACCAGGGACGGTAGGCGGCTGCTACTTCTTCAGCCTGATGGGAAAGAATACCTGATAATGCCAAGTGCCCGCCAGCTTTGACTTTCTCAGCCAGAGTGGGGGCCAAATCGATCAAAGGGCCAGCCAGAATATTGGCGACCAGAACATCGACCTGAAGTGGTGGACAGGTATCGGGATAATACACAGGAAAGGCATCTTTAGCCAAGCCGTTGCGTTCGGCATTCTGGGCACTGGCCTGGAGGGCTTGGGGGTCAATATCCACGCCCCAGGCTTGCTGGGCACCCAGTAGCAGACCGGCGATGCCGAGAATGCCCGAACCACAGCCGAAATCCAGCAGGCTGCGACCTTCAAGTGGCTGAGCATCCAACCAGGCCAGGCAGAGAGCAGTGGTGGGGTGGGTGCCAGTGCCAAAAGCCAGGCCGGGATCAAGCATAAGATTGACTGCTTGCGGTTGTGGAGGCTGATGCCAGCTAGGAACCACCCAGAGACGCTCACCCATCTGCAGGGGCGTAAAGCTATCCATCCACTCGCGAATCCAGTCCTTTTCTTCAAGAATTTCCAGGTGCAGGACCGGAGCTGGCTCTTCGGGGAATTCCTGTTGCCAACGTTGCAGGAGTTGAGTCTGCATGGCGTGGGCATCCTCCTGGCCATCATAAAGACCGGTAATACAGGTGGCTTGCCAGAGGGGGGTGGTGCCGCGAATCGGTTCAAATACGGGGTTGTCTTCGGCATCTGTCAGAGTAATAGCGCAGGCACCGGCTTCCAGCAGCCAGTCTTCCAGCGTGGAGGCCTGCTCGGGTCTGACCAGGGTTTTTAATTGCAGCCAGGACATGAAAATTTTCCGGGAAAGTGAAGAATGAAAAGGAAAGGGGTGCTCGGTCTTGCCAGTGAGGATTAGCCGTCACTGATGACTGAAGACGAAAAGGGCAGCGCTTCACGATCAGGAAGGCTGCCCTTTTTCAGGGTTCAAGCAGTGACAGCGATTACTGACTCAGCTTTTTCTCCAGATAGTGGATGTTAACACCACCCTTCTGGAAGTGCGTATCCCTTACCAGATCCTTGTGTAGATCGGTATTGGTCTTGATGCCTTCCACCAGCAGCTCGTCCAGAGCGCCGCGCATACGCGTCAGAGCCGCTTCGCGGTCAACTCCCCAAGTGATCAACTTGCCGACCAGGGAATCATAGTGGGGGGGTACAGAATAACCGCTGTAGATATGCGAATCCATACGCACACCCAGGCCACCCGGGGCATGGAACATGGTGATCTTGCCTGGAGACGGCATAAAGTTACGCGGGTCTTCGGCATTGATTCGGCACTCGAAGGAGTGGCCCATCACCTGAATGTTTTCCTGACGCAGGCGTAGGGGTTGTCCGGAGGCAATCATCAGCTGCTCCTTGACGATATCCACGCCGGTGACCATTTCACTGACCGGGTGCTCAACCTGAACACGGGTATTCATTTCGATGAAATAGAAATTGCCGTCTTCATAGAGGAATTCAAAGGTGCCGGCACCCCGGTAGTTGATGGTGTTACAAGCATCAACACAGGCTTTAAGTACTTGGCGGCGGGATTCCTCGTTCAGGTGAGGTGCAGGTGCTTCCTCGATGACCTTCTGGTGACGACGCTGTAGTGAGCAGTCACGGTCATAGAGGTGAACGGCATTACCCTGGCCATCAGCCAGAACCTGAACTTCCACGTGGCGTGGATTTTCCAGGAATTTTTCCATATAAACCGTGCTGTCGCCAAAGGCGGCACCGGCTTCGTTTTTAGTCACGTGTACGGCGTTTATCAGGGCGCCTTCAGAATGCACCACGCGCATACCGCGACCCCCACCACCGGCAGCAGCCTTGATGATGACCGGTAGGCCGATACGGTGTGCCGTTTGCAGAATGGCATCGGGATCATCAGGCAGAGGGCCATCAGAACCGGGAACCGTAGGAACCCCGGCCTTCTTCATGGCCGCAATGGCTGAAACCTTGTCGCCCATCAGGCGGATGGTTTCGGCTTTGGGGCCGATAAAGCTAAAGCCGGAACGCTCGACCTGCTCGGCGAAATCAGCGTTTTCGGCCAGGAAGCCATAGCCAGGGTGGATGGCGCTGGCATCAGTGACTTCACAGGCGGCAATCAGAGCCGGAATGTTCAGATAGGAATCCACCGAAGGCGCTGGACCGATGCAAACGGCTTCATCAGCCAAACGAACGTGCATCAGATCACGGTCAGCCTTGGAGTGTACAGCAACGGTTTTAATGCCCAGCTCGCGGCAGGCCCTGAGGATACGCAGGGCAATTTCACCACGGTTGGCAATAACAACTTTCTCAAGCATTGTTGTCCCTCATGGCGGTGTCAGCAACACCGCAAGGTTTAAGTGGATGACCCGAGAGGGGTTTAGACCAGAACGACCAGAGGCTGATCAAACTCAACCGGTTGACCATCTTCCAGCAGGATGGCTTCAACAACACCGTCCTTGTCGGCTTCGATCTGGTTCATCATTTTCATGGCTTCAACAATGCAAATGGTATCGCCCTTCTTGACAGCCGTACCCACTTCAACGAAGGGGCTGGCGCCAGGAGCAGGTGAACGATAGAAGGTGCCCACCATAGGGGATTTGATCTGGTGGCCGGAAGCAACGGGCTTGCTTTCTGCGGCTGGTGCCTCGGCAGCAGGAGCAGCCGGTGCTGCGGCTGGAGCAGGCATGGCTGGCTGCGCGTAGTTCTGGTAAACCGGCTGGGCAACAGCAGCACCGGTTGGGTGACGGCTGATGCGAACGGCTTCTTCACCTTCCTGAATTTCAATTTCGCTGATGTTGGATTCTTCCAGAAGCTCGATCAGTTTTTTTACTTTGCGAATATCCATAATAATATCTCTGATTAGTAAGGTGGTATGGAGTTGTTTGTTAGAAAACCCGGTTGGCCCTGCGGTAGTGCTCTGACCAAACAGATCTTCCTAGCCAGCTGAACCGGCTTGCTTGATTTTGTTATCAGCAGCCAGCAGGGCCAGCTGATAGCCCTGAGTGCCCAGGCCGCAAATAACGCCCTGAGCCAAATCGGAAAAATAGGAGTGCTTGCGAAAAGGCTCCCTGGCATAAACATTGGATAAATGGATTTCAATAAAGGGTAGCGCAACTCCTGCTAGTGCATCGCGAAGCGCAACACTGGTATGGGTAAAAGCTGCCGGATTGATCAGAATAAAAGCCGTGCCATCGTTGAAAGCCTGGTGGATACGATCAATCAGTTGGTGCTCAGCATTACTTTGAAAGGCGTCCAGCTCATGGCCCAATTCCCGGGCTTGCTGGATCAGCTGGCTATGAATTTCATCCAGAGTGGTGGATCCGTAGATTTCGGGTTCACGCTGTCCTAACAGATTCAAGTTGGGGCCCTGGAGCAATAAAATTCTAGCCATGAAAGAAAAAGTCGCTCGCTCAGTTTTAACAATAAATATCTAATCAAAAAGTAACTAAATGCTGTGAACTTGCTGGCCTGACTGGGTAAAAACTAGCCTAATAGCCAAGAAATAGCCATGTGGGGGTGAAGTTTGCCTAAAGTCGAACTTCTTGTCCAGCTTTGCACTGTTTAACTTTGTTTTTTTTGTAGTTAAACGCACGTTTGATGCTTTTTGCCGTTACTTGCCACCAGTTTGCCAGGATTAAAGATTTTTCTGGAAGGCTTGCAGGTGGCGGGCCATTTCCGCCGCGTTCATCTCGCCCTGAATGCGCCAATTGCGGGCTTCCTGGCCTTCAATATAGAAAAGAAAGCTGGGTGGGCCAAAAAGCTGGCGCTCATTCAACCAGTTTCTTTTTTCGGGTGTGATATCAGTGAGATCCAGTTTGACTCGGGAAATCCCCTGCATTTGCTCAATCACAGTGGGATCCGGAAAGACTTCGTTTTCCATGACCTTGCAGGAAATACACCAGTCAGCATAAAGGTCCACAAGCACAGGTTGACGACTGGTATTAATCAGGGTGTCCAGGGTAGCTATCTGGTCAATCAGAGGGATGGGTTCCAGGGATGCTGGCGCTTGATTCGAGCCTTCCAAGCCTGCCAGGGGTTGCCAGGGGTTGTGGCTGCCAGCCAGTGCACCTACTAGCAGACTGGCACCATAGATGATCAAGGCCAGTCCCAGGGTGAGGCGTAATTTCTGCCAGCCACCCTGAAGTTGAAATTGCAGGCCACCCAGAAAGATGCCACCGCCCAGTGCCAGGAGTCCCCAAAGAGCGAGAGTCATCGGTGCGGGCAGGAGGCGCTCGACCAGCCAGATGGCTACTGCCAGCAACAGGAAACCAAAGAAAGCTTTAACCTGGTTCATCCAGGCACCGGCACGGGGCAACCAGCTGGCACCAAAAGTGGCGATTAGCAACAGGGGAAGCCCCATACCCAGCCCCATGGCCAGTAAGGCCCAGGCTCCGGTCAGGGCGTCTTCAGTCACCGCAATAAAAGCCAAGGCACCGGCCAGAGGTGCGCTCATGCAAGGAGACACCACCAGCGTGGAAAGAGCCCCCATCAGGGCTACATTAACCAGGGTGCCCCCTTTGGGTTGTTGCAGGGCTTGGAGACGCTGATCCAGCCAGGCAGGCAGGCGTAATTCCCAGATGCCGAACATGGCCAGCGCCAGAAGCAGAAACAGCAGTGCGAAGGGCACCAGCACCCAGGGGGATTGGAGGGCTGCCTGGAGATTCAATCCCGCTCCGAAAAGTCCCATCAGGGCACCCAAGAGTGCATAGGTCAAGGCCATCCCTGTCACATAGGCGGCAGAGAGCAGAAAGCCCCGTAAACGTCCCGAGTTTTGAGGTTGATCACCCTTGCCCACCAGGATTGCACTTAGAATGGGAAGCATAGGGAGTACGCAGGGGGTAAAGGTAAGTCCCAGGCCGGCGGCAAAGAAAAGGCCGAGTATCAGCCAGAGATCACCGCTTTGCAGAGTGGATGTCAGGCGGCTGCTCAGATTTTCCGGGGGTTGGCTGGCCGGTGACTCAGTGGTGGCTGTTGGTGGAGAAACCTCATCCAGTTTTACTGGTGTAGTTGAGGTATCCAGCTGGCTGCTATCCAGATTCAAAGTGGTGTACTGCGGAGGATAGCAAAGGCCTTCATCGGCGCAGCCCTGGTAGCGGATTTTAACGGCCAATTCTTGCAAGTCCGTTGATCCCTCAAGGGTGGCGGCCATCAAGGCAGTCGAGTAGTAGACCTGGCTGACCCCGAAATAGTCGTCTTCCTGAGTGACCGCTGGAGCAAACTCCAAGGCTTTGACTGTCAGGCTTTCAGGGCCTTCGGGAAGGGTGACGGCAAACTGTTTCTGATAGAGGTAATAACCGGGCTCCAGATCCCAGCGAATAAAAATCTGGCTGCCCTCTATCCAGGCTTCCTGCTTGAAGGCTTCTTCGGGAGGAAGAAACTGCGGGCTAGCTTCTGAATCGCTAAACCAGGAATTCCAGGAGGATTGGGAAGAATTAAACAGGCTGGATGCCGAAATGGATGCTGAACCGAACATCAAGACCAGCAGGCAAACAAAAGCAAAAACAGAACGCTTGGTGGCTGTCACAATTAAATTCATCCCTTCTGCATCCAATATCAAAAAATCAGTTTTATCAGACCCCGGAAAACTGAGGGTGTTCCCCTTGGGCCGCTATTGCTGCCTGTTTGGGGACTAGTGGCTGAAAAGCCCTCTAGTTTACATGAGCCAGACAAAGGATGAGGGAAAGATGTCGAAACAAGTCCAGGTGGACCCAGGCTATTGCATTATTTCTTCCACGGATCTTCAGGGAAACATCATTGCCTGCAATGATTATTTTGTTGAAATCAGTGGCTACTCACGGGAGGAGTTATTGGGAGCGCCCCATAATATTATTCGTCACCCGGATATGCCGGCTGCTGTTTTTGCCGATCTCTGGCAGCATCTTGAAGCTGGTTTCAACTGGATGGGGCCTATAAAGAATCGTTGCAAAAACGGTGATTACTACTGGGTAAATGCCTTTGTATCACCGGTTGTCGACGACGGCGAGGTGGTCGGCTACCAATCGGTACGTCATCCTTTGGAGCCTCAGGATCAGGAACAGGCCGAAGAAATTTATTCCCAGTGGCAGGCCAAACAGAAAATCCAACTGCCCTGGTACAAGCGCACCAACACCACCTTGCGGCTTTTTCTGGGCATGTTGATTCCTTTCCTGGGATTGTTGTTGGGCTGGTCCTATCGGGTTGAACCTCCGCTGATCGACCTGCTGATCATCCTTCCGGTTTCCATACTTTTTACAGCGCTTCTGGCCTACCGGCTGACCCTACCCCTGCGTGAAGTCATGGAAAGGGCTTTGCATTTCTATACTAACCCCGTTACCCAGCGCATATATACTGAGCGTGGTGATGAATTGGGGGCCTTGGAACTGGCCCTGCGCTATGCCGAATTGAAAAATCTGACAGCGATTAACCGGATAGGCCATTCAGCGGATCACATAGGTCAGCATCTGAATGAGCTGGTGGATCAGGTTCAGGGATCGGAAAACCTGGCGGGCGGCCAGCATCAGCTTTTGGAAGAGGCACAGGAATCGATGCAGGCTGTCAATGCGGCTTCTTTGTCCGTCAATGAGCGGTGTCAGCAGGCAACCCGGGTTGCCGAGGAAGCTGAGCAGCAGGCTTCCCAGGGACAAAAACAAATTGATCAGGCGATAGCAGGTTTTAAGTCCAGCCTGGATCAAATGCAGCGCCTGGATGACAAGGCGAGCCAGCTAGCCAGTCGTGTTGCTCAGATCGATGAAATGCTGGAAATGATCAATGCCCTGGCTGAGCAGACTAATTTGCTGGCCTTGAATGCAGCCATAGAAGCGGCCCGGGCCGGTGATGCCGGACGAGGTTTTGCCGTGGTGGCAGATCAGGTGCGCCAGTTGGCTGCCAGCTCGCAAGAAGCTTCGGGACGGATTCAGGAGCAGGTTTCCGGCTTTAGTCAACTGGCCTCGACCCTGTCGCATTCCCTGATTACCAGCGTTGAAGACTTGGGCTCGACCATGCAGGAGCTGGAAACAGCAGGTCAGCAAATCGGCCGCTTGCGTGAAGGGGTGATAACAGTGGAGCAGTTGAACCAGGAAACTTCACGCGCGGTGGTTGAGCAGATGCAAAGTCTGGATAGTCTCAAGGAGGGGTTGCAGGCCGTTTATCAGCGGGCCGAAGAGTTGGCGGCTAGCGCCCAGGAAAGTCGCACTCAGGGGCAAGGCGTAGAGAGCATGCTACAGGAGATGGAAGGCTTGATTACCCGGTTTGAGCACTGATTGCAAAAAGAGGAAGTTGGTGGCTATGCCCTGATTTGAACAGGGGACCCCATCATTATGAGTGATGTGCTCTAACCAGCTGAGCTACATAGCCACACAAGCGGCGCAATATTAAGCTTGGCAACACCTCCTGTCAAGCCTCTTGGGCAGTCAGGAGGTGTTGGTTCGGCTAATCAGACATTAAAGCGGTAGTGCATGACGTCGCCATCCTGGATGATGTAATCCTTGCCTTCCAGGCGCCATTTACCCGCTTCCTTGGCACCCTGTTCGCCCTGGCAGGCGACAAAATCATCATAGGCGACCACTTCAGCGCGGATGAAGCCCTTCTGGAAGTCGGTATGAATCACGCCAGCCCCTTCAGGTGCGGTTGCTCCTTTTTTAACCGTCCAGGCACGTACTTCCTTAACGCCAGCCGTAAAGTAGGTCTGTAGTCCCAGGAGTTCAAAGCCAGCACGGATAACACGGTTCAGGCCAGGTTCCTCCAGGCCCATGCTTTCCAGGAACATGGCTTTTTCTTCGGGGTCGTCCAGCTCGGCGATTTCCGCTTCTATCTTGTTGCATACGGGCACCACGACCGCTTCTTCCTGTTCGGCAAGCTTGCGCACGACATCCAGATGCGGGTTGTTTTCAAAGCCCTCTTCATTGACGTTGGCAATGTACATGGTCGGCTTGAGGGTCAGGAAACCGTAGTTTTTGACCAGTTTTTTCTCTTCATCACTGAGGCCAAAACTGCGCAGGGGTTTGCCTTCTTCCAGATGCGGCTGCACTTTTTCCAGAATGGCTTTCTGGGCGATGGCTTCCTTATCGCCACCTTTGGCCAGACGTACCAGCTTCTGAATCCCTTTTTCAACAGAATCCAGGTCAGCCAGTGCCAGTTCCATATTGATAATTTCAATATCGCTGGCCGGATCAACCTGGTTGGCCACATGAATGACATTGTCGTCTTCAAAGCAGCGGACTACGTGGGCAATCGCCTGGGTTTCACGAATATTGGCCAGAAATTTATTGCCCAGGCCTTCACCCTTGGAGGCCCCGGCAACCAGACCGGCAATATCCACAAACTCCATGGTTGTGGGCAGAACTTTTTCGGGTTTGACGATTTCTGCCAGGGTATCCAGGCGGGGGTCGGGCAGGGGAACGATGCCCGTATTGGGTTCAATGGTACAGAAGGGGAAGTTTTCTGCATCGATGCCTGACTGGGTCAAGGCATTAAACAAGGTGGATTTGCCGACGTTGGGAAGGCCGACGATACCGCAATTAAAGCCCATAGTTATCTGTCCTGTTCAAAAAGTCTTTGCAAACAATATTCGGGATGGCTTGGCTAGTCGCCTGTAATCAGGCCATGAGTCTATTCAGCTTTGAAGCTATGCAACTGATTCATGGCCCGAGTGGTGTCACCGCTGACGATCAGTTCCAGATGACGCAGGCATTCATCAACGGCGGCATTGATTTTCAGTTGTTCATCCTGGGGGGGCTTGCCCAGAACATAGCCGGTTACTTTGCTGGCTTGTCCCGGATGGCCGATGCCGATTCTCAGACGGTAAAAATCGCGATTATTGCCCAGAGCGCTGATGGTATCACGAAGGCCATTATGTCCACCGTGACCACCGCCTTTTTTTAAGCGGGCGACGCCTGGATCCAAATCCAGTTCATCATGGACAACCAGGATTTCTTCGGGATTGATTTTGTAGAAGTTGGCCAGGGCGGCAATGGATTGGCCACTGCGATTCATGAAGGTGGTGGGGATCAGAAGATGCAGCTTGTGACTGCCCAATAGCAGCTGACCATGCAATCCTTGGAACTTGCTGGTAGTGAGGGGGAGCTGATGCTGGGCGGCCAGGGCTTCGACCAACCAGGCTCCGGCATTATGCCTTGTCGATGCATATTCTTTTCCGGGATTGCCCAGACCGACAAGCAGTTGAATCCCTTTAGCCATAGGCGCTTTCTCGGTGATCAAAAATCAGGTTTTAGATGTGAAAAACCCAGGTAGCCTCCTAGAGGCTGCCTGGGCAAAACGGCCAACAACTGAGTTTTATTCTTCAGTTGCTTCTTCGCCGCCTTCTTCATCTGCATCGTCAGACTTACCGCCTTTCTTGGCATGAACGCTGACAACACCTGTGTCGCCGCCGTGGGCCAGAGCAGTGATGTTAACGCCTTCGGCCAGTTCCAGGTCGGACAGGTGAATGGTTTGACCGACTTCCAGTTTGCTGACATCAATGTCGATGGACTGGGGCAGGTTCTGAGGCAGAGCAGTTACCTCAACTTCGTTCAGCAGGTGCTGAATTTTACCGCCCTGCTGCTTGACGCCAACACAGTTGTCTTCGTTCTGGAAGTGCAGAGGCACTTGAACGCTAACAGTGTGAGTGGAATCAACGCGCTGGAAGTCAACGTGCAGAACCAGAGGCTTGAAAGGATGGCGTTGCATGTCTTTCATGATGACCTGCTGCTTCTTGCCATCGATATCCAGGTTCAGAATCGAGGTATAGATGGCTTCCTCGGTTTCCAGAACGCGGTAGAACTCACGCTGTTCAACAGCGATAGGCTGAGGAGCTTCTTCACCGCCGTAAATGATAGCGGGGATGTACTGCTTAGCACGACGCAGGCGGCGGCTCGCACTCGTACCCAGGTCGTTACGTGCAGTGGCTACAAAATTAAATTCTGACATTATCTTGTCCTCATGGACGGTTATCTAAAAGTAAACACCAGGTGCCCGCGACCAGGCAGTCTGGTGTTCATGGGTTTTCCCTTTTGAGGGAAAGCTTTACCTGATCAGCTCCGGAACATGGAGCTGATGGATTCTTCATTACTGACACGGCGTACGGCTTCAGCCAGCAGGCTGGAAACCGTGAGCTGGCGGATTTTACCAGAATTAACGGCAGCCGTGGTCAGAGGAATCGTATCGGTTACGATCAGTTCATCCAGCATGGAGTTGGAGATGTTGCTGATTGCAGGACCGGAAAGAATAGCGTGAGTGGAATAGGCGACCACCTTCTTGGCGCCACGGGTCTTCAGGGCCTCGGCTGCCTTGCACAGGGTGCCGGCAGTATCTACCATGTCATCGACCAGAACGCAGGTGCGGTCTTCAATGTCACCGATGATGTGCATGACCTGAGACTGGTTGGCCTGGGGGCGACGCTTGTCGATAATCGCCAGGTCGGTGTCGTTGAGTTCCTTGGCAATGGCGCGGGCACGAACTACGCCGCCAACATCGGGAGATACCACGACCATGTTGTCGTAGTTCTGGCGCTCGATATCATCCAGAAGCACTGGCGAGCCATAGATGTTGTCAACGGGGACATCAAAAAAGCCCTGGATCTGATCGGCATGTAGATCCATGGTCATGACTCGACTGACGCCAGCGGCACACATCATGTCGGCAACCAGCTTGGCAGAGATGGGAACCCTGGAGGAGCGAACGCGACGATCCTGGCGTGCATAACCGAAGTAGGGGATAACCGCAGTAATACGGTGAGCTGAGGCGCGGCGCAGAGCATCGACCATCAGCATCATTTCCATGATGTGGTCATTGGTGGGCGCACAGGTGGATTGAATTACAAAAACATCCTTACCCCGGACATTTTCATTGATTTCAATAGCAATCTCACCATCGCTGAATTGACCAACGGTGGCATCGCCCATACGGATATCAAGACATTCTACAACTTTGCGCGCCAGTTCCGGGTTGGCATTGCCCGAAAAGACCATCAAGTTAGACACGGATTCACCCTAATGACAGAGGTTTCGCGAAGGAAAGGGGCTTCCGGTAACCGGAAACCCCTTGAGGAAAGCTGAATTGAGTGGCTGGGGTAGAGAGATTCGAACTCCCGAATGCCTGGACCAAAACCAGGTGCCTTACCACTTGGCTATACCCCAAACTCAATGGCTGCGCATTATAAACAAGGAATATTTGTTTGTGAACCCCTGGCGTCTGTCGGTTAAAAGTTGTTAAACGCGGCAAACTACGGGGTGGTTCAAACCGTGATTACTAGCTGCTGAATGAGCATATAGCTCAGGGTTCCCGCCATCAATGAAAGCAGGGCATTGCGCTTCCAGAGATGCAAAATTACCACCAGGAGAGCTGGTCCCAGTGCATCCATGCCCAATACCGGGGCCTGCCAGTTTCCTGAGCGCAGCAGAAAAATTACCACCAGTAAGGCCATGATGCCGGCAGGCAGGTAGCGCCCGAGGTGCTGGACCAGAGGGTGGTTACGCTGCCGCCCTAAAAAGGCAAAGGGAAGCAACCGGGTTAAAAAGGTTGCGGCGGCGGCGGCCAGAATAAAACTGAGTAAATAAAAGGTATCACCGTTCATGCTGCTGATCCTGATTGATCGCTGTGTAGAGGTGTTTGCGGCTGGGGTATTGCCAAAACAGTGCTACTACCACCAGGGTGATGGCGATCAGTAGCTGTTGGCTGGCTGGAAAGAGGAGTGCGGCCACCAGAGCTGCTATAGCCCCCGCCCAGATGGCAAAGTGGGATTGCAGTGCCTTGTATTGCTCTATGCAGAGGACGATAAACAAGGCCACCAGAGCAAAGTCTATCCCGGTGGAATCAAAAATGAGCGTGCGGCCTAGCCAGGCACCTAGTGCACACCCGAGTATCCAGTAAATCTGGTTACACAGGGTGATAAGAAAATCCACTTGCTGCTCCAGGGCTTTGTTGCGGGTTCGGGGGCGACTGGTTAGCAGCGAGTAGGTTTCATCGGTCAGTCCGAAAATCAAGTAGGGTTTGCGCCATCCTGCTCCAGCAAAAGCATCCAGCAAGGATAAGCCGTAGAAGACATGGCGGGCATTGAGCACCAACATGGCAATGAAGACTTCAATCAAACCGGTGGAAGCCAGCAGCAGACTGACCGCAAGAATTTGTCCGGCACCGGCATAGATTACCAGCCCCATCAGCGGGGCAAACCACCAGGCGTAATCCAGCTGGGTGGAGAAAAGAACACCAAAAGCCATCCCAAGAGGAAGGTAGCCGAATAAAACCGGTAAGGAGAGGCGCAGGGCTGTCGTTAAGGGGGAAGATTGCATTCTTATCAAGCTCCATCTCAAGAAGCGGCGCATTCTAACAAACTCCCGCAGCAAGCGGACACTTGTTTGATCCTTGTGTAAATTCTTGCATTTTGATGGCAGGTCCATGACAAAGAAGTAAAAGCTACCCCTGTTCATGCAAAGTTCACTCGGGTAAACTTCCTTGCATCCCTTAACATTAATCACTGCTCACAAGGCAGTTAGCGACTCAAGGCAGCGAGATGATCCCCGCACCTGAACTCCAGAAAAATAGCCAAGACGACTCCCTTCCTGCTCTCCAGGTAGACGACCTGCACAAGCGTTACGGCCAGCATGAAGTGCTCAAGGGGATTTCGCTGACTGCCAACCAGGGTGATGTTATTTCCATTCTTGGGTCCAGTGGTTCCGGTAAGTCCACTTTACTTCGCTGTCTTAATCTTCTTGAAAAACCCTATCGCGGTAGTATTCATCTGGCCGGTGAACAGCTGGCAATGAAAGCCAATCGTGATGGCGAACTCCAACCCGCTTCGCGTCGTCAGTTGGAAAGCTTTCGTGCCCGCATGGGCTTTGTATTTCAGAATTTCAATCTTTGGCCGCATCTGACCCTGCAGGACAATGTCGCTCTGGCACCGACCCAGGTATTTGGCAAGAGTAAAAAACAGGCTCGCGAAGAAGCGGTGGCCTTGCTGGACAAGGTGGGCCTGGCAGACAAGCGTCTTGCTTACCCGCTGCAGCTTTCCGGTGGTCAACAGCAGCGAGTCGCCATAGCACGTACCCTGGCCATGGAGCCTGAAGTCCTGCTTTTTGACGAGCCCACCTCGGCGTTAGACCCGGAATTGGTCAATGAAGTCTTGGGCGTGATGCGCAAGTTGGCTGATGAAGGCCGCACCATGCTGATCGTTACTCATGAAATGCGTTTTGCCCGTGATGTGTCTTCGCAGGTGATGTTCCTGCACCAGGGCCAGGTTGAGGAGTTGAGTCCCCCGGACGTCTTCTTCACCAATCCGGCTTCCACCCGTTGTCGTGAATTTTTGTCCAGCCACCTCTAGGCTAGGCTTAAATACGCGTCTTTTTATCAAGCTAACTGAAGGATATACCGTGATGAAAGTGTCTGTACGTTTTCTGACAGGACTTCTGCTGGTCCTGGGTTCTTTTGGCCTCCAGGCTGATACGCTGCGTATTGCAACCGAGGGTGCCTACGCGCCTTTCAACTTTATTGATAGCAGTGGTGAGCTTCAGGGTTTTGATGTGGATATCGCCCGTGCCCTCTGTGAAGAGATGCAGACCGAGTGTGAAATCGTCGGTCAGGATTGGGATGGGATTATCCCCGGTCTGAGAGCGGGTCGTTACGATGCGATCATTGCTTCCATGTCAATCACGCCCGAGCGTTCACGCGTGGTGTCCTTTACTGATCCCTACTATTCTAACGTTCTGGCTTTTGTCGGTCCTAAAGATGAAGAGCTGGGCACTGATGCAGCCAGCCTGGAAGGCAAGACTCTGGGTGCCCAGCGTGCCACCATTGCCGGTCAGTACCTGCAGGACGAACTGGGCCGTCACGTAGAGGTGCGCCTCTATGATACCCAGGACAATGCCTACCTGGATCTGGCTGCCGGTCGCCTGGACGGCCTGGTTTCCGACAAGTTCCCGGCTTACGACTGGCTGCGCACTGAAGCCGGCTCCGACTTTGAGTTCAAGGGTGAAGACATTGATATCGACGACAAGATCGCCATTGCGGTACGTCGCAGTGATCAGGAGCTGAGAGAGCGTTTCAATGAAGCCCTGGAAGCTATCGTTGAATCCGGCCGCTATGCCGAAATCAATGCCAAGTACTTCCCTTTCTCCATCTACTAAAATGGCCTGAAGCGGTTTATGGATTTACACGGTTTTGGGCATCTGCTCCTGGCAGGCACCTGGGTGACCCTGAAGCTGGCTTTTGTCAGCTTGGTGTTCGGCTTGTTGCTCGGGCTTCTTGGGGCACTGGCCAAGCGCTCCTCTTTCTTTCCCTTGCGTTGGGTGGGTAACCTCTATACCACCCTGATGCGTGGACTGCCCGAGTTGTTGCTGGTGCTACTGATTTATTTCGGAACCAGCCAGTTGCTGGAACTGACTTTTGGTGTTTACGTCGAAATCAGTGCTTTTGCTGCCGGGGTCGCTGCTCTTTCCATTGCCTTTGGTGCTTATGCCACCGAGGTTTTCCGTGCCGCTTTACAGGAACTACCCAAGGGGCAGGTCGAAGCTGCTCAGGCACTCGGCCTGTCTCCCTGGCAGACCTTCTGGCATGTCATGCTGCCGCAGCTCTGGCGGCTGGCGTTGCCGGGTCTGGGGAATCTCTTCCTGGTACTCTTGAAGGATACTGCGCTGGTGTCCGTGATTGGCCTGGAAGATATCATGCGTCAGGCCTATGTGGCTTCAGGTTACACCAAGCTGCCCTTTACCTTTTATCTGGCCGCTGCCGGTATCTATCTGACTTTGACCATCGTCTTTATGCAGTTACTGGGCTGGCTGGAAAAAAGAGCCGGTCGGGGTCACCTGGAGGCTAGTCGCTGATGGACTGGATTTACGCTTTATCCGACTGGTTGCAGGCGCTGGCCGCCGGGAATGAACCCTGGAACAGCTACGCCCGCTATCTCCCCCAGTTATTGGAAGGGGCCTGGCTGACTCTCAAGCTGGTGGTTTTGTCCGGTATTGTGGGTATTCTACTGGCCTTGCCTTTGGCTTTGATGCGTACCTCAAAGAATCCCTGGCTGTGGAGTTTTCCCTATGCCTATATTTTCTTTTTCAGGGGAACGCCGCTGCTGGTACAGATCTATCTGGTTTATTACGGGCTCTCCCAGTTTGAATCCCTGCGCTCTCTGGGATGGCTATGGGATGAAGTTCTCTCGCAGCCCTACTGGTGTGCCATTATTACCTTCAGCCTGCATACCGCTGCTTATATTGCCGAACTCTTTCGCGGAGCCATTCAGTCGGTGCCGCGCGGCGAAATAGAAGCGGCCATGGCCGTGGGGCTTTCCAGGCGTCAGCAGTATCAAAAGATTATCCTGCCGCGTGCCTTTGGCATGATCCTGCCTGCCTATGGCAATGAAGTTATTCTGATGCTCAAGGGCAGTGCTCTGGCATCCACCATCACTCTGCTGGATTTAATGGGGGCGACGCGTAATGTGATCTCACGTACCTATATGAATCTGGAGTTTTTCCTGATGGCCGGGGTGATCTACCTATTGATTGCTGCCCTCTTTATCGGTTGTTTCCGGCTGTTGGAAAACTACTTTAATGCCCATCAAAAAGCGACGCATCTGCCGACCGGAAAACTGGATGTGCAGGTGCAGGATGAGCATCTCAAGGATACGGCCCGCTAACCTGTTTTTTCTCAAGAGGTCACCGGTTTCCCGATCTGTTGCTGAATCGGGTCTGGCCGGAATTGTTATCAAGGAACGTCTTTTATGCAATTAATCGAAGCTGATTTAAATCTGTCTCACCATGTCAGAGCTCTGGTGGCACTTATGGATGAATATGCCTGCCATCCCATGGGCCAGGGCAAGCCCTTGTCTGATGAGGTTAAAGCCTGCCTGCCAGAAGCCCTAAAAGCGCGTAGCGATAATTTTCATGTGTTGGCTTTTGATGGCGAGCGCCCCGTGGGCCTGGTGAATTGCTTTGAAGGCTTTTCCACCTTTGCTTGCAAGCCTCTGGTCAATATTCACGATGTCATCATTACTGCTGATTACCGAGGGCAGGGGCTGACCCGCTTGCTGTTCGATAAAGTGGAAGAAATAGCCCGGCAAAGAGGCTGCTGCAAGATCACCCTGGAGGTGCTGGAAGGCAATCAAGTGGCTCAACAGGCTTATCGGGCCCAGGGTTTTAGCGGTTATGAACTGGACCCGCAAATGGGGCAGGCGCTTTTCTGGGAGAAAAAGCTGTAAGCAGGCATTAGGTGTTTTTTATAGCCCGGGCAGAGACCTGAGTTTTATTGGCCTGGCCGCTTTTGGGCGGCCAGCAGGAATTCCTGATTGCCATCGCCCCCCTTAATCGGGCTAGCCAGCCAGTGTTTTATGTCTAATCCCAGCTTGTCCAAAAGCTGACTGATTTTCTCTTTGACCTCGGCAAAAAGCAGGGGATTTCTGACCAGGCCGCCTTTGCCAATATTTTCTCTTCCTACTTCGAACTGGGGTTTAACCAGTGTCATGATCCAGCCTTGTTCATTTAAGAGTGCGGGTAGCCGCGGCAGGATCAGGGTTTGCGAGATAAAGGAAACATCCATCACGATCAGATCATAGGTCGCTGGGAGGTCTGCTTCCTGCAGCAGGCAGGCTTCCAGATAACGGGCATTGACCTTCTCCAGACTGGTGACACGAGGATCACCGGCCAGACGGGCATCCAGTTGGGCCTGGCCGACATCCAAACCCACGACCTGACGCACTCCGGCCTTGAGTAGATAATCGGTAAAACCACCGGTTGATTGTCCAATATCCAAAGCCAGCCAGCCCTCCAGTTCCAGTCCGCTGGCTTCGACCACCGCCTTGAGTTTCAGAGCACCACGGGATACGTAGTCATCTTCTTCCCGGGTTTCCACCTGCAGTTGGCTATCATCAGGCAGTTTGAGACCTGGCTTGCTGACCCCTTGCCAGCGCCCCTGTTTGAAAAGCTCTACGCGGCCCTCGCTTAAAAATTGTTGGGCCTGGGTACGGCTGGTAGCCAGTTGCTGTTTTACCAGTAGGAGATCAAGGCGCTGCATGCAAGGCTCGTAGGTTGAAATCGGTTAATCTCATCAGTATAACCCAGCAAGCCCTTGTATTGGCTTTGATTTTTACATTTTTGCTTGCCTGCTTCGGTAGAGGCTGCTAGTATGCACGCCTCAGTTGGGGCAAGCCCAACGAGTTCTGTGGTGGCCCCTGTTGGTCCTCCCGCAACACGAAATCGTGAACCCCGCCAGGCCCGGAAGGGAGCAACGGTAGCGATGGATGTGTGTGCCGGGATGTGGCTGGCAGGGGCCATCTCCATTTCAGCTCCTGTAAAACCTTTGCAGCGAGCGGCCTGGCCTTGTGGATACCCCGTCGAATTAAGCTTTAGTCATCCCTTGTTTTGATGGCTGTAAAGCTGCTTCCCTGTTCGATCGCCACCTCTTTTTGTCGCATGGCTTTACCTAAAGCCAAGGCCAGTGCTTCGACGTCTTTACTTTCTGCGGTCGCCACCTTGACCAGGAGGGTTGTTACGGGTCGACCCTGATAGTAACCCTCGGCATCAAGCAGGGTAAAACCATCGAAATAGCGGCTCGTGATTGTAATGATGCTTTGGCGTTCATCCTGAGTAAAAGCCTTGCCCTGGGGCGAGCCTAGATAGAGGGTGTGCATCATGCGAAATTATTTTCCTGAATAGTGCTTGTGGGAACTCAGGCAGTCTAGATGTATTTTAGAGGCCTGTCATTGACCGGTTGTCCACTTAGCTTCTGTGCTTGCTGGGGTTTAGCGGCCTTTTGCCGCTGGAAACTCCCCGCCTTTACCTCTAGTCTGTGCCTACTAGGATGAATAACTGGACTTGCTCATGACAGGGGTATTGATGAATGTGGGATGAACGCTACGCCGGTGAAGACTATGCTTATGGTCGTGAACCCAATGAATTTCTGGTTGAACAGCTGGATGAGTTGTATTCCCTGAATGCGCCTGCCCGGATTCTCTGTGTGGCAGAAGGGGAAGGCCGCAATGCCGTGTATCTGGCCAGATTGGGTCATGAGGTGACCGCTGTGGATTTGTCCCGGGTCGGTCTGGATAAAGCCTTGTCTCTAGCTGAAGAGTTTGGGGTAAGTATTCGTGATCACCAGGCCGATTTGGCCAGCTATGAACCGGAAGAAGACTATTACGATGCCATCGTCATGATCTTCGCCCATACCCCTTCAGCTGTTCGTAAACCCCTCTATGCCCGCCTGATGGCTGCCTTGAAAAATGACGGTCTCTTGCTGCTGGAAGGCTATACACCGGATCAGTTGGGTCGGGGTACTGGTGGTCCTCCCTCTGAGGATATGATGTTTACCCTGGCCGAATTGCGGGACTACCTGCAGGATATGAGTTTTCTGCATGCAGTTGAAAAAATCCGGCCTCTGCATGAAGGCCATTTGCATACGGGCGAGGGTGCCGTGGTTCAACTGGTCGCCCAAAAACAGCCACCAGGCAGCCGCTATCTACCACAACTGGATTCCAACCCTTGAAGTAAAGCCGTATCACCTTCAGGTCTTAAGTAGTGATCGCAAGAAAAATATTGAGCAATTGTTAGTTGTTATCAATCTCATTAAAAAGGTTGATTTTCTTAATTCTTGATTGGCAGCTATAACTAGTAATCAAGAAATGTCTGCTGGCAATTCGAATACTTTCAATTTCACACTCAAGGCTTGAAGGAGGTTTTATGAGCTCGCAACAAGCTGCAGCAGGGGGTTGCCCGGTAATGCATGGTAGCCGTACCCAGAAACAGGTTGGCGGTGGTAGTGCTCAGGACTGGTGGCCGGAACAGCTGAATCTGGGTATTTTGCACCAACATTCCTCAAAAGCTGATCCGCGTGGGGCTGACTTCAATTATGCTGAGGCCTTTAAAAAGCTGGATTTGAAAGCTGTTAAGAAAGATCTGGCGGAGTTGATGACGGCCTCCAAGTCCTGGTGGCCTGCCGACTATGGTCACTATGGCCCCTTTATGATTCGTATGGCCTGGCACTCGGCGGGTACCTACCGTACCGCTGATGGTCGCGGTGGTGCCTCTACCGGTAACCAGCGCTTTGCGCCCATTAACTCCTGGCCGGATAACGCCAACCTGGATAAAGCCCGTCGGCTGCTCTGGCCGATCAAGAAAAAATACGGCAATCAGCTAACCTGGGCGGATCTCTATATTCTGGCCGGTAACGTAGCGCTAGAAAGCATGGGTCTGAAAACCTTTGGTTTTGCCGGTGGCCGTGATGATATCTGGGCTCCGGAAGAAGACATCTACTGGGGGGCCGAAGAGGAATGGTTAGCCACCAGTGACCAGCCCAAAAGCCGCTACTCAGGAGACCGTGAACTGGAAGAACCCCTGGCCGCTGTACAAATGGGTCTGATTTACGTGAACCCCGAAGGGCCGGACGGTGAACCTGACCCCTTGGCTTCTGCCAGGGATATTCGCGAAACCTTCAAGCGCATGGCCATGGACGATTATGAAACCGTTGCTCTGACCGCTGGCGGGCATACCTTTGGCAAGGTGCATGGTGCCGGAGATGCCGAACTGGTGGGTCCTGAGCCAGAAGCTGCCCCCCTGGAGCAGATGGGGCTAGGCTGGAAAAGCAGTCACGGTAGCGGTAAGGGACGAGATACCATTACCAGTGGCCTTGAAGGTTCCTGGACACCCACACCCACCCAGTGGGATATGACCTATTTTGATGTCCTCTTCAAATACGACTGGGAGTTGACCAAGAGTCCGGCTGGTGCCTGGCAGTGGGTTCCCAAGAATCTAGCCGATGAAGACAAGGCGCCGGATGCCGAGGATGCCTCGCAAAAAGTGGGCATCATGATGACCACGGCGGATATGGCCATGCGCGAAGATCCTGAATATCGCCGTATTTCCGAATACTTTCACAAGAACCCGGAAGAGTTTGCTGATGCCTTTGCTCGTGCCTGGTTCAAGTTGACTCACCGCGACCTGGGGCCTAAATCCCGCTATTTGGGACCGGAAGTGCCTGACGAGGATTTGATCTGGCAGGACCCGGTTCCTGCAGTGGATCATCTATTGATCGACAAACAGGATGCCAAACAGCTGAAACAACGGATTCTGGATTCGGGTCTCTCTGTTCCCGAGTTGGTGGCTACGGCCTGGTGCTCGGCCTCTACTTTCCGTAATTCGGACAAACGTGGCGGTGCCAATGGTGCCCGTATCCGCCTGGCTCCTCAGAAGGATTGGGAAGCCAATGAGCCGGAACAGTTGGATAAGGTCCTGCATTGTCTGGAAGATATTCAATCCGACTTTAATGCCTCCCAGTATGGCGACAAGAAAGTCTCGCTGGCCGATTTGATCGTTCTGGGTGGGGCGGCTGCTTTGGAAAAAGCCTCGGCTGATGCTGGCTACCCGGTGGAGGTGCCCTTCTACCCCGGGCGTACGGATGCCGAGCCAGGCCAGACCGATAATGACTCCTTTGAATATCTCAAGCCCGAAGCGGATGGTTTCCGCAATTACCGGCGAACCAAATTTACCGTGGCGGACGAAGAGATGCTTCTGGATAAAGCGCAGTTGCTCAACCTGAGCGCCCCGGAAATGACGGTCCTGGTCGGGGGGATGCGTAGCCTGGGAGCCAACCATGGTGGTTCACGTCATGGTGTGCTGACTTCGCGGCCGGGAACCCTTAATCCAGATTTCTTCACCAACCTGATGGACATGGAGGTTGAATGGAAGCCTTCAGAAAAGGAAGAGGATATTTACGAAGGCTATGTGCAGGGTGAAAGTCAGCCTCGCTGGACGGCAACCCGTGTGGATCTGGTATTCGGGTCCAATTCCCAGCTAAGAGCCTTGTCTGAAGCCTATGCACAGGACGATGCCGGTTGGCAATTTGTCAAGGATTTTGTGGATGCCTGGAACAAGGTGATGAATGCCGACCGCTTTGATTTGGCAGACTGAAGACTGAAGAGGGAACAAAAAAACGGTGCTCCAAGGAGCACCGTTTTTTTATATACGGCCTGGCGCTAAAGTCGGGAGATTAGTCCAGATCACTCAGCGTGGCATTAATGTCGCGGCGGGAGACATCGACATTCCAATAGGTGTAGCTATCGCCGTCTTCATCCACCAGCTTGATGTCGAATAGAGGGCTCTTGTAGCCACGCAGATTAACCCGTTGGGTGTTACCGTTGGGGAGGATATCGTTGCCCAGTACATCTTCTTCCCAAGTCTCTGCATCAGATGGGCTGACGTAGACGTACATGATGGTATAACCGGTGTTGTTGGTTATATCGACATAGTAATCCCTGGCCTGAACAGCGACTGCAAAGAGCAGGGTAAACAGGAAAACCGCAAGATGCTTGGCGCGCATGATCTTATCCTCATGATGTTAAGTTCTGTTTAGTTGAATTCTTATTATATGAAATTTTGATCATTTTTATAGGCTTAGGATCAATTTTTATTTGATAAAAAATCTTTTATTTAGATGGAAGTGAGTTGATTAGGCCCTGAAAGTAATTGAAGTGCGAGGAACGTGAAGATTGCTTGTCCAGTGCTATTGCTGGGGTGAGCTGACCTGGTCTTGGTGGAAATCAGCTTGCTTGGCTAGCCTTCACTAGATAGGCACAGGCCGATTATGAATGCTTTGTCATTGACTCAAATTGGGGAGAGTTACTGATGAATTATTTTTTGGATGCTTGGAGTGAAGCGGCACTGACCAGTCTGGGTTTTTTCTGGATGGCGCTCTGGGCTTTTGCCCTGGGCTACCTGATCTCCAGTTTGATACAGGTGCTGGTCACTCGCTCGCGCATGCAGAAAATGATGGGGGACACCGGGTTTAAGAGTATATCTCTGGGAACCTTTTTTGGTTTTATTTCCAGTTCCTGCAGTTTTGCTGCGCTTTCCGGCACTCGTGCCCTCTTTCAGCGAGGTGCCGGTCTGGTGCCATCTCTGGCCTTTTTGTTGGCTTCGACCAATCTGGTGGTGGAGCTCGGCATTGTGATAGCCCTGTTTCTGAGCTGGCAATTTGTCGTGGGTGAATATATCGGTGGGCTGTTGTTGATTATTTTTGCCTGGCTGTTTGTAGCCTGGACCCGGCCGGATCAGTTGATTAAAGAAGCACGTCAGCGGCTGGCAAAAGAGCATCAGGAAGATGAAAAGGAAAGCCAGAACTGGAAGCAGAAACTCTTCTCCTCCACTGGCTGGCAGCAGATCGGTAAGAAGTACGTCATGGAATGGCAGATGGTGTGGAAGGATGTCTTGATCGGTTTTACCGTGGCTGGGGTTATTGCGGCTTTTGTTCCTGATGCCTTTTTTGAAACCCTGTTTATCGGTTCGGGCGGTGAGCAGGCACAAAATCCGGGCTTTGGTGCCGTTTTGGCACAAACACTGATCGGTCCAGTCGCTGCTTTTTTTACTTTTATCGGCTCCATGGGCAATATCCCGCTGGCCGCGCTTCTGTTTGATCAGGGCGTCAGCTTTGCCGGGGTGATGGCTTTTATTTTTTCTGACCTGGTCGTTCTGCCCATCCTGAGAATCAATGCCCGCTATTATGGCTGGAAGCTGGCTTTGTATATTTTGGTGCTCTTGTTAACCTGCTTGGTGGCCGCTTCTCTCGTGCTTCACTACAGCTTTGCCTTTCTGGATCTTTTGCCTTCAAGCGATCTTCAAGGGCAGCTCATGCAAAGGGATAAGTTTGCTATTAATACCGGTTTTTTCCTGAACCTGATTTTTCTGGCCTTTAGTGGCCTTCTGGGCTGGCAGGCATGGAAAGCCAAAAAAGCAGCAGGTCATGAGCACCACCATCACCATCATGGCAGTGTTTCCTTGACCGATAGAATCCTGCAGCTGGTTGCGGGTGCCGCTGCCATCTGGTTGGCTGCAGGTCTGTTGATCGCTCTGGTGGGGTAACAGGACTCAGGAGGATCTGCCGGGAGAGCAGGCATGCGCCTTGAGGTGTTTTAAAGACAGGATCTTTAAGGTGAGTTCATGGGTGCTTTCCAGGCAGACCGGAGGAGCCACACCAGCCTGACGGGCTTCTTCCCAACGCAGGGCACACAAACACCAGCGATCACCGGGTGCCAGGCCCGGAAACCCCATTTCCAGGCGTGGCGTACTGAGATCATTGCCTCTTTCCCGGCTGAAGTTGAGGAACTCCTCGGTAACCTGGGCACAAACCGTATGCATGCCAATGTCTTCGGTACAGGTGTGGCAGTAGCCATCGCGGAAAAAACCGGTTTGAGTATCAAAGCTGCAGGGTTGCAGCAGGCCACCCAGGACATTGCGGGTCTGTTCAGATTTCATGAGAGCCTTGATTGTTGAGGAATTAGCCTTTCAGCTTAGGTCAAACTTAGCCTTTCGCCTAGTTTTCAGGGTGTTCGACAACAAGCAGTTCCTGCAAGTTGAAACCGGCTGCTTGCGCTTGCTGACGAAAGTCGTTCAGACGCTCCGGGGTGACCTGGGAGCTGCGGGCTAAAAGCCAGAGGTAATCCTTGTCCGGCCCGGAAACATAGGCGTAGTCATAGTTTTCACCCAGCTCAAAAATCACATAGCTGGCATAGAAGGGTCCAAAAAAGGAAACCTTCAGGTGGCCGCGAGTGGGGTCGTCAACCGGATAGGCCTTGCCGACGGCTTCTTCCCACTCCCCGGTTTGGTCATTGAAACCGCGATTGACCACCCGGATGCTGCCATCATCCTGTAGGGAGTAGTCAGCAGTCACCTGGCTCAAGCCTTCTTCAAAGGAATGATCCAGGCGGGCAATTTCATACCAGCGTCCCAGGTAGGCATCAATTCTGAAGGGCTCAACCGGCTGGACGCCTTCAGGTATGCCGGTACAGCCAGTTAACAGAGCGGCTAGTAGGCAGGAGGCGAGTAGTGCTCGAATGGGCATTAGAATCTCCTAGTCACGTTGGACACGGCTCATTAACAGAGCTGCACCCATGAAGGTGCCACCAAAAGCCCGGTTCATCCAGATCTGGTGACTGGGCTGACGCAGTAGGCGCAGGACTTTGGCCGCCAGTCCGGTGTAGCCAGCCATTACCAGTAGATCCACTGCGGTCATGGTCGCCAGCATCAGGAGGTATTGTTCCAGCAGGGGACGAGCCGGATCAAGAAACTGGGGCAGGATGGCGAGAATAAAAATAATCGCCTTGGGGTTACTGGCATTGACCAGAAATCCACGCAGAATCAATCCAGAAATGGGAGGTTGCGAGGCGGTTTGCTTCTCTTCGGACAGGGCTGCGGGTGGGCTCGACCACTGTTTCCAGCCCAGGTAGGCCAGGTAGGCGACGCCGCACCATTTGATCAGGGTAAAGGCCATTTCCGATGCGGCCAGCAGGGCACCCAGGCCAGCAGCGACCAGAGCCACCTGAACCACCAGGGCCAGTTGCAGGCCCAGAGCATTCCAGTAGCCGGTACGAAAACCATAGTTCATCCCCGAAGTCATTGAGGCCAGGGCACCGGCTCCCGGTGTCAGGCTGATCAAAAGGCAGGCCAGAAAAAAGGCAATCCAGGTTTCCAGTGACATCATTGCTTCCCTTGAGTATCCAAAAAGCCAGTTTACAGGAAAAAGCCGCTCGTCAGGCCCTTGCTCTTTTCGGTTATTGTTCGGCTTCATGTTATCCTTGCGCCTTTAAGCTTCTTTAGCAGCCGCGGAATCTCCATGAGTTATCAGGTGCTGGCGCGTAAATGGCGTCCCAAGAATTTTCATCAGTTAATCGGCCAGGATCATGTCAGCAAGGCCTTGATCAATGCCTTGGATACCGACCGTATCCACCATGCCTATCTATTTACCGGCACGCGCGGGGTGGGCAAAACCACCCTGGCACGTATTCTGGCCAAATGCCTTAACTGTGAAGAGGGGGTCAGCAGCCAGCCCTGTGGTGTCTGCTCTTCCTGCCAGGAAATCGATGCCGGGCGCTTTGTCGACTTGATTGAAGTGGATGCAGCCAGTCGGACCAAGGTGGAAGATACCCGGGAGCTGCTGGATAACGTCCAGTATTCGCCCACCCGTGGACGCTTCAAGGTGTACCTGATTGACGAGGTGCACATGCTCTCCAGCCACAGTTTCAATGCTCTGTTGAAAACCCTGGAAGAACCGCCTCCCCACGTCAAATTCCTGCTGGCAACGACCGATCCGCAAAAGCTGCCGGTCACGGTATTATCCCGCTGCCTGCAATTTCAGCTCAAGAATATGCCACCGGAGCGGGTGGTGGAGCATCTGCAGAATATTTTGCAGCAGGAAGGTGTGACCTATGAAGAAGCGGCCCTCTGGCTGCTGGGCCGGGCGGCGGATGGCTCCATGCGTGATGCCTTGAGCCTGACCGATCAGGCGGTGGCTTTTGGTCAGGGCCAGCTGGATGCTGCCCAGGTGGCAGAAATGCTGGGCGTGCTCGATCATCGCCATATCATGGAATTGCTGGAATCCCTGGTCAATCAGGACGCCGCCGCTTTGATGCAGGTAGTGGGCCGGTTGGCCGAACAGGCCCCTGATTTCAGTGCTGTGTTGGAAGACTTGTCGAGTTTGCTGCACCAATTGACTCTGGCGCAGCTGGTGCCTGAAGCCTTGCCAGGTAACAGCCAACAGCAGGCCAAGCTGCAGGAACTGGCAGCAGGAACCACGGCTGAAGAGGTACAGCTGTTTTACCAGCTGGCTATTGAAGGACGGCGGGATTTACCGCTGGCACCGGATCCACGCACCGGCTTGGAAATGACCCTGTTGCGAATGCTGGCCTTCCGGCCCCAGGGGATTCCCGATTTGCCGGAAACCGAGCTAGCGGCTTCGCCCCCAAAGCCCCGGCCCCCTGAGTCGCAAGCCCTGGAAGCAGCGGCTGCTCAGGGGGTAGAGGTTGAAAGCCCGGCACCGCAAGAGCCCCCCGTTGCTTCCAGTCAGCCGCCACTAGCAGCGCCTTTGGCTGCACCTGAACCTCAAGTAGAGCCGCCAGCGGTTGTGCCTAATCCTGAACCGCCTCCCTCAGCGGTTACCCAGGTGCCAGCTGAGCCAGCAGCCAGCAGCGGAGGTTTGAACAACAACGAGGATTGGCTGGCGCTTTTTCCTCAGTTGGCATTAAGTGGTTATGCTGCCTCCCAGGCACGTAATCTTTGTCTCTGGGAGCGCCAGGGACAAAGGCTGATTTTTGTGGCTAGCCCGAAAGCCATGGCATTGCTGGATCAGGGGTTTCGCGATCAGCTTCATGAACAGCTAACCGGCTTGCTAGGCGAGGCCTTGGAACTGGTTTTTGAAGCTCACGAAAATCCACAATTGGATAATTTTTCCCAGCGTCGGGAAAGGCTGCGTCAGGCCGAGCAGGCCAGACTGCTGGAGCAGCTTGATAATCATCCCCAGGTGCAGGAGTTAAAAGCTCGCTTTGGGGTCAGTGTAAATCCCGAGAGCGTTGTTTCTGCAAGTGAATTGCAGGAAAATAGACTTCATTGATAGCCGTTAATTCAGGAGACGCAAGCATGTTTAAAGGTATGGGTGATATGGGCAAAATGATGAAGCAAGCCCAGGAAATGCAGGAAAAAATGCAGAAACTGCAGGAAGAAGCCGCCAATGCAACTGCTGAAGGCCAGGCTGGTGCAGGCATGGTCAAGGTGACCATGACCGGTCGCCATGATGTTCGCAAAGTGGAAATTGACCCCAGTGTCATGGAAGAAGACAAGGAAATGCTGGAAGACCTGCTGGCGGCAGCGGTGAATGATGCCGTACGCAAGGTGGAAACCGCCAGCCAGGAAAAAATGAAAGAACTCACGGCCGGCATGCCCTTGCCTCCCGGCTTCAAGATGCCTTTTTAAGCCCAGGTCATGCAATTCAGCCCCCTGATCGAAGAAATGATAGAGGCCCTGCGCTGTTTGCCCGGGGTGGGTCCCAAGAGTGCCCAGCGAATGGCACTTCACCTGCTGGAAAGGGATCGCTCCGGTGGTGAGCGTCTGGCCGAAGTGCTGGGCCGTTCCATGCAGGAAGTGGGTCACTGCCGTAGCTGCCGAACCCTGACCGAAGAGGAGCTCTGTGCCATCTGTGCCAGCGGCAAGCGCAAGTCCTCGGTGCTTTGTGTGGTGGAGACCCCGGCAGATATGCTGGCTCTGGAACAAACCGGTGCCTATGACGGCCAGTATTTTGTTTTGCTGGGTCATCTGTCTCCTCTGGAGGGAATCGGTCCGGAGGATCTGGGGTTCGACGAACTGCTGAGTAAACTCGACGCAGAACCGGTGGAGGAAATCATTCTGGCGACTAATCCTACCCTGGAAGGCGAAACCACGGCCCAGTATCTGGCTGAACTCCTGTCATCACGAGCAGTAAAGGTCACCCATCTGGCCCAGGGAATCCCCTTGGGCGGCGAATTGGAATATCTGGATGGCGGCACCCTTTCACGTGCTTTTGCCGGGCGTCTGGGTTTTAACCGGGAAAATCAATAATGCCTTCTAATTTGCAAGAAGCCTTACCCCATATCTGGGTCGATCAGGATGAGCAGTTGGCTGATCTCTGTACTCGCTGGCAACAGCTGGATGAACTGGCCATGGATACCGAGTTTATCCGCACAGATACCTTTTACCCGCGCCCTGCATTGCTTCAGGTCGGGGATGGCCAGGCTTGTTACCTACTGGATGTATTGTCGCTGAAGGCTTTACAGCCGCTGAAAAACTTGTTGAGCAGCGGCCCCTTAAAAATTTTTCACAGCTGCTCGGAAGACCTGGAAATGCTTTATCACTGGCTGGGTGTGCTGCCTCAGCCGCTGGTGGATACCCAGGTGGCCGCAGCCTTTGCGCTCAAAGATACCGGCATGGGTTACCAGCGGCTGGTGGAAGAGCTCTTGGGTTTGCAACTGGAAAAGGGGGAAACCCGATCCGACTGGCTGCAGCGCCCTCTGACCGCCTCTCAGAAAAAATATGCAGCTCAAGATGTTGAATACCTGCTGCCGGTCTGGCAGCGGCTCAAGATTCTTTTGCAGGACAGTCTCTGGCTGGATGCGGTTTACCAGGAAGGTCAGTGGCTGGTAGATGATGCAGGTCAGCAGTTACCGGAAGAAGCCTGGCTGAAATTCAAGCAGGCCTGGCAACTGGATGCGCGTCAGTTGGCGATTCTTCAGGCCCTGGCAGAGTGGCGGGAGCTAACCGCCCGAGACAAGGATCGCCCCCGAAGCCGCATCGCCAGTGATGCACTCTTGTTGACCCTGGCTCAGCGTCAGCCCGGGCACCCGGCTGAGCTGGCCAGTCTACGCGATGCCTCGCCCGGCTGGGTCAAGCGTTATGGTCAAGACGTTCTGGCTGTGATTCAGCAAGCTCAGGCTGTTGCGGATGATGATTTGCCCGAGGTCAGGGTGTCTCCTATTACCCGTGAATACAAGGCTGCCCGGAAAAAGCTGCGCCAGGCCCTGGCCGAGCAGGCTGAACATCTGGACATTCCCCAGGAAATTCTGGCACGTAGAAAACAACAGGATGCCTGGCTACAGGCACTCTTAACGGACCTGGCTCCTCAAGTCGACCCCCGGAGCCCCAGCTGGCGTCAGCCCTATCTCAAGGCAGCGCTGGATCAACTTCAGGTTAAAGAAGCATGAAAGTACTCACAGAAGTTTTTCGTAGTCCCAGACGGGATGAAATGTATTTGTACATCGACAAGCAAAAGGGAATGAAAGAGGTTCCTGAGGAGCTGCTGGAGTATTTTGGTCAGCCGCAAGCCGTGATGACCCTCCTGTTGACGCCGGCCAAAAAACTGGCGCGTGCTGAAGCCAAGGATGTCTGCCTGGCTTTGATGAGCAAAGGCTATTATTTGCAAATGCCGCCTGCCCGTGAAGAGTATTTGTTGGATCTCTATCGTGCTCCCACGGAGTCGCGTTACTGATGCGGGAAGAATTCTGGACGCTACCGCTTTCGGAGCTGACCACTCAGGAATGGGAGGCTCTGTGTGACGGCTGCGGGCGCTGTTGTCTGCATAAGCTTCAGGATGAGGAGGATGATCAGGTTTACTATACTGATGTGGCCTGTCATTTGTTTGATCCAGCTACTTGTCGTTGCCGGGATTATTCGGGAAGATTGGCTCAGGTTCCCGATTGCATGTCGATTCGTGAAGAGGGTGAGGAGGTTTATCAATACCTGCCTCGAACTTGTGCCTATCGTCTGAGGCATGAAAATCAGCCGTTACCCTTCTGGCATCCGTTGATTACCCGCCAGGAGGAGGCCATGCGTCTGGCGGGAATTAGCGTGCAGCAAAAAGTCATCAGCGAAGCTGATTTGCCGGACGATGCCGATCTGGAAGAAAGAATTATCAATTGGGTAGAGCTTTAAGAAACCAGGGGTAAACGAAAGCGCTGCAAGTGATCATGCATTCATGATGTTGATCCCGGGCTCTTTAACCCCATAAAAATACAAAGATTACACCCTGTTTCTTTTCTTATGGGGCCTAGATCTCTAGTATGAGCAAACTAACTTAATTTGAGTAAACACGAAACGATTAATCATGGACAGTCTTGTACTCCTCAGCTGGATCGCCTACCTGATCTGTAGCTTTCTTTTGCTGCTGGCCAGCTGGAAGCTACTCTATTGGTTGCCCTTTACCTTAAAGTGCGGTGTTTTCTTGACCCAGTTGGCCATTCTGGTGGTGCCGGCAGCGGTCAATGAAACGGCCCTGGCACCGGCATTTATCGTGATCGTGCTGGATATTCTCATGTCTGTGCCCAGGGATGTCTGGATACAAAAAGCGGTTCCCTTGCTGGTAGCTCTGGTTGCGGCCTGGCCCCTGGCCTATGTCTGGGGCCGTCTCTATCGTTTATACCTGACGCGTCAGGAAGCCCGGCAGTCTCAGGAAGACACCCCAGAAAACGAGCAAACAAACTAAAATAGCCTAGAAACAGGAAAAAGTATCATGGTCGGATTTGTAATTGTTTTAACTCTGGTTATGTTGATCGCTGGTATATTCGGCGGTTTGATCAACTACTATCTGCTTAACCAGGATAACAAAGACACTACAGGCATGCTGAGAAGTGTCGTGGTCGGCGTGGGTGCTGCCTTCCTGGTTCCTGTAGTGCTGGATTTGATCGGTAGTAGCATCATCACCGAAAGCCAGGCTGATCCCGGCCAGTTGCTGATCTACACCGGCCTTTGCCTGATTGCGGCGATAGCTTCACGGGTGGTGGTGACCAACGATAGCGATCGTACTCGCAAAGCTGCGGAAGCGGCCAAGCAAGAAGTTGAAAAACTTCAGGCTCAGGTTCGTCATCTTCAGGTAAGTCTGCAACCGCTGATTGAAACCGAAACCGAGATGGAAGGAACCCGAGAAGAAGAACAGGAAGTTATGGATAGCCTGGACGTAGCTGCGACCCAGGTACTCAAGGCATTGGGAACCGGCCGCTATATTTTCCGTACTCAGGAGAGCCTACTGAGCGAGCTGGATATGCCCGAACAGGATGTAATGAAATCCTTGCAGATCCTTGCTGGCAAAGGCCTGGCGGGTAAAGTGAATTCTGAATGGGGCCTGCGTTGGCATTTGTCCGAACGTGGTCGTCGTCTGGCGGAAGCCAGTCTGTAAACCTTCTCTGCGCTTGGGTATTGGCAGGGGGAAGTGATGCCTGGATGGAATAAAATGAAAAAAATATACTTACTGCTTGCTCTGATCTTTTTTAGTCTTCTGGGAAGCCAGGCCGTTTTGGCCCAGAAGGATGTGCGGGTGGTGGTTGATATTTCCGGCAGTATGAAGCGGACCGACCCTAATAATCTGCGCATACCTGCGGCAAAAATGTTGGTTGATCTCTTGCCAGAGCAGACACAAGCAGGGCTCTGGACCTTTGCCTCCCAAGTTAACATGCTGGTGGATCATGATCCGGTTACTGAAGCCTGGCGGCGCCAGGCCAGACGGCAGCTGGAACAAATCAACTCCGTCGGCCTTTATACCAATATTGATGAAGCCCTGGAAACCACAACCTGGGATGCTGGGTGGGAGGATGCCGAGGGCACGGACAGGCACTTGATCCTGCTGTCCGATGGCTTGGTCGATGTTTCTACGGCAGCAACCCAGGAAGAGCGGTCTGCTGAAAACCAGGCTTCCCGGGACCACCTGCTTCGTGAACGCCTGCCGCGTCTGGTCGATGCCGGTTTTACCATCCATACGCTGGCCTTGTCTGATGAAGCCGACCAGGACTTAATGGCAACCCTGGCCCAACGCAGTGGAGGACTTCATGCCGTCGCCTATGAAGCTGACGACCTCATGCCCTTGCTGCTACAGATCCTGAACCGCCTGCTGGATTCGGATCAGGTTCCTCTGGAAGGCAATCGCTTCTCGATTGACCCGCTGATCAATGAATTTACTGCGCTGGTATTCCATCAACCAGGTGCTGAAGTGGTTTTGCAGACACCCGCTGGTGAGCGTTTCGATAAGGCTAGCCGTAATGCGGCCTTGAACTGGCATGACAATGCCCGCTACACGCTGATTACGGTAATGGATCCTGAAGCCGGGGAATGGCAGATAGAAACACCGGAGCATCCGGATAACCGGGTGACGGTGGTCTCGGATCTGGAGCTGCATACCAGTGATTTCCCCGCTACTGTTTATCGCGGTTTTTCCGATGAGGAACAAACCCTGACGGCCTGGTTTACCGAAGAAGGTCAAAAAATTGACCGACGCGAATTCCTGCGTCTGCTGGATGCCAGTGCCCGTCACGCTCAGGATGGCCAGCTGCTGCGCGAAACCCCGATGGACTTTGCCGAAGCAGAGTATGAATTTCAGGTGACCGTGGATGACTTTGATCGCCTGGGTGAGCAGCAGCTAACGGTTCTGATTGATGGCCATACCTTCCAGCGCCAGGTGACCCATAGCTTTAATGTTCAGGATGTTGTGGCGGCCAGCTTACAGTTACCTGAAGATGGTGGCGCACCTCGTGTTGTCTTGCGTGCTCAGCATCCCGATCTGAATCCTGATTCCATTGATTTCCGGGTTCTGGCCAATGGTGATCCCCAGTCCTTGAATTATCGCGGTGATGGTGAATGGCAGGTGAATTTGACTAATCTGCAGCCTGGGCGCGAATACCGCATTGAAGTGGATGCCCAGGGGCGTTTGCAGGGCAAGAATTTCAGTATTCAATTGCCGCCGCTGCAACTGGAAGAAGGCAGCGTTCGTGCTGATGACCGTCCTGAAACAACGCCGGTAGAAGACAACGAAGTTGCCGAGCCGGAAGTGATTCCCAATCCTGCACCTCAAGTTGTTCCCAGTCCGGTGATTCCCAATCCGGTCGCCGGGGGTAGCAACCAGGGTGCTGAGCAGGAAACCACGCAGGAACAAGCACCTGAAGAGGAGATGCCAGTATCTCAGGAAGAAGAAGCCACAGACGAAGAGGCAGGTCTGCTGGGACTGAATTTCTCGCCCATCGAGAGCTGGGATGATCCACGCATGCTCTGGGTTTATATCGCCCTGGGTGTCGCCAATATCCTGCTTTTCCTGATCGCCTTCCTGATGTACCGCCGTTTTATCAAGAGACGTCGGGCGCGTCATGATGCGCAAACCCATGATGACGAGGAAGAAGTTCCTGAGCTCGACGATCTGGAATTCGATCTGGATGAAGACCTGGGTCGCTAACAGGCATAAGAGGTAGCGGATTCCATGTGTGAACTTCTGGGTATGAGTGCCAATGTACCCACGGATATGACCTTCAGTATGGCGGGCTTCTTCCGCCGCGGTGGGGCCACTGGCCCTCACCGTGACGGCTGGGGCGTAGCCTTCTACGAAGATCAGGGCTATCGCGAGTTCAAGGATCCGCAACCCTCTATTCAGTCACCACTGGCTCGACTGATGCTGGAGTACCCGATCAAGAGCCATATCGTCATCAGCCATATCCGTCAGGCCAATGTCGGTGGCGTTAATCTGAGTAATACCCATCCCTTCTCACGTGAACTCTGGGGCCGCCATTGGTGCTATGCGCACAATGGTCAGCTGGCCAATTTCCGTGAACAGCTACCCTTGAGTTTTTACCTGCCGGTGGGTAGTACTGATAGTGAATGGGCCTTCTGCTGGCTTTTGGGTGAAATCAGGCGTCAGTTTCCCCAACCCCCTGAAAACCCTGTAGCCATGCAGGAGCTGATCCATCAATCCTGTGAAAAACTGCGGAGCCTGGGGGTTTTTAACCTCTTGTTCTCCGACGGCCAGTATCTTTATGCTTACTGTTCGACCAAGCTGGCGCATATCACCCGTAGGGCCCCCTTCGGCCCGGCCCTCCTCAAGGATACCGAGCTGGAGATCGATTTTGCCGCCTGTACCACGCCCAAGGATGTGGTCAGTGTCCTGGCGACCGAACCCCTGACTTCCAATGAAACCTGGCACATCATGCAGCCGGGCGAGCTGGTGGTTTTTGAAGAGGGTGAGGTGGTCGCAGAACGCACCAGTCACGCTGCAGCTTCCAACTGAGCTTCCAGAATTTGAGACTCGCCTCCGCCCGGAGTAGACTCAAAAGCTTTTCTTCCTCCTTTCTGCAAAGATTAAAGAGAGCACTATGCAATTTACCGGTTCCCAAAATTATGTTGCTACAGATGAACTTCAGGTTGCGGTCAATGCGGCCTCCACCCTGCAGCGCCCTTTGCTGATCAAGGGGGAGCCAGGTACCGGCAAGACCCTGCTTGCGGAAGAAGTTGCAGCCGCTCTGGATATGCCGCTGATCACCTGGCATATCAAATCCACCACCAAGGCCCAGCAAGGCCTTTACGAGTATGATGCCGTTTCCCGTCTACGTGATTCCCAATTGGGTACGGACAAGGTTCATGACATCAGCAACTACATCGTGCCCGGTAAGCTCTGGGAAGCCTTTACCAGTGATAAGCCAGCGGTACTGCTGATTGACGAGATTGATAAGGCGGATATTGAATTCCCCAACGATCTGCTGCTCGAACTCGACCGCATGGAGTTTTACGTTTACGAGACTCAGGAAACCATAAAGGCCCATCAGCGCCCTTTGGTCATCATCACCTCCAATAATGAAAAAGAACTGCCGGATGCCTTCCTGCGCCGCTGTTTCTTTCACTATATCCGCTTCCCCGACCCAGACACCATGAAGCAGATCGTTGAAGTGCACTTTCCCGATGTCCAGAAAAAACTGGTGGAAAAAGCTCTGGAAGTCTTTTACGACCTGCGCGAAGTGCCCGGCCTCAAGAAAAAACCCAGTACTTCAGAATTGGTGGACTGGATCAAATTGCTGATGGCCGATGATCTGGCCCGCGAAGTCCTGCTGGAAAAGGACTCAGCCAGCGCCGTGCCACCGCTATGCGGTGCCCTGGTAAAAAACGAACAGGACACCAGTCTACTGGAACGCCTGGCCTTTATGATGCGACGCCAGAACCGCTAATCCAGCTGTAGGGCGCAGGGGGTTTTGACCCTGACTGCTTTTGTAAAACGCCGGGCTGTTTACTGGTGGCCTTAAAGCTTAGGCCTGTTTTGTTGCCCGGTGTTGTTAGCCTTGGCTGGGTGATGGTGATCTAGCCTTTTGCCCCTGTTATGGTGTTTGTATGTTGATCGATTTTTTTCAGGAAGTGCGAGCTGCCGGCGTCCCCGCAACGCCGCGCGAACTGCTGGATTTGATTCGTGCCCTGGAGGCAGACCTGGCGTTTGCCGATATGGAAGATTTTTATCTGCTGGCACGCACCTGTCTGGTCAAGGATGAAAAATTCTATGACCGCTTTGATCTGGCTTTTTCCAGCTATTTTCAAGGCATTGGCAGCCTGGATGAGTTACTGGAAAAGGTGATTCCTGATGACTGGTTACGCCAGACTTTTGAAAAATATCTGAGCGAAGAAGACAAGAAGAAGATCAAGAGTCTGGGTAGCCTGGACAAGCTCATGGAGGAGTTCAAAAAGCGCCTGGAGGAGCAGGAAAAACGCCATGCCGGGGGCAATAAATGGGTGGGCACCGGGGGTACTTCTCCTTTCGGTCACGGTGGTTATCATCCTGAAGGTATCCGGGTGGGGGGCGAATCCCGCAATCGTCGAGCCGTGAAAGTCTGGGAAAAGCGGGAATTTCGCAACCTGGATGACTCGCAAAGCCTGAGCAATCGCAATATTCAGGTGGCTTTAAAACGTCTGCGCCAGTTTGCCCGTACCGGTGCGAATGAAGAGCTGGACCTGGAAGGGACCATTCGTGCCACGGCGCGCAATGCCGGTCAGCTGGATTTGAAGATGGTGCGCGAAAAGCACAATTCGGTGAAGGTGCTTCTGCTGTTGGATATTGGTGGCTCCATGGACGACCATATCGAAATGCTGGAAGAACTCTTTACCGCTTGTCGTACCGAGTTCAAGCACCTGGAACATTTCTACTTTCATAACTGCCTCTATGAATCCGTGTGGAAGGACAACCGCCGCCGCTTTAACGAGCGGACTCCGACGATGGATCTGATCCACAAGTATGCTGCTGACTATAAGGTGATCTTTGTCGGCGATGCCTCTATGTCCCCCTATGAGGTTGCCATGCCGGGCGGAAGTGTCGAGCATTTCAATGAAGAGCCGGGCCAGACCTGGATCAAACGGGTAACTTCCAACTGGGATAAGGTCGTCTGGTTGAATCCGGTTCCCCGTCAATACTGGGAATACACCCAATCTATAGGCATGCTGCGCCAGTTGCTAGATGACCGCATGTACCCCCTGACCCTGGAAGGCTTGGATGCCGCCATGCGCGAACTGGTGAAATAAGCCGGTTGCAAAATTCCATTAGTGTTACAGCTGATAAGCTGCTTGAATAAAGACTCAGCAGAAGCTTTTCGTTTCTGCCTTGAGAGGTAACCGGATAGATGACGCGCGTGTTGGACCTAGTGCCAGAAAACACCCGGGGGCGGGATTTTGTTGTCGGTGATTTGCACGGCTATTTTCAGTCGCTGGAAGAAGCCTTGGCGAGGGTTGACTTTAATCCTCAGCAGGATCGGCTTTTTGCGGTCGGAGATCTGATAGATCGTGGTCCGGATTCGCTGCTCTGCCTGAATTTGCTGCACCAGCCCTGGTTTTTTTCTGTTCAGGGAAATCATGAGCGTTTTCTTTTACGCAGTCTCCAGGGTGATCTGGAAGCTCGTCGCATTTGGTTGGCCAATGGTGGGCGCTGGAGCCTTGAAGTAACTCCGGCCCAGTTGCAGGAAGCCGCTGAACTGATTTTGACTCACATGCCCCTGGCTCTGGAAATTCCCCTGGGCGATTACCGGCTCGGCCTGGTGCATGCTGAGGTGCCCGAAGATGACTGGGATCATTTGCGATTCAGGGCAGAAGAGGCCGATTCTGATCTGATTGAGGCCCTGACCACGTGCCGAAACCGTTTACGTCAGGAATTGACCCACCCCGTTGCCCATATCGATCGAGTTGCCTGTGGCCATACCCTGGTGGAGCGACCGACACGGCTGGGTAATGTCTGTTACCTGGAAACTGGCGTCTGTGCCATCCATCAGGGCGGGTATTTGACCCTGGTAAGCACCCAAGAACTTCTGGAACCCTGAGTTTGAAGAAGTAACTGTTTAGCTGGGGAGATTGGCCGCTTGCTGAATCGGCTTTAAGGCCACGAGAAGCGCGAGGATGGAACCCAGGCACATCCACACCAGCAAAGTCTGGAAGTGTACACCGGTATCCAGTAGCCAGCCCAGCAAAGCCGGGGTCAAGCCGGTGGAAAAAACCATGCAGGCGGATTTGACCGAGCGTACCCGGCCCAGGTGTTGGCTGCCCCAGAGGTGCACCAGCAGGCTATCCAGAATCGGGCCCTGCATCCCCATGGAAAGCCCGCTACCCAGCATTAATAGCCAAATCCCCACGTCACCCTGAAAGCTGGCAGCAGCAGCCAAACCAAGTATAAAAGGCAAGAGGTAGAAGCGGGCCAGGCGAGTCACGCCCCAGTGATCAATCCAGCGGCCACCCAGCAAAGATCCCGGAAAACGTGCCAGCCCCATGGCTGTCAAAGCCAGTGCGTAGGTCGTGGTACCGGCTTCCAGGTCTTCAGTCATAGAAGCCTGATAAATGAAAATACCGGTCATGATAATGGGGATGGCCAGCAGCAGGGGCAGCAATAGCCAAAAGCGGGTTTCCTTAAGCGGATTGGGGCCCTGGGGGCGACTGCCGCGTGCTGGTGGCTGCTGGGGTGCGCTTGGCCAGTTGACCCGGAACCAGACCGCTAGCCAGAAAAGGGCAAGAAGCCCGAGGAGGAACCACCAAGCCGTTTGCCAGCCCACAATCACCAGAAGCAGGGCAAGAATCGGGGGCAGGATGATTTCGCCCAGCGGCATGCCCAGGGTGACCAGACCCAGAGCGCGCCCCCGATTCTGAGTGAATTCACGTCCGGCCAAAGTCGAGCCCATATGGGTTAAAAGCCCCTGACCACAGAGACGCACCATGCCCAGGCCTAGCAGAGCCCAGTCCCACCAGGGCGCCAGGGTCAGTAAGAGGCTGCCGGCGAGAAGACCGCTCAGTACCAGCAGTGCATAGCGTCTGGGGGCAACCCAATCAATACTGGGCCCCAGTTTCAGAACCAGAAAACCACTGAGCAGGGTAACTGCTGAATAAATACTGCCAAACTCACCGGCGCTCAGGTTCAAGCGCTCACTGATAGGAGCCTGAAAGAGGCCGATAAAGAAACTTTGCCCCAGGTTGCCGGTAAAAATGGCAAGAAAGGCTAATCCCAGCATTCCGGGATGGTTCAGCAGTAGTTGCCGGTAGTTTCTGGCGGGTGGGTTAGACATGCTGACCCCAGGCGGTGAGAAAAGCCCCGGGCAAGGCCCGGGAGCTAGGAAACCTCTGATTAACTATTACGCTTGCTTATGCTGTGTTGAAATTGGCCTCAAAATGCTCATTTACTACTTGTAAACTCCGCTTTTTCGTTCAATTTCGTCTTGCCTAACCTGCGCTCATCACGTTGATCAGAGGGTCCCTAGTAGGAGGGTAATTAACCGATTTTAATTTCAGGCAGTTGGGGGGCTTCCAGTTCCACTTTTTCAGAAGGCGCAATCACCTTGGCGGTGCCCGTGACAACCTTTTCATCTTTCTGGTTGGTGACCAGGCAGTCAATCACAACGATCTTCTTGGCATCCTGCTTTTCTTTTACGGTCAGCGTCACGGTCAGGGTGTCATTGAGCTTGACCGGGCGGCGGAAACTTAAATCCTGGCCCAGATAGATGGTGCCGGGTCCTGGCAGGGTAGTGGCCAGGGCAGCCGAGATCAGGGAGCCGGACCACATGCCGTGGGCAATTCGTTCACCGAACATGCTGGTTTTGGCAAATTCAGCGTCCAGATGTACCGGGTTGACATCACCGGATACAGCGGCAAAAAGAACCAGCTCCTTTTCAGTCAGCGTTTTTTCAAAGGTAGCACTGTCGCCTTCCTTGAGGGTGTCGTAGGGGCGGTTTTCAAGTTTGCTCATGGTTTTTCCTTTTTTTGGATTGCAGATAACGGCTTGCTTTAAGGGCCAGAGGCCAGCCCGGGCCTTGCTGGTGCTTTTGCATCCTCTGCCTGCTTTTTTGATGCAGGTCTCTTGGCAGAAGATGGTAACTCTTGGCATCATGAGAAGCCAGTCGAGCGCTTGCTCGGGTTTGGGTCGCTGTCAAGGAGTCGATCACTGACCTGGCCAGCTCTTCAGACTGGTAAACCAACACGATAAGGTGATAAGAGATCACTATAAAAATCCCTTGCCTGCATCTGACAATACGACAAGAGTCGTATGTTTTTGCACTGCAGCATAAGGCTAAATAGGTGCCATGTAAATTTTTTACACTAGCCGTATTGCTTCTGAAAAACTACTCATCAGAAATAGATAAGAGGCCCTTCTATGCAGCACACCAATATTTATGACATGGGTTTGGAGCGTAACGCTGCCAACTTTGCCGCCCTGACACCCATTTCCTACCTGCAACGCGCTGCCAGCGTTTATCCTCAGCGTGTTGCCCAGATTCACCATGGCCAGACCAAAACCTGGCAGGAAACCTACAGCCGCTGCGTACGCCTGGCCTCAGCCTTGGATAAAACCGGCCTGGGCAAAGGGGATACGGTTTCTTTCCTGTCACCCAACATCTATGCCCTGTTTGAAGCCCACTTTGGCGTGCCCATGTCAGGTGCAGTTCTTAACGCTATTAACACGCGTCTGGATGCTGAAGCCATTTCCTTTATTCTGCAGCACGCCGAAACCAAGATTCTTTTTGTTGATCGTGAATTTTCCGAAGTGGCTTCGCGTGCCGTCAAAATGCTGGGTGCCCAGCGTCCTCGCGTCATCGATATTGACGACCCCTTCTTTGAAGGTGGCGAACTGATCGGGGAAATGGATTATGAAGCCTTCCTGGCCACTGGTGATGACAGCTTTGATTATGTCATGCCTGCCGATGAGTGGGATGCCATTACCTTGAACTATACCTCCGGCACCACCGGTAACCCCAAGGGGGTGGTTTACCATCACCGCGGTGCTTACCTGAATGCGGTTTCCAATGCCGTTTCCTGGAATATGGGTGAGCACCCCGTTTATCTGTGGACCCTGCCCATGTTCCACTGCAATGGTTGGTGTTTCCCCTGGACCCTGGCAGCTACCGTGGGTACCAGCGTCAGCCTGCGTCATGTGCGTGCGGATGATATTTATGCAGCCATCAAAGAGCAGCAGGTCAATCACTTCTGTGGTGCTCCGATTGTACTCAACATGCTCAACAATGCTGATGCCCAACTGAAAGAAGGCATCGAGCATCAGGTCAAGGTGATGACCGCTGGTGCTGCGCCCCCCGCAGCCGTTATTGAAGGCATGGAAAACATGGGCTTTAGCGTGACTCATGTTTATGGTCTGACGGAAACCTATGGTCCTTGCGTGGTTTGTGCCTGGCATGATGAGTGGGATGAGAAGACCCTCTCGGAGAGAGCGCGTCTGAAAGCCCGCCAGGGTGTTAAATCACCCATGCAGGAAGGCCTGATGATCGCCGATCCGGAAACGCTGGAACCGGTTCCCCAGGATGGTAAAACCATGGGTGAGATCTTTATGCGCGGTAACCTGGTGATGAAAGGTTATCTGAAGAATCCTCGGGCTACCGAAGAATCCTTCGAAGGTGGCTGGTTCCATTCCGGTGACCTGGCGGTGTGGCATCCCGATGGCTATATCGAGATCAAGGATCGCTCCAAGGACGTGATTATTTCCGGTGGCGAAAACATCTCCTCGATCGAGGTGGAGGATGTTCTTTACCGGCATCCTGCTGTATCGGAAGCCGCCGTAGTGGCCCGTCCGGATGAGAAGTGGGGCGAAACCCCCTGTGCCTTTATCAACCTCAAGGCCGGTAGCCAGGTGAGCGAAGAGGAAATTATCGCCTTCTGTCGCGATAACATGGCTCATTTCAAAGCGCCCAAGACGATTGTCTTTGGTGAATTGCCAAAAACCTCTACGGGCAAGATCCAGAAGTTTGTCCTGCGTGACCAGGTCAAAAGCCTCTGATCTTTAACCTTGAGGTAACAAAAGGCCAGCTTTTCGAAGCTGGCTTTTTTTTGTCTGGATCTTTATAGTAATACAAACGTTTGAATGGTCGTTTGATCAGGTGAATAATCACGTCAAACGGTTATACTGGCTACTAATAACAACAAGTTGGCGAGGGCTGAAATGACAGAAATAGATATGGGGCGTTTTGAGTCAGTGTTGCAGGTCTTTGATGAATCCTGTGAACGCTTTGCTGACCGGCCTGCATTTACCTGCATGGGTCAAACGCTGACCTATGGCAAGCTGGAGGAAAAAAGCCGCCATTTTGCTGCCTATTTGCAGAACCATACCGATCTGAAAACAGGTGATCGCATCGCCATTCAGCTACCCAACACCCTGATGTTCCCGGTGGCTGTCTTTGGTGCCCTGCGAGCAGGCTTGGTCGTTGTGAATACCAACCCGCTTTATTCCGAGCGGGAGATGGAGCACCAGTTCAATGATTCCGGTGCCAAGGCTTTGGTCGTCCTGGCCAACATGGCTCACAATGTTGAAAGGGTCTTGCCTCTAACGCATCTCAAGCATGTGTTTGTGACTGAATTGGGTGATCTTCATCATGGCTTTAAACGGGTGCTGATCAATTCGGTCGTCAAGTACGTAAAGAAAATGGTGCCCAAGTACCATCTGCCTTATGCCATTCCTTTTCGTAAAGCCCTGCAGGAAGGCCGTCAAGGCCACTGGCTGCCACCCAGTCCCCAGTTGGATGATTTGGCTGTCTTGCAATACACGGGGGGCACTACCGGTGTTGCCAAGGGCGCAATGCTGACTCACCGCAACCTGGTCGCCAATATGTTGCAAGCCAAGGCGGTGATCAACCAGGTTCTGAATGAAGGGGGAGAGACGGTGGTCGCTCCTCTGCCTATGTACCACATCTATACCTTTACCGTGAACTGCATGGTGATGATGGAGTTGGGCAATAACTCTCTGCTGATTACCAATCCCAGGGATCTACCCGGCTTTGTCAAAGAACTGCAGAAAAACCACTTCACCGGTTTTGTTGGCCTGAATACCCTGTTTACGGCCTTGTGTAACCGGGATGACTTCAAGGCTCTGGATTTCAGCCATCTCAAGCTGACGATTTCCGGTGGCATGGCCTTGACCCGTTCGGCTGCAGAGCGCTGGAAAGAAGTGACTGGTTGCGCTATTGCCGAAGGCTATGGTCTGACTGAAACCTCACCGGTTGCCACCTTCAACCCGCCCAAAGCCATTCAGTTGGGCAGTATAGGGCGTCCTGTTCCCAGTACCGAAATCCAGGTGATTGATGAAGACGGCAAGCCTCTTCCCTTGGGTGAAGCTGGTGAATTGTGTGTTCGTGGCCCTCAGGTGATGAAAGGCTATTGGCAGCGACCCGAGGAAACCGCCAAGGTTATTGATTCTGAAGGCTGGTTCAGAACGGGGGATATTGCCGAGATTCAGGAAGACGGTTATGCCCGTATCGTGGATCGCAAGAAGGATATGATCAACGTTTCCGGATTTAACGTCTATCCTAATGAAGTGGAAGACGAAATTGCTTCCCATCCGGATGTGCTGGAAGTGGCTGCGGTCGGCATCGAAGATGAAAAAAGTGGTGAAGCCGTCAAGGTATTTATCGTCTCGCGCAATCCGGAGATGACCAGCAAGGATGTGCGTGCCTGGTGCAAGGAAAGGTTGACCGGCTACAAACTGCCCAAGGTCGTGGAATTTCGTGATGAGCTGCCCAAGACCAATGTGGGCAAGGTGCTGCGTCGACAGCTCCGGGACGAGGAAAAGGCTTCTTCTTGAATTTAAGCAGAGGCTCCTATCTTGGAAACCCCGGCCCAGGCCGGGGTTTTTTGTGGCTACCGATTAAAGAAGGGTTTGTTATTTTTGGTAAAAGCAGTTGTAGTAGCATAAAGATTCACCAAGAATGCACTTAACTACCCCCTGATTCTTTCGGGCTTAGAAACAGGCCTGTATCCATGATTTTAATCAGGGCTCCCTAACTCTGGCAGTATTTTTATAACAACGACTGAGACTCGCGCATGAAATGGGGGCTGACTGTAAAAGTAACCCTGCTGAGCTGCCTGGTGGTTGCTGTCCTACTCATGGCTGTAGGCTTTGCTTTGGTGGCTTTCAAGCAGTACAAGACCACTCTGGAGCGGGTGACAGGCGAACAGCTGGAAGCACTGATGACAGCTACCCGTCTGGTTCAGCAAACCGAGGGCCTGGTCAATGCCAGTGCCATGCTCTTGTTGGCAGAAAATCATATCAAGCGCCGTGAAGCTTTGTTTGAAGCTCAGGATCGCAAGGAATGGATTAACCGGCTGGTGGATGAACTTCAGGCCCATCCGGGGGTTCGGATCCACAATGAGGACTTGGAGCCATCCCGCAATCAACTGATTGCAAACCTGAATCGTATTAACGAATTGGTCAGACAGCGTATTAATCTGCGTGCGGATGTCTATTTTCAGGAAAGCACCAATCGCGATGACTTACGGCAACTGGAAAGAATCAATGCCGAGATCGGAGAAATGATTCGTGCCAATGAGGAGTTATCCAAGGATCTGACCGTGGCAGTCAGCTACCAAGTCAATCAACTGCGTTCTTCCATGCGGATGGAAGTGGAAGACTTGAATTTCCGCATCTTGCATCAGGAAAATCGTCTGCTGATTACGGTTCTCCTGGCCTTTGCCCTGGTGCTCTTGACCAGTTTTTATATCCATCGGTTTGTTGTTGCGCGTGTCATCGAGCTTCAGCGGGCGCTGAGTCAGACTCACCCTCAACCCAGTGACATTCCTGTACGGGGGGAAGATGAAATTGCCTGGATGGCTCAGTCCATCCATCGTTACGTGGGCAAAATCCAGGAGAATGAAAACAAGATTCTGGAAATGAATCGTGAGCTTTCCTTTCTGGCCACCCATGATGCCTTGACTCAACTGCATAACCGGCATTTTTTTGATCGCCGTATCCATGAGATTACTCATTGTCAGGAGGATAAGTCCTACTCTGCAGCGATGATAGATATTGATCTTTTCAAGGCGGTCAATGACTCCCTGGGGCATGCTGCCGGGGATCAGGTAATCAAGGCTTTTGCTCGTCTTTTAAGGGGCAGTCTGCCCGAAGAGGTGCTGCTGGCAAGGATCGGGGGAGAAGAGTTTGCTGTGGTGTTTGCGGATCAGAGTTTTGACGAGGCCAGGCAGTATCTGGATTCCTTCAGGCAAAAGCTGCACAAGCAACCCATTCACTTGGCGGATCAGACGGTTCGGATTACTGCCAGCCTGGGTTTGGCCGGTTATTGCCCTGCCGGGTCCATCAATGCTTGTCTTAAACGTGCTGATGAACTCCTGTATGAGGCTAAACAACAGGGGCGCAATCAACTGAAGATGCAAAGGCTTACCGAGGTAGATCTATGTTGACCAGATTAGTACTCGGGTTGGTAATCCTGTTGCTGGCCTGGCCTCTTCAGGCCAATCGAGACCCCCTGCATGTTGAACTGCATCTGGAGCCGCCTCATCTTGATCCTACTCTGACGCCTGCCTCCACTGTTGCCGAAGCAACCTATGGCAATATTTTTCAGGGCTTGACCCGAATCAACCGGGATGGGGAAGTAGAGCCTCTTTTGGCCAGAGACTGGATACTTTCGCCCGATGGTCTGACCTATACTTTTCACTTGCGCGAGGGCGTACATTTTCACAATGGTCGCTTATTGACTCCCGAAGTGGTGGTCTTCAGCCTTGAGCGCCTGCTCGACCCGGCGGGTGGCAATTCTCAACGGGAGCTTTATGCCAGTATCCGCAAGGTTGAAGCGCTAGCTGCTCAACGCGTCCGGATTGAATTGCATTATCCCGACAGCCTGCTGCTGTTTCGTTTGGGCCTGTCGGCCGCGGTGCTGGTGGAGCCGGATTCTGCAGAGACCAATACAGAGCAGCCGGTTGGTACCGGGCCCTACCGGGTCACCCACTGGGATGCTGCGAAAAACCGGCTGAACCTCTATGCTTTTGCCGACTATTGGGGTGACAAACCGGCAATCAGCGAAGCATTGATCACCTTCACCAGCAACCGTGTGGAACTAGAAGCCAGCCTTCTGGAAGGCCAGATTGATCTCTACCCCAATATCAGCCCCATGGATTCAGTAGTGCGTCTTACCGAGCGGGGTGATTATGTGATCAATAACGGGGTTACTCAGGGGGAAACCCTGCTGGTTATGAACCATGCTCATCCAGCACTGGCGGATCGGCGAGTACGCCAGGCCATCAATCATGCTATCGATAAACGGGAGCTGCTGAATATCTATCCCCGCGCCAATCCCCCCCTGATCGGCAGCCATTTTTCTCCACTGGATGCGGCCTATGTAGATCTGGTGGATTATTACCCTTATGACCCCGGGCGGGCGCGGGATCTTCTGCTGGAGGCAGGCTATGCCCAGGGTTTGACACTAAGATTTCGGGTGCCTCCCGCCCTTTATGCCCAGCAGGCCAGCCTCTATCTGGCTGATTATCTGGAGGCTGTGGGGATTAATATCCAGTTGGAAAGAGTTACCTGGCCTCAGTGGTTGGAAGAGGTCTTTAACGAGCAACGCTATGATTTGACAGTAATAGCCCATGTCGAACCTCTGGATCTGGATATTTATGCCCGTGAGGATTACTACTTCAATTACGTGAGTGAAGACTTTCAACAGCTTTGGCAAGCAATCACAAGAGAGGCAGATCCAGTGCAGCGCCAGCTTTTACTGGGTCAGGCCCAGGAGCTCTTGGCTGCCGATGCGGTACATGTTTTCTTGCACATCAAACCCCAGCAGTCGATTCGCAAAAAAGGGCTAAGGGGTTTCTGGATCAATGCACCTGTTCCGGCGGTCATGCTGGAGGAACTTTACTGGGAGTAGTTTTTTGCCTGCCGGCTTTTTCATTTATACTGGTCGTTTTTTCCGCAATCAGTGAGACATCATGCAGCAGCCGGATCAGGCTTTAAATCCCGATGAGCTTCTTGAACAGGGCCTTTTGAAAGACAGGCCTTCTCTGCGCAAGCGTTGGCGACAGGTGAAAAACAAGCCGGGTGCCGAACAAGAAGCCGTTCTTGAGGCTTTGCAGAAGTCCCGGGCGGCGGTTGAAGCCAGGCGCGACCAGTGGCCGCATCTGGAGTACCCGGATCTGCCGGTTAGTGAACAGCGTGAAAGTATTCAAAAAGCCCTGGCCGAGAATCAGGTGGTGGTTGTGGCCGGTGAAACCGGTTCGGGTAAAACCACCCAACTGCCTAAAATCTGCCTGGAAATGGGGTTGGGTGCGCGTGGCCTGATTGGACACACCCAGCCGCGGCGGCTGGCCGCCCGGTCGGTGGCCCAGCGCTTGGCAGAAGAACTCCAGGTTCCCCTGGGTGAGCAGGTCGGGTACCAGGTACGCTTTCAGGATCAGCAAACCAGTCAGACGCTGGTCAAGCTGATGACCGATGGCATCCTCCTGGCAGAAACCCAAAAGGACCCCTACCTCAATCGTTACCAGGTAATTATCATTGATGAAGCCCATGAGCGCAGTCTCAACATCGATTTTCTTCTGGGCTACCTGAAACGTCTACTGCCCAAGCGCCCGGATCTCAAGTTAGTTATTACTTCAGCCACCATCGATGTGGAGCGCTTCTCCCGACACTTTGGCCAGTGCCCGGTGATTGAAGTCTCGGGACGCACCTATCCAGTGGAAACCCTCTACCGCCCGCTTTTGAGTGATGATCCGGAAACCCAGGATCTGACCCAGCAGGAAGGGGTGCTGGAAGCCCTGAACGAGATACAAACCCTGGAAAAACAAAAAGGCTGGATGTATGGCCCCAGGGATGTGCTGGTATTTCTGCCGGGTGAAAGGGAAATTCGGGAACTGGCTCACCTGATTCGACGCCACCAGGCGGCCGGACGCTACCGGGATACGGAGGTTCTGCCGCTTTATGCCCGTCTGCCTGCTGCCGAACAGCAGCGGGTTTTCCAGAGCCACAGTGGTCGCCGGGTCGTTTTGACCACCAATGTGGCGGAAACCTCGCTGACGGTACCCGGTATTCGCTATGTCATTGACCCTGGCGTGGCTCGGATCAGTCGTTATAGCTATCGAGCGGGTGTTCAGCGCTTGCCCATCGAAGCGGTTTCCCAGGCCAGTGCCAACCAGCGCGCCGGTCGTTGTGGACGTGTGGCTGAAGGTATCTGTATTCGCCTCTACAGTGAAGAGGATTTGCTCGGACGACCGGAATTTACCGAACCGGAAATTCGCCGTACCAATCTGGCCGCAGTCATCCTGCAGATGCTATCTCTGCGTCTGGGTGCAGTTGAGGACTTTCCTTTTGTCGAGCCACCGGATCGGCGTTTTATCAAGGATGGTTTCCGGCTTCTCTATGAGTTGGGAGCAGTCAATAAAAAGAATCTTTTGACTGGTCTGGGGCGCAAGCTGGCGCGCCTGCCGGTTGATCCACGCCTGGGGCGAATGCTGCTGGAAGCGGATCGGCGTCGCTGCCTGAGTGAAGCCCTGGTGATTATTTCTGCTCTGAATATTCAGGATCCGCGGGAAAGACCTGCAGAGCACCAGCAGGCGGCGGACCAGGCCCATGCCCGCTGGAAGGACAAGGATTCGGATTTTCTGGCACTGGTCAACCTGTGGAAGGACTATGAACAGCTACGCCAGGAGGTTTCCGGCAATCAGCTGCGTAAACAGTGTAAAAAGCTGTTTTTATCCTTTATGCGCATGCGTGAATGGCGGGATACCCACCGCCAGTTGAAGCTGCTGGCCAAGGATCTGGGCTTGAAAGAAAACCATGAAGAGGCTGCCTATGCCCCCTTGCACCAGGCGCTTCTCTCCGGCTTGTTATCGAATATGGGCCAGTTGCAGGAGAACAAGGAATACCTGGGAGCCAGAAACCGCAAGTTTTTTATTCACCCCGGCTCCAGGGCTGGCAAGAAAACGCCCAAGTGGATCATGGCAGCCGAATTGGTGGAAACCACCAAGCTGTTTGCCCGCATGGTAGCCAAAATCGAACCCGCCTGGGCAGAAGAACTGGCCGGGCATCTGGTCAAGCGCAATCATTCCGACCCCCATTGGGAGAAAAAAGCGGCCCGGGTGGCGGCTCTGGAAAGAGTAACGCTCTTTGGTCTTCCTCTAGTATCCGGGCGCAAAGTGGATTTTGGTCCACTGAAACCAGCCGAGGCCCGCGAGATCTTTATTCGTTCGGCTTTGGTGGAAGGGGATTACGCCAGCCGGGCAGCCTTCATGCAGCATAACCAAGCTTTGCTCAATGAAGTGGAAGTCCTCGAGGACAAGGCGCGCAAAAAAGATATCCTCGTGGATGATGAGGTGCTGTTTGATTTTTATGATCAGCGCCTTCCCGCAGATATCAACAAGGGAGCCAGTTTTGAAAAGTGGCGTAAGCAGGCAGAAAAGGAAAATCCCCAGCTGCTGTTTTTAACCCGTGAGGATCTGCTGGCGCGAACCGCAGACGAGGTGACTGAAGAAGCCTATCCCGACACCCTGGCCTGGGAAGGTGTCGAGTGGAAGCTTAGCTATAATTTTGCTCCCGGTCAGGAAGATGATGGTGTCAGCCTTCAGGTACCTGTTGCCATGTTGGGGCAGTTGCCGGAAGGCCGCTTGAGCTGGTTGGTTCCCGGCCTGCTGGAAGAAAAATGCCTGACCCTGATGCGCGGTCTGCCCAAGTCGGTGCGCAAGAATTTTGTGCCTCTGCCGGATTTTATCCGGGCTGCTCTGGAGGCCCTGCAGCCGGATGATCTGCCCTTGCAACAGGCTTTGGCCCTGTTTCTCTACAAGATCACCGGCAATAAGATTGATGATCAGGATTGGCAGCTGGACAAGCTTCCTCCCCATCTATTGATGAATTACAAGGTGGTGGATGCCCGAGGCCGTTTTCTCGGACAGGGTCGTGATCTGTCAACCTTACAGCAGCGTTTTGACCGGGAAATGCAGGAAGGTACCCAATCACTGGATGCCGGGGATCTGCAGGTCAAGGGGCGTAAGGCTTGGGATTTTGCTGAACTGCCCGAGCGCCTGGAAGAGGTTCAGGCCGGGGTCAAACTCCAGGCATTTCCTACCCTGGTGGATGAAGGCTCGAGTGTAGGGGTGCAACTGGTGGATTCAGCCGATAAAGCCCGGATGCAAATGCAAAAGGGCTTGGTGCGTCTGGCCCGGCTGCAGTTACCCCAAAAAGAAAAGTACCTGCAGACCCAGCTACCGGGGATCAAGAATCTGGAATTGCTATATGCCAAGATTGGCAGACGCCAGGAATTGCTCGATGACTTGCTGGATGCCAGTCTGAGAGATGCTTTTCTGAATAAAAGCAGTGATGACTGGCCACGCAGTGGCGAGGCTTTTCAGACCTGGCTGGACCAGCATCAGGGCCAGTGGGTTCCCCGGGCTACAGAAAAAGTTGCCCTGGCCGAAAAAGCCTTAAAGGCGCAGGTGCCTCTGGCTGCCCAGCTGAAAGCTAAAACCAGTCTGGCCCTGGCCATGACCCTGCAGGATGTTAAACGTCAACTGCAGCGACTCTTTTATCCCGGCTTTATCTGGGATGCCGGGGACTGGTTGGAGGAATATCCTCGTTATCTGGAAGCGGTGAAGTTGCGGTTGGAAAAGGCCCCGCGCGACCGAGTCAGGGACCAACGGTTGGCCGAAGAACTGGAAGGCTGGTGGCAACGCTGGGAAGAACGCTATCAGCAACTGTTACCCAAGGGAGAGGTGACGCCTGACCTCCTGGATTTCCGTTGGCTGCTGGAGGAATATCGGGTCTCTTTATTTGCCCAGCAGCTGGGTACTCGGCAAACCATCTCTGCCAAGCGACTGCAAGCACATTGGCAGAATCTTGTCGGTTTATGATTGGTTTATTGCCGGAGCTGAACGTGGGATAATCGGCTGATAAGCGAGGAGCCAGGAAAAAAGAATGACTGCACCGTCGATTTCAATTATTGAAGAGCGTATCAATTTACCAGTCGCGGACCAGCAATTTGCCCAGCTGGTACGAATTTATCCGGCCCAGACACCCGGTCGTGCAGTGTTCATGCTTCACGGACTGATGGATGACGCCCGTTGTTTTCATGATGCTGAAACCCGCACCGGGCTGGCCTATGTCCTGGCCCGATCCGGTTATGATGTTTATTTGGGTGAGTTGCGCGGTCGGCGTCTGGAAGGTGAGGCTTTGAAAAAGCAGGCTTTTGGTGTTGAGGAAGCCCTGACTCAGGATCTGCCCCAACTCATTGAAGCGGTCTGCAAAAGAGCGAATCCTGGCGGACAAGTATGGATTGGCCAGGGATTCGGCAGCCTTCTACTAAGCAGTTTTCTGGCCCGCAACCCGGAGTACCTGGATAAGCTCTTGGGAATGGTTCATTTCAGTCCCTTTCGGGAATCCCAGCCGGGTGGCCGTCTCAAGCACTTTTGGGTTAACTGGTTGCACCAGCGCGGCGTCAAATTGATTAGTGGGCTCTTGGGCTACGTTCCTGCAGAAAAGCTCAAGCTGGGCCGTAGCAATGAAAGCGAGAATTTCTATCTGGATGCCCTTAACTGGTTGGATGCACCCTGGGTTTCTCCAAGGGGCTTTGACTATGCTGCCGCGGTAAAGGAACTGGACTGGCCGCCCAGCCTCTATTTTGCCAGTCTCTATCATTCCTGGCGCGCAAGTGATGCGGATGCCCGAGCTTTTATGTTCGACTTGGGCGCTCATAATGGCCGCCTGGTCAAGCTAGGGCGTCGGGTTGGCAATCAGCAGAACTACCGCCGCTCGCAACTCTGCCTGGATCAGGCTGCTGAGCAGGATTATTTTCCCCTTTTGTTGGAATGGCTCACTGAGTTGACCCCGGCAGAGCCTGCTTAAAACAATACAATCAAAAACGTTTCTTAAGGCTACCTATGAAATCAGTATTTATTACCGGCACCGGTCTTTTTACTCCTGAGCAGAGTATTAGTAACGAAGAACTGGTGACGGCTTTCAATCAATGGGCTGAAAACTGGAATCAGCGTGAGGCGCAAGCCATCGAAGCCGGAGAGCTGGCGCCTCAGGCTTTGTCCAGCGTGGAATTTATCGAGAAGGCATCAGGTATTAAAAGTCGTTATGTGCTGGATAAAAAAGGGGTCCTGGATCCCGAGCGGATGAAACCCTATCTGCCGGAAAGACCCAACGATCAACCCAGCATCCAGGCAGAAATGGCCGTGACGGCAGCCAAGCAGGCGCTGGAACAGGCGGGACTTCAGGGTGGCGATATTGATCTGGTGATTCTGGCCTGCTCCAATCCGCAGCGTGCCTATCCTGCTGTTGCGATTGAAGTTCAGCAGCTCTTGGGTGCAGGTGGTTTTGCCTATGACATGAACGTGGCCTGCTCCAGTGCCACCTTTGGAATCCAGGCTGGTTGCAATGCGATCCAGTCGGGTCAGGCGCAACGGGTTCTCATGGTTAATCCGGAAATCTGCAGTGCGCACCTGAACTTCTGTGATCGCGACAGCCATTTCATTTTTGGTGATGCCTGCACGGCGGTGATTCTCGAAGCCGAAGACCTGGCAGAGGGTAAATCGGATCGTTATGAAGTCTTTGCAAGCAAGCTGTTGACCCAGTTTTCCAATAATATCCGCAATAATGCCGGCTTTTTGAATCGTTGTGATGAAGCCGGTCTGGGACAGCGAGATAAATTATTTGTCCAGGAAGGTCGCAAGGTCTTCAAGGAAGTCTGCCCCTTGGTGGCAGAAATGATCCGTGAACAGCTGCAGTTAGCGTCCATTGAGCCGGAAGCGGTTGATCGTCTCTGGTTGCATCAGGCCAATCTGAACATGAATCAGCTGATTGCCCGTCGTGTACTGGGTCGTGATGCCACGACCGAAGAAGCACCTGTTATTCTCGACCGCTATGCCAATACCAGTTCTGCAGGCTCGATTATTGCTTTTCACCTGCACAGGGAAGATCTGCAACCAGGAGCAACCGGGGTCATCTGTTCTTTTGGGGCCGGTTATTCAGCGGGTTGTCTGCTGGTTCGTAAAGCAGCCTGAAAAAGGATACCCGGATGCAGAGGATAGGATGGCTGCTGCTTTTGGTTCTACTCTTGACCGGTTGTGCGAGTCAGACGCCTCAACCCAGTGAGGCAACTGACTGGGCTGAAGAAAACCCTCGGGACCCTTTTGAAGACTGGAATCGCAGTGTTTTTGCTTTCAATGACACTCTGGATACCTGGTTTCTCAAGCCCGTGGCCCAATCCTATCGCTGGCTGACACCGAGTTTTTTCCGCACCGGGGTGAGTAACTTCTTTGCCAACCTGAGAGAACCCGTGCATCTGGTCAACAACCTGCTCCAGGCCAAACCGCTGGATGCAGGCAAGGATCTGCTGCGTTTTTCCATCAATTCCTCCATCGGGGTACTGGGGCTCTGGGATGTCGCCACCCCCCTGGGATTGCAACCCAGTGAAGAGGATTTTGGGCAGACGCTCAATGCCTGGGGGCTGCCCGAAGGCCCTTATCTGGTCTGGCCGGTTTTGGGCGGGCAGACCTTGACGCATACCCTGTCGCGCCCCCTGGATTATCGCCTGACTCCCCCGGCCTATATTGATGACTATTACATTCAGGGTGGACTGCTGATCGTAGAAGGCGTGAACCTGAGAGCCAGCTTACTGGATGCGGAAAGGATGATTTCCGGTGATCGTTACAGTTTTATTCGTGATGCCTATATGCAGCGCCGCGATTACCTGATTTCTGATGGTGAACTTCAGGAAGATCCCTTCCTGGAGGATGATTTTGACGATATTGATCTGGATGATGCCTTTGCCGATTAAAAGCGGCAAAAAGGCTTGAGTTGACTTGCTTTAAAGTGTCAGTCGCATTACCGTTTGAGTTAGATGTGATGGCCAGGGTTTGCAGGATCAACAGAGGCACCTATGAATAAATGTCAGCAGGAAGCAGCCGTGTCCTATCAGCAGGAACTGGAACAGGAAAATGCTGATCTGAAAACTTCTCTGGCTCTGCTGCGTCAGGATCAGGAAGCTGGCTATCATGTCCAGCAGACCTTGTTGCCGGATAATCCTACCCAGGTCAATTCTTTCCGTCTGGATTACTGGCTGAGACCCTCGCTGTATTTATCCGGTGATTTTGTCGATTGCTGGCCTTTACCCGATAATAAAATGCTGTTTTATCTGGCCGATGTATCCGGACATGGGGCATCTTCTGCATTTGTGACTATACTAATCAAGTATCTGCTGGGTAAGTACAGTGAAACCGTGCAAGTCAGTCCTGCTGATCTTTGCAAACAGTTAAACGAGGAACTTCTGGCAGGCGGTTTGGATAAACATCTGACGTTGGTTCTGGGTGTTCTGGATACTCAGACGCGGGAAATGACCTATGCGCTGGGTGCACACCTACCGACCCCGTTACTTTGTTTAGGCAGTGGCGAGGTCAGGGAGCTGGAAGGAACAGGAATGCCCATCGGGCTCTTTCCCGATGCCCTATATAAGGATTACACTTGCATCTTTCCAGAACAAGGACGCTTATGCGTGGCCAGTGATGGTATTCTGGAATTGATGCCCGGCCAGGGACTGGAAGAACGCCAACAGGCCTGGCGGGATCTGGTCCAAAAGACCGGTGGAGAGATAGAGGCTTTACTGCAGCATCTGCCAGCTTCACAAGAGCAATGGCCTGATGATGTGACCTTGATGACATTAACTGGTTGTTGATATGCAGACAGGCAAGCTTTTGGCGGCCAAATCACAACAGACCTACTTGCTTAAGCTGGTTGGTGACGTGCGTTTGACGCTGTGTTGTACCCTGGATCAGTTATTTGAACAGGTTTTTGCCGATCGAGAGGTTCGGAACATCGTAATCGACCTCTCCCAGGCAGATAATCTGGATAGCACCACTCTGGGTTTGCTGGCCAAAATTGCGGTCAAGGCTTCTGTGGCGGGCCTGAATCAGCCCAGTATTATTTCATCCAACCCCGATATTACGATGCTACTGGAATCCATGGGGTTCCGGCAGTATTTTCTGATCATGGATCAGCCGGTGACGACCCGCGAGGAGTTGCGTGAAGTGGCGCAGCTTTCTGGTTCGGAAGAGCATATCCGGGCCCAGGTTCTGGAAGCTCACCGCACCCTGATGGCCATGAACGAACATAATAAGGAAGCCTTCCAGAGCGTGGTTCAGGCGCTGGAAGACTGTCCCCATCCGGGCTGAAAACAGCTCTTACTGGCAGGTCGCAGTAATCTGCGCTTCCAGTTTTTCCAAATCCTCGATAAAACGGCGTATGCCTTCGGCCAGCTTTTCTGTGGCCATGGCATCGGCGTTTAATTGCAGGCGAAACTCGGCTTCAGTCAAGGGCTCTTCTCGTGGCTGAGAGGGTTGATCAGCTGTCAGGCAGCGTTCCAGCGGCGCTGAATCCGCCTGCAAGGAAGCCAGAAGCTTGGGCGCAATAGTCAAGCGGTCGCATCCGGCCAGGGCTTCGATTTCACCCTGGTTGCGGAAGGAGGCCCCCATCACGATGGTGGTGTAGCCTCTTTCTTTGTAGTAGGTGTAAATCCGGCGTACCGATTGCACACCTGGGTCCTTGCTGCCGGAAAAGTCTGCATCGGGTTGTTGAGCTCGATGCCAGTCCAGAATCCGGCCCACAAAGGGAGAAATGAGGGTGACCTCTGCATCTGCACAAGCTCGGGCCTGGGCAAAGCCGAACAGCAGAGTGAGGTTGCAGCGAATGCCTTCCTGTTCCAGTACACGGGCTGCCTGAATCCCTTCCCAGGTGGCCGCCAGTTTTATCAGGATGCGTTCGGGATCGCCGCCTGCATTTTTGATCTTGTCGATCAATTGCCGGGCCCTTTGCTGGCTGGCAGCCTGGTCAAAGGAGGTGCGTGCATCGACTTCGACAGAAACATAGCCGGGAACCTGCTCTTGCACCTGACAGGCGAGCAAAGCCGCAAAGCAATCGTATACCGGAGTAGCGGTTTTCTGGGATTCTTCCCAGGCCTGGCGAAGCAAGGGTTGATAAGCGGGCAGTGCCAGAGCCTGCAGGAGAAGAGAAGGGTTGGTGGTAGCATCAGTCGGCTGGTAGCTGCGAATGGCATCCAGATCACCGGTATCGGCAACCACCAGGGTCATTTCTTTTAATTGATCTAGCTTATTGCTGCTCACAGGGTCTCTCCTTTGTTGAATCTTCATCTAAACAGAGACCCGGGAGGAGGGCAATACACCCTAAGGCTAGAATTTTCAGTGTTTTAGTTGACTCAGGTGAGCTGAACCCTGTCCAGGGCGCGTCTGATCAAATCAGCATTACTGTCAGGCAGGTGGGCTTCCTCACTGAGAAGGCGGCGAAATTTACGGGCACCGGGAACACCCTGGAAAACGCCCATGAGTGGCTTGGTCAAGGCATTCAGGCGCACACCGGCAGCCAGTTGCGCTTCAACGTAAGGCAGATACGCCAGGACAGCCTCCTGGGGTGTCTTGACCGGAGCTGAGGAAGCAAACAACCGTTGATCAACTTCAGCAGCCAGCAGCGGGTTATCCCAGAGCGCCCGTCCCAGCATGACGGAATCAACTTTTTGCAAATGGGCCTGGCAGGCATCCAGATTGGTGATCCCCCCATTAATGCCCAGGGTTAACTCCGGGTGTTTGGCCTTGAGTCGATAGACCCGCTCGTAATTGAGCGGAGGTACATCCCGATTTTGCTTGGGCGATAGACCCTGCAGCCAGGCTTTGCGAGCATGCAGGATGATGATTTTACAGCCTGCCTGTTTGAGACTGAGAACAAAGTTTTCCAGGTCTTCATCTTCGTCCTGCTCATCGATACCGATGCGGCATTTGATGGTGGCAGGGCGGTCAGTCGCGGCCTGCATGGCTTCAAAGCAAGTCGCCACTTTTTCCGGGTAGGCCATCAGGCAGGCACCGATCAGGTTGTTCTGGACCCGGTCGCTGGGGCAGCCGACGTTCAAGTTGATTTCATCATAACCCCAACGAGTAGCTATCTCTGTGCAACGAGCCAGGTCTTCAGGCTGACTGCCGCCTAGTTGCAGGGCGACTGGATGCTCCTCGCGGGAGAAATCCAGAAAGCGCTCCGGGTCCTTGCCATGCAGGATGGCACCTGTGGTCACCATTTCCGTATAAAGCAGGGTTTCACGCGACAAGAGGCGCAAAAAGTAGCGGAAATGGCGATTGGTTACATCCAGCATGGGGGCCAGGCTGAATTTTGGGTAAACCTGATCGGACCAGGTGTGCAGATGGGAAGCAGGCATAGGGATAAAGACCGTGAAAAAAACGGCTAGTTTAGCAAAATCGGGGGGAGAAAAAACGGCGACCCTGTAGGGGGGCAGGGCCGCCAAGTTGAGCTAGTGCGTAGGGCCTACTTCCTTATTGACCGCAAACGCTTTGAGGTGATAACAGACAAAGACCTCAGTAAACCGAGATTTGATTCTGCAGCAGCAACCCAGGGGTGTGAAGGTGGCGTAGTGTCGCAGGAATTGCCGGGCTGCGCTCAAGGGTTATTTCTCTTATACTGGCGGCTTTATTTTCAGCGTTAATCCACCGCATGTAAAAGGTAAGTTTCCATGTCTGTACGCACCCGTATTGCCCCTTCACCGACCGGTGACCCCCACGTCGGTACGGCTTATATTGCTTTATTCAATCTGTGTTTTGCCCGCCAGCACCAGGGGCAGTTTATTCTCCGTATCGAGGATACCGACCAGCAGCGTTCTACCGCTGAATCCGAGCAGCAGATTTTTGATTCCCTGCGCTGGCTGGGACTGGAGTGGGATGAGGGGCCGGATGTCGGTGGGGATTTTGGCCCTTATCGCCAGAGTGAACGCAAGGATCTCTATCGCCAGTATGCCGAACAGCTGCTGGCCGATGGCAAGGCTTTCAAATGCTACCGTACCCCCCAGGAGCTGGATGAACTGCGCCGGGAAAGACAGCTGGCCGGTAAGGCCACGGCGCTCAAACCTTCCGATCTCTACTTGCCAGAAGACGAGGTGAAACGACGCGAAGCCGAAGGCGCCCCCTATGTCGTACGCATGCTGGTGCCGGAAGAAGAGGGCGTCTGTGTGATCGAAGATCTTTTGCGCGGCCCCATGGAGCTGGACTGGAGCATGGTGGATGCCCAGATACTGCTGAAATCCGATGGCATGCCCACTTACCATCTTGCCAATGTGGTAGACGACCACCTGATGCAAATCACTCACGTGCTCAGGGGGGAGGAATGGATCAATTCTGCACCCAAGCACCAGCTTTTGTATGAGTACTTGGGTTGGGAGATGCCGGTTCTTTGCCATTTGCCGTTGTTACGCAATCCGGACAAGTCCAAGCTGTCCAAGCGTAAAAACCCCACCTCGATTCGGTATTACCAGCGTATGGGCTATCTGCCAGAAGCGGTGATTAACTATCTGGGTCGCATGGGTTGGTCCATGCCGGACGAGCGGGAAAAATTCAGTCTCGATGAAATGATCGAGCATTTTGATATTCAGCGGGTTTCCCTGGGTGGCCCTGTTTTTGATGTAGAAAAACTGAGCTGGTTGAATGGCCTCTATCTGCGTGACCTGGATGATGAATCCTACCTGCAGCAACTAATGCAGTGGGCCTTCAACAAGGAATATGTCAGCCAGATTATTCCTCAGATCAAGCCGCGCGTGGAGACGCTCTCCGATGTGGCTCCCCTGGCTGCTTATTTTTTCAGTGGACTGCCCAGGATTAGCAAAGAGGATTTTGCCCAGCTGAAAATGCCTGAAGAGGTGGATCTGGTTGAGTTGATGCAGTTTTTGGTCTGGGAAATGGATGCCTTGCGGGAATGGAACAAGGAGCAGCTACTTGAGCGCATCAAATTCTTGAGTGAGGCCTCGGGGCTGAAAATGAAGGTCTATCTGCAACCGGTCTTTTTAGCCATTGCTGGCACGACGACCTCCACTTCGGTGATGGATGCCATGGTGATTCTGGGGCCGGAAATCAGCCGTGCTCGATTGAGATTTGCCTTGGATCTGTTAACCGACGGCGGAGTCTCCAAGAAGCAGGCGAAGAAGCTGGAAAAGAAATACCAGCAGTTGCAACAATAGCAAAAGGTTGTTTTGGATTCGGGGCTGGCAGTTCGCCAGCCCTTTTTTTATGGCGGAAATTTTTTCTAAAAAAACCAAAAAAAAGCTTGACGCTTCAGGGGTCTAGACGTAATATACGCACCGTCTTCCGGACAACGTGGGGCTATAGCTCAGCTGGGAGAGCGCTTGCATGGCATGCAAGAGGTCAGCGGTTCGATCCCGCTTAGCTCCACCACTTCCTTTTCCGAAAGATCTGCGTCCCATTCGTCTAGTGGTCCAGGACACCGCCCTTTCACGGCGGTAACAGGGGTTCGAACCCCCTATGGGACGCCACTTTTCTCTACTTCCCCCAAGAAACTGTCCACATATCCAGAAGTGCTGGAAAGCCCTTGTTTTGATTTGCTATTTCAGCATTTTGATCGTTATTCATTTGTCTTCAGAGCAGCTGTCTCTTTTTACGGATGCGCGTAAGCTATTGATTTCCAAGAGTGCAGCCTGATATCTGGTCAAATAATGATCAATCTGTCTTTGTGGGGATGACTCGCTGGCTGGACACTTTTCCCCAAGCCTTTTCCACGACTTTATCCACAGATAGTGTGGATAAAGCGGCTTAGATATCGTCCAGCAGCAAGTCGTTATTGAGTTTGTATTTGGCGGGGTCTTCAGGGCCGGCCACTTTTTTCCAGCGACTACTGGAGCCGACTTGAACGTCTTCAAGCGCCAGGGGGCGACCAGTGTTCTTGTTGAATACCAGACGAACCTGATCAGGTGTGGCATTGGCAGTCAGGGTTTTAACAAAGCCCAGATCACCATTGGCAAAGCCCACCAGAGAGCCGATCGGGAAGATGCCCTGGTTCTTGATCAGTTGCTGGGTCATGCCCTGGTCCAGCTGGTTGCTCATGCCTAGCAGGCGCTTGAAAGCCAGAGCATGGGGCAGGCCTGCACGATAGCTGCGGCCGTTGGTCATGGCATCAAATACATCAATCACGGCTGCCAGCTTGCCTACAGGGCTCATGGAAATCCCCTTGAGGCGTTCAGGATGACCCGAACCATCCAAGCGCTCGCAATTCTGGGTAGCAACTTGCAGAGCAATATCGGGTGTGCCTGGCTGGCGCGAGAGGATTTCCCGTGTCAGCAGCGAGTGCTTGTGCATGACCTTGGCTTCTTTCTCGGTCAGGTCGCTGGTTTTACCGATAATGCGCTCGGGTATGAGTCCTTTACCTAAGTCATGGCACAAGCCGGCAAAGATGACATTGGTTAGGTATTCTCTGTCACGGGATTTGGGGTTGGCCGTATTGAACATCGTTTGATCGGCCAGAAGGACGGCCACGCTGACGGAATGTTCGAATAGGTACTGCCCGGTACTGCGAACCCGCGTATAAAGAATTAACTCCTGGCGGTTATTTTCCAGTGCATTGAGCAGTTGTCTAGCGGCCTGCCAGGCCATCTTGATCTGAAGCGGCTCCTTATTGCGTAGCTGCGTCACCAGGGTTCTGACTGCCTTGACGGCCAGTTGGTGAACGGCGCGGGCATCCAGATTGCCGGAAACGCCTTCATCTTCAGTGGCTTCTTCTTTATCCTTGCCGTCTTTTTCTTTGCCTTTTTTCTTGCTGTCTTTTTCCTGTTCTGGCGGTTCAAAAAGTTCGGAAGGTGGCGTGTTGCTAGCATTCCCGGAAGCATTGCGGGCATGGTCCCGTTGGAGTTCGGTCACTACAAAAGAAATGCGCTGATCCTTTTTGGGATCCATGTTGACGAACTGGCAACCCAAACTGCTGATCTTCTTTTTTTCATCATAGCCGACATGGCGAACGATGATGCCCAGTTCGATGATTTCACCATTGGGAAAAATGATATGGCAGCAGTCAAACTGGGTGTTTTTTTCCAGGGTTTCCTGAAGATCGTCCTTGACGTCTACCTGACAGCCTTGAGCGGAAAGATCGCGCAAGAGGCCTTCATACTCGTAGCTGGGTTCCTGGGGAATCAGGTTGTCATATTCATCGCGTTTTTCCGGCGGTGTCTTGACCCCAAGGCGCACCTTGATTTCCAGAGTGGTTCTGACTGGCGCCCGGTAAAACTGACGTCTTTGCAAGAAATGCAGATTCTTGGGGAAGGGGATCTTATAGATGGGGGCACCATCTTTAACGGCCCGGCCGGAAGCCTGGACTTCACTGCCGCTGATTTTGCAGCCATCATGAAAGCTGTCAAAACTGAAAGGAACCGCCTTGGCCATCAAATCATCACCCCAGCGCGGGGTGACTTCATCGAGCAAAAAATATCCTTCCTTGTAATTTACAGAGACCACCATGCTGGTATAGCCATCAGCAACCGCATCAAAATTGAGTTTGATGGGCGTATGCTTGTTCTGCAGTCTCTTTAACAAGCGATAGATGCCTTCACGCGAAGAAATATTCTGACCTTCGGGTTTCTTGTCTTTTTCTTCGGCGGATGTCTCTTCGCTTTTGTTGTCCGTCTTGCCCACTAGATGAATCCTAGATTTAGGTTTGATTAATCAAGCTTTGTTTGATAGCTTTTTTTGGCATGAAAAGCAAGTTACAAGGCTTTTCTTTTACCAAAAGAAACAGGATGTTAGTTATTGTTTACACCGCTTTTCCCAGAGCTTGGAGGCGCTTGAGGAGGCTAGAGGTATCCCAGCGGCCGCCGCCTTGAAGCTGCACTTCGGCATAAAACTGGTCCACCAGTGCAGTAACAGGTAATTGTGCGCCCAGATCCCGAGCCTGATCAAGGCAGATTTTCAGATCCTTGCGCATCCAGTCTACTGCAAAGCCATGCTCATACTCGCCTGCAATCATGGTTTTATGACGATTGCTCATTTGCCAGGAACCGGCAGCCCCCTGACTAATCACATCAATGACTTTCTGTTGGTCAAGTCCGGCGAGGTCAGCAAAGTTGAGGCCCTCTGCCAAAGCTTGAACCAGGCCACCAATGCAAATCTGGTTGACCATCTTGGTCATCTGGCCGCTACCGCTGGGCCCCATATGGGTTACCGCCTTGGCAAAGAGGTCCATCAGCGGTTGGGCTCTTTCAAAGGCAGCTGCTTCACCCCCGACCATGACTGTTAACTGGCCGTTTTCAGCACCTTGCTGGCCGCCGGATACAGGGGCATCGAGAAAATCGATTTGTTTGGCATTGCAGGCTTCAGCCATTTCCTGGGCTAGACTGGCGGAAGCTGTCGTATGGTCGACGATCAAGCCGCCAGGCTTGAGGGTAGAAAGAACGCCTTCCTTGCCAGTCACCACTTCACGAACATCTTCATCCTTGCCGACGCAGAGAAATACGATATCGGCATCGGCAGCAGCCTTGGCAGGTGTAAAGGCAAAGCTATGGCCGGGGTTTTGATCGACCCAGGCTTGGGCTTTGCTGGCGGTGCGATTGTAAACACTGACCTGGTGTCCGGCCTGGGCCAGATGATGAGCCATGGGGCCACCCATGACGCCCAGACCAATGAATGCAAGGTTTTTCGCTGCTGTCATGAAAGGCTCCATTTGTCAGGTGAATCTTAGCATTATGCCGTGTGAAGACAGCAAGAACAATTCTGTAGCCGATCATAAAAAAGGCTGCCGAAGCAGCCTTTGAATTCACCTTACTTGGAAGGGTAGTCTCTTTGTGCTTCACCGGTGTAAAGCTGGCGAGGACGGCCAATCTTGTAAGGGTTGCTGATCATTTCGTTCCAGTGAGAAATCCAGCCAATGGTGCGGCTGAGAGCGAAGATCGCGGTAAACATGTTGGTAGGAATACCGATAGCCTTGAGGATTAGGCCGGAATAGAAGTCCACGTTGGGATAGAGTTTGCGTTCCTTGAAGTATTCATCTTCCAGAGCAATCTCTTCCAGGCGCTTGGCGATCTTGAGCTTAGGATCGTCGGCCATGCCCAGTTCAGTCAGTACTTCGTCACAGGTTTTCTTCATGACTTTGGCGCGAGGGTCGAAATTGCGGTAAACGCGGTGACCAAAGCCCATCAGCTTGAAGGGGTCGTTCTTGTCCTTGGCCTTGTCGACAAAGCGCTGAATGTTTTCTTCGGAGTCATCGCCGATTTCATCCAGCATGTTAAGTACAGCTTCGTTAGCGCCGCCGTGTGCAGGGCCCCAGAGTGCTGCGATACCGGAAGCGATGCAGGCGAAGGGGTTGGCGCCGGTGGAGCCAGCCAAACGAACAGTCGAGGTGGAGGCATTCTGTTCGTGGTCAGCATGCAGCATGAAGATGCGGTCCATGGCCTTGGCGAATACTGGGTTGACCTTGTATTCCTCGCAAGGAGTGGCAAACATCATGTGCAGGAAGTTTTCTGAATAGGAGAGGTCGTTGCGTGGATATACAAAAGGTTGACCGATGGAATACTTGTAGCACATGGCTGCAATGGTCGGCATTTTCGCAATCAGGCGATGTGCAGACACTTCACGGTGATAAGCATCGCTGATATCCATGGCTTCATGGTAAAAAGCCGACAGGGCACCAACAACACCACACATCACGGCCATGGGGTGGGCATCACGACGGAAGCCTTTGAAAAACTGGGTCAGTTGTTCGTGCACCATGGTATGGCGACGGATGGTGTTTTCAAATTTGTCACGCTGGGCAGGGGTGGGGAGTTCACCATTCAGCAGCAGGTAGCAGAGTTCCACATAGTCGGAGTTCTCGGCCAGCTGATCAATGGGGTAGCCGCGGTGCAGGAGAATGCCCTTGGCACCATCAATGTAGGTGATTTTGGATTCGCAGGAGGCCGTTGCCATGAAACCTGGATCATAAGTGAAGACACCGTGTGCGCCCAGACCGCGAACGTCGATAACGTCAGGTCCGACCGTGCCCGAAAGGACGGGAAATTCGATGTTCTGCTCAAGACCATCAACGGTCAGTACTGCTTTCTTGTCAGCCATAAGGCCTCCTTATTTATTTTGAGTCTCTCTTGCCCAACTAAAATCTAAGTGGCACCACTATAGAAGGCTTAAAAAACTTGTCAATTACGCTAATTGGCTAGGGTAATCCCCAATTGGGTTGATAGAATGCCCCCGTCCTGCGTAAATGGCAGGTGATTAGATTCGCTTATTTTGATGCAGTGCACAACCTTTGGCTAGATTGCGTAAGCAATTCCGGGTTCCTATAATCAGCGACCTGCACCAGGGGGTGAAGTGCTGCAATTAGTGAGTCTGGTATAGCCTGACTGACAGATGAGCGCTTCCGAAAATAATCGCTTGTTGCCGGGGAAACCCGTGCAAGCACATAAGAGTGTGTAGAGCCGTGAATAGCAAAAGACCTGTAAACCTCGATATATCGACGATAAAACTACCCTTGTCAGCGTGGACATCGATCGTTCACCGGATCTCCGGTGTGATCATGTTCGTTGGCCTTATCTTTATGTTTTGGGCTTTTGACGTCTCCCTGTCCTCACAGGAAGGCTTCGAAAGCGTCAAAGCTGTTCTGCAACAAAACTTCCTCGCCCAGTTTGTGCTGTGGGGTTTGTTGTCTGCCTTGGCGTACCACTGCGTAGCAGGCGTTAAGCACCTGATCATGGATCTGGATATCGGTGTCACTCTGGAGGGAGGACACAAGCTGTCACAGGCTGTGGTCGTCGTTTCCGCTGTTCTAATTCTGCTCGCAGGAGTCTGGGTATGGTAACCAATATTACAAATTTCGGCCGTAGCGGCCTTTCCGATTGGCTCATGCAGCGGGTCACCGCAGTAATCCTGCTGGTATACACCCTGTTTCTGGTGGGCTTTTTCCTGGGTAACTCTGACTTGGATTACCTGACATGGACTGCTCTCTTCCAGGCGACCTGGATGCGTATCTTCAGTCTCCTGGCGCTGGTCTCTCTGGCCGCTCACGCCTGGATCGGTCTCTGGACAGTGTCCACTGACTACCTGAAACCAACCGGTATCCGCCTGGTTTTCCAGGCCGTCGTAGCCCTGGCGTTGTTTGCCTTTGTGGTCTGGGGCGTTCAACTTTTGTGGGGAGTTTAATCCATGTCAGCACTTCGTACTCTTGAATTTGATGCCATCATTGTTGGTGGTGGTGGTTCTGGTCTGCGTGCTGCCCTGCAGCTGGCGCAATCAGGCCGTAAAACAGCCGTAATCTCCAAGGTTTTCCCAACCCGTTCTCACACGGTATCTGCCCAGGGTGGTATTACCTGTGCCATTGCTTCCGATGATCCTAATGATGATTGGCGCTGGCACATGTACGACACCGTTAAGGGTTCTGACTATATCGGTGACCAGGACGCGATCGAATACATGTGTAATGAAGGCCCTAAAGCGGTTTTCGAACTGGAGCACATGGGTCTGCCTTTCTCACGTACTGAACAGGGCCGTATCTACCAGCGTCCTTTCGGTGGTCAGTCCAAGGACTTCGGTAAGGGTGGTCAGGCTGCTCGTACTTGTGCTGCTGCTGACCGTACCGGTCACGCGCTGCTGCACACCCTTTACCAGGGTAACCTGAAAAACAATACGACCTTCCTGAACGAATGGTATGCCGTTGATCTGGTAAAAAATGCCAACAATGATGTGGTCGGCTGTATTGCTGTTTGCATCGAAACCGGTGAAACCGTTTTTGTTAAAGCCAAGGCAACCGTCATGGCAACCGGTGGTGCAGGCCGTATCTACGCTTCCACAACCAACGCCCTGATTAACACTGGTGACGGTATCGGTATGGCACTGCGTGCCGGTTTTGCCATGCAGGATATGGAAATGTGGCAGTTCCACCCAACCGGTATCTGGGGTGCAGGTACGCTGGTGACTGAAGGTTGCCGTGGTGAAGGTGGTTACCTGATCAATAAAGATGGTGAGCGCTTTATGGAGCGTTACGCGCCTAATGCCAAAGACTTGGCGGGTCGTGACGTGGTTGCTCGCTCCATGGTTCTGGAAATTCTGGAAGGTCGTGGTGCTGGCGAGAAGGGTGACCATGTATTCCTGAAGCTGGATCACCTGGGTGAAGAGGTTCTGAACAAGCGTCTGCCTGGTATCCTGGAACTGTCCCGTACCTTTGCACACGTCGATCCTGTTAAAGAACCTATCCCTGTTGTTCCTACCTGTCACTACATGATGGGTGGTATTCCTACCAACATTCACGGTCAGGCAATCACTGTGGATGAGAATGGCAAGGATCAGGTGGTTAACGGTCTTTATGCCTGTGGTGAAGCGGCTTGTGTATCCGTACACGGTGCCAACCGTCTGGGCGGTAACTCACTGCTGGATCTGGTTGTCTTCGGTCGTGCTGCGGGTCAGTACATCGAGCAGGTTCTGGATCAGGGTGTTCAGTACGATGAAGCCTCTGAAGCCGATCTGGAAGCCTCTCTGGCGCGCATGAATCGTTGGAATGAATCTTCTGGTGGTGAATCTGTACCTGCGCTGCGTGCAGAGCTGCAAGAGTGCATGCAGAACTACTTCGGTGTGTTCCGTGAAGGTGAATACATGGAGAAGGGTATTGCCCAGCTGAAGGATCTGCGCGAGCGTATCAACAAGGCGCATCTGGAAGACAAGAGCAATGCTTTCAACACTGCGCGTATTGAAGCTCTGGAGCTGGATAACCTGCTGGAAGTGGCAGAAGCTACCGCTATCTCTGCTTATGAGCGTCGTGAAAGCCGTGGTGCCCACAGCCGCAACGACTACACCGAGCGGGATGATGAGAACTGGCTGAAGCATTCTGTTTACATGCCAAAGACCAAAACTCTCGGTAAGCGCGACGTTAATATGGCTCCCAAGCTGGTCCAGGGTGACCTGCTGAAGCACTTTGAGCCAAAAGTTCGTACTTACTAATCAGAATTCGATGTTGGGAGAGTAAAGATGCTTCAGGTATCTGTATATCGTTACAACCCAGAAACAGACAAAGCGCCTTACATGAAGGACTTTGAAATCGACACCCAGGGCAAAGACCTGATGGTGTTGGATATTCTGCATCTGGTCAAAGAACAAGACAGTGGCATGGCTTACCGTCGTTCCTGCCGTGAGGGTGTTTGTGGCTCTGATGGCATGAACATGAACGGCAAGAATGGTCTGGCCTGTATCACGCCGGTTTCCGAAGTGGCCAAGAACAACAAGCTGGTTCTGCGTCCTCTGCCGGGTCTGCCCGTTATTCGTGACCTGGTGGTTGATATGACGTTGTTCTATCAGCAGTACGAGCGTATTCAGCCGTACCTGATCAATGACACACCAGCCCCAGCCATTGAGCGACTGCAGTCTCCAGAAGAGCGTGACAAGCTGGATGGCCTTTATGAGTGTATTCTCTGCGCCTGCTGTTCCACGTCCTGTCCGTCTTTCTGGTGGAATCCTGACAAGTTTGTCGGTCCTTCCGGCTTGCTGCAGGCGTATCGCTTCCTGATCGACAGCCGTGATACTGCAACGCGTGAGCGTCTGTCCGAACTGGACGATCCGTTCAGTGTTTTCCGTTGCCGCGGAATCATGAACTGTGTTGCGGTTTGTCCTAAGGGTCTTAACCCCACACGTGCTATCGGGCATATCCGCGATATGCTCCTGGCAAACGCCACTTAATCGAGTGGAAAGCCCCCTGAAACAGGGGGCCATGCTTCGAAAGTCGTGGGTAAAACCCCGTACCAGAGCTGTAGTTTTTTGATCAGTCGGGTACAATAGTGATGTTAAAGCCGGTGCGATCCACCGGCTTTGCACTAAATAAAGTAACCATCAGGGGATACGGGTTTTCCCCGTTTGTTCGCCGCGACCAGGGGAACTGAGTTTTAAAAAGTGACTCAGCGGTCGAAGCGAATAAACTCCCCTTCTATGCAGGGTGATAACAGATGCAAGAAGGCAGCATGGAGTTTATGTGGAATACCTCCCATACCTATGGGGGCAATGTCCACTATATCGAAGAACTCTACGAAGAGTATCTTAACGATCCTAACGCCGTACCGGAGCAATGGCGTGAATACTTCAACAAGCTCCCCCGTCCGGAAGGTGCGCCAGCACAAGATCTTCCACTCTCTCCAATCCGCGATCATTTCTCTCAACTCAGCCGTCAGCGCAAATCTTCTGTACCTGGTATCAGTGCCGACAACCTGCATGACAAGAAGCAGGTCAAAGTGCTGCAGTTGATTAATGCTTATCGCTTCCGTGGTCACCAGCAGGCCAATCTGGATCCGCTGGAACTGATGGAACGCAAGCCGGTTGCCGATCTGGATTTGAGCTTTCACCAGTTGAGCAAGGAAGATCTGGACGCCGAATACCAGACAGGTTCGCTTTTTATTGGTAAGGAAAAGACGACCCTGCGTGAAATCCACGAAGCTGTGAAGCAGACTTACTGCTCCACTATCGGTGCTGAATTCATGCACATCGTGGATACTGAAGAAAAGCGCTGGCTACAGCAGCGTTTCGAATCGGTCCGCTCCAAGCCTGACTATAGTCCTGAAGTTCGCAAGCATCTGCTGGAGCGTCTGACCGCAGCTGAAGGCCTGGAAAACTATCTGGCCTCCAAGTACCCAGGTACCAAACGTTTTGGTCTGGAAGGTGGGGAGTCCTATATCCCCATGATGGATGAAATCATTCAGCGTTCCGGTTCCTATGGCATTAAGGAAGTGGTCATTGGCATGGCCCACCGTGGCCGTCTGAACACCCTGGTCAATATCCTGGGTAAAAACCCCTCCGAGCTGTTTGACGAATTTGACGGCAAGAAGATGTTGTCAGATGGCTCCGGTGACGTGAAGTACCACCAGGGCTTCTCATCCAATGTCATGACGTCCGGTGGAGAAGTTCACCTGGCTCTGGCCTTTAACCCGTCTCACCTGGAAATCGTTTCTCCTGTGGTCGAGGGTTCGGTTCGTGCCCGCCAGGATCGCCGTGAAGATGCTCAGGGTGGCAAGGTTCTACCTATCTCCATTCACGGGGATGCGGCCTTTGCTGGTCAGGGTGTGGTCATGGAAACCTTCCAGATGTCCCAAACCCGTGCCTACAAGACGGGCGGTACCATCCATATCGTGATCAACAACCAGGTGGGCTTTACCACCTCCAAGCGTGAAGATACTCGCTCAACCGAATACTGCACCGATGCAGCGAAAATGGTTTCAGCGCCAATTTTCCACGTGAATGGTGATGACCCCGAAGCGGTGCTGCACGCGACCCAGGTGGCTGTTGACTACCGCATGCAGTTTGGCAAGGATGTGGTAATCGATCTGGTTTGTTATCGTCGTCGTGGTCACAACGAAGCGGACGAGCCTTCCGGTACTCAGCCGCTGATGTACAAGAAGATTTCCAAGCATCCCACCACCCGCAAGCTCTACGGTAAAAAGCTGGTGGAAGAAAAGGTGATCACTGCCGAAGAAGACAAGCAGTTGATCAGTGACTACCGCGATGCGCTGGATAATGGTGAGCATGTTGCCAACTCTCTGGTAAAAGAACCCAACAAAGAGTTGTTTGTTGACTGGACTCCTTACCTGGGTCACGAGTGGACCACCAAGTACGACACCAGTGTCGACATGAAGCACCTGCAGGATCTTGCCACGCGCATGTGTGACGTACCTGAAGGTTTCCAGACCCAACGCCAGGTCAACAAGATTTATGAAGACCGCCGCAAGATGCTGGCTGGTGGCATGGCCATCAACTGGGGTTTTGCCGAGATGCTGTCCTACGCCACCCTGGTGGATGCCGGTCATCCAATCCGGATTACCGGTCAGGATGTAGGTCGCGGTACCTTCTCGCATCGTCACGCGGTCTTGCATGACTTCAATGATGGCAAGGTGTATGTGCCTTTGCAGAACATCAAAAAGGACCAGCCTCCTTTTGTTATTCACGACTCCTTCCTTTCGGAAGAAGCAGTTCTTGCTTTTGAATATGGCTACGCAACCACCATGCCCAATGCCCTGGTCATCTGGGAAGCCCAGTTTGGTGACTTCGCCAACGGTGCCCAGGTGGTTATGGACCAGTTCATTTCTTCCGGCGAGACCAAGTGGGGTCGCCTCTGTGGTCTGACCATGTTGCTGCCTCACGGCTACGAAGGTCAGGGCCCTGAGCACTCCTCTGCCCGTCTTGAGCGCTATCTGCAGCTCTGTGCGGAACACAATATTCAAGTCTGTACGCCAACGACACCAGCACAGATTTTCCACTTGCTGCGTCGTCAGGTTCTGCGTCCCCTGCGTAAGCCTCTGGTGGTGATGTCACCCAAGAGTCTGCTGCGCCACAAGGATGCCACCTCCTCGCTGGAAGATCTGGCCAATGGCTCCTTCCTGCCGGTGATTGGTGATCAGGCCAAGCTGGATCCCAAGAAGGTTAAGCGTGCGGTTCTCTGTGGTGGCAAGGTCTACTATGATCTGGCAGCCAAGCGTGCCCAGCTGGAACTGGAAGATACAGCGATTATCCGAATTGAGCAGCTTTATCCCTTCCCTGAAGAAAGCCTGGAAGCAGAGCTGGCTCAATACAGCAACCTCGAGCAGGCTGTTTGGTGTCAGGAAGAACCCCAGAATCAGGGGGCCTGGTATTCCAGTCAGCACCATATGCGCAATGTTCTGGGCAAGATCAAACCAGAACTGGCCAATGGTCTTAAGTTTGCGGGTCGTCCTGCATCTGCTGCGCCTGCTTGTGGTTATGCAAGTGTTCACGTTGAGCAGCAAAACAAACTGGTTCAAGATGCCTTGCAGGCTTGATTCAGTCAAAAATCACTAATTCGCCCGGCTAACTGGCCGGGCAAATGAACAAGTTAGGATAGGGTATAACATGGCTACCGAGATTAAAGCTCCAACTTTTCCAGAATCAGTTGCAGAGGGTACAGTGGCAACCTGGCACAAACAGCCTGGTGAAGCCGTAGAAAGGGATGAAATCCTGGTTGATATCGAAACCGACAAGGTGGTTTTGGAAGTTCCCGCTTCAGCCGATGGCGTTCTGGAAGAAATTCTGGCCAACGAAGGCGACACCGTTGAATCCGAACAACTGCTGGGCAAAATCAAGGAAGGCGCTGCCCCTGCAGCCAAGCCTGCCGAAGACAAGCCGGCAGAGTCTTCCTCTGAAGAAGCAGCTCCTGCTGCTGCCTCAGCTTCCGGTGACGATAAGGTTTCTCCAGCGGCCCGCAAACTGGCCAATGAAAAGGGTGTTGATCTGTCCTCAGTCACTGGCAGTGGCAAGGGCGGTCTGATCACCAAGGAAGATGTACAAAAAGCGACTGCCGGTGGTGGTAGCAAGCCTGCTCCAGCCGCACCTCAGGTTGAAGTGGCTGCTGGTGAAAAAGTTGAAAAACGCGTTCCCATGAGCCGCATGCGTCAGACCATTGCCAAGCGTCTGGTTGAAGCCCAGCAGACAGCGGCCATGCTGACCACTTACAACGAAGTGGACATGAAACCGGTCATGGAGCTGCGCAAGAAATACAAAGATCAGTTCGAGAAGCGTCACGATGGCGTGCGTCTTGGCTTTATGTCCTTCTTCGTCAAGGCTGCTACCGAAGCACTGAAGCGCTTCCCTGATGTGAATGCTTCCATCGACGGTACCGATATCGTGTATCATGGCTACCAGGACATCGGTGTGGCTGTTTCTACCAGTCGTGGCCTGATGGTTCCCGTGCTGCGTGATTGCGACAGCATGAACCTGGCTGATATCGAAGGGACCATTGCTGATTTCGGTAAGCGTGGCCGCGAAGGCAAGATTGGTATTGAAGACCTGCAGGGCGGTACCTTTACCATCACCAATGGCGGTGTTTTCGGCTCCCTGATGTCCACACCCATCCTGAATCCACCACAAACTGCGATTCTGGGTATGCACAAGATTCAGGAGCGTCCTATGGCCGTCAATGGTCAGGTTGAGATTCGCCCCATGATGTATCTGGCCCTGTCCTATGATCACCGGATGATTGACGGAAAGGATGCAGTACAGTTCCTCGTTACCATCAAGGAACTGCTTGAAGATCCTGCACGTATTCTGCTGGATGTATAATCCGGCAGTAACCGAAATCTCCTGACACCCTTAAGACAGGAAAATTGATATGTCTGATAAATATGATGTAGTGGTAATCGGTTCAGGTCCTGGCGGCTATGTAGCAGCAATTCGTGCCGCTCAACTGGGACTGAAAACTGCTTGTGTGGAAAAGTGGGTCAGCAAGGAAGGTAAGCCTGTACTGGGCGGTACCTGCCTGAATGTTGGCTGTATTCCTTCCAAAGTACTGCTGGAAGCTTCGCACAAGTTCCACGAAGCCCAGCACGACTTTGCCGATCTGGGTATTGAAGTCAAAGACGTCAAGATGGACGTCAAAAAAATGGTCGGCCGCAAGGACAAGATCGTTACTCAGCTGACCGGTGGTATCGGCATGCTGTTCAAGGCCAACGGTGTCACCTCCATCGAAGGCAAGGGCAAGCTGCTGTCCGGCAAGAAAGTTGAAGTGACCGGAAATGATGGCAAAACCCAGACTCTGGAAGCTGAAAACGTTATTATCGCTTCCGGTTCTGTACCGGTTGATATTCCTTCTGCACCCCTGACCGACGATATTATTGTTGATTCCACCGGTGCTCTGTCCATGACCGAAACACCCAAGCGTATGGGTGTAATCGGTGGCGGCGTTATCGGTCTGGAGCTGGGCTCCGTCTGGAAGCGTCTGGGTGCTGAGGTTACCGTATTTGAAGCCATGGAAAGCTTTCTGGCTGCTGCTGATCAGCAGGTTGCCAAGGAAGTTAAGAAATCCATGGTCAAGCAGGGCCTGGAAATCGAACTGGGTGCTCGCGTTACTTCCACCGAAGTAAAAGGCAAGGAAGTCGAAGTGACTTATACCGATGCCAAGGGTGAGCACAAGAAGACTTTTGACAAGCTGGTCGTTTGTGTTGGTCGCAAGCCTTACACTGATGGTGTACTGGCCGATGATTCCGGTGTTTCTCTGGATGAGCGCGGTTTCATTTTTGTCGATGACCAGTGCCGCACCGAAGTTCCCGGCGTTTATGCGATCGGTGACGTGGTGCGCGGTCCTATGCTGGCCCACAAGTCTTCCGAAGAAGGTATCATGGTTGCCGATATCATTGCCGGTCACAAACCGGAAATGAACTACGACGCCATTCCTAATGTGATCTACACCTTCCCGGAAGTAGCCTGGGTAGGTAAAACCGAAGAAGAACTCAAAGCTTCAGGCACGCCTTTCAAAGCGGGTGTCTTCCCCTTCTCTGCGATTGGTCGCGCTATGGCGAACAACTGCACTGAAGGCATGGTCAAGATTCTGGCTCACGAAGAAACAGATCGTGTTCTGGGTATGCACATCTTTGGTCAGAATGCCGGTGAAATGATTCATAACGGCGTAATTGCAATGGAATTCGGTTCTTCTGCCGAAGACCTGGCTCTGACCTGCTTTGCGCACCCAACACTGTCTGAAGCAGTACACGAAGCAGCTTTGGCCGTGGATGGTCACGCCATTCACATGGCCAACAAGAAAAAGCGTAAATAAATCGGATTGCGCTTCTAGGTGGGTTGGCTGAACCGGCTGACCCACGGGGGATAGCCAGCTTCCAGCGGTTACAGCTACTGGAAGCTGGCTATTATCAAAGTAAGTAACAGACAAAAGACGGCATAGTACTTATGAACCTGCACGAATATCAGGGAAAAAAACTTTTCGCCGATTACGGTCTGCCTGTTTCCACCGGTTTTGCAGTTGACACTCCGGCAGAAGCAGCAGAAGCCTGTAAAAAAATCGGTGGTAACAAGTGGGTTGTTAAAGCCCAGGTCCACGCTGGTGGTCGCGGTAAGGCCGGTGGTGTAACCCTGGTCGACAGCGCTGATGAAGCTAAGGCCTTCGCTGAAAAATGGCTGGGTAAGAACCTGGTTACCTACCAGACTGACAAGAATGGTCAGCCTGTTAGCAAGATTCTCGTAGAAAGCTGCACTGATATTGCCCAGGAACTCTATCTGGGTGCCGTACTCGATCGTGCCAGCCGCCGTATTGTATTCATGGCTTCCACCGAAGGCGGTGTAGAAATCGAGAAGGTTGCTGAAGAAACGCCTGAAAAAATTCTGAAGGCAACCATTGATCCTCTGGTCGGTGCTCAGCCCTATCAAGCTCGTGAAATCGGTTTCAAGCTGGGTCTGAACCCTAACCAGATCAAGCAGTTCACCAAGATCTTCCTGGGTCTGGCCAAACTGTTCCAAGAAAAAGATCTGGCACTGCTGGAAATCAACCCGCTGGTTATCACTGATGAAGATAACCTCCACTGCCTGGATGCTAAAGTCGTTATCGATTCCAACGCACTTTACCGTCACAAGGATCTGCAGGAAATGCGCGATCCTTCCCAGGAAGACGAGCGTGAAGCCAACGCAGCCAAGTGGGAACTCAACTATGTTGCTCTGGATGGCAACATCGGTTGTATGGTTAACGGTGCAGGTCTGGCCATGGGTACCATGGACATCATCAAACTGCACGACGGCCAGCCAGCCAACTTCCTCGACGTAGGTGGCGGTGCTACCAAAGAGCGCGTTGCTGAAGCTTTCAAAATCATTCTGTCTGACAGCAATGTTCAGGCCGTACTGGTTAACATCTTCGGCGGTATCGTACGTTGTGACATGATTGCCGAAGGTATCATCGGTGCCGTTGAACAGGTCGGTGTCAAGGTACCTGTTGTTGTCCGCCTGGAAGGTAACAATGCAGAACTGGGCTCCAAGAAACTGGCTGAAAGCGGCTTGAACATTATCGCTGCGACCAGTCTGACTGATGCAGCTCAGCAAGTTGTAAAAGCGGCGGAGGGCAAGTAATGAGCGTATTGATTAATAAAGACACCAAGGTCATCTGCCAGGGCTTTACTGGTGGTCAGGGTACTTTCCACTCTGAACAGGCCATTGCTTACGGCACCAAGATGGTTGGTGGTGTAACTCCAGGCAAGGGTGGTACAACTCACCTGGGCCTGCCTGTATTCAACACGGTGAAAGAAGCTGTTGAAGCCACAGGTGCAGAAGCCTCTGTTATTTATGTTCCTGCTCCCTTCTGTAAGGATTCCATCCTGGAAGCTGCGAACGCTGGCATCAAGCTGATCGTGACCATCACTGAAGGTATTCCTACCCTGGATATGCTGGATGCCAAGGTCAAGTGCGATGAGCTGGGTGTAACCCTGATTGGTCCTAACTGCCCAGGTGTTATCACTCCAGGTGAATGTAAGATCGGCATCATGCCCGGCCACATTCACAAGCCAGGTAAAGTTGGTATCGTATCCCGTTCCGGTACTCTGACTTATGAAGCCGTTAAGCAGACGACTGATCACGGTTTCGGCCAGTCTACCTGTGTTGGTATCGGTGGTGACCCCATCCCCGGTTCCAGCTTCATCGACGTTCTGAAGCTCTTCCAAGAAGATCCTCAGACTGAAGCGATCGTGATGATTGGTGAAATCGGTGGCTCTGCTGAAGAAGAAGCGGCTGCTTACATCAAGCAAAACGTAACCAAGCCTGTTGTTTCTTACATTGCTGGTGTTACTGCACCTGCTGGTAAGCGCATGGGCCACGCCGGCGCTATTATCGCTGGTGGTAAGGGTACTGCTGACGAGAAGTTTGCTGCTCTGGAAGACGCTGGTGTTAAAACCGTGCGTTCTCTGGCAGAGATCGGCAATGCTCTGAAAGAAAAAGCTGGCTGGTAAAAGCCGACTTTTTCCGACAACCGCCTGTTCCCTGGGACAGGCGGTTTTTTTATGCCTGCTGCTCAGGCCTCTCGTGGATCAGTTTGCTGCACTTCCGAGCGTGACAACTGTTGATCACGAAACTGTTTGAGGGCAGGGTAGCCTTCCAAATTATTTAGTTCGCGAAAATCAATCCAATCCAGCAAACAGTAAAGGCAGATGGCTGGATAGTTCCATCTTTGGAAATCGCCATCTTCGACACGGGCATTCAGGTGGCTGAGAAGACTGACGACCCTTTCATTTTGCAAGTTGAAATAGAGGCTGTCCTGGCGCGTATCAATTCCTGATTTAAACAGCAGAAAGAGATGCACATAGGTTTGATTGGCTTCATCGATCAGGGTGAGTAGATTTTCTTCTTCAAGGGTCAGTTCTTCGCGCTGGAGCTTTTTATTCAAGTAGTTATAAATCATGCGCGAGTCATAGACCTTGTCCTTACCCAGTTCCAGCAGGGGGATTTTGCGAGCAGGACTAAGACCTTCAAGACGAGCTCGGCCTTCACTGGAGAAAATATCCAGACTGATAAACTCGTAATCAGTGTGTTCCAGCCAGATGCGAAGTCTGCGTACATAGGGAGAAGTCAGCGAGCCATAAAGCTTCATAGAGGATACCTCGGTCAGATGCAGGCCAGTTATTTTTCTTTTCAGGAGCAGGATGCTCCTTCTCTGAAGTCTAGCACAAGCAATTTTTTGACCGAGGTAAGACGAGGAGAGGCATTGACTCCCTAGAAGTTATTAACCCTCATTCCTGCGCCTCCTGAACTTGCTCGGGCTGTTTCTTGATCAAGCGGCTGGCCAATACTTGCAAGCGGGGAGCACCGATCAGAATCAGGACATAGGCAACCGGCCAGGCAATAATAAATGCGCCCCACCAGCGGAGGAGAAAGCCAGCATCAAATCCGGTGTTAACGGCGGTGATAACAAAGGTCATGATGGTGACCATGTAGGTGCTCATCACGAAAGTAAACACATAGCGTGCTGCCTTGGGGGGGAAAAGCATGGCTAAGACTCCAACGGTTATTTCAGTTTTTTCTTATTTTAATGTGCTGAAGAGCAGCTGCCCACCCCCTTTTCCTGAACCAGGGAAGGGAGTAAGCTAGTCAAACAAGTGTTTGTTCCGGATAAGCAAGATGACTAATCAGCAAAAATTACTGGGTGTTCAGCGTTTTATGGCGCTGATTCCGCATTGCAAGGCACTCAACATGCAAGCGGAAGCCGTCACTGACGAGGGGGTGTTGTTGTCCTTGGAGGCTTCTTCACCCTTTGTCGGTAATGCTCAGCGCCAGTTGATCCATGGTGGGGTTCTCAGCGTGCTGATGGATACTGCCTGTGGCTCGGCGGCCATTATGCAGCTGCCTGAGCCGGAAGTCTGTCCCACGATTGACCTGCGACTGGATCATTATCGCCCTGCCACCCAGGGGCGCAAAATTTACTGTCGTGCCTGGGTAACCCGCCTGGCGCGTCAAATTGTCTTTACTGAGGGTTTGATCTGGCAGGATGAAGCCGAACCTCTGGTCAAGGGAACCGGGACCTTTATGCGCCTGGGTGGGGAGCGCACGCCCAAGGGATTTGCCCGCCAACTTTTCGGAGAGCAAGGAGACGAAAATGCACGAGAGTGAAGTTGGTTCGGCTCAACTGGGCCAGCGCCTGACGGCTGAAAAGGTGAATTCCTGGTTTGACCTGATTCCCTATGCCCAGATGCTGGGCGTCGAGGCAGTGGAACTGGAAGGTAGCCTGGCTTTTCAATTGCAGGAAAAATCCAGCAATGTTGGTAATCCCCTGTTGCCGGCCCTGCATGGCGGGGTGGTCGCCGCCTTTATGGAAACTGCCGCCATACTCAATGTGATGGCTTACTCTGGTGGTGAAAGGGTGCCCAAGGTCATCGATTTTTCCATTGATTATCTGCGCTCGGCCCGTTTAAAGCCGACTTGGGCGGTTTGTGAGGTCGGGCGTCTGGGCAAGCGGATTGTTAATGTTTCCGTCACTGCCTGGCAGGATTCCGCCAGAGAGCAGCCGATCGCTCTGGCTCGGGCTCATTTGGTTTGGCCCTTGAATGAAGACTAGGGCTTGAAATTGGTTAGGCCGACCCCATCTAACGAACATCCTTAAAGATCAACTCAAGTCGTTCAGGAGTTCGTTAGATGAGTCAGGCAGAAAAACAAACACTAGGCTTTCAAACAGAAGTCAAACAACTCTTGCACCTGATGGTGCATGCCCTCTATTCCAATCGCGAAATCTTTCTGCGCGAGCTCATATCCAATGCCTCGGATGCCTGTGACAAGCTGCGCTTTCAGGCCATCAAGCATCCTGCTTTACTGGAAGAGGATCCTGATCTCAGAGTTCAGGTCAGCTATGATGAAAAAGCAGGCACCCTGACGCTGGATGACAATGGCATCGGTATGGATCGTGAAGATGTGATTGCCAATCTGGGGACCATTGCCCGTTCCGGCACCTCTGAATTTCTCAAGCAATTGACCGGTGACCAGAAAAAGGACTCCAGTCTGATCGGTCAATTTGGTGTGGGCTTCTATTCCGCGTTTATTGTCGCGGATGAAGTAACCGTGGAAACTCGCAAAGCAGGAGCTGCGCTGGCCGATGCCGTACGCTGGACCTCCAAGGGCGATGGTGAGTTTACTGTTGAACCTATTGAAAAAGCCGGGCGCGGAACCAGCATCACCCTCAAGCTTAAAGAAGATGCCCAGGAATTTGCCAGCGGCTTCCGACTGCGCAACATCATCCAGAAATACTCCGACCATATCGGTCTGCCTATCCAGTTGCTGAAAGAAACCGAAGAGCAGGAAGGCGAGGAAGCCACTCAGGAATGGGAAACCGTCAACAAGGCCAATGCCCTATGGACACGTGCCAAGTCAGAGATCAAGGAAGAAGAGTACAAGGAATTCTACAAGCATGTGGCTCATGACTTTGAAGAGCCTTTGACCTGGAGCCATAACAAGGTTGAAGGCAAGCAGGAATACACTTCGCTGCTTTATGTGCCCAAGCGGGCGCCTTTTGATCTCTATCAGCGTGAAGCGCCACGCGGCCTTAAACTCTACGTACAGCGCGTCTTTATTCTGGATAATGCCGAGCAGTTCCTGCCGCTTTACCTGCGCTTTATCAAGGGGGTAGTGGATTCCTCGGATCTGCCGCTGAATATCTCGCGTGAAATCCTGCAGCAGAACCCGCAGATCGACAGCATGAAGTCAGCACTTACTAAACGCGTCCTGTCGATGCTGGAAAAACTGGCCAAGGATGAAGACAAGTACCAGGAATTCTGGAAGGAATTCGGTCAGGTCCTTAAAGAAGGTCCAGGTGAAGACTTTGCCAACCGTGAGAAAATTGCCGGTCTTCTGCGCTTTAGTTCAACCCAGGAAGAAGAGCAGAAGGTCAGCCTCTCGGCTTATCTGGAACGCATGCAGGAAGGTCAGGACAAGATTTACTACCTGGTGGGTGAAAGCCTGTCCCAGGTTAAATCCAGTCCTCACCTGGAAGTCTTCCGCAAGAAGGGCATTGAAGTTCTGCTGCTGACTGATCGCATTGATGAATGGCTGATGAGCCATCTTAATGAATTTGATGGCAAGTCTTTGGTGGATGTTGCCCGCGGTGATCTGGACCTGGGTGAGCTGGATTCTGATGAAGACAAGAAGGCTCAGGAAAAAGCCAGTGAAGAAAAGAAAGATCTGGTGGAAAGAGTCAAGAAGGTGCTTGATGAGCGAGTCAGTGAAGTCAAGATTTCAACCCGCTTGACGGATTCGCCCGCTGTGCTGGTCATGGGGGCCGGTGATCTGGGTGTGCAGATGCGCAAGATTCTGGAGGCCGCTGGTCAGCAAGCACCGGATACCAAGCCGATTCTGGAAATCAATCCCGAGCATCCTCTGATCGGCCGCCTGGAAGCGGAATCTCAGGAAGGTCGCTTCACCGAGCTGGCCCAGGTGCTTTGTGATCAGGCCGCTCTGGCCGCGGGGGAGACCCTGGAAGACCCTGGTCAGTTTGTACAACGCCTTAACCGCTTGTTGATGGAATTGAGCGATTAATATTCCATCCCTCTTAAAAAACCGGCCCTTCAAGGCCGGTTTTTTTATGTCGGCTGGTTTTTTTAAAAGAGGTATTAAAGGGTTTGCTAATCGGTCTGATAAACAAATACCATAGAAGAGTTAGGAGTTCTTCTGGACACTTGGTAGACTGCTTAGTAAAGTTTACACCGGATACATTAAAACCTTGGGAAGAAGTGGAGATAACTGTGGAACGTAGGACACTTCTAAAAGCGCTTTCAGTGAGTGGCTTTGTTGCGCTTGGCAGTGGTTCTGTACTGCGTCAGCTGAATTTGACCAAACAGCTCCCCGAAAGCTTTGGCATGGGTGCTGCCCAGGGCCAATGGGCTGCGGTTAATCTACAGCATGGTATGGAAGACATCCTGCCGACAGAGCTGAGTCAGGCGCTGACCCAGGTTCACCAGGAAGCTGTCGAGAAGACAACGGGTACTGAAAGAGCGGATGCTCAGACGCGTAGTCGCTACTTTGAAAGCGTCTTTGATGACGACTATTTTCTGGCGGAAGAAAAAAGACCGATCATGCGCTCGGCCTACCAGCGTCTGGATCGAATGCAGAGTTTTGTTGGCCATGGCAATTTCAATCTGGTTTCTTTTGATGATGCCATACGCTACGCTCGCAACTACTCTGAAATCGGTCAATTTCCCCAGGAAGAACTCGATTTCCTGGAAGAACTCTATTTCACTGATGCCCAGGTTTATGGTTTTCATGGCGAAAAGGTCATGACCCAGTTGACCGCCAGCCTGCCCGAACAGGAAGTGACCCGAGTACCCGGTACCGGCCATCTGCTCTTTCGGGGCAAGTCCGAAGACTTTTATCATCAACTACGCGAGGCGGTGGGTGAGGATTTAGTCCTGACTTCCGGTATTCGCAGCATGGTCAAGCAGATGCATCTCTTTTTGGCCAAGGCCGAACAGTCTGCTGGCAATATGTCCAAGGCTTCACGCTCTCTGGCTCCTCCCGGCTATTCCTATCACGCTGTCGGTGATTTTGATGTCGGCAAGGTGGGCTTCGGCTATCGCAACTTCAGCGATGATTTTGCCGAGACCGATGTTTACAAGCGCCTTCAGGATCTGGGTTTTGTCAAAATCCGCTACACCAGTGATAATAACTTTGGTGTGCGTTATGAACCCTGGCATATTCAGGTGATCTAAAATTCACACTCTTGTCGTTCTTTCCAACCCCGGCAACCTTGCCGGGGTTTTTGTTAAGACTTGGACTAGAATACCAGTAAGCAGGTAAAGAAAAGGTTTTTGCATGTACCGATCCACTAGCTCTCCACTCTTTCTACGCATCCTTTTGCTGATTTCCTTTGTGGTTGCCCTGGGAGCGCTCTGGGCTGAAATCTGGGGTCCTAAACCGCGTTTGCAGTCTTTTAATCAGGAAGCCCCCGATCCTTTGCAAAGCCTGCCGGACCTTAAGTCCATCCAACATATTCCCTGGCGCAAGGAAGCTTTTTTCGATGCGCTGGTGCCCCTGGTTGTTTATGAAAACCAGCGCATTGCCTGGCAACGCCAACAGCTTCAGACAGCCAGAGACTACTACGCAAAAGGCGAAGCTGAACACTTGACTGCCAGTGATCAGCAGCTATTGTCACGCATCCTTAGTCATTACCGAACGGATCCACCGGCAACACCCGAAGCTTGGGATGCCCTGCTGAAAAGGGTTCGTCCTGTGCCGTTGGAGCTGGTTTTGATGCAGGCAGCCAAGGAGTCTGCTTGGGGGGGCTCGCGTTTTGCGCGGGAGGGCAACAACCTTTTCGGACAATGGTGTTTTGTTGAAGGCTGCGGTCTGGTGCCTTTGCAGCGTACCCCGGATATGCGCCATGAGGTTAAGGTTTTCCCCAATGTCCAGGCCAGTGTGCGCAGTTATATGCAAAACATTAATACGCATGCCGCCTATCGTGATCTGCGTCGTTTACGCAGCAGTTTCTATGCGCGTGGTGAGCAACCGGAGGCAGTCGACCTGGCTCCCGGCCTAATTCACTATTCGGAAAGGGGGCAGGCCTATGTGCGTGAGTTGGTGCAACTGCTGCATAGTAATGCCGAGGTTATGGATCAGGCTTTGCTCAGTTATCAGGAAGAAAAGAGCAGCCAGCAAGAGCAATAGCTGATACCCTAACAATAACCGACTTAAATACTGGGTTATTGTTAGGGGAGAGTCCATGTCTGCTTTGACCGACTGGCATCAGCAGCAGCGTTTTTGCCATCTGCCAGACCGCTTTTACCAGCAGCGCCAGCCGGAAGTTTTTCCCGGGCCTTCGGCCTTGGTCGCTTTTAGTGTCGATGCCGCTGTCGATGCTGGACTGGATCCTTGCCATCTGGATCAGCGCCAACTGCTGGATTGGATGACCGGTCGCTGGCATTTGCCGGGCAGCCAGCCCTTGGCGATGAAGTACGCAGGCCACCAGTTCGGTTATTTCAATCCTGCACTGGGGGATGGTCGTGGTCTCTTGCTGACCGAGGTTAAAAACTCTCAGGGGCAAGCCTGGGAGGTGCACTTGAAAGGCGCGGGAAGAACGGCTTTTTCGCGCTTTGGTGATGGTCGTGCCGTTCTGCGTTCCTGTATTCGTGAATTTCTGGGTAGCGAAGCCCTGCATCATCTGGGAATCCCGACCACCCGCGCTCTGGCGATAGCGACAACGGGGGAAGGGGTGCGCCGCGAACGCTTGGAGCCCGGAGCGACTCTGCTGCGCTTAACACCCAGCCATTTACGAATTGGCCATTTCGAGCACTTCTTTTTTCAGCAGGATATTCAAGGCCTGCAAATCCTGCTTGATTTCACCCTGGAAGAAGTTTTTCCGAAATTGCTTGCTGCGCCTGATCCTGCTGCGGCCTTGTTTAATGAAGTGCTGCAGAGAAATGCCCGACTGGTTGCACGTTGGCAGGCCTTGGGTTTTTGTCACGGGGTGCTGAACAGCGACAATATCTCCCTGCTGGGAGAAACCCTGGATTATGGCCCCTTTGCCTTCCTTGATTTTTATCAGCCCGGTTTTGTGGGCAACCACACGGATGAATTGGGGCGCTATGCCTTTAACCGTCAGGCCGGTGTCATGCACTGGAATCTGGCCTGTCTGGCCCGGGCTCTTTCCCCACTGGTTGCCAAGGAAGAGTTGCAGGCCAGTCTCAATCGCTTTCCAGCCGTGTTTGAAGACTACTATCGCGCTTATATGGCGGACCGCCTGGGATTGGATGTAAAAGAGAGTTGGCCCCTGGTAGAAAGATTTCTTGCACTCTGCGAAGCCGGGCGTCTGGACTGGACTCGTCTTCTTCGCCTGTTAAGTGAAGATGACCAGCAGGCGGTCAGGGATATCTTTGCTCAAGCCGGACCAGGAGTTAGCCAGGAAGCCGTGACTTCCTGGTGGCAAGCCTGGGGAGTCGTTAGCAGTGAGCGCTTTACAGATCGGGATCAGCGCCAGGAGTTTATGTGTCGCCACAACCCGGTGCTTTTGCCCCGTACCCATCTGCTTCAAGGGGCCATCGATCAAGCTGAGTCCGGTGATTTTAGCGAGGTGAATCGCTTGCTGGCCTGTTTTCGAACCCCCTATTCCCGCAAGGGTAAGCGGAGAGAGGATAGTCTCTCTCCAGCTCCCAGTCAGCAGGGACTGGCTTTATCCTGTTCTTCCTGAAGGAGGCTCAGCCGAGAAGCCCCCGATTAACTATTGCGCTGCGACCCACATGGATGTGGGAAGTGCAGAGATTCATTAGGAGTGAATCCTGCCTTATACTGCGTTGAAATTGACCTCAAAATGCTCATTTACTCGCTGTAAACTCCGCTTTTTCGTTCAATTTCGCCTTGTCTAACCGGCGCTCATCACGTTAATTAGAGGCTTCCTGAGTACGCTTGTTTTTCTGAAATCGGGTACAATGTCCTCAGGAAACCCATTGATTTTATAAAAACGAGTGTAAGGTCTTTCATGACAGCAAAGGTAAAAGTAGCAGTCCTGGGCGGGGGGAGTTTTGGTACAGCCCTGACTTCGATTGTTGCAGGCAATGGTTATTCCACTCACTTGTGGGTCAGAAATCCCGACTTGGCCGCCGAGATCAATCAACATCACGCCAATCCACGTTATTTGCCCGATTTGACCCTGCCTGCCAGTGTCCAGGCTACCAGCTCCCTGCAGGAAGCCCTGGAAGAAGCTGGGCTCGTGTTTTTGGCCATTCCCAGTAAGGGGTTTGCTCAGGTGCTTGAGCAGGCGCGACCCTTTTTGAATTCCGAGCAGATGCTGGTCAGCACCACCAAGGGCTTTGAAGAAAAAGGCTTTAAGCTGATGAGTCAGGTCATGCAGGAAATGACCGGTTTTCAGCGTCTGGGTGTTTTATCCGGCCCCAATCTGGCCAGCGAGCTGGCGCAAAAGCAGTTGACGGGCACGGTCATTGCCAGTGAAGATGACATGACTCGCACCCTGGTTCAGGAGGTGTTGGGCAACCAGTATTTTCGTGTCTACGCCAATACTGATATCTATGGCGTGGAGCTGGGCGGAGCCCTCAAGAATATCTACGCGATTGCGGCGGGGATGGCGGCTGCCCTGGGGATGGGTGAAAACACCCTTAGCATGCTGATGACCCGGGCTCTGGCAGAGATGAGTCGTTTTGCGGTTAGTCTGGGAGCCAATCCCATGACTTTCCTGGGCTTGTCCGGGGTTGGCGATTTGATTGTCACCTGTTCTTCACCCCTGTCGCGTAATTACCGTGTGGGTCAGGCATTGGGCGAGGGTAAGACACTGGATGATATCGTGGCTTCCCTGGGGCAGGTGGCCGAAGGGGTGAATACCGTGCGTCTGGTCAAGGCCAAGGCTGATGAGATTGGTATCTACATGCCTTTGGTTCAGGCCTTGTACTTGGTGTTGTTCGAAGGGCTGAATCCGCGTGAAATGGCGGGTTCCATGATGGGTAATGAACAGAGTACGGATGTTGAGTTTGTGTTGCCGCGCGATGAGGTCCTTAAATCCGCAAAAAAGGTGACACGAGTTACTAACCGCTAGGAGATGATGCATGGCTAAACAGCCCTCGCTGAAAGCGCGTTTACAGGATGAGAGTTTCTGGTTGCGACTGCCCTTTGTTTTTCTCTTCTTTCTGGCCTGGAAGCTGACCGAGCTGATTATTATCGGTCTGGTTCTGGTGCAGCTGGTTTATCGTCTTTTTGTCGGGCAACCTCAGCCGCAACTGCTGGCTTTGGGATCCCAACTCAGTCGCTATGCCTATCAGGTCTTTCGCTATGTGACCTTCAATTCGGACGAAAAGCCTTTTCCTTTTGCAGACTGGCCAGCAACTGAGGCCATGGATGCCGATCCCTATCAGCCCCAGGATTCTTCCGAGGAGACTGATGCGGAGGACGGGGACCAAGAACAGCGCGTGAAATAAGATGCTCTGGCCCCTAGCTGCAGTTCAACAGGGTGTGGATCTGGTCAATCGCCAGCTTTTGGCCAGCCAGTGCCGTTTATTGCGTGATTATCTGAATGAACTCAATACCGGTAGTCGTATTCCTCATGATGTGGAGCGTCAGGTGTTGCAGATTCAGGGGCGTGATGCTGAACTCCTGAGCCTGAAAGCCAGCTCCTCCCAGCGTTATTTGCTCTATTTGCACGGAGGAGGGTTTGCCCTCGGCTCCCTGGATACGCATCGTGAGCTGGCGATCGCCTTTGCCCGTCATGCTGATGCGAGGGTTCTGGTTCTGGATTACCGCCTGGCACCCGACCATCCCTGGCCCAGTGGGCTGGATGATGCCCTGGCTGCCTATGAATGGTTGTCAGAACAGGGCGTTGACCCCCGGCGTTTGGCTGTGGCCGGGGATTCGGCGGGCGGCGGACTGGCAGTTTCTCTGCTGCAAAAACTGAAACACCTCTCTCAGCGTCAACCGGCTGCCGCTGTTCTTCTCTCGCCCTGGGTGGATCTGACCTGTTCCAGTCCTTCCATGGATTTGAACTCGGCCACGGATCCGCTGCTCAACAAGGTGCAGATGAAGGCCTTTGCCGAACTCTATGCAGGCAGGCAGCCTCTGGATTCCCAGGAAATCTCGCCGCTTTTCGGTGATCTTCAGGATTTGTCACCACTGCTGGTGCAGGTGAGTCTGCAGGAGGTTTTACTGGATGATGCCCGACGACTGGTGAAGGGAGTGCAACTCAGTGGTGGTCTGGCCGAGATCAACGAGCTGGCCTGGATGCCTCATGTCTGGCAGCTCCTGTATCGCTACCTGCCCCAGGCAGCAGCTAGCGTGCGCCAGGCTTCGCGCTTTATCAAGAAATACACCCAGGATTAATCTGAACGCTGCTCGGCCAAACGCCTGATCAACTGGCGTGTTGCCTCTGGATGTTCCAGTGGAAACATGTGGCCGCCGGGCAGGCTCTGGCAATCAAACCCCATTCTTCTAAGTTTTCTTGCCCGTTTGGCAGTGATCAAGTCACTTTGCTGGCCATAAATAATATGGATGGGCACGCGGTGGCGACGGTGGCTACCGGTGAGATTATCAGCCAGATTACGAAAGATAGCGACCTCGACCTGGGGCTGGAAGCGCAGTCGATAGCCGCCGCGCGGGTCAGGTTCCATGCCGGCTTGGACATAATCCTGCAAAGCCTTGGGATCAAAGTTGCGAAACAGGGCTTTGCTCTGAAAATAACTCAGTGCGCTTTCCTTGTCAGGCCAGTGATTGCGTCTACCTCGGGTGATGCCGGCAGGTGTTACCCGGTCAATAAAGCCCAGACGTTTGGCCAGTTTGAGACCCAGGCTGTCCAACCCAGTCAGTAGAGGGGGGTCGAGCAGTAGCAAGCGGCTGAATTTTTCCGGAGCCTGGAGTGCCGCCATGTAGGTGATGACACCTCCCAGAGAATGGCCCACCCCGATTAGAGGTTGATCGGAAGCAGGAAGCGTCTGCAGGTATTCACTTACCAGGTTTTGCCAGTTGGCATTGACCGGGTATTCGGGTCGATGCCCGAGTTGGTCAACCCAGGTGACCCGGTAGTGACTTCGCAGGGGTTCCAGCAGACTGAGATAGCTGGAGCCGGGAAAGCCATTCGCTGGCGCAAAATGCAGCTGCAGGGAAGGCATAAGCAATCCTTAGTGATAACAAGCCACTAATTTATACGCTTGTTTGAAATAAATGCAAGGCTTCATCCGGGATGAAAATCGGTTATCCTAGACGGATGGGTCTAATCCTTGTGATCAATGATATGAGAGTTGTTATGACAGACGAGCAAAAACCTTCTTCATCGCCTTCCAACAAGCGGTTGCGTAATCTTATCTTTGCGGTGCTAGTCGTCGCCGCCCTGATCTACGGGTGGGTGACCCTTTAATGTTCTGGTCAACCCTGGTTTTTACCCTGGAGGTGACAGCCCCTGTTTTTCTACTGGTTTTTCTGGGGCTCTTTCTGGTACGTATCGGCCTGTTAACCGATGAGTTCAATCGCGTCGCCTCACGCCTGGTGTTCACCGTTACTCTGCCCTTGCTGGTCTTTTTAAGTCTGTCGAAAACCAATTTCCATGAGGTTTTTTTGCCGGAGTTGCTGGTCTATGTTGCTGGCGTTACTCTGCTGGGTTTTTTCTGGTTGGTCTGGCGAGCCCGGCGACTGCAAGATCCGGCTGACCGGGGTGTTTTTGTACAGGGTGGGTTTCGCGGCAACCTGGGCATTCTGGGCCTGGCCCTAGCGGCCAATCAGTATGGTGAGCCGGGAGTGGCCTTGGCCTCCCTATTGCTGGCCCTGCTGATTGTGGAATACAACCTCCTGTCCGTGGTGGCCTTGAGTCTCTGGCGTGAAGAAGCAGGGATCAACTGGTTGCGGATGCTGATGGACATGCTGCGCAACCCTCTGATCCTGGCGGTTTGTCTGGCCCTGCCTTTTTCACTTTGGGAGCTAGAGTTGCCTTCAGTCCTGCTGAAAACAGCCGACTATCTGGCCAGTATGACGCTGCCCTTGGCCCTCTTGTGTATCGGTGCAGCCCTGAATCTGAAAGCCCTCAAGGCCACGAGTCAGGCCGCTCTGGCTTCTACCGCCTACAAGCTGGTACTTTTGCCGCTTCCCATGCTGGCCGGGGCCTGGTTGCTGGGTTATGAAGGCTTGACCCTGGGGGTGCTGTTTCTGGTATTCAGCTGCCCTACAGCTGCTGCCAGCTATGTGATGGCCCGCGCTATGGGCGGCAATGCGGCCTTGGCAGCCAATATAGTCGCCCTGACCACGCTGCTGGGAACCCTGAGCATCAGTCTGGGTGTTTTTGTTTTGCATTTTATCGGTTTAAGTTAGGAAAGCTTCTGAATGACAGCCCACCAAGAGCAACTGCTGCCTCAACCGGAAGGTAGCCGGGAAATCCTTCTCGATTTACCTCATCTGCAACTGGCTGCCCTGACCTGGGGAGACCCCTCTGGCCGTCCTTTGATGGCTTTGCACGGTTGGCTGGATAATGCCATGACCTTTGTACACCTGGCTCCCCGTTTGGCTGAAGCCGGTTATTACGTGGTGGCTCCTGATTTGGCCGGGCATGGTTTTTCCCAGTGGCGTCCAGCCGGTCAGGCCTATGTACTCATGGAAAACTGCTTTGATGTCCAGGCCGCAGCCCTGGCACTGGGCTGGTCGCGCTTCACTCTGGTGGGCCATTCCATGGGGGCAGGCATAGCTTCTCTACTGGCCGCAGCCCATCCCGAAGCCATCGAGCAGCTGGTGTTGGTGGATGGTTTGGGAACCCTGACCACCCCGGATGATGAAGCGGCAGCACAGCTGGGCCGGGCTCTGGGACGCTGGCTGGGGCATCAACAAAAACAGCTTGAAGCCAGGGAATCCAGCTTCAAGCTTCCGCCAGGGCGTCTCTATGCCAGTCTCGAGGAAGCCGCCCAGGCGCGTATGCAGGGCGTGGGGGCGGTGGATTATCAGGCTGCCTGGCAGCTTTGCCAAAGAGCTTTACAGCGGGTGGAACCGGAAGCTGAAGCCGGTGGCTGGTTCTGGCGCAGTGATTCCCGTCTGCGCCATCCGTCACCCTGGCGTTTGACTGAAGGCCAGAATCGCGCCTTCATGCGGGCAATTCAGGCCCCGACACTGTTGATAGAAGCGACAGAAGGCTTACTCATCGACCGGCCGGAAATTCATGAGCGTTTGCAATTATTGCCTCGGGGTGAACTGCAACAAGTGTCTGGCGGGCATCATCTGCATCTTGAAGAAGCCACAGCCAGGGTTACTGCCGAGACAGTTGTGACCTTTTTGGAGCAGCGAGACTGATGCAGGAATCTCATCAACAGGAGCAACAAGAGGTAAAAGAAACCATGCAAAGAGGCCACAAGCGGGTTTCGCTGGTTTTGGGTTCCGGTGGCGCCAGGGGTTATGCGCATATCGGCGTGATTGAAGAACTGGAAGCCAGAGGCTACGAGATAGTGGGTATTTCCGGTTGTTCCATGGGGGCTCTGGTTGGAGGGCTTTATGCCGCCGGCAAGCTTCAGGAATACAAGGACTGGGTTACCCAACTGGATTATTTTGATCTTCTACGCCTGGTGGATGTGACCTGGAGCCCCATGGGAGCCATCAAGGGTGAAAAGATCATGCAGGTGATTTCCCAGATGCTGGCCGGTTGCCGGATCGAGGATCTGTCTATTCCCTATACCTCGGTGGCCACGGATATTACCAAACAAAAAGAAGTCTGGTTTCAACAGGGCTCACTGGAAGAAGCCATCCGTGCCTCCATTGCTGTTCCCGGCGTGATTACCCCGGTTCAACACCTGGGACGGACGCTGGTGGATGGCGGCCTGCTGAATCCCCTGCCGATTACCCCCGTGGTGGCCTATCATGCGGACCTGATCATTGCTGTTAACGTCACGGCCCAGAATTCAAGGGCCACCCTGCAGGAGTTGATGCCCGATTGGAACCAGAAACACAAGGACTCCGAAGAATCCACCGCCATGGGGGAGTGGATGCAGCGAGTCAAGGGTCGGGCCGGACAGCTTCTGGGACGCCTGAACTTCTGGGAGGATGAAGGTCAGGAAACTTCCGATGAAAGACGCAAGTCGGATACGCGTTGGGGCAAACTGGATGTCATTCTCCAGTCGTTTGAGATTACTCAATCGGCTTTGAGTCAGTACAAGGTGGCGGGCTATCCACCGGATCTTTTGATTGAAGTACCACGTACGGCCTGCGGCGGCTATGAATTTCACAAGGCAGCCCAGTTGATCGAACTCGGGAAGCGACTGACACGTGAAGAACTGGGGAACTGGGAAACCCGTATGCCAGCCAATGAAGGGGATCTGGATGATATCGGCTGAAGTTTGTCTGGATAAACGCGGGACCTGGTTGGGCTTCAAGCGTCTTTTACCCCTGTCGATGTTTGTGGTCGCTTTCGGGGTTGCTTTTGGCCTGGCTGCTGTACAGACGGGGCTGTCCAAGAGCGAAGCTGTGTTGATGAGTGCTTTTGTCTTTGCCGGGGCCTCCCAGTTTGCTGCGCTTGAACTCTGGCAGGAAGAAATACCCTTGCTGCCCCTGATACTGACTACTTTTGCCATTAATGCCCGTCATCTGTTGATGGGGGCTTCCCTCTATCCCTGGGTTCGGCAAGTCCCGGTTGCAAAGCGTTACGGCCTGCTGACCCTGATTAGTGATGCCAACTGGGCTGTTGCCCTGCAGGATTATCGCCAGGGTGAACGTAATCTGGGTATTCTCTTTGGTGGCGGCTTAGCCCTCTGGGTTTGCTGGGTGGCGGGTACTTTTCTGGGGTTGATCCTGACGCAGGGGATACCCGATCCCAAAGCACTGGGATTGGATATGGTGCTGGGCTGCTTTTTGTTAACCATGGCCCTGGGTGGCAAGAAGGATCTGCGCCACCTGGTGATCTGGAGTGTTGCTGGCGCTACCTCCTTGCTGGCCTTGTATCTCTTGCCTGCCAATACCCATGTGGTGGCGGGGGCTTTGGCAGGCGGTCTGGTCGGTGCTTTTTGGCTGGAGGATTACAATGAGCCCGGATAATGCTCTGGCGGCTGGTGGTTTAGTGATTGCCGTGATGACTCTGGTCACCCTGGTCACCCGTTACGGCGGCGTTTTTATGATGTCCTTCGTCCCCATCAACAAACGGGTCGAAGGTTTTATCAATGGCATGTCAGGTTCAGTGCTGATTGCCCTGATCCTGCCCATGGCGGTAGAAGGTGATCTGGCTGCCCGCTTGTCATTGCTGACAACGCTGCTGGTCTTTCTGCTCGTGAAAACGCCGCTGCCAGCCATAGGAGCGGGAATTCTTATGGCAGCCAGCTGGCGCTATTTTTTCTGAAAGCCCGCAGGGGGGGGGCAGGGCCTCAAGCGGGTGACCAGCATTTAACCTGATTGCGGCCAGCTTCCTTGGCCTGGTAGAGGGCCTGGTCAGCTCTTTCCAACCAGGTCTGGGCTGTATCCAGTTGTTTAGTGAAGCCACTAACCCCCAGGCTGATGGTTACCTTCAGGCTGAGTTCACCGTATTCAATGACCTTGCTCTCCAGCGCCTGACGCAGACGTTCAGCGACCTCCTGTGCCCCCGCTTCCGGGGTGTCGGGCAGGAGTAGAACAAACTCCTCACCGCCATAGCGACCAGGAAAGTCCGTGGCCCGGGCTTCCTGCTTGAGCAGCTGAGCGGCCTGGCGAATCACTTCATCCCCAGCCTGGTGGCCATAGGTATCATTAACCTTTTTGAAGTGGTCAATATCAAAAATGATCAGACTGGATTGCCCCTGGCTGCGTTGTTCACGCAGGAACTCCTGCTGAAGGCATTCTTCCCAGTAACCACGGTTAAGTAGCCCCGTTAGGCGGTCGGTTCGACTGAGTCGGGCCAGCTCCTGATTGGCTTCTTCCAATTGCAGGCGGTTGGTGGCGCTGTCGGTCACATCATAGATCAACAGGCAGACCTGAGCGGTGGTGTTATCCGGTCCCTGCAGGGGCATGAGGGTGAGGTTCTGGTACATCAGCTCCGAAGAGCCTGTCAGGGGGCGATAGCTTTTGAAATCAAACAGGCGCGGGCGCTGCTCCCAGGTGGAGTAGGCCGGGCTGCCCAGCTTGAAAACGGCATCCAGTTTACGGTTCAACCAGGTGAAGGAGAGTTTGGGAAAGAGTTCCGCCAGTTGGCGCCCCAAAGCCTTGTTGCTGCGGATGCCGGAATGGTTTTCCATAAAGCTGTTCCAGAGCAGAATCTGGTTGTTTCTATCCAACACCACCAGACCCACGTCCACGGTTTGCAACATCTGGACCATCCAGTGGATATCGGTTAATTCCGTGTGTTTTTCCAGTTGTGTCATTGTAAAAATCCTGTGCGTTCCGTCAGTGAGGGCAGGGAATCTTCCGTAAACATCAGCAGTAGATCACATTCAATCTGCTGGTCAGGTAGATGATAGTCAATTTCCACAGCCAGGATTTTCTGGTTCTGTTTTTGTGGTTCCAGAAGACGGTGCAGGGGTTGCTGACGCCCCAGGATGACCGGGTGGCCCAGACTGAACTGAATATCCAGCTGTTGGGCAAAGCCTTTCAGACAGGCTCCATTGAGCAGGCCGGCCAGATCAGTGAGGATTTCCAATTCACCCTGCTGATTGCGATTGTCGATTTCCGGTAGCAGGCGGGCGATGGCAGGCAGGCTCTGGTCATCCACCAGAACCAGGGCTTCCCCGGCAATGCCGGCACCGTTAAACCCCTGGGAAATGGCAGAAACGCTTTCCAGTTTATTGGCACCCAGGCGTTCGGGCAGTTTACTGTAATCCAGCAGATGGACTTGGGGAACAGGTAGGTGAATAAAAGTGCCTAGAAGGTCGCCCAGGAGTTTACCGGCTTGGCCCATGGCAATGTTGACGGTTTCCTGAATCAGGTCGGTCAATTCCAGTTGCTGGTTATTAAAGCGGGCCAGCTCTTCCTGGCTTTGCTGCTGGGTGCTGCTGATAATGCCATAGTCATTGAGGATGCGGATCAGCGTATCCGGATTGATGGGCTTCTGGATAAAGTCCAGGGCACCCAGAGAAGTCACCCGCTGGTGTGCCTCCGGTTGGATGTCGCCGGAAACCACCAGCACCAGACTGGAGAGGTCTTCTTTACGGATGCACTGCAAAACCTCGTAGCCATCCATGACCGGCATATTCAAATCCAGAAAAAGCAGGTCACCTTTCCCGGCATGAATAGCATCCAGGGCTTCCTGACCATTGGCGGCAAAAGTGATTTCGACATCCCACCCCCCGGGTAGAGAACGAGCCAGCTGTTTTCGGGCCAGGGCCGAATCATCACAGATGATTAGCGGGAGCGACATAGCAAGTCCTTGTCTTAAAATATAAAAAATAAAAGATGAACAGATAATGCTGGTTTTATGCACATCTTAGATTGTTTTGACGCAAGTTTTTGTGATCTAGTTCAAAAAGGCTTGGTTAAAAAGCTTTTGAGTAGCCTCTACCAAAAAGAAAATCGTTAGTCTTTTTCAGAGGTTAGAGAAGATTAGTCCTTAAGGTAAAGCAGATTCGTGGAAAAAAGTCACAAAAAAACCCAGCCGAAGCTGGGTTTGGTAACAAATTAACGATTGGGCTGATTAGCCAGCAAAGTTCTCGTTAACGAAGTCCCAGTTTGCCAGGGCCCAGAAGGCTTTCAGGTAGTTAGGACGAGAGTTACGGTGATCGATGTAGTAGGCGTGCTCCCAGACATCAACGGTCAGCAGGGCTGTTTTACCGTCGGTCATGGGGGTACCGGCATTGGAGGTGTTGACGATTTCCAGATCACCAGAGGCGTTTTTAACCAGCCAAGTCCAGCCGGAACCAAAGTTGTTGGCCGCCTTGTCTTCAAATTCTTTCTGGAAGTCTTCAAAGGAACCCCACTTGGCCTTGATGGCATCGGCAACAGCACCAGTAGGTTCGCCACCGCCATTAGGGCTCAGGCAGTTCCAGAAGAAGGTGTGGTTCCAAACCTGGGCAGAGTTATTGAACAGAGGGCCAGGTTCAGCAGCCTTGATGATCTCTTCCAGGCTTTTACCTTCCATCTCGGTGCCGGAGATCAGACCGTTAAGCTTGGTCACGTAGGTCTGGTGGTGCTTGCCGTGATGGTACTCAAGCGTTTCAGCAGACATGTGCGGTTCCAGCGCATTTTTTTCGTACGGCAGTGCAGGTAGTTCAAAAGCCATTTTAGGTCTCCTTAATCATTACTCACGAACGAGTTGTGCTCATCAAAGCTTGCTTGAATAATTGACTTGGTGGCGGTTGAAAAGAATTTCAACCCTTGTGATGCAAATCAATGAAAACTCTCGGAATCATAGCAGCAGGACGGCTGGATGACAAATCCGACCCTTGGACTCAAGTATTGCTGTTTGCTCCTCAGGGGTAGCCGCAGAAGCCGACACTTGGCAAAATGCCACTTTTGTTCAACTTGGTGTCCGACGCATGCCTGATCGTAAAGAACCGCGGCTGGTTCTTCCTGATGAAGACAGCCAGCCCTCGACTCGACGCAGTAAGCCTTCCCGGGATTCCTCCTCGGCTCAGCCCCATGAAGCCCGGCCTGCTTCGACGGATCAGAAGCAGACAGCTTCATCGCCCCGGTCGTCATCCAATGCCGCTCGTGAAGGGCAGCCTGCCCCTCAGCGCCAGGCTTCAGAGGCGGCTCGGGCAGAAGTTCGTCGTCGCCTGGCTGAAAAAGCAGCAGCTCGCGAAGCTGAACAGAAGACTGCTGCTGCCGCTCGCCCTGAGCCGACGCAATCTAGCCGTTCAGCCTCTCCGGGGACACAGGCCCCAACAGGAACCTATCAGGAACCCCCTTCATCACCGCCAGCGGCTGTTTCCGGAGGCGGCCAGGGTTCCGGTGGTATTTCCTGGCTGGCTGTGGTGGCGCTCTTGTTAGCCGTGGCCGGACTGGGATTTGGTGGCTGGCAGTATCAGCGGGCCGAACAACAGCAGGCCAGCCTGGAATCCCTGGGTGGACGGGTTCAGGAATTGGAAATCCGCCTCTCGGAAACCGGCGAAGACCTCAGCGAGGCCGGAAGCACTTTTTCTGAAAAGCTGGAGTGGGCGGATAGCGAAATTCGCAAACTCTGGGTGGTGGCTCATCAGCGTAACCTGCCCGCCATAGAAACCCTTCAGGAAGAAGTGGCCGCGCTTCAGTCCGGTCTTGAAACCACCGATTCCGAGATTACAGAGGTGGCCAGCCAACAGACGCAGATGACTGAAAAGCTGGAGCAGCTGAATCAGCGTTTGAGTGAAGAAGTTGCCCAGTTGAACACTGAAGTGGCGAGCTACTCCAATCGCCTGGCAGAGGTCAGCCTGACGGCTTCGACCCTGGGCCAGCAGCTACGTCAGCAGGATAACCGTGAAGCGGTTTCACAATTGCGGTCAAGACTGGAAGCAGCGGAAAACCGTCTGGCTGAACTGGAAAACCAGCCGGGTAATGCTGCGCCTGAAGGACTGGAGGCACGCTTGCAGGAATATGATGAAATCCTTGCCTCTCTGGAGGCCAGTCGCAATCAACTAACCAGCCGGGTGACCCGTTTGCTGGATGATGTGCGTGAATTGCAGCAGGGGCGTTAGGCGCTGGCAGGTAAACTTGCTATCATACGCCGCCTGCTACAGGAAACAGGTCAACATTTACTTATACTTTGAGGTCGCGTTTTGACAAACTCGTCTGCCGCATCTTCGGAAAAGAATTCTTCCCCCAGCAAGGCTCCCAACAAGCGTCGCCGCCGTCGTAACCCCAAGCGTTCTGCTGGTGGGCGGCGTCCTTCAGCAGCCCCCAAGAACACTGCCAAGGTCTCCGAGGTTTTCAAGGAGCGTCAGGAAAAGGCCAAGGCTGCTATGGGTGACTGGACGCTGGATCAATTCCCGGTGCCAGAAGCAGAAGGCAAGGTGCGCTTTCATGATTTCAACCTGCCCCTGCCACTGATGAAATCCATCCATGACGAAGGGTTCGAGTATTGCACGCCCATCCAGGCGGAATCCCTGCTTTATACCCTGCATGGCGTGGATCTGATCGGCAAGGCACAAACAGGTACCGGCAAGACCGCTGCCTTTCTGATCGCCATTTTGACTTACCTGCTGGAAGAAGATCTGCCCGAGGGCCGTCGTATTGGTGCTCCTCGTGCACTGATCCTGGCACCTACGCGGGAGTTGGTTCTGCAGATCTGCAAGGATGCCGAAATCCTCATGCGTTACACCCCCTTCAAACTGCTGTCCGTGGTCGGGGGGATGGATTATGTTAAACAGAGAGATCAACTGCGTAGTGAAGCCATTGATTTGCTCGTGGCCACGCCCGGTCGACTGCTGGATTTTCACAGCAAGAAGGATGTCGACCTGCGTGAAGTTGAAGTCCTGGTTCTGGATGAAGCCGACCGCATGCTCGACATGGGCTTTATCCCCGATGTGAAACGGATTATCCGTGCAACTCCACCCAAGGAAGAGCGCCAGACACTGCTGTATTCAGCCACCTTTACCCAGGATATTCTCAACCTGTCTGCTCAGTGGACGGTGAATCCGCAGCGTGTGGAAATTGCCACCAAGGTTCAGACCGCTGATAACATTGACCAGCATGCTTTTCTGGTGACTGATCAGGACAAGCCGGGCCTCCTGACCCGTCTGATCAAGCGTTGGCAACTGAGCAAGGTGATAGTGTTCAGTAACCGCCGCGATACCACGCGCCAGGTGTTCGAGGCGTTGAAAAAAGCAGGCATCAAGGTTGCCATGCTCTCCGGTGAAGTGGAGCAGAAAAAACGTATCTCCACGCTGGAAAACTTCCGTGAAGGTAAAATCGAAGTGCTGGTCGCTACCGATGTCGCGGGACGGGGTATTCACATTGATGATATCAGCCATGTGATCAACTACACCCTGCCTGAAGATCCGGAAGACTATGTGCACCGGATCGGGCGTACCGGTCGAGCTGGTGCCGAGGGCACTTCCATCAGCTTTATCGGTGAGGAAGATGCCTTTGCTTTGCCTGCGATTGAAGACTACATCAAGAGCAAACTGCCTTGCGTGCATCCCCCCGCTGATCTGCAGCAGGAAGAAGAGGGTGCATGAAGCCTGAGTATCAGGCCGTAATCCAGCAAGCCTATCGGGAGTTTTTGCAAGGCCGCGACGTCAAACCACGGGGCGGCCAAAAGCAAATGATTGCGGATATTGCCAAGAGCTTCGCTGCTATCGAAGAAGATGACGAAGGGCGTCGCCAGGGCAATAATCATCTGCTGGCCATTGAGGCAGGCACAGGGACAGGTAAAACCCTGGCCTACCTCCTGGCCACCCTGCCTTTGGCTCAGGCGCGTAAAAAGCGCCTGGTCATCTCGACTGCAACCGTGGCACTCCAGGAACAGCTCCTCTACCGGGATCTGCCGGACCTAAAAAAACTCACCTCCCTGGATTTCAATTTCGCCCTGGCCAAAGGCCGGGGGCGTTATCTCTGCACCAGCCAACTGGCCAAGGTGGCGGCGAGTCTGAGAGAAACGGCTCAGGAAGATGACAATCCCACCTTGAATCTGTTTGAAAAAGAGCTCCTTTCCAATACACCGGTAGCTCGTGATGAAGAGCTGTTAACCCAATTGCTGGATGATTTTGCCAGTGGTCGTTGGTCAGGTGACAGGGACAGTCTGGAAGAAAAACTTCCCCAGGAGCTTTGGGATCGCTTGACCACCGACCACCAGCGATGCAGTAACCGGCGTTGTCCGCATTTTGCCGCAGCCTGTCCTTTTTATAATGCTCGGCGTGAGCTGGAACAGGCGGATGTAATCGTGGCCAATCATGACCTGGTTCTGGCAGACCTGGCATTGGGGGGCGGGGTGATCCTGCCAGCGCCCGAGCAGAGCTACTATGTTTTTGATGAGGCTCATCATCTACCCGATAAGGCCATCAACCACTTTGCAGCCAGTTTTCGTTTCAATACTTCCTTGAAGTGGCTGAACCTGCTGAAAAAATCGCAGAAGGATTTACTCCAGGCCCTGGTGGCCAGCCCTGCTGCGACCCGCTCCTTGAATCAGTTGTTTGTTCCCCTGGAGGATTTGATTCGGGACCTGGGCAGTCTTTATACCCAGCTTCGTGATCAGACCAGTTTTCAGGAAGGCTATAACCGCTCCGCTCCGGTGCATCGCTGGCCCCAGGGGCAATTGCCCGAGGGCATGAAAGCCTTTGCCGAACAGCTGCAAACCTATTTCGCTAGCCTTTCCCGGCATCTGGAATCCCTGGTCAACCAGTTGCGTGAAGCTCAGGACCCCGAGAAGAACACTTCGCTCGATAGCGATATTGCTGCCGAGTGGCAGCCTCTGCTGGCGCTGCTGCATGGGCGCGCCCTGGCTGCCCACCAGCTATGGAGCCTCTGTGCCCTTGAAGATGAGGAGGGTCGACCACCGTTGGCGCGTTGGCTGCTTTTGCATCGTTTGAATGAAGGGGATGAGGACTTGGAGTTGGCGGCCAGCCCCGTTACTGCTGCCGGTGATCTGGCCTATCGTCTCTGGTCGCGTTGTTTTGGTAGCACGCTGACTTCAGCGACCCTGACGGCCCTGGGACGTTTTGATCGTCTTAAGCAAAGGGCGGGACTGGCCGAGGCCACCCCCTGCAAAGCCTATCCCAGTCCCTTTGATTATCCGCGTCTGGGTGTTCTGGAGGTTCCTTCTGCAGCTTGTGACCCCAGTCAGCAGGAGACTCACACCCAGGCTATTCTTGATTATATTGAAACCGAGCTGAACCACCCCCAGGCGGCTGCTCTGGTGCTCTTTTCTTCGCGCCGGCAGATGAATGAAGTCTTCGACACCCTGGCTGCCCCCTTGAAAAGGGTCACCCTGACACAGGATCACTTGTCCAAAAAACGCTTGATAGAAAAGCACCGCGAGAGGATTGATGGCAAAAAGCCCAGTATCCTCTTTGGTCTGGCATCTCTGGCCGAAGGGATTGACCTGCCCGGACGTTATCTGACCCATGTGGTGATCGTTCGCCTGCCGTTTTCAACCCCTGATGATCCGGTGGAAGCCACGCTGGCCGAGTGGATTGAAAGCACCGGTGGTAACCCCTTTATGCAGATTACCGTTCCCGATGCCAGCATTCGCTTGGTCCAGGCTTGCGGTCGTCTGATTCGCAAGGAAGACGATGAGGGGCGGATTACCCTGCTGGATCGACGTATCCTCACCAAGCGTTATGGCAGTCAACTGCTTAATAGCCTGCCGCCTTTTACTCGCCAACTTAGTCGTTGATCTTGTCCTAAGACTTTTTAGCCCTACTTTTATTGTAACTATTTGTTGCCGGATAATTCCATTTGTAGGGAGGTTGTATTATATTGACTTATATCAGTGAGGCCTGATGTGATTCTGAAGACGTACCGGTATTAATTCTCGACAAGGGGTTATTTACTGGGGACTGGAAGCCCTATTGAGTCTGGGACTTTCCGTCCGGCCCGCCTGCTAGTGCCCTGGCAATCGCCAGGCAAGCTTAACCCCGAGGGCAAAGCCGATGTCCAGGCCTCGAGCTGTCATCTTTACTCTTCTACTGGTCCTGCTGGGGCTGGTGGTTACTGCACCCCTGCAGGCAGCCGATAAGATTACCTTGCAGCTAAAGTGGCTGCATCAGTTTCAGTTTGCTGGCTACTATGCCGCGCTGGAACGCGGCTATTTTGCCGATGAAGGTCTGGAAGTCACCCTGGTTGAAAGAGATCCCAGCAAAAATAACATCCACCAGGTACTGAACGGCGAGGCTGATTATGGTGTGGCTGATTCAGTGCTTTTTCTCTATCAGGATCAGGATCAGGGGGTCGTACTCGTTGCTCCCATATTCCAGCATTCCCCCAATGTTTTGATGACTCTGGCCAGTTCCGGCATAGAAACCCCTCAGGATCTGGTCGGCAAAAAGCTGGCTTTTTACGAAAATGATTCAGATGGTATCGGTCTTCTGGCGATGCTGGCTGAACAGGGCGTCTTGCAAGAAGGTTTGATTCGCGCTCCCTGGAATGAACGTCTTAACCGCCTGCTCAGTGGCCAGGTCGATGCAGTGGCAGCTTATAACACCAATGAACCCCACCGCTTGCGCGAATTGGGTTATGAAGTGCGCTTACTTGATCCCAAGCATTATGGCCAGGATTTTTATGGCGATATTCTCTTTACCCATGCACGTGAGGCCAGGGAGAACCCGCACAGGGTGGAGGCCATGCGTCGGGCGGTCATCAAAGGCTGGGAGTACGCCCTGGATAACAAGGCGGAAATGGTTGAGTTAATCTATCAGAAGTACAACACCCAGGGGAAAAGCCGCAATGCCCTGATGCAGGAAGCCTACGGCCTGGAGCCTTTGATCTCGCGACACACCCTTCCTTTGGGGCAGCTGGATCGGGGGCGACTGGAATATATTCTGGATCAGTTGAATCGTCATGATCTTGTCGAGGAGACTGCTCAAGGAGCACGGGGATTGGTCTTCACTTCCGGTCCCCAGATCGACCTCAATCCTGAAGAGCGTGATTTTCTTCGCGGCCTGGAGCAGCTACGGGTAGCGGTAGACCCGGACTGGCCACCTTTCGAATATTACGATAGTGAGCAGAGGCTTCAGGGCATCAGTTCCGATTATCTGGATTTGCTGGAAAGGCGCTTGGGGATCTCGATTGAATTGGTCAAGGGATTGACCTGGCCGCAAGTGCTAGAGGCGATACGCGCCAAGGAGGTGGATCTGCTGCCTGCTGTGACCTCTACTCCGGAAAGGCGCCGTTATCTCAATTTTACTGATCCCCTGGTGCGTTCCCCCATGGTGATGGTGACTCGGGATTCCATGGGCTACCTGGCCAGTATGGATCATTTGCGAGATCTGGAAGTCATGGTGGTCAAGGATTATGTCTCGGATGAACTGCTCAGTCAGGATACCCTGGATTTAAACCTGTTGCGGGTCGCCAGTGCCGAAGAGGCTTTGCAGCGGGTGGCCTCTGGTGAAGGCGATGTTTTTGTCGGCAATCTGGCAGTTGTCTCCAACCTGATCAAAACCCAGGGTTTGGCTAATTTGAAGATCTCCGGACAAGCACCTTACTCTTTTGATTTGAGTATGGCCGTGCGCGATGATTGGCCGCTGATGGTCAGCATTGTGGAGAAGGCGCTGGCCAGCATTAGTCCCGAAGAGCACACGCGTATCTATAACCGTTGGGTCAATGCCGGTGGCGATGAAGGTCTGCCCTGGCGGCGTATTCTGCCGGGGGCAGCGGCTCTTTTAAGCCTGCTTTTGCTTTTGGGAATTTACAGCCTGCATCTGGTCAAGCTTAATCGCAAGATCCAGCGGGTTAATCAGCAGCTGACTTTTACTGAAGCCGAATTACGCGAGAAAAATGCTGAGCTTGAGCATCTATCCATTACCGACAAGTTAACCGGTTGTTATAACCGCCACTATCTGGACAGGGTGCTGGAGGAGCAACTGACGTTTGCCCAGCGTTATCAACGCCCGTTATCTCTAATTCTATTCGATCTGGATTTTTTCAAACGCGTCAATGATGAACAGGGTCATCAGGTCGGGGACCTGGTTCTTACCACCTTTGCCGATCTGGTCGCTCAGCGTATTCGCAGCAGTGATGTTTTCGGGCGTTGGGGTGGTGAGGAATTTCTGCTGATCTGCCCGGAAACCGATTTGCAGCAGGCCGCTCAGGTCGCCGAGAAGATTCGCAAGGCAACGGCGATGGAGTATTTTTTCCAGGGCATCCACCAGACTGTCAGTGCCGGTGTAGTCTGTAATCAGGGGTATGCCAGCCCAGACCAGTTGCTTTCTGCCACCGATCAACTGCTTTATGAAGCCAAGGCGGCAGGGCGGAATCGGGTAGTGGCAAGGCTGCGTGAAGCCCAGCCCAGCGCGGAAATCTCTGATTAAATCCTGCGCTGCAGCCCCGAGAATCTGGTAGCTATTGGAATTCATCAGCAGGGAATTCAGCCCCAAACTTCGCTCATCGCGTCAATCGAGGCTCCCAGGTAGGCTTCTGCTTCTGGCCTGCTGTGAACTCAGACCAAGCAGGCTGGTACAACCTGAATCCCCTCAAGAGATGGATTTCTCTTGAGGGGTGGCAGGAGCTGACTAGGTTCGGAACTGACTGACTTGGGCGTTGAGTTTTTCTGCCAGGCTGGCCAGCTCTTCACTGGCTTGAGTGGTATGTTCGGAGCCTTCTTCAGTCTGGCTGGAGAGCTCGTTAATATTGACGACATTGCGATTGATTTCATCTGCCACAGCGGCCTGCTGTTCGGCAGCACTGGCAATCTGGGTGTTCATATCGGCAATGGTCTGAATTGCTGCAGCGACTTCTTCCAGCGACTTGGAGGTTTCCTGAGCATGGGCCACCGTTTCGATGGCTTGGTCACTACTGTGTGCCATGGCCTTGAAGGAGCGTTCAGCTTCATTGGTGAGGCGTTCGATCATATCGCGGATTTCGCCGGTTGAATCCTGGGTACGGGCAGCCAGGCTGCGAACTTCGTCAGCCACCACGGCAAACCCTCGGCCATGTTCACCGGCTCGAGCCGCTTCTATGGCCGCATTCAAGGCCAGCAGATTAGTTTGTTCGGCAATATCACTGATGACATCCATGATGGTGCCGATGTCGGCTGTGCCCGCTTTCAATTCTTCCAGGGTGTCGGCGGTGGTTTTAATGCTTTGATCTAGCTGTTCCAGGGTTTGCATGGTTTCCTGCAGGCGTCCCTGACCCAACTGGGTTTGGTGATTGGCCTGGGAGGCCGCCGAGGCAGCAGAAGTAGCATTGCTGGCGACTTCCTGGACGGTGGCAGTCATTTCATTCATGGCTGTAGCCACCTGATCGGTTTCTTGGCTTTGCTGCTGCACCGTGCGAGCGCTCTGCTGTGTGACGGTAGATAGTTCTTCTGCAGCAGCAGAAACGGAAAGCGCCGTTTCCCGGGATTCTCTGACCAGTTCCTGGATTTTACTGATAAAGCGATTAAAAGCCCGGTTGATATGCATGAGTTCGTCTTTGCCGCTTTCCGGTAGACGGTGAGTCAGGTCACCATCGCCATCGGCAATTTCACGCATGCGGATCAGCATATCCTTGAGTGGCGACTGGATGGAGCGGATAACCACATACATGATGATTATCATGGTGACCGCGGCCAGGGCAAAAATAGCCAGGAGGTTCAGGGTATGCCTGGTGAACTGGGCTTCCAGGGAATCCAGGTAGATACCGGATACAATAATGACTTCCCAGGGCTCATAAAGCTGATAGTAGGTCATCTTGGCAACGGGTTGATCATGACCGGGTTTGTTCCAGACATATTCGATTTCGCCCCGGCCTTGCTGTTGAGCACCCTCTAGCATTTCCTGGATAAAAGCAAAGCCGGTTGGATCTTTTAGATTAGCAAGATCGCGACCCACCAATTCCTGCTGGGTGCCATGTGCCAGCATGACGCCTTCCTGGCTGATTACCCAGAAATAATCTTCATCATTGCCGGTGGTGTAGCGTAACTGGCTGATCTGGGTGAAGGCTTTTTGGCGTGCTTCTTCTTCGCTAATCAGGCCTTCTTGCACCTGATCCTGGTAATGTTCCAGGGTATTCTGGGCTATTTCTGTGACTTGGCTAAGTTGCAGTTGCTTTTCCTGCATCAGGGCTTTACGTTCCTGATAACTGGCCAGTAGGGTAACCGCAAAAAGAAAGGCAAGGGCGAGCAGCAGGATAATCCACAAGCGCAGATTAATGCCGATCAGCCGGAGATGGTTTTGCATAAGGACTCCAGTTGAACAAACAAGGATAGATAATCAGGTGGCGTAGGAATCCCGTTATTTTTTTTGACTGACTCGGGCTTGATGGCATCACTTGCTTGATTATTTGGTGGTTTAGTGAAGTGATAAAGCATCTTTTTTTATCGTACAATGCCGAAGAACACAGAGTCCAGCAAACCTAGGTAAATTCCACTTCTTTTTTGGGTGTATTTTTGCAATGAGCTTTTCACAAAGTTTGGATCCGGGAGCTCTGGGCTGGATCAGCCTGGTGATCTGGTTGCTATTTGTTTTTATTGCCTTGTTCAGAGTGCCTTGGCGGATCTTGAAGCGGGAAACCGGCTTACAGCATCTTTTTTTGGGCAGTATTCTGGTTGTGGCTTTTCTCTGGCAGTTAAGAGCGGATATTAATTTATCGGTATCCATTCATCTGTTGATGGCGACCAGCCTGACTTTGATGTTCTACTGGCCCATGGCCTTGCTGGCGACCAGTCTGGCTTTGCTGGGTGTGACCCTGATGGGCAAGACGCCCTGGGAAATGCTGGGTATCAATGGGCTGGTGGTGTGTTTATTGCCGGTGACGATCAGTCATTGGGTCTGGCGCCTTGTGGAATGGAAGTTTCCACCCAATTTCTTTATTTTTGTGCTGCTGGCCGGAGCCGGCGGGGCCGTAGCTGCTGCCCTGGGTTCGGGGCTGGCGGTGATCGCCATTACAGCCATTTATACCTCGGGCCATGAATTTGCCCGCCTGTCAGGCGAATACTTCCTGTTTCTGCCTTTGACACTGCCGCCCGAAGCGGTCGTGAATGGCATGATCCTGACAGGTTTGACCGCTTTTATGCCCGACTGGGTGCGGGCATTTGATCCCAAGCGTTATCTGGATGAAAACTAACGACGTACCGGACGTTTTTGCAGTTTTCGCTGCAGGGTTCTGCGGTGCATGCCCAGAGCCCTTGCCGTGGCCGAGATATTGCCGTCATGTTCATGCAGCACCTTCTGGATGTGCTCCCAGGTCAGACGATTGACCGACATGGGCTGCTCGGCCAGCGGGGTATCCGGATCCCCTTCCTGTTTATTGAAAGCGGCCAGGATTTCATCGGCATCGGCCGGTTTGCACAGATAATTAACCGCCCCGAGTTTGATGGCTTCAACGGCTGTGGCAATACTGGAATAGCCGGTTAAAACCACGATCTTGGATTGAGGTGAGGCTTCGACCAGCTGGGGCAGTAAATTCAGACCCGAGCTGCCTTCCAGCTTTAAATCCAGGGTAATGTAATCCGGCTCAAAATCCTGGGTTTTGGCTAGGGCCTGGTGTTCATCCTGGACATAGGCCACTTCATAGCCACGTTTGCCGAAAGCCCGCTCCAGCACCTGCCCGAAAATCTCATCATCATCAATGATCAGGATGCGTAGCTTGTCTTCCTGCTGGTCTGTGATGCTCATGCTGAATCATTTCTCCAAACGGCTAGAAGGGGAAGTCTGGGCCGCTAAAACCGGAATGCGCACTTCGGTTAGCGTACCCCCCTGGCTATGATTATACAGGCGAACCGCGCCACCAAGCCGGTTAATTGTCGCATGGGTTAAAAAGAGGCCCAGGCCCAGGCCTTTGCTCTTGGTGGAGATGAAGGTTTGTCCCAGGCGTTCGGCGATTTCCATGGGAATACCTGGGCCCTGATCATGAATTTCGATCTGGGCTTCCACGGCATTCCATTCCATGGTCAGGGTAACCGGCTTTTTGCCACTGGCATCGGCGGCATTATTAAGCAGGTTGATCAATGCCTGCTGCAGGGTGATGTCGGCGAGTATCCAGGGTTCGGGGGTAGGTGGTTTGGGCCAGTCGATACAGTAGCGCACATCCGGGCGCAATACTTCCCAGTGTTCCAGTACCTCCTTGAGAAAATCCTTCAGCGGTTTGGTTTCCGGGTTTAGCAGGCGTGAGCGATCGGCATTGCTGACCAGCGACTGGAGGGTGACCTTGCAGGTATCCACCTGCTGGCGCAGGAGTTTCAAATCGGTCAGCAATTCCGGGTCATCCTGGTGTTCATTGCTCATTTCCTTGAGCATAACCGCCAGGGTCGATAGAGGCGTGCCCAGCTCATGGGCGGTACCGGCGGCCTGGGTGGCTACAGCCATGATCTGTTCATCACGCAGGGCCTGTTCCCGGGTTTGCGACAGGTCGGCATCACGATTACGCAGGGACTGGGCCATCTTGAACACAAAAACAGTAATCAGGCCGGTACTCAGGATAAAGTTCACCCACATTCCCAAAAGATGCAGGCTCAGCCCGGAAGCAGGGTGCTGGTGGCTAAGCTGGGGAACCGGATGATGAAAAAAAATCAGAAAAGTGTAGGAGGCCAGGATGTAGCAGGCCAGTATCCAGGTGAAACGCCAGGGCAGGGTTGCAGCCGAGATGGTCAGGGGGACCAGAAAATAGGAAATAAAGGGGTTGTTGGCCCCGCCGGTGAGGTAAAAAAGCAGACTCAGGCCCACTACATCCGCCAGCAAGTGGAGTAGATACTCGATATCCGCCACGGGCCGCGGCCAGTTCAAGCGCCACCAGGTCAGCAGGTTGATCAGCGCCATGGTAATAATGACGGAAAAAACGGCGAGGATATTGAGTTGGAAATGAACGACTTCCAGTCCGAAGATGATACCACCCAGAAACCCTGTCCAGGTGATGCCTCGTACCAGGCTGAGACGCATCAGGTTTCTGCCGGGTGTCGACAGGGGTAAGGGTTGGGTCGGATTGGTATCTTGCAAGACGGGTACTCCTTCAATGAAGGGACAGAGTTTAAGATAAATGCTTGGGGATTGCAGCTCCCTCCCCTTGGGCATTGTTAAAGACGAGTAGATCAGCGAAAATAGCCGCCATTTTTAACCAGACGCTTGAGGGTTGGATGTCCAGTAAACAGATTACCCAGGAAGTGCAGAAAAGACGCACTTTTGCCATTATCTCCCACCCGGATGCGGGTAAGACCACTATTACCGAAAAGCTGTTGCTGCTTGGTCAATTGATCCAGACTGCCGGTACGGTTAAAGGCAAGAAGAGTGACAAGCATGCCACTTCTGACTGGATGACCATGGAACAGGATCGCGGGATTTCCATTACTTCCTCGGTCATGCAGTTTCCGTTCAACGATCGCATCGTTAACCTGCTGGACACTCCGGGTCACGAAGACTTTTCTGAAGATACCTACCGGACGCTGACGGCAGTGGATTCCGCCCTGATGGTGGTGGATGGGGCCAAGGGTGTCGAAGATCGCACCATCAAGCTGATGGATGTCTGCCGTCTGCGGGATACTCCGATTTTTTCCTTCGTGAACAAGCTGGACCGGGATATTCGCGATCCTATCGAGCTGCTGGATGAAATCGAAGAAGTCCTCAAGATCAAGGCCGCTCCGATTAACTGGCCAATCGGCTCCGGTCAGTGGTTCAAGGGCGTTTATAACCTCTATAACGATGAGATTCATGTGTTTACGCCGGGTCAGGGGCATCTGTTGCCGGATGATCAGCGTATCAAGGGACTGGATTCCCAGGAAGCCCGGGATTTTTTGGGTGATGACTACGAGACCTTGGTTGAAGAGCTGGAGCTCGTACAGGGCGCAACGCATCCCTGGGATCAGGAAGCCTTCTTGCAAGGTCAGCTAACGCCGGTCTACTTCGGTACAGCCCTGAGCAATTTCGGCGTGCGCGAAATGTTGACCGATTTTGTCGAATGGGCTCCGGCCCCTGCTGAACGCCCGACTGAAACCCGGCCGGTAGCTGCGGATGAAGACAAGTTCAGTGGATTTGTTTTCAAGATTCAAGCCAATATGGACCCCAAGCACCGCGACCGCATTGCTTTTATGCGAGTTTGTTCAGGCAAGTACACGCGTGGTTTGAAAATGCGTCACTGCCGCACGGGCAAGGATGTGCGTATTGCTGATGCTGTCAATTTTATGGCGGGCGAGAGGGAGTTGCTGGAAGAAGCCTGGTCTGGCGATATTATCGGTCTGCACAACCATGGCACCATCCAGATTGGCGATACCTTTACCGAAGGCGAGGATCTCAAGTTCACCGGTATCCCGCATTTTGCTCCCGAGCTTTTCAAGCTGGTGCGTCCCAAGGACCCTTTGAAAATGAAACAGTTGCAGAAGGGTTTGCAGCAGCTGTCGGAAGAAGGGGCCGTGCAGCTTTTCCAGCCTTTCAAGAACAACAACCTGATACTGGGTGCGGTTGGTCAACTACAGTTTGAGGTGGTCATGTTCCGCCTCAAGGATGAATATAAGGTGGACTGTCTCTATGAAGGGGTCAGCGTGCAAACGGCGCGTTGGGTCGACTGCGAAGATCCCAAAAAGCTGGATGAATTCCGCCGTAAGGCCGAAGATAATCTGGCGAAAGACGGGGCCGGGCTCTTGACCTATCTGGCACCAACCCGGGTCAATCTGCAGCTGGCAGAAGAACGCTTCCCCGATATTACCTTCCATTCCACACGCGAACACTAAAAGGGTCCGCTAGGCCCTGCCCGGTAGGAGTGGCAGGGTCTAGATGGCTTGATGCCAGTCCCGGTGAGTCGCTGCAGGCTGCTCCTGATCCTTTTGTAGACGCTTGGGGGTGGGGATCAGCAGCTCTCGCTGTTTGCCGTCCACTTCCAGAACCGCACGTCCCAGGCCTTCAGCTGGTGGTTGTTGCAATAGCTTGCTGCAGATGCGGTATACCAGATCGCCATTGGCTAGGTGAAAGGGAATCCAGAGACTTTCCATCCAGCGATAGCCGGAGTGGAGGGTTGGAGTTGGAGTGGTGAATCTGGCCCAGTTGATGCCTTCATCAAAGGTGCCTGCATCCTTCATCCAGTGGTAAAGATTCAGTGCTGTCTCATCCAGCAGGGGAAGATAGGTGTTACCTATGAGTTCTTCACGGCTGCGGCAACCATTGATGGCCAGGGCTGTTTCTGAAGCGGCGAGTACATGCAGTTGGCAATCAAGTATCAGTGAGAAGTGTAAATCTTTGTTAACGCTTTCCAGAAGAGGTTCATCCAACTCCATGAGGGGGGCGGCAAGAACTTTTTCCAGTTCCTTGCGGTAGCGTGCCGAGGGGGTGATGTGGCCCCTTTCCCAGCGTGAAACCGCGCCCTGATCAATGTTCAATAGATCGGCCAGGTGCTGCTGGGTTAGATTGCGTGCCCGTCTCAGCCGTTTGATGCGTTCTCCCAAATCACTCATGCTTAACCTCCTCCAGACTGAATTTTTTTGTGTAGTTATTATTTATGTTATTCATTGTATGCCAGATTATGGCAAGCGGTATGCCTAATCTGTGGTAGATGCCATAAATCTTGAACTGGTTCACATGCTGTTACCTGTTACAACCTGTCCCCTTGATCAATTTATATGCAATATTTACGCCAGAGTTCGGGTATCTTTTGATCTGAAACAAGGTTTTCTCGGCTGAGAGCCAGCAGCCAGGTCAGGCAGGTTTGGGCACTTTCCGGTGTGGCTTTGCCTAGGCTGACAACCTTGGCTTCAATGAGGGCTTGGGAGGCGGCGTACTGGTAGTGCACGCCCCCCGACCAGCATTGGCTAATCAGTCCAACCGGTAACTGGGAGGTCGCCAGCTGCTGGAAAAAAGCCGGGAGTGGAGGAGTGGTGCCGCTGCCCAGGCCTTCCAGGAGCAGGCCATCCAGGTTTTCCAGGCCTGTTAATGACCAGTCTTGGGGCAGGCCGGGAATCAGGGGCAAGCGGAGAATTCGGGGTTGGAAGTCGCACGCCAGTGAGGCTAACTGGCCTTCGCTCAATCGGGGCAGGGCTTGCCCGGGATGAGTGGGAAGAGCGCTTTGTGAAGGAGGTTTATCCAGGTGACCCAGGGGGAGCTTGTCAACGCTGGCAAAGGCATTGCGTTCCTGACTACTGCCCTTGCGGCAGCTGCGAGGATCAAACAGCTGTTGGTTAAAGCTGAGGTAAATCCCGCTGAAGTTTTCTTGGCTAGCCCAGTAAAAGGCTTCCTGGAGATTACTGAGTGCATCAGAAAGGGGCGCTTCTAGTGGGTACTGTGCACCAGTAAGGATCAAGGGTAGAGAAAAATCAGGTAGAAGCCAAAACAGGGCCGATGCTGTCCAGGCGAGGGTGTCGGTTCCTTGCAGAATAACCAGTCCGTGATAATCGCTTTCTGCTTTGCGGGCCAGGGCCGCCAGCTGGAACCAGTCACTGGGTTGCATGGCTGAGGAATCCAGAGGAGGCTGCCAGGCTTCCAGGTCAAGATCCAACTGCTGGCGCTTGAGCCAGTCGCTGGGGAGAGCTTTTTCCAGACGTTGCTGGAAATCACCGGCAGCTTGCAGTCCCTGGGGGCTGGGTAGCATCCCCAGGGTGCCGCCGGTATAGATGACTTTAAGACGTTTTACAGACACTGGCGATGGCTTTGCACAGGTACTGAAGGTTGTCCTGATTGTAGCCAGCAATGTTCATGCGCCCGGTCTTCACCATGTAGATGCCGAACTCTTTTTGCAGTTGCTCGACTTCTTCCGGTTTCAGGCCCGAGTAGGAGAACATGCCGCGCTGCTGGGCAACACAGGCAAACTTGTCAGCCAGCCCGAAGGGTTCCAGAGCCTGAACAAATTCCTGGCGCAGGTTATTGATCCGCTCACGCATTTCAGTGACTTCTTCTTGCCACAGGGATTTGAGTTCCTGGCTTCCCAGAATAATACCCACCAGGGCACTACCATGGGCAGGCGGGTTGGAGTAGTTGGAACGTGCCACCACAGCCAGCTGGCTGCGAACCTTTTCCATGTCTTCGCGGTTGGCGGCCAGAGCGATAAAAGCCCCGGTTCTTTCGCGGTAGAGGCCAAAGTTCTTGGAGCAGGAAGCAGTGATCATGACTTCCGGCAGTTTTTCCGCCAGAAAGCGAACCGCCCAAGCATCTTCTTCCAGTCCCTGACCAAAACCCTGGTAAGCAAAGTCGATCAGTGGCAGGAGTTCGCGTTCCTGAAGGACTTCGGCCACCTGTTTCCATTGTTCCTGGTCGAGGTCAAAACCGGTCGGGTTGTGGCAGCAGGCATGCAGCAGGACCACATCACCCTGGGGGATTTCTTTCAAATCAGCCAGCATGGCTGGAAAATCCAGTTCATTGCTTTTCGCATCAACATAGGCATAGTTGCCCTTCTCAACGCCAGCAGCTTTGAAGATGGCGTAGTGATTCGGCCAGGTGGGGTTGGAAATCCAGACTTTCTTTTCCGGTGCTGTTTTTTTAATGAAGTCTGCAGCCAAACGCAGGGCACCAGTACCCCCAGGGGCCTGGGTCAGGGTGGCGCGTTGAGCGTCCAGGGCGGGGGAATTGGCTCCCAATACCAAAGGCAGGAGGTGTTGGGCAAAAAGAGGGTCGCCATGCGAGCCAATATAGGCTTTGGTGGTTTCCTGCTCAAGCAACTGGGCTTCGGCCTTTTTGACCGCTCGCATAATGGGAGTGATGCCTTCAGCATTACGATAAACGCCGACACCCAGGTCGATCTTGTTGGGATTGGTGTCCTTGTTAAAGGCTTCTGTCAAACCGAGGATGGGGTCAGCAGGCAGGCGTTCAACTTGTGCGAACATCTTTTATCCTTTTAGTGGGAGTTTGAATTATTGTAAACCACGCCGGGCAGATCGCAACTGGCAGCCTGGCCTTTGCCTCGAGATTTCGCCAGGTACATGGCATTGTCGGCTCGGGTTAAAAGGCTATTGGGGGTCTGGCCTTCTTCAGGGAAGAGGGCAATACCTATGCTGGCTCCTGCTTGCAATGTCAGGTCCCGCCAGCTGAAGGGCTGGCTGAGAATCAGGCCCAGCTCGCGGGCCAGTGTAAAGGCAGCGTTTTGGGTTTGCGTGCTGCGACTGATGACCACCAGCTCATCACCACCCAGGCGGGCTGCCTGGTCTTGCCGGGGCAGATGCTGCTCCAGGCGTTTAGCCAGTTCCACCAGGAGAGCATCCCCGGCGTCATGGCCATGGCGGTCGTTGGTGTCTTTGAAGCCATCCAGGTCGATAAACAGGAGGGCAAAGGGTTGCTTGTCACCTGTCTGGCAAAGTTCCTGCAGTTTCTGTGTTAAAAGGCTGCGGTTGGCCAGGCCAGTCAGACTGTCGTGTTCGGCCAGATAGCGGACCTGCAGCAGTTGGCGGTGATTTTGTAAAGCCAGGGCAGCCAGCTGGGCTGACCGTTCAAGAAGAGCTGAGCTGCTTGTCGGCTGCTCTTGTTGGGATGGCCAGACCAGTTGGATTACACCGGTGAGCTGGTTATCCGGCGTCAATAGGGGATGACACCACCAATGACTCCAGTCGCCCTGGGCTTGTTGGTATTTTTGTGTTTGTCCCTGAACATAGGTCAGTGCAGGGGGCAGTTGGGCCTGCAAAGAAAGCTCCTGGGGGAAGAGGTTATGATTGCTAGGCAGAGGGTTGTAAAGTTTTTTGCCCTCAGTATCCAGTAGCAAAATGCCTGCCTTGGCTTCCGGAGCCAGTTTTTCCATGCCCTGATATAAAGCTTGCCAGATTTCCTGGATTGGCTGGTTGTGAGCAACCAGAGAGAGGATTTCTCTTTCCAGCCGCAGGAGCGCCTCTGCTTCTCTCAGGTGGTGTTCCCGGCGTACCGTGCTGGAAACATCATTGATCTGCAGTAAGCAGGCGGCTTCACCGGCAAATTCCAGTGGGCGCACCAGTATGGAGTGCTGTAGAGGGCTGCTGGCATTGAGCTGTTTCAAGGGCAGCAGGTCCGGGTGTAACTGGTAAGACAGCCGGCGTGACAGGCGGTCATTGCAGGCCTGATCTATGGCATCCAGAAGGGTGGTTGCCGGCGCCGGGTTAAATAGCTTCATAAGGCTGGCATCAAGTGCTTGCGCCTCCTCGATGCCGGTGATTCGCACCATCCACTGGTTCCAAAGGAGAATCTGGCCCTGAGCATTGCAGATGATCAGGCCTGTCTCAAGGAGATTGATCACCTCTTCCTGACCGGTCAGGGCGGTCTTGCTTGAGGTCAGTGATGTCAGGGAGTTCTGAGTGCTCATTGATCCAGCAGGTCAGACAGATAATCCTGTAAGGCTGCATGAAATCCGGCAGCACTGTGCAGGTCGATAATGAATGCCAGGTAGCCTTGCAGGTCGCGTTGACGCAGGGAGAAGTCTATTTTGACCAGCATGATCAGCGAATCTTCCTGATTGCACAGCAGTTGGAGCATTTTTTTGTAATCACCGCTGTAGGCTTCAGGCAGGGAGGTATTGATTTCCCTTTTCAGGATGTTGGCCAGCGAGGCCAGACAGGAATTCAACAGAATATTGCCCAGTTCGGCAAGAGTATCCTGTTCCAGTTCGGAAATCTCACTGGCACTGAGTTCATCACCGACCAGGATTCTCACCAGCTCCAGGCTGCGTTCTTCGGGAAATATCAATGCTGCTTTGCCGTTGATAAAGCCTTCAAAAGCCTGGGTTACACCTGCCAGGGCCTTGGGCAGAAGCTCTTCAAAGGTTTTTTCAGCGCTGGCGAGTTGAACAAAGTCTATCTTGGGAACCGATAGCAGTACTTCATCCTGAACCAGACGAGACAGGGAGTTGGCGGCTCGACCGACGCCGACATTCATCAACTCGACAATGGTTTCCTGTTCGTCATCCGTAAATAGCTTGCTCATGGTGCAGTTCAGCCCTTAATCATTTGTGTCAGCTGCTCCAGGTCAACCGGTTTACCCAGGAATTGCATCTTGAGGTTGGCCGCTCTTTCCCGAATGGCATCCTGAATATTGGCAGTTACCAGGATCATCGACAAGTCGGGTTGAAGTTGTTTAAGTTCACCCGCCAGTTCGATGCCATCCCGACCAGGCATATTATAGTCGATCAAGGCCTTATCAAAAGCCTGCTGCTGGGCCTGAAAGACTTCCAGGGCTTCGTCAGCATTGCCCGCTTCATGGATTTCCAATTCCAAGCCGGTATTGTTCAGCAGGTGCTTCAGTGTCAGTCGGGCAACGCGACTGTCATCAACCAGAAGAAGACGTTGGACTTTTGGCATGAGCTCGGTTTCCGTTGATTTTTAAGTTGTGTAATTAGTGTAACTAATGGTAATCACTTCCGGTTAGGGTGTCCACCGTTCAACTTTTAAGCGGATCGTGCAGCTCGCAGGCCTGAAGTGTGTTCTCCAGCAGGCTGGCAACCGTCATGGGGCCAACGCCACCGGGTACCGGGGTGATCCAGGCTGCTCTTTGGCTGGCGGCTTCAAATTCAATGTCCCCGGCCAGGCTGCCGTCTTCCAGACGGTTGATACCAACATCAATCACCAGGGCACCGGGTTTGATCCATTCCCCCTTGACCAGCCCGGGTTTGCCCACACCGACGACCAGCAGGTCGGCGGCAGCTACTTCGGCTTTCAGGTCCTTGGTGAAGCGGTGAGTGACGGTGACCGTGCAGCCTGCCAGCAGTAATTCCAGAGCCATGGGGCGGCCGACAATATTGGAAGCGCCGACGATGGTGGCTTTCATCCCCTTGAGGTTCTCGCCCAGATTGTTTAGCAGGGTCATGATGCCCTTGGGAGTGCAGGGGCGCAGCAGGGGCTGGCGTTGGGCCAGGCGGCCCAGGTTGTAAGGATGAAAGCCATCTACGTCCTTGTCGGGCGAGATGCGTTCCAGTAGAGGGTCTGCGCTCAGGTGTTCAGGTAAAGGCAGTTGCAGAAGAATGCCGTCAATCGAGGTATCGGCATTCAGTTGATCGATCAGCCTCTCCAGCTCCTCTTGAGTGGTGGTTGCCTCCAGCGGGTGGGAGTGAGAGAGGATGCCCGCTTTTTCACAAGCGAGGTGTTTATTGCGGACATAGACTTCCGAGGCGGGATCACTGCCTACCAGAATGACGGCGAGTGCAGGGGGTCTTTTACCAGCTTGGGTACGTTCTTGGACACGATTGGCGACTTCTTCACGAAGATCAAGAGCTGTTTGTTTTCCATCAATCAGTTGCGCGCTCATCTAGGCTGGTTCCACTTGCAAAGGTAGAGAAAAGAAAATTAAGATGCGGATATTGTCGCATGACAGAGGGGCTAGGGAAACTCTACGGGCTTTTAAAGTCTGTCGAAGTAAAAAAATAAACATTTTTGCTTCAAGGGGTTGACCGAAAAAAATAAGTCCCTATAATGCGCATCTCGTTGGCAGGGACTTCTTCGCAAGCCCTTGCTGGCAAAGCAAAACGGGGTATAGCGCAGTCTGGTAGCGCGCCTGCTTTGGGAGCAGGATGTCGGGGGTTCGAATCCCTCTACCCCGACCACTTTATTGAGTGGTTACAAGCAAAGTCTCGAGCAGGTATGAATTTAGCGCCTATAGCTCAACCGGATAGAGCAACGGCCTTCTAAGCCGTAGGTTGCAGGTTCGAGTCCTGCTGGGCGCGCCAAGCGCTCTTAAACGAGACGACCTATGTGGTGAGCGTAGCTCAGTTGGTAGAGCTCTGGATTGTGACTCCAGCGGTCGTGGGTTCGAGCCCCATCGTTCACCCCATCCCTTCTTTATTTAGTTTGATCAGGCTGCGCCAAATTATGGGTGCGGCTTTTTTGTGTTCGTCCTTTTTTCAGCAGGCAGCAATTAGGTGCCTTTTTGGTGCAGAACTTCCCATTTTTGCTGATCTGATCGCATTTTTTCGGTATCCCGGCTTGCTGCTGGGGCCTGTTGCTCTTAAAATCCCTCCTTTGGAATTAAGACCTGTTGCTTAAATTTTATTTTGCAAAGCCCATTTAGTGTTTAACGAGGATCATCCATGCAAGTTTCCGTAGAAACGACTTCCCCGCTGGAGCGCCGTCTGACCATTCAGGTGCCGGCTGAGAAGGTAGATACCGCTGTCGATGCCCGTCTGAAGCAGACTGCCAAAAAAGTTAAGATTGACGGCTTCCGCCCCGGCAAAGTGCCTATGAGTGTTGTTAAAAGTCGTTTCGGTGACAGTGTACGCCAGGAAGTTCTTTCTGAATTGATGCGTGAGCACTTTATTGAAGCCGTTACCCAGGAAGAACTGAATCCTGCAGGTACGCCTGATATTGAGCCTTTGAAGATGAAGGCTGGCGAGCCTTTTGAATTTGCCGCCAAATTTGAAGTTTATCCCGAGATTGAAATCAAGTCGCTGGAAGGTGAAAAGGTCGAGCGTCCTGTAGCCGAGATTCAGGATGGCGATCTGGAAGAGCTGATTGCCGATCTGCGTAAGCAGCGCGCCAGCTATGAAGAAGAAGACAAGGCAGCTGAAGAAGGCGACCAGGTTAATCTGGACTTTGAAGGCTTTATTGATGGTGAAGCTTTTGCCGGTGGCAAGGCTGAAGGCCATGATCTGGTTCTGGGTTCCAACTCCTTTATTCCCGGTTTTGAAGAACAGTTGCAAGGTGCCAAGGCGGGTGACGAGAAAGAAGTCAAGGTGACCTTCCCTGAAGACTATCAGGCAGAAGATCTGGCTGGTAAAGAAGCGACTTTCCAGTGCAAGATCAATTCAGTCAAAGCACAAAAACTGCCTGAGCTGAATGACGAATTCTTTGCAGCCTTTGGTGTGACTGAAGGTGGTGAAGAAGCTTTCCGCAAGGAAGTTCGTAAGAACATGGAAGCCCAGCTGAAGCAGGCGATTCGTAACAATACCAAGCAGGCTGTTTTTGACGCCCTGATGAAGGCGAACCCAATTGAGGTGCCCGCAGCACTGATTGATAACGAGGTGGATAACCTGCGTCGTCAGGCGGCTCAGCAGTACAACCTGGGTGAAGATTTTGATATCAGCCAGATTCCAGCAGATCTGTTCAAGGATCAGGCAAAAAATAATGTCATTCTTGGCTTGCTGGTTGGTGAAATCATCAAAACCAATGAAATGCAGGCTGACGAAGCCGTTGTTGATGGCATGATTGATGAGATGGCTCAGTCCTACCAGGAGCCAGAGAAGGTGGTTGAGCATTACAAGTCCAACCCTGAGATGCTGCGTCAGATTCAGGCGGCGGCTCTGGAACAGCAAGTAGTTGATAAGCTGCTGGCTGAAGCAGAAGTGACCGATGTCACCAAGAGCTTCAAAGAGCTGGCAATGCCTGCTCAGTAAGGTTGAGCCCTTAGGGTTAGCCAGCTGTTATGCTAAAACCGGCGCTTTTGCGCCGGTTGTTTTTTTGGGGTTAGGATTAATTCCTAGTGGAATTTATTTCCATCCTCAGTTAGTTTAGAGACTAAGACATCACTTATGGCTAAAAACGGGGCAATAATGAGTAACAGTTTGGATATTCAAAATGCCGGTGGTCTAGTACCCATGGTGGTAGAGCAGTCTGCCCGTGGGGAACGTTCTTACGATATTTATTCGCGTCTGCTTAAAGAACGCGTCATTTTCCTGGTCGGCCAGGTGGAAGATTACATGGCCAACCTGGTTGTTGCCCAGATGCTTTTTCTGGAATCGGAAAATCCTGATAAAGATATTTACCTGTACATTAATTCTCCCGGTGGTTCCGTAACGGCTGGCATGTCTATTTACGACACCATGCAGTTTATCAAGCCGGATGTTTCTACCATGTGTATTGGTCAGGCCGCGAGCATGGGTGCCCTCTTGCTGGCTGGCGGGGCAGAAGGCAAGCGCCACTGTCTGCCCAATTCGCGCATGATGATTCACCAGCCGCTGGGTGGTTATCAGGGTCAGGCTTCGGATATTGAGATTCACACCCGTGAAATCCTGGGTATTCGTGAAAAGCTGAACCGAATTCTTGCCCAGCACACGGGTCAAAGTCTGAAAACCATTGCCAAGGATACTGATCGTGATAATTTCATGGATGGTCCCACGGCAGTTGATTATGGCCTGATCGATTCAGTGCTGGATAAACGTCCTGAGTAACTGGGCAGCAAATCAAGAGAACAACCCGCCGCGTTTCGGCGGGTTCGTTGATGAAGTGAATGGGGTAAAAGCATGACCGACGGCAAAAAAAGTAATGACAAGCTTTTATATTGTTCATTCTGCGGAAAAAGCCAGGATGAAGTGAAAAAGCTCATAGCAGGGCCCTCGGTCTACATCTGTGATGACTGTGTCTCCCTGTGTACCGATATCATCCGCAATGAGCTACAGGATGAGGAGCTGGGAGAAGAGCAGGAGCGTCTGCCGACGCCACGGGAAATTCGCGCGCATCTGGATGATTATGTTATCGGTCAGGACCGCGCCAAGATGGTTCTGTCCGTGGCCGTTTATAATCACTACAAGCGTCTGCGTCCCGGCATCTCCAAGGGTGATGAGGATGTTGAGCTGGGTAAAAGTAATATCCTGCTGATCGGTCCAACCGGTTCGGGCAAGACACTACTGGCCGAAACCCTGGCTCGTATGCTCAATGTTCCCTTTACCATGGCGGATGCAACCACGCTGACCGAAGCCGGTTACGTGGGTGAAGATGTAGAGAACATTATTCAGAAGCTGTTGCAAAAATGTGACTATGATGTCGAGCGGGCTCAAAAGGGCATCGTTTATATTGATGAGATTGACAAGATCTCCCGCAAGTCGGATAACCCTTCCATCACTCGTGATGTGTCTGGTGAAGGGGTGCAGCAGGCCTTGCTGAAGCTGATTGAAGGCACCGTGGCTTCCGTTCCCCCTCAGGGTGGCCGTAAGCATCCCCAGCAGGAATTTCTGCAGGTGGATACCAGCAATATGCTGTTTATCTGCGGTGGTGCTTTTGCCGGCCTGGAGAAAGTGGTTCGTGAAAGAACCGAAAAAGGCGGTATCGGTTTCAATGCTGCGATCGTCAGCAAGGAAGACAAGAGTCTGGGGGAAACCCTGGTGGATATCGAGCCGGAAGATCTGGTTCGTTTCGGTCTGATTCCCGAATTTATCGGTCGACTCCCTGTTGTGGCAACCCTGTCCGAATTGGATGAGGACGCCTTGATCGAGATCCTGACCGCGCCCAAGAATGCCCTGACCAAACAGTATGCCAAGCTGTTTGATATGGAAGGAGTAGAGCTGGAATTTCGTGAGGAAGCCTTGCGTGCTATTGCCCAGAAAGCACTGGAACGCAAGACGGGTGCTCGGGGCCTGCGCTCTATTCTGGAAGGCGTTCTGCTGGATACCATGTATGATATTCCTTCACAGGAAAAAGTATCCAAGGTGGTTCTGGATGAAACAGTGATCAAAGGGGATGCCAAGCCCTTGATGCTGTATGAAAATGAAGAAGTTGAGCAGCTGACTGCCAACCGTGATGGCTAGTTGACGCTGCCTGCCACTTTTAGGGAAAGGAAAAAAAGGGCCTGGCGCCCTTTTTTTCTGTGTCTTTCCTGCCGAATTCTGAATTAAGAGGTAACTCTGCGATGTCGCAGCACGACAAATCATCTGATAGCAAACGTTTTGAACTTCCCCTGTTGCCACTGCGTGATGTAGTGGTTTATCCGCAGATGGTCATTCCTCTTTTTGTTGGTCGTGAAAAATCCATTCATGCGCTTGAAGCGGCCATGGCGGCCGACAAAAAAGTCTTCCTGTTGGCGCAAAAGGATCCGGAAATGGATGATCCGGAGACGGATCAACTTTATTCCATCGGTACTCAAGCCAGTATTCTCCAGCTACTGCGTCTTCCGGATGGTACTGTCAAGGTGCTGATCGAGGGGGATGAGCGTGCACGCCTGCTGGAAACCCGTGATTACCAGGGTTATAACGAAGAGGGCGAGCCGGTCGACTATGTTTTGGCGGAAGGTGAAGAGCTGGCCAGTGAAACTCTGTCTGAAAAAGAGCAGGAAGTCCTGACACGGGTGCTCCTGAGCCAGTTTGAACACTACGTCAAGCTGTCCAAAAAAGTACCCAATGAAGTTTTAAATAGTCTTCAGAATATTGAAGATCCCACGCGTATGGTGGATACCGTCTCCTCGCACATGTCCTTGACGGTCAAGGACAAACAGGAGCTGCTGGAGTTGGATCGCGTTCGCGATCGTATCGAACGCCTGATGGCCCAGATTGAAGAAGAAATTGATCTTCTGCAGGTCGAGAAGCGAATTCGCTCGCGGGTCAAGCAGCAGATGGAGAAGACCCAGCGCGAGTATTATCTGAATGAGCAGATGAAAGCCATTCAGAAGGAAATGGGCGATCTGGAAAATTCCGGCAATGAAATGGAACAGCTGGAACAGAAGATTGATAAGGCGGGGCTGCCCGCTGAAGCCAAGGACAAGGCCAAGACAGAACTGAACAAGCTGAAGATGATGTCGCCGACTTCAGCAGAAGCGACCGTAGTGCGTGGCTATCTGGATTGGATGGTCAGCCTGCCCTGGAAAAAGCGCTCACGAGCTAGCATAGACCTGCAAAAAGCGACCGAAATACTCGATGCCGATCATTATGGCCTGGAAGAGGTTAAAGAGCGGATTCTGGATTATCTGGCTGTGCAGCAGCGGGTGAAAAAGATTCGTGGTTCAGTACTGTGCCTGGTGGGGCCTCCCGGTGTCGGCAAAACCTCGCTGGGGCAGTCGATTGCTCGTGCGGTCAACCGCAAATACGTGCGTATGGCTTTGGGCGGTGTTCGCGATGAAGCGGAAATTCGTGGTCATCGTCGAACCTATATTGGCTCCATGCCCGGCAAGCTGATCCAGAAGATGTCCAAGGTGGGGGTTAAAAACCCGCTGTTCCTGTTTGACGAGATCGACAAGCTGGGCATGGATCACCGGGGTGATCCGTCCTCGGCGTTACTGGAAGTGCTGGACCCCGAGCAGAACAGCAAATTCAGTGATCACTATCTGGAAGTGGATTTTGATCTTTCTGAAGTCCTGTTTATCTGTACCGCCAATTCCATGAATATTCCGGCACCGCTGCTGGATCGTATGGAAGTGGTCAGACTGCCCGGCTACACCGAAGATGAAAAAGCCAATATTGCCGAACGCTATCTGCTTCCCAAGCAGATGAAAAATGCCGGTTTGAAGGCCGATGAAGCCAGTTTTGACGCTGCCTCCTTGCTGGAGATGATCCGCTACTACACCCGGGAAGCCGGTGTGCGCGAACTGGAGCGTCAGATTACACGAGTCTGCCGCAAGGTGGTTCGCGAGCTGGGTGAAGGCAAGGCAGAAGCTCCCGTGGCTGTGACTGCTGAGCAGATCGAGCACTACCTGGGTGTGCGCAAGTACAACTATGGCCTGGCTGACCAGGATAACCAGGTGGGTCGGGTGACGGGTCTGGCCTGGACCAGTGTTGGTGGTGAGCTGCTCAATATTGAAGCCGCAATTATGCCCGGCAAGGCCCGTCTGGTGAAAACCGGTTCTCTGGGTGAGGTGATGCAGGAATCCATCCAGGCAGCCCTGACTGTGGTGCGTAGCCGCAGCGCCAGCCTGGGGATAGATCCTGAACTCTATGAGAAGCAGGATATCCATATCCACGTTCCCGAAGGGGCGACGCCCAAGGATGGCCCCAGTGCCGGTATCAGCATGTGTACTGCCCTGGTTTCAGCCTTTACCGGGATTCCCATACGTTCCGATGTGGCCATGACCGGCGAGATTAATCTGCGTGGTGAAGTCATGCAGATTGGTGGTCTCAAGGAAAAGCTTCTGGCGGCGCGTCGCGGTGGTATTAAGACGGTGTTAATACCCAAGGATAATGAACGCGATCTTAAAGAGATTCCCGACAGTATCAAAGGGCCGCTGGAGATCCTCCCTGTGCAGTGGATTGACCAGGTGCTGGAGGTTGCCTTGGCAGAGGCTCCGGAACCTTTAGCGACTCCGACCTTGGCTGCCAGCGAGGAAAAAAAGGAAAAAAACCGGCCAGGAACTCATTAAACGGGTAATTAATTGGCAAATGGGTATTTCCTTAAGGCGGGTATAAAGGCTAAGATACCCGCCATGCGGTCGAGCTGAAGCATTACGTCCGTTCAGTTACTAGCTGGCTGGCAGCCAGCTTGACAGTTTTTCAGAGATGTTGGTATAAAGCCTTGCAAAAGGGTTGATAAGCCGACAGAGTTTATTTACTTTGATGCGTTCTGATCGTTTAGCCTAGTCTTTACGGAGCAGAAGCTAGTTTGAACCTAACTAAGGGGTGGAAGAGTGAACAAGTCAGAATTGATTGATGCTATCGCTACCAATGCAGATCTCCCTAAAGCTGCAGCAGGTCGCGCTCTGGATGCAATGCTGGATGCAGTAACCAGTACCATGCAAAAAGGTGACAGTGTTTCCCTGGTGGGTTTTGGTACCTTCTCTGTGAAAGAGCGTGCTGCTCGCACAGGTCGCAACCCTCAAACCGGTGCTGAAATTCAGATTGCTGCTGCCAAAGTGCCCAGCTTCAAGCCTGGTAAAGGTCTGAAGGATGCCGTTAACTGAGCATCAGTTGGCGAGTAGCAAAACGCACCCTCCGGGGTGCGTTTTTTTTTGCCACCACTCTCCGTTTGCATTGGTTGTTGTTCGCTTAGCCGGTATAATTCCTTTTTCTTTTGTCGTGGGTAGACTGAGGGTTGCATGCTTTTAAAAATCAGAGAGAAGTCCAAAGGCATCATTGCCTACTTCATCGTAGGCCTCATCGCTTTGGCATTTTCCTTATGGGGTATGGATTCACTCTTTACTGCCCTGAGAGGGGATCCCAATGAAGTGGCAACGGTCAATGGTGAAAGCATCAGCCAGGTGCAGGTTGATCGTTACGCCCAACAGCAGATGAATCGTCTGTTGCAATCCGGCCAGTTCAGCCCTGAACAGCTGGACATGAACCAGATGCGTCAGCTGGCTTTGACCCAGCTGCTGCAGGAAGAACTACTGCGCCAGGAAGCGCAAGATCTCAGTTTGCGTATTCCCGAGCGTCAGTTAGAGCGCGAGATGGTGGCCTTTGATGCCTTCCACAATGAACAGGGACGCTTTGATCGAGAGCTCTTTATTGAGCGTTTGGAACGTCAGGGCATGACCCCTGCAGATTTCCGTGCCAGTCTGCGTGAAGACCTGCTTAATCAGCAGCTTCTGCAAGGCCTGTCTGCTACGGAATTTGTTCTTGACGGTGAAGTTGAAGAGTTTCAGCGTCTGGCTGGCCAGCAGCGGGATTACCGCTACCGGGTTCTTCACCCGGATGCTTTGGAAAGTCAGGTTGACGTGAGTGAAGAAGAAGTCTCGGCCTACTATGAAGCCCATCAGGACGAATTTATGTCGCCTGAGCAGGTGCAGGTCGATTACTTGCTGTTTGATCCGGCCAGTCTCAAATCAACGATTGAGATTACTCAGGCGCAGCTAGAAGAAGAATACCGTCGCTTTGCGGAAGATCAGGAAGGGCGTGCCTCGGCCGGGCACATTCTGCTGACTTTCGAAAATGAAGACGAAAAGCAGCAAGCCATAGAAACCCTGACCGATGCACGTCAGTCAATTCAGGAAGGAGCTGATTTTGGTGAATTGGCTAGAGAGCTTTCCGATGACTCAGGGTCTGCGCGTCAAGGCGGCGAGCTGGGTATCATCGAAGCGGGTAGCCTGGATCCGGCTTTTGAAGAAGCCCTCTTTGCTTTGGAAGAAGTGGGCGATGTTTCGGAGATTGTGGAAACCGACTATGGTCTGCATCTGATTCAGTTACAGGGCCGTGAAGAAGTTGATGTCCCTGAATTTGAAGCGGTTGAAGATGATTTGCGTGAACGTCTGATGGATCAGCCTTTGCGTGCTGCAACCAGTGATAAGCTGGAAGAGTTGAGTAATCTCAGTTTCAGTTCTGATACGCTGGAAGAAGTCGCTGAAGCGGCAGATCTGCCCATGCAAACCAGTGACTGGCTGGCTAAAGGTCAGCTAGACGGTTTTTGGGCTCAGCAGCAGGTAAAAGAAGCTCTCTTCTCCGCTGAAATTATTGAAGACGGCTGGATTACCGAGCCATTACGGCTGGATGATGGTCGTTATCTACTTCTGGCCAAGGAAGCTCATCAACCCCGCCAAGTTCGTTCGTTGGATGTGGTGGCTGATGAAGTGCGTGAAGCTTTAGTGTTTGCTCAAGCTCAGGCCTTGGCACAAGAAGAGGCGGAAAGCATTCAAACGCAATTGCAGGCCGGTCAAGAGGTCGATGTAGATTGGACGCTTATTGAGGGGGCGAATCGCAATAGCCGTTCTGCCAACCCACTCATTAACCGTACTGCGTTTCGCTTGAACCTGGATGAAGAGCCGGCAACGCGGGTAGTGACCCTGCCTACGGGTGCGGTTGCAGTGGTTGAGCTTTTGGCGATAGATGCCGGTGAAATCAGTGAGAACCAGGAAGAAATTGAGCGCCTACGGGAACTGATGAGCAATGATCGGGGAGCTCGCTTGCAATCCCAGTTTGTTCAGCAGTTGCAGGAGGAAGCTGAAATCGAGTATCGCGATCGCTGATTGCTCCAGATTTCGCTCCTTGACAGCCAGCAGGAGAATTTCTGCTGGCTTTTTTAATAGTGGCTGGAACCTGATGCTTTTGGCGAAGCATTTCGCTTTCTGCTAGAGTTCGCTACCCCATTAGCTAAAGAGCAGGACAAAAGACATGTTACCTGGTCGTTTAATGCTGGATCTGACCGCAACCAGCCTCACAGAGGAAGAAAAGGCGTTACTCCAGCGGCCTAGCGTCGGCGGCGTTATTCTGTTTTCCCGTAATCTGGAAACGGCTGATCAGGTGGCTGCTCTGACGGCTGAAATTAAAGCCTTGCGACCTGAACTGCTTCTGGCTGTCGATCAGGAAGGTGGGCGCGTGCAGCGCCTTAAAGAAGGCTTTACCCGCTTGCCTCCCCTCCGGCGTCTGGGCGACCTCTACGAGCTGGATGCTCAGGCTGGCCTGCAGGCTTCTCGTCTTCTGGGCCAATTGATGGCCAGTGAAGTTATCAGTGTTGGCCTGGATATTAGTTTTGCACCGGTTCTGGATATAGATCATGGCCAGAGTGAAGTGATCGGTGATCGTGCTTTTGCCAGTGATCCTGAAATTCTGATCAAGCTGGCTTCAGCCTATATCGAGGGAATGCAGCTTGCTGGCATGGCGGCAACGGGTAAACACTTCCCGGGGCATGGTCAGGTTGCAGGCGATTCACACACTATGCTGCCTCGGGATGAACGTAGTTGGGAAGATCTGATGGCTAGCTGCTTGAAGCCTTTTATTGCCCTGGCACAACAACTTCAGGGCATCATGCCGGCGCATGTTATCTATCCGGCGATGGACGGGCGCCCGGCTGGTTTCTCCCGCCCCTGGTTGGATTGGCTGAGAGGGCCGCTTAATTTTTCAGGCATGATTTTCAGTGATGATTTAACCATGGCTGGTGCCGCTGAGGCTGGTGGTTATCCGCAAAGAGCCCAGGCTGCACTGGATGCCGGTTGTGACCAGGTCCTGGTGTGTAACCATCGTGAAGGCGCTTTGCAGGTGGCTGATTGGCTGGAAGCTGAAAATATTTCGGCTTGTGAGCGTGCTTCACTGCTCGCTGCGCGCTTGCCCGTAACAACCAATTGGCAGGCTTCTCCAGAAGCGCTGCTTGCGCGCCAGTTAGCCGAAAAGCTGGTAAACCGGGATCTGCAAGCTGCCCGGCATCTGTTGACTTGATTGGATGAGGATCTGAGTCGTGATTGAATGGATGGAAAAAGCCTCCTCGCTGGGAGGACTGATCCCCGCGGAGTATGCCTGGATACTCCAGGTTTTTGTGGTGATCTTTGCAGCCTTGTTGGCCAACTACTACATCAAGCGCTTCTTTGATCGCCTTGAAAGACGGCTGCACCTGACCAAAAACCAATGGGATGAGATGCTGTTGATTGCGGCCCGCAAGCCAGCAGCGCTTTTTATCTGGTTGCAAGGGCTGTTTTTTGCCCTGGATATCGTCAGAAAACAGGCCCCGGTGGATTTGTTCGATGCTATAGATCCAGCCCGGCGTGTCACGGTTATCATCCTGATCACCTGGTTTGTAGTGCGCTTTATTACCGGAATGGAGCAGCAGCTGGTTCAACCGCGCCCTGAAAAAAAATCCATGGATTTGACCACAGCCAAAGCAGTGAGCAAATTGCTGAAAGCTGCGGCAATCATTACCGCTGCCCTGGTGTTGTTGCAAACCCTTGGCTTTTCCATCTCTGGTGTCCTGGCCTTTGGCGGGATCGGCGGTATTGCCATGGGTTTTGCCGCCAGAGATTTGCTCGCCAATTTCTTTGGCGCGCTCATGCTTTATTTCGACCGGCCTTTTTCGGTTGGCGAATGGGTGCGTTCTCCGGATCGGGAAATTGAAGGAACCGTGGAAGATATTGGTTGGCGTTTGACCCGAATCAGAACCTTTGATCAGCGACCTTTGTATGTTCCCAATGCCACCTTTGCCACCATCTCGGTGGAAACTCCTTCGCGCATGTTTAACCGGCGTATCTATGAAACCCTGGGTATCCGCTATCAGGATGCTGATAAAATGCAGGTGATCACTGACCGGGTACGTCAGTACCTCATCGACAATGAAGAGCTGGAAACGGATCATCAAACGCTGATAGTGAATTTCAACAGCTACGCAGCCTCTTCATTGGACTTTTTTATTTATACCTTTACCAAGACCCGTGATTGGGTCGATTACCACCGTATTAAGCAGGAAGTGCTCCTGCAGGTGTTTAACATCATTCGTGAAGAAGGGGCTGATATTGCCTTTCCTACACGGACACTGCATCTTGAAAACCAACTGCCCCCGAGTAGTTAATTACTGAAGCCAAGGCCTTTGCATGCAAGAAGAAAACCTTAGTGAAATCCAGCGAATCAACCAGGTAATGCTAGAAGCCGATTGCCTGGCCGACGAACAAGCGATCTCCCAGGCTTTTGACCGGATGGCCCAGGAAGTCACCGAGCGCTTGCAGGAGGCTCTGCCGGTTGTTTATTGTGTAATGAACGGCGGTTTGTTTACTACCTCTGAACTGGTCAAGCGCCTCAAATTTCCTCTGGAAATGGACTATATGCACGCCACTCGTTATCGCCGCCAGATCAAGGGAGGCGAACTGCATTGGCGGGTGGAGCCCGAAGTTTCCCTGAAGGGGCGTAGTGTCTTGATTGTTGATGACATTCTCGATGAAGGCGCTACCCTGGCAGCTATTCTTGAGCATTGCCGTCAGCAGGGTGCCAAGGAGGTGCTCTGTGCGGTTTTGATTGATAAGCAGCATGATCGCAAGGCGGTCGAAGGCTTTAAAGCCGACTTCACCGGCCTGGAAGTGGAAGACCGGTATCTCTTTGGTTGTGGAATGGATTACCAGGGATACCTGCGTAACCTGCCTGCAATTTATGCACCTAAAGGGCTGTAAGCACTGACACGGGGGATAGCTTATGTTGGCAATTATCGGTGGAACCGGATTAACCCAGATACAGGGCGTGAAGGTGTTGGCTGAACGTTCGCCCTATACAGCCCTGGGTGAAGCTTCAGGACCGATTATTGAAGCCGAGCTAGAAGGGCGCAGCGTGCTCTTCCTTGCCCGTCACGGCCATCCTCATAAGCTACCTCCCCATAAAATCAATTACCGGGCCAACCTGCTTGCACTCCAGGCAGCGGGGGCCAGCGAGATCATCGCGGTTAATGCGGTAGGCGCTATTGACCCTCAGTTGGTTGAGGCCAGTCTGGTCATGCCAGATCAGATTGTCGATTACACCTGGGGGCGGGAAGCGACCTTTTACGATGGTGATTATCTGCCTTTGGATCACATTGATTTTACCTTTCCCTATTCCTACGAAGTGCGTCTGAGACTCAAGGCGGCAGCTCGTGAAGCGGGTCTGGAGCTGCACGATGGCGGCACCTATGCTGCAACCCAGGGACCGCGTCTGGAAACAGCTGCCGAGGTGCGCCGTCTGGCTCAGGATGGCTGCACGCTGGTAGGGATGACGGGAATGCCGGAAGCGGCTCTGGCCAGGGAGTTGCAATTACCCTATGCCTGTCTTGCTCTGGTAGTGAATCCGGCAGCCGGTCTTCGTGATCAGGAGATCACCCTGGAGGAAATGCAGCAGGCTCTGGATAAAGGGTTGGGCCGAGTGCTTCAGCTGCTAAGAACCTACACCACCAGCAAAACCAGCGGTTAGCAAGTCTCTGATGTGAAGGCTCAGCAGCCGAAGCGGTAACTGAACCAGACTTGGCTTTAGTGACTGTTGGTGTCCTAGTCTTCGGATGCTTCTTCTGGGTCTGGTGCTCTTTCGATTTTGATCAGCAGGCCCAGATAGGGACTGTCGATATAGTGAAGCTCGCCACTGCGCATTCTGCGCCTTTGCCGCATCTGCGCAGACTCCTCAATCTTGTAGTCTCCTGTACGCAACTCTGATGCATGATGGGTCTCATCAGGTGTGATCTCTACTGTCTGAGAGGGCAGCTGATTTAAATTACCAAGGCTGCTACGGTTTTCAATTAGAAACTGATTGAGTAAAGAAGAGGCGCTCGTGGATTCCTGAGAAACAAATTCGTGCAGGTAGAGTTCGGTTTCCAGGTGCAGGTAACGCGCTACGCTCAGGGTTAACTTACCCATAAGCTCCGGTCGCCCATCATAGTAATCACCGGCTTCGATCAGCAGTGGTAGGCTACGCTCTCGGGCAACTACGGGCATCTGCCAGGCATCGTGAAAAAGGAGGCGATGGGTATCGCTGCGTTCAATTGCTTCCGCTTCATTGGTTAAACTCAGTTCGCGCGGTTGATAAGGTCTCAGCGGGCCTTGGGCCAGTCTGCTCCAGAAAGGGGTCGGACCCAAAGTATAGGCGGGTTCTTCAAAAGCTTGGAAAAAATGCGGTTCACCCGGCTGCTCGGTAGCATTGGGTCCGGGGTTTTGGGTGAATACAAGCAACTCGATAATATAATCGCGCTCATTGCGGTGAGGTTGGTTATCACCCTGGTCAACGGCCAGAACGGGAGTGCTGATAGCAAGAGCCAGTAAAAAAGAGGAAATCAGACGCATTAATTGTTACTTCCTGGTCAGTGAGAACCAAAAGGTTAGGGCTTTGCCGGTTTGAAGTCAAAGCCCCGGGCAGCTAATCAGCCAGTCATTGACTGATTAGCTGGTCAGAGTATCCAGCAACTGCTGGAGGGCATGGAAGCATTGCTCAGCCGTTTCCATTTTCCGATTGAATTTGAGTGTCTGCCCGCCTTCCAGACGATAGACCTGGGGCTGATTCTGCACCAGTTGCACCAGCTTGATGGGTTCTATTTTGGGTTGGTCACCAAAGTGCACTACCCCGCGATCAGCACCGGCATCAATCCGGGCCAGTCCCAGGGCTTCGGCCTGCTGCTTGATTTCCGTCAGCTTGAACAGGTTCTTGGCGGCTTCGGGCAGAAGACCAAAGCGGTCGATCATTTCCACCTGCAAATCCTTGAGGGCTGCCTTGTCCTTACTGCTGGCAATGCGCTTGTAGAGCTGTAGGCGCATATTGACATCAGGCAGGTAATCTTCCGGAATCAAGGCAGGAAGATGCAGATTGATTTCTGTTCCCCGTTGTAGCGGCTGATCCGGATTGGGGGTTTTGCCCTGACGAATGGCCTCCACGGCTTCTTCCAGCAGATCCATGTAGAGGGTAAAGCCCAGGTTTTCGATCTGGCCACTTTGTTCTTCACCCAGGAGTTCGCCTGCGCCGCGAATTTCCAGATCCTGGGAAGCCAGCAAGAAACCGGAGCCCAGGTCTTCGTTGAGGGAAATGGCTTCCAGGCGTTTTTCCGCATCTGCGGTCAGCTTTTTGCCTTCCGGTGTCAGCAGATAGGCATAGGCCTGGTGGTGGGAACGACCGACTCGCCCACGCAGCTGGTGCAGTTGCGCCAGGCCGAATTTATCCGCTCTTTCAATGATAATAGTGTTGGCGTTGGGGATGTCGATCCCTGTTTCAATAATGGTGGAGCAGAGCAGCAGGTTAAAGCGTTTGTGGTAAAAATCCTGCATGACTCTTTCCAGTTGGCGTTCGGGCATTTGCCCGTGAGCCACGCCCAGGCGTACTTCGGGAATCAGCTCGCGCAATTTTTCAGCCGTGTTTTCAATGGTTTTGACTTCATTGTGCAGGTAATAAACCTGCCCGCCACGCAGGAGTTCGCGCAGTACAGCCTCTTTGATCAGGGCTTCTTCCTTTTCGCGGACAAAGGTTTTCACCGAAAGCCGGCGCGCTGGTGGTGTGGCGATGATCGACAGATCCCGGATGCCGGACATGGCCATGTTCAGTGTGCGCGGAATCGGGGTGGCCGTCAGGGACAAGAGGTCCACATTGGCACGGATGGCTTTGAGTTTTTCTTTTTGGCGCACCCCGAAACGATGCTCCTCATCAACAATAACCAGGCCCAGGCGCTGATACTTGATCGAGCTTTGCAGCAGCTTGTGGGTGCCGATCAGGATATCTACCTTGCCTTCTTCCAGGCGTTCAATGGCTGTTTGTTGATCCTTGGCGGAACGGAAGCGGGAGAGGAGTTCAACATTCACCGGCCAGTCGGCAAAGCGGTCCTTGAAATTGTCATAGTGTTGTTGGGCCAAGAGGGTCGTGGGCACCAGCACGGCAACCTGGTGACCTGCATTGACGGCAATAAAAGCCGCACGCATGGCCACTTCGGTTTTACCAAAGCCGACATCGCCACAAACGACTCGATCCATGGGGCGGGTACGCGTCATATCGCGGATAACGGAGTTGATGGCCAGTTCCTGATCCACGGTTTCCTCGAAGGGAAAAGCGGCGGCAAACTGATCGTAGGCTTCTTCATCCAGTTGGAAGGCCTGGCCTTCCTGGGCTTCCCGGCGCGCATAGATATCCAGAAGCTCCGCTGCTGTATCACGGATTTTTTCTGCAGCCTTGCGCTTGGCCTTGTCCCATTGTTCCGAACCCAACCGGTGTAGAGGCGCACTTTCATCGGCCAGGCCGGAATAGCGGCTGATACGGTCGAGTGAGGCAACGGGCACATAAAGATTGGCCTGGTCGGCATAAACCAGCTTGAGGAATTCCTGTTTCTGGCCTCCGGCTTCCAGAACCTCCAGGCCCTCGTAGCGACCCACGCCATGATCCAGGTGAACAACCGGGCTGCCGGGGGTCAATTCCGAGAGACTCTTGAAGGCCAGATCCTGGTTGATTGCCGAGGCTTGGCGACGCCTACGCTGCTGGATGCGTTCCCCGAACAGCAGGGATTCAGTCAGCAATAGCAGGCTGGGTGGGCCGACCCAGAGTCCCCGGTCCAGCGGGGCAAGAGTCAGAGCCAGGGAGGCATCGCTGTCGATAAAATCCTGCCAACTGGAGACGGGCTGGGGATGTAGCTGGTGGCGTTCAAAGAGTTCCAACAGAGCCTCGCGGCGTCCGGCGGACTCGGCCGTGAGCAGAACCCGGGTTTGCGGGTGCTCGTTGAGAAAATCCTGGAGTTTACCCAGGGGGCGGTTGCCACGGCTGTCGACCGCCAAATCCGGTAGTGCCTGGCTGGCCAGTTGCTGATCGCCGGAGAGGATGTCTGTGGGTTGTTCAGCCGGTAATTGAATGCGCGCAAAGGCATTGCGTTCACGATTGAGGGCTTCCACCGGTAGATAGATTTCTGCCGGTGGCAGGCAGGGGTGACGGGTATCATGGCGCAGACTTTCATAGCGGCGTTCGATTTCAGCCCAGAAATGCTCGGCTGCTTCGGCAGTGGCTCCCAATTCGGCCACCAGTGCTTCGGCGGGTAAATAGTCAAACAGGGTGGCCGTGTGGCTGAAAAAGAGCGGCAGCAGGAATTCCAGTCCCGGAGTGACCTGCCCTTTGAGAGTATCCTGGTAGAGATCGCAACGGGAGAGATCAACATCAAAACGGGTCTGGAATTCAGTACGAAAGTGCTCCAGGGCCTGCGGAGTCAGGGCAAATTCATGCGCGGGCAATAAAGAGATTTGATCGGTTTTTTCTTCGGTGCGCTGGGTCTCGGGATGGAAAAAACGCAGAGACTCGATTTCGTCATCAAAGAGCTCAATTCTCAAGGGCTGCTCACTGCCCATGGGGAAAAGATCCATCAAGCCGCCGCGAACGGCAAATTCACCATGTTCATAAACGGTATCCACGGCCCGGTAACCGGCTTCTTCCAGCTGGCGGCGGAAAGCATGCAGATCCAGGCGTTGATCCTTTTTTAGCTCCAGTGCATGGCTGGCTACAAATTCAGCTGGCGGGAGTCGCTGCATCAGAGTGGTGACAGGAACCACCAGCAACCCCTGTTTTTGCTGAGGGAGGGCCTGAAGGGTTTTCAAGCGTTGGGAAACAATGTCCTGATGTGGTGAGAAGCGATCATAGGGCAGGACTTCCCAGTCCGGCAGGGTGAAAACCGGAAGGCGCTCTTCGGCAAAAAAACGCAATTCATCCGCCAGCGACTGGGCGGAGTTGCTATCCGGGCAGATGACCAGAAGAGGTGCAGGATGTGCCTCGGCCGCTTCAACCAGGGCCAGCGCCTGGGCGGCTCCCTCCAGATTCAGCCAGCGTTGGATAAAGCCGGCTTTGCGCGGTGGTGCTTCATGAAGAAGTTGCAAAGAAGAAACTGTGGCGGGCTTCTGAGGCACGGACATTTCCTTGTAGGTTAAAAGGCTGGAATTTTAGCAGTTGAGCCAGATTGGCTCCAGTTTCCGCGAACCAAGGCGGTGCTTGACTGGTGGATGGAAGGACTCGGGGGCAGGGCCTGTCTTTTGAGTGGGCTGGTTTCTTCCTCTGTTGCTTCAGAGCTGCGACAGGTTCGTGGCTTCCCCTAAAGTAGGGGTGGGGTTTTACCTGGATGATTTGCCTCTCTAGGGTTCAGCAAGCATAATAGCGCGCGAAAACTCTGGACTAACTAAAAAATCTTGAGAGGCAGCCCGTGACTGACACCAAGCTGGATAGCTATTTCGACGATTGGCAAGAGCGTGAAACCCTTGCTGAAAGCATGATTCCCCTGGTAGGCACCCTCTACCGCAAGCACAACGTAGTGACTTCCATTTTTGGTCGTGCTCTGGTGAATCGTTCTGTCATCCGCATTCTGAAAGATCATCGTTTTGTCCGCCAGGTTGAAGGTGATGAGCTGGACGTACGTGATACTCATCTGCTGCTGGATACCCTGCTGAAGCTGAATCCTGGTCCTGCCCACGTGGATATCGGCAAGCTGGCTGCCAAGTTCCGCAAACAGGGTGGCGGTGATATGGAGGCCTTCCTGAAAGAAGAGGTGGCACCGATCATCGGTCAGTACAAGGAATCTGAAAAAGGTGGTGAGCCTCAGGATGTCGTTCTCTATGGTTTTGGTCGCATCGGTCGTCTGCTGGCCCGCATCCTGGTAGAAAAATCCGGTGGTGGCAGCCTGCTGCGCGTTCGTGCCGTTGTTGTACGTGGTGGCAAGGATGGCGATCTGGAAAAGCGTGCCAGCCTGCTGCGTCGCGACTCGGTTCATGGTCCTTTCAACGGTACGATTACGGTTGATAATGAAAACAAGGCGCTGATTGTTAACGGTAACTACATTCAGTTTATCTATGCCAATTCGCCTGAAGAAATCGACTATACCGCCTACGGCATCAAGGATGCTCTGGTGGTCGACAACACGGGTGTATGGCGTGATGAAAAAGGCCTGGGTCAGCATGTAGCCTGCAAGGGTGCTTCCCGCGCCATTCTGACTGCGCCTGGCAAGGGTGATATCAAAAACATCGTTTACGGCATCAACGATGGCGATATTACCGAAGACGACAAGATACTGTCGGCGGCTTCCTGTACCACCAATGCCATCGTGCCAGTGCTTAAGGCGGTAAATGATCAGTTTGGCATCGTCAGCGGTCACGTGGAAACTGTTCACGCCTACACCAATGACCAGAACCTGATTGATAACTTCCACAAGGGTGATCGTCGTGGCCGTTCTGCTGCCATGAATATGGTTCTGACTGAAACGGGTGCGGCCAAGGCGGTTGCCAAGGCGCTGCCTGAACTGGGTGGCAAGCTGACCGGTAATGCCATTCGCGTACCTATCCCCAACGTTTCCATGGCGATCCTGAACCTGACGCTGGATAAAGAGACCGATGCTGAAGCCCTGAACAAGTACCTCAGCTGGTCGGCTCTGTATTCGCCCATGCAGAAGCAGATCGATTTTGTTGATTCGGCTGAAGTGGTTTCTTCTGACTTTGTCGGCAACCGTCATGCCGGTATTGTCGATGGCAAGGCAACCATTGCCAGTGGCAAGCAGGCCGTTCTCTACGTCTGGTATGACAATGAGTTTGGCTACAGCTGCCAGGTGGTTCGTATTCTGCAGGAGATTTCCAAGGTTAAATTCCAGTTTTTCCCTGCTGATCGCTAAGCTTTGCAGTCATAATTGATCATCGCAAATGATGGATGATCCACCAGGCCCGGCGGGTTTGACCCGCTGGGCTTTTTTAAACCCCGCGCAAGGAGAGTGCCCCGGGTTGTCAGTATGCAGGGAGGTAAGAGTAACCCATCTCCTGCTTCCTTGACCCTGGTCAGGGTTGTTCCTGCTTTGTATGCAGACCCCTCCACAAGGCTTTGAAAAAAGGCCTATGGCTGAGATAATGCCTGGCCATAAATGCTTGAAGTGCCAGCGGAAGGTTTTTCTTTTGCCTGTGAATTAGGTAGAATTCCTGCGACAAAAAGACGCGCGCGGGCGCCGGGTTATCTCCAAAACAGAATTCAGCGCAAGGTAGGCCCCTTTTTATTACTTTTCTATCCCTGTCTTGCCAGTGTTTTTAGATGTAGAAGTAGCTTTTAAGCTTTTGTTTTTCAACAACTTGGTGATTGGGCGAGACCTATGATTAAAATCAAGCAAGGCCTTGATCTACCCATCGCCGGCGCACCGAAGCAAGCCATCTCTGATGGTCATTCAGTGCGTTCAGTCGCTGTACTTGGACCTGACTATGTTGGCATGAAGCCAACCATGGCAGTTTCAGTCGGCGATCAGGTGAAAATGGGTGAGATCCTTTTTACGGATAAAAAAACCGAGGGGGTTCGTTATACGGCTCCTGCTGCAGGTAAGGTGACAGCGATCAATCGCGGTTATCGCAGAGCCCTGCAATCGGTGGTAATCGAGCTGGATGACCAGGAGGAGGCTGTAGAGTTTACCGCCTATTCCGATCAGCAGCTGGATGGCCTGTCCCGTGAAGACGTACAAAAACAGCTGGTGGAATCAGGACAATGGACTGCACTGCGCACCCGTCCTTTCAGTCGCGTTCCCGCACTGGATGCCCAGCCTTCCTCAATCTTTGTCACAGCAATGGATACCCATCCACTGGCTGCTGACCCCGCGGTTGTTCTTGCAGAAGAAAAAGAAGCCTTTCAGGCTGGCCTGAAAGTGGTCAGTAAGCTGACTGAAGGCAAGGTTTTCATCTGTAAGGAAGCCGGCAAGGAGATCCCCAGCCTGACCGAGGGTCCTTTCGAGGAGCACGAATTTGCAGGTGTTCATCCTGCCGGTCTGGTGGGTACTCACATTCACTTCCTGGATCCAGTCAGTGCCAAGAAACAGGTTTGGCATCTCAACTATCAGGATGTGATCGGTTTTGGTCATCTTTTCCTGACCGGCAAGATCAATCCAAGCAAAGTCGTTGCCTTGGGTGGTCCTCTGGTCAAGGAGCCTCGTCTGGTTCGTACCCGTATCGGTGCCAGCCTGAACGATTTGCTCTCCGGTGAAGTTAATAGCCCCAACGGAACTCAGGTGATTTCCGGTTCTGTGTTTGGTGGCCGAGCTGCCGATGATGACCTGGCTTTCCTGGGTCGTTACCACAATCAGGTCAGCGTTCTGGAAGAAGGCAGCAAGCGCCACTTCCTGGGTTGGTTGTCGCCCGGTATGCCCGGTAGCAACCGTCATTCCGTCATGGGTATTTACCTGTCCAGTTTCCTGGGTCTGGGTGGCCGTTTTGCCCCTAGCACCTCCACCAATGGCTCCGAGCGAGCCATGGTTCCCGTAGGCAACTACGAGAAGGTAATGCCGCTGGATATTCTGCCCACGCAACTGCTGCGTTCACTGATTGTTGGTGATATTGAAGTGGCCATGCAGCTGGGTTGTTTGGAACTGGATGAAGAGGACCTGGCACTGTGCACCTATGTGTGCCCGGGCAAGTATGAATACGGTCCGATTCTGCGTGACAACCTGACGCTGATAGAGAAAGAGGCCTGATAGGATGAGCATTCGCAAAATCTTGGACGCCATGGAGCCTCACTTTCACAAGGGTGGAAAGTTTGAAAGCTGGTATGCGCTCTATGAAGCCGTCGACACTATTTTCTACACTCCCCCGAGTGTAGCCAAGACTACTGCATTCGTGCGCGATGGTGTGGACCTGAAGCGCATCATGATTACCGTCTGGTTCTGCACCTTCCCGGCCATGTTCTTTGGCATGTGGAATGCTGGCTATCAGGCCAATATGGCGATTGATGCCGGCTACGGTTCTCTGGGTGGTCTGCGTGAAAGCTTCGTGCAACTGCTGGGTGCCGGAGCCTATGACCCTGACAGCATCTGGGATAACCTGGTGCACGGGGCGACCTACTTTATTCCCATCTATGCCGTGACCTTCATAGTCGGTGGCTTCTGGGAAGTTCTCTTTGCCATGCGCCGTGGCCATGAAGTCAACGAAGGCTTCTTCGTAACTTCCATCCTCTTTGCCCTGATTCTGCCCACCAACATTCCTTTGTGGCAGGTGGCACTGGGGATTACCTTTGGTGTCGTCATCGGTAAGGAAATCTTCGGTGGTACCGGCAAGAACTTCCTCAACCCGGCGCTGACTGGCCGTGCTTTCCTGTATTTCGCCTATCCGGCGGAAATTTCCGGGGATGCCGTCTGGGTTGCCGCTGATGGCTATACCGGTGCAACAGCGCTGTCCACTGCTTTCCAGGACGGCATGGCCGCTCTGCAGCAGCAGTACTCCTGGTGGGATGCCTTCGTCGGCACCATTCCCGGTTCTATCGGTGAGACTTCAACCCTGGCCATCTTTATCGGTGGTGCGGTCTTGTTGCTCACGCGTATCGCCTCCTGGCGCATTGTTGCCGGCGTGATGCTGGGTATGATTGCCACTTCCACGCTCTTCAATATGGTCGGTTCGGAAACCAACGCCATGTTTGCCATGCCCTGGCACTGGCACCTGGTTCTGGGCGGTTTTGCTTTCGGTATGATCTTTATGGCCACCGATCCGGTTTCGGCAGCCATGACCAACCAGGGCAAGCTGGTATTTGGTGCCCTGATTGGCATCATGACCGTGCTGATCCGTGTGATTAACCCGGCTTTCCCCGAAGGGATCATGCTGGCGATTCTGTTTGCCAACCTCTTCGCCCCGCTGATCGATAATTTCGTGGTCAAGGCGAACATCAAGCGGAGGATGCTGCGCAATGTCTAAAAGCAATGACACTATCAAGAAGACTTTCATCGTTGCCTTTATCCTGTGTCTGGTGTGCTCAGTGATCGTTTCCGGGGCCGCGGTATCCCTGAAACCTCTGCAGCAGGCCAACCAGGAACTGGATCGCCGTACCAACATTCTGCTGGCTGCCGGTTTGATTGAGCCGGATGAAGTCACGCGCGAGAAGGTTGAAGAGCTCTTCGCCCAGATTAACGTTCGTGTTGTCGATCTGCGTACGGGTGAACTCACCGATGCCGTGAATCCTGATACCTACAATCAGGTCAAGGCTGCCTCTGATCCGGCCATGTCGACTGCCTTGCAGAATGATCCAGCCGGTATTCGTCGCCTGGAACAGTACGGCATTGTCTACCTGGTGGGTGATGTGAATAATCCTGACCGGATTATCCTGCCCGTCCGGGGTGCTGGTCTCTGGTCAACACTGCATGGCTTCCTGGCTCTGGAAGGTGATGCCAACACCATCGCCGGTCTGGGTTTCCACGATCACGCAGAGACTCCGGGTCTGGGTGGCGAAGTTGATAATCCCAACTGGAAAGCCCAATGGCCTGGCAAGCAGGTTTACAACGAGGGTTCTCAGGAACCTCAACTGGGTCTCTCCAAGAGTCCTGACCAGGAACATGAGGTAGATGCCCTTTCAGGTGCTACGCTGACTTCCAGAGGGGTTACTAACCTGCTCCAGTTCTGGACCAGTGAGCGTGGTTATGGCTCTTTCCTGGCTAAATTCCGGCAGGGGGTATAATTATGGCTGACTCTCCTAAATCAGTTCTGACGACACCCGTCTTCAAGAACAACCCCATCGCCCTTCAGGTGCTGGGTGTCTGTTCTGCACTGGCGGTCACTACCAGCATGCAGGTTGCGCTGGTCATGACTTTGGCTGTTATTTTTGTAACCGCCTTCTCCAACTTTTTCGTATCCCTGATTCGTAACCATATTCCCAGCAGTATCCGGATCATCGTTCAGATGACCATCATTGCCTCGCTGGTTATTGTGGTGGATCAGGTCCTCAAGGCTTTCGCCTACGACATCAGCCGTCAGCTGTCGGTTTTTGTCGGTCTGATCATTACCAACTGTATCGTTATGGGTCGTGCTGAAGCCTATGCCATGAAAAATGGCCCTGGCATGAGTTTCCTGGATGGTATCGGTAATGGTCTGGGCTATGGTTTTGTCCTCCTGGTGGTTGGCTTTATTCGCGAGCTGTTTGGTGCCGGTAGTCTGTTCGGTATCCAGATTCTGAGTCTGGCAAAAGACGGCGGCTGGTATGTGACCAACGGTTTGCTGCTGCTGCCACCTTCGGCCTTCTTCATCATTGGCCTGATGATCTGGGCCATCCGTTCCTGGAAGCCGGATCAGGTCGAGCATGATGAGTTCAAGATCCAAGCCAATACCAAGCCTCGGGAGGTTTTGTAAGCCATGTTTGAACACTATCTGTCTCTGTTTATTACAGCTGTGTTCGTCGAGAACATGGCACTGGCTTTCTTCCTGGGCATGTGTACCTTCCTGGCTGTATCCAAGAAGGTTGACGCTGCGCTGGGTCTGGGGATTGCCGTTGTTGTCGTACTGGCCATTACCGTGCCGGTCAACAACCTGATCTATAACTACCTGCTGCGCGAAGGGGCTCTGGTCTGGACCGGCCTTGAAGGCGCAGAAGAAATTGACCTGTCTTTCCTGGGTCTGCTCAGTTACATCGGCGTTATCGCGGCGCTGGTACAGATTCTGGAAATGTTCCTGGATAAGTATGTGCCAGCGCTCTACAACGCTCTGGGTGTTTTCCTGCCACTGATTACCGTTAACTGCGCCATCCTCGGGGCTTCCCTGTTTATGGTGGAGCGCGATTACGGTTTTGGTGAATCCGTGATCTACGGTTCCGGTGCCGGCGTGGGCTGGGCTCTGGCGATCGTTGCTCTGGCGGGTATCCGGGAAAAGCTCAAGTACAGCGATGTTCCTGCAGGTCTGCAGGGTCTGGGCATCACCTTTATTGTGGTTGGCCTCATGTCGCTGGGCTTTATGTCTTTCTCCGGCGTACAGCTGTAAGCCGCCCAAGAACAGGTTAACAAAAGGGTATTAAAATGGTTGACTCAACGATTATCCTGCTGGGTGTCGTCATGTTCACGGTGGTCGTGCTCTCGCTCGTCGTCGTGATCCTGGCTGCGCGCAGTAAGCTTGTAAGTTCCGGTGAGGTCACTATCGAGATCAATGGTGATCCGGAACATACCATCAAGACCGCCGCCGGGGGCAAGCTGCTCAACACCCTGGCTGCTAATGGCATCTTCCTGTCCTCCGCTTGTGGTGGCGGTGGTTCCTGCGCTCAGTGTACCTGTAAGGTCATTGAGGGCGGTGGTGCCATCCTGCCAACGGAAGAATCGGCCTTCACCATGGGTGAAAAGAAAGCCGGTTGGCGCCTGTCCTGTCAGGTTCCTGTAAAGCAGGACATGAAAATCGAAGTGGACGAGGAAGTCTTCGGCGTTAAAAAGTGGACTTGCGAAGTGGTTTCCAACCCCAACGTCGCGACCTTCATCAAGGAGCTGACACTCAAGCTGCCTGAAGGTGAAGAAGTGGATTTCCGTGCTGGCGGTTATGTACAGCTGGAGTGCCCACCTCATGAAGTTCACTACAAGGACTTTGATATTGAGCCTGAATACCACCCTGACTGGGACAAGTTCAATATCTGGAAGTATGTGTCCAAGGTAACCGAGCCGACGATCCGCGCTTATTCCATGGCCAATTATCCTGAAGAACGGGGTCTGGTGAAGTTCAATATCCGTATTGCTACACCACCTCCCGGCAAGGATGATGTACCTCCCGGTATCATGTCTTCCTATGTCTTCAGTCTGAAGCCAGGTGACAAGATTGATGTGATGGGTCCCTTTGGTGAGTTCTTTGCCAAGGAAACCGACAACGAGATGGTCTTTGTTGGCGGTGGTGCCGGCATGGCACCCATGCGTTCACACATCTTCGATCAGCTCAAGCGTCTGAACAGCAAGCGCAAGATTACCTTCTGGTATGGTGCTCGCTCCTGGCGTGAAGCCTTCTACGTTGAAGAATTCGACAAGCTGGCTGAAGAAAACGAAAACTTTGAATGGCATCTGGCTCTGTCCGATCCTCTGCCCGAGGACAACTGGACTGGCCCCACCGGCTTCATTCATAACGTGCTCTATGATATGTACCTCAAGGATCATCCGGCACCGGAAGATTGTGAGTTCTACATGTGTGGGCCACCCATGATGAATGCCTCGGTCATCAAATTGCTGGAAGATATGGGTGTTGAACCCGAAAATATCCTCCTGGATGACTTTGGTGGCTAAAGCATTGCAAAGATTGAATGCTTGACCGGAAGGGTTGTCTCAAACCAGAGACAACCCTTTTTGCTTTTCATCGAGGAGCTTTTCCCCATGCAAATGTTTTTAATAACCCTGGTAGTACTTGGCAGTATCATTCTGATGATGTCGGTGGGTGTCCTCATGGGCCGTAAACCCATTGCCGGTTCCTGCGGTGGTATGAGTGCCCTGGGCATGGAAACAGAATGCGATGTCTGTGGTGGTAACAAGGATATCTGCGAAACAGAACAGCAGAAAAAACTGAGCCGCGGCAAGGCTAATGCCAGTGATCTGGCTTATGATGCCAGCAAAAAATAAGTCTTCTTTTTTGCACCGAAAGCCTTATTGCCATGAAATGACTGCTGGGTCATGATTGCAGAAAACGAGAGATAAAAAGACGAGAGGGGTAAACGATTAATGGCAGTATATAACTATGATGTGATCGTAATTGGAACAGGGCCTGCTGGTGAAGGTGCCGCAATGAATGCCGCCAAACACGGTAAGAAGGTGGCAGTTATTGAGCAGCAGCAGCTGGTTGGTGGCAACTGCACCCATAAAGGAACCATCCCCTCCAAAGCTTTGCGTCATGCTGTTAAGCAGATTATCCACTTTAATACCAACCGCATGTTTCGTGACATCGGTGAGCCGCGTTTCTTCTCTTTCCCCAAGGTACTGGAGCGTTCCAACCGGGTGATTGAAAAGCAGGTGGCCTTGCGTACCGGCTTCTATGCCCGTAACCGTACGGATGTGTTTTTTGGTACGGCACGTTTTGTTGACCCCAACACCGTGGAAGTGCGTGATCACCACAATGGCATTGAGTTCCTGAAAGCTGAACGCATTGTGATCGCTACGGGTTCACGTCCCTACCGTCCCAAGGATATTAATTTCGATCACCCTCGTATCTACTGCTCGGATTCCATCCTCAGTCTGTCACACACACCTCGTTCCATTATCCTTTATGGTGCCGGTGTAATCGGTTGCGAGTATGCCTCCATCTTCAGTGGTCTGGGCGTTAAGGTGGACCTGATTGATAACCGCGAGCGCCTTCTGTCTTTCCTGGATGACGAGATTTCCGACAGCCTGAGTTATCACCTGCGCAATAATGGTGTTTTGATTCGCCATAACGAAGAGTATGAAAGCGTGGAAGTGGTCGATCAGGGGGTTGTGCTCAACCTGAAGAGCGGCAAGAAGCTCAAGGCAGACGCCTTCATGTGGTGCAATGGCCGCTCGGGTAATACCGAAGAGCTGGGACTGGAGAATATTGGTCTGGAAGTGAACAACCGCGGTCAACTGTCTGTGGATGATCACTACCGCACGTCCATTCCGCATATCTATGCAGCAGGGGATGTGATTGGTTGGCCCAGCTTGGCATCTGCTTCTTACGACCAGGGGCGTTCAGCAGCAGCAGACTTCCTGGAAGAGCCGACTTTCCGCTTTATCGATGATGTGCCGACCGGGATTTATACCATTCCTGAAATCAGCTCTCTGGGTAAAACCGAGCGCGAACTGACTGAAGCCAAGGTGCCCTATGAAGTGGGTCAGGCTTTCTTCCGTACCCTGGCTCGTGCCCAGATCACCGGTGAAACCACAGGGATGCTGAAGATCCTTTTCCACCGGGAGACCCTGGAAATTCTGGGTATTCACTGCTTTGGTGACCAGGCTTCCGAGATCGTGCATATCGGTCAGGCGGTCATGGCGCAGGAAGGTGAGGCCAATACCCTCAACTACTTCGTCAACACCACCTTCAACTACCCGACCATGGCCGAAGCCTACCGGGTAGCAGCAATCAATGGTCTGAACCGCGTTTTCTGATCAACCCGCTCGTTACGTTCAGCCTCTGCCCTGGTGCAGAGGCTTTTTTATTTTCAGAAGCTGTTTTTATTCGCTTGAGGGCTGGGTGTAGCGATAGACGCGAATGCTGGGCAAAAAGGCATCTTCTTCCAGGCGGTTATCACTTCGCTGGGCTCGACTTCGTTGAGCTGGCGGCTGGGGGGAAGGCTGGTTAAAGGCCGGAAGCTGGCCCTCAGGTGAAAGCACAAACAAGGGCAGGGCAATATTAAAGGCCTTGCGTTCCGGCTCTCCCGGGCGCTGGTCGGCATAAAAGAGATTGGCACGCATGAGCGGCGCCTGCTTTTGCACCTGGGCCAGGGGTTCGCCAGGGCGCAGGGCAGCCAGTTTTTTTAGCTGGATCTGGATGTGGTCAGCATCAGCATTCATCTGCAAAAGGCGATATTCGGCTTCCTGGTGACTGATGCGGCGAATACTGCGTCCGCTGGAATACCAGCTGAAGCGGATTTGTTCCAAGGGGCGGTCGCAACCCGGCAGTTGCCGCCAGCTTTGTTTGAGGTGCAGGCGGGCCAGTCCCTGTTCACTCAGGTGGGCATGCAGAGCCTGATGCCGCTCTGCAAGGCGTTGACGGGCTTCAGGGATTTCATCCGGGCAGCTTTTACGCAGTTGATCCAGGCAATGGGAGAAGGCAACCTTGGCCTGGTTGACTTCCCCTAATAATTCCCAGGTGGCTTCAGAAGCCGCGACCAGGCCAGGGTAGCTGCGTGTCACCCGACCATCCTGGCCATCCAGGTACCAGAGATCCAGCAGGCTGTTGATCAGTCGCTCCTGGCTGGCTTGCGGGTTGTCGGCTCCCAGCATCCAGCAGGCCGGTTGTTCTTGCTGCAGCTGTTTTTTTAGTTGCTGCAGACTGATAACCAGGTTGTTGAAACTCTGCTCGAGTTCAGCAATCAATTGATAGTGGGTGCTCATGCAACGGCTTTCCCTTACAATGTGGCACGGATTTTACGTTCAGAAGCCTCTGAATTAACGTCACGAGTATAGGTTAGGGCTGAATTCATTCCTGATGAATTTCAGCACTTCCTGCATCCATGTAGGTCGCCAGTGAAGTTTACCGAAAAAGCGGAATTTACAGGCAGTAAATGAGTATTTTGAGGTCAATTTCAACGCAGTATTAACAATACGCAGTAGTTAATTAGTGGCTTCATAAGGATTTTACACAACAATGGCTTTTCTACCGCTTTTAATCGGCTTGCGCTATACCCGCGCCAAAAGACGCAATCACTTTATTTCATTTATTTCGCTCACGTCCATGATTGGTATGACGCTGGGGGTTGCCGTTTTGATCCTGGTGCTTTCGGTGATGAATGGTTTTGATCGGGAGTTGCGTCAGCGCATCCTGGGCATGGTGCCTCATGCCGCCATCAAAAACAGCCAGGATTTCAGTCATTGGCAGTCGGTGGCCGAGGATTTGTTGGAGCACCCACAGGTCGTGGGTGTTGCCCCCTTTATCAATGCCCAGGGGATGCTGCTTCAAGGCGGCTACAACCGGGGTTCTCTGGTGGCCGGTATTCTTCCCGAGTGGGAGGGGCAGGTATCCATTGTCGATGATCACCTGCAAGGTGAGCTGACCCTGGACGATCTGCAGCCGGGTGAATTCAAGATTATTCTGGGCGACCTCTTGGCCCGCTTTTTGAGAGTGGGGACGGGTGATCAGGTCACCCTGTTGCTGCCCGAGGCCTCGATTACCCCGGCAGGTGTTTTCCCTCGCCTCAAGCGCTTTACCGTTGCGGGCACCTTCAAGGTCGGTGCAGAACTGGATAGCAATCTCGCCTATGTCCACCTGGAAGACATGCAAAAGCTCATGCGCCTGGATTCCAGTATCGAAGGCCTGCGCCTGGAGCTGGATGACTTGTTCCAGGCCAGATCCGTCACCTATGAACTGGTCAATCAACTGGGTTACCCCTATCGGGGACAGGACTGGACTCAGACCCAGGGCAATCTCTTCCAGGCTATCCAGATGGAAAAGCGCATGATCGGCCTGCTGCTGCTGATTATCGTGGCCGTGGCAGCTTTTAATATTGTCTCTACCCTGGTAATGGTGGTGACGGACAAGCAGGCCGACATTGCCATCCTAAGAACCCTGGGGGCCAGTCCGAGAACCATCCTGGGTATTTTTATGGTGCAGGGTTTGACCATCGGTGTGGTGGGCACGCTGATCGGTGTGGGTCTGGGTATTCTCTTGGCCCTCAATGTCAGTGACCTGGTGCTTTGGATTGAAAATCTTCTCGGAATTCAGTTCCTGGATGCCAACGTTTACTTTATCAGCTATCTGCCTTCAGAACTGCGCTGGGATGATGTCCGCTTCATTACCCTGGCGGCCTTGGGCCTAAGCCTGATTTCCACTCTTTATCCCGCCTGGCGGGCATCCAGAATCCAACCGGCGGAGGCTCTGCGTTATGACTGATACATCCCAAAAACCGGTGCTGGCCTGCCAGGATCTGAGTAAAACCTATATCGAAGGCCCTCAAAAGGTCACGGTATTGGAAGGGGTTCATCTAGAGGTGATGCCGGGCGAACGTTTGGCGATCGTAGGCAGTTCCGGGTCGGGCAAGACCACCCTTTTGAATCTGCTGGGTGGGCTGGATTTAGCCACGGGCGGCCAGGTCATGCTGGCCGGGCGCAACTACGCAGATATGAATGAAAAGCAAAGGGGTGAATGGCGTAACCAGCAACTGGGTTTTGTTTACCAGTTTCACCATCTGCTGCCTGAATTTACCGCCCTGGAAAACACCGCCATGCCTTTGCTGATTCGCGGTCTGAAGATGAAGGAAGCCAAGGAAAAAGCCGCAGCCCTGTTGGCACGTGTCGGCATGCAGGCGCGGGTTCAGCATAAACCTGCTGAGCTTTCGGGAGGCGAGCGGCAAAGGGTTGCTCTGGCTCGTGCTCTGGTAACTGAGCCGGCTTGCGTGTTGTTGGATGAACCCACGGGTAACCTGGATCAGACCACCGGCCAGGAAGTGGCCGCCCTGATTCACGAACTGTCGGAACAATCCGGCACAGCTTTTATCGTGGTCACTCATGATCCCGGTTTGGCCAGACAGCAGGAGCGAGTGCTCAAGTTGGAGAAGGGGCAGCTGGTGGCTGTGACCGACTAGAGGTTCCCTCGTTCTAGCTAACCTCGGATTATTTCTGCAGGCTGGAAGCCTTGTTGGAGTTTTCCGGGGGTGGCGGCAATTTTTTGATCGCCAGGCGCTTTTTCCACTGCAGGGAGACATGCCAACGCCAGAGGAGGCGTACGGCAATATTAGATAGGATGGCCGCCAGGGTGCCCAGGATGACGCAGCCCAGCAACAGCGGCTGCCAGATGACCGCAAAACGATCGACGACCCAACCCAGCATGCCGTCACTGTCTGGCGGCATCAAGGGCGCACCCAGTAACCAGCTGCCCAGTAAATAAGCGCCGTAAAGCATAGGCGGCATGGTCAGGGGGTTGCTGGTCCACACCATGCCTACAGAAATCGGCAAATTAACCCGAAAGAGGATAGCCACCAGGGCAGCTGCTATCATTTGAAAAGGCATGGGCATAAACGCAAAAAAAAGGCCGACGCTAAAAGCACCACCGACACTTCTACGCGTCAGCGTCCAGAGGCTGGGGTCTGCCAGATGCTCGGATAAAAAGCCAAGGGATTTCTGTTTTCTCAGCTTTTCCGGTTTGGGCAGATAGCGTTTTATAAATTTGCGAGGCATTTCCTGATCTTTCTCCCTCGGAAGTGCGCGTATTATGCCTAGACTTGGTGTCCTGACCAAGCAATGACAAGAACTTTTTTCCAGGCTGTGCAAGGATGCCTTTAAAAAGATTACAAAAGCTACCGGGAAACTGGTTAGTGGCTCTGGGTTTTCTGCTGGGCATACAAAGTTGTCTGCTGCTGTCCAGTTGGCCGCCGGAAGAACTTTTGCTGGTGGCACCGGTTGTTTTGCTGCAGCTGGCCCGCCGTAAGCACTGGCTAACCCTGGGAATCTTGGCTGGTTTTTTGTGGATATTGATCTTTCTGGCCTGGCAGCTGGAGCAAGCACCGTCCCGCCTGGATGCAAAAGGCCAATCCCTGATCACTGGACAGATTCTGGAAGCCAGAAGTTCCCCCGTTTCCTTGGATTACGTGATTTTGCAGGTTGAAACCTGTCAACGTCAATCCGGTCAGACTTGTACTCTGGCAAAAGACAGCCGGATACGCCTGAACTGGTACGCACCTTCAGCCTTGCCCGCCCGAGGCGAGGTTTGGCAACTAGAAGCCGCAATTCGCCCGCTGCGTTCTTTGCAGAACTTCAATACTCGAGATTTTTCCGGTTATCAGCTGGCCCAAGGCTGGGTGGCCAGGGGCTATGTCGGGCGACGGGCTGATAATCAACGCTTGGAAAAAGCGGGTGGAGTGGAGGCGGTCAGAACCAAGATTATGGAGCAGCTACAGGCTGCCGAGCCCAACCCAACCGGGGCGGGTTTCTTCCTGGCCTTGGCTTTGGGTGAGCGTCAGGCTTTGACCGCTTCTGATTGGGATTTACTGGAAGCCACCGGCACGGTGCACCTCTGGGTGGTGTCAGGCTTGCATTTGGGGATGCTGGCAGGCTTGATCCTCTGGCTGGCCCGGCGTTTCAACTGGCCCTGGGTGCCTAGCTTGCTCCTGGCGTTAACTCTGGCCTGGAGCTATGCTTTTTTGGCCGGCTGGGGCGTGGCCGCTCAGCGTTCAGCCATCATGCTGGCCCTGGGTGCATTATTGCTGAGTGGTTGGCGACAGCTGAGTCCCTGGACGCTGTTCAGTCTGGCTCTGCTGGCTGTTCTTATCATCAACCCCTTGTTGGTACTCACTCGCGGTTTCTGGTTGTCTTTCGGGGCGGTTGCCTTGCTGTTGATGGCCTTAAAAGGTCTGCCACCCGCCGGGGGTTGGCGCAATCTTGTCAGAGTGCAGCTGGTGATCGCTCTGGGACTCACTCCGCTGCTTATCTGGCAGGGCGCAGAATTTAGCATCTGGGCCCCATTGGTTAATTTGATCGCTGTACCTCTGGTGGGGTTGCTGTTATTGCCAGCCAGTCTAATCAGTCTGGCGTTGGTGTTTATGGCTGGGCAGACCTATCCAGCCGTTGTGACCAGTGAAATCTTTGCCTGGGTCCATCTGGGTCTGGCAGAAGTGGCGAGTTGGCCGGGATTGCAAATCTATAGTCCGGCTTATCTCTGGTTGGGTTTACTTTTTTTATTACCGCCTGGGTTTCCAGGGCGGTTATTGGCACCCTGGGGCTTGGTCCTGGCATTTATACCCCTGGAATATGACTCCCAAGCTTCCTCTTCGGCCTGGACGGTCACCCTGCTGGATGTCGGTCAGGGAACCTCGGTGCTGGTTGAAAATACCGATGAAAAGCTGCTTTATGATACGGGAAGGGGTTATCCCTCGGGTTGGGCACCGGCAGTTATGGCACTGGAAGGTCTGTTACAACCACGCGAGCCATTAGAGTATTTGGTGGTCAGCCATGATGACGGTGATCATGCTGGTGGTTGGCCACACTTGTTAAAAGAATTTCCAGTAGAAACCACCTGGTTGCCCCATCCACCGGATTTGCAGCAAGTGGCTTGTCAGGCGGGTCAGCAAGCCCATCTGGGCGATCTGGATTTGCTCGTACTCTGGCCGCCCCAGGTGGTGGAGGGGAGGGCGGACAATTCAGCCTCTTGCGTGCTCTTGATTCGAGGAGCTCAGCATAGCTTGCTTTTGACGGGTGATGCTTCATCAGAGCAGGAAGCCTTCTTTGCCCAGGCCTTGCCCGAATTGCTGGACGGGAAGCGCTTGAGCCTTCTGGTCAGTGGTCATCATGGTAGTCGAACTTCCACCAGCCAGACCCTTCTGGAAGCCACTCAGCCCCGACAGATCGTACACACTGCAGGTTGGCAAAATGCCTATGGGCATCCGGCTCCAGAGGTGGTTGACCGGGGTTGGCAGCTAGGAGCCCGGCAATACACCACAGGTGAAGAAGGTGCTTTGGCATTTGAATTTCACCCGCAGACCGGCATCCAGGTCACCACCCGCAAAAACCAGCATCAACCTCTCTGGTATTGGCTGGGCTACAAACCCAAATAACTAGGGCGTGCCCACTTGGAGTGATAACCCCGAAAACCTCCTGCTCGGAGAGCACTCCCACATTGATCTCCAAGTCTCCTGTCTGCTCGCAGCCAGATTGATTATTCGGTCGGGTGGGAGCGCACTCTGTGCGCGCTGGGAGGAGTTGGTAACCAAAACCTTGAAACCCTCGTGCTCGGAGAGCACTCCCGCATTGATCTCCAAGTCTCCTGTCTCCTTGCAGCCAGATTGATTATCCGGTCGGGTGGAAGCGCACTCTGTGCGCGATAGATGGGGTTTGTAAAAAGGCCTTCAAATCCAGGCAGCATCCCAGAAGCTGTAATTTCTGACAGAGTTGACTAACCCTGCTCTAAGCGGATTGCCTAGAATATATCTGGCCAGATTTTTGAGATCTTCTTCCTGTCGGATCTGATGATCATGAAACCCCTCTTGCCAGACTCTTTTTAGCAATGGCTGCTGGCTGCCGAGTTTTTTCGTGGCTTGGCTTTTTACAAAACGCACTGAGTTGCTCAAAGTAACCTCCTCACCGAGTTGCATTAACCAGTGAAAATGATCCGGCATGATTACGTAGCACCAGGTGAACACCCGGGGTGATGTGGCGCCCAGGCTCAGCATTAAGGCCCTGGCTGCATTAAAATCCGCAAAGATGGGGTTCCTGTGGTGAGTATTGCAGGTAACTAGATATATTTGATTAGGCGCAGAGATTCGGCCTTTACGCAGTCGATGGGAAGCGGGCATAAAATCATCCTTGGTTTAGTATCCGCTTATTGAATCTAGGTCAGAATAGATTAAGTGCAAGCTTTGATTTGATCTGGGAACCTACTTATTTATTGTGTCGTGGGAGCGCACTCCGTGCGCGCTGGGAGGAGTTGGCAACCAAAACCCTGAATCCTCGTGCTCGGAGAGCACTCCCACATTGATCTTCAAGCCTCTTGTCTCCTGGCAGCCAGATTTATTGTCTGGTCTAGTGGGAGCTCACTCCGTGCGCGCCGGGAGGAGTTGGCACCCAAAACCCTGAAACCCTCCTGCTCGGAGAGCACTCCCACATTGATCTCCAAGTCTCCTGTCTGCTCACAGCCTATTTATTATCCGGTCTGGTGGGAGCGCACTCTGTGCGCGCTGGGAGGAGTTGGCAACTTAAACCCTGAATCCTCGTGCTCGGAGAGCACTCCCACATTGATCTCCAAGTCTCCTGTCTGCTCGCAGCCTATTTATTATCCGGTTTGGTGGGAGCGCACTCCGTGCGCGCAGGGAGGAGTTGGTAACCAAAACCTTGAAACCCTCCTGCTCGGAGAGCATTCCCACATAGGTCTTCAAGCCTCCTGTCTGCTCGCAGCCTATTTATTATCTGGTCTAGTGGGAGTGCATTCCATGCACGCTGGGAGAAATTGGCAACCAACCTCTGAAACCCTCGTGCTCGGAGAGCACTCCCACATTGATTGGCCAGCCTTTTGCCACCTGGAAACCTGCCAAGTTTTATTCCCCTAATTCCAAAGGAGTCTGTAGAATAGATTTCTTGCATGGAGTTGTTGTGGATACCTGAAATCAGGAGTAATCAAGTGCTGGAGTTATTGATCGCAGGGGGCTGGGTGCTATTGCCGTTAGTGGCCAGTTCAGTGCTGGCGGTGGCCATCGTGCTGGAGCGTCTGTGGAGCTTGCAGAGAAAACGCATTCTACCTCCGGGTATTTTGGTCAAGGCACTGGGTCAGGTGCAGTCCTCCACTGATCTGACTGGCCTTCGACTCAGCTCTCCGTTGGGCCGGGTCCTGGCTGCCGGTTTGGCCCGTCAAGGGCAGGGCGAAAGCCGCATTCGCGAAGCCTTGCAAACGGCTGGCTCCCATGAAGTCCACCTGTTGGAAAAATACTTGAGCCCGCTGGGGTCGGTGGCAGCGATTACTCCCCTGTTGGGGTTGCTGGGTACTGTTTTGGGGATGATTGATGTCTTCCAGCAACTGGACTTGTCAGCCGGGAATGCCCAGCAACTGGCGGGTGGAATTTCCAAGGCCCTGATTACCACGGCTGCTGGCTTGACGATTGCTATTCCTGCACTGGTCATGCACCGTTTTCTCCTGCGCCGGGTCAGTGATCTGGTGGTCGAGCTGGAAGAAGCCTCCCAGCAGCTGCTTGATGCCCTGACTCCTGATCATCCGGCCAGTTTGCACCTGCATGGCGATGCCGATCTTAAAGCCCCCAGTACAGAAACCAACACCACCGCCTGGGATTGAGCAGTAAAATGCTTCTGTTCGTGTGATGAGCGCCTGTGAGCACAGATTTAATTCCCGATTAACTTCTGCTCTTCCTACTTCCCTGTAGGTCGCCAGCGAAATTAAGCGAAAAAACGGAGTTTACATTAAGTAAATGAGTATTTTGAGATTGATTTCAACGCAGTATCGCAAAGCGTAATAGCGAACAGAGGCTTTTTATGCAATTCCGCCGCCAGATTACCGAACCCGTTCAGGTCAATATCACGCCGCTGATTGACGTGGTCTTTTTGCTGCTGATTTTTTTTATGATCACCACTCAATTTCCCGATCAGCAACTCAACCTGCAATTGCCCGAGTCCACGACAGCCAATCCGGTTGAAGCAACCGACCCGCGGCCGGTTTTTCGCCTGGCTCTCTTTGCCGGGGGAGGCATGCAGCTGGATGATCAGGAAATTGCGGATCAGGATGCCTTGATCCAGGCACTGCAACAACGCCTGGAAGAAAACCCGGAGCCGGCATTACTGATTCGTGCAGAGGAAGACACCACTCACCAGCAGCTGGTTCAGGTGCTGGATACGGCCCGTTTATTAGGCATTCAGCGTTTGCGTATAGCCACCCGGCCTGAGGAATAAGGATTACAAGCGATGCAATTGCAAAAGTGGATTGAAAGCCATTGGTACGCCCCCAGCCCCGGTCCTCTGAAATACCTGAGTAGTCTGGAGGGGTTTTATTGCAAGCAGGTGAGTCAGCGTAAAGAAGCCTACGCCAAGGGGACCAAGAAAACGACCCGCCTGAGGGTGCCGGTCATTATTGTCGGCAACCTGAGCGTGGGGGGAAGTGGTAAATCACCTGTCGTTGCCGCCCTGGCACGCTTTTTCCGTCGCAAGGGGTATCAGCCAGGTATCGTTAGTCGTGGCTATGGCAGCAAAACACGCCGTTATCCTTTTCGCGTTGAGAGTGACAGCTCCGTCAAGGAGGCTGGCGATGAACCCCTGATGCTGGCCCGCCAGACGGGTCTGCCGGTGGCCATCGATCCGCGTCGCCCCCGAGCAGCCGAACTGCTGCTGGAAGAAGGCTGTGATCTGATTATTGCCGATGACGGGCTTCAGCACCTGGCCCTGGAAAGGGATATTGAAATACTGGTAATTGATGGTCAGCGTGGCCTGGGCAATGGTCATTGTTTACCTGTGGGTCCCTTGCGTGAGCCGCCTGAACGTCTGGGGCAGGTGGATTGGTTGCTGTGTCAGGGGGAGTTGCAGCAAAAATTACCAGAATTTCCTGATCAGGATGCTATTTTGGCCGAACGATTTTTTTCATACCGGCTGGAGCGAATCGGCTGGCGCCGGGGTGATGGGCTTTGGCAAAGTGAGTGCCCTTTTGAAGCAGGGCAGGAGATTCATGCTCTGGCGGGAATCGGGCATCCGCAGCGTTTTTTTGATCAACTAGCAGCCCTGGGTTTGCAAGTGCTTCCCCACCCGCAGAAAGACCATGCCAGCATGAATGAGCAAACCCTGGCCTTGCCCGGTGATCAACCGATCGTCATGACCGCCAAGGATGCCGTCAAACTGGGGCCCTGGCTGACGGAGCGTCACTGGGTGGTGGAAGTGGAAGCTCATCTTCCTGAAGCTTTTTTAGAGCAATTAAGCCGCCAGGTAGCAGCCTGTTAAGAATTAAAACTGGCAGGATGGAACCTCAAGGGTTACAATAACTTCCATGATCAAGAGCTTTCTACACAAAGGGCTGCAAAAGTTCTATCAAACTGGCAATACTTCAGGGAATCAGAAAAAACACGAAAAGAAGCTTCGTCTTATTCTTACTAATCTGGATCAGGCTGAAAAACCAGATGATATGGACTTGCCAGGTTTATTGATGCATGCCTTGAAGGGAAAGCGAAAAGGTTGCTGGTCGGTCCGGGTAAGGGGCAATTGGCGAGTGACCTACAGGTTCAACGGAGTGAATGTAGAAGTTGTCAATTATGAGGATTATCACTGATGGCAATGTTTAATCCAGCACATCCTGGAGAAATCCTGAAAGAATTGGTTATCGAAGCAATGGAATTGACAGTGACTGATGTTGCTGAGCATCTGGGTATTAGCCGCAAAACGCTATCGAAAATACTCAATACCCGAGGCTCGATAACGCCTGAAATGGCTGTGCGCCTTGAGCTGGTTTTTGGTAAACCCTCGGCGGATCATTGGCTAAGGCTGCAGAGTGCTTATGATCTTTGGCAAGCGCGTCAGCAACAAGACCACTTGGGTGTTTCACCCTACAACCTTCAAACAGCATAAAACCTATAGGCGTCAAAAATGGATAAAAAACTGCTTGCTCTTCTGGTCTGTCCCGTCTCCCACGCAGCGTTGGAATACGATAAGGAAGCCCAGGAACTGGTTTGCACTGCATCAGGTTTGGCTTATCCGATTCGTGATGGCCTTCCGGTCATGCTGGAAGAAGAAGCCCGAAGCCTAACGCCTGAAGAGCGCCTGGAAAAAAAGGGCCATTAAGCATGTCCAGTACAAGCTTTAGTGTCGTCATCCCCGCCCGCTATGCCTCTTCCCGCCTGCCGGGCAAACCCCTGCTGCAAATGGCCGGCAAACCCATGATTCAGCATGTCTGGGAGCAGGCTCGAAAAAGCCAGGCACGGGAAGTTATTGTGGCCACAGATGATGAGCGCATCGCTGAAGCCGCCCAGGCTTTCGGTGCTCGCGTGTGCATGACGCGCAGTGACCACCCCAGTGGTACAGATCGTTTGCAGGAAGTGGCAGCCCAATTGCAAATGCAGGCCGGTGAGATACTGGTCAATGTTCAGGGCGATGAACCGCTACTGCCGCCCGCGCTGATTAACCAGGTGGCTGAGAACCTGGCCAGCCATCGTCAGGCCAGTATTGCCACTTTGAGTGAACCCATCACCGAGATAGCAGCCGTTTTTAACCCCAATATCGTCAAGGTGGTGACAGATAAAGAAGGGCTGGCGCTTTACTTCAGCCGTAGTCCTCAACCCTGGACGAGAAACCACTTTCATCATCGCGGTCAGGGCAATTACCAGCCGGAAAGTCTGCCTGCTGATTTTCCCTACCAAAGACACCTGGGGCTTTATGCCTACTATGTTGATTTTCTCAATCAATACGTGACCTGGAAGCCAGCGCCCCTGGAAGAAGCTGAACAGCTGGAGCAGCTTCGCGCCCTCTGGAATGGCCATCGAATCCATGTGGCCCAGGCTTGTGAACAGCATCCTCACGGGGTGGATACTGAAGAAGACTATCTTCGTGTGAAAAAGCATTTAGAAAGAAGCGGTTAAAGCCATGCCGACCTTGAGCATGTTTTACGGGATCATTATCAGAATGTATTTTGCTCCCAAAGAGCACCCGCCAGCCCATTTTCATGCCTATTATAATGAACATGAAGCGGTGATTGATATTGAGAGCTGCGAGCTGGTGGATGGTTATCTCCCGACCAAGCAGCTAAGGTTGGTTTTAGCCTGGGCAGAAATTCATCAAGAAGATTTACGTGCTGACTGGATGCTGGTTATGAATCAGGAAGCTCCTTTCAAAATAGAGCCATTGAGATGAGAGGGTTACTATGTCGCCTAGAGTAGTTAATGTTTGGCCGCTGGAAGGCTATAGACTTTATGTGACTTTTGATAATGGTGAAGCTGGGGAGTTGTCTCTGGATAGTTATCTAGACTTGGGGGTTTTTGCCGCTCTGAAGGATAAGAATGAATTCAATAAAGTACATGTAGCTTTTAAGACTATCGAGTGGGCGTGCGGGGTAGATCTCGATCCGGAATTTGTTTACCAGCACACCCTTAAATCCAAACCTGCCAAACAAGCCTGATATTTGCATGACCATCCAAGAAGCTGCCATTCAGCCCCCCGAAATCCCTGAAATTGATGCCTTTCTTCTTTGCTCGACACCCCAGGCCTGGGTCGATAAAGCCCTGGATAACCTGGACATTCTGCTGATCGACCATGCCCAGTGCGAAAAGAAGGCCGCGGCTACGGCCATGAGCCTGATGCACAAGCATCTGGATCGCCCGGAATTACTAAAAAAGATGTCCCAACTGGCGCGTGAAGAGCTGCTGCATTTTGAGCAGGTGGTCAATATCCTGCAGGAAAGAGGCATCGACTATAAGAACTTGAGCCCGGCACGCTATGCCGAAGGCCTGCGTCAGGCCATGCGTACCGATGAGCAGGGCCGCTTTATCGATCTATTGATAATCGGCGCCATCATAGAAGCTCGCTCCTGTGAGCGTTTTGTTGCCCTGATTCCCTATCTTGACCCTGCACTGGCCAAGTACTACCGCTCCTTGGTCAAATCCGAAGCACGTCACTTTGAAGACTACCTGGCCCTGGCGGAGCTTTACGATGGCCAGAAGCCATCCAGGCAAACCCTGGAAGAACGAAAGAAAGCCCTGCTGCAAGCCGAGCAGAAGTTAATAGAAGACCCAGATCCACAGTTCAGGTTTCACTCAGGGCCCCCAGCTATTTAATGTGTTGCACTAATTAGCGCCCCTGTTTTGTGAGAGAGCTATTTTGCTGGAAGGCTATTTTGTGGGAGCGCTCTCCGAGCGCGAGGGTTTGCAAGCAATTAGGATCTAATCGCGCAGAGGTCTGCGCTCCCACAGTAGCTAGAGATATTCTTCTCGAACCCCTGTAAAGGGTGGGAGCGCTCTCCGAGCGCGAGGGTTTACAAGCAATTAAGATCTAATCACGCAGAAAACTGCATGGCCACAGCCGCTATAGAGATTCTTCTCGAACCCCTGTAAAAGGGTGGGAGCGCTCTCCGAGCGCGAGGGTTTGCAAGCAATTAGGATCTAATCGCGCAGAGGTCTGCGCTCCCACAGCAGCTAGAGATATTCTTCTTGAACCCCTGTAAAGGGTGGGAGCGCTCTCCGAGCGCGAGGGTTTACAAGCAATTAAGATCTAATCACGCAGAAAACTGCACGGCCACAGCCGCTAGAGATATTCTTCTCGAACCCCTGTAAAGGGTGGGAGCGCTCTCTGAGCGCGAGGGTCCACCCTTGACCGAGAAGAGGTGTTTTGGGTCACTAAATAGACAAGGCGGGTAGCTGCTCAGGGTAAAAAAGCCTAAACTTTACTTCTGGCTCAGTAGTGCCACTGTGATCCAGTTCACACTTATGCTATAACCATTACTATAAAATGGATTTAAAAGATAATATTTGCACATCATCATGAGGTAAGAACTATGAAACTTTCTCGTATCGCTCTGGCCATGGCGGCACTCAGCCTGCCTTTGGCAGCCCAAGCGAACCAATCTCTGACGGCACCCGGTTATGCAGGCACCATTGGTGGCGTTTCCAACGAAGGCACGGTTCACTCCAGCAGCTTTAACCCAGCCAGTAACGGCATTCTTCTAGGGGAAGACGAAAGCCTGCGCATGGGTTACTTCAGTAACCTGGGCGGTTATATTGAAATCGGTGAATCAGAAGATCTGGATCAGAAAATCAATGACCTTTCTACGGATATGGAAGATGTTGAGGCCATTGATAACACTACCTCAGCTTCACAGCACCTGATTGATCGTTATGGCACCTTTTCTGGGACTGCTACAGAGCAGAAGGCCAAGTACTACGAGGCAATTGTAGAAAATGCAAACACCAACCTGGTTGCCGACTTGGAAAAAGGTGGCCAGTTTCGCTTTGGTTTTCAAGCGCAGGCCCCGTTAACACCTTTGTTATTCCGTATTGACTCTGCTCGCGGCGTTTTTAGCCTGAATGCTTCGGCTGATGTGCAAACCCGGGTAGGCTTTTTGGGGGATGATCTGGGTGTAACAACCAGCTTTAGTATTGAAGGTGGAGCAGACTTGGGTGACCTGAATCTTGATCTTCAGAAGATTGCATCAGTAGCTCCTGATATCGAAAATATTCTTGATGATGGCAGCAAAACAGATGAGCAAAAAGTCAAAGACATTCTGAATATCGTCAATACCGAGGGGCTGGTTGACGGTAATGAAGATACCCTGAATAACCTGGCCGACCAGTATGGTTTGACGCTTAGTGATTACGGTATTACAACTGCAGGCGTTTCAGGTGCTTCTAGTGACACCCTGGTAGAAGCCGCTGCAACGGGTGATCTGATTACCGAAACTTCGATCAATACCAATGCCGGTATTGATGGTCGTATGGCAGCTGTCGGTCACTTTGCTTTGGGTTATGGCACCCGTCTGAGCAACTGGTTAGACATGAATACCGACTATGGTGAGCTGGAAATTGGTACTCGCGTGAATCTTTATTCAGTTCAAACTGCGCGTACGTTTATCTCTCTTCAGGCAGAAGCTAATTCTTCAATCAATGGCAGTGAAGAAGAGGAAGATACCTTTGAAAAAGCCAGTGAAGACTTTACTGATAATACCGAGCAGGGTGTCGGCGTTGGCCTGGATCTAGGCTTCCTTTGGCACGCCAATAACTACCAGGCGGGTATTACCTTCTATAACCTGAATGAGCCTGAATTTGACTACCCTGATCTTTCTGATTACTTGGGCCAGGAAGCTTTGACTGCTTTGCAGGGTCTTGAAAGCAGCGGCAAAACGCAGGTTGCTGAAAGTGTTGCCTTGACTCGTCATGCTGTACTGGAAGGTGCGGTTTATTCTTCAAGCCGTAACTGGATGCTGCAGGGTTCCTATACGTTGGGAACAGCCACCAACTTTGTTGGTGACGAGTTCCAAACCATGCAAATTGCAGCCGGTTACTTCCCCAAAGCCTGGTGGGCACCCGGTCTGCGTGCTGGCTATAGCCAAAACCTGGTGGGCAGTGAGTTGAGCAAGGTTCACGCAGGTCTGACCCTCTTTGGTTTGTTGCACCTGGATGCAGCCGTCGGCTTGGAGTCCTCATCCTTTGAGGGTTCCGATATTCCACGTTATGCCTCCTTCAGCATGGGCCTTGAAGAAAAGTTCTAAAAGATGTGGACTTAATGGTCTAAATGCTTGAAATTAAGGCAAAAAGGGGCTTGGTAAGGGCCCCTTTTTTTATTGGTTGGCTACCACTTAGATGATAAAATGCTGCCACAATTAGCAGCTAGCTGTATAGCTCAGAAGGCAGACCACTTGGTTGGTGGCATACGTGACCTGAATGTTAGCGCTTTTTTGTGGATTTATAAAACACGCTCTACGCCAAGAAAATTTTCATCTAGAACCCTGTGCTCTGCCGGGTTGGTCACGAGGTAAGGCCTGGCAACCTCGGGGCGGTAGCATGCTTTAAGACTGAAATTTCTGAGTTAAGGTTGCCAGCAGTTGCTATTAGGTTGTTTTTGGAATAAAAATGATTTGCGTTTCTAGAAAGAAACCTATCCATGAACTGAAATAGCAGATGCTCCATAGCTTCAGGGGTATCAAACCAAGTACTAGAAAAAAGACTAATAAGATATAAGGACCCACCAATGAAATTGATTCCGGTTATCATGTCAGGGGGTGTTGGCAGCCGACTTTGGCCTGTATCACGTCAAACTCACCCTAAGCCATTTATGCAGTTGCCTGATGGTGAAAATTTGATCCGCAAAACATTTCGGCGGGCAGCAGATCTGGATAATGTTTCAGAAGTAATGACGGTAACAAATCGTGAGCTTCTTTTTAAAACTGAAGATGAATATAAATTAGCAGATCGAAATGTAGCTCAAAGCTTTATTTTAGAACCTTTTGGACGTAATACGGCTGCTGCAGTAGCTGCATCAGCTTTACTTGCTTCAAATACCTACGGTGGTGATGCCGTAATTTTAGTGTTGGCAGCTGACCACCTGATAAAAGATGAAGAAGCTTTCTCTAAAAGCGTTAATGAAGCAAGAAGGCTTGCTGAACAAGGTTGGCTGGTTACTTTTGGCATTCAACCTCAAGCACCTGAAACTGGGTTTGGTTATATTGAAGCTGATCAATCGAATCCTTTGGGTTTGGGGTTCAAAGTTAACCGTTTCGTTGAAAAACCCGATTTAAAGACAGCAACAAAGTATTTAAAGGCGGGCAACTACCTTTGGAATTCCGGCATGTTTTGCATGCGAGCAGATACCCTGATTAGTGAACTTGAGAAACACTGTCCCGAAGTATTGGAAACCACAAGAGCAACACTTGAAGTATCACGCCTCAGTGAAGCGCATAAACATAACACCCTAACACTAGATGCAGATGCTTTTGGCCTTGTTCCTGATATTTCAATTGACTACGCATTAATGGAACGTTCAGATCAAGTAGCAACGCTACCCTGTAATATAGGCTGGAGTGATATCGGTTCCTGGAATGCAATGAGTGAATTGACCAACGAAGATGATGATGGCAATCGCTTCGAAGGAGAAGTCTTAACCTGGCAAGCACGCAATAACTATGTACAAAGCTCAAACCGTCTAACAGCCCTAGTCGGAGTTGAAAATTTAGTTGTTGTGGATACGCCTGATGCTATTCTGGTTGCTGATAGAAATAACGCCCAGGATGTTAAGCATATTGTCAGCCAGCTTAAAAAGACGGGGCATGATGCACACTTACTTCACCAGACAGTTCATCGGCCTTGGGGAACCTATACCACCCTAGAAGAAGGCGAGCGCTTCAAGATTAAACGCATAGAAGTAAAGCCCGGCGCATCCCTATCATTACAGATGCATCATCACCGCAGTGAGCATTGGATTGTTGTGAGTGGCATGGCAAAAGTCATCAATGATGATAGTGAGTTTTATCTCAATACCAATGAATCAACTTTTATTCTTGCTGGCCACAAACACCGCCTTGAAAATCCGGGCGTGATTGATTTGGTAATGATTGAAGTTCAAAGCGGCGACTATTTGGGTGAAGATGATATTGTCCGTTTCGAAGATATCTATGGCAGAACACAATGACCTTAAACCCCATCGAAACTGAATGCTTTAAAGCTTACGATATTCGGGGGCAAGTACCCGAGCAGCTAAATAATGAGATAACTTACCGCTTGGGTCGAGCACTAGTCTGTGAATTAACAGCTTCCACAGTAGTCGTGGGCCAGGACATGCGCCTAGAAAGTCCTGAGCTTGCAAAAGCTTTGATTCGGGGGATCATTGAAGCCGGTGCTGATGTAATAGATCTAGGGCTTTGCGGAACTGAAGAAGTCTACTTTGCCACCAGCCACCTTAACGCCAGTGCAGGTATCATGATTACAGCCAGTCATAACCCCAAAGGTTACAATGGGATGAAGCTGGTTAGAGAAGAATCTCGTCCAATCAGCAATGACACCGGCTTATTGGATATCCGAAAAAGAGTAGAAAATGGATCTTGTGGTTCTCCAGCTCAAAAATGTGGTTCAGTCGTTATTTCAAGTGATAAAAAAACATATATAGAGCACTTGCTGAACTATGTAAACGTCGAAGAACTCAAACCACTTAAAATTGTGGCTGATCCCGGAAATGGAATGGCTGGGCCAGTTATTGAAGCCATCAAACCCCACTTGCCAATAGAATGGGTTGTCATTAACGGTCAACCGGATGGCCACTTTCCCAATGGGGTACCCAACCCTCTATTGCCATCAAATCGTAGTGTCACAGCCAAAGCTGTCATTGAAAACAAAGCTGACATGGGGCTAGCCTGGGATGGTGACTTTGATCGCTGTTTTTTCTTTGATGAAAATGGCCGTTTTATCGAAGGCTATTACCTGGTCGGGTTGCTGGCAGAATCACTTCTGGCAGAAAACGCTGGTGAAAAAATCATCCATGATCCCAGGCTAACCTGGAACACTCTGGATCAGGTTCAAAAAGCAGGTGGGCAACCCATCCAATCCAAAACTGGGCATGCCTTTATAAAAGAACGTATGCGACGTGAGAATGCTATCTATGGTGGTGAAATGAGTGCTCACCACTATTTCAGAGATTTTGCCTATTGTGATAGTGGCATGATCCCCTGGCTGCTTGTGGCAAAACTGATCAGTCAAACCGGTAAAAGCCTTTCGCAACTGGTTGATCTACGAATGGAAGCCTACCCCTGCAGTGGGGAAATTAACTTTACTGTAGATGATGCCAAAACAGTACTGGAAAGGGTTGAAAGCTATTTTCATGATGAAGCGCCTGTTATCGATCGTACAGATGGTTTGAGTATGGAATTTGAGAATTGGCGTATGAACCTACGCGCATCCAACACTGAACCCTTGCTGCGGCTAAATGTAGAAACTCGTGGTGATACAGAATTACTGGACCGTCTAGTCGATGAAGTAAGTTTACTGATCCAACACTAACATTTGAGGTCCTTGTGGAAACACTAAGAGCACTTTGGAGCTACCGTGGATTTATTATAGGTAGTGTTAAACGTGATTTTCAGTCAAAATATTTAAACTCTATCCTCGGGGTGGCTTGGACGATCATTCAACCACTCTCAATGATTCTTGTTTATACACTGATATTTACTCAAATAATGCAGGCCAAATTGCCAGGGGTTGATAATACCTTTGGTTACAGCATTTATCTCTGTTCAGGGATTTTAACTTGGGGGCTTTTTGCGGAAATTCTTAGTCGTGGTCAGAATATTTTTCTTGAACATGCAAACCTACTAAAAAAGCTCAGCTTTCCGCGACTCTGTTTGCCCATCACCTTGGTTGCAACTGCGCTAGTTAACTTTTCAATTATTCTGGCGCTTTTTTTGATTTTCTTGATAGTAACCGGTAATTTTCCTGGCTGGAACCTTTGGGCCGTAATTCCTCTGTTAATGCTCCAGGTGCTTTTTTCAGTGGGGCTAGCCATAACAGTGGGCGTTTTGAATGTTTTTTTTCGTGATGTGGGCCAAGCCATTGGCGTCATCTTACAGTTTTGGTTTTGGTTGACACCAATAGTATACCCCATATCCATACTGCCAGAAGCTATGCAAAATTTGATTAGCTACAACCCTATGGTGGGCTTGATGGCTGGTTATCAAACGGTATTTGTGACTGGTGAGCAACCGGAGTGGAGTAGGTTACTTCCTATTATTATCTTGACTTGCTTCTTTATTTATACGGGTATGCGTTTATTTAAAAAACATAGTGCAGAAATGGTGGATGAACTCTAATGGGAAGCATAACAGTAACTGATGTGGGCAAAGCCTACAAAAATTATCCTAACCGTTGGTCACGTCTAGCTGAGTGGTTGCTCCCCGGGAATAAAGTGCGCCATAAACTGACTTGGGTGCTTAAAAATATTAATTTTCATGTTAGCCCTGGAGAAGCTGTTGGTATTGTAGGTATGAATGGTGCTGGAAAAAGTACTCTACTAAAAATGATTACCGGCACTACCCAGCCGACCAAAGGTGGCATTGAAGTGAAGGGGCGTCTTGCAGCTTTGCTAGAGCTAGGCATGGGTTTTCACCCGGATTTCACTGGCAGAGACAACGTCTACATGTCAGGGCAGCTTTTAGGGTATACGGTGGAAGAACTTAATCAGTTAATGCCTGATATCGAAGCCTTCGCAGAAATCGGCGATTACATCGACAAGCCGGTGCGTATGTACTCCAGCGGTATGCAAATGCGACTGGCTTTCAGTGTTGCCACCGCACGCAGACCCGAAATCCTGATCGTTGATGAAGCCCTTTCAGTAGGCGATGCCTACTTTCAACACAAGAGCTTTGACCGCATACGCCAATTTCGTAAAGAAGGTACAACGCTACTCTTGGTCGCCCATGATAAAGCAGCCATACAAGCAATCTGCGACCGGGCCATTCTATTGAACCAGGGGACTATAGCGCGCGAAGGTGAGCCAGAGGCTGTAATGGACTTTTATAATGCCATGCTGGCTGATAAAGAAAATCACAAAGTTGAGCAGACGGTAAAAGATGGCGGTAAAGTGCAAACAGTTTCTGGTACCGGTGAGGCTACAGTAGAAGAAATTGCATTATTAAATGAAGCCGGAAAGGAAATTGAAGTGGCCGATGTTGGTCAGTCAGTAGTTTTAAGTATTAAAGTTCGTGCCCTACAGGACATCCCAAAGTTAGTTTTAGGTTACGGTATTAAAGATAGGCTAGGTCAAGTGATGTTTGGTACTAATACCTATCTGACAGAGCAGGTTATAGAGCACATAAAGGCTGGTAGTTCTTGTTGTTTTAAAATAAGTTTCCCTGCTAATTTTGGTGTTGGCAATTATTCAATACAAACAGCTCTTGTAAGCTCCGATACACATCTGGAAAACAATTATGAATGGCGCGACTTAGCATTGGTTTTTAATGTTGTGAATATTTCGAAACAACATTTCGCAGGATGCAACTGGCTGTCATCAAAAATTGAGATAATTAGATAATGAGTATTGTTTCCTACGCACAAAACTTTGAAGACATCATGTTGTGGCGTGCTTTAAAAGATGTTGAAAATGGGTTCTATATTGATGTCGGGGCTAATGACCCAATTGTAGAGTCTGTAACTAAACTCTTTTACGATAAAAAATGGACGGGAATTAATATTGAGCCCGTTAAAAAGCATTATGATGAATTGTGTTTGAATAGACCCAATGACATTAACCTTCACTGTGCAGTAGCTGATCAGTCGGGCACTCTAGACTTTTGGGAATGCAATATCCGTGGCTGGGCGACCGCTGATCAGGAAGTTATGCAAATGCATGAAGCCCAGGGTTATGAAGGTAAACGCTATGAAGTTCCTGTCAGAACTTTACAATCTGTGTGTGAAGAATATGTAACGAGTGATATCCACTTTCTAAAAATTGATGTCGAAGGTTTTGAGAAAGCTGTAATACAGGGGGTTGATTTATACAAATATCGACCGTGGGTATTGGTAATAGAGGCAACAATACCTAATACTCAAGACGAGAATTATGATGAATGGGAAAATTTGGTTCTGACAGCTAATTATAGCTTTGCTTACAGTGATGGTCTGAACAGGTTTTACTTGGCTAATGAACATATCAGATTACTGAAATATTTTCAGTACCCACCTAATGTATTTGATGAGTTTATCCGTATTGAACAACTGAACTCAGAATTGAGAGCACAAGTAGCAGAAGCCAAGGCAGACCGGGCAGAAGCCAAGGCTGAAGAGGCGAATTTTAAAGTTACCGAGGCAGAAGCCAAAGCAGAACAGGCAGAAGCCAAAGCAGAACAGGCAGAAGCCAAAGCAGAACAGGCAGAAGCCAAAGCAGAACAGGCAGAAGCCAAAGCAGAACAGGCAGAAGCCAAAGCAGAACAAGCGGAACAGCAGCTCGTAAATATGCTTGACAGTCGCTCTTGGAAGTTAACAAAACCCCTGAGGCTGATCGGCTCTCTGGCACGCAGGATAAAAGCTGCTATGCGGTCGGTTGCCAAGCAAATACTCAAACCACCATTGATCAAAGCGCAGCACTTTATAAATGCTCATCCACTATTAAAGTCTACATTGCTAGTAGTTCTAAACAGGTTTCCAACTTTTAAAGCCAGGCTGAGTAGGATAGGTCGACCGTGTGATGTGTCAGCACCTGATATTCTGGATAAATCTGCATTTGGTACTAACAACTCTGAGTATGATCACCTTACGCCCAGCGCTAAGCAAGTTTATGCTGAACTCCAAGAGGCCTTAACTAAGTACAGAGGAGCCACCAATGAAAATCCTCATAGACCTCCAGAGGGCACAGACTGAGAGTAGAAGCAGAGGCATAGGTCGATATGCCATCTCGATCACTCGAGCAATCATCAGAAATAAAGAATCTCATGAAGTCCATGTGCTGCTTAATAATATACTTCGGTTAAATATCCACCAGCTCTACAGCGAACTACGGGAACTCCTGCCCACAGAGTGCATACATGTCTGGACGGGCTATGGAGAGAGTGCGCATAGCCAGTCCACCGGCTCGAGAGAGCGGGGGGTTGGACGTTATCCGTTATCGCTTGCCAAACAAAAGGATCCAAGATAATGCGTATAGTTATCGACATGCAAGGCGCACAAACCGAAAGCCGCTTTAGGGGAATTGGTAGATATTCACTCTCTTTGGCAAAAGCAATAGCTAAAAATGCAGGTGAACATGAGATATGGCTAGCACTTAATGGTGCATTTCAGGAGAGCGTGCTATCTCTTAGAGATGAGTTCAGAGAGTTGATACCACAAGAGCGTATCCGAGTTTTTAAAGTACCGCTTCCAGTGGCTGAACTTGACCCTGCCAACTCAAACAGGGCAAGAGCAGCCGAGCTTATAAGAGAGTGCTTTTTAGAACAGCTCAATCCTGATGTCGTGTTGGTCACAAGCCTTTTTGAAGGCTTTGTAGATGATGCTGTGACATCAGTTGGTATGTTTGCGAAAAGTTATAAAGCTTATGTCACTTTACATGATCTTATACCTTTAATAAAAAAAGATATATATTTGAACGATCCAGCATTTCAGAAATACTATTATGAAAAACTAGAAAGTTTAAAAAAGGCTGATTTTTTATTATCTGTATCTAATTCATCCAAAGCTGAGGCGATAGATTACATAGGTTTTGATTCTAATAAAATTGAAACGGTCTATAATGCAGCCGATGAAATTTTTCAACCCAAAAAACTCTCAAGAAAACAGAAGCAAGCTCTTTTTGCAAAATATGGCATCACCAGAAAGATGGTAATGTACGCCCCAGGGGGCTTTGACATACGAAAAAACTTTGAGAATCTTATCATCGCTTTTAGTGAATTACCTAAAAAAATACGAGATACTCATCAGCTAGTCATCGTCAGTAAAGTAGAAGATAGCTATAGACTAAACCTAGAAAATATCGCAATAACAGCAGGTCTTGCAAAAGACGAGCTCATCATCACAGGCTATGTAAGCGATGATGAGCTTATCGCTTTTTATAGTAGCTGCACACTGTTTGTATTTGCTTCGTTTCATGAGGGCTTTGGCTTGCCAGTACTAGAAGCGATGGCATGTGGAGCTGCAGTTATCGGCTCCAATGCTACAAGTATCCCGGAGGTCATAGGCAGGGATGATGCGCTCTTTGACCCCGCAGACCCAGAATCCATGCTCACCAAAATCTTGGAAGTCCTCATGAATGAGCCTTTTAGACAGGCGCTTATACAGCATAGCTTGGAGCAGCACAAAAGGTTCTCCTGGGAGAAAAGCGCGCAAGCCCTTATCAAAGCCATAGAAGCAAGCAATCCATCCGCTCCAGCCAAGCCTATCAGTGCTGATGATGCGAAAGATGCGATACTGGCCTACCTGGCTGAAAATAGTCATCTCTACACGGATGTGGACTTTTTAAACTACGCACAAGCCATTGCGGATAATTTCTCACCGCACTGCAAAAAACAGCTTTTCTTGGACATCTCTGAGTTTATTCAGAGGGATGCTGCCACTGGGGTGCAGCGGGTAGTTCGGTCGTATCTCAAAGAGTTGCTAGAGAATCCACCTGAAGGCTTCAGGGTAGAGCCGGTGTATGCCACGCTGAACCACGGCTACAGATATGCCCGAAACTACAAAGCTAACTTCTTTAGTCTCGATGCTCAGGAGCAGCAAGACACACCAATAAAGCCCAATAGGGGCGATATCTTTTTCGCACTGGATATGCAACACCATGTCCAGCTGGCACATGAAGACTTTTTTCGGCAGATGAAGGAAAGCGGTGTTAATGTTTTCTTTTTAGTTTATGATCTGCTACCGATTCAGCTCAGTGAGTTTTTTGGAGAGTCTGATGCGAAAGCGCTGCATGAGCAGTGGCTCAAGATGATTGCTTTATGTTCCGGGGCGTTGTCAATTTCTAAAGCTACGCAGGATGCTTATTCTCAGTGGCTACAGGACGAAAAGCTATCAACCACTCAGCCTTTTGTGATGGACTATCTGCACATGGGCGCCGACATCGAATCTTCTCTTCCATCCAAAGGTGTGACAAAAAAAGAGGCCGGACTCCTAGAGAAGCTAGCCGGTAGCACGACGTTTCTTACTGTGGGAACACTTGAGCCCCGAAAAGCTCAAGAGCAGATTCTGGATGCTTTTGATCTCCTTTGGGAAAACGGCCAGGAAAGCAACCTCGTCATAGTGGGCAAAAGAGGCTGGAAGACAGAAGAGTTAATCACAAGGATAGAAAAACATTCCTTATTGAATCAGAGGCTTTTCTGGCTAGAAGGGGTAAGTGATGAGCTTTTAGACAGAATCTACAAACAAAGCTCCTGCTTGATCCAAGCCAGCATTAACGAAGGCTTTGGGTTGCCACTGATAGAGGCGGCTCAAAAAAAGATCCCCATAATAGCTAGAGATATCCAAGTTTTTAAAGAAGTAGCCGGAGACTACGCCTACTACTTTAAAGGCACTGCTCCAGAGGATCTGGCCGAGGCTATCACCCAGTGGCTAGAGCTACACCAAAATGGCCAGCACCCCAAGTCTGACGACATGCCCTATTGCACCTGGAGTGACTCAGCCCAAAAACTCAAACATTTGCTCATTGAAAAGCACTATGTAAACAAGCAGCTCCTGGTGGATGTCTCAGAACTGGTACAAAGAGATGCCAAGTCCGGGATCCAGCGGGTGGTTAGGGCGATACTCACGGAGCTGTTTAAAAACCCGCCCAAGGGCTACCGAATAGAACCTGTTTATGCTACCACCGACACGCTGGGGTATAGATATGCTAGGGAGTTTGCGGCCAAGTTTTTAGGCACCACAAGTGTGATCGAAGATGAGTACATAGATTACCAGGCTGGCGACGTTTTTTTAGGGCTGGATTACCAGCCAAGTGTGGTTCCATTTCAAGAGCCTATCTATGATCAAATGCTAATCAAGGGCGTGTCTGTATATTTCGTCATCTATGATTTGTTGTGCTACTTGCTGCCTAACTGTTTTGTGAGCGGTTCTCGAGAGACTCACGAGAAGTGGCTCAGTGTAGTGCTTAAATACAGTGGCGTGGTTGCCATCTCGGGCTCCGTCGCAGCAGAGTTAAAAAGCTACATTGGGACTAAAGGCATAGAGACCGCTAGGGATTTTTCTTTGGGGCACTTTCACTTGGGAGCAGATATCGACAGCAGCAGCCCTTCGACTGGGCTCCCTGAAGACGCCAGCCAGATTCTGGAGCAACTCAGTACGAAAAAAACCTTTCTCATGGTCGGTACTCTTGAGCCTCGAAAAGGCCATAGGCAGGTACTTAAAGCTTTCGAAAAGCTTTGGTCAGAGGGTGCAGAGGTCAATCTTGCTATAGTCGGAAAACAGGGATGGATGATGGATGATTTTGCAGCTCAGCTAAAAGATCACCCAGTCTTGAAGCAAAGACTTTTCTGGCTGGAAGGTATCAGCGATGAATTTCTGGAGAGAGTTTACAGTGCCAGCAGCTGTCTGATCGCCGCGAGCGAAGGCGAAGGTTTCGGTCTACCACTTATCGAAGCCGCCCAGTACAAGAAACCAATCATTGCCAGGGATATTCCTGTCTTTAGGGAAGTAGCAGGGGAGCACGCCTTCTATTTTGATAATACCAACGATCCCCAATCCCTAGAGAATGCTATCAAAGAATGGGTGGCTCTATACGATTCAGATCAACACCCAAAATCAGATGTTATGCCATGGATTACATGGGAAGAAAGTACGAAGAAGTTGATGAATAACTTAATTAAGCACGTTTAACTATGCTTTATCAGAGTATATTGAAATGAGTATTTTGCACGCCAAAAATAAAGTGTTTTTTGATTTTTCTTTGATGCTGGTTATTGTGTTGGTCCTTTTCACACTTTATTATCTTTGGTATATAAACTTTGCTTTGCCAATTATGACATGGGATGAATTTCAAAATGGTTTTAAGTCAGCAGATGAACAGTTAGCTGAAATACTGAAATCTGGCAGGCTATCACATTTTTTGGCATATCCAATAAATGCTATCTTGAAATTTGTAATTCCAGAATTTTCTGCGGTTTTACCACGATATTTTGCACTTATTATGCTGCCCATCACTCTGGTAGCATTATTAATTATTTTGAGAGTTAGTAAAAAAAAGTCATTTGTAGTAGCATTTTTGCCTATTTTGATGCACCAGCTTGACTGGCAGCACAACGGACAGATAGCTTTTTTTGGATCATATAATGTTTATGCAGCCTTATTCATTATTGCTATCATATTAGATGCTTCGCAGAAATTTGATGAATCTATGAGTATACATAAGTGGATCTTTGGATTCATTGTAAGTATTCTAGCATTTGCGAGCGAGCTTTTTTTTATAGCCGCCGGATTTTATATATTCTTAAAAATAATTAATTATAGATGCAGTGTGACGGTTGTAGTAAGAAGCCCGTTGTGCAGCGCTGTAGCTGTGTACGGCGTATTTTTGATTACTGTTATTTTTTATAATTTTAATGCTTCTAATGCAGAGGCAGAAGCTATGGGTAATTATTTATATGGATCTGTAAATACTGCTTCAGTGTATAATCTATTAAAAATCACTCTTCTTTACGCAGTCAACTCAATACCTTACTTAAATACTATGGGTTTTGATGTGTTTGGCAAGCTTGTAATCTCGGTTGTTATTGTTTCTATATTATCGGTTTTCGCATTCCGCGCTATTGTTTCAATTATCAATAAGACTGCCACACATAAAAGTATAATATTTTTGGTTTCTTTGTTAATCTATTTTGGCTCATCATTCCTATTGTCACTTCAGCCGATTAAATCGCAATGGATGCTCGACAATCACAATACGAGATATGTGTTTAATTTTTACGGATGGTTAATACTGTATCTGATTTTATTCTTTGCTATTGATAGGTACTGTAAAAATGTAAAATCCAGTATACCTTTCAATATTTTTGTCGTGGCAAGTATAGTCTTTGCTGTATATTCTATAAATGAGAATATAAAATTTGTAGATCGTTATTCAGAATCTAAAGATAAATGGATTGCTATCGATCAGATTGCAGAGAACTCTATTGCAAATAATCAAAAAGAGGTGGGGTTTCATATTGATTACTTGGTGCATCCAGATATTGTAAGTTTTTCTCGTGATTCATTTTCTAGGTTTATTGATTTTGAATATAACCTTGACGCAAAATATTGTTACGCTAAACAAGGCAGTAGGCTTAATCTTTATGGTGTATTGCCGAGATACTTTTCAATTGAAGGATTTTATTCGCCTGAAATAAATTGGGTATGGGTTGGATCAAGCTCAATGATAAGAATTGACAAAGAATATCCGGCTGGGACAATTTTCGATCTTGAGTTAGGAGATGTCTTTCCTGGAAAAACTCCTAAAAATGTTAGGTTTTTATTTAATGGTGAACCGGTTAATAAGCTGATTTCGGGACAACAAATAATTAGATTTCAAACTGATTCAGATTCAAGTTATATTGAAATAAAAATTCAATCTCCTGAGGAAGCTTCGCCATTAGAATTGGGTTATGGAGATGACTCTAGGAGATTGTCATTACAGTTGATATCACTTGGAGTTATATTGCCTGATGGTAGTATGTCAAGTTTTTGTGAGTAAGAATATGCGTCAAAATTACAGTCAAAATATAAATTTTTATTAATTAGAAATGCAAGTCTGGTGTTATAATGAAAAATATTTCGGTTGTTGTTCCGGTTTATAAAGAAGAAAGAAATATATGTTCTTTCTATGAAAGATTAAACACTGTGCTTAGTAAACTTAATGAGTATAGCTTTAGAGTCATCATGGTTAATGATGGAAGCCCTGATAATTCAATGCAAGAGTTAAGAAAACTATGTACAGTTGATAACCGCGTAAGTGCTATTGGATTATCTCGTAATTTTGGTAAAGAGATCGCATTATCTGCAGGTGTTGCTGAGGCAGCTGATTCAGATGCTGTGATTTGTATTGATGCAGATTTGCAGCATCCACCTGAACTAATACCAGAACTGATTGATAAATGGAATGATGGATTTGATATAGTAGCAACTGTAAGGCGTACGATCGATGAGCAGCCTCTATTCCGTAGACTCGGATCACATTTTTACTATTGGGTTATGCGTAAAATCAGTGGTCTTGACATGGTTTCACAAACTACTGACTATCGACTTTATGATAAAAAAGTAATCAATGCTTTTCTACTTGCGACAGAAAGAGAAAGAATGTTCAGGGGTATCATGGATTGGATGGGGTACGATAAAGTCTATGTTGAGTTTGATGCTGCTGCGAGAGAAAGTGGCGAAGCCGGCTACTCCTATGCAAAGCTTATTAAGCTTGCATTAAATAGCATTACTTCATTTTCTCTGTTGCCTCTTAGGGCTACAGCTTACTTAGGTTTTCTTATCACTATTTCTACATCTCTTTTGCTTCTTTGGATGGGTTTTAGTTATTTGCTTAACGAAGAACCAATATATACAGCGCTTGCCTTTGTTGTTGTCTTTAATACTTTTCTTATTGGTATTGTATTAAGCTGCCTTGGTCTGGTAGCTCATTATATCGGTGCTATACACACTGAAGTTATAAATAGACCTCTGTATTTGATAAAAGAAAAAATAAATACATATAAGTAACTGATAAATGTAAAGGTAACTTATAAGTAAATGTTCTATCTTGCTACTGAATCTGTGCGTTAAAGGCATACCGACAAGCTTGTAGATCAGAATTCGGATGCGTGCTAGATAAGACTTTAACAAAACAAATACATACTTGATTTGCTTGGGAAAGCATTATGAAAAAAATATATATTCATCGTAGGTGGTATGAAATCAACTTCTACATAGGGATGTGTAGGATCTGAAGTGATTGTTATCAAGCACATCGGTACGGCTCCACATAATTGTTTTTTGATAGCGATACCCGTGGTGCATTGGTAAACTGTCGATGGATATTGCCCAGGTGTACATCGCAAGAAAGATAAGATGAAGATTGGATGCCGGGATCAGAATCTGATCTTTGGTTATGCAAAAGGGTAGAGCCGAGAATTATAGCTTACTCAAGAATAGCTGCTTTCCATGTATGATAGAAATTGCTCACTGTATTACTGGTTAGGCTGTTTAGCATCAATCTAAAATTATGCGAGAATGCTGACATAATAAAATAGCTGGCTAACTGACCATTATCACAAAGCTTTACAAGTTGGTCAGTATTGCATTTAATATTGGTTTTTAATTTATTTTGATAAATGAGAGAACAGCATTGATTTCAGCAAGTATTGTACTAACATTTACAAATCTTTTAACTGGGATGTTAGGGTATATATATCAAATTCTAATGGGGCGAAATTTATCTCCGCTTGAGTTTGGAGCATTTAGTGCAATCATGGCAGCTTTTATGTTTGCATCTTCACCACTCGGTGCTGTAATGATGATTCTTTCTAGAAGAGTAACCGAGCTTTCAGTGCTTTGTGAAAGAGAAAAAATTTTCCAGCTCCTAAAAAAAAGTTATATTGTATTTATTTGTGCTGCTATAGCATTGTTTTTTGCCGGCTATTTTTTTACAGATAAACTCGGTATTATTTTCAAGGTGAATGACGACTACGTTATATATGCTTTTTTTGCATTGCTTGCTGCGAACTTTTTCTTTGTGATTAATAATTCTTTTTTTCAAGGACTAAAACACTTCAATTTTCTTGCAGTAACAGCTCTTAGCTCTATTAGTATGAAGATTCTTTTTAGTTTGATTTTGATATATGTAGGTTGCGGAATTTTTGGTGCGATTGCTGGTGGTGTTGTTTCACTTATTTTTATAGTTTTTTCGGGCATTTATCTAATCTATAAGCGAATAAACTCCATACCAATTTCTAGTAACAATAATAATGATGGAAATTGGCTAAGCTTAAATAGTATAATTCCAGTGTTAGTTGCTAATGTTGCATTTGCAGGAATGACGCAACTGGATATGGTAATAGTAAATCATATGTTTTCAACAGGTAGCGCAGGAGTTTATGCTGCTGCATCAGTGCTTGGCAAGGCTATTCTTTATATACCTGGTGGTATTGTTCTTGCACTATTTCCATACGTTGCTGAGAAACACGCAAATAATTTATCATCAAACGTTATACTTATACAGTCACTTTTTGCAGCTTTTGTTTGTTGTGGATTTGCTGCTATGCTTTATTGGTTTTTTTCTGATTATTTGATTGTTTTTCTATATGGTGATGCGTATGCAGATGCATCAAAGCTTCTGGCTTGGTACGGATTAGCAATTATGCCCATGGCGCTCGTTTTAGTTGTAGAGCACTATCTTATTGCCAAGAAAGAAGTCTTATTTACTTGGTTGTTTTTGATTTTTGCACCCGTTCAGGTTTTACTAATTTACTATTTTTCAACAAACTTAGTGTCTGTGATATTTATATTTGGTGCTAGTGGCTTCGCACTTCTAATACTAGGGCTTCTATTGTTGCTTAAAAGAAGTTATAAAACAGCTGAATAAACTAGGAGTAATATCTTGAATATTCTTTGGTTTTCATGGAAGGATGCTCAGCATCCCCAGTCAGGAGGTGCCGAAGTTGTTAAGTCAGAGATATGCAGGAGGCTGCTGAATGATGGACACAGTGTCGCTGTTCTGACAGCTCATTACCCAGGTGCTAAGCGCAATGAAATTGTTGATGGCGTTCAAATAATCAGGGTTGGTGGTAAGTTTAGCGTTTACTATCATGCTTGGCGTTTTTATAAAAAAAATCTTAAAAACTGGCCTGACTTTGTTATTGACGAATGCAATACTATTCCATTTTTTTCTTTGTTATATTCAAAAAAACCTGGTGCAGTGATTATTTATCAGCTTGCAAGAAAGGTTTGGTTCTACCAGATGTTCCCACCTCTCTCATGGATTGGCTATTTTATTGAACCACTTTATTTGCGAATTCTTAAAAGCAAGAATGTTATTACTATATGTAATAGCACTAAATCTGAATTGATTGATTTGGGCTATATTGAAAAGAATATATCTATTATTAGAATGGGTAGCAACTGTAAGCCTGTAGAATCACTTGATGGTATCGAAAAGTTCCCAGATCCTACGCTTCTTTATTTTGGTTCTATACGCCCTATGAAAAGACCGCATCACGTACTGGATGCTTTTAAAGAAGCACATAAACATTTGCCATCATTAAAGCTGATAATTGCTGGTAGTGGTTCGGGTAAATATTATAATAAATTATTAAAAGATATTGCTAATAGCCATTTATCTTCTTCTATTACTATGGTTGACAATGCTACTGATGATGAGAAAAGTCTGCTGATGCAACGTTCTCACTTGATTGCTGTGACTTCCGTTAAGGAAGGGTGGGGCCTGATTGTTACTGAGGCTGCAAGTCAGGGAACTCCAGCAGTTGTTTACGATGTTAGCGGTTTACGTGATAGTGTAGCTGACAATAAGAGTGGCCTGGTTGTCTCTGAAAACCCTGTGAAACTTTCAAAAGCAATTTTAGATATCTTGCATGATAGTGCAACGTATGAAGAGTATCGGAATAATGCCTGGCAGCTTAGTAAAGATTTAACATTTGATAACTGCTATAGAGATTTTAAAAAAAATTTGGAGTTATGATGAAGCCAATTAAACCTATTGTTTCTTTTTTAGTATCGACTTATAACTCGTCCAGGACGCTTGAAGCTTTACTTAAATCAATTTCTTCACAGAGTTACCAATCTTGTGAGATTGTTGTTGTTGATAATAATAGCAATGACAGTACACTGGATATTGCTAAAAAATATACTGATCATATTTTTACTAAAGGCCCTGAGCGTAGCGCTCAAAGAAATTATGCAGCTGAAATGTCTTCTGGTGACTACCTAGTTTTTCTTGATAGTGATATGGTGTTATCAAACAATATAGCACAGGAAATTGTTGATAAATTCTCTTTAGATAACTCACTTTTAGGTCTAGTAGTACCTGAAGAGTCTTTTGGATATGGTTTTTGGTCTCAATGTAAGAAACTTGAACGCCAGTTTTATGTAGGTGTTAAGTGGATGGAAGCTGCTCGCGCATTTAGGAGGTCGGTCTTCTTTGATATCGGTGGATATGATGAAGATAATACAGGAACTGAAGACTATGATCTTCCTCATAGAATTGAAGAGAAGTACGGTATTGACTCTATTTCAAGAATTACATCATTTATTAAGCACGATGAAGGGAGTTTAGATCTATGGCGTACATGTAAAAAGAAGCTGTATTATGCGAGAGCACTTGATGTGTATACAGCTAAACCCGTGAATAAAGAGTATTTCACTTCTCAGTCTAATCCTTTAAAACGCTATGGTCTTTTTTTGCGATCACCCAAGTTGCTTTTCAGGAACCCCATTTTTGGATTTGGTATGTTGTTTATGAAATCTTGTGAAATGTTGTTTGGAGTTCTAGGCTATTTATTAAGAAAATCAGACGATAATGTAAAAGACAAAATATATAAATAGAACTTCTCCACGAGTTTGATTTGTAATGGGTAATATATGAATATAACTATTGCTGGAACAGGTTATGTTGGGCTTTCAATGTCTGTTCTACTTTCCCGGCAAAATAATGTCATAGCTTTCGATATTGATCGGGATAAGGTCGACCTAATAAATTCTGGTTTCTCACCTATTAGTGACAAGGGAATACAGGATTTTCTGTCAAAAGAAAGTTTAAATCTAAAGGCTACAACTGATAAGAAAATCGCATACAATGATGCTGATTTTTTGATTGTTTGCACGCCTACTGACTATGACATAGAATCTGGCGAATTTAACACTGCATCTATTGAATCTGTTATTGGTGATGCTATCTCTATAAATCCAGATTTAATAGTTTTCATCAAGTCTACTATACCAGTTGGGTATGTAGAGAGAATAAGGAAGAGGTTTTGTTATAACAACATAATATTTTCACCCGAATTCTTGCGCGAAGGGCAGGCGCTTAATGATAACCTATATCCTTCGAGGATTGTAGTTGGTGATAAATCTGATCATGCAAAACAATTTGCTGATATTTTAGTCAATGCTGCTGTTAAAAAAGACATGCCAGTTATTTTTACCAACCCTACTGAAGCTGAAGCTATTAAGCTGTTTGCAAACACCTATTTAGCTATGAGGGTTGCGTATTTTAATGAGTTAGATAATTATGCTGAATTAAATCATCTTGACTCAGATCAAATTATAAAAGGTGTTTGCCACGATCCACGAATTGGTATGCATTATAATAACCCATCATTTGGTTATGGTGGTTATTGTTTACCCAAAGATACACGGCAGCTTCTTGCAAACTATAGCGATACCCCGCAGAGGCTTATTTCTGCAATTGTTGAGTCAAATGATGTTCGTATGAGTTTTATAGTTGATCAAATTGTTGCAAAAAATCCATCAAAGGTGGGTGTCTATAGACTGGTAATGAAAGCTGGCTCAGATAATTTTCGTGCATCAGCAATACAAAATATTATGATTCGTCTGATAAAATTTGGTATTGAGGTTGAAGTATATGAGCCTGATTGTAATAAAGAATCTTTTCTTGATGTTGTTATAAATAACGATTTCGATAATTTTGTCTCAGGGTGCGATCTGATTATTGCTAATCGAGTTGATGATAAAATATCGGCATTTAAAAGAAAGATTTATACACGTGATTTGTATGGTATGGATTGATTATGTCTTGTAAAAGAATCCTTGTTACTGGTGGTGCTGGCTTTGTTGGCAGTCATTTATGTGAAAGGTTGGTAGGTATCCCCGAAAACTCCGTCTATTCACTTGATAACTATTTTACAGGTTCTGTTTCAAATCATGTTTCTGGTGTGACCTATATAAAAGGTGATACGGCGAATATTTCTGATTTGGTAGATTTTAAGCCTGATATTGTTTACCATTTGGGTGAATATTCGCGCGTTGAGCAAAGTTTTGATGATATGGAAAAGGTCTGGCATTTCAATAAGGATGGTATTTTTGCCGTTCTTGAATTTGTGCGGAAGGCCGGATGCAAGATCGTTTATGCTGGTAGTAGTACGAAATTTGGCGATGGTGGATTAGGTCGTAGTGCTAGCCCTTATGCGTGGACTAAAGCATCAAATACTGAGCTGGTAATGAATTACGGTGATTGGTTTGATGTTCCTTATGCTATTACTTACTTTTATAATGTTTATGGTCAAAGAGAGATTTCTCATGGTAAGTATGCTACTTTGATAGCTTTGTTTACTGAGAAAATGAAGAATCATGAAGCTCTTACCGTAGTAAGCCCAGGTACTCAACAGCGTAATTTTACACATGTTGATGATATAATTGATGGCTTAATACTTGTGGGGGATCATGGCTTTGGTGATGAATTTGGTATTGGAAGTGATGAATCCTTTTCTGTTCTAGAAGTTGCTGAACTTTTTGGTGGCAAGATTGAAATGTTACCTGAACGCAAGGGCAACCGAATGACAGCAGATGTTATCAGTGATAGAACCAAAGGCCTTGGCTGGTCACCTAAACGTTCTCTTAATGATTATATTGAACATTTAAGAAATAATCATTGGGTTGAAAACTAGTCGCGTAATAATTTTTTGCTGTGTTGGTCGCCTTGATTGTTAGGCAAAAGTGGCTAACTTCTTGTTAAGTGTGGAAGGTAAAATGAAAAAAGCAATCGTTACAGGAATTACTGGCCAGGATGGCGCTTACCTGGCTCAACTCCTTTTGGAAAAAGGCTATACGGTTTATGGTACCTACCGTCGTACTGCTTCGGTTAACTTCTGGCGGATTGAAGAACTGGGGGTGGACAGGCATCCTAACCTACACTTGGTTGAATATGATCTGACAGATCTCTCGTCCAGCATCCGTCTTTTGGAGCAAACCCAAGCAACGGAAGTATACAACCTTGCTGCCCAGAGTTTTGTTGGTGTGTCTTTTGACCAGCCTCTGACAACTGCTGATATTACTGGATTGGGGCCTGTAAACCTCCTGGAAGCCATTCGAATTGTTAATCCCAAGATTCGTTTCTACCAGGCTTCAACTTCAGAAATGTTTGGTAAGGTTCAGGCCATTCCTCAGAAAGAAGATACACCTTTCTACCCTAGAAGCCCCTACGGTGTTGCTAAACTCTATGCTCACTGGATGACTATTAACTATCGTGAATCCTATGATATTTTTGGCACCAGTGGCATTCTCTTTAATCACGAATCTCCTCTTCGTGGCCGTGAGTTTGTCACCCGTAAAATTACTGATTCCATTGCTAAAATCAAACTGGGTAAGCAGGAAGTGCTGGAATTGGGCAATATGGATGCCAAGCGCGATTGGGGTTATGCCAAGGATTATGTCGAGGGTATGTGGCGGATGCTGCAGGCCGATGAGCCTGATACCTATGTTCTGGCAACCAATCGAACAGAAACCGTTCGTGACTTTGTCAGCCTGGCTGCGAAGGCTGCTGACATCAGTATTGAGTGGCAGGGGCAGGATGAGCAGGAAAAGGCCATAGATACTGCTACTGGCAAGACAATTGTTCAGGTTAATCCTAAGTTCTACCGCCCAGCTGAGGTTGATTTGCTGATTGGTAATCCTGCACTGGCAAAAGAAAAGCTGGGTTGGGAACCAAAAACCCAACTTGAAGACCTGTGCAAGATGATGGTCGAGGCGGATTTGCGTCGCAATCAACAAGGATTTTCTTTCTAATGATGGAAATAGGTTCAGGTCAACGTGTTCTCGTTACCGGAATCAATGGGTTTACTGGCCGCTATATGGCGGCCAGTTTACGTGATGCTGGTTACGAAGTGTTTGGGACAGAAACAACTTTTTCTAATACTAAGGGTGTTTTTCAGCTGGACTTGACTGATTCATCTGCGGTTAGTCAGTTGGTTGGAGAAATTAAGCCTCATAAAGTGGTGCATCTGGCTGCTTTGTCTTTTGTTGGTCATGGTGACCCCGCTGCTTTCTATGCGGTTAATCTTGTCGGGACGCGTAATCTGCTTGCTGCTTTGGCCTCACTTGATGCTACTCCTGATTCAGTTTTACTGGCAAGCAGCGCGAATGTTTACGGTAATGCACAGGAGGGTGTATTGGATGAGCGGGCGCTAGTCCAACCTGCCAATGATTATGCTGTCAGTAAGCTATCAATGGAGCAGATGGCTGCCTTATGGATGAAGGATTTGCCACTTATTATCACCCGCCCGTTTAACTATACTGGTGTCGGGCAGGATGAGAAGTTTTTAATTCCCAAAATTGTGCGTCACTTTAATGATCGAGCTCCCATTATTGAGTTAGGCAATCTTGATGTCTGGCGTGATTTTAATGATGTACGTTCGCTGATTTTTGCATATAAAGAGCTTTTGTCTACTCCTGAAGCGATAGGCATGACCTTTAATGTTTGTTCTGGAAAAACTCTGTCATTGCGTGAGATTTTAGCGCAGTGTGAGGCTATTTCCGGCCATAAGATTAAGGTTGAAGTTAACCCTGCCTTTGTTAGAGCGAACGAGGTGAAGTCGCTCTGTGGTGATCCTTCGCGGTTAAAAAATTTGATACCCGAATGGAACCCTTTGCCATTCAAACAAACACTTAGCTGGATGCTTAGAGCATAGTGTCTTGATGAAAATCATAATCTCTATAGATCCGATTCGTTTTCCTTTGACGGGTATCGGGCGCTACACTTATGAACTGGTTCGACATCTGCAGTCTAGTAATCAGATTGATAATTTGATTTTTTTTACTGGCCGCAAAGCAATTTCAACTCTACCGAATTACGATGTAGCTGGAGTAGTAGTTCCAAAATCTACTTTTCCTTTAAAACGTTGGGTGCAATCAAGTCGACTAGCTTCGGAAGCTTATCGTCAGCTTTTGCCTTTAATTCAGGGTTTTAATCTGCGTGGCTATGAGAACTACTTATATCATGGTCCAAATTTCTATTTACCGTCCTCTCTTGGTCCCAAGGTGGCAACCTTTCATGATCTATCTCCTTTTACTTGGACGCATTGTCACCCTGCTGAACGGGTTCGTTTCATGCAAAAAGAGCTATCGAAGACGCTACGTACTGCTGATGCACTGATCACTGATTCTGAGTATACGCGTAACGAGTTAGCAAATTATTTTTCCTGGCCCTTAGATCGTGTCCATGCGGTGCCTTTAGCAAGCTCTCCTGAGTTTTACCCGCGCTCAGAAGCTGAGGTTAGACCTACGCTTGACCGTTATGGATTGCGGCCAAATGCTTATAGTCTTTATGTAGGGACTATTGAGCCTAGAAAGAATTTGATAGCCTTACTTGATAGCTATTCGCGATTGCCACTTCACACGCGTCAGAAATGGCCGCTGGTGCTTGCTGGCCATCCTGGTTGGAATAGTGAAGACATACATGCTCGCATTAATCAGGCTAAGCAGGAGGGGTGGGCCCACTATCTGGGTTTTACTCCAGCTGAAGATTTGCCAATGCTTTTTGCTGGTGCCCGCTTGTTTGTTTTTCCTTCTCTATACGAAGGGTTTGGTCTGCCTGTATTGGAAGCAATGAGTTCTGGAATACCCGTGGTTTGCTCAAACACTTCATCCTTGCCTGAAGTGGCAGGAAATACTGCTTTAATGACTTCCCCTGATGATATCGAAGGTTTTACTGATCTGTTTGGAAGAGGCTTAGAGGACGCGTCCTGGCGTGAACAGGCAGTAGCTGAAGGTTTATTACAAGCATCAACTTTTTCTTGGGCTAAATGTGCTGAATCCACAATTGATGTATATCGTTCTGTTCTGGAGTCTAGGTGAAAGTACTTCATTTCTATAAAACCTATTATCCGGATTCAATGGGAGGAGTAGAGCAAGTAATCTTCCAGTTGGCCGAAGGAATTAGCTTGCAAGGTGTTGATACAGATGTACTCTATTTGAGTAAGCGTGGTCGTGCCCGTGACGAAATACTCGGCCATCATATAACCCATCGATCTAATCTAGACTTCGAGTTAGCATCGACAGGCTTCTCATTTTCTGCAATCCGAGATTTCATAGAGCTCGCAAAGACTGCTGATATCATTCACTATCACTTTCCTTGGCCTTTTATGGATTTGATCCATTTTATAGCAAGGACGGGTAAGCCATCGGTTGTTAGTTATCATTCAGATATAGTGAAGCAGAAATACCTTCTAAAAATTTATCAACCACTTATGGACCGCTTTTTATCCAATGTTGATGTGATTGTTGCAGCATCTCCTAATTATGCAGAATCAAGTAAAGTGCTTCAGCAGTATAAATCGAAACTAAAGATTATTCCCTATGGCTTAGATGAGTCAACTTATCCTGAAGTGTCTAAAACTCGCCTTGAAAGCTGGCGTCAGCGCTTGGGGGAGAATTTTTTCCTGTTTGTTGGTGCCTTACGCTACTATAAAGGTCTAACTTGGCTACTTAAAGCCGCTGCTAAAAATGGCTTACCTGTCGTTATTGCTGGTGGTGGTGGCATAGAAGAAGAGCTGAAGGTTGAAGCTGCTAAACAAGGTTTAAGTCAGGTTTTCTTTGTCGGTCGGGTTGATGATGAGGATAAGTCTGCACTTTTGACCTTGTGCTATGCAATGGTTTTTCCATCTCATTTACGTTCTGAGGCTTTTGGGATTTCTTTATTAGAAGGGGCAATGTATGGAAAGCCTCTAATATGTTGCGATCTGGGATCAGGTATGACTTACATTAATCAAGCAGATGTAACTGGTTTGGTCATACCACCTGCCGATGCCGATGCTCTTTCCGAAGCCATGCTTGATTTGTGGAATAATCCTGAAAAAGCAAGACGTATGGGTTGCAATGCGCGACTCAGATTTGAAAGTAAGTTTAGTTCCAAAACAATGGTTTTATCTTATTTGGATCTTTACAAATCTTTGGTTTGAGATTAAGTGAATAGCAGTTTGTAATGGTAGTTAAACTTTATCATCCAGTTAACTAATATGGTTCCATTTTATTTCTTGCTGATGCACTAACAGGTTCTGCTTTTAAGGGGATGCGCACAGGCAGTGATTAGACTGTTGGTTTTGAAGACTGGTAATTAGTTGATTTAGGCTTGGTTTTTTCTTTATGATGTTCATGCTAGATTCTACTTTATGAACTTGCTTGAAATAATGATCATAATGCAGCTCTGGATCACGTCGCAGGTAGAATTTCTTGCAAAACCGAGAGCTGCTTTGCGTTGAACGGGGCTGTGAATGGATCAGCTTCGTGTTTTTTTGCATCAGTTAGACGTTGAAATCAGCCGATTAATTCGTCGACTTTAGTCACTGTATCTTCTTGGGCTAAGATAGAACCTTTCCTAGATAAGCTGCGTTTCAGGTATACTGTCGCAGCTTTTTTTTAGTGGAGTCTTTGTGAAGTATCAATTTGAACGTCGACATTCTCGTTGGTACGAGCAGTTACTGTTTAGTGCGCTCTTCCAGTTTTTGTTGGGTTGCCTCTTCGTTATTTTTCTGCCTGGCTGGCTACGTTGGGAAGCCATTACATTTTTTGATCCTTTTGGCGGTATCCAGCTGAACACGCTGTTAGCTAACCTTGGTGCTTTCGTTATTTCGTTTGTTTCCTTGCGCCGCTTGCGTCGGTATCCGGGTGCCCAGACACAAGCTTTCATCTTGCCAACCATCACTTTTACCTATTTGCTGGCCGTCGCTTGTCTACTTTTCTTGCGTGAGGAGTATTCTCGACAAGTCCTTCTCAGCTCTTTTATCGCTGCCAATTTCTGGTTTTTTGCTGGATACTTTTTGGGAAGAAAGTACCGGGTACCTAAACTTGCATTAGTTCCTTTCGGCAGAGCTTTAGAATTGGTGAACCATAAAAATGCAATGGTCTGTATGTTGGAAAACCCTGATCTTGAAGGTCGCCGCTATGATGCTGTAGTAGCCGATCTTCATTCCAAGGAGTTGCCTCCTGATTGGGAGCGCTTTTTAGCTCGCTGTACACTTGCCCATGTACCTGTTTGGCATTTCAAGCCTGTAGGCGAATCCTTATCAGGTCGAGTTCGCATTGAGCACTTGTCTGAGAATGATTTTGGTTCACTTCTGCCCCCCTTGTTTTATCTCGGTTTTAAGCGATTTGTCGATACTCTTGCAACTCTACTTCTCCTTCCAGTTTTTGCTCCGATCATGATTGTTACTGCGATCTTGATCAAACTGGATTCTTGTGGCCCCATTTTTTTTGTGCAGAAGAGAATGGGGTATCGTGGAGCAGCCTTTTATGTCTATAAATTCCGTAGTATGTGTCATGATGTTAAAGGGAGTGATTTTACAGAAGCTATCGATGATCCGCGTATTACCCGCGTTGGTCGGGTTATTCGAAAGTATCGTATTGATGAGCTACCCCAAATTTTTAATGTCATCAAGGGAGAAATGAGTTTTATCGGGCCCCGCCCTGAATCTGTCGAGTTATCGGATTGGTACGAAAGAGATGTCCCTTTCTTTAGTTATCGCCATGTGGTTCGTCCCGGAATTTCTGGCTGGGCACAGGTAATGCAAGGTTATGCTGCTGAAGTTGATGGCATGACGGAGAAGCTTCAATATGACTTTTACTATATCAAGCACTTTTCCTTGTGGTTGGATATTCTGATTGTTTTCAAAACCATTCGGACTATTTTGACAGGCTTTGGAGCAAGGTAGATGTCTGAGCGAGTTACCTTGCTCAGTGATTGATATTTTTGCTCTGGCGTAGAGACTGCACTCCATTCTCGATATCAACCTCCTTGTTTGAAAACTACTGCTACACTCCCTTGTAGTTTTTAAACAAGGAGGTGTCATGTCTTTCCCTGATTTCATTCATCATGGCGGTCGTTCTGGAGTGACGGGTTCTTGCCATGAGTTGGTGGCTTCTTCAGATACTTCGCTGCTGGTCGATTGCGGCCTTTTTCAAGGTGAGGATCAAGAGGGTGATTCCTTTGATCAATTGCAGATTGATTTTGATATCACCCACATTAAAGCGCTGGTAGTAACCCACGTTCATATTGACCATATTGGTCGCTTGCCTTATCTCTTGGCTGCCGGTTTCAGCGGCCCTATTCTGTGCAGTCAGCCTTCCGCTCATCTACTCCCCCTTGTGATTGAAGATGCTCTGCGGATTGGTTTTACCCGTGACCAGCAGCTGATTGAGCGCTTTCTGGTGCAGGTGCAAAAGCAGTTGCTGCCCTTGGATTACAACAGCTGGCATCCTTTGGTGAATACCTCAGAACTGGGAATGCAGGTTAAGCTCAAGCGGGCGGGTCATATTCTGGGTAGCTGTTATCTTGAGGTGGGCCTGAATTACAAGCAGGAAAAGCGTAAACAAAAAGTGGTTTTTTCCGGAGATCTGGGGGCTCCCTGGTCGCCTTTGTTGCCTGCACCTCAATCTCCTTATCAATGTGACACCCTGGTACTGGAAAGTACCTATGGTGATCGCCTGCATTTAGGCCGACAGGATCGAGCCAAGCGTTTACAACAAGCCATTGAAAAGGCCCTGCGTAATGATGGTACGGTGATGATCCCCGCTTTCAGTATTGGTCGCACTCAGGAGCTCCTTTATGAGCTGGAAGGCCTGGCCCATGACAACAAGGGGCTCTGGAAGGATCTGGAAATTATTGTTGATTCGCCTTTGGCTTCACGTTTCACCCAGGTTTATCGGCAGTTAAAGCCTTATTGGGATGCAGAAGCGCAAAGGCGTTTGCGAGCCGGGCGACATCCCTTGAATTTTGACAATCTTTATACCGTTAACTCTCATGAAGAACACGAAAACACTGTGGCTTATTTGGCCCGTTCCGGTCGGCCTGCGGTGGTGCTAGCTGCCAGTGGTATGTGTGCTGGTGGTCGAATTGTTAATTACCTGAAGGCTCTATTGGGTGACGAGCGTCATCAGGTACTTTTTGTTGGTTATCAGGCCTCGGGCACACCGGGGCGGAAAATCCAGAAATATGGCCCTTCCGGTGGTTGGGTGGAACTGGATGGCCAGCGTTATACCATTCGGGCAGGCGTGGAAACCCTGAGTGGTTACTCGGCGCATGCTGACCAGAAGGATCTGATTAATTTTATCAAGCGGATGCGCCGCTGGCCGCAACAAATACGCCTGGTGCATGGGCAGCAAGAAGCCAGGGAAGTGTTAAAGGGCAAGATAGAAGAGCTTTATTGGAATAAAAATCAAAAAGTTGAAGTGGTAGTCTAGAAGTTTATGGGAGCTTTCTTCGAAAGCGATGATCGCGCACGGAGTGCGCTCCCACGGGATTGGGCTACCAGATTGAAGTCTCTCCAAGAGCAGTAATCATGTAGAGATGGTGCTTCCCAATTGGAATAAAAACCAAAAGGTTGAAGTGGTGCCCTAGGAGTTTTTTGTGGGAGCTTTCTCCGAAAGCGATGATCGTGTACTGAGTGCGCTCCCACGGGACTCTACTCTCAGGATGAAGTCTCTCCAAGAGAGATAATCATGTAGAGATGGTGCTTCCCAATTGGAATAAAAGCCAAAAGATTGAAGTGGTATTCTAGAGGTTTATGGGAGCTTTCTCTGAAAGCGATGATCACGCACGGAGTGTGCTCCCAGACGACTCTACTTCCAGATTGAAGTATTTTTGTTGGAATAATCTGCCGCTAAGTAGCCTTCTAGGTCTGGAAGCAGGCCGAGCCGGAGATGTTGGGGTGAAAGGTGATCAAGGTGCTGGGTTATCCGGGCTATGAACTGACTATTCGAGATATGTCATCTTTTCCTACCTTGGAAGAAGTAAGAGCAAACTCAAGATGACTCCTTCAGTTAGCCAGGTTTTTTGTGTTCGTACTGCTGGTTGATCTGAGGGGTTGTTGTTTAGTGAAGAGGACCAAGGGGTTCTCAACTATCGCTCTGAAGATCAAGCCGATTTTTCCCTTGCGATGCCTCTACGGAAACGGGATTATGTGCATTCTTGACTGTACTCCCGCGCGATTAGCAATAATTAAATATTAATTGGAAGTCTATGTCTCAGGAATTTCTAACCGAACGCCCTGCTTTTGCTAGGTTGCAAGCCTTGGCTGGTCAGCAAAAAACTCTGGTGAATTTATTTAGTGCTGACCCTTATCGGGCACAGAAAATGCAAATTGCCGCTGGGCCTTTGATGCTTGATTTTAGTAAACAGCGGGTAGATGCCAGGGTTCTCTCTGAGCTTGAGAAACTGGCTGTAGAGGCTAATTTGCCTGGCCGAATTGAACAGCTTTTCACTGGTGAAGAAGTTAATACCAGTGAAAAACGGGCTGCCTTGCATACCGCATTGAGAGCGCCTGCATATAAACGCTTACCTGGTCTGGAAGCGGTGGATACCCAGCTGGATCGCATGGAAAAGCTCGTGAATCAGGTGCAAACCGGTTGCTGGCGAGGTTTTTCTGGGAAAAAGATTACTGATGTGGTCAATTTGGGGGTTGGCGGCAGTGATCTGGGGCCTTTGATGGTGACCCAGGCTCTTAGAGAATACACTTTGCCCATTGCCAAGCATCTCAGGGTTCACTTTGCTTCTACTATCGATGGCAGTCAGCTTTTTGATCTTTTGGATTATTTAGATCCGGAAACCACGCTTTTTGTCATTTCCTCCAAGTCTTTTACTACCATCGATACTCTATCCAATGCCGACACAGTGCGCTCCTGGTTGTCGAGTTATTGTCAGGATCGGAAATTGCTCCATCGCTGTCATTTTATTGGGGTTTCAGCCTCTAAAGACAAGATGACTGCCTGGGGGTTACCTGAAGCGAACCAGCTGTATTTTTGGGATTGGGTCGGGGGACGTTTTTCTCTATGGTCGACGATTGGTTTGCCTATCGCCTTGTCGCTGGGAATGCCGGTTTTTCGTGAGCTCCTGGCTGGTGCCCACGCCTTGGATGAGCATTTCCGCACCGCAGCCCCGCTAGAGAATTTGCCCATGATGTTGGCCCTCTTGGGGGTTTGGAATGTGAACTGCCTCAACATCAAGGCTCATGCCATTCTTCCTTATGATGGCCGTCTCAAGGCTTTTCCTTCTTATCTTGAACAGCTGGAGATGGAAAGCAATGGCAAGTCAGTCACTGCTTCGGGTAAGCCCTTGGATTATTCCACCTGCCCGGTGCTTTGGGGTGAGATCGGGGCCAATGCCCAACATGCTTTCTATCAGTTGTTGCATCAGGGAACTCAACCTGTTGCCTCTGATTTTATTGTTGCCGCCCGCCGTTACGATAACGCCTGTGACTATGCGCATTATGAAGAGTTGGTGGCTCAGCATGAACTCAACCTGGCTAACTGCTTGGCGCAGTCCCGGGTACTGGCACTGGGTAATGCAGCCGTAGAGCCCACGGATAACCCCTACCGTCAATATCCGGGCAACCAGCCATCTTCCACCCTTTTGCTGGATAGACTAGATCCAACCAGTCTGGGGGCCTTGATTGCAACCTATGAACACAAGGTGTTTGCTCAGGCTTGTCTTTGGGGGATTAATCCTTTTGATCAGTGGGGCGTTGAACTGGGCAAGCAGGTTGCCAAGGAACTTCAGCCCTACCTGAATCTTGAGAGTTCACTGGATTCATCTGATTTGGATTCTTCAACCCGTGAGCTTCTGCAGCGGGTCGAATGCTTGCGCTCAGCATCTCAATTAGTTCGGCAGTTGGATGCCCCGGATGCTGTAAGCCAGGAGGTGAAGCGATGAAAACCCTTATTTTAGGTGAGGACCTGGTAGCCTGGACACTGGCTGCTGCCTTGTCATCAACCGGTTGTCGTGTCTACATGCAGGCTGGCCGTTTGCCGGATATGGCTTCCGAGGCCGTTGAGCCTGACGTTTTGGTATTGCTTGAACAGCAATTGGAAGCAGGGCGTTTATCCTTGCAGGCTTTTTTTTGGCAAGCGGCAGAAGAAGGAGTGGAGCTTTTACTGGATGCCAGGGATTTTGTCGGGCTGGATACTTTGCTAAGAGATATAAAGGCTTCGGGGTTGCCAGCCTTGGTTGCACTGGTGCAACCTGCACCCTTGGGAACGACCGAAGCTCTGCAGGAAGAACTACACGCTTTACCCGAAGCAAGTACCGAGGTGGTTTTCTGGCCTAATTTTATTCAGGCAGGCCGGGCGCTGGAAAGTTTTACCCGTATTGAGCAGCTGCTGCTGGGCAGTAACAGCGAAGATGCAACGCTTAAAATCAAGCGCCTGATGCTGCCTTTTAATCGCAGTCAGGATCGCTTCAAGGTGGTCACCCCCAGAGAAGCAGAGCTGACCAAACTGGCAATTAACGGTATGCTGGCAACCCGGGTGAGCTTTATGAATGAGCTGGCTCAATTGGCAGCCAGTCATGGAGTGGATATTGAAGCGGTTCGCCAGGCCATGGGGGCGGATACTCGTATTGGTTACCAGTATCTTTACCCGGGTTGTGGCTTTGGTGGTGAAGCCTTTCTTCAGACTCTGGAACAGTTGAATCGGGAGTTAAATTCCACAAGGCCTGTAACTGACCGAACAGCAAGCCTTTTGGGAGAAGTACAAGCAATTAATGACCAGCAGAAGGACCTGCTGTTTCAGAAGTTGTGGCGCTATTATCGAGCTGAGGTCCAGGGGCGGCGCGTTGCACTTTGGGGTTGTGCTTTTAAACCCAATACAGCCAGTGTCTCGGGCAGTCCTGCCTTGCACCTGATACGGGTGCTGCTGGAGCATCAGGTTCAGGTGGTGGTTTATGACCCGCGTGCAGCGGTTAATCTGGCCGGTTACTTTGATCATCCCGAAGGCCTGGAGATTGCCGAGTCACCTGAAGAGGCCGCGCAGGGTAGTGATGCAGTCTTGGTAGTGACGGAGTGGAAGGAGTTTTGGAATCTGGATTTGCCTGCCTTGCGCGATCAAATGAAAGAACCCCTGTTGCTGGATGGACGCAATATCTATGACCCTGACGAAATGGCGGCTGCCGGCTGGATATATTCCGGGGTGGGGCGAGGGAAGGTCATCTGACTTCGTTAATTACACCCTAAATGATCGCGCACGGAGTGCGCTCCCACTAGGGTAGGGCTGTAAGATTTTTTAGTGGGATTGCTCTCTGAGCATAAGATTTAAGACGTGGTAGCCAGTTGACTGTATCGCGCACGGAGTGCGCTCCCACCAGAGTAGGGTAGCAAGAGTTTTTTGTAGGAGTGCTCTCTAAGCACGAGATTTTAAGACCTGGTGGCCAGTTGACTGTATCGCGCACGGAGTGTGCCCCCCACCAGAGTGGGTCAGCAAGAGTTTTTTGTAGGAGTGCTCTCTGAGCACGAGATTTTAAGACCTGGTGGCCAGATGGTTGTATCACGCTCGGAGTGGGCTCCCACTAGGCTAGGGTGCAAGAGTTTTTTGTAGGAGTGCTCTCTGAGCACGAGGTTTATACGGTTTTATTGAAAAGTGTTGGAGTTTGAATGTCTTCAAAATTGAAAAAAGCCATTATTCCTGTAGCCGGTTTGGGTACTCGTTTGCTGCCTATCAGTAAGGCTATTCCCAAGGAAATGGTGCCTGTGGTGGATCGCCCTCTGATCCAGCATGTGGTGGAGGAGGCTCTGGAAGCCGGTCTGGATGAAATTATTCTGGTTACTCGGGGCGGCAAGTCGGCCGTGGAAGATCATTTTGATGGTCACTATGAGCTGGAAGCCGAACTGGAGCGCAAGGGTAAGACGGCTTTACTGGAAAAGCTGCGTGCCATGGCTCCACCCGAGCTGAAAATCACCAGTGTACGTCAGGATAAGGCCTTGGGTTTGGGTCATGCGATTCATTGTGCCGCTTATCTGGTGCAGCCGGATGAGCCTTTTGCCGTTATTTTACCGGATGTCTTGGTGAAGCCTGCTCAAGGAAAGACTCAAGCCGATCTGAAAACCATGGTTGAGGTTTTTGAACAGCAGCAGGCTGCACAAATCATGGTTGAAGAAGTTCCTCTGGAAAGAGTAAATCAATACGGCATCGTTGATTGCCAGGGTGTCGAGTTGAAAGCCGGTGAATCAGCCTCCATTGTTTCCATGGTCGAGAAGCCTGCACCGGAAGAAGCTCCCAGCCGCTTGTCCGTGATCGGGCGCTACATCCTGCCTGGTGAAATCATGCCGGTTCTGGCCCAGACTCAACCGGGTGCCGGCAACGAGATTCAGTTGACCGATGCGATAGCTGAGATCATTGCCCAGGGTAAACCTGTCGAGGCTTTTCGTATGCAGGGGCGTACCTTTGATTGCGGCTATATCCAGGGCTGGCTGCAGGCGAATCAGCAGTTAGGCAAGGAAGCAGGCTTGCTGTGACCGACTGCCGCAGTGGAAGACACTTGGGTGACAGGCAGGTTACAATGATTGTTTTTCGTTTTTCATTTGACTGTGAGAGTCCAGGTGACCAACCCGCAAGCTACTCCCAAAGAAGCCAGTAGTTGGGCTTCCTATAAACGACTGTTGAGTTATGTGCGCCCCTATTGGGGTGCCTTTATGCTTTCTGTTTTTGGTTATGCAATCTATGCAGGCTCAAGTACCGCCTTTGCTCAAATCCTGAAGATGCTCGTGGATTCCATTGAGCAGGGGATGGAAGACAAGCGTCTTTTCTTTCCTTTGGTCGTTGTCGCTATTTTTGCGTTAAGAGGAATAGGTACCTTCCTGGGGACCTATTTCATGGCACATGTGGGGCGCCAACTGGTTCATTACCTGCGCTTGGATTTGTTTAATCGTTTTCTGGTGCTACCGGCCGCCTTCTATGATCAACACTCATCCGGACACCTGGTTTCACGCCTGACCTACAATGTCGAACAGGTTACCGGTGCCGCAACACGAGCTGTCACAGTGATTCTGCGTGAAGGCTTATTTGTGATCGGCCTGATGGGTTATCTGCTTTGGACGAACTGGGCTTTGGCCTTGATTTTTGTAGCCATCTCTCCGGTTATTGGCTTGGTGGTGAATTATGCTAGCAAGCGTTTTCGTAAAATCAGTCGCCGCATTCAAAACTCCATGGGGGATGTGACCCATGTGGCTTCTGAAGCCATCAGTGGTTATCGGGTTGTACGTAGTTTTGGCGGCAGTGATTTTGAATACCAGCGTTTTCATAAGGCAAGTGATTATAATCGCCGTCAAGCCATGAAAATGGCTTTGACCAAAGCAATTAATACGCCCGTTGTGCAGTTGATTGTTGCTTCAGCATTGGGCTTTCTGGTTTGGTTGGCCTTGTCTCCCAACTTGATGGGTGATATGACGCCGGGTGAGTTCATTGCTTTCCTCACAGCGGCTTCGCTGATGGCTAAACCACTCCGCCAATTAACTGAAGTGAACAACATCGTGCAAAAGGGGTTGGCAGCTGCGCAGGATGTTTTTGTCTATCTGGATATGCCGCAAGAACCGGATAAGGGCACGAAAACTCTGGAACGCGCAGAGGGAGAAGTGGTTTTTGATAATGTCAGTTTTCGCTATGGTAAAGACCAGCCCCAAGCATTGAAAAATATCACTTTTCAGGTCAAGCCCGGAGAAATGGTGGCCTTGGTCGGCCGCTCAGGTAGTGGTAAGTCCACGCTGGCGAGCTTGATTCCGCGTTTTTATGAGGTTGAAGAAGGCCAGATCCTTTTGGATGGTATTCCTTTGCCTGATTTGACGCTGGCCAGTTTGCGTGAGCAAATTGCTTTGGTGACTCAGCATGTGACTCTGTTCAACGATACCCTGGCGGCCAATATTGCTTATGGTTTGAAAAATCCAAGTAGAGAGGCGATCGAAGCTGCAGCTAAAGCTGCCTATGTAATGGATTTTGTCGATAAGCTCCCCGAGGGTTTGGACACCCTGGTGGGGGACAATGGTGTCTTGCTATCCGGTGGGCAGCGGCAGCGAATTGCAATAGCTCGAGCAATTTTGAAAGATGCTCCTATCCTGATCTTGGATGAGGCAACTTCTGCACTTGATACCGAGTCTGAACGCTATATTCAAAAAGCCCTGGAGCATGTGATGCAGGGCAGAACCACTTTCGTTATTGCACATCGCCTCTCGACCATTGAAAATGCAGACCGTATTCTGGTCGTAGAGGACGGTCGCATCCTTGAAGAAGGCAAGCATGCTGAACTCCTTGAGAAGCAGGGTGCCTATGCTAAATTGCACCAGATGCAGTTTCATGAACAAGTGACTCCCCAGTGATTACTAAACAAGGGTAAGATTTTGAGAATAATAACGTTCGGTTCCTTTGATATTTTACATTATGGGCATATTCGCCTGCTTAAGCGGGCGCGTGAGCTGGGTGATGAGCTGCTGGTTGGTGTTTCCTCTGATCAGTTGAATTTTAATAAAAAAGGCCGAACTCCTGTTTACTCCGAGTTTGAACGTATGGAAATCCTCAAGTCCTTACGTTTTGTCGATGCGGTTTTTTTAGAGGAATCCCTGGAAAAGAAACGCGAGTATCTTCTTGAGTATCGGGCAGATATGCTGGTTATGGGCAATGACTGGGAAGGCAAATTTGATGAGTTCAGGGATATTTGCCAAGTGCATTATCTTGAGCGCACCCCTTCCATTTCCACAACTTCAATTATTGAAGTTGTTAAGGAAATGAAACACTGAAATGCTTAAGTGGGATCAACTTTGGCAGGCTCCATCCAACTGGTCAGCCCCGCGATACTGGTATTGGTTACTGGTATTTCTATCGCTGTTTTTTGCTGTTGGGCAACTGGGATTAAAGGATGAGATCAAACCGCTAGTCTACCTTCTGACTTTAAGCGGTCTCTATGTTCTCTGTCGTTATCATCCGGAGCTTAGATTTTCTCCCTTGCCCCTGATGGGGTTGGCCGCCTTGATAATCCCCTTGATTAGCTGGGGGTTGGTGGTTTGGCAAAATCCCGATCTGGCGAGTAGTTCGCCAAGATCAGAAGACTTGGCTGATAAGTTCCTTTTTATCTTCCCCGCCTTGGTGCTGGCTGGTAGCAGCCGTAATACCCTTATCTTCTGGGGAATGGGGCTGGTGGCTGCCCTCAGCTTACCCTGGGTTGAGGGTTCAGGTTTTTCAGAACTGCAAGCAGCAGCGGAAGGTCAGCGAACGGGTTTCGGTCGCCATATTATTTCTATGGGGATCGTTCATGGCACTTTTCTGTTAGGGCTTTTTGCTTTCTTTTCCCGCTTGGTGATGCGTCCTCGTTTCTCCTGGTGGCGTTTTTTGCTTTGGGCTTTTCTCGTTGGCTACCTGACCTTTACACTCTTGGCCAGTCAGTCTCGTGCTGTCTATCTAGGTATGCTTTTAGCACTATTTTTGGGTTTGTTGATGCTGGCTTGGCATTACTGTAAACAGTCCAAACAGTTGCTCCACCATGGCAAGGTATATGCCTTAATTCTTTTGGTGGCTATAGGTTCGGTCAAACTGTTTGAAGAGAATGCCTTAATTAAATCGAGCTGGGAGCGAACGCAAAAAGAGATAGAGGTATATCAGCTAGTCTTGGCTGGTGACTGGGATCAAATTCCTCAAAATAGTGCAGGCCTGCGTATCCATTTCTGGAAAGATGTATTGGCCTGGTCTCAGGAGCGCCCAATATTTGGCTGGGGTTATGGCGCAGGTCAAAAAATGCACCAGGAGGCTGACAACTGGTTTGGTGACCGCTATTTCATTACTGTACATAATGATTTTTTGGAGTTGCTGATCACTTACGGCTTGGTCGGTGTCGGGTTTATTCTATTCTTTTATGCTTATGTTTTTTGGAGCTTGTTTAGGGCTTGGAAACATCAGTTAATGGATTCAGATTTTTTTGCCTTTTTTATATTGTTCTTTGCGTTCTTTCTGATTAATGGTGTTTTTTTAACGAACTTCCTGTTTCGGGACACCATCTACCTTTTTAATCTAATCATGGCAGGTGCAGCAGGCTACATAATAAGAATGAGGTGGTTAAGAGATGGCGGGTAATGTGAAGCTTGAAGGAGACCTTGGCAACCGAGCATTAGAAATGCTGGCAGAAGTGACTAGTGTCCTGGAAAAATTCGGGGTTGACTATGCTCTGGATTGTGGAACTCTGCTGGGCTTCGTTCGTGAGAATCGTATCCTGCCTTGGGATAATGATATGGATGTTTGTACCTCGGCTAGCGAGATCAAGAAGTTAAAAAAGTGTGCGCTCCACCTTTGGTTCAAGGGTTACCGTGTTCGTTTTGCCCGTGCTACCTATGACTATGGGCCAATTAAAAAGGGTGATCCGCGAGCCTTAAAAATTCGAAACCGAAAAGGACTACTGCACCGAGGTGATTTGTTGTTGGATATTTTTATTAAATATCCGGATGGAGAAGGCAAGATGTATCTTATGGTTGGAGCTGCTGAAGAATCGATCGTTCAGTCTTTTTGTGCCAGCCACCTTGAAGAGAAAACTCTATATCGTCTAGGCGAGCAAGAATACCCGATTCCGGCTGATTATGATAAATACCTGACTTCACGTTATGGTGATTGGCGGACCCCAGTCAAAGACTGGGATTTTCATAATGATGATCAATCTAGGGTTAGCTGATGGGAATTGCCAAGCTATCTAAAGCCTTGCACAAGGCAGGTTTTTATTTAAAGGGCAGTCTGACCGCCAATCTGCCCGACCAGCTTTTCCGTCCTTTTCTTGAATCCCGGTTAGCGCGCTTGGCATCTTATGACCAGGAACAGATCCTTGATCGAGTTAACTACTATAATAAGTTGAGCGATTCATTTTCTCTGGATGAATCAGCAATCAGAATAGATCAATTCCAAAAAGATGGTAGTCGTGCTTACTTTCTGGATATGAAAGAGTTGGTGCGTTTCTTTCCCGGTGACTTGCGAATTCAGTATCTCTTTGGTGATATCACCGAGGTTCCTGCATCTCCTGCTTTTTTAAAGAGTCGTCCAATCACTGATAGCAACCAGAATTCCATTCTTTTAAAGCTTAATAAGGTCAGGCATTACTTTACAGAGGAAGACCCCTTAGGATTTGATGAAAAACTGGATCAGATTGTTTGGCGGGGTAAGGCCTATATGCCTTGGCGTAAAGTCGTTGTCGACCGTTATCATGATCACCCCCTGTGCGATATTGGTCAGGTTGATAAGAAAGCTCAAGGTACGTCTACCTGGCGACCCTTTATGAGTATTCGTGACCAGCTACGATATAAGTATATTTTAAGTATTGAAGGTCATGATGTGGCGACGAACCTTAAATGGATTATGTCTTCAAACTCCTTGTGTATGATGAAGAAGCCCAGGTTTGAGACCTGGTTTATGGAGGGGAGGCTCGAGCCAGGCGTTCACTACGTTGAATTAAATGAAGACCACTCGGATCTTGAAGATAAAGTGAATTATTACAATGCCCATCCTGAAGAGGCGAAAGCAATTGTCACTAAGGCCCGTGAGCATGCCGCACAATTTCAGGATCCCAAGCAGGAAGAGCTCGTATCTCTCTTGGTTATGAAGAAGTTCTTTGAATTAAGTGGTCAGCTATAGTTTTAATTGGAAATACTCACTCAAGGCTAACCACTGCTTTCTATTAAGGTCTTCATCAATATTGGCTTTGGATAGAGAGAAAGTTTGGCTGCCTATCACATGTAGAGGCCTGGGTGCTTGCTGTTTGGGTTTTCGAATGGCTGTGCCTTTAAGTTCTGCCATTGCCTTGAACCAGAGGTCGTCGGCTTTAGGGGCAAGTTTTAGAAAAAGTGTGCTATCCGATACTTTGGGATCCAAGCTGTTAGGTGGATAGAGGACTCCTGCGAATCCAATCGGAACATAATCCGGTTGGCTGGCATCTTTTTCTTTGACTACTTCCCAGTCTTTGTAGGGCAAGAGTTCTTTGTTTGAATAAGTCACTCTTCTACATGAGTTGGCTAAGATGTAGCCAGGATTTTGCTCATGATCTTGATACATCAGTTTTAACCAGTCTGGGTGGTAGATAAGATCATCATCGCAAGTCACCAGGGTTTTCTCAGGGTACTCTTCTAAAGCAAATATGAGTTTTCTGTGGGACGAAGTTAGTCCTCTATACTTGATTCCAAATGCATCGCTTTCCAGTGATTGTAGCTGGCTAGGTACCCTGTTTTTAAGTTCGTCATTTAGCCATAAAATGATTTTCTCAGCTCTATGCTTCTGATTGAGCAGGCTGCGGATAGTTATATCGACACTTGAAATTCTATTGGGAATTGTTGTCAGGGTTACAGTAACGGGTAATATCTTTTCAGCTGGATTAGTTAGCTCTTCCCAGCTTTGTCGGCGAAGCTGCCATGTCTTTAGAGCTGAGCGAATAAAGTTCTTTGGTTTCATATACTAGCTTTTATCAAGGAGAGTGGTTGCAATTCTTACGGAGACCTGTCCATCCAGATCGCCTATTAGCTCTTGTGTAGTTTCAGCCCTTTGTTTTTGCCGCTTAAGGGGTTCCTTAAGTTCCTGCTTCACTATTTTAGCAAGCTCTGAAGGCTTGTTAACATGCGTTGCTACCTGGCGATATTGATGAATGGTTTGATCCATGCGTTTTTCAAAACGGAAACGTAAGGGACCGCGATAGCTCCATCTGAGTTTAAGGAAATCTAGCCAGATAACAGGCTTGTCCAGAGCCGCAAATTCAAAGAGAGCGGATGAGGCTTCACTGATTAGAAGATCTGCAGTTGCCATGTAGGGTAGCAGAGAGATTTCTTCAGCTGGTGCCAGGTAAACATTGTCAAAATTAGCCCAGTGGTGGAAGCGCTCTCTCTGTTGTGCATACTTCTTGTGGGTATAGCTAATCAAGTGGGGTTTGATGATGATATTGCAATCATTCAGCTCCTGAGGCCAATTGATGGGGAGGCATTCGATAGAGCTGGGGTAAAAGGTGGGCGCATAGACCAGCGTTGGCTTGTTCGGATCAAGCCGGTGGCTGGCCAAATCAAAAGCCTTGGAATAAGGCCGATTGACTTTCGCCAGGGGATCCAGCTTGGCAAAGCCTGTTTGCACGAAATATGCTTGAGGATAGAGTTGTTGGAGTTGTTCCTGTCTGAATTGGCCTTCTGTAAAGCGCAGATCAAACTCGGCAAGTTCAGGGTCGTAGTAGCAGGATTTAACTCCGATGCCGTGATAGAGCAGTGCCGTTTTGGTATGCGGGTCCAGCTCTTTTAGGTAGCTGCAACCATTGCCAAAAAGAATCCAGTCAGGTTTGCAGTCTTGGTAATAATCTAGAACTTCATCGCTATCAATAATCTGAAAGGGTAAAGAGGTGGTTGCCGTATAGCTATCTAACAACAGTTGATTGTCAGGCTTTTTATGTATAACCAGTTCGCAATTGACACCCCGTTTCTCCAGCTCTTTCAGAACTGGTTCATATTGTGGAATATAGTAAAGGCTGGGGGTATCAAACTTGATATTAGGATTTTTTTGCATGTCTTTTGCGAAGCTTTCTCTTCATCCATTTGAGGGGGTTGGCTTGGATGTTTCTTAAAGTGTACCAGCTGTTAACTGCCGATTCTGTGTCCTCTTCAGGCCAGTGTTTTGCCATGAAGCGAAGGCTTAACTCATGGTTAGGTTTCAGTCTTCTGAGGTTCCAGAGCTTAATCGCCTTTTGAAGTTTTGCGGGCAACCAAGGCCAGTGTTTGCTGTGAGAAAGGATAACATCATCGGTATCGATTAAGACCAGCCGAAAACCCTCTGAATTTTCTTCGACCAGTATATTGCTCATTTTCAGGTCGGCAAAGTGATAGCTGGAAGCTTCCAGCGCACGGGTAATGCAGGCTAATTGCTCTAGACTGGCTTCGGTGACTTCTGGTGTCGGTGAGCCTTCCAGCCAAGTTTTCAGACTCTGCTGAGCCGCTACGCTTTTATAGATAAACAGGCCGCGGCGGTGAAGGCCAAAGCGGCCATTCAGGCAGGCAATCGGTTGTATTGCAGGGATTTCTAGCTGCTGAAGCCTTAATGCCCCGTGGTAGCTGCGTTGCGCCGGATTCTGCAACCAGCTTTTGATAAAGAAATCCAGGCGTCGCCCCAGACCATGCTGTCCCAGGTCAGCAAAGACTTTGAAAATGTATTCCTGTCCCTGATAGCTGACAAAATGTAGCTGATGGCCGGCCCTTAAAACTTTATTCAGGCTTTTGGTGATTTGCGGGCCCGGAGTATCTGAAGCAAGTTGTTCCGGATCTTCGGGGTGAGCCAGAAGCCGGGCACCAAAATCGATCAAGGGTTGTTGATCTGCCTGATTTGAGCAGGTTTCTATCTGCAGGCCCGCCATCTTCTCTCCGTTCTGGACTAGCTTTTAAGGTCGCCAAGCTTACCTCTTGCTGTATTTTCTGTAAAATGATCCTTTTGTTTTGACAGGAGTCTTGCGGTGTCTTTTTCCACTTGGTGGCGTTTAGGTGTTTTGTTACTGCTTGCCTTGCCAGTTTCCGTGTTGGCTGACGAGGAAGCTGGTGGCCAGCAGGATGAGTATGGCTACTGGTCCAATTTTTACCGTATTCCTGCAGCGGCTTTTAGCGAAGAAATTTTCACTCTTGATGGAGACAAGCTGCAGCGTAATGCCCTGGCTGTGGGTGCCGTTGCGCTGGTCTATACCCAGGATGAAGAAATTCGTGATTACTGGATGGATCACCTGAAAAGTGATGATATGGACGACGTCACAGGTTTTTTGGATGATCTGGGTTCACCTGAAGGGGGCGCTGTTATTCATGGTGTCACAGCACTCTCAGCCTGGGTTCTGGATGATGATTACCTGATGGATACCACTGCCTTGTCGGTTCAGTCGGTTTTATTAAGTCAGGCCTTTGCTGAAACCAGTAAGCGGCTAACAGGGCGGGAGCGTCCACGCGATTCCGGTGGGGATTCAACTCTCTGGGGCGAGAAGGGGATGTCGTTTTTCTCCGGACATGCTTCGGGTGCTTTTGCTGCCATGACGGTTTTTGCTGAACGCTATAAGCATCGTCCCCTGGTTTACTGGAGCACCTACGGCGTTGCTGCTGCTACGGCCTTAAGCCGAATCAATGAAGAGGCTCACTGGGCTTCGGATACCCTGGCGGGCAGTTTGGTCGGTTGGGGGCTGGGCCATCTTACCCTGCGCTATAGCCCCTTTGAGACCTCTGAAAATACGGTTCTATTGCCCAGTGTGGGTGAGGATCAGTTGGGTTTAATGCTGCATCATTCTTTTTAACAGCCTCTTTTGAAACCTGCTTGTCTTCTTGCAGTCAATAAGAGACTTTTTTCATTATTTTTTAACTCAAGGTGTTTATGTCAACTAGCCAAGTCGATGCATATTCCAGTTTTCGTTTTGTCGGTTCCCAAGCGGTTCCTTCACTGAATATTGAAGTCCAGGAATTTGAACACCGGGAGACCGGTGCCAAGCATTATCACTTGGCCGCTGATCAGGATGAAAAGGTTTTCCTCCTGGCTTTTCGTACCCTGCCGCAGGATTCCACCGGGGTGGCGCATATTCTTGAGCATACGGCCCTTTGTGGGAGTGAGCAGTTTCCGGTGCGCGACCCTTTCTTTATGATGCTGCGCCGTTCTTTGAACACTTTTATGAATGCCTTGACCAGCAGTGACTGGACGGCTTATCCCTTTGCGACCCTAAATGATAAGGATTTTGACAACCTGCTCAGGGTTTATGTCGATGCAGCTTTTTTCTCCAAGCTGGACCCCATGGATTTTGCCCAGGAAGGCCATCGGGTGGAATTTGCTGAAGCGGGTAATCCCGAGTCGGACCTGGTTTACAAGGGCGTGGTTTACAACGAGATGAAAGGGGCGATGAGTTCGCCTGTAGCGACTCTCTTTCAAACCCTGACCAAGCATTTGTTTCCCACCACCACCTATCATCACAACTCGGGTGGTGATCCTGATTGCATTCCGGATCTGACCTACGAACAGCTGTTGGCTTTTTATCGCAGCCACTATCACCCATCCAATGCCATCTTCATGACCTTTGGTCGTCTGGATGTCGTGAGCTTTCAGCAGCAGCTGGAAGAGCTGGCATTGCACCGTTTTGAGCGTCTGGAGCGAGAATTCAGCGTTGCTGATGAAAAGCGCTATTTTGCCCCTGTCCGGGTTGAAGAAGCCTATGCCCTGGATCAAGAAGACCTTAGTCAGCAAACCCACCAGGTGCTGGGCTGGTTGTTGCCAAGATCCATCAATCTGGAAGAGCTACTGCAAGCCAATCTGCTGTCGCGGGTGCTGCTGGATAACTCCAGCTCACCGCTCTTGGCGGCTTTGGAATCCACTGACCTGGGCACCGGTCCTTCGCCCATGTGCGGTCTGGAAGATTCCAACCGCGAAATGAGTTTCCTTTGCGGTCTGGAAGGCAGTGAGCCGGACAAGGCGGATGCTTTTGAAGCCTTGATTCTGGATACTCTGCAAAAAGTGGTAGATGAAGGGGTTGATCAGCGCAGTGTCGAAGCCCAGTTGCACCAGCTGGAGCTGAGCCAGCGTGAAATTACCGGTGATGGCATGCCTTTTGGCCTGCAGCTGATGCTGGGGGGCTTGTCGGCTGCCGTGCATCGCGGGGATCTGGCCGGTCTGCTGAATATTGACCCGGCCCTGGAAAAACTCAGGGAGCAGGTGGCTGATCCTGATTTTATTCCCAGCCTGATTCGTCGCTGGTTGCTGGATAATCCTCACCGGGTGCGTTTGACGCTGCGTCCTGATAATCAATTGACTGCAAGGCGAGAAGCGGCAGAAGCCGCGCGTCTGGAGCAGATCAAGGCGGCGATGGATGCAGACCAGAAACAGGCAGTGATTCAACAGGCCAAGGATCTCGAAGCCCGCCAGCAGCAGGTGGATGACGATGCGCTTCTGCCCAAGGTAACTCTGGAAGATGTGCCGCTGCAATTGCACCTGCCGGAATCGCATGAATTGGCCCAGGGGCAACTGCCCGCTACCTGGTACACGGCAGGCACCAATGGTCTGGTGTATATCCAGACTCTGGTTGATTTGCCCCAATTGACCGAAGAAGAGCAGCAGCTTCTGCCACTTTATAGCCATTGCCTGACCGAACTGGGCTGTGGCGAGCGTGATTATCGGGCCAATCAGGCGCTCCAGAGTGAAGTTACCGGTGGTTTGAGTGCCGGGGTGACGGTGAAAGCGGGTATTGAGGATGTTCAGCAGGTTAAGGGCTACCTGGTACTTTCCGGTAAAGCCCTGGCTTCGAATCAGGCGCGACTGCAGGCACTGATGGCAGAAACCCTGGATCAGGCCCGTTTTGATGAATTGCCCCGAATTCGTGAAATTATTGCTCAGCAGGCTTCACGCCGGGTGCAATCCATCACCGGCAAAGGCCACCTGCTGGCCATGCTGTCAGCGGCTTCAGGCTTTAGTCCCGCTGGGCATTTTGCTCAGATTACCCGAGGGCTCAAGGGGATTCAGGCCAGCAAGGCGCTGGATAAGCGCGTCAAGGACGATCAGGCTTTGCAGACTGTCAGTCGGCAACTGGTCGAGTTGCATGCAAAAATCCAACAGGCCCCCCGCCAGTTCATGTTTGTCGCTGAAGAAAGCGAGCAAGCCGATTTGCAGCAAACTCTGGATACCACCTGGTCTGCTTTGCCTACTGGTGGGGATTACCAGGCCTTTAGCCTGCCGGCCACGCGACAAGCAGTGCGTCAGGCCTGGTTGACCAGTACTCAGGTTAATTTCTGCGCCCTGGTCTTTCCCAGTGTTGCCTCCAGCCATCCTGATGCAGCGGCTCTGACGATTCTGGGTGATTACCTGCGCAATGGCTATCTACATCGCGCCATTCGTGAGCAGGGCGGGGCCTATGGCGCTGGTGCAGCTCAGGATAACGGCGATGGAGTCTTCCGCTTCTTCTCTTATCGTGATCCACGTTTGCAGGAAACCCTGCAGGATTTTGAAGCCTCGGTGGACTGGATTCTCAACCAGGAAGAAGACCCGCAAAAACTGGAAGAAGCCATTCTGGGGGTGGTCTCTTCCATCGATAAGCCCGGCTCACCGGCTGGCGATGCCCGCCAGACTTTCCACTCCAGCCTTTTCGGGCGCACGCCGGAGCAGCGCAAGGCCTATCGTCAGCAGGTACTGCAAGTGACCTTTGCTGATCTGCAGCGGGTCGCCAAGACCTACCTGCAGCCGGAAAAAGCCAGTGTCGCTGTAGTCACCAATAGCAAGCAGGCAGAAAGCCTGGATTCCAGTTGGGAGCGTTTAGAGGTTTAGGCAGAGCCGAGGCCACTAGGCAGCTTGTTAAAACCAACGGTGGGCTTGCCTGCCGTTGGTTTTTTGTTTTCAGGCGACTCGGTAACTATCCCGCCCTTCGCTCTTGGCCTGATAGAGGCATTCATCGGCTTCATGCAGCCAGAGTGACCAATCCGAATAGTTTTTACTGGCTGTTGCCAGACCTGCACTGGCCGTTACTTTAAGGCCTTCGGCGAAGGTGGTTTCGCGCAGGGTTTGCAAGAGCCTTTCTGTCGCGGCCAAGGCATCCTCGCGGCCCGTCTGATCCAGTAATACCAGAAACTCTTCGCCGCCCAGACGAAAGAGCTTGTCCTGACTTCTCAGGGTCTTGCGAACTGTGTCGCAAAAACCCTGCAATAAGAGATCCCCCCGGTGATGACCATAGCGATCGTTAACGGCCTTGAAATGATCCAGATCCAGCAACAAGAGGGTTGCGGGGCTGCCTTTCTTCTTGTGATCCTTCAGGGCTCTGCTGAGTAAGTCTTCCAGCTGGCTGCGATTAAGGCAGCCGGTCAGGGGGTCACAGGTTGCCAGTTTGACCAGATTCTTGTGCAGGCGGATGACGACAAAAGCAAAGTAGCTGATCAGTAGGGTACTCATCCCCAGTGAGAAGATAATTCGTAGGGCTTCCTGGGGCGGGAATCTGAGTCCAACCAGAGGGATAAACAGCGCCAGAAAAATAATCGCAGCAATGCGTGAGGTTTCCGGCTTGAGCATAAAAAAATAAGTGGCGATCAGTGGAAAGGCCCAATAGATTCCCTGATGGCCATTCAGCCAGGTGGAATAGAGCACGCAACCACTGGCCAGAATAATAAAGGCCAGGCCCTGGTAGTTTTGCAGGGGTTGTTTGCGGGCCTGGATCAGATTGAAAACCAGCAGGGCGATAAAGCTGCCAATCAGTCCGGTCAGCAAGAGGTTTTGCTGAAGAAACTGGATCACGACCAGAGGTAGCATCAGCAGCAGGCACCAGAGTTGGACATTGAATGTCAGCTGGTTGCGAAACAGGAAGAGGGTCTGTTTAGGGTTCTGCGCTGCTTCTTCTTGTAGTTGCATGGGACTCCGCCTATACATTGCTATTAACTGCAACTTTAGGCGATACCCTTAATTTAAACAAGTGTTTGTTTGTTGCTCTGGTTTGATTAGCAAGCTTGGGGAGATTGGCTAAAGGGGAAGCCTTTCCTGGTGATCGGGAAAGGCTTTAATCGAAACCAGCTTCCTGAAAAATCTGTGCTGCTTCTTCTGAAAACAGAAAATTCCAGAACTGGGATACCGCAGGTCGACCCTGGCCCTTGCGCATCAGGGTTGCCGAATGCGTGATGGCACCATGAAACTGGACGGGGATCTTCATGACGGCCCGGCGTCTTTGGATACCCGCTTCCACGACTCGGTGATAGGGCAGGAAGGCTGCAGGAAGTTCACCTCCATCTACCTTGTCATAGAGGCTTTCACCCAGACGCACGGCTTCCAGTCGATGCTCATAATCTTCCAGCAGTTCATGACGCTCCAATACTTCTCGGGCGGCACGATGATAGGGGTAGTTTTCCGGAGTCAGGCCAATGGGATCATCGCGAAGAGAAAGTACGTTGAGGCTGCGAACCGTTTCCAGGGGTGCCCAGAGGGCCAAGCGGCCCAGTGCCAGAACTCGCGTTTCTACTGCCCAGCCATCTTCGACGCGGGCCATACCGCGACTGATTTCACCATCCAGCAGAATATCGAAATCATAATTGTCTTCGAGCAGATCCAGAAGGTCGTTCTGGGTGCCCTGATGGATGCGAAAATGTGAATCAGGATAGCGGGCCTGGTAGGCATCCAGCAGCTGGTCGGTCACCCAGGTCAGGGAAGGGTGCACCATCAGGCGGACCAGGTTGGGGTCCTGATCCAGCGGATTGCTTTCATTGCTATCGGGAACAAAGCCCTGAAAGTTGTGCTGACTCATGGGCAGCTCGGACTGGTTGAGTGCACTGGCCGCCAAGGGGCTGCTCAGGGCCAGAGCGGCAAAGAAACCTAGGCAGATTTTCAGGGTCTTTTTCAACATTGCTTTTCAAATCAGATCGAATGAAGGATGAAGCAAATCTTACCTGTTGAAACTGCATTTGCCTATCGCTCTTTTGCAGTCAGGCTGTTAACCTTTAGCGTTTTTAATCGCCAAGGACATCAATGAGAACACCCAAACCTCTGCCTCTCAGCAAACTCTACAAAGCCTGTCGGGCCGGTGATTTCAAATTTGAAGATACCCGCCAGATTGCCCCCCTGGATACCTTTATTGGCCAGCAGCGCGCTGAAGAAGCGCTGGAGTTTGCTACCTCGGTCAATCGCAAGGGCTATAATCTTTTTGCTGTCGGCCACGCAGGTTTGGGAAAGCGCACCATGCTCAAGCGCTTTCTGGAGAAAACTGCTGAGCAGATGCAGCCACCTGCTGACTGGTTGTACCTGCAGGATTTTTCCAATGTTCGCAAGCCCTGGGCCGTGAGCCTACCCTGCGGACAGGGTCAGGCCTTCAAGGAAGACCTGCAGGAACTGCTGCTGGATCTGAAGCAGGCGATCCCCGCGGCTTTTGACAATGAAGGCTTTTTCGAGCGAGCCGAAAAGATCAAGGATCATTTTGCCGATCAGCAGAGCACGGCACTGAAGGCCCTGGCAGAAGAAGGTGGCGAGCTGGGCCTGAAACTGGTTCTGCAAACACCGGGCGGTTATTCCTTTGTTCCTGCTGATCAGGATGATCAGCCCATGGATGCCGGAGAATTTGCCAAGCTGGACGATGAGCTGCGTCGTGATTTTCGTGAAAAAATCGAAAAGATGGAAAAGAAGCTGCGTCTGGCGCTGCGTGAGCTGGCTCAGTTGGAAAAGCAAAGCCGTCAGGAACAGCTCAAGCTGAATGAAGAAGTCACCGATGATGCTATCCAGGAAGGTCTGCAGTCGATTCGGGAAAAGTACGCTGATTTTGCGCGTATTCAGGAATATCTGGAAGCCCTGTACCAGGATATTCAGGACAATGTTGCCCTCTTTCTGGAAGACGAGGATGACGAAAGCGAGGCAGTGGCCAGTGTCTCGCCGGATAAACGCATACCCACCCGCTATCAGGTGAACCTCCTGGTCAGCCATGCCGACCGGGATCATGCCCCGGTGATTGAAGAATCCATGCCCACCCACAATAATCTGGTTGGTCATATCGAAAATGTTACCTACCAGGGCACGGTTGCCACGGATTTCACCCTGATTCGTCCCGGTGCGCTGCACAAGGCTAACGGTGGTTTTCTGCTATTGGATGCCGAACGGCTACTGGGCCATCCCTATGCCTGGGAAGGGCTCAAGCTGGCGCTGAGAACCGGCACCCTGAGAATTGATACCCTGGAGAGACAGCTATCCGTATCCGGCAGTGTCAGCCTGGAACCGGACCCCATTCCGCTCAAGTGTACAGTGGCTCTGATGGGCGACTATGAATTGCTGCATGCGCTTCAGGACCAGGACCCGGAGTTTGTTGAGCTCTTCAAGGTGGTCGCCGAATTTGAAACGGAAATGCCACGCACGCCAGCCAATACCAAGCTGTATACCCGCCTGATTGCCAGCATGGCTGCCCGCGAAGCCCTGCTACCCTTTACGCCTTCAGCCGTGATGCGGGTGGTGGAAGAAGCCTCGCGGATGGCGGATCACCAGAACAAGCTGTCCCTCAATGCCGCTGATCTGAATCATCTGCTGCGTGAAGCGGATTACCGGGCCCGGCGTGCGGCCAGTGACCGGGTTGAAGCCGATCACCTGCGTGAAGCCTTGGCTGCACGACGTCGTCGAGCCGGACGCTACCCTGAGCAGGTACTGGAGTCGATTGAAGAAGACTTCATCATGATTGCCACCCAGGGCGAGAAGGTCGGTCAGGTCAATGGCCTGACTGTGGTGGGCAGTCATGACTTCCTGCACGGTCAACCCTCACGGATTACGGCCCGGGTCCACTATGGTCAGGGCGAAGTGCTGGATATCGAGCGCAGCGTGCACCTGGGCGGCTCCATGCACTCCAAGGGCGTCATGATTTTGACCGGCTATCTCTGCGGTCTCTTTGGTGCCGAGGATACCCTGCCTCTGGATGCCAGCATTGTTTTTGAACAATCCTACGGTGGCGTCGATGGTGATTCAGCTTCACTGGGCGAACTAATCTGTCTCTTGTCGGCCATGTCCGATTTACCCATTGCACAAAGTCGCGCGGTGACCGGCTCGATTAACCAGATGGGTGAAGTTCAGCCCATCGGCGGGGTAAATGAAAAAATCGAAGGCTTCTTTGAAGTCTGCCAGCTGCGTGGTCTGGATGGCACCCAGGGGGTAATCATTCCCCAGCAGAATGTTACCCAGTTGATGCTGCGTGAAGAAGTCCGCGAAGCCGTGGAAGCCGGTCAGTTCCATATCTGGGCAGTGAGTCAGGTCGAAGAGGCCGTTCAACTGCTGCTGGATAAACCGGCGGGGCAGCTGACTGAAAAAGGCGAATGGCCCAAAAACAGCGTTTATGGGAAAATCGCGGCTCGTCTGGATCACTTGCGGGAGAAGGATTCCGATAAGGACAGTGAAAAATCATCCGATGACTCAGGTGATAAGAAAACCAGTAAGGATTAATACCGCTTGCGGCCCTATCAGGGCCGCAAGCGGTCAGACCGCATTATCTTGAATCTGAATACAAAGCTTCTTGGAAACAGGATTAACTATGTTAGACCCCAAACTACTTAGAACTGAACTGGATGCGGTGGCTGAAAAGCTGGCGACCCGTGGTTTTGAACTGGACAAGGCCGCTTTTTCTGCTTTGGAAGAAAAGCGCAAGGCGCTGCAGGTAAAAACTGAGCAGCTGCAGGCAGAGCGCAATGCCCGCTCCAAGAATATCGGCAAGGCCAAGGCCGCCGGTGAAGATATCCAGCCGCTGCTGGATGAAGTTGCTGATCTGGGTGGCCAGCTGGATGCTGCCAAATCCGAACTGGCCGGTCTGCAGGAAGACTACCAGGCGCTGCTGGCGACCCTGCCCAATCTGCCCCACGAATCGGTTCCTGTGGGGCAGGATGAAGACGAGAATGTAGAAATCCGCCGTTGGGGCGAGCCTCGCAGTTTTGAATTTGAGGTGAAGGATCATGTCGATCTGGGTGAAATCAGTGGCCTGCTGGATTTTGAAACCGCAGCCAAATTGACCGGTTCACGCTTTAATCTGATGCGTGGCGGGATTGCCCGCCTGCATCGCGCCCTGGCCCAGTTTATGCTCAACACCCAGGTGGATGAGCATGGTTACCAGGAGTGCAATGTCCCCCTGATCGTTAATGACGATAGCCTCTATGGCACCGGCCAGCTGCCCAAGTTTGCCGAGGATCTCTTCAAGCTGAACGTGGATCATGACTACTACCTGATACCTACGGCGGAAGTGCCCCTGACCAATATCCTGCGGGACCAGATTGCCCAGGCTGCTGATCTGCCGATTAAACTGACGGCCTTGAGTGCCTGCTTCCGCTCCGAAGCTGGTGCCTACGGCAAGGATACCCGCGGCATGATCCGCCAGCACCAGTTTGAAAAGGTGGAAATGGTACAGCTGGTGCATCCTGAGCAGTCTTATCAGGCGCTGGAAGAAATGACCGGCCATGCCGAGGCTATTTTGCAGAAACTGGAACTGCCTTACCGGGTATTGAGCCTCTGTACCGGCGATATGGGCTTTGGTGCGGCCAAGACTTATGATCTGGAAGTCTGGATTCCCAGCCAACAGACCTACCGTGAGATTTCTTCCGTGTCCAACTGTGAAGACTTCCAGGCGCGCCGGATGCAGGCTCGTTTCCGCAGTCCTGATGCCAAGAAGCCCGAGCTCTTGCACACCCTGAATGGTTCCGGCCTGGCTGTGGGCCGTTGTCTGGTGGCGGTGATGGAAAACTATCAGCAGGAAGACGGACGCATTCAGGTTCCAGAAGTGCTGAAGCCCTATATGGGCGGTGCTGAATACGTCTAGGTTATTTGATCGGCAATTGGCTGCTCGATAAGGCCCTCGTTTCGGCAGGAAGCGAGGGCCTTTTACCGGGAAACCTCTGATTAACTATTGCGCTTATTTATGCAGCGTTGAAATTGGCCTCGTAATGCTCATTTACTCCTTGTAAATTCCGCTTTCTCGTTCAATTTCGCTGGCGACCTACATGGATGTAGAAAGTGTTGGAATTCATCAGGAATGAATTCAGCCCTAAACTTCGCTCATAACGTTGATCAGAGGCTCCCTTGGTTAAGCAGGGCTGGCTAGGGAGCCAGCAGCCCCAAAGCCCGAGCATGATGCTGCAGGTGATCATCGATAAAGCTGGCGATGAAGAAGTAGCTGTGGTCATAACCCGGCTGAAGACGCAGCTCCAGCGGATAGCCTGCTGCCTGACAGGCTGCTTCCAGGGCTTCCGGTTTGAGTTGTTCGGAAAGGAAGTTGTCGGCTTCGCCCTGATCCACCAGAAGCGGTAACTGCTCTTCGGCCTGGGCAATCAGCTCACTGGCATCCCAGGCTTTCCAACTTTGCCGATCTTCACCCAGATACTGGCTAAAGGCCTTCTCACCCCAGGGGCAGTTGACCGGATTGCTGATAGGCGCAAAAGCCGAGACCGAACGATAACGTCCCGGATTCTTCAGCGCCGAAATCAGAGCTCCATGCCCACCCATTGAATGGCCGCTGATCGAGCGCTGGTCCGTGACCGGAAAGTGCTGTTCGATCAAGTCTGGCAATTCCTGAGTGACATAGTCGTACATCCGGTAATTTTCGGACCAGGGCTCACGCGTGGCATTGACATAAAAACCGGCACCTGAACCCAGATCATAGCTTTCATGTTCTCCCGGCAGATCAGTGCCGCGTGGGCTGGTATCCGGAGTGACCAGTGCCAGCCCCAGTTCAGCCGCCAGGCGCTGGGCACCGGCTTTTTGCATGAAGTTTTCATCGGTGCAGGTCAGGCCGGATAGCCAGTAGAGCACGGGCACCTTTTGCGTTTGCGCCTGGGGGGGCAGGTAGATGGCAAAAACCATCTCCGTGCCCGTCGCTGTCGAGGTATGCCGGTAGCGTTTCAGCCAGCCGCCAAAGCATTTATTGCTGGCAACCAGCTCCAGGGAAGTGCTTGTCATTGCTGACCTCATTGATCAAAAAGAATGACGGAACGGATGCTCTTGCCTTCGTGCATCAGATCAAAAGCCTTGTTGATGTCTTCCAGTCCCATGGTATGGGTAATGAAAGGATCGATCTCGATTTTGCCGTTCATATAGTCTTCCACGTAACCGGGCAGCTGGCTGCGACCCTTGACGCCACCAAAGGCAGAGCCTTTCCAGACGCGGCCGGTGACCAGTTGAAAGGGGCGAGTTGAGATTTCTTCGCCGGCACCGGCAACACCGATAATGATGGATTCACCCCAACCCTTGTGACAGCATTCCAGGGCTGAGCGCATGACCTGCACATTACCGATACACTCGAAGGAGTAGTCGACACCACCATCGGTCATGTCCACGATCACCTGCTGGATGGGATCGGAAAAGTCTTTGGGGTTCACACAATCGGTAGCACCAAACTGGCGGGCCATCTCGAATTTTTCTTCATTGATATCGATGGCAATAATGCGTTCAGCACCGGCCATGCGTGCGCCCTGGATACAGGAAAGACCGATGCCGCCCATACCGAAGATGGCTACGGTCGAGCCCGGCTCAACCTTGGCGGTATTCAGTACTGCGCCAATCCCGGTGGTGATACCACAGCCCAGCAGGCAGACTTTTTCCAGGGGCGCATCGACGTGGATTTTGGCCAGGGAAATTTCCGGTACCACCGTGTATTCGGAGAAGGTCGATGTGCCCATGTAGTGGTAGAGGGTTTTGCCACCCACGGAAAAGCGGCTGGTGCCATCCGGCATCAGGCCCTGGCCCTGGGTGGCGCGCACGGCCTGGCAGAGGTTGGTTTTACCGGAAAGGCAGAATTTACACTTGCCGCATTCGGCGGTGTACAGCGGAATCACATGGTCGCCGGGCTTCAAGCTGGTTACACCCGGACCGACTTCCTGCACGATACCCGCGCCTTCGTGACCCAGAATCGAAGGAAAGATGCCTTCGGGGTCTGCACCGGACAGGGTAAAGGCATCTGTATGACAAACACCCGTGGCCACGATGCGGACCAGCACTTCGCCGGCCTTAGGGCCCTGAACATCCACTTCTTCGATTGTCAGGGGTTGGCCAGCACCCCAGGCCACAGCAGCACGTGATTTCATGATTTCTCTCCAAGGTTGTGATTTAAGTGGCTGCCAGTTTATAGAAGTTTAAGCTCATCATCTCAGCACAGGTTGCAAATGATCTTTGCCATATAACAATAATCCTGGTATTTATACAGGTTATTTTTATTCATGAGGTATCCAATGCGACCCTGGGATGCAGTAGAGGCTTTTGTCACGGTAGTGCGTGAAGGCAATTTCAGTGCAGCTGCCCGCAAACTGGATGTCTCTCCTTCACATATCAGTCGGCAGGTTGCCGAGCTGGAAAAACGTCTGGACACACCGCTTCTGTATCGAACCACGCGATCCATCCGTTTGAGTGAGGCGGGAGCCCAATATTTCGAGCAGTGTCATCAGCTACTGGAAGGCTTTTTTGCTGCCGAAGAAGAAATACGCCAAACCCAGGCCGAACCAGCCGGACAGCTCAGGGTTACCTGTGCCACTACCTTTGGCGAGCGTTTTCTGGCTCCGGCACTCAATGATTTTGCCATGCAATTCCCACGCATCCGTCTGGATTTGCATTTGACCAACCGCCAGACGGATCTGGTGACCGAAGGCTATGATCTGGCTGTACGCATGGGCTCAATGAAGGATTCTTCTCTACTCTCCCGGCGTTTATGCGATCGACGTGAATACCTGTGTGCCAGCCCCGATTATTTACAGCGACAGGGCATGCCGCATACTCTGGCCGAGCTTTCCGGGCACAATTGTCTTCTGGGCTCCAACCCCTGGTGGCTGTTCAGTGATCAGGGACAGCGGCGCGAACTCAAGGTGACGGGCAGCTGGCGCTCCAATTCAGGACCGGCGCTTTTGGATGCGGTCTGCAAAGGCTTGGGGATTGCTCAATTGCCGGATTATTACGTCGAGCCTCTGTTGGCCGAGGGGCGGCTTATTTCCATGCTGGAAGCCTATCGTTATCCTTTTAGCGGGGTTTGGTTGGTCTATCCTCAGGCCCGCCAGAAGTCCATGAAGCTTCAGGTCTTAACCGACTTTCTGGTTGAAAGATTCCGATCCGGTTTGCCCTGGCCACAAGCGGCAAACCGGCGATGATGTGGGCTTATTGATGGGCCGTTGTGGCTGATTGGCGGTACTGGCGCCAGACGCCTCCCATAAACAAAATCATGGCAATCCAGATAAGAGCAAAGGTCACCAGGCGCTGGGGAGAGTAGCTCTCACCCAGGATCCAGACGGCAGTGATGAACTGCATCATGGGATTGATATACATAATAAAACCGACAATCGATAGGTTCAGGCGACGGGTGGCTGCTGCAAATAACAACAGGGGAGAAGCCGTCATCAAACCGGAAGCAACCAGCAGCCAAGTTTCTTTTGTACTGCGGCCAAAAGCAACCGGGTAGTCGGCTACCTGCATCCACAACAGCCAACCCAGGGCTAAGGGTAACAACCAGAGGGTTTCGACGGTGAGTCCTTGAAGGGAGTCCACCGGCTGGCGCTTGCGAACCAGGCCATAGCAGCCCACCGTCATCGCCAGAACAACCGGAATCCAAGGAAGTTTGCCCAGGCTGAACACTTCCCAGGCAATTGCCAGGGTGGCAAGAAAACCCGCGGTGAGTTGCAGGGGGTGCTGTTTTTCCTTGAGCAGCAGCCAGCCCATCAGCAGGCTGACCAGAGGCGAAATAAAATAGCCCAGGCTGGCTTCAATGACTCGTCCCTGGCCCACGGCCCAGATAAATACCAGCCAGTTGGAACTGATCAGCAGACCGGAAACGGCAAGCCAACCCAGGGCCTTGGGTTGCTTCAGGAGTTGCAGGAAGGCGCGCCCCTGGCGTAGTAGCAGGAGGCTGGCCAGGGTGAAGGTGAGCGCCCAGATGACCCGGTGGGCCAGAATTTCCGAAGGCGGGATAGTATTCAGCTGGTGGAAGAAGAGTGGAAAACAGCCCCAAATCATGTAAGCAGCCAGGGCCAGGACCAGGCCTTGCATCGTTGAGCCTCCGGATAAAAAGGCAGTTTACCAGTGTTTTTTACTTTGGCCAGGGACGGCTGTGTTAGGGTTCATTTAGGAAACTTCTGATTAACTATTGCGCTTGGTTATACTGCGTTTAAATTGGCCTCAAAATGCTCATTTACTCGCTGTAAACTCCGCTTTCTCGTTCAATTTAGCTGGCGACCTACATGGATGTAGGAAGTGCTGGAATTCATCAGGAATAAATTCAGCTCTTAACCAGCGCTCATCACGTTAATCAAAAGCTCCTTAGACTCTCAGGTATAACCGCTTTTTTCTTGCAAGGTACTTTATGTCCGCATCCCGACCTCATCCGCGTATTCTCCTGCGTCTGCTGGGTTTTTTACAGCCCTACAAGTTGCGCTTGTTTCTGGCTGCTCTGGCCTTGATTGTTGCGGCCAGCGGTGTGCTCTTGTTGGGCCAGGGCTTGCGACTGGTGGTGGATAAAGGCTTTGCTTCCGGGGATTCCCAGTGGTTGAACTGGGCCTTGGTGGGGACTCTGGGCGTGGTGGCAGTTATGTCGCTGGCATCAGCCTGTCGTTTCTACTTGGTGAGCTGGATTGGTGAGCGTCTGGCCGCAGACTTGCGACTCAAGGTCTTTGCCCATCTGCTTACGCTGGAACCCGAGTATTTTCACCGCAATGGGGCCGGGGAAATCCAGAGTCGTCTAACGGCTGACACCAGTGTGCTGCAAAGCCTGTTTGGCTCCTCCCTGTCGATGGCCCTGCGTAACCTGCTGACCTTGACCGGGGCGGTGATTCTGCTGTTGATTACCAGCCCCTGGCTGACGCTGATGGTGCTCCTGGGCATTCCCCTGACCGTGGTGCCGGTGATCTGGTTTGGCCGTCGGGTGCGTAAGCTGTCACGCTCCAGCCAGGATCAGGTGGCCGAATTAGGCAGTTATGCTGGTGAAGCCTTGCAGGGCATAGAAACCCTGCAGGCATTTAATCATCAGCAGGAAGACCGCAAGCATTATGGCCAGCGGGTTGAAGAGGCTTTTTCAGTGGCCAGAGCCCGTGTCTTTCAACGCGCTCTTCTGACCGGTTTTGCCATGCTGGTGGTTTTTGCTGCCGTGGGTATTATTCTCTGGCAGGGCGGACAGGATGTCTTGGCCGGACGTATGTCGCCCGGCCAGCTCACTGCGTTTGTTTTCTATGCACTCATCGCGGCCGGGGCGGTTGCCACTCTGGCCGAGGTGGCGGGTGAGGTGCAAAGGGCAGCTGGAGCTGCGGAGCGCCTGCTGGAGCTGCTGGCAGCCCAACCCCGGATTGCCGCACCGGAACAGCCATTACCCCTGCCAGCCAAGCTGCAGGGAGAAGTAAGCTTAGAAGCGGTCAGCTTTGCTTATCCAGCTCGCCCTGATCAGCCAGCCATCAAGAATTTGACGCTAAAGCTTAGGCCGGGTGAGCGAGTCGCCCTGGTTGGCCCCTCGGGTGCAGGAAAATCCAGTCTCCTGAAGCTGCTGCTGAGATTTTATGATCCCCAGGAAGGTCGCATCTGTCTGGAAGGTCAGAATCTGAAATCCCTGGCACCCGAAGCGGTTAGAGCCGCCATGGCTCTGGTGGCCCAGGAGCCGGTACTCTTTACCGGGACTGCCGAAGATAATCTGCGTTATGGTCGCCCCCAGGCCAGTGAAGAAGAGGTGATCAAAGCGGCCGAACAGGCTCAGGCACTGGGCTTTATTCAGGCCTTGCCCGAGGGCATGAAAACCTGGCTGGGCCCCGGTGGTGTCCAGCTATCCGGAGGTCAGCGCCAACGCCTGGCCATTGCTCGTGCGCTCCTATGTGATCCACGGGTGCTGCTTCTTGATGAAGCCACCAGTGCTCTGGATGCCGCCAGTGAACATCTGGTTCAGCAAGCCCTGGATCACTTGATGCAAGGGCGTACCTCCCTGGTGATTGCGCATCGCTTGTCCACCGTAATCGCTGCTGATCGGATACTGGTGATGGACCAGGGATGCCTGGTGGCTGAAGGTACTCATCAGGAATTAATGCAAACCTCCGAGCTCTACCAGCAGCTGGCGCGTTTGCAGTTTCAGAATTAATGATTCAGATAGGTCCACTTAGAAGCTAAACTTCGTGGTCAGTAATGACCTAGGGTTTGCGGGATTAAAAAAGGATGCCGGGGTGGTGTTATGCAGAATTCTGAACTTTTGTCAGCCATTGAAGGCTTGGCTCGTCAGGCAGGACAAGCCATTATGAAAATTTATAATCGGGAATTTGAAATTACCCAAAAGGAGGATGCCAGTCCGTTGACAGAAGCAGACTCCGCTGCCCATCACTTGATTGTTGAAGGCTTGGAAGCCTTGGGTCTGGGAATACCGATTCTTTCTGAAGAAGATTTGGCCGCTTTTTCTGGTACGGATCAACAGGGACGCTACTGGTTGGTCGATCCTTTGGATGGCACCAAGGAGTTTATCAAGCACAATGGTGAATTTACCGTCAACATTGCCTTGATCGAAAAGGGCAAGCCCTTGTTGGGCGTTGTGGATGCACCCGCTTGTCAGTGGGCCTACTCTGCTATCGTGGCAGAGGGAGCCAATAAGATAATTTATAATGCTGAGGGTGAAGAGTTAGAACGCCAGGCAATTCAAGTCGAAACTTTATTACCTAAACGCTGGCGGGTGGTAGGCAGTCGCTCTCACCTTAGTGATTCAATGAAGGAATGGTTGGAACGTTTGCAGGATTTTGAAATTCTGCCTATGGGCAGTTCACTAAAGCTTTGCCGGGTTGCTGAGGGTTTGGCCGATATTTACCCCCGTTTGGGGCCAACGAGTCTATGGGATACTGCAGCTGCCCAGGCAGTGGTCGAAGCGGCCGGTGGCGTTGTGGTGACCCTGAATGGGAAGCCACTAGATTATTCGTCGCCTCAGGAAACCCTGAATCCCAGCTTTTTGGTTGTAGCGAAAAATAATCTATCCAGCGTTATCAATTGATTATTTCCATAAAAACCCCTCCAAAAGTGGCTGTTTCGCTTTTGGAGGGGCTAGGCAAAGATTTGGCACCAGCTTCCTTGCCAGTGCTAATGATCAGGCTGTGCCGATCATTTTTCGCAGAACATAATGTAGGATGCCGCCGTGGCGGTAGTAATCCATTTCCTTGTCGGTATCGATCCGGCATTTAGCCGTGAAGCTTTCACTGCTACCATCCGGGCGGGTCAGGCTGACCTGGACGTCACCCTGGGGTTTGAGCTGATCCAGCCCGGTGATGGTGAAGTTCTCTTCACCGGTCAGTTTTAAGTTCTTGCGATCCACGCCTTCAGCAAACTGCAGGGGCAGAACACCCATGCCCACCAGGTTGGAGCGGTGGATGCGCTCGAAGGACTCGGCAATCACGGCTTTTACCCCCAGCAGGCGTGTCCCCTTGGCAGCCCAGTCACGTGAGGAACCGGTACCATATTCCTTGCCGGCAATCACCACCAGAGGTTTACCTTCTTCGGCATAGCGCATGGCGGCATCATAGATGGCCATTTGTTCACCGGAAGGGTAGTGGCGGGTCTCTCCCCCTTCGACGCCATCCAGCATTTCATTGCGGATGCGTACGTTGGCAAAGGTACCGCGCATCATCACCTCATGGTTACCCCGGCGCGAACCATAGGAGTTGAAATCCTTGGGTTCGATGCCCTTGTCCTGCAGGTAGCGGCCCGCGGGACTGGAGGGTTTGATGGAACCGGCCGGGGAGATATGGTCGGTGGTAACCGAGTCCCCCAGAAGGGCCAGAACCCCGGCTTCCTTGATATCGGCAATCGCTTCGGGTTTTCTCTGCATGCCCTGGAAGAAAGGAGGATGCTGAATATAGGTGGATTCCGGCCAGGTATAGGTCTGGTCACTGGGAACCTCCAGCTGCTGCCAGGCTTCATCTCCGGCAAAAACTTCAGCATATTCCTTGCGGAACATCTGGGTTTTGACCTGTTCAACTGCTTCAGCGATTTCCTGGTTGGAAGGCCAGATGTCCTTGAGGTAAACCGCTTCCCCGTTTTTATCTTGACCCAGGGGTTCATTAGTCAGATCCGTTTGCAGGTTGCCGGCCAGGGCATAGGCCACCACCAGGGGAGGCGATGCCAGCCAGTTGGTTTTGATGGCCGGATGGATGCGGCCTTCGAAGTTACGGTTACCGGAAAGCACCGAGGCCACGGTCAAGTCACCCTTGTGAATGGCTTCCTCGATCGGGCCGGGGAGAGGGCCGGAGTTACCGATGCAGGTGGTACAGCCGTAGCCGACCAGATGAAAGCCCAGCTCATCCAGATAGTTGTTCAGACCTGCGGCTGCCAGATAATCCGTGACCACCTTGGAGCCGGGAGCCAGCGAAGATTTGACCCAGGGCTGACGTTGCAGGCCCTTTTCCACGGCTTTTTTGGCCAAGAGGCCTGCTGCCATAAGGACACTGGGGTTGGAAGTGTTGGTGCAGGAGGTGATGGCCGCGATAACCACGGCCCCCTGTTTGAGCAGGTGGGTATCACCATTTTCATCCTGGTATTCCACTTCGCCGGAGGGGAGTTCGCCACCCACGGCCGCATGCCCGCCGCCTTCACTTTCCAGAGCGCTTTCTTCCTGCGCTGGCGCGACCTGCAGATCCAGCAGTCCCTGGAAGGTGGATTTGATTTTGCTCAGCGTGACCCGGTCCTGGGGACGCTTGGGGCCGGCCAGACTGGATTCCACACTGGACAGGTCCAGCTCCAGCTTGTCGGAGAAGATGGGTTCATCTCCCGGAGTGTGCCAGAGGCCCTGGGCTTTACAGTAGGCTTCCACGCGTTCGATCACGGCCTCTTCACGGCCGGTCAGGCGCATATAGTGCAGGGTTTGTTCATCCACGGGGAAGAAACCGCAGGTAGCCCCATATTCGGGTGCCATGTTGGCCAGGGTGGCGCGATCGGCCAGTGGCAGTTTGGCCAGGCCCTCGCCATAGAATTCCACGAATTTACCCACGACGCCCTTTTCACGCAGCATCTGGGTCACCGTCAATACCAGATCGGTGGCGGTAATGCCTTCCTGCAGTTGGCCGGTTAATTTAAAACCCACCACTTCGGGAATGAGCATGGAGATCGGCTGACCCAGCATGGCGGCTTCAGCCTCGATACCACCGACACCCCAGCCGAGTACACCCAGGCCGTTGATCATGGTGGTGTGGGAGTCGGTGCCCACCAGGGTATCCGGGTAGGCGAGCTGCTCGCCTTCAACCTCCTGGGACCAAACCGCCTGCCCCAGGTATTCCAGATTGACCTGGTGGCAGATGCCGGTACCGGGTGGCACCACGCTGAAGTTATCAAAGGCCTGCTGGCCCCAGCGCAAAAACTGATAGCGCTCCTTGTTACGTTGGGTTTCCAGGTCAACGTTGTCTTTGAAAGCCGAATCACTGGCATAGGCATCCACCATCACCGAGTGGTCGATGACCAGATCAACCGGCGAGAGTGGATTGATTTTCTGGGGATCATCACCGAGTTCGCTCACGGCTGCACGCATGGAGGCCAGATCCACGACCCCGGGGACCCCGGTAAAGTCCTGCATCAATACCCGGGCCGGGCTAAAGGCAATCTCCTGATTACTGCTGCCGGTCTTTTGCCAAGCGACCAAAGCCTGAAGGTCCTGCTCGGTGACGGTTTTGCCATCCAGATTGCGGAGCAGGTTCTCCATCAAAACCTTGAGAGAGAAGGGCAGGCGACTGATATCGCCGTACTTCTCTGCAGCCTGTGGCAGACTGAAATAGGAATACCGGGTTGATCCTGCCTGCAAGTCTTGTTTGAAATCAGAAGCTGAAGCCATTGTCATCTCCTTAACCATCAAAAGTTAGTTTGAGTGTGGCAAATAACCCCGCGATTTGCTGCTTTTCCAACCTGCCCCCGAGGATCAGAACAGATAAGTTATAAGGCACTGCATAACTTGATGGGTTCCAAAAAACAGGATTCAAGCCCTTGAAGGCAATCTTCGGCCAAGTGATTGGCCTGAGAGCAGCTGTAATCCCGCTATACCGACTGTATTTTTAATGTAAACTGACTTAGACTTGCGGTTCCAAATCAAAATATCAGGGAATGCTGATTTATGCGTCCTTTGCTGAAACGTTTCCTTCCTTTAGTCGTCATTGCCTTGGGGATTCTGGGCTTTGTTCTCTTGCGCATGACCCGCCCAGAACCGCCTCCAGCAGGTGACGAGGAAAGGCGCTGGCCAGTGGCCGTCTTGGCTGTCCAGCCGGGTGATTATGCACCCAGGCTGCGACTCTTTGGTGAGTTGACCAGTGATACTTCGGCCAGTCTCAAAGCACGTACTGCGGGTGATGTGGCTGAAATTCTGGTGGAGGAAGGCCAAGCGGTTAGCGAGGGAGACCTCCTCTTGCGCCTGGATGATCTGGATGCCCGCGCTGCCTTCAATCAAGCCAAGGCCGGATTTCAGGAGGCCCAGTCCACCCTGGAGCAATTCCGGCAGCAGCATCAGGTTGATTTGCAATTGTTGGAAGAAGAGAGGGAGCGGCTAGAGCTGGCTGAACGCCAGGGGCAGCGCTTGGAACAGCTGTTTGCAGCCAACCGGGCATCGCGTCGGGATCTGGAGCAGGCCCAGTTGGCTCTGAGCCAGCAGAAATCGGCTTTTTTAAATCGCCAGTTGGCTGTTAATCAATTCCCTTCACGCGAAGCTCAGTTGGAGGCCAATCTGGCCCGGGCAGAAACCCAGCTGGAACAGGCCCAGCGCAATCTGGAAGCGACCCGCCTGAAGGCTCCCGCTGATTTACGTGTGGAAGAAATCTTTATCGGGGTCAGGGATCAGGTCGCACCTCAGCAGGCGCTCGTGAGCGTGTTTGTTCCCAGTGCGCTGGAGTTGCAAGCCCGTATTCCTGTCAGCTATGTAGCCCTCCTGCAAAAAGCGCTGGATCAGGGTGAAAAGCTGGTGGCCCGCAGTCAGCCTGGTGATCACTCCCTGGTTTTTACCCTTCAGGAATTGGCAGGACGCACGCGCGATGCTGCTGGCATTCAGGCCTTGTTTAAACTGACTTCAGGGAATCCCGAGGGGTTGGCATTGGGGCGTTTTATTGATGCAGAGTTGCTTTTGCCGCGTCTGCAGGCGGTTTTCTGGGTGCCTGCAGCTGCAGTTCAGGGGCGTAATCGTATTTATCGGGTCGTGGATGAGCGTCTGGAAGGTTTGAATGTCGAACTGGAAGGCCAGTTGGAACTCCAGGGTGAACCCGGTGTGCTGATTCGTTCCGATGAGCTGGTAGCGGGCGATCAGGTTCTGGCCAATCGTTTGCCCAATGCCATGGACAGCCTCCTGGTGGAGGTGGTGGAAACCCGAACCCTGGCTGGCGCTGAGGAGGCTGAAGAATGACCGGGCAGGGTGGTTTGATCGGTCTGTTTTTACGCCATCGGCTGGCCAGTACCCTGCTGATTATCCTGATGTTGATGTCGGGTAGCTGGGCCTTGAATAAACTCAATACCCAGTTTTTCCCCAATTTTTCTTTGGATATCATCAGTGTGCGTGTGGTCTGGGTGGGAGCCAGCGCCGAAGATGTGGAAACCGGGGTCACCCTGCCGCTGGAAAATGAACTTCGCACCGTGGACGGTCTCAAGTCAATGACGTCCACCTCTTCTTTGGGCATCGCGGCCATTACTCTGGAATTCCGAGATGGCACCAACATGACCCAGGCTTTGGCTCAGGTGGAAGATCGGGTCGCACAGTTGCGCAATTTACCTGAAGCGGCCGAAACACCGATTATCAGCCGGATCGTACGCTACGAACCCATTGCCCGTCTGTTGGTGTCCGGTCTTGAAGACCGGGAGGAAATGCGCACCCTGGCCCGTCAGTATGAGCAGGAATTACTGGATCTGGGAATCGAAAAAGTCGACTTTTCCGGTTTGCCCGAGCAGGAAATGGCCATTGAGGTGCCCCTGCAAAAACTGCTGACCCTGTCCCTAACCCCACGCCAACTCTCTGCTCAGTTAGCAGAATTCACTCTGGATCAACCCGCCGGTCTGGTGGGGCGTAATCAGGGGGGGCGTCAACTGCGGGTTCTGGAGCAGGCCCGTGATGAAAATTCTTTTGCCGAGCTGCCCATTCGTGTGGGTGCCGACGAAGGCCTGCTGCGTCTGGGTGACTTTGCCCACATCGAAAAACGCCCGCGTGACGGGGAAACCCTGATCCGTTACCGGGGTGAGCCGGCAGTGGAACTCTGGCTGCAAAGAACCGAATCCACCGATGCCCTGGAAGCGGCTCGTCTGTTTAATGATTGGCTGGAAGAAACCCGAGCCAGTAAGCCGCCCCAGGTGGAATTGACCGTCTATGACCAGTTGTGGGAATTGATCGACGAGCGGATTCGCTTGCTGCTGAAAAATGGCATCGGGGGCCTGGTCCTGGTGGTGGGCATTCTCTTTCTGTTTCTAAGCGGCCATCTGGCCCTGCGGGTGGCCCTGGGTATCCCCATCGCTTTTACCACCGCTTTCGTTACCCTCTGGCTGTTCGGTGGCAGTATCAACATGATCTCCCTGTTCGGCTTTATCATGGCACTGGGGATCATCGTGGATAACGCCATCGTCGTGGCCGAGCATGCCTACACCCTGCGCAGCCAGGGTTACTCTGCTGAAGAGGCCGCCGAAGAGGGCGCTCACCGGATGCTGGGGCCGGTTATTGCCGCCTCCTTGACTACCGTGGCGGCCTTCTTTCCCCTGATGCTGGTGGGTGGGGTTATCGGCAACATCATGTTTGAGATTCCCCTGGTGGTGATCTGTGTGATCCTGGCGACCCTGGTGATCAGCTTTCTGATCCTCCCGCATCAATTGAAGCGGGGGTTGGCTGTTGATCCGGCGGAGTTGGACCAGCCTGCAGAAAAGGGAATCAGTGCCCGTTTCGAACAGGGACTGGAAGACTTTCGTGATCACCGCTTTCGTCGCTGGGTTACTCGGGCGGTTGAGCGCAAGGGCTTAACGCTGGCTTCGGCCTTGGCTCTGCTGATTCTCTCGGTCGGGCTGCTGGCTGGTGGTCGTGTCGGTTTTACTTTCTTTCCCAGCCCGGATGGCACCACCTTGAGAGCCAATGTGGCTTTTGTGGCTGGTACGGCACCCGATAAGGTGGAAGCCTTCATGCAGGAATTGGATGCCTCCTTGCTAGAAGCTGAAGAAGCCCTGGGTGAAGCCATCATCCAAACCCGGGTCACCCGCTTGGGGCAGCAACTGAGTCAGGAAGGTAATGCGCCCCGGGGTAATCAATTTGCATCCCTGTTGGTGGAGGTGACTTCGCCGGACAGTCGTGAAGTCAGTAACCAGGATTTGATTGATGCCTGGAATGCCCGTCTGCCTTCTGCGCCAGGTCTGGATTCAGTATTGGTGACGGCTGTTACCGGAGGGCCACCCGGTCGGGATGTGGATGTCCGCCTGGAAGGGGGAACTGCCGAAGAACTCAAAGCAGCGGCCCTGGAATTGGCCGGACGCATGCAGGATATCCCCGGACTCTATGCCGTTGAAGATGACACCCCCTATGGTCGGGAACAGCTGCTGCTGCGCCTGACCCCTGAAGCCATGGCGCTGGGCTATTCGCCGCGTTCGCTGGCTGCCGAGCTGAGAGGCTTTTTTGATGGCAGTCTGGTGCAGTTGTATCAGGATGGTCTGGATGAAGTGGAAGTCAGGGTACGCCTGCCTGATGAGGAGCGCTTCAAGGCTTCGATTCTTCAGGATCTGGCCTTGCCACTGCCCAACAGTGAAGGCTGGGTGCCCCTGCAGCAGTTGATTCAGTTGGATTTTCAGCCGGGTTTTGAAACCCTGCGTCATGCTGATGCACGTCTGGCCATACATGTTTCCGGCGAAGTCGACCGCGCCCAGGGCAATGCGGGACAGATCCGAGCCGGTCTGGCTCAGGAAGTGCTGCCGGAGTTGGCTGACAAGCACAGTATCGACTGGTCCTTCCAGGGGCGGGCCGTAGACCAGCAGGAAACCCTGGGGGATATGCAAATGGGGCTGTTGTTTGCCCTGGCTGCCATCTTTATCGTCTTGGCCTGGATGTTTGCCAGCTATCTGCTGCCCCTGGTGGTGATGGCCATCATTCCTTTTGGGCTTCTGGGGGCGACCCTGGGCCACTTTCTGATGAACATCGAGCTGACCATCCTGTCGCTCTTTGGTCTCTTTGGCTTGACCGGGATTGTGGTCAATAACTCAATTATATTGGTGAGCTTTTATCAAGGGCTGCGCCAGGAAGGGCTGGGGCGTGAAGAGGCGATTATCGAAGCGGCCTGCCAGCGTTTAAGAGCGGTTTTGATCACCTCGACCACAACGATTGTCGGTCTGGTGCCTTTGCTGTTTGAGACTTCGGTTCAGGCTCAGTTCCTCATCCCCATGGCTGTTTCCATAGTCTTTGGTCTGGCGGTGGCCACCTTGTTGGTTCTGGTGGTGATCCCGGCACTGCTGGCCTGGGTGGAAAAATGGCGGGATCGCCTGGAAAGCAGCGCTTGACCCCAGCGGGCTCTTCTCGGATAATGTTTTAAACATCTGTTTAAACATGCGGAGAGCCCATGGCCCAGTCCGATACTGTGACCCGAATTCTGGATACTGCAGAAGCCCTGTTTGCTGAAAAGGGCTTTGCAGAAACCTCATTGCGCACCATTACCGGTAAAGCCAAGGTGAATCTGGCTGCCGTCAATTATCATTTTGGTTCCAAGAAAGCCCTTATCCAGGCCGTTTTTGCCCGCTATCTGGATCCTTTTTGCGAGCAGTTCAATAATGAGTTGAATCAGCTGGAAAAACGCGGTGGCGTCACCCTGGAAGAACTCCTAGAAGTGCTGGCGCGTACCACCATCAGTGTTCCCGCCAGTAAAGGCAGCCTGTCGGTGTTCATGCGTCTTCTCGGTCTGGCCTACACCCAGGCACAGGGGCATATGCGCCGCTATCTGCAAGAGCATTATGGTCAAACCTTTGCCCGTTTCACCCAACAGCTGAAACTCTGCACCCCGGATTTACCCGATGCCGAGCGTTTCTGGCGTATTCACTTCATGCTGGGTTCGGTGGTTTTTACCATGTCCTCCCTGGAAGCCTTGAGAGACATTGCCTTCAATGATTACGATGAAAAAACTCGGATTCGTGATCTGGTTGCCCGCCTTTTGCCGGTCGTGACAGCCGCGATGCAGGCTCCGGTACCAGCTTTACCTGCTACCGGAGATGCGGCCTAGTTAAATCGGGGGGTAGATGAAGACTCTTGCCGAGCTGCTGCAGACAGCACCCAAAACTCCGCAACAAGACTGGTTGCTGGCTGAGGTAGCAACCCAGCAATTACACCTGCTGAATCCTGCTGGCGTAGTGCTGGCCAGCTGGCCGCTATCCACGGCCAAGGCTGGCTTGGGTGAGTTGGAAGGCAGTGGTTGCACGCCTCGCGGCTGGCATCGAATCCGAGCTTGTATCGGTCGGGGGGAAGATCCCCGAGCGGTTTTTCGCGGACGGCGTCCCACCGGTGAAATCTGGTCGCCTGAGCTGAATGCCCGCTTCCCCCAAAGAGACTGGATCCTGGGGCGGATTCTCTGGCTGTGCGGTGAAGAAAAAGGCTTTAACCGAGGTGGTCAGGTTGATAGTCAAAGACGTTATATCTACCTGCATGGCACTCCCGACGACCAGCCTTTGGGCGTGCCTCTTTCTCATGGTTGTATCCGCTTGCAGCCAGATCAGCTGCTGGAAGTTTTTGATCAGGTGCAACCCGGAACGCTGGTCTTGATCACGGCGGCACAGATTCTTTGGGATCACTGAAGAATCATCACCACGCAGGCGGCTGTCATGCCGCCCATTCCCCGATTAAACCAGCGCCAGTGGTTTTCACTTTTCAAGATGCGGCTGACTGCTGTGCCCAGACCGGCCCAGAGACAAATGCAGGGTAGAACCACCAGGGCGCTGATTCCCGCGAGAAGCAGGGCATTGAAAAGCAGTTGTCCCTGATTGGGTAAAAAACCAGCCATCAGGGTAATCCCCATCACCCAGGCCTTGGGATTGGCAAACTGGAAGCCAGCAGCCTGCCACCAGGTCAGGGGGCGGCCCTGATACTCAAGGTCGATGACAGGGGGTGGTGCCTTGGCGATTTTCCAGGCCAGCCAGAGCAGATAAAGACTGCCCAGCAGTTTCAGGCCGGTTTGTAGCAGCGGAAATTGCTCGAACAGCTTGCCCAGCCCGAGTGCCAAGAGCACGAATAGAAACAGGCAGCCCAGACTGATTCCGGCAATATGGGGTAGGGTTCGGCGAAAACCATAGTTGGCTCCCGAGGCCGTCAGCATGATGTTGTTGGGGCCGGGAGTCAGGGTCATGCTGATCATATAGAGGCAGGCTGCACCCAGCAGGGTCAGACTTTCCGGGGTCCAGTTCCAACCGCTTTCCATTGCTTTCTCCTTGATTAAACGCTAAATTGTATGGATTCAATTTATTGAATGTGTTTTTTGATTGGTGACAATTTAGCTTATCGTTTCGATATAAAACTGCAATCGGATTATTGATACCATGACAATTGATCTGCAGGAGAAAGCCAAACGCCGTTGTAGCTGGTTGCCTGACTTGAACGCCTATTCGGGGCCTCGCTACAAGGCCTTGGCTGCAGCCCTGGCTGAGGCGATCGACCAGGGAGATCTGGCTGCTGATATGCGTTTGCCCCCGCAAAGACTGCTGGCTGATGCCCTGGGAGTTACCACCGGCACGGTGACACGGGGTTATGCCGAGGCAGAGCGCCGCGGTCTGGTGGAGGCCAGGGTGGGCAGTGGCACCTATGTCTATGACCGCCAGGATGATCAGCGCCCCAACTTCTATCACCTGCAGGCCGAGAACGAAGACAACCGCCTGGATTTATCGCTTAGCTTGATGGTGCCTTCCCCGCAGCGTTTGCAGGGGTTGCAGCAGGCCCTGCAAACGTTGATCGAGGACCCGCTGCAATTGGCTGAAGTGCTGGCCTATCAATCCGAGCGGGGCCAACCCCAGCAACTGGCTGTATTTTGTGACTGGTTCCAGCGCCTGGGGATCCCTATTGATCCTGACCAGTTGGTGGTCACCGATGGTGGGCAGCATGGCATTTTTCTTTCTCTGCAGGCACTGCTGGCTCCCGGCGAGCTGCTGGTCACCGATCAGCTGACCTATCCGGGAGTGATTGCTGCTGCTCGTGAGCTGCATCTGCGCCATCAGGGGATTCCTAGGGATGCTCAAGGCATGGATATGCAGGCGCTGGAGCGCCTTTGCCAGCAGCAAAAACCCCGAGCGGTTTACATCATGCCGGATCAAAACAACCCCACGGGTTACTGCCTGTCGGCTGAACGACGCAAAGAACTGGTGGCCTTGGCACGGCAGTATGATTTCTGGATTATCGAGGATGCCGTCCAGTTTATGCCGCCCGAGTTCCGGCAAGAGCGTTTGGCTGACTTGGCACCGGAACGATGTGTTTATCTATTCAGCACCTCGAAAATACTGGCCGGAGGCCTCAGGGTAGGTGTCCTGGCGGCCCCCAAAACCCAACTGCCGCGTTTGACTGCTGCCTTGCGGGCCCACTGCTGGATGGCCCCGCCACTGATGGTAGCCCTGACCTGTGCCTGGATCGAATCAGGAGAGGCCGATCAGTTGCTGGAATGGCAATGGCAGGAGTTACGGGCGCGTCAGGAGCTGGTATCCCAGGAGCTTGAAGGTGCCGATTTTTCCCGTCATCCGGCCGGGTTTGTGGTCTGGTTGCAACTGCCGGGGGACTGGCAGACCGGTGAATTTGTGAGAGCTGCGGCCGATGCCGGAGTAAGGGTTTTGGGAGCGGAGCCTTTTAGTGTCGGTAGTCAACCGGTGCCCCGGGCTGTGCGCTTGTGCGTCAGTCCTCCGGCCAATCGCGATCGTTTGCGTGAGGCCTTGCAAAGGCTGCAGGCCTTGTTAAAAAGCCCACCGAGGGGGCGGGCTGTTTTTTGATTCCTAGATACCCAGATCGTCCATCAGGTCATCGTTACTGTCGTTTTCCAGGTTTTCCTTGACCTTCTTCTCTTCCCTTTCGCGGTTTTCCTCGAGGATGTCATCGGGGTCTTCCAGAGCCACTTCATCAAAGTCATGCAGTTTGATGAATTCGGTCTTGTCCATGGACAGTTCCATGTAGAAGATATTGTTATCTTCGGTACTGAAAGTGACCCGGCGCGACTGGGGTTGATCCAGGGTGGTGTTAACCGAAATCTGGACCTGCTTGTTGATCGCCATCATCTTGGGCTGGCTTTGGGTGATAGAGGTACGCAGCTGGTGACGAACCTTGTTGGTAAAATCACCGACGATCTGGTTCATGATTTCACCCATGACGTTACCCACTTCATCCGATGTGTGGTATTGCGCCAGTTCATTTTCCGGCATGCCCATGCTCAGCAGGTATTTGCGGTAGATTTCCATAGCCGCTGCCGCAGTGAAATTGATAATCACCAGGCCGGAAAAACCTCCGTCAAAAATGACGAAGCAGCCGATATCCGGACGCAGACAGGTCTTGTTGATCTTTTGCACCATGGGAGAGTAGGAAACTTCCCGGTTGCCAGCATTGCCAAGCACGTCGGTAACAGAATGGCAGAGAATCAGCAGAACTTCTTCGGTGGTGACAGAACGGGAGCGTTTGGCAGTTGCTAGAGGGGTCACGTTTACCTCACTTGTCAGTTGCTAAAACTGGTTTTTATTTTCCACTTTCCATCTTACTCAGTTTTGTCTTTAAATTCACATAAATCTTCAAGGATACAGCTTAAACACTTGGGCTTGCGGGCAACGCAGGTGTAGCGGCCATGCAGGATCAGCCAGTGGTGAGCGTCCTTCTTGAATTCCCTGGGGGTATGCCTCAGCAACTTTTGTTCCACTTCATCAACATTTTTGCCCTTGGCGATTCCCGTGCGGTTGCTGACCCGAAAAATATGGGTATCCACGGCAATGGTAGGCTGGCCAAAGGCTGTATTGAGTACGACATTGGCGGTTTTTCGACCGACACCGGGCAGGGCTTCCAGCGCCTTACGGGTTTGCGGTACTTCGCCCTGATGTTTTTCCACCAGAATCCGGCAGGTTTTCATCAGGTTCTCAGCCTTGGTGTTATAGAGGCCGATGGTTTTTATATACGCCTTGAGCTGGTCCAATCCCAGATCCAGAATTGCCTGGGGTGTATTGGCCACCGGGAAAAGACGTGCGGTGGCCTTGTTGACACCGACATCCGTGGCCTGGGCGGAAAGCAGAACCGCTGACAGGAGCTCAAATGGAGAGGTCCAGTTCAACTCGGTGGTGGGTTCAGGGTTGGCCGCTCTCAAGCGGGTAAATATCTCGAGGCGTTTTGCGGCATTCATGATGAAGTCATCCTGACACGACGGCTGGTTTTATCTGTGGCAAGAATTTCAGGCTTCTGGCGTTTCTTGGCCTGGGCATCGATTAAATTCTTCAGGGCAATCAGCAGGCCGGTGCCAAAGAAGGCGCCGGGTGGTAGTACCATCAAAAGCACCTGGAAATCGGTAAAAAAGATGATTTCCCAGTCGGCTGCTCTAGGGCCAAAAAGCAATTCCATGCCGCTGAACAGGGTTCCCTGACCGAGAATTTCGCGAAAGGCTCCCAGCAACACTAGCACGCTGGTAAAACCCAGAGAGACCATCAGGGCATCATGCAGTGCAGGGAGGGGCTTGTTTTTGCTGGCAAAGGCATCGGCACGGCCCAGAATCATGCAGTTGGTCACGATCAGGGGAATAAAGATGCCCAGGATCTGGTAAAGCTCGTAGGTAAAAGCCTGCATCAGCAGTTCGGCACAGGTCACGAAAGAAGCAATGATCATGACAAAAGCAGGTAGACGAACATTAGCGGGCACCAGATTGCGAATCAGGGAAACCGAGAAGTTGGACCCCAATAAAACCAGCAGGGTAGCCAGTCCCAATCCCAAGGCATTGACAAAGGTACTGGTTACCGCCAGCAGGGGGCAGAGACCCAGCAATTGAACCAGAGCCGGATTGTTGCTCCAGAGGCCGTCCGCAGCGATCTGGCGATAAGAGGGGCTGGTTGACATGATTAATGATCCTCCTCTTGAGTGGGGGCTGCAGGCAGTGGCAGCTTCTGACTGAGTTGCTGCCATTGATCCCGATGCCAAAGCAGGCTGTCTCTGACTCCGCGAACCACGGCGCGGGGCGTGATGGTGGCTCCGGTGAACTGATCAAAGGCTCCGCCATCTTTTTTAACCTGCCAGTCTTCCAGGGGGGGGGCTCCCAGGCTGGCACCGGCAAAGGAATGAATCCAGTCGGATTTCTTTTCTTCAATACGATCGCCGAGTCCCGGTGTTTCCTGGTGGCGGGTTACCCTGACCCCCTGAAGCTTCCCGTCCAGCTTTAAAGCAACCAGTAGCTGGATGGCACCGGTGTAGCCACCCGTGGCCACCACCGGCAGTAGAAGCAGCTCAGGGCGGCCATCGCGGAAAGCCAAATGGGCTGCAAAGGGTTCTTGGTGTCCCAGTTCCGGTGCTGCAGGCAGCATCAAGGGGTCATCCAGATTAAGGCGATAGCCGGCTTCCGGTGGTGCCAGCTCATGCAGCAGTCTGGCTTCCGCCTGGGCCTGGTTGTCAGCAATACGTTCACTGGTCAGCTGCTTGGTCAGGGCAACCGCTCCGGCTGTCACCAGAGCAAAGGCCAACAGCCCGGTAACACTGCGCACCAGGCTGCGACCAAGACTGGGCTGGTTCGTTTCCTGAGTCATGATTTCTCCTTGCTAGCCAAGCCCTTGCGAGCCTGTTTTTGCCCATACACGCGTGGACGGGTGTAGTAGTCCAGCGCAGGTGCAGCAAAGTTCATCAGCAGAACCGAAAAGGCGACCCCATCCGGATAGCTGCCCCAGGTGCGTATGGAGATCACCAGCAGGCCGCAGCCGATGGCAAAAAAGACCTTGCCCTTGAGGCTGGTGGCACCGCTCACCGGGTCTGTCAGGATGAAGAAGGCGGCAAATACCGCTGAACTGGCAGCCAGGTGCAACCAGGGTGGAATCTGGTGGCTGGGATTGAATCCCCAGACAAAGCTGCCGGCAATAAACAGCGTGGCCAGAAAAGTCAGCGGCAGCTGCCAGTTGATGATGCGCTGCCAGATGAGGTAAAGCCCGCCCACTAGCCAGGCACTGGCAACACTGGCCCAGGCTGTGACCATCTGGGACGACAGATAGCCATCGGCTTGCCAGAATTCTTCAGCCATCAACAAGCCCTTGTTGCGCCAGGCATCCAGGGCGGTTGCCCCGGTCAGGGCATCACTGCCTGCCAGGCTATTCAGCCAGGAGGTGTCACTCAAGGGCGTAGCTGGTGCCGGCCAGATACTGATTTGTACCGGAAAACTGATCAGCAAAAAGGCATAGGCTGCCATGGCGGGATTGAAGGGATTCTGTCCCAGGCCGCCAAAGAGTTGCTTGCCCACCAAAAGCGCAAAACTGCCGCCCAGAACCGGAATCCACCAGGGCGTGGAGGCTGGCAGGCAGCAGCCGATCAGAATACCGGTGACCAGGGCTGAGTTGTCCTTGAGCACCGTCAGGGGGCGGTTACGAAGCTTGAGTACCAGGGCTTCAGCCAGCAGACAGCTACTGATGGTTAAAATCAGATTGACCAGTATGCCTGGTCCAAAAAACCAGGTCAGGGTGGCAATACCGGGCAGGGTGGCGATTACCACCTGGCGCATCACCTGATCCGTAGTAACACGATTGTGGCTATGGGGAGAAGAGAGTTGAATCCAGGCCATGCAAGTTATTCCTCTTCTGCTTGAGCCAGGCGGGTTTCAGCCCGGGTCAGTTGTTCTCTGGCCTTGGCCAGCTTTTCTTCCTGCTCAGCGATTTGTTCGGGCGTGGCATCCTTGGCTGCTTGCAGGTTGCTGAGAGCTTTTTCCGCTTTTTTAACGGCAACCGCAGTGGCGGCCTTGGCTGTTTTAAGCTGCTTGAGTTTTTTCGCCGGATCTTCCGGGGTCGCAGTCGGCTGACCCGGTGCAGCGGTTGGAGCCGGTTGACCGCTTGCTTCTGCTTCAGCCAGTTGCTGTTCGGTTTTTTGCAACTGTTGTTGTGCCTTGGCCAGCTTGTCTTCCTGTTCGGCAATTTGCTCGGGCGTGCTATCGGCAGCCGCCTTTAAATTATCCAGGGTTTTCTGGGCCTTTTTGACAGCAACTGCTGTGGCGGCCTTGGCTGTTTTCAGCTGTTTGAGTTTTTTGGCCGGGTCTTCCGGGTTGCCTGTTGAGGGTTTGACTTCAGGCGCTGGCTGGGCCGCTGCGGGGGTATTTCCGGCTTCAGCTTCAGCCAGTTGTTGTTCGGCTTTTTGCAACTGTTCCTTGGCCTTGGCCAGTTTGGCTTCCTGCTCGCTCAGTTGCTCAGGTGTGGTATCCGCTGCTGCCTTGAGATTAGCCAGGCCTTTTTCGGCCTTTTTGACAGCAACACTGGAAGCGGCCTTGGCGGTTTTCAGTTGCTTGAGTTTTTTGGTGAGAGCCGCTTGCACATCGGGTTCGCTACTGGCCTGTTCGGACTGGGTTTGCGGCTCCTGCTGAGTCTTGGCTTCTTGCTTGGCTTTTTGCGCAGCAGCCAGCTTGGCCGCTGCTTGGGCTCGAGCCTGGCGCTTGGCTTCTTTTTCTGCCTGTTCACGCTCAAAGCGTTCTTGGCGTGCCTCAAAGCGCAGGCGTGCCTGCTCCGCTTTTTCTGCATCGGCCCTGAGTTGACGGACTTCGCCCTTGGCATAGCGGTAATACTGCACCAGGGGGATTTCACTGGGGCAGACCCAGGCACAGGCACCGCATTCGATGCAATCAAACAGCTGGTGTTCTTCAGCCTGATCAAAAACCTGATGCGCAGCGTAAAAATACAGTTGCTGGGGAAGCAGTTGAGCCGGGCAGGCTTCTTCACAGCGACCACAGCGGATACACGGCTGCTCCGGACCGGGCAGCGGGAGTTCCTCTTCTGTCGGTAGCAGCAGGCAGTTGGCCGCCTTGGTCACGGGAACCTGGGCCGAGGGCAGAGTAAAGCCCATCATGGGGCCGCCCAGGATGAGGCGCTGGTGTTTGTCTTGGTTCCAACCCGCTGCTTGCAACAGGGTTTCAATGGCGGTGCCCAGGCGAACCAGGTAGTTACCCGGTTGACTGACGGCCTGGCCGGTGATGGTAACGATGCGCTCGATGAGAGGGCGACCACGGATGACCGCATCGGCCAAAGCGGCCAGGGTGCCTACGTTATGACAAAGGATGCCCAGATCAAGAGGCAGGCCACCACTGGGTACCTCCTTGCCGGTGAGCAGTTGGATCAACTGTTTCTCGCCGCCAGAGGGGTAAAGGGTGGGCAGAACGCAGATTTGCAGCTGCTCTTCCAGGCCGCTACCGGGTAATGCCTTTTGCAGGCTTTCCAGCGCCTGGGGTTTGTTGTCTTCAATGCCCAGGAGGACTTCCCGGGGTTGCAGGAGTTTGATCAGCAGCCCTATGCCTTCCAGAAGAGCAGCAGGGCGGGTCTGCATCAGGCAGTCATCGGCAGTGATGTAGGGTTCACATTCGGCGGCGTTGATGATCAGGGTTTCGATGCCCTTTTCCAAAGCGCCTGCCAGTTTGGTTCTTGTCGGGAAAACGGCCCCGCCCAGGCCCACCAATCCCGAGGTTTGAATGCGTTCCAGCAACTGCTCGTTGGGGGTTTCCTGCCAGTTGTCATAACGCGGGTAGGTAAAGCTTTCTTCCTCGCCTTCCCTTTGGATCACTATGGCCGGTAGGCTCAGACCGGAAACCTGGGGCAGTGGGCGGTCTTCAATGGCCGTGATGCGACCGGTGATACTGGCGTGAACGCAGGCGCCGGTTGCTACTGTCGTGCTAGCCAGAAGTTGACCGGTTTTGACTTTTTCCCCGATTTCTACCAGAGGTTTGGCCAGCTGGCCCTGATGCTGCCCCAGAGGAAGCACCACCTCATTGGGCAAGGGTAGTTCCCTCAGGGGCTCAAGACTGGATTGCAGTTTGTTCTCCGGGGGGTGGATACCACCGTGAAAACGCCGGTTAGTCAAGCGTAGGGTATCAAGCATGGCGGGTCTCCCCGGATTGCCGAGAAGGAGCATCGCTGGCGATCAGGCGTTGGTCTGGAGAGGTCAAGGGGCCTGCAGGGGCAGGCCAATGCCAGCTTTGCAGATGGTCGGGCAGAGGCAGCATATCAATACAATCAACCGGGCAGGGTTCAACACAAAGGTCGCAACCGGTGCACTCATCCACAATAACTGTATGCATGAGTTTGGGCGCGCCAAGAATAGCATCGACCGGACAGGCCTGGATGCATTTGGTGCAACCGATGCATTCGTCTTCGCGGATAAAGGCGACTCTTTTTTCCGAGGTGGCACCTTCTTCGGCATCCAGCGGCAGGGGTTCGCGACCCAAAAGATCGGCCAGGGCCTGGATGGTGGTTTCACCGCCAGGTGGGCATTTATTGATGTCTTCACCAGCCGCTATAGCTTCGGCATAGGGGCGGCAACCGGGATGTCCGCATTGACCACATTGGGTTTGTGGAAGCAGTTGGTCTATCTTTTCTACCAGAGGATCGCCATCGACATGGAATTTAACCTGGGCAAACCCCAAAAGCAGGCCAATCACTACCGCCAGGCCTGAGAGGGTGAGTACGGCAGCCAGCAGGCCAGGGGTCGTCAAGAGTTCCAGCATCAGAGTTGCACCATCCCGGTAAATCCCATGAAGGCCAGGGACATGAGTCCGGCCGTCATCATGGCAACGGCTGCCCCCCTGAAGGGTGCAGGAACATCAGCCAGTGCCAGGCGTTCGCGCATGGCGGCAAAGCAGACCAGTACGAGGGAAAAACCCAGTCCTGCGCCCAGGCCGTAAATAATGGCTTCAACAAAAGTTTGTTCCTGGCTGATGGAGAGCAGGGCAACCCCCAGAACAGCACAGTTGGTGGTGATCAGGGGCAGGAAGATACCCAGGGTCTGGTGGAGCACCGGAGAAGTTTTGTGTACCAGCATTTCAGTAAACTGAACAACTGCCGCTATCATGATAATGAAACTGATGGTGCGTAGGTATTCCAGTTCCAGCGGAACCAGCAGGCCGTGATAGACCAGATGACTTAATGCGGAAGAAAGGGTAAGGACAAAGGTGGTGGCCAGGGACATACCCAGCGCCGAATCCAGTTTGTTGGACACGCCCATGAAGGGGCAAAGCCCGAGAAACTGAACCAGAACAAAGTTGTTAACCAGGATGGTACTGATGAGAAGCAATAAATATTCAGTCATTTTTTCCGCAAAGCGACGAAATAAAGGGTTATTTTAACCGATTGCTGTAGAAATCACAGGGCTTTTGGGAGGCAGCTTATCAGATATACCTAATAATCGTGCATCCGTTTGGATAACCATGCCATAATTGCGTCTATCGGTCGCATATAAAGGCTTTAATCTCAACTGTCTGTGGATGAATCAGCTCATGTTATTACGCAAATTGAAAATTAATCATCGCATCTGGATTATCAATCTTTTGGCGGTGATCGGCATGCTGGCAATTCTAGCTGTTGCTTTGGATCGCCAGTATCAGGACATGGAGTCCATGACACTCGAAGAAATCAGCAATATGGTGGATGCTGCTGAGGGGATCGTCGAGGAATTTCAGCATCAGGCCGAATCGGGTCAGTTAACTCAGGCTCGAGCCCAGCGTGAAGCTCTGGCCGCCGTACAGGCGATGATTTATGGTCCGGATGATGACTATGTGTTTATCATTTCCCGAGATGGTCGCTTTTTGGCCCACCCCAATCAGGAATTGATTGGTCAGGATATGATGGGCTTGCAGGATCAAAATGGTGTGCCTCTGGTTCGTCAGTTGGTTGAGGGGTCTGTGCGTGAAGGCTCCACGGTGGTCCGCTATCACTGGAATCGCATCGGCAGTGACAAACCGGCTCCCAAGCTATCCTATGCCCGCTATAACGATGACTGGAGCTGGGTGTTGGCGACCGGCGTCTATATTGATGACCTGGACAGTAAATTCATGAGCAGCCTGCTGGCCCTTCTGGCCGTGGCAGCTATTATCCTGTTTGTGATGCTGGTTATGGCCTTGCTGATCGGCCGTTCGATTATCCGTCCGATCAAGAATACTGCTGATGCCATGAAGGATATCAGTAGTGGCGATGGCGACCTGACAGTGCGCCTGGATGAACAGGGCCGCGATGAACTTTCCGAGCTGACCCGTCATTTCAACGTCTTTGTCACCAAAATTGAAGACCTGGTAGGCGATATCAAAGAGGCTGTTGCTTCGATCACCACAGCATCCAGCGAGATCGCCGCCGGTAACTCGGATCTGTCTCAACGTACTGAAGAGCAGGCATCCAGCCTGGAAGAAACCGCTTCCAGCCTCGAGCAGCTGACCTCGGCCGTGAAGCAGAATGCTGATAATGCCCAGCAGGCCAATCAACTATCCGTGGATGCCAGTCAGGTGGCTACGGACGGTGGTCAAAAAGCCCGCGAAGTAGTTCGTACCATGGATCAGATCAGTGAAAGCTCTGACAAGATTGCCGATATTACTACCTTGATCGACAGCATTGCTTTCCAAACCAATATTCTGGCCCTGAATGCTGCTGTAGAGGCGGCCAGAGCCGGTGAACAGGGACGCGGGTTTGCTGTTGTAGCCGGCGAGGTTCGTGTACTGGCCCAGCGTTCGGCTTCTGCGGCTAAAGAAATTAAAGAGCTGATTACTGAATCGGTGGAAACCGTTCGCGGTGGCAGTGAGCTGGTACGTGAAACCGGAGATACCATCGAGAAAATTGTTACTTCCATTCGTCGCGTCACCGACCTGATGGGCGAGATTTCTGCTGCCTCCAACGAACAAAGTCAGGGCATTGAGCAGGTCAATCAGGCTGTAATCCAGATGGATGATGTCACCCAGCAGAATGCTGCCCTGGTGGAAGAAGCCGCTGCTGCTGCCGAGTCCCTGGAAGAGCAGTCGGTTGCCCTGAGTACCTCTGTCGCCATGTTCAAGATCAGTCGTCAGGTGGATTTGGGGTTGAAAGCTTCTTCTTCACAAGCCGCCTCCAGCGCCAAACAGGAGCCCCGAGTCAAGTTGCCTGCTTCCAGAAAAGCAGCTGCTACAGCGTCCAATAACAAGAAACGTGTGGCGCCCCCTCCTCCCAAACGTCAGGAAGACGATGAGTGGGAAGAGTTTTAAAAATGTATTTTGTTGATCTATAACTCTTTAAATCTTAACTGTTTTTGAGTAGCTTACCTGAAGGTCTAGTTTTTTAGGCCTCTGAACAAGTGACCAGCCAAGCCAGTCAGGCGAGGCTGGTCGTTGAGGGGTTATCAGCCTTCGGGAAGATGAGCTAAAGGCTTTGCACACTTAGAGGATTCAATGTCATGGCAAAATCGATTCTGACAGTCGATGATTCTGCATCCATCCGCCAGATGGTTTCTTTTACCCTCAAGGGAGCTGGCTATTCGGTCACCGAGGCGGTTGATGGCAAACAAGGGCTGGAAAAAGCCAAGTCCGGGCGCTTTGACCTGGTATTGACCGACCAGAACATGCCAAATATGGATGGTCTGACACTCATTAAAAGCTTGCGTGCTTTGCCTGCGTATAGCCGCACTCCGATTCTGGTGTTGACCACTGAAGCGGGTGCTGCCATGAAGCAGCAGGGTAAAGCTGCTGGGGCGACCGGTTGGTTGGTCAAACCTTTTGACCCGCAAAAACTAATTGATGTGGTTAAAAAAGTAATCGGTTAATTAATGACCCCAACTGCGAATCGAAGAGGTTAAACCCATGAGTGTTGATCTGAGCCAGTTTCACCAGGTGTTTATCGATGAAGCCTATGAACACCTGGCAACCATGGAAAACCTCCTGCTGGCCATAGATCTGGATAACCCCAGTCTGGATGATTTGAACGCCATCTTTCGGGCGGCTCATTCTATAAAAGGGGGGGCGGGTACCTTCGGTTTTACTGATATTGCTGATTTGACCCATGCTCTGGAAACGCTACTGGATCGCTTGCGTAAGCAGGAGTTGCATCCCACGGATGACATGATCGAGGCCTTTCTACAGGCCAGTGATCTTCTGGGTACTATGCTGGATGATCACCAACAGGGTAATGAAACCGATGCTGATCGCATCGCAACGGTTAAATCCGAGCTGGTGCGTTTGGCCAGTGATGATGAACAGCCTGCCAATCAAGACTCGACGCCGACACCACCGGAACAACAGCCTCCGGCTGGTGACGAGCAGCCCCCTACGCGTGGTGGTGGTGCCTGGCTGATTAAATTGCATCCGGCGACGGATATTTTTGCCGGAGCGGCTTCCTATGATGCTGTCACTGAAGATCTGATGGCTTTGGGCGAAGTGGAGAAGGTCACCCCGCCTCACGATGGACAGGCTACCTGGTTACTCCATGCGGCAGTCAAACGTGAGCAGCTGGAAGAAATTTTTGCCTGGGTCTGCCAACCTCAGGAAGTGACCTTTGAGTGGCAGGAAGGCGACCAGCCTCTTGCCGAAGATAACTCTGCTGACGATGACGAAGAAGCCTTTGGCTTTTTCATTGATGAAAGTGAATTACCCGCTTCTTTGGAAAGCCTGGAAGAAGAACAAGGCTATGGTTTCTTTGTCGAGGATGACGAGCTGCCAGCAGCAACCGAATCCCAGACGAATGAAGGTGAAACTGCTGATGAAGATCCGGGGTACGGTTTTTTCGTTGATGAAAAAGACCTGCCTGCCAAGGAAGCAGTAACCAGTGGGTCTAAGCCTTCGTTAAGTGCACAAAATACCTCGAGTGCTGAACAGACTGACAAAAAAGCGTCTGGTAAACCTGCTCCAAAAGCTGGCTCTCAGCCTGCCAAGGCACCTGCTTCCAAGGCTGCAGCGGACACTTCAATCCGTGTGGGCGTGGAAAAGGTTGATCAGTTGATCAATCTTGTTGGTGAGCTGGTAATTACCCGCTCCATGCTGGCGCAATCTGCATCGGTACTGGATCCGATTGAATACGAAAATATTCATAACGGCCTGGCTAACCTGGAACGCAATTCCCGTGATCTCCAGGAAGCGGTTATGTCCATCAGGATGTTGCCCATCAATTTTGTCTTTGGACGTTTTCCTCGAGTTGTGCGTGATCTGACCAAGAAAATGCACAAGAAGGTCAAATTGAAATTGGTCGGGGAAGAAACCGAGCTGGACAAAGGCTTGATTGAAAAGCTATCTGATCCTTTGACTCACCTGGTTAGAAACTCGATCGACCATGGCATAGAATCACCTGAAGAACGTGTGGCGGCGGGCAAGCCTGAAGAGGGCACGATCACCCTCAGCGCCAGTCATCAGGGTGGCAGTATTCTGGTGGAGATTCATGATGATGGCGCAGGCCTTAATCGCGAAAAACTCCTGGCCAAGGCTGAAGAAAAAGGCATTCCGCTGAGTGATAACCCACCCGATAAAGAAGTATGGCAATTGATTTTTGCAGCTGGCTTTTCAACGGCCAAGGAAATTACCGATGTTTCCGGTCGTGGCGTGGGCATGGATGTGGTTTCGCGTAATATCAGTGAAATGAAAGGCCAGATTGAAATCGATTCAGTCCCGGGCCAGGGAACCCGCATCGGTTTGCGTCTGCCGCTGACACTGGCCATTCTCGATGGTATGTCTTTGCGGGTGGGTGATGAAGTCTTCATTCTTCCCTTGACCCGTATTCTGGAATCCATGCAACCGGATAAATCTCAGCTTAAAACGGTTTCCGGCAAGGGTAAGGTGGTGCATATCCGCGGCGAATACCTGCCCTTGGTGCCCTTGTATAAAGTCTTTAATCTCCAGCCAAGATTTACCAATCCCGAAGAGGGGATTTTGGTTGTGGTCGAGACGGTTGAGGGCAAGCTGGCGCTCTTCGTGGATGAATTGATTGCCCAGGATCAGGTGGTGATCAAAAGCCTGGAAACCCATTACCGCAAAGTGGAAGGGGTTTCCGGTGCAACGATTATGGGGGATGGCCGCGTGGCCCTGATCATTGATATAGAACGTCTGGCCCGAATGAATGTGGTCTGAGCAGCCTGGAGGTAGTTTTCATGAATGATGCAACTGAAGAACAAGCTTTAGTGACCAGTGGTCAGCAGGAATTTTTGACCTTCACTCTGGGTGAGGAAGAGTATGCTATAGATATACTCAAAGTTCAGGAAATTCGTGGTTACGATGGAGTAACCCGTATTGCCAATACGCCGGAGTACATCAAGGGTGTCATCAATATGCGCGGTGTAATTGTCCCAGTGGTGGATATGCGCATTAAATTCAATGTTGGTGAAATTGTTTATGACCAGTTCACCGTCATGATTATCCTTAATTTGGGCGAAAGAATCGTAGGGATGGTAGTGGATGGGGTTTCCGATGTGATCGCCCTGGATCCAGACCAGATCCGCCCTGCTCCCGAGTTTGGGGCTACGCTGGATACAGAATACCTGGAAGGCCTGGCGACCCTGGATAAAACCACTGAAGATGAAGATGAAAGAATGGCTATCGTCGTTGATATCGAAAAGCTCATGACCAGTAGCGACATGGGGCTGATGGATCAGGTGGTTCAGGCAGGCTAATAAGAATTCTAATCAGAGGGGAAAGGATATGTTGAGAAAGCTGACCGTGAAGGCACGCCTGATCTTTGTGATCGGGTTTCTATCCCTGCTTTTGGCAGTGATTGGCTTTGTGGGCCTGCAGGGTATGGATCACAGTAATCAGGCTTTGGATACCGTGATGAACGATCGCCTGATTCCATCCCAGCAGTTGGCTGACATTGAAGTTTATATGCAAGAAAATATTATCGAATTGCAGCTGGCTGCTATGCATGACCCCCGGCTTGATGAAAGTGTCCTTCATGATCATCAAATCACGATGCATACCAATAAGGTTCGGGAAAATATCGAAAGTATTACCGAAATTTGGGGAAGGTACATGGATACCTACCTGACACCGGAAGAGGCCCGTCTGGCTGAAGATTTTCAGCGTTTGAGAGGCATCTTCGTGGAAGAGGGGCTGAGGGAAACCATTGCTTTGCTGGAAGCGGGTGAATTCATGGATGCCAACATGCATATGGTACGTGCTACGCTTCCCGATTTTCGTGATGCCTATGAAGTGGCTTCCCAACTGATGGATCTGCAAAGACGCGTTGCCCGTGAAGAATACGAAGCGGCAGAAGCCGATTTTGCTGACACCCGGACTGGAACCATTATCACCATTATCATTGGTATTGTGATTGCCGTTGTCATAGGTTGGCTGTTGATTCGTGCCATCGTGAATCCGCTTAATCGTGCCGTGGGCTACTTTAACCAGATGGCCGACGGTAATCTGAATAACCAGATCAAGGCCGACCATGATGATGAAATCGGCAAGATGCTGCAGGCACTGCAGCGGATGCAGGATAAGCTGAGAGATCTTGTTGGTGAAATCAAGATCTCTGTCGATGCCATTACCACGGCCTCTTCTGAAATTGCGGCGGGTAATACCGACCTTTCCCAACGCACAGAAGAGCAGGCTTCCAGTCTTGAAGAAACTGCCTCCAGCCTGGAAGAGCTGACATCAACAGTGAAGCAGAATGCTGATAACGCCCGTCAGGCTAATCAATTGAGCTCCAGTGCCAGTGAGGTTGCAGAACAGGGCGGCGGTAAAGTGAATGAAGCCGTGCTGAAAATGCAGGAGCTAACAGCCAGCGCCGAGAAGATGAGTGAAATTATCACTGTCATTGATGGCATTGCTTTCCAGACCAATATTCTGGCACTGAATGCTGCCGTAGAGGCTGCGCGTGCCGGTGAACAGGGACGAGGCTTTGCTGTTGTTGCGGGTGAAGTCCGCTCCTTGGCGCAGCGTTCTGCAGCGGCGGCCAAGGAAATTCAGGAACTGATCAAGAAAGATGGCGAAATCGTGGAGGCCACCAGTGAAGTGGTGGAAGCTTCCGGTGCCAGCATGAAAGAAATCGTCAATTCGGTGAAACGGGTTGCCGATATCATGGGTGAGATTTCTGCCGCCTCCGATGAACAAAGCCAGGGTATTGAGCAGGTCAACCAGGCTGTGATCCAGATGGATGATGTGACCCAGCAGAATGCGGCACTGGTCGAAGAAGCTGCGGCGGCTGCCGAGTCCTTGGAAGAGCAGGCTCAATCTCTCACGACTTCTGTCTCAATTTTCCGGGTTGATGAATCAACCAACAAGGCAATTGAAACGACCAAGAAAAAGCAGGCTACCCAGGATCGGGCTCGACTGGGAACTGCTAGTCCGAGCAAAAAGCCGGGGCATCCTGCAAAAGCTAAGGCAGCAGCTGCAGCCAAAAAGGCCCAAACGGCTAAGCGACAAGCTCCTCTGCCTCCGCCCAAGCGTCAAGATGACGACGAGTGGGAAGAGTTTTAATTACTAGAAGTTAATCGATTAGCCGCTCTTCCTGTGCTGAGGGTAGGAAGGGCGGTTTTGAAAGTCATGAGGTGGAAGTGAGCACAAAAGAACGGGAATTTGAATTTAAGGACAGGGATTTTGCTAAAATTCGTGATTTGGCTCACGAAAGGGCAGGCATCTTTCTAAGTCCAAAAAAAAGGGATATGGTCTATAGCCGTATTGCCCGGCGTCTTCGTTCCCTCGGATTGATGACTTTTGAGCAATACCTGGCTCACTTGGAAGAAAATGAAGACGAAGCCCAGGATTTTATAAATGCCCTGACAACGAATCTGACTTCATTTTTTCGAGAAGAGCATCATTTTGACCTTCTGGCCGAGCAGCTGTTGGCCGTCGCTGATAAACGGCGGGGCCCCCTGAAAATCTGGTCCAGCGCCTGCTCAACAGGGGAAGAGGCTTATTCCCTTGCCATGACGGCTATAGAAACTTTTGGTACCTGGACGCCGCCTGTACGTATTCTGGCAACTGATGTGGATACCAATGTCCTGCAGCAGGCCAAGCGGGGTGTTTATGCCTCTGACCGGGTGGCCAAAATGCGTGATGATCGAGTCAAAAGCTTTTTTGTCCGAGGCAAGGGAAAGCACGTGGGCATGGTGAAAATCCGATCCCAGGTCAAAGATCTGATCCATTTCAACTCCCTCAATTTGCTGGCTCCCAATTGGCCGATCAAAGGGCCTTTTGATGCGATTTTCTGCCGTAATGTGATGATTTATTTTGATAAGCCAACACAATACAAGGTGTTGTCGCGCTTCCACCCCTTGTTAACGGCTGAAGGGCTGCTTTATGCCGGTCATTCAGAAAGCTTCCAGCATGCCAGTGATATCTTTCGTCTTAAGGGTAAGACAGTCTTCATGCCTGTGCCTAAGAGGTAAGAAGTGACAAGTACGCAGGATAATCCTGGGGAGGATCCGCAAACCGAGGCTTGGTCGCCAGTCAGCTACTTTGATAGCTATTTTGAAATGGAAGCGATCAAGATACTGCCCGGCGAATATTATGTGACTCGTCATGATAAACTGATTGTAACAGTGCTGGGCAGTTGTGTTTCTGCCTGTATTCATGACAAAGTCAGAGGGGTCGGTGGAATTAATCATTTCATGCTGCCTTTTGACAGTGAAGACAGTGAGATGATTGACAGTTCTATCCGCTATGGCAGTCATGCCCTGGAGGTTCTCCTGAACCAGCTGTACAAATTGGGCGCGGATAAAAAGAACCTGCAAGCCAAGGTGTTTGGTGGTGGCGATGTGCTAGCAGGGGAGGGCAGTCATCTGATTGGGGAACGCAATTCCGATTTTTTGATGAGCTATCTTGAAGCTGAGCAGATTCCTGTGGTGAGTAAAAGTTTACTTGGCCCTTGGCCACAGAAAATTTATTTTTTTCCGGCCAGTGGTCGGGTGTTGGTGAAAAAGCTTAAGCGTCTGAATAATACGACGATTTTTGATCGTGAAGCAGACTACTTTCAACGACTGCTGAATATCGAAGTGGCAGGCAACGTAGAGCTATTTGGTTGATGAAAAAAGCTAGAATTTCAGTGTTGGTAGTTGACGATTCTGCCCTGATTCGTCGCCTGCTTACCGATCTGATCAATGGCCAGAAAGATATGGAGGTGGTGGCTACTGCGCCCGATCCTCTCGTTGCCCGCGAATTAATCAAACTCCACAACCCGGATGTTCTGACACTGGATGTGGAAATGCCACGCATGGATGGTCTGGATTTTCTCGAGCGGCTGATGCGTTTGCGGCCCATGCCTGTGCTGATGGTGTCTTCCCTGACCGATAAGGGATCAGAAGTGACCCTGAGAGCACTGGAGCTGGGTGCAGTCGATTACATCTCCAAGCCCAAGGTAGATATCGTTTCCGGCATGACCGCCTATGCCGACCTGATAGCCGAAAAGATCAGGGCCTGTGCCAGTGCGCGTATCAAGCCTAAAACCCAGGGTAACCAATCGCGGGAAGCTCGCCATCGTGCCAATGCTGTGGCCCTGTCCAGTCATAAAACGCGTTACGCCTCGACCGAGAAGGTTATTTTTGTTGGCGCTTCGACGGGAGGAACCGAGGCGATCAAGGAATTCTTGATCGATTTGCCGGCTGATATGCCGGCGATCATGATCACCCAGCATATGCCGGAGAATTTTACCCGTACCTTCGCAGAGCGCCTGGATCGGGAGTGTTTGCTGCGTGTGAAAGAAGCCCAGCACAACGAGAGGGTGCTGCCCGGCCATGTTTATATTGCTCCAGGCAACCTGCATCTGGAGATAGCTCGTAGCGGGGCCAATTACATGACTCGCTTGCTGGACACCGCCTTGGTCAATCGCCACCGGCCTTCAGTGGATGTGCTTTTTCATTCTGCTGCCCGGGTTGCCGGTGCTAATGCCGTAGGCGTGATTTTGACTGGAATGGGGCGTGATGGTGCTGCAGGTTTATTAGAAATGCGTCGTGCCGGTGCCTATACTCTGGCTCAAAATGAAGCCAGCTGTATTGTTTTTGGTATGCCCAAAGAAGCCATTGCCCTGGGGGCAGCCCAGGAAGTGTTACCCCTGGTGGATCTTCCTGCACGCGTGATTGAGCGTCTGGGACAAAGAATTAACCGAGTTTAGCCGTTTAAGGAAAGCCAATGAATAAACAACTTGTATGGGCACTTTTAGTCCTCCTGACTTTGGCCGCAGCAGGTCTTGGGTGGCTGCTGCCCGGTTGGCTGATTGGTCTGGCTGCTTTGCCGGCCGGTTTCCTTTTGGGGTATTGGCCCTTGCGCGAAAGAGCCAGGGAAAGAATCAGCCAATTGCCGGATCCGTCAAAAGACAGCTATATCGAGGGGATTTCCCAGATCGACCTGCAAAAAGACTACCTGCAGGTCGGGGAGACGATCGCTTCGGTGGTTGCGGAATCCAAGGAAGATATGGATGCCCTGCAAAACATGCAGACGGATGCATTGAATACCCTGGGGGAATCCTTCAACCGCTTAAAAGCGGACCTGGATGAACAGCAGGATCTGGTACGTGCGCTCTTGTACGGCGGTGAGAAAGAGCTGGATGCCAGCTCGCATAAGCACATGAGCAACTTTGCCGAGGACACCCTGAAAACCCTGAACAATTTTGTTGAAACTTCGGTGCAAACCAGTGCTGATCTAATGGAGATGTTGGAAAGAGTCTCTGAATTGTCAGAAGGTATGCCTGAATTGATGAAGGCCTTGGGTGACATCGACAATATTGCCGAGCAAACCAATCTGCTGGCCTTGAATGCTGCCATCGAGGCGGCTCGTGCCGGTGAGCACGGGCGGGGCTTTGCCGTGGTTGCTGATGAGGTTCGCGCTCTTTCTGCCCGCTCTGCAGAATTTAGTCAAACGATTCAGCGTAATCTCAATGAAATGAATAGGCGCATTGAGAAGCTGGTGGCCGATGTCAGTAAAATTGCTTCCCAGGACATGAGTTTTATCCTGCGCGCCAAAAAGGAAGTGGAGTCGGCCATAGAGCTCTTGATGGAGAAATCGGACAGCGATAAACGGGTTACCGAAGAACTGGAGACTCTCTCTAGCCGCTTGAGTGAAGCTCTCTATGATGCCATGCGGGCCATGCAGTTCGAGGATATGAGCACTCAGACCATCCAACACACGCTGTCAGAGCAAAGCCACCTTCTTTTGTTGGTGGAGGCGCTGCAAGCAGGAGCTGATGATCCTCACCAGTTTCATGCCGCCTTGCGCGAAAGTCTGGATAATTTCCGCAGAGCCAGGGAAGAGCGTAAGTCCAACCCGGTATCCAGTAACTCTATGGATAGTGGTGATATCGATTTATTCTAGTATTTGGAGATGTCTTGAATGTCGGACGTAAAAGTAGCGCGTTTGCCGGAAAAATTTGATTTTAGTTTCCATAAAAAATTTAACGAAGACATGGATGCTGCACTGAAAGATCAGGCGATCAAAGAGATACATCTTGATTTTTCTGCAGTCAATTACCTGGATTCAGCAGCTTTGGGTATGATCGTTTATTTGCATAAAAAGTCCTCAGCAGTTAACAAGAGTGTGCGAATCATCCATGCTTCAGGTACAGCTGAAGAAATCCTCAAGGTCGCCAATATTGAAAGGATAGTGCCGCTCGGATGAATCAGCCTGTTGAGCCAGATATGGCTTACCAACTGCTTATCGTTGCAGCTGATCAGGAGCTTAGTGCTTCCCTGGCCTCAGCTTTAAAGGCCATGGATTTGAAAGTGACCCTGGCCAGTAGCCTGGAGGTTGCACGACAATGCCTGGATTCGGGGCATTTATTCGACTTGGTGTTGCTGGATGAAACCTTGCCAGAGGGCTCAGGATTGACGCTTCTGGATCATCCGGTCTTTTCTGATCAGCAGGAGGTGTCGGCCACTGCAGCAATTTTATTGGCCGGTCGGGAAGATGAGCAACTGATCGAAGCGGCAGCGGCTAGCGGCATCAGTGACTATCTGGTCAAGCCATTCAGTTTTTCCTTGCTCGATTTGAAGGTTCGTTCCCAGATGAAGCGGGCAGCCTTGTCCCGCCGTGTACTGGATCAGAAAATTCGCCTCGAACGCCTTCTCGATGCCAGCAATCGTGAAGCTGAAATGGCTTCTTATGTTTTTTATAACAACCTGCTTGATCATGTTTCCGATACGATTCGAGGCTTTAGCCGTTACCTCAATGCCAATAGCGATTTTTGTGGTGACCTGATTCTGGCTAAGGCTTCTCCTTCCGGTAGCACTTTTATCCTGCATGCCGATGCCATGGGGCACGGGCTTTCTGCCACCATGACGCTGCTGCCGCTCGTGGATGTTTTCCATAGCATGATCAACAAGGGTTACGCCTTGCCGATGATTGTCAGGGAAATGAATCGCAAGCTGCATTTCAAACTTCCGCCAGATCGTTTCGTTGCTGCCTCGGTGATAGAGCTGGATGTACTGCACGATCAGGTGAGTATCTGGAATGGCGGTATGCCTACACTTTATCATCTGGACGGCGAGGGCCAGGTTGTTGCCAGTTATCCTTCTCGCCATATGGCTTTGGGAATTTTGGATAACCTGAGTTTTGATTCTGATGTTGAGCGTTTCCAGTTGGAAGGTCAGGGTGGGCTTTTCGGCTGTAGTGATGGTTTGACTGAGCAGGTTAATGCTGCCGGGGAAAGCTATGGAATCGAGCGTTTACTGACGGGGTTGGGCAGTGCTTCCCGTCATAGTCTGATGACGACCCTGATTGCCCAGCTTAAGGAATTCTCCGGTGTTCCTTCCTTTGATGACGATGTCTCCCTGTTTTACGTTAACTTTCCCGAACTCATCTACTTCCAAGACCTGCTCTACCAGTGTAATAGCAATAACCTGGAACAGCTGGCTATCGACCCCTTTGTCTGGGAATTGACGCTCCAGGGGCGGCAGATCGGTGAGCAGGAAGTACCTGCTCTGTGCAATGATTACCTGCAGGACTTGGGTTTCCCCCAGCCCTTCTGTCAGAAAGCCTTTACCATTATCAGCGAATTGATTAACAACGCCATTGAGCATGGTCTGCTGGACCTCAAATCTGCACTCAAGCAGGATGCCGAGGGATTTCTGGAATACTATGTTTTACGTGAGCAGAAGCTGCAGGAACTTGGAGCTGATGATCAAGTCAGAATCAGGTTGCAATGGCAGCAGGCTTCTCAAAACCCCTTTGCCTTGCTGATAGAGATAGATCAGAGTGGTAAGGGGTTCAAGGCTGAAGAAGTGCTGCAGCAGCCCCGTACAGAGCTTGCCGGTCGCGGCCTGATGTTGATTAAAAAGCTAGCCAGCCATCTGGAATTCCAGAAGGAAGGGCGCCTGGCTTTGGCTATGTTGGAGTAGTGGCAATATGGAAATAGAAGTGGATAAGCATTTTGCATTGTCGCACTATTTTGACCGGCATTTTGAGGTGCCTGCAGTCAAGGTCCTGCCGGGTGAGTATTATGCGACTGATGAAGGAGAGATGCTGGTCACGGTTCTGGGCTCCTGCGTTGCCGTCTGTCTGAGAGATAACTACTCGGGAATTGGCGGTTTGAACCATTTTCTTCTACCCCATGATTCTTCTGCCAATGCTTCTCCTTTGAATGAATCGGCCCGCTATGGCGTTTATGCCATGGAATTGCTTGTAAACCATCTACTCAAGCTGGGGGCACAACGCCGTCGCCTGGAAGCCAAGGTGTTTGGTGGGGGCAAGGTGATCAAGGATTTCAACTTTGCCAATGTCGGCGAGCGTAATGTGAAGTTTGTGATGGAACATCTACGCAACGAAGGCATTCCCGTCGTTGCCAAGGATGTATTGGATATCTATCCGCGCAAGGTGCACTTTTTCCCTTCTACCGGCAAGGTGATGTTGAAGAAGATCAATACCCTTCACAACCGCACCATTGTGGAAAGGGAAAACAAATACCTCAAGCAGGTGGAGCACAAGCCACAGGTTGGCGAAGTGGATCTCTTCTAACTCTAGGCGGTTACCTGCCGCCAGCGGCGGAAACTTTTTGCTCGTTTTAAAGACGGGCTATGATGAAGTGGCCGTCTTCCAGTACCTCAAGATGACTGTAGTGGCAGTGGAAATTATGGTCGTCCAGATGCAGGAGGGCTGACTGGCCTAGTCCGTTATCCCTGACCTGGATTTCCAGTTTCCCCCGCTCAACTGCCGTGCCCGGTTCGCTGAACATGCATAACTCCAGAAAAGAATCGGCGGGAAGGCGTTCCAGAGCTTCACGGCGTTGCTGGTAGTAATACTGCAGGCCAGCCTCGCCCTTGGTTTCCAAGAGCTGGCTTTTAAGGTTAGGTGAGAGTTCCAGGATATTGCTGTGGAGTACCCAGGAGGTAAGCTCATGGGCTACTGTAAAGATTCTCTGGATAAGCGGTGTGTCCATCCCCAGGGTTTGCAGAAAATCATGGGTCAAAGCAGGTAGGGCTTCATTGATCAGCTGCTCACCTTGGACTTTGATCTTCCACTCAAAAGGGTCTCTGGGTAAATTCAGGTCTGTAAACTGGCAGCCTTCAGCCGGTGATAAACGGGATTTGAGGCGATCAAAGTCCATTAATACCAGCGAGATATCATCATCGGGGATGGCTTGCCTGGAGTGATCTTCTACTGCTTCCAGCAAGCCAGTAATGTAATTGTCCGGCTGTAACTGGCGCAATTTGTCCAGCAGTCGCTTTTCACCAAAGCTGTCATCTTCGCCATTGACCTGTTCCAACAGGCCGTCACTCATGGACAGCAGATACCCGTCCTGCGGGAGGGGTAATCTTTCCGCTGAGGTTTCAAATAACTGATCATCCAGAATGCCCAGGGCCATATGCCGGGATTGAAAGCTCTGCAGGACTTCACCCTGGGCGTTGACCAGGAGGGATTGGGGCATAGCGCCGTTCCAAAGCCGTAATTCCTGATCCATAGGGTCGAGCTCGATCAGAGTAGCGGCAACGAAACGGTCATCGGGTAGATCATTGAGCAGCCGCTTATTCATTTCTCGCAGAATAAAGGGCATGCGATGTCCCTTGTTCACCATGGCATCAAATACGGAAATGACCGGCATGATGGTAATAGTAGCGGATAGACCATGACCGGTAGCATCGGCCAGGAGTACAAAAATACTCCCCGAGGGAGAGCGGCGCACCAGTACGATATCGCCACTGAAATTGCTGGAAGAGCGGATACTGTGGGTTACACCCAGGGGGTCATCGGCATTCTTGTCGATCAGGTGGCCGTAGAGAATTTCGGCCGCCATGGAGTCTTCGTGTTCCGACTCTTCCAGGGCTGTTTCCAGCAGGCTTTTATCTACCAGAATGCTATCCAGCTGGCGGGCCAGCTTGTTTACCTCTTCAAAGGCTTCACTGATTTCATTAAAGACAAAGCCTTCAGGCTGGGCATTAAAGTCGCGCAAATCCTGGGCGGACTGGATGCTGTTGATTTGTTTCTGGAATCTTGACAGTGCCCGGTTAATCCGGCGCACTGCCAGGTGCGAGAGGTAACCGGCCAGCAGCAGAAAAAACAGTGAGAAAAAACTGAAACTGAGGATATAGGTGAAGCGAACATCAGCAGTGATTGGGGGGAGCTGAATCTGGATATCCTGATCCGGGAAGCGTTCCTGCAGTTGTTCCTTGGCAACGGCTTCCTGGCGGGCCATCAGGGCTTCGTATTGCAGTGATGAGACAGTGGAGGCGCCCACGAAAACAATCAGGCAACTGAGTGCAATAGCAAAAAAGATATACCAGCGTAACGAAAGCTGGCGTTTGGATGTGAAAAGTCGGATCAAAAAGAACTCCACTGACGGATGGTCGACAACTCGAGATGTTGTTTATGTTAACTGATAGTTGCCATTTGTCACCAGTGAAGGCTGTCCGGAGAGTCAAACAAAAAAAGCGGCTTCGAGGGAAGCCGCTAAAACATGCAGGGACAGGGGAAAGCTGGGGAGGGGTTATACCGGGAAAAGTGCCGACAGCTTGGTGGCCAGCATCATGTCGCCCTCGGCGCGAAGCTTGCCTGCCATAAAGGCTTGCATGCCGTCTTCTTCGCCAGTCAGGACATCCTTGAGAGTGTCCTTGTTCATGATCAGGGTAACGGAAGGGTCATCATGCTCGCCTTCAAGGATTTCACAAGCGCCATCTTTAATGATGATATGGTAGTTGTCAGCATCTTCGATATTGAACTGAAACACTTCGTCCATACCGCTGGCTGCTTCTGCATTGAACTTGTCTTTCAGGCCTTCGATAATGGCGTTGATGTTAGCCATGGTGGTGTCCTCTTATTGGTGAAACTGAACAGTTAACTGAAGCATATTTCAAACGTATGTTTTAATCAAGCCCTGTTTATCTTTTTATTCAAGGAGTCTTCTGTGCCCGAATTTATTCTTGATTACCTGGGGTTTTTGCTCAAGGTACTGACGCTGGTGTTGGCCGTCCTGGTTGTGCTGGGGGTCGCTGCGGCCATACGCAGAAGCCGTGCTGGTCAAGAGCAACTGGAGATTAGCTCACTCAATGATCGCCTGCAGGGATATCAGGAGGAGCTGAAGGAAAACTGGTTAGAAGGCAAGGCGCTGAAGCAGGAGCGTAAACGCACCAAGCAGGAGAAGAAGCAGCGTAAAGAAGACCTGGCGGAGCGCCCTAGAGTTTTTGTTCTGGATTTTAAAGGGGATTTGAGTGCCAGCCGAGCCGGAGCCTTGGGGCGCGAGATTAGCTGTTTGCTGGGGCTTTTGCGCTCACAGGATGAAGTGGTGGTGAGATTGGAAAGTGCAGGAGGCTTTGTTCACAGCTACGGTTATGCGGCAGCCCAGTTGCAGCGTTTGCGTGACCAGGAGATACGCCTGACCGTTTGCGTGGATAAAGTGGCTGCTTCCGGTGGCTATATGATGGCCAGTACAGCCAATCAGCTATTGGCGGCTCCCTTCGCTGTGATTGGTTCCATCGGGGTGGTTGCCGAGATGCCCAACGTCCATCGTCTGTTGAAAAAACACGATGTCGATTATGAGGTGCTGACAGCCGGAGAATACAAGCGCACCCTGACCCTTATGGGTGAAAATACCGAGGAAGGGCGGCAAAAGTTTGTGGATGACCTGGAAGCAACCCATCAGTTGTTCAAAAGCTATGTGCAGCGCAACCGTACCCATCTGGATATTGATCGAGTGGCGCGAGGGGAAATCTGGTATGGCGAGCAGGCCTTCAGCCTGAACCTGGTGGATCAGCTGATGACCAGTGATGATTATTTGCTCAAGCGGATGGCTGATGCCGAAGTCTTTTCACTGCAGTTAAAAAGAATGTCTCCGCTGGTGGAAAGAGTCACGGCTCAAGCAGCCAGGGTGTTCGAGCAGCGTATCCAAAGCTGGTGGCCCAGGTTGCAATTGCCTTTTAAGCGTTAGGAAACCTCTGATTAACTATTGCGCTTGCTTATACTGCGTTGAAATTGTCCTCAAATTGCTCATTTACTCGAAGTAAACTCCGCTTTTTCGTCCAATTTCGCCTTGTCTAACCTGCACTCATTACGTTAATCAGAGGCATCTTAGGTCGTGCAGTACATGTTGTGCAGGGTGCGGATGACCTGCTTGGCTTCCTCACCCTTGAGTGAATAGTAGATGGTCTGGGATTCACGGCGTGTTTTAACCAGGCCGTCGCGACGCAAAATCGCCAGATGTTGTGACAGGGCCGATTGGCTGAGATCGAGGCAGGTATTGAGTTCTGTCACGGACATTTCCTTATCATCCAGATAACAGAGAATCATCAGTCGGCTCTCGTTGGCCAGGGCCTTCAACAGGGTGGTGGCCTGCTGGGCATTGCCTCGGAGTTCATTGATCAGTGGATTGCCAGAGTTAGCCATAAAGTTGTGTCCAGTAGAAGTCTGATATTCTTGGTGCCACTTACTCTATAAAAGTGGCAGTGCTCAGTGTTTATGTAAAACCCATTTTTCAGCCAAGCGGCGAGCAGAGAAGCAGGTCGGTTGGCACCGATTCAAAGCTCGCCTTCCAGCTTTTTACGAATGAGTATATTTTCTTTTACTTATTCTACTCTTTTTCCTGGCTTTGTTGACACCCCCTGACCGAGGCAAAATTTTTTTACCGGCTAGTCAGAGATTTGTTTTCTGCACTCAAGGGCCTGATTGTCAGCAATTTAGCTGCAGCCATTCAATACGGGCAAGGGCTGTATTGCCCAGTCATTGCTGGTTTGCGCCTTTCGTATTAGTTTCAAACGGCTTCTGGTGCTTTAGAGTTACACCCTGATAACGGTAAAGTGTCGACACTGTGCAGGTGTGGGCCAATAACAATTGACTCAGAGGCGAGGAAGATGACCTATAAAGCTGAATACGAGCGTTCTATCAAAGAGCCGGAAGCGTTCTGGGGTGAGCAGGCCAAGAATCTGCCCTGGTTTACCCAGCCCACCAAAATGCTGGAAAAAGATGAAAAGGGTGCCTGGCGCTGGTTTGTCGATGGTGAAATGAACACCAGCTACTGTGCTCTGGACTATCACGTTGAAAATGGGCGTGCGGATCAGACTGCTGTTATTTATGACTCGCCGGTAACCGATACTAAATCCAAGTTGACCTACCGTCAGATGCGCGATCAGGTAGCCAAGTTTGCAGGTGGCCTGCGTAAACTGGGTGTGGAGAAGGGTGACCGGGTCGTTATTTATATGCCCATGGTGCCTGAAGCTCTGGTTGCCATGTACGCCTGTGCCCGTCTGGGTGCGGTTCACTCGGTCGTGTTTGGTGGTTTTGCTCCGCACGAGCTGGCTGTACGTATTGATGATGCCAAGCCCAAGGTTATCGTTTCCGCTTCCTGCGGTATCGAAGTCAGCAAGGTCATTCCCTACAAAGGCTTGTTGGATGATGCCATCAGCCAGGCCGAACACAAGCCTGATCATCTGGTTGTTCTGCAGCGTCCCCAGCAGACCTGTGAGCTCAATTCCGAGCGTGACGTTGATTGGGAAGAAGTTAGCAAGGCTGATCCGGTCGAGCCTGTAGCCGTTAAGGCCACCGATCCTCTGTATATCCTTTACACTTCAGGTACCACCGGTAAGCCTAAAGGCGTTGTACGTGACAATGGCGGTCATGCCGTTGCGCTCAAGTACAGCATGAAAACCGTTTACGACATTAATCCCGGTGAAGTCTTCATGGCGGCTTCGGATGTGGGTTGGGTTGTTGGCCACTCTTACATTGTTTATGCACCGCTGCTGGCTGGTTGCACCACCATTGTTTATGAAGGCAAGCCGGTCAAGACGCCGGATGCCGGTGCTTTCTGGCGCATGATCGAAGAATACCAGATCAAAGGGTTCTTCACGGCACCGACTGCCTTCCGTGCCGTCAAGAAAGAAGACCCTGAAGGCAAGCTGCTGGCACAGTATGATATTTCCAGCCTCAAGGCCATGTTCCTGGCAGGTGAGCGCCTGGATCCTCCTACTTATCACTGGTTGAATGAGCTGCTGCCCGTTCCCGTGATCGATCACTGGTGGCAGACAGAAACTGGCTGGGCGATTGCCGGTAACATGATGGGTATCGAACCGGTAGAACCCAAGCCAGGTTCGGCCACCTACCCAACGCCCGGTTTTGATGTCCAGATTCTGGATGGCAAGGGTAACCAGGCACCGGCCAATGAAGAAGGCAGTGTTGTGGTTAAACTGCCCATGCCTCCCGGCTGCCTGACTACCATCTGGGGTGACCATGCCCGTTATGAAGGTTCCTACATGTCAGCCTATCCCGGCTACTATCTGACCGGTGACGGCGGTAAATTTGATGAAGACGGCTACCTCTTTATCATGGGGCGTACCGATGACGTCATTAATGTGGCGGGCCACCGTCTGTCGACCGGTGAGATGGAAGAAATTGTGGCTTCTCACCCTGGTGTGGCCGAGTGTGCGGTTATCGGTGTTAGCGATGAGCTGAAAGGTCAGCTACCCGTAGGTCTGGTTATTACTAAAGATGGCTGGGATGGCGATCCCGAAGAGCTGGAAAAAGAACTGGCTGCATTGGTTCGCAAGGAAATTGGTGCCATTGCCTGCTACAAGCAGACGCTGGTTGTCGATCGCCTGCCCAAGACTCGCTCGGGTAAAATTCTGCGCAAGATTCTGCGTAGCATTGCTGATGGTAAGGAGTATCAAGTGCCTTCCACCATTGATGATCCTGCCAGTCTGGAAGAGATTGAAGATGCCATGAAAGGCCAGGGCCTGGTTCAGTCCTAAGCATTTGCGGCCCGTGCCAGGTTTTTAGATCCTGGTGACCCAAGCCTCCCCCGCAAAAGCGGGTGGAGGCTTTTTATTTGCGTGGAGCTTGCTATAATGCCCGACTTCATTCACCCAGGGTTCCCTCGCCCCCTGACAAAAAAAGGATGCTGGCATGCTATCGCTTTCCTCCGAGCAGTTTCGTAAAGCTCTTGTTTACCTGTCTCTTTTGCATATTCTGATCATTGCTGCGAGCAATTATCTGGTGCAATTTCCCTTTGAAATTTTCGGACTCCACAATACCTGGGGAGCCGTAACCTTTCCCTTTATCTTTCTGGCAACGGATTTGACGGTTCGGGTTTTTGGCAAAGAACTGGCCAGACGGATAATTTTTGCGGTGATGTTTCCGGCTTTGCTGCTCTCCTACGTCATCTCGGTGATTTTTGCCCAGGGTGCTTTTACCGGTTTTTCCGGGCTGGACGAATTCAACCTCTTTGTAGCCCGTATTGCTCTGGCCAGTTTTATGGCTTATCTGCTGGGCCAGCTTCTGGATATCAAGGTATTCGACCGCTTGCGCCGTCATTCACTCTGGTGGGTGGCACCGGCAGCTTCTACCCTGGTCGGTAATGCTCTGGATACCCTGATTTTCTTTTCTGTGGCCTTTTATGCCAGCCCTGATGCCTTTATGGCCGCTCACTGGCCAGAGATCGCCCTGGTGGATTACGGTTTCAAACTGACTTTGTCACTGGTTATTTTCCTGCCTGCCTATGGGCTCTTTCTGGCTTGGCTGCAGCAGCATCTGCTGCGCGTAGCTCCCTCCCGTTCTCTGGGTCTTTAAGCAGCAATTTCCTGGCCTTATGCTTGAAGGTTACGGGCCTCTGTTCGGCCCTGTAACCTTTTTAATTGGTATTTGCACCTGAGTTGTTGGCATAATCTCTTCAAGCTGAATTATCAGAATTGAGGAGTTATTCATGAAGAGTCTGGCGCACCAGCGTTACGGACAGGGCGAGCCCCTGGTAGTCATGCATGGCCTGTTTGGCAGTGCGGATAACTGGCGGGGTCTGGCAAGGCGCTGGAGTGATGAGTTTGAAGTCTGGTGTCTGGATTTGCGTAACCATGGGCGAAGTTTTCATTCCCTGGGCATGGACTATTCGCAACAGGCTGAAGACCTACTCTATTGGATGGATAACGAGAATCTGGACAAGGCCAGCCTCTTGGGTCATTCCATGGGGGGCAAGGTGGCCATGGAATTCGCCCTGCGCTACCCCAGCCGGGTTGATAAGCTGATCCTGGCTGATATCGCTCCGGTTCGTTATGAGCATACCCATGGCAAAATTCTTGAGGGCCTGAGAGCCCTGCATGCTCAGGAACCCTGGCATGAAAGACGCCAGGCCGATCATCTGCTGGCCGATTATGTCGATGATATCCAGACCCGTCTTTTCCTGCTAACCAACCTGGTCAAAACGGAAGACGGCTTGCGTTTGCGGGTGGGTATCGAAGAGATTGATCGGGATTACCAATCCATTATTGATGCTCCGCCGGGCATGGAGTTGGGCAAGCAGTTTGCCGGTTCCTGCTTGGCGATTCGTGGTAGTCGTTCCGATTATGTGAGCGATGATCTGCTGGATGAATTCAAGCGCGGCTTCCCCAGCCTGCAATTGACTGAGCTGCAAGCCGGCCATTGGTTGCATGCCGAGCAAGCCGAGGATTTCGGACGGCTGGTTAGCGAGTTTCTCAATAAGGGTACAATCTAATGGCTCAGGTTTCGCCCTTTGATTGGGCTTCCTTGCTGGCTGATCAGCCTTTGTTACCCGTGGCAGCAGGTTTGAAAGCCGAGCAGGTACTGCCGGTGGCGGACAGTCTAACAGCTGCCGGGGTCGGGGTGTTGGAAGTGACCCTGCGCGATCCCGGAGCCTGGGATGCACTGGAGCAACTCAAGCAGCATTCGATTACCCGGGTAGCGGGTAGTGTGCGTAGCCGTGAACAGTTAAAGCGTCTTCATGATTTGGGCATTACCCTGGCCGTTACGCCAGGCTGGTCTCCTTCCTTGTGTGAGGCCTCGCGGTCTCTGGGAATTCGTTTGTTACCCGGGGTCGCCACGCCCGGAGAAGCCATGCAGGCTTACCAGAAAGGCTATCACCAGGTAAAACTCTTTCCCGCAGCTGCTTTGGGCGGGCCAGCATATCTCAAGGCAATTCAAGCACCTTTGCCGGAAATGCAGTTCGTTCCTACAGGTGGAGTCAGTGAAGCTAATTTGAGCGAGTGGTTTGCTGTGCCGGGTGTTGTTGCTGTCGGTGGTAGTTGGATGCTGTCAGCTGAATTGCTTCAGGGTCAGAAATGGCAGGAGTTGACCGAGTTGACACTAGGAGCTGTCAAGCTGGCAACTGAGCATCGCAATACCAAACAAGACTGAGATAACAGGATGCGAGAAGGGGGAAGCAAGGCGTGATTTATGCCGTGGATAATGCCGATTTTAAAGCCAGACGTTTGAGGGCAGTTAAAGAAGATCTCAATACCGGGGCTGCTACCCTGGCCCGCAAAACGCTGGAAGACATCATCGATTTTTCCGATTGCTGTGATGCCGCTGATACCCAGGAGTTGGTCACTGAATTGACCGATCTGGTCACCCAGTTATCCGCAGCCCGGCCCAGTATGGTATCCATTCAAAATGCCTTGAGGCGCTGGTCGGATTGCCTGGAGAACCTGCCTGCCGATGATCTGAAAGAAGCTCGCCGCCTGGCCCAGATGGCTGCGGAAGAGGTGATCGAAGAGCTGCAGAATGCCCAGGTGGATGCTGTGGCTGCCTGTGTGAAAGAACTCAAGGATGGCATGACCATCATGACCCACAGCACCAGTTCCAGCGTGATGAGCCTGTTCAATGCCTGTTATCAGGCGGGTATCAAACTCCAGGCGATCGTGACTGAATCCCGCCCGGGGATGGAAGGCCGTAAACTGGCTCGCTTTCTCAATAAACTGGCCATCCCCACCCAGTTTATTTCCGAAGCCCAGATGGCCTATTTTGTTCCCCAGGCCGACAAGGTGATCGTTGGTGCCGATAGCCTCTTGCGCGATGGCACTCTGGTCAACAAGGTAGGAAGTCGTTTGTTGGCACTGGCTGCAAGGGATAGCGGCATTCCCTTTTGGGTGCTGGCAGAGAGCTTTAAACACAGCCTGACCTTACCGGAAGACGTTGTTCTGGAAGAGATGCCCGAGGATGAAATGCAGCTGGAAGAGTTGGAAAAAGTCCAGGTTCGTAATATCTACTTTGATCTGATCCCGGCCCGCTTTATTACTGCCTGGGTGGACGAGCAGGGTGTCCGGGTCGAATTCCGGTCCCTGGCTGAAGCCAGCCGGGTTCCACTTTTGGCAGCGCCTTGAAAATACCTCTTTACTGCTGAACACAAAAGGGTGGCAAAAAATTGCTGCCCTTTTTTATTGAAGTGCTTTTATACCGTTATCTATCAGGTTGATCCGGGTCAAAAAAGAGAAAAAACGGGTCGGTCAGTGATTTGATTTGCAATAATTTGCATTAATATTTATTTACGCAAAATAATTTGCAAAGAGTGGCTTTCCCCGCTAGTTTTGCAGGTATCAACCCTGTTTTTATTGGCTAGAAGGATACTGCTGAAGTGGCACCCCGAACCCTTGAAGAGTTAAAACGCAAGCTCCAGCGTCTTAATGCCCCCGGTAGTGATATCAAATTGGGCAAAAGAGCCATGACGGCGCTGACGCAGATGATGGACAAGCCCGAAGAGGTGGCGGTGGCCTCCATCTCCACTCTGGCGGCAAATACCGGGGTGAATGCCTCTACGCTAAGCCGTCTGGTGCGGCGTTTGGGGTTTGAAAGCTTTGCCGAATTTCAGCTCATTTTTCGTAATCATCTGGCGCGTACCAGTCGTACCAGCTTTTACAGTGATCTGGCTGGTCAGCTCCTGGAAGGGGATAACCCCGAAGAGACGCCCGATTCCCTGGCCCTGATGTCTCAGGTGGCCGAGCAGGAGACCAGTAACATTGCCCAGATGCTCAAGGGGTTGGATCTTGAAGCGCTGGAAAAAACTGTAAGTCTCTTGATCGCAGCGCCAAGGGTGAGGGTTTACGGCCTGCGTCAGGCCTACACCATGGCCAATTTACTGGCCTATGCCCTGGGACTGCTGCGCCCGGACGTCAGTCTTCTGGGGAATCCTCACCATGGCGTGGCTCATGGGCTCACCGAATTGACCGAGAAGGATGTGCTGGTGGTGATCGGTGCAGCGCCCCATACCCGAGGCACGGTGGCTGCAGCCCGAATCGCTGCTAACCAGGGAATGCAGGTGGTGGCTATTACCGATTCGCATGGCTCACCCCTGGCAGCAGAAGCCTCTCTGACTTTTGTGGCTCCGGCCAGTGGCACCTGGTACAGCAATTCCATGGCGTCTTTTCTGGTGTTTATTGAGGGTCTGATGGCTATGGTGGCCGGGCGCTTGGGACGTCAGGGTCTGGCCAGTCTGCGTCGCCACGAAATGTTGATTGATGAGGTGAACCATGAGCTGTGAAGACTTGATTCTGCGTCAAGAAAAAGACGGGCTTCTCTGGCTGACACTGAATCGTCCGCAACGCCTTAATGCCGTTATTGCCGATCTTTACGCCCAACTCTGCCAGGAACTGGATGCAGCCGCTCAGTCGGACTCAGTCAGAGTTATCATCCTGACCGGAGCAGGGCGAGCTTTTTGTGTCGGTGCGGATATGAAAGCCCATGCCGAAGGTCAGCGTACTGCTTTTCAAAAGCGTGAGTATCTGCGTCTTGAGCAGGAGGTGTGCCGGCGACTGTTTGAGCACCCCAAGCCCGTGATCGCCGCGGTCAATGGCTATGCCCTGGGTGCTGGTGCTGAAATGGCCCTGGCGGCTGATTTTTTGCTGATGCGCTCTTCGGCCATCTGGGGGTTGCCGGAAACCAGTATCGGCGCCTTTGTCGGTGGGGGTGTTTCCTGGCTTCTGCCGCAGCGGGTGGGTATGACCCAGGCTCGGGAGCTGCTGCTGTTAGGGCGTCAGCTGGATGGTCACCAGGCTTTGCAACTGGGTTTGGCTCACCGTTGTTACGAGGTGGAGAGCCCGGAAGACTTTGAGCTTGAAGTGGAAAGCTTTGCGGCTGACTTGGCCAAGAAGGCACCTTTGGCACTGAGTCTGGCCAAACAACAACTGAATCGTTCCGCCCAACAGCACTTTAATGATGCCCTGACTGCTGAGCTGGAAGGCATGATGTTTTGCAGTAGTACCCAAGACTGGCAGGAAGGTGTCAGGGCTTTTTCTGAAAAACGTGATCCGCAGTTTTCCGGCCGTTAGGAGGCAAGTATGTCTGGTCATCGAGACGCCAAAGCTGATGCTTTGCTGGCAGGTTTTTATCCGCGTAGCCTGGTGGTTGTGGGGGCTTCAAGTCACCCGGGAAAAAGAGGCTATCAAGCGGTTAGAGCTTTGCAGCAGGGTGGTTTTAAGGGGCGTATCTATCCGGTGAACCCCGGTTTGCAGGAATTACTCGGGCTAACCTGCTATCCGGATCTGGAAAGCCTGCCGGGCACTGCTGAGCTGGCTTTGATCTGTACGCCTGCGACCAGTGTGCCCCAGGTCTTGCGGGCCTGCGGCAGCCAGGGCGTTAAGGTGGCCGTGGTTTTGGCGGCCGGTTTTTCAGAATCCGGGCCTGAAGGTCAGGCCTTGCAGGCCGAGGCGGTAAAAGTCGCCGCAGAAGAAGAGATACGCATTATTGGTCCCAATACTTCGGGGATCTTTAACATGCATGCAGCCATGAACCTGGTGGGCTATCGTGATCTGCAGCCTGGTCCCGTGGGTATTCTGTCTCAGTCGGGCAACATGGCCTTGTCTCTGGTAACCGAAGGGGCTCGTGATCTGCATGCCGGTTTTAGTAGTTATATCGGTGTGGGCAATGCTGCCGATCTGGCCCTGCATGAATACCTGGATTATTTTGCTGCCGATCTGCCTACCCGAGTGGTGGCCGCTTATATCGAGGGGGTCGGAGATGGGCGTGCCTTTTTACAGGCAGCCGCAGCCTTTACCGCCCAGAAGCCCCTGCTGGTCTATAAGTCGGGGCGTTCTGCTTCCGGTCAGGCGGCAGCCCGTTCGCATACGGGGGCCTTGGCCGGTAGCTATCAGGTTGCCCGGGGTGTGATGCAGCAAGCCGGAGTGCTCTTGGTAGACCAGCCGGAGCAACTGCTTCCACTGTCCGAGGCTCTGGCTACCCAGCCGCTACCCAGAGGAAAGCGGGTGGCTGTTCTGGCCGATGGAGGTGGGCATGCCACCCTGGCTGCCGACGAGCTGGATGCCCAGGGGTTGCAGCTGGCCGAACTCCAGCCGCAAACCCGCCAGCAGCTGGCGGCTCTCTTGCCTGCTTCTGCCGGTTTGAATAATCCTATTGATGTGGCCGGGGCAACGGATGACCACCCAGCAGTCTTTGCACGTTGTTCTGAGATCCTGCTGGCTGATCCCGGCGTGGATCAGCTGCTGGTGGTGGGTTTGTTTGGTGGTTATGCCCTGCGTTTTGATCCCGAGCTGGAAGCCGAGGAAATTCAAGCATCGCGAGACCTGGTGGCCCAGGCACAAAAAGCCGAAAAACCCCTGCTGATCCAGAGTCTTTATGCCCGGCATAAACCGGCTCCCTTGCAGGCCGTTGCGGAACTGGGTTATCCGGTCATGACAGAAATCGATATCGCTGTGGCCGCTATCAAGGCACTGACGCAGTATGCTGATTATCGTCGCAAAATTGCTTCAGATGATTATCTGACCGGTCGCGGTCAAGCCAGCCAAAGAGCACATCTGGTGATGAAGCGAGCTACGCTTCAGGGGCGCTCGGCTTTACTGGAGCCTGAAGCCAAGCAGCTCTTGCGTGCCTTTGAAATTCCCTTACCAGCGGAGCAATGGATCACGCGCAAGGAGGACTTGGCCCACCTGGACAGCAAATGGTTGCAGCAGCCGTTGGCCATGAAGTTGGTATCTGCGGATGTGCTGCATAAATCCGATGCCGGAGGGGTACAACTTAATCTATATGGCCTGGAGGAGCTGGATCATGCCTGGCAGACCATGGAGGCCGAGGTTAGGACGCGGGTTCCCGAAGCTCGTCTGCAGGGTCGTTTGTTAACCCCTATGGCTGCGGATAAGGGGACCGAGATAATTCTCGGAGTGACTTGTGATCCTCAATACGGCCATCTGCTAATGTTCGGGCTGGGAGGGATCTTTGTCGAGGTTTTCCAGGATGTGGCTTTTCGTGCTTTGCCTCTGAGCCGCAGTGATGCCTGGGAACTCTTGGCTGGTCTGCGTTCCTCGGCCATCCTCAATGGTGTCAGGGGTCAGGCGGCTATCGACAAGGAAGCCCTGGTTGAGCTGATGCTCAAGCTCTCGGCTCTGGTAACGGCCCATCCGGAAATCAGCGAGCTGGACCTGAATCCGGTTCGCTGTTATCGGGAAGGGTATCAGGTATTGGATGCAAGAATTATCCTGAATCAGGAAGGGGTGGAGACTAGGGCTTCTTCTTTGGAGACTTGCTACCAGCTGGAGGCTACCTCTTGAACGTCGGGAAGGAGCCTAATTCCAGGGCAGGGCAGGCAAATAATCTTCCGGGGAGACCGCCTGGCCGTTTTCGCGCAATTCGAAATAGATGCCAGGCTTGTTGATCTGGCGTTGGTGGCCCGCTGAGCAGACGGGGTGGCGGCCGGAAAGGCGATTGCCTTCTTCTACAAAGAGCGCATGGCAATAGCCATAGATAGACTGGCGCCCCTGGTCATGCTCAACAATGATCACGCGTCGCATGCCCCGCATTTCCCCGGCAAAAACCACCCGACCTGGGGCAATGGGGAAAATCTCTTCCCTGGGTTGGGTTTCCAGAGTCAGGCCCTGATGAACGCCCCAGCGTTGCCAGGAAAAGTTGATACGCACCTGGGGATCATCGACCGGCCAGCGGTAGCCGTTTAAGTCCCTTGCCCTGACGGGAATCTCCAATCTATCGCCTACCTGCAAACGGGTTGCTTCCACCTCAGGGTTGGCCTGCATCAGGCTGAGTAGCGAGATGTGAAAATGCTGGGCCAGTTTGCTGAGGGTATCACCTCGTTGAATACGATAATAATAGGGACCGGTGGCCGGGACATCGCTGCTGCGTTCTGGCAGGCGCAGGCGGCGGGTATTTCTTAGATTTTCGCGTGAGCGGGGATTATAGCGTTGTAGCTCACTGCGACTGATGCTATCCAGTTGTTCAGCCACCGAACTCAGGGTGTCTCCCGGCTGAGGATGATGGAAGGGGATAAAGCCTTCCGGCACGGGCGTTTCCAGCCGGGAGTTGGACGAGCACCCAGCGACCACAAGCATCAGCAGATAAAAGGGTAAGGCTTTGCAGAGGTATCTGCTCACTGCAGCTCCCGAGTGGATGAGTAATCTTGACGATCAATTAATAAGTCTAACCAGTGCTGTGATGGAATTAAACTCCTGGCCATTAAAATGGCGATTAAGTTTGTGTAGCCCCCCTGAAAATGGCTAAAATAGAAGATCAACTCATCAAAAACAGGATTATTCTATGCAAGTTGCAGCCAATAAGGTCATTGCCATTCATTACACTTTAACCAATGGTGATGGTCAGGTTCTGGATTCATCTCAGGGCGGCAACCCTCTTTCTTACCTGCACGGTCACAGCAATATCATTCCAGGCCTGGAAACTCAGCTGGAAGGTAAAGAGGCCGGTGAAGAGTTTGAAGTTACTGTAGAACCTGCTGACGGTTACGGCGAAAGAGACGATAACCTGGTACAACAGGTTCAGCGTGAAGCTTTTCAGGGTGTTGATCAGATCGAGCCTGGCATGCAATTCCAGACTCAGGGTCCTGGTGGCGCCATGGTGGTTACCGTTGTTGAAGCTAACGACGAAACCGTAACCATCGATGCTAACCACCCTCTGGCTGGTGTTTCCCTGAACTTCAAAGGCAGCATCGAATCCGTTCGTGATGCTAGCGAAGAAGAAGTTCAGCATGGTCACGCCCATGAAGGTGATCAGGCAGACCACTAAGAAGCTGTCCCATCAACGTCTAGGTTGATAGGTGGTTTCTGCAGTCTGACTGCAAGCCAGCATTAAAAAAGCCCCTGACCTCTTAAGGTTCAGGGGCTTTTTATTGCTCTAGCCGTTAAATCGGAGGCTGTTGCAGGGGGGAGCCGGTAATCAGAAATTCCAGCAGTGCCTTCTGGGCGTGCAGGCGGTTGCCTGCTTCCTGCCAGACGACCGAGCGCTGGTCATCCAGCATGTCCTCGCTGATTTCCTCGCCCCGGTGAGCGGGCAGGCAGTGCATGAACAAGGCATCCTTGGCTGCCCGGTCCATCAGTTGGGGAGAGACCTGATAGCTGGCAAAATCCCGCTTGCGACGGTTCTGTTCTTCTTCCTGCCCCATGGAAGCCCAGACATCCGTGACCACCAGTTGGACGTCCTCCACGGCTGCTTGGGGTTCACGTACCAGAGTAACCCGGTCATCAAAGTCGGCGAGTAGTTCTGCGTCCGGCTCATAGCCCTCAGGGCAGCAAATCCGCAATTGGAAATCAAACTGGCGGGCAGCACGCATGTAGGAGTTACACATGTTGTTGCCGTCCCCGATCCAGGTCACGGTTTTGCCCTGGAGACTACCGCGGCATTCCACGAAGGTTTGCACATCGGCCAGCAGTTGGCAGGGGTGAAAGTCGTCGGTCAGGGCATTGATAACGGGAATCGTGGAATAGTCGGCAAACTTTTCCAGATCTTCGTGGGAGAAGGTGCGGATCATGACCGCATCGACCATTTCCGAAAGTACCCGAGCCGTATCCTCAAGCGGTTCTCCACGGCCCAGTTGGGTGTCCCGGGGAGAGAGAAAGATAGCCGAGCCGCCAAGCTGGGCCATACCAGCTTCAAAAGAAACCCGGGTGCGGGTGGATGATTTTTCAAAAATCATCGCCAGCACCTTGTTTTTGAGGGGCTCATCCAGCAACCCCGCCTTGTGGCGGCGTTTTAACTCGATGGCACGTTGTATGACTCTTTCCAGCTCCTGGGGAGACAGGTCGGAGAGGGTGAGGAAATGTCGCACACTCATAAGTTGAGGCTCTTAGTTTAAGAAGTAGGAGGAGTATTCAACCAGTCTTTAATCAGCTCACACAGCTGATCAACCAGTTGATCCGCTTCACTTTCGGAAATGATCAGAGGAGGAAGGAGACGCACAACACTGCCTGCAGTGACATTGATCAGCAATCCGGCCTCCAGGGCCAGGCCGACCAGCTCGGCGCAGGGGCGATCCAGTTCGATGCCCAGCATCAGGCCGCGACCGCGCAGGGAAACCAGAGCGTCCAGACCACCCAGGTGCTTCTGAATACGGGCTTGCATGCGCTCGCCAATCCGGGCGGCCTGCTGACAGAGGTTATCCCGCTCCAGGGTTTCCAGCACGGCCTTTACCACAGCCGAGCCCAGAGGGGTGCCGCCATAGGTGGAGCCGTGGTGGCCCGGCTGGAAGAGTTCAGCAGCCTGGCCCTGGGCCATGACAGCACCGATAGGAAAGCCATTACCCAGGCCCTTGGCCGTGGTAAGGACATCGGGTTTCCAGTCATAAGCCTGATAGGCAAAGTAGTGGCCGGTACGACCATTGCCGGTTTGGACTTCATCCAGCATCAGCAGCAGTTGGTGTTCGTCACAGAGCTGGCGCAGTCCGGTCAGGAATTCTTCACTGGCACTCTGGAGCCCGCCTTCGCCCTGAATGGGTTCGACCAGGATGGCAGCGACATCCTGGCGACTTTGCAGGATGTTTTTAACCGCTTCCAGATCATTGTAGGCACAGCGGATAAAGCCACTGACCAGCGGCTCGAATCCGGCTTGAACCTTGCGATTGCCGGTCGCCGTCAGGGTTGCCAGGGTGCGGCCGTGAAAAGCATTTTCCATCACCAGTATCTGGGGCTTGTCGATGCCTTTCTGGTGACCGTGCAGGCGACCCAGTTTGATGGCGCCTTCGTTGGCTTCAGCACCTGAATTACAGAAAAAGACCCGATCCATACCGGCCAGTTGAGTCAGTTTTTGTCCGGCTGCTTCCTGGTGAGGAATCTGATAAAGATTGGAAGTATGCACCAGGGTGCCAGCCTGCTGGCAGAGTGCCTCGGTTACTGCCGGGTGGGCGTGACCCAGTCCGCAGACGGCGATACCGCTGATACCATCCAGATATTGTTTGCCTTCAGTGTCTGTCAGCCAGACGCCCTTGCCGGAAGCAAAAGCAACGGGTAAACGACCATAAGTGTGCATCAGGGCGGAATCGGCCATGGTGCAAATATCCTCATAAATAATAGGGGCTGAACCCGGGAAAAAAGATCCAGTCTAAGCACTTGGTGCATGACTGGCAAGACAGGCATATAATTTTCCGGGTAACTTGTTAATTACCGCCTGACCCAGCTAAAATTGACCAGGTTAGTCAGGTATTCCGCAAGGGTTATATCTGCAGTTTTCCAATCAAAAGGTGAAAATTCATGTCAACAACGCTTGATACCATTAAAGAACAAATCAGCAGCAACCCTGTTCTCATCTACATGAAGGGTACGCCGCAAATGCCCCAGTGTGGTTTTTCCGGCCAATCAATTCAGGCACTCATGGCCTGTGGCCAGAAGTTTGCATTCGTCAATATTTTAGAGCATCCGGATATTCGCAGTGAACTGCCCAAGTATGCCAACTGGCCAACCTTCCCACAGCTGTGGCTGAATGGTGAACTGGTCGGCGGCAACGACATCATTCTGGATTTGCACCAGCAGGGCGAACTCCAGAAGATGGTAGAAGAGGCCGCCGCCTCGGCCGCCTGATTAGACCTGCTCTGGCATGGTTCTGAGAGCGAGCTCCCAGCCGCCCAGTTCATGCCAGGTATTGACGATGGTGCAAAACAGCTCAGCAGTTCTTTCCGTATCGTAACTGGCTGAATGAGCTTCCTTGTTATCAAAGTCAATACCCGCTGCCCGGCAGGCTTTGGCCAGCACCGTCTGGCCAAAAGCCAGGGCAGCCAGGGTCGCCGTATCAAAGCTGGAAAAAGGGTGGAAGGGATTGCGGCGCAGGTTGCATCGCTCCACAGCGGCATTGATAAAGCCCAGATCAAAACTGGCGTTATGGCCGACCAGGATGGCCCGGGTGCAATCATGGGCCTTGATGGCCTTGCGGATCATGCGAAAAATCTCACCCAGTGCTTCCTTCTCATCCTCGGCAATACTTTGGCGAAAACTGCTATCCAGATTGATCTTGGTAAACTCCAGGGCGGCCTGCTCGATATTGGCCCCTTCAAAGGGTTTCAGATGCTTGGACAGGGAATGCTCGGGCAGGAGCATGCCGTTTTCATCCATGGTCAGGGTCGTTGCTGAAACTTCCAGCAAGGCATCCGTTTGCGCGTTAAAACCAGCTGTCTCTACATCCACCACGACGGGCAGATAACCGCGAAAACGACGGGACATGGGATGCTTGTTGTAGGACTGGCTGGTCACGCAGATCTCCTGACTGCTCGGGTTTGCGGGCGTTTTGCCTAGCTTAACATGCTTTTTATTAAAGTTTCTGCTGGGCGCGCCGATTACACATGATGTAAAGTAATTACGCAAATCGGTTTGTCAGTCATCCACAAAGGAAAATAACTGTGGCTTCTCAGCAAGGTAAACCCACTTCCTTGATCAGCTTATGGCAAAAATCTACTGCCGGGCTAAAGGTACTCAGCCTGACGCCTCTTCTGCTGCTGACCTTTCCGGTCATGGCTTCAAGCTGGCAGGCCGGTTATGAAAACGGTCTTTGGGAAGCCAGTGAGCCTTCGCGTTTACGCTGTGAACTGAACCATTATATTCCCGATTTTGGCGTGGCCCGTTTTATTCATCGTTCCGGTGAAAGGGTGCGCATGGAAGTGGATGTCTTTCGTCATGCCATGAATGAAGGCCAGGTACAGTTGGTGGCCCTGGCTCCCCAGTGGCAACCCGGCCAGGGAACCCAAGATCTGGGTAACTATCGTATCGAAACCACGGATTATCCGCTGCGAATTGCTAATCCCCAGACAGAGCTGGTACTCGAAGCCCTGCGCCAGGGGCGTTTGCCTTCGCTGATCCAGACAGTCGATGATGATCGCGTGGAGCGTCGCCGCGCCAGCCTCACCCCGGTACGTTTTCATCAGGCCTTTGCGGATTTCCAGCAATGCCAGGCCAGTCTGTTGCCGGTCAACTTTGATCAGATCGAAGAGGTGATGATCAATTTTGATCTGGCCAAGGATGAGTTGGGCGAAGCCGATTACGAAATCCTGGATTTGATCGTCCGCTATGTGAATGCCGATCCCGAAGTGGTTACGGTCAAGGTGGATGGACATACCGATTCCCTGGGTAGTCGTACCCGCAACCGTGAAATTTCCCATGAGCGCGCACAGCAGGTCACCGAGTATCTGGTGGCCCGGGGTATGCCTGCGGAGATGATTACCACCGAGTTTCACGGTCAGCGTTATCCGATTGCCGATAACCGTACCGAAGCCGGGCGTGCCAAGAACCGCCGGGTGATGGTAACCCTGGAACCAGCCCAGGAAATTAAACCCCTCTTCTAGGGTTCTCCCGCTGCTTGCGTTATACTTCCCGCTACTTTTTTCTCTCTGGGGCTGCTCCGGCGGCCCTTTTGTAGTTTTTGTTACCCTGCTATTGCTGGCCGGGGTCGCCTAAGGAGTCTATATGTCAGAAGTCAAAAAGGTCGTACTGGCCTATTCCGGTGGTTTGGATACCTCCATCATCCTCAAATGGCTGGAAGATACCTACAATTGCGAAGTGGTCACCTTTACTGCCGACCTGGGTCAGGGTGAAGAGCTGGAACCTGCGCGCGCCAAGGCCGAGCAGATGGGCGTCAAGGAAATCTATATTGAAGACCTGCGCGAAGAATTCGTGCGTGATTATGTCTTCCCCATGTTCCGCGCCAATACCATTTACGAAGGCGAATACCTGCTGGGCACTTCTATTGCTCGCCCTCTGATTGCCAAGCGTCTGGTAGAAATCGCCAATGAAACCGGTGCTGATGCCATCTCTCACGGTGCGACTGGCAAGGGCAACGACCAGGTGCGTTTTGAGCTGGGTGCCTATGCGCTTAAGCCAGGCGTCAAGGTCATTGCTCCCTGGCGTGAATGGGATCTGCTTTCACGTGAGAAGCTGATGGCCTACGCCAAAGAGCACAATATCCCCGTTGATTTTGCCAAGCAGGGCACCAAGTCGCCCTATTCCATGGATGCCAACCTGCTGCATATCTCCTACGAGGGCGGTCTGCTGGAAGATCCCTGGGCCGAGCCGGAAGAACCCATGTGGCGCTGGAGTGTCAGCCCTGAAGCTGCACCCGATGAGCCGACCTACATTGAACTGACCTACGAGAAAGGCGATATCGTCGCGATTGACGGTGAGCGTCTCAAGCCGCATGAAGTGCTGGAAAAACTCAACAAGCTGGGTGGTGCCAACGGCATTGGCCGTCTGGATATCGTGGAAAACCGTTATGTCGGCATGAAATCCCGCGGTGCTTATGAAACACCCGGCGGCACCATCATGCTCAAGGCTCACCGTGCAATCGAATCCATTACCCTGGATCGTGAAGTCGCTCACCTGAAAGACGAGCTGATGCCTCGCTATGCCAAGGTTCTCTACAATGGTTACTGGTGGAGTCCTGAACGCAAGATGCTGCAGGCCATGATTGATGAATCCCAGGAAGTGGTCAACGGCAAGGTGCGTCTGAAGCTTTACAAGGGCAATGTCATCCCTGTCGGTCGCGTTTCCGACAATTCCTTGTTTGATGAAAACATTGCGACCTTCGAGGATGATGCTGGCGCTTACGACCAAAAGGATGCAGAAGGCTTTATCAAGCTGAATGCCCTGCGTCTGCGTATTGCTGCCCAAAAAGGCCGTAAGCTCGACTAGGCTGGGTCTAATCGTGGCTGGAGGACATCCAGTCACGAACCTTGCATACCAGGCTACCGATCGGCCGGGGTTTGGGGGGCGTCAACTGCTGGTTGACAAAATCCTCGACCGCCTTGGCCGGATCGGTTTCTGCCGTTAGCAGCGTTGCAATTCCTCTTTTCTTCATCTTCTCCACGAAACTCTCCCCGGCACTGGCCCCGATGACGGCTGTGCAATGCCGTAGCGGATGCGGCTGATCATCCTTGTAATAGTGAAAAATCAAGGGCTTGGCTAGAAGCAGGGACTCCTGTTCGATCACTTGTGGTGGCTGGCCTGCTTCCTCCTTGACCTCGTAAAGAATCCAGTGGGCACACTTGCCAATATGCCCTGAGACCTTCTTGCCATCACGACTGGCGACAGCTATATACATGCCTGCTCCTTTTTGCTGGATAACCTTCTGGACTTGCCAAGCTTAAAAGCAATTTTCAGGCCAGACAGCCAGTGTTCTTTTTGGGTCCAGCTAGCTAGACTGAAAAATAAAAAGGAGGCTGCCATGCAATTTCTGCTGCGCTCATCCCCTTGGCGGCAAGTCTTTCGTGAACAACTGGATGCAGCTGGCCAGACACCCGTTAGCCTGCCTCTCTTGGACGAGGTGATGGCTACTCGGCCCAGGGCTCTGGATTCCACGCAGGTAAAAGACTGGCAGGTCAAGTGGGTGCGCCGACTGGTTCAGCTGCAGCTGCCAGCCGGGCAGATCAGTCAGCTGATCAGTGATCACAATGCCTGGCTCTATCGCCAAGCCATTTCCGCCTCCCTGGCAGAAATGCAGGCCCAGGGCTGGGGTGAGCCCCCCGTGGCTTTTTGTGTGCTGATTCTCGGCTCAGGTGCCAGAAGCGAAAGCCTGCTGCGCCCGGATCAGGACAATGCCATGATTCTGGATAGCTATCCTCCCGAGCAGCATCAGCAGATCGATACCTGGTTCCAGCATCTGGGCGAGCTGTTTACGGACAAGCTGGATCAGGCAGGGATTCCTCTTTGTCGCGGAGAAGTCATGGCCCGTTGGCCTCTGTGGCGCAAGCCCCTGAATGAATGGCAGGATCAGCTGCGCATCTGGACTGGTCAACGGGTAGTCAAGAAGGTACAGCTTTCCAACATTCTTCTGGATTTTGCGCCTGTTTATGGTCAGGAAGCTTTGGCGCGTCAATTCCGCGAGAGTCTGCATCAATGGTTTCCAGAAGCCCGGGGTTTTTTGCAGGAAATGGCTGGCTTGCTGGATGAAATTCCTGTCGGGCTGGATGCCCTGGATCGACTGGTGACCGAAGACAGCGAGGCCCCGCATTCGCGAGCGTTGAACTTGAAGCGCCAGGCGATCTTGCCTCTGCAATCGGCGGTGCGCCTTTATTGTTTGCTGGAAGGTGAGGTAGAAGCTGTTTCGACCCGGGAGCGCTTGACCGCGCTGGTGGCTGCCCAGCAGTTAACACCCGATGAAGGCCAGGATTTGATGGCGGTTCTGGAGGCCTTGCAAGGGTTGTTGCTGGATGCCCAGCTGGAGAGTCTGGAAGCTGGCCGTCAAGCGGATAACTGGCTATCTCTGGAGCAGTTGAGTGAGCGCCAGACTCGCCTTTTAAAACTGGATATGAAGCTGATTAAACGTCTAGTCAGGCAGGTAGCTAAACGTTGTGGTTAAACCTGACTTGAAAAGCCCGCCTGATCCAGCCAGAAGGAGGCCGGAAAAAGCGGGCTGCTATCGGGATTAGTTCATCTTATGGCCGTGTCCATGACCTTGCCCCTGGCCGTGACCGCGTCCAGCAGGGCGTACAGGTACGTTCAGTTCCAGCAGGCTACCGTCATCAAACTCCAGGGTCAGAGCTACCTGGTCATCCTGAGCCGGGGTTTCCTTGAGGCCAATCAGCATCAGATGCAAACCACCTGGCTGCAGAGAAGTCTGGCTCTGGGCAGCGATGGCAATTTCTGCAACACGGCGCATCTGCATGACACCCTCCACCTGGGTGTGGGTATGCAGTTCCACGGCTTGGGCCAGAGGGCTGGAGGCGGCGACCAGTTGGCGATCTTCATCGGTGGTGTTATGCAATTGCATGAAAGCGGCCGTTACCTGGGCACCAGGCGGTACGGCTCTGACAAAGGGATTCATGGCATTGATGCCGGTTGCCAGGGCCGAAAAACTGGCGCTCAGAGTCACTAGAAGGCTGATAGAAACAAGTGTTTTTTTGATCATGGTGAACTTCTCTTATTGAATTGGGTTTTGCAGGGCCGTGGTCAGGGCTTCAGCCAGTTCCCGGCCGCTGTTGCTATGATTCAGGGTTTGCAGGAGTTGCCCCTGGTTGTTGACCAGGTAGAACTCTGAAGTGTGATCAATGGCATAGCCCATGGCGGAGTCCAGCTCCACCTGCTGATAGAAGACACCATATTTCTGGGCCAAATCTCGCAGATACTCGGGTTCACCGGTCAGACCGAGGATGTTGGCTTCAAAAAAGTCAACATAGGCAGCCAGACGCTCGGGGGTGTCCCGGGCTGGATCCACGGAGATAAAGATCGGTTGCAAATCCTGGCGCAATTCCTGGGGAACCAGTTCCAGGGCCCGGCTCATGAAAGTCATGGACATGGGACAGATATCCGGGCACCAGGTATAGCCGAAATAAATCAGGGCCAACTGGTCATCTTCCAGATCCGTCAGGGAAAAAGCACCTGCCTGGCTTTGCAGGGTAAAGGGTGCCCCTTGAGGTTTTTCAGACAGGGTGTTGCCTGGTTCGGGGTTCATTCCCATCCAGATTTGCAGGCCTGCCAGGCAGGCAACCAGAAAGAGGCCAGCAAAGAGCAGGCTTTTGTTTACACGCATGGTTCTTCTCACAGCTTGAAAATAACGAGGGTTAGGCTATCCACTTTCAAGCGGTTAAAGGAGGCGCCCGAGCTGGAGGTTGCCGGGTCTCAGCCGGAGGGTAAAACCCCGGGGAAGGGGGGATGAGGCTTGGCTCAACCAGCCCGGCGGTCTGGTGGGCAGGAAAAGCCGTGGCGGTAATGGCCGGAGACAGGGCGCAGGCTGGGCACTGACTGAGGGGGCGCTGGGATTCAACTCTTTCCCCTTCACTGTTGAATACCAGGCGTTCGCTACTGCCTTGCCAACTGCAGATTTCCAGGGTGCCATCGGCATGGACCAGCAGTGGTGGAACGACAAAAGGCGTTAGCACTCTCTGGGTGATGACCAAAAAGGCCATTACCAGCATCAGGGAGTTAAATGTTCGCGCCTTTGCCTGCATGGTCAACCGCATCTAATTTCAGGGTTCGCTGATATTATCAATAAAAACGCCACTCAACCAGTTTTCTCTGATGGGGCTGCTGGTGGTGCGTCGGCCTTGGCTTCCTGTTCAGGAGCTCGGGGCAGTTCGATCACCAGTCGGGCTCCCTTGAGTTTCTTGGGGTCTTCAACCCAGAGGCGTCCGCCCAGGTGGGCGATGAGACCGCGACTGATGGGAAGGCCCAGCCCACTGCCGCCAGGGCGTTGGCGGGAATTGGAGGCGGCCTCCTGTTGGATCTGATGGAATTTCTCGAAGACCTTTTCTCTTTCCTCTTCGGCAATGCCCGGTCCATTGTCTTCAACCGCCAGACGCCAGTTGTTTTTCCAGGCTTCCAGCGTCAGGGTGACCTGAGCGGGTTTTCCCTTGGCAAACTTGCGGGCATTGTCGAGCAGATTGATCACGACCTGCTGAAGACGGTCGGGATCTGCAATCACCCAGGCTTGCTGGGTGGGCAGCTGGACTTGCAGCTTGATCTCTGCCTCCTGAAACAACTGGGTAATGGCGTCCACAGAATCCCCGGCCAGTTGGCGAAAATCGACGGGTTCCGGATTGAGGCGCAAGCGTCCGGATTCCAGGCGTGCCAGATCGAGAATTTCCTCAATCAGGCGCGAGAGGCGTTCACTTTCTTTGACGATCACGCCCAGGAAATGTTCTCGCTTGTCGGTCTCCAGATCACGGCTATCCCGCAGGATCTCAGCAAAGGCGCGGATCGAGGTCAGAGGGGTCCGAAGTTCATGGCTGATCATGGCTACAAACTCATCCTTGAGGCGATCCAGTTCTCGCAGGCGCTCATTGGCCGAGCGCAGCTCTTCACCAATGCGGGCCAATTCTGCAGACTTTTGTTCCAGGCGCTTGTTGTATTCCAGGGTTTGCGAGGTGGTATCCAGAATACTGAGTACCGCCTCCAGGTCCAGTGCTTCACCGCGCACCACGGAATTGATCAGCACCCGGGCCGAGGTGCTGCCTAAAGCCCCGGTCAGGGCTTGTTCTGCGGCAGCGACCAGTTCCGGTGGGGCCAGTTGATCTTCCTCACTCCTGTTAGCCTCTGCTGTTACCTCGGTCTGAAAGCGCTGGAAGAGTTTATGCGTTGCCTCCTGCCCCAGATAACGTGTCAGGAGTTGATGCAGTTCCTCTCGGCTGGTCTGCCCCAGCCACAAGTGCGTTTGCATCACCTCGGGTCTTAAGGCTTCGGTGAAGAGAGCTGCCTGGGTTTGTTCCAGATGTTTTTGGCGGGTAAACAGGGACACGGCAATCAGTAACCCCAGGTTGACCAGCAGACTCCAGAAGAGGGCGTGGGTGTAGATGTCCAACCCTTCCAGTCCCAGCAGTGCATAGGGCTTTAAAGCGGCAAGACCCCAGGGGCCTTCTTCAATCAGTGATAAGGGCAACCAGCCGGACTGGGCAAAACCGGGCAACAGCAGGGTGTAGGCCCAGATCAGAAAGCCGCCGATCAAGCCCAGGGTGGCTCCCTTGGCTGAAGCCTGGCGCCAGTAAAGGCCGAGCAGTAGTGAGGGTGCAAATTGCGCAGCAGCGGCAAAAGACACCAGGCCGATGGTGACCAGACTGTAGGATTCTCCCAGCAGGGCGTGGTAGAGGTAGCCAAGAAAAAGAATGACCAGGATGGCGATGCGGCGAATACCTAATAACCAACTGCTGAGATTGCGATCCGGGTCCAGATGCAGCCACTTCCAGCGTAGCAGCAGAGGCATCACCAGATGGTTACTGACCATGGTGGACAGAGCGATGGTCTCCACGATGACCATGCCGGTGGCTGCTGCCAGTCCACCGATGAAGACGATCAGGGGCAGTAACTCCAGACCTGCAGCCAGGGGGAGTGTCAGCACGAAGCTGTCCGGTTCCTGACCGGCATCGCCCAGCAGCAGGCCAGCCAGGGCCACGGGTATAACAAAAAGATTGATGGCTACCAGATAGAGAGGAAAAAGCCAGCTGGCTCTTTTCAGATGGCGTTCATCAACATTTTCGACCACCAGTACCTGAAACTGTCGAGGCAGGGTGATAAAGGCCAGGCTGGCCAGCAGCAGGGTGCCGACCCAGCCGCTGGCGCCTCCGGGGACGGCCTCCAGCCCCAGGCGCGTGATCTGCTCCGATTTTTGCGCCGCCGTCTGGAAAAGCTCGGTAGGGCCATCGTAAAGCCAGAAAACCACAAAAAGACCGAGAATTAAAAAAGCCAGGAGTTTAATAATGGACTCAAAGGCGATGGCAACCACCAGACCTTCATGGCGCTCACTGGCATCCAGATGGCGGGTGCCGAACAAGAGGGTGAAAATACCCAGAACCAGAGCCACCCAGAAGGATTTATCCTGCCAGAAAACCTCTTCACCCAGCTTGCTGGGAAGCTCGGGGTAATCGGTCAGGATGGCATGGCTGACGGTAACGGCTTTTAGCTGCAGAGCAATGTAGGGCATGATGGCCAGGATAGCGATCAGGGTCACCAGCGCGGCCAGTAGCCCACTCTTGCCATAGCGGGCACTGATAAAATCGGCAATGGAGGTGATTTTCTGGGCCCGGGCAATGCGCACCATTTTGCGCAGCATCACCCAGCCCAGGAGCATGGCCAGGGTGGGGCCCAGATAGATCAGCAGGAAGCTGGGTCCGGCCTCGGCGGCGCGGCCGACACTGCCATAAAAGGTCCAGGCGGTGCAGTAGACGGCAATCGACAGGGTATAGATGCTGGGGGAGTTGATGACCGAGCGCCCCTGCTCGGCACGTCGGTCCCCCCAGGCAGCCAGTAGAAAAAGAATCCCCAGGTAACTGAAGGCAACCGCGACCAATAGCCAGTCACTCATCCTTGCTCCCCTCCAGTAACCAGGCGGCCAGGGCCAGAATCACTAGCCACGCTGCGAAGAGGTAAAGCGGCAGGCCGGAAAAGCCCAGCCAGGCAGGCCGATCGAAAACCAGCAATACCGGGGGGGTAAAGAGTACCAGGGCCAAGAGTAGAAGCCCGACCAGGCGCGCCTGGAGCAGAGAGCCTTTCATGACCCCTGTTCCACTTGTTGTTGTAGCTTCAGTGCCGCATCCAGGGAGGTAATTCCCCGGGCTTCCAGGCGCGGCAGCAGGGCCAGCAGGAGTTCTGCCGTAACCCGGGCATCTCCCAGGGCCGTGTGGCGGGTGCCTGGAGGAAACGTCAGGTCAAAACGCTCAGCCAGGTCGTCGAGGCCATGGCCTTCCAGGCTCGGGTCCAGCCCGCGAGATAGCAGCAGGGTATCCAGTACCGGCATGTCGAACTTCACACCCACCTCCTCGGCCTGACGGCTGACCGCAAGAACATCAAAGGCTGCATTGTGAGCGACCAGCACGGCATGGCCAACATAATCCCGAAAACGGGGCAGTACCACCTTCAGGGGAGGACTTGCGGCCACATCAGCATCGGTTAGGCCATGAATGCGCGTGCTGGCCGGTGGAATGGCGCGTCCTGGATTGACCTTCTGATCAAAAATATCCCGGGCCAGCAGGCGCCCCTGGAGCAGGCGACAGGCCCCGATACTGATGACCTCGTCCCCCTTGCGTAGCTGCAGGCCGGTGGTCTCGGTATCAAAAACCACCATTTCCAGTTGTCGCAAGGGGCGCTGACCTAGCTGATCATCGGGAGGTGGCAGGTCAGCAATACTGAAATCGTGAAATTCCGGCCGGGGTTCAATGCGTGGAGAGGGTGGGCTAATCCGTCTGGCAGCGGGCAGGGGGATACGCAAGCGGGCTTGCTCGCTTTCGGTAGCCTCCTGACTCCACCAGTCGCTGGCATGACGGCGGAGGATATCGCCCAGATGGGGAGCCAGCTCCTCATCCCCCAGGCGTACTTCTTCCCACTGCTGAAGTTGGGCCAGGGTCAGGGGTTGGCCCGTCCAGATCAAATCCAGATAGACTCGCTTATCCGCCAGCAGCATTTCCACTTCAAATTGCGTCTGGCCGGTCTTTTCGCTGAGTTTTTCCAGCAGAGTCTCCAGCAGAGCCAGCAGGCTGGGAGTATCCGCCTGAAACCAGAGGGGAATACCGACCGGCGTCAAGCGCAAGCCCTGGTTGTTGAGGCTGGGTTCCAGTGCGGCCCAGAGGTCATTGGACCAGGTGGCAGCCAGTTGAACCTGATCCTGGTGCAGACCTTCCAGTAGCTGGGCCAACTCCTTAACCAGATGACCCAGGGCCTGGCTATCCTCCTGCATGGCTTTTTGCAGGCGTTCTCGTAGCTGAGTATCCGTTGCTTCGTGGCCCAGGAGTTCACCGGCGGTTGCCAGATTGGCCACATGGCCTCGCAAGGCGGGTAGCAGCTGTCCCAGGGGTTGGCGCCAGCGCTGGTCGCTACGTTGACGTTCGCTGGCATCCTTGAGGGTGATCAGAGCCTCGCCCTGGCTGGCTTTGACCCGGCGCAGATCGCAGACCAGCCAGGAAGTCTGGTAGGGCAGCAGGAGCTGGCGAGGACTGCCATCCTTGGGGAGTTGCTGCAGGGTTTCCCTGAGGCTGGAGGCAGGCAACAATTCTTCCAGGCGGCGGCCCAGTCCCAAGGCGGGATGATGATCAAAAAGGCTTTCCGCTGCGGGATTGAAAAGCAGCAAGCGTTGATGGCGATCACACAGCAGCAGGGGTAAATCCAGAACCTGCAGGAGGGCTTCCATCTCCAGATGCAGGCGGGCTGCTTCTCTCGCTCCCTGAATTCTAGCTTCGCCCAGGTGCGCCCTGTCCTGGCGCCAGCCCTGGCGCAAGCGATCCAGGTCAGGCTGCAGGGATCTCAGCCAGCCTTCGGTGGGATAGTCGTCTCGGGCGTCGGGGTTGGCAGCCAGCCGCGCCAGGAGAACCTGCAGATGGCGAAGCGGCCGGAAAAGCTGGTATTCCAGAGGTAGGCCTAGGATCACTAGAACCAGGGTCGGCCCCAGACTTAAAAACCAGATGATGCCAGTTTCCAGGGGGGCGGCTGCAAGACGGCTGGTTAGCCAGAGTCCCACAAAGAGACCGGCAAAAAGGCTCAGGCCCGTGAGTAGAAGCCAGCTGCCCAGGAGTTTTTGACGCGGCGGCATGGGCATTGACCTCTCAAGGTTTGGACGCAGGATCCAGCAGGTTTTTAACCTGGTTGACCAGCTGCTGGGTGGAAAAGGGTTTGGTGACATAGTCATCGGCCCCCAGAGCCATACCTTTTTCCTTTTCCACTTCACGTCCATGAGCAGTCAGCATGATAATGGGCAGCTGACGGTAGGCGTCCTGGTTACGCAGTTTTTCCAGGACTTCAAAACCACTGATTCCCGGGAGACTGATATCCAGTAGCAGCAGATCAGGGTTTTCCTGCTCCACCTTTTGCAAGGCCGTTTCGCCATCCTCGGCAGTCAGGACACTAAAACCGGCCTGCTGCATCAGAAATTCCAGCGACAGGACAATATTGGGTTCGTCATCAACGACCAGCACCTTGGCCATGAGCTTCTCCTGCAGACTTTTTATTCTTGTTTTCAGTCTAGTGGCTTACCGGGCTTGAGGAAAGGCGACCAAGGCCTCAGACTCAGTTAGAATAGTCTTTTATTTTAAGTAGGGGGTAAAGCAAGCGTGCTACTACAAGTACTGGCTGTTATTGGTGGTCTGATTCTCCTGGTTTGGAGTGCGGATCGCTTTGTTGTTGGTGCCTCGGTTACGGCCGAAAAGCTGGGTGTTCCCGTTTTGGTGATCGGGATGCTGCTGATGGGATTTGGCACTTCGGCACCGGAAATGCTGGTGGCCGTTCAGGCCTCCCTGGATGGCAGTCCCGATCTGGCCGTGGGCAATGCCCTGGGTTCCAATATTGCCAACATTGCCCTGATACTGGGGATAACAGCACTGGTGACGCCCATTCCCGTGGCGACAGGACTGGTACGCAAGGAGATTCCCCTGTTGCTGGTGGTGACTCTGGGAGCCGCCTTGTTATTGCTTGACCAACAGCTGGTTTGGTGGAAAGGGGCTATCCTGCTGGGTGGTCTGCTGGCATTTATCGGTTACAGCTACTGGCTGACCCGCCAGGGCCAGAGTGATGCTCTGCTGGAAGAGGTGGAGTCTACACTCCAGCCCATGTCCACGGCTCGGGCTCTTTTCTGGTTGCTTGCAGGCCTGATACTGCTGATTGTCAGCTCCCGTCTTCTGGTCTGGGGGGCGGTGGAATTAGCCCTGGCCTGGGGCGTCAGTGAGATGGTCGTGGGGCTAACCCTGGTCGCCGTGGGTACCAGCCTGCCAGAGTTGGCTGCCAGCCTGGCTGCAGCACGCAAGGGGCAAGCTGATCTGGTGCTGGGCAATATCATCGGCTCCAATGTCTTCAACCTGCTTGCGGTTCTGCCTTTCCCGGCCCTGCTGGCCAGCGGCAGTGAACTGGGTGCTGAGCTCCTGTGGCGTGATCTGCCGGTAATGCTGGGACTGACGCTGCTGCTACTGCTAGTGTCTCTGGGGCGCCAGGGCATGGAGCGAATCAACCGCCCTGAAGGGGCCGTGCTGCTTCTGTGTTTTATCGGCTATCAGGGCTGGCTGTTTCTGGGCTCCTAAACAAAGGTGATGCCCACGGCAAAGAGCTGTTCCACTTCGCGGATTTTGCGCTTGTCGACCAGGAAAAGGATGACCTGGTCGTCGGACTGGATGATCAGGTCACCGTGGGCGATCAGAACCTCCTTGCCTCTGACCAGAGCACCGATGGTGACACCATCGGGCAGATCAATCTGGTCCAGGGTTCTACCCACAATCTTGGAGCTTTTTTCATCACCAATGGCTACGGCTTCTATGGCTTCAGCAGCACCACGACGCAGGGAGTGAACATTCTTGACCTGACCACGGCGGACGTGGGTCAAAAGGCTGCCGATGGTGGCCAACTGGGGTGAAAAAGCGATATCCACTTCGCCGCCCTGAACCAGATCCACATAGGCGGCATTATTAATCAGGGTCATTACCTTGCCGGCCCCCATGCGCTTGGCCAGCATGGAAGACATGATGTTGACTTCGTCATCATTGGTGACAGCACAGAAGATATCAACGTGGTCGATACTTTCTTCCTGCAGCAGGGTCTTGTCAGTGGCTGTGCCATTGAGCACGACACTACGCTCCAGCTTTTCCGCCAGCTCCACGCAACGGGCCTGGGAGTATTCGATCAATTTGACCTGGTATTCCTTTTCCAGGCTTTCCGCCAGGCGTTCACCGATATTACCGCCCCCGGCAATGACTATTTTCTTGTAGCTGTGATCGACGCGGCGCATTTCGCTCATGACTGCGCGGATATGCTTGCGCGCAGCGATAAAGAAGACCTCATCGTCTTCTTCGATCACGGTATCCCCCTTGGGCAGCAGTGCCTGGTTCTGGCGATAGATGGCCGCTACACGGGTATCAACATTGGGGATGTGCTGGCGCAGGGCGGATAGCTGTTGGCCCACCAGAGGGCCGCCGCGGTGGGCCTTGACCGCCACCAGCTGGACCAGGCCCCCGGCAAAATCCAGTACCTGCAGGGCACCGGGATATTCAATCAGGCGGCGAATATGGTTGGTGACCACCTGTTCCGGGCTGATAAGGACATCGATATCAAAACCCCGCTCGGTCCGGAAAAGACCTTTACGGGACAGGTAGGCCGCCGAGCGTACCCGTGCAATCTTGCTGGGGGTATTGAAGAGGGCATGGGCCACCTGACAGGCCACCATATTGACCTCATCCGAGTTGGTCACGGCAATAATCATGTCTGCATCTTCACAGCCTGCCTGGCGCAAGACCGCCGGGTAGGAGGCCTTGCCCTGGATAATACGGATATCCAGTTTGTTCTGGAGATCCCTCAGACGGTCGGCATTGGCATCGACGATGGTAATGTCATTTTCTTCACCGGCCAGGTTTTCGGCCAGGGTCCCCCCCACCTGTCCAGCGCCGAGGATGATGATTTTCATGGTCGTAACTCCTTGTGCGGGTTGCTGTGGCCGGGGTTAGCTACGCCAGAAGGCGCGGGTAAAGAGAATCATAAAGGTCACGATTTCCAGGCGCCCCAGGATCATGCCCAGGGCCATCAGCCATTTGCCCAGATCCGGCAGGCTGGAAAAATTCCCGGCCGGACCCACGGTCACCCCCAGTCCCGGTCCCACGTTGGCCACTGCGGTGACCGCTGCGGTAAAACTGGTAATAAAATCCAGCCCCATAAACGACAGCGCCAGGGCCAGGGCGGCAATGGTTGCGAAAAAGAAGAAGGTAAAAGCCACCATGGAGCGGATAACGTCATCGGGTACATGGCGGCCGTTATAGTTTTGCGAAAAGACACCCCGGGGATGCAGCAGGGCCATCATCTGGTTGCGCATCAGCATGATCGAGAGCTGGTGACGGAATACCTTGAAGCCACCACTGGTCGAGCCGGAACAGCCACCGACAAACATCAGGTAGAGGAAGAAAACCACGGCAAAGGTGCCCCAGCTGTTGTAGTCACTGGCGGCATAGCCGGTGGTGGTGACGACCGAAACTATGTTGAAGGTGGCATGGGTCAGAGCATCAAACCAGCCCCATTTGTTCTGGCTGACCAGATAAAAGGTGAGGATGACAATAGCCGCCAGAAGGATCTTGGTCAGGGCCTTGACCTGGCTATCGCGAAAAAGAATCAGGGGGCGACCCTGGATCAGGTGCACATAGAGCACAAAGGGCAGTGCCCCCAGAAACATGAAGAGAATGCTGATCCACAAAATCAAAGGGGTGGAGGCAAACTGACCCATGGAGGCATCGTAATTGGCAAAACCGCCGGTTGCCGAAGTGGTCAGGCCATGCACCAGGGCATCAAAGCCATTCATCCCTGCCAGCCAGTAGCTGAGAATACACAGGCTGGTCAGCCCCAGGTAAACCTTGCCGATGGCCTTGGCAATGGTGCCTGAACGGGGCATGGCTTTTTCCGACCAATCCGAGGACTCTGATTGGAACAGACGCATACCACCGACCTGCAGGAAAGGCAGGATGGCCATGCCCATGACGATGATCCCTATCCCGCCCAGCCACTGGAGGATGGCTCGCCAGAGAAGAATACCGTGGGACATGCTGTCCAGTCCGGAAAGAACCGTCGAGCCGGTGGTGGTGATCCCGGAAACCGTCTCGAAGATGGCGTCACTGACCGACAGGTGAGTGGAGCCAAAAAGCAAAGGAAACGCAGAAAAGAAACTCAGTACCAGCCAGCTCAGGGAGGTCAGGAGGAAAACCTGGCGTCCTCGCAGGTCAAAGGGTGCCAGTGAACCCAAAGCGACCATGATCGCCCCGGATACCAGGGTAAAGAGCATGGAATAAAAGAAAACCTGGGTATCCGCCTGCTCACCCTCGGCAAAGAGAAGAATAACCGGAGCCAGCTTGAAACTACCCAGCAACAGCAGGAGCATGCCCAATAGCTTGATGATGGGGGCGACCCAATCAAAAACCTGGCGCAGGTGGGATTGTTCCTGGCGTCGGTCATAGTGACTGGGTTTGTTTGGAACCTGATACTTGGGCGATGACTGCATAACTATCCCTGTAAGGGGCTGAAATCAAAAAGGCAAGCTTAACGCTAGTGCAGTAAAGTGGCTAGCCTTGGTGGCTAAAAACTCGGTCAGCCCTGAGCTCGCCATCCTGGCTATATTCAAAACCGGCTGCTTCCAGCAACCTGCGGGTGTAGGCTTGTTCGGGGCGTTGAAAGAGCGTCTCGGTTGCAGCTGTTTCCACCAGTTGCCCGGCTTTCATTACCAGAATACGGTGACTTAAGGCGCGTACGACGCGCAGATCATGACTGATAAACAGGTAGGCTAGGCGGTGTTTACGCTGGAGTTTTCTGAGCAGATCAATCACCTGCCCCTGGACACTGCGATCCAGCGCCGAAGTCGGTTCATCCAGAACCAGCAATCGGGGCTTGAGGATCAGAGCCCGAGCAATGGCAATGCGTTGGCGCTGGCCGCCGGAAAATTCATGCGGATAACGATGACGGCTGGCCGCTTCCAGGCCGACTTCTTCCAGAGCCGCTATGACTTCCTCTTCCACTTGGGTCTTGCTTAGTTGGGGTTGATGCAGCTCCAGGCCTTCAGCCACCAGAGCACCCACACTCATGCGCGGGCTCAAGCTGCCATAGGGGTCCTGGAAAACTATCTGCATGCGGCTACGCCAGGGCAGTAGTTCCTTTTGCTTGAGTGCTTCCAGAGGTTGATTCTGAAAAAGAATGCGGCCGTTGCTGATTGCCTGCAAGCGCAAAAGCGCCAGGGCCAGCGTGGTTTTACCGGATCCGCTTTCACCCACCAGTCCCAGGGTTTCACCTTCACGAAGCTGTAAAGCTAGCTGCTCCACAGCAACAAAGGGCGGTGCTTTTTTCCAGGGCAGGAGGGAAGAAGAAGCTGTGGGAAATTCCACCTGAATCGCCTCGGCAGTGAGTAAGGTCGGTGCCTGGGGGTCCACGGGCTCAGCCTGTCCCGAGGGTTCACTGGCCAGAAGATGGCGGGTGTAGTCGGCTTCAGGATGGCTGAAAAGCAAGGGAGTGGGCTGGGTTTCCACGAGCTTGCCACGGTGCATCACGGCAACCCGGTCGCTGTATTGGCGAACCAGATTGAGATCATGGGTGATCAGCAGCACTGACATGCCTCTTTCCCGCTGCAAGCGGCGCAAGAGATCCAGTGGCTGTTTTTCAACCGTGACATCCAGCGCTGTTGTGGGTTCATCGGCCAGGAGGACATCAGGATCATTGGCCAGAGCCATGGCAATCATGACTCTTTGACGCTGACCGCCAGAGAGTTGATGCGGCCAGGCCAGGGCCATTTTTTGCGGGTCGGGCAGGCCGACATCTTCCAGTAGTTCCAGGCAGCGGTTGAAAGCGGCTTTACCGGTCAGACCCTGGTGCAGGCGCAGGCTTTCAGCAATTTGTTTGTGAACCCGGTGTAGAGGGTTCAGGGAGGTCATGGGTTCCTGGAAAATCATGGCCAGACGCCGACCACGAAGGCGTCTCAAGTGACGTTCGGGCAGTCCCAGGATTTCCTCCGGATAGCCTTGATCATTACTTAATTCTATGCTGCCCTGAACCCTGGCATTGTCTGGCAGAAGTCCCAGGGCAGCCAGGGCGGTAATGGATTTACCCGAACCGCTTTCACCCACTAATGCCAGGGTTTCACCCCTGTTCAGGGTCAGGTCGATTCCCTTGAGAGCGGGTTCATTGTGGCCAAAGGCCACTTGCAATTGGCGTAGCTGCAGCAGCGGTGTCATGCCGTTTCCTTGGTCGTGCTCAGAGTCTTGCGGGGATCAAAGGCATCACGTACCCCTTCACCAATAAAGACCAGCAGGGTCAGGAGAATTGCCAGGGTCATGAAGGCGGTTATACCCAGCCAGGGGGCCTGGAGGTTAGCCTTGCCCTGGGCGACCAGTTCACCCAGCGAAGGGGTGCCTGGTGGCATGCCAAAACCCAGGAAATCCAGCGCGGTCAGGGTGGTGACTGCCCCGGTAAAGAGAAAAGGCAGAAAAGTCAGGGTGGCCACCAGAGCATTGGGCAGCACATGGCGAAGAATAATCAGGTGGTTGGGCAAGCCCAGCGCACGTGCCGCGCGGACATATTCCAGATTTCTGGCTCTCAGGCACTCGGCCCGGACCAGATCCACCAGTGCCGTCCAGCTGAATAGCAAAAGGATCAGCAGTAGCCACCAGAAACCCGGATTGATAATACTCGACAGAATAATCAGCACAAAAAGGGTCGGCAGGCCACTCCAGATTTCAATAAAACGCTGGCCCCAGAGATCCAGGCGTCCACCGTAATACCCCTGTAGAGCACCGACCAGAATGCCGATCAGACTGCTGCCCAGGGTCAGAATCAAGGCAAAGAGGATGGATAGACGCAGGCTATAAATAACCCGGGCCAATACATCCCGTCCCTGGTCATCGGTACCCAGCCAGTTTTCAGTCGAAGGTGGCGTGGGTGCAGGCTGGGTCAGATCATAGTTGATGGTTTCAGCCGCATAGGGGATGGGTGGCCAGAGCATCCAGCCTTGTGCAGAGATCAGCTCTGCCAGGTAGCTGTCCCGGTAATCGGCACTGATGGGCAGATCTCCGCCAAAGGTGGTTTCCGGGTAATCCTGCAGCAGGGGAACATAAAGATCACCCTGATAGTTCACCAACAGGGGGCGATCATTGGCCACCAGTTCTGCCAGCAAACTGACCAGGAACAAAGCCAAAAACAGCCACAGGGACCACCAGGCGCGGCGGTTTTGGCGAAACAACTGCAGTCGGTAGCGGTTAAGTGGTGAAAGCTGAATCCGGGGCCACTTCATCGTCAGTGCTCCCTGGAAGAAAAGTCAATGCGGGGATCGATCAGCATATAGGTCAAATCACTGATCAATTTCAGCAAAAGGCCAATCAGAGTAAACAGGTAGAGGGTACCAAAAACGACCGGATAATCCCTTTGCACGACGGCTTCAAAACCCAGCAACCCCAGGCCATCCAGGGAGAAGATGACTTCAATCAGCAGAGAGCCGGTAAAGAAAATGCTCACCAGGGCCGCAGGCAGGCCGGCAATAATAATCAGCATGGCGTTACGAAAAACATGCCCGTAGAGTACCTGACGATCACTGACCCCCTTGGCTCGTGCCGTCAACACATACTGTTTGTGGATTTCATCCAGAAAGGAATTCTTGGTCAGCAGGGTTAGGGTGGCAAAGCCCGAGATGGTCATGGCGGCAACGGGTAGGGCCAGGTGCCAGAAGTAATCCGCTATTTTGCCCAAACAACTCAGCTCATCGAAATTGTCCGAGGTCAGGCCTCGCAGAGGGAACCAGTCCAGATAGCTACCACCGGCAAAAAGCACGATCAGCAGCAGGGCAAACAGGAAACCGGGAATGGCATAGCCAATAATAACCACCGAAGAGGTCCAGACATCAAAGCGACTGCCATGATGCAGGGCCTTGCGGATACCCAGGGGAATGGAAATCAGATAAATCAGCAGGGTCGACCAAAGCCCCAGAGAAATGGAAACAGGCATCTTATCGAGTATCAGTTCTCCCACGCTCTGGGCGCGAAAGAAGCTGTCGCCCAGATCAAAACGCAGGTATTGACCGACCATCTGCAAAAAGCGTTCATGCAGGGGTTTGTCAAAACCGAATTGCTGTTCCAGTTCGGCAATAAACTGGGCATCCAGTCCCTGGGAACCCCGGTAGCCGGAAGAATCCGAGCTTCCTGAGGCTTCATTGCTGGCCTGGGTGTCCATGCGTGTACTGCTCATGCCTTCCAGACCATCCATCTGGGCCAGAATTTGTTCGATAGGGCCGCCCGGTGCAGCCTGGATGATGACAAAGTTGAGCAGCAGGATACCCAGCAGCGTTGGCGGGATCAGGACCAGACGACGCAGTAAATAGGCGAGCATGATGGTCTAGTCTTCCTCAATCCACCAGGTGTCTGTGGCCAGGGAATAGGGGGGATTGACCTCGGGTAGGCGTACCTTGGCACGCTTGGCCACCCGGTATTCATCAATATGCCAGTGAGGCAGGACATAATGCCCCCACAGCAGAACCCGATCCAGGGCGCGGGTGGTTTGAACCAATTCTTCACGCGTGGGTGCAGCAATCAACTTCTCGACCAGCGCATCCACGACGGGGTCTTCAATGCCGGATAGATTACGCCCATCACTGGCCTGGGCAAAGTCGGAGTGAAAGTATTCCCGCTGTTCATTACCGGGTGACAGGCTTTGGCCCAGGGTGGATACCACCAGGTCATAGTCAAAATCACGCAAGCGATTAAGATACTGGGTAACATCCACGAGCCTAAGATTCATCTGAATACCCAGGCGTTCCAGATTGCGTTTCCAGGGCAGCACGATGCGCTCGAAAGAGGCGTTATGCAGCAGGATTTCAAACTCCATCTGGATGCCCTGGTCATTGACCAGGCGTCGGCCATCCAACTGCCAGCCAGCTTCACGAAAGAGGCTGAGTGCCTTGCGCATCTGCGGGCGGATACTGCCACTGCCATCAGTTTCCGGCAGGTCGTATTCCCGGGTAAAGACTTCTTGTGGCAACTGATCCCGGTAGTGATCAAGAATTTCCAGTTCCCGGCCTTCAGGCAGGCCGCGGCTGGCCAGTTCCGAATTACTGAAATAGCTCTCGGTGCGGGTGTAGGCCCCATGAAAGAGCTGTTGATTGGTCCATTCGAAATCAAAAAGCTGAGTCAGACCCAGACGCACTCGGGGATCGGCAAAAATCTCGCGGCGGGTATTGAAGAAGAAACCCTGCATGCCCGTGGAGTTTTCATGTTCCAGACTGACCAGCTGGATTTTGCCCTGCTCCAGTGCCGGTCCCTCGTAGGCTTCGGCCCAGTTGCGGGCAATGTTTTCCTGGCGGTAATCCAGCCGGCCTGCTTTGAAGGCCTCCAGAGCAACAGTGGCATCCCGGAAGTATTCGTAGACATGCTGGCCGATATTATTGCGGCCCCGGTTAACCGGCAGATCCCGGCCCCAGTAGTTGTCATCACGGGTGTAGACCAGACGGCGTCCGGCATCCACTTCGGTGAGCTGGTAGGGGCCGCTACCCAGGGGGACTTCCAGGCTGGGTTGGGTGAAGTCGCGTTCAGCCCAGTAGTGCTGGGGCAGGATGGGAACCTGGCCAATAATCAGGGGGAGCTCACGGTTATCGGCTGTCGCCAGTTGGAAGCGTACCCGCTGACTGCTGACGGCTTCTATAGCAGTAATATCGGCATAGTAGGCACGATAGAAGGGTTGGCCTTTTTCCCGCAGCAGGTTGAAGGTAAAGACCACATCTTCGGCTGTCACGGCTTCGCCATCCTGGAAACGGGCCTCTTCGCGCAGCTGAAACTCTATCCATTCACCCTCGGGATCCAGGCGCATGCACTCGGCCAGCAGACCGTATTCGGTAAAGGGTTCATCAGCTGAATGATAGGTCAGGCTATCATAGAGGTGACCCAGCCCCGTAGCGGGTGTGCCTTGAATGATAAAGGGATTGAGGCTATCGAAGGTGCCCAGGGCAGCCTGACGCAGTTGACCGCCCGTGGGTGCTGAAGGATTGACGTAGTCAAAATGCTGGAAGTCTTCGCCATACTTGGGTTCCCCGTAGAGGGAAAGAGCCGGTTGGCAAGCCGTTTCTGCTGCTAGGGTCAAAGGGGCAAATGCGAGTAAGCCGGCCAGGGAAGTGATACAAGTCAAGCGGTTCAAACGGTCCGTGAAAAACCTGCTAGCCGGCATTGTTGCTCCTTAATTGCGTGTGACGTCTACGTGCAGGGTCAGGCTTTGACCCGGCTGGAGATAGTTGTTCGGATTAATATTGTTCCAGCGCCCGATATCGCGGATGGATACCTTGAAGCGATTGGCAATTCGGGCCAGGTTATCGCCTTGGCGAACCCGATAGGTCACTCTGCGAATCACGCTGCGACTGGCATTGTTGGCCAGACTACGGGCATTTTCAGCGCGTGACCAGATGACCAGTCGCTGTCCGGCCATCAGGGGATCACCCGGTGCCATGTTATTCCAACTGGCCAGCTGGCGCACGGATACATTATGTGTCCGTGCCAATTCCCAGAAACTATCCCCGGAGCGTACCAGATGCTCGACTCTTTCTCCACGACGGCGAACATTTTGTGTTCTTTCCAGGCGTTGCTGTTCGCTTAAAGCATATTGGCTGGCATCCTGGCTAGGGATGGGGATCAGCAGTTCGCTTCCGGCACGAATGATATCACCGCGCAGCTGGTTGGCATCACGGATCATGCTGGGCGTGGTGTTGAACTGGCGCGAAATGGTCAAGAGGCTGTCGCCACTTTCCACCTGGTAACGCTGCCAGCTCATACGGCGCCTCGGTGGTAGACGTTGCAGATTGGCTTCCAGAATCGCAGCGTTTTCCTGGGGCACCAAGAGGCGATGCGGTCCTGTGGGGCTGGTCGCCCATTGACTATAACCGGGATTAAGCAAATAGAGTTCGTTGATACTGATATCAGCCAGCTCGGCGGCCTTGGCCAGATCGATCTGACCCTGGGTGTCTACAGCAGCAAAATAGGGCTGATTGGGAATGGAGTTGAGGGCAATGCCATGTCTTTGTGGATCGGAAAAGAGCTGCGCCAGAGCGATCAGTTTGGGGACATAGGTACGGGTTTCTATCGGCAGCGTGGAGAGCTCCCAGAAGCTACCACTGCCTCCGGCACGGCGGTTATGGCGCAGGGCACGATTGACATTGCCACCGCCGGCATTATAGGCAGCCAGGGCCAGATGCCAGTCATCAAAACGGCGATAGAGGCGTTCCAGATAAGTCAGGGCGGCATCGGTTGAGGCCATGACATCGCGACGACCATCGTACCACCAGTTGTTTTCCAGGCCGAAATAGCGTGCTGTTCCCGGAATAAACTGCCACATGCCCGATGCCCGGCCATGAGAATAGGCAAAGGGATCATAAGCACTCTCGACGATTGGCAGCAGAGCCAGCTCACCGGGTAGACCACGTTTTTCGATTTCTTCAATTACATGGAACATGTAGCGACTGGCGCGCGCTGTCACTCGGTCCATATAGCCGGGATGACGGCGATACCAGCTGAGCTGAGCATTGACCCGGGAACTCTGGTTGGAAATATCCATGGCAAAGTTTTCCCGCAGGCGATCCCAGAGATCGTATTCGGGCAGGCTGGCTGCTTCCCAGTGACGCCAGTTCTGTTGGTTGTTGACCGGTAGTAGGCTGGAGAGGCCCTGGTGGTCATCGTGAAAACGATAGCTGGATAGCTGTTGACCGGATTCCAGCTGAGACCAGATGACAGAACCCTTGGCAAGGCGTTGCTGTTCAGCTTCCAGTCTTTCCAGGCGTTCGGCTTCGGCCTGGCGGGCTGCCAGTGTTGCTTCATCATAGATCAGGTTTTGACAGCCGCTGGTGAGCAAACCCAGAGAAGTTACCAGCAGGACAGGACGAAGGCGTCGGTTGATCGAGTTAGCCAGTGGCGAAAGTAAAGGCTTAAGTTGGATAGGCATAGGAATATCAGTGTCGTTTTTGGGTTTAGTAGCAGTTGGCGGACATTTTATGTCTGCCAACCGCAGGCCACAAGTAAACACTGGTGAATAAACGTTAATCAGGCAGAATCCTTCCAGCGGCGCAGGGCAGCAAAAACCTCTGCCGGATCCTGCAAATCCTCTTTTTCGGCAAATTCACGGGCTGCCTGGATCACTGAGGGTTCGCTGCAGCGCAGGAAGGGGTTGGTCGCCTTTTCCAGTGCCAGGCTGGAAGGCAGGGTTGGCTGCTGGGCCGCACGTAATTCCTGGCATTCCTGCTGACGTTCCTGCAGAGCAGGGTTATCCGGTTCCACCTGGCGGGCAAATTCCAGGTTTTTCAGGGTGTATTCGTGAGCAGCATAAACCCGGGTTTCTTCAGGCAGTTGAGCCAGGGTTTGCAGGGAGGTATGCATCTGCTCCGGTGTGCCTTCAAACAAGCGCCCACAGCCTGCCGCGAACAGGGTGTCGCCACAGAACAGTAGAGGAGGCTGCTGGTCCTGAATGAAAAAAGCCACATGGCCCAGGGTGTGGCCAGGGACCTCCAGCACCTGAACCGTCTGCCCGAGTAGCTGGAAGCGATCACCGGCTGCCACCTGTAGGCTGAGTGATGGCAGGCGGTAGACATCCTGGAAAGAACCGATCAGGGTGGTACTTTCACTGCTCAGGTCTTCAACCCCGCCGATATGGTCGGGATGATGGTGGGTAATGAGGATACCCTCCAGTTCCAAGCCCTGAGCCTGCAGATAATGTTGAACCGGTGTGGCTTCGCCAGGGTCTACCACCCAGCAGCGTTTATCGCCTCTTAATTTGAGTAGCCAGATATAATTGTCGTTAAAGGCTGGAAGTGCGATAACATCAAGCATGCGTCTTTCCTTTATTATTGGCTGATTAGCTTACTTTACGGCAGACACTATGAGTGTGCAAAAGCAACAGGCTCAAGTAAACCGGGATACCTGGAATACCTGGCAGCATTTCTGGCAATCTCCCCTCGGTCGGGAGGTCCTTGGTAGTGAGGAAGCCCTTTTGCAGCCCCTGGTGGAAGCAGCCCGTGGCTACCATCTACTTTTAATCGGTAGTTGTCCGGGGGGAGGCTGGATCGAGACCACGCGGATCGGTCAGGTGATCGAATGGCGGCCCAGTCTGGATCTGGCTGAAAAAGAATCCTGTGTGCTGGCTGATCCCGCTGCCCTGCCGTTTCCCGATGATTGCATGGACCTGGTGATCCTCCAGCATTCCCTGGAGCTGTTTGCCCGGCCCCATGCGCTGCTTAAAGAGGCTGCTCGCGTGACTCTGCCCAAGGGTGAACTGGTGATTCTGGCCTTCAATCCAATCAGTCTCTGGGGCCTGACTCGCCTTTTACCCGCGTTTCTGCAGCCGGAACCGCTACGCCTCTTGAAGCAGGCCGATCTGATCAGTCAGGCCAAGATGGATGACTGGCTGGAATTTCTGGATCTGAACAAGGAAGCCAGCTATCAGCTTTTCCATCGCCCGCCTTGTAATCGTGATGCCTTGCAGCAGCGTTTGCGTTCCTGGGATCGTAAACAGGATCAGCGTTCCTGGCCCTTGGCTGGTGTTTATATGCTAAGGATTAAAAAGCGTATCGGTAGTCCACTGCGACCCCAGCCCGCCTGGAAAAAAACTGGCTGGATGCCTGCTCAACCGGTAAGCTTCCCCACCCGAAACAGTCTTAAAAACCGATAAGTTCTGACTATGACCCTAGCGAAAAACAAGGTCGTCATCTATACCGATGGTGCCTGTAAAGGTAATCCCGGTCCGGGAGGTTGGGGCGCCTGGCTGCAATATGGCGGGCGTGAAAAAAGCCTCTGGGGTGGCGAAAAGAACACCACCAATAATCGAATGGAGCTGCTGGCTGCAATCAAGGCGCTGGAAGCCCTGACCCGCTCTTGCTCAGTTGAATTGCACACGGACTCCCAGTATTTGCGCCAGGGCATTACCCAGTGGATGGCCAACTGGAAACGCAAGAACTGGAAGACGGCAGCCGGTAAGGCGGTCAAAAACCAGGATCTCTGGCAACGGCTGGATGAACAAGCCAGTCGCCATGACATCGATTGGCGCTGGGTTCGTGGTCATGCCGGTGATCCGGGCAATGAAAAAGCCGATCAGCTGGCCAATCGCGGTGTTCGTGACCCGCAAATGCAAGAGCAGGAGTAAGAACCCATGCGTCAAATCGTGCTGGATACGGAAACCACAGGTATCGGGCCCAAGGAAGGCCACCGTATTATTGAAATCGGCTGCGTGGAAATGGTCGGTCGCAAGTTTACCGGCAATAACTACCATGTTTACCTTAACCCGGAAAGGGAAGTGGATGAGGAAGCCGCAGCTGTACATGGTTTTACCTGGGAGATGCTCAAGGACAAGCCGACCTTTGCCCAGGTGGCTGATGAGTTTATCAACTATGTTCGTGGCGGTGAGCTGCTAATCCATAACGCGCCCTTTGATATCGGCTTTCTGGATGCCGAGCTGGCTTGGTTGAATGCCGCCTTGGGTGAAGAGCGTTACGGGCGCATGGAAGACTACTGCAGTGTTTTTGATACCCTGGCCTTTGCCCGTCGCCGCCATCCGGGTCAGCGCAACAGCCTGGATGCCCTGTGTAAGCGCTACGAGGTGGATAATACCGGGCGTACGCTTCACGGCGCCTTGTTGGACTCGGAAATCCTGGCCGATGTCTATCTGAACATGACCGGGGGGCAGACAGCCCTGCTGCTGGGAGAAGAAAGTGATGACCTGGCCGACCCGGGTGAGCAGGGCACGAGTCAATTGCGCCGCCTGGATGCCCAGCGTCCTCGGCTCAAGGTGATTCGCCCCTCCGCTGATGAAGAAGCAGCTCATCAAGCCAAGTTGCAGAGCTTGCAGGCAGGAGGGCAATGTCTCTGGCTGGAGCAGAGCTGATGTGGACTCCCTTGCAAAGCGGTTTTCCCCAGCAGCAGCCGCCTTCTGCCTTTGAGCGTGGACCCTTTCGGCCGCAGCCGGGCGAACCCATTGCCATAGTTCAGGTAGGGGGTGGTGCCATTCGCCCTCTGGAAGAGGTTTCCCCGGAATTACCGGCCTGGTTGCAAGCGGACTACTATAATCCGCAAAAGCATCGCCAGCTGGTGGTGATGGGGCGTTGGCAGGGGCGTCTGCTGCTGGTGCATCAGGTCCCTGCTGCCGAAGCGCGCAAACAGGAATGGCCGGGGCTGCGTAGCTGGCTGCTGCAAAGCAGTGCCGAGGAATTTGATCTCCTGGTAACCGCAGCCGGTTTGGCAGCCTGGGAAGAACAGCACCGTTTTTGTGGTCGTTGTGGCAGCAAAACCAAACCACGCTGGGATGAATATGCCAAGGAATGCCCGCGCTGTCATCTGCGTCATTACCCGCGTGTCGCTCCCTGTATCATTACCCTGGTCTGGCGTGAGGATGCGCTCCTTCTGGCCCGAAGTCCACGTTTTGCTTCAGGCATGTATTCAACCCTGGCCGGTTTTATCGAGACGGGGGAGTCGGCTGAACAGGCGCTACACCGGGAGGTCAAGGAAGAGGTGGGCGTTGAAGTGGGGGATCTACGCTATCTGGGCAGCCAGTCCTGGCCTTTCCCGCATTCGCTGATGTTGGGGTATTGGGCCAGGTATCAATCCGGTTCGCTGCGTTTGCAGGAAGATGAAATCGAAGATGCGCGCTGGTTTGCTTTTGATGACCTGCCCCAGTTGCCACCCAAAACCTCGATTGCCCGCCATTTGATCGATAATTTCCTGATCTGGCGGCAAGGCCGGTAATTGCCTTTGGCTGCCTGGTTAAAAAGCCAGACGGGCACCGGCCATCAGGGTTTCATAGTGGCTGACCTGGCGGATTTCATCCCAGGTGCCGCCCTTGCGGTAAATCAGTTGGAGGTCCAGCCAGTCGGTCACCTTCTGGGTGATGCCGGCTTGTAGCTCGTACTCGAGTAAAGCCTGGGCATTCCAGTCGGTACTCCAGAATTCCGGCATCAAATCGCTGCCCAGATAGACCTTGGTGGTCGAGGTCAGCAGCTTGCCAAAACGTAGATTGATGCCCAGCCCCTGACGTTCAATCGGCCCTTCGGAATCATTGCTATAAAGGAAGAAACCGCCTCCCATGCCTCTTGATTGCTGGTTGAAATAGAAGCTATCAAAAAGCAGGGCCAGGCGAGTCGAAGTGTACTCAGCGGTTTCTGCCAGGGTTTTGGAATCAATCTCCAGGGCATCCTCGGTTTCCAGATGGGTGATTTCCAGACTGGAGAAAACCCGCCCTTGATCATTCCAGCCACCCAGGCCTACACCCAAATAGCGGCTGTCTTCACCCAACTGGAAGCTGGCCGTGGGCAGGGTTTTTCCCTGGGCATCAGCAGCGTTGAGTTGGAAGCTCAGGAGGGCCAGCAAGCAGCTGACAAGGATCTGATTGTTGCTGAACATCGATTGGCATCCTTGCTATCCGGGTTATTAACCAAGTGCTTAGCGCTGGCAGCGGGTGGTAAAGCCTTCCTGCTGGTGGCGCAAAGCCAGGGTGTCCTGGGTCATCTCTAAAACATCAAAGTGATCCTGGCTTTGTACGTGATTGAATTGATCCGCCTTGAGTACACCGGCTTCATCCAGTTGCAAAGCCGTGGCATTGGCTGGGGCAAATTGGCTGTTGGTGGTGTTGATGGTCAGGCGTTCACCTTCAAGCGACCAGTTGCCACCGCCATCAAAGGAATAGACCAGCTGGTTTTGGGGGAAAGCCGCTTCCAGTCGTCCGTTAATCGTAAACTGGGCGCTGCTGAGAAATTCCTGCTGGTAGGTGACCCGGATTTGAACATCGGGTTCGGGGCTGAGTTCCTGGGTGCAGGCCCAGACGCCGGTGAGCGTCGAGGAATTGGCCAGAACGGGGGCCGAGAGGAGGCTCAGAGCCAGAGTCATTCCTAGACTCTTGAAGGTGGATGCTTGCATCAGGGGTCTCCTTGTGATTTTTTTCTTTGTATCATTCTTTGCTGCTTTCTGCCAGAGTAAAAAAGGGCTGTCAGCCTTGCAGGCATGGCATTTTTAATGCTGTGGGCTGGAATCCCAGCCACTGCTGGGTTACTGTATTGGCCGCTTAATCCGCGGGCTAGCGGAAAAACAAGGTTTTCTATCAATCAACGGGATAGTCATCGGAATGGGTAAATCACTGGTCATCGTCGAGTCACCGGCCAAAGCCAAGACCATCAATAAATACCTGGGTAACGATTTTATCGTTAAATCCAGTGTTGGTCATATTCGCGATCTGCCGGTTAGTGGGAGCGGCAAGACTTCCCGTGGCAAAGCGGGGGCCAAGAAGAGCACCACCACGGATAAAAAGAAGAAAGCCCAGGAGCAGCTGGTTGCCCGGATGGGTATTGATCCCGAACACGGCTGGAAGGCCAACTATGAAACCCTGCCCGGAAAGGAAAAAGTTGTCAGTGAGCTGAAAAAACTGGCCAAGGAAGCTGATGCCGTTTATCTGGCAACGGATTTGGACCGCGAAGGAGAAGCCATTGCCTGGCACCTGAGTGAGACCCTGGGTGGGGATTCCAGTCGTTATCGCCGCGTTGTTTTTAACGAGATTACCAAGAAAGCAATCACCCAGGCCTTTGATGACCCCGGCACCCTGGATATGAATCAGGTCAATGCCCAGCAGGCCCGGCGTTTTCTTGATCGGGTCGTCGGCTTTATGGTTTCGCCGCTGCTCTGGTCCAAGGTGGCACGTGGTCTTTCTGCCGGACGTGTGCAATCGGTTGCCGTGCGCCTGATCGTGGAGCGGGAGCGGGAGATCCGCGCCTTTATTCCTGAAGAATACTGGGATATTACGGCACATCTGCATAATCAGAATAAAACACCGCTGGCCTGCATGGTGGCCAAAAAGGCGGGCAAGAATTTCCGCCCCGGCAGCAAGGAAGAAACCGATGCAGCCCTGGCAGAACTTGAACCTGCCAATTACCAGGTGGCCGATCGTGATGATCGTCCTACCAGCAGCCGTCCGGGTGCACCCTATATTACTTCGACCCTGCAACAGGCAGCGAGCACCCGACTGGGTTTTTCGGTCAAGAAAACCATGACCCTGGCCCAGCGCCTTTATGAAGCCGGTCATATTACCTATATGCGTACCGACTCCACCAATTTGTCCCAGGAAGCCGTGGCCAGCTGCCGCGACTGGATCGGGGAAGAGTTGGGCCAGCAATACCTGCCGGAAAAAGCCAATGTCTTCACCAGCAAAGAAGGTGCCCAGGAAGCGCACGAAGCCATCCGACCTTCCAATGTGCGCCTTCAGGGCAAGGATATTTCCGGGCTGGAGCGTGATGCGCAGAGACTTTACGAACTCATCTGGCGTCAATTTGTTGCCTGTCAGATGCCGCCAGCGCGCTATTTGTCCACCACCTTGACGGTCAAGGCCGGTGACTATGAGCTCAAGGCCAAGGGCCGGGTACTGCAGTTTGATGGCTTTACCCGAATTCAGCCGCCTAGTGGAAAACAAGCCGAAGACCAGGAACTGCCAGACCTGAAGGTCGGGGAAAGCCTGGATCTGAATCGTTTGGACCCCAAGCAGCATTTTACCAAGCCACCTGCTCGCTATTCAGAAGCGGCTCTGGTCAAGGAGTTGGAAAAGCGCGGCATCGGCCGGCCTTCTACCTATGCTTCGATCATTTCTACCATCCAGGATCGTGGCTACGTCAAATTGGAAAACCGCCGCTTCTATGCAGAGAAAATGGGCGATATCGTCACTGATCGCCTGGTTGAATCCTTTCGCGATCTGCTGGATTACAGTTTTACCGCTCGCATGGAAGATTCCCTGGATGCGGTGGCTGACGGTGAAGAAGAATGGAAGCATCTGCTGGATCGCTTCTATAAGGACTTCAAGCAGCAGTTGGAACAGGCTCAATCCACTGAAGGGATGCGTCCCAACCAGCCAGTCGATACGGATATCAAGTGCCCCACCTGCGGGCGACACATGCAGATCCGTATAGCTTCCACCGGTACTTTCCTGGGTTGCTCGGGTTATGCCCTGCCACCCAAGGAGCGTTGTAAGACAACCATCAACCTCATGCCGGGTGAAGAGTTCGTTGCTGCAGATGGCGACGAAGATGCCGAAGTCGATGCGCTGCGGGCCAAGCGTCGTTGTCACAAATGCGGCACGGCGATGGAAAGCTTTATTGTCGATGAAAAGCGCAAGCTGCATATCTGTGGTAATAGCCCGGATTGTGATGGCTACCAGATCGAGGAAGGCCAGTTCAAACTCAAGGGCTATGATGGTCCCACGATTGAGTGCGACAAGTGCGGTAGCGAAATGCAGCTGAAGACAGGGCGCTTTGGTAAATACTTTGGTTGCACCAACAGTGAATGCAAGAATACCCGCAAGCTATTGAAAAATGGTGAGCCTGCACCACCCAAGATGGACCCGGTACCCATGCCGGAAATCCAGTGCCAGAAGGTTGATGATCATTATGTGCTCAGGGATGGGGCCAGTGGTCTCTTCCTGGCAGCCAGCCAGTTTCCCAAGAAACGGGAGACGCGTCCGCCGCTGGTGAAAGAAATAAAGCCTCACAAGGATGAAATTGATCCCAAACACCACTATATTCTAGAAGCACCGGAAGAGGATAGTGAAGGGAATCCTACTGTCATCCGTTTTTCCCGCAAGACTCAGGAGCAGTATGTTCAGGCGGAAAAAGACGGCAAGGCAACCGGTTTTCGGGCCTTCTGGGACGGAAAAAACTGGAAGGTGGAAGACAAGTCCAAGTCGGCAGGTAAGAAAAAGTGATCGAGACACAGCGCAGTCGAGTCAATCAGAAGCTTTACCAGGCCCGGCTTTTTATTGAAGCGGGTCAGGAGTTTCGTGAAGAGCTAACGCGTGTGGCCTGGCAGCAGGCCTGCCACGAAGCGGCACTCAATGCGCTGGAATCAGCACAACTGGCTTTTCTGCGTGAAATTGCCGCCGCCTACCGTTTGAATCCCCAGTTGGTAAACAGCCAGGAGGATTTGCAGCGGGAGGCAGCCAAGCGTGAACAACAGCTGCCCGAACTGGTTCGCCTTCAAGCAGCTCAACAAGATCTGACCAATCCCCTCAGTCGCCTGACAGCCACGCTGGATTTTATGCGCAGGGCACCTCTGGCAGGCAGTGCCGTGCCCGAAGCGGTTGCTGTACAGGAAGAAGTGGCCGTTGCAGCACTGGAAGCCAGTGGCAATATCCTGCTGGTTAATGTGCAGGAAAGCAGCAGCCCCGAGATGCAACAGCTTGCCGATGCCCGGGGCATGCACCTGGCCCTGAAGAGCCTCGTCGAGGAACTCAGGGAAGGGTTGCGGGAAGACTGATCCCCCAATCAGTGCAGGCTGTGGTTGAAGTCTTCGCGGATCAGGCCCACAGCCAAGCCCTCAATGGCCAGGTTGCCTTCAGTCAGATCCACTTCAATGGGTTCAAAATCTTCATTTTCAGGAAGTAACCACACCCGGCTGCCTTCCTGTTTGAAGCGTTTGACCGTCACTTCATCATCTATCCGCGCTACCACCAATTGACCGTTTCGGGGTGCTTCCTGAGTGCGGTGAACGGCCAGAAGATCACCTTCCATGATCCCGATGTTCTTCATGCTCAGGCCTTTAACTCGCAGCAGATAGTCTGCTTTGGGGCTGAAGGAGGCGGGATCGACCTTCAAATGGGAATCGATGTTTTCCTGCGCTAGCAGGGGACTGCCCGCAGCCACCTGGCCCAGGACGGGCACGCCTTCAGGTACTTCCGGCTCCTTGGGCAAGCGAATCCCCCTGGAGGTGCCGGGCATCATTTCGATCGCTCCCTTCTTGGCCAGGGCCTTCAGGTGCTCTTCGGCTGCATTGGGAGATTTGAAACCCAGCAGACGGGAAATCTCGGCCCGGGTGGGCGGCATGCCCTTTTCCTGCATCGCTTGTTTAACGATGTCCAGCACTTCTTGCTGGCGCTTGGTCAATTTTTGCATGGTTGATCCCGGCAGTAGCTGTTTTGAGTAGTAGATGGGTATACAGAATGGATGCATGCCCAGCACTAGCTTTTCATACAGTATTCTAGCCGTTACACCCCCCGGGGTAAAGATTAATCCAGCAATTCAAACACCACTCTGACTCTGGCTTGGGCTTCCACCTTACCCGGCTGGACTTCAATATCACTTTGGCGGCCTGCTTCAGCCATCATCACTGCCTGACGTGGCTGGATGTTCGGGCTGCTGATTTCCTCGATTTCCAGGGCCTTGCCCAGGCTTTGTCCCAGGGTGTCGGCCAGGGTGCTGGCCTTGTCTCTTGCATCTTCCAGTGCGGCCGCCAGAGCGGGATTGCGTGTTTCAGCAGCCTGGGTGCTGTAATACTGCAGGGGGCCGAGCTGGGAAGGGCTGGCTTCAGCCAGCATATCCAGCCATTCACCGGCTTCTTCTACTGGCACGGCTTTGATTTGCACGTCACGAAGCGCCTGGTAGCCACTGATCTGCCATTGATCTCCCTGGCGCTGGCGCCGCGGATAGACCCTGAGCTGGCCGGCTTCAACGCTGATGGTTTCATTGCTATGGCGCTGCAGTTTGCGCAGCAGCCGTCCGAAATCGGCTTCCAGTTCCTGTAAAGCCAGGCGTGAATCCCGGTTTTCCTCACTGAAGCTGGCATGGATATTCACCCGGTCTGCATCCAGGGAAAGGCTGGCTTCTCCCTGCACCTCTAGATGAGCGATGGGAGCCCAATCACTGGCCAACAGGGGGGTGCTGATCCAAGCCAGCAGCAAGCTGGCAAGAAGGGGTTTTAAAAGGTTTTTCATGCGTTTAACTCCTGAAAGGTTAAGCATCAAGATAGCGGCGACTGGTCGAATCCAGGCGCCAAAGTAAGAGAGCGGCCGCGAAACTCAGTCCCAGGATCAGGCCATACCAGAAGCCACGAACGCCCTGAGGTCCCCAGGGGTTGTCGCCAAAGGCCAGCCACCAGCCCCCGCCCAGGCCAATAATCCAATAGGCGAGTAGGGTGATCAGCATCACGATGCGCGTGTCCTTGTAGCCTCGCAGGGCGCCCGCTGCATTGACTTGTAAAGCATCGGATATTTGGTAGAAAACGGCCAAGAGAATAAGACTTGTCGCCAGCTCCTGAACCTGGAAGTTGGGTGTATACAGCTGGACCACCCAGGGCGCAGACACGGCCATAAAGCCAGCGCTGATCAGTGCGATGAGTGCTGCCAGCTGCATGCCTTTCCAGGCTGCTTCACGGGCAGCCTCGCCCTTTTGAGCCCCGAGTAAATGACCCACCTTCACTGTCAGGGCCATGCCCAGGCTTAAGGGAACCATAAACAGCAGCGTTGTAAAATTGAAGGCAATCTGGTGACCCGCAACCACCACTTCACCGAGCCCGCCGATAAAAAGTGCAATGGTGGTAAACAGTGAAGCTTCGACAAAAATAGCCAGCCCGATGGGCAATCCCAACCAGAGCAATTGGCCGATCTGGTTTAAATCCGGCATCTGCCAACGACTGAAAACCTGGAAAGCGCGATACCGCGGTTGCCAGTGAACGTAGAGGCTGATCATCAAGGCCATAAACCAGAAGCTTAAGGCGGTGGCATAACCGCAGCCGACTGCTCCCAGTTGCGGGAACCCCGCCTTGCCGTAAATCAATAGGTAGTTAGCGGGAATGTTGAGCAGGAGGCCAAGAAAACTGATGATCAGAATGGGACGGGCATGATTCAGTCCTTCACAAAGGCAGCGCAATACCTGAAAAAAAGCCAGGGCCGGAAGTCCCCAGGCCAAAGCCTTAAGATAGGCAGCGGCCAAGCGTGCAACTTCCGGGTCCACCTGCATGAAATTGAAGACCCAAAGGCTGTTGCTCATGACCAGCCAGGCCAGAAAAATCATCACCAGACTCACCCAGCTGGCTTGATGCAGCAGGCTGGCCAGTTTTTGGGTTTCGCCACTGCCATCTGCTCGGGCGACCAGTGGTGTAACAGCGAGGAGGGTGCCGAAAATCAACAACATGATGGGTGCAAAAACACTGGTTCCCACGGCAACAGCAGCCAGATCCACGGCACTGAGCCGCCCGGCCATCAGGGTATCCACGACACCCATGCCGGTCTGGGCCAGATGTGCGCCCAGCAGGGGCAAGGCCAGCAATAGCAGGGGTTTGTTGTACAGCCAAAAACGTGAAGTCAGCATGAAAAATGATTAATCCAGTAGCCAGAAAAAGGCGGGTTAAAGCGAAGCCGCACAGGATAGCATCTTCCCGAGATAAATAGACTGCCGGGTCTTGATAAAAACGTTAAAATCAGCGCCCTAATTGATTACTTGGCCAGGGCAGGAGCTGTTTTGACTCATCAGGATTCTGAATACCGCGATTGCGAACAACTCATCCGTGTTTTTGCCGAGGTCTTTTATGACCGCTACCGCACCCGTTTGGTTCGCGGTGGTGATGAGCCCTTGTACCTTCCTGCATCCATCACTGGCGGCGACCATCAGATTATCTTTGCCCGCGGTTTTTTTACCAGTGCTCTGCACGAACTGGCCCACTGGTGTGTGGCTGGCGAAAAACGGCGTCAGTTGGAAGACTTCGGTTACTGGTACCTGCCGGACGGGCGCACCCCGGAGCAGCAGCGCGAATTTGAAAAAGTAGAGGTGCTGCCCCAGGCCTATGAACACTGCTTTACCCTGGCCAGTCGGCGGCGGTTTCATATCAGCGCCGACAATCTGTCCGGTAATCCTGGAGACACTCGCGGGTTTGAGCGCCAGGTCTATCGTCTGACGCAGCAGTTTCTGGAACAAGAAAGCTTGCTGGGGCGGGCTGGAGAGCTGTTTAATGCCCTTTGCACGGCTTGGCAGCATCCTTTTTCGCAGTGGAAAGAAGAAGCCCTGGAAGGTATTCGCGAGCGCTTGTTGGCGCTGGATGACCTGGCGGTTAGCTGATACCGCCAGGGGAAGTGTTTGGAGGCCTAGCTTTCGTAGGTCGGTAAGACCGAAGCCTGACGCGCACTGGTCAGGGTCACCTGACTGCCGATTTCAAAATAATCGTGGCTGGGCGTGATGGCACAGTATTGAACGCCCTCCTGTTCCAGCACATAGAGGTAATCATGGCCACGAAACTCGCGATCAACCACGCGGGCAGCATCAGGGTGGTTGCTGGCCGTCAGTTGCAGGTCTTCCGGGCGGAGTGACAGCTGAACTTCACCTTCACTGGCCCGATGCAGATGCACGGGTCCCAGCGGCGTTTCGGCAAAATTGCCCAGCGCCTTGCCGGAAAGCAGGTTGGTATGGCCCAGGAACTGAGCAACGAAAGCATTGGCCGGGTGCTGATAGACTTCCTGCGGCGTATCCAGCTGCATCAGGCGTCCTTTTTGCATTACCCCCACCTTATCGGCAAAGGTCAGCGCCTCGGCCTGATCATGAGTCACCAGGATGACCGAGGTTCCGGCCTCCTTGAAGAGTGCACGCATTTCTTTGCGGGTACTCTCCCTAAGGGCTGCATCCAGATTGGAAAAAGGCTCATCCAACAGCACCAACTCGGGCTCAGCGGCCAGGGTTCGAGCCAGTGCCACCCGTTGTTGCTGCCCCCCGGAGAGTTCATGCGGGTAGCGCTTGGCATATTCGGTCAGTCCCACCAGCTCTAACCACTGCATGGCCTTGGCTTCCTGCTTGCCTTTGGGGATATGGCGCATGGCAAAAATAACATTGCGCAGCAGAGACATGTGCGGGAAGAGGGCGTAATCCTGAAAGACGATGCCGATCTTGCGTTTTTGCGGTGGCAGTTCGGTTACATCCCGGTTGTACAGAAAAATCTGCCCGTCTGACGGATGCTCAAAGCCGGCCAGCATCCGCAGCGTGGTGGTTTTGCCACAGCCACTGGGGCCAAGAAGTGCCAGAATTTCACCCGGTTGGAGTTCAAAGCTGACCTGATTGACCGCCAGTTCATCCTCCTCGTTATAGCGTTTGCTAAGGCCTTTAACCTGCATCAAAGGCTGAATGAGCGAAGAATTGATCGCCTTGGGTGCATTCATCGTTTGCCCTCACTGTTTAAAACCATACCGACCGACAGGCTGGAGAAGACAACGATGGCCGCAGCAAAGGGAGCTGCTTCAGCCATGAGACCTTCAGAGGTGCGGTTAAATACGGTAACGGCCAGAGTGGTGTAGCCGGTGGGTGCCAGCAAAAAGGTAATGGGGAGTTCTTTCATGCAGAAAAGAAAAACCAGCACGATCGAGGCCAGGATACCCCGTCGCAACCGCGGGAAGACCACATGAAAGAAGGTGCTGACCGGGCCATGCCCCAGAGAAAAAGAGGCTTCTTCAAGGTTTGCCCGGGTTTGCATCAGTGAATTGCGAATCGGCCCCATGGCCAGGGCCAGGGTGGCCAGCGTCCAGGTGAAGATCAGCAAGGCCAGCGTCTGATAAAGGAAAAAGGCCGTATTCAGGGCAAAGAACACCATCGCCAGTGCCAGTGTCAGCGGTGGTAAGGCGTAGCCGATGTAGGTGGAGCGTTCCACCAGGGTGGAAATTTTGGAAGGATAGCGCACCAGCAAGTAGGCAATCGGCAAGGCAAAACCGGCAGCCAGTAGAGAAGCGGGCAGGGCGGCTGCGGCGGATCTCAGGAAGGTGGTGGGCACTTCCAGGAAGAAACTGAGATCCGGCGGTGACAGGAACAGCCAATAGGCCAGAATCATCACCGGCAGGCCGATGGAGCTCAGGAAAACCAGGATCAGGTAAAGCCAGGCAGGGTAGGCCTTCCAGCCCAGAGGCGCGGGGGCCTTGGGACGAGCAATGCCACTACCGACACTGGCCAGGCGCTTGCGCTTCAAAAGCAGGCTTTCCATCAGCAGGAAACTGCCCGCCAGTCCCAGCAGCATCAATGACAGCCAGGCAGCATATATACGATCAAAGGCACTGGAATACTGGGTAAAAATGGCATAACTGAAGGCTTCAAAACGCATCAGGGCCACGGCCCCGAAATCCCCCATGACGTAAAGGCCGATCACCAGCCAACCAGCCATCAAGGCCGGAGCCATGTGGGGCAAGAGTATTTTCATGAAAATCTGGCGCTGGCTGTACCCCAGGGCCTGGGCACTTTCTTCCAGGCTGCGATCCAGCCCCAGCAAGGTGGCCCGCAGGTTTAAAAAAAGATAGGGAAAGGTGTAGAGACCCAGCGCCAGAACCGCACCCGTGTAGCCATGAACTCGGGGCAGCTGCCAGTCAAACAACTGGGCGAAAATGCCATAGTGGCCGCCCAGGCCCAGGAGAGCATAGGCCATGACATAACCGGGGACCGCCAGGGGTACCACGGCCAGCAGAGTAATCAGCTTTTTGAAACGGATATCGGTACGCGTCACCAGCCAGGCCGTCGGCAGTGCCATGAGGGTGGTCAGGCAGAGCACGCCAAAGGTGAGCTTGAGGGTATTGAAAAGCAGTTCCAGGTTGCGTTCGCGGAAAACCAGCTGGCTTAATTCCTGGGGGTCAGCCTGAAAGGCTCTTAAAGCCAGGTAAATCAGCGGCAAAACCATGGCGATGACTGCAACCAGCGAAGGGATCAGGATATAGAAAGGCGGGCGTTGACCCCATATCCTGTAAAGATGACTGGCTGCACTCTTGCTCATGAAAGGGCTGACCCTGACTTGGATGGAAAAAATAGAGTCTTTTTAGAGACTTGGACTTTTGCAAGCTAGCAGATTTTTAACGGCTTGTAAATGATAATTATACTCAGCTCTATTTCCCTACGACCTGGATCAATTTATGGTTTAAGTCCTGAACCCAGGTTTCCAACCATTGCTGGCTGGCAGTCACCATGCCCTGGGGGGAAATGGATTCGACTTCAGGTAGGGCTGTCCAGCGCCCCTGCCAGAGGCTGTCCCCACCTGGTTCAAGCAGGTTGGCCTGGATGCTGATCAGAACTTCCCTACTTTCGGCATCCAGATACCATTCATGCAGGTGCAGGCGTAAACGGTAGTCTGCACGAAAGCCACTTTGGTCCAGGCTGACAGCGCCAACCCAGCTTTGGCTGGCCAGGTACTCCGTGACCAGACGTTGCAGCTGGCGGTCCAGGCTTTCTGCCCAGAGGTGCCGACTGAACGGTGTTAACGCCAATCCCGCATCCCGATACCAGATTTCCCGGTTTTGCAGGGGGGTTGCAGCCAGAGGCTGCTCGATGATCAAGCGAACTTCTCCCGGTTCTCCAGCCTGGCTGGTTTGAGCCGTGATCAGTGAAGCCAATAACAGCTGGCGGGGTGCAGGTGAGGGTTCAGGTAGCAGGCTGCAGGCAGACAGGGTGACCAGCAACCCGGCGGCCAGAAGTTTTTTCAACATTAGTCTTCTCCGGGTCCCAGGGGTTGGATTTGATTACTGCGCAGCCAGGTATCTTCTTCCAGGCGCAGCTGTTCCAAAAGCAATTCCAGTTTGCGCAGGGCCGGTCCCAGTTGGCGGCTGCCGCTGCGGGTATCGGCGATCAAACTTTGCAGGGAGGTGTTCAGAGCGCTGAGTTCGCCGGAAATCTCTTCTTTCATTTGTGGCAGTGTCTGCACCTGAGCGGATAAACCGCTGGCCAGCCGGGTCAGTTCTTCGGCCAGACGGGCATAGATCTCGGGGTCCAGCTGCTCCAGGCGTTCATTGCTGGTCGTCATCAATTCCCGGCTGGTTTGCATCAAACCGATCAGTTCGCTGCGCATCTGGTCGTCGGTCAACTCGGCCAATTGATTACTGACCCGGTTAAAGGATTGCAGCAGCTGGTTTAGCTGACTGCTCAGGTCTTCCAGGCTGTCCGTAAACTTGACCAGACGCGAAGCCTGGCTGGGAATTTCGGCAGGAAACTTTTTACTGGTGGGCAGGGGATCGCCCCTTTCTTCCCCGCCTTTGAGTTCCACGGTTAAAAGCCCGGTGACCCCCTGGTACTGAAGCGTGGCATAGGTGTCGGTTCGGATGGGGGCATCAGCATCCAGCATGAGTTTGAGGCGTACTTTTTCTTCCGGGTCGCTGACCAGGGCAATTGATTCCACATAACCGATAGGCACCCCCCGATATTTGACCTGGGCCCTTTCACTGAGACCGGATACCGAATCATAAAAATAGGTATAGTAGGGCAGGCGTGCATCCGCGTCGCTATCCAGGGTCATCCAACTGGTCAGGCCGATTAGTCCGGCCACCAGGCAGAGAACAAAAGCGCCGACGAGGGTGTAGTTGATATTGGGATTCATAGGCTGGACTTCCCTGCTTGCGTTCGGTTGGCAGCATTTCCGGCACGGGTATTGGCAAAATAGTGACGGATATCCGGGTCTTCCTCAAGGATCAATTCTTCCATGGGTGCTTTACGCAGGAGTTTTTTGCGGCCCAGAAAGGCCACCTGATCGGTGACCCGCCACAGCGAATCCAGATCATGAGTCACCTGGATCAGGGTCAGATCAAGATTGGCGTGCAGATCCAATAGAAGCTCATCGAAAGCACTGGCACTGGCCGGATCAAGCCCTGCCGTGGGTTCGTCCAGCAACAGCAGCGGCGGGTCCAAAGCCAGGGCACGGGCCACCGCAGCCCGCTTGAGCATGCCGCCACTGAGTTCCTGGGGCCAGAGGTGAGCAGCCCGCACGGGTAAACCCACCAATTGGATTTTCATCATGGCCAGATCGTCGAGCAGCGATTCGGGCAGCTGAAGCTGCTCGCGTAAAGGCAATTTGATATTTTCCAACAGGCTGAGGCTGGTAAAGAGTGCGCCCTGCTGGAACATCATGCCCATGCGGGTACGCAGCTGTTTGTAGTCTTCCCGAGTCAGCTCGGTAACCTCTTGCCCAAAAAGACGCAGCTTGCCGAAAGTGGGTTGATTGAGCAGGGCGATCACACTCAAGAGCACCGATTTGCCGGAACCACTGGCTCCCACCAGTGCCAGGCGATCCCCGCGATAAACACTGAGATCCAGATCCTGGTGAATCCATTCGTTGCCCATGCGCGTGTGAACCTGGCTGAGCTCGACCAGTGGCTCGGACTGCTTGTCCATCATGACCAGCCTACCCTGCTGAAAATGATTGAAAAGATGGCATCCAGAATGATGACCAGAAAAATGGCCTGGACGACGCTGCGGGTGGTGCGCTGACCGACGGCTTCAGCACCACCCTTGGCCAGAAAACCCTGCATGCAACCCACCAGCACGATGACCAGCGCGAAAACCGGGGCTTTAACCAGGCCCACCCAGAAATGACCCACGGGAATAGAACTGCCCAGACGCTGCCAGAAAGCCGTGGGGCTGATATCCAGCTGCAGGCTGGCGACCAGCATGCCCCCAGCCAGACCGGCCAGATCCGCCAGCACCGTCAAAAGGGGAAGGGTGATGAGCAGGCCTGCCAGCTTGGGGAAAACCAGCCAGGCATAAGCATCCTGACCCAGGGTTTCCAGGGCCTGGATTTCCTGATTCATCTTCATGGTGGCCAGCTGGGCGGCGTAAGCCGACCCTGAACGTCCTGCCACCAGGATAGCGGCAATCAAAGGACCCAGTTCGCGCAGATGGGTAATAGCTACCAGCTCCACGATAAAGATATTGGCCCCATAGGTGGCCAGTTGCAGTCCACCCTGCCAGGCAATCACCGCACCCAGCAAAAAGGCCATCAGGCTAATAATCGGCAGGGCATGGAGGCCATCTTTTTGGATGACATCCAGAATCAATTTGAGTTTGAGCTGGCCGGGATGGAGCAGAAGATCCACCAATCCCAGGCTGAGGCGGCCAATAAAATCCAGCAGTTGGCGAGCATGCTTGATGATCTTGATGCCGCGATAGCCGAGATCGGCCAGCCAATTGAGTTTTTCCTGGCGGGGTGGGGGCAGGCGTTTATCCCTGACCAAATAGAGAAGTTGGGTTTGGCGGGCCGTCAGGCCCTGCGGCCAGTTGCTCGGATGGGCACCAAAAATCTGCAGGAAGACCAGGGCACCGTTGGTGTCCATCTCCCGGCAGTCCAATAACAGCGGTAAAGCAGGGCGTTGCAGCCAGTCCTTGAGTGCCAGCCACCTGGCCAGCTGGGGGCTGGTCCAGTTGCCCTGGACCCGCATCTGGCTGGCTTCGGTGAGTAGTTTTGGGCTTGTCTGAGTTGACTCCATGTTTACTCCATCAACGCCCGCTGGCTAGGTTGCTAGCTTTTCGCCGTGGCAGCCGCTCTGGGCTTGTCGTTGCCACCAGCAGGATTTCTGCGCCTGGCTGGCCTGCGTTTTTTTCCATTGGCGGGCGGTTTTTTCCCGCTCGGACGGGGGTTGCCCGGCTGGTCTTCCATCACCGGTGGCTTGAAACCCTCCGCCTGCTGGCGGGGTATTTCCTGTTTGATCAGTTTTTCTATGGCTTTCAGTAGCTTGCCTTCATCTCCAGCAACCAGAGAAATGGCCTGGCCACTGGCTCCAGCACGACCGGTTCGACCGATACGGTGAACATAGTCTTCAGCAACATTGGGTAGCTCATAGTTGACTACTTGCGGCAAAAGATCAATATCCAGACCGCGAGCAGCAATATCCGTGGCGACCAGAAGCTGGATGCGCTTGTCTTTGAAACCAGCCAGGGCCTTGGTGCGGGCTGCCTGACTCTTGTTGCCATGAATGGCGGCGGCTTTGAAGCCACCTTCTTCCAGGTAACGAGTCAGCTTGTTGGCACCATGCTTGGTTTTGGTAAAAATCAGGGTCTGACCCCAGTTGTTCTCCACCAGCAGGTGGACCAACAGCGCGGGTTTCTGCTTTTTCTCAACCAGATACACGGACTGCTCGACTTTTTCTGCCGTGGTGTTGCGTGGACTGACAGAGATTTCCACGGGATTATGGACGAGACCCCGGGCCAGACTGCGGATTTCCTGGGAGAAGGTTGCAGAAAACAGCAGGTTCTGACGTTTTTTCGGCAGAACCTTGAGGATTCTTTTAATGTCGTGAATAAAGCCCATGTCCAGCATGCGATCGGCTTCATCCAGAATCAGCACTTCCAACTGGTCAAAGCGAACCGCATTCTGCTGGTAAAGATCCAGCAGGCGGCCGGGCGTAGCAACCAGAATATCGGCTCCCGCGCGCAGCTTCATCATCTGCGGATTGATTTTAACACCACCGAAAACCACGGTGGATTTAAGCCCCAGTCCCTGGCCGTAGGTAGAAACACTTTCACTGACCTGGGCGGCCAGTTCCCGGGTCGGGGTGAGAATCAGGGCTCTGACCTGGTTGGAGCGGGCGGTCGTGCCCTGGTGAAGACGCTCCAGCAGGGGCAGGGTAAAGCCTGCGGTCTTGCCGGTGCCCGTCTGGGCCGCGGCCATTACATCCTCACCTTCCAGAATGGCAGGGATAGCCTGGGCCTGGATGGGGGTGGGTTGGGTATAGCCGGATTTTTCTAATGCAGCAAGAATAGGGGCACTTAAGCCCAGAGAGGAAAAGCTCATATAATAAGGGGATCTCGGTCACTAAGAAGGGCGTCGCTTGGACGTGGCTGCAGCATACAGTAATGTCGGGGATAAATACACCTGTGTCTTGCAGCCGGTCCAGGCTTTGCTTTCCTGCTGCCTCTAACCGGATTTAAAACCGTTGAGCTGATAGATGGCTTCCCAGTAATGACGGTAATCCGGGCTGTCTTCGCGGCTGTAGTTAAGGTTACGGAAGAGCCCAGCCAGCTTGGTAAAGTGCTCGCGGATGGCTTCTTTCGTCTCCAGAGGCGGATGCTCGTAGAGACAACGCCTGAGCAGCTGGAAAAAAGTCTGCTGGCGCGCAATGGGGGTGGAGGCATCCACCTCGTCAAAGGCATCCTGCTGGAGATAGACCTGATCCAGGCACTGGGCCCGGTTGAAGGTGAGAAAATCCTTCAGGGTAACCCCTTCTTCGCCGGTGACCTGCATCATCTGCTGCACTTCTTCACCTTCGGCCAGTAGCTTCTGCAGCGCCCGCACCTGCTCGACCCAGCGGCTATCGAGGTGTTCGGCAAACCAGTCAGCCAGTTGATCCAGATAGCGGGACCAGGAAATCAGCGGGTCCACGGCCGGGTAGGCCCTTTTGTAGGCACGGTCGGCACTCAGCCCCAAAAAGGTTTTCACCGTGCGCAGGGTGGATTGGGTCACCGGTTCTTCAAAGTTGCCCCCGGCTGGCGAAACCGTACCGATCAGGGTCAGGCTGCCCAGCTGATCATCATTGTTGCGGATGAGTCCGGCCCTTTCGTAAAGCGTACGGATGGAGGAATCCAGGTAAGCGGGAAAAGCCTCTTCACCGGGAATTTCTTCCAGACGCCCGGAAGTCTCGCGCATCGCCTGGGCCCAGCGGGAAGTGGAATCGGCAATCAGGAGCACGTTATAGCCCATCTGGCGATAATATTCGCTCAGGGTAATGCCCGTGTAGATGGAGGCTTCACGCGCAGCCACCGGCATGGACGAGGTGTTGCAGATAATAATGGTACGATCCATCAGGGTGCCACCCTTGGGGTCGGGCATATTGGGAAACTCGGTGATGGTTTCCACCACCTCGCCGGCCCTTTCCCCGCAGGCGACAATCACCACGATATCAACATCGGAAAAACGCGAAATCAGACTCTGCAACACGGTTTTACCGGCCCCGAAAGGTCCGGGAATACAGGCCGTGCCGCCTCGGGCAATCGGGAAAAAGGTGTCAATCAGGCGGATGGAGGTCAAAAGAGGCTCATCCGGGTAGCAGCGTTCGCTGTAGCCCTGTTTCAGCAGTGGCTGGCAGACGGGAATCCGTACCGGCCATTTTTGTTGCAGGGTCAATTCCTGCACTTGACCTCGATGGTTACGGATACGCGCTACCGGGGTATCCACGGTAAAGGTGCCTTCCTGAATCCAGGTCACTTCGACTTCACCAGCCTGGTTGAAGGGCACCATGATCTTGTGCTGGAAACGACCTTCCTGAACCTGACCCAGGCTATCCCCGGCCTTGAGGCGAGCGCCGACCTTGACGCAGGGCTGGAAGGTCCATTTTTGCTGGGTATCCAGGCCTTCCACCTGCAGACCACGGGGCAGGAAAAAGCCCTGCTTGGCAGCAATGACTTCCAGGGGGTTCTGCAGGCCATCATAAACCTGACCCAGCAGGCCCGGCCCCAGGGTGACCGACAGCATCTGCCCGGATTGCAGAACAGCATCGCCCACAGCCACCCCGCGGGTATTTTCAAACACCTGAACATCCGCTTCCCCGTGACGAACACGCAGTACCTCGGCCTGCAGCTGTTCCTGGCGGCCATCGGCGGGAAGTCGCGAAGGGCAGATATAAACCACCTCGTTTTTAACCAGCGGATAAAACTGGCCTTCGTCATCCTTTTCCAGGCGCAGGGTGACGATATCGTCTCTGACGCCGGTGACTCGGGCTGTAACGTTGGCATCCATCATCGCAAGGCTTCCTCGAAGGCTAAATCCAGGGGTTGGGACAGGGTGGGCGAGGCCAGCAGCTGCTCGGTCATCCGGTGAAAGGCTGCCAGAGCCTCTTCACCGTTGCTTTGCAGGTGTTTTTCCGCCAGACCGAAACGCAGTACGTAGCAGACCAGGGTTTCCAGGGTGAAATGGAAACTGCGCTCGACAAACAACAATTCCTTCCAGAGATAGGTGTTCAGGGCCGCTTCCAAATCGCCGCTGGCACCTTTTTTATGCAGCTTGGCCAGTTCGCCCAAAAACGGCAGGGTGGCGTCCAGACCAAACAGGGGTTCCTGCCAGTGGCGGCGGATAAAACCCGTCCAGCGGCCACTGCCATAAAAATGTTCCGGCTGACTACCACTCTGATCACGACTGCGCAAGGCTGCCAGCAGGGTTTGCCATTCCAGGCGCTGTTCGACCAGCTGGCGCAACGCCGGTGATTTGATTTCTTTCAGCTGCCTTTGCCAATCCAGCACTCGTTGCTGGTCTGGCTGATTATCCACCCGGGTCAAAGGGGGATGATAGAGGCTTTCCACCCTGTCGAGCTGCTCCCGGTCTTCCTCACTTAACAGGGTCAGGCGCTTGTCCAGAGCAATGCGCGACAAGGGCAGTTCCTGCCTAGCCGTCAGTGCGGGCAGGTCGGGAAGGGCGGCAATCAGGGTGTAATAGCGCGACACTAGCGAATCACTCCTTCCAGGAGCGCCCGGAAACGCGGTTGCAGGTGGCGTAGCAGCAGTTTGGCAATGGCCTCGGAACTGAGATCCACCTCCACTTCCTGGCCCACCAGCCGCACGCGGATACCCTGACCGCCATGTGCCTTGAAGGTTACCCCTTCACGCAGAAGCTCCCCGGACAGGGATTGGACAAACTGGCTCAAACGTCCTTCACGGTATTCTGCGGCATTGCGTCTGAGTTCATCCAGGCCGATAAAAGTCGCTGGCAGCAGGACTTCAACTTCTTGCGCTGTTTCCAGACCGGCATCATCACGGACCCGGCCCACCAGTTCCAGAATCAGGCGACGCATAAAGGCGGCATCGTCCATCTGCTGTTCGATCAGGCGATCCACCTGATCGGTAAAACTGTGAGCCAGACTTTCCTTGACCTCCAGCAGCAGATCCCGCGCGGCCATTTTCAAGGCATCTTCACCGGCCTGACGCTTTTGTGCGGCTTCCTTGCTGGCCTTGGCTTTCAGCAACTCGGCTTCTTCACGGGCCTGGTTCAGCAGCAGCTCGGCTTCAGCCTCGGCATCCTTGATAATCTGCAGGGCTTCTTCCCGGCCTTTTTGAACCCCCTCGGCCCTGAGCTTTTCAATCAGGGCTTCTATGCCGGAGGAGGCCGGGCTTTTATCGACTTCGCTCATGCTTCAGCTCCTAAACCGGCAGATCGGCACTGATGACCAGGGCAAAGATAAAGGCAAAAACCGCAAAACCTTCTACGATGGCTGCCGGAGCCAGGGACATCCCGAAAATCTCCGGGCGTATCTTGGAGACATTAATGGCCGAGGCACAGCTGCGGCCCTGGTAGATGGCACTGAACATCAGCGCCAGACCACAGAGGAGGCCGATGGCACCCAGGCCGGGCGCATTGGCCAGCGTCAATTCACGGTTGAGCGCAAACATCACCACGATGCCGTAGATGGACTGGGATGAAGGCATGGCGGAAATACCGATATAGCGGCCATGGCCGGTTTCGGTTTCCAGCAGGGCACCGGCAGCGGCCTGACCGGCCAGTGAACAGCCGATCATACTGCCAATGGCACCCAGAGCCATGGGGCCATAAAGACCTGCCCAGCCCAGCGCTAAAATCAGGTTGTCCAAGGTTTTACCTCCTGTTTTGCAAAAGGCTGGAAGGGGTAGCCTTCGTCAGCCAGACTCCAGTTATAAAATTCGATCAGGTTCAGGCGCAGGCCATGAATGACACCACTGACGACCGTCAGTACAAAATTCAACAGGTGGCCCACCAGCAGGATCAACATCTGCAGCAACAACCCCAGCCCCGGCATGGCAGCGACCACATCAGCAGCCAACTGGTTGAAGGTAATCGCCAGAGAGGCGCTGGCCAGCCCCAGGGCAAAAAGGCGCAGGTAACTGAGTACATCCCCGAAAATCTTGGTGATATTGGTCAAGGCCAGCAGGCCACTGATCAGGTTGCCCCAGCGCCATTCCCGGCCGGGAGCAGAAAACAGCAGAACAGCGGCCAGACCCAACCCCAGGGCCAGCCAGTGACCGAGGGCAAAGCCCTGCAGCCAACCAGTCAGAGCGGCGACCACGGCCAGCGCCCAGCCCAGGGAGGCCCAGCTTTGCAGGCTGTGCCGCCGAACCCAGGCCATGATCAGGTTGGCCAGCAACAGATGGGCTGCACCGATGACAATCGACAGGGTCATCATGGCATCAAAATCATTCAGATCCAGCACCTTCAGATGAGCCAGCCAGGGCAGCGGCGGAGGTGCCCCAAAATAACTGCCCACCAGCAGTCCCCAGAGCACCCCGGCACCGGTCAAAGCCACGCCCAGGGTTCTCAGCCGGCGGTGGGTCAGGGTCTTGCCCAGCGCCTTCCACTTCCAGAGCAAAATGGCACCTAAAAGTAGCGAATAGCCGACATCGGACATGATGATGGCAAAGAAGCTAACAAAGGAGAAAAACACCACCCGTGAAGGGTCCCAGCTGTGATAATTGGGCGTCTGGAAAAAATTGACTACTTCCTGCCCACCCTGTAGCTGCTCGGGGTTGTCCAGCAAGGTGGGAGGAATTTCCTCGGCTGAGGCATCTTCTTCCAGCAGGACCAGCCCTTGTTCCTGGCAAAAGTGGCGCAACTGTTCCAGATTACGCTCGGCGATCCAGCCCTGGAGGGCAAAAATCTCGTCATAATCCAGCGTCTGGTCAGCCACCTCTTGCAGGAGGGCGAGGTTATCGGTGTTGGCAATATTCAGCTGCAGTCGATAGATCCAACGGGTCAGGGCTTCGCGGTTGGCTTCGGTGGCTTCCAGTGCCACCAGGGTTTCTTCCAGATCTTCCTGCAATTGGCTGAGGGGCTGATCTCCGGTATGGGTGCGAGGCACCGGCAGGCGATTGGCCTCGGGTTCCTCTTCGGCCAGAACCACCAGATAGGTATGGCGGTTATCACGGTGGACCACCATCCACGGCAGAGTCAGTTCTTCCAGTTCCCGAGTGCGGTAATTGGGTAGCAGGTAAAACCAGAGTTTCTGGTGATTCAGCTCCTGGGGGTCTGGCAGGATAAAATCACCCCAGGGTTCCAGGTCTTCAATGCGTTTTTCCAGAAAATCGCGTTTTTCCTGCAGCGCCAGGCGTTCACGCCGGTTGTGTTCCACCGCCTGGAGCACCTGATTCAGGTTGAAGTTTTTTTCACGGGTGACCTGGCGGCGTTTGTTGGGGCAGGAGAGCAAATACTGCAAAGAGCGCTTAAGTAGCTCGGGATTGGCGGCTTCTTCCTGCTGGTCACGGTTACGCTGGGTTTTCCTAAGCGGCACCACGTGCAGAAGACTGAGTTCCTGCAGCTCGTCCAGAAGCTGCATTTTTTGCTGGGTCAGCCCGATCAGGGAGACTTTTTTCAGCTGCAGGATACTCATGCGCGGGCCGCCTTGAGTCGCTTGTTCTTGGCGATTTTGGAAGTGACCACCGCAGCTCTTTCACTGTCCGAGAGAGCGATCCTGATCCGGCGGATATTGCGTTCGGCCTGGGGAATCAACACCTTGTCAAAGAGATTCAGGCGCTGGGTGGTTTTCTGTAGGCCGCTTTCCAGCAATTGCAGGCGTTGATCAAGCAATCGATGTTGGATTTTCAGTCGGGTGGCTTCGATCAGCAGACGCGTCAGGTGATCCAGCCAGTGGTCGCTACCGAGCAGGGAATAGGCGCGAGGTTCGATCTTCAGCGTCTGAATTTCCGGCAGTTTCAGTCCCACCAGATTGGTCTGGCTGAGGGTCAGCTCCTGAATCTCCACCAGCTGCTCCGGCTGGCCTTTAAACTGGGGCAGCATGGGGAGTTGCTGGCGGATTTCCTCTTCCAGCGCCTGCAATTGCTGTTCATTTTGCGTTTTTTCCTGGCGTGCGCTGGCCCGAGCTGCCAAAAGCTGCTTGCGCTTCATATCCAGAGCGGGCACAAAACGCCGATAGGCCTTCACCTTGCGGCCTTCTTTGTTCAGGGTGCTCTTGTTCAGCGCCAGTTTGCTCAAGATTCAGTCTCCCTTAGGCCGTAGCAGCAGCCGTATCGCGGGGAAAATACTTATCGATCAGGCTTTGCTTCATCAGCAGTTCTTCCTCACGGAAGCATTCAGCCAGGGTTTTCCAGCCCAGATCCAGGGCAGCTTCCAACGGCAGGCTGACATTGATGTCCATAAACCTTTCCTGGAACATACGCCCGAATTTCAGCAGCCGCTCGTCGTATTCGCTCAGCTCGAAGGACATGGCCAGCTTCTGCTCGGCATCCTGGGCCGCAGCATAAAAACGGATGAGACCATTCATGATCTGGCTGTGATCTTCCCGGGTCACCTTGCCCACCACATGCTGTTTCAAGCGCGACAGGGAACCAAAGGGATCGATCACTCCGTTATGCAGGTAGAACTGGCCTTCGGTGATATAGCCGGTGTTATCGGGCACCGGATGGGTGACATCGTCACCGGGCATGGTAGTCACGGAGAGAATGGTGACCGAACCAGCGCCCTTGTAGTCACAGGCCTTTTCATAACGCCGGGCCAACTGGGAATAAAGATCACCGATATAACCGCGATTGGAAGGCACATGCTCCATGGAGATGCCGACCTCCTTGAGGGCATCGGCATAGGCGGTCATGTCCGTCAGCAATACCAGCACGCGCTTGCCTTCACTGACGGCATAGCGTTCGGCCACGGCCAGGGCCATATCCGGCACCAGCAAGGCTTCCACCGTGGGGTCGGACCCCTGGTGGACGAACATCACGGTACGGGCAGAGATACCGGCTTCTTCAAAGGTGCGACGGAAGAAGTGGTAGTCATCAAAGATCATCCCGATACCGCCAAAAACCACGATATCGGCATCGGCCTGGGCACCGATGCGGGCCAGCAACTGGTTGTAGGGTTCCCCGGCAACGGAAAAAATCGGAATCTTCTGGCTTTCCACCAGGCTGTTGAAGACATCGATCATGGGCACATCGGTGCGTATCATGCGTGAAGCCAGTATCCGTCGTGCCGGATTGACCGTGGGGCCGTCGATTTCGATCTTGGGTTCTTCGGTCAGGGCCGGGCCGCCATCAATCGGCTGGCCGGTGCCGGAAAAGGCACGTCCGAGAATATTGGGGGAAAAGGTGACTTCCATGGGGCGGCCCAGAAAACGCACCACCGAATGGGTAGAAAGGCCCTTGGTGCCGGAAAAAACCTGCAGCGAGACACGATCACCTTCCAGCAGGATGACCTGGGAGAGGCGAGGCAGGATATCCTGGGTTTCATCGCGGCTTTCGATCAGCGCCAGATCACCAAAACTGATCTGGGAGGCAGTTTCTTCGCTGGAGGGGACCTCGACCTTAACCAGATCGCCAACGATCTCAAGAATGCGGGAGTAACGAATCAGCAGTTGCGACACTTCCACCTCCAGGCTGTGCAGGAAGTATTTTTGTAAACCAAATACCTGAAAAGAGCAAGTGAATTTTTTGCCCCACAGCAAGGAGGTGGTCGCGTTTTAATGAAAGATCAGCGCACTTCGCGCGTGGCGGCCTCCGTGGGCACCAGTGCCTTCATCAGATCCTTCATGCTGATGATGCCGGCCTGCTGACCGTCGCGCATCACCTGATAGATCGCATCGGTGGCCCCGCCGGATTTGGCAATCACGCTTTCCAGGTTGTCGTCGATCGCCACTTCACCCTGGGAATGCTCCGGCACGCTGGTGGTTTTTTCCATCACCGACCTGACCCTAAGCACCCTGGCCCGGTTGATATCGCTGATAAAGTCAACGATATAGGGGTCATTGGGGTTGAGCAGGATTTCCTGGGGCTCGCCCTGCTGGACCACAAAACCGTCTTTCAGAATAACCAGATGATCTGCCAGCTTGAGGGCTTCATCCAGGTCATGGGTGATAAAGACAATCGTCTTGTGCAGTTCCTTCTGCAGATCCAGCAGCAGATCCTGCATATCGGTACGGATCAGCGGGTCCAGGGCCGAAAAGGCCTCATCCATCAGCATCACCGGCGAGTTGGAGGTCAGGGCGCGGGCAATCCCCACGCGCTGCTGCATACCGCCGGATAGCTGATGCGGATACTGGCTGCCCTGGCCTTCCAAGCCGACGCGATCCAGCCATTTGGTGGCTTCGCCTTCGAATTCCTCTTCCTTGAAACCGCGCACCCACAGGGGCAGGGCGGCGTTTTCCAGAACCGTGCGGTGAGGCAGAAGCGCAAACTTCTGGAAGACCATGGACATCCACTCACGGCGCAGTCGCCGCAGGCGTTCCTCGTCATAGGCCAGAACATCCTCGCCGTCGATCAGGATGCTGCCGGAAGTGGGCTCGATCAGGCGGTTGAGGTGACGGATCAGGGTCGATTTGCCCGAACCGGACAAGCCCATGATCACGGTGATTTCACCGGCACGCATATCAATGTTGATATCCTGCAGGCCGAGAACATGGTTGTGCTTTTCCAGCAGCTCAGCCTTGCCCATGCCGCCCTGGACGGCTTCCAGCGCCGTCTGGGGGTCGTCACCAAAGATTTTGTACAGCTTCTTAATGGAGATTTTAATGTCGTCGCTCATGGATAACCGTCTCAGTTTTTCTGGGAGGCATTGATACGTGCCAGGGACATTTTGGTGACGCGATCAAGAATCACCGCCAGAATCACGATACCCAGACCGGCTACCAGGCCAACGCCCAGTTCCAGGTTACGAATACCGCGCAGTACCAGCACGCCCAGACCCGGTGCCGAGACCAGAGACGCGATAACCACCATCGCCAGACTCATCATGATCGTCTGGTTTACACCCGCCATGATGTTGGGCAGGGCCAGAGGAATCTGCACGCGGTAGAGCTTCTGGCGATCGGTCATGCCAAAGGCATCCGCGGCTTCGATGACATCCTGATCCACCAGGCGGATGCCCAGGTTGGTCAGGCGAATCACCGGTACGATGGCGTAAAGAATAATGGCAATCCCGTAGAGCTTGGATTCGGTCACACTGAACAGGAAGATCAGCGGAATCAAATACACAAACGGCGGCAGGGTTTGCAGCATATCCAGAACGGGGATGGTAAAGCGCTGCAGGGTATCGCTGCGCGACATGGCAATCCCGATGGGCACCCCGAGGAGCACACAGAGGAAGGCACAGACAAAAATAATCGCCAGCGTCTGCATGGCGTATTCATAGTGGTCGATAAACGCCAGCGCACAGATGCTGATGCCAACAAAAGCCACCAGCTTCCAGGATTTGGTCACCAGTTGCACCACCGCCAGCAGCAGCGGGATAACAATCCACCAGGGGGTCGCAAGCATCACATGCAGCGCACCATCCAGAAACCAGCTTAGTGGCTGGGTCAAAGGGTCTAGAAAAATGCTCAAACTATCCTTGATAGACAGAAAGCCGTTTTCGAGACCCTTGGTCAGCTCACGCGACTGGGGGAAACTGCTGCAGGCTTCATTCAGGGCATCCATGGAAGGGAAGGGAACTTCCCAGATGGAAGTATCGGTTTCGGATTCACCACGTGTTCTTGCCAGCAGGTCTTTCATCGACAAGGGGCCCGAGGTCTCGCCCTGGGAACACCAGTCTTCCAGACCCAGCTTGGAAAACACTACGTCATAGGTAGCCATTGTATTACTTAGTCCTCAATCAGGAACTCGACCGGAAACAGTGAGGGGGGAGGGAATAAACGAACGGGGCCAGGCCCCGCCCGTTGAGGTTTCCGGAATTACTGCAAGAGAGCGGAGAGCTTCTCGCGAGCTGAATCGTTCAGCCAGCCGGACCAGATGTCAGGATTGTTGCTCAGGAAGTAAACCGTGGTTTCTTCGGCAGAAGCATTGTTCGCATCCATCCAGGCCAGCAGTGAACTCATGTGAGCAGTTTCAAACGTCATCTTGCTCAGCATGTCAGCCACTTCAGGTTCGCGCTCTTTGAAATCCGTGGTGATGGACGTCAGAACAGGCGCAGCCGGGAAGTCGGAAACACCGGGGTTGTCGGCATCAGGGTTCATGTTGCGCTCGTGAACCGCTTGCTCGTAACCACCCATGTCGACCTTGGTCATTTCATATTTACCCAGGGGAACCGTAGGACCCCAGTAGTAACCGAACCAGGGTTCTTCGGATTCATAGGCAGAAGCCATGGAAGAAGCCAGGGTTTCACCGGAACCATGGTTGAAAACTTCAATGCCGGATTCTTCCAGATCCAAGGCGCGGATCAGGTTGTCATTGACGACACGGCAGCCCCAGCCATCCGGGCAGTTATTGAAGCGGGCATCAACCAGCTCGGGGTTATCCATGATGCCTTCAATGGTGGCCAGCTCGGGGTGCTCTTCAACCAGATAGGTAGGAACCCACCAGCCTTCAACGCCACCTGGGTTAAGCACCTTACCCAGACGCTCTACCTTGCCTTCTTCTTCCAGACGCGTGTAAGCCTCGCCGGTGGAGTTCAACCACAGCTCGGTCACGATATCCGGTTCACCGTTTTCGGCAACGGAGGTCACAGCAGGTACGGTATCGGAAGGAACCACGGTGACGTCACAACCGTAGCCTTCTTCCATGATGAATTTAGCAACGCCGGTAACGATGGCATTGGACGCCCAGTTCATTTCGGTAATGGAAACTTCACCACATTCAGCCTGAGCCACTCCGGGGAGAGCCAGGGCGCACAGGGCGGCACCGATTAGAGATTTACGCATGCTTACTGCTCCTCTTCTATGGCAAGAATATCCAGGCAGGACAGGGGCAGAGCATGGAAGGCGGGAGAGAGACAACGGGAAGTTGCCGCTCGAAAAAAGTCTGCGCTTTTTTTCTTACTAATATCAGGCATGTGAAGATTGCCCCTGCGGCCTTAGACTCTTTTAGTCTACAGGTAAAAATACAGGTTACAACCGTTAATAAATGTATCTACGACTTTTTGACTGGCTGGTCTGACTCGGGCGGGGTGGTATACTTGCGCGCGAAATAACAGACCAAGAGGACTCGTTTATGACCGTCATCCGCCAGGACGACCTGATCCAGAGCGTTGCTGATGCCCTGCAGTTCATCTCCTATTACCACCCCAAGGACTTCATCGATTCCCTCAATGAAGCCTATGAGCGTGAAGAATCCCCGGCAGCCAAGGATGCCATGGCCCAGATCCTGATCAACTCGCGCATGTGCGCCCAGGGTCATCGCCCCATCTGCCAGGATACCGGCATCGTCACCGTCTTCCTGGAAGTCGGCATGGACGTACGCTGGGATGGCGCCACCATGAGCGTTGAAGACATGGTGAACGAAGGCGTTCGCAAGGCCTACCTGCTGCCTGACAACGTACTGCGTGCTTCTGTACTGGCTGATCCTGACGGCAAACGAGCCAACACCAAGGACAACACGCCTGCCATCATCCACGTCAAACTGGTTCCCGGTGACAAGGTTGACGTTCACGTGGCAGCCAAGGGTGGCGGTTCCGAAGCCAAATCCAAATTTGCCATGCTCAACCCCTCCGACGACGTCGTCGAGTGGGTACTGGAACAGATTCCCAAGATGGGTGCCGGCTGGTGTCCGCCCGGCATGCTGGGTATCGGTATCGGCGGTACCGCGGAAAAAGCCATGCTACTGGCCAAGGAAGCCCTGCTGGAACCCATTGATATCCATGACCTGCAGAAAAAAGGTGCGGAAAACCGCGCTGAAGAACTGCGTCTGGAACTCTTTGACAAGGTCAACAAACTGGGCGTGGGCGCACAAGGCCTGGGCGGTCTGACCACCGTGCTGGATGTCAAGGTCAAGGATTACCCAACCCACGCTGCCAACAAGCCGGTTGCCATCATCCCCAACTGTGCCGCCACCCGTCACACCCACTTCACCCTGGACGGTTCCGGCGCGGCTTCCCTGGAAGCACCCAAGCTGGAAGACTGGCCTGAAGTCACCCGCGAAGTCGGTGAAGGCGTCAAGCGCATCAACCTGGACACCATCACCCGCGAAGAAGTCAAAGACCTCAAGCCTGGTGATACCGTACTGCTGTCCGGCAAGATGCTGACCGGCCGTGATGCTGCTCACAAACGCATGGTTGACATGATCGAGAAGGGCGAAGAGCTGCCCGTTGATCTGGCTGGCAAGTTTATCTACTACGTCGGCCCCGTTGATCCCGTTCGTGACGAAGTGGTTGGCCCAGCTGGCCCCACCACCGCAACGCGCATGGACAAGTTCACCCGCACCGTGCTGGAAAAAACCGGCCTGCTGGGTATGATCGGTAAATCCGAGCGTGGCCCCATCGCCATTGAAGCCATCAAGGACAACGATGCCGTCTACCTGATGGCCGTCGGTGGTGCTGCCTACCTAGTGGCCCAGGCGATCAAAAACGCCAAGGTCCTGGCCTTTGAAGACCTGGGTATGGAAGCCATCTACGAGTTTGAAGTAGAAGACATGCCCGTCACCGTTGCCGTCGACACCAACGGCGAATCCGTACACACCACTGGCCCCGCCAAGTGGAAGGAAATCATCGCCAAGGACGCAGCAGCCAGCTAAGAGCCCCAAGGCCCACTGGATGCAAAGGCAGGGAAGCCGAACAACCCCGGGGACGGGGTTGTGTTTTTGGTGGCAAATCCCACTATACTTAAGTGTGAGTTCAAAACGACTTGGGGAGCTGAGCATCAATGAACACTAAAGTAGAAGCCTACGGCGTAGTGGCTGTAAAAAGACCCAGAATCAAAGCGACTAAAAAGCTGGATCTATCAGGTGATGCTGGCCGACAGATCGTTCAATCTGAAACCAAACTTGCCTTAAGAACCCACCGGAAAACTTTTAGTAAATTGGCTGATATGTAGTGGGCATTATTTGTTTTCCGTTTGAACGTGTTATAGAAATTAATGCTTTCATTTTGAGTTCTGAGCCAGGTATGCGAGGTGTTGTCGATGTCGCTAAGCTTCAAGGTGCCCTAGGGCGGGTAGATAACGCTATTGTTTACCAGGGACTGGATGATATTTTTGAGATAGCCGCAAAATATACTGGTTGTATAGCCGTGTCGCATGCCCTTCCTGATGCCAACAAGCGTACTGGTTTAGCTGTGGCTCTAGAGTACTTGTCCCTTAATGACTATGAGCTTACAGAGGACAATGATCTTTTGGCAGATGCTGTTCGTGATCTAGTCATAGGTAGAATAGATGAAGTGGACTTTGCAGACGTGCTTTATTCCCAATATGCAAAAGAGCAGGGTACGCTGAACCCGAAATGATGCCTGTTGAAGACCTGGGTATGGAAGCCATCTACGAGTTTGAAGTGGAAGAGATGCCCGTCACCGTGGCCGTCGACAACAACGGCGAATCCGTACACACCACTGGCCCCGCCAAGTGGAAGGAAATCATCGCCAAGGACGCAGCAGCCAGCTAAGAGCCCCAAGGCCCACTAGATGCAAAGGCAGGGAAGCCGAACAACCCCAGGGACGGGGTTTTTAAACCCTTCTCTTGTCTTGCTCTTATCCTCTTGTTGTGGACTGCTCCAGCCATTTGCACGCTTTATATCTAGAGAAAGCACACTTTTAGCCGTATAAAAATAAAAAAACATTTAATATCAGTTGCTTGAGAGTCTAAAAAGAAAGATAGCGTGCGCACAACTATTCAGGATAGGCGGCATGTACGGTTTATCGAGAAAGTTTGATCTGAGTTCTGGTAAATCAGTAGTAGATACAGTAGCTTGGGATAAAAGTTAGGCAGATATCCAGATCGTGGAAACGAGCATGCTTACTATTAAAAGTTAACTCACTAAAGGGAAATTATGCCAGGAACAGCAAAAAAGCATTTTGATGAAGATTTATCAAGAGCAAATGCTCTTCTAAGTCAGGCACATGGAATGCCGCACACAACGCCCCAAGAAAAACTGCTCAGAGAAGATTTGCTTCGTAGTAGCTTAATGTATGGCGTTGGAGCTGTAGATGCATATTTCTGTGATGCCTATGCTGATCTGGTCGCCAGAATTCTTAGAGCAAAAACGCTGCAAGGAAATGTCTCCATTCCACGCGGAGTTCAGAATATTGTATTGCCTGTGTCAGCTCTATTCTCCAGTCAGACGCAGCGAGATAACTGGAAATGGCGTATGGCTGCAAGAGGCATTGTCGAAAAAGACAATGTTCTTTCTCTGTCAAAAATACAGAAGTTATTAAATCCATTTTTTCGCACCGGAAACAAGCTCTTCGATCCAGTCGTAATAGATAGCTTGGTAGTTAGTCATAACGCCCCGAATAGGGTAACTGGAATAACAAGGTCAGAATACCGCCGCAGGACAGATCAGCCCCTAGATAGCGCAAGAAAATCTATAAGAAAAAAGATCAATGAAAGGTACTCAAAAATCTTCCAGCGTAGACATGACTGCATACATAACTGCGACAGACCAAAACAAAGCATACAAACCATCTCTTACGCAAGAGCAGAAAAGGTGATAAAAGACTTAAACTTGTTGGTTTCTGTCATTGATCAACATATAGAATCTGAGTTTAACGAGTTCCTTACTCATGTTGGCTGTAATGCTGTCACTAGGAATTCGGCAGGCTATTGAGTTAACAAGCGGCGGCAGGCGGATCAAATTTCCGCTCGTTCCTCGCTCCAATTTGCCCGCTGCGCCGGGCGTTCAGGCTGTAGAAAAACTCCCTTGGCTATGCTGGAATAAACTATCTATGAGCAACAGGCGCTTTACCCATGCCCAAGTTCAAGGGTAATCCCCCCATTTATAACAGGGGCAATAAGTAGAGTTAATACATGACTGCCAGTTTTATACAGAAGAACAGCTGAAGCGGGCAGTGAAAGAGTACATAGATGGGTTCTACAACCCGAAACGGCTGCACTCAGGCTTTGGTTATCAAAGCCCGGTAGAGTACGAGAAAAATGCAGCTTAATGAGCTGGTGTCCGTTTTAGTGGGGCAAGATCACCAGCTGCAAATGCGGGCGTTCAGGCTGTAGCAAAAACCTAAGAGGTTTCGGCTTTTGAGAATTTATCTCGCTTCTACGTAAATTATGAATTTTTTGATGATGAAAAGTGCTCCAGAATTTACATAGGGTTGACATTTTTAGGCTGAGATTTTTCTACAGCCTCATTAAAAAAGCGCATTATTGCTGCAGGTTGGAACTGGTATTTATAAATTATTTTTAATCTAAATGCGTGATAGAGACATGGTGTCGTGATGCAGTTTGACTGTGTGTGCTAGTGTCGAAAGTAAGTGTTATATATAAGGTGTGGTGATTTTATGATCAGATTAATTCTGTTGATTTGTTTATTAGTTTTCCTCACAGGGTGTGCGGCTGGCTTTTCCTATGATCGTAATAAGATTGATGATGAGCTGCAATCAGGCAATGTTTTTATAAGCACCTATTATCCTTCTTTTGGTGAGTTTGTTGCAGAAGATTTTGAGTATCTGATGCTTGGTAGTGCTAATAACACTGAGTTTTCTGGTTTATAAAGGTTTTATTATGCCAAGCCTGGTGAGGTTTTTATAGGGCTACATAGTAGAGGTGTTGGTAATAGGGTATCTATTGCAGAAGTTGGTTTTGTTGCTGAAGCAGGAAAAATGTATTTGTTGAGAAGTCGTCCGGGTACAATCAGTATTGCTGTGGATTTATGTATTGCTGAATACGGCAACTGTCTTGAAGTGTTAAAAACTTGGCGTAGACCTATTGGATCTGCACCGAATATTATGGTTATTCCTGCAATGTAGCTGTCTTGGGGTTTTTGGAGTGCCTTTGAAAAGAATGTTTTTAATTAATGGTTTAATCTAAGAACTAACACTGAAGGAAAGCTATGAAACCTGATGCTGCTTATATTGCTGTTCAAGACCGTGATCGTGCCCGTTCTTTCTGGATGCAGGTTTTTGATCGTGAACCGGCTTTGGAAAATGACACCTTCATTTTTTTTGACCTGGATGGCTTTTTCTTCGGTCTTTTTGATCCTGCCGCTGTTGATGAAGAGGTTCGTTGGGGCAATAACTGTGTTTTGAATCTGCGTGTGCCGGATGCCGATCTTGAGGCGAGTCGTTTGTCTGGTTTTGCCCGTGTGGTGATGCCGGTATCTAGTGTTGGGCCTTATCGGGTCTTTCAGATTGAGGATACTGAAGGGAATGTGGTGGAGTTTTATTCCCAAACCGCCAGTCGCTGATCTCTTCTGATTTATGTGCTGGCCTTTCTAGCGGCTTACTGGTCTGCTAGTCTTTCCATCTACTTCCCTAGTTCTGGCTCTTTGTGCAGCCAGCTCTGCTTTTTGCCCGCCAAAAACCCGAAATCCTGTAGAAATAGGCAAGCACCCTGTAGGAATAGACAGGCGAAACTTGATCCGGCTTTTTATAATGGTGTCACTGTCAGTTGCGACTGATCTGGTTTCTTACTTTCTGCTTAAATTTAGGAGTCTTCATGAAAACAGTAGGTTATGCAGCCTATTCATCCGATGCGAAAATGGCTCCCTACCATTTTGAGCGTCGCGCCTTGAGAGCCAATGATGTGGCCATTGAAATTCTCTACAGCGGTGTCTGCCACTCGGATCTGCACACCGTCAATGGTGACTGGGGGCCTCAGCCTTATCCGCTGGTGCCGGGTCATGAGATCATTGGTCGGGTGATCGAAGTCGGCCCTGAGGTGACGCGTTACAAGGCCGGTGATCGTGTGGGTGTCGGCTGTATGGTGGATAGCTGCCAGGAGTGCGACCAGTGCCATGATCATGAAGAGCAGTATTGTCGTGAAGGCATGACGCCCACCTATGGCGCGCCGGATCGTGTCGATGGTGAAACCACCCAGGGCGGTTATTCCAAGCATATCGTCGTGCGTGAAGAGTTCGTTCTTAACATTCCTGAAGCCCTGGATATGTCTCGTGCCGCGCCGATTCTCTGTGCCGGTATTACCACCTTCTCACCGCTGCGTACCTGGAAGGTTGGCAAGGGCAGCCGTGTCGGTGTTATCGGCCTGGGTGGTCTGGGCCACATGGCGGTCAAACTGGCGGTGGCCATGGGCGCTGAAGTGACGGTTCTCAGCCGTTCCAAGAAGAAGGAAGATGAAGCTAAATCCCTGGGTGCTACGGGCATTCTGGCTTCAACTGATACCGAGGCCATGAAAGCGGCCAAGGCTTCCTTTGATCTGATTCTGGATACCGTGCCCGTTCAGCATGATGTCACCGTCTATTCCCCACTGTTGGATGTCGATGGCACCCTGGTGATTGTCGGTCAGGTTGGTCCTATGGATGGCTTTATGTCCGTACCTCTGCTGATGGGTCGCCGCCGTGTTGCCGGTTCCCTGATCGGTGGTATCAAGGAAACCCAGGAAGTGCTGGATTTTTGTGCCGAGCACAATATTCATCCGGTGTGTGAAATCATCCGTCCTGATGAAATCAACCAGGCCTTTGATGTCATGGCCAAGGGCGATATTGCTCACCGTTATGTGATGGATATGTCTGAAATGGCCCTGGAAGACTAATCCGGGTGGGTAGCTAGTAGTAGCGCCCCGCCTGGTGCGGGGCGTTTTTGTGTGGATGCCGTGAAAAGGGCAGGTTGATGGTGCTGGAAGAATTTGGTCGCAAGGCCGTTGAGTTGATCCAACCCCGAGTGGAGCAGCAGGGATTTACCCCGACGCCTTTGCCGGGTATTACTCTGGTGCATGGCCGCAGTCGCATCCAGCGCACCCCTTTGCTTTATGAACCCAGCCTGGTGATTCTGGCCCAGGGTCATAAAACCGGCTATCTGGGTGATCGGATAATTGAATACCATCCCGGCCAGTATCTGGTGCAAACCCTGCCCCTGCCTTTTGAATGTGAAACCCATGCCTCGCCCGAAGAGCCGCTTTATGGCGTTTGTGTAAGGCTGGATCCGGCACTGTTAAGTGAGCTGGTTACCGCCAGACGCCAGCAGGGAAGGGAGGCGGGGAAGGGTAATCCGCTGCCGATGGATTCGGTGCCCATGACCGAACGTATGGCCGGTGCCACCCTGCGCTTGCTGGAGGCGCTGCAGGACCCGGCGGAAATCCAGGCCATGGGGCAGGCGCGTGTTCGCGATCTGGTGTTTGAATCCCTGAATGGCGAACAGGGTCCGGCGTTGGAAGCCCTGGTGCTCAATCAGGGTCACTATGCCCGCATTGCCCGCGTTTTATCGGAACTTCACGCCGATTTGGCAGCAGCCCCCAGCGTGGAAGCTCTGGCGCAAAGCGTGAACATGAGTGTTTCTTCCTTTCACCAGCATTTTCGCGAGATCACTCGAACCTCGCCGGTGCAATATTTAAAACGCCTGCGCCTGATCAAGGCCCAGCAGTTGTTGATGCAGGCCAGGGTCAACGTCAATCAAGCCGCTCAGGCCGTGGGTTATCGCAGCCCGACTCAGTTTAGCCGTGACTACAAGCGCTATTTTGGCAGCACTCCCAACCAGACTCGCCAGCAGCTCGAAGCCTCCTGAAACGAGGGTGTTTAGGTTGAAAGCTTTTTCAGCCAACTTCTTTATACCGTTATCTTCGTGATGGGGTTAAGCCTCCAAAACAAACCGATTAACAGCGCGAGGGGTCTTCAGGCGTCTTCCGGGAGGCGAGCAAAAATTGCTATCGAAAGCGAACCACGACCAGCCAAAGGAGTCTTTTGGTGGTCAGGCTGTTTTTGTATCGCGGTACAGCCATCAATCAAGGAGAAGTGTCATGTTTCGAGTGGTTTATCAATGGAAGGTAGAAGAAGTTCAGTTCACTGATTTTAAGGCCAATTGGCAGCAAACAACCAATCGAATTCACGAAACTGTTCCTGGTGCTTTGGGCAGTTTTATGCTGCGTTCCAGTGAAGACCCCACGGAGGTGCTGACGATTGCCAAATGGAAGAGCCGATCTGACTGGGAGGCTTTTTGGCAGAATGAAAATCCGACCCAGATGCAGGGAATGCGTCAGTTGGGTGAACGTGTGGCCGTGAAGGTTTATGATGAGATTGAGGATTTTACCCATTAACGTTAATAAATAGGGGCGAGGGTAGAGGCATGCAAGGGCGGTGTAATTGCGGTGGTGTGGTTTTTGAGGTGAGCGAGCCGCTGCCGGGTCTGTATCAGTGTCATTGTTCTCTGTGTCGCCGTCAGGGTGGGGCGGGTGCTAATGCCGCAACACTGGTGGAAAAAGAGGCGTTTGCCTGGCGAGCGGGTGAAGAGCTGATCAGCCGCTGGCAGAAGATGACAGGGTTTACCTCTCACTTCTGCCGCGTGTGTGGTTCGCCACTGCCCAATCCGATAAAGGATCATTGGATGTGGGTTCCAGCAGGGCTTCTGGATAAAGCTGATGTTAAAGTTGTGGCTCACTTGCATCTTAATTCCCGCGCCAGTTGGGATCAGCCCGGTGAGGCCCCTTGCATGCTGCCATCACACCCGCAGGATCTGGAAGAATTCATTGCCTTTTTACGCCCGTCTGGCAAAAGTGAATAGTCGCAGGTAGGGATTTGGGCCAATTCTCTGGTTTTTCACATTTTTTAGCTTGTGCCTGGGTAAGCTTTCTGGAATCATCACCCAGGCTTTTTACAAGCGTTCGGTCTTCTCGGTTTACTAGTAACAGGATGTGCCCATGGCATTGGCTTTACCCCCCGACTTGGAAGTCAGGTTGAACCAGTTGAGCATCAAGTATGCTTTTCTGAATAGGATTCTGGGTTTTCTCTTTATGCCTTTCATTGCCCGCAGTGGCTTGAAGGTGAATTACGATCCCGCTAACTTTTATGCCTATCTGCCTAAAAAGCGCTTCAATTCCAATTGGTATGGCACCATGGCGGGAGCTGCGATTCTGGGCAATAGTGAGCTGGCGGCCGGTTCCTACCTGTTTATGCTGACGCGGGGTGAATACCGCATGGTCTGCACTCATCTGGATTACCGTTTTCTGCTGCCCAGTACCGATTCGGTGACCTTCAAGGTCTCTCTGGATCAGGAAGAGTTGGCGGAAAAAGTCAAACAGGGTGGCCAGTTCATGATCGATATGACTCTGAAGCTGTATCGGGCGACCTCTCGCGACAAGACCGGTAAACGCATCGGTTCCGGTGATATCAGTTTCAAGGTCTGGCCGGTCAGGAGTTAGGCGTGGCGGCATCCCTGGGTTATGCCTTTTATCTGGCTTCTTCCTGGCTCTGGTGCATCGGGGCCTTTTTACCCGTTTTATTGTTAAGAGACTATGGCTGGGCCAGCCTGCTGGGGTTTGCCCTGGTCAATATCGGCGGGGCAGCAGCATTTGGCTGGGTGCTGCGTCCTGATCGCCAGCAGGCGTTTATGGCCCGCCATGCTTTCTGGCTGGAAATCTTCTCGCGCGTCACCATGGCTTACCAGCTGTTTTTCGTGGTCTGGTTGAGTGTGTTGATCAGTGTCTGGCTGCTGCCCTTGATGCTGCTGCTGGCGACTATTTTTTACCTGACAGGGCGTTGGTCCCAGCTTTTAGCGGTTGGGCTGTTTCTTGTCTCGCTACTCCTTTTTGCCCTCTATCAACCCCAGTTGGCCGTGACCGAGCAACTGACCCTGGCCCCTGGTTGGTGGCATACCCTCCTGCCTTTGGCCCTGGGTTTTCTGTTATCGCCTTATCTGGATATCACCTTTCATCGCGCGCTGGCGCTCAGTCCTCATCCGCGCTGGAGTTTTACTCTGGGCTTTGGGCTCTTTTTCCTCTGCTTGCTGGCGTTCGTTTTCTTTTACAGCCAGGATCTACGCCAGTTGATGGCGGGTGGGGCAGTACAACTGGCGGTCATCTGGCCGGTGGTGGCCTTTATTCTGCTGCAAACGGCTTTTACCCTGGCTGTGCATTTTCAGGAAATCCAGCGTTTTCGCCCGCGGACGCGCTCGGGTTGGCTGTTGTCCCTGGTCGGGGTGCTGCTGGTGTTTTTTCCTTTGCTGCAGGCAGGTACTTCCGGCAGTTTGGCGTTTTTGTCGCCGGGTGAACTGATTTATAAAGGTTTTCTCTACGCCTACGGTCTGGTGTTTCCTCTCTATCTGTTATTGGGTCAGAACCGGCGTCTCTTCTGGCTTACTCTTCTCCTGGCCTCTCCGGCCTATGCCCTGGGTTTTCTGCTGGGGCAGGACTACTTGTATTTTCTTAGCCTGAGCTTGCTGCCGATAGTGGTGGCAGGTTTGCTGCGCTGGTTGCAAAAGCCCGCCCGTCTTTTTGCCTGATCGGCGCGGGATGTCTATTTTTTCTGGTGAAATCGGGAGTTTTTCTTGTCGGCAGATCTGGTTTCCATTCTTGATTTTATTGTCCAGGTTGAGCAGCTTAAGGCGGTGGATCGCAAGACCCGCCCCGTAGGCCTGGATCGCTATGAAAATTCGGCGGAACATTCCTGGCATGTGTGCCTGGCTGCACTGATGCTCAAGGATCATGCCGATGAGGCGATTGATATTGATCGGGTGATTCGCATGCTCTTGATCCACGATCTGGGCGAAATCGATGCTGGTGACAAGATTATTTACAGCAGCGAAACGCCCGAGCAGAAGGCCGCCGAAGCCAGGGGCGTGGAACGACTGCTGGCTTATCTCTCTGACGAGCAGTTTGAGGAATATCGAGCCTTATGGCTGGAGTTCGAGGCCGGAGAAACACCGGATTCGCGTTTTGCTCGTGCTATCGACCGGGTGCCGCCCCTCTTGCATAATCTTAATGGGGGCGGGCATAGTTGGAAGGCTCACGGGGTGGATGCCGGACAGGTGTTTGCCATTAATGAGCGTATCGGTCAGGGCAGTCAGGCTCTCTGGAAGGAGCTGCGTAACCAGTTGCAGGACGCTGTGGATGAGGGGTTGTTGAAACCCTGAAACTGGAAACAAATTGTCATCCGAGCGCAGTAGACTGCGGCCAGGTCGGGGTGGCGAAGGCTGTCCCTGGTTATGACTCTTCATGGAGAATAAAGGGATGAGGCTGGACAGGATCGTTCCCTGGGGCCGTTCTTTTGCAGAATACCAGGCCATGTTTTCACTGACGCAGCAGGATCTGGATGCCCGTATTCTGGGCTGTGGCGATGGACCGGCCAGTTTCAATGCCGAGTTGACCGAGCGTGGAGGCCGAGTGGTGTCCGTCGATCCGGTCTATCAGTTCTCTGCCCAACAGTTGCAGCAAAGAATTGATGAGGTTTATCCGCGCATCATGACCCAGATGGCGGCTAACCGCGAAAATTATAACTGGCAGAAACTGCGAAGCCCCCAGGAGCTGGGCGAGGTACGCATGGCTGCCATGCGCCGTTTTTTGCAGGATTATGACCAGGGATGCAGCGAAGGTCGCTACCTCCAGGGTGGTTTGCCCGATTTACCCTTTGTCGATCAAACCTTTGATCTGGCTCTTTCTTCCCATTTTCTCTTTCTTTACAGTGATTTCCTGGATTTTGACCAGCATCTGCAGGGCATCCGGGAAATGGCTCGAGTGGCCCGGGAAGTGCGCATCTATCCATTGCTGGCACTGGATGGCCGCGAATCCGAGTATCTGGCCGAGATCCTCGAGCAGCTGCCTCTGCTGGGGTTTTTTGCCCGTCTGGAGACCGTCAGCTATCGTTTTCAAAAAGGGGCCACCCAGATGCTGGTGGTGACCCCTCGATAGAAGGGGCATGCTGACAAGTAATTAAAGTTTTTGACCAGGAACAAGAATGCAAATACGTGAAGCCCAAGCGGCTGATTTTGATGCTATCTGGCCTATTTTTCATGAAGTGGCTGCTGCCGGAGAGACCTATGCCTACCCACGCGATATTACGCGTGATGCTGCCGAGCGTATCTGGATGCAGCAACCTCGCCAAACCTGGGTGGTGGAAGAAGACGGCCAGCTGTTGGGCACCTATTATATAAAGACCAACCAGGGCGGTCCGGGCCAGCATGTCTGCAACTGCGGTTATATGGTGGCCTCGGCAGCCAGAGGGCGGGGCTTGGCCACAGCCCTGTGCGAGCATTCCCAGAAGCAGGCCAGGGCTTTAGGTTACCAGGCCATGCAGTTTAATTTTGTTGCAGCCACCAACGAAGGCGCTGTGCGGCTCTGGAAAAAACTGGGCTTTGCCGAAGTCGGGCGCTTACCCGGCGCGTTTAATCATCCGCAGGCGGGTTATGTTGATGCGCTGGTCATGTATAAATGGCTGGGCTCTTAGTGGTGTTGCTGAAAGCCCTGGCGGCAAGCCTGCTTTTGGTGGTGGCGGAGATTGCCAATGGTAATCTGAGAGTCAGGATTTTGAATCGCCGTTTGGGCAAGCGTCGCGCCAAGGTTTGGAGCCTGTTGCTGGGCTGCCTCTTGATCCTGGTGATCTGTGTTTTGACGCTGCCCTGGATCAATCCGCAGACCCGACTTGAAAGCCTGGCGGTCGGTAGCAGCTGGCTGCTGGTCTTGCTGGCGCTGGATTTGTATTTCGGGCGCTATGTTTTTCGTTTTAGCTGGCAGCGTATTGGCGAGGATTTTAATCCGCTCAAGGGCGGTTATCTCAGCCTGGGGATGCTCTGGGTGCTGTTGTGCCCCTTGCTGGTCTTCAGCTGGGGCTGATTTTGAGGTGATCCATGCAGGTCGTGATTCAGGAAGAAGAAACAGGTTGTGGGCTGGCTTCGGTGGCCAATATTCTTGGTTGTAGCTATGCCCAAGTGCGCCAGTTGGCGGCTAAAAAGGGAATCTTTGCCGCAGATACCCGGCTTTGGTCGGAAACGGGTTATGTTCGTGATCTGCTGGAAGATCAGGGCGTGCGTCTGGGAGCGGATCAGCAGCCGTTTGTCTCCTGGGAGGCCCTGCCGGATACAGCTTTGCTGGCCATCAAGCACCACCGTGAAGGGGATCGTGATTTCTGGCACTGGGTGGTTTTCAAACGTCGGCAGGGGGAGGCTCGGGTGCTGGATTCCGCGGCCTATCTGGAATCCAACCTGAGACAGGATTGGGAAGGGATGCAGCCGCGCTGGTTTATTGAGGTTTACGATAATTAAAAGACGGTTTTGTTAACGATTGAGGTGTTGATGCTTAGCTCTACCGATAGAAAGTACCTGGAACGCTGCCTGGAACTGGCTGAGCAGGCCCTGGAAGCCGGTGATGAACCCTTTGGTTCTGTTCTGGTTTCTGCCGAAGGTGAGGTGCTTTTTGCAGACCATAATCATGTTGCCTCCGGCGATGCCACCCAGCATCCCGAATTTGCCATCGCCCGCTGGGCGGCCGATCATCTGACGCCCGAGCAGAGAGCGGCTGCCACCGTCTATACTTCCGGTGAGCACTGTCCCATGTGCGCAGCAGCCCATGGCTGGGTCGGCCTGGGTCGAATTGTCTATATCAGTTCTTCCGAGCAGTTGGGCCAGTGGTTATCGCAATTGGGTGTGGCCGCGCCACCGGTCAAAACCCTGCCCATTCAGGCGGTGGTTCCAGATGCTCAGGTGGAAGGTCCGGTCGAGGATTTGGCGCCCAGGGTCTACGAGCTGCACCGGCGTTTACATCGACCCGGTGACTGATGTTAGGGTGAAACTGTTGCTAAAGCTGGCATTAATCAACTTAGCTTGTTTAATGAACAGCAAAAAAAGGAGGTGCTGATGAGTTTCAAGAAGCATGGTATTTCATTTGGTCTGCAAAGAGTGGATGATGACTTTATCCTTTTTATCAAGGCTCAAGGCAAGCTGACCCATTCGGATTATGCCACCATGGTTCCCTTGCTGGAATCCGCGCTGCAGGGGGTGGAAAAGCCCAGTCTCAAGGTGCTGGCTGATTTGTCCGAGTTTGAAGGCTGGGAGCTGAGAGCAGCCTGGGATGACCTCAAGCTGGGCCTGAAGCATGGCTCTGAATTTGCAAAAATTGCCATCTACGGGCATAAAAGCTGGCAAGAGCTGGCGGCCAAGGTCGGCAGTTGGTTTGTCTCGGGTGATATCCAGTCCTTTGATGATTACGAGGCGGCCATGCAGTGGCTGGCTGAAGACTAAGCCTGAAGGCCCGGCAGCCGCCGGGCTTTTTTTGGTATCCAGGAAGAGGAGATCTGATCCGTGCATTTGACTGCTGCTGCTATCCAGGCTTTGGAAGGCGAACACAAAACGCATTTTCTCAATCCCCAGGCACAAAGGCATAATGTCTCCCTTGGCGATGCCGTGGGCCTGAAAAACCTGGGTGTTCACAAGATCAGCGTAGAGCCGGGGTGCTATTCCACCGAGCTGCACTACCACCATTATGAAGAAGAGTGTCTTTATGTGCTCTCGGGACAAGCACAGCTTACCCTGGGTGAGGAAACCCGGAACGTGGGGCCGGGTGATTTTATCGGTTGCCCACTGAATGGTGTGGCTCATGCACTTTACAATAACGGCCAGGAGCCACTGGTCTGCCTGGTAATCGGTCAGCGATTGGAGCAGGATATCAGCGATTATCCGCGTCTGGGTCAGCGTCTTTACCGCCACTCCGGTCATTGGGATTTGGTTGAGCAGCAGGCACTCAAAAAAATTAAGTAACCAGCGAGTAGGTGTTTTTCCATGGTCAGATTTCTTCTTTTGCTGCTGCTGTTGGGTTTGTTGATCGGCTGCTCGTCACGCCAGTGGTATGAAGGCGGGCAGGGTTGGCGTCAGCATGAATGTCAGCAGCAGGTGGCCCCTGAAGACTATGAAGCTTGTCAGCGTCAGAGCCAACGCAGTTATAACGATTATCAGCAGATGCGCAATGATCGCTAAACGGATACTTTTGATCTTGTGAAAAGTGACTAAGGAAAAGGTGTTTTGACGACGAATCCCTGGTTGACCATCCCCCTGGATGATTACGAAGGCCACATGGATCTGCCTCAGGTCGGGCAGCTGGCTTTTTTAAGACAAACCCTGAAGACTGCTTTACAGCAAAGGCAACCGGCTTCTTTGTTGTACCTGGGTGCTGCCAGTGGCAATGGCCTGGAAGCGGTTGATCCCGAGGTTACCCGGCGAGTGATGGCAGTGGACATCAACCCGGATTATCTGCAGGCGGCCAGAAACCGCTATGCTGCCAGCTTGCCGCAGTTGCAAACTCTGGCTGTGGATCTTCAGGGAGATACCTCCTCCCTGCAGGGGCAGTATGATTTGATTTTTGCTGGCCTCCTGTTTGAATATCTACCTCCTGCTGATTTACTGGAAAAGGTCGTTACCTGGTTATCACCCAGCGGTCGGCTGCTGGTGGTGCTTCAGGAGGAAAACCCTGAATTGGCGGAGGTTTCTCCTTCTCCCTTTACCTGCTTGCAGCATTTGGGTTCTATCATGCAACTGGTTCCCGAGGCTGAGTTTGCCGAGTTGGCTAAAAAGGCCGGTTTAAGGGAACTTCAGGGTGAGAAAAAGACTCTGGATTCGGGCAAGTGTTTTTATATCGGCCAGTGGGGCCGGGCAGAAAATATCCAGAACTAATCAAAACACAGGAGTAAGACAGTCGATGACACGGCTTTTTTGGAAAACCCTGATGGATCTGAAGCATCCGCGTATTCTGTGGCGGCTTTTTATTCCTTTTCTGATTTCAATCGCCCTGGTTTCCTTGATGGGCTACAGCGCTTTTGCGCTCTTTTTTACCAGTGAATGGTTTTTACAGAATCCGGTGATTGTAGAGATGGAAGCTGCTGCCACGACCACCGAGCAGTGGCTAATGGGGATTCCCCTGATCGGGGGAATGCTGGTTTGGGTCCTGGGTTTTTTGATCACGATTTTGGTCGGGGTCGTTGGTCTGTTGATGGGCAGCTACCTGGTGCTTTTGGTGGCCATGGTCATTACCGGTTTTATGACCGACAGTCTGATCAAGGCCGTCCGGGATCAGCATTATCCGGATCAGGAGTATTCCGGGCATGGCCATTTTCTGGGACTAATTGCCCAGATTGCCGGTTTCGGTCTTTTGATGCTACTGGTCATGCTCTTGGGCTTGCCCCTGTTTTTTATTCCTCTGGTTAACCTGGTTTGGGTCTGGACGCTGGGCTTTATCTTTTTCCGCTATGCCTTGCTGCTGGATGTGGGGCAGGTGATTTTGAGTGAACCCGAGTACCGGGAAGCTAAATCTATCCGGCATTGGACACCAACGCTGGGCATGATAATCCTTTATTCCCTAACACTTTTTCCGCTGGTCAGTTTTTTTGCTCCGGTTCTGGGCGTGATCTTTCTGGCGCACTGGATGTTCGAGCGGCGCGCAGCTCCAGTTGTTCTGGAACATTAACGAAGTATAAATTTCATTTTCCTTTTATAACCCTAATGATCTAATGTGTATTAGAAGCTGGTTGCACCGGGTGACCGGCAGGAGGGCGAGTAAGAGGAAAATCCCGTGATCAAGGTCATACATGTTGATCAGCTGCGTGTAGGCATGTTTGTTTCCCCGGAAAATACGGATTGGGTGCCAGCCAAGAACCACACCAAGTCGGGCGTTATTCGACGACAGGAAGTGATTGAAAAAATCCGTGCCCGGGGAATCGAATTTATCACCATCGATACCGAGCAGGGTGAGGATGTCCTGCAAAATGAATCCTCGGACACCTCCTTTGGTTGGCAGCAGTCAGAAGATCAACCCTCATCCCAACAGCAACCCACCCCAGTCACTCCTTCGCAACTCAAAACCCAGCAGGAACAATCCGGCGTTGCCAAGCCCAGCGATCATTTTGCTTCTGTCAGTCTCCAGGATGAACAGGATCGGGCCAGACGCCTGCATGATGAAGCCCTGCAGGTGATTGATAATGTCATGGAGCGGGTCAAATCCGGCTCGCCCATCGATGTCACCGAAGTGGAGGGGGTTGCCGAGCAGCTGGTGGATTCGGTTTATCGTAATCAAAATGCCCTGGCCTGCCTTTCCCGGATTCGTAACAAGGATGCTTATTTGATGGAGCATTCGCTGAATGTCGGTGTGCTCCTGAGCATTTTGGCCAAATCCATGGATCTGGATCTTGCGGTAGTACGCAAGCTGGCCGTGGCCGGTCTTCTGCATGATATTGGCAAGGTGCAGGTGGCTGATGAAGTCCTGCACAAACCGGGCAAGCTGGAGGCGGAAGAATGGGCCGAAATGAAGCGCCATGTAGACTATGGAGAAATCTATCTCAGCGGACTGGCCGTTGATTCAACCATCCAGACGGTTTGCGGCCAGCATCATGAACGCCTGGATGGAACCGGCTATCCCCGTGGATTGAAGGGTGATGCCATCAGTATTTACGGGCGTATGGCAGCAGTCTGTGATGTCTATGATGCCATCACGGCAGATCGTGTTTATCACAAGGGTATGACCCCTTCGGTGGCCATGAAACGCCTGGTGGAGTGGAGTGATGACCACCTGGATCGCAAACTGGTTTACAGGTTTATTCGGGCGATGAGCATCTACCCGGTGGGCACCCTGGTTTTGTTGGGTTCGGACAAGCTGGCCATCGTGGTGGAAACCCATCCTGAGGCACCGGCTCAACCTCGCGTACGCAGTGTTTATAATGCCCGCCGCCAGGAGTTTGAACCTGTTGAAGAGGTGGATCTGCGAGCCGCTGCCGCTGACCATCAAATCATCAAGGCCGTGGACCCTTCAAAGCTGAGAGTAAAGATCCCGATTATGGACTTTATTTAAACCCGCAGCGTTCCCCCTAGTGAATAAAAATGGCAAAGTAAATACTTTATTCAAGGAGGAGAGGAACGATGGGTATTTTACAAGACTTGCTTACCTGGGCCGAGAAACTAGCTGTACGCTGGCATAAAAAACCGCCGGGTTATGATCCGGCCAAATTACAAACACTGGATGAAATCCAGGCATCCCTTCCTTGTGGCTCTTTACTGCTTTGCAGTGGCACAGCACCGGAAAGCCGTTTAATTGAAGAAGTGGATGGTACGGATTTCAGTCACGTAGCCATGATCGTGCGTTTTCACGGGGACTCCCAGTTGTATCTCTGGACAGCCGATACCGTGGATCAGCTGCCTGACCAGATTCACAAGGACAAGAATCTCGACCATCCGGGCACTCACCTGCTCAAACTGGAGACTTATCTGGCTGACTTGGATCGCTTTTATCCGTCGCCGGATGGCTCTAAATACCGCTTTGCAGTGAGCCGCTTGCAGGGTGTCACCCCGGATGAAGCCCGTCTTTGGGCGGTGATGTTTGCTTATGATGACACGCCTTTTCCTTCAACCCAGGAAGAATTCTGGCACTGGCTGGAAGGACAGGAGGACGTACCCAGCGGTATGCAGAATTCCTTCTGTGCCCAGATGGTGGCCAATACCTACCAGAAAATGGGTTGGATGCTGACGGATCACCCTCCCAATCATTATAATCCCGGTGATTTTGCCCAGACAGCAAGGATAAACCGTCAATTGACCGGCGGTGCTTCCTTGTTGGACCCTGAGTATTTTGTTCTTGAACACTGAGGTTGATCTTGCCCGCAAGTGTTACTTCCGGGGTGGAAGTGTCCCCCTGCGAAAACTACCGCTACCTGTTATGGAAAACCTGGGATGCGAAAGCGCCCCGGATGCTGTTTATTGGCCTGAACCCTTCCCTGGCGTTGTCAGATGAAGGCAATCCTACCATGCAGCGCTGTCTGGCCTTTGCCAAAAGCTGGGGCTATGGGGGCGTGTATCTGGCCAATCTGTTTGCCTGGCGTTCGCCGGATCCGCGTGGACTCCTGGCCGCACAAGAGCCGATCGGGCCGGATAATGATGCCTGGCTGGTAAAGCTGGCCGGGCAGACGGATTTGCAGCTAGCCGCCTGGGGTAATCACGGCGCCCATCTGGGTCGCTCCCTGGCGGTCAGAAAACTCCTCCCTGATTTGCACTGCCTGAAAATAAACCGCTCGGGCGAACCGGCTCATCCCCTCTATCTGCGCGCGTCCCTGCGCCCTCAGCCACTAGGAAACCTCTGATTAACTATTGCGCTGTGACCCACATGGATGTGGGAAGTGCAGTGATTCACCAGGAGTGAATTCTGCCTTATGCTGCGTTGAAATTGGCCTCATAATGCTCATTTACTACTTGTAAACTCCGCTTTTTCGTTCAATTTCGCTGGCGACCTACACGGATGTAGGAAGTGCTGGAATTTATCAGGAATAAATTCAGCCCTAACCTGCGCTCATCACGTTAATCAGAGGCTACCTGGCTTCCATTTAGGCTGCTTTGCTTATTACTTGCGACCTTTTTTGGCCTGGTTTTCCGAAGTTTTCAACCATTCACAGAAGGTGCCATAGTCCTGGGCCACGCAGGTGGCATAGGCTTCAGCAGTCTGGGTCAGCAGGTTAAGAAAGTCGGTCGGGTGCTGTTTGACCAGCTTGACGATGGTCGCAGCAAAGGGGGTGGGGTCACCCTGATGCAGGGCGCGGGCACCGCGTAGGTGGGATGCCGCCAGAATACGGCCCCAGACCCAGGCCATTTCCTGCCAGTGTTTGGTTTTTTTCAGCTTGTGGGTGGGGAAGTCCGCCTTGAAAGGGGATCTTTCCCTGACCGAGAAGAAACGCTTGCCCAGTTGCAGCCAGCCGACATAAGGGTCGGGGTGGCGGGCCATGGCCTGAAATGCCTGGGCATGGCGTTCAGCTTCGTGGGTAAAGCTGCTCTGGTATTCCTTGACTTCATCCGCGCTCATCGCCAGGCAGGCGGCCGGTGCTTGTTGTTCCTTGATATCCAGGATGACGTCATCATGATCGCCCTTGGCCTGGCCTTCCACCAGGGCATAGAAGCGATCGGTTCCCAGAGAGCCGGTACCGGCATCCAGGCGGCGGGCGATATCCTTCACTTTGAAATGCTGTTGGCTGTGGCCGGGGATTTCATCCGCCAGGGTGGCCTGGTAAGCATCCAGCGCCTTGTTGAGAGCGTCATAATCGGCTTTGGACAAACGGGCCAGTTTGGGATTGTCGCTCTGAAAGCGTCTTTGTCCCTGCTTGTTGGTTTCTGTCCATTTGGCCAGCATTTTCTTGCGGCTTTTGCCCTTGGCGGTTTTTTCCAGGAATTTTTGCAGGCGGCCTTCGCTGGTTTCCGATAGGGCAACCCAGTCGGCCGTAGCCTGAAGATCACCTTGCAGATGGTGCAAATAGCTTTTGCCCAGATGCTTGACGGCCTTGTGCAGCTTTTTACCGGAATCGATGCCTTCTTCGCGCATGGCCAGTACCAGGCTAATGGCTAGTCGCCAGAGGTCATACTGATAGTCGCCGACCAGACCGTCATCAAAATCATCCAGACCGAAGCGAACCTTGGAATCATGGCTACCATAAGCGCCGAAGTTGTGCAGGTGGGCATCCCCCTGGAGCCAGGTCTGGGTTTCGCTGATGCCGCCATAGAGAGAAAAATGCCAATCACGGTAGAGATCTTTCCAGTAGAGGTCGTTACTGCCGCGATAAAAACTGAAAGCAGAAATAGCCATTTTGCTGAATTTTCTCTGGCGGTCAGCTTTTTTCAGATCTTTATTGGTGGTTTGCAGATGTTCGATGACCTGTTCGGCACGATTTTGTGCGGTGCGTGTTGGCATGCAGGACTCCTTTTTTGGCAGCCGTTTAAGTAATCTTTGAAGATTTAATCAGATGACTTCGAGTTTAACGAAGAACGCGGCGAATCAACAGAGGGCCGACCAGTTCAAAAAACAGGGTCGAGGCCACGACCACGGGCAAGAGCAGGCTGTGCAACTCAGGAAAGCGTTCTGCTGCCAGCAGGGCCATACCGATGGCAACCCCGGCCTGGGGTGTCAGGGCCAGGCCCAGGTTTTTAGGCAGGTCGCGGCCTTTCTGCGGAACCCAGCGTAATGCCAGCCAGCCGCCCAACAGACGGCTGAAGGTTCGTAAGAGGATATAGGCCAGAGTCAGCCAGAGGGCATCGGTTAGCTGATATAGATTGATGCTGGCGCCGGAGAGAACAAAGAAAAATACCAGAAATGGCCATTCAATATGTTCGATTTCCCGGAAGGAGCGCTTGTGATGAAAGGACAGGTTGGCAATCAGCGAGCCTGTCACCATCGAGGCCAGCAGGGCTGAAACGCCCAGCAACGAGGAGAGCCCGGCCAGCAAAAGGATCAGGGCCAGGGCTTCGACCTGGGTGGGTTCACCCGGACGCAGGCGACCGGTCAGCCAGGCTCCAGGCAGACCGATAACCAGCCCCAGCAGCAGGGCACCACCCAGCTCCCAGAAGGCATGCAGTAAAGCCACCTGGCCATCATTGGTGATGACCCAGCCCAAGAGGGCCATGCTTAATCCAAAAACCAGAATCCCCCAGCCATCATCAATGGCGACGATTCCAAGCAGCACCTTGGCAAGCAGGCGGTGATCTTTTTTCTCGCGAATGCTTTCACTGATGGCTGCGGGGTCGGTGGCCACGGAAATGGCTGCCAGAGAAACGGCAACCAGGAGTGAAAAACCCAGTAACCACAGCCCCAGACCCACGATCACAAAGCTGGTTAGAATCACCACCAGGGAGATAATTAACACCAGGCTGCCGGTGACCCGCAAGCGGCTGAGCGTCAATTCGCTGCCCAGCAAAAAGGCGACCATCACCAGAGCTACCTGGATAAGGGGTTCGGCCAGACTATCCAGCAGGCCGGGTTCCTGCCCCAGAAAGACCTGCTGAATAACGGCCAGGATCAGCCCCAGCACGACCAGCAGAGAAATGCGTGGCAGGGCGGTGCGACTGGCCAGGGTATCGGCCAGGATGCTCAGGCTGAGGATAATGCCCAGAAAAAGAATATTGAGATATCCGGCATCCAGGGTAAAGGGAAGCCAGTTCGGCAAGGCTGCTTGCATTTTCCACTCGGCGGTAAAAATTGGCACAGGGAGTGTGTTAGTTTAAGGCCAGTTTCGCCACCAGAGGGAATTTTTTAGTCTTATGCAGATCAGGCGCCATCTTTCCATGCCGGGTTTACTCCTGGGCACGCTGTTTTTTGCGCTCTCTTTGAGCCCCAGTCTTTTACCGCGGGGGGATTTGATTCAGGGCGTGATTGCTGGTCTGAGCCTGGCTGTGGGGTATCTGTTGGGGGTGTTTCTGACCTGGCTCTGGCATTATCTGGAGTTGCCCCGACCGGGCCGGCGTCTGGAATACTTTCTGCAAGGCACGGCAGCGGTTGTGGCCGGACTCTTGGCCTTGAGCTTTTTATTCCGCGCCTCGCACTGGCAGAACACTGTGCGAGAGTTGATGGGAATGCCACCGGTAGATGAGGTCCGGGCTCTGCTGGTTGGGGCTGTAGCTCTGGCTGTCTTTGTGATCAGCCTCCTGGCTGGCAAGCTGTTCCGTTTGGCTTTGCGCCTGGTTTCCAATGCCTTGCAGCGCCACGTGCCACGCAGGCTATCCAATCTGGCCGGGGTGACGGTTGCTTTTGCACTCTTCTGGTTACTGATAGACGGGGTGCTCTGGGCCAGCTTATTGCGCAGTGCCGATTCCTCTTATCAGCAGTTGGATGCCCTGATGGACCCGGAAATCGAGCGGCCCCAGGCTGCCTTACGGGCGGGTAGTCATGCCTCCCTGCTGGATTGGGAAGACATGGGGCTGCAGGGACGACAATTTCTGGCCGCCACACCGGAGCGGACCCGTATCCAGGAGGCGGTTCCGGGCATTGCCCGCCAGCCACTACGCGTTTATGCCGGGTTGAATGCGGCCGAATCCCCTGAAAAACGTGCTCAATTGGCTTTGCAGGAGTTAATCCGGGTGGGAGGCTTCCAACGTTCCCTGTTGCTGCTGGTTGCCCCCACAGGAACCGGCTGGATCGATCCTGCAGCCATAGAAACCCTGGAATACCTGTGGCAGGGCGATGTGGCCAGTGTTGCTGCCCAGTATTCCTACCTGCCCAGTCCGCTTTCCCTGATGACCGAAGGGGCTTATGGCGTGGAGACCACCCGTGCTCTTTTTCAGGCGGTTTACAACCACTGGCAGCGTCTGCCCCGGGAGGAGCGCCCCCGCCTGTATCTTTTCGGATTGAGTCTGGGCGCTTTACACTCGGATCAGTCTTTTGATTTTTTTGACATTATTGATGATCCCTTTGATGGGGTCTTGTGGGTGGGGCCGCCTTTCAGCAGCCCGACCTGGCAAAGAGTCACCCAGCGCCGCCAGCCGGATTCCCCGGCCTGGTTGCCGGATTTTCGTGATGATTCCGTGGTGCGTTTTGCCAACCAGCAGGGCAGCCTGCATCAAGGCGAGGCAGACTGGGGCGATTTTCGTATCGCTTATCTGCAGTATGCCAGTGATCCTGTCACCTTTTTTTCACCGTCCACCCTGTATCGTGAACCGGCCTGGTTGCAGCCACCCAGGGCGCCGGATGTATCCCCGGATTTACGCTGGTACCCGCTGGTGACCATGTTACAGTTGGCTGCAGACATGGGGGCAGGCAGCGCCCCTACGGGCTATGGGCATGAATATGCTGCCGGTGATTATATCGATGCCTGGGAAGCACTGACCGACCCCCCGGGATGGGAGCAAGCCGAATTGCGTGCATTAAAAGCAAGGATGCGAGCCCTGCATCCCTGATTACTAATGTAATTTTTGGTCTAGTTTTTGCTTTTTAGCTGGTCTAGGATTATTTCATAACGAAACAGACGGGGAAGTCTCGTGTCTTTATTATTCAGACCTTCTTACCGCCATCACGGGTGCGCGGTTCTTGCTGCTTTGATGATAAGCAGCTGTTTGTGGCCCCGCGCCGTTCAGGCGGAAGAGGCTGAGTATAATTACCTGGGCCGCTTTGAACTGGGTTACAAATATCAATCCATGCAGGCCGAAACCATCCGCGATGCCTATGTGGAGACCATCGGTTTAAACCTGATGACGCTGGAATGGTTTCCCGAAGAAGCGACCTGGATGCAGGGGTTTTCCTGGTTATCCAGTATTCGTCCCCGTTTTTTGTATGAATTTACCCCCGGTAATTCTGCTGAGCAGGATCAGATCGTCGCCCTGTCTAATCAGGATGTTCAGGCCTGGGAGCGTTGGGCTGCAGATATGCAGGTGGATCTCTGGCAGCTGTTTACCGGCGAACCCAGTAGCCTCTATATCAGCTACACCCATGAAGTGCAAAGCTTTCTGGTCAATGTTCAGGCGAGTCGTGATTACTGGTATGTCGAAGATGACAATGCCCGTCTATTGGTGCCTGGCGATCAGATTAATGTAGGAACCCGTTTTGTCGAGAAGACTCTGGGGTTGTATGCAGTGGATTCAACCGGCCTTATGGGATTGGGCTATTTTGAATCCGATTACAATAAACCCATCTCCACGGATGCCGTTACCCCGCTGGAAACAATTTATGAAGCCGAGTTTATTGCCAAGGGAATGTTCATTAGTTATCGCATCGGACAGCCTGCTGATTTTTGGCATTTACAATTTCGTATGGATCTTGGTGTAGAAGCCGAAGCCAATATTCTTAACGGCGTGTCTTTGTCACAAGATGATTTGATCAGTGGCTATAACCCCACCATAGCTTATGAAGCTTACCATGCTGGCTTAGGGATTAATCTTAGAGATACAGGTTTACGCTGGCCTCTAAACTTCCGTGTAACTTATGTGAAGCGCCGATTTGAACAACTCTTGAGTGAACAAAAGCTAAATGACGATGAAATTGTTAATTTTTCGGCTAACTGGGAATTCACACTATGAAGATTAACAGGCTTCCCGGTTTTTTGTTTCTACTGGCAGCCAGTCTGCTCATGAGTGGTTGTTTCAGTGAGTCGGGTACTCCCTATCAGCAACCGGATACAGATACTGATCCGGTTGCCAGCATCAGTTTTAATAGTCAGACCATCTTGCCCGGCTATTTAACCTTCTCAGATTCCAGCGCTGAATTACAGGTGACCATGGGCAGCCAGACACTTGATCTGGGAATAGCGGCAGAAAATCGGCTGATTGGTTTTGGTGGTTTTAACTATGATGTGGTTTGGCGGCAGTCGGTGATGGAAGACAGCCGCGGAATCAAGGGTGTTCGCATGGGCTATTATCGTGTGGAGCAGAATAGCAATGAATTTAGTCAACCTTCCTTTCATTTCCTGGCGCGGGATGAAGGGGGCAATATCTTTTTGACCGAAACCTTTGATATGAAGGAGTCCGAGGAAGAAGCTCTGCCTTATCGTCAACCGGAACCCGCCCTGTTTATGCCAGCAGAGGCCAGTGTGGGTGATTCCTGGTTGGCCGGTCCTTCCATGGTGCCCTGGTTTTATGATTTCGGTGAAGGCTGGGTGGCGACCCTGGTGGATGACCAGGCCAGAGCACCGGTTAGTGGTATTGAGAATACCGTACAGATCAAATTCCATAAAAAGAACTACGCCTACTATATGTACTTCAAAAGTGGTTTGGGTGTGGTGGAATGGCTGAATTCCTGGGAAGAAGATCCCAATGGCAAGATCAAGCCAATTGATGGGTATGCTATGCAGGTGCTTTCGACGCCTTTGCCTGGTTCAGATTTTACTGGCACAGGCTGGTCGGATAATCAGAATGCAGCTATAGGAGCTTTTGTCAGTGGCTATGGTTATTTGTTGGATGCCGGTTTAGCCAGCTATACGAATAGCGATAGTGTGACCTTTCCGGCCAATGACAGCAGCTACACCTATTACTGGTTAAAGAAATCCTTGCCCAGTGACCATGACGCCAGTGACCCCTGGTTGAGTGAACTCTACATCCCTTATCAACCCGATTCACTTTTGCAGCGGTTCAGCGATTATTCGGCTTCAGGGAGCATTCAGCCACAAATGACTGTTCTGCTGGATGGCAAGACCTACCAGGCCGATCCGAATCAAGGGGAGGTTAACATCAGCTGGCTCTATCCCTATGATCGGCATAACCACAATCAGCTTTTTCTACTCTCGGGCACGCTGGTTAATGCCAGCGATGCCACGGATGAACGTCAGTTTGCCTTTCAGGTTTCCAGCATTTTTTATCCGCACACTCAGTCGGATAATGCCACTGGCATCATTGTGCATGGCCTGAATACGGAGAATTCCTTCAACGAGCTGGAAACCGGTCAGACCTTTCGGATTTATTATTCCGGCTCTTTCAAGGATAACAGTCAGAATGATATTGCTACCCGGGATCGTCTCTACTATGGCTTCAGCGAAGATGCGATTACCAATGAATTGACGGATTCCTGGTGGTGTTTTTCCACCTTGCAAAATGGTCTCTGCAACAACGTTAATCGAATGTTCGCGATCAATGTGGATATTGATCCGGCTCGTGTTTACATGCAGATTGCCAGTGAAAACAGCCTGGGCCAGGAAATCTACCGCTCGGATGTGTTTTCCCTGCCTATTATTGCCGACTCAGGTGAGGACGCACCGGGGCCCAAGGCACGGATACTGGATGCTTTCCCGGAATATATTCGTGGTAGCCTGAGCAATGGTAGTTTCGATTTGGGCACTCTTAATGCTCTGGCCAGTTCGGCGGCACCAGGGCATTCCATTGTCCAGTATTCTTGGAGCTTTGATGGTCAGGAAGGAAGTAGTGATAACCCCCCCGTAGGTGGCCATAGCTTTACTGCCAATGGCGAATACGAAATCGTGCTTAAGGTGACGGATTCCCAGGGGAAGACGGATGTTGCCCGGCGTCGGGTGGTGGTTTCCGATCAGGGAACCTTTATTCTGCGTAATGTTGGCAACGAGTATGCCAGTGGTTATATCGGGATCTATGATAAGGATGGAGACTTGGAGTACTACGATTATTATCGCTATTACTTCCTTTATTCGGGTGAATCCCAGGAAATCAAGCTTCAGGGTAACAAGAACTACGGCATTAATTATTTTCAGTCAGGTGAAGTCGTGGAGCGTGAAACCCGTTACCTGGGCAAGGGCGCTGAAGAGTTGTTGGAGTTGAATATGGACGCCTACTAGGCAGGCGTCTGGCCCTGATGATAGAACCACTGGCCGTTTTCGCGGATGAAATCCGATTCTTCTTCCATCATCTGCATGCCCTGGCTGGAGCGGTAGTAGGCCCGAAAATGTACCTGCCCCCGGTCGCCCTCGGCATGGCTGGAAACAACCTCCAGGCGCGCCCACTTGGGTGAGTTTTTTAAATCCAGCTCGGGAGGGCGAGTGGAGGGGTGCCAACTGGCCAGCAGGTAGTCGTCCAGCTGCAGCACAAAAGCTGTATAGCGTGAACGCATCAAAGCCTCGGGGGTTGTTGCTGCCTGCCCCTGGTGGCAGGGCTGGCAGCATGCCTGATAGCTCAGACCGCTGCCACAAGGGCAGGGGTTGGCCGCTGTTGGTTTCTTCTTAGCCAAAATCGAACTCACTCCACACAGGGGCATGATCTGAGGGCTTTTCCATGGCGCGAATCGGGTAGTCGATTCCGGTATCCTTGCAGTAGCCTGCCAAGCCGCGACTGGCCAGGAGGAGGTCGATTCTCAGACCGCGCTTGGGGTCGTCATCAAAGCCTTTGCTGCGATAATCAAACCAGCTGAAGAATTCGTTACTTTCGGGGTGCTGCTCGCGATAAGTATCCACCAGGCCCCAGCTCAGCAGCTTTTGCATCCACTGGCGTTCTTCAGGCTGGAAGCTGGTTTTACCAGTTCTCAGCCAGCGTTTGCGATTCTGCTCACCGATACCGATGTCCAGATCCGTGCTGGAGATATTGAAGTCACCGACCACCAGGATGCGATCTTCAGGATGGAAGTTTTTTTCCAGCAATTCCTGCAGGTCGGCATAAAAGCGGCGCTTAGCCGGGAATTTAACCTCATGATTGATGTTCTCGCCCTGGGGGAAATAGCCGTTAATCAGCGTCAGGGGCTTGCCATCCGGGCAGGTGTGGCGGGTAACGATCAGACGCTTCTGAGCAGTGTCATCATCACCGGGGAAGCCTTTTTGTGCGGCTTCCGGCTCCTTGAGGGAGAGGGTGGCCACACCATAATGGGTTTTCTGGCCGTGAAAGGTGGCGTGATAGCCCAAGTCTTCAACGGTTTTCAGAGGAAAGTCTGGATCGTTGACCTTGGTTTCCTGAAGGGCGATCACTTCCGGTTGGTGTTTCTCGATCAGGGCTTCCAACTGGTGAAAGCGGGCACGGAGACTGTTGATATTGAAGCTTACAATTTTCATGAAAGAGGCAAGATCCTTGAATGGACGATCATGGATAAACTGATTTAACAGGGGATTTTAGCATCTTTGATCTGCTAGAATAGTGCGGTTTTTTAAGCTGAATACCAGACTCTGTTACCGGGGAGCAGCATGAGCATAAAATCGGACCACTGGATACGTCGCATGGCGCAGGAAAAGCAGATGATCGAGCCTTTTGAGGCGGGTCAGGTGCGCGATGCGAAGGAACAGAAAATTATCTCCTACGGCACTTCCAGCTACGGCTATGATGTCCGTTGTGCTGATGAATTCAAGATTTTTACCAACATCAATTCCAGCATCGTCGATCCCAAGAATTTTGATGATAAAAGCTTTGTTGAGGTGAAGGGGGATCGCTGCATTATCCCGCCCAACTCCTTTGCTCTGGCCAGAACTGTGGAGTATTTCCGTATTCCCCGTGATGTGCTGGTAGTTTGCCTGGGCAAGAGCACCTATGCGCGTTGTGGCATTATCGTTAATGTCACCCCGCTGGAGCCGGAGTGGGAAGGGCATGTCACCCTGGAGTTCTCCAATACCACGCCGCTGCCCGCCGTTATTTATGCCAATGAAGGCGTGGCCCAGATGCTCTTCTTTGGTGGCGATGAGGTCTGCGATGTTTCCTACAAGGATCGTCAGGGCAAGTATCAGGGGCAAAGAGGTGTGACTCTGCCACGAGCCTGAGCCGAGAATTTGCCAGACATAAAAAAACCCGCTTGGACTAAGCGGGTTTTTTTGTTGCTGTTAGCAGCAGAGGATCAGGCAACGCCCTCAGCGGCTTCGGCTTGAGCCTCTTTCTGCAGTTGCAGCGTCTTCAGGGTGCGTTTTCTGACGTCTTGCAGGAGTTCAGCGTCTTCAGCCAGTTTCTGCCCGTAGGAAGGAATCATGGCCTTGATCATGCGCTGTCCGTCTTCGCTGGCCAGCAGCTTGGGGAAGGCCCGCTCAATCACGTTAAGCATGGCCTGAACGGCTGTAGAAGCGCCCGGAGAGGCACCCAGCAGGGCTGCCAGGCTCTGGTCTTCGGAGACAATCACTTCAGTACCGAATTCCAGCTTGCCGCCACCTTTTTCGTTCTTCTTGATGATCTGTACACGCTGACCGGCAATCGACAGCTGCCAGTCTTCTTCCTTGGCTTCAGGGAAGTAGTTACGCAGCGCAGCGACGCGGGATTTGTGCGACTGACGCGATTCGCTGATCAGGTAGCGAGTCAGATCCATATTGCTCATGCCCACAGACATCAGCGGACGCAGGTTGTTGGGCTTGATCGAAAGAGGCAGATCCAGGAAAGAACCTTTTTTCAGGAACTTGGTGGTGAAACCGGCAAAAGGACCGAAAAGCAGGGCTTTCTTGCCATTGATGATGCGCGTGTCCAGATGGGGAACGGACATGGGAGGCGCACCCAGAGGCGGTTTGCCATAGACCTTGGCATTGTGCTTTTCAATGATTTCCGGGTTGTTGCAGATCAGCCATTGACCACTGACGGGGAAGCCGCCATAGCCGTGGGCTTCCTTGATGCCGGATTTTTGCAGCAGGGTCAGGGCTGCACCACCAGCACCGATAAATACAAAACGGGCGTTGATCTTGCTGGTTTCGCCAGCACCGGTGTCCTTGAGGGTGACATCCCAGGTGCCGCCCGGATTCTGCTTGAGATTGGCAACCGAGTGGTTGAGCAGCAGTTCAAAGCCTTCCTGCTGGGTCAGGTTCTTGACCAGGCTGCGGCTGAGTTCGCCAAAGTTAACGTCCGAGCCGTAGGCAACGCGTGTTGCCGCGACTTTTTCACCGGGCTGGCGATTTTGCATGACCAGCGGCATCCACTCGGTGATCTTGTCGGGATCTTCGCTGTATTCCATGTCCCGGAAGAGATGGTGTTGGCTCAGGGTTTCGTAGCGCTTGCGCAGGAAGGCTACGTTTTCCTCGCCCCAGACAAAGCTGCAGTGAGGAGCAGGATTGATAAAGTTGCTGGGTGAGGGCAGGGAACCTTCTTCAACCAGGTAGGACCAGAACTGCAGGCTTAGCTCGAAAGCCGAGTTGATGTTCAGAGCCTTGGTGGTATCGATGCTGGAATCATCCAGCTGAGGTGTATAGTTGAGTTCACAGTAGGCAGCATGTCCGGTGCCGGCGTTATTCAGCGCATCCGTACTTTCCTGTGCGACCTGGTCGAGGCGCTCGACCATTGCCATTTTCAGTGATGGATCCAGTTGCTTGAGTAGCATGCCCAGTGTAGAGCTCATGGCTCCAGCACCTACGAGCAACACGTCCACTTGCTTTGCTGTCATCTTGAATTAACCCCATCCAGTTCATTATGGCGGCGATTATAGGCTTCGCCCTGCGACAATCAATCCGCCTATAGTGGAATAAGCCATAAATACTGGTTATGGCAATGACTTTAGCCTGCAAGTTCCCGGATTTTACGAATTGACGCAAATTTGCGCTATCTTTTTGTCGGGGTGTCGCTAAAATCCTTGCAAAATCTGGTGTTATAGGAGTTTTCGTGCGTCTGCTTCATTGCTTTTTATCGCTGGTTTCTTTTCTGGCCATCTACTGGTTGGCTCCTCTTGAGCAGCCGATTGCAGCGGGCCTGGCTATTCTGGTCATGATCGCCTGGCTGTGGCTCACCGAAGCGCTGCACGTCAGTGTAACGGCTTTGCTAGTGCCTTTACTCACCAGTGCCACCGGTATTTTTACCCTGCCGGAATCCCTGGAGAATTTTGCCAACCCGATTATTTTTCTGTTTTTGGGTGGTTTTGCCCTGGCTGCCGGTTTACGCCAGCAGGGGCTGGATCGTTGGATGGCCGCCTGGGTGATGCAAAAGGCGGGGGGAGAACTGGGGCGAGCAGCGCGCTGGCTATTTGCCCTGACCGCTCTCTTGTCCATGTGGATCAGTAATACGGCAACTGCGGCCATGATGCTGCCTTTGGCTTTGGGTCTTTTATCACCCCTGGATGCGGAAAAATACCGCAAAACCTGGATTTATGTCCTGCTGGGAGTGGCTTTCAGTGCCAATATCGGTGGCATAGGTACCCTGGTCGGCAGCCCACCCAATGCCATTGCCGCTTCGGCCGTGGGGATCAGTTTCGGCCAGTGGCTGCTCTGGGGCTTGCCTTTGGTGGTGGTGCTTTTGCCCGCCATGGATCTGATGTTGCGCTGGTCGCTGAAACCGGCATTAACGGCTGAAGTCAGTGTGGCCGAAGTGGAAATGCACTGGTCGCGTCGTCATACGGGAATGTTATTCGTCTTTTTGTTGACAGTTGTGTTATGGGTTTTCGGTGCACCGCTAGGCCAGTTAGTTGGTATCGAAAAGGGCTATGATTCAGCTGTGGCGCTGCTTGCACTGGTTCTGCTACATACCTTTGGTCTGGCCTCCTGGCGTGAAATCGAGAAAAGTGCCGACTGGGGGGTGCTGCTCCTGTTTGGCGGGGGTATCACTTTGAGTGCGGCTCTGGGTGTCAGTGGAACCGGGGCCTGGCTGGCTGCAGTACTGGGTGGCGTTTTTACCAGTTTACCGGCATTGCTGATTCTGGCTCTGATGCTGGTCTTTGCCCTGGCACTGACCGAAGTAGCCAGCAATACCGCCAGTGCGGCTCTTTTGATTCCCCTGTTCACCGGGATGGTACCGGAAATCGATTCCGTGGTGGTGGCGGTCATGATTGCCGTGGCAACCTCTTGTGCCTTCCTGCTGCCTGTGGCGACGCCACCCAATGCCATTATTTTTGGCAGTGGCAAGGTGCCCCAGAAGGCGATGATCCTCCAGGGCAGCTGGGTCACTCTGGTGGTTCTGCCGCTGCTGATACTGGCTTCGGGCCTGGCGCTGTTGTTTTAGCAGCAGGCGAGGGAGCCTCTGATTAACTATTGCGCTTGCTTATGCTGTGTTGAAATTGACCTCAAAAATGCTCATTTACTAGCTGTAAACTCCGCTTTTTCGTTCAATTTCGCCTTGCCTAATCTACGCTCATGACATTAATCAGAGGCTCCCGGGGCATTTTTTTTAAGCCATTCCTCCAGGCCTCGTGCCAGTGCCGGAGCCAGATCGATGGCATTGGAGGGATGAGGCACGGAGTTGCTGGTGACCACGGCCTGGGTGTGGCTTTCATTCAGCAGCTCCCAGGCGCCGGCACCAAAGAGGCCATGGGTGCCGATACAGACGGCCGGTTGCATGCCCGCTTTTTTCAGGTGCTCCAGAGTTTGTAGCAGGGTGCGGCCGCTGGAGATGATGTCATCCACCAGAACCGGGGTATGCTCGCGGTAGCTATCGACATGGGGCACGGAAACCTCAACATCCAGATCACCACTGCGAACCTTTTCCAGAACCTCGAAAGGGGCATCCGCCAGGCGGGCCACTTCAGCCACCCACTGTTCACTCTCGCTATCCGGCCCCAGTAGCAGAGGGTTCCTGACTTCCTTGAGTATCCAGGCAGCAACGCTTTCTGCAGAAACCAGTGCCTGACTTTCCAGCCCGTAGATTTCATCCAGGTTGTGGTAGCGATGCAGATGCGGATCGACCGTGATCAGAAAATCAAAGCTACGCGAGATAAGGCTGGCAAAGTGGCGTGAAGTCAGGCTTTCACCGCTATGAAAGCGTTTGTCCTGACGCATGTAGCAAAGATAGGGTGCCACCAGGGCCAGACGTCTGGCACCCAGTTCTCTCAGGGTTTCAGCCACAAAAATCAGGGGCAGAAACTTGGGGTTGGGGTCATGCAGACTGCAGACCAACAGGCAATCGCGTCCATTGACCGGGCTGGCGATGCGGGCATAGCTTTCACCATCCGGGAACTGGCGGTACTCCAGTTCCCCGGCTTCACCGCCGAGTTGCTGAAGCAGTTTGTCGGCCATGGAGGCAGGCCCGCTGGACTGGCTGTCAAAGAGGGCGTCCAGATTGAAAATAACCGGATTGGATGTTTTTGTTTTCATTCGCTGATGGCAACCATGTTGGGGTGGGCTTCCAGAAACTCGACGGCATATTCCAGTTCACCCGGGCTATCGGCATGCAGGGTGATGAGTAGCTGGCCGGGCTGGATTTCGTCACCCAGTTTGACATTCAGACTGACGCCGGCCGTGGGGTCTTCCGGTGCACCGGCCAGTTTGGCCAACTGGGAAATCTGGCGATTATCTATACTGGTGATCTTGCCGCTTTTCTTGCTTTGCCAGTTGTACTGGTAGGGGGCCAGAGCAGGCTCCTTGAAGCCTCCCTGGGCCTTGCAGATCGCCATGAACTGCTCCAGTGCCTGGCCGGATTCCAATGTTTCTCTGGCTTTTTTCTCGCCTTCGCCTGCGGCAGCCAAGCCGGCCATCTCCAGGAGTCGGGCCGAGAGGGTCAGGGCTCTTTCTCGCAGGTCTTCGGGGGCATCTTCCTGATTGCGCAGTACAGCCAGCAGATCCCTGGCTTCCAGGGCCGGACCGATCCCACGCCCAACCGGCTGGGTGCCGTCGGTACGGATTACCTGGATATCCAGCCCCAGAGCCTGACCGGTGTTGATGAGATGACGACTGAGCAGATCGGCAGCCTCGTCGCTGCGTACCTTGGCCGTGGGGCCGATGGGGATGTCGATCAATACATGACTGGAACCGGCTGCTGCCTTTTTGGACAGAACAGAAGCCACCATCTGGCCTTCACTGTCCAGATCCAGCATGCGTTCCACCCGAATCAGAATATCGTCGGCCGGAGACAAATTGACCGAGCCGCCCCAGGCCAGACAGCCCCCATGTTCGGTCACCACCTTTTTCAGGGTATCCAGGCTCAATTCCACCTGGGTCATGGTCGCCAGGGTATCGGCGGTTCCGGCGGGGGAGGTAATGGCCCGCGAGGAGGTCTTGGGCATGATGGCCCCGCAGGCGGTGACTATGGCAACTACGATAGGAGTCGTGCGGTTGCCAGCTAAGCCGCCGACGCAATGCTTGTCCACCACCTTGGGCTGGCCCCAGTCGAGCTGGCGACCCGAGCGCAGCATGGCGCGGGTCAAGGCGGTGATTTCATCCTGATCGAGATTGTCTCCAGCACAGGCGGTGACAAAACTGGATAGATGCACATCGGAATAACGCCCGGCAACGATGTCATCAATGATTTCCTGAGTCTGTTCCTGATCCAGGCGATGGCCATAGACCTTGTGGCGCAGGTGGCTCAAGGACAGAACCGGGTCCGGATGGCGGATATGGGCCTCACTGTTGGCATCCGGCTGCAGGCGCTGCCAGGCGGATTCAGACAGGCCCATTTCGCCCGGCTTTAATAGCTGATCATTATCGACAATCGACAAGGTTGCCAGAATCGAGCGGTCACCGATGCGGATGAGAACCCGGCTGCTGGAGGTAAAGCCTTCCGAACGGCAGACATGACTGTTGCGGCGAAGATAAACCACCAGTTCCTGATGGGTATCAATACCCAGTCGCAGGGGTTTGAGCCGAAACGCCGGCTCATCGGAAACCACAGAGACCACCATAAAATTTCCTTGTAAAGAGAAGATCTTACGGCAATCTTAGTGGTAGAGACGAGTAAAGAGCAAGTTGCACTGCAATAGTGCTAGTAACTCTCCAGCCAGGAGGCAGGCAGATCGGCACAGAGCACCAGCAACTGGCCCGAGGTGCCGGTTTGTAGGGCCACCGAAAGGGTGACGTCCAGGGTGGCATCCGGCAAGCCCAAATAGGGTGCAGAAACCTGAACCTGACCGGGTTGTTCCAGGGCTGTACGGAAATAACTGCGCCGGGCCCAGAGTGCGCCTGCACTACGATTGAGCGGGGCATAAGCGGGCGTAGCCGTGGGGACTCCACCAGGATGCAGGTTTTCAACGATCTGAACCCCTTCGGCATCAAGCAGGTAAATCCGCTCAATCGCCGGGTGGTCCTGCAATGGCTGGGTGGCGGTCTTGAAATCCATGTTTTCCTGCAGGCTTTTGGAGGCTTCCTTTAACAGCGACTGAAGCGTGCGCTGTTTTTTCGCCTGGGTATGCTGTCGGGCCAGTTGGGCATGCAGGGCATTCTGGTGCAGGGATTGAATGGAGCTGGCCAGAGTGGGCTCGTCATATTCACCTTGAGGGGAAGGGCGCGAGAAATAAAAGCCCTGGGCCAGATCAGCCTCGCTATCCAGGGTCAGCAGGGCATCGTCTTCGGTTTCTACCCCTTCCAGCAGGACCAGGGCCCCGGTTTCGCGCAAGAGGGCCACGCAGCGTGACAGCCAGCGCTGACGCTTGGGGCTGTTGCGGGCATTGACCAGCATGGAGCGGTCGAGTTTGACGATATGCGGCTCCAGTTGCCAGATGCGGTCAAAATTGGACTGCCCGGTGCCAAAATCATCGATGGCGATCAAAAAGCCGGCATCCTTGTAATGCTGGACAAATTCCTGCAAGAGGCCGGGATCACTGACGGCATCTTCCAGAATTTCCAAAACCATGCGCTCACTGCCCAGGCCGCGGCGCTTGAGAAACTTTTCCAAGAGGTCGGCGCGCAGGTTTTCCGGATTGATGGTTTCACTGCGCAGATTCAGAAACAGCCACTGGTTATCGGTATTCATGCCGATAAAGTTGCTCAGGTGCTTGGCAATGCACTCACGATCAAACTGTTGCACCCGGTTTTCCAGTTGGGCTAGGTTGAAGGCTTGTAAAGGCGAGCAGGGCTGGCTGTTTTGTGTAGCTCTCAACAAGGCTTCATAGCCAACGACGCGACGGTGGGTCAGGCTGACAATGGGCTGGAAATGGCTATTGATTTGCATCGATTGGCTGGATCCCTGGCGTCCGGTGACAAGGTTAAATGGCAATTCAAAATAGGACATCCTGCAGTCACCCTCGCTAAAATAACATCTTGTGATTTTTAGTCATACAGCTTTTGCTGTGAAGTTGATCGCAGACTGATGCAAGAAAGAGGCCAGTTGTCATTAACCTGACATAGGGGCTGCATCTTGTCGCAAAGCTTGCATTTTTTGGTGCAAAATTCTGTCGCCGTGAACTTTATGCACTTAATAGGTGCGCTATTCTTGGCAGGCAAAAGCCAAGAAGTGTAGTAAACTGGCTGACCTTAAATTTTTCAAACCTCTGATCGACGTGTGCCCTGCCAAGCCCGGATAGTTCGGAGGTTGTTCATTCGTTCAAGTACAGGAATTTTCAAGATGGGGCGTGCCTTTCAAAACCGTAAAGAGTCCATGGCCAAAACGGCCGCGGCCAAAACCAAGGTTTACAGTAAGTACGGACGCGAGATCTATGCGACCGCCAAGTCTGGTGGCGCTGATCCTGATGGCAATCTGTCGTTGCGTAGCCTTCTGGATCGGGCCAAAAAGGATCAGGTGCCCGCGCATGTTATCGACAAGGCGCTGGATAAGGCTCGTGGCGGTGGTGGTGAAGACTTTGCCGTCGCTCGTTACGAAGGTTTCGGTCCCGGCAATATCATGGTCATCGTCAACTGCCTGACCGATAACCCCAATCGTACCTTTGGTGATGTACGCCAGTGTTTTACCAAGACCAAGTGCAAAATCGGCACGCCCGGCAGTGTCAGTCACATGTTTGACCACAGTGCTATTCTGGCCTTTGCCGGTGACGACGAAGAAGCCGTGCTGGAAACACTGATGGATGCCGATGTCGATGTTGCCGATATCGAGAATGAAGACGGTCAGATCACTGTGATCGCTCCTCACACTGAATATGCCAAGGCGCGCCAGGCGCTCGTGGCCGCCTTTGGCGAGCTGGATTTCGAGATGGATGAAATCCAGTTTCTTCCCCAGACCACCTCGCCGCTGGCTGATGAAGATCGGGAGATGTTCGATAAATTCCTGGATCTGCTCAATGATCTGGATGATGTCCAGACGGTTTACCATAACGCCGAGCTTTAATCACGGCAGGGGTAAACCCGGCAAGGGCGGGCTGGCAGCCTGCTCTTCAGGAGCGAGCATAAAAGCGGCTATAATGCCGCTTTTATATTTTTTATTGACCAACAAAGTGAACAACTGATGGAACGCACCTACACCCTGACTATTTCCTGCCCCGACCGGGTGGGTATTGTGGCCAAGGTCAGTAATTTTCTGGCCATGTATGGCGGCTGGATCACTGAAGCCAACCACCATTCCGATCTCCAGGCCGAGCGTTTTTTCATGCGCCACGAAATTCGCGCCTCTTCACTGCCCTTTGGTCTGGATGAATTCCGTACTGCTTTTGGCCCGATTGCGGCTGAATACGAGATGGAATGGGACATTTCCGATTCCAATATCAACAAGCGGGTAGTGCTCATGTGCTCGCGTGAATCCCATTGTATGGTCGACCTGCTGCACCGTTGGCAGAGTGGCGAGCTGGCTTGTGATATCCCCCTGGTGATTTCCAATCATGAGGATCTGCGCAATCTGGTGGAGTGGCACGGTATTCCCTTCCATCACGTGCCGGTCACCAAGGACAACAAGCCGGAAGCCTATGCCCGGGTGGAAGAGCTGATCGATGAAGCCGAGGCTGATTGCGTGGTTCTGGCTCGTTACATGCAAATTATTCCGCCAGCGCTCTGCGAAAAGTATCAGCACCGGATTATCAATATCCATCACAGCTTCCTGCCTTCCTTTGCCGGGGCCAAGCCCTATCATCAGGCTTACGAAAGAGGGGTTAAGCTGATCGGTGCCACCTGTCACTATGTTACCGAAGAACTGGATGCTGGCCCGATCATCGATCAGGATACCGTGCGGGTGAATCATCGCCAGACAGCACAGGATATGGTGCGCCTGGGGCGTGATGTTGAGAAGAGCGTACTGGCCCGTGGTCTGGCCTGGCACCTGCAGGATCGAGTGCTGGTCTATGGCAATAAAACCGTTGTTTTCAACTAGAGGTAGGCTGTTTTGATTCTCCAGGGTTTTGCGGTCTTGCTGGTATGCCAGCTAGTGGGCGAGCTTTTTGTACGCCTGACCGGCATTCTGGTGCCCGGCCCGGTCGTGGGTATGGCCCTTTTGCTGATGGTCCTTCTTTATCGTCGGGGTGTGCCCGAAGCCCTGCGCAGCACCTCCGAGGGACTCCTGCGCTACCTGCCCCTGCTGTTTGTGCCTGCCGGGGTGGGTCTGATTAATCACGGCCAACTGCTCAAGCAGGATTTACTGGTAATCAGCATCACGCTGGTGATCAGTACCGCTTTGACTCTGGTGGTCACCGTCGTGGTTCTCCAGGGATTGCGAAAATACCTGGGAGGGAAAAATGGCTGATTTACCGGAAGTCTTCAGTGAGCTCTGGGTCTATCTGACCGCCAGCAAACTCTTGTATCTGCTGCTGACCCTGGTGGCTTTTATGCTGGCCCAGTGGATCAATCGTCGTGCCGGGGGAACGCCCTTCCTGCACCCGGTGCTCGTCGCCATAGCCCTGATTGTCAGCTATTTGCTGCTGACAGATACCAATTACGGGGTTTATTTCGAAGGTGCCCAGTTTATTCACTTCTTGCTGGGACCGGCCATCGTTGCCTTGGCGGTTCCCCTGTTTGATCACCGTGAACGCATTCGACGGGAATTTTTACCGCTGATGCTGGCCTGTGTGGCGGGGATTCTTACGGCGGTGTTTTCCACCATGGCGCTGGTCAAGCTCTTGGGTGGACGAGAAGACACCCTGATGTCTCTGGCACCCAAGTCCGTGACTTCACCCATTGCCATGGGTATCGCCGAACAGATCGGTGGTTATCCGGCCCTGGCTGCCGGGATCGTTCTGATTACCGGGGCCATTGGCTGCGTCCTGGGGCCACCCATTTTCCGGTTATTGAAGATCGAGGATCATGCCGTTCAGGGCTTTGCCATGGGCTTGGCAGCCCACGGTTTTGGTACGGCGCAAAGTTTTACCCTGAGTAACCTGGCCGGGGCCTTTGCCGGTCTATCCATGGGAGTGACGGGCCTGCTGAGTGCATTCCTGATTCCCATCCTGGTGCGCCTTTTCTAAAAGCGCGATAAGTATTCTGTCGAGCAACAACAAAACAGGGGCCGTAAAAAGGCCCCTGTTTTTGTTTTGGCAGGCGTGCTGAATCGGCCGGTTAGCTGTCCAGTTGACGCTGCACCCAGGCATTCAGCTCGGTTACGCTGGTGGCAACAAAATCCGCGCCCCAGTACTGGGGTTTTTCATTGATGCCGATATAGCCAAAACCGGCGACCAGCGTCTGCATCTCGGCTCGGGTACCGGCTTCGATATCCCGGGCGTGATCGCCTATGTAGAGGCAGTTTTCCGGGGGGATCGCCAGTTGCCGGGCGGCAAAGAGCAGGGGAGCAGGGTCGGGTTTGCTGACGCCCAGATCTTCAGGGCAGACCACCACCTGAGGGTGCAGGCGCAGGGCTTTGATCAAGAGGTCAGTATAGATGCGCGGCTTATTGGTGACGATGCCCCAGGGCAGAGGCTGTCTTTCCAGACGCTGCAGCAGCATTTCCAGGCCATCAAAAACCCGGCTGTGCTCGGCCACCTTTTCTTCGTAGAGTTCCAGTAGCCGCTGGCGCAGAGCGGGTTGTTCCTGATCGCCGACTTTCACACCAAAGCCCAGTTCGATCAGGGCATTGCCGCCATTGGAGACCTGGTCACGGATATGCTCGTAGGAGAGTTCAGGCAGTCCCTTTTCCAGGCGCAGGCGGTTTAACGCCAGAGCCAAATCAGGGGCGGTGTCGACCAGGGTGCCATCCAGGTCAAAGAGTACGGCCTGGATGGGTGGTTTATCCATGGAAGGATAACTCGGAGGTTCCTTTTGTTCAGCAAGGGTTTCCACAGGGTAAAGCTCCATTATTCCGGTTTGGTGGCACGCACCAGGTAGTTTACCTGGACATCATGCGCCGTCAGCTTGTAGCGCTTGCTGAGGGGGTTGTAAGTCATGCCCATCAGCTCAGCAACTTCCATGCCAGCTTCACGGATCCATTCTCCCAGTTCGGAAGGCTTGATGAATTTGTTGTATTCATGCGTACCTCGCGGCAGCATTCTCATGACGTATTCTGCGCCAATAATGGCAAACAGATAGGATTTGGGGTTGCGGTTCAGGGTCGAGAAGAATACCTGGCCACCGGGCTTAACCAAGCGTGCACAGGCCTGGATAATAGCCGCCGGATCAGGCACATGCTCCAGCATTTCCATGCAGGTGACCAGATCATAGCTACCGGCCTCCTGATCGGCCAGCTCTTCAGCGGTCATCTGACGATAGTCGATGTCCAGACCGGATTCCAGTTGATGCAAGCGCGCCACAGCCAGGGGGGCTTCACCCATATCGATGCCGGTAATCCGGGCGCCGCGTTGGCTCAAGGCTTCACTGAGAAGGCCGCCACCACAGCCGACGTCGGCCACTTTCTTGCCTGCCACACCAGCCTGCTGATCAATCCAGTTGGCTCTGAGCGGATTGATGTCATGCAGGGGTTTGAACTCGCTTTCAGGGTCCCACCAGCGGGACGCCAGAGCTTCAAATTTGGCAATTTCGCCGGAATCCACGTTGGTGCGGTTTTCACCAGTGTTCATGCTTTTGCATCCTGTGATTGAAAAGAATCTTGTAGGCGTTGACGCCAACTGGCCGCCTGATCTTGCAGGGTTTTGAGATCCATGCCCTGCAGTTGGCCTGCCGTAACCCGCTGTTGACCGGTGACCCAGACATGGTGAACCTTGTCGCCCATGCGCCCGTAAACCAGTTGTGAGCTGATCTGGTGAAGGGGCCAACAATCGGGAGTGTCCAGTTTAAGGCTACAAAGGTCGGCTGCAAACCCCCGGCGTAACTGGCCGGTATAGGCTTCCTGGGCCAGCGCCTTGCCGCCCTCCACTGTAGCCAGTTGCAAAGCGGCTGTGGCGGGCAGGGCAGCGGCATCCTGGTGAACGGCCTTGGCCAGAAGGGCGGCTGTCTGCATTTCCGCCCAGAGATCCAGGTCATTGTTACTGGCGGCACCATCGGTTCCCAGACAAAGGCTGACACCGGCCTGACGCAGGGCCTCCACGGGACAAAAACCACTGGCCAGCTTGAGATTGGATTGCGGGCAGTGGATGACCTGGACGCCGCGTTGGGCCAGTAACTGGATTTCTTCTGCAGTGGCCTGGGTCAGATGCACGGCCTGAAAGTTGGAATCCAGCAGACCCAGCTCATCCAAACGGGCCAGCGGACGTTTGCCCTGATGGTTTTCGGCATCTTCCACTTCAAAAGCGGTTTCATGCACATGCATCTGCACTTTCAGGCCCAGCTTTTGATTCAGTTCCCTGATTTTGTTCAGGGTTTCATCGCCGACGGTGTAGGGCGCATGAGGGCCGAACGCCAGGTGGATCAGCGGCTTATCCTGTAATTGCTGATGCAGTTGCCGGGTCTTGTCCAGGGCTTCATCGGGGTTGGCGGACCAGGGATTGGGGAAGTCGATAATCGGGGCGCAGATAAGCGCACGTATGCCCAGTTCTTCGGCCACTTCGGCCACAACTTCGGGGAAAAAGTACATATCACTAAAGCAACTGGTGCCATTCAGCAGCATCTCGGCAATGGCCAGCCGCGTACCATCTCGCACAAAAGCTTCGCTGACATGCTGCCCTTCCGCCGGCCAGATATGCTCTTCCAGCCAGGTCATCAGCGGCAGATCATCTGCCATACCCCGGAATAGAGTCATGCCCGCATGCCCATGCAAATTATGCAGACCCGGCAGCAGCAATTGCTGATCCAGTATTTGGGGTTGCAGGTGCGGGTAGGCGACGCGGGCCTGGGTTTGCGGCAGGATATCCAGAATCTGCGAACCGGCCAGAACCACGGCCTGGCCTTCCAGAGGTTCCAGTCCCTGGTCCGGGGCCTGGGTGTCCAGCGTCAGCAGCCATTGTGGAAAAAGAAGTTGATCAGCCTGGGAAGTAGAAGGTTCGGGCATGGGTTTTCCGGTATACTCTCGCGCCAAATTCAAACAGAAGTTGTTTATGCCAATTAAGGAAGCGTTATGACACCTGATTCAACCATGAAAGTAAAGGCGATCGAATGGCAGGCAGGTACTCTCTTGCTGCTGGATCAGCGTCTTTTGCCTCACCAGGAAGTCTGGGTGAAGTGTAACAGGGTTGAAGAGGTGGTGGCAGGCATTCGCGATATGGTGGTGCGCGGTGCTCCTGCAATCGGTATTGCTGCTGCTTATGGAGTGGCCCTGGCTGCCCGCACACGTTTTGCTGCTGATCCGGATAACTGGAAAGCGGACGTGGAGGTGGATTTGCAACTGCTTGAAGCCAGCCGTCCCACGGCGGTCAATCTGAGCTGGGCGATCAAGCAGATGCGCCGCCAGATCCAGGGTTTTCAGCAGGGACGGGACCCTTTTCGGCTCTTGGCTGAGTTTGCTGCCAGAATTCACCAGGCCGATATCGAAGCCAATAAGGTGATGGGGCAGTTGGGGGCCAAAATACTGGCCGAGCATCAGGAGCAGGGGCGAGAAGTCATGACCCATTGCAACGCCGGTGCTCTGGCGACCGGCGGCTATGGCACGGCACTGGGTGTGATCCGGGCTGCCTGGGAACAGAAGTTGATCGATCGGGTGCATGTTAATGAAACCCGCCCCTGGTGGCAGGGTTCTCGCCTGACCGCCTGGGAGCTGCAACAGGAAGGTATACCGGCGACCTTGCACGTGGATTCAGCCGCCGCCCACCAGATGAAAACCTCACCCATTAGCTGGGTGATCGTGGGGGCTGATCGCATCACCGCAGAAGGAGATGTCGCCAATAAAATCGGCACCTATCAGCTAGCCATTCAGGCTTTGCATCATGGTGCGGGCCTGATGGTCGTGGCACCCACCAGCACCCTGGATATGGACCTGGATTACGGCGAGGATATCCAGATCGAGGAAAGAGCAGCCGATGAAGTCCTCTATGCTGCGGGCCAAAGAATCGGTGCCGATGTCGAGGTGGCTAATCCCGTATTTGATGTCACCCCGGCTGATCTGGTTGATTATCTGGTGACGGAAAAAGGCGTGATCCATCGTCCTGACAAGGCCAAACTACAAAAGCTGATGTCGCATAAATCCATGCATTGATCTATCAGGGTTGATGCCTGCATAGCAGGGGGTAAAGATGCATCCTCATTTTATTACTGAGCTGGCCACCTGGTGCGCCCTGGTCATCGAAAGCCTGGGCATCGGCCTGATTACGGTGATGCTGGTGTATGCCCTGACGCGTTCGGGCATCGAGCTGCTGCAACGCCAGCCTAAAGACTGGGTCTTCAGTGAGCTGCGTCTGCGCCTGGGGCGGGGGATTCTACTCGGCCTGGAAATCCTTATTGCAGCCGACATCATTTATACCGTTGCCGTGGAGCTGACCTTCCAGACGGTTGGTGTTCTGGCGTTGGTGGTGATTATCCGTACCTTCCTGAGTTTTACCCTGGAAGTGGAATTGACCGGACGCTGGCCCTGGCAGGAAGGCGGACAAAAGGATGACAAAGAGGGCCTGAGCTGAATCGAAATAAAATTTCAGTTCAGGCAAAAAAATGCTTGCAATTCAGTGAGTGACACCTATAATAGCGCACCATTGAAAGGCAACAGCCCTTCAACCGATTTTACAGGACTATAGCTCAGCTGGTTAGAGCGCTACCTTGACATGGTAGAGGTCAGCGGTTCGAGTCCGCTTAGTCCTACCAAAATATGAAAAAGCCGCCCGATATCTATCGGGCGGCTTTTTTTATGCTTTCTGATTTTCAAGAAGCTTTTCATTAACTGGATCAGCAAGTTAAGTGCGCCACATCAATAATTATCCTTTGTTTATGGTATATAAACGCTTCGTTAACCGATCGCTCAGTATTTGCTCATCCAGATCACTGCGGCGCCAATAAAAATCTAACTAAATTAGGGTGTTTGCAGAAGTGGGCGGCTTGATCATCTCTATATCACTTTTGGCTTTTTGTCTGGTGCTCTTTACGTCTTTTCTCATGCGGTATCGCGCCTGTATGGCGGATAAGAATGCAGACGTCCATCGCCTGGAAGTGCAATTACAGGATAAGCAAACGCAACTGGACAGCTACATCCAGAGAAATCCTGAAAGCTTGATGAAGCTCCTGGCGGAGAGTATTGAAAAAACCTCCCGGGAGATTGCAGAGCTGAGAGCAGATGAAGCTGACAATGAATTATTAATACAACAAAAAGAAAACCAGCTGCACCGGGTACAGGTGCAAATGACCGAGATCGCTGATTCCATTCAGGTCACCACCCTGGATTGCCCCACCTGCGGCCTTCCCCTGATTAACAGGAAATTTCACCCGGTTGACGGTTATCTCGCCGGGCATCGAATCGAGCTGGAAAGCGAATACGTTGAATACCAGTGCGGACTGGCCTTGAAGGATGGTGTGGTGGTTTCCCCTTGTAGGGGATAACTGCCGGGGCAATAGCCTGCTCGTTTAAACCTGCATGAAAAACAAATGTTTTCACTTGCTTACATAAAGTTAACACTTTTGGTAGAATAACCCTTTAGATTCTGGGCTTAAAAAGTTTCTAGCTCTGCCGGGCTGGTAATTAATGGATTTATAAGGGGTCGCTATGCGTTTTTCATTTATTGGGGTGGTCTTGATGGCGGTTTTCCTGACTGCCTGTGGGTCCGAGGAACCCCAGGGGTTATTGGAAGATCAGGTTCGTCAGCAAATTCGGCAATATCTGGCTGAAGAATACAGAGACCCTGATGCCATCCGTTTTCGCAATGAAGGTTTTTCCTCCTACGATCTGGAAACGGCTACCTTTATCGGCGGATTTCTACCCCAGGCCACCAGCTTTATGTTCTGTGGCGAAGTAAATGGTAAAAACGAATTTGGGGCCTATACCGGCAACAAAAAATTCGCCCTCATCTATCTGGCCGCAACCGACTCCGAACAGGCCCCGGACATAGATATCGCCTACAAGGGTACCCATCTGTATAGTTCTTATTCTCAGGATTGCCGCTAATTCCTGTTATGGCTTCTCAGCTGCCTTCTAGAGGTAGCTGAGAACGACTAGTCCTCCAAATCCTACCTAGCTTGTTGGCAAGGAAATCATCGCGAAGAGCGCAAGCGCATGCCAAGCCTGCCAATGCCTGATTCGATACCAAGACAGGAAAGCCGATCAATTCCAGGGAAGGGGTTTTGACTCTCACCTTACTTGATCTCCTGCACTCATTACCGACTGCTCATGCTTTTTGCACGCTTTCTTTCTGGTGAAAGCACGCTTTTAGCCGTGAATAAATAAAAAAGTATTTAATATCAGTTGGTTGAGAATTCAGAAGAGAAGATAGCGAGCGCACATCTATTCAGGATAGGCGGCATGCACGGTTTGTCGGGAAAGTTTGATCTGAGTTCTGGTAAATCAGCAGTAGATACAGTAGGTTGGGGGAAAAGGTAGGCAGATATCCAGATCGTGGAAACGCGCATGCTTACTATTAAAAGTTTTGTGCACCGCACAATATATAAGTAATTGAAAATTAAGTAAATATTGTATCTTTTGCGCTTAATCAACAGTTAGACAAATTTGAACTTTCGTGCAAGGCTTGAAGCCTAAGCGTTGCCGCGAAAGCGAGCTTGCGGCGGACAAAGCGGAGAGCTTCAAGTAGAGCGCAAATTAGTCAACCCCAGGCGGTGTGGTCGCCCTGATCAGGCAAGGAGTGTTCCAGAGAAATGGAGTTAACTATTCAATTTAAAGACTACCCTGCAGCCTCACAAAACAATACGGACCAGCGGACGCTAACGCGCCGCTGACCTATGGTCGTTAGGCTTACAGGAGTATAGATGAACGACGATGAACTTTTACAGCTCCTTTCTCTGAAGCGTACGTGGCTTGACGATATCGTTGGAGTTTTTCTGAAGCGTCCGAATGGTGTCGCGGAAATCGACGCTGTGGTGGCATCGCTACTCAAGACCGACCGCAACATGGGTGCCGAGGGCGAGGCGACCGTAACTAGGACAATCAATAACTTCTGCATTAACGCGGGTGATGAAGAGGGGAAGGTACGACACCCAATTTTCGAACGTATCGGTCCAGCGCAATACCGGCTTCTTACATTCCCGAACGCACCGGACCTTATTGAAGTTCAGAAGATACAGTTCGCTGAACACGCGTATCAGCGCCTTTGGGAGTTCTTTGTCAGTCATGCTAAGAAGAAGCCCAAGTGGAACGAGCTTACAAAGCGTCAGCGGCTAGAAGCGTTTGCGAGAAATCTCAAGGAAAACGAACAGTTGCAGAAGTTGCTGGAAGCATACGGGGGGCAACCTCCCCTTACCGTCTAATCGCAAAGGCCTAACCATCGGCTCCAAGCGACCCGGGAGAGCGGCGCGGCCACTTTCCCGGGCGCCTGAGCCGTGCCGTTCAGGCTGTAGAAAAAACTAAGAGGCCTCAGGTTTTGAGAGTTTTCCGCGCTCCTATGTAAATTCTGGAGTTTCTGATGATAAAAAGTGCTCCAGAATTCACGTAGAGTCAGCATTTTTAGTACAAAAAATGATCAATTTTATAGACTGAGGTTTTTCTACAGCCTCGTTATGTGCTTTGACACCTGATACGTTACAGGGTACATTCAAGGGATGATTCGAAGCTTCAAACACAAGGGCTTGGCAAAATTCTTCAAGTCCGGCAGCACTGCAGGGATTCAGGCCGCTCATGAAAAGAGGCTTCGGCTAATTCTCGGTAGATTGAATGCAGCATCGAATGCCAAAGATATGGACTTACCCGGTCTTCGCTTGCACGAGCTCTCTGGCAATCGTGCCGGAATCTGGTCAGTGACCGTCAGCGGTAACTGGCGAGTGACTTTCCGGTTCGAAGACGGAGATGCCGAGATTGTGAACTACGAAGATTATCACTGAGGTACCGCCAATGTTAATGCACAACCCTCCGCACCCGGGTGAAGTGCTGCGAGAGCTTTGTCTTGAGCCCCTTGGCCTTTCTGTCACAGCAGCAGCAGAGGCATTGGGCGTTAGCCGCAAAACGCTGAGTGCCGTGTTGAATGGCAAGGCCGGCATTAGTCCAGAAATGGCGATCCGGCTCTCTATCGCTTTCGATACCTCGGCAGAAAGCTGGCTAAATCAGCAGTCCCAATATGAACTTTGGCATGCTGAACAACATCGCAAAGAGCTCAACGTGAAGAAGCTTGTTGCGGCCTGAGGCAGCACATAACCAAGCCATGCACCGGATGCCAAAACCTCCGCTTCGCTGCGGTTCTGTCACCGGTGATAGCGGGCGCTAAAGCGGGAAATCCGAGTCATGGCACCTGATACCCATCCGTGTCAAAATTAGGTGATACGAGAACGAGAGGTCTTGTCCATGAATCTACAGAAAATTGAAGACGAGGCGCTACACCTCCCTAAGGAGGAGCGAGCCCAATTGATCCAGCGGTTGGTATTGAGTCTGGAATCTCCTTCTGAGGAGGAGCTTAGGTCCGATTGGTTGCTTGAGGCTCGCCGTAGAAGCGAAGAGCTCGACAATGGCACAGTACAGGCTGTGTCTGTTGAGGATGTTATGAGGAAGGCCAGAGCACTGATCAAATGAACTATGATTTTCACCCGGCAGCGGAAGCCGAGTTCCTGGAGTCAGTTGGTTATTTCGAATCAAAAGTTCCGGGATTGGGTGGTGCCTTGATCGAGGAGTTTGAGGCCCTGGCCAATTTAGTTGGCGAGTCACCAAAAGCCTGGCAAGTCGAGCTGCCACCAGATATTCGCAGAGTGCCCCTTCACAGATTTCCCCTGTCTATCGTTTACCGAGAAATGTCTGATGGTTTTCAGGTTCTGGCCGTTGCCCATGACCGTCGGCGTCCGCAGTACTGGCTGGGCCGGCTTTAACAATCAGCTGCACAGCGACCGATTTTCCGCCGCTTCGCGGCTCCAAACCGGCGCGTGAGCCGGGCGTTAAAAATTCGAAATCCCTCGCTGATTCTTGTGCTCAAGCAATAAGCTGCCTTCCTAATGCCTGATCAAGTGAATTTCACCAACGCTAAGTGCATCTAGACGCCAAGCATTTGGCTCTAAGCAGCAGCAAAGCTTTTGCATTCCTTTTCTCTTTATACCATTATTGTACGATACTTGTATTTTGATGGGTGAATCGCATGCAGCAACTGATCGCTGGGGCTGGGCAGGGCATCGGTCTTGAGCTGGTGAGGCAATCGCTGGTAGAAAGTCACTGGAAGCGTATTTACGCCCTCTATCGCACGTCCGGTGAGGCCTTGCAGCAATTAGCTGACGAAGATTCGCGTTTAATCTGCCTGCAGGTGGATCAGCAGAAGGATGAAGATCTGGCCAAGTTGCCTGAGCAACTGGACGGTAAATTACAGCGGGTCATCAATACGGCGGGTCTTTTGCATTCGCAAGCTTTAGGTATCCATCCGGAAAAGAGCCTTCAGCAGCTCAGTCGCCAGGCCCTGCAAGAGGTTATGAGCGTCAATGCCATTAATCACCTGCTATTGCTACAGGCGTTACAGCCACGCCTGGCACGTCGGGGGCCTTTGCAGCTGGTATCCTTGTCGGCCAAGGTGGGCAGTATTGCTGATAACCGCCTGGGGGGCTGGTATGCTTATCGAGCCAGCAAGGCGGCTTTGAATCAGCTGCTGAAAACCCTGTCGATCGAGATGCGGCGTTGGAACCCCGAAAGTCTGGTTGTTGCCCTGCATCCCGGTACCACGGCCACTGAGCTTTCAGCACCCTTTCAGCAGCGGGTTCCTCCCGAGCAGCTTTTCTCGGTTGAACGCACGGCCCGTCAGCTTTTAGAGGTTATGGCCGGTCTGGATGCCGAGGCCAGTGGCGGTTTTTATTCCTGGGATGGAAGCCGCTTGCCCTGGTGAAAGAGGTTTGCGAAAAGAGGTTGGATGGCTACTAAAGAGTATTATCGTCGGGGACCGGATCACCGCCAGGGGCGTTCTCTGGGGTTTGCCGAGCTGCGCCGCCAGTTTGATTTTCGCAGTATTCGTATTGGACACTGGGTCAGGCCGGAAGAGCAGGCCCAAGCCGCAGTGCATTTCTATGATGCCCTGATGGATTTGATGTGTCTGCTGCAGGGCAATGAAACCCTGATCACCCTGCGTGGCCAGCTTTCCCTGAGTTATGGCACCGGAGGCCGCCGTGGGGTGGCCGCGCATTATTCCCCGGCGGAGCGCAATCTGGCTCTGGCCAAGAATGCCGGGCCGGGTAGTTTGGCGCATGAATGGTTTCACGCCCTGGATCACTATCTGGTGCAGCAGCTTTTTGTGAAGCCGCCCAAGGGGTTCTTTGCTTCCAGCGCCTGGCTGCAGGATCATCCGACCCGCCCGCACCCGATTAATGCCTGTCTTGAAGCTTGTTTTCGCAGTATTTTCCTGTCTCCCGATGGTCAAGAGCCCAGTGCGCTTTTTCAGGCGTCACTGGCTCAGGATCGCAGTCAGGGCAGTGTTTATTACAGCCTGCCTGAAGAAATGGCCGCCCGGGCCTTTGAAGCCTATATTCAGGATGCCTGGATTACCAACCATTATCTGGTTAAAGGAAGCCTGCAATCACCGGAAGCCAAGCGTGGGCTCTATCCGCAAGGGGAGCAGCGCGAAGCCATCAAAGTCGCTTTTGAGGCCTATTTTTCCCGCCTGGGGCCAGCCCTCAGGGCGCAGCAGGAGGCAAGATCACATAAAAGTGGCTTGCTGTAGCCGGAAACAACTGTCAATCTTAAGTTACTCTTTTTAAGAATCTTGGGGAAGCTACGAGATTTCAGGATGAAAAAATTTGCCTACTGGATGTTGTTGTTTCTCCTGCACCTGCCTGGAGCGGCGGTTGCGGAGGACTTGTACTGGCTGGAGTATTCGCAGTCTTCTTTGCCCAATTCTGCCGAGCAGGAAGGGGTGAGGGAGGTCTTTGACTGGAATAGCAATCTTAATCTGGGCCTTCAGGATGAAGTTATCTGGCTGCGTTTTACCACGTCGGAAGACCTGAGCGACCAAGAGCTTTACATCAATAACCCTCTGCTGCACCAGGTGACCCTCTTTCAACTGTCACCGGAAACAACCTTTGCCGCCATCTGGCAGCCGGTGAATCCGGTTCTGGAAGTCTCTTTTTTGGGCGAGAAGCGACCGGCAGCCCGGCCGCGTTTTAGCCTGGAGGCAGACAGCCGTTATCTTTTGCGTCTGGAAACCAGCCAGGCCGTGCGCTTGGGCATCTTTATGCAGACTCGGGAGGCCACCGCCCGTGACCAGCAGCTTTTTTACCTGCTGCAAGGGGCTTATTTCGGTCTGGTATTGGGCTTGGCTATCTATAATTTGCTGCTTTACCAGCGCCTGAAAGACCCCAGCTATCTCTGGTATGTGGGTTTTGCTTGCAGTGTGGCCCTGTATTTCTTTTTTCAGAAGGGGCTGAGCTTTAATTTTCTGCCTTTTCTCAGCCTTGCCGCCAATGAATCCCTGATGTTTACCGCGACCGGGTTAAGCAATCTTTTAACCCTGGAATTTGTACGCCGTTTTCTGCGTCTGGATCATCAGGACCCCTGGCTCGTCCCCTCCTTCCACTGGATGCAGCGGGTCTTGCTGGTTCTACTGCCGCTGGCCTGGCTACCCTGGCCGGGATTGATGGTTCTGGTTTATTCGCTGGTCAGCCCCGTGGTGATCCTGCTGGTGGTTGTAGCCAGTTGGCGAGCCTGGAAGCTGAGAGCCTTTCGGCCTGCCCGTTGGCTGCTGCTGGCCTGGAGCTTCCTAATTTTGGGCGTCACCCTGTTTATTCTTGCCGCCCAGGGCATTCTGCCTCATCACTTTTTAACCTACTATGGTTTTCAACTGGGGGCGGTCAGCGAAATTCTGCTCTTCTCCCTGGCGCTTGCCGATCGCATTCAGGTTTTACAGCAGGAAAAGGAAGAGCTGGCTGGTGATCGTCTGGTTTTGCAGCAGCTCAGTGATCGTGACAGCTTGACCGGGCTGTTTAACCGTCGCCACCTGGATAGCTACCTGGATAAAGCGCTCAGTTGTCTGAGGGAAGAAAAGCTGCCGCTGGTGGTGGCGCTGGTGGATCTGGATGATTTCAAGCAGTTCAATGATACCTGGGGCCATCTTCAGGGTGATCTGGCTTTACAGCATTTTAGTCAGTTGCTTAAGGAAAAGGCGCGCGAAGAGGTCAAGATTCACCGTTATGGCGGCGAAGAATTTGCCCTGGTGTTTCTGGGCTTGCCTTTAGAAGCTACAACCCGCTGGATTGAAAGCTGTTTGCATGAACTACAAGAGCGCCCCTTTGCAGTTACGGAAGCTGATCAGGTGACTTTGACCGCTACCGCGGGTGTGGCTGAAGGTCTGGAAACGGATACTGCAGCCAATTTGCTGGAAAGGGCGGATAAAGCCCTCTATCAGGGTAAAAGGGATGGGAAGAATACCCTGGTGATCAGTCAAGAATTTACCCAACAGGCAACTTAAAACAGGTGGGCCATGCAAATTTCCAAGCTTGAACTTCTCTATCGTTTGTCCAGTAACCCCGAGGGGGTTCCGGTTCTGTTTGTTCACGGTATTTTCAGTGGTGCCTGGATCTGGGATGAGTATTATCTGCCCTGGTTTGCCGACCAGGGTTATCAGGCCTATGCCTTGAGCTTTCGTGGCCATGGCCGTTCCTCGGCACCGGACCCGGCTGGCCAGTATCGCCTGGAAGATTATGTGCAGGATCTCAGTGATGCCATCGATATTATTCGCCGTAAGCATGGCCAGGAGCCACTATTGGTGGGGCATTCGATGGGGGGCATGGTGGTGCAGAGCTACCTCAGCCGTTTTCGTGGACGCGGTGCAATCCTTTTGGCGAGTGTGCCACCGCAAGGCCTGGTTCCTCTTAGCTGGGCCAATTTATTCAGTCATCCCCTGGAGTCCCTGACTCTGTCCCGTAGTTATTTCTTTCCTGAGCTGACCACCCCGGCCGAGTTTCATCAGGCCATGTTTGTCGGGCCGGTAGAGGCTGATAAGCTCCTGCGTTGGATGCACCAGCTGGTGCCTGAATCCTTTGCTTTGCTCTGGGATATGAGTTGGCTGGATCTGCCGCGAATCCATCAGGTCAGAAAAACGCCGCTGGCAGTCGTCGGGGCGCGGCAGGATCGCGTGATTCCACCGGCCATGGTTACCCTGACCGCTGCTACCTACGGGTGTTCGGCTTACTGGGCGGAAGCCGGTCACGGGTTGATGCTGGACAGCCATTGGCAAGAGGGCGCCAGAGCAATTGATGAAGCTCTGACAGCCCTGCTGGAAGAAAAGAGTTCAGAAGCAACTGCCTGAGGCGCTCGGTTGAGCGCCTGCGTTTAGGCGACTCGTGACAGGCTGCTGCTTTCTTCCTTGACCCGGTAGACGTGGTAGGCCTCGGGCCCAAAGGGGTCGACTGCGGTGTCCAGGTGCTCCAGTGCCTTGGGCAGGGGCTCACCGGTACGGTAGACCTTCAGTGCCAGGGTTTCTTCCGGCAGATCCACATCCAGAGGCACTTCAATCCAGACGAAAACCGCTTTTTCTGTGACCAGATATTCGCTGTGCACGAGGCGATAACCGCGGCGAAGCTTAAGCAGGGTGGTGTCTGCTGAGTTCAAGGGGTATTTGTGAATGGTTTTCATGATCTGCCTCCTCTTGTCTGGCGTACTTGAAGATTAGGCAAAAGATCGGCAGATAAAAACAGATAAATTAATTTCTATTCTTCGATTATTTCGATGTTTTATTGCTTTTCCAGGAGTGCCCTGATCGCCAGGTGGCGGGGTTGCCGAGTGCGCGTCAGGGCGAAAAGGGAATCGTGCACCTCGTCGATTGTCGCCAGACTGGTGACCTGATACTGGCGGCAGACTTCATCGGCAATGGCCTGGGGCGCTGCAAAGATCCCCCGGCCCTGGCTGCCGAAAACCTTGATCAGGGCACTGTCGTCAATTTCTGCTACTACCCGTGGATGCACCTGCTGTTGCTGAAACCAGTCCATCAGGCTGGCGAAATAGGGCGTCGTCATGGAATTGGCCAGCAGGGGGCGGCCCTGCAGGCTGGCCGGAAAATCATCTTTGAGTTCTTCTACCAAAGAGGCCGTGGCAAAGAGGCTGATGGGTGAATCGAGCAGATGATGAGCCGTCAAACCGGACTGGTTGAAGCTGAGGGGCAGGGAATCGGTCAGAAGCAGGTCGTATTCCTGTTTTTTCAAACCCCGGAAAAGATCATCCACCTGACCGGTATGGCAACGTAGCTGAAGAGGGCGTTCCAGCTGATAGATGGGTTCGATCAGCTGATAGGCAATCAGTTTATGGATGGATGCGGAAATGCCGATACTCAGCTTGAGAGGGCCCTGATGGTTATATTGTTCCAGGCTCGATTCCAGTTCCTGGGTCAGGGCAAAGATCTGTTCGGCATACTGAAACACCCAGCGCCCGTACTCGGTGAGTAGAAGACTGCGCTTTTCACGCCGGAAAAGCGGCTGGCCCAGGCTGGCTTCCAAAGCCGCCAGTTGGCTGCTCAGGGTCTGGGGGGCCAGTTCCAGTAATTCACTGGCACGGCTCATGGAGCCCTCACGGGCAATCAGCCAGAAATAATACAGATGCCGCAAATTCAGTCGTGATAGCACTGAAAAGCCTCGCTTTGCCCGGTTAGCCGGAAATCTCCGGCCACTGATGGCTCATATAGGCACTGATTACGCCACCCAGCCCCAGGAGAAGCAGTGCAGCCTGAAGGGATACCAGTGCGGCCAGGGCACCCAGAAGACCGGTGCCCAGGAGCAAAAAGCCGATTACGGTATTGCTGACCGCAACATAATCGGTGCGCTTGTTGCCGCCAGCCATATCCAGCATATAGGTTTTGCGACCCAGGCGCACACCCGAGTGGGCAATGCCCAGTCCCAGGAAGGCCAGGAGATAGACGGCCCAATCAAGACTGGTGGGCAGGGGCAACCAGGAAATCAGGGCCAGGGCGAGAGAAATTCCGCCAGCTAGACCCGAAGCCAGACTGAAAACACGGCGGCTGGAATCATCCGCCAAGCGCCCCCAGATAGGCGAACTGATTAACCCGGCCAAGCCTTCGGCGGCAATAAACAGGCCCAGTACGGCCAGGCCTTCCCCCAGATTATCCCTGGCCAGAGCCAGATAAAAGGGAGCAGCCAGGCCCGAACCCATGGCCAGGGCTCGGGCGATGACGAAAAGGCGAAAGGGGCGATCCTCCTTGAGCAGGCTGAGTTTCTTGATGGCTTCGGTAAAGCCATTGGCGCCGCCTTCGGTGGCACCGGGGAATTCAATAATACGGCTGAAAACCAGGCTGGCCAGGAACCAGAAAATGGCTGCTGCCAGGAGCAGAAGGGCATTGGCCGTGGCCGAAGCCTCCTGGAAAAAGCTGCCTAGCAGTAGACCCAGCCCCAGCGTGACCAGACCGGAGACGGAACTGATCCAACCACCCAGGCGTCCACGCCGTGTCTTGGGGATGGTTTTGCCCTGCACATCCTTGAAGGCCACTGAGCAGGCCCCGCGGGCCAAACTGAAGAGGGTTAATAAAACGAGCAGGGCGTAGCCGGCTGCCGCGCCTTCCAGCGCCAGAGCTGACCAGCCCATCAGCAAAAGTGCCAGCCCCTGGATGCAGCCACCTGCGACCCAGATCCATTTACGTAGAGGTTGGCGTCTGACCAGGGCACCAATCAACAACTGGGGCATCAGCGAGCCGGATTCCCGCAAGGGCACGAGTAGACTCAGCATCCAACCTGGCCCGCCCAGATGAAGCAGCAACCAGGGCAGGGTGGTTTTGCTGGAAGCCAGCTTGTCCGCCAGGCTGCTGAGGGTGTTGGCAATCAGCGTATAGAAAAAGTTGCCCGGTGTTTCCCGGCAGGCTTCTTCGGAAATATCCTTGCAGACGCGTCCTTCATCTTCTTCGGCCAGGCGCTCGTAGAGGCTGGCGGTCCAATGGCGATGGCGGCCTGGTTTGGACCGTGTCGGGTCTTCAGTTGTGGCCATGGCTGGACCAGCCTCCCTGGCGAATGACTCTGCGCCCTCCCACCGGTGGATTGTAGATATACACCCAGGCCTGTCCCAGGCGGGTTTTCAAAGGTGTCCGGTAGTAGAGGCCCTGTTCGTCGTTTTGACGACTAATGCCTTCCAATTGGTCGACTTTTGCCAGGGTGGGCGTATCGACTTCATAGAGTTCCACATCAATACCCCGCGAGCTGCTGAGCTTGGCACCGGGATAGGGGCCCAGATCATACAAGACGATCTGGTGGATTTTATCCTGACCCAGAAAACGGGCCTTTTCCAGATAGTGATGATTACTCTGTCCCTGTTTGAGACTGCCGTAGACGGCGATCAGAGTGGGCACGTTGTACTCCTTACGATTACTGTTAGAGGTTAAGACCACTGGCTCTCTCCACTTTCCTTAGCAATAGCTGTTCCAAAACCCGCCGGTTGGAGCTGATCAGACTGAACTGCTCGCTGGAGCGGGTAATGCCTGTATAAAGTAGTTCTTTGGTTAATACCGGACTGTCATGAGGGGGGAGTAGCAGGGCGGTATGATTGAACTCCGACCCCTGGGATTTGTGCACGGTCATGGCAAAAACGGTTTCCACTGCCTGCAAACGACTGGGTAGCAGCCAGCGAACGCCCTTGTGGGCATCGGGAAAAGCCACTCTGAGCGGCCCCGGCTGCTCCGGCGTCGGCCCTGGTAATTGCAGGCAGATGCCGATATCGCCATTCATCAGTTGCAGGTTGTAGTCATTGCGGGTGACCAGAACCGGCCGCCCTCTATACCACAGGGGTTGTCCGGCAGGCAGGAGTCGGCGACCTGTGGCGGTATTTCTAAGGGCCTGATAAATGCCCGCATTGAGTTCCTCCACGCCCCAGTTGCCCTGGCGTAGTGCCGTCAGTAGCTGGAAGCGCCGGTGCTGGGCAAAAACCGCTTCAGCCCAGGTATCCAGTTCTTCCTGACTTGCTCCCGCAGCCGGTTGTTGCTCTTCCAGGGTTTGCAGGTAGGGCAGATAACCTCTGGTGACCAGGGATAGAAAAGCCGAATCCTGAGGTTCTGTAATGGATAAAAACGCCAGAGAAGGGTCTGGTCTCTGCCGGTCCTCGTCAAAACAGGCTTGCAGCTCCTTGAGACTGGCCCGGCCGGTGTTGACCCGGTAGGCTAGCTGGCCGATGCCGGGGTGGCGATCAAAGCGGAAACTGTGCCTGAGCATGGCGGTGGCCTGCTGCAGGGGGCTGCCCTGGGGGTCCGTCAGGCTTTGGCCGCTGTGGGGGTCCTTCAGGGGTTCGCCGGTCAGAGCCAGTACAGCCTCTTGGGTTGCCGGGGTATAGCCGCCTGCTTCTGCCTTTTCACAAAGATCGCCCAGCAGGGAACCGGCTTCCACCGAGGCCAGCTGGTCCTTGTCGCCCAGAAGAATCAGCCGCGCCTGGGGCGGCAGGGCGGTGATCAGGCGGGCCATGATTTCCAGATCCACCATGGAGGCTTCATCCACGACCACCAGATCAGCGCCCAGGGGGTTGGTTGCATCGTGGCGGAAATGCCGGGTTCCCGGTTGGCTGCCCAGCAGCCGGTGAACCGTGGTGACTTCCTTGGGTAGCTGGTCCCGGCAAAGAGTCTGCTGTTCCGGTGTTAACGGTGAGCCATCCAGTTGCAGCGCGGCAATATTGTGACCCAGGGATTCGTTGAGACGGGCGGCGGCCTTGCCGGTGGGTGCGGCCAGGCGGATTTGCAGGGGCTGCTTGCCTTCCAGTAGCTGCAAACCCTGTAGCAGAGCCAGAAGGCGTACCACCGTAGTGGTTTTACCCGTTCCCGGCCCGCCGGTAATGATGGCAAATTGACTTAAAGCGGCGATCACCGAAGCTATTTTCTGCCAGTCAGGTTGTGGAATCCCTTCGGGCAGCGGCGGGAAAAGACTGGCTATCAGTTGGCTGGCCGTTTCCGGGATGGAGTAGTGCCCCTGCAGACGCGCCTGCAAGCCCTGGCGCACGCTTTGTTCATCCTGCCAGTAGCGGCGCAGGTAGAGCAGGGGTCGGGCTGGCGTACCACCGAGCACCAGTGGGCTGGCTGTTTGGCTGGTTGTTCCGTTACGGGCATCGCTGAGCGCAGGGCTGCTCAGCAGTTCCCGGACCCAGTCAGCGGTCGAGGCAGGCAGCCAGTTGGCGAGTTGCTGGTGAAGGGGGGCGGGGTCCTCGGTAAAAGCCGGGGTCAGCAGAGACTGGGGATGTTCCAGGCAGGCTTGCAGATCCAGGCAGACGTGACCGTGGCGGCTGCGTTCGCTGACCAGGGCTACTGCCAGGAGCAAGGCGGGATTCTGGCTGGCGGTTTCTTTGCCGATAAAATGTGTCAGGGCCAGATCCAGGGGTCTCAAGGCTCCTGCCTCGACCCAGGCGCGTAAATCTGTTTCCAGTTGGGGGTTCATGCCTCTGCCTCCTGCTTATCCTTGCTGAAAAGGCGATCCAGCGCCCAGATGAGTTCTGCCGGAGGTTTGTCCATAAAGAGCCCCTGATCCTCATGCAGGCTGCCGCGCAGAAAGACATAGACGGCACCACCCAGGTGGCGATCATAGTCATAATCCGGCAGGCGGTTTTTCAGCAGTCGATGCAGAGCCAGGATATAGAGCACATACTGGAGGTCGTAACGTTTTTTCAGCAGCGCTTCCCTGAGTTCTTCCTGGCTGTAGGCCGAAGCGGAAGCGCCCAGCTTGTTGGATTTCCAGTCGATCACATAATAACGCCCTTGGTGATAGGCCACCAGGTCGATAAAGCCCTTGAGAAAACCATTCAGTTGACCGGCTTCCGCTGCCGGGCGAGGTGCGGCCTCCAGCGTTGCTTGGCAGATCATTTGATCCAGGGTGGTGATGTCAACGCAATGACTGGCCAGAAGAAATTCCATCTCCACGGCCAGCTGTTCGGGTTTGAGCCCGCTCAGACTGAAGTGGCCGGGTAGCGGCTTCCACACCAGTTGCAGAAAGTCTTTGAGCCAGGCGCTCAGGGGTTCGACAAGGCTTTCCAGATCCGGTGTGCGACAGCGCTGGCGTATTACTTCCAGACGACCGCAATCATCCGCTGCCGCGGCAGCGAACCCCCGTAGATCCTGGTATTGGTGGGCGGCAGCCCATTCCAGCAGGTTGTGCAGAAAGGTGCCGTAACGGCTGCCTGCAGGAAAGAAATCCATCAGCTGGTCGGCTTGCAGAAGCGCCGGTCGAGGTCGTGTTTCCTTGGGTTCCTGGGCTGTTTCTGCGGCCGTGGCTTCTTCAGCGGTTTCCGGCTCTTGGGGCTGCTGGTTGCTAGTGGCGGTAGCGCTATAGCCGAGTGCGGAATAGCTGGCAATCCACCAGGGCGTCAGTCGGGGTAAATGCTCCGGAGAACGCGCGGGCTCCAGCTGAGGGCCTTCTTCGCCAGGCAGGCAGTGATTGTTGATGGCCGGGGCGGCTTGCAGTTGCAGGTGGCTGCTGCGTTGGGCCAGTTGTTCCAGACTCTCCCAAACCGCGTCCGGGGAAGCAAAGCTGGCACCACCCGCCAGAAGATAACCCAGGGCCGAGCGCTCCAGCTGGGGTTTTTTGCTATTGCCTGATTTCAGCGGTGCTACTCCCAGCCAGCAGGCATGGCGAGCACGGGTGACGGCGACATAAAGGAGTCTCAGGTCTTCGTTGAGCGTTCGCTGCTTGGCTTCATTCCAGGCCAGAGGGAAGGTTTTGGGGTCCGAGATTTCCACAAAACGCCCCTGGTCATTGTCCCAGGGTTGTTGTTTGATCTTGCCGTTGATTTCCCGCCAGCTGGAAATAAAGGGCAGGAGCACCAGCGGATACTCCAGCCCCTTGGATTTATGGATGGTGACCACCTTGATCAAATCGGCATCACTTTCCAGGCGCAGCAGTTGCTGTTCATCCGGGGCATCCAGATGTTCAGCCAGATGCCGGATCAGGGCCTGTTCGCCATCCAGTTGGGTGCTGGCTTCCTGTAACCATTCGGCCAGATGCAGGAGATTGGTCAGAATCCTTTCACCCTCGGCTTCCTGTAGCAGACGCGCGGGTAGCTGGTAGCTTTCCATCAGGCGACGCAGCATGGCCAGCACCCCCTGGCGTTGCCAGATGCGGCGCAGACGGCTGAAAAGATCCATCTGTTCCTCCCAGGCAAGCTCATCCTCCTGCCAGAGAGCCAGAAGATCCAGGGGCAGGCGCAGGGTATTGCTGCCCAGAGCGGCGCGAACCCTTTTTTCCTGGCCGGGTTCGGCGACAGCAGCTAACCAGTGCAGGAGATCGGCGGCTTCCTGGGAGGAAAAGACGGATTCCCGGTCGGACAGATAGACACTGGCGACCTGGCGTTTGCGCAGTTGCTGGCGAATTGCACGGGCTTCCGTGGCATTTTTCACCAGTATGGCCAGATCGGAGGCTTGCAGGGGCTGGGTGATCTGACCCTCCTGGCCAAATCCGGCCTTGCCCTCTTGCGCGGCTTGCAGCCATTGCACCACCTGACTGGCGGCGCTGGCAGCAGCCTGGTCGCGGTATTCCTGCATGCCGATGACTGATTTGCCTTCTTCCGGGTGGAACTGCCAGCAGGTCATGGCAGCGGCAGGCTGCCCCTCCAGATAGAGTTCTTCATCGCGTCCTGCGGCTTCTACCTGAACAAAAGGCAGGGGATTATCCCCTTCTTCGGATTGAAAACGAAAAGCGGCTGCCGGGTAGTTTTCTTCGGCCTGGGCAAAGAGTTGATTGACCGCTTCCACCATGCCTTGGCTGGAGCGAAAATTGCGCTTGAGGGTATGGTGACGCCCTTCGGTGGCCTGCCGGGCTTGCAGGTAGGTATGGATATCGGCCCCGCGGAAGCTGTAGATCGCTTGCTTGGGGTCCCCGATCATGATCAGGCCGGTGTCGGGGTCTTTCTTTTCCAGCCGATAAATCTGCTGGAAGATGGCAAACTGCACCGGATCGGTATCCTGGAATTCATCAATCATCGCCACAGGAAAGGCTTTTCTGAGGATGGCCGCCAGTTGTTCGGCTGAGTCGCCGGCCTTGTCCGGATTCAGGGCCGCTTCCAGTTGGATGAGCAGGTCATCAAAGCCCATTTCTGCACGTTCTTTAAGGCGCTGCTGGTAGGCTTTTGCCACCCAGGGGGCAGCATGGGCCAGTAGCAGGGGCCTTAAAGGCTGGCTTGTTGAAGGGGTCGCGTCTGTTTCCAGCGCCTCGGCTTGCAGGCGGAAGGCTTCAAAGGGACGGATTTCCAGATCCTTCGCCTTGGTCAGAAGCGGAAAATGGCCCAGCGCCAGGAAATTCAGCTCTTTGGGTTTTTCACCCGAACCCTGTGCCCAGTTAAGAATTTTTTCAAGCAGCACGTCAAAGGCTTCCGGCGTTGCCTGGGCGAGTTTCTTATAGAAGCTGGTTCGGATTTCATGCAGGTAGGCGGTGATTTCCTGCCAATCCTTGAGCCAGGCTGCCTTGAGGGTCGCTGTGGCTTCAGCCTGAGCCTGACGGGCCTCTAGCTGAGCTTCCAGATGCGGCTGGAGTTCCTCGACAACCAGAGGTTGGCCCCGGTAGGTGGGCTGGCGCGGGGGATTGCTCATCAGTGGCCAGAGCGCTTTTTCCAGGCTGTCCGGGGAGGCGAATTCGGTGGTGATGAGTTCGGCTGCCGGGCGCTGCAAGGGGTAGAAGTGAACCCGCCAGTAATCGCGCACCACCTCGGCAAAGAGATCGCTGGTGTCGGTCACCAGCTCCCGATTGAAGAGGCCGCGGGTATCAAAGGCGTGCTCCACCAGCATGCGGTTGCACCAGCTATGGATGGTGGAGATATTGGCTTCATCCATGCTTTCTGCAGCCAATTGTAGCTGCCAGGCACACTTGGGCCAGTCACCGGGCGGATAGCTGGCTTTAAGGGCTTCCAGCGGGCCTTCCTCGGGTTGAGCGTCAGCCTGGCTTTGGAAAAGCTGGGCCGCTTCCACCAGACGGGCACGAATGCGATCACGCAGCTCTTCGGCCGCTGCCTCGGTAAAGGTAACCACCAGGATTTCCCGGGGCGTCAGGGGGCGGTGAAAGGCTGTGCCTTCCTGACCGTGACCGAGCACCAGGCGGGTATAGAGAAGGGCCAGGGTAAAGGTTTTGCCGGTTCCGGCACTGGCTTCAATCAACTGGCTGCCACGCAGCGGGAAGTCGAGAAGGTTGAGGGTCTGGCTCATGCTTTGGCCTCCTGTAAATGCTCTATCAGGGGCCGATAAAGCAGGTGGCTCCAGGTATGGAAATCCTCGTTGGCTTCAAGGTCGGCATATTCCGGCCAGAAGCGCAGGAAGGCGGGATGTTCCTGGCTTTCTCCGGGAATTTGCTGGCTTCCTTCATAGATTTCGCGGATTTTCTGGTTTTCTTCCTGAAGGGCAAAGCCGGTTTTGCAGGGCAGGGGAAGCAGTCGCCGCCAGCCTTCCTGCCAGGCTGCCGCCAGCTCCAATAGGCGTTTTTCAGCCAGTTCGGCAGTCAGAGGTGCCAGGCTGATATCGGTATCCGGCCCCAGCAGGCGTGTTGTGGTTGGCCCTGCCAGTTGTGCAAAGAGATGTTCCGGCCAGTAGCGGACCAGTTGATACCACTTGTAGCTATCCCCGGCATAGAGGCGGCTGGGCTGCAGGAGGATACGTATCTGCTCAGCAGATGCATTGCTGCGCACATCCTTGAGATCCGCTTCCAGTTGCAGCTGCGGGCTGAGTTCCCAGGTGCGCCTGAGGTTGGGTAACTGTTGAGGGAAGAGTTCCTGTAGCTCCAGATAGCTTTGCAGAGGGGCCAGTAGTTCCTGGGTCAGGGTTTCGCGCAGCGGGTCGGCAAAGGGCGGCAGGGGCAGGTAGCCAGCTCTTTGAAGGCTGAGGGCTGCCTGGTCGAGTGCTGTGGCCGGATCGCTGAAATCCGGCTTGAGACGGGCCTGAAGAACCTGCTGGATCAGGCGTTGCTGGAGTTGCCATTTTTCCAGACCATCCAGCTGGAAATTCTCTTCATCTTCGGCCACTTCTTCCTGGTTCTGCCAGTGAACCCCCAGGCGTTGCTGGTAATGCAGCTGAACCGGCTGGCGCAGGAAGCGGCTGAGCTGTGCCAGTTGCAGGCTGCCTTCGGGCTGCCGGGTTTGCAGATCCAGAGAGGCTGGCTGGATGTTGCCATGATGCACCTCGCGCCATTCATGCGCATAGGTAAAGAGGCGTGGATTACGGCCCGGTTCGAAATAGCGACGGCTGAAGGCTTGCAGGGGGTATTCCTGGGTTAATTGCTCAAGAAGCTGGCCGCTATCACAGGCTTGCCAGCCGGAGACCAGGTGGTCTTGCAGTTGACCAACGAGCACCGAGGGTTGGCGTTCGGACAGATCGCGCTGGTCACGGTTAATCCAGCTGATTACCAGCTTGTCGCGCGCAGAGAGCAGGGCTTCCAGAAACAGGTAGCGGTCATCCTCGCGGCGCGAGCGGTCACCGGGCCGGTAATCCTGGGCCATGAGGTCAAAGTCTGCAGGCTGGACGCTGCGCGGGTAATCCTTGTCATTCATGCCCAAAAGCCAGATTTGCCGGAAAGGCAGAGCGCGCATGGGCATGAGGGTGGCAAAGTTGATGGAGCCGCCGAGGAATTTCTGGGTCAGATTGGGTTGATCGATACCGGCCAGCCATTCCTCCCGAATCACTTCCAGAGGCAGGGATTCGCGGTAAAAACTGGCCTGCTGCCAGTGCTCCTGGAGTTCGTCCAGACGTTGTTCCAGGCGATTCAAGGCCAGGGTGTCGGGGGCATCGGTTTCTTCGAAAAAGGCAGCCAGTAGCTCTTCCAAAAGCTGTCGCCAGGCTTCGGGGGGACGCGGCTCCTGAAGCGCCAGGCGGTAATGATCCAGTTCTTCCAGAAGCAGCGCCAAGGGCCCGACCAGAGCGGCTTCCAGTCCGGCGACCTCGTCATAGGGTTCTATACCCTGCCAGGCAGGGCTGGAGCCGCTGGCATAGCCCAGTAGCAGGCGTTTGAGCCCCTGCATCCAGGTGTTTTCTTCCAGGCCAGCAGGTAAATCCAGGCTGGCTCTTTGTTCACCATTGAGGCCCCAGCGAATATTGGCCCCGCGAATCCATTCTTTCAGGCGGGGCAGGTCGGCTTCCTGCAAGCCAAAGCGCTGGCGCAAAGCCGGGGTATCGAGCAAATCCAGGAGTTCACTAACCGTAAAGCGTGATCTGGGCAGATGCAGGAGTTTTTCCAGGGCTATCAGCAGGGTGTTCTGCCCTCGCTGGCCCTGGTCGGAAATATGAAAGGGCAGGTAGCGGGGGTCGGCTGTTTCTTCCTGCCTCTGGTATTGACCAAAAACGGCCTGGATTGCCGGGGTGTATACCTGGATATCCGGCACCATGACCAGGATGTCCCTGGGTTCCAGGGGCTGACCTTCCTGGTGGGCCTTTTCCCTTTCATGAAGTAGCTGGTCATGCAGGATTTCCACTTCACGCAGGGGGCTGGTGGCCTGTTGAAACACCAGGCTGAGATCCTCGGGAGCAACCTGGCGGTTGGGCCGGTTGCGGATTTCCTCCAGCGAGCGTAATTCCAGGATATCTTCCTGAAGCTGGTGGAGAAGGCAGGACTCACCGGGGGAAACAAACAGATCAATCTGCTGAAAGTGTTCGCGGTAGTTTTCCGGCTGGTCATTTTCATCCAGCAGATGTAGATAATCCCGCCCCTGTTTGCCCCAGGAAGCCAATAGAGGATGGCCGTAGAGGTGGGTTTCTTCTGGGCTGAGATGACTGGGCAGCTTGCGTTCGCGCAGCCGCCGGTATTCCTGGCGCAGGAGCTCTTTGCCGGCAATCAGATCCCCCCAGTAATGGCGGCTGGGGTTGTGCACGAAGAGCAGGATCTGGGTGAAGGAGGACAGGGCTTCCAGCAGTTCCAGAGTTTGTCGGGGCAGAGAGGAAATACCAAAGATCACCAGCCGCCGGGGCAGGCCTGCTGGGCGCTCTTCCGGGGTGCGGCCACGGCAAGCGGCCAGAAACTCCTGATGAATCCGCGCGCGGCTGGTCTTGTCCCAGCGACCGCTGCCCAGATGCTCATCATTGCGAATGCTGGCCACCAGAGCCCGCCAGATGACCGGTTGCCAGCGATTTTCGGCACTTAGTGGCTCGCTGCTGCCGCGAGCGCTGATGAGAACATCCCGGTGTTCTTCCCAGGCTTGCAGCCAGTCGGCGCGGTAGATCTGGTACTGGTCATAGAGATCCGCCAGCTTGGCGGCCAACTGATGCAGGCGGCGGGGGTCTGCATCCGTGTGCAGAAAGGCGGCCAGCGGGGCCAGCACCTGGGGTTCATCCAGTTGTGCCTGCAGGCTGGAAAAATCCTGCAGCAGGCGATAAAGCCGCCAGGTCAGGGGGTCCTTGTCATAGGGTGAGCTGGTAGGCAGATCCGGGTAGACACAGCGATAGGCTTGCCAGATAAAACGACCGGGCAGATCCACTCTGATGGCGGCGGCAATGCCACTACCCCCTTCAGCCGGATCGGCAGCCAGGGCCATTTTCAGCCACTGGGCAATGCCGTTACTTTGCACCAGGAGCTGCTCGTCTTCCAGGGGTGTCAGGGGGTGGCGGTCCAGCCATTGAACCAGGAGATCACGCAACTCCTCCAGACGGTTGCCCTGTAAAATCATCATTCCGGGCGTGAGTTCCTCGCGGGATTCGCCAAGCATCTTGTCTTCCTTTTGCCGGTAGCTGCCGGTATCTTATGCTAATCGCCTTGCTGTATAAATCTTGAATTACGGACAGAGTTATGTCTTTAGCCTACTCTCGAATCGTTGTTCTCACTGGCGCGGGAATTTCCGCCGAGTCGGGTATCAGTACCTTTCGCGATTCCAACGGTCTTTGGGAAAATCATTCCATCGAAGAGGTGGCCAGTCCCGAAGGGTTTCAGCGCAACCCGGAAAAGGTTCTGGAGTTTTACAACCTGCGCCGCGCCCAATTGCTGGACCCCCAGATACAACCCAACCCGGCTCATCAGGCGCTGGGGCGGTTCGCGCAGGAAGTTCGCCAGCAGGGCGGCCAGTTTACGCTGATCAGCCAGAATGTTGATGATCTTCACCAGCGGGCCGGTAACCGGGATGTAATTTCCATGCATGGTCAGCTACTCAGTGCTCTTTGCAGTCAAAGCGGTCGGGCCCGGCCCTGGTCGGGTCCCCTGAATCTGAAGGATGTCTGTGATTGCTGTGATCCTCCCCAGCAGTTGCGACCGGATATCGTCTGGTTTGGTGAAGTACCCTATCATTTGGAGGCTTGTTATCAGGCTTTGAGTGAAGCGGATTTGTTTGTCGCCCTGGGGACCTCCGGTCAGGTTTATCCGGCTGCCGGTTTTACCGAACTGGCCAGCCAGGCCGGAGCCACCACGGTGGAAATCAATCTGGAACCCACCAGCCGCTCCTTTGATGCCGGTTATTACGGCCCTGCATCCATCAAGGTTCCTGAATTCCTTGAAAAAATTTTAGCAGGCAAGGCTTAAGCCCACCCGGATGACGGGGTAGACTAGCGTCTTCTTGAATCCCAGGGAGATGCACTTTCATGAAACGCCTTGTTTTTGGCGCCGGGTTGGCCCGGGGCCTGCTTTTGTTGTGCCTGCTTTTTGTCTCTATCAGTTTGCAGGCAGCTGATGCACGTCAGGGGCTGGCGCTGGCCAGTTGGAATATCAAGCGTCTGGGGCATGGATCCAGCACCGATTTTACCGCTCTGGGCAGTCTGGCAGCGGCTTTTGATTTTATCGCGGTTCAGGAAGTCATGACCCCGGAAGGACTAGAAAACCTGGATGCCGCCCTGGAGGCTGCAACGGGCGAGGACTGGCAATACCTGGCTTCACACCGGGTGGGGCGGTCCAGTTACAAAGAGATTTATGCTTTCTTGTGGCGCAGTGAGCGGGTGGCTTATATGGATGGGGCCGTGGTCTATCTCGACCCGGGTGATCTCTTTGCACGCGAACCCTATTCGGCCCGCTTTCGGGATCTGACCCGTGATCAGGTGTTTGCTGCGGCCACCGTGCATATCGTCTATGGCGACAGGGTTAGCGACCGGACCGAAGAGATTGATGAGCTGACCAGCTACTGGCGTTGGCTGGAAGACATCTACCCGCAAACTCCCTTGCTATTGATGGGTGACTTTAATCTGGAGCCGGATCATCCTGCCTGGCAGCCACTCTTGAGCCTGGGGGTGGAACCGCAATTCACCTCGGGTGCGACCACGCTGTCATCTCGCAACGGCCGCTATGCCAACCTCTATGACAATATCTGGATGCGCGACCCTCAAGCCCTGGGTGTGCGTGAGGCAGGGATTTTGCGTTTTCCCGAACTTCTGGGCTGGGATCATGAAAGGGCCCGGCGGGAGGTTTCCGATCATGCCCCCGTTTATCTGCTAACCGGTAATGCAGAATTGGCAGGTGTCGATCAGGAGCGCCTGAGTCGCCTTTCCCGTAATCAAGAGCAGCTAGAGGCTTCTGATGAGCTGCCTTTGGGGAACCGACGGTCAAAGATTCTGCACCGGCCCGACTGTCCTTCTTACAGCCGAGTCGGTGAACAGAATAGGGTGTACTTTGACAGTGTCGAGGCCGGACTGGAGGCGGGCTATCGTTTGGCCGGAAACTGCCCTTAAAAAGTGACTGGGGGCAGGCATTCGAATCCGGGGCGGGCGAAATAATAGCCCTGGAAGAGATCAACCCCCAGATCGTGGAAAAAGTCGGCTTCAGCTTTGGTTTCCACACCTTCGGCAAGAACGCGGATATCGAGTTCGGAGCAGATGTTCAAGAGGCCACGGGCTATAACCTGTTTGGTGGTGTCGGTATCGACATGCCTGACCAGCTGCATATCCAGTTTCATCAGGCCGGGCTGAAAGCGTGATAACAGGCTGAGGCCGGCGTGGCCAGCGCCAAAATCATCCAGGGCGGTGATAAAGCCCTGCTCCTGATAATGGTTGAAAATATTAGTCAGATGATCCGGGTCGTGTACTTTTTCCGACTCGGTAATCTCGAACATGATTCTGGACGTGGGAAAGCCGACTTCGTGGGCGGCTTTCAGGGTGCTGCGAATGCAGTGGGAAGGCTCATAGACCGCATTGGGCAGAAAGTTGATGCTGAGAATGGATTTGAGCCCGAGTTGTGCAGCCAGGCTAATGGCCTTGACCCGGCACGCCTGGTCAAAGGCATAACGGTTGTCATCATTGACCTGATCCAGCACCCAGCCTGCCGATTCCTGGTTGGCACCACGAACCAGGGCCTCATAACCCCAGATTTCGCGTTTTTTGAGATCAACCAGCGGCTGGAAGGCAAAAGTGAAATCAAAACCCAGTGGGCGGGCACACTGCTTACAGCTATCCTTGGGGTGGAGCTGGGGCATCCGAATCTCCGTTTACTTGAAAGCCAATGAAGGTTAATTCAGAGTGATTTTTACTCTTTCTAACTAGATTAGCATGCAAAGGAGTCAGTGAGTATGCAAAAAAGCTGTCGTCTATTTAAGGTCTCAGGTCGTGTCCAGGGGGTCTGGTATCGCAAATCCACTCAAAAACAGGCTGAGGCAAAGGGGGTATCCGGCTGGGCGGTCAACCTTGCCGATGGAGGCGTTGAAGTCTGTTTGGCGGGTCCCGAGGAAGCGGTTGCAGAAGTGGCTGACTGGTTGGCTCAGGGACCGGAAATGGCCCGGGTGGATCTAGTGGAAGAATTACCCGCCCCGGATGCTTTTCCCGAACAGGGATTTACCACGGGATAAAATCAATTTTTACTTGCAAGTCAGGGGGGTGAGCAGGTAGTTTACATTTTGTAACTCATAATACTGCCCTATTTTTGTAATTCGACTTCAGACAAGAGACCAACGACTATGCGCCGGATATGGAATCAGTTGCCTTTGCGTTCGCGACTTTTTGCTTCTTTTGGTTTGCTTTTGGCACTGGTTCTGGTTGTTTCCCTGACCTTGCAATCCAGCTTTTACACCAGTAGTCGTCTGCAGAGTCTCACCCAGGAAGAGCTGCCTTCACGTCTGGAACACCTGGGTAGCCAGGTTGCCCTGCGCTTGGCACCCAGCATCCAGTTGTCGCGTTCTCTGGCTGCCAATACCTTTATCAATGACTGGATTCAGCGAGGTATGCCTGCAGAGGAACTGGATGCGATCGAACGGGAAATGGCTCGCTTGCATACGCAACTGGGTGCCAATACGGTTTTTGTTGCCGGTAATTCCGGCGAGACAGTTCACTATCTTCATTATGGCAATGAAGGCATCAAGCAGCGTGACCTGGATCCGAGACTGGCCGAGGATTCCTGGTATTTCAACTACCTGAAATCCAATAAGCCTTATGAGTTGAATCTCGATATTAATGATTTCTCCGGCCAGAACCTGATCATGTTTATCAACTACAGCAGCCCTCAGACCCTGGATAACGGTCAGCCGGTGAGTGTGGCGGGTGTGGGTCTGGATATGCAGCAGATGGGCCAACTGATCAGTGATTATCGTCTGGGTGCTAGTGGTCGAGCCTCCCTGGTGACCGCTGAAGGTGAAGTCGAGGTGGGCAACGGTGTTGAGCACCTCCAAAAACTGGCGGCAAGAGACGAATTGAAGCCACTTCTGGATCAGGGCTCAGTCACGGTGGCCAGCCGTGAGCTGGAAGGTGAAGACTATTTCATTGGCTCCATCTGGGTGTCCGATCTTCAGCGTTTTCTGGTTCTGGAAGCGCCCCGCAGCGAGCTGATGGGAGCGATAAATCATCAGCTGTATATCTCTTTATTGGTGGGAGCAGCCCTGATTCTTGTCAGTTTGATCCTGCTCTACCCCTTGTCGGTGAGTCTCACCCGCCCCCTGAAGGACTTCCAGGAACAACTGGCCGAAATTACCGATTCTCTGGATCTGAGCCAACGTTTGCGGCTTCCCAAGGATAATGAACTATCGCAACTGGCTCAGCAGACCAATGGTCTGCTGGAAAAACTGAACCGGGTTATCAGTTCTGTTTTCCAGAGTTCCGGACGCTTGTCTGCTTCTGCAGACCGCTTGGCTTACACGGCCGGTCTGGTCAGCCGTAATTCCGATCGTCAGGATGAAAGCACCCATTCCATGGCCGCAGCGGTGGAGGAGATGTCTTCATCCGTGGCGGAAATCACCTCGACCATGGAAGAACTCTCGACCTCCTCGACCCAGATCGCCGACCATTCCCAATCGGTGGTGGAAGTGGCCAATCTGACCCTGGATAACAGTCGCAAGGGTGTGGATGCCATGCAGCAGCTACAAAGCCGCATGGGGGATATCCATTCCGATAACCAGAAGAGTCTGGCGGAAATCATGGAGCTGGGCACCAAATCCAAGCAGATCAGCAAGGTTATGGACCTGATCAATGATCTGGCCGACCAGACCAAACTGATAGCCTTTAACGCTGCCCTGGAAGCCTCCAGTGCCGGAGAATCGGGCAAGCGTTTCTCGGTGGTGGCCGGAGAAATCCGCCGCTTGGCCGATAGTGTGACGGATTCCACCCGCGAGATTGAAGAGCGTATCCAGGAAATCCAGGATTCCATCAGCCGTTTGGTGATTACCTCGGAGAAAGGCTCCAATTCCATCCAGGCGGGCATGGATGTCAGCTATCAGACGGCGGAAGACCTGAACGCCCTCTTGCAGGCAGCCAGTCAGACCAGCAGTGCAGCCGAACAGATCTCCCTGTCCACGAGTCAACAGAAAACGGCCAGCAACCAGGTGGTAATTGCCTTGCGCGATATTGCCTCAGCCAGTTCCCATAATGCCCAGTCGGTGCGCCATATCACCGATATCAGCGAAGAAATGCTGTCTATGTCCAAGGATCTGAGTGATTTGATTCGAGCGTTTAAATAACCTTTTTCAAGGAGAGGTCCGGGCTTGAATGCCCGGCGATCAAATGGAAGACGAGAGATAAAAAATGTCACTTGCAGTCAAACCTACAGGCCTTTCCCACTTCTGGCGCAAGCTGGGCCTGCAGAAAAAATTTGTAGTTTCCCTGACCCTGGTCATGTTGGCGTCCTTGACACTTCTGGGGTCTCTGGCGGGCCAACTGCTGCAAAAAGAAGTGGATCAGGCGGTTGCCAGTGAAGTGCAGAAAAGCCTGGAAACTGCTCGTTTCAGAAGCAGTGAATGGCTGCAGAATAAACGCCAGCAATTGCAGGCCCTGGCCCGGCATCTGCCTGGTGAGGTGGAGGAAATCAGCACCTGGCAGAATTATCTGACCCTGACGCGTGAAGCCGGTGGTTTTGATCTGGTGCATATCGGTACTGCGCAAGGGGAGGTCATCCAATCCCAGCCGCCCATCGAACTGCCTCCCGGAGCCGATCCCCGAACCCGCCCCTGGTTTATTCAGGCTCAGGCCGAACAGGAATTGATTTTGACGCCGGTTTATGTGGATCTTTTGACCGGTGATCTCAATATGACCCTGGCCATTCCTCTGGAGCAGAACCCGGAGCATGTTCTGGGCGGGGATTTATATATCTCGGCTCTGGTGGATGAGCTGCTGGATCAGTCCCTGCGTTGGAAGAGCCAGCTGTTTATGCTGGATGGCAACCATCAGATTCTGGCCCACAAGAACAGTGAGCTGCTGCAACAGGAGCTGGATGAGCTCTTGCCGGATTTTCAGCTGAACAGGGACACTCTCCAGCAGGTGGATTTTCAGGGCGCAACCTGGCTGGCTTCCAGTATCCAGGTACCGGATACCGACTGGCAGTTTGTGCTCCTGGTGGATGCTGCCGAAGTTCAGGCGGTACGCAGCGAACTGCTGCAACTCCTGGCAGCCTTTGCCCTGCCGGTGGGTCTGGTCAGTGCCCTGATTATTTTCTGGCTAACCCGTACCCTGATCCAGCCTCTCTATCATTTTCAGGAGCAACTGGCCGGTATTACCCAGACGCTGGATTTGTCGCGTCGTCTGGAAGTGCCCGAACAAACCGAATGGAGTCATCTGGCCGGACAAACCAACCAGCTTCTTGAGCGGATTGACCAGGTGGTGGACAAGGTCATTCAGAGTTCAGCGCAGCTGAATACCTCGGCCCGACACCTGGCTTACACGGCCGGTCTGGTCAGCCGTAATTCCGATCGTCAGGATGAAAGCACCCATTCCATGGCCGCAGCGGTGGAGGAGATGTCTTCATCCGTGGCGGAAATCACCTCGACCATGGAAGAACTCTCGACCTCCTCGACCCAGATCGCCGACCATTCCCAATCGGTGGTGGAAGTGGCCAATCTGACCCTGGATAACAGTCGCAAGGGTGTGGATGCCATGCAGCAGCTACAAAGCCGCATGGGGGATATCCATTCCGATAACCAGAAGAGTCTGGCGGAAATCATGGAGCTGGGCACCAAATCCAAGCAGATCAGCAAGGTTATGGACCTGATCAATGATCTGGCCGACCAGACCAAACTGATTGCCTTTAACGCTGCCCTGGAAGCCTCCAGTGCCGGGGAATCGGGCAAGCGTTTTTCAGTGGTGGCCGGAGAAATCCGCCGCTTGGCCGACAGTGTGACCGACTCCACCCGCGAGATCGAAGAGCGCATCCAGGAAATCCAGGATTCCATCAGCCGTTTGGTGATTACCTCGGAGAAAGGCTCCAATTCCATCCAGGCGGGTATGGAGGTCAGTTATCAGACGGCGGAAGATCTGAATGCCCTCTTGCAGGCGGCCAGCCAGACCAGCAGTGCGGCCGAGCAGATCTCCCTGTCCACGAGTCAGCAGAAAACGGCCAGCAATCAAGTGGTGGTGGCTCTGCGGGATATTGCCTCAGCCAGTTCCCATAATGCCCAGTCGGTGCGCCATATCACCGATATCAGCGAAGAAATGCTGTCCATGTCCAAGGAGTTGACCGGTCTGGTCCAGGCTTTCCAGCAGGCGGATGAACTGCTCAACAGCAAGCATGAGGAGCGGCAGGACGATGCTTAGCAGCTCTTCTATCCGGGTTCTTCTGGTGGACGACAGTGCTCTTGCTAGAGGCCTGCTGCGCAGTCTGCTGGAGGAGGCCGGTATAGAAGTGGTGGGCGAGGCTGTCAATGGACGTCAAGCCGTTGAACTGGCCCGCAAGCTGCGCCCTGATTTGATTACCCTGGATCTGCAAATGCCAGTCATGGGGGGTATGGAAACCATTACCGAAATCATGCACGAGAAGGCGATCCCTATTCTGGTGGTGAGCAGCGAGGCTGATGCCGAGAAAGCTTGCGAAGCTCTGGAAGCCGGTGCCCTGGAAGTCATTGCCAAGCCGGATTATACGCCGGAACAGGCCGGGGAATTTGTGCGCAAGGTGCGTCTGCTGGCTGGCGTTTCGGTGATTACACGCATACGCAGACGTCTGCCTGAAACGTCACCGAATCCTGATAATGAATGGCAGTGGCAGCCTTCGCACCAGTATCTGGCTCGTAATTACCGCCAGGCCTTTGCGATAGCCTCCTCAACCGGTGGTCCCCAGGCCCTGACACGTATCCTGCCGCTACTGGACAAGAGCTTTCCAGCCCCGATCCTGCTGGCCCAGCATATGAGTGATGGTTTTGTCGAAGGCATGGTTCAATGGCTTTCCAGTCTTTGCCAGTTAAGGGTCAAGGTGGCTGAGGATGGAGAGCTGCTAAAGCCGGGTTGTGTTTATGTTTCTCCATCGGAAAGTCACTTGACCGTTACTGCCAACCATCGGGTGGCTTTGCGCCCCAGGGTCGAAGGTGAAATCTATCGACCCAGTTGCGATCATCTTCTTTGCTCTCTGGCCGAGGTTTATGGCCGAGATGCTGTAGGGATTATTCTGACGGGTATGGGGCGTGATGGTGCCGTAGGTATGCAGGCCATACGCGATGCCGGTGGTATCGGTTTGGCTCAGGATGAAGCCACCTCCTTGATCTATGGTATGAATCAGGAAGCCGTCAAGCTGGGCGGCGTTCACCGGGAGTTTCCGGTGACGGCCCTGGGTGAGGAGATGCAGAAGATTCTGGAAATGACTCCGGCAGGCTATCTTCAAGCGCTGGGTCGGAGTAGCGCATGAAAGAAGATCTGCAGCAATTCAAGACCCTGATTCGTGATCACTGTGGCCTTCTTCTGGAGGGAATCGCCGAGGAACGTCTGGAAAAGGCCCTGCATACGGCAGCGGGGGTGGCTGGCTGTAAACGCTTGCAGGATTTTTTCCCGCGTTTGCAGAAGGACCCTGAATTGGTCAAGGACCTGGTCAGCCAGTTAACGGTCAATGAAACCTATTTTTTTCGTGAAAACAGCCAGTTTGAACTCCTGGTCAAACGCCTGCTCCCCCGGATACAGGCTTTGGCCGGTGGACGCCAGCCGCTTAGACTTCTAAGTGCAGGCTGTTCCTCGGGGGAGGAGGCTTACAGCCTGGTCATGACTTTGCAGGAACACTGGGGAGAGGCGGCTTCAGGGAGCTTTTCAATTGATGCTGGTGATCTGGACCGCCAGGTTTTGCAAAAAGCCCGTCAGGGGCTGTATTCGCCCTTTTCGTTTCGAGGGGTAGCGGACCACTTGAAAGAAAAGTACTTTCTTCCCCAGCGCTCCTATTTTCAAATCAAAGATTCTATTCGCCAGCAGGTTCGCTTTCACGAGCTTAATCTTCTGGAGCCCCCAAAAGAAGAAGACCTGGGGCAGTTTGATATTGTCTTTTTCCGCAATGTCTCCATTTATTTTGATACCGAAACCCGGGTGCGCATTCAGCATAATCTGGCCCGGCTGATGAGGCCTGATGCTGTGCTACTGGTAGGTAGTTCTGAAACCCTGGCCAACAACCTAGGGGTTTTTAATCTGGTTGAAGAAGATGGAATCTACTATTTTGTTCGGGGGCAAGGGTTAATCCCCCCTCAAAACAAGCCGGTAGCACCCTTCTCGGCTAAAAATGAAACAATTTCAGCCCCTAAACCGGTACAACCGGTCAGAGCATTAAAACCGGTTCCTTCGATGCCTGCACCATCACCCCAGCCCCTGGCTGATAATCGGGGTAGTGCAGATTTGCCGGATTTGCAGACGATCTTCCAGCTTTTACTGGATCAGGAAATGACGCTGGCCGCCGGACAGGTTGAACGCCTCCTTGCTGCTTCCCGCGAAGTGGATGCAGCCAAGCTCTTCAAGGCCTGGATACTGGGGAATCGCAAGAGTTTCCAGCAGGCCCGGCAACTGCTTCAGGAGTTACTCGACAAGACACCCTGGTGGCTGGATGCTCTTTTTCTGCAGGCGCTGCTAAGTCGCTGGCAGGAAGATTTTGCCGCAGCGGAAGTGGATTTTAAGAAAGCGGTTTATATTCAACCGGATTGTTGGCCCGCTCACTATTATCTGGGCGAGGTATATCGCCAAACAGGGCGTATCGAAGAGGCCATTAAAGCTTATCGTAAGGCCCGGCGTTGTATACAGGATGAGCCCGAGGCGCCGACCGGATTGAAGCTAGTGCCTTTGAATCTATCTCAGGCTGATGTTCTGTTTTTAATTGAGCATCAGTTGCTGCGCTTGGAACGCCAGTTGGCTGCCAGTGGAACGGAAGGGGAATAAACCATGGCACTGGATATTAGCAAATTTATCCTGCGTTTTGTCGATGAAGCTAGAGAGCATCTTCAGCAGTTGTCGGAAGGCATAGCCATTCTGGAAAATGGTCAGGCAGACGCTGAGCAAATTAATGTCCTTTTCCGTGCGGCTCATACCCTCAAGGGCTCATCACGGATGCTTAAGCTGACAGCCATCACGGAAACGGCCCACGCGCTGGAAGACCTGCTCAGTGCGCTGAGAGATGGACAGCTGCCACTGGAGAGTTTTAGCCGTTTCAGCCTCTTGTACCAGGGGTTGGATACTCTGACCAGCCTGGTCGAGCAGTTGGCTGAACACCGAGATCCGGCCCAGCTGCCTGACAAGGATGCCGACCTCTGCGAAGCCTTGACGCTGGCGGCCCAAGGCCAGGAATTGCCAACAGCGCCACCTCAGGAAGCGGCAACTGCATCCCGGTTGCCGGAGATCAGTGAGCAGCCCCAGCAGACTTCCAGTCCCGATGCCTCCTTGAAGGCTTCAGAAAGTGTTCGTATCAAACTCAGCAGTCTGGATGAGCTGATTAAATTGATGGGTGAAGTTGTTTCCAGTCATTCGCAAATGCGGGCACTGGTGGGGGATTCCCGCCAGTTGTTGCGTCAGGCCAGTGATGCCGATGCCGCGTTTACCGGTCAGCTGGATCTTTTTAATCGCCGCCTGCGTGAAGGGGTGCAGGTGCAGGAAAGCCTGATGCAGGAATTGCACGATAAGGCGATGCAATTGCGCATGCTGCCCCTGGCGACCATTTTTGATTCGGCCGGTCGTCTGGTCCGGGAAATGGCGCGTTCGCTAGGCAAGGAGGTGGAATGTCGGGTACTGGGATCTGAAATCGAGCTGGATCGCCAGATGATCGATCAGTTGGCCGATCCGGTCATCCATCTGCTGCGTAATGCCCTGGATCACGGTCTGGAGACTGTTGAAGAACGTCTGAAAGCCGGTAAACCTGCGCAAGGCAAGGTCAGCCTGAGTGCCTGGCAGGATGGCAGCTGGGTCGTTATTGAAGTCTGTGACGACGGGCGGGGCATTTCTTTGGAAGCCGTTAGTGAAAAGGCTTTGCGCAAGGAATTGATGACCAGTGAGCAACTTGAAGCACTGAATGAGCAGGAAATTATCGATCTGATTTTCCTGCCGGGTTTTTCCACCAGCCAGATGATTACCGAAATGTCCGGGCGGGGCGTGGGTATGGATGTGGTGAAAAGCTCGGTGGTGGATCAGCTTCAGGGTACGCTTAATGTGCGTAGCCGTCCCGGAGAGGGTAGCTGTTTTACGCTTAAATTGCCCTTGTCCCTCGCCTTGATGCGGGTACTTCTGGTGGAGGTGGCCGGTCAGCCCCTGGGCTTTACCGCCCAGTATGTCAGTGAGCTGGTCAAGGTGGAGGCTTCACGCCTGCTGGAAGTTGCTGATCGCAAGGCGATAATTCTGCGAAATGAATTTGTCCCGGTGGTTTACCTGAGTGATCTGATCGATTTACCTGTTGGCTCCCGATCCCGACAAAGCTCGCAATTGCTTTTGCTGGTCACCCAGGTGCGCAATGAAAAGTTGGCCCTGGTGGTGGATGAACTTTTGGATGAACGTGATCTGGTGATCAAACAGCTACCGGAACATCTACGTCGTCAGCCGCTGATTTCCGGTATGGTGACCCGGGGCCACAATGAGCTGGTGAGTCTGTTGCATGTGCCCCAGCTACTGGAGCGATCTCGCCGTAGTCGTCGAGAAACCAGCCGTCTTGCAGATGCAGAGCAGGCTGCCAAGCATTTGCTGGTGGTGGATGATTCTCTCAATACCCGAGAAATAGAAAAAGATGTTCTGGAGGCCTATGGTTACCGGGTAACCCTGGCTGAAAATGGCCAGGAAGGCTTGGAAAAAGCTCGTCAGGAAAATTTTGATGCGGTCTTGACCGATGTGGAAATGCCGATCATGGATGGCTTTACCCTGACCGCGCGTCTTCGCCAAGAAGAAGCTTACAAAAACTGTCCGATTATTATCATTACCTCGCGTGAAAAGGAAAGTGATCGCCGTCGGGGTATTGAGGTCGGGGCAGATGCCTATATCGTCAAAGGCAGTTTCGATCAAGGTAGTCTGGTAGAAACCCTCAAGGTTTTGCTGGACTGAGAAAAATACCAACTGGAGATAAGTATGCAGATTCTAGTCGTCGATGATGATCCGCTGGCCGGTGAAATGATTGCAGCCGTTCTGGAAGAAGAAGGACATCAGCCGGTTTTGGCCTCCAGTGCAATTGAGGGGATGGAAAAACTCAATGAAGAGGAAGCCATAGGATTGGTAATCAGTGATATGAACATGCCGCTGGTGAACGGCATTGATTTCTTCAGAGAGCTGCGCGAGCAAGGCAATCAACTGCCTTTCATTTTATTGACGGGAGATGACCCGCAAAAAGCCAGCGAGCAGGAAGCGGGATTGGATGCTTGTATCATGAAAGATTTCAGCCTGGATGAAAGCCTGCCTGGTGTGCTTAATCAGGTGCTGGGCAACTCATCCAGATCAAGTTGAGCGGAGACGTGAATGAAGCAGAATAAATCCACGCTTCAGGAAAAAATTGCCCGCCTTAGGGCCAGTTTTGTTTCTCAGTTGCCCAAACGCCTGGAAGAAGCCCAGCAGCATTTGCAGCTGCTGAAAGCTGATCCCTGCATGAACCGGGTTGCTGCCGTGGAATTGCATCGTACCTTTCATAGTCTCAAGGGGACGGGCTATTCCTTTGGCTTCAATGAGCTGGCGGGTATTGCCGGGGAAGCTGAAAGCTACACCCAGCAGCTGCTGGATTTACCCGATGATAAAACGCCACCGGATTGGCCGGACAAGATAATTGGCCTTTTGCAGGAACTGGCTTCCCAGGCTCAGATCCTGATTTATACCGATCTGCAGCATGATCATCCCCTGCAGACGCCTTTTTTCGAGATGGAAAGCTCGGCTCAGGAAGACACCAGTCTGCCGGAAAAACCCAGTCGCCTGATTTATATCTGTGATGACGAGGAAGACCAGGTGACTCACTTGAGCTATCAGCTGAGATGCTTTGGCTATCAAGTGGAGTATTTTACCCAGCTGCAAGCTTTTGAAGCCGCTGTTCGTCAACACCAGCCGGATGCGGTGGTCATGGATGTCCGTTTTCCCAGCGGAGGCACTGCGGGTACAGAAGCCCTGGCCAGTCTGCAAAAGATTATTGGTGAGCAACTTCCGACCGTGGTTCTGTCTGGCCGTGATGATTTTGAAGCGCGTTTGAGCGCTGTTCGTGCCGGTTGTCATGCCTACTTTACCAAACCGGCCAAACCTCTGGAGCTGGCAACGGCTCTGGATGAGGTCATGGAAGAAGAGGTGTTTGAACCCTACCGGATATTGATCGTGGACGACGAACCGGAGGTCGCCCAGTACCATACGCTGATACTGGAAGAGGCCGGTATGCTGGTTTACCAGCTGTCACAGCCGGGTAATGTGCTGGCCGCTTTGCAGGAGTTTCGTCCCGACCTGGTTCTGGTGGATGTTTATATGCCCGACTGCACCGGCCAGGAACTGGCAGCAGTGATTCGACAGCTGCCCGAGCACCTGAGCCTGCCCATCGTTTACCTGTCCAGTGAAACGGATCGCCAGAAACAGTTTTCGGCCATGCAAGTGGGGGTGGAAGGCTTTATCACCAAGCCGGTGATTCCTGAAGAGCTGGTTGCAGCGGTTGCTCTGCGTGCTGAGCGGATGCGTTCCCTGCGTTCTCTGATGGTTAGAGATAGTCTGACAGGCTTGTACAACCATACTACCACCACCGAATTGATCGAAAGTGCCCTGGCCCAGGCCCGGCGTCAGCAGGAAAGTCTGTGCATGGTGATGCTGGATTTGGATCACTTCAAGCAGGTCAATGATACCTACGGGCATGTTTCCGGTGACCAGGTTCTGCTGGCTTTGGCCCGTATTCTACGCCATCGTCTACGTAGTAATGATGTCGTGGGGCGTTACGGGGGCGAGGAATTTGCCATCTTGCTTAAGGATGTCACGCCCGAAAAAGCTGTAGAGCTGGTGAACCAGTTACGCGAGGATTTTTCACGGATACGTTTTGGTTCCGGCGACAAGGAGTTCTACTGTACTTTCAGTGCGGGTATCAGCAGCTTCCCTGCTTATAATCGCGCTGAAGAGCTGCGTATTGCCGCTGACCAAGCGCTCTATAAAGCCAAGAGCCAGGGGCGTAATCAAGTCAAACTGGATGATGGTAATGAGTAATACGAGCGTTGATGAATTGCTGGCCCGCAAGGCTGAAGCGGTTGATGAAATCGTTGATGTTGATGAGCCCCTGGTCAAGCTGGTGATTTTTGCATTGGATGAACGTTTTTTTGCCTTTAAGGGCGAGTTTATCAAGGAAGTAATTCCTGCCAGTGAGCCTCTGTTTTTTGTCCCCGGTATGCCTGCTTCCCTGCAGGGGGTGATCAATCTGCGTGGTGATATCGAGTCGGTTATTCTCTTGCAAGGGCTATTACAGCTGACAGGTGGTTCTGAAAGCAGTGGTGGTTCCATTTTGCTGGGAGAAGCAGCAGGTATACGCACGGGGATTCGCGTTGACCGTTTGCTGGATGTGGTCGACTTGCCAGAGAGTCTTCTTCAGGCGACCCCGGAAAGCCTTCCTGAGGCCTTGCAACCCTATGTTGACGCCCTCTTTGAATTCCAGGGCAAGGCCGTGACCCTGCTGGATCTGGAGAAGGTTTTGGATGCTTATCAGCAGGGATGGGGCTAGTCTTGACTGTGCCCGTTGACGAACTTGATATTTCCCTGGTGCTTTTGCATCAAGGGCAGCAAACCCTGGTGCTGGAAGCCAGCCAGGTGGTCGCTTGTCAGCCGCTGCGAGAGATGAGTAACTTGCCCTTGCTCAAGTTTTCAGATATTTCTCCTGGCAGCCTTGCCCGCGAGACAAGAAATACTCCTTCCCTTAAGCTGACCCTGCGTGGTGAGTCTGACGTCTGGCAGTTGCAGTTTCCCGGAGGCGTTGAATTTATCGAGCTGAAGGCAAGCTGTCTGCATCCTCTGCCACCCTTAATGCAAAAACGCCGCTGCTGGCCAGCCATCAAGGCCCTGATAGAGTACCAGGGCCGGATACTGTTGTTGGTCGACAGCCGTAGCCTGAAAAACCAGCTAGCCTTGCAATCTTAGACGCACTCCACGCAGAATTTCCTGCAATTCCTGTTGCAAATCCGGGCGGGTGGCTTGCAACCCTTGCCAGGCCTGACTGTTTTGCAACTGCTGCAGCTGACTTTCCACTTCAGTCCCAGGCATAGCCGTACGTCCTGCCTGGAAGAACAGATTCAGAAGCTGCAGCTTGAGTCGCTGATAGTGGTTGACCGGTGGCATAAAGCCTTCAACCTCCAGTTCATCCAGGGTGGCCTGCAACAGGGGTTGCAGTTGCTGATTCAAAGAAGCTAGCTGTTGAGGGTGGTCACCACCCAGGGTCAGGCTGGTATAGAGGGTCTGCAAGAGGGGCTGGCTCCCAAGAGCACCGCCTGCCTGCTGATACTTTTTACTGCTCGCTAATGCAGCCTGCACACTGGCTGCTAGTGCATCCAACTGGCCGCTGGCTTCTTGTAGTGCTGCTTTTTGCAGCCAGGCTTTCATGATCAGGGCAATTCTATCGGCCTCTTGTAGCGAATAGCGACGATCTTCGCTCTGCATCTGCTCAAGTAGGTTGATCCGGCGGCTCAGCCAGTCGAGTTTTTCTTCAGGTGTATCCGTTAGCTGGGCCAGGAAACCATAGGCCTGCATCTCCAGGCGACGCGGCTCAAAATTTGCCAAGCGGTCTTCATGAGCCGGGATACGGCCAGTTCGGGGCAACAGCTCGAGAAGGTGCTGGAAACCGGCCTGAGCGGCCTGGTTTTCACCCAGACGATAGAGGCTAAAGGCGCGGGCAAAGATGGCCTTGGCCTGGTTGTTGCTGTCCAGCGTGTCCCCGGCGAGGAGTTCGTCATAAAGCTCTACGGCCTGGGTAAAGTCCTGAGCCTGCAGGGCATAGAAAGCTGCCCGCTCATGCAGAGCAGTGATGTCTGAAGAATCCAACTCGCGTCCCAGTTCCAGGGCCAGTTGCGCTTGCTCCGCTGCTTCCGGGTAGCGGTTGCTGTAGTAGTAGGAACGTGCCAGTCGCCAGTGGGTCCAGAGTTTTTGCTCTTCATTCAGCCAGGGCCCCTGTAGGCGTTGGGCAAAGAAATCAGCCGCCAGGCCGTGGTTACCCAGCTGAAAATGAAGTTGCCCCAGGTTTTCCAAGAGGGAAACCTGAATGCGTGGGTGGGCAAAAGCCAGATCCAGTCCCAGCATATAGTGGTAGTGGGCCTTTTGGGCCAGATCGGAATCCAGGCTGTAGCCCTGCTGGCTGGCTTTTAGCTGGCGGTGGTAGATGCTGCCAAGCAGGAGATCACGAACGCCACTGTCCAGACCGGTGATTTCCAGCTGTTGCAGGCGATTGGCCGCGGCTTGCAGCTGTTCCTGGCTGGCTGGATGATTTTCCAGCAGAGGACGCAAGGCTTGGGCATAGAGGCTGTTATTGCCCAACAGCTCTTCAGCCTCTAGCTGGTCATAAAGCCTTTGCATGCGTTCTTTCAAGGCGGGGTCAGCCTCAGGGTCCAGGCCGAGCACCAAGAGGTTGTAAAGGGCTTCCAGATTGCTGGTTTGACGTAGAACACTGTAAAAGGTATTCAAGGCGGTGTTTTCATCACCCTGAGACCAGGCACCATAGGCGCGATCCAGATTGATATAGGCATATTGCTCTGCTGCTGCTGCAAAGCTGACCTGCTCGATCGGGGTAGAGGTCAACCAATGGCGGGACATCAGTTCCATAAAACTGAATTCCTCGGCCAGGGCCATGAGTTGAATGGCTCGAATATGGCTGGCCCGGTGCATCAGAGCCTGATCACTAGAAGCTTTCAGACGTCCGATAATGGCCTGGTAGAGAGGGCGTTGTTCAGCTCTATCCTGGGTCAGCGTCAGGCGAACCAGATCTATCTCGTTGGCGACCAGTTCCTGCAGGCGAGTATCGGGTAACTGCTGTTGCAGGCGACTGAGTTGGTCCAGAGAAGGCAATTGGCCCTCGCCCTGGCGGGTGAGTTCCTGCAGGTAATTAAAGGCGTAGTAGAGACGTCCGTCCGGGGTTAGTACCGGGTTTTGTGCGGCTGCCAGCAGTGCCTTAAGGCGTTGTTGGCTGTTGCTGGCCAGCTTCAGTTGTAGTTCTGACTGCAAATAGGCTGCCAGGGGCAGGTTAGACGTTGAAGCCTGTTCCAGTGCTTGGCGGGCCGAGGTGTTTTCCTGACCGAGCCAGTAGGTCCAGCCCAGAAACAACTGGCTTAAGCCAGCATCCGCGGAGGCCTGCAAGCGGGAAGCAAAGGCATTCAGCTCCTGGCGAAAAGCGGGTGTCAGCTGTCCAGGCGGCTGCAGACGGGCCAGGGCCTGCAATTGCAGCAAGTGTTCCAGATGTTGGAAAAACAGAGTTTCTTCACTGTTCTGCGGGATTTTCTCCAGCAATTGCGCAGTGTAGTAGCCTGCTGCTGTCAGTTCCTGCATCTCCAGGTGATTGGCCAGCAAGCGCTTTAACATGCTGACTGAGGTCTGCTGTTGCCGGTAGCGCAGGTTATTTAATACCAGTAAACGCTCGGCATAGCGGCTCGCGGTTGCTTCGGCCTCCCAAAGATCTTCGTTTTGCCAGTGGGTGGGTAGTTGGCCGCTGAAAGGCAGGCGATAGGTATCCAGAGAGCCTTCGTAGGCACAGGTGACATAGAGGTGCTCAGTGCCCAATGCCGGGAAATTACAGTTTTGTGCCACCGAAGTCAGTTGTTCGGGCAACAGAGGGGCTGATGTTTCCAGCAGGGGCTGCAGGGGGATGCGGAAAACAACACTGTGATCCTCGGCATCGATCTGCTGATCGCCACTGGTATCGTTCAAAAAATGGCTGAAATAGAGGTGGCCATCCGAGGGATGAATGCGGGCATAGCTACTGATCCCGGGTAGATCGATTGGCAAGGGGCCGTTTTCTTGGTTTTGCTCAAGATCATAAATATGCAGGCCCTCACGGCCGGGATCACGGCGCTGGTAGACCAGATAGCGGCCATCCGGACTGGCAGCGGGTGCAGAGAGACTGCCTTCAGCAACAACTCGTTCCGAGCCATTCAGGCCTTGCAGGACCAGTTCGCGGGTATTGGTGCCCAGGGGGCGGCGCAGGTAGCCCAGGGTCTGGTTATCGACCCAGAAGGGCAACCAGGCGCTCTGTCCGGCAGGCGTCAGGCAGTTGATTCCCGAGCGCTTGTTCGTGGGCTGCAAAGGCAGCAGGCAGACAGAACCCAGGGCATTGTTGCGATAGCTGGTCATGGCCAGATAACGGCCATCCGGTGCCAGGGCCGGGTCCTTGGCATCGTGATCGGGGGGCAGAAGCTGTCGGGTGTTGCCGGTGGTCAGGTTCTGCTGGACGATCTGGGAAACCAGATTGCGATGGCGGGTAAAAAACAGGCGTTCTTCGCTGTTATCAACCTGGGCCTGATAGTTGTCTGCCGGTCCTACAGTCACTTTCTCCGGCAGAATCAGTTGGTTTTCACGCCAATCAACCGCCAAGGCCTGGAAGGGAAGCAGACTCAGGGCGGCCACTAAAGGCAGTAAACGTCTTTGCATGCTGGTCTCCCGGCTTACTGCCCAGTGGTTTGGGTGTCGTCGTTCAGAACCTGAAAGGCGGCTTCTTCCTGCAACTGGTTATCCAGGCCGGTCAGGGGCTGAGGGCCCTGGTTGAGGTCACTTCTCAAGCGCTGTTCCAGTTCTGGCCAGTCACCGGCAGCATCTGCTTCCATGACTGTGTGGCGATCCACCAGATAAACGTCTGGGACGGCTGAATTAATCAGGTTGGCACAGCCGGTCATTCCCAGGCTGGCAAGGATGAGTAGGAGGGCTGAGCTTGGCTTCATGGGGTGGACTCCAAAGGCAGTAAGTCGGGAAGGAGCAAGGCTTCTTCAGCAAAACGTTCGATTAAGGGCGATAAAGGCAGGTTACGTACCCTGATAGGATCATTAAACAGCGAGAGTCTGAGCGTGAGGTCCATCAGCCCTTGTTGCATTTCCACCCGCACCCATTCGGGATGGGCGGTACGCAAGGCAGAACGGGCTGTGGCCAATTGTGGATCTAGATGGTCAGGATCAATGATATCCAGTAACTGCAGTAGCTGGGCGCGGTTGATATCGGTCAGATCCACGCGACCTTCCAGCAGGCGTCTGGAGAAATCAAATTCGATGGCTGTGCGGGCGTTAACCGGGGCATAGTCACTATCACCCAGGGTTTCGGGCAGAAGTTGCCGAAGATCCACGCGGGTTACGCGGCTCAGAAGACCCAATCGCCAGGCTTCAGGCCGTGTATCCAGGTAAAACTGGCCAGCCACTTCACCACCCAGAGCAGCCAGGGTGAAGTCTTGCAGACGAATCAGGTTTTGCTGGATGGGTAGGGTGGCTTCCAGAGGCCCCAGGGTCAGGTCATTAAGCTGTACTTCCTGAAGGCGCAAATTCTGGCGGCCAGCCAGCCAGGGTTCAACCCGGTTGAAATCCACCCGCTGAAAGGCATCAGGGTCGAGCAGATAGAGGAAACTCAAGCGGCCCTGATCGCTGATGCGAAGCTCTTCTTGCAAATGCAGTTGGCCTGACAGGCCGCGCAGAGCCAGGGGCGGCATTTGCAGGTTAATATCACGAAAATCCATGCGCGCATTGATGGCAGCCTGCTGTTGATCCACCAGACTGATCGACCAGGGCAGCAGGAACTGGCCGCTGGCTTCAAGGGGCTCTGTCAGGCCCCCTAGCAGCTGATCACGCAGCTGTACACGAGTCTCCCCGTCTACCAGTAGCTGCTGGCCATTCAGCGTGCCGCTGGCAGTGAATTCCTGTTCCAGCCAACGATCACCCAGGGTAAGCAGGAAGGGATCAACCGAAAGTTGCTCTGTGCCTAGCTGAACATCGGCACCGATTTCCAGCGTCTGCGGGAAGACCATGGCCGAGAGCTGCAGCGGTGCCTTGTCGGCAGCGGCCCAGACTTCCAAGCCTTGGGCCTGGCTATTCAGGGTCAGGTGGGGCAAATAGCGCTGTCCGTCAATTGTCAGCTGTGAATCCAGTTGCAGCGCCAGGTCACTGAGCCGAGCCTGGTGTTCCAGATAAACCAGCTCCTGCAGCCAGTGCAGATCCAGTTCGACCTGAGCCGGTTCCAGACCGGAATCCGCTTTGGCAGCCAGTTGCAGCTGGGTGCCTTGCAACTGGATGCCGGGCAAGATCAGCGAAGGCAGCTGTAACCAAGCCTCTAGCTGGGCTGCTGCCCTGGACCAGCCTAGCTTTTGTTCCAGGGTCAGCGGTTGGCTGATCTGGGGCTGGTCCGCAGCTGCGGGTGAGGTTTGGGTGATGCGGGTGGTCAGCTGGGTTTGAGCCTCCAGGCTTTCCAGATGCGCCTGGGTGATTTCCAACAAACTGGGCTGCGGGTGCTTTAACGACACCTCTAGATCCTGCTCCAGTCGCCAGCCGCCGAACTCCTGAAGAGGAGCCAGTTCATTTAAGTATTCGGCCAGTTCTGGCTCGGCATCCAGCTGAATTTGGGAATTCACCTGGGCGGTGTTCGGGGGATTGTGTAGATCCACCTGCCAGCTGGCCAGCGGCAGGTTTGCAGCCAGGAGGCGACCCTGGCTCGTAACCGCCGTCAGAGCTTCATCTGCGGCCAGATCCAGGCTTAAATCCAGGGGCAGGGGTTTTTGCAAGGGTGGGTAGGCAATCCCTGGTGTTTGCACCCCAAGATTCAATTGGTGGTAGCGAGTATCCAGATTACCCCGATGATGGATTTGGGTCGTCAAGGGGCCGGCCAGGTAAAATTCGGGGGCAGCTCCGTTGGTGCTTTGTTCTAGAGTCAATGCCAGGTCTGTGGTGGCCTGCCCCCAGGGCAGTTGGCTGAAATCAGCCTGTAACAGGTTTTCCTGCTGGTGTTGCCAGCGGCTGCTGCCTTCCAGGTTCAGATGTAGTTCGCCCACTTCGACCAGAGCAGTTAGTTCAGGCAAATAGCGGGTCAGGGGACCGGGCAGATAGACGTTCAGGTTGGGTTGAAGTTGCAGTTCCTGAGCTGAGTTGTCGATGGCCAGTTGTAAATTGACCAGGGAATGCTGATCCATTTGCAGGCTGGCGCTGATATCACCCTGGCTTAAATCCTGGGTGAGTTGCAGATGCAGTTGGGGGTGAAGATCAATCGCCTGGGGCAGGCCGGGTGCTTGCAGTTGCAGGATTTCAATGCCGCTATCCACCAGCCAGTGATTGCGGGGGTGGGCTTGCTCGCTGGACTGGCCGTAGCTGCCAGCCTGAAAGGCAAGGGTTATTTGATCGAGCAGGAATTCATCGGTGTTTTGGCGCAGTTTCAGGTCTTGCCCGCCCTGTTGGCTGGCTATTTCCAGTTGCAGATCGCCAGGGCCGGGGTTGAGCAGATGAATCTGTCCCAGTGCTTCCAGTCTCAGGCCGTGAAAAAACTCACCGGAAAAGCCCAGGGCATTTTCTTCCAGATCCAAATTGGCTGAAGCCAGTTGACTGGATACCAGGAGTTCCAGTTGCAGCGGCCAGTTTTCATCCAGCAATAGATTGAAAAAACTGCCTTCGTCAATTGTTAGACGATATTCCGGCCAACTGGCCGCCACTTGGCGTTCGGGGGAATGAAGGGCCAGGTTGAATTCACTGAGTTGCAGATCCAAGGCCAGTGGCGAGATTTCCAGCTTCCAGGGACTATTACGGCTTAGATCCCAGTTGAGATTACTGGAAAACTGGGGTTGCAGGCTCAGTTCAAGGCTCTCCTGGCCCTGGCTCACCACCTGCAAGGGGCTGAGTGAGCTCAGCTGGGTCTGCAAATGGCCACTGAGCTGATTGTTGGTCCAATCCAGCGAGGTGGACAGATCCAGACTCCCTTGCCAGGCCAGTTGCAGGGCCTGCTCGGGCAGTTGAACCTGAAGGTCGGCGGTCAGTTCTTTAATGGCTACTTCGCGAATATGGATGGCCAGTGGCGGGTTTTCCAGCAGGCTTAGGACTTCATCCAGCTGTTCCTGAGGGGAAAGCGTATTTACGGGCGTTGGTGGTTCCTCGACAGAAGCCGATGAAGCCACCAAGAGACAGCCCTTGGCGTCCAGTTGATTGACAGTCAGTTGATCGATCTGCAACTCGGAGGAAAGAAGCGCCCAGGGGTTGAACTCAAAGACCAGGCTTTCCAGGGTTACTTCCAGGTCTTCACACAGCTCGGCTTGGGGCTGCAGATTATGGATTTCAACGCCTTGAAGCCTGATCTCACCTAGTAGGTCGACTTTTAACTGCTCAAGATCCACCTGAAAGCCAGAGGATTCAGTAATAATCGGCTGGATACGCGGCCAGATTTGGGTGGTCAGCAGTGAAGAATTAAGGACAGCATAAACCGCAATTAGCAAGACGAGGGGCAATAAAAGAAGTGTCAGCAGACTGCCGAGCAGCCAGCGTTTTTTTCTGCTTTTTTGGGGCTGGGGGGAAGCTGGGTTGGTGTCGGCACCCTCGCTCATAGCTGGTCCTTAAAACGAGATGGTCAATTGAGTTGAGTGGCAAAAGCCTTTTCAGCTTCCTGCTGCCCGTAACAGAGGAAGCTGATATCGGAGAAATTAATTGGCACCGTTTTCAATCCAAAGACGCAAGTCTTCTTTCAATTCAGCTGAGATACTGACGTTCTGGGTGTCATGGTAGCTAGAGGTTCCTGAGCAGCGTGAATCGGTGGTGATTAGAGCATCCATCAGATAGGACAAGTTGGGGGAGTTGGGGACAACCCAGTAGTCACTGCTGGTTGCACAATCATTTGTAGTAAACCAGCTGCTGTAGCTATCCTTATTTTTACTGACTAAAGCCGCTTTAAAGCTGCTCTGTGAAGACAGATCTGGACCATTTGCTTCGTTGGCTCCTGGTGCGTGACAACTGCTACAGCCTTTGATTGCTGAATAAGTAAAGAGTCGTTCCAGGGTGCCTGCTTCTGTTGCTGAAGTTGAACCGGATTCTTCGGAATCCTCATCAAGGCAGCCTGCCAGTAATACAACCAGGGCGAGTAAAACCAGCCAGGGGCGCAGGGAAAAAGGCTGTAATTTTTGCATGCAAGGCATCCTTATCAATCCGTTTGGGTAGACCAGTGGTAAAAGTATATCAGCTTGTCTGCAGGTTGGTAGTTTTTTGCTTGGGGTTGCTAAACTGGAAATAACCTTTCCGATAGGAGATGTCATGCAGGTTATTTTGACGCTAATTCTGGCATTTGTTCTCGTGGTGGCAATTTCCCTGGGGCTTTTACACTTGGGGCGCAACCGTCTGCGTCAACGGCCTGAGAAGCTACTGGCGTTGATTCAGCAGGCCCGCAGTGGGCAGTTGCAGGAAAATGCCTGGATTTATGCCCTGGCCCAGCCGTATTTGCATGATCCTGAAGTGGATGAAATTCGTCATCAGCTTTTAGAGGTGGAAAAGCATCACTGGGCAGGTAAAACCAGTCTGCATCATCATCAGCAGGATTTTTTATTTGATGCAGAAGGCCTCAAAGAGTTGCAGCGTATCGAGTTTCGTTTGTCTCAGCTGCTGGATAAACGCCAGCCGCAAGTAAAAAAGGAGCTTTGATTTTTATAACCCCTTGAAAAATAAAGACCCTATCACAAGGCTAAAGTGTAGAGGCCGAGTGTTTTTATTTCCAGATTGAAGGAGGTTCAAGCTTGTCTACAACAAGTGCTCAGCTACCCGATAAGATGGCTGCCATGCAACTGGTTGGTCATGGTGGTGTCGATCAGTTGGTTTACAAGACTGACCTGCCCCTGCCTCGACCCGGTAAGGGTGAAGTTCTGGTGCAGGTAACGGCAACAGCCAAGAATAATACCGACCGCAAGGCCCGCGAGGGTTTGTATCCGACCAAGGACAAAACCGAAGTCACCTCTTTTCAGATGGGCGGTTCGCCGACCCTGACGTTTCCGCGTATTCAGGGGGCGGATATTGCTGGTCGCATCGTTGCCGTTGGCGATGAAGTCAAGGAGGAGCGAATCGGCCAGCGGGGTTTGCTGGATTTTAATATCTATGCTGACCAGCGCCGGGATATCAATTTGACCCCCGATTACTTTGGACACGGGGCTGATGGCGGTTTCGCCGAGTATGTGGTCCTGCCTTCCGACCAGTTTCATGAAGTCAAGAACCCGGAGCTCACCGATGCCGAGCTGGCAGCCATGGGCATGTGTTCTTATCAGACGGCTTATCACATGATGACTGCTGCAGGTGTGAAAGCTGGTGAAAGAATTCTGGTCACCGGTGCCAGTGGCGGGGTGGGCACCGCCCTGATTCAGCTATGCCGGATAGTCGGAGCCATTCCCATCGCCTTGAGTCAAAAAGACAAGGCACCTGCCTTGCTGGAACTGGGTGCTGAGGCGGTTCTCGATCGCTCGGAAATGGATGCCTTTATCGATCGAGTCAAGGAAGTGACCGGCGGTAAACCCATTGATGCGGTGATGGATCTGGTTGGTGGTGAAATGACTAGCCAGTTTATCGACACCATGATCTTCGATATGAATCAGCGCTCGACCTACCCGCGCCTGAGTATAGCCGGGGCCAGTGGCGGCAACCTTTCTGAAATCATGTGGACCCGCATCTACCTCTATCAGGTACAGATTTTCGGGGTTTCCCACGGCACGCGCGAGGAAGCCGAGCAGTTGATTAACTGGATTCGCAGTGGTCAGTTGAAGCCGGTTCTGCATGCGGCCTTCCCGCTTTCCCGGTTGCGTGAAGCCGAGGAATATTTCGTCAATCGCAACAGCAACTATCTGGGCAAGATTGTGATCGTTCCCGACAGCCAATGGGAAGATCAGGGTGCGCCCTTTGCGCTCAGTTGAGTCCAAGATGCATCGTTGCAGGCTGGCAAGAAAGCGGGTTCGAGCCAGCCTGCTGTAGTGGTTCAATGATTCTGGACACCAGCGTAGGTGGTAAGATCACCACCATAAACGAGGTGTCTGATGACCAGAAAACGACGTTCCTTTACTCCTGAGTTCAAGCAGGAAGCAGCCAGCCTGGTG
>NZ_QFWJ01000010.1 GCF_003336805.1 Marinospirillum perlucidum
CTCCTTCAAAACCCTTCCCCTTGAGAAAAATGATTCAGGGAAGGTACTGGTTCTGGTGGCCAAAGCCACCCTGGAGGTGGGTCAAAATTAATGGCCAGAAGCGGGTCAGTTTAGTTGGCCATTAACAGAAGGGTGAGGAGTTGACTTCAATAATGGTTGATTCGGTGCGCTAGTCGTTAACGTGCACACAACTTCTGTCGAATCCTTAATGTTATCTGCTGACCAAAAAATGCTTTGTATGCTTGCCTCTAGCCTTGTGGATGCGCTTCGGTTGTATCTACCTAGAGGCAGCCACATGGGGTATTACTCATTTCGTTGTTCGCTGGTTCTTTCCGTATTTTTTCTGGTGTTCATTTAGCATCGATATTCCGACATCGCCTTCATGCTATTTGGCGACTCTAGCCAGTACTTTACTCTACTCAAAAAGCCTACAAAGTTGTTTTTTTCGATCAGTTTCACCTGGCTGTAGGCCGCGTCGTTTCTAGTTTTCAGATTAGGGGGCAGTATTGGAGAAAAAAATTCCTGATAGTGACCAGGAGACTCTCCATTTGATCCATGAAATCTGATTGGAGTGATCCAGTGAGTATGAATGAAATCATTTATTTCACTGCAGCCAATCTACCAAGTAAAGCTAATTCGAAAATAAGGAGCTGATCATAATGAGCAATCTGATCGTAGCTGATGTTGCTGTTCGCCAAGATGACCAAGGGCGTTTTTGCCTTAATGATTTGCACAGAGCAGCTGGCGGTGAGCGTCGCCACGAACCAAACCGTTTTCTTCGCTTGGATACTTCTTCTCAATTGATAGAAGAGCTTTTTAATTCCCCAGATGTGGGTAATGAGATCCCGCTTGCATCCAAGGCTGGACGTTACGGTGGCACCTTTGTAGTCAAGGAGCTCGTCTACGCCTATGCCATGTGGATCTCTCCTGCCTTCCACCTGAAGGTGATCCGCGCCTATGATGAGTTGCAAACTCAGGGCGTTGCCTTCTCTGAGAGAACCGTCGAAAAAGTTGAGTCCGGTGAGCTGGAAGAAGATGAGGTTGTGATGAAAGCTCTGTCAATTTTGCAAAGTAAGGTGGAACGACTGGAACACGAACGCGATGGGATGGCTAAAACCATCGGCCAATCCTCGCAAAGTCTTACTCGTGTAGCCCGTCTGTTGCCCGGTGTGAACTCCACAAAGATCAAATCAGACCTGAAACGTCTGGGATACCTATGGCGCACTGCTGGCTTCAAAGGCACCTACCGTGTGTACACAGAGTACCGCGACATATATTTCACCGAGAAGCACACCGAAGATGGTCGTCAGGTAGACATCCACGTTACCCCCGAAGGTAAAGCCCTGCTGGGTCGTTTGTATGAAGAAGGCAAACTGACCATGAAGGTGAGCTACATGGCGGCTTAGTTAGAAAGGTGCAGAGCCCTTTGCTTATTGCGCGTTAAGGGCTAACCCAACAAACCTGCCTCTGATACTCATTTATGGATAACCGTAGCTAAGGAGAGTGCTTTAGCTGCGGTTTTTTCATATCGAGTTGAGAGAAGGGGTTGTTAAAAGAAGGTGAGCAATAAAAAAACCCTCGGTGGTGGGAGTAGGCTTCCTACATTTCCATCATCCGAGGGTTTCTTATGGCGGCAGGAAGACTGTTATTCGGGGATTTGAGTGGCCTTGCAGACCACTTCGAACCTTCCTACAATCTTCCTACATTCCTTCCTACATTGATGCCTACATCGGTTTGTAAGGCATTGATTTTAAAGGAAGGCGAAGCAGGTCGGCGGATTACATCATGCCGCCCATGCCTCCCATTCCACCCATGCCACCCATGTCGCCCATGCCACCGGCAGCACCCTTCTCTTCTGGGTGATCGGCAACCATGCACTCGGTGGTAATCATCAGGCCAGCTACGGAACCGGCAGACTGCAGCGCAGAACGGGTTACCTTGGCAGGGTCAAGTACACCCATTTCTACCAGGTCGCCGTACTCGCCAGTCTGGGCGTTGTAACCGTAGTTGCCGGTACCTTCCTTAACGTTAGCCACGATAACGGAGGCTTCAGCACCTGCGTTGGTAACGATTTGACGCAGAGGAGCTTCCATGGCACGCAGGGCCATAGTAATACCGTGGTTCTGGTCTTCGTTGTCACCCTTGACGCTCAGGGAGCTGAGGACACGAATCAGGGCAGTACCGCCACCGGCAACAACACCTTCTTCAACCGCAGCACGTGTGGAGTGAAGTGCGTCTTCTACGCGAGCCTTCTTCTCTTTCATTTCTACTTCGGTCGCAGCACCGACACGGATAACGGCAACACCGCCAGCCAGCTTGGCCAGACGCTCTTGCAGTTTTTCACGGTCGTAGTCGGAAGAGGTTTCTTCCATCTGCGCACGAATCTGCTTAACACGGGCTTCGATGTCTTCCTGGCTACCGGAACCATCGATGATGGTGGTGGATTCTTTGGTCAGAACCGCACGCTTGGCAGTACCCAGGTGATCGATAGTGGCGTTTTCCAGAGTCAGGCCAACTTCTTCGGAGATCACGGTGCCGTTGGTCAGGATAGCGATGTCCTGCATCATGGCTTTGCGACGATCACCAAAACCAGGTGCCTTGGCTGCTGCTACCTTGACGATACCGCGCATGGAGTTAACCACCAGGGTCGCCATGGCTTCGCCTTCGATATCTTCGGCGATGATCAGCAGAGGCTTGCTGCTCTTGGCAGTAGCTTCCAGGATCGGCAGAAGTTCACGGATGTTGGAAACCTTCTTGTCGATCAGCAGGATGTAGGGGTCTTCCAATTCGGCAGACATGTTGTCCTGGTTGGTGACAAAGTAAGGCGAGATGTAGCCGCGATCGAACTGCATGCCTTCAACCACTTCCAGTTCGTCTTCAAAACCACGGCCTTCATCGACAGTGATTACGCCTTCTTTACCTACCTTGTCCATGGCTTCAGCAATGATCTCACCAATGCGGCTGTCGCCGTTGGCGGAGATGGTGCCTACCTGGGCAATGGATTTGCCATCGGTGCAAGGCTTGGCCAGCTTGTGAATTTCTTCAACCGCTGCAGTTACGGCCTTGTCGATACCGCGCTTCAGGTCCATGGGGTTCATGCCGGCAGTGACGCCTTTGAAACCTTCGTTAACGATGGCCTGGGCCAGAACAGTTGCGGTGGTGGTGCCGTCACCAGCAACGTCGGAAGTCTTGGAAGCTACTTCCTTGACCATCTGGGCGCCCATGTTTTCGAACTTGTCTTCCAGTTCGATTTCTTTGGCAACTGATACACCGTCTTTAGTGACAGTGGGAGCGCCGAAGGATTTTTCCAGAACTACGTTGCGACCCTTGGGACCCAGGGTGGTTTTTACTGCATCGGCCAGAATATTGACACCAGCAATCATGCGTTTGCGAGCGTCATCACCGAAACGTACGTCTTTAGCTGCCATGTTCGTTTCCTGTTCTTTTATCTAACTAAAAATGTTTGTACCTAGAGGATGTTCGCTAGTGGGCAGGCGTGAATTAGCCTTCCAGAACACCAAAGATTTCGCTTTCGTTCAGAATCAGCAGTTCTTCACCGTCGATTTTTACAGTGCTGCCTGCATAGCTGCCGAAGATGACCTTGTCACCTGTCTTGACGGACAGGGGACGCACTTCGCCATCAGCATAACGACCTTCACCTACAGCAATCACTTCGCCTTGGGAGGGTTTTTCTTGTGCACTACCGGGTAGAACGATGCCACCGGGAGTGGTTGTTTCTTCTTCCATACGACGAACGACAACGCGATCGTGCAAAGGACGGATTTTCATTGCTGAATGTCTCCTGATAGTTCAACAGTTACGGGGATGGCCCCCTTGTGCGTTTACAGGGTCAAGCCTGTGTCCCGCTTAGCTAAATGGGGTCTGGGGAGAGGTTTTCAAGGGCGATTATCATCTTTTCTTTGATATTCACCTTCCAGTACCTCGCCTTTACGAAGCTGCTCCCTTCCGTCTTTAGCAGCGGACTTATCAGGCTCTTCCCGATAAGAAGTCTCTCGATACTGGAAAGTGGTGGTGCCACGTTTTTTTTTCAAGGGTTCGAGTAAAATTTTTCTGCTGAAAGGCAAGAGAAAGAGCACCCCGAAAAAGTCGGAGATAAAACCGGGGATAAATAGCAGTACGCCGGCTAGACCCACGGCCGCGGTTTCCAGCAGGATGCCCAGCGCATCCTTGCCTTCCTTGATCTGATTACGCAGGGACTCACCCAGTCGCCGCCATTCCAGTTGTACCAGCAGCAGGCCCAGGGCTGCAGTGGCAACAATAAGTAGCAGGGTGTTCATGGCTCCAGCCTGTTGACCGACTCGAATCATCAGCCAGATTTCAGCCAGGGGCCAAAGAAGTAGTAAAAGCAGCGGCATAGGTTGTTTACCTTGTAAAGCGTGAAGGTTGGCCTGGAGTCAGGCGGTCTAAAGAAACAATGGCGGTTAATCTGGGGGAGTTCAAGTCCGGCCAGTAGATTTTACTGAAAATGACTGGCAAGTCGCTTTTTTATTCCAAGTTTGCGCAAACCTATTTCGCAAGTGCGAGATGATGCGTTATATTGCTAAAGAGCAGGAGACAAAATCTGCATAAAAGCTGTCAGCCCGCCAGCCAAAAGAATACCTATATAAGAAGGGTTGGCACACTCTTTCAAGCAATTCGAGGTGAAAACATGCAAGTAAAAGACGCAGTCGTCGTTGTTACTGGTGGTGGTCAGGGTCTGGGCCGCGCTATGGCTGTTGAACTGGCTGCCCAGGGTGCCAAGCTGGCCTTGCTGGACCTGAATGAAGAAAAGCTTCAGGAAACAGTGGAAATGGTCAAGAAGGCTGGCAGTGAAGCGCATTACTACCTGGTCAATGTGGCTGAAGAAGAAGCAGTCGAATCCACTTTTGAACAAATCGTCAAGGACTTTGGTGGTTTGGATGTCCTGGTCAACAATGCTGGCATCACCCGTGACGGTCTGCTGGTTAAGGTCAAGGACGGTGAAGTCACCAAGAAGATGTCCCTGTCCAATTGGCAGCAGGTCATGGATGTCAACCTGACCGGTGTTTTCCTCTGTGGTCGCGAAGCTGCCGCTCAGATGATCAAGCTGGGTAAGCCGGGTGTGCTGATTAATATTTCATCTATTTCGCGTGCCGGTAACATGGGACAGACCAACTATGCTGCTGCCAAGGCCGGTGTTGTGGCTATGACGGTGACCTGGTCCAAGGAACTGTCCCGTTACGGCATCCGTACCGGTGCGGTAGCCCCCGGCTTTATTGCTACCGATATGGTGGCGGCCATGCCTGAAGACGTGCTCAACAAGATCACAGCGGGTGTTCCTCTCAAGCGTTTGGGCCAACCCGAAGAGATCGCTCATTCCGTTCGCTATATCATCGAGAATGACTACTTCTCGGGTAGCGTCGTGGAATGTAATGGTGCCCTGCGCATCTAGATACTGTCGCTTTGGCAGCAAGAAGCCCGCTTGTTCGCAAGCGGGCTTTTTTTATGGTCGGGGATTAGAAACTGACCAGGGGTTGGAGTTTTTCAGCGGTGGCCGGGCCGATGCCTCGCACTTCCTGAAGGTCTTGCAGATTGTTGAAAGTGCCTTGGGAAGAGCGGTAGTCGACAATGGCACTGGCTTTGGCCGGACCGATACCCGGCAGACTGGTGAGTTGCTCCTGGTTGGCCTGGTTGATATTCAGGCGCTGACTGGCTTGTTCGGCAACCTGGGCATCGGTATCAGTGGCTGCCAGCGAGACCTGGGCACAGCCAAAGCTGAGCAGCAAGGCCAGCAAAAAAGCCAAGCGTGAGGGGAGTTTTCCGTGCATCCTTAAATCCTCCTTTCATCATGGTGGGAACCAGCGTGGCTGGTTACTGGAAACTAGTGCACTGGCTCTGCGACCTGGGCAGTAAAGAAAGAAATCGCAGGGTTTTATTGATGTCACGCAAAAGAGCAGGAGTTGTTATAATTTCGGCTGCAAAAATTCACATCTGCGGAGAAGCTAGTGACCCCGATTATTGTTGCCCTGGATTACCCCTCTCAGGATCTGGCATTGGCCATGGCCGACCAGTTGGACCCCAAGCTTTGCCGGGTCAAGGTGGGCAAGGAATTATTTACCCGCTGTGGGCCCGCTATTCTGGAAGCTCTGCATCAGCGGGGTTTTGAGGTTTTTCTGGATCTCAAGTTTCACGATATTCCCAACACCTGTGCGCAGGCTGTTCGTGCTGCAGCCGAACAGGGCGTGTGGATGGTGAATGTTCATGCCAGTGGTGGTCTGAAGATGATGCAGGCAGCACGTCAGGTGCTGGAAGATAATCATTTGGATACACGTTTGATTGCCGTGACGGTTCTGACCAGCATGTCATCAGATGATCTGGCGGGTATCGGGGTGAGTCGCAGTCTGGAAGATCAGGTCGAGCACCTGGCCAGCCTTGCTCAGCAAGCGGGGATGGATGGCGTTGTCTGCTCGGCCCGTGAAGCGACCCGTCTGACGCAGCGGCTGGGATCCGATTTTCTCAAGGTGACGCCCGGTATTCGCTTGCCGGACAGTGCCAGCGATGATCAGGAAAGAATCATGACGCCCCAGGCAGCCATGGCGGCCGGAAGTACCCATCTGGTTATCGGGCGCCCCATTACACGAGCTGCAAAACCCGGTGAAGCCCTGATGGAAATTACTCGCCTTCTAGACCCACAATCGGTTTGATACTGCCCCATTCGCGACACTTGGGACACTGCCAGTAGAGCTGGACACTCTGAAAGCCGCAGCTGGTGCATTGATGCTCCGGCTTGTGCTCCAGCAACTGGCGGGTCAGGTTACGCAGGGTAATCAGGTGAGCCCGCTCTCCGCCAGACGCTTGGTCCAGATAGAGGTCGATCAGGTAATCCACGCCCTTGAGCGATACCTGATGGCGCATGTAATGACTGACTTTTTCCAGGGCTTCCTGATGGTGTCCAAGGCTGCGCAGGGTTTCAGCCAGATGCAAAAGGATGGAGGTGTACTTGTGCTCCTGCAGGAGTTTTTCCAGAGTGCTGGCCAGCTCCCTGGGCTGATCCAGCAGCAGGTAAGCATCCACCAGTGTTTGTAGCATGGCGGGCACATAGCTGGAATCCTGGCCGGGTAGCCGCAGTAGCAGGCGTATGGCCGACTTGGCACTACCGCTTTGCAGTTCCAGCTGGGCCATTAGCAGCGTTGCCCGGATGCAGGCAGCGTCCAGGGCCTGGGCCTGTTTGAGTTGTTTTCTGGCTGCAGCAAAACTGTTTTTGGCCAGGAGTTCCGTCGCCAGTTCGCAGGCATAGTGAGCCGCAGCCTTCTGCAGGCGGGGATTTTCCTTGAGCAGGCTGGAAGAAAGGGTATGCATGGCTTTTTGCCATTCTTTCTCGCGCTCGTAAAGATCGACCAGCAATACCTGACTGGTTCGCCCCACTTCCGAGTTGTTGTTCACCAGCTCCTTGAGCAGGCGCTCAGCTCGGTCCAGCAGTCCTGCTGCCATGAAATCCTTGCCCAGCTCCAGTTGGACTCTTTCCGACTGTTCGCGGTTGAGGCTGGGTCGGGCAAAGAGGTTCTGATGAACCCTAACCGCCCGGTCGGATTCACCCCGTGAGCGAAACAGGTTGCCCAGAGCAATATGGGTTTCGATGGTGTCGGAATTGACTTCCAGAGCGCGAACAAAGGTGTCGATGGCTTCATCCGGCTGTTCATTGAGCAGGTAATTGAGGCCGACAAAATAATCTTTGCTCAAGTCCGGCAGGGTGCCGGGCGGGGGTTGGCGGCGCGATTTGTCACGGCGTCCCAGCCACCAGCCGGTTGCCAGGGCCAGAAGGAGCAGGAAAAGTAGGAGAAAATCCGTCAGCATCTTGGCAAGCCGCTAGTCACAAGAATCACTCGGGCGATTTGAGGTTGAGCGTGCGCAGTTGGTGGAGTTCTTTTTTCTGATTATTAAGCTGCCGCTCCAGTTGCAGATTCTTTGCCTTGCAGGCTGTCAACCAGGGGAGCAACAAAAACAGGCCCAGCAGGGCACCGCAAATCAGGCTGAGAACCAGCCACAGGGCCAGACTGTTTTCCGGCAATTGGATAAAAAGAAGATCCAGAGGCACCTGGGCCTGATTGCGCAGAGTGAACCAGATACCCAGCAGAAGCAGTGCCAGGACTACCAGAGCGGTAAAAATGGATTTGATCAATCGCATACTAAACCTCAAGGTGCTGCTAACACCCGATAAAAGAGCTGAGGTCCGAATCAGGTCTGGTGTCAGAACTGGGCGGCAGCATTAACCTGGTCGCGCAATTCCTTACCAGGTTTAAAGTGGGGAACATACTTGCCATCCAGCTGGACGCTGTCACCTGTTTTCGGGTTGCGACCCTGACGAGGCTCACGATAGTGCAGAGAAAAGCTGCCGAAACCGCGAACTTCCACTCGACCGCCGGTGGCCAGGGTGTCGGTAATCTGATCCAGCAGCAATTTAACGGCTGTTTCCACTTGCTTGATGCTCAGCTCCGGTTTTCGGATGGCTAGCTGTTCGATAAGTTCAGACTTGGTCATGCCCTTCACTCCATACTGAAAGGGTAGTCGTACTTGGCCGATACAAATTGTTAACTCTGCAAGCATAGTGGTCTTTTATCTAATAAACAATAATTGGCATGTAAACAGATGCTTAGCTATTAGTGGCATGGCAGTTAAATGACAGCTTGGTTTCACCTGCGTTTGGCCTTAGACTTCTAGCTTTTAATTCTCAAGTCAGCTAGAGACCAAAATGACGACTCAAGCCTCCTCAACACCTTCTTCAGAAGACGCCAGCGCAGAGCGTAAACGCCTTTACTGGCACAGCCGTCGCGGTATGTGGGAATTGGATCTGCTTTTGATTCCTTTTCTGGATGCCTGCTATGACCAGCTGGATGCGGGCCTGCAAAGTGATTACCGCCGTTTGATCACCCTGGAAGATCAGGATTTGTTTACCTGGTTGATGCGGCGTGAAAAAGCTCAGGATCCCAGCCTGCAGCCAATCGTTGATCGGATTATCGAGCATGCCGAAAACGGCGATCGGAGTCAGTTTAAGGGTCTCTAACTGGGGCCGATTAACGACTCTGGCTCTGGTGGGGCTGGGGTTGTTTGCCCTGGTCAGTCATCCTGACGCTTGGCTAGCGATCGCCGGTTTGCCGCTGATCTTGGTAGCAGCCTGGCGCTGGTATCTGGATTTCGGTCCGGCTGCACCCGCTTATCTGTTGTTTGAAGACAGTGAATGTCGGGTCTTGGATCGCAGCGGGCGAGAACTGGCCCGCCAGCCCCGTGTGCTCTGGTGGAGCTATCTCTGGCTGGCTTTGGAGTTGCCGGGGCGTCCGCCTGGTTTTAAAGCCTGGTTAATTTGGCCCGATATGGTGAGTGCCGAGGAGCGCAGGCAGCTACGCCGCCTGCTGAAAAGATCCTGAGGTTGCTTCTCCTACCAGCGGGGCGGCGTGAGCAGGGTGTCCCTGGCTTCGGGGGCCATCTTGGGATAGTCCAGAGTGAAATGCAGGCCTCGGCTTTCCTTGCGCAGTTGCGCAGACTGGATAATCAGCTCGGCAACCGTAGCCAGGTTGCGTAGCTCCAGCAGATCACCACTGATACGGTAGTTGGAATAGTAGTCATGGATCTCTGTCTGCAGGAGGCGAATCCGGTGACTGGCTCTTTCCAGACGTTTGTCCGTCCTGACGATCCCCACATAATCCCACATGAAACGGCGTATTTCGTCCCAGTTGTGGCTGATCACCACGTCTTCATCCGAGTCCGTTACCTGGCTTTCATCCCAGGCCGGGGGTTCGGGTAGCGACTCCTGGGTGAGTGAGCGGTTGAGCAGATCCTCGGCAGCCAGGCGTCCATAGACGACACATTCAAGCAGCGAGTTGCTGGCCATACGATTGGCCCCATGCAGGCCGGTAAAAGCACACTCACCGATGGCATAGAGGCCGGGAATATCCGTCTCGCCGCGATGATTGGTCACGATCCCCCCGCAGGTGTAGTGAGCCGCAGGCACAACAGGCAGGGGGTCACGGGTGATGTCGATGCCAAATTCCAGGCAGCGCTTGTAGATGGTAGGGAAGTGCGACTGGATAAAATCAGCCGGTTTGTGGCTGATGTCCAGGTAAACATGATCCAGCCCCAGGCGTTTCATCTCATGGTCAATGGCACGGGCAACAATGTCCCTGGGCGCCAGTTCGGCTCTTTCATCAAATTGCTGCATAAAGGGCTGGCCATTGGGTAGCAGCAAGCGGGCACCTTCTCCCCGCAGGGCCTCACTGATCAGAAAGCTTTTGGCCTGAGGGTGGTAGAGGCAGGTGGGATGAAACTGGTTGAATTCCATGTTGGCCACCCGGCAGCCAGCTCGCCAGGCCATGGCAATACCATCGCCGGAGCTGCCATCAGGGTTGGAGGTATAGAGGTAGACCTTGCTGGCGCCACCGGTGGCCAGAATTACCGCAGGTGCCGTGAAGGGCTGGACCTGCCCGGATTGGCTGTCCAGCGCATAAACCCCTACACAGGCCTGGCCGGCCAGGCCCAGTTTATGGCGAGTGATGAGATCGATGGCCAGATACTGATCAAAGACCTCGATCTGTTCATGAGCTGCCACTCGGGCAGCCAGAGTATCAATAATGGCTTGGCCGGTAGCATCTTCTGCATGCAGAATGCGGCGGTTGCGATGGCCGCCTTCGCGCGTGAGGTGGTAGGTGTCCTTGGACCCGCTGTCCTGGGTAAAGGGAACACCCTGATGGATCAGCCAGTCGATGGCATCGCGGCTTTCGCCGACCACCTGTTCAACGGTATCCCTGTGACAAAGACCCGCACCGGCAATCAGGGTGTCTTCGACATGGGCTTCCTGGGTATCTTCAGGATCATAAACGGCGGCGATGCCGCCTTGGGCCCAGCGGCTCGAGCCTTGGCCGAGATTGCTTTTACTTAGCAGGGCGACCCGGTAGTGGTCAGCCAGGTGCAGGGCGGCCGTCATACCGGCAGCACCACTGCCCAGGACCAGGACATCAAATTTTCGAGTAGGCAGCATTTTCGGCTCCAGAGGGATAAACCCTGTTATTATACAGCAGCTTCCTGGCTTCTTGAGCAGGGCGGATCATGCTAAGGTATAAGCATTTTTATTCAGCTGACAAGCCCTGACGATGGGCAGATCAACATCGAGCCGGACAGCACAGGGAGAGGCTGGCCGGTCAATATTTTTTGGAGTGCCTGATGACAAGCGCAAGGGAAACGGATCAGCGTCTGGTTGAACGTGTCCAGAAAGGCGATAAACGTGCCTTCGACCTGCTGGTTAAAAAATACCAGCACAAGATCATTGCCCTGGTGGGACGCTATATTCAGGATCAGCACGAAATGCAGGATGTGGCTCAGGAAGCTTTTATCAAGGCCTACCGGGCATTGGGTAATTTTCGTGCTGAAAGTGCTTTCTATACCTGGATGTACCGTATTGCCATCAATACCGCCAAAAACCATCTGGTCGCCCGCAGTCGCCGGCCACCGGGGACGGATGTGGATATCGGTGATGCTGAAATCTATTCACCTTCACCGCAGATGAAAGAGGCAGATACCCCGGAAGCCAACCTGATGAGGGATCAACTGGAAGAACGTATTTTTGCTGCGATTAAGGCGCTTCCGGATGATTTGAAAACAGCGATCAGCCTGCGTGAATTCGATGGCATGAGCTATGAGGAAATAGCCGAAGTCATGCAATGCCCGGTGGGCACGGTTCGCTCGCGTATCTTTCGGGCGCGAGAGGCGATCGACAAGGTGATAGAGGATTCCGGGCGCTGATTTTCTTGTACCGGAATCGAGTTGAAAATATGCAAAAGCTGTACTTTTTGCGCCGCAAATAAAAGCAGTAAAAAAATGTGGTTTTTTTTGCTTATTTTGGAAAACCAAACGCAACCCCTGCTGTCTAGAAGACAGGTTCCACAAACTGCTTTTCAGTGAATTAAGAGGTAAGTTGGCATGACAGAAAAACTGCACCAGTCCCTATCTTCGATAATGGATGCTGCTGGTGATGATTTGGAATTGCCGCGTCTGCTCAATGCCATGCAGGCGTCACCCGAGCTGGAAGAGCAGCTGGGGGAAAAGTGGCGACGCTATCATCTCGCCCAGGGGATTATGCAGGGGGACTTGAGAGGTATGACTCAACCCCAGTTTGCTCAGGTGGATATTTCTGCACGCGTGATGCAGGAACTGGAAGCCGAAGCAAGCGAAGACACTCCTGCAGAATCTCTTGCGGCCGGCCCCCAGCTGACTTTGGCCAAGACGGATCCTGCAACTGCAGCCGCCAGCTCTGATGAAGACAGCAAGCGCACCAGTGAAAAAATGCAGTGGTTCCGTGGTGGGGCTTTAGCAGCTTCCGTCGCACTACTGGTAGTTACTGGTGTCCAGGTGTTTAACGCCAGCAAGGAGGTTGTGCAGCCGGGAGGTGCGCCGGCCATGGCCACTCAGCCAGCGGCGCATCCAGCTCAGGAGCTGCAGACGGTTCGTCAGGAGTTGGCACCTGCACAGCCCGCACCCTGGATACAGGTTTCAGTGTCTCCCTTTGAACCCCAGGCCTTTACCGGTCGCTCTCTGGTGGGCTATTCCCAGGGTCAGGAGCCCTTGCAGTCCTCTTCGGATGTGACCCGGGAAGCCTTTTCCCCGGTCAAACCGGAAGGTGATCTTCAGCAAGCGGCCAGTGCACGCTAAGCGGGCGAGTCATCATGAGTCGTATCACTCAGGAAGCGGAAGTCATCGCCTGCCAGCCGGGTCTTGCCTGGGTTAGACCCTGTGCTCGTGAAGGCTGTTCCAGTTGTAGTCTCTCAGGTGCCTGTGGCCAGGGTTTGATCAGTCGTTGGCTGCTTAAACGCCAGCCCTTGTTGCAAGTGAGTACTTGTGAACAGCTGGTAGTGGGTGATCGGGTGCAAGTGGGTGTCTCCACGGCAACCCTCAATCGCGCGGCCTGGTTGCAGTTTGCATTACCTCTGCTGACGCTGCTGGTGGCTGCAATTCTGGCTGAATACTTGGCTTTTTCCGCAAGCTGGCAGCAACTCATCTTTGCCGCCCTGGGTTTGCTGGGCGGGCTGGCTGTAGCACGTTTTTTAGCTGGTAATTCCCGACCTGAATTCGTTCGAAAATTGACATCCCGGGAAGTCTCTTTGCAAGGCAGTGAAGACCCGTCTTGAATCAAGGCTTCCCAACCGGAACTGGAGCTTGTAGATGTTTACAAAAAAATTATTCCTGCCAGGCCTGTTACTGGTTCTGGTTTCTCTTTGGTGTTCGACCCAGGCGCTGGCAGCGCGTGGCCTGCCGGATTTTACTGAACTGGTCACGGAAGCTTCCCCGTCAGTCGTCAATATCAGTACCACCCAGACAGTTCAGCCTGCCAGTCGGATTCCGGGGCTGCCCCACGGACAACAGGTGCCGGAAATTTTTCGGCATTTCTTTGAAGAGTTTCAGGGTCAGCTGCCCCAGCAGCGCAAACCCCAGCAAGAGCAGCGCCAATCCCTGGGTTCGGGCTTTATCATTTCCGAAGATGGTTACATCCTCACCAACAATCATGTGGTGGAAAATTCCGACGAGATCATTGTACGCCTGAGTGACCGCCGCGAGCTGGTGGCTGAAGTGATCGGCAGTGATCCTTCCAGTGATCTGGCTCTGCTCAAAGTTGAGGCAGAGGGTTTGCCCGTGGCTCGTCTGGGCGATTCTGATGATCTTCAGGTGGGTGAGTGGGTACTGGCTATCGGTTCGCCATTTGGCTTCGATCATTCGGTTACAGCCGGTATTGTCAGTGCCAAGGGGCGAGCGCTACCCAATGAAACCTATGTGCCCTTTATCCAGACCGACGTGGCCATCAATCCGGGCAATTCCGGTGGTCCTCTGTTCAATCTGGAAGGAGAGGTCGTTGGTATTAATTCCCAGATTTATACCCGCTCGGGTGGTTTTATGGGACTCTCCTTTGCCATCCCCATGCAGGTTGCCATGGATGTAGCGGATCAGCTGCGCGAAAATGGCCGGGTTAGCCGCGGCTGGTTGGGCGTTGTGATTCAGGAAGTCAATCGTGATCTGGCCGAATCCTTCGGACTGGATCGACCCCAGGGGGCCTTGATCGCCAATGTTGATCCCGAAGGGCCAGCGGCCGAAGGGGGCCTGCGTACCGGCGATATCATTCTGCGTGTGGATGCTGTGGATATCGAAACCTCCTCCGATCTGCCGCCTGCTGTTGGTCAGATCCAACCCGGTAGCAGTGGCCGCTTTGTGGTGCTGCGTGAAGGTGAGCGAGTGGTTCTGAATATTTCTGTCGGTGAGCGTCCCGATAACCCTCAATTGGGTGGTCGTCAGGGAGGAAAGCAGGAACCGGCCATGGCGGATCGTCTGGGTCTGCAGGTGGCGCCGCTGGATGCAGAATTGCGTCAACGCTGGTCCGTCCCCAATGGTGTTCTGGTGGAAGCGGTTACACCCCAGGGGGCAGCAGCCCAGGCGGGCATCCGCGAGGGTGATGTAATCGTTTCTCTGGCTGGCCAGGCCATTACCTCACCCGGTGAACTGGCTGCCTTGGTTGACGACCTGCCAGCCAATAAATCCCTGGCCGTGCGCCTGGTGCGTCAGGGGTCGCCCTTGTTTGTTGCCTTGCGCATCGTGGAATAGCCATCCCGAACCGCCCAAGTTTCCCTTGGGCGGCGAATCAGGTAGACTTTCCCCGTTTTCAGAATGAGTGTTCAGGGTGTCAGGCTTGTTTTCAGGCTGCTGGCACCCTCCTTGTTTATCGACCCTAGAAGCCCTGGATTGACGTAGTGAGCGCCGGCTGGGTGCAGTTTCATTGCTGATGAGCTGCTTTCCTGTCCGGATCCTGGTGAGGGACACCAGTGCCATGCCGAATCAGGGGTTTCATAATTATCCAGTGCAGGTGAACGTGAGTCGTCTCCAACATATTCGTAACTTTTCCATCATTGCCCATATTGACCATGGCAAATCAACCCTGGCTGACCGCTTTATCCAGTTTTGTGAAGGCCTGACCGATCGTGAAATGAAGGAGCAGGTTCTCGATTCCATGGACCTGGAGCGTGAACGGGGTATTACCATCAAGGCCCAGAGCGTCACTCTGGACTACAAGTCCAAATCCGGTGAGGTTTACCAGCTTAATTTTATCGATACACCGGGCCACGTGGACTTCTCTTATGAGGTTTCCCGCTCCTTGGAGGCCTGTGAAGGGGCCTTGCTGGTCGTGGATGCCGGTCAGGGTGTTGAAGCCCAGTCCGTCGCCAACTGTTATACCGCCATCGAACAGGGCCTGGAAGTGGTCCCCGTTCTTAACAAAATGGATTTGCCCCAGGCTGATCCGGATCGGGTGGCTCAGGAGATCGAGGAAGTCATCGGAATCGAGGCCACCGATGCGGTGCGCTGTTCGGCCAAAAGCGGCCTGGGTATCGAAGACGTGCTGGAGCGCTTGGTAGCCCAGATTCCACCTCCTGAGGGTGATCCTGATGGTGAGCTGCAGGTATTGATTGCCGATTCCTGGTTTGATAACTACCTGGGCGTGGTTTCCCTGATCCGGGTGAAAAACGGCACTCTGAAAAAGGGTGACAAGATTCTGATCAAATCCACCGGCAAGCAGTGGGATGCCAACAGTGTCGGGATCTTTACCCCTAAACGGGTCGAGAAGACCGAGCTGAAGGCCGGTGAAGTCGGCTTTCTGGTTTCCGGCATCAAGGAGATTCACGGTGCGCCCGTGGGGGATACCATCACTCATGCCAAAACCCCCCAGGTTCCCAGTCTGCCCGGTTTCAAAAAGGTAAAACCCCAGGTTTATGCTGGTCTCTTTCCTGTTTCCGCCGATGATTTCGAAGACTTCCGCGAGGCTCTGGAAAAACTCTCCCTGAATGATGCCTCCCTCTTCTTCGAGCCGGATAGTTCCGATGCCCTGGGCTTTGGTTTTCGTTGCGGCTTCCTGGGCATGCTGCACATGGAGATCGTCCAGGAGCGCCTGGAAAGGGAATACAACCTGGATCTGCTCACCACAGCGCCCACGGTGGTCTACGAAATCCTGCTTAAAAGCGGCGAAATTGTGTATGTGGATAACCCGACACGCCTGCCTGACCCGGCCACCATTCAGGAAATGCGCGAACCCATCGCCCGCTGTACCATTCTGACCCCTCAGGATATGGTCGGGCCGGTTATTACCCTGTGTACGGAAAAACGCGGTATGCAGAAAGACATGGTCTACCTGGGCAACCAGGTGCAACTGACCTACGACATACCCATGGCCGAGGTGGTGCTGGACTTCTTTGATCGCTTGAAATCGGCATCGCGGGGCTTTGCTTCCCTGGAATACTCCTTTGATCGTTTCGAGGCAGCCAAGCTGGCGCGTCTGGATGTACTCATCAACGGTGATAAAGTGGATGCGCTGGCGCTGATCGTGCACCGGGATCTGGCCCATGGCAAGGGGCGTTCACTGGTCGAGAAGATGAAGGAATTGATTCCGCGTCAGATGTTTGATGTGGCGATTCAGGCTGCCCTGGGCGGACAGATCGTGGCTCGTTCCACCGTCAAGGCCATGCGCAAGAACGTACTGGCCAAGTGCTATGGTGGTGACGCCAGCCGTAAAAAGAAACTCTTGGAAAAACAAAAAGCCGGTAAAAAGCGCATGAAACAGGTCGGTCGTGTGGAAATTCCACAGGATGCCTTCCTCGCGGTTTTGCAGGTTGATAGCTAGGAAGGAAAATAAATGCACCTGGATTTTGCCCTGGTATTGGTGGTTGCCACCCTGGTGACCGGTAGCGTTTGGCTACTGGATAAACTTATCTTGCGAAAAAAACGCCAGCAAAAAATCGGTGCTGACAAGCCCGGCCTGCTGGTGGAGTATTCCAACTCCTTTTTTCCGGTTCTGGCCCTGGTGCTGGTGTTGCGCTCGTTTGTGTTCGAGCCCTTCCAGATTCCTTCAGGGTCCATGCTACCCACCTTGAAAATCGGTGATTTTATTCTGGTGAATAAGTTCACCTATGGCATCCGCCTGCCGGTCACCAATACCGAGGTCATCGATCTGGGTGAACCCGAGGTGGGTGATGTGCTGGTCTTTCGCTATCCTTTGGATGAAAGGCTTAATTACATCAAGCGCGTGGTGGGAACGCCGGGTGATACTGTGGCCTACCGCAACAAGACGCTGGTTGTGAATGGCACGCCGATCACGCGTGAGCTGGTGGAAAAGAATCCTGCAGATGCTCCCAGTGAGTGGCTCTGGCAGGAGCAGCTGGGCGAGGCACAGCACCAGGTGTACAACTATCCAGCGCGGCGCTTTGATTTCCCCCAGATTCAGGTGCCCGAAGGCTACTATCTGGTCATGGGCGATAATCGTGACCACAGTAATGACAGCCGTTTCTGGTGTCAGGGGCAGGTCAGTGAAGACCGTGGCTGCCTGGCTATTCCCGGTTATCAGAATCAGCTGGGTGAGCCGCTGGTGCTGGGTTTTGTACCCGAAGCCAACCTGGTCGGCGAGGCAGTGGCTGTCTGGATGCACTGGCCGGAGCTATTCAGTTTGCCCGACCTGACTGCTGTTCGCAGTATTGATTAATGATCAAGTGAAGAGACTCGTGAAGAAACAACTCGATCCCTTAATAAGAGTCCTGGGCCACCCTTTTCAGGATACCCAACTACTGGAATTGGCACTGACCCATCGCAGCCATGGCAACCAGAATAACGAACGCCTGGAATTTCTGGGTGACTCTATCGTCAATTTTCTGATTGCCGAGGATCTTTACCAGCGCTTTCCCCAGGCTAGAGAAGGGCAGTTGTCACGCCTGAGAGCCCGCCTGGTCAAGGGAGCGACCCTGGCTGAAGTGGCCCGAGAATTCAGCCTGGGCGATTATCTGCGCCTAGGTTCGGGTGAGCTTAAAAGTGGTGGCTTTCGCCGCGATTCCATTCTCGCAGACTCGCTGGAAGCGGTGATTGGTGCTATCTATCTGGATGCAGGCATGTCTGCGGTACGCAAGCGTGTACTGGACTGGTTTTCCGAGCGTCTGGAAAAGCTGACCCTGAATGACACCCAGAAGGACCCTAAAACCCGTCTGCAGGAATTTTTGCAGTCACGCCAGTATGCCCTGCCCCGCTACGAGGTGGTGCAGGTGGAAGGTGAAGCCCATTCCCAGTTGTTTACCGTGGAGTGTGTTATCGATCAATTGGATTATCGCCCTCTGGGCATAGGTTCCAGCCGTCGCCATGCTGAACAGCAGGCGGCTGAAAAAACGCTGCAGGCGTTGGAGGTAAAATGACCGCATCATCCGCTGTTTCCCGCTGTGGTTACATTGCCCTGGTCGGCCGCCCCAATGTGGGCAAATCGACCCTGCTGAACCGAATTCTGGGCCAGAAGATCAGTATTACCTGCAAGAAACCCCAGACGACCCGCCACCAGATCCTGGGGATACATACCGAAGGTCAGATCCAGACCATCTATGTGGACACCCCCGGCATGCACCAGGCTACCGGCCAGAAGGACAAGGCCATCAATCATTATATGAATGATGCCGCCACTCGGGCTCTGCGTGACGTGGATGTGGTGATTTTCCTGATTGACCGGACCAAATGGACGGATGAAGATGAGCTGGTCCTCAAGCGCCTTCAATATCTGGAATGCCCGGTAATTCTGGCAATCAACAAGGTGGATTGGCTGGAAGACAAGGCTTCTCTGCTACCGTTCATTGAAGAAGTCAGCCAGAAATACAAGTTTGAGCAGATCATTCCCATCTCGGCCAAGCAGGGCAAGCAGGTGGAGGAACTGGTGGCCGAGGCCACGCGCCGTCTTCCCGAAGGGCCGCACTTCTTCCCTGAAGATCAGGTGACCGATCGCAGTTCCCGCTTCCTGGCCTCCGAGCTGGTGCGTGAAAAAATCATGCGTCAGCTAGGCGAGGAACTGCCTTATGCCACCACCGTGGAAATTGAAAAATTCCAGACCAAGGGCGAGGTGATCCATATTCATGCCTTGATCCTGGTGGAGCGTGAAGGGCAAAAGAAAATCATCATTGGTGACAAGGGTCAGCAGATCAAACAGATCGGTCGGGATGCCCGACTGGATATGGAAAAAGCCTTTGAAAGCAAGGTGATGCTGAACCTTTGGGTCAAGGTGAAAAGCAACTGGTCGGATAACGCCCGCGCCCTGAAAAGCCTGGGCTATACCGGTCAGGACTGATCCGGAAGCCGGGTGGCCATGAATGGAAACAGCTACCAGCCCGCCTGGCTGCTGCATTCCCGGCCCTACCGGGAAACCAGCGCCCTGGCCTGGTTGCTGACTCTGGAAGAGGGGCGCGTTGACGCGGTGGTGCGTGGTGTTCGCAGCCGTAAAAGCCGCTACCGCGCCCTCTTGCAACCCTTTACGCCCTTGCAGGTGGATCTTAAGGGACAGCAGAACCTGCGTACCCTGGTGGGTCTCGAATCCACTGCAGCGCCCCACTGGTTCCAGGGGGAGGCGCTGGTTTGCGGTCTTTATGCCAATGAGCTTTTGAGTCGTCTGCTGTTGGCGGGTCAACCCTGTCCGGCCGTGTTTCGTGACTATTCCCTGCTACTCAATCTTCTTTCCTCAACGGATCAGCGCGAACCAGCCCTGCGTCGCCTGGAGCTGACACTGCTGGAGCATCTGGGCTATGCACCCGCCTGGCAGCTGACGACAGGTGAGACTCTGGATGAGGACTGGTATTATGCCTACCTGGCGCAGCAGGGGTTTGTGGCCCGTTCCGGCGAACCCCGTCCGGACTGGTTTTCCGGAAGGGATCTGGTGGCGATTGCCCGGGATGACTGGCAGTCCGCGTCAACCCGCCAGACCGCCAAGCGGCTGACACGCCAGCTCTTGGCTCCCCTGTTGGGTTCGCGGCCCCTGCAAAGCCGACAACTTTTTAAACAACTGGTGGCCAAGGCCCCACCCAAGCAATCATCGGAGTAAGACATGCATCAGCGGGTATTATTAGGCGTCAATATTGATCATGTAGCCACCCTGCGCCAGGCCCGGGGAACCCTCTATCCGGACCCTGTCCAGGCTGCTCTGGCGGCTGAACAGGCTGGTGCTGACGGCATTACCCTGCATTTGCGAGAAGACCGTCGGCACATTCAGGAAAGAGACGTGGAGCTGATTCGCCAAGTGCTGCAAACGCGGATGAATTTTGAAATGGCGGTGACCGATTTCATGCTGGATTTTGCCGAAAAAATCCGCCCTGAGCATGTCTGCCTAGTGCCGGAAAAACGTGAAGAACTGACCACGGAAGGTGGCCTGGATGTCGCCAGCCAGAAACCCCGCATGCAAGAAGTCTGTCAGCGCCTGGCTGCAGCCGACATAGATGTTTCCTTGTTTATCGACCCGGAAATCGAGCAAATTGATGCGGCTGCGGCCGTAGGTGCACCCACCATCGAGTTGCATACCGGTGCCTATGCCGAGGCCTCTAGTCCTGAACAAGCCCGCAGTGAACTGGCGCGTCTGGAAAAGGGACTCGAGCACGCCCTGAGTAAAGGACTGGTCGTTAATGCCGGTCATGGCCTGCATTATCATAATGTCGAGCCAGTCGCTGCGCTGCCGGGCATCCATGAGTTGAATATCGGTCATGCCCTGATTGCCCATTCACTCTTTGTGGGTCTGGATGCTGCGGTGAAGGAAATGCAGCAGCTAATCCAGCGCGCCCAAACCAGCCGCTGATGGCGGCCACCTGGATAACAAGGCTGGCCGACTGGTCAGCCACCTATCGTGAACGGCGGCTGCTGACTCTTCTGGCGCTGGGCTTTTCCAGCGGTCTGCCTGCGCCTCTGGTTTTTTCCAATCTATCCATTTGGTTGAGTGACCTGGGGGTGAGCCGCACGGATATCGGCCTTTTTGCCCTGGCAGCCACGCCCTACGCCATCAATTTCCTCTGGGCCCCCTTGGTGGACCGTTTGCAATTGCCCTTCTTTACCGCACGTCTGGGGCGTCGACGTGGTTGGGCTCTGTTTACCCAGTTGCTACTGATGCTGGCAATTATCTGCCTGTCGCTGACCCGGCCGGATGAAAACCTTCTACTGGTCGCCGTGGCAGTGTTGTTTGTCACCCTGGTATCAGCTACCCAGGATATAGTTATTGATGCCTATCGCATTGAAATCCTTGAGCCCCATCAATACGGGAGTGGTTCTGCCGTGGCCATCTGGGGCTGGCACCTGGGGGGAACTCTGGTCGGGGCCGCAGGCGGTCTTTATCTGGCTGATCTGCTGGGCTGGCAGGGCTCCTACTTCTTCCTGGCACTGGGTATCCTGGTGGGGATACTGGCTATTTTGAGCAGCCCCGAGCCCCAGCAGCCCCCACCGGCAGAAACCCTGGAGGAGGAATCCCGCGCTCTGGCTTATCTGGAGCGTTGGCGTGAGCTGCCCACCAGGATCCGGCATCTACTGGGCTGGATCTATGTCAGCCTGATTGCTCCCTTTGCCGAATTTACCCGGCGCCGCGGTTGGATCTGGATTCTTGTCTTTATTTTCGTATTCAAGCTGGGTGATGCTCTGCTGGGGCGGATGTCGGGTGTTTTCTACCGGGAAATGGGATTCAGCCTGACGGAAATTGCAGAAGTAGCCAAAATCTATGGCTTTACTGCCAATATTCTCGGCATCCTGCTGGGTGGGGTGCTGGTAGCCCGGGTCGGTCTGCTCAAGGCACTGCTGTATTCAGGTCTGGCGACTGCCGTGACCAACCTGACCTATTCCTGGCTGGCCGTTTCCGGTCAATCCTGGCTCGTTTTTATCACTGCTCTGGCCACGGATAATTTTACCACGGGGCTGGTAACCGTGGCTTTTGTCGCCTATCTCTCCAGTCTGTGCAATTCTGCCTATACTGCAACCCAGTACGCTCTGCTGGCTTCTCTGGGGAATCTTGCCCGCATCTGGCTGTCTGCTACCAGTGGCTGGATGGTCGACGAACTGGGTGGCGATTGGGCGCTTTTCTTCATTCTGACCGCCATCATCGCTCTGGTAGGCTTGCCGCTGCTCTGGGTGCTGATGCGCTATTTTCCGGCCCCGATACAAGTGCGTCAGGCTGAAGCCAGAGAGGGTGATCCTGAGACTCAAGTAGATGAAGGTGAGAGCAAGCAGTGAAGTGGCTCAGACGCAAAAGCCGTGATCCTCATGAACCGGCTAGGGTTTCCCTGGATCGTGAGGGGAACGAACAGATTGAGCGTATCAGTCGGGTGGTGCACCGTATCCACTGGACTCGCAATCTGCTGAGTATTATCTGGACGGCCGGCCCGGTGACGCTGCTGGGGCTGTATGGCGGGTTTTATGCCGCCTACGGAAAAACCCCGCCTGGTCAAACCCTCCTCTACTTTTTTCTGTTCACCCTTTTTTCCGGTCTGGTGGCGTTTAGTGCCAAGGTCATCTACGACATGACGCGTGGTCATGTTCAAGAGCAGGCCCAGCAGGATGTCAGTGAAGCCATCGACAAGCTGGCGGATCTGATACTGGCTGTGCGCGACCTGATGGTGGAAAGCTTCGAAGAAGGTGAGGCCCGTCAGCGGGAAGCGGCTCTGCAACTGCTCAAGCGAATTGAATTGACCCCTGATGGTGTCGCCTTTGCTGCCCAGGAGCTGACGGGTGACAGTGAGCTGGCCAAGATCCTGGGGCGGATTGAAACCTATCGCCGGGCTGGTCTCTATTCCCGGGTGCGAGATTTGAATCGTCAACATGGCGAACGCATCGATATGGCTCTGGAATGGTTGCAGGAGGTTTCACCTGAGGCCGCTAATGTGCTCCGTGACCGCTTTAATGGCGAATCCCAGCAGTTGGAAAAGGGGGTGCCCAGAGACGAATTTTTTATCGAAAGGGTTCTGGCCGCCATCGAAGAAGACAATCTGCTATTGATGACCCTTCAGGATGTCGAGGAGATGCTGATCCTGGCGTTCGAATTGATCAATGGCCGGGAAATTCCGTTGCTGATCTTCAACTATTCCGGGCAGTGGAAGCTGGCGCGGGCGCTGGATGACCTGGAGCAGAAACGCAGTCAGTACCGCATTGCTCAGGCCAGTGGCAGTAACCGTCTGCGTGCCCTGGCCAGTTTTCTGGTGGAAACCGACGAGGCCAATCACGAAACCCTGCCCAATGGTCTTTCGGCACAGGAGCTGGTGGTACGTATTGAAGAGATTCTCGACCGTCTGGCCCGCGAGGTTAGCGAACTGGCACGTCTGGCGCGCTTCCAACCCCACAAGAGCAAGGCAGAACTGCGTGAAAAAGCCGATATCCTGGGCAAGAGCCTGAATCTCTATAAAGCTGCCCGCCAGGGTTACCAGCACCTGGGCAAGGCCCATGCGGGGTTGCTGGAAGCTTCGGAAGACTGGAACCAGCTGGCGGAAAAATTTGGCGATCAGGCCAGCAAGCTGCGCTTGGGACCGGGTCGCATGGGTTTACGGATCCTGGAAAAAATCACCTGGCTGACCGATGAAGAAAAGGTGGCCGTCTGCCAGCATCTGGTACGCTACCTGGAAGGTGAGCAGCTGGAAAAACGCGGACGGCGCTTTTTTACCCGTCACAATGGTCGCTCCCGCCCCTTGACGCTGGAAGGCGCACGGCAGCTGGCGGTGGAAGTGGCTCTGGCTCTGGAGCCGCATATCCATCTGTCCCGGCCTTCGGTGCAGCGAGGACTCAATGCCACCAATGCTACCTACCTGGGCGGATTGGAGCCGGACATGAGTGCGGCGGAAAAAGCGGCTTTGGGTGCATCCATGGCCAAGGAAGTACAGCAGGATATGAGCCACGCAGCAGAAAGACTGGCTGTGGCCCTGGTCAAACACTACCGGGTGGAGTTGACCGAAGAAGCCATGAATTTCCTGATCGAAGCCTATGGAGCGCGCCCGCAGATGCTGGAGATGCTGTCCAATTATGAAGCCAGTAGCGGCAATGGTCCGGTCAGCTTCCTGAGTTTGCGTCCACCCCGGGTGATTGCCCTCAAACGAGAATGGTACCGGGCCCTGATCAAAGCAAGACAGCAAATAGGTTAATGCATGAGTGAACAAGGCATCTGTATTCTGGGCGCGGGCTCACTGGGTCTGCTGTATGCCACACGCCTGGCACGAATGGGGCGTTCGGTGACTCTTTTGGTACGGCCGCAGAGGGCTGCGGCCTTGAGTCTGGGCGTTACCCTCAGGGAAAGCCCGGCGGGTCTGGCCAAACGCCAGTTCATGCGGGTAGTCAGCTCACCGGCATCCCTGTCCGATGTTCATCACCTGATTATTGCCACCAAAGCCGGCCAGGCGGCCACCGCCTTCCAACAATGGCAAGACTGCCTGAGTGAGGATGCAGAAATTCTGATGCTGCAAAATGGTATGGGTAGCCAGGCTGAACTGGCCGCCTGTCTGCAGCCAGGGCAAACCCTCCTGGCAGCCAGTGTGACCGAAGGTGCTTATCTGGAAAGCCCAGCTGCTGTGATGCACGCTGGTAAAGGCAAGACCCTCTTGGGACACTGGTCAGGCCCCAATAAGAAGGCAGCCGCTGCCTGGGTTACCCGCTTGACCATTGCTGGTTTGGATGCCGAGGAAGCCGAACCCATACGCCCGGTGCTCTGGCACAAGCTGGCAATCAATGCCGTGATCAATCCGGTGACGGCTGTTTACCGAGTAGAAAATGGAGCCCTGGCCGGTCGCGACTTTAAACCCCTGGTGGAGCGACTGGTCAAGGAAGTGCTGGCAGTCTTTAAACGCTTGGGAATTCCTGAGCCGGAAGGTGGCTTGGCTTATCGAGTGGAGCAGGTGATCCTGGCAACGGCCAGTAATCGTTCCTCCATGCTGCAGGATGTTGAGGCCGGTCGCAAAACCGAGATTGACTATATTACTGGCGCACTGCTCAAGGCAGCCAAACCCCTGGGGCTAAAGCTGACGCAAAGCCAGAAGCTCTATCAGCGTCTCAAGGCAGAGACTGAATAAAAAAGTGAAGTAATTATTTAAGTGGTTTGACCGATTTGACGGGTACTTCCAAGCGCTGCTGTTTTTGTAGCAGATTCAATAACAGGATGACCCTTTCTTCACCCTTCTTGGACTGGAAGATGGCATTCAGCCCTTTGAAAGGCCCTTCTTCAATCAAGACCTGATCGCCCGCTTTCAGATAGTCTTGCGGTTCGGGGTTGATCCGTTCCTGTAACTGACTAATCAGCTCATCTTCAACCTTTACGGGTGTCTGGCCAAAACTCACCAGCTTGAGTACACCACGGGTTGAGCGCAGAGGCCGCCAGTTGTCGGCAACATCACTCAGGTGAATAAACAGGTAATAGGGAAACAGGGGTTCATCCACCAGACGTATTTTACCCTGGCGCATTTTTTCGACTTGGATGTAGGGGTGAAAGACCCGGTAGCCCTGATTTTCCAGATTCTCGGCGGCACGGAAGGATTCTTTTGCCTTGCACTGAATAACATACCAACTACGTTCTTGCATTTTTGTCTCCTAGCCGAAGGCGGGCACAATACCGCCACTCATGCAGGAGTGCAAGCACTAACCCGAGATACCCTTGGTAGTAGCCTGTTGGGATTCCTTGTCCTGAGAAGCCATCAGTCGTCGCTGCACAAAAAGGCTAGTTTGATGAAATTTGGTTTCCTTTCCTGCCATCCGATAAGCCGGGTATAATCATCCCAGCTATTTTATTTGTTGATGGAGCCTTTATGCCTTCTTTTGATGTGGTTTCGGAGCTGGATAAGCACCAGTTGACTAATGCTGTGGATCAGGCCAATCGCCTGGTGGGTAACCGTTTTGATTTCAAGGGAGTGGATGCCCGCTTTGAGTTTCAGGGTGATCATGATGTCATCATCCATGCCGAAGCCGAATTCCAGGTCCAACAACTGCTGGATATTCTGCGTAACGAATTGGTGCGCAAGGGAATCGATCTGGCTTGTCTGGAAGAAGGTGAGGTGGTTGAGGCCAACAAAACGGCACGCATGCCGGTGAAGCTGCGCGAAGGCATTGATAGTGATCTGGCCAAGAAGATCGTTAAGAAAATCAAGGATGCCAAGATCAAGGTGCAGGCCCAGATTCAGGGTGACCAGGTACGAGTAACGGGTAAGAAGCGTGATGACCTCCAGCAAGTGATTGCCCTTCTCAAGGGTGCTGAGCTGGATATGCCGCTGCAGTTCAACAATTTCCGCGACTGATGCTGGTAGGTATCGGAACCGATCTGGCTCGTATTGAGCGCTTTGCTGCGCTCTTGGAGCGACGCGGTGAATCCATTGCCCGGCGTTTACTCACTCCGGCTGAACAGCAAGGCTTGCAAGAGGCCGCTAATCCAGCGGCTTTTCTGGCCAAGCGTTTTGCTGCCAAGGAGGCTTTCCTCAAGGCGCTAGGTACCGGGCTGCGCTGGGGCTTAAGCTGGCAACAGCTGGAAGTGAGTAATGATGAGCTGGGCAAGCCTTGCCTGAAGATTTCCGGCAAGGCAGCCGAGCTGGCCAGCAACAAACAGGTGGATGCGATTCACCTGTCCATAACTGATGAAAAGGATATGGCGCTGGCCTTTGTAGTATTGGAGAAAAACTGATTACCAGCTGCCGGTATTTTCCATACTCGCCCAGGGTTCCTTGGGGGGCAGGGCATCACCCTTTTGCAGTAATTCAATGGAAATTCCATCCGGGGTGGCAACAAAAGCCATGTGGCCATCTCTGGGCGGGCGTTTGATGGTTACACCTGCATTTTGCAGCTTTTCGCAGAGTGCGTAGATATCCTCAACCCGATAAGCCAGGTGGCCGAAGTTGCGCCCACCGGTATATTCTTCCGGGTCCCAGTTATAGGTGAGCTCGACCATCGGGGCCTTGTCTTCCAGGGCGCGGGCTTCATCCTCGGGTGCGGCCAGAAAAACCAGAGTAAAGCGCCCCTTGTCGTTATCCTTGCGGCTGATTTCCTTCAGCCCTAGAAGATCACAGAAGAAGTGCAGGGTGGCATCCAGGTTGCTGACGCGCAGCATGGTGTGCAGGTATTGCATTCGAGTCTCCCCTGTCAAAGAATTTGGCTTTCAGGCTAGTTGTTCGCTGATCTTTCGTCAAAACAGCCGCTTATAAAAAAGGCCGCCTGCTGGCGGCCTGATCGATTTCTGCTTCAGGGCTGGAAATCGGGCAGTTTCTTTTCTGCCAACTGATGCTTCAGCTCGACATAACGAGGCATACCACCTTCATAAGGAGGATAGTCCTCGCCCTGGATCAGGGGTTCCAGATAGTCGCGTCCTGCCTGGGAAATACCAAAGCCATCGGGAGTGATGTAGTCGCGTGGCATGAATTTCTCGACATTGGCAATATCGGACAGGCAGGCTTCACCGATTTCCCATTTGTAGGGGGTTTCGCTGGCACGAACAATGGTGGGCATGACGGAATTCTTGCCTTCCAGAGCCAGACGAACACCGGCTTCACCCACAGCATAAGCCTGGGCAACATCAGTGGCAGAAGCCAGGTGGCGGGCGGAGCGCTGCAGATAGTCAGCAACGGCCCAGTGGTACTTGTAGCCCAGATCCTGTTTGACCATACCGGCCAGGGTAGGTGCAACACCGCCCAGTTGCTTGTGGCCAAAGGCATCGGTGGTACCGGCATCGGCCAGGAAGGTGCCATCGGCATAGCGGGCACCTTCGGAAATCACGATCACGCAGTAGCCGTATTTCTTGACGCAATCATCCACGCGCGCCATGACGGTGGCACGATCAAAGGGAATTTCCGGGAAGATGATCAGGTGAGGAGCTTCGCCTTCCTTCTGGCCAGCCAGACCACCGGCTCCGGCAATCCAGCCAGCGTGACGACCCATGACTTCCAGAATAAATACCTTGGTGGAGGTTGCCGACATGGAGGCAATGTCCATGGCTGCTTCACGGGTGGACACGGCAATATACTTGGCTACAGAACCAAAACCGGGGCAGTTGTCGGTCACGGGCAGGTCATTGTCCACAGTTTTGGGGATATGCACGGCCTTGAGCGGGTAGTTCATGGATTCAGCGAGCTGGGCTACCTTCAGACAGGTGTCAGCAGAATCATTACCGCCATTGTAGAAAAAGTAGCCGATATCGTGAGCTTTGAAGACTTCGATCAAGCGCTCGTACTGAGTACGGTGAGTTTCTATGTCCTTGAGCTTGTAGCGGCAGGAGCCAAAAGCACCACCGGGAGTATGGCGTAACTGCTGGACTTCTTCGTCACTGATAGACGAGGTGTCGATCAATTCTTCGGTCAGGGCACCAAGGATACCATTGCGACCTGCGTAGACAGTGCCGATCTGGTCGTTGTTCTTGCGGGCCGTTTCGATCACGCCACAGGCGCTGGCATTGATGACTGCGGTTACACCGCCGGATTGGGCGTAGAAGGCGTTTTGCTTCGCCATAGGGAAGAGAGCTCCTGCTGGTTGATTTTGTCGCTGTCGGACAGCAATTGCGGAAAAATTCTGCGCATTTTAACGGATTCTCTCAGCGCCTGCATGACCTCTTTGTGACTCCAGCCACGCTTTTTATTTTGGCATGCTAAACTGCGTCTTTTTAATGCCTGTCAGGGAGGCGCAAGTCTTTTATGCACCTGCATTTTCTGGGAATCTGCGGCACTTTTATGGGATCTCTAGCCATCCTCGCCCGGGAAATGGGGCATGAGGTCAGTGGTTCGGATCGTCAGGTTTATCCACCCATGAGCGATCAGCTGGCTGCAGCCGGAATCGAGCTTCACCAGGGATTTGATTATGACCCGGCCACTTTTTCACCGGATCTGGTGATCGTTGGCAATGTCATGCGCCGCGGGCTGCCCTGTGTTGAAGCCCTGCTGAATTCGGCCTTGCCTTATACCTCCGGCCCCGAGTGGTTACATACCGCCCTGCTTCGCGGACAGGAGCAGGAAGCGCGCTGGGTACTGGCTGTGGCTGGCACCCACGGCAAAACAACAACCGCTTCAATGCTGGCCTGGATTCTGGAAGCGGCTGGTCTCAATCCCGGTTTTCTGATTGGTGGAGTGCCAGGGAATTTTCCTGTATCGGCCCGCCTGGGAGGGAGCTCTTTCTTTGTCATAGAAGCGGATGAATACGACACCGCCTTTTTTGACAAGCGCTCCAAGTTTGTTCACTACTCGCCACGCACCCTGGTCATGAATAATCTTGAGTTTGATCATGCCGATATCTTTGCCGATCTGGCAGCGATTCAAACCCAGTTTCATCATCTGGTACGTTTGTTGCCCGAACAGGGGCAGATTATTTATCCAGCCGCTTCCCAAGCCCTGACAGAGGTTCTGGATCGTGGTTGCTGGACGCCCACCCAAACGCTGGGTCTGCAGACAGGTGACTGGCAGGCACAAAAACTCAGCGAGGATGCCTCGCATTTCAGCGTTAGTTATCAGGGACAAATCCTGGGAGAGGTCCAATGGTCCCTTTCCGGTGAGCATAATATCCACAACGCCTTGGCTGCAGTGGCCGCTGCCCGTCATGTTGGCATCCTGCCTGAACAGGCTCTGGAATCCCTGGCTGACTTCCAGGGAGTCAAGCGACGCATGGAAAAACTGGGTGAAGTAAAGGGCATCCAGCTTTTTGATGACTTTGCTCATCATCCCACGGCGATTGCCACCAGCCTTGAAGGCATGAAGCCGCGCTGTCAGGGACGTCTCTTGGCGGTGATCGAGCCAAGATCCAACACCATGCAACTAGGTACTCTGCGCTCTCGTCTGGCTGATTCGGTCGCGGCTGCCGATCAGGTGTTTTGGTACCAGAATGAGCAGATGAGCTGGTCACCCGCTGATCTGGAAATCGGTAAGAATTTTACCGATCTGGCTGAACTCAAAGCTGCGCTGGTCAGGGAAGCGCAGCCCGGCGATTGTCTGGTGTTGATGAGTAATGGCAGTTTTGGTGGTCTGCACCAACAGCTTTTGGCTGCTTTGGATGAGGAGGGGCAAGCATGATTGAGACAGCGACAAAGCGAGTCACCCTGGCTCTGACCGGGGCTTCAGGTGTTCAATATGGTTTGCGCTTGCTGGAGTGCCTGTTGGCCGCAGGCTGTCAGGTGGATCTGATGATCTCCAAGGCGGCGCATTTGGTGATTGCCACAGAAACATCCGAAGAATTACCGGCCAACCCCGATAAGCTCACCCAAGTTCTGGCGGAGCGTTTTTCCCAGCTGCCTGGTCAAGTTAAAGCCTATGGTCGTGAAGATTGGTTTGCCCCGGCAGCTTCCGGTTCTGGTGCTGCTTCCAGCATGGTGATCTGTCCCTGTTCAGGGGGAACCCTGTCAGCTTTGGCAACCGGGGCGAGTAATAATCTGATTGAACGGGCAGGAGATGTAGCGCTCAAGGAGAGACGCCAGCTGTTAATCGTAACTCGCGAGATGCCCCTGCATCAGGTACATCTGGAGCAGATGCTTAAGTTGACCCAGATGGGGGCGGTGGTGATGCCAGCCAGTCCGGGTTTTTATCATCAACCTCAGCAGGTAGATGACCTGGTCGATTTTGTGGTGGCACGTGTGCTGGATCAGTTGGGTCTGCCCCAGCAGTTGATTCAACGTTGGGGAGAAGCTTCTTCTGAGTCTAATTGATCACTGACCCGCTCACTCAGGGTGTGATAACAGCTGTTGCCAATGCGCTGCCAGAGTTGCTGCCAGTTTTCACCCGGCTGTAAGACCAGCGGAGTGATGGAGGTGTCCAGAGGTCCCAGATCACAAATCACTTCCTGCAACAGGTGGTGATAAAGCCTTTCTCTCAAGACTAGGGCACCATTGATGGTGGTGTTGGGTAGCAGCAGCAGGAGGGTCAGGTCATCCAGGCGGTAGGCTTCATCACCGGTACGGCAGGTATGCAGGGTTAGTTCGCTGGCTTCACGCAGAAAACGATCCGCACTGGTGGAGCCCAATTCTTCTTTTACCTGAGGGTATTGGTGCAGTTCGATCAGCAGCAGGGCCAAAGGGCGCTGGGTAGAACGTGAGCGGGCCACTTCAGCTAAAAGCCGGGATTGTAGATGTTCGACATTGAGCAGGCCGGTGACTTGGTCCTGACCGGTCATCTTCTCCAGCTTGAGAGTTTTCAGGTTAATGTTGAGTTCGTAGAACCAGGCCAGACTCAAGAGCAGCAGGTATTCAAAAGCAAAAATCAGCTGACTTTCCAGACTCAGGTTTTTTAGACGCAGCCCCAAAAGGCCTGCCAGCAGAAGCAGGCTGACGGCCAGAGATGCTCCATTAGGGAGCAGATAAAAGGCCAGTAGTGGGTAGATCAGGCCGACAAAATGCCAGTGACTGAAACTGGACAGAGTGTTGGGCTGAAGGAGCAGAAACACCCCGAGGCTGATCAAGGCAGTAATGGCAGCAGGATCATGACGGAAGCGGCTGTCCAGTTGCCAGCGCAGAAGGCCTAGCCCAAGCAGTATGGGGGTTAGCAGGGCAGGAAGCAGAATGGCTTCATAGTAGCCGGCCAGATAGACCTGGGTGGCGAGCAGGCCCATGCCGCTGCCCAGTATCAGATAAAGGCCTGCTGTTACCCGTCGTTGTTGATGGCTGAAAACCTGATTCATCCTTCTCCTTCCCTGGCCTGTTCGGCATCCGGATAAACAAGGCTGGCAGGTAGGGCATCCAGAGCACAAAGGCTGCCATCGACGCGGATATCAGGACAAACCTCGATTAATTCTTGGGTTCTTTTATCCAGTTGGGTGTCTGTAGCCAGTGGTAATAAAACGGCCAGACGTTGACTGGAGAAATAGTAAAGGCGCTCGAAGGGTGCAAAAGCCTGACTGACATCTTGGATTTGTTTGTTGGTCCAGGGTTCGTTGTTTGGTGTGGTCAGCTTAAGTAAACCCAGGGATGTTGCTTCCCTTTGGGCGCGCTGTTGTTCTTTTTTTACATCATTGATGAGTTGTTTGCGATTAAACAGGCCGGTGACTGGATCGCGACTCAAAAGCTCTTTTAGGTTTTGCTGGCGCAGGTGATGAGTAAAACTATGGATCGAGGTCAAAAGCGTCATTAGCCAGATGGCAGCCAGGAAGGTCAAGCGTAGGCTGCCTTCCAGGTGAAGCATGACCAGCAGGTTGGCCAGTAGTGCAAAACCCAAAACAAAAAAGAGGGCTGTATGAAAGGTTAAGAGGCCAAAGGCGATAAAAGGAAAAGCCAGATGCAAGCTGAGAAAAGTCAGCGAAGTGTAATGTTCTGGCGTTAGCAAAAGTGCCAAGGAGACCAGCGTATAAACGCAAAAAACCCAGAGCGTCAGGCGATAGCGGTGGGCTGGTTTAATAAGACTTGTCGGTAGACTGGCGACCAGGAATAGCAGAGTACCGGAAAGATAGATCAGTGAGAGGGTGTGCTTGTCAGCGTATACGCACCAGCCAGCCAGGAGGGCGAAAAAACACCCTGCCATGAATTGGCACCAGGTAGATGTGCGTATGGACTCTGCTAGTCCCATAGCTGGAAAAACCCTAAGTTATAACACTACTACTTTGTTGTAGAGTGATGAATTAATTAAGTCGCTATGCCTTCATGGCTGACCTGAACCTTCCCCTGGCAAGCATATTGTAACTCAATGTTATCCTGCAAGGAAATACCCTATAAAATTTAGCTTCAAATTTACCAGTCAAGGTCGTGGTTAAAAGTACAAGGCTAGGGTAAAGTCTTCTACTTGCGTATAATGGAACGCAGCTCACCTTCTCTACAAAAAATATCGATTCGAAAAGAGATGCATGATGAATATTGCAGATTATATGCAGAAGCTGGGACGTCAGGCGCGTCAAGCTTCTCGTCAGATGGCCGCAACCACCACCGCTACCAAGAATGCTGCTCTTCTGGCCATGGCTAAAAGGCTGGATGCCCGCCGTCAATCCCTGCTTGAAGCCAATGCCCAGGATATGCGCGCCGGGGCTGCCAAACAGTTGGATTCTGCCCTGATGGACCGCCTGGAACTCACTCCTGCGCGCATTGATGCCATGATCGAGGGCCTAGAACAAGTAGCAGGACTGCCCGATCCGGTAGGTGCTATGACCGAGATGAATTACCGCCCCAGTGGTATTCAGGTGGGCAAGATGCGCGTTCCTCTGGGGGTGATTGGCATTATTTACGAATCGCGTCCCAATGTGACGGTGGAAGCTGCCAGCCTTTGCTTGAAGTCCGGCAATGCCGCGATCCTGCGGGGCGGATCGGAAGCTATCCAGTCCAACCAGGCTATTGCTGAATGCATCATGGAAGGCCTGGAAGAGGCTGGCTTGCCTGCAGCAGCCGTTCAGGTTGTAGAAACCACAGATCGTGAAGCCGTCGGTCAACTGCTGGGTATGACCGAGTATGTCGATGTGCTGGTGCCGCGTGGCGGCAAGAGTCTGATTCAGCGCATTTCTGAGGATGCTCGTATTCCCGTGATCAAACACCTGGATGGCGTCTGTCATGTTTATATTGATCAGCAGGCTGATCCAGAAAAAGCCCGAGCCATTGCCATCAATGCCAAGACGCATCGCTACGGCACCTGCAATACCATGGAAACCCTTTTGATCCACGAGGGACAGGCGGCCAGCCTTCTTCCTCTTTTGGCGGAAGCCTATACGGAAAAGGGGGTCGAGCTGCGTGGCTGTTCGCGTTCACGTTTGCTGGTGCCCAGCATGCAGGCCGCTATCGATTCGGACTGGAGCAGTGAGTACCTGGCACCCGTGCTGGCCGTTAAAATTGTGGATAGCTTGGATGCCGCCATTGAGCATATCAACCAGTATGGCTCCCATCACACCGATGCCATAGTAACCGAGAATTTTACCCTGGCCCGGCGTTTTCTTAACGAAGTGGATTCCAGCTCGGTTATGGTTAATGCTTCGACCCGTTTTGCAGATGGCTTTGAATATGGTCTGGGTGCCGAAATCGGTATATCCACAGACAAGATTCATGCCCGCGGCCCGGTAGGGCTGGAGGGACTGACCTCTCAGAAGTATGTTGTTCTGGGTGATGGCCATATCCGCGAGTGATTGCATGTCTGTTGTCCAGCCACTGGTGATGATGTACGGGGGTACTTTTGACCCGGTGCATCACGGTCACCTGCGTACAGCCGTGGAGTTGACCCAGGCGCTGCCGGTTAAACGCTTGCACATGATTCCCTGTCAGCTGCCTCCCCACCGGGGGCAGCCCGGAGCAACCCCCGAGGATCGCATGAACCTGCTGCAGCTGGCTGTAGCCCGGGAACCGCAGCTTTTTGCCGATGACCGCGAACTTAGGCGTTCGGGGCCTTCCTGGTCGGTGGATACGCTGATCAGCCTGCGCGAAGACTACGGCAGCAAGCAGCCTTTGGCGCTGGTGTTGGGCTGGGATGCCTTTCTGGGTTTACCCTCCTGGTCACGTTTTTCCGAATTATTGGAGTTGGCTCATCTGGTGGTCATCGACCGCCCTGGTGAAGAAGACTCGCCCGGGCAAGTTCTGCAAAAACTGCTGGATGCCAAGCAAACCCGGGAGCCGGAAGACTTGACCCTGGCGCCCGCTGGCAAGCTGCTGCGTCTGAAACTGCCTGCCAGCATGGAAATTTCTGCGACCCGTATTCGTCAACTGCTCAGTGAAGGCCGCTCTGTGCGTTACCTTCTGCCGGATGCAGTGATAGACTATCTGTTTGCCCGCAAGCTGTATTCCTGCAGCCTCTCTAGCCCAACCCAAGAGACACTATGCAAGTCGAAAAATTGAAAAGCCTGGTGCTGAATGCACTGGAAGATTTGAAAGCCAAAGACGTTTGTGAACTGGATGTTCGTGAAGCCAGTAGCGTCACGGACTTTATGCTGATCGCTTCGGGGACTTCCTCGCGCCAGGTGAGCGCTCTGGCCACCAATCTGGTGACGCAACTGAAAGAAGCCGGGGTCACGCCACTGAGTTTGGAAGGCCTGGATGCCGGAGACTGGGTGCTGGTGGATCTGGGCGATCTGCTGGTGCATATCATGCAGCCGGAAACCCGCTCCTTCTATGATCTGGAAAAACTCTGGGGTGACTTCTCCCTGGCTGAAAAACAGGCTTGAGTGTGAAAATTCGTGTGTTGGCTGTAGGCCAGAAAATGCCAGCCTGGGTTTATCAGGGTGTCGAAGACTATACCCGCCGGCTGCCGGCGGATTTCCGGGTGGAATTCGAAGAAGTACCACTCGGCCAGGGGCGCAGTGGTGGTGATATCAAAAAAGCCCTTGCCAAGGAGACTCAGGCATTGCTGGGCCGGATCAAGGACCGGGAAAAAGTGATCGCGCTGGATGTGCAGGGCAAATCCTGGAGTAGCGAGAAGCTGGCTGACAAGGCCGAAAACTGGCGCATGGAAGGTCGCGATCTGGTACTTTTGATTGGCGGGCCGGATGGTCTTTCCAAAGAATGCCTGTCACGTGCCGAAGAGCGCTGGTCGCTATCCGACCTGACCCTGCCCCACCCACTGGTGAGGGTGCTCCTGGCTGAGCAACTTTACCGTGCCTGGACCCTCCTGGCTGGCCACCCTTACCATCGTTGAAGAACCATGACTGAATTTCGCAGACAGATCAAAGATCCGGAAAAGGAAAACCAGATTTTCCAGTTTCGTGCGCGCCTGCTGCTTTTGATCGTTGTGGTTTTCATGGCTGTACTTTTTTTCCGCATGGCCTATCTGCAGGTCTTTCAGTATGACCAGCATGTTTCCCGATCCGAACGTAATCGGACCAATGTAGAGGCAATTCCACCAACCCGTGGTCTGATTTACGACCGTAACGGTCGCCTGCTGGCGGATAATCTGCCCAGTCACAGTCTGACGCTGACACGTGAGTTGGCGGGGGATGTTGAAGAAGTGGTGGGGCGGATCTGCAGTTTTCTGGAAATGCAGGCTGATTGTCAGGCCACCCTGATGGAGCGAAGCCGCCATCGTCGCAGACCTTTCGAACCGGCCTTATTGCTGGATCAGCTGACCGAAAAACAGATTGCTATTCTGGCCGTTAATCGCCACCTGCTCCCCGGTGTGGAGATATCTGCCCAGTTGTTACGCCACTATCCGGCTGGTGAAGCTGTGGCGCATGCTCTGGGTTATGTCGGCCGTATCAGTGCCGAAGATCTGGAAGAGCTGGATCGACGGGCCTATTCGGGTACCCACTATATTGGCAAAACAGGTGTTGAAAGCCACTATGAAAATCTCTTGCATGGCGAAGTAGGTTATCGTCGCGTCGAAACCAATGCGCGCGGACGGGTGCTGAGGGTGGTGGAGTCTGAACCTCCGCGTCCGGGCGTGGATTTGACGCTGCATCTGGATAGCCAACTACAAGAGGTCGCTTATGCCAGCTTGCGGGGTCGTAAAGCCAGTCTGGTTGCTATTGAGCCTTCAACAGGTGGGATACTGGCGTTGGTCAGTTCACCTAGTTTTGACCCCAATGTCTTTGTCGGTAGCCTGGATGATCAGGCCTTTACTGACTTGCGCAACGACGGCAATCTGCCCCTGTTTAACCGCGCAAGCCGGGGGCAGTATGCGCCCGGTTCAGTGGTAAAACCCTTCATGGGCTTGGCCGGTTTGGAAATGGGAGTCATTGAACCTGATATGACCATGGAAGATCCGGGTTATTTCCAATTACCCAATGATGACCGCCTTTACCGCAACTGGAAGCGAAACGGGCACGGTGAAGTGGATATCCGTCGTTCAATCGAGGTATCCAATAACACCTTCTTTTACAGCCTGGCCTATGCGCTGGGCATCGATCGCATTGCGCCCTATATGCGCGAGTTTGGTTTTGGTCAGCAAACCTCCCTGGATGTCCTGGGGGCACGTGAAGGGCTGGTGCCCAGTCGTGAATGGAAGCGTGAAAATCTGGAAGAGCTCTGGTATCCCGGCCAAACCCTGAGTACCGGGATTGGCCAGGGTTATTGGTTGACGACCCCCTTACAGCTGGCTACTGCTACAGCTGTTCTAGCCAACAAGGGCGAATGGGTCCGGCCGCGTTTGCTGCAAAGTGCAGAAGGAGAAGCCGCTGAATTTCCTGATGCACAAGCGCGCGATCCTGTTCCGGTGATGGACCCGCAAAACTGGAATATTATTCATGAAGCCATGCAGGAGGTCTTGCATGGACACGAGGGGACGGCTCGCTTTTCGGGCGAAGGGGCGGCTTATCGCATAGCGGGTAAAACCGGGACTTCTCAGGTGGTGAGCCTGAGTCGTGAGTTCGAGCAGCTACCCCCGGAAGAGCGTCCCGAATTTATGCGCAATCACGCCGTGTTTATGGGCTTTGCACCGGCTGATAACCCCCAGATCGCCCTGGCAATAATCGTGGAAAATGCCAAGGGTGGTGGAAGTAAAATCGCTGCTCCTATTGCCCGCGAAGTGTTTGATGCCTATTTAACTCCTGAACGCCTGGCTGAACTGGAGGCGAGTGATGCCCCGTGATTTTCAATGGAAGTTGCCAGGTGCCCACCTGCACCTGAAAAAAAAGGAAGGGCTGCTAACCCGAATCCACTTGGATGGTTGGCTGTTGGTTGCTTTGCTAGGCCTGATGGGCTGCGGACTATTAATTCTTTATAGTGCCAGTGGCAGCAGTATGCAGGTCACTCTGGCCCAAATCTATCGTTTTGGCCTAGCCTTGGTGGTGATGCTGGTCGTAGCCCAGGTACCACCACGTTATATGCGCCGCTGGGCCATCTGGGTCTACCTGGCGACCCTTTTGGCACTGGTGGCTGTTCTGATTATAGGGATTGATGCCAAGGGGGCGCAGCGCTGGCTGGTGATGGCGGGTTTCCGTTTTCAGCCCTCGGAGATGATGAAGTTAGCCTTGCCCTTGATGCTGGCGGCCTACCTGTCACAAAGACATCTTCCCCCCAGTTGGAAACACTTGGGAGCTGCTGCCTGTATTCTGGCTTTGCCGGTTTTATTGATTGCCCGCCAACCTGATCTGGGGACTTCCCTGCTGGTGGCGGCAGCCGGACTGGTGGTGCTATTTATGGCGGGGTTGAGCTGGCGCATCATCTTTTCGTTTATGGTCCTGGCGCTTTCTGCTTTGCCAGCTCTCTGGTGGGTAATGCACGATTACCAGCGCAATCGCGTACTGACTTTTCTTAATCCGGAAAGAGATCCTCTGGGGACCGGCTGGAATATTATCCAGTCGACTACAGCGATCGGCTCTGGCGGGCTGCAGGGCAAGGGCTGGCTGGAAGGCACCCAGTCACGCCTGGAATTTCTTCCCGAAAGGCATACCGATTTTATTATTGCAGTGCTTGCCGAAGAAACCGGACTGATCGGGGTAACCCTTCTGCTGGCACTCTATCTGGTTATTATCTGGCGGGGCCTGCTGATCGCCATGTCAGCCGTGGGAACCTTCAGTCGACTCCTGGCTTCTGCGGTGGTTTTTACCTTTTTCGTGTATGTTTTTGTTAACATAGGCATGGTCAGTGGCCTGCTACCGGTTGTCGGGGTGCCCTTGCCACTGGTCAGTTTCGGGGGGACATCGAGTTTGACGCTCATGGCTGGTTTTGGCGTCCTCATGTCTATCCACACCCATAATAGCTTGCTGAATAAATAGACTGCCCGGGAGCTGTCAGTATGAACTCAAAAAGCCACTTGTTGATTGGTGTTCTGGTGTTATTCTTGGTGGTGATGAGTGGGCAGGTTGCCGCCAGTGTTTATGATCCCAGTCAGCGCCGGGACGTCGAAGCCTTTATTGATGAGCTGGTGACCGAGCGGGATTTTGATCGTCTCCTGCTGGAGGAATTGTTTTCCGAGGCCCAGCAGCGTCAGGACGTTCGTGATCTGATGTCTCGCCCAGCAGAAAGAGTTCTGGCCTGGCATGAATATCGCCAGATCTTTATCACCAATCAACGTATTGCTGCCGGTCGCGAGTTTATGCAGAAGTATGCTGCCACCCTCAACCGGGCTGAAGAAGAATACGGAGTGGAGGCTGAAGTCATAGCGGCCATTATCGGCATTGAAACCTTTTATGGACGCAACAAGGGACGACATCGCGTGATCGATGCCTTGGCAACCCTGAGTTTTGATTATCCGGAAGCCGCTTCACGTGATCGCTCTGCCTTTTTTCGCAGCCAGCTGGTCGAATTCCTGAATCTGACCCGCCAGCAGGGCCTCAATCCTCGCTTGCCACTGGGTTCCTATGCAGGTGCCATGGGCTACCCGCAATTTATTCCCACCAGTTATCGTGATTTTGCCGTGGATTTCAGCGGTGATGGCTTTATTGATATCTGGACTAATCCGGTGGATGCGATCGGTTCGGTAGCCAACTATTTTAAAGCTCATGGCTGGCAAACCGGTCAGCGCATTCTTGTGGAAGCCAATCTCGAGTCCCAGGCAGGCCCTCTGCAAGACTTGCGCCATAACCGTTTTGATCGCCTGCCCCTGGAAGAAGTGATCCAGCAGGGGCTGTTACCCCGCGAGCCCCTTGATCTCGATACGGCCACTCAAGTGCTGCCCATGGCTTTTAAGCTGGAAGAGGGGGAGCGTTTTGTGATAGGTTTGCCCAATTTTTACGTGATTACACGTTATAATCATAGCCGTATGTATGCTTTGGCTGTGTACGAATTGGTTGATGCCTTGCGCCAATAAATTTTGATTGAGATCGCGGAAAATGCCCAGGTACTTGTTTCTTGTCCTTCTGCTCGTGCTGGCCAGTCTGTTGGTGGGCTGCTCGGTGGGCGGTGGTGGTGGTGTTTTCGGTGCTCGCAGCAGTGGTGGCTACAGCCTGCATGACAAGATAGTCAGCTCGGGCAATGGTCGCTATACCCAACGCCGCGACAGCCTGCCAGCCAACCCGCCGGATGTCTCCCGGGTTCCTGATGCGCAACCGATACCCGAGCCGCGTAGCCAAAGAGGCAACAGCCCGACCTATACAGTTTTTGGGCGCACCTACCGGGTTCTCGCTTCCAGTCGTGGATTTACCCAGACGGGGACGGCCTCTTGGTATGGCAGCAAGTTCCATGGTCATGACACCTCCAATGGTGAGGTCTACGACATGTATGCCATGTCTGCCGCCCACACACGCTTGCCTCTACCTACTTATGTTCGGGTGACCAATCTGGGCAACGGCAAGCAGGTTATTGTTCGTGTCAATGATCGCGGCCCTTTTGTGGGCAACCGTATCATTGATCTCTCCTATGCCGCTGCCCATCGGCTGGATATGCTCGAAACCGGTACTGCCAGAGTGCGCCTGGAAGCTTTAGATCCTTTGGAATGGCAGGCCCGTAATGGCTCCGGCAATTCGGCTGGAGGGAGTGTCTTTCTTCAGGTAGCGGCTTTGGGCAATGCCCAGGCTGCCGAGCGCCTGCAAGCCAGGGCTAGAGAATTAACCCAGGCACCCGTTCGTGTTGTATCGGATCAATCTCTTTATCGAGTCCAAGTCGGGCCTTTGGAGGAAGCTTCCGCAGAAGCGGCCATCCGCAAGCTGGAAGCTTCTGAATTAGGTCGTCCCTTTCGTGTACGTCAGTAAACCAGTTGCTTTTTCCTAGCAGCTAAAACTCAATAGTGATCGAGTCGCTCATGATTGTCATGCAATGCAGTAAACAGCTACTAATCCGCTTTGGTCAATCTCTGTCAGGTCTGGGGTTGGCCCTTTTGCTGACAGGGCTGCTGAGTCAACCCTTGCTGGCCCAGGTGATGATACCTGCACCCCCGCAACTGGCAGCCACTGCCTGGGTGCTGATGGATGCCCACAGTGGCCGGGTTCTGGCTTCACATAATGCTGAACAGCGTCTGCCGCCAGCCAGTTTGACCAAGATGATGACCAGTTATCTGGTTGAATATGAAATGAATCGGGGCAATATTACCCCTGACGAGCGGGTACCCGTCAGTGTCAAAGCCTGGCGGATGCCGGGTTCACGCATGTTTATTCAAGAAGGCACTTTGGTCTCTGTAGAAGATCTGATGCAGGGTATCATCGTCCAGTCCGGTAATGATGCTTCAGTGGCTATGGCTGAATACCTGGCGGGCAGTGAAGAAGCCTTTGCTGATCTGATGAATCAGCATGCTCAGCGCCTGGGTATGGATAACACCCAGTTTCGCAACTCCACTGGTCTGCCCGAGGAAGGTCATTACTCTTCGGCCATGGATTTGGCGATCCTGGCACGAGAAAAGATTATCAATTATCCAGGGCATTACTCACTTTATTCGCAAAAAGAATTTACCTACAACAACATCCGCCAGAGTAATCGCAATACCCTCTTGTGGAGCGATTCCAGTGTCGATGGCCTGAAAACCGGGCATACAGATGAAGCTGGCTACTGCCTCGTGGCTTCGGCTGTACGTAACGAAATGCGGCTGATTTCAGTCGTCTTGGGGACCCGTAGCGAAGCTAGCCGTGCCCAGGAAAGTCAGAAGCTTTTGACCTATGGTTTTCGCTATTTTGAAACGCCCAAGCTCTATGAAAAGTTCCAGGTACTGGATCGTGAAGATGTATGGCAGGGTGAGGTTGATCAAGTTGAGCTAGGTTTGCGTAGTGACCTCTATGCCACCATTCCTCGTGGAGAGCAGGGCAACCTGCAAGCCCGCGTAGAGGTGGAAAAAACCATTAAGGCACCCATAACTGCCGGTCAGGTCATGGGGCAGCTGGTCGTAACCCTGGGCGAAGAAGAAGTGGCCCGCGAGCCGTTGGTAGCCTTGCAAAATATTGAAGAGGCGGGCTTTTTCAAACGCATCTGGCACAGCCTGCTGCTGTTCGTGATGGGTTTGTTCAGTTGATGTCCCCTAGGGTATAATGTTTGACTAAATTACTAGGTTTTAAGTGAGCCATGCAAGACAAGACCAGCGGTCCTCAGGATCAACCACCCAAAATCGAGTTTCCCTGCCACTTTCCGATTAAAGTGGTGGGTGAGGCTGCACCCGACTTTAAAGCCTGCGTGCTGGATGTCCTGGCAGGTCTGGAAACCAGCTATCTGAAAGAAACGGTGGAAGTGGTGGATAGCCGTAAGGGACGTTTCCAGTCCATCCGCATCACCATCCACGCTCAAAGTGAGCAGGAACTCACGCGCCTGCATTCGGCCCTGAAAGAAACCGGCCGAGTTCATATGGTGCTCTAATGAGCGATCCCGGCCTCCTGCAGCTTCGCTACCTGGGGCGTCAGCCTTACGAACCCGTGTGGAAGCGGATGCAGGCGTTTACCCAGGAAAGAACCGACGCTGATGCCGACGAACTCTGGATACTGGAACATGATTCCGTGTTTACCCTGGGGCAGGCAGGCAAGGAAATCCATCTGCTGGATCCGGGCGATATCCCTGTAGTGAAGGTGGATCGCGGTGGCCAGGTCACCTGGCACGGTCCCGGACAGCTGGTGATCTACCTGCTACTCAACGTCAAGCGCTTGAGCATGGGGGTCAGGGATCTGGTCAACCTGATCGAAGAAAGCATTATCGATTACCTGGCCAGTCTGGGCATCGAGGCCCAGGCCCGAGCTGATGCGCCCGGTGTTTATGTGGGTGAAGCCAAGATAGCCGCCCTGGGACTCAAAATTCGCCGGGGCTGCAGTTTTCATGGCCTGAGCTTTAACCTCGATTGTGAGCTGGAGGCGTTTCGGCGGATTAACCCCTGTGGCTATGCCGGGATGCCGGTCACTCGTCTGGCCGATTTGCGCCCCGACATTTCTCCCGAGCAGGCCCGTGAAGACCTGCTCCAGATACTTCTGCGTCGCCTCGGGCATCAGCAGATTTCTACAAGCAAGCATTGGCAGGAGCTGGCATGACAGCAAAGACACAAGCAAAGAAGATCGTTCAGGGTGAAAAGCTGCGCGGTGCTGACAAGACCTCCCGTATTCCGGTCAAGGTGATTCCTACCGAGACACTGCCCAAGAAACCGGATTGGCTAAGGGTGCGCATGCCGATTTCTCCGGAAATCAACCGCATCAAGGACACCCTGCGCAAGCACAAGCTGAACACCGTGTGCGAAGAAGCCTCCTGCCCCAATCTCGGTGAGTGTTTTCATGGTGGTACTGCCACCTTCATGATCATGGGGGACATCTGCACCCGTCGCTGTCCTTTCTGTGATGTCGCCCATGGTCGGCCCAATCCGCTGGATGAAGATGAACCCCGGGAAATGGCCGAAGCCATTGCCGAGATGAACCTTAAATACGTGGTGATCACCTCGGTGGACCGGGATGACCTGCGTGATGGTGGGGCGGGTCATTTCGCCCAGTGCATCAGCGAGCTACGCCAACGCATGAGCAAGCTGGAAATCGAGGTTTTGGTTCCCGATTTCCGTGGGCGCATGGATATCGCCGTCGATATATTGCGGGAGACCCCTCCGGATGTCTTTAACCACAATCTGGAAACAGTGCCCGAGCTCTACAAAAAGGTGCGTCCCGGTGCTGATTACCAATGGTCGCTGGATCTGCTCAAGCGCTATAAGGAAGCCTGCCCGGATGTCTTGACCAAATCCGGTCTGATGCTGGGGGTGGGTGAAACCGATGAGCAGGTTTTGCAGGTCATGCGTGATCTGCGCGCGCATCAGGTGGACATGCTGACCCTGGGCCAATACATGCAGCCTTCCAAGGATCACTTGGCAATCGATCGCTGGGTGACGCCCGAACAGTTTGCCTGGTTTGCCGAAGAAGGTTACAAAATGGGCTTTAAGCACATAGCTTCAGGCCCGCTGGTGCGTTCCTCCTACCATGCTGACAAGCAGGCGCACGGTGAAAAGGTGGGCTAGGCCATAACGGCCAGTTGCCGGTGGGCTGGCGAGCGGTTGCAACCCTTAGCCAGCCAGCCGCGCGCACCCTGCATTTGCAGTTCTTTCGGCAGCTCTTCCAGCAGTTGCCGCCCCTGACTTGCTTCATCAATTACTGCGTAGATACAAGCACCGGTTCCCGTGAGGAAAGGCTGGAGGCCAGCGGCTTGCAGCCATTCAAAGCCCTGGTCGACTGCCGGGTAGAGTTCGCGAGCCAAGCTGGTGAAAACATTGTGGCCTAGCTGTGCCTGGGCTTGATGAGGTGTGATGCGCGTGCTCTGACGATTCAGCTCAGGGTGACGGAAAAAGTCGGCGGTGCTGCAAGAGCAGCCGGGATGCAGAATGAGGTAGTCCTTTTCTTCAACAGCCCAGGGCTGCAGCTGCTCACCGATCCCTTCAGCCCAGGCGGTTTCACCGCGCAGGAAGACGGGCACATCTGCACCCAGTTGTAATCCCAACTTGGCCAGCTGATCCAGATCTAATCTTAGATCCCAGAGGTGGTTCAGTGCCAGAAGAGTGGTTGCTGCATCAGAACTGCCTGCACCCAGGCCCCCGCCCATAGGAAGCTGCTTGTCGATGCGAATGCTGACACCCTGGCTTGGATTGGCGCGATAAGTAGCCAAAAGCTGTGCCGCTTTCCAGACCAGATTGTTTTCGCGGGGAACACCGGGGAGGGGTGTTTCCAGCTGGATTTCACCATCCTTGCGCAGGGTAAAATCCAATTCGTCACTAATATCCAGAAAGTGAAACAGGGTTTGCAGCTCATGGTAGCCATCGGGTCGCTGGCCGGTGATCTGTAAAAAGAGGTTGAGCTTGGCTGGAGCCGGAAGACTGAGTTGCTTCATGGTTGTTCAGCGAAATCCTGTTCGTTGGACGAAAAAAGTTGCCAGCTGTGGATCGCCAGGCGAATTTCCAGGTCACCCTGATTAGCTACCAGGAGGGCTGGTAAACGCCGCTCCTCGACCTGGGTAAAGCGTCGCCATTCCAGCTGCCAACCATCCTGAAGGAGGCTGGAAGTATTGAGCTGCTGGTAGGGGCCTGGAGCGGGTAATCCGCGAATCCAGTAGACCATATTGGACAGGGGTAGCTGCAATCCCAGCCCCTGGCGAAGCAGCTGTTCCGGGCTGGCGGCCTGCAACGTCTGGCCATCTGAAGTGACCAGGGTGACATAAAAAGGGCGGCCATCCAGGCGGGCACTGCCCTGGCCCAGAGGGCCAAAAATCTGTAATTGATAAGAGTAGCCGTCCTGCTGCCAATCAAGATTAAGGGTTTGACCGTCATTGGGGGTCTTGATTGCCAGGCGCCCTTGGGCTCGCCAATGCCAGAGTTCGGCATTAGGCAGGAGTTCTTCCTGGGCGGGAGGTGGCAGTGGCTGGCTGGAGCAGGCTGCCAACAGGGAAAGCAGTAATAGCAGGAGCAGCGGTTTTTTGATGCCTGCCAGCATTAGCGAGCCTCCAGTTGGGGTTTTCTTTGCAGGAGCTGGTCGATCAGCGGAGTGGGGTCTTGTTGACGCAATTCATTCAGGAGTTGTCGGGCCTGTTGGTGTTCACCCATTTCCCAGAGGACTTCAACCAGATGCACGCCAATTTCCTCGTCCGGGAGGCGTTCATAGGCGGTTTCCAGGTGTTCCCTGGCTTCCTCCAGGCGATCCAGACGGAACAGGGCCCAGCCCAGGGAATCCAGAATCTCCGGAGCTTCACTGTTGAGGGCGTGAGCTTTACGAATCAGCAGGAGGCCCTCGTTGATACGGTCGTCTGTATGCTTAACCAGGGTATAGCCCAGGGCATTGAGGGCCATGGCATTATTGGGTTCCAACTCCAGCAGCTGCCTCAAGTCAGCTTCCATTTGATCCAGGTGACCGAGTTCGTATTCCAGCAGGGCTCGTGAATATAGCAGGGGTGTGGACTCTTTCCCCCTGGGCAGGAGTTCCCGGCCGCCATCAACCCACTCAAGGGCAGCCGTTAGTTGCTCTTCCTGGCGTAAAAGCTGTTCTCCCATGAGCGTCAAGGGGGTGATCAGCTCCGGAGCCTTTTGCCGATTTCTGTCCAGGAGTTCCAGCGCCGGGCCTGTACCTCTGTGTTGTTCCAGCAGAAGGTTAACACCGGCTCGCGAGGCCTCCAGCAAGGCCTGGCCGGAATCGACAGCGGCATAAAAATCAAGTGCTCTTTGCCTGTTACCCTGTCTCTGGGCTGCTTCACCGAGAAGAAGATAAGCCTGGTCGGCCAGGGCTTCATCTCGGGTCAGGGGTTGCAGGGTCGCCTCAGCAGCCGGGTACTGACGGGTTTCCATTTGAATACGAGCCAGGGCCAGGCGTATTTGCGGATTTTCCGGTTGCAGCCTGAGAATGCGGTCAAAGGTGTTTTCTGCCGCTTGCAGTTGTTGGTTTTCCAGTTGGGTTCGAGCGACCTCCAGCCACAGGCGGATTTCCTCGGGTTTTTCTTTCAGGGCCTGCTGGAGTAGCTCCAGGGCTGCCTGCATTTTATTCTCCGCTCTATACAGACGCGCTTGCAATTGCAGGGCGCGGATACGCAGAGGATCCAGCTCTAACGCCTGATCCAGGTGGGACTGGGTCTGCTGTTTACGTCCCAGTTCCCAGCTGATCAGTGCCAGCGCTGTCTGCAGATCTGCACTGGGTTGGGCTCGATTCTGGCTTTCCTGTAGCATCAATTGATAGAGTTCTTGCAGAAGCGGATGGCCGGTTTCGGAAAGATGCCCGGCCAGGAGGGCAAAATTGCTGTCGCCACTCAGTTGTTCATAACGCAGCAGGTGCTCAAATGCCTGCAGGTAGTCTTCGTTCTGCAACAACAAGCCGGCAGCGGTTCTCTGGGCATCGGGGTTGTCAGGAGCAGCATCGGCCCAGATGATGGCGGCATCCAAGGCAGCCTGTTGTTGTTGGGCGAACTGGGCAATCCAGGTGGCTCTTTCAGCGATTTCGGCCTTGCGGGTTTGTATGGCCAGATCGATGTAGGTGTCCAGGGTGAAATCCAGTAGATTGCGTTGACCGGCCAACTCAGCACTCAGCAGGCGGTAGGTCAGATTTTGATCCAGGCCCTGAACGGGAGGGTAGTCCTGCTCGGAGGCATGGATATAGAGTTGGGGTTGTCTGGCTTCTCCCAGACTCACGCGGCCAGGCGCTTGGGCTTCAGGCTGGGTGGCGCAGCCAGCGAGTAACAACAGCAAACTTGCTGTAGGCACCAGCAGCAAACGGCTCAGGCCAGCAGGAAGGGAAAAATTATAAAGGCTAAACATGCGCGTTGAGTCTGGTTTCGGTTTTGATTGTGCTATCATAACGTCCTTATAGCCAGCTGCCCTGCAATTTATGTAAGCGGTTGTTTTTTATTGCACGTTTTCTGCCCCTGGTTGAAGGGGGGAGCCGACTTCTTGGAGTGACGTTTGACGGTGCCAGCAGTACAGCCAATGCGTTTTCTAGCTCTGGGCATAAATCATAAGACGGCGCCCGTTGCTTTGCGAGAGCGGGTCGCTTTTTCGCCTTCCCAGTTGGAAGCCGCCAGCCAAGAATTGCGCGAACATCAGAGTATCAAAGAAGCGGCTATCGTTTCCACCTGCAACCGTACGGAAGTCTATACCCTGGTGGAGGCTGGCGATGCTGCGCCCTTGTTGGAATGGTTGAGTCATTTTCATGGCCTGCCTCTTGATGAAGTCGCCAAGCACAGCTACATCCATGAAGACCAGTCGGCCATCGGTCATTTGATGCGTGTTGCCAGTGGTCTGGATTCCATGGTGCTGGGTGAGCCTCAGATTCTGGGTCAGATCAAGGATGCTTATGATCTGGCCAAACAGAATAATCTTCTCGGCTCGGGTCTGGAGGGACTTTTTCAGCAGGTTTTTGCCACCGCCAAACGAGTCAGAACCGAAACCGGTATCGGCACCAACCCGGTTTCCGTGGCCTATGCAGCCGTGAGTCTGGCGCAAAAGATTTTCTCGGATCTGCGTGAAAGCAGCGCCCTTTTGATTGGTGCCGGGGAAACCATCGAACTGGTGGCCCGTCATTTGCGTCAGGCTGGTGTCAGCCAGTTAGTGGTGGCTAATCGCACCCTGGATCGTGCCCAGAGCCTGGTTGAAGAGGTCAACGGCCAGGCCGTCACGCTGGATGCCATTCCCAATGAATTGGCCAAGGCCGATATCGTCATCAGCTCCACTGCGGCCCCCTTACCGATTCTGGGCAAGGGCATGGTAGAAAGAGCGCTTAAATTAAGGCGCCACAAGCCCATCTTTATGGTGGATATTGCCGTACCCCGGGATATCGAACCCCAGGTGGATGAGCTGGATGATATCTTTCTGTTTACCGTCGATGATCTCCAGGAGGTCATTGACGAGAACCTGGCCGCGCGTCGAGAAGCCGCCGAACAGGCCGAGCACTTGATTCGTGCCAGTGTTCAGGAATTTCAGCGCAGCCTGCGGGTGCGTGATGCCGGACGCATGATCGGCGAATTCCGCCGCAATGCCCAGCAGCTGGCCGATGCCGAGTTGGCCCAGGCCCTGGCCCAGTTGGAGCAGGGGCAGGATGCCCAGGAGGTCATGCAAAAACTCTGTCGTAGCCTGACCAATAAATGGCTGCATCACCCTACTCTCAAGTTGCGTGAAGCCTCGGCTGAAAATCGCGGTGATTTTCTGGCTTCAGCTGCCGAACTGCTTAATCTGGAAACCAACCAGCCACCTCCTTCCGGAAAAAACACCAAGGAGCCCTAGCTGCTCCCTGCAAGGATTTGCACTGTTTTTTCCATTTTTCAATTTTGGATTTTCCTGTATATGAAAGCCTCTCTACACACCAAACTGGACAACCTTCGCGATCGTTTTGAAGAGTTGTCAGCGCTTCTTTCCGACCCTGAAACCATCAGTCAGCAGGACAAGTTTCGCAGCTATTCCAAAGAGTATGCAGAGCTGGAACCGGTGATTCAGGCGTACAACCGCTATACCCAGCAGCAGGAGGATCTGGCTGCAGCCGAAGCCATGGCTGAAGATGATGATCCCGAGATGCGTGAAATGGGTCGCGAGGAAGCCCAGGAATTGAAAGCAGGTCTGGCGGATTTGGAAGCGGAATTACAACGCCTCCTGCTACCTCGTGATCCCAATGACAGCCGTAATATCTTTCTGGAAGTTCGCGCCGGAACCGGCGGCGATGAAGCCGCGCTTTTTGCCGGGGATCTGTTCAAGATGTACAGCCGCTTTGCCGAAGGCAAGGGGTGGCAGGTGGAAATTCTTAGTTCCAATGACAGTGAAGCCGGTGGCTTCAAGGAAGTCATTGCCCGCATCAGTGGCCGCGATGTCTATTCCTGGCTGAAGTTTGAATCCGGTGTCCACAGGGTTCAGCGGGTGCCCGCTACCGAATCCCAGGGGCGTATCCACACCTCCGCCTGTACGGTAGCGGTCATGCCTGAAGCCGATGAAGTCGGGGAGGTGGACATCAATCCGGCCGATTTGCGTATAGATACCTTCCGCTCTTCCGGTGCCGGTGGTCAGCACGTTAATACCACTGACTCGGCCATTCGCATTACCCACTTGCCCACCGGTCTGGTGGTGGAATGCCAGCAGGAGCGCTCCCAGCACAAGAACAAGGCCAAGGCCCTGTCCTGGCTGGCGACCCGCCTGAAACAGCAGGCTGAAGATGATGCCCACAAGGCCCAGGCCGATGAGCGCCGTTCTCTGGTGGGCAGTGGTGACCGTTCCGAACGAATTCGAACTTATAACTTTCCCCAGGGCCGGGTGACCGATCACCGCATCAACCTGACTCTCTACAAGCTGGATGAAATCCTGGCCGGTAGCCTGGACGAAGTGGTTTCAGCCCTGGCACAGGAGCAGCAAACCGAACTGCTGGCCCAGATGGGAGCCTGATCGCGGTGATCACGATCAAATCCTGGCTGCAGGAGGCCGCGGCTCAACTGCTCAATGCCGGTATCGACAATGCCCGCCAGGAAGCTGAAATCCTGCTTTGCCAATTGCTGCAGAAAAATCCGGCCTATCTGTTTACCTGGCCGGGGCAGGAATTGAGCCAGGAACAGCAAACCAGCCTGGGCCGACAATTGCACCAACGTCTGGAAGGTACACCCTTGGCCTGGATTCTGGGTGAATGGGAATTCTGGGGCCTGCCCCTGCGGGTTTCCCCGGCGACTTTAATTCCCCGCGCGGATACCGAAGTCCTGGTGGAAGCTGCTTTGGATTCCTGTGTCCTGCCCCAGGCGCGAGTCCTGGATTTGGGAACAGGTACCGGCGCCATCGCCCTGGCTTTGAAAAAGGAGCGTCCCCAGTGGAAGGTGGATGCCGTTGATTTTCAGCCGGAAGCCGTTGCTCTGGCCAGGGAAAATGCGCGCCACTTGCAGCTGGACATCAGAGTCTGGCAATCCGACTGGTGGCAGGCAGTGCCTGAAACACCCGGTTATGATCTGGTAGTCAGCAATCCCCCCTATATTCACCCCGAGGATCCGCATTTGCAGCAGGGAGATCTTCGCTACGAGCCTTCTTCTGCCCTGGTTGGTGGGACAGATGGCCTGGAAGCCTACCGCCAGCTATTGGCAGGTCTGCCCAAGCATCTGCGCCCCGGAGGCTGGTTTCTGGTGGAGCAGGGCTATGATCAGGCCGAAGCGCTTCAGGGTCTCTTTGCCCGGGCAGGCTTGCTTGAGCGCCTGACTTATCCGGATTACGCCGGCCAGCCAAGAGTGACCCGGGGAAGACGTCAATAAGGAAACCCCTGATTAACTATTGCGCTTGTTTATACTGCGTTGAAATTGACCTCAAAATACTCATTTACTTGCTGTAAATTCCGCTTTTTCGTTCAATTCCGCCTTGTCTAACCTGCGCTCATCACGTTAATTAGACGCTCCCAAGTCAAAACCTCCAGCAAAGGTGTGGTTTTTGCCAGGCTAACATGATAAAACTCTGAAAGAGAGTAGGCTTTTGGCAAGATCAACTGTTTTGAGGGAGACTTTTTAGCTGCTTGCCATCAATTTTGCCTGCTTTTTTGGATGACTGATAATAATAAAAGGCAGCTTTCCATGAAAAACAATAAAAGCAAAACCCTGGATAAAATTGATCTTAAAATTCTCCAGGCACTGCAGGATAATGCCCGCATTTCCTATGTGGATCTGGCCAACAAGGTGGGTCTTTCCACGACTCCTTGCCTGGAAAGGGTCAAACGCCTGGAACGCAAGGGTGTGATCAAGGGTTACAAGGCCATACTCAATCCCAAATACCTGCGTGCCAATCTGTTGGTGTTTGTGGAGATAAGTCTGGAAACGCAATCCCCGGCTGTTTTTGACGAGTTTCGCCGCGCCGTGGCCCAGTTGCCCCAGATTCAGGAATGCCACCTGGTGTCCGGTCAATTTGATTATATTCTCAAGTGCCGGATTCCCGAGATGAGTGCCTACCGGCAGTTGTTGGGTGATGTGGTTTTAACCTTGCCCGGTGTAAAAGAATCCAAGAGCTATGTAGTAATGGAAGAAGTGAAAGAAGATACTGCGATCTATGTTCCCTGCCTGGAGGAGTTCGAGCAGGACTCTCTGGTATGACGCACCCGGATCTGACCGACCAGCAGCTTTTGCGCTATAGTCGCCAGCTTTTACTTCCTGAACTGGATGTGGCGGGGCAGCAGAAGCTTCTGGCCAGTCGGGTGCTGATTCTGGGGTTGGGTGGTCTGGGTTCGCCCGTAGCACTCTATCTGGCAGCCGCAGGTGTGGGTGAATTACACCTGGCGGATGATGATGAGGTTGAGTTGTCCAACCTGCAGCGACAGCTACTGCACCAGGAAGCTTCCGTGGGTAAGACCAAGCTGGCTTCAGCGAAGGAAACCCTGAAGGCGACCAACCCGGAGATTGACCTGGTGGGTTACTCCCAGCGGCTGGAAGGAGAGCTCTTGGATCGAGCCGTTCAGCAGGTAGACTTGGTGTGCGATTGCAGTGATAACTTTGCTACCCGTTTTGCCCTCAATCGCAGCTGTTACCGCTGGAAGAAGCCGCTGATTTCCGGTGCAGCGATTGGTTTCTCCGGTCAACTGGCAGTTTTTGATCCCCATGATCCCCATTCCCCCTGCTATGCCTGTCTCTATGATGAAGATGCTGAAGAGGAAGCCTTGAGTTGCTCCGAGGCGGGTGTACTGGCCCCGCTGGTCGGCGTAATCGGCAGTCTTCAGGCCATGGAGGCTTTAAAGCTCCTGGCTCAGTGTAGGGAAACGGCCACTGGCAAACTTCTCACCTATGAGGGTCTGAAAGGAAACCTGCGTACTCGAAAGCTAGTTAAAGACCCTGCTTGCCGTTGTTGTGCTAATATTTAGACTTATCGGTCTGAATTTTCCTTGTTGATTAATCCTGTCAGCGGCTGCTGACGGGATTTATTTATTTTGGTGTAGCATGAATCTATCCCTGGCAGCTTTCTTTTCTTCCTCGCTTCTGGTGCGTCTGGCTCCCTGGCTGTTTGTGCTTCTCTGGAGTACCGGCTTTATCAGCGCCAAGTATGGTCTTCCCTACAGCGAACCCTTCACTTTTCTGGCCTGGCGAATGGCTTTCAATCTGCTGGCCTTTGCTTGTTTACTCAAGCTTTTCAGGGTGAAACTTCCCGGAAATTATCGTCTGTGGGGTCAGCAGCTATTGGCTGGTGCCCTGATTCACGGCGCCTATCTGGGCGGTGTTTTTTCGGCTATCGATGCCGGTATCCCGGCCGGTTTGACGGCGCTTCTGGTGGGTTTGCAGCCTCTTTTGACCGGGCTCTTGGTGTTTGTATTCTGGCAACAAAAATTACGCCTTAGCCAGTGGTTGGGGCTGTTGCTGGGGTTGTTGGGGGTCTTGCTGGTTCTGCAACAGACTTCCGAGATGCAGTTGCAAGGAGTAGCCGTTACCTGGACGGGCCTGGCCTGGGTGCTGCTGGCTCTTTTGGGGATTACGCTGGGCACCCTCTACCAGAAAAATGCCTGTGAATCGCAATCGCCATTGACTGCCTCTTTTATCCAGTATGTTGCCTGTCTGGGACTGATGCTGACTGCGGCCTGGATGGCGGATGAAGGCCCGGTGCACTGGCATCCGGATTTTATTCTGGCGCTGGGCTGGTCAGTGTTGGTGCTCTCCGTCGGGGCACTTTTGCTCTTGTTGTTGATGATTCGCGCGGGTGAATCCACGCGTACGGCCAGCTATTTCTACCTGGTGCCCCCGCTGACCGCCCTGGAGGCCTGGCTGTTGTTTGATGAAAGCATGACGCTTCTGGCCCTGGCAGGCATGCTAATCACACTGATGGGGGTCTACTGGGCAAATCGTCCAGCCAGGTCTTGATGGGCGTTGACCCCAGATCAAACCAGTCGGCTTGAGGCGGCTGGCCGGTTCACAGGGCTGCTTCAGCTGCTTTTCTATGGGATAATTGATCCCTTTCCTGAAGCGGATTTACAGGGTGGTTTATGTCGCATTTACTGCGCATTGTTTTGATTCACAGTCACCTGGATGGGGTGGTTGAGCTGGCTTTGGATGGCCATACCAATATTTGCGGCACCAATGCCTCGGGTAAGACCACGCTGCAACGCCTGGTTCCGGTTTTTTACGGCGAGCTGCCTAACCGGGTGGTTCCCAAAACCCGCAAGAAATTCGACGATTTTTATCTCCCCCATAGTAACTCCTACCTGGTTTATGAATACCGGCGCGAAGATGGCGACCTGTGTCAGGCGGTCTTGACCCGCAAGGCCGATGGCGGGGTGGAATACCGTTTTATCAAGGCGGGATTTGAGCCTCAGGATTATCTGCTGGAAACGCCAGAGGGAGTGAGGGCGCGTAACTACTCAGAATGGGCGTCCCACTTGCGTCAACAGAAACACTCTGTTTCCCCCAAGCTGGCGGCGACTTCTGAATACCGCAGTGTGATCCAGAATGATTTCAGTCTGCTGCGTGGCAATAGCCGCGATACAGTGCGCTTGCGCCAGCTGGCTGCTCAGTACAGCCTGGTGAAACAGACGCATCGTATTCGCCATATCGAAAAACTGGTATCTGCGGTACATGCTAAAGAAGGCAAGCTGGATACCCTGAAAACCATGCTGGCTGCCATTTTTGAAGAGGATGGAGTGGAGCTGCCGGTCACTGGTGTGCGCAATACCAAGGCCCGAGCCTGGATACAGCAGATGCGCCAGTCAATGCAGTTGGATCGTTTGCAGGAAGACTTTTCCCGTCTGCAGCAGTTGGATCAGACCCTGGCCGCTACCGAAGCCGATCTCTGGCAACTGCAACCCCTGCTGGAAAAAAATACCGCGGCCTTGCAGGCTCGTCAGGCTGATGATGAGGCTAGCTTGAATGAATTGAATCACTCCTTTACCCAGCACCAGCAGCACTATGAAGAGGAACGCAACCAGCTTAATGACCGCCTGAGTGAAATTCGCAGTGAAAGACGCCAGCTGGAAAGCGAGCTGGAAGATCTCCAGGCGCGTTACGATCACTACGTGGAAAGAGACATTCCCGGCCTGGAAGCTGATCTGCAAAATCTGCCCCAGTGGCGACAGGATCAGGAAGAACTGAATCGGCATTTGCAGCTGATGCGCAGTGAGTTGGGTGATTCCCGGCAAAAACTGGAAGCACGCAAACTGGAATTATCCCAGGCGCTGGAGCGCCAGAGTCGGGATCTCTATGACCGTATCCAGGCCTTGCAGACGAGTAAGGAAGAGCGCCGTGAAGAGCAGGAGGAAGAACTGCAGCGCCTGCACAAGCAACATGAAGAACAGCTACAGCTCAGCCAGGAAGCCTTTCAGGAAGAGTTGGACCAACTCACTCAGGAGTTGGCCGAGATCAGGGCCAAGGCCAGCGTATCCCAGCTGACGGGATCGGAAAAAGAAGAGCTGGCTTTGGCCCAGGCAAGAATTGAGCAGGCACAGCAGGATCACCAGGCCCGCCTGGTCACCTTGAATAATCTTCGCCAGGAGCTGGAGGCCAGTAAAAAGCAACGCCAGACCCTGAGTGACCGCTTGACCCAGGTGCGTCAGCAACTCGGGCAGGCGGATGCTCACCTGCAGGCGATTCAGCGACAACAGGTACCCGAGGCGGGCAGCCTGCGCCATTTTCTTCGCAGTCATCAACCAGGCTGGGAGCAGACTCTGGGCAAGGTGTTGCGTCCCGAGCTTCTGGAACGCAGTGACCTTGCCCCGCAGCAACTGGATCAGGACACTCGTGCCATCTATAACCTGCAGCTGGATCTGAATGCCATCGAACTGCCGGATTCAGCCCGCGATGAACAAACCCTGGCCAGTGCCCTTCAGGCTGCTGAAGACCAGCGGGCAACCCTAGCCCAGGAACAAGCCGAGCTGGAACAGCAGCTGGCAACCTGCCAGCAGACACTGCAGCAAAGAGAAGCGGACCTGGAAGCCGGTCGCCTGCAGAGCAAAAAAGCCCAAGCGGAAATCGATTATGCCCTGGAGGCTCGTAATCGCTTGCAGGAAGACCAACGGCAAAGAGAAAAGCAGCGTTCCACTGATTTACAGCAGCAGCTACAGGCCTGTGAGCAGCAGCGGCAATCTCTTCTGGAGCGCCGCAATGCCACCCTGAGTGAAGTACGCCATGAGCACCAGGAACAACTGCTGGAATACAAGGCGGACTGGCAGGAGGAGCTGCAAAAACTGGATCGTCAGATCCAGCAGCAGCAACACCAGTTGCAGACCCAGCGCCAGGAGCAAGAGCGTCAACTGGCTGAGCTGGAAGCAGCTTTTAATCGCGAGCTGCAAGATAAACAACTCGACCCGCAAGAAGTGCGCGAAGCTGAAGAGAGATTGCAGGCACTGGATGCACGAATCAGGGCGACGGCCAAGCGCCGCGACGAGCTGGATGATTACCAGCGTTTTCTGCGGGTTGACTGGGAAAAACGCAAACCCCAGCTATTACAGGATGAAGTTCGCCTCAAGCAGGAAGAAAGAGAGGCGGACCAGCGTCTGCAAAAACTCAAGGCGGACTTCAAGCAGCGGCGCAATCAACACCATCAAGATCTGCAAGCGCTTAAACAGCAACTGGAAGAGCAGGAGCGTCAACTCAACCAGCTTAAGCCCCTGTTGAGCCGCCTAGAAAGCCTGCATCCACCCCAGCAGCGCCCCAACCGTGAGGAGTTGCCCGGGGATGTGACCGAGCTGATCGAGAGAACTCACCGGGCTTTTGCCGAAAAAGAGCAGCTGGACAAGCAGTTGCGCAAGGATCAGGAAGCCTTTGAAGCTCTCCTGATTCGTGATGCCAGCAGTGACTTTATCGACTACCTCAACCAGGAGCGTCAAAAACTGGAAAATGATCCTTCCGGTAATAACCCGCCAAGGCAACTGCTACCGCTGCTGGCCGGGATGCTCAAGCTGCTCGAAGACCAGCAGCACCAGTTGCTGGAGCAGGGGCGCAATCTGGGAGCGGATCTGAGCAAGTTCTTTACCGTTTTCCGTGATCTGAATCTGCGCATCCAGGAACAAAGCCGGCGTTTAAGCCGCGAAGTGGCTGATGATCTGGTGTTGGAAGGGATCAGCAAATCCGAAGTAAAAATCCAGTCGACCATCGATGAGCTGGATTTCTGGAAACCCCTGCGCCATTTTGCCAGCCTCTACGAACAATGGCGTCAGTCCGGCAATCCGTTACCCGATGATGCCTACCTGGATGCCCTGGCCGATGTCGTGGATTTACTGCGCAGTGATCAGAGTTACAGCTTTACCAGTCTCTTGCGTTTGGAGCTGCATTTGAATGAAGGCGGTTCTGACCTGATCATTCGTAATGATCGTCAGTTACTGGAATCCTCCAGTCACGGTATGGCCTACTTGATTCTGTGCAAGTTTCTGCTGGCTTTTACACGCTTACTGAGGGGGCAGGCTGATATTGCCATCCACTGGCCGATTGATGAGATTGGCACTCTGGCCTATCACAATGTCGAGAAGCTGTTTAAGGCCTGTGAGAGCAATCGTATTCATATCGTCGGTGCTTTTCCCAATCCCGAATCCGACGTGCTCCTGCTTTTCCAGCACCGCTACCTGATTGATCGCAGCAGTGAAGACCCCAACCGACGCCAGCTGAAACGCATCCAGCCCCAGTTGAGTCGTCTGGCTGAACGTCTGCAGGAACGCCAAGAGGAGGTGGAATCATGACCGAACTGGGCCCCCTGCTGGAACGCCTGTTGGCGGGTGAATTTATTTGCCAGATTAGCGATGCCGAGGCCTACCGTCGCCTGCAGGATGAAAATACCCGGGAAGCCATTAATGATTACCTGCGACCTTTGAACCGGCGCTTGGCCAGTAACCCCGAAGCCAGTGTCTGGTTTCTGGCCTGGCGGGAACTGGATACATCTGCCCGGGATCAGTTATCGAGTCAGTTGGCACTGACCCTTAACAGTCTTCAACCCCTGCTGGAATGGATGCAGCTAGTCCAGGAAGCCCTAGGCAAGGATGCGGTGCTGGCTGCAGGCGATCTGCTCAAACCGGCTGAATTTACCCTCAAATGCGAGGATAACGCCAGTCTCAAGGACCGTTTACAACGCCTGGCCAACGATCGTTTTTTCAACTCCCAGAGTGATGCCCTGGATAATCAGGTTAAATTGATTTTCAGACGCCTGAAAGAACATGGCTACCTGCTGCAGCCTCACGATGATCGTCAGTATTATCTGGTGACCAGCAAGGTCGATTATCTGCTGGATCTGATTCGCTTTATCCGTGACGAGGAAAACCTTCCCATTGAGGAGGAAACCGGTCAGCAGGAGGAGCTCCTCTGATGGCTGAAGAAGCCTTTACCAGCAGTCTGGTGCAAACCGGGGTTGAGCGGCTGGCGCTCTTGGGTAAACATGCCGAAGCCCTGATGCAGGGCTATCTGGGTGAAGAGGTCGACCCTGCCGCCTTTTCCGAGTCAGCACTAAAAAAACTCCTGGCAGCACGTATTCTCTGGCAGAGTGACGACCAGTCCGGATTGAAACTGAGCCACCGGGTCAGGGATCTACTCGCGGAGATGCTGGCCGATGAAAAACGTCGCCATGTTAACGCCGAGGTTGCTGAAACCCTGGAGGTTTTGCGTAACCTGGTCAGCGCTTATCAGGAAGCCTTGGAACGCGGGGATTATCTCCTGGCAGAACAGCAGCAGCTGCGCCTGACCCAGGAGATCGATGATCTCAACAACCGTTTCACCAATGCCATTGATAGTCTCTGGCAGAGATTGAACAGCGATTTTGGTTTTGTCAGCCGACTCAATGACAAGATCCGTGAAAATGAAAGAGCACAAAAACAGATCGCTCGCTTACTGGATGGCTTGGAACTGATCGACTTCGAGGAATGGATTGCCCGGGTCGGTAACCAGGGCGTTCTGCGCAAGCTGCTGGTGAGTCAATTGCAAATCCAGGTGTCCAGCCACTATTCCAGCCTGCGTGAAGTCCAGGCACGTCTGGTTGAGCTGCTGGCCCGTTTCCGCCATCAGCAGGCACGGAGTCTGCTGGTGCAGGGCACCCTGGCTTTCCTGCGTGAACATCCCGGCTTCCAACCGGGTAATTATGCCCGGCGCAGTCAGGTGCCTGATCTGGTGAACCTGGCAGCACCCCTGATTCCGGCTGCCTCGGTGGCCTTGGATCAACCCCAGGACAGTGATCAGCTCGCAGCTCTGGTGCGCCAGTTGCCCAAACCTGCGGCTAGCCGCCAGTCGGTCGCTGAGGCTCAAGCCACCCGCTGGCCTGAGGATGAACGCCTGGTGGCGCGCCAAAGAGCCCTGAAGCAGGAAGTGGAAAATTTCTATCTGGAGGCCATAGATTGCGGTAGCCGCTTGAGTGCCCTGGAATACTGGCAGGAACAAGCCCTGCAATGGGAAGCGGAAATCTGGCTGTTCCAGGTGCTGGCCGAACACCAGGGCTTGCCAGCCACTGAGCAGGCGCAGTTGCACTTGATCAAAAAAGAAAAGCAGGCCAGCGACTGGAATCAGGTCTGGCTGATCGAGGATTTGCAGTTAGAGTGGGTTCAGCCTGACTAGTCGCAGTTTAGGGGTCTGCAGCCTCTCGTTGGAGAGTCCTGCAGACCCTGGGGATCAGGCTTGATCCAGTTTGTCTTTCAATAGTTGGTTCACAGCTTGGGGGTTGGCGGTGCCCTTGGAAGCCTTCATCACCTGACCGACAAAGAAACCGATCATCTTGCCGCGCTTGTCCGGCTCGGCTGCCTTGTACTGGTCGACCTGAGGCTGGTTGTTAGCCAGGACCTCGTCAATGATGGCTTCAATGGCACCAGTATCGGTGACCTGCTTGAGGCCCTTGGCTTCAATGATGTCATCAGCCGTATGGCCTTCTCCGGCCCAGAGGGCAGCAAAGACCTGTTTGGCGGCTTTACCGTTGATAGTTTCGTCCAGCAGGCGTTTGAGCAATCCGGCCAGCTGCTCGGGAGCGAGCGGAGCCTGGGCAATATCCAGGTTTTCACGGTTCAGCTGCGCGGAAAACTCGCCTGTTACCCAGTTGGCTGCCAGCTTGGCATCACCGCTGAGTTCGGCAACCCGGTCAAAATAATCCGCCAGGGGGCGGCTGGCCGAAAGCACCTGGGCATCATATTCGGACAGACCCAGTTGGCTGGTAAAGCGCTCCCGTTTTTGCTCGGGCAGTTCGGGCAGGCCTTCTTTCAGATGCTGGATGTAGGCTTCATCCAACTCCACCGGCAGCAGGTCGGGACAGGGGAAGTAGCGGTAGTCGTTGGCTTCTTCCTTGGTACGCATGGAGCGGGTTTCGTCTTCATCGGGATCATAAAGACGGGTTTCCTGAACCACGCGCCCACCGTCTTCAATCAGTTCGATCTGGCGCTCTATTTCATGATTGATGGCTTTTTCTACAAAACGGAAGGAGTTGACGTTCTTGATTTCACAGCGCGTGCCCAGTTTTTCCTGACCTTTAGGGCGTACGGAAACGTTGGCATCACAGCGCAGGGAGCCTTCTGCCATGTTGCCATCGGAAATACCCAGGTAGGTAACGATGGAATGGATGCCGCGCAGGTAGGCTACAGCCTCCTTGGCGGAATTCATGTCCGGCTCGGATACAATTTCCAGCAGGGGAGTACCGGCACGGTTGAGATCCACCCCGGTCATGCCGTGAAAGTCTTCATGCAGGCTCTTGCCGGCATCTTCTTCCAGGTGGGCATGATGGATACGGATACGCTTGCTTTCCGATTCACCGACAGGGATATCCAGATAGCCGGGACCGACAATGGGTTCTTCCATCTGGCTGGTTTGGTAGCCCTTGGGCAGGTCGGGATAAAAGTAGTTTTTGCGTTCGAAGGTCGAGCGCTGGGGAATTTCTGAGTTAACGGCCAGGCCGAACATAACGGCCATTTCCACAGCCTTTTCATTCAAGACCGGTAAAACACCCGGCATGCCCAGATCGATGACACAGGCCTGGCTATTGGGCTCGGCACCAAAGCGGGTGCTGGCTCCGGAAAAGATTTTCGATTCTGTGGCGAGCTGGACGTGAACTTCCAGCCCGATTACGGCTTCCCATTGCATAGTAAAAACCTTTTAGTATTTTAAAACCTGCGGCTTTTCTGTTGGTTAGAGCTTCAATCACTCGGGCCAGTCGTGCTGCTCTGGTTGCAGACTACTGGCCCTGACCGCTTGTACTTGTTTAGCCACCTGGCTTTAGGCGTCCAACTCGGGTGTCTGCAGGTGGTGGTCGGTCGCCTGCTGGAATTGATGGGCAACATTCAGCAGACGGCCTTCATCAAAGTGGCTGCCGATCAATTGCATACCCAGTGGACGACCGGAAACCTGACCGGCAGGGACGGACATGGCAGGCAGACCAGCCAGGTTGACGCCCAGAGTGTAGATGTCTTCGAGGTACATCTGGACCGGATCATTGGTCTTGCTGCCCAGATCAAAAGCCGGGCTGGGTGTGGTCGGCGCCACCAGCAGATCCACTTCGTTAAAGGTCTTCTGGAAGTCCTCGGTGATCAGGCGACGCAGTTGTTGGGCCTTGCGGTAGTAGGCATCGTAGAAGCCTTCGGAGAGAGCATAGGTGCCGACGAGGATGCGGCGTTTGACTTCGGCACCAAAGCCTTCACTGCGCGAGCGCTTGTAGAGGTCTTCCAGATCGCGGGGATCATCGCAACGGTGACCATAGCGCACCCCGTCAAAGCGTGACAGGTTGGAGCTGGCCTCGGCCGGGGCGATCACATAATAAGCAGGAATGGCCAGACGGGTCAGAGGCAGGCTGACTTCCTTGACCTGGGCGCCCAGTTTTTCCAGCTCCTTGATGGCGTCCTGCAGTCGGGCTGCTATCTCGGGATTGAGATCGTCACCAAAGTATTCCTTGGGCAGGCCCAGTTTGAGTCCCTGGAGGGGTTCATTCAGTTGCGCCGGATAGTCGGGAACGGAGCGCTGCATGCTGGTGGAATCGCGGGTATCAAAACCGGCCATTTCTTTTAATAGCAGTGCACAGTCTTCGGCTGAGCGGGCCATGGGGCCACCCTGATCCAGACTGGAGGCAAAGGCAATCATGCCCCAACGGGAGACGCGACCGTAGGTCGGCTTGATCCCGGTAATGCCACAGAAGGCAGCAGGCTGGCGAATGGAGCCTCCGGTATCTGTGCCTGTGGCTGCAGGCGTCAAACGTGCGGCAACAGCGGCGGCAGAACCACCAGAGGAGCCACCGGGAACAGCCTGGGCATCCCAGGGGTTTTTGACGGCACCATAAAAGGAGCTTTCGTTGGAGGAACCCATGGCAAATTCATCCAGGTTGGTTTTACCCAGGTGAACCATGCCTGCCGCAGCCAGTTTTTCCACAACCGTGGCAGAATAGGGGGCAATAAAGTTGTCCAGCATTTTTGAGGCACAGCTGGTTTTGATGCCCTGGGTGCAGAAGATATCTTTATGGGCCAGGGGAATGCCGGTCAAAGCGCCCGCTTGCTGGCTGGCCAGTAGTTGGTCAGCGGCCTTGGCCTGCTCAAGCGCGGCTTCGGGTGTCACGGTAATAAAGGCATTCAGGTGGGTGTTGTATTTCTGGATGCGGTCCAGGAAGGCCTGGGTGAGCTCGCTACTGGAAAATTCACCAGAGGCCAGGCCTTGGGCCATCTGGGTCAGGCTCAGGTTGATCATGCTGTCTCCTAGAAAATCGGCTAGTTCCGTGGTTTATTCGACGACGCGGGGAACCAGATAAAGACCCTGTTCTGTGGCAGGGGCCTGGTTTTGCAGCTGGTCACGGTCAACTTCTTCGGTCACTTCATCGCTGCGCAGACGCTGGGTGGCATCCATCGGGTGAGCCATGGGCAGAACGCCCTGGGTGTCGATTGCCTGCATTTCATCCACCAGCTCGAGAATGTTGCCGATTGCTTGGGAATAGTCGTCTATAACCTGAGGGTCGAGGGTCAGGCGCGCCAGATGGGCGACCTTGTGTAGATCTTCTGCTTCCAGTGTCATGTGGTAACCTTAAACTGATTGAACAAGCAGTGACTGTTGTATCACGGATCAAAGTCGTAAAGAATAGCACAGATTTAGTAGGGTAACTGTTAAAGTTGCTTGCCCTGACCCCCTCAGGTTGCTAGAGTTTCCGCCCAGAAGAGGGATTCATTAGGATAGGTCACCAAAAGCATGATTAAACGTCTTAGAGGTATGTTCTCCAGCGATTTGTCAATCGATCTGGGAACCGCAAATACATTGATTTATGTCCGCGGACAGGGTGTTGTTCTCAACGAACCTTCGGTCGTGGCTGTTCGCCATCATGGCAACCAGCGCAGTGTTGCGGCGGTGGGTTTTGAAGCCAAGCGTATGCTCGGCCGGACACCCGGTAATATCACGGCCATCCGCCCCATGAAGGATGGTGTGATTGCCGATTTCCATGTGACCGAAAAGATGCTCCAGCACTTTATCTCCAAGGTGCATGACAACAACTTCTTTACACCCAGTCCCCGGGTTCTGGTTTGTGTGCCCTGCATGTCCACCCAGGTGGAAAGACGTGCAATCAAGGAATCTGCACTGGGCGCCGGTGCCCGCGATGTCTTCCTGATTGAAGAGCCCATGGCTGCTGCCATTGGTGCCGGTCTGCCCGTCGAAGAAGCCCAGGGTTCCATGGTGGTGGATATCGGTGGGGGTACCACCGAGATAGCTATCATCTCCCTGAATGGTGTGGTTTATTCCGAATCCGTACGTATTGCCGGTGACCGCTTTGATGAAGCCATCGTTGCCTATGTACGTCGCCATTACGGCAGCCTGATCGGTGATGCCACGGCTGAGCGGATCAAGCAGGAAATCGGCTGCGCCTACCCCGGCAGTGACATCAAGGAAATCGACGTACGTGGTCGTAACCTGGCTGAGGGGATTCCCCGCAGCTTTACCCTGAATTCCAACGAGATTCTGGAAGCACTGCAAGAGCCTCTGGCAGCCATTGTTCAGGCCATCAAAAGTGCTCTGGAACAATCTCCACCCGAATTGGCTTCGGATATCGCTGAACGCGGCCTGGTACTGACTGGTGGTGGTGCCCTGTTGCGGGATATCGACAAACTGATTGCCGAGGAAACCGGTTTGCCAGTCATTATCGCCGAGAATCCTCTGACCTGTGTGGCTCTGGGAGGTGGTAAGGCGCTGGAACTGATCGATCAGCAGACCTTTGATCTGCTGGCCATCGAATAAGCTTTTTTTCTCTAGTGCCGGAAACGCCTCCCCTCAAGGGGTGGCGTTTCTTCGCGTTCTGGTCAGGTGTTTTTATAAAGAGGGTTGAGCCATTAAGCAGCTGTTTGCCAAAGGGCCCTTTCTGGGGTACCGCTTCCTGATTGCCCTGGTTCTGGGGATAGCCTTGATGGCTGCTGAACACCGCTTTTCAGAAGTGGCTTATGCTCGCTCCTGGCTGGCGCTTTTGGTAACCCCGATCCAGTGGGCCGCGGATTTGCCCGGTCGTAGCTGGGGCTGGGCAGTGGATAGTCTGGCCAATCGTAACCTGCTTTTGGAAGAAAATCGCGAACTCAAATCCCAGGCACTGATTCTGGCTGAACGCAGTCAAACGATGTCGGCTGTGGTGGCTGAAAATGTACGCCTCAGGGAACTGCTCAATGCTTCCCAGAGAACCCAGGTCGACTTTATTACCGGTGAACTGATCGGGGTGAACTATGACCCCTTCTCTCAGCAGGTGGTAATCAACCAGGGACGCCAGAAGGGGGCTTATATCGGCATGCCGGTGATGGATGCTTCTGGAGTCATGGGCCAGCTAGTTTCGGTTAGCCCCTACACCAGCCGCCTGCTGTTGATCTCGGACACCAATCACGCGCTCCCGGTGCAGGTTAATCGCAACGGCTTAAGGTTTATTGCCCAGGGCAGTGGCCAGGCCAATCAGTTGCGCCTGGATCATGTACCCGAAACCGCCGATCTTCGTGAGGGTGACCTCTTGATTACTTCAGGACTGGGTGAGCGTTTTCCCTTTGGTTATCCGGTAGCACGTATCTCCAGTATTACCCACCAGAGTGGTGAACCCTTTCTCAATGTAAAAGCGACCCCCCTGGCCCAGCTGGATCGTAGTCGCTATGTGCTGCTGCTTTTCTATCAACAACCCAAGCCTGAAGCCAGTGAATCCGAGCAGCCCGAAGAGAAGGGTGAAGCTAATCCCGTGGAGGCTGACAATGGCTGAAAAGAAACCCCAGGGCTTTTGGCTGATTCAACTGACTCTTTTGGCAGCGCTTTATCTTCAAGCACTGCCCATGCCGGATATCCTTCTCTATTGGCGCCCCGAGTGGTTGAGCCTGGTGCTGATTTTCTGGTCTTTGACCCTGCCGCAGCGGGTAGGTATTTTCCATGGTTTTGGCTGGGGTCTGTTGCTGGATCTAATCGAAGGTACGCTGCTGGGGCATAATGCCATTGCCTTGGCTCTATTGGGCTTTTTGTGCAATCGTTTTTACCAGCGTATACGCATGTATTCGGCGCTTAAACAATCGGCTCTGGTGTTTCTGCTGGTGGGTATCAGCCAGTTGGTCTTCCAGTGGGTGCAGGGTGTTTTTGGTGCCATGTCGGGGCTGGGCTTTTTGCTCCTGCCTGCTTTGGTATCCGGGCTGCTCTGGACCTGGGTGTTTACTCTCTTGCAGGGGTTCAAACGGCGCTTTGCCCTCAACTGAAGCTCTTGCCTGTATTAAGGAAAGTCGATGAGTGAAGAGATACTGATCAACCTCACTCCCATGGAGACACGGGTTGCCCTGGTAGAAAACGGGGTGCTTCAGGAAGTCTATATCGAACGCACTCGTCGACGCGGCATTGTAGGCAATATTTACAAGGGCAAGGTGGTTCGGGTACTCCCCGGTATGCAAGCAGCCTTTGTCGATATTGGCCTGGAAAAGGCGGCTTTTATCCATGTGGCCGAGGTGGCCAAGCCAGCTATAGAAGGTGAAGTACCCAACATCAGCCAATTGCTTCGTGAAGGCCAGCATCTGGTGGTGCAGGTGACCAAAGACCCGATTGGCAGCAAGGGCGCTCGCCTGACAACCCATCTATCCATCCCTTCTCGCTACCTGGTTTATATGCCCCAGACTCCCCATGTGGGTGTGTCTCAACGCATCGAGCTGGAACAGGAGCGCGAGCGTCTGAAAACGCTGGTGGGACAGGGGCTGGCCGATATTGCTGTCGAAGAAAGGGGTGGCTTTATCCTGCGCACAGCGGCCGAAGGCGGCGGCAGTGAAGAAATTCTGGCTGATATTCAGTTTCTGCACCGGGTCTGGCAGGCCGTACAAAGACGGATCAAGCGCGAACGCCATGTCTGTTGTGTTTACGAGGATCTGCCTCTCTTCATGCGCTCCATGCGCGATTTTGTGCGCCCGGAAATCGAGAAGATCCGTATCGACTCACGGGAAAACTTTCATAAGCTCAAAGAATTTGTTCAGGAGTTTGTGCCCCAACTGGATAACAAGCTGGAATACTATCCCGGCGAGCGCCCCATCTTTGATCTCTACAGTGTTGAGGATGAAATCCAGAAAGCACTGATGCGCAAGGTGCAGCTGAAAAGTGGCGGCTATCTGGTGATCGACCAGACCGAGGCCATGACCACCATCGATATCAATACCGGTGGTTTTGTCGGGCATCGTAACCTCGAAGAAACCATCTTTAAGACCAACCTGGAAGCTGCTTCAGCCATCGTCAGACAGCTGCGTCTGCGTAATCTGGGCGGTATTATCATTATCGATTTTATCGATATGGATGATGTTGAGCACCAGCGTCAGGTCTTGAGATTGCTGGAAAAGAATTTGGAAAGGGATCACGCCAAGACCAAGTTGTCGGGTGTCACCGAACTGGGTCTGGTGCAGATGACCCGTAAACGCACGCGTGAAAGCCTGGAACAGATTATCTGTGAACCCTGCCACCTCTGCCAGGCCCGGGGTACATTGAAAACCCCTGAATCCGTCTGCTATGAAATCCTCAGGGATCTTTTGCGCATGGATCGGGCCTATGGCGGGGAAGCCTATCTGGTGATGGCAGGTCAGGCGGTAGTGGATCGCTTTCTGGATGAGGAATCAGCCGCTGTTGCTGATCTTGAGGCCTTTATTAACAAGCCCATACGCTTCCAGGTGGAGACCCTCTATTCCCAAGAGCAGTTCGACATCGTTCTGCAGTAAGCCATGAGCCGTTCTTTGCGTCCAGATTCGGCCCTGAGACTCTACCTGCTGCAACTACCTCTCTGGTCCCTTCTGATTGTTCTGATACTGGTTGCGCTGAGTGCACTGACTCTGCGTAGTCTCTTGCCGCAGATTGATGAGTTGCGACCAGACATTCAGAACTGGCTCAATCAGCACTTACCCTATCGGATTGAGAGCCAAAGCCTTCAGGCTTCCCTCTATCAGTTGGACCCCCAGATAGAGGTGCAGGGCTTAAGCCTTAGTCGCGAAGGTCGCGAGTTTTTGCGTGTCCAGTCTTTGAATGCCGAACTGGATACCCTGTCGAGTCTGCTTGCCTGGGCACCCAGAATGCAAAGAGCCCAGCTTGAAGGCCTGGACCTTTGGCTGAAAGAAACGCCGAATGGCTGGGTCTTACCCGGTTGGGAAACGTTGGTTTCGGCAGGCAATCAAAACAGCGGCAGGGAAGCAGAAGAAGAACTGAGCCAACTACTGGACTGGGTGGAGTTACTACTGGTTCAGGGCCAGCTGGATTTTTCCGATCTTACTCTGCATCTAACCCCCCTGGAGGGCCCCGGCCTGGAGTTGCAAGCTCCTCATCTGAACTATAGGCGTTGGTCGGGCGGGCGACAGCTGGATTTTGTCCTCGGGGTTACTGATCAAACTAGCCGGTCACGGCTGGTCATCACGCTGGAAGGTGAAAACTTTGATCCGCGCGAGTCACGCCTGCAGGCCTGGTTGCAGCTTCAAGAACTGGAAGCCAACGGCCTGAATTCCTTTCTTCCTCCTGCTTGGCGCCAACACCTGACTTCAACTCAGGGGCAGCTTTCCCTGGATGCCTGGCTGGAGTTGGAAAAGGGGCGTTGCCGTTTGGAAGTGCGGGGCAAACCCCTGGAGTTATCCCTGGATGGAAATGATCTGCAAACAGGTGCCTGGGCTGGCAGTTTTTCTGGCGATGCGGATAGCTGGTCTGGCCAATGGCAGCTGCAAGGCTTGCAATGGAAGTCTGCTCAGTTGAGCCCTCTGGCCGGAGAAGTCAGCTTTACACCTGAACGCTGGTCGCTGGCCATCGAACAGATGGAGCTGCAAGAAGCTCAGGCAGTCATGGCAGCAATACCTCGTTTGCCACAAACCTTGAAGGAAACGCTAGCCAGCCTGCAACCCCGCGGCCAACTACGTCAGCTTTTCTGGGAGCAAGGCAACGAGCAAGGCTGGCAGCTGACCTCCCTGTTGCAGGCCGTTGCGGTCGAAGCCTGGCAGGGGGCTCCTGCAGTTGAAGGCTTGAATGCCTGGCTAGAAGCGAATGCCCAAGGGGGACAGGTGGTTTTTTCACAAAGAGATCTGCAAATCGGTTTTACCGATCTCTATAGCCAGCCCTTTTACTTGGATGCAGCCCAGGGGCGCGTTGCCTGGTCTCACCAACCCGAGAATATCTGGGTTGAAGGTAGGGATTTGCAAGCCAGCCTGCCTTTGCCCGAGACAACTGCTTCCTCGACGCTTACCCCCACCCGGGTGAGCGGTGATTTTCGTCTGGCACTGCTACCGGGTAAACCGGACCGCTTTTATTTGAATCTTGGACTCTTGCCGACTCAGGTGGCGGCGCATCAGCAGTTAGTTCCCGACCGGGTTCTGGATGCTGAAGTGAATCGCTGGTTAAAAGCGGCCTTATCACAAGGGCTGGTGGAAAAAGGGGGCTTTGTCTACTCGGGCGATCTCAGTCAAGCAGGTGGCCACTTCCAGTTGCATTTGGATTTCAAGGATACGCAACTGGCATTTGCACCGGACTGGCCTCTGCTGCAGGAAGCCGAGGGCTGGGTCAGAATTGAACCTGACCAGCTTCAGGGAGAGGTAAGCGCAGCGCGTTATCTGGATGCCCAGTTGAGTCGGGCCCATTTTACCGCTGATCTGATGGGTGACCAGCAGCAGCTACACCTGGCTAGCGATCTGACCACCCCACTGGATGTTTTTCCCCAACTGATCTCCTTGAGTCCACTGGGTGAGGTCATTCCAGAGGTTTTGCACACTTGGCAATATCAAGGGCAAGGGCAGGGCCATCTGCAACTAACCCTGCCCCTGGACAGTCTGGAGGTGGATCAATTGGATCTGAATCTGGCGATTGATCAAGGTCAGCTCTATATCGACCAGGCCCAACTGCCCCTTGATGACCTCCAGGGTCAGTTGCTGTTTTCCCTGGAGCAGGGGTTGGCGGGTTCACGCATGACCGCTAGCCTCTGGGACCAGCCGCTGGAAGCTCGTATCGACGGTGAGGAAAACCGTTTGCTGGTGACGGGCCAACAACAGGCTGCAGACTGGATTCAATGGCTGGAGTGGCCTGCTTTGCCCTGGATGCGGGGGCAGGCAGAGGTGGAGTTGGCCTTGCAATTGAATCCCTTGACCCCCTTGGTGGTCAGCAGTGATTTGCAGGGGGTGTTGCTGGATTTACCTGCACCCTTTGGCAAGGAAATCAGTGCTTCCTGGCCCTTAGCGGTGAAACTGGACTTGGAGGAGGATGAAGGCTTGCCCTTGAGCCTGCAACTGGATGACCGCTTGCATCTGGTCACCAGGGTGGAGCAACCCGACAAAGGCATAGGTGTTCACCTGGCTAATCAGGCGGTTCAACCTGCCCAACTGCCGGGGGAAAGAAAACTGCATTTGCGTGCCGATTTGCACTGGCTGGATCTAGAAACAGGTTGGGTCTGGTGGCAGCAACAGCTAAAAGAGCTTGCTGGGAGCGAACGTTTTTCTTCGGCCGATCAGGACGAGACTTTTGATTTTCCCATGGATCAACAATTGGAGCTTCATCTGGGCGAGGTTTTCTGGGGAGAAACCTCCTGGGGGCCTGTCTATGCCAACTTGATTTTGGAGAAGGATACCGGGCTGCAATCTTCCTGGGTTTCCAATCCCCTGATCGGGCAGATAGATTGGGCGGGCCCCCAGGCACCCTTGGCCATCGACCTGCAACGCCTGAAATGGCCGCTGCAAGAAGCGGAAGCCTCCCTGGCAGAGGAAGAAGAAACATCCTCAGAAAACCCGGACCCTCGCCAGGAAGCACTGCTGCAGCCTTTAATCGACCCCCTTGCTGATCTGGACCCGCGCTTCTGGCCAGCCAGTCGCTGGTCGATCGAGAGTGTTGAAATCGGACAACGCTACCTGGGGCGGATGCAGGGCGAAACTCGCGCGGATGACCAACAATGGCAGTTATTGCTAACGCAAGGGGATTCACTGCAAACGCGTTTTAGTGGACAGCTTAACTGGCAGTTGGAGCCTGCAAATCGAACCCAGGTTGAGCTGAAGCTAGAGGGCCGTAATCCGGCCCCGGCTCTGGCAGCCATGACGCTGGCCCCCAGCCCTGTGGTGGCTGAGGATCATCAACTTCAGGCAAGTGTTCATTGGCCGGCTTCTCCAGCCGCTTTTTCTCTTGCACGTGCACAAGGGCAGGTGGATTTAAGTCTGGCCAGCGGATACTTTCCGGAAACTCAGGGAGCTCCTTTGGGAGCCAGTCGTGTTTTTGGCCTGATGAATCTGGATAATTTGGTTCGACGTCTGAGTCTGGACTTCTCTGACGTGACTTCCGACGGGGTGAGCTTTGATCGGGTAGATGCCCATTACAGTTTGGAAGATGGCTACCTGCGCACCCGTGAACCCACGGTTATGCAAAGCTCGGCAGCCAGAGTTACGCTGGAAGGTGAGCTGGACTTGCTGAGAGAGACTCAGGATCAGGAGCTAAGAGTTACTTTGCCTTTTGGACAAACCCTGCCGCTGGCCGCAGTTGTTCTGGGTGCCCCGCAAGTGGGGGCTGCCATCTGGCTGGCCCAGAAATTTGTTGGGCTCTTTGTTGATACCAGTCGCGAAGCCCTTTATGAAATCAAGGGGCCCTTGAAGGATCCTGAAGTTAATCTCAAGCGTCTACTCTAGGCAATCTCAAGTGGCTCCCTAGCTGCCCGCCGGGAATCACTCTCCCTGAGGCGCCTCACAGATTTCTCTTAAATAGCGGAACAGCTTGCGCGCCTGGGCTGGTGGTTTCTCCGCTTGACGTTCCTTGCGGGTATTGCGGATCAGTTGACGCAATTTTTGTACATCACATCCGGGCCATTGCTCGATAAACTCAGCCAGGGCGGCCTCTTCGTTGATCAAGCGCTCGCGCCAGAGTTCCAACTGCTGGAAATGCTGGGCATAGGCTTCGGAACTGGCATCAAAAAGAGCAACCGCCTGATTGATGGCTTCATGATCTGCGGAGCGCATCAATTTACCGATTCGTTGCAGCTGGCGTCTACGTGCCTCGTGAGATTTGATGCGATGGTATTCTTTGAGTGCATCAGCCAGCTCTTCGGTCAGGGGGACACTCTGCAGCTGTTTGTTATTGAGGTCCAGCAGCTTTTTGCCCAATGCCTGGAGTTCCAGCATTTGTCGTTTTAATTCGCTTTTGCTGGGGGGAACTTCCTGGAAATCATCTTCTTGGTGGTGGTTATTCATCTTCATCAAACCTGGCTTGAATCAGTTCATCCAGGGCTTGGAGGGCCGCTTCGGCATCCTCACCCTCGGCTTTAAGGGTCATCTGGGTTCCACAGGGAGCAGCCAGCATCAGCAGTTGCATGATATTGCGGGTATTGGCTGAACGGTCATCCAGGCACAAGTGGGTATCGGCCTGGAATTGCTGGCTCACCTGAACCAGACGGGTTGCAGCTCGGGCATGAAGGCCCTTTTTGTTGATCAGAGTGATAGTCTTTTCGGGCATGATTCAGAGAGGTTTTGGCTGGCTGGAGAGTTCACGGTGGCGGGTTTGTACATCCGGGTGTAGCGATTGGAAGTGCTCACCCAGTTTTTCGGCTAGATATACGGAACGGTGCTGGCCACCGGTACAGCCAATGCTGACGGAGACATAACTGCGGTTGCTGTCGACAAAGCGTGGGAGCCAGTGCTCAACAAACTGGCGAATGTCGTTGAACATTTCCTCGGGCGCTGTGTATTGATTAAAAAAGCTTGCCACTTCAGGGTCCAGGCCGGTTTTGCCACGCAGGGAAATCTCCCAGAAGGGGTTGGGCAGGCAGCGCACATCAAAGACCAGATCGGCATCCAGGGGAACCCCCTTTTTGAATCCGAAAGACTGGAACAATAGGGTGGTGGGCTGGTTGGGTGCCTTGGCTACTTCTCGAGCGATGGTACTACGCAGTTCATGCACTGAAAGGCGGGTAGTATCCAGAGTCAGCTGGGCCAGACTGGCAACCGGATCGAGTAGCTGCTGTTCTTCATTAATGGCCTCGCTCAGCGACAGCTTGCCCTCCCGGGTCAGGGGGTGGCGCCGGCGGGTGGCGGAAAAACGCTCCAGCAGAGTCTTGTCGCTGGCATTCAGGTAGACAACGGTCAGCTCCACACCTTCGGCGGTGAGTTCACGCATGATGGTGGGAAAATGATCCAGGTCACGTGAAAGGTTACGTGCATCCACACTGACCGCTACCCGATTGAGATTGGATTGCACTCTGGCTTGTTCAGCCAGGGGGATCAGCAGCCCGGCGGGAAGATTGTCTATGGCATAGTAGCCCAGATCTTCCAGGGCATGAAGAGCTGCACTTTTGCCTGATCCTGAGCGTCCGCTAATAATGACGAGTTGCATGGGCGCCTCCTTGGTGGTGATCAGGCCGGTAACCGGATGGGTCAGGCGTCTTGACCGGTCAGCAGTCGATAAAGCTGCTCTGGCTGATCCGTTTTGCGCAGAGCCTTGCGCAGGTCATCCTGGGCAAAGGTTTCGGCAAGGTTGGCAAGGGTTTGCAGATGGGCCTCATTGGCATCTTCAGGAACCAATAGCAGGAAAATCAAATCCACCGGTTGGCCATCGATAGCATCAAAATCGATCTTGTCCCTCAGGCGGATAAAGGTGCCTATCGCATCCTTGCAGTGACTGATACGACAATGGGGAAGGGCGACCCCTTCCCCAATGCCGGTACTACCCAGCTTTTCCCTGGCAATCAGTCTGGAAAAAACTTCTTCACTATCCAGTGCCGGTATCTGTTGGGCGATGAATTTGCTGAAGTACTCCAGAACTCTTTTTTTGCTGCCCCCGGGAACCCCAAAAAGGGTGCGCTCGAGGGTCAGGATTTCATTTATCTGCATGTCAGTGGCTGGGCAGTGGTTGTTGGATTAGTGGGTTGCGCCTTGCTGGCGTGCCTGGTTTTTTTCCTTGTGCTTGATCAGTTGGCGATCCAGTTTGTCGATCAGCTGGTCAATGGCTGAATACATGTCCTCGGTTTCGCCACTGGCATGGATTTCACCGCCGGCTACCTTGAGAGTCGCTTCAGCAATCTGGCGCAGCTTGTCGACGGTAAGGGTTACCTGAACATTGGTGATTTGATCGAAATGGCGCTCCAGTTTGGCAAATTTGGTATCCACATACTCACGCAACGCATCTGTGAGTTCTACGTGATGGCCAGTAATGTTCAGTTGCATAGTGGACTCCTGTTGTCTTTTGTGTGCACTTTCATTGTAACGCTTTTTATCGCAAAGCAAAGCCCTTATGCAGACGCTGCAAGCATATAAATACCTTGACAAAAATGCCTTTTAACGCAGTCGCTTGCGTTCGCTGGAAGGGGGGATTCCCATGGCTTCACGATACTTGGCGACCGTGCGTCTTGCAATGCGGATGCCCGAATCCGCAAGGAGGCTGGCCAGTTTGCTATCGGACAAGGGTTTTTTAGGTGGCTCGGCTGAAATGAGTTTCTTGAGCATGGCGCGAATGGCCGTGGAAGAGGCTTCACCTCCTTCAGCAGTGGACACATGACTGGAGAAGAAATATTTCAGCTCGAATATCCCTCGGGGGGTATGGATATATTTTTGCGTCGTGGCACGCGAGACCGTGGATTCATGCATGTCGATGGCATTGGCGATATCGGCCAGCACCATGGGCTTCATGAACTCTTCGCCTTTTTCCAGGAAATCCTGCTGCACCTCGACGATTTTGCTGCCTACCTTGAGCAGGGTTTCGCTGCGACTCTGCAGGCTTTTGATCAGCCATTGGGCTTCACGGAAATGGTCCTTGAGGTACTGGTTGGTTTCGCTGGTGTCGGCACGGCGAATCAGATCGGCATAGTGAGGCTGAACCCTGAGTTTGGGCAGGGTTTCCGGATTGAGCTCAACCCGCCAGCCCTGTTGGGTACGGGTCACCAGCAGGTCGGGGATGACGTAGCTGGCAGCTTCGCTTTCAATTGTGTTGCCAGGACGCGGATTGAGTTGCTGGATCAGGGTGATGACTTCATGCAGTTCATCTTCCTGCTTGAGCTTGAGGCGGCGCATCAGAAAACGGTAATCACGCCCGGCCAGCATTTCCAGATACTGGTCCACCAGGCGTCTGGCAGCAGTCAGGTAGGGCGTCGCTGCAGGCAGTTGCTCCAGTTGCAGGAGCAGGCATTCACGCAGATCACGTGCGCCAACACCGGCTGGATCAAAACGCTGGATCAGCTTGAGAAGAGCCAGCACTTCTTCGGGAGTCAGGTCGGCAAACTGCTCATCCTGTGCCTGCAGTGCCTCGCAGATAACCTCTGGTTCTTCGGTCAGATAGCCTTCGGCATTGATGCTGTCAATCAGGGTTTCGCCGATGATTCGGTCTCTTTCATTATGCAGGCTCAAATTAAGCTGCCAGAGCAGATGGTCAACCAGGCTGGTACTGCTGGTGTCGCGCTCGTAGGAATCCTGTGCGGCTTCCTGGTAACCGCTGGGCGGAGTGTAGTCGTGGTTATAGACATCATCCCAGGCCGTATCCACGGCCAATTCATCGGGGAGTCGCTGTTCTTCCCACTGGTTCATTTCCTTGCTGGCTTCATCCTGCTGGGATTCGGCCTTGTTGGCTTCGCGGGTGGAGGTGTCAAAAGGATCGGCTTCAGCGGGAGCAGCCTGTTCTTCTGCTTCCTCCATTTCCAGCAGGGGGTTGGATTCCAGGGCCTGCTGAATTTCCTGTTGCAAATCCAGCGTGGAAAGCTGGAGCAGGTAGATCGCTTGTTGTAGCTGGGGGGTAATAACCAGGTTTTGGGAAAGATTAAGCCCAAGGCTGGGTTTCATTGACATACACTAACGACCACTGTTTAAAACTGGTTAATGGATGGCAAGAGGTTTTTGCTTATCAGCAAATACTGTGCCATTACCTGTCCTCTCTTTATATCTTAAATTGCTCGCCGAGGTAAACCCTTCTGACATCCGGATGCGATAAAATGGTTTGATCATCGCCCTGGGCAATGATGCTGCCTTCGCTGACGATATAGGCTCTTTCGCAAATTTCCAGGGTTTCGCGAACGTTATGGTCAGTAATCAGGACACCGATGTTGCGTTGTTGCAGCTGGCGCACGATCCCCATGATTTCGGCCACGGAGATGGGATCAACCCCGGCGAAGGGTTCATCGAGAAGGATGAAATCGGGTTCTGTGGCCAGGGCGCGGGCGATTTCCACCCGGCGTCTTTCCCCGCCGGACAGGCTCATGCCCTTGTTTTTGCGAATATGGGTGATGGAAAATTCTTCCAGCAGTTCTTCCAGCAGTTCCTGGCGTCGCCGGGAGGTGAGTTCCTTGCGTAACTCGAGAATGGCGCGAATATTGTCTTCCACACTGAGCTTGCGGAAAACCGAGGCCTCCTGGGGCAGGTAACCCAGACCGGCCTGGGCCCGGCCATGCATGGGCAGGCGGGTGATATCTTCCTCATCCAGCAGGATCTGGCCCCCATCAGCCTTGACCAGCCCCACAATCATGTAGAAGGAGGTGGTCTTGCCGGCACCATTGGGGCCAAGCAGACCAACGATTTCACCCTGTTTTACTTCCAGGGAAATGTCCTTGACGACCTGACGTTTCTTGTAACTCTTTTGCAGATGGCGGGCAGCCAGGGTTTTGGCCATGGTTATTCCTCTTCCGCATTGGTTTTGGGGGTGAGTATGACTTCAACCCGCGGAGGGTTTTCGCTCTCTGACTCTGCTTGCTCGGCGACCAGATCCTGGGTCGTCAGGTAGTAGGTTAAACGGTGCCCCTGGAAGATATCTTCACCCTGCTGGAGACGAGCCTGGCCTGTGAGCACCACCTTTTCTTCGCCGGGATGATAATCTACCTGTCTGGCCCAGGCTTCAACCTGGGGTTTATTGGGGTCAGGCAGATCGCGCATGTAAGCACGGCCATCCGGGGTTTCGGCAATGGCCTGACTCAGGCTGCCGTCTTCACTGCGGTAGAGCGTCACCCGCTCGGCGGTGAGCAGCAACTCACCCTGGCTGGCTTCCACGCCACCCTGATAAACCCCTTGCTGGCTCTGGTTGTCCCATTCCATTCTGGCTGCAGTAACCTTGATGGGGAGGTTTCTGTCTTCAGGCAGGGCGAGAAGGCCGCTGCTGAAAAGTCCGAGGCTGGCCAGCAAAAACAAGTTTCGAGCCTGGGTAAATAACGGGGTTTTCATGGTGAATCCTGTGGTTGGCGAAGGCTGGTACGCGGGTAGTACAGGGTTTGCACGTCTTCCAGTAGCTGGATGCGGCCGCTGTCGAGTTCAGCCAGCAGCCCCTGGCCGCGGGTGGTGTTGTTGCTGCCCTGCATCAGGACTTCATCCTGGGTATGGGCCAGGTCTTCCTGGCTGTTGAGCCAGAGCCGTTGGGTCAGAAATTCCGGGGTTGCCGGATTCTCCGGTTCCTGAGGTTGCAAACGAACCTCTTGCCGCAAGAGCAGTTGTTGATTCTGCATGAGTTCGCCGACTTGGGCAGTTAAGCGCCAGTGATCGCCCTGAGCTGTCCAGTGGTCAACCTGCAGGTTTTCCGCTTCTGCCAGTTCTTCTTCCGGATAGTGAGTTACCACTTCGGCATGCAGGGTCTGGTAATGGCGGCCTTGTTCGTCAAAGCGTTGGACGCGGGCCTTTTCCAGGTAGTAGTCCGGTTCTCCATGGGTTTGCGGCAGTGGAGTGATCGGGCTGGGCTGGGAAGTGTCTCCCAACCAGGCCAGCCAACCACCGAGAGCCACCAGAGCCAGCAGTGCAAAAAATTTGCGGCTGCTGGATTGCCGCAGAAAAACACCTGTGGACTGCAAGGGAGTCTTTAGCATCGGCGTTACTGGTTGTAGAGATAATGGTTGATGCAAGCCTGCCAGTTGCCCTGGGCGGTCATGATCAGATCGGTTAGTTCTCTGACAGCGCCCTGACCACCACTTCTCAGGGTGGTGTAATCACTGTGTTGTTGAATATAGTCGGGCGCATTGGCAACTGTGGCACCCAGGCCGGATTTGCGGATCGCGGCCAGGTCGGGGAGATCATCCCCGCAGTAGCTCACCTGTTCCCAGCTGTAACCACCTTCTTCAACCAGTTGGGTCAGGGCCGCCAATTTGTCATCCCGTCCTTGAAAGACGCGTTCAATTTTCAGTGCCTTGGCTCTTTGGCTGACCTGGGCTGAGGTGCGCCCGGTAATAATGGCCACTTCTACACCACTGGCCTGGAGCAATTTGATGCCCAGCCCGTCTTGGGTGTTAAAGGTTTTGGTTTCACTGCCATCAACATGAAAATAGAGGCTGCCGTCGGTAAGAACGCCATCAACATCCAAGGCCAGCAGGCGTAGAGGGCGTAGTTTTTCTAGTAGGGCGTTGGATAAATCCATAACATCTCGCTAATAATCGGGTTTAAATCACACCGGCTTTCAAAAGGTCGTGCATATTCAGAGCACCAACGACCTGTTGTTTTGTATCCGTAACCGGCAGAGCATTGATCTGGTTTTCTTCCATCAGATGCACAGCTTCTGCAGCCAGAAGTTCGGGGCTGATAGTTTTGCCACCCCGGGTCATGACTTGGGTCACCTGGAGGTCGTGAAAGTTCACCTCCTGATCCAGGGTGCGTCTCAGGTCGCCGTCAGTATAAACGCCCAAAAGCTTTTGGTGTTCATCCAGGATACAGGTAAAACCCAGTCCCTTGCGGGTCATTTCCAGCAAAGCCTCGCGGAGGCTGGCTGAGGCCTGAACCCTGGGGATGGCCTCACCCTTGTGCATGATATCGGCTACTCTCAACAGCAGGCGGCGACCCAGGCTGCCACCCGGATGCGAGCGGGCGAAATCATCCGGCCCGAAGCCGCGTGCTTCCAGCAGGGCAATGGCCAGAGCATCACCCAAGACCAGCGCCGCGGTAGTGCTGGAGGTGGGGGCCAGGTTCAGGGGGCAGGCCTCACGCGTGATGCTGGCATTCAGATGTAGATCCGCTTCTTTGGCCAGAGTTGAATCCGGCGCCCCCGTGATACTGATGACCGGGATGGCCAGACGTTTTAATTGGGGCAGGAGTGAAGTGACTTCCTGGGTTTCGCCAGAATTAGAAAGGGCGACCACCAGATCGTTACGGGTCACCATGCCCAGGTCGCCATGGCTGGCTTCACCAGGATGCATGAAAAAGGAAGGGGTGCCCGTGCTGGCAAGGGTAGCAGCGATCTTGTTACCGATATGGCCGGATTTGCCCATCCCGGTCACGATAACACGCCCGTTGCAGTTTAAAATCAGCTCGCAAGCTTTACTGAATTCTGTGTTCAGATGCTGGCTCACTTCCTCCAGGGCTTCCATTTCCAGTTGCAGGGTTCGCTGGGCACTGGCCAGGTAATCAGTTGCTGTCATAAGTCGGCTTAAAAACTCCACAAAAGGATCGAGAGGCGCAGGATAAAGGCGGACTTGTATTAGCGCCAGGTTATCTTTAGATTATACCTTCTTTTAATCTGGGTTCGTAGTTGAGTGGCCTATGTCCGAAGACGTGGCGGTAGTAGATAACCTGCATTTTTCCCGTGGTGACAAGGTGATTTTTTCCGGCGTCAATCTGCGTTTGCAGCCTGGCCGGATTACTGCCGTGCTGGGCCCCAGTGGCACCGGGAAAACCACGCTCTTGCGATTGCTGGGCGGCCAGCTACAACCCGATCAAGGTAGTGTGCGGGTTTTTGGGCAGGAAGTGAGTCGTCTGGATCGCAAAAAGCTCTTTGCCCTGAGGCGAAGAATGGGAATGCTGTTTCAATCCGGTGCTCTATTCACTGACATGAACGTTTATGACAACGTTGCCTTCCCCTTGCGTGAGCATACCCATCTGCCTGAATCCCTGTTGAGGGATCTGGTTCTGTTGAAACTGGAAGCGGTGGGTCTGCGAGGTGCCCGCGATCTGATGCCTGCCCAGCTTTCCGGCGGCATGACCCGTCGGGTTGCTCTGGCCAGAGCGATAGCCCTCGATCCCGAGCTGCTAATGTATGATGAGCCCTTTGTCGGTCAGGACCCAATTTCCATGGGGGTTTTGGTGCAGTTGATCAAACGCTTGAACCAGGCTTTGGGGCTGACCTCCGTGATCGTTTCCCACGATATTGCCGAAACCCTTTCCATTGCTGATTATGCTTACATCCTTTCGGGCGGGCAGGTGATAGCCGAAGGCACTCCCCAACAACTCGAAGCCAGTGAACAAGCCGAAGTGCACCAGTTTGTTGCTGGTCTTCCCGATGGTCCCGTGCCCTTTCATTATCCGGCAAAAGGTCTGGAACAGGATCTTCTGGGAGGGGGCGATGCTTGACTGGCTAGCTCGCCTGGGACGTCCGGTTATTCACTTGCTGGCGGCCCTGGGTCGCTCTGTAATTTTTCTTTTCCAATCCCTGGCCGGGTGGCCCAGATCCTATAAGGCAGTGCAACTCTGGATGCGCCAGGTTTATTCCGTGGGTGTCCTGTCGCTGATTATTATTCTGGTTTCCGGTCTTTTTATCGGTATGGTGTTGGCGCTCCAAGGCTACACCATCCTGGTGGACTTTGGTGCCGAGCAGGCATTGGGACAGATGGTAGCCTTGAGTCTGACCCGTGAGTTGGCCCCCGTGGTGGCGGCACTTCTATTTGCCGGACGGGCTGGTTCGGCCCTCACTGCTGAAATTGGTTTGATGAAAGCCACCGAGCAGCTTTCCAGTATGGAGATGATCGGGGTCGACCCCTTGAAGCGAATTGTCGCGCCGCGCCTTTTGGCCGGTTTTTTTGCCCTGCCGCTGTTATCGATTATTTTTACCATGATCGGTATTGGCGGTGGCTGGCTGGTGGGGGTTGACTGGCTGGGTGTGGATGCCGGTGCCTTCTGGAGCAATATGCAAGCCTCTGTGGATTTTCAGGCCGACGTCTTGAATGGTTTTATCAAAAGTCTGGTCTTTGCCTGGGTGGTGACCTGGATCGCCGTGTTTCAGGGATATGATCTGGTGCCGACTTCAGAAGGCATCAGTCGTGCCACTACCAAAACGGTAGTCTATTCATCGCTGGCGGTTCTGGGTCTGGATTTTATTCTGACCGCTTTGATGTTCAGTAATCTTTAACCAAGGAGTCGAGGCATGCAAAATCAGCGCAGGATGGAGGTGGCCGTGGGAGCCTTTATGCTCCTGGGTGTTCTGGCACTGGTATTTATGGCGTTGAAAGTCAGTGGCCTGGCCTGGGAAACCTCTAACAAAACCTTTCAGGTTGAAGCCTATTTTGGGGATATCGGCGGGCTAAAGGAAAGATCCAAGGTGACTCTGGCCGGGGTCACCGTGGGTCGGGTTGCCCGTATCGAACTGGACCAGCAGTGGTTTGAAGCCCGCGTGCTTCTGGAGTTGGATGAATCCCTGCAGGGCAAACTGAGCAAGGATACCGCTGCCGCCATTCAGACGGCTGGTCTGCTGGGTGATAACTACATCAGTCTGACACCGGGGATCGAGGAAGCCACTCTGGCTGCAGGCGACACCCTGAGGGATACCCAGTCGGCACTGATTCTGGAAGATTTGATTAATCAATTTATAACCCGCTCGACTCAGGATTAACCATGTACCGATTGCTTGTTGTTTTTCTGCTGTTTCTACTCCTGCCTTTCAATCTTCATGCTGAAGAAGAATCGCCTGCCTATCAGTTGGTTGCACGTGGCCTGGACGAGGTCACCGAGGTTTTTGAAAACAATCGGGACACCTACGCCACCGATCCTGAAGCTTTTTATCAGCGGCTTGCTGCCAGTTTGGAGCCCTATGTCGATTTTCGCTATATCTCGGCAAGGGTTATGGGTGGGCGCTACTTTCGCGCGGCCAGCCCTCAGCAGCGCTCTGACTTTGCCAGGGTGTTTCAAAAGACGCTGGTGGAAACCTTTGGTCAGGGCTTGATGAATTTCGATTACCAGGAATTTGATCTGGTATACCGGCCCACTCCGGATCGTCATGAGAACCAGGATACTGTGGAACTGGAGGTGGTGGCGGAGGATGGTACCCGCTATCCACTGGTATTCACTTTGAGAAACAAGGATGATCAGTGGCAGATTATTAATCTGATCGTTAACGGCATTAATCTGGGGTTGACCTTCAATAGTCAGTTCGATCAGGCCATGCGCGACCAGCAGCGGGATTTTGATCAGGTAATTGCCAACTGGTCGCCGGATCAAGCCCTGGATGATATTGATGAAGGGGAGGCTGAGTGAGTGCGCAGCTGGTTTCCCGAACCAGTCAGACCTGGTCAGTGACGGGGGAAGTCGATTTTGATCAGGCCCAGGAGTGGGTGGAAGGTTTTCAACCCCAGACTGGAGAGGAATATCGTCTTGAGTTGAGCAAAGCGAAAGCTAATGCCGCTTTACTCCTGGTTCTCCTGGGCTGGCTGCGCAAGGCGCGGCGGACCCGTGCACACCTGCTTCTCCAGCAGCCCGAAGAGGCACTGCTGCGGTTAATCTCTCTCAGTGGTTTGGACGCATTTTTCGATCTGGAAGAATAGCATTCGGATACGAATTGAAGGTGTGCCTCCACCGCTGATTTCGGTTATCATGCCGATCAAAATTCTTTTGTCAGCATCCACTGACGGGTGCCTACCCACGAGGAAAGTCCATGCAAGCACAAGAGCTGAAAGAGCTTCTCGAAAGCCGTTTACCCCAGTGTGAATTTATTGTTAATGGTGATGACGGCCAGCATTTTCAGGTGATTGCCATCAGTGAAGTCTTCGCTGACATTAAAATGCCGGTTAAAAAGCAACAATTGGTCATGTCTGAACTTAGCGAAGAAATTGCCAGCAATCAGGTGCATGCCGTTGCCCTGAAAACCTATACCCCGGATGAATGGGCCCAGGTTAAAGATCTGCAGGTAGGATAAGTTCTGACATGGATAAACTGATTATTCAGGGGGGCAAACCCCTTGATGGTGAGGTATGGATTTCCGGTGCCAAAAACTCGGCGCTTCCCATTCTGGCAGCCAGTCTGCTGGTCAAGGGCCCGGTGTCGATTGGCAATCTGCCTCATCTGCATGATATTACCACCATGATAGAGCTTCTCGGTGGTATGGGCGTTCGGGCTGTCGTCGATGAAAAGATGTCGCTTGAGCTGGATGCCGGTCATTTGAACAATTGTGTTGCCCCCTATGAGCTGGTGAAAACCATGCGTGCCTCCATTCTGGTTTTGGGGCCGCTGATGGCTTGTTATGGCAAGGCAGAAGTCTCTCTGCCCGGTGGCTGCGCCATCGGTAGCCGCCCTGTCAATCTGCATATCAATGGTTTGCGTCAAATGGGCGCCGATATTCGTGTCGAGGAAGGCTATATCCGCGGTGAGCTCAAGGGTCGCCTTCAGGGTGCACGTATTGTCTTTGATACCGTGACAGTGACGGGCACTGAAAACCTGATGATGGCCGCCACCCTGGCTGAAGGCACTACGGTACTGGAAAATGCTGCCAGAGAGCCGGAAGTTGTTGATTTGGCTGAGTTCCTCAATGCTATGGGGGCCAAGATTACTGGTCAGGGCACTGATACCATCACTATCGAAGGGGTGGAAAAGCTTCAGGGTTGTCATTTTGACGTTATTTCTGACCGTATTGAAGCAGGTAGCTTTTTGGTGGCTGCCGCTGCTACCCGAGGACGAGTAAGAGTTAAGCGTACGCGCCCCGATATTCTTGATGCTGTTCTGGCCAAGCTGGAAGAAGCCGGTGGCAAGGTCACCACGGGTCCTGATTGGATTGAGCTGGACATGCAGGGTCAACGGCCCAAGGCTGTCAGCATCAAAACTTCACCCTATCCTGGTTTTCCAACCGATATGCAGGCTCAATTCATGGCCATGAATGCCGTGGCCGAGGGCACGGGAACAGTGATAGAAACCATCTTCGAAAACCGCTTTATGCACGTCCAGGAAATGCATCGCATGGGTGCCGATATTCAGGTTGAAGGCAATACGGCAATCATCAAGGGATGCGAGCGTTTGACCGGTGCCCCGGTGATGGCCACTGATTTGCGAGCTTCGGCCAGCCTGGTGATAGCAGCCCTGGTAGCCGAAGGCGAAACCCTGGTGGACCGCATTTACCATATTGATCGGGGTTATGAGTGCATTGAAGAAAAGCTGATGCTTTTGGGTGCCAAGATCCGGCGCGTCGCCCACTAGAAGAACTGATTTGAGAGATACCATGCCGCAAAGTTTAACCCTGGCTCTTTCCAAGGGTCGTATTCTGGACGATACCCTGCCCCTGCTGGCCGCAGCAGGCATCGAGCCTGCCGAAGACATCAAGAAGAGCCGCAAACTGGTTTTTGATACCAATCTGCCCGGAGTCCGCCTCTTGGTGATCCGGGCAACGGATGTTCCCACCTATGTCGAACTGGGTGCTGCTGATCTGGGTGTATCCGGCAAGGATGTCCTCATGGAGCATGGCGAGGATGGCATGTATGAGCCTCTGGACCTGGAAATTGCTGCCTGCCGCCTGATGACTGCCCGTATCAAGGGTGCCAAGGTGCCGGAAGGGCGTCGCCGAGTGGCTACCAAGTTTGTCGGCATTGCCAAGAAATGGTACGCCGAACAGGGCATTCAGGTCGATTTGATCAAGCTCTATGGCGGTATGGAACTGGCTCCCCTGATGGGGCTGGCGGATGAGATCGTCGATATCGTTGATACCGGTAATACCCTGAGAGCCAATGGTCTGGAGCCTTGCGAAGCCATTGCTGATATTTCCTCGCGTCTGGTGGTCAACCAGGCTTCCATGAAAATGAAATACCGGCAAATCCAACCGTTGCTGGAGCGTCTCCAGGCGGCTGTTCAATCCAAGCAGGAGGCCTGAAGATGTCTCAAGCAATCAAGCTGCGTCAGTTGAATGCGCAAGCTGAAGGTTTTGATCGGGAGCTGGATCAACTACTGGCCTGGGAAGGGGTTTCCAGCCAGGAAGTACAAAGCTCGGTGGATTCGATTATTGCTCAAGTGCGTAGCGGTGGTGATGCTGCTGTACTCGAGCTGACCCAGAAATTTGATCGCCACCCGGCTAGCCATTTTGAAGAGCTGGAAGTGTCTCAGGAGCAGTTGCGGGAAGCTTTCGAGAGCCTGCCTGCTGCACGTAGACAGGCTTTGGAGGCGGCGGCCAAGCGGGTCACTGCTTACCATGAAAAACAGAAGCAGGGTTCCTGGGAATACACTGAAGCGGACGGAACGCGTCTGGGCCAGCAGGTTAAACCCTTGGATCGTGTTGGCGTTTACGTACCGGGTGGTAAGGCAGCCTATCCTTCATCCGTGCTGATGAATGCCTTGCCGGCCAAGGTGGCCGGTGTTGAAGAGATTATCATGGTTGCGCCTGCTCCAGGTGGTGAACTGAACCCCCTGGTTCTGGGAGCTGCTTGGCTGGCTGGCGTTACCCGGGTGTTTGCCCTGGGTGGTGCCCAGGCGGTGGCTGCCCTGGCTTACGGCACGGAAACCGTTCCTGCAGTCGATAAGATCGTGGGGCCGGGTAACATTTTTGTGGCTACCGCCAAGCGGGCTGTTTTTGGCAAGGTGGGTATCGACATGATTGCCGGGCCTTCGGAAATCCTGGTGGTCAGTGATGGTCAAACCGATCCCGACTGGATTGCCATGGATCTCTTTTCCCAGGCCGAGCATGATGAGGATGCGCAATCCTTGCTGGTCAGTTGGGATGAGAAGCACCTGCAAGCGGTTGAAGCCAGTATCCGCAAGCTGCTGCCAGAAATGGATCGGGCCGAGATTATTCGCACTTCCCTGCAAGAAAGAGGGGCTTTAATCCAGGTGGAGGATGAAAAACAGGCGCTGGAGCTGATTAACCGTATTGCTCCCGAGCACCTGGAATTGTCGGTGGCTGATCCTGATGCCTGGCTTCCCGGGATTCGCCATGCCGGTGCCATCTTTATGGGGCGCTATACTGCCGAAGCGGTAGGTGATTACTGTGCTGGCCCCAATCACGTCTTACCGACATCGGGCACCGCACGCTTCTCTTCACCGCTGGGTGTTTACGACTTCCAGAAGCGTTCTTCCCTGATTTTCTGTTCGCCCGAAGGGGCCAGTGAATTGGGGCAGATTGCTGGCGAGCTGGCTGATGGTGAAGCCCTGACGGCTCATGCTCAATCAGCTCGCTATCGAGTGCGTTAAGCCAGCTTTTTTTACCAAGCCTAGAGAGCTCCAGTCTGCTACCCATCCGGGGAGCAGCTGGTGTCCCAGCTTTTCTCTGAATACTGCTTCTTAGCGCCCTGGGTTCTGTGGCGGACGCTGCTCGATAACGGCGCGGACGCGTAGGCTCTCACCCTCACGTAACAGCTGCAGACTCACTTCAGAGCCGGGTTCCAGTTCAGCAATTCGGTTGAGGGCCTGGCGAGTCGAATCCAGGGGCTCGCCATTAATGCGTTGCAGCAGGTCTGCAGGCTGGACGCCAGCCTGGTGAGCCGGACCATTACGCAGGATGCCCGCGACAATAACCCCCTGCTCATTACCCAGTTGCAAAGAATCGGACAAGCCCGGGGTCAGATCCTGCAGATCCACACCCAGCCAACCGCGTACGACATAGCCGTGGTTAATCAGATCCAGCATGATTTCCCGGGCAAGATTGGAGGGGATGGCAAAGCCGATGCCCTGAGAGCCGCCGGAACGACTGAAAATGGCGGTATTGATGCCCAGAAGCTGGCCATAGGGATTGATCAAAGCGCCACCTGAGTTGCCCGGGTTAATGGCGGCATCCGTCTGGATGAAATCTTCATAGATGTTGATGCCCAGACTGTTACGACCCAGAGCACTCACAATCCCCTGGGTAACGGTCTGCCCGACTCCAAAAGGGTTGCCAATGGCCAGAACCACGTCACCGACTTCCAGAGTATCAGACGAGGCCAGTCCGATAGCAGGCAGGTTGTCCAGTTCGATTTTGAGGACGGCCAGGTCGGATTCAGCATCGCTGCCGATAATCTTGGCAAAGGCCTCGCGACCATCACGCAAGGCAACGCGGATTTCATCGGCATCACGCACCACATGGTGATTGGTCAGCAGGTAGCCTTCGCTGTTGACGATAACACCCGAACCCAGACTGGATTGCATGCGCTCCTGCCGCGGGCGTGCCTGCTGACCAAAAAAGCGACGGAAAAAGGGGTCGTCCAGCAGGGGGTGAGTCTGGTGCTCAATGATTTTAGTGGTATAGATGTTAACCACTGATGGAGCTGCTTGACGCACTGCGGCGGCATAGGAAACCGGCCCCTGCTGGCGAGCAACTAGCAGCGGCTCGCCCGCTTTGACTTCAGCCTGGGTGCCAGCCTGAGGGTCGGAGCTACCCTGACCGGTAAGTTGCGGGAAGAGCTGCAGGAGTAGCAAGCCAAGGACCAGTCCGGTCAGTAGGGGCCAGATAAGTGAAGGCTTCAGAAAACGCATGCCAAAGAATTCTCCAGTGAATGAGCTTGCCAAGGTTACTATAATTTTGCCTGGCTAGCTTGTATCTTAAAGCTGGATTTTTACAGGATATATTTGCAAGAGGTGATGATGAGCGTAAACCGCGATCAATTGATCAGGCTGCTGGATGAGCTGCTGAAAGTGGTAGATTTCAAGGATTATGCGCCCAATGGTTTACAAGTTGAGGGTCGATCCGAAATTACGCGGGTCATGACCGGAGTGACTGCCAGTCAGGCATTAGTCGATCGTGCTGTCGAATGGGGAGCTGATCTCCTGCTGGTTCACCATGGTTACTTCTGGAAAGGTGAGCCCTTGCCTCTAACCGGTATGAAAGGGCGAAGGGTGAAAACCCTGATGCAAAACGATATCAATCTGGTGGCCTATCACCTGCCACTGGATGCCCATCCGCAACTGGGCAATAACCAAAAACTGGCAGAAGTTTTGGGGTTGGAGGTAACGGGCGTCATGGACTCCCCTTCCTGGCCTCTGGGTTTGACGGGCCGCTTGCCCGAACCTCTTTCGGCTCAGGCCTTATCGGAGCTGGTGACAGAAAAACTCAAGCGTCCCCCCCTGCATCTGGCCGGTCACGAAAAGCCTATTCAAACACTGGCCTGGTGTACTGGATCAGCCGAAGGTGGCATTTATCGTGCCGCTGAGCTGGGTGTGGATGCCTACATCAGTGGTGAGGTTAGTGAGAAAACCCTGCACGAAGCCAGAGAGTTAGGCGTGGATTATTTCGCCTGTGGTCATCACGCTACCGAGCGTTATGGTGTGAAAGCTTTGGGCGAATGGATTGCCGAGCAGGAAGGGGTTGAGCAGGTGTTTGTTGATCTGGATAACCCGGTATAAACCGGGCTTCCAGGTATATAGCAGTATCAGCTGCGGGGTGGTTCAAAGACTTCCGGCTTGAGGCCGTAGTCTTCGGAGAGGGTGCCCCGGGCTGAGCCGGCCGCATAATCTCTAGGTGGTTCTACAGGTTGGTGGCTTGGCTGGGTCGCTGCTTCATGCAAGGCTTCCTCGGGTTGCAGGTCTTCGCTATCCCGTGAGCTGGTGAGGCGTTTGACGACCCCTTCGTCATCACACAAATGGCCCGCTTCACGACGAACCTGGTCTTCCAGTTCCTGCAGTTGCTTGTTAAGGCCTGAAAGGCCGTCACCCAGGCGTGAAAAGTGATCATTGACCCCTTCGCGTAACTGATTGACTTCCAGTTCGCGTTCAGTCAATTGATGGCGGATTTTAATGCTGTTGGCAACATTAGCATTCATCAGGTGGTAGGCCAGTGCGCCCAAGCCTGCCCCTAGAATGAAAGCGGTAATGATTAGAACCCATTGGGTGTCGGCAAAGTTCACAGGGTGCTCCTTATATTCCTCAAGGCTGGTTACCTTGGTCTTAACCTGCATTATATCGGTCGTGCCTGTTGGTTGGTCAAGGTTTACTAATCTACAACTTAAGCAGGAAGAGGGCGCTGGACATTTGGGAGAAGACGGTTGGGTGGCGTATAATCGCCGGATTTTCCGTCAGTAAACAGAATAAGGTGACCTCCTATGACTCCCATGGAGCGCTATGAGCAAGATCTGAAGCGGGATGACTTTAAGTCGGATCCGGCCCAGAGGCAGGCCGTTGAACACCTGCAGCGATTGCACGATGAGCTGGTTGCCCAGCAGCCAGCCAAGGAAGGTTTCCTGTCCCGCTTGCTAGGTTCCAAAAAGAAGGAGCCGGTTCGCGGTCTCTATTTCTGGGGGGGTGTGGGCCGAGGCAAGACCTATCTGGTGGACACCTTTTATGACACTCTGCCTTTTGAAGAAAAGTTGCGGACCCACTTTCACCGGTTTATGCAGCGGGTTCATGCCGAGCTGAAGAAGTTTGACGGCCAATCCGATCCCTTGAAACTGATTGCCCGTCAGTTGGCTGGTGAATTCCGTGTTCTTTGTCTGGATGAATTCTTCGTTAAGGATATTACCGATGCCATGCTGCTGGGTAATCTTATGGATGCGCTGTTCAGTGAAGGGGTAACTCTGGTCACGACCTCCAACATCGAACCGGATGGGCTCTACAAGGATGGCCTGCAGAGAGCGCGCTTCCTGCCAGCCATCGACCTGCTGAAGAAGTATACCCTGGTGGTTAATGTCGATAGTGGTGTGGATTATCGTCTGAGGGCCTTGAGTCAGGCTGAGATTTATCACTGGCCACTGGATGAGCAGGCTGATGCCAGTCTGACCCGCAGTTTTGAAAGTGTCGTCATGGTTGAAGGTGAAAGGGATCAGCCTATTGAAATCAATGGTCGTAATATCACTGCCAGACGTTGTCATGACAATGTCGCCTGGTTTGATTTCTATGAGTTGTGCGACGGGCCGCGTAGCCAATACGACTATATAGAGCTATCCAAGATTTTTCACACGGTTCTTCTGTCCAATGTGCCTCAGTTGGGTCGTGAAAAAGATGATCAAACGCGCCGCTTTATTAATCTGATCGACGAGTTTTATGATCGTAACGTCAAGGTGATCGTGTCGGCCGAAGTCTCCATTGATGATCTTTACACGGGTGGCAACCTGAGTTTCGAGATAGAACGAACCAAGAGCCGACTGCTGGAAATGCAGTCGCATGAATATTTGGGTCGGGAGCATAAACCCTAGCAGTCACGCTGAGATTAAAAGTATTCCCAGTTACTCGGCGGCTTGTCAGTTGGGGAAAGAATAGGTTAGAATCCGCGCTCCTGAATTTCAGAAGAAGTTCAGATGACGCCGTTACGCTCAGTCAATTGAGTGTAACCCAATAAAAATAGGTAATGATCAGTGCGATCTGGTGCCGGCTGGTAAGTCGGTAATCAAGTCGAGAAGATCCTACTGAGGCAGTAGTTCAATGAAAACATTTTCAGCAAAACCGGAAAGCGTAAAGCGCGACTGGTATGTGGTTGATGCCACAGACAAAACCCTCGGTCGTCTGGCAACCGAGTTGGCTCGTCGCCTGCGCGGTAAGCACAAGCCAGAATACACTCCCCACGTTGACACCGGCGATTACCTGGTTGTCATCAACGCCGAAAAGGTACAGGTGACCGGCAAGAAAGCTAAGAACAAGCTTTACTACCGTCACTCAGGCTTCCCTGGCGGCATCAAGCAGATGTCCTTCGAGAAGCTGATTGACCATGCGCCTGAGCGTGTCATTCAGGGTGCGGTCAAGGGCATGCTGCCCAAGGGTCCTTTGGGTCGTGCCATGCTGGCAAAACTCAAGGTCTATGCCGGTGCGGAGCATCCTCATGCCGCCCAGCAACCGCAATCTCTGAACATCTAACGGAAGGGTCGTCATGTCTGCTAACCAAAACTACGGCACCGGCCGTCGTAAAACTTCAACTGCCCGCGTTTTTCTGAAGCCTGGCAGCGGTAAAATTTCAATCAATGGTTCCAGTCTGCAGGATTACTTTGGTCGCGAAACCTCGCGCATGGTAGTTATGCAGCCACTTGAACTGACCGACAATGTCGAAAAATTCGATCTGCACATTACTGTTAGCGGTGGTGGTGCCAGTGGTCAGGCTGGGGCAATTCGTCACGGGATTACCCGTGCGCTGATGGATTACGATGAGAACCTGCGTTCAGATCTGCGCGCTGCGGGCTATGTTACCCGTGATGCACGTATGGTTGAGCGTAAGAAAGTGGGTCTGCGTAAAGCACGTAAGCGTCCACAGTACTCCAAGCGTTAATTTCTGGGCTGGCTCTGGCCAACCACAAAAAACGCCTGGCCACTGTTGGTTAGGCGTTTTTTTTTGCTGCGACATTAAGTCCTACCACTAATTCACTACTGTTTATAAGGTTGGCTTTCTTGTTTTGCGCAGCTGTTTTTTTTAACATTAGAGCTATTTAGAAATGGTTCAGGCTGCATTTCGTTGCCTGGATAGACTGTTTGTAGATGGGGAGAACCTTCAATGAGTAATGATGGCGTGAACAAGGGGCGGCGACGCTTCCTCGTGGGTGCGACATCCGTCGTCGGGGCGGTTGGCGCAGTCGGGGTGGCAGTACCTTTCGTTGCCTCCTGGAAACCCAGTGCAAGGGCTCGCGCTGCGGGCGCACCGGCCACTGCGGATATTTCCAAACTGGAGCCAGGTCAACAGATGACTGTTGAGTGGCGTGGCAAGCCAGTGTGGATTGTCCACCGCACGGAAGAAATGCTGGCTAATCTGTCTCAGGTAGAAGATCGTGTTAGCGATCCAACCTCGACAGGTCGTAGCGCACTTCAGCAACCAGCCTATGCACAAAATGAGCACCGCTCAAGAGATCCCAAGTATCTGGTCGTAATCGGTATTTGTACTCACCTGGGCTGCTCGCCAACCTACCGTCCGGAAGTGGCTCCCAGCGATTTGGGTGAAAACTGGATGGGTGGTTTCTTCTGTCCTTGTCACGGTTCGCGCTTTGACCTGGCTGGACGGGTTTATAGTGGTGTGCCGGCACCGACCAACTTGGAAGTGCCTCCATACAGCTACGAAAACGAAACTACAATAATTGTTGGTGTCGATGAGGAGAACGCCTGATGGGTAACCCGAATCGCGCAAAGGCTGAAAAGGGATTGATGCGGTGGATTGATGACCGCTTCCCCGCAACCCAGATGTGGGAAGATCATCTCAGTAAGTATTATGCGCCAAAAAACTTCAACTTCTGGTATTTCTTTGGTTCTCTTGCCCTGTTGGTCCTGGTGAATCAGATCCTGACCGGTATCTGGCTGACCATGAGCTTCAACCCTTCTGCTGAAGGTGCTTTCCGTTCTGTTGAATACATCATGCGTGATGTGGAACTGGGCTGGCTGATCCGCTATATGCACACCACGGGTGCTTCTGCCTTCTTCGTGGTGGTCTACCTGCATATGCTGCGTGGCATGATGTATGGCTCCTACCAAAAACCCCGTGAGCTGATCTGGATTTTTGGTATGACCATCTACCTGGCGCTGATGGCAGAAGCCTTCATGGGTTACCTGCTGCCTTGGGGTCAAATGTCCTATTGGGGTGCCCAGGTTATTATCTCCTTGTTCGGTGCCATTCCCTTTATTGGTCCTGATCTGGCCGAGTGGGTCCGTGGTGACTACCTGATTTCCGGTATTACCCTGAACCGCTTCTTCGCCCTGCACGTGGTAGCCCTGCCCATCGTTATTCTGGGTCTGGTTGTCCTGCATATTCTTGCTCTGCACGAAGTGGGTTCCAACAACCCTGATGGTGTGGAAATCAAGAAGAATCTGGACGAGAACGGTATTCCCAAAGACGGCATTCCTTTCCACCCTTACTACACTGTCAAAGACATTGTGGGCGTGGCGGTCTTCCTGTTTGTTTTCTGTATCGTTCTTTTCTACTTCCCAGAAATGGGCGGTTACTTTATCGAAGCACCCAACTTTGAGCCTGCGAATCCGCTGAAAACACCGGATCACATTGCTCCTGTTTGGTACTTCACGCCTTTCTACGCCATTCTGCGTGCGATTAACTTCTCGCTCTTCGGTCTGGATGCCAAGTTCCTGGGTGTTGTGGCCATGGGTGCAGCGATTGCTATCCTCTTTGTCCTGCCCTGGCTGGATCGCAGTCCTGTGAAGTCTATCCGTTACAAGGGCTGGATGAGTAAGGTTGCTCTGATTCTGTTCTGCATCAGCTTTGTTGTTCTGGGTGTGCTGGGTGTATTGCCTGCTACTGATGGTCGTACCATCGTTGCTCAGATCGCAACAGCAATCTACTTCCTCTACTTCCTTCTGATGCCTTTCTACACCAGAATCGAGAAGTGTAAACCAGTTCCAGAAAGGGTGACCGGCTAATGAAAAAGCAACTCGCAGCATTTTTGATTGCACTCATGCCTACCCTGTCGATGGCAGCGGGGGGCGCTAACGTTCACCTGGACTCTATGGAGCCTGATCTCTATAACTACGAGTCCCTGCAAAAGGGTGCACGTCTGTTCGTAAACTACTGCATGGGCTGTCACACGGCAGAGCATCAGCGTTTTGCTCGCACTGCGGAAGACCTGGGGATTCCCCAGGACGTGATCGAGGAAAACCTGATCCTGAGCCCTCAGCTGGCCTACAATGATCTGATGATCAATGGTATGACGGCTGAAGATGGTGAATCCTGGTTTGGTACTGCACCACCCGACCTGAGTCTGATGGCGCGTCTGAGAAGCCCTGAGTATATCTATACTTTCCTGCGCAGCTTCTACCTGGATGATGCCAAGGCCTGGGGCGTGAACAACACCGTGTTTGCTGATGTGGGGATGCCGCACGTGCTGTCCGATCTGCAGGGTGAATACGAGCTGGTTTGCGATCCTAACCACCTGGAGGTTCGTGTTGAAGATCCTCTGCGTGGTAAGGTAACCAATCCACGTGACTGCTTCCGTCAGGTTGAGACAGGTAGCCTGTCACCTGCAGAGTATGATCAGGCCATCTACGACCTGACCAACTTCATGGTCTATGTGGCTGAACCCAGCAAGTATCAGAGCAATAGCCTGGCACCCAAAGTACTGCTGTTCATCTTCGTCTTCTTTATCTTTGCGTATCTGCTGAAGAAAGAATACTGGCGTGATGTTAAGCACTAAGCCAAGCGGTTTGCTTGAGTGTAATAATAATTAAAACTTGCCAAAAAGCGTGCGGTTAACCGTACGCTTTTTGCTATTTCTGGCCCTGAAGCGTTATAGTAATGGGCTACTTGTAGAGCGAGGAATTATAAATGGGCGTTGTTAGCAAGCGTTCTTCCATGACTTACTTCTCAGATGGCACTGATCATTACAGTCATCGTGTACGTATAGTTCTTGCGGAGAAGGGTGTAACTGTTGATTTGCTGGATATCAACCCCAATAACAAACCGGAAGAATTGGCTGATTTGAATCCTTACAACAGTCTGCCGACTCTTTTGGACAGGGATCTGGTCTTGTATGAATCCAAGGTAATGATGGAATACCTGGATGAGCGTTTTCCTCACCCGCCTCTTCTGCCTGTTTATCCAGTTGCCAGGGCGCAAAGCCGTCTCTGGGTTCACCGTATCGAGCGTGAATGGTGTCCCTTGGTGGATACCCTGGTTAATGAAGAAGGCAGCAAGAAAGCAGATAAAGCCCGCAAGGAACTGCGTGAAAGTATTATAGGTGTAGCCCCTATTTTTGTTGACCTGCCTTTTTTCATGAGTGATGAATTCAGTCTGGTTGACTGCTGTGTTTTACCGATTCTGTGGCGTCTGCCCCACTTTGGCATAGAATTACCCGAAAAACAGGTTCAGCCTTTGATGGACTACATGGAAAAATGCTTCTCCCGGGATGGTTTTCTAGCCAGTCTTTCTGAAGCTGAACGTGAAATGCGTTAAGCAGAGGTGTATATGACAACTTCCAGTCGACCCTATTTGTTACGTGGTCTTTATGAATGGCTGCTGGATAACCAGTTGACACCTCACATTATCATTGCGGCCGATCTGCCTGGTGTGGATGTGCCCAGTGAGCAGGTTCAGGATGGTCAGTTGGTCTTGAATATCTCGGATACCGCGACGCGTGATCTCGTGATGACCAATGATGCAGTCAGCTTCAGTGCACGCTTTGGCGGCGTACCACGTCAGATTTATGTGCCCATGGAAGCGGTGGTAGCGATCTATGCGCGTGAAGATGGTGCCGGTATGGTGTTTGGTCAAGAGCCGGGTGCCGAAGCGATAAGTCCAAGCGGTGAAGAAGCGGTCACTGAAGATGAAGGTCAGGAAGCTTCTGAGGAGCCGAAGCGATCAGCTCCCCATCTGACTGTAGTGAAGTAGTCAAACGCCACCAAATAGCTGCTCGTCTATCAGGTCACAGAGGCAGTGGATCACCAGCAGGTGAACCTCCTGAATCCTGGCTGTGACCTGACTGGGCACCCGGATTTCACAGTCATCGGGTGTCAAAAGAGCAGCCATATTCCCTCCTTCCTTGCCCGTCAGGGCAACAACCCGCATTTCTCTTTCATGTGCGGCCTGAATGGCCTGAATAACATTGCCTGAGTTGCCACTGGTGGAGATAGCCAGCAGCAGGTCACCTGGCTGTCCCAGAGCACGAATCTGCTTGGAAAAGACTTCGTTGTAGGTGTAGTCATTGGCAATTGAAGTCAGGGTAGAGGTGTCGGTTGTCAGTGCCAGAGCCGGTAAACTGGGCCTTTCTCTTTCAAAGCGGTTAAGCAGTTCGGAAGAAAAATGCTGGGAATCACCAGCAGAACCGCCATTGCCGCAGGCCAGAATTTTACCTTCATTGAGAAGTGTTTCTACCATCATTTGACTGGCGAAGGCGATTTGGGGCGGCAGCAGTTGGCTGGCTTCGGCCTTGGTATCAATACTGGCATGAAAGTGCTGGGTGATGCGGGCATTTAAATCCATAGTTAAGACCTTGTTCTAGAAAGCATTTTTAATCCAGTTTTGGCACAGGATGTGTCCGTCTGAATCCTCGCTCATGGCTAGGACATCAAATCGGCAGGGAGGCTGAGTTTTCAGCCGCTGCAGAAAAACTTCGGCGGTACGTTGAATCCGTCGTTGCTTGGCGGGAGTAATACTGGCCACAGCACCGCCAAAAGCATTGGTTTTGCGAAAGCGAACCTCGGTAAATACCAGCGTGTCTCCATCCCAGAGGATGAGATCTATTTCACCCAGTGGGCAGTGAAAATTCTCGGCCACCAGTTGTAAGCCCTGGTCGAGCAAACTTTTCTTGGCAGTAATTTCTGCTTGCTTGCCACGGTGAAGATGCTGGGGCCGCGTAACCATTTTAATCGGCGATCAGTTGATCAACCAGAGGCTCTTGTACGAAGGCACCTTCCGGCAAGGGTTGCGGGCGGCCGTTGATAAACTGGGCCCAGAGGAGTTCGCGCTGAATGCGTCCCTCGCTTTGGTTAAGCCGTCCGGTTGCACCTTCAAGACGGGTGCTGGGTAAAACTTCGAGTAATTCCAGGCGTTGAGCCAGCAGGTAGGCATCGACTCCCATGGCGTAGAGGCGTCCATAGCGATTCATGCTGGCAGGCCAGGCTGACCTGATTTCTTCCTGTAATGGGGCGCCCGGATCGAGATACCAGGTGATATCGGTGAAGGCGATGCCATTCATGTCATCATCCTGGGTTGGATTGGGACTGCCGGTATAAATAAAAGAGGTCGCCATAACCGGTAGTTCGCTGGCCATCAGGAAGCTGAGGGCTGGCTTGACCTGACGCGCTGTCGAGGTGTCTGCATGAAGAAACAGGAAATCACTGTCTTCACGGGGACGGGCAACAAAGTGGGGTCTTTGACCCAGTAAGCGGGTTAAGCGCTGGTGGCGCTCTTGGCTTAAGTTGACTTCCAAAAGCTCACGCAGTGCCGAGTCCAGGCTTTTGTCGTCTCCGAACTGACGGGTGTGGGTGATTTCCCCGCCAAGTTCTCTCCAGGCTTCCACAAAGCCTCTTTCTACCCGGGTTCCCCAGTTGCCTTCAGGCGTTAATGCCAGGGCGTGACGAAAGCCGGTTTGCCAGGCTTTTCGGGCAACCTGGGCTGCTTCATTTTCAGCAGAAAGTCCGAACTGAAAGAGTTGCTGATTAGCTGTTGTTTCCAGATTGCTGTAGTTAAGTGCCAGTGTTGGAAGAGGCAGGCTGGAGCGACGAGCCAACAGATCAACGCGGGACTTGGCCAGGGGCCCAATAACTACCTCGACACCAGCTTCCTGGGCGCGTTCATAGAGTTCATCCAGGCTCTCTCCCTGGGTGTCAAAAAAAGTAAGGCGAGGGTGGTGCTTGCCTTCATGTAGGCTATGGAAATGTCGGGCTACCAGGGCATTGCGAATGGCCTTGGCCGCATCAGCCAGGGGACCTGAAGTGGGGAGAAAAATCCCCAGATGCTCAACCTGGTGTTGACTGAGCTCTGCTAGTCGCTGGATATCTTCAGGTGGTTGCTGATGTGCTGGGTGGCCTGCCCATTGACTGCGCCAAGCTGCGATCAGTGAGTTAAAGGCGGCAAAGTCCTCACTGGTCTGTTGGCGAACTTCTGCCAGGGCTACCCAGCCTTTGAGGAGGGGTTGGCTAGTGCTGGCTTTAAGTAGTTCCAGTTCTTCGCCACTCACTTGGCTCAGCAAACGCCAGAGGCGTTCTTCGGCGCGGGTGCGCTCTGCATTGGAGCCTGCCAGCAAGGTTTGCCGGAAGCTTTGGTTTACGGCAGCGGTATAATGACCGGTCAGTTCGAAGGCCTGGGATTTATAGCCAGCCAACTGGTAGCCTTGCTGACGCGTCAGACTATTCAGGGCGTCAGTGACTCTTTGCAGATACTGCAAGGTCAGACGGCCTTCTTCAAGAGCCAGGCTGGTTTCGGCACTTAAAACCAGAAGTCGCCACAGGGAGTCTTGGGGCAACTGCTGGAGGCGGATGCTCTGAATCATGTCCAGACTCTGCTGGTACTCGCCTTCCTGTGCTAGAATTTCAGCGGCTTCAAGACGCATGAGCTGAGATTCAACTTCAGGGTTGGGGTGGGGGCTTCGGGTCGTGTTTCCTACCTCAGTGGGGGTACTGGGGCCCGTTGCACAAGCAGTTATCAAGAGGCTGATCAGTAATAGAGGCAGCAGTCGGCAAGCTGATATTTTCTCTAACACCCTGAGTGATCCTTTATTTGGTTAAGGGTCATGGATTTTGAAATAAAGGTAAAAAATGACCCGGAATACATCTGCATCTATCCAAGAAAAAAAGCTGGATTCCAATTCTGTTGAGCATACCAAAAAACAGGCCTGTTTGTACGTAGTCGCAACGCCGATTGGTAATCTTGAAGATATCACCGCCAGAGCCGAGCGTATCCTCAAAGAGGTGAGCGTCATTGCCGCCGAGGATACCCGGCATACGCAAAAGCTCCTGCACAACCTGGGCATCAAAAACCAGTTGATCTCCCTGCACGATCACAATGAAGAAGCGCGCAGCGAACAACTGGTGGCCCGTCTGCGCCAAGGGGAAAATCTGGCTCTGGTTTCGGATGCAGGCACACCGCTGATTTCCGATCCTGGTTATACGCTGGTCAACCAGGTTAGAGCAGCTGGTTTTGAAGTGGTTCCCGTTCCCGGTGTCAGTGCCCTGACTGCTGCCCTGAGTGTTGCGGGTCTGCCCACGGATCGTTTTTATTTTGGCGGTTTTCTGCCGGCCAAAGCCCAGGCCCGAACAAGTGTTCTGGAAGCTTTGCGTCAACAGCAGGGAACTCTAGTCTTTTATGAATCACCCCACCGGCTCCTGGCTTCCCTGGAAGCATTGAAAGAAGTGTTGGGCGCGGATCGTGAAGCCTGCCTGGCCCGTGAAATCAGCAAGCGTTTTGAAACCTTTCTGCAAGCCCCTCTAGTGGAGTTGCTGGAAAGAGTAAAAGCGGATGCCAATCAGCAAAAAGGCGAGTTTGTGCTGCTGGTGGCTGGATATCAGGGGGAAGCGGCCAGTTCGGCCTGGTCCGAGGCCTGTCGGTGGCTGCTGGAGCTGAAGGAACACTTGCCTCCTTCTCAGGCCTGTGCGCTGGTTGCCAAGATGACGGGCGTCAAGAAGAAACAGCTCTATCAGTGGATGCTGGAGCAGGATGCAGGCAAAGGTTGAGCCTTTTACGGTTTGTCTATATCCTTTCGCAGCGGAAGTCGGCCGGACAGTCGCTGCCACTGCTTGCAGTGGGGGAGGAAAGTCCGGGCTCCAAAGGGCAGGGTGCCAGGTAACGCCTGGGGGGCGCAAGCCCACGGAAAGTGCCGCAGAAAATATACCGCCGATGGCCTTCGGGCACAGGTAAGGGTGAAAAGGTGCGGTAAGAGCGCACCGCACGGGTGGTAACACACCGTGGCAGGGTAAACCCCACCTGGAGCAAGACCAAATAGGAACCCTCAAGGCGTGGCCCGCGCTGGGTTCGGGTAGGTTGCTTGAGCAGAAGAGCGATCTTCTGCCTAGAGGAATGGCTGTCCTCGACAGAACCCGGCTTACAGGCCGGCTTCCGCACTCATTACTAACACCTGAGTTCACTATGTCTAATAATCCGGCCCGGAATTCGCAAGATCCCCCTGTTGCCGATCAACACCTGACGGTGCTTTTGCAGGAAGCTGTGGCTGCCTGGCATCAGGACCCAGGTGGTGTCTATGTTGATGGTACTTTCGGTCGAGGCGGACACAGTCGCTTGCTGCTTCAGCACCTGAATGAGCAGGGGCGACTCCTGGGAATCGATAAGGACCCTAGAGCCTTACAAGTGGGCCATCAACTGGCTGCTGAAGACTCACGTTTTTCCATCCACCATGCTTCCTTTGCCGATCTGCCCAGCTGCCTCGAAGAGGCGGGTATCAGAGGTGGTGTTCAGGGGATTCTGCTGGATTTGGGTGTTTCTTCCCCTCAACTGGATGACCCGGAAAGGGGATTCAGTTTTATGCAGGATGGCCCCCTGGATATGCGCATGAATACCGCTGCTGGTCCCAGTGCGGCTGACTGGCTGGCCACCGCCAGTGAAGCAGAGATCAGCGATGTGCTCTTCCACTATGGCGAGGAAAGACACGCCAGAAGAATGGCCCGTGCTCTGGTCAAGGCGCGCCAGGAAGAGGCGATTACGCGGACCGGTCAGTTAGCGGAAATTATCAAGGCGGCTAACCCTAGCTGGGAAAAACATAAGCATCCAGCAACTCGGGCTTTTCAAGGTATTCGCATTCATATTAACCAGGAACTGGATGACCTGAGACGCCTCCTGGATCAGGCACTGGACCTCCTGGCTCCTGGTGGTCGTCTGGTTGTGATCAGCTTTCACTCGCTGGAAGATCGTATGGTCAAGCGTTTTATGCGCGATGCCGCCAAGGGGGATAGCCATTTGCCTCCCGGAGTGCCCTTCCGCGAGAGCGAGCTGAAGCGGCGTCTTAAATTGCTGGGGAAGGCTGTCAAAGCCAGTGCTGAAGAGGTTAAACTCAATCCTCGGGCACGTAGTGCCGTGATGCGAACAGCGGAAAAGTTGCCGGAGGTCAATTGAGGTGGACAAGGGGTTGGTAGAACGCCTGCGGAAAATTTCGACCCTGGTGGGTTGGCAGCATTGGCGGTCATCTCATTGGCTCCTGCTTGGCGTGACCCTGGCCGTTTTGATCAGCGCCCAATTTTTGGTTCAGATTACCCATCAAGCCCGCTCTCAGCAGGTACGCCTGCAAACTCTGGAAGGGGAGCGGGATGCTCTCCAGGTGGAGTGGGGGCGCTTATTGCTGGAAGAAAGCGCCCTGGTTAACCCGGTTCGTTTGGAACAGCTGGCTGACGGGCAACTGGATTTGCGCTTGCCTGAATCTGCGGATATTGAAATCAGGGTGATCCGGTGAAATCCATGCAAGCTGCGCCTTCCTGGCGTCTCTATCTGGTCTGGATCGGTCTGACAGTTTTGATGCTGATCGTGGTGGGTCGCCTGGTCCAGTTGCACCTGTTTGATAGTGCTTTTCTCCAGCATCAGGGGGATGTGCGCACTTTACGTACCGAACCCCTGCCTGCCTATCGAGGCATGATCACGGATCGCCATGGCGAGCCTCTGGCGATCAGCTCACCCGTTGTCACCCTCTGGATTCATCCCGGACAGTTCCCTCGAGAAGAAGCAGCCGTGCGCGAACTGGCTGCTCTGGTGGACCGTTCACCCGAAGACTTGGCGCGTTTAATCGATCGTTATGCAGATGCAGGGCGGGAATTTCTTTATTTGAAGCGCCAGGTGACGCCTGATTTGGCGACTGAAGTCATGGCCCTGGAATTGCCGGGGGTTTATACACGCGATGAATATAAACGCTATTACCCCAATGGTGAAGTTGCTGCTCACTTGGTTGGCTTTACCAATATCGATGAAGAGGGGCAGGAGGGCATGGAGCTGGCCTGGGACCACTGGTTGGAAGCTACGCCCGGCAGCAAACGAGTACTTAAAGATTTACGCGGTCGCCGAGTACGTAACCTGGCCACGCTGCAGCCAGCAGAGCCGGGGCAGGAATTGGTCCTGAGCTTAGACTTACGCCTCCAATACCTAGCTTATCGTGAGCTTAAAGCTGCAGTAGAACAGCACCAAGCCGATTCAGGAAGTTTGATACTTCTCGATGCCCGCAGCGGAGAAGTTTTGGCGATGGTCAACCAGCCGTCTTTTAATCCCAATAATCGCACGGCCATGAATGCTGAAGCCATGCGTAACCGGGCCTTGATCGATCTGATAGAGCCCGGCTCGGTGATCAAGCCCTTTAGTGTGGCCATTGCTCTGCAATCGGGTGAATTTTCACCAGAAGACGAGATAGACACTTCACCCGGTGTTATGCGTTTGGCTGGGCAAACCATCCGCGATTTCAGGGATTATGGTGAGCTCACTCTGGCTGGAATTCTGACTCATTCCAGTAATGTCGGCGTTTCCCGGATGATCCTACAATTACCACAGCAGATGCTGGTGAATTACTTTGATGCTCTGGGTTTTGGCAAGGCAACAGGCAGTGGCTTCCCCGGTGAGGCTTCCGGAGTACTGCCGGGTACCTTTAATATCAGTCGTATCAAGCGAGCGACCCTTTCTTATGGCTACGGCCTATCCGTTACCCTGGGGCAACTGGCTCAGGCCTACATGGCGCTGGCCAATGGCGGGGTGATGCACCCCTTGACACTATTACGGCAGGAAACACCCGAGCAGGGGCGACAGGTTTTTGACCCTGAGGTGACTGCCGAGGTGTTGGCCATGATGGAAAGAGCAACTCAGCCCGGAGGGACAGGTACTCAGGCGGCTATTCCCGGCTATCGCGTTGCGGGTAAAACCGGTACGGTCCACAAGTTGGGTTCTGAAGGCTACCAGTCTGGCGATTATCTGGCTACTTTTGCCGGGATAGCACCAGCTAGTGATCCTCGCCTTGTTGCTGTGGTGCTCCTGGATAGTCCCAAGGGGCAGGAGTACTTCGGTGGCGAAGTGGCCGCTCCCGTCTTCCGGCGGGTGATGGGGCATGCATTAAGGATTCTGGATATTCCTCCCGATGCTCCCCAGCAGGTGGAAAACTAATTGTTCAGGTTAAGTAAAACATGAGTTCTTTGCAGCTAAAACGGGCCATCAATCCACTGGAATGCTGGGCGGCTATTTGGCCACAGCTTCAGGACTTCTCAGCACCTCTGCCCCCTAGCAAGCGACTGGTTAAAGATAGCCGCTGCGTAGAGCCAGGTGATGTTTTTTTTGCCTTGCCAGGCGTCAAGCAATCGGGCCAGCAATTTTTGGATGAGGCTCGAAAAAAGGGGGCTTCACTACTGGTCAGTGAGGGCTCGCTTCAGTTGGAGTCTTTGGGTGATCAAGTCTGGCATTTGCAGCTGCCTGAATTGGCAAATCATTTGGGCCAGCTGTTGGCTCTTTCTACCGGCCTGGATCTTGGCCGAATAAAAACCACGGCCGTGACCGGAACCAATGGCAAGTCCTCGGTGGCTCATTACCTCTGTCAGCTGCGCAGCCAGCTGGGTGAAAAAAGTGTATTAGTGGGAACTCTTGGATACGGTGAGCTGCATCAGCTGCAGCCAGCCAGTCATACCACCCCGGATCTGTTCAGGCTGCATGGTTTTTATCAAGATTGGGTGGCCCAGAAGGTGGATGCGGTCTGCCTGGAGGCTTCCTCACACGCCCTGCATCAAGGACGTCTGGATGGTCTGCCTATCACGACAGCTGTGCTTACCAATCTGACCCGCGATCATCTGGATTACCATCAGACCCTGGAAGCCTATGGCGAAGCCAAGGCCCTGTTGTTTTCCCGCCCGGAAGTCGAGCACCAGATTATCAATCTCGATACTTCGCTGGGACGTGAGCTCTTAACCCGCCAGTTGCCGGGCCAAACCCTGACTTATAGTTTGGAGGAGGCTAGCGCCGATCTGCTGCTGACCCGCAGTGACTTTACCGCCCGAGGGGTCAAGGCTCAGCTGCGCTGGCAGGGACAGCATTATGATTTTACCCTGCCCTTGTTAGGACGCTTTAATCTTGCCAATTGCCTGGCTGCGCTGGGTGTCCTCCTCGCCGAAGACCGTACCCCGCAAGAGCTGCTGCCACTGGTCGAGTGCCTACAACCAGTCGAGGGGCGAATGCAGCTGCTCCAGCCCAGCAGCGAAGAAGCAGATCGCCTGCCTCAGGTGGTGGTGGATTATGCCCACACGCCGGATGCTTTGGAGCAAGCCCTGGCTGCCGTGGCGCAACACGCCCAGGGTAAAATCTGGTGCCTGCTGGGATGTGGTGGCAATCGTGATCAGGGTAAACGTGCCCTGATGGGGAAGGTGGCTGCTGAAAGGGCGGATCAGGTGGTAGTGACTGATGATAACCCGCGCGATGAAGAGGCGTCGAAGATCCGTGCAGAGATTCTTCAGGCTGCAGGTAGTCGAGCCCAAGAGATTGCCGATCGCAGATTGGCTATAGACGCAGCCATTCAGCAGGCTGGACCCGACGACTGGGTGCTTCTGGCAGGCAAGGGTCATGAGGATTATCAGGAAATCCGTGGTCAGCGTTATCCTTTTATGGATAGTCAGGTGGCCCTTGAGGCCTTATCAAGGAGGAATTAACCATGATGCACCCCCTCTCCGCTGAAGACTTGATCGAGTTGGTCGAGGGCGAGCTGCGCGGAAACACGAAGCTTCCCTTTGCACAAGTCATTACTGATACCCGGCAGCTACAAGCGGGCTGTCTTTTTGTTGCTCTCAAGGGGCCGCGTTTTGATGGCCACGACTTTATCCAGGAAGCGCGCTCCCGGGGAGCTGTCTTGGCCTTGGTGGAAGACTGGGTCGATGACCCTTTGCCGCAGGTTAAGGTCGCTTCCTGTCTGGATGCCCTGGGCCAATTGGGGGCCTGGAATCGTGATCTTTTCCAGGGGCCTGTCGTTGCAGTGACCGGTAACAGTGGCAAAACCACGGTTAAAGAAATGCTGGCGGCCATTTTTTCCCGCCATTGGGATCAGGTTCTGGCAACCCGGGGTAATCTCAATAACGCTATCGGCGTTCCCCTGACCCTCCTGGAATTAGGGCCGGAACATCAGGCAGCAGTGATCGAGCTGGGGGCCAACCATCTGGGAGAAATTGCCTATCTGTCTGAACTGGTTCAGCCAGATATTGGCTTGATCACCAATGTGACGGGGGCCCACCTGGGCGAGTTTGGCAGCCTGGAAGCAATTGCCGAAGCCAAGGGTGAGCTGATTTCAGCGCTAGGTAAGGAGCAGTTGCTGGTTCTCAATGCCGAGGATCGTTTTTTCTCTTACTGGCAGCAAAAGGCTCGCTGCAGGGTTCTAAGTTTCGGGTTGGCGCAGGGTGAGGTTTGTGTCCAGAGTGACCTGTCTTCGGTCTGGGGGCTTTCCCGTTTTGAGGTGACCACTCCTTGGGGGGTCCAAGCTTGCGAGTTGCAACTGCCTGGTCGTCATAATCAGGCCAATGCACTGGCCAGCATCGCCGTCGCTGGTAGCCTGGGCATCGATCTGGCAGTCCAGGCGCGGGTACTGGCTGATTTGCAGCCGGTTAAAGGGCGGTTACACAGAGTCAACGCTTATGGTGGTGCCCTCCTGCTGGATGACAGTTACAATGCCAGTCCAGGTGCAGTAAAGTTAGCAGTTGATCTGCTGGCGGAATTTCCCGGTAAACGTTTTTTGGCCCTGGGGCATCTGGCCGAGCTGGGCGAGGCCACTGAGGCGATTCATCAGGAGCTGGGTGAATACGCACGGCAAAAAGGGCTGGATGCTTTATATACCCTGGCTGGTCCGGCTGAAGCTGCCGCGCGGGGTTTTGGCGACAAGGCCCAGGTGTTTGCCGATTTGTCCGGCCTGGCGACTGCTCTCAAGCCTCACCTCGACGAGCAGACCTGTGTACTGGTCAAGGGATCTCGCAGTGCTGGCATGGATCAGTTGGTCAAGCTCTTACAGCCTGGATCGACGGATCAAGTTTAAAGATTGCAGAGTTTTTAAACGCCGGATCACTTTTTTTATTCAAGAAAAAATTAAATAAGACGACTCACATGTTGCTTTGGCTAACCCAATACTTAACTCAATACTTTACTGCCTTTGAAGTTTTCAATTACCTGACCTTCAGAAGTATTCTCGGTGTTCTTACCTCCCTGGCATTTTCCCTGCTGGTGGGCCCCTGGGTCATTCGTCGCTTAACCAGTCGTCAGATCGGTCAGGCTATACGCGATGACGGCCCCCAGACCCACCTTTCCAAAGCCGGAACACCTACCATGGGTGGAGCACTGATCCTGCTTTCCATTACCTTGAGTAGCTTGCTTTGGTCCGATCTTAGCAACCGTTTTGTTTGGGTGGTTGTTGGTGTGACTCTGAGTTTTGGTGCTATCGGTTGGGTCGATGACTGGCGCAAGGTGGTGGAAAAAAATCCGCGTGGCCTGCCAGCCCGCTGGAAATACTTTTGGCAATCAGTGGTGGGCTTAGGTGCGGCTGTTCTGCTTTATATGACGGCTGAAGTGCCTGCCGAAACCCAACTCATCTTTCCTTTCTTCAAGGAATATGCACTGGAATTGGGTAGCTTTTTCATTGTCCTGACTTACCTGGTTATTGTCGGCTCAAGTAATGCGGTGAATTTAACCGATGGCCTCGATGGTCTGGCTATTCTCCCCACAGTCATGGTGGCTGGAGCGCTGGGCATTTTTTCCTATGCGTCCGGTAATGTGAACTTTGCCGAATACCTGCTAATTCCTTTTGTACCTGGCTCCGGTGAACTGGTGGTCTTTTGTGCGGCTATTATCGGTGCGGGTCTAGGATTTCTCTGGTTTAACACCTATCCGGCCCAAGTCTTTATGGGTGACGTGGGAGCTCTGGCTCTAGGTGCTGCTCTGGGGGTAGTCGCTGTGATCGTACGTCAGGAAATCGTGCTTTTTATCATGGGCGGGATTTTTGTGATGGAAACCCTCTCGGTCATTATTCAGGTGGCTTCTTTTAAGCTCACCGGACGTCGGGTTTTTCGCATGGCTCCGTTGCATCATCACTTTGAACTCAAGGGTTGGCCCGAACCTCGTGTGATAGTGCGTTTCTGGATTATTACCGTGGTTCTGGTGCTCGTGGGGCTATCGACCCTGAAATTGCGTTAATCCAGTCTGCAAGGAGGAAAAATGTCTGGTGAAACTTCGGTTGGCAATTACGATTTGATTATAGGTCTGGGAGCGACCGGTCTGTCGATGGCTCGCTATCTGGACAGTCAACAACAAGCCTTTGCAATTGCCGATACTCGTTACCAGCCTCCGGGATTGGCCGCCTTTGAAGAAGAGTTTCCTGATGCCGACATCTGGTTGGGCCCCCTGGATGCTGAGCTGCTGCGTAAAGCTAAACGTCTGTTGGTAAGTCCTGGTGTCAGTTTGGCTGAACCCGCTTTACAAAAAGCTCGAGAGGCCGGTCAGGAAATCATCGGCGATATCGAGCTGTTCTGCCGGGCGACCAGCCGCCCTATATTGGCGATCACCGGCTCCAATGCCAAAAGCACCGTGACCAGTCTGGTTGGCGATATGGCTGCTTCAATAGGCAAAAAAGTGGGGGTGGGCGGTAATATCGGCCTGCCTGCACTGGATCTTCTGGCCGAGGGCGCCAAGGATCTTTATGTATTGGAGCTTTCTTCCTTTCAGCTGGAAACAACCCTGTCGCTCCAGGCCCAAGGAGCGGCCTTGCTGAATATCAGTGAGGATCATCTGGATCGTTATGCCAGTATGCAGGATTATATTTTTGCCAAGCAGCGCATTTTCCACCATGCCCAGCATGTGATTTTCAGTCGTGAAGATGATCAGACCCAACCTATTCACGGTCAGCTGGCACCAAGAATCAGCTTTGGCCTGGATGCACCACCTTCAGACCGGGATTTAGGGCTGAAGGAAATAGACGGTAAAACCTGGCTGGTGCGTGGCGAAGAAGCCTTAATCTCGGCCAAGGAAGTGCCCTTGGCCGGGGAGCATGGCCTTTTGAATGTGTTGGCGGCTTACGCCTTGGCAGCTGCCGCTGATTTGCCGCTGCAACAACTGGCCGCTGCTGTGAAAAGCTTTTCTAATCTACCTCATCGGTGCCAGCAGGTTGCAGTTAAACAGGGCGTTACTTATATCAATGATTCCAAGGCGACCAATCTGGGTGCTTCACTGGCGGCAATCCGGGGTTTGCAAAAGGATTTTCCCCGCCTTTGGTTGATTATGGGGGGGGAAGGTAAAGGACAAGATTTTTCTCCCCTTAAGCAGGCATTGGGCGCTAGTGTTGCTGGTGTGGCCCTGATAGGACGAGATGCCAGTCTGTTGGCAGAGCAGCTTCCCGAAAAAATTGAACATTGGAATGCCGGGGACCTGCAAACAGCTATTCGGGATTTAGCGGCCAAGGCTGCTGCTGGTGACGCCGTGCTCTTGTCCCCTGCCTGCGCCAGTTTCGATCAATTTACCAGCTATTCTAAGCGTGGTGAGGTATTTGCAACGTGCGTTCAGCAATTACCCGCTTGACCGATCGGGGTGGGCAACTGGTCCGTTTTTTCCGGCCTTCAGAAGGTCAGGATAATGGCTGGACATTAAGACTGGATGGCTGGTTATTGTTCAGTTGCCTTTGTCTGGTCTTGCTGGGTTGGTTGATGGTGAGCTCGGCTTCTGTAGCCCAAGCAGAAGTCTGGACCGGCTCAGCCCATTATTTTGCTGTGCGCCAGGGGTTTTTTATACTGCTGGCAATTGCTGTTGCTTTATTGGTGAGTCGCTTTCCTCTGTCCTGGATACGTTTTCAGGGACACTGGTTTTTGATGCTGGCTTTCTTGCTCTTACTGGCCGTCTTGCTGGTGGGTCGCGAAGTTAACGGCAGTACCCGTTGGCTGAGCCTAGGGCCCCTGAACCTGCAAACCTCGGAAATGGCCAAGATTTGTCTGTTGATTTATCTGGCTGGTTATCTGGTTCGTCACCTGCAAAGCGTGCGGGAAACCTTTGGTGGTTTCTTTAAGCCCTTGTTTCTCGTGGTGCTTTATGGCGGGCTCTTGATTGCCCAGCCGGATTACGGCGCTCTGGTGGTGGTCATGGCTGCGGTGATGGGCATGGTTTTTTTAGCCGGGGTGCGTTTTTCCCACTTCCTGTTGGTCTTGGTGCTGGCTGTCGGCGCACTGGCTTTGATTGCTATCAGTGAGCCCTACCGGATGCAGCGCCTGGTCAGTTTTACCGACCCCTGGGCTCGCCAGTTTGATTCCGGCTATCAGCTGACTCAAGCTTTGATTGCCTACGGGCGTGGTGAGTGGACCGGTCTGGGGCTGGGGAATAGTGTACAAAAACTCTTTTACCTGCCCGAAGCTCACACTGACTTTATTTTTTCCATCCTGGCTGAAGAGTTGGGGCTTCTGGGAGCTCTGGTGACTCTGGGGTTGTTTGCCTTGATGATTGTGCGTGTCTTTTTGATTGGACGTCGCAGCGAAAGGGTTCAGCATTTTTATGCTGCCTATCTTTGCTATGGGTTGGGCGTTATTTTTGCTGTGCAGGTACTGATCAATCTGGGCGTTAATACCGGCTTGCTACCGACTAAAGGGCTGACATTGCCGCTGATGAGCTATGGCGGCAGTAGTCTTTTGGCCAATGGTATCATCTTGGGTTTGATTTTCAGGGCTGACCAGGAAACCCGCATTCTGGAAGCTGTTAAGGCTAGAGCAAATGGCAAAGAAGCAAATTGATACCTTGATCATGGCCGGTGGTACCGGTGGGCATATTTTTCCGGCATTGGCTGTGGCGGATGAACTCCAGCAGCGAGGTCAAAGCCTGGCTTGGCTGGGTTCAGCCAAGAGCATGGAAGCCCAACGTATTCCACCTACGGGTATAGAGTTTCATGCTCTAGCGATCAGCGGCCTTCGGGGTAAGGGTAAGTTAACGCTTCTTTTGGCACCTCTGCGTCTCTTGGCTGCAGTTTGGCAGGCGTGGAAGTTGTTAAGGCGGCTGCGACCGCGTCGAGTAATCGGTTTTGGTGGTTTTGCCAGTGGTCCGGGTGGCCTGGCAGCGATACTTCTGCGTATTCCCCTGTATATTCATGAGCAGAACGCCCGGCCCGGAATGACCAATCGTTATTTGGCTCCTTTTGCACATCGGGTATTTGCGGCCTTTCCCACGCCCTTTAAGAGCAAAAAACCGGTGATCTGCCTGGGCAATCCGGTGCGCGCTGAAGTATCCAGGATTCCACCACCTCAGCAACGCTTTGCTTCACGCCAGGGGCCAAGGCGTCTGCTAGTGGTAGGCGGTAGTCTGGGCGCACAGATTTTTAACCAGACACTGCCTTCAGCTTTGGCCCTTTTACCGGCAGAGGTCGATGTTGAAGTGCGCCATCAAGCAGGAGGGGGAAAAGAAGAAATGACCCGTGCTGCCTATCAAGCCAACTGGAACCACCAGGAACGCCTGCAGCTCAGTGCTTTTATCGAGGACATGGCCGAAGCGCTGGCCTGGGCTGACCTGGTGGTTTGCCGGGCTGGTGCGCTGACGGTTTCCGAAGTGGCGGCTGCTGGAGTGGCTGCCATCTTTGTTCCCTATCCCTTTGCGGTTGATGACCATCAGACGCATAATGCCCGCTTTCTTTCGGATGCGGGTGCTGCACTGCTGGTGCCCCAACCTGAGCTGACCCCAGAGCATCTGGCCGAACTGCTCCAACAAGAATTGCAGCAGCCACAACAATTACTGGAAAGGGCGGTCAAGGCAAGAAGCCTTGCTCAGCCTGAAGCAACTGTAAACCTGACTGACTACCTGATGAAGGATGAAGCTTAAATGACTGAACTCCCCTATCGCGTGCCCACCATGCGCCGTATCCGCCACCTGCATTTTGTTGGTATTGGGGGTGCTGGCATGTGTGGTATTGCCGAAGTCCTGTTAACTCAGGGTTATCAGGTCAGTGGTTCGGATGTGAAGTCATCACCAGCTGTGGAACGCTTGCTGGAAAGAGGCGCTCAGGTGGCTTTGGGGCATCATGAGGACAATATCAAAGGCGCCGATGTGGTCGTGGTTTCTACCGCGATTAACGAGGCCAATCCCGAAGTGGCGGCCGCTTTGGCTGCTCGCTTGCCCGTAGTGCGCCGTGCCGAAATGCTGGCGGAATTGATGCGTTTTCGCCATGGTATCGCCGTGGCCGGAACCCATGGTAAAACCACAACAACCAGCCTTATGGCTTCTATCCTGGCTCAGGCCGGATTGGACCCGACTTTTGTTATCGGGGGTAAGTTGACTCAGGCAGGAACCAACGCACGCCTGGGTGAGTCCCGCTATCTGGTGGCCGAAGCCGATGAATCGGATGCATCCTTCCTGCATCTGCAGCCCATGGTGTCTATCGTTACGAATATCGATGCTGATCACATGTCTACCTATGGGGGTGACTTTGACCGCCTGAAGACTACTTTCATCGAATTCCTCCACAATCTGCCCTTTTATGGACTGGCAGTGGTCTGTATTGACGATGATAATGTCAAAGAAATCCTGCCCCGGATCGGTCGTCCTATTCTTACCTATGGTTTCAGTTCTGATGCCGATTTTGTTGCTACGGATTTCGAACAACAGCAGCGGAGTATCCGTTTTCGGGTTAAACGTCCCCACGATCTGCCGGATCTGCAATTGGAGGTCAACACTCCGGGACGCCATAACGTTCTCAATACCCTGGCGGCTGTTGCCGTAGCCACCGATGAAGGCATCTCTGATGAAGATATCGTTCAGGGGCTCAAGAATTTTCAGGGTGTGGGGCGGCGTTTTCAGCATCTAGGCGATTTTCCTGTGCCTGGTGGTGAAGTCATGCTGGTGGATGACTATGGCCACCACCCCCGTGAAGTGGAAGCAGTTATTCGAGCCGTACGTGAAGGCTGGCCGGATCGCCGTCTGGTCATGCTTTACCAGCCACATCGTTTTTCCCGAACCCGTGACCTCTACGAGGATTTCGTCAAGGTTCTGTCCGGTGTAGATACCCTGGTGCTGCTGGATGTCTATGCTGCTGGTGAGGCGGCAATCCCCGGTGCCGATGGTCGCACCCTCAGTGGTTCTATCCGCCAGCGAGGTAAGATAGATCCCTTGTTTGTGGATGATCCTGAAGAGTTGGAGAACCTGCTGGCTGACGTTTTACGTCCCGGCGATATTCTCCTGACCCAGGGGGCTGGTGATATAGGCGGTATCGCCCAGCGGCTGGCCAAAAGCCACCTGAATTTTGTCAAAGAATCTCAGTAAATAAGTGGAGTCCTGGATGCAGGCAAGCCAAGAAGAAATCAAACAACTGGGTCGCGTTGCCGTTCTGATGGGAGGTTGCTCAGCAGAAAGGGAGGTATCCCTGAAAAGCGGGCAGGCCGTATTGACGGCTTTGTTGGAAAGCGGTGTTGATGCCTTTGGGCTGGATTTGGGAAAAAATGCCCTGGCACAATTGCTATCTGAACCCATGGATCGTGCTTTTATAGCCCTGCATGGCCGTGGTGGTGAAGATGGCTGTATACAGGGTGTCCTGGAGTGGCTGGGGGTTCCCTACACCGGCAGTGATGTGATGGCGTCAGCTCTGGCCATGGACAAATTCAAGTGTAAACAAGTGTGGATGGGGCAGGGCTTGCCCACACCAGCTTCCTGTCTTTTGACCGAAGCAAGTGATCCTGAAGCGGTGGTTGCAAAATTGGGCTTACCCTTGATGGTTAAACCGGCTCATGAAGGTTCCAGTCTGGGAATGAGTAAGGTGAATTCGGCTAATGAGCTGCGACAGGCCTGGAAAGAAGCCAGTCAATATGATGGCCGTGTTCTGGCAGAGCGCTATATTCAGGGCGCTGAATTTACCGTTAGTATCCTGGATAAACAGGCGTTGCCGGTTATTGGCTTGCAAACCAGTCATGATTTTTATGATTTCAGTGCCAAGTATGTCACAGGAGACACCCATTACCTCTTGCCTTGCGGCCTGCCTGAAGAGGAACAGCAATCACTGCAGCAGCTGGCTTTGGATGCTTATCTGGCTGTGGGGTGTGAAGGCTGGGGACGCGTTGACATCATGGTGGATGCCGAAAACCAGCCCTGGCTACTGGAGGTAAACACCAGTCCGGGGATGACCAATCTCAGCCTGGTGCCTCAGGCAGCCGCCTATCAAGGCATCGGCTTTCAAGAACTGGTATTGATGCTGATCAAGCTGGCTCGACTCAAAGTCTATACCGAGGCGGTCGAATAAAAAATGGCGGGTGGCCTGAGTACCTGGGTAAAAACCCTGGCTCCCCTAATGCTGCTACTGTTTTTGTTGGCAGCGGGTCTTCACTGGATGCTAGCCAGGCCGGTGGGGCAGGTCGCTATTTATGGCGAGGTGGCTCACCTTGATCAGGAAGACATTCGCCAGCGAGCCTTGCCCTGGCTGGCAGAACCTTTTTGGAAAGTGGATCTTGAAGGGTTGCGTAGGGCATTGGAAGAAGCTCCCTGGTTAAAGGAAGTGCGCATCAGCCGCAATTGGCCGGACAGGATCAAGATGGAACTGGTTGAGCGCAAACCCTGGGCATTCTGGAATGAAGGCGCTTTGATCGATGAGCAGGGCGAAGTTTTTTATCCTCACAATCGTGATGATTTAAATCTGAATGTGCAGCTGGTCAGTGCAACTGATCAGTTGCAGGAAGTCTTAAGTCTGTATGAGCTTATGTCACCGGAATTGAACACTTTGGGCGTAAAAGTTAGCTTAATTGACCTCAAACCGCGAGGTGCTTGGCAAATTGAGCTTGACACCGGCGTTACACTTTTACTTGGGCGTGATAATATAGAAAGACGATTGAACCGTTTTTTCTGGATCTGGAAAAACTGGACAGAACAAAAACGACAAGAGGTCGACACAATAGATATGCGTTATCCCAATGGTCTTGCTGTAGAATGGAGACAGTCCAGGGGGTAACCTGACCGGCTTCGGCCTGCTGGCACTGAAGCAAGACGCTAGGAGTTTTCCTTTATTATGGCACAAGAGTCTAACCCGGGAAGTTTGGTTGTCGGACTGGATATCGGCACTTCAAAAGTCGTTGCCATAGTTGGCCAGCGAACGCCCGAAGGTAATCTGGAAATTATTGGCCTGGGGTCGCACCCTTCACGCGGACTGAAAAAAGGGGTGGTCATCAATATTGATTCCACGGTTCAGTCGATTCGCCGAGCCGTTGAAGAAGCTGAACTCATGGCAGGCTGTGAAATACACTCGGTTTATGTGGGTATTGCCGGCAGCCATGTGCACAGCATGAATTCTCACGGTATCGTGGCTATTCGAGATCGTGAAGTCGGTGAAGCTGATCTGGAGCGAGTCATTGACGCGGCAAGGGCTGTGGCAATACCGGCCGACCAAAAAATTATCCATATATTGCCGCAAGAGTATGCTATAGATAACCAAGAAGGCATTCGTGAGCCTTTAGGAATGTCTGGTGTTCGCCTGGAAGCCAAGGTGCATCTGGTGACCTGTGCAGTGAATGCCGTTCAGAATATTGAAAAATGTGTGCGTCGCTGTGGCCTGGAAGTAGAAGACATTATTCTTGAGCAGTTGGCTTCCAGTTACTCGGTACTGACTGAAGATGAAAAAGAGCTAGGTGTCTGCCTGGTGGATATTGGTGGCGGCACCACGGATATTGCCATCTTTACCGAAGGAGCCATTCGCCATACTGCAGTGATACCGATTGCCGGTGATCAGGTGACCAATGATATTGCCATGGCTCTGCGTACGCCGACGCTGAACGCAGAAGAGATCAAAATCAAGTATGCTTGCGCCCTAACCCAGTTGGCAGGGCCGGATGAATTGATTAAAGTGCCCAGCGTTGGCGACCGTCCACCGCGGGAACTTTCTCGCCAGGCTTTGGCAGAGGTCGTGGAGCCTCGCTACGATGAATTGTTCACTCTCATTCAAGCAGAGCTGAGACGTAGTGGTTTTGAGGATCGTATTGCTGCCGGTATAGTGTTGACCGGTGGTACCGCGAAGATTGAAGGTGCTGTGGAACTGGCTGAAGAGATTTTCCATGCACCGGTGCGTTTGGCCAGCCCTCAGTTTGTTGAAGGGCTGAATGATGTGGTTAGCAATCCCATCTACTCTACAGGTGTGGGCTTGCTGCACTACGCTTTGCAGCGAACGGACAGTGAAGCTTTACCAGAAGGCGGCTACCGCTATGATAGCCAGGTTGAAGAAGATGCAAATGAAGCCTTGATGGGGCGTATCAAGCGCTGGTTTCAGCGCCAATTTTAATAAGGCGTTAAAACAGCATCATATTGAATTAGTTCGATTTTTGAATTGATGTGTTTTCTTCTGCAGGCTGGATTTGTTAGTCTAGAGCAAATTTTCGTAATTATGGGTCGATTAGCAGCGCCAATATCAATTTTTTGCGTGAGCGTTGTTTTCAGGAGACGGGCAAATGGCTTTTGAGATAGTTGAAAATACACCTTCCTCCCTGGCAGTGATTAAAGTCATTGGTGTAGGTGGCGGGGGTGGTAATGCTGTCGCTCACATGGTGGCTAACCAAATCCAGGATGTGGAATTTATCTGTGCCAACACGGATGCCCAGGCTCTTAAAAATATTGACAAGCAGGTCAGCGGTATCCTGCGCAAGCAAAAAGCAGTGGAAACAGCTCGCCATACCGGGCAAGCCAGCAGCGCTGACGCGGTACTGGAAATGTCGCGTGTTCAGCTGAGTGAAGAGGAAATGCAGGAAGAAGAAGCTGCATTTCTAAGCGATACCCCTATCATCAAGATTCAGTTGGGTGGTGACATTACCAAGGGCTTGGGCGCGGGTGCTAATCCCGAGGTTGGTCGTCAATCAGCGCTGGAAGATCGTGAGGTGATTGCCGATATTCTCCAGGGTGCCGATATGGTATTCATCACTGCTGGCATGGGCGGCGGTACCGGAACAGGTGCTGCCCCGGTGGTGGCTGAAGTGGCTAGCGAGCTGGGTATCCTTTCAGTAGCAGTTGTAACCAAGCCCTTTAATAATGAAGGCCCCAAGCGGATGCGTTTGGCTGAAGAGGGGATTGGTGAGCTAACCAAGCACGTCGACTCTCTGGTGGTTATTCCCAATCAACGTCTTCGTGAAGTCCTGCCCAAGGGGATTACTCTGAAGGGGGCTTTTGCTAAGGCAAACGACGTTTTGCTGGGGGCGGTCAAGGGGATTGCCGATGTAATCACTCATCCCGGTGAAATGAACGTCGATTTTGCCGATGTGCGCACGGTGATGTCAGAGATGGGCACGGCCATGATGGGGGCTGGAGCAGCCTCCGGTGAACAGCGCCATCTGCAAGCTGCTGAACAAGCTATTCGTTCACCGCTGCTTGAGGACATCGATCTTAAAGGCGCCAAGGGTATTCTGGTCAATATTACTGCCAATGCTGACCTGGAGTTGGAAGAGTTTGATGAAGTCATTGCTCTCATGTATGAGCATGCCGATGAAGATGCCACCATTATTGTTGGTAATACAGTTGACCCCTCCCTGGGGGATGAGCTGCGGGTTACCGTAATCGCAACCGGTTTGGAAAATAAAACTGAGGTACCCAAAAAAGCAGAAACGGAAGCAGCCCCGAGATCTGGAAAAAGAGCGGCTTTGGCGGATACCGGTATTTCCGGAGGTGCGCAGGCAGCTCGCCAGGCTACTGCCAGAGCTCAGGCGGCTCCAGCAGGTGATCAGGCCTCTATGCTGGATATTCCCACCTTCCTCAGAAAACAAGCAGATTAGTAACGCAAAAAAAGCTAAAAATACGAAACTTATCTCTTTTACTAAAGACTAAAGTTTCGCTGCTAGCATTTTTTTGTTAAAGTTACATGAAATTATGGCTCGGCTTATATAGGCTGGGTTCTTCCTGAATATCTAGCTCTTGTGAGCTGAGAAGAGTGACAATGATTAAACAGTGTACTCTCAAAAACACCATCAGGGCGACTGGAGTTGGCCTGCATTCCGGTGAAAAAGTTTATTTAACCCTTCGACCTGCACCGGTTAATACGGGCATTGTTTTCCGTCGTGTGGATCTTGATCCTGTGGCAGAAATTCATGCTCGTGCTGACAATGTTGGTGAAACTACCTTGTCCACCACCCTTTGTGAAAAGGGTGTAAAGGTCAGTACCGTAGAGCATCTGCTTTCGGCTCTGGCTGGCTTGGGGATTGATAATCTTTATATTGAAGTCAGTGCGGCCGAAGTGCCGATCATGGATGGAAGTGCCGGGCCTTTTGTGTTTCTTGTGCAATCAGCGGGTATTCAGGAACAGGAAGCCGCTAAACAGTTTATCCGTATCAAGAAAAAGGTGGCTGTCAGCGAAGATGACAAGACAGCCAGCTTTGAACCCCACGAAGGTTTTAGGGTTGGTTTCAGTATCGATTTTGATCACCCAGTTTTCCGTGATCAGAAACAGACGTCGACGATTGATTTTTCTACCACTTCTTTCGTTCGTGAAGTGAGCCGTGCGCGCACCTTTGGTTTTATGCGCGACATTGAATACTTGCGTTCCAGGAATCTGGCGCTGGGTGGCAGCATGGAAAATGCCATAGTGGTGGATGATTACCGGATTCTTAATGAGGATGGCCTGCGTTACGAAGATGAATTCGTCAAACACAAGGTGTTGGATGCCATTGGTGACCTCTATCTTCTCGGCAAGAGTCTGATCGGCGAGTTTAAAGGGCATAAATCCGGACATGGTTTGAACAACAAGCTCTTGCGTGAGTTGATCAGCCAGCCGGATGCCTGGGAAGTGGTTACTTTCGAAGGAGAGGAAGCCAAGTCGCCCATTTCCTATACAACTGCCGCAGCCTTGGCCTAATCGGCAATTGATCCTAAAAAAGCCAGCTTATTGCTGGCTTTTTTGTTTTTTACCGATGCTGGTTAGAGCTGATTTAAGTTTGGGGTTGTCGGTTTCCTTGGCCAGTTCCAGCAGTTGCAGACGCGTCTGCTCAGAAATGGGTTTGCCTTTGGGTTCTTCCTTGCTGGCCGGAGGCGTTGGCCTGACTTTGAGTTCTATGTCTTTTAGTTCGGGAAGCAGGGTCTGGAGTTTCAGCAAGAGTTCGGGTTTCAAGTAGCGAAAGCGTGTTAACTGGAGAGCGCTGGGCGTTAGTAGCAAGAGTCGGCCTGCCTGATAATTACCGACGCGATAATAATCCCTGCTCTCATCGGGTAGATGATGCAGTACAAGTGTTTCAATATGTTGCAGTTTTGCAGCTTGGTTAAAAATACCCCCCAGAACTGAGGTGTCTTTGTTAATAAGTGCATTTAGGGATTTTGTTCTACCCTCTCTTGCCTTTATACTCACACCACCCCCTTCAAGATATTGGAAAAAAGATCTTAGCTAAGAACCAGCAGAACACCAAGGGGCAAACACAGGAAGCGATCAATGAACCTGATTTTTTGCAGCAATTCGCACAGTTCCAGTAAATCCTTCAGGCTGACTCCAGGTCTCCTTGCCATTATTTTTGCAGTGGTATTTACGCTGCCTGCAGCCATTGGCGGAACCTTTGTCTACTGGTGGGTGGATGCGAGTGAACGTCTGCATAACAACAAAGCCAATCGCATGATGGAAGAGGAACTCCAGGCCCAGCGCGAAGAGATTGAAGAGATTAAGCGCCGTTCGATTGAGCGTATTGACGCCTTGACGCCGCGTATTGGTGAACTCCAGGCTCGCTTATTGAGACTGGATGCCCTGGGTAAGCGACTGACTTCTGTTGCTGAGCTGGGTGATGAATTCAACTTTGATCAACCCCCACCCATGGGCGGCCCCGAGTCTTTTTATGAAGAGAGTTCGGGTTATAACGATACCGAGTTGATGGATACCTTGGATTCACTCAGCCGTAAGATTGAACAGCGTCATCAACAGCTGGAGTTGATTCATTCACTGCTGACTGAACGCAATCTGGCTGATCAGGTTTATTTGGCTGGTCGTCCCGTGACCAGTGGTTGGATGTCTTCCACCTTTGGGCGTCGCAGTGACCCCTTCACTGGTCGTACTTCCTGGCATGAGGGTCTGGATTATGCAGGCCGTGAAAACTCCGAAATTGTAGCTACAGGTGCGGGTATTGTCGTTCATGCATCTGAGCGCGGTGGTTATGGCAACCTGGTAGAAATTGACCACGGTGATGGATTTGTTACTCGCTATGCTCACATGAACAGCTTCAACGTAGAGAAGGGACAGCTAGTTCAGCGTGGCGATGTTCTTGGCTACATGGGTTGTACCGGGCGCTGTACCGGTACTCATGTGCACTATGAAGTGATACGCCAAGGCCGCCCCGTAGACCCTGCTCGCTACGTAGCCCGATCAGCCCCCTAGCACCTCCTGCCTTTTTCTTCAGCACCCGCTTCTGGCGGGTGTTTCTCTGTGGTCAGAGTGTTAAAATCCCTCTAAACACTTTTTAACAAAAACGTGCTATGTTGAGCGGCCAATTTTATTGATCCCTCACATCACGGGTAAGGACAGTCAATGATTACCCCCCTATTAAAGAAGATTTTTGGTAGTAAAAACGACCGCGAACTCAAGCAACTGCGTAAACTGGTTGAAAAGGTCAATCAACTAGAGCCGGAATTCTCGCAGTTGAAAGATGAAGACTTTAAAACAAAAACCCAGGCCTTTAAGAAGCGGGTTGCCGAAGGAGAAAGTCTGGATCAGTTGTTACCGGAAAGCTTTGCTCTGGTTCGTGAAGCGGGTCAGCGAGCCTTGGGGATGCGTCACTTTGATGTTCAGTTAATTGGTGGCATGGTACTGAACCAGGGGAAAATTGCAGAAATGCGCACCGGTGAAGGTAAAACCCTGGTAGCGACCCTGGCAGTATATTTGAATGCTCTGGCTGATAAGGGTGTGCACGTAGTCACGGTGAATGACTACCTGGCTCGCCGTGATGCGGACTGGATGGGAAAACTCTATACCTTTCTGGGCCTCAGTGTGGGTGTTATTTATTCAGGACAGAAAGCTGAAGAAAAGCGTGAAGCCTATCAGGCTGATATTACCTACGGCACCAACAATGAGTTCGGTTTTGATTATCTGCGCGATAACATGGCTTTTTCTCTTAAGGATCGTGTACAAAGAGGCCATTTCTTTGCCGTAGTCGATGAAGTGGATTCCATCCTGATTGATGAAGCTCGTACACCTCTGATTATCTCTGGTGCAGCGGAGGATAGTTCAGCACTTTACAAGACCATCAATCGCCTGATTCCTTCCTTGACACCCTGGGATGAAGAAAAAGAGGAAGGCGATTTCATTGTTGATGAAAAACAACGCAACCTGGAACTGACCGAACAGGGTCACCAACTGGTCGAAAAACTGTTAGCGCAAGAAGGTCTGATTCAGGAAGGGGATAGTCTCTATTCAGCTAGCAACCTCAATCTTCTTCACCATGTGCACTCAGGTTTGCGTGCTCATCATATGTTCCATAAAGACGTGGATTACATCGTCAATAATAACCAGGTGGTGATCGTTGACGAGCATACCGGGCGTACCATGCCGGGTCGTCGGTGGGGCGAAGGCCTGCATCAGGCGATTGAAGCCAAGGAAAACCTGCCTATTCAGGCAGAGAGCCAGACTCTGGCATCTACCACCTTCCAGAACTACTTCCGTATTTATGAAAAGCTCTCGGGCATGACAGGGACCGCCGACACCGAAGCCTTTGAGTTTAACCATATCTATGGCCTGGATGTGGTCGTTATTCCGCCGAATAAAAAGGTTCAGCGCAAGGATTACAATGACCTGGTTTACATGTCGGCTGAAGAAAAGTTCGAAGCCATCATCAAGGACACCCAGTTTGCAATCGAAAAGCAGCAGCCCGTCCTGATCGGTACGGCTTCTATTGAAACCTCCGAATATGTCAGTCGTCTGCTGAAGAAAGCAGGTATTCAGCATAAGGTGCTGAATGCCAAACAGCATGAAAGCGAGGCCGACATTATTGCCCAGGCGGGCCGTCCCGGTGCGGTAACCCTGGCCACCAACATGGCCGGTCGTGGTACCGATATCGTTTTGGGTGGCAACTGGGAAAATGAAGCCGCGAAATTGAAAAATCCCAGTGACGACGACTTACAGCGCCTCAAGTCGGAATGGGAACAACGTCATCAGCTGATTCTGGAAGCCGGTGGCCTGCATGTGATCGGTACCGAACGCCATGAATCCCGGCGTATCGATAACCAGCTGCGAGGCCGGGCTGGCCGTCAGGGTGATCCGGGTACAACCCGTTTCTTCCTGTCCCTGGAAGATAGCCTGATGCGCATTTTTGCCTCTGATCGCGTCAAAAGCATGATGAGCATGCTGGGTATGCAAAAAGGGGAGGCCATCGAGCACAAGATGGTGACCAATGCGGTGGAAAAAGCCCAGCGCAAGGTTGAAGGGCGCAACTTTGATATTCGTAAGCAGCTGCTTGAATACGATGATGTTAATAATGACCAGCGTCAGGTGGTTTACAGTCAGCGCCGCGAAATTCTGGAAGCCCAGGATATTGCTGAAGAAGTCGAAGAAATGCGCTGGGATGTGCTCTCGGAAGCTATATCCCTGTTTATTCCGCCTCAATCCATGCCTGAGCAATGGCGAATTGCCGAGTTGGAAAAGCATCTGGAGACGGAATTTAATCTACCTGTGCCGGTTCAGCAGTGGTTGGATGAAGATAAAAGTCTGCATGAAGAAACCCTCAGGGAAAAACTCCACGAAGAGCTGGAAGCTGCCTACAAGGCCAAGGATGAGCAGGCTGGTGGTGATTTGCTGCGACGCTTTGAACAGCAGGTGATGTTGCAGGTGCTGGATACCCGTTGGAAAGAACATCTGCAAAATATGGATCAATTGCGCCAGGGTATCCATCTGCGTGGATATGCTCAGAAAAATCCCAAGCAGGAATACAAAAAAGAAGCCTTTGGGTTGTTCGAGAACTTCCTGGGTAACGTACGCCGGGATGTTGTCCGGATTCTCAGTCATGTGAAAATCCGAACCCCGGAAGAGGTTGAAGAACTGGAACGCCAGCGTAAGGCTGAAGCCGAATTGCTACAGCAGCGGCAAAAAGCCCAGCATGATGCGCCTGCAGCACCCGGGCAGAAAGAAAGCGCTGGTGAGCAGCAGGGTCAACCTTTTAAACGTGAATACCCCAAGGTCGGTCGGAATGAACCCTGCCCCTGTGGTTCCGGCAAAAAATACAAGCAGTGTCACGGTAAACTCAGTTAAGAGGCAAGAGCATGGCCGTTGGAGAAATTTCCCTTCCTGAATTCCATGAGATTTCAGGGTTGCGTTTAGGTACCACCAGTGCAGGCATCAAAAAGCCGGGCCGCAAAGACCTGGTTGTTATTGAATTGCCGGAGGGTGCCAGCTGCGCCGGTGTATTTACTCTGAATTCCTTTTGCGCTGCGCCCGTGCAGCTGGCGAAGGAACATCTGCAAGCAGATCCACCGCGTTACCTGGTTATCAACACCGGTAATGCTAATGCCGGTACTGGTAAAATCGGTCTTGAGAATGCCAAGCTGACCTGCGTTGAGTTGGCTGCTCTGACCGGTGTTAAAGCTTCTCAAGTGCTGCCTTTCTCAACCGGCGTTATCGGTGAGCAACTACCCATGTCTCGGCTGCTTGAAGGCTTGCCGGCTGCGGTTTCAGCTTTGACAGCCGCTGGCTGGGCCGAAGCTGCAGCTGGCATCATGACTACGGATACCCGACCCAAGGGAGCAACAGCTTCTTGCCATATTCAGGGACAGGAAGTGCGTATTAGTGGTATTGCCAAGGGTGCCGGCATGATCAAGCCGAATATGGCCACCATGCTGGGTTTTGTGGCAACCGATGCAAGCCTGGATCAGCAATTGCTCAAGCAGCTGCTCAAGGAAACCTGTGATCAAAGTTTTAACCGCATCACGATTGATGGTGATACCTCCACCAATGATAGCTGTCTGCTGCTGGCGACGAATCATGGGCCCGAGGTGAGTGAAGCTGCCCCCGAAGATCTGGCTGCTTTTCGCCAGGCTCTCTTAAGCGTTATGCAGGAACTAGCCTGGATGATCGTTCGTGATGGTGAAGGGGCGACCAAGTTCGTTCGGGTTGAAGTGGCTGAAGCTGCCAGCCAACAAGAAGCCTTGGATGTTGCCTACACCGTGGCTCATTCACCCTTGGTCAAAACAGCTCTCTATGCCAGCGATGCCAATTGGGGGCGGATACTGGCGGCTGTTGGTCGTGCTCCCGGCATGGAGAACCTGAAGGTGGAGGGAGTTACCGTCTATCTGGATGATGTTCTCCTGGTTGAGGAAGGTGGGCGTGCTGCCAGCTATACGGAAGAACAGGGTTCAGCTGTGATGCAGCAGAGCCAGCTGGCTCTTAGAATTCATCTGGGTCGGGGTGAAGCCAGGGAAGATGTGTGGACTTGTGATTTTTCACATGATTATGTGACCATTAACGCCGATTATCGCACCTAAATACATCTGTCCTAGAGGTAGACTGAGCTATGCCCCATCCCCTGCTGGTTGCTGCAGCAGCGATTATGAATGATCAGGGTGAAGTCCTGATTGCCAAGCGACCCCATGATGTTGATCAGGGCGGACTCTGGGAGTTTCCCGGCGGTAAACTGGCACCCTATGAAACCGGGTTTCAGGCGCTACAGCGGGAAATCCAGGAAGAGCTGGGAATCCAGATACTTAAAGCGCGGCCACTGATTCGTGTAAACCATCATTACCCTCACAAGAAGATCCTGCTGGATGTCTGGAAGGTGCTTTGCTTCGAGGGCGAGCCCTGGGGTCGTGAAGGTCAGCCGGTTCGCTGGGTGAAGTTGGAAGACCTGCACTCCTACCAGTTTCCCGAAGCCAATGGCCCTATAGTCAATGCGCTCTCTCTGCCTGACGAATACGTCATTACCGGTTCCTGCGAGGATGCTGAAGCCAGTCTTCGCAACCTCCACCAGGCACTGGAAAGAGGCGCAAAGCTGATTCAGCTCAGAGACCACCAGCTGGATGCTGATAGCTATCAGCAGCTGGCAGAGGAGTTTCTTAAGGTCTGTAATCAGGCAGGCGCCAGTCTGATCCTGAATGCAGAGCCAGAATTACTGGAAAAAGTGGATGCTGCCGGCGTTCATCTGACTGGAGAGCGGCTTATGAGCCTGTCTGAGCGGCCTTTACCCAAGAGCAAGTGGGTCGCTGCATCCTGTCATGATCTGGCTTCTGTACGTCAAGCCAGAGCTCTGGGCGTTGATTTCATAACCCTGTCACCGGTTTTCTCGACCACTTGTCACCCGGATGCCTTGCCTCTGGGTTGGCAACGTTTCAAGGAACTGGTCGAATACGAGGCCAGGATGCCCGTCTACGCCTTGGGCGGGATGCAACCGGAAGACAAGCGCCGCGTCTTTGCCCTAGGGGGGCAGGGCGTGGCTGGCATCAGTCATTTCTGGTGATCAAACTCTCATCGTAGTTCATTTCATCAAGAGCCGGTTCGCCGGCTATCTTGTGTTCTTCCGCTGCCCAGCTGCCCAGGTCGATGAGTTTGCAACGCTCACTGCAAAACGGCCTCCAGGGATTGCTGGCAGCGATGGCACTGGCCTGCCCGCAAGTGGGGCAGGTAAAAATGCGGGGGGTTGAGGATGGACTCATGCTTGACTCCGAGCCAGTTGCAGATAATAGGAATGCCAGTAGTCTACCTGCTTTTGTAATTCGTTAAAGCCCTGGCTGTTATCGATCACATCGGTAGCCGCTTCAAGGCGCTTGTCTCGACTGATTTGCTGTGCCATGATTTTTCGCACCAGCTCTGGCGTATTGCCATCCCGGTCACAGGTTCGTTCCAGCTGCAAAGCTTCGGGAATATCAATAACCAGTATTCGATCCACCAGCTGGTCCTGACCGGTTTCCAGTAAAAGTGGTGAAGACAGAATTGAATACTCGCTGGGGGCAGTGGTCAGAGCTGCCTCGACTTTTTGTCTGACCCAAGGGTGGATTAACTCCTCCAACCATTTTTTATCGCCCGGATTATTAAAAACGCGTTCACGTAAAGCCGCACGGTTTAATCCCCCTTCGGGATTTTGTAACTCCTGGCCAAACTGGTTAAAAACATCAACCAGTAAGGGAGAGTCTATTGCCAAGGCTTCACGGGCCAGGACATCGGCATCGATAACGGCAATACCGTGCATTTGAAAAAGATCCGTTGCTGCCGTTTTACCAGAACCAATTCCTCCAGTTAAGCCGATCACGAGTTTTTTCTTGGCTGAATCACTCATTTTCCACCTATTTTCTTTTGCTTGAGTGGGATAGACCCCGTTAGCCTTAAATAAATCCTGCTTTTTTGAAACTTTGTCTGAATTGAGCGGTCATTGTAGCGACTAATTTAAAAATCGACTTGCCAAAAATAGACTTTTGTATAAAAATTACAGCGCCTGTTGAAAATCTTAGGAGAAATGCATGTCCATTTTAGCTTCGTATCGTGAAAAAGAAGAATTAATGCGCAAACTTCAGGACGAACTGCGCAAGATGGAAGAAAACACCCAACTTAAAAAAGAACTAACTTTCAAACAGGAAATTGAATCCGTTCTGGATAAACATGGTCGTTCCGTCAAGGATCTGGTTGAGATTTTTGACCTGGCTCCCGAAACGGCTCCAAAATCCGGAAAAGGCAACCGCCGCACCCGTAAAATGAAGGTTTATGTTAACCCTAAAACCGGTGAGCGCATTGAAACGCGTGGTGGCAATCAGAAACAACTGAAAGCCTGGAAGGCCGAACATGGTTCTGATGTTGTTGAAGGCTGGGTTGTAGAAGAAAAGGATTAAGCTGAGTCTATTTCAGTTTATAAAAACCCCGGTTTTTCCGGGGTTTTTTTATGTCCGGGATTTGTCTGTAAACTTTACTCTTCGACTTTAATTCGGCTTTTCTTTGCAATCTCTTTCAGGTCCTACTCATTGCTAGCAATCAAGGATAGCTGGCTTCCCAGGGAATTGTCTTAATAACAAATAATATGAATCAGGCTTTGTAAGAGCCTAGGATCAACGGCATAAGTCTAGTTATGAACCGGATTCTTTCCTGCTAAATCTTAGCTTTTTCAACTTTTCATAAGTCGCAGTGCATGAGTGAGGCAGGCGTTTCCAAAAACCTTCCAAAGAAACAATAAATAGTCTTGTAATCGCAGCTAGAGCCATATTGATGGACTTCTTGAAAAATCTTATCCTGAATTTCAGAATTAGGATTTGCGGCTAAGTGTCGGGTCCCGCATGATTAACAACCCGTTTATGAAATAATTCTGGGCGTTTTTCTTGCCACCCTTTCATTGCTTCAATGGGTGGATGATGGTTCAGTGCTTTCTGCGGAATATGGTGATTATACA
>NZ_QFWJ01000011.1 GCF_003336805.1 Marinospirillum perlucidum
ACTTCAAACAGGCTCACTTCTCGATGGAAAAACGCCTGGACGACTTCGATTACCGTCATCAGACCACCATCAATAAACGCCAGATCAGTGCACTGCTGGACTTCAACTTCCTGGATCAACGTCAGAATCTGGTGTTTATTGGGCCACCGGGGGTGGGCAAGACCCACCTGGCCATCGGCCTGGGTTACAAAGCCATCGAAGCAGGTTATCGGGTGGTCTTCAAAACCGCCATGGCCCTGGTGGAAGAACTGGAACTGGCTGAAAAGCGAGGTGAACTGAAAAAGCGGATCAGCTTGCTGGCCAAAAACGACTTGCTGATCATTGATGAGCTGGGCTATCTGCCCATGAGCCGCCAGTCCCGCTACAACCTCTTCCAACTGGTGAACAGTCTGTATGAATACCGCTCCATCATCCTGACCACCAACAAGGACTTCACCGACTGGGGTGAGTTCTTCCACAACGATAATGTGGCCATCCCCATCGTGGATCGGATCATCCATCACTCACACATCTTTATGCTGGGAGGAGAAAGCTATCGGCTGAAAGAAAAGTTAACCAACTAACGCACCAGGTGGGTCAATTTTATTGGCCAAAGGTGGGTCAAAATAAATGGCCATTGACACCCAAACCAAAAATGCCAAGCGTGGTGAATCACTCTTAAATTGTTTGTTATGCGTATTTTTGACTATTCAACAAACTTTTCCATTTTGACATTTAAAATACTGTTTGCGAAAACTCTTACTAACAAGGCCTCGACATTATTAATCATGTCGCCCTCAACTTCATAAGCTGAGAAATAAGAAGCCATATCTGCTAGCTGTAAATTAGTTTTTTCTATTTTCCTTGGTGATTCAAAAGCAGGCTTGAAGCCTGTACCAGTATATGGATGAGATACTAATTTAATTTTTTGAGTTTGCCTGTCTCGATTGAATGCACTCTTCATTTCATCCCATAGGCTTTGATCCTTGGCTTTACCAATGTATAAAGCCTCACCCCTCGAATCATAGAATACATAAACACCGTAGCAATCTCTCAAGTAATCTTTGATGTCTTCCTGTCTCTTATTGCCACTAACATCAGAGTCAAACAACTCCCAATGCGCACCTTGTTTCGATTCTGCCACTTCAATAGGATAGTACTCAACTATTGGCTTAATTGAATATGAATGGGCATCAAACACAGATTGCTGGCTTACTTTTTCTATTACGCTCACTACTTGCTTAACAGTGAGGTTTCTAGGTTCATTACTCCATTTTTGCACTGTCGAATATGACAGTCCCAAACTTTCTGATAAGTGCTTGTTATTTGGAGAGTGGTATTTGATTCTCAACTCATCAACTAATTCTTTAGAGTTCAAATTTTTCTCCTATACGCATAACGCCTTGGGTAAGCTGGCGGTGCGGAGCGCAGCGTAGTACCGGTCAGCTTCACCCACTTGTTATAACGGACGCCCCAAAAGGCTCCGATTGTGGTAATCAATGCTTTGCTGAGACACCTGATGCCCTTCAACTTGCCGGAGAATTTGAAGATCCAGCCTAATCGCTCCGTAATCACAGAGCACATGATGATTCGGGCACAGCACAATGATGTTTCCTGGAACATCTGAGCCGTTGTGAGGTTTACCAAGTGGGATGATGTGGTGTGCCTCAGAATAAGTTTTACCGTCTGAAAGGGACACCGCCATACCGCATATTTGACACTGGTCTTGGTGTATCACCTTTATTTTACGCGCAAGGGCCGTATCCCGCAGAACACGATATGTAAGCGTATATGCTCGACTCGGCTCTTCCACGCCTTCCGGTAAATCAGAAGCTGTTGGAGTCTCCCCCAAGTAAGACCTAAGCCCCCATACACCAGCCCCCAAACCTTCAACCGAAAAGAAAAGGTCTTTCCCGCCCTTGAATCCTGCGGAGTCCGAGGAGAGGTCTTGCACCCTGCGCCGCACAACGGATTTCCAACTTCCCGGGAGATTGGGACGAATACGCTCGATTTCAGCGTACAGCGCACCATAATTGGCGCTGCCACCGAGGTTCTCAAACGCTTTCACAATGTCTTCATCCCATGTCGGCATCAGGTTTCCTCGTTATAACGCCTCATTCAGGTGCGCCATAGGCGTCACTTGGAATGACTTGTTATGTTTTGATTTGGAAGTAATCCTTTAATATTAGACTCAAACTCTGCCTGCTCTTCACTATCTTCATTAAAATAAGCGTCAGAATTTTTAAGCCTATCAAGCAACGAAAGTATTGAGTTTATATTTTCAAGTAACCTAGACAATATTTTGATTCTTTCAATTTTATCGTCATCAGCCTTTGGAATACTTAAAGTGTACTTCCTATACTCTCGACTTCCTTGCCACTCAGTTTCCCATTTCGCTTGATTAATAATCTGTCTCTTAATGTCTTCAACACTCATCTCGGAGTCAATGAGATGAACCAAAGCTTCAGCGTTTATCCCCAGATCTTCCATACAAATGTTATGGATGGAACTAGACCAAGAAAATTCTCTATTACGATAATCTGTCTCATTCTCTAATAGTTCCAATATATCGGCTCTAATAGATTGACAATGCTCCGTAATAATAAAATCTGACTTTAGTGAAGTAATATCGACTTTTGCAGTAGTATGAATATTGCACAGCAATACTTCAAAGAACACTTCTACATCATCTGAAAATCTCTTCAACGCCTCAGTCTTAGCGTTTGTATATGAATTAGGCTGTTGTACTGCTGCACTTATATTAAGCTTTAAATCAGGCAATCTTGTATGGATCCAGCTCAAAACCTCTTCTGAATCCTTCATTATTTGAGAGCTAAGTTGACACAGTAAATTATCATTAGTAATCGTTCTCAACCTCATCCATGTGTTAAAAACAGTACCTCGTTTAATTATCAGATCTCGATGCTCTCTCTGTTTCAGTTTGCTTTCTAACTCACTATGAAAATACTGAACTATCGGAGTAAAATCAAAAATTTGAACTTTACGACCCTCTTCAGAATCTTTTGTCAGCAGTGGTAAATAGTCACACAAGTCCCTTTCATCAACCGCCTTAATGTATTTACCTGTCATTTTGTCAACCAACATAGACCGTACAGAAAGGTCATTCTTCATAATTGTTACTTCTTCCTTTGAAAAGTTAGTGTAATTTCTGGAGTTATTACTGGCTCACTCAAGAAACATAATGTCGCGCTTTGCGGCTGCTTTGTAGCGCAGTGGAAAACCAGTCCGGCAAGAGCGCCTTGTTATGTGCTGGATTCAATCTAATAAAGCAAAGTTCAAATCCACCAGAACTTCGTCTAATGCTATATCTTCAGCCTCACAAAATTCCTTTAGGTCTTTTAGGAAAGGCCAGCCCCTCTCAATTTCGCATATTTCAATGACGGGCAGGTTAAAGTCATCAGGAAACCCTTCTTGAATGAACCCATACTTGTCCAGAACCTGAATAACTTTTCTTAGTTCTGATATATCAGCGCCGGTGGCTAGATTTATTTCATGTTCCGATATATGAAGTCGATTAATATGATCATATGCAGACCTCTTGACCATCAGTGTGAGTATTTGCCGAGCTTGCATTGGAAGAGTCAGCAAGCGTTTAGAGAAGACTGATATATCTTCCAAAGTTTCTACAAGCTCATCACTTGTATTATTCCAGCTTAGAACTCGGTTAATTCGGTCTAAGGATGAAGGTCCTTGTACTTTGGAATGCTCGGTATGATCTGTGAAGGAATTCTGTATGGTTGAAACAATATCAGTAAACTTTGACTCATGCTGAGATTTAATGTCTTTCATTCTTTCAACAGGATATGCATTAACATCATCAGTGATTTTGTGGTGTGCATGGCACATCAAAAGTAGATTATCAAAAGAGCGTCGTTGTTCATTGGTCTGGTTTGGATTGAATCTCTCTCCCCCTTCATTCGCAGCCTCTATATGACAAATCTGAGATAAGAAAACCCCTGAAGAAGAAATAATCTTGTGCGTACAACCTGGGTAAGCACATTCATTGCCAGACTTCAAAAAAAGTTCTCTAAGGGTATCCTTTGTTGGCTCCAATCTTTTTACGGTTTCGGTCATTTATAATATCTCGAAAATCTCAACGAATTTAAGCACATAACGCTTGCAGCAGGGGCGCGACGTCAGGAGCGTCCGTTGCCTGCATTGGTTATACAGAACTCACCCGCCGAACCTAGGGACCGGAAGGTAAGATTCACCGGTTTGTGAGGCATGCCGTCGGACCCTAGATATAATTTCACCAAACGACATGGCCCCCGACAAAAATAAGTAGAGGTGACTGGCGTCGAAAATTAGAAGGGTGGTTTTACTCCCTGACGCCTCAGAGATGGCGGTACTGCTGTAACCGGAGATGGAAACCATTATTCCCATAGTGTTATCCGCCATCTTATTAACCTTTGCCTTCAGGGAATCGATGTCTGTTGCTGTCGATTGCTCTCTTGTGAACTTCAATTCGACAAGATAAGTGGTCCCATCATGGGTCAGTGAACCGTCAATTTGCCTTCCATCCGTTCTGTATGGTCGGCGGTTTGTAATTTCTGAGAAATCCAGTAACTGATAAAACCACTTCTCGAATTCGTAACCGCCCTCTTGAGTGCCGACCTGGACGTGCATTTCGTCAAGTTGATTCTGGAGTTTCGTTTTATCTGTCAGCGACTTCTGAATTTTCTTGCGTTCCTCGCTGGCCCGCTCCTGGGCCTCCCGCCTTTCCTTTTCACTTTTGACTTCTTGGTCTTGCTGCTTCAGATATGCTTTAAGTTCCTGCACCGCTTTGTGCGCTTCTTGGATCTTCTTGTCAGAATCTTCCCAATTTCTGAGATCAGGAAAAGTGGTTTTCTCCGCAAGGCTTCGGGCCATTTGAACTATCAGGGCCTTGCCACGATCTGATGTTTGCAGCTTCGGAAAGAGTCTATCCAGCAAGTCGCGCTTTGATTCCTCGGCACTCCAAGACTTCAGAAAGCTCTCAGAAACGTGAGAAGCGATCAGAAATTTACGCAAAGCATTTCGCCGCCAATGAGAGGCAAGGAGTGCTTCGTATGTCAGCTCGATGAGCCTTGGAGTTATCTTCGCAGCCAAACTTTAGACTTCCTCTTTTCTGTATAACATTTTAATAGTAAGCATGCGCGTTTCCACGATCTGGATATCAGCCTACCTTTTACCCCAAGCTACTGTATCTACTGCTGATTTACCAGAACCCAGATCAAGCTTCGCCGACAAACCGTGCGTGCCGCCTATCCTGATTAGTTGTGCGCACTCTATCCCGCTTTTTCTTTTTGTAACACTTTGATTTTTATTTGTTGATCAGTTGATCTAAATGGCAGAACGCGCACTAGCTGCAGAGAAGTGAGCATCTTTTTGTGTCCTGGTCAAGATATACTGTTCATCCATACAGTTTTGTCTTAGTCCAATCAAGGAGAACCTTATGTCAGCTAGCCCTTTTCTCAATTCGATTCGTCAGGATTTACGCCAGAAAGGTTACGCGCTCAAGACAGAGAAAACCTACCTACACTGGATCAAGCGTTTCATCATTTTTAACCATAAACGTCACCCTAAAGACATGGGAGACGAGGAAATTCGCCTCTTTCTGTCTGACTTGGCCAATGGCAGAAATGTAACCATCAATACACAGAGAACGGCCTTGAATGCCCTAGCTTACTTATATAATCAGTTTTTGGATCAGCCTTTAGGTGATCTTGCCTTTAACCCAGCAAAAAAGACTCAGCGCTTGCCTGTGGTGCTATCTCCACAGGAGGTTCAGTTGCTTCTTTCTCATTTGGATAAACGTAACCGGCTCATTTTTTCTTTACTCTATGGCGGCGGGCTTCGAGTCAATGAATGCTTACGGCTTAGAGTGAAGGATTTCGATTTTGATCACGGCAGTATCTTTGTCCATGATGGTAAAGGCGGCAAATCAAGAAGTACTTTATTACCCAATCGTTTGATTCCTGATATCCACTCATTGATTCAGGAAGTCATTGAAATACGGTTAAAGATAACGCTCAAGGTTTTGGACCTTCACTACCCTATGCTTTGGATCGTAAATATCCTTCTGCTTATCGGCAACCAGCTTGGATGTTTGTTTTTCCGTCAACAAGCTGGTGCCATCACCCTATAACAGGAAAAGTTTGCAGGCATCATTTGCATGACTCTGTAGTTCGCAAGGCGTTGAATGTTGCTGTACGCAAGGCCGGTATTAATCACAAGAGGATTACTTGCCACACCTTCCGGCATTCTTTTGCGACGCAGCTATTACAAGCAGGAAGGGATATTCGCACGGTGCAGGAATTATTGGGACATACCGATGTAAAAACCACCCAGATTTACACCCATGTGATTGGTCAGCATTTCGCAGGAACTGCCAGCCCATTGGATAGGCTTTAGAGAAGCCCGGCACGCTACCGCCGGGATGTTGGCAGCTTGGCGAACATCCTTGTTGGCTTTTTTCAAGCGGTCATTGATATTTAAGACAAAAGTCGGTGATGGTTTTGAGGTGGTTTTCAAACCCCTGGAAGCTGTGGTCGCCGCCTTCTTCGAGGATGGTTTCGGCGTGGGTATAGGCTTTGAGGGCTTTGTTGTAGTCCAGCACTTCGTCGCCGGTTTGCAGCAGGAGTAAGCACTTGCTGGTTTCCGGGTTATCAACCCGGTAGTTTTCCAGGCTGCGGGTGTGCTCGTGGGTCCATTCAAACCGGGCGCCATCATGGTAGTTTTCTACCAGTCCTTCGGCCTGGGCCAGGGTTACCCAGGCTTCTGCCGCCGGGTTGATCAGCACATAAGGCAGGTTAAAGTGGTGGGCCAGCCAGGTGGCGTAAAAGCCGCCCAGTGAGGAGCCTATCACGGCAACGGGTTCACCCAGCTCCTGATAGCTGACGACCAGATCGTGCAGGGTGTCGATGGCCAGTTCGGGGATATACGGCAGACTGGGGGCTACAAAAGGGATTTGTTCTTTTTGGCACCAGTCACGCAGCTGGCGGGCCTTGCTGCCGTGAGCGCTGGAGGCAAAACCGTGAATGTAGATCAGCATGATTATGTCCTGTACTTCCAGTTCATTGGGTCGCGACTTGCGTGCATCACTGCAATCACAAGCAGCTGTTTTTGTTTGATTAAGCAGAAGATAGCAAAAGGAAATTTGCGCGTAATGGCCCTGCGCACTTTGCGGTAGATGGTTGGATAGAGGCGTGGATTCTGTTGGATTCTTGTCAGGGTTGCGGTCACTTCATCAAGAAATTGTTGCCCTAAACCTGAAGCCTGCTCTTCATACCAGAAAGTGGCTTGTTCAAGATCTGCTTGTGCCTGCTTTGTTAAGTTTAATCCGTGACTCACAGCTTCTTCCGAAGTTCATCCATGAATTCAAAAGCATCGCGACCCTGATCCACGCTTTGCTCCAAGGCACTGAGTCTTTTGTCCAACTCTGCTTTTTGAGCAGTAGTGAGCCCAAGTGAATGCTGTTCTTCGGCAATGCTATCCCACAAGTCTTCGACCAGTTGTACTCGCTCTGGCAAGGGGAGTTCCTTGAGTTCAGGGTTCATGCGTGCCTCTCGAATTGAAGACCTCCTTGTCAGTTTAGCAGTTTTCTAGCCTTCCTGGATGGTGGGCCGGATCAGCAGTTCGTTAATGCCCACGTGCTCGGGCTGGCTGAGCGCATAGTGGATAGCATTGGCGATATCCTCGGATTTGAGGATGGGCATGTCTTCGCCGTACATGTTGGTTTTTACCGCCTTGTGAATCTTCTCGTGCTGGATGCTGTCCGGCAGTTCGGTATCCACCGAGCCGGGCTGGATATCGGTCACCCGCACGTTAAAGCGAATGGCTTCCTTACGCAGGGTATCGGAAATCGCGCGCACGGCAAACTTGGTGCCGGAATAAACGCCGGAGCTGGGGAAGGTCACCCGCGAAGCCACGGAGCTGATGTTGATGATATGCCCGGATTTGCGCTCGGCCATGCCGGGGTAAACGGCATTGATGGCATAGAGCACGCCCTTGATGTTGACGTCGATCATCTGCTCCCACTCATCCACCCGGCCGTTGACGATGGGGCTGAGCGGCATGGTGCCGGCATTGTTGATGAGTACATCGATGCCTCCGGCGGCGTTAAGACGCTCACCCAGGGCTTCCATGTCGTCACGGCGGGAGACATCCACCGGTTCCAGGGTCACTTGGGTGCCCTGCTCTTTTAATTCAGCGGCCAGGGCTTCCAGCCGATCTTTACGCCGCGCAGAGAGCACTAGGCTGGCCCCTTCACTGGCCAGTTTGCGGGCGGTGGCTTCACCAATGCCGGAGCTGGCACCGGTAATCCAAATACGTTTGCCTTTTAGGGAAGTCGTCATGATCACCTCATCGGGTTTTAGTATTTATAGGAGAGGTCGGGCGAAGCGCCCTTAAATAAGCGGGGCAGTCAGCAGTGGACTGCCCGAGGAAGGCCCTGGCGTTAAAGCCAGGGCGGCCCCATCAAAGCTGCAGTTTTCTGTCGCTGGCGTTGATAAAGGCTTTTTTCAGATCTTCGTAGTTGTGAACAGCAGGGAATTGCGGGAATTCCTCGATCACATTCTGGGGTGCGTGGAAGAGAATGCCCTGCTCGGCCTGGGCCAGCATGGTGGTGTCGTTGTAGGAATCACCTGCGGCAATCACGCGGTAGTTGAGCAATTGGAAGGCACGCACGCTCTGGCGCTTGGGATCGCGCTGACGCAGTTTGTAATCGACCACTCGCCCTTCGTCGTTGACTTCCAGCTTGTGGCACAGAAGCGTGGGGTGGCCCAGCTGCTTCATCAGTGGCATGGCGAATTCATAGAAGGTGTCGGAAAGGATCACCAGTTGGAAGCGCTCACGCAGCCAGTTGGTAAATTCAATCGCACCGGGCAGCGGCTCCAGCTCGGCAATCACGGCCTGGATATCCGGCAGCTTGAGGCCGTTTTCATCCAGCAGACGCAGGCGTTGACGCATGAGCACGTCGTAATCAGGCACGTCGCGGGTGGTGGCTTTGAGTTCTTCGATACCGGTTTTTTCAGCGAAGGCGATCCAGATTTCCGGGATGAGTACCCCTTCCAGATCCAGGCAGGCCAGTTCCATAATGATCCTTTATCTTATTCAGCTTTGATGGAGTTCAATAGGGTTTGGGTGCTAACCCGAGAGCAGCCGGGTAGGTACCCTTCCACTCTCCAGCATGTTTAAACCTGCCTAGTATAAAGGTTTTTTAACGCTTGGGCAGTTCCAGTCCATCAAAGAGCTGCTCGATCTCCTGGCGACTGGAGGTCATCAGGGCCTGATCCAGGGTATCCCGGTCGAGATGGGCCGCCAGTTTTTCGATAAAGTCATAGAAGTAGCCACGCATAAAGGTGCCCCGACGAATGCCCAGACGGGTGACGCTGGGTTCAAACAGATGGCTGGCATCCAGGACTTCCAGATCCTTTTCATCTTCGTCAGCAGCCATGTGGGCGACGATACCGATGCCCACCCCCAGGCGCACATAGGTCTTGATGACATCCGAGTCGGCTGCGGTAAAGACGATTTTCGGCTCCAGCTCGGCCTTGGCAAAGGCTTCATCCACCTTGGCCCGACCGGTAAAGCCACTGACGTAGGTCACCAGCGGGAATTCAGCCAGCTTTTCCAGGGTCAGGTTTTTCTCGCGCGCCAGTGGATGCCCCTTGGGCACCAGCACACAGCGGTTCCACTGGTAGCAGGGCAGAGTCACCAGGTCGTTGTAGTTGGCGATGGATTCTGTGGCGATGGCAAGGTCTGCCTCCCCATCAGCCACCATCTGGGCGATCTGCGGCGGTGTGCCCTGTTTGAGGCTGAGGGTCACATCGGGGTATTTTTCCATGAACTGGCTGATCACATCCGGCAGGATAAAGCGTGCCTGGGTGTGGGTGGTGGCCAGCACCAGACTGCCGCGTTTTTCGTTGCTGAATTCCTGCGCCACCTTCTTGATGTTATCGGCAGTACGCAGCATCTCACCAGCCAGATCGATCACCACCTGGCCTGCCGGGGTAATCCGGGTCAGGTGTTTGCCACTGCGGGCAAAGATTTCCACGCCCAGTTCGTCTTCCAGCAGGCGAATCTGTTTACTGATGCCCGGCTGGGAGGTAAACAGACTCTGTGCGGTTGCCGATACATTCAGATCATGGTGGGCCACTTCCCAGATATACCTGAGCTGTTGAAGCTTCATCCTGCGTCTCCGGTCTTTCTTAAAAAGTAATAAGAAATATCATTTAAATTACAATGAAGAATATACAGAAAGACAAATGAACGCAAGTCAGCCTTGCAACAATTGCTCGGCTTGCTGTTTGAGCCAGTCAGGTTCCAGTGCACGCCAGTCCAGTGCCCAGGCAGCCAGCCCCGAGGATTTGCCCTTGAGGCTCAGTTCGCCCACGGGATAAAGCGGCAGGCGACCCTTCACGGCCTCGTAGACGCCCTCACCCACCAGAATATCGACACTGGCGCAGGGTTTGGTTTCGCCCTCGGCAATCGCCGCCTTCCAGGCTTGATTGACTTCCTTGGTGGCACTTTCCAGACGTGCAGCAACGTTGACCACATCACCAATGGCGGTGTAGTTGAAACGCTGACGACCGCCGATATTGCCGACGACCCCTTCCCCGGTGTTGATACCGATGCCCATGGCCAGACGCCGGACATCCCCCTCGGGAAAGTCGGTATTGAAATCCTCCAGAGCCCACTGCATGGCCGCAGCCGCCAGACAGGCATGGTAGCTGTGATCTTCATCGGCCAGGGGGGCATTGAAAAGCCCCATGACAGCATCACCAATCAGCTTGTCCAGGGTGCCGCGATAGGCCTGGAGCGCATTGATCATGGCATCAAAGTAGCGGTTCAAATGACGTACCAGCTCTTCGGTTTCCAGGGCTTCGGTGGTCGGGGTGAAGTTGCGCAGGTCAGAAAAGAGCAGGGTCATCTGCTGGCGTTGGCCGCCCAGTTTCAGCTCTCTTTCCTGGCCGACAATTTTTTCCACCAACGCCGGAGCAACATAGCTACCAAACGCCTGGCGCAGGTGGTCGGCCTTGGCCTTGTTAATCAGGAACAGCCAGAGTTCGCCACCGATGATACCCAGCACCAGGAAAAGCAGCGGATAGAAGACCTCCAGCCAGAGATCAGCCTGAACGTAAAGAACAACACCCCCGGCATAAACACCCAGGAGCAGGATCAGATAACCGGCAAAACGCAGCCAAGTCTGGTGCAATTGCAACAGCCCCAGTAGCCCAAGCAGGCAGAGAAGCAAGACACCCAGCAGGTGCCCCCCCTGCAGATCCTGCAAGAGGCTGGAATCCATCAAATTGCCAAGGAAGGTCAGGTGCACCAGCGGTCCGGCCAGTTGCCCCAGGGGCGTAGAGCGTAAATCGGTAATCCCGGCTTCACTGATGCCCAGGATCACCCACTTGCCTTGCAGGCGCTCCGGATTCCAGTCATCGGCCATCAGCTCGGCAAAAGTAATGCGCGGGTAGTCGCTACCCGAATAGAAATTGAGTTTGACCCGATTCAGCTCATCCACCGGCAGGCTGCGCTCGCCCAGCAGGGCTTGGTCTTGGGTCAGTACCAAATCCTGCATTTGCGCCAGCCGCCACATTTGTACGCCCAGGTTGGGAAAGGCAGCATCCCTGACCCAAAAAGCCAGGGGATAGTGGCGAAAACGCTGGTCGGCATCCGGCTGGATATTCAGGGCCGAAAGAGCAGGATAGGCATCACGTATCAGGGGGATGGGCAGTTCCAGCTCGCGGCTTTCCAATAACCGGGCACCCTGAGCCTGCATCAGCGCAGAATCCAGCACCCGGCCATAGGCGGCTTCGTCCAGCGCCTGGGCCTGGGGGCCATTGAGGAAGCTGCCCCCGATCACGGGCAGTTGATAGAGACTGGCGGCCAGGGCCTGATCTTCTTGCGGGCGGGTGGGTTCGGCAAAGGCGATATCCACCCCGATCACCCGAGCCTGATGCATTCGCTCCAGCCCGGCAGCCACCAGACTGCGCGGCCAGGGCCAGCGCCCGAACTGCTGCACACTGGTGTTTTCCACTTCCACAAACACCAGGTCATCCGGGTAGCTACGGGGGTTCCAGTCGTAGTAGGAATCGCTCAGGGCCGAGGAGAGCGCCTGCACCATCACCGGCGGCTTGAGGCTAAGCAGCATCAACGCCAGCAACAGACCGCTTAATAGTGCCCAGAGCTGCCACTGGTCACGCAGCAGCTTGAATCCTGCTTGCATTACAACCAGTCGCTCAGATCATCTTTGAGGGCTTCAAAGCCCTTGTCCACCGGTGCACCCACGGCTTCGGGCTGCCCATCAGCCTCACCCAGGGTCAGTTGGCGTCCCGGCTGCATGTCCACGTCTTCACAAAAAGTGGAAAACTCGGCCATGACCTGATCCTTGTAGTCCTGGAATTCCTGGTTAAAGCTGTCACGAAATTCCCGGAACTCGCGGCGCTGGTATTCCTGGTATTCGGCAAAGGTCATCTCATCGACCGATTTGGCCTGGTAGTAGGCCATTTCCGCGCCATCCTGACGACCGACATTCACCTCGCCACTGAAAAGCGCCACGTCGTTGCGCTCGTCATTACTGGCAACCAGAAAGCGGGTGCCTTTAACCCCGATCACCACCAGCGGAGTACGGGCGGTAAAACGGCCCTCTTCACGGCGAGCTATATCAAACAGGGCGGCCCCCTCTTCGAGTTCCACCTCGTCAATGCTGTTGACCACCAGCAGGCTGTTTTCCGACATCACCACCTGGCCACCGGGATGACCGATATGCGCACGAGCTCCGGAAACCGTCTGTACCTTGTCACCCGGGCAGAGATCGTGGGGCAGACTGCTTACCCGCTGGGGAAAAGGCTGACCCGCCCGACTGACTCGGACCTGTCCTTCAGTACGTTCCAGCCGCGCAAAGACTTCACAGCGAGCTTCACCAGTATCCGAGCTGGCTGCTGAAGAAGCGTTTTCGGCTTGGGCAGCTGCCTGGCTGTTTCGGGCTTCCTGGGGAGCAGATCGGGAGGATCGGTTGGCTTCGCGATTGGCTTCACGGTTAGTTTCAGCCGCTTGGGCAGGTGAGTTTTCGACCGTTTCGCTTTCTTCCTCTTCAGACTCTGCCTGGTCAAATTGCAGGCGCTGGGAGAAGCTGCTGCCAGTATCCCGATCAAAAGAAAGTGAGCCGTTTTCAGCCAGTGCGGGAGGCATCCAGGCCAGACTGGCCAGCAGTAGACTGGTCAAGGCCAGACGAGCTTTCTTGTTCATTCCTTCTATTCCTCAAGTTGTCATCTGCTAACTCTAGGTCGTGTTTTAGGCCGGGGTCAACAAAAAAGACCCGCCGGTTTCCCGGCAGGTCAAGCAAGGGCACAGAGACGTGACCCACTGAGCAACTGAGGATGAAGCTAAAATTAGTAAAACTCTGATTAGTTGAAGTTCTTTTTCATGAATTTCTGCACTTCCCCGACGATACCGGCGCGGAAAGTCAGTACGCAGACCACAAAGATGACACCGAGGATGACATCCACCCAGTCACCCAGGAAACTCTGGGACAACTGATGTTCCAGCGTGAGTACAAAGCCTGCACCCAGTACCGGACCAAAGAGGGTGCCGACACCACCGACCAGAGTCATGAGAATCACCTCACCGGACATGTGCCAGTGGGCATCACCCAATGAAGCCAACTGGAAGACCACGGTTTTGGTGGAACCGGCCAGACCGGCAATGGCTGCCGAGATGACAAAGGCCACCAGCTTGTAGACATCGGTGTTGTAACCCAGGGAAATCGCACGAGGCTCGTTTTCACGAATGGCCTTGAGCACCTGCCCGAAGGGCGAATGCACCGTCCGCTGGATCAGCAGAAACCCAAAGATGAAAACTGCCAGCACAAAGTAGTACATGGTCAGGTTATTGGACAGATCAAAGATGCCAAACAGGTTGCCACGCGGAACCCCCTGAAGACCATCTTCACCGCCGGTGAAATCAGCCTGCAGGTACATGAAGAAGACCATCTGGGCCAGTGCCAGGGTAATCATGGCAAAGTAAATCCCCTGACGGCGGATCGACAAGATGCCAAAGAAGGTACCCAGCACCGTTGAAGCCAGAGTGCCCGTGATGATGCCGATTTCCGGTGTGATCGAGTAGGTCGATAGCAGGAAGCCGGTCATGTAACCGCCGGTGGCCAGGAAGGCAGCATGCCCGAAGGACAGCAGACCGGCATAACCCAGCAGCAGGTTAAAGGCACAGGCAAAGAGTGCAAAGCACAGGATCTTCATCAAAAAGACCGGATAGGCAACAAAAGGGGCCACCAGTGCCAGTGCCAGAAGCACCAGATAGAAGATGTTACGGCGGCGGTTTTCAGCCTGCTTGGCAAGCTGGGCCGCAGATATTTTGGTATCGGTTGTGGCCATGATTAAGCCCCCTTTCCAAACAAGCCGGCAGGACGAACCAGCAGAACTATAATCATCACCAGGAAGATCACCACATTGGAGGCTTCCGGGTAGTAAACCTTGGTCAGACCTTCGACGATGCCCATCAGCAGCCCCGTCAGGATGGCGCCGACGATCGAACCCATCCCGCCGATAACCACCACGGCAAAGACCACGATCAGCAGGTTACTGCCCATGTCGGGTGACACCGAATACACCGGTGCGGCCAGAACCCCGCCGAGGGCGGCCAGACCCACCCCGAAACCATAGGTCAGGGTCACCAGCAGAGGAACATTGACACCAAAGGCCTGCATCAGCGCCGAGTTTTCGGTACCGGCACGCAGATAGCCGCCCAGCTTGGTCTTTTCAATCATGAACCAGACGCCAAAACAGACCACCAGGGCCACCACCACGATCCAGGCGCGATAGATAGGCAGGAACATAAAGCCCAGGTTAATCCCACCCTGGAGCAGTTCAGGAACCGGATAACGGCTGCCGGACACACCAAACCAGTTGGTGAAGGTGCCCTGGATGACCAGAGCCAGACCAAAGGTCAACAGCAGGCCGTAGATATGATCGATATGTGCAATACGGCGCAACAGATAGCGCTCAATAAGAACACCCAGGAGGCCGACAATCAGGGGCGCCAAAAACAAAGCTGCCCAATAGTTGATGCCCAGAACACTAAGTAGCAGGTAGGCGGCAAAGGCCCCCAGCATGTATTGAGCACCATGAGAAAAGTTGATTATTTTCAGCAGGCCGAAAATGACCGCCAGCCCCAGGCTTAAAAGTGCGTAGAAAGCACCGTTGATTAACCCCAGCAGCAACTGCCCGTAAAATGCGGCTGCGGGCACTCCAAAAATCATGGTCATCTGCGTACCATCCCCTAAGATGTTGGCTTGGAGAGCGGGGCCGGAGAAGGCCCCGCTGAGTTACGAAGGTGTTACACCAATAAATGGGTATTTATTAGCGCACCAGTGGACACTTACTTTCAGACAGAGGACGGAAGGCCTGGTCGCCTGGGATGGTGCGAACGATTTCGTACAGATCCCATTCGTTTTCAGACTCAGCCGGAGTTTTTACCTCGGCCAGGTACATGTCGTGGACCATACGGCCGTCTTCACGTACATAGCCACCCTGGGCAAACATGTCGTTGATTTCGTTGTCCGCCATCCAGGCGCGAACATCAGCAGCCTTGTCGCTACCTGTGGCTTCTACGCCTTTCAGGTAGTGCATGGTGCTGGAGTAGATACCCGCGTGAACCATGGAAGGACGAGCGCCGGTTTCTTCATAGAAGCGATCAGCCCAGGCGCGAGCTTCCTCGTCCTTGTCCCAGTACCAACCGGTGGTCAGCTGGATACCCTGAGCGGTTTCTACACCCAGTGCGTGAACGTCGGTCAGGAAGAGCAACAGAGCGGCAACGGTTTGACCGGACTGGGCCAGACCAAACTCACCGGCTGTAATGATGGAGTTAACGGTATCGCCGCCAGCGTTGGCCAGACCGACAACATCAGCACCGGAAGCCTGGGCTTGCAGCATGTAGGAAGAGAAGTCATCAGTGGACAGAGGATGGCGCACACCACCTACGATTTCACCACCGTTGGATTCCACAACCTTGGTGACGTCAGCTTCCAGAGCGTGGCCGAAAGCATAGTCGGCAGTGACCATGAACCAGCTATCACCACCTTCGGCAACAACAGCCTGGGCCGTACCGTTCGCCAGTGGGTAGGTGTCATAAGTCCAGTGGATGTGGTTGGGAGTACAGTGTTCGTTGGTGATACTGGAAGCAGCAGAACCATTGACCAGTGCCAGGGTATCGGTGCCATTGGTCACCTTGGTAGTGGCAATGGAAACCGAAGAGGCTACCAGACCCTGAACCATGTCGACCTTGTCGCTTTCGATCCATTCACGCACGGTGCTGGAAGCAACGTCAGGGCTGTTACGGTCATCGGCGCTCAGAACAGTAATCTCGCGGCCATTGACGCTGCCACCGAAATCTTCGATGGCCATGCGCATGGCGGTTTCACCATTGGGGCCAGCCAGGTCACGGTAGGTGCCGGACATGTCAGCCAGGTAACCGATACGCAGCTCGTTGTCGGACATGCCGTGGTCGTCGGCCTGCGCCGTGGCACCCATCACGAAACTGGACGCAATGGCGGTCGCTAGTACAGTTTTCATCATTTTCATTATTTTTACTCCGTTGCCTTGCCAGGCTTTACTCATTGTTTTTGTTTTCTTTTTCATCATCCATGAATAGCCGGTAGCTAAAATAAATCCTTGTTTCGTATACCTGCAGGCTGCATTAAACCCCCAGGTAGGTATTCAGTATCTCCTGCTTGCTTTCCAGCTCATCCTTGCGAATTTCTTCCACGATCTGGCCGTGTTCCATCAGGTAATGACGGTCAGCAATCGGGGCTGCAAAGCGGAAGTTCTGTTCCACCAGCAGAATGGTCAGGCCCTTGGATTTCAGCTTCTCCAGCACTTCGGCCAGCTTCTGAACAATAACCGGAGCCAGACCCTCGGTAATTTCATCCAGCAGCAGGATGCGAGCACCAGTGCGCAGGATCCGCGCCATGGCCAGCATCTGCTGCTCACCACCGGAAAGGCGGGTTCCCACACTCTTGCGACGCTCAAGCAGGTTGGGGAACATATCGTAGATCTCGTCCAGGCTCATGCCGTCACTGCGCACCGTGGGCGGCAGCAGCAGGTTTTCTTCAACGTTGAGACTGGCAAAGATCCCCCTTTCCTCGGGACAGAAACCCACGCCCAGGCGGGCGATATGGTGAGGCAGGGTATTAATGGTTTCCTCACCATTGATCATGATGGAGCCGGTGCGCTTACCCACCATGTTCATGATGGATTTCAGGGTGGTGCTGCGCCCGGAGCCATTACGGCCCAGCAGGGTTACCAGCTCGCCGCGCTTCACGTTCAGATCGATGCCGTGAAGAATATGGGATTCACCATAAAAGGAATGCAGATCGCTGATGCGCAGATCTTCAAAGGATTTATCAGTGGCACTGGTCATCAGTGGGCCCCCTCTACTTGAGTATCATCACTGCCCATATAGGCTTCACGCACTCGGGGGTCCTGGGAAACAGTCGCGTAATCGCCTTCGGCCAGAACAGCACCGCGTGCCAGAACGGTAATCTTGTCGCACAGTTTGCTCACCACGCTCAGGTTGTGCTCGACCATGAGAACGGTACGCCCCTTGGCCGCTTCACGAATCAGCTCGACCACGCGATCGACATCCTCGTGACCCATGCCCTGGGTGGGCTCATCCAGCAGCATCACTGTGGGTTCCAGCGCCAGGGTGGTTGCCAGCTCCAGGGCGCGCTTGCGCCCGTAGGGCAGCTCAACCGTGGTGATATCGGCATAGTCCGCCAGACCCACTGAATCCAGCAGCTCCAAAGCGCGGTCATTCAGTTTGTTGAGAACCCGCTCGTGCTTCCAGAAGTGAAAGGAATTGCCCAGAGGACGCTGCAGAGCTACCCGGACATTTTCCAGCACAGTCATGTGAGGAAAGACCGCAGAAATCTGGAAGGAGCGCACCATGCCCAGACGAGCAATCTCGTTGGAGCTCATGGCATTGATGGATTTGTCGCGATAACGGATATCGCCACGGGTGGGTGTCAGGTATTTGGTCAGGAGGTTGAAGACCGTGGTTTTGCCCGCACCATTAGGGCCAATCAGGGCGTGAATCGTCCCTTCCTTGACCTGCAGGTCGACAGAGTCAACTGCGGTGAAGCCGCGAAACTCTTTGGTCAGACCTCGCGCTTCTAACACGAACTCCTGGCTCATAGTGAATCCTCTTGCTGTGGGCAGGTGCCCTGTTGTTTTTATTGCAGCTATTGATTGAGCTTGTCGAACCAGTCTTTTTTAATGACCTTGACGTAAACGTAAACCATAACAACTGGCTCGACAAGGGTATTTTTGGACTTTTTTGCGATCTGGATCAATTTATCCCTTTTTTGTAATGCCAGCTTCAGTCAAGGCATCACTGATTTCGGGAAGAATCGAAACATCATCAATGGTGGAAGGCGTTGCATACTCCTCACCTTCGGCGATTTTGCGCAGGATAGCGCGCAAGATCTTGCCCGAACGCGTCTTGGGCAAGCGCTTGACCACCAGCGCCCGCTGGAAGCAGGCCAGGGCACCGATTTTTTCACGCACCAAAGCCACTAACTCCTTCTCCAGGGCTTCATGGCTGATATCCGCACCATCCTTAAGCAGGATCAGACCCACGGGCAACTGCCCTTTCAGCTCGTCAGAAACGCCGATCACGGCACATTCCGCCACAGCCGAGTGGGTAGCGACCACCTCTTCCATCTCGCCGGTAGAAAGGCGATGACCGGAGACGTTGATCACATCATCGGTGCGCCCCATGATGTAGACAAAGCCTTCTGCATCGATATACCCCCCATCACCGGTGTGATAGTAGCCAGGGAAGGTGCTCAGATAGGATTTGAGATAACGCTCGTGATCACCCCAGAGCGTCTGGGCCACACCCGGCGGCAAAGGCAGCTTGATAGCAATGGAGCCCATCTCATCGGCTTCGGCCTGGGAGCCATCGGGGCGCAGCACCTGAACATCATAGCCAGGCACTGATTTATTGGTGGAGCCCACCTGGATGGCAGTCTCACCCAGCCCCGTCAGAGGTGCAGTGACCGGCCAGCCGGTTTCTGTTTGCCACCAGTGATCAAAGACCGGCTTGTTGGATAGCTCGTGCAGCCAGTGGTAGGTCGGTGAGTCCAGCTTTTCACCGGCCACAAAAATGTGCTTGAGCGAGGAAACATCATACTGGCGGAAGAGCTCGCCTTCGGGGTCTTCCTTGCGAATGGCCCGAAAGGCGGTCGGCGCACAGAAAATACCATTAACCTGGTATTCCTGAATCACCCGCCAGAAGGCACCGGCATCAGGGGTGCGGACCGGCTTGCCTTCGTAGAAAACCGTGGTGCAGCCACCCATCAGTGGGCCGTAAATAATAAAGGAATGCCCCACGACCCAGCCGATGTCGGAAATCCCCCACCAGACGTCGCCATCCTGCATATTGTAGACGTTTCTAAGGGCATAATTCAGGGCCACGGCATGACCGCCATTTTCCCGCAAGACCCCCTTGGGTTTGCCGGTGGTGCCGGAGGTATACATGATATAAAGCGGATCGGTCGCTGCCAGGGGCACGCAAGCTGCTGGCTCCACGCCCTGCTGAACTTCGTGCCAATCCAGATCGCGACCTTCCTGCATGCTTGCCTGCGCCTGGGGACGCTGCAGCAAAATGACTTTTTCCGGCTTGTGAGTGGCTTCTTCAATGGCGGCATCCACCAACGGCTTGTATTCGATCACCTTGGTGAATTCAATGCCGCAGGAAGCAGTCAGTACCACCTTGGAGCGCGAGTCATCGATACGAACCGCCAGTTCATGGGGCGCAAAGCCACCAAAAACCACTGAATGCACGGCACCCAGGCGGGCGCAGGCGAGCATGGCAATACCCGCTTCGGGCACCATGGGCATGTAGATGATCACCCCATCGCCCTTGCCTACGCCCTGCGCCTTGAGAGCACCGGCAAACAGGGCCACGGCATCCCGCAATTCAGTGTAGGTGTAGGTTTTCTTGGTATCGGTGACCGGCGAATCATAAATTAGGGCCAGACGGTCGCCCTTGCCTTCCTCGATGTGCCGATCCAGGGACAGATAGCAGGAATTCAACTCACCATCGGCATACCACTGGTGAGTGCCATCGCTGTTTTCCTTGAGTATTTCAGTGGGCTTTTTATGCCAGACAATTTGATCCGCCTGCTCGGCCCAGAAGCTTTCAGGATTGGTTAAGGCACGCTCGCGTGCATCTTGCGCTAGTTGCATGGGGAACCTCGTCTCTGTCTTGTTTTTGTTTTTTGACGTTTTGATTGGCTGGGTGTCGGCTCGATTGCGTTAAAACCCAGCTCAATATCATTGGTGGCTACTTTTCAAGTTCACACAAACCTCAGCCGACACCCTGCCCCTTTCAACTTTCCAGTATCGACTCAGCTTTAGGGCTGCGGTCAGGTTGTCTGCGTCAAGCGTAGCAGGGACTGCGCAGCGCGGCGCTTGAGGCAAGGAAAGCCGAATGCGCCGAATAGCAGATTACCTGAAAAAGCAGCCCAGTACCGGACAGGTTAAGCCTACTCAGCAAACATCTTCTGGATGCTGGAGAAGTCCAGACCACCATTGCCCTTTTGAGCATGCAGGGCAAAGAGGTTACGAGCCAGACTGCCCATGGGCACGGAGGATTTGCTGCCCACCGCTGTATCCATGGCCAGACCCAAATCCTTGGCCATCAGATCCACCTGGAAACCGCCCTGGTAGTCGTTGGAAGAAGGCACACCCTCCATCACACCGGGCCAGGGGTTGTAGACGTTCAGAGTCCAGTTGCCGCCCGAGCTTTGTTTGATAATTTCCGAGAGTACGGCTGGGTCCAGACCATTCTTGACGCCCATAGCCAGAGATTCAGTGGTTCCCGCCATGAGTACGGCCAGCAGCATGTTGTTGCAGATTTTGGCAATCTGGCCGGCACCGGCTTCACCGGCATGGAAGATATTCTTGGCCATGGGCTCCAGCAAGGGCTTGGCCTGATCAAAAGCTTCCTTTTCGCCGCCGCAGATAAAGGTCAGCGTACCGGCTTTGGCACCGCCCACCCCACCGGATACCGGCGTATCCATAAAGCGGATTTTCTTCTCGGCTGCCACTTCGGCCACCTTGCGCGCGGTTTCCGCTGCAATGGTGGAAGAATCCAGCACCAGCGTACCGGCTGGCAGTTGATTAAAAAGGCCGTCATCGCCCAGATAGAGGCTTTCCACATGCTGACCGGCAGGCAACATGGAAACCACGGCTTCAGCACCTTCAACCGCAGCAGCAGCGGAAGAGGCCGTCTTGCCACCGGCTGCTTCCAGTTCCTTGAGAGCGGCGTCACTTAGGTCAAACCCGGTGACATCATGGCCTGCCTTGACCAGATTTTGCGCCATGGGACCACCCATGTTGCCAAGACCGATAAATGCGATTTTTGTCATTATTTTTCTCCGGTTGATGCGATTTTTTAAGTTGTAGGTGGCCTGCAGTGCAGGCCTGAAAGCCGATTAATTGGCCTGCGCCCGGCTAAAGATCATTCAGAGGATTGATCCCCCAGAGCGGCTTGAAGAAGCTGTCGATCCATTCCTGCTCGACGCTGCCCACGGTGGGATAGTGCCAACGTGGCTTTTTATCCTTGTCGATCAAAAGGGCCCGGATGCCTTCGGCAAATTCACCCTTGAGCGCACAGTTAACCGAAACCACCAGCTCCTGCTGGAACACCTCTTTCAGGGAGGCATGACGGGTACGCTCCAGCTCCTCCTGAATCAACAGCATGGAGGTGGGCGAACCGGCGGCCAGGGTAGAGACCGCTTTTTGCAGCCACTTGTCTTCGCCGTCATAACTAGTGATTTTCTTGACCCTTTCCACCGGGGAGTCGGCGTCGGTCAGGTACTGAATCTGCTGATAATGATCCTGTACCGGGGAATCGGGCACTTCAGCCAGACAGGGCGCTTCAAACTCGCGCAGGGTCTGATTGACTGTCTTCCAGGGATCTTCCCAACCGGCCTCTTCCAGTGCACCCAGCACCCGATTACGCTGCTCATGCTTGATAAAGCGATCAGCCAGACCCGTGAAGAGAGCATCACCGGCATTGAGATGAGCACCCGTCAGGCCCAGGAAAAGCCCCGTGCGCCCGGGCATGCGATTGAGGAACCAGCTACCGCCCACATCAGGGTAAAGACCGATGGTAATTTCCGGCATGGCCAGGCGTGAGCTTTCGGTCACGACACGATAGGCCGCCCCGGCCATCAGGCCCATGCCGCCGCCCATGACGATGCCATTGCCCCAGACGATCAGAGGCTTGGGGTAGGTATGAATCAGGTAGTCCAACCGATACTCGGTGGAAAAGAAGGTTTCGGCGTAGGCATTCACCTGGGAAGGATCGCCACCACCGGAATATTCGGTCATGGAACGATAAAGGGCGACGATATCGCCACCCGCACAAAAAGCCTTGTCACCACTACCTTCCAGCCAGACTGCAGCGATGCGCTTGTCATCCGCCCAGCTACGAAACTTGGGCAGCAGCTGCTCGATCATTTCCAGCGACAGGGCATTGAGGGCCTTGGGCGCATTCAGAGTCGCCACCCCCAGGAGTTGACCGTTATTAAGCGGCAGTTCGCTGAAAATTACCGGTAAATCACTCATGGCTTGCCCTCTTTATTGATTATTACTCTTACTACTTTCAAAAGCTGCTCGCTTCAGCAAGGAAGCCGGGTGTTCTGGTCAGGCCATCCAGGCTTCCCATGACTGCTTCAAGCTACCTGTTTTTCCATTCAGCCTGACGCTTCTCCAGGAAAGCCTGAACGCCTTCAGTCTGATCTTCGGTATCAAACAGATCCACAAACAGCTCTCGCTCCAGACGCCAGCCTTCCGTATGCGCCTTGCCTTCACGCGCATTCATGACCAGCGTTTTGCAGGAGGCAATCGAGGAAGGAGACTGCTGACAGGCCATTTCCGCCAGTTCCAGGGCTTTCTCCAGACTCTTGCCCTGAGGGACAACTTCTTCAACCAGACCGATTTCCAACGCCTTGTCAGCCTTGATGCGCTCGCCGCAAAGAATCATGCGCTTGGCCCAGCCTTCACCCACCAGCCAGGGCAGATTCTGGGTACCTCCGGCGCAGGGCAGCAGACCAACCTTGGCTTCGGGCAATGCCATCTGGGCCTGCTCTTCGGCAATACGGATATCACAGGAAAGCGCACACTCCAGGCCGCCACCCATGGCAAAACCGTTGATGGCTGCGATGGAAACACCGCGGAAGTTGGTCAGGGCCTCAAAAGCCAGACCGAAATGACGCGCCATATCTCTGGCAACGGCCTTGTCGCCATCAGCAAACTTGTTGAGGTCAGCGCCTGCAGAAAAGAATTTCTCGCCTTCACCGGTAATCACCAGAGCAAAAATATCCAGGTCGGCATTCAGCTCTTCGACCAGCTTTTTCAGGCCGGACAGGGATTCTTCATTCCAGGTGTTGGCCGGTGGGTTGTTGATGGTAACCAGCGCCACATGGCCCTTTTTTTCGTACTTGAGCAGATCGGTCATTATTGAATAGCCTCCAAAACGCCTGCTTCCAGAACCCGACGCGCCACGATCAGGCGCATGATCTCGTTGGTTCCTTCAAGAATTCGATGCACACGGGCATCCCTTAGATATCTTTCCAGCGGATACTCACGGATATAACCATAGCCGCCATGCAGCTGCAGGGCCTCATCAATCACATTGAAGCAGACATCCGTGGCAAAACGTTTTGCCATAGCGCAATAAAGGGTCGCTTCATGATCACCCTGATCCAGCTTAAAAGCAGCCAGGCGCACCATCTGCCGCGCTGCGGTGAGATCGGTGGCCATATCCGCCAGTTTGAACTGCAAAGCCTGAAAACCAGCCAGCTCGCGACCAAACTGCTTGCGCTCGTGCAGGTATTCACGGCTGCGGGTCAAGGCCGCCTGAGCCGCACCCACCGAGCAGGTGGCAATATTGATACGCCCGCCATCCAGACCTTTCATGGCAAATTTAAAGCCTTCGCCCTCACGACCCATCAGATATTTCGCGGGCACTCTCACCCGATCTAGGGTTACCAGGCGTGTCGGCTGGCTGTTCCAGCCCATTTTTTCTTCCGACTTGCCGTATTCAATCCCTTCGGCATCTCCGGGCACAATAAAGGCGGAAACCCCCTTGGCCCCTTCTTCTTGCGTACCGGTACGAGCCATGACCACCAGAATATCCGTGGAACCGGCACCGGAGATAAACATCTTCGAGCCTTCCAGGATATAGTCGTCACCTTCACGGGTCGCCTTGGTTCTCAGGCTGCCGGCATCGGAACCCGCACCCGGTTCGGTCAGGCAATAGGAACCCAGGTATTCGCCGCTGGCCAGCAGAGGGCCGAGTTCATCAGCCACTTCAGGCTGGGCGAAGCTGGAGACCATCCAGCTGACCATGTTATGGATGGTGATGTAAGCAGTGGTAGACGGACAGGCCGCAGCCAGTTCTTCCACGATTACGCTGGTATCCAGCCGCGAGAGCTGCATACCGCCCTGGGCTTCAGGGGTATAGAGACCACAGAAGCCCATTTCACCGGCTTCCCGGATTACATCAACGGGAAAAATATGTTCGGCATCCCACTGGGCGGCATGGGGAGCCATGGATTTTTCGGCAAAGGCTTTTGCCGCATCACGAAACGCCAGTTGATCTTCTGTCAGGTTAAAGTCCATGCTTTGTCCTCAGGATTATCGTCAGCAAAAACCGAGCACCTGCTAGGTTAGATTCAAAACTAGCAGCAGTTGACGCGCACGTAAATTGACTAAATTGTTCGCAAGATGGATTATATTGCGATGTCGACTACATCTGATTGGCCACTGCCCCCTGACAGCCTGCGCTATGTTTTGCCACAAAGGCTTGTTCAACTGCTGCAAAAGCATCCCCTCACCCGGGATATCTACCCACTATCCTTCGGCCACTATCGCCGGGCGCGTGGTCACCGCATGCATCGCGACCGCCATGATGATGAACTCCTCATCTATTGCACCGAAGGTGAGGCCGTGCTCACAACCGGCAACCAGAAGATCCAGGTGGAAGCAGGCGACCTGCTGCTTCTCCCCAGTGGCGAAGCCCATCGCTATGCCACGCCGGATGCCAACCCCTGGACCATCTACTGGATTCACTATTCCGGCCCCCTGGCTCCCTATTTCCGCCAGTACCTGGGCTTTAGCGGCCAGACCCGCCGCCTCCACCTGGGACGTCAGCCGCGCCTACTGGTCGACTTTAACGGCCTTCTCTCGGTACAGGACAGCGGTTTTCGTGAGCAGCCCCTTATTCATGCTGCCAACCGCCTGCGCCAACTACTGACCGCCCTGCCTCTGTCTCACTCGGGCATTCAACCCAAACAACAGACCGAGCTGGATCTGGATGAACTCCATCAACAGATGCGCCAAAACCTGGAAGGCCGCCTGGATCTGGACAGCCTGGCAGCAACGGCCGGTCTTTCCCGTTATCACTTTATCGCCCGCTACAAGCAAATGACCGGACAGACACCAATCCAGCACTACCTGCATATGAAAATAGAACGCGCCTGCTATCTACTGGATTCCGGCGAGTCTTCAATTCGCAGCATTGCCGAGCAACTGGGCTATGAAGACAGCTACTACTTTTCGCGTCTGTTCAAAAAGGTTATGGGGGTGAGTCCGGCCAATTACCGCCGCGTCAATCGTTACTGATTAACGCCCTTAGCTTGGTAATACTGCGTTAAAACCGATCTCAAAATGCTCATTTACTCGTTGTAAACTCCGCTTATTTCGATCAGTTTTGCTGGTGACCTACATGGATGTAGGAAATGCAGAAAAGCATCTGGAATAAATTCTGCTCTGACCTGCGCTTATGACGTTAATAGCATCTTAGTTTAAAAAAATCGCTCATTTTCCTTTACGTAAACGTCAACCTTGATTAGAGTTAGCGAAAAGCCCTTTTTCAATCTAAGAAAATCATGAACACAACCCCTAAACTTCGTACTTACAGTATCAGCGACCTGGCCAAGGAGTTCGATGTCACCACTCGAACCATCCGCTTTTATGAGCAGCAGGGACTCTTAAACCCTGCCCGCCAGGGACAGACCCGGATCTACAGCCCCAAGGACCGGGTGCGTCTGATGCTGACGTTGCGTGGCAAGCGTCTGGGATTCAGCCTGGCCGAGAGCAAAGAGCTCTTCGACATGTATGACTCCACGACCGAGGGCGATGAAAAACAACTGCTTTACATGCTCAATATTCTGGAAAAGAAGCAGGCCGACATGCGCCAGCAACTCAGGGATATCCAGCGTCTTCAGGAAGAACTCAATAACGCCGAAGAACGCTGCCGTGATGCCCTGAGCAAGGTGCGCGTGGGAAAACGACAAAAACAGAAAACCGGCTAGGCCGCTAAACTGAACCCGTCCAACCCTGCAACAACCAGAAATTGGAGAGAGAACCCTCTTAAACTTCTCAATAAAAATAACTGAAAAAAAGCTCTTCACAGCCAACACACAACAAACACAAAAGGTGGTTTTATGAGCAAACAACCTAGCTACGTCAGTGGCATTAGTGACAAGCCTCTTTTAGGCATGACCATCGGTGATCTTTTCGATCAGACCGTGGCCGAATTCCCCGACAATGACGCCTTGATTTCCCGTCACCAGAAGCTGCGTTACACCTACAAGGAACTGCAGCAGGAAGTCAATCGCTGCGCGCGTGGTCTGATGAAGCTGGGCGTACAAAAAGGCGACCGGGTCGGCATCTGGTCACCTAACAATGCCCAGTGGTGCATTACCCAGTTTGCCACCGCCAAGATCGGCGCCATCCTGGTAAACATCAATCCCAGCTACCGCACCCATGAGCTGGAATATGCCCTCAAGCATTCCGGTACCAGCACCCTGATCCTCGAAGGGGTCTTCAAGGTTTCCCAGTATGCTGAAATGCTTTGTGAACTGGCTCCTGAACTGAAAACCAGCACCCCACAGAACTTCAAATCAGCCAAATTGCCTGAGCTGAAGCGTGTTATCTGCCTGGATGATGAGTTGGCTACCGAGGGGATGCACACCTGGTCCGACCTGATGGCGCTTTATGACCAGGTAACTGAAGCCCAGCTGTACGAGATTCAGAAAACCCTGCAATTTGACGACCCTATCAACATCCAGTACACCTCCGGCACCACCGGTGCACCCAAGGGCGCAACCCTGTCTCACCACAATATCCTCAATAACGGCTATTTCGTGGGCGAAGGCATGAACCTGACGCACAAGGATCGCATGGTCATCCCTGTGCCTCTCTACCACTGCTTTGGCATGGTCATGGGTAATCTGGGCTGTATCACCCATGGTTCCACCATGATCTACCCTTCCGATGGCTTTGATCCCGAGCTGACCCTGAAAGCCGTGGAAGAAGAAAAGGCCACCACCCTCTATGGTGTGCCCACCATGTTCATCGCCGAGCTGGAGCATCCGGATTTTGATAAATTCGACCTGCGCCACCTGCGCACCGGCATCATGGCAGGTTCCAACTGCCCCATCGAGGTGATGAAAAAAGTCATCGACAAGATGAACATGAAGGATGTCACCATCTGCTACGGCATGACCGAAACCAGCCCGGTCAGCTTCCAGACACGTATGGATGCCCCCATCGAAAAACGGGTTTCCACCGTGGGCACCATCCACCCCCACCTTGAAGTCAAACTGGTCGATCCCGAATCCGGTCGCGTCGTGGAAAGAGGCGAAAAAGGCGAACTCTGCACCCGGGGTTACAGCGTCATGCTGGGCTACTGGAACAACGAGAAGGAAACCGAAAAATCCATCGTCAACCGCTGGATGCACACCGGTGACCTGGCGGAAATGGATGAAGAAGGTTATGTCGCCATTACCGGTCGCATCAAGGACATGATCATCCGTGGCGGTGAGAACATCTACCCCCGCGAGCTGGAAGAGTTCTTCTACACCCACCCGGATGTCTCCGATGTTCAGGTGATTGGTGTGCCCGACCAAAAATACGGCGAAGAAGTCATGGCCTGGATCAAGCTGCATGAAGGCAAAGAGATGGGCGAAGAAGAAATGCGTGAATTCTGCAAGGGCAAGATCGCCCACTTCAAAATTCCGCGTTACTTCAAGTTCACCCAGGACTTCCCCATGACTGTCACGGGTAAAATCCAGAAGTTCAAGATGCGTGATCAGAGTATCGAAGAACTGGGCCTGCGTTAAAACCGCTGGCTAAATGCAAAAAAGCCCGCCTGTGCAAGCAGAGCGGGCTTTTTTAGGACTGAATTTTATGACCGAGAAAAAACCTGCTGGGCAGGCATTCGGTCGACACTGCTCCCTGCCTTAAATATCCAACTCCATGGCTCGGGCCATGGCTCCGACTCTCATGCCGGTGGCGGGGTGGCGCAGGTCGGGGTTGGCCCCCTGGCGGATAAGATAGCGGGCGGCTTCTTCCTGGCGCATCATTACGGCGTACATCAGCGGGGTGTTGCCCTGGTCATCCAGTTGGTCGATATCACCAATCCGTTCAGCTTCTCGCTTTAAGCCATCCAGGTCGCCGTTCACTGCGGCCAGATAAATCAGGAGGTCGTCGCTCGCACGTCGGGCATGCAAGCCGGTCAGGGATTCATGCTTGCCCAGACGCAATTCAATGGCAGCCACCAACTGGTCACGACTGGCAGGTTTGGTCAGGTAATCATCGGCTCCCAACTCTCGGCCCAGTTGCTGGTCTTCACTTGAATCCAGGCCGGTCAGAAAAATAAAGGGGAGTTGTTGCCAGTCGGCACGGGTACGTACTGCCTTGAGAAATTCAAAACCATCCATCACCGGCATCTGAATATCACAAATTACCAGATCCGGTAGCCAGGATTCCAGCTTATCCAGAGCCCTGGCCCCGTTACTGGCGGTTTTCAGCTCATAGCCTTCCTGTTCCAGAATTGTGGCCAGTAGGCGACGAAGGGAGTCATCGTCCTCTACCAGCAGTAGCTTCTTGTCTGTCACTCAATGCCTCTTGTCATAATTCTATAGCCTTGCGAGTTGACCGCTTATTCAGCCGCAGAAGGATGGATGGAATAGCGATTCTTACCTTCCTGCTTAGCTGTATACATTGCCTCATCTGCCTGATGCATTAATTGCGACATATCAACTTCCTGTGCCTGAGGGTAAAAGGTCACCCCGATACTGGCTGTTACCCGCAGTTTCTCGCCTTCCCAGAGAACCGGTTCACTGATTACGGCTTCCAGGCGATCCAGCAGGCCGCCTAATTGGTCGGGCACAGCCACGGATTCCAGCACCAGAGAAAACTCATCACCACCCAGGCGGGCCAGGGTGTCTTCATCTCTCAGGCAGTCTTGCATGCGCCGTGCCACCTCTTGCAGGACAACGTCGCCAGCGGCGTGGCCATGGGTGTCATTAACCGGCTTGAAACCATCCAGATCCAGGTAGCCTACGGCAATGCGGGTGCCGTGGCGGTCAGCATAGGCCATGGATTGCTTTAGACGGTAATTATACAACACTCGGTTGGGTAATCCTGTCAGGGCATCAAAATGCGCCAGGTGTTCCAGCTGGGTCTGCTGTTCTTTTTGTTCGGTAATATCGGTGAAAAGGGCGACAAATTGAACGATTTCACCGGAAGGATCACGAACACCATTCACGGTCATGTTTTCTACAAAAATTTCGCCATTTTTGCGTCGATTCCAGATTTCGCCTTCCCAGTGACCGTCGCGGAAGAGATCCTCCCAGAATTGCCGATAAAATTCGCCTGTCTGGTGACCAGAGCTGAGAATGCTCGGGTTTTTACCCAGCACCTCTTCGCGGCTGTAGCCGGTAATGCGGGTAAAGGAAGCATTCACTTCCAGAATGATTCCGTCAGCCGAGGTAATCATGATGCCTTCTCGGGCATAGTTGAAGACCGTCAAGGCAAGGCGTTCACTGGCATCCCTTTCGTGCCTCAGCAGTGCGTAGCGGATGGCTTTGCGCAGGCTGGCACCCTCTTCACCCTTGGACAGGTAATCCTCGGCACCGGCTTCTATCGCCACTTCGGTTGCCTGGTGATCATCCAATCCAGTTAGAACGATCACGGGAACATCCGGTGCCAGCTGGCGACAGCGCTTGACGGTATCAGGGCCAGTTGAGTCAGGCAGATTCAGATCCAGCAGGATCACATCGGGATGAAAACTCTGATCCCGCAACAAGGATGCGGCCTCTTCGAGACTGGCCACCATTTCAACGGCAAAAGCCTCGCGGTCTTTTTCCTGCAGCTGCAGGCGAACCAACTGGGCATCACCCGGCTCATCCTCGATGACCAGTACCCGGGGCTGTTTAATCTTGTTATCCGGCACCTTCAGCTCCCCTTTTCAAATAGGTTTCAGACAGGTCGTCTGACCAGCTCAAACCAGTAGTCTTCAAGCTTTCTGATCTGGTGAATAAAATCATCAATACTCACTGGTTTGACGACAAAACCTGCTGCCCCCTGGTCATAGGAAGCATAGATATCACTTTCTGCATCCGAGGTGGTCAAGACCACGACGGGGATGGCGCGCAAATGATCCAGCTTTTTCACTTCACGCAGGAATTCACGGCCATCCATACGGGGCATATTCAGGTCAAGCAACACCAGATCGGGGGTGTCTTTGCCCGCATAGGGGCCTTCTCCCTGTAGGTAAGCCAAGGCTTCCTCACCGTTTTCAACGTGCTCCAGATTGACCCGGACATGCCCTTCTTCAAAGGCCATGCGGGTCAGATGGGCATCTGCCGGGTCATCTTCGACCAGCAAAATACAACAGGGCTTGCTCATTCAGGACTCCTGATCGGGAAAACGCAGGACAAAGGTGGTACCTCCATCCAGGCCATCTTCAATGAAAACATCGCCACCGGCCTGGCGCAGCAGGCGGCGTACCAGTGCCAGCCCCATGCCGGTTCCGGGATGGTCGGGCGTATTGGGCACCAGGCGGTTGAATAAATCAAAAACCTGCAGACGGTATTTAGGCGCTATACCGCTGCCGTTGTCCTTGACCAGCAGCAAGAGGTTATCTTTCTCTTTGCTGCTGTCAATCTCGATTCTCAGGGGTTTGTGCCGGTCCCGGTAGGCGACGGCATTGCCCAGCAGGGCATAAAAAATTTCCTGCAGGCGTTTTTCGGGAAAATACACTCGGGGTAGCTTCAGCAAGCGCACTTCGGCCTGGGCCTCTTGCAACTTGTCTTTGAGTTCAGGGGCTTCCAGCAGTTCTTCCAGGAGGTCTTGCAGATCCACCCACCGGGGTTTCAGCTGCACTCGATCCAGCTCCAGGTAACGCTGTACATCCTGCACCAGACGACTGAGGCGGCCTGCCTGTTCATGAATGAAGTTGACAGAGATACGGGCCTCACCCTCCAGGTCTGCATGCTGGTTAAGACGCTCGGCAAAGACCTGCAGACGCCGTGTTGGCTCCTGAAAATGGTGCGCCATGACTTCACTCAATCGCTGCAATTCCTGGTTACTGGCGGTCAGTTTTTCCTGGCGCTCATGCAGTTGCCCGGCCATGCGATTGATGGCACCGGCCAGCTGACCCAGCTCGTCTGCTGTGTCCAGCTCAACCGGCTCCAAGAGTTCACCCTGGCGAATACGCCCTATGCCTTCCAGCAGGCGTCCCAGGGGCAGGGTCATCTGCTGGCGTACCAACCAGATGCTCAAGGGAACAATCAACAGAGCAGTAATCAGCGAGGCAACCAGTATCCCGCTGCGGGTACTCTGGCTGGCTTTCTGATAGATCGCCATGGGGTAAAGCAGAGCCAGATAGACGGGCTCACCGGTATGCAAATCCAATTTCTGGAACCCCCAGAAACCGCCGGCTTTTTGCAGTATCTTCTGGTCATCCAGATTCAGGTTTTGCAGGTAGGGGTAAAGGGAGGCATCCAGCGTTTGCTTGGCCGTCAGGGAAGCCAGCAACTGGCCCTCGGCATCAAGCAGGACCGCCTGGATACCCGCAGGTGCCATAGCCGTAAAGAAATCCTCTTCCAGCTCGCGCACGACCAGCAGTGAGCCCAGCTCACCCAGGGGGTATTTGATTTCCAGAATCAACTGTTGTTGGTGGAAATCATAACTGGCTCCTGCAGGTAGCTGGCTATGCAGGCTGGCCAGGTCTTCTACCTCTTGCTTGATGGCATTCAGGCGTGAGTTCAGTTCGGTATCGCCACCGGTCACCAGGCGCATCAAGGGCTGGCCTTCACGGTAACTGAGATATCCCTGATAGAAGCGCTCATTATCTTCCAGAGCAAAACTAACCAGCTGCCCACGGGAACCAAACAGGTAGATGCCACTACTCTGGCCGGTCTGGATGGCGGTCAAAAGTCGCAGGGCCAGACTGCGTTTTTCTTCATCAAAGAGAATGGCCTGGTAATCTTCAGGATCTTCAAAATCGCGTATCAATTCCATGCTGGCCAACAGCCATTCATCCTGACGCAGCCAGAGGGCCTGTTCATCCAGACGCTGCTGCAGCGATTGGTGAAAACTGGCAAAGTCATCAAAGCCTTCGCCAATTAATTCCCGTGCCGTATTCTCGTGATAATTGAGCAGGCTGCGATCGATCAGGTAACCGGCCAGCAACAGCGACAGCAGAGTCACCAGCAGTGGAAAGAATAGCAGCTTGGCCTTGAGCGAATTCAGCTTCATCAGAAAATGGGTTCCAGCGTTTCAGCCAGCTCGGGGGTAACCGCCTGGGTCTCCAGTTCGACACGAGCGGGCACCTTGCCCCCTTCCAGTATTTCCAGAGCCAGCAGAGCGCCCTCATGACCGCCCGTCGGATAAGTAAAACTGAGATCCTGCTCACCGGCCAGCAAAGCCTCTCGGGCTTCAGCAATATAATCAATGCCCACGATCAGCAGATCAGCCGGATCCAATCCCGCCTGGGTCAGGGCCATGCGCGCACCCGTGGCCATGCTGTCACTGTGAGCATAGATGGCATCAAAGCTTTCTCCCTGGCTAAGCAGGTGGCGTAGCACCTGGATGGCATCGGCACGCAAATAATTGGCCGTTCTTGTCACCACCTGAATGCCGGGATACTCCGCCATCACCTGCAGGAACCCCTGACTTCTGGCCTGGGTTGTACTGGCACCGGCTACTCCTTCAAGCATCAGCACCCGCCCCTGCCCTGCCAGTTGTTCGGCCAGATATTCACCCGCCTGGCGGGCAATGGCTGTATTATTGGCAGTGACAAGACTGGTATAGCCTTCCCCCTCGATCGTGCGGCTGAGAAGAATCACAGGGATGCCCTGCTCATGGACCTGACGAATCACTTGGCCAAGGATCACCTGATCCCTGGGACTGGTAATCAAGAGGTCGATCCCCCTGTCCACCAGTTGACGGATCTGACGGGCCTGCAGGGAAACCTCGCCCCGGGCGTCAGTGACCACAAATTCCACATCCGGGTGCGACTCCAGGACAGCACGCACTTCTTCCACCTGCTTTAGACGCCAGTCATTGCCCAGCGTATCCTGGGCAAAACCCACCAGCCACTGGGCTGACAAGGCTGAAAAAGGCAGCCCCAGGAGACTAACCAGCAGAAAAGAGCGCAGTTTCATGACCATCAATTCTCCGTTTGTTCACTTTTCCGGGCGCTTGACCAGTTTAAACCAGTAGTGTTCAAGTTGTTGAACCTGTTCAATAAAATCATTGATATCCACTGGCTTGACGATAAAACCGGCAGCGCCCAAATGGTAGGAAGACTGGATATCGGTTTCTGCTTCTGAAGTCGTTAAAACCACCACGGGGATGGATTTAAGGGCTTCATCAGCCTTGATCTCACGCAAAAATTCCTGGCCATTCATGCGTGGCATATTCAGATCCAGCAGGATTAGATCGGGGCGTTCAGCCTGGGTGAAGGGCGGCTGCCGACGCAGGTACTCGAGTGCTTCCACACCATCACGCACCTCGTGAAGATCGATCATGACCCGACCTTCTTCAAATGAAAGGCGAACCAGATGAGCATCTGCAGGTTCGTCTTCTACCAGCAGGACTTTAAATAGCGCTTGTTGACTCGGCATCCTTCTCTCCCTCCTTAGCAGGCAGATCTAAAACCACTGCGGCCCCTTGTGTCGGAGAATCCACAAAAGCCACCTGGCCGTGATATTGGATCACCAGTTTCTTGACCAGTGCCAACCCCATGCCGGTGCCCGGATAGGCCGAAGAATTGGGAACCAGACGGGTAAAAATATCAAAAACTTTCTGGCGGTATTCAGGATCAATGCCGGGACCATTATCCACCAATCGAAGCCGGGTGGTCTGCTCATCCCCATCAATATATAAATCGATTTCCAGCACCGGCTCCAGCGAATACTTTAGGCAATTGTTGATCAATTGCACAAAGATTTCTTGCAAGCGTCTTGCAGAAAAATAAACGCCATAATCTGCATCCTGATGTATACGTATACGGGCACTGCCGAGTTCTTCTGCCAAGCTGGAACAGGCCTGGTCAAAGACTTGGCGTGGATCCAGCTGCTCAGCGGGCAGGTGCAACTGATCCAGAGCCAGATAAGCTTGCACATCACGCACCAGATGACTCAAGCGCAATGCCTGCTCCTGAATAAAACCCAACGCGGGATCTTCTTCGCTGCCCGCCTGGGTCACTGGCGTTTTTGTTTGCAAACGCTGGGCATAGATGGCCATGCGTCGAACCGGCTCCTGAAAATGATGAGCCATGACTTCATTCAAGCGCGCCTTTTCCTCCTGGGAAGCCTGCAATGATGCCGTCAACTCGTTGAACGCACGAACCACCTGACCGATTTCATCTCTTTCGTGACCGGGCAAATACTTCAGCGGTTTGAGCTCTTCGCGCTCTCTACGCTGATCCAGGGCTTGAGCCAACTGGCTGAGCGGACGGGTCAATAACTGCTTGGCAATGGCCAGAAGCACAAAGGCCAAGACTACATTGCGAACCAACCCGAAGAGTAACTCCCAGATCACCCTTCGAATAAAGTCGCTACCGGCCAGACCCCCGTTCAGGGTGATTCTCAGCTCGCCCACTGCCTGCCGCTCATCGGTATAATTGTTGTGCCACACCAGCGGGTGGGTAAACACCAACTCTTCACCCAGCAAATGTGCGTACCAGGGGCTTTGAATTGAAGCCCGCCGGTCGCGGTTGGCCAGCACCCGCCCACGCTCGGTGATCAGGTGGCCGGAACTGACGGCCTGAACGGCAAAAAGCCCTTCCAGCACCTCTTCAGCCAGGGTGGCATCCAGGGTATAGGCAGCCTGGGTTGCTGCATTTGCTGTTGTTTTAAGCAACTCCTGTGTGGATTCGCGAATATTTTCACGTGTCTGCTGAAAATCCACAAAGATCAATAGCAGACTCATGCCCAAGCCCAGGACAACAGCCACCAGCAGAGTCAGACGGGTATGGCGCCAGGCCAGGCTTCGTGCCCAGTCACGCATCATGAGGAAGGCTCCCCGACCCGCCAATCCGGTCCTGCCCAGGCATCCAGCACGGCTTGAATACGGCCTTGTGCACGCAGATCTTCAATGCCCTGCCGCATGACAGGCAGCAGCTCCAAGGCGCCACTTGAGCGCGAAAACTGCAGGGTGACCGGGGTTACCTGTAAAATCAGGCGGTCGCCCAGTAGCGCATCCAGTTGTCTTTTTTCCTGCAGATAGGCCAGGGACAGGCTGTTGCCGGCAATGGCATCCAGACGTCCCGCTTCCAGCATATTCAGCTGGGTTTCATAATTACGCACGGAAATCTTGTGCAAACGCTTATCCTGATCAAAACGCGGAGACAAGCGAATGCCCTGAAGCACACCGATACGTAGCCCCAGAAGATCTTCATAATCATTTAATCGAATCCCCTGGCGGGCCTGAACCACGGAACCAAAATGAAACAGCAGACCGGCATGGAGCACTTCATCATCACGATCAGGAGAGCGGATCAAATAACTGATATCAGCATCGCCCAAGGCCAGACTCTCCATGACCCGGGCATAGGGGGCCAGGCGTTTTTGCTGCTCAATTCCGGTTTCATCCTCGAGCAGGCGAGCAATATCGATCCAGATTCCCTGGAGTTCCCCTTGCTCGGGCTGATAAAACCCCCAGGGCTCGGTCTCCATGATCAGAGCGCGCAAACGTTCGGAGCTGTCAGCCCAGACAAGCCCACCAGCTAAAAGGAGACAGGCACCGAGCAAAGCTTTCATTCATCCACCTTGTTCTTTGCAGGTGCCAAGGGCAGGGTGAAGGTAAAACGACTCCCCTCACCTTTACCCTGGGATTCGACCCAGATATGGCCACCATGGCCTTCAACAATCTTGCGGCATACCGCCAGGCCGACGCCACTGCCTTCGTACTCCTGCTGGGTATGCAGACGCTGAAAAACCTGGAAAAGCCGGTCCTGCATGTTCGGCTGAATACCGATGCCCTGATCCTGCACACTGAATTCATGGCGATTTTCCAGGGTACGTACCTGAATATGAATACTGGGCGGCGTTTCACCTGCATGATATTTCAGTGCATTGCCCACAAGATTCTGGAACAGGCGGGTCAGTTCGTCATGACTGGCATAGACCTGGGGCCAACTTTCTCCCTCGATGATAATTTCAGCGCCCCGAGCTTCAATATCAGGTCGCAGATAAATCAAAGCTTCATTCAGAGCTTCACGACTAGCCAACCAGCGCCTGGGCTGCCCTTTGCGCCCGACCCGTGAATATTCAAGCAGGGAAACCAGCATTTGATCCAGACGCCGGGCACCATCGGAAGCAAAATCCATCATCACCCTGGCTTCTTCATCCAATTGGCTATCCAGGCGTTTTTCCAGAAGTTTCAAGTAGCTAGTGATCATTCTCAGCGGTTGACGCAAATCATGACTGGCGACATAGGCAAACTGCTCCAGCTCGGCATTAGAGGCCCGCAACTCAGCTGTTCTTTCGTTGACTCTTTCTTCCAGACTCGCTTGAGCCTGCTGGAGGGCTTCTTCCCGGCTTTTGATGCGGGTTTGCAGCAGATTAAAAGCCTGGGCCAGTTGCGCCAGTTCATCCTGCCCCTGATCATCCAGGGGTTGCGGACGGTTGGTCAAAGCCAACTCACGAGCCCCATCTCTTAGCAGCAGCAAACGTTTTAGAAGCCCCAGAGTCACCCAGGCTAAAAGCCCTCCCAGTAACACTAAGCTCACCAGGGCAATCCACAAAAAGAGGTGAAACTGCCAATCGCGGCGCTCAAGCAGCAGGCTGTAGATGTCCTCGGACTGCTGTTGACGCTGCCAGGAGAAAGTCTGGAAAGCATTGATTAAGTTCTGAAAACTGCTTGTTGACTGGTAAACGGAAATATCCAGCGCCTGATCAGGACGTTTCGCAGCGGCCGCTGTAAGCAGCTCGTCAAGATCCTGGCGGTAAGCCTGCCAGCCTTCTTCAAGCAGGCGTATCTGCAGGGCAGGAATAGCCGGCAACGCCTCTAGCACCTGGTGTAGCTGCTGATCAAAATCACGGCTATCCGCTTCCAGGGCAAAAGCCTGGTTGACCAGAGCAAACTCATCCCGGACCCGCACTAGAGTGACTTCTTTCTCCCGTAGCTTTAGCAGTTCTGCCTGGAGGTCATTAATTTCCACCAGAGGAATCAACTGACCATCCAGCAGGCGCTGAGTATCCCTGATGGCTTCTCGCAGGCTACTTTCGGCAAAAAAAAGCAGCATCAGCATGATGGTTACGCCCAGTAAAAAACTACTGATCAGACGAAAGCCCAATCCCTGGTGCCAACGTGGAGCTTTCACTGGGCCACTCTCCTTGCTTGCTGGTCCTGTGCCCGATCAGGCAGGATCTCTTGTTCACGGCTGATCTGCTGCCAGGCCGCTTCGATTCTCTGAAGAGTCACTTCCTCACTGAGATGCTGCTCTATCGCTTCGGCAAGCAGTTGGTTAAAAGCCTCAATGTAAAGCCCACTGCCTTCCTGATCCAATGCCGGATTCACGGTGTTAGGCAGGCTGGTAGCTATGGCATCCAGAGTAGCCTGGCCGTAGACTGCAGCCAGCTCCGGGGCTTGTAAATGCGATTCGCGAAAAGGATCGGCAAAACTTCGGGTCAAAACCAGTCCTTCTTCGGAAACATCGGCAGAAGTAATCCAAAGTGCATATAGCAGCGCCAGCAGGGGGTAACGGCTTTGGGCCGGAATCACCAAATTATTGCCAAAAGCCAAAACCGAAGAGCGAACCAGGGATTGGTTATGGTAAACACCGGGCAAAGGGTGCACAGAAAAACGGTCAGAAATGGGCAGAGGCCGATTACGGAACAACTTGCTGGCAGCGGGAGTGATCATCAGGGCATAAGCCTGTCCCTTATAAAAATAGGGTAAGGCTGCATCATAACCGGAGCCAGCTAAGCGCACGCTGTCAGGAGTCATGTCCAGTGTTGCCAGATAGCTGGATAGAGCTGCCTGCCCTGCCGGGGTATTGATTCTCGGGCGCCCCTGGTCATCAAACAAACGCGTATCCGGCCAGCTAAAAGCCATAAAGCGCGCCAGCCAGAAGGGCCAGGCCAAGTGGGGGTCACGTAATTCCACACTACCCCAAAGCCCTTGTTCCGGGCGGTGAAAGAAACTGACCTGGTCCTGGTATTCTTGCCAGGTCTGCGGTGCCTTGAGGGGGTAGCCAAAACGTGCCTGAAAGGCGCTTTTCTCTTCGGGATCATCCAGCAAATCCTGACGCAGGTACAACAAAAGCAGATCAGCATCACCCGGCACGGCTAACCGCTGGTCATGAAAAACCGTTTGCGCTTCACCCAGGAACCAGTCTTCATCTTCGGGATAAAACCCCAATTCAGCATAGAAGTCGTTAAGACTCAGAATCAGACCCCGGGAAAAGAGATCCGGGTATTCCTGATTACGGGCAACCAGCAAATCAACCTGGCCATCTCTTTGCAGGGCTTCACCAGCCGTTTGCTGAGGCATCAAACGAATATCCAGCAAGATGCCTGTAGCCATTTCCCAGCGTTCTTTCAGTGCCTGGTCTGCTCCAAGAAAATAAGCCTGATTACCTTCTTTGACCTGAAGGTGTAAACGTGCTTCCTGCGGCAGTCGGCCACTGGCTTGCAACTGGCGAACCTGCTCTAGCAGGCGATCGTAAGGCGTTGAGGCCTGAGCGATGGACAGCCCCCAACCCAGTACCAGAGCCAAGACTACCCGGATCATTCTTGGGGCTCCTTATTGGTACTGGCCAAGGGTAAATCGATCACCACAGCCAAACCTCCAAGCCTACTAGACTCAAGGAAAAGCTTCCCCTCCATCTGTAGCACCAGTTTTCTGGCCAGAGGCAAACCCATGCCCAGTTGACGTCCTTTGATTTCATCCAGGTGAACCATCAGATCCAGGGCCTGCTCATACTGATCCGGGTGCAGACCCACCCCGTTATCGCTGAAAGTTACTTCCAGACGATCACCCAGACAGCGTGCGGAAATTTCAACCCGCAGCGAACCTTCACAGTGACTATGCTGCCAAGCATTGTTAAGAAGCTCTTTGACGAGGCGTTGAAGTTTACGCTGCGGGCCTTCAATCTCAGGCCAGGGGGTGGCGACCAAGGTGACGTATGAACGAAGATCGACCACCAGTTCATCCGAAGCCAGCAGATTTTCGATCAATTGGGGCAAAGACAATTTCTTGGGAGGCTCCAGGTAGCTTCCCGCTTGCATGTAGGTTTGAATCGATTGCACCAAAGCACGCAGGTAGCTGGCCTGTTCGCGAATAAAATCGATTGCCTGGCGTGAACGGTAACCGACTTGCAGACTGGAATCCTGGCGCAGCTGATCGGCAAAAATCATCAGGCGACGTGAGGGTTCCTGAAAATGATGAGCCATGATGTAGTTCAGGCGTTCTTCTTCTTTTTTGGCTGCTAAGAGTCGAGCTTCTTCCTGGCGCCTTGACGTTATATCTTCATTGATGCCGACCAGTTGCTCTACTTCACCATCCTGCCCTCGAATAATCCGGGCATGGTTACGAATCAAACGTAATTTACCGTCAGGCCGCCTGATCCGAAATTCATCTTCAAAGTCTCCACCGCTCTCAAGATAGCGGCTTAATTTGCTGTAAATCCGCTCTTTTTCACCGGGCAGGAGGGCTGCTTCCCACTCTTGATTGGTTCCACTAAAGTGAGCCGGATCCTGTTGAAAAATACTGAACATGCCAGCATCCCAGTGTATTTCACCGGTTTTAAGGTTAAGATCCCAGATTCCCATACCCGCTGCCTGAGTGGCCAATTGCAAGCGCTCACCGGCTTCAGCCGCATCGCGGCGCTTTTCATTCAATTGCATCTGTTGCAGCAACAACTGTCGGGTAAGCCGGAAAGTGAGCCAAGCCACCAGCAACCCGATCAAGATACAAGCCACTAGCAAGAGTGACCAAAGCGGGGTGGCAGTAACCGGACGCAGAGCCAGCTGCCATTCACCATCCAGGGCTCGAACCGCCATTTTGAGTGTGCTCGGGCTGGAGAAGAAATCATCCGAACCCAGAAAGGTCGCCCCGTCTGATCCCTGGCCATCTTGTCCACGGATGGCGAGGTCTCCTTGATCCAGCAAGGCTTGGGCACCAGATTTTTCAAGCAGATATTCCAGGCGAATGGCGGTTCCAACAGTACCCCAGTAGTCACTGCCTCCATCAGCAAGGTTAATAAACACTGGCACCCGGTGAATGATCGCTGAACCGCCCTGGACTAAATCAATGGGGCCTGCCAGCACCGGACGGCGAGATTGTTTTAAAAGATCCAGTGCCCGGGCCTGTTCAGGTATCGCAGCCAGGTTCAAACCGTGGGTGGAGCTGTTTTCAGCGACCGGAAAATTCCAGAGGATAATATTATCCGGTGCCAAAGCCATATTACGGATCATGGGGTGACGAGCCAGCAGTTGCTCTGCCAGAGCCTGGAAGCGAGAGAAATCCAAATCACTAACCGGTTGGCTGGCAATATAAAAACTGAAACTGGCCGAAGCATTACTGGCCTGATTGAGGGTGGATTCCAGCCGACTGCGCACCTCGGCGAGCTTGCGCTCTTCCTGTGACAGAAGATTGCTTTTGAAGAGGCTCAGTAGCAGGAAGAGTAGTAAAAAGGTGATAAGACCTGAAGCCAAACCACTAAGAAGAGGGAGGCGCCTTTGCAAGGCTTCCATTTTTTCAAGCCAAGAATTCAAGCTGTTCACCTGCCCCTGATAAAGTTAATCCAACAAGGCTGCTACCCTTTTCATCAGAGTAGCAGCCCTAGCTCAGCAGAAAGCAGGTTGGGTGACTCTTAACCTGTCAATCCACGTAAACCTTGAACTGTCGACGCAACTCATCCAGCACTCGGGTAGTGCCTTGTACATGCTGACTGGCAACATGTGCCTGTTCAGCCTGAGCCGCATTACTATCAGCCAGATTAGCAATGCCTTCGACGGTTTCAGCCACCTCTCTTGCCGCCAGGGTCTGCTCACGCAGCACCTGCTGAATATCTTGGGTAGCTTCCACCACGCGCAGGGTCTGCTGCTGGATATCAGCAACCGACTGGCCAGCATTTTTGGCTTTTTCCACGCCCGATTCCACCTTCTCGACGCTGGCCTGCATCTCATCGGCAGCCGCTTCTGTACGCTGCTGAATCTGAGTCACCATGTCGGTAATCTCTACAGTAGACTGAGCGGTGCGCTCGGCAAGATTGCGGACCTCATCGGCCACCACGGCAAAACCGCGACCGTGTTCACCGGCCCGCGCAGCTTCAATGGCTGCATTCAACGCCAACAGATTTGTCTGTTCGGCAATCTCGCGAATGGTGGAAACGATCTGACCGATACTGGCAGACACGGCTTCCAGTTCTTTCAGTTGGGCCGCAGATTCTTTGACGGTATCGGCAATAGCAGCAATTTCCTGGGTACTAGCATAGACTGCCTCGGCACCGGAGCGAGCTACCTCACCGGCATTTTGAGAAGCCTCATGAGCATTATCCGCATTGTGACCGATCTGCTCTACCGAAGCGGTCAATTCTTCCAAAGCCGCCGCCATGCTTGCCGATGCAGAGGATTGCTCTTGCGCTCCGCGTGAGGTTTCCTCGCTGGCGCTGAGCATTTCTTCTGCTGACTGTTTCAAGCTTTTGGCCGACTGGGTCATCTGGAAAGCGATTTCAAACAGGCGATTGCGCATTACCTGTACGGCATTGAAGACGCTACCGATTTCATCCTGATGTCCCATAGGTGCCTCGGCCACCAGGTTTCCCGAACCGATTTCGCGAGCGGCGCGAACCAGTTTGTTCAAACGACTGGACTGTTCCCTTAACACCAACCACTGCCAGACAAAAGCCACGCCCCCAAAAACACCCAGGCTGGCCAGCATGGGCAGAAGAACCGCTTCAGTTTGCGCGTGCTTGGTGACCATCCATTGCCAGCCAGCAACTCCCGCCAGGGCAAAAAAGAGGAAAAATAAAGGCAATAAAGCCGTCACCGTAAGACTCAGGTTACTGTAGCCGTGTTTGAAACGTGCAACCAGACCGGGCAGATGGTAGCCACCGGAAAGGCGATCACTGCTGCCTTCACGCATACGCTTGTACAAGGCTTCAGCGGCACTGACTTCTTCACGGGTCGGACGCAGACGCACACTCATGTAACCGCCATCAGGACGTGGAGTGGCAGTAGCCTTAACCCAGTAGTGGTCACCATTTTTACGCCGGTTCTTAACCAGCCCCTGCCAGGCCCTGCCTTGCTTCAGGGTTGCCCACATGTCGCGAAAGGCTTCCTGGGGCATATCCGGGTGACGGATAATATTGTGGGGTTTGCCAATCAGTTCTTCCCGGGTAAAACCGGCGTATTCGACAAATTCATCGTTAACGTAGGTGATCTGACCCTTGGTGTCAGTATGAGAAATAATCGCGCAATCCTGGCGCACTGGATATTCATTCTGGGTGACAGGCTGATTATTGCGCATCTGCTGCGACCTCTTTCCCGCTAAGTGTTGTATTCAATTTATACCTACCTTGTCCATTTATCATACTAACGTCCCTATTGTAAAAATAAAACAACCACTTAACAAAATACTTCCAGTGTTAACAATTCTTGAAACAATCACGTTACATTTGTTTTGACGCGTCGAACAAGGTATGCAACTGGCTTGCCAGGTTGACCGGATTAAAGGGCTTTTCAATCAAACCCAGAATGCCTGGCTGTTTCCAGGTTTCCGGATAATCAGCACTGACCTTGGCCGTCAAAAGAACAGCAGGCACCTCTGCCAACTCGGGATCCTGACGGGTCAACTGGAAAAACTCCAGGCCTGTCATACCCGGCAGCATTACATCGAGCAAAAAAAGATCGGGTTTAAAGGCTGCGGCCTCCTGTTGGGCAATTTCAGCCGATTCCACCAGGCAAACCTCCAACCCACCCAGTTTTGCTAATGCCATCTGCACCAGCATACGGATATCGGGATCGTCTTCAACACAAAACACTCTGCGCAGCTCTACCACGGGCTAACTCCATCAACTTTCTTCTGTTGTCGACAATCCATACCTGGGCAGCTCCAAATAAAAACAACTGCCCTGATGTGGCAGGGAACTAAAACCCATACGCCCTTGCATAGCGGCTACGAGCTCGCGGGTAATGGACAGGCCCAAACCGGTTCCCCCATGGCGGCGGCGATCGGAAGCATCGGCCTGGGCAAAGCGCTCAAAAACCCGGGATTGAAACCCCAGAGGGATACCTTCACCTTCATCTTTGACACTGATACGTACCCATTCATCTTTATCAGTAGAAACCTGGATACTCACCCGAGTACCTTCAGGCGAGAATTTAACCGCATTGGAAAGCAGGTTATTCATGACCTGCTGCAAGCGTGCGTAATCGACCTTGACCTGGATATCCTCAGCGGCCATTTCTAAATCCAGCTCGATTTGTTTTGCCTTGGCCTGAGGAGAAAAATCACACAAGACTTCATCAAGAATCGGCTTAAGCGATTGCTGACGCATCTCCAGTCGCAAGCTTCCGCGCGCCAGACTGGCCAGATCCAAGAGGTCGTTTACCAGGGCCAGCAAACGCCCGGTATTGCGCTCGGCAATACTCAACATTTCTTCGCGTTCAGGCTCACCCAGTTGAGCTGAAGTCAGTAAGGAAAGACTACCCTGAATCGAAGTCAAAGGGGTGCGTAACTCGTGGCTCACCAGGGAAATAAATTCTTCCTTCATGCGATCCTGACGGTCGCGCATCTGCTCCAGCGCATTAAAGGCCTGCAATAACTGACCGATTTCATCTTGACGCTGGATGGCGAAGGGCTGCAACCCCCCGCCCTGGTTTACTGCAGTATTGATCTGGGCGATAGCCTGGCGCACCGGTCGCAGTAAATAATGCACCAGGTAAATGGTCAAGCAGCCCATGATCACCAACATCAAGAGCGTCAAAAGCAGATACTGGCTAATCAGGTTACGAACCGGCATCAACACTGCTCGCTCCGAAGCCAGTTTAACCACCAGCCAGTGCATGGGCTCCATATATTCGTTGACAAAGATCCAGGCCTCACCCTGTTCATCCTCGAGAGTACCCCGCGAAGTCGAGTCCAGAAGGCGATCCAACAAAGGCTCGGCACCCGGCTCCGGCAGAGGCTGTAACACCTGATCGGGATTACTCGAAGCAATATAAAGCCGGTTAATCGGATCCAGCACCAGCAGACGGCTGTCCTGGTCCTGCATTTCTTCACCCAGCCGCTTGAAAAGTGCTTCTTCACGCAGATCAGTACTGGCGACCAGCAAGCCGACCAGTTCTTCCCGTTCATCAAAAATCGGGGCAGCCATCACATACATGGGGCGACGGGTTTTGGCACCAATTAAAAGGGAGCTGATGACAGAGGTTTTTTCAGTCAAGGAACGACTAATAAAGGAACGAAACGAGTAGTCGGTCCCTACCCGTCCGGGAAAGACCGGCTGATCTATCAGAACGACACCTTCAGGATTCATCACCGAAAGATCGCTGAAGCCACTGCCAACTTGTGCTGCTTTAAGGTGTTCTCGGATACTGGCAAGGGGCAACAAACCTTCTACATCGGCCAAACGGTCAGCATGGGCTTCGACCCAGCGCAGACGTGTTTCCAGGTTCTGCTCGATCCGTTGCACGACCAGCCTTATCTGCTCCTGCTCACGCTTTAAAAACAGGCTACGGTATTCATTCTCGAAATAGGCTTTGACCAGAATAGCTGACAAGACAGTAATGATGATAAAACAGCCAGCGAGCAACAAGCTGAGACGTTTTTGTAGTGACCAGTTGCGTGGATGAAAGGCAGCCATGAACAACCCTTAAGCCCCGGCTGCCAGCTCATCAAGGCGTTGAATCAAAGCCGAGACCAAGGCATCAAGATGGGCAGGGTCCAGAGGCGAGCTGTCACTGCCTTCTTGTACCCGGGGGCGCAAATAACGCTCCACCTCTCTAGCCTGCTGACTCAACTCTGGCAGTTGATAGCTGCCGGCCGCCCCGGTCAGGTTATGAATCTCAGTATGCAGCGCCTTCAATAGCGGTTCGGTAGATGAAGAGGGAAAAGCCTGCAGGTATTCATCCAGGCTGGTTCGCATACGTTCACCCCTTTGAGGTAAACGACTGATAAAACCACGCTGTAATTGCAAAAATTCTTGTTCCATGCCGACCTTCTAATGAGTTGACCGCCTTGAGTGTAATACTTTATCTCGCCCTGATCCGTTTTTTTGCCCTACGGCTTAAAACAAAAAAGTTGAGCTAATACCATCTGATACATTTTGCCCGTCAGGAGAAAACCTGATAATTTAAAGCGATATATCACTTTACTCATAATGAAAACCTTGCATGCCCCAAGTTGCGATTATTGAAGATGATCAGGATCAAGCCCGCCTGCTGGCCAGCTGGCTGCACAACTATGGCTACCAGGCCACCCTCTTTGTATCGGCCGAGATTTTTCGCGACAGCTATCAGCCTGAAAAATTTGATCTTCTCCTGATCGACTGGCTGCTGCCCGGCATGAGTGGCCTGCAATTAATGAAAAAGTTGGCTGACGACCCTGAACGTCCACCCACCATTTTTCTGACCTCCCTGGATGGTGAGGATGATCTGGCCGAAGCCCTGCATTCCGGTGCCGATGATTTTATTTCCAAGCCCATCAATAAAACCATTTTGATGGCCCGGATTCGCGCGGTCACCCGGCGCGCCCAGGCTTCCAATTCAAAAAACCGTAACTTCGAACCGCTGGAACTGGATGCCGCTCATTTTCAGCTGGGCTTTGCCGGTCAGAAGCAGCGCCTGACACCGGCTGAATTCCGTTTGATGCAACTCTTTGTTCATTCCGAAAGCACCCTCTTTAGTCGTGAAGAGCTGGCCGATAGTATCTGGGGCGATGTTCACAAAGCCCAGGAAGGCCGAGCACTGGATCTTTTAATCAGCCGCCTGCGCAAAAAACTGGCGGCTTTTGATCCCAGCCCCGGCCAGGTGGTCAGCCACTATGGTCAGGGCTATGCCTTCCAGCGCGCTTAACAACCACCAACCTTCTCTTTAAGCTGGCTGGGGCTGGCCCTGTTCTTCCTGGGTATATTCCTGGCGTATCGCCAGCAGCTGAGGCAGGCATTTTTGAAAATGCTCGACCACTTCCGGGTCAAAATGCTGGCCTGACTCCGAAACGATTAGATCAACTGCACTCTTGATGCTCCAAGCCTGCTTATAGGGTCTGGCCGAGGTCAGAGCATCAAAGACATCGGCCACGGCCGCAATACGCGCTGCCTGGGGAATGGCTTCGCCGGCCAGGCCTTGGGGGTAGCCTTCACCATTCCATTTTTCATGGTGCCCCAGGGCAATGTCTTGGGCCATTTTGAACAGGGGCGCTTCCACGCCTTTAAGCAGGTTGGCCCCCAGACGTGCATGTTCTTTCATGACACTGTATTCAGCGGCTGTCAGCTTGCCGGGTTTTTGCAGGATGGCATCAGGAATGCCGATTTTGCCGATATCGTGCATGGGGCTGGCATTGAGCAAAAGTTCGCACTCATCTTTTGACCATCCCAGGCTGGCAGCCAGAATCGCAGAATAGCGGCTCATACGCAGGATATGATCCCCGGTTTCGTTATCGCGAAACTCGGCAGCCTGACCCAGGCGTCTGACTACTTCCAGACGGGTTCTTTCCAGCTCACAGGTTCTTTTACGCACTTCTTCTTCAAGAAAAGCTTTCTGGTCCCGCAACAGACAATGAGCCTGATGGACCTCTATCAGATTGGCCACACGCATCAAGAGCTCATGCTGATCAAAAGGCTTGCTCAGGTAGTCCCTAGCACCCAGCTTAAGTGCTTTAAGCAGACAATCCCTTTCCTGCTGGGCTGTCAGGATCAGAACCGGAGGCAAGAGGGGGTCATCCAGTGTCTGCAGTTGTTCCAGCACTTGAAAACCGTCCAGATGCGGCATATTCAAGTCCAACAGAATGACATCCGGACGCTGGCGTTGGTAACTCTTCATCACCTGGCGCGAGTCCTGGATAACCTCACAGCTGACGTAGCCTTCTCTAGCCAGTATTTTCTGCAGCAGTTTGAGGTTAGCAGGTTCATCATCCACCAATAGCAGATGAGCGGTTTGTTTATTCAACATGCTTATTTAATTTCCTTGATACTGTCCACAGAAGTCCTGCCCGGTTCAAAAACCTCCTTCACGGGTAACTCCACCCAGAACACCGATCCCAATCCCATCTGGCTATTCACACCCAGCTGCCCTCCCATTTGCACAACCAGCTGGCGGCTGATGGTTAAACCGATCCCCGTGCCCTTGATGCCACGCGCTTCAGCATCCAGGCGATTGAAGGGTTGGCTTAATTCCTCCAGATATTGCGGAGCTATGCCTGGCCCGGTATCTTCAATTTGTAAACGCAGCCAGCCAGCTTGGGGAGCCCAGGTGGAAACGATCACCTGGCCACCCTCACGGTTGTATTTGATGGCATTGGATAACAGGTTGATCAAAACCTGCTTCAAACGGAAAGGGTCGGCAAAAATCACCTCCTGTTCTGAGAGGAGATTTTCCAGAGTTACCTGGGTCTCGCTGGCTTCTCCTTGCAGCAAGCGCAGCGCCTCGGTCACCAGGGGGTTGAGCGCAACCTCCTGCAGAGACAAGCGCACCTTGCCTGCTTCCACCCGGGCCAGATCCAAAACATCATCCAGCAATTGCTGTAAATGCTGACCGGCCTTTAGAATTTCATTGACACTGTCTTTTTGGTCTCCGCTCAATTCCCCCTCATACTCCAGCATCTGGGCAAACCCCAGAATGGCATTCATGGGCGTACGGATTTCATGGCTTAGATTGGAAAGAAAATTGGATTTGGCCTTACTGGCTCTTTTGGCCAGATCCCGGGCTTCCCGGGTGGCCTGGTGATCCCTTGTGCGCCCCAGTGCCAGCAGAAGTTGTTGAGCTAGCTGATCCTGCAGATGCAGCTCTTCTTCCAGAAATTCAGGCGCACTCGGCTGTAGGCAAACCAGGATTTCCAAGTGTTCATCCTCACCATCCAGACCTTCCAGGGTTTTCTCCACGCGATGAGCCAAGGGGGTGAGTACAAAATCCTCGCTGGTGTAGGTCTGACCCTGATAAGTGATACACACACCGGTCAATTCCGGCAGTTGCCAGGCCGCGGGAATACGATCAGCAGCAGTTTGCAGCAATTGCGCTTCATCCTGAGAAAAATCTGTCATCAGGTAGAGGAGGTCACTCAAACAGGCAAATTCCTTAAGGCGCTTGCCTCTCTCCCAGGCCAATTGTCGCTGCCATTCCTCCGTATTCTTGAGTTCCTGTTCTACTTCTTTCTGGTGGGTAATATCGGTACGGATAGAAACGTATTCGCGGATTTGCCCGTTTTCATCAAAGAAGGGGGTAATCGTGGATTCCACCCAATAAAGGCGACCATCCTTGCGTCGGTTGCAGATTTCACCCTGCCAGACCAGACCAGCACTCAATCGCCGCCAGAGATCCTGATAAAACTCCGGGGGGTGTTGACCGGATTTCAAAAGGCGGTGGTCCTGCCCCAGCAGCTCTTCCTGAGAATAACCGGAAATCTGGCAAAAACGCTCATTGACGTAGATAATTTCACCCTGGCGATTAGCCACGCTGACAATGGCATGGCGATCCAGGGTTTCCTGCTGTTGCTGGCGCAATTGATAGAGTTGACGCATCTCCCGATAGCGTTCATCCAGACGCTCACTTAAGCGCCGACTGCGTCTGACACGCTCGGCTCTGGAGCGCAGAATGCCGGTCAGGTAGCGATCATCGACCGGCCGAATCAGAAAATCATCGGCCCCATAGCTAAGTGCTTCTTCCTGAAGATCGGCATCCTCTTCATCGGCCAGAAAAACCAACGCCGCCTGCTGCAGCCCCTTGTATTCGTATAGAAGCGCGGCCAATTCCGGCCCGGTCATCTCCGGCAGGCGGGCATCCAGCAGCAGGACTTCCGGCTGCCATTGATCATAAAGATTTAAAAAATTAGAGCTGGATTCACAGCATTTAACCTGCATACCCTGACTTTCAAGCTGACCCAGCGTCGTTTCGGCCACCGCAGCATCGGATTGCATGAGGAGTACCCGATAGGACCCGGGCATTTCCAGTAATTTTTCTATTCGCTGGATTAGAAGATCACTATCTAAAGGCTTGGAGAAATAAGCCGAAGCTCCGGCTCGATGCGCAGCCAGACGAGCTTCCAGATCGTCCCTGGCCGACAAAAAGATCAGTGGGTAATGACTGCCTGTCTGGTGGATATCCGCCATGACCTGGCTGCCAGCCAGCTCACCTTCAGGAAACATCTGATCCATGATAACCACGAGTGAACGCTCACCGGCATCCCGGGCAAACTGCTGGAAGGACAGGGTATCGTTGAAAACCCGGGTGGAATAACCGCGTTTATGCAAGCGCAGCTTCAAGAGGTTAGCCTGGTCTTCATCGTCATCAACAATACAAATCAAAGGGTTAGAATCCAATTTTACACCTGTTTATCTTTCCAAAGCTGTTAGTAAATAACGCCCTTTACCGGCCCTTTTGGCCTCATACATCTTTTTATCCGCCTGGCTGATTATTTGATCCTTGTCACCGGCCAACCCGGTGAAGAGGGCTCCACCAATACTGGCCCCCAGCTGCGCTTGGCCAGCTTTCAACGTCAGAGGGGAGTCCAGACAGGCCAGCAGCTTTTCAGCGACCAGCGCAGCGAGTTCAGGATCGGGTAAGGAGGAAAGCAGCACCACAAATTCATCCCCGCCCAGGCGTGCCAGAAAATCCTGTTTACGTAAAACCCGACGTAATCTCTGGGCAACCTGTTGCAAGGCTTCATCCCCAGCCTCATGACCCAAGTCATCGTTAATAGGCTTGAAACCATCCAGATCAATAAACAGCAGGGCATGTTCTTCAGGGTGAGCTAGATCCAGTAGCTGCTGAAGGTGCTCGAGGAAAGCAGCCCGGTTATATAAACCGGTCAGGGCATCATGCCAGGCCAGATACTCAATCTTCTTCCTGGCTTTCTCTTCTTCAGAGACATCCTTGACCAAACCAATAAAGAGACTCCCCTCAGGCTGATTGATTTCGGTAATGGCTAGCTGCATGGGAAAAATCTCACCGTTTTTGCGTCTACCCTGCACACGACGACCGCTACCGATCACCCTCGGCTTGCCTTCCTTAAGGTAACGGCTGAGATAGCCATCATGTTCTTCCGCGTAGGGGCTGGGCATCAGCAGTTTGACGTTGCGGCCTCGGCATTCAAAAGCGCTGTAACCAAAAATCTGTTCAGCTGCTTTATTAAACTGTTCGATCAACCCGCGGCTGTTAATCGTAATAATCCCTTCATAGACATGATCCAAAACACCCGCCAGGCTCTGTTGCAGGGTTGAGATGCGTTGAAAAACATCGATGCGTGCTTGCAAGACATCAAAATCGATCGGCTTGAATAAATAATCATCCGCACCCGCCTTCAGACCTTCCAGCATGCCATCGCGGCTATCCAGAGCCGTCAAGATGATAATGGGCGTCCAGGTATGGGGTTCCAGTTCACGAATCAACCGTGTGGCTGTTGCACCATCCAGTTCCGGCATGATGCCGTCCATCAGTATCAGATCAGGTTGATGCGCCTGATAAGCATCCACGGCAGCTCGACCATCCAGCACGTGGATGACTTCATGGCCTTTTTGAGCCAGGGTTGCTTTGACCGGTGCGGCGGTAGTGCGGGAATCATCAGCAAGGAGTATCAGCATAGTTCATCCTGTGTTTTTTAACAGGCTAGCAAAACTCCCCTTTTTAGAAAGTAAAAAGGTAGGCAGAATCAGCGTTCAATCGCTCTGATTGTTACTCTTGGATACACTTGCACCCGGCAGATAAAAATAAAAACAGCTGCCCTGGCCTTCACCCGCAGATTCCACCCAGATTTCACCGCCGTGTCTTTCCACGATCTTGCGGGCCACCGCCAGCCCCACACCGGTGCCTTCATATTCGCCACGCGGGTGTAAGCGCTGGAAGACCTTGAAGAGGCGATCTTGCTGGCCAGGGTCGATTCCCAGGCCCGCATCACGAATATAAAAGCGCCAGCCCTCCCGAAGCGGTTCAAACCCGATTTGAATCCGTGGCGGCTGACCCCGGAGGGTATATTTGATGGCATTACTCAAAAGATTTTGCCAGAGACGGGTATATTCATTGCTACTAACGACTAGCTCTGGCCAGTGGTCACTCTGGATTGCAATGTCTGCCTGGCTGGCCTGAATATCCGGTTGCAGGAACTGCAGGGCTTCATCCAGCCCCCGGCGGCTGGACATGCATTCTTGCGGCTCGCCCTTGCGACCGACACGCGAATACTCCAGCAGCGAGAGCAGCATCTGATCCAAACGGGTGGCGCCACCCCGGGCAAAGTCCAACAACTCACGGTGGCGGTCGTCCAGCTTCGGTCCCAGCCCTTTTTCCAGCAGCTGCAGATAGCTGTTTACCATACGCAGCGGCTGGCGCAGGTCATGGGAGGCCACATAGGCAAACTGTTCCAACTCGGCATTGGAGGCTGCCAAGGCTTTTTGCTGCTCCTGCAAATGCTGGCGGGCCTCTTCTTCACGGGTAATGTCGGCAGCAATGCCTGCCATACGCTCCAGTTCTCCGCGTTCATTAAGCACCGGGTAATTGCGGGCGTGAATCCAGCGATGACTGCCATCCGGCCTGATAATGCGATAGGTCTCGTCAAAATAACCCTGGGCTTCGGGAAGGTGACTAAAGGCCGCCTGAACACGGGGCAGATCCTGCGGATGAATGCTTTCCAGAAAGCTGTCGGGCTGGTCGTAAAGACTCTGGCAACTGCGCTGCCAGATGCTTTCATAGGCTGGGTTGATATAAAGCATTTCCCTGGCTGTTCTGACCCAGAAAACCACCTCGGTGTTTTCGGCCAGCTGGCGAAAACGCAACTCGCTTTCTTCGACCTGGGCCTGGATCTTTTTGCGCTGGGTCGTTTCAAAAATATAGCCGTGCCAGAGACAACCACCGTCAGGCAGCCGCTCCGGGGTGGCCTGCCCCTCGACCCAGATTTCGCCTTTTTGCGGGTGTTGCACCCGGTATTCATCCTGCCAGACTTCCAGGCTCTCGGCAGAAGCCGCAATACTGGCCGCTACTCGCGCCTTGTCTCTGGGGTCCAGCACTTGAAAAACCGGTTCGGCTGTCTGTTTAACGGCTTCGGGCGTTGTACCATAGATCGTGGCAATGCCCGGGCTGGCATAGGGAAAGGAAGCCTGTCCCTGAGCATCAACCCGATACTGGTAGACTACGCCGGGCAGTTGTGCCGCCAGCTTTTGGCTGGAAGTAAGAAGCTCCTGGATTCTCGCTTCAGCCTGACGATGCGGCGTCAGATTCTGCCAACCACCCAGAAGGATGCGTTGATGACGGCACTGAAACTCCGTCAGAGTAACCTCCAGAATCAGCACCTCCCCCTGACGGGTCAAATGCTGCCATTCAAAACGCACCCAGCCCTGCTCTGCCAGAGCATTCAGATGGCGACTGACCATCTCGCTAGAGGGCCCACCATCAGCTTGTAACGGGGGTGATATGGCCTCGGGGCGTTTACCCAGCAATGCCTCTTTGGAATCCATGCCCAGAAGATCCAGCACAGCCTGGTTACAATCCAAAAAGCAGCCTTCTTCCATCAGGAAAACTGGCGAGGGGAGTTTTTCAAAGGCACGTGCCAGATCGACAGGATGCATCAGTTGATCACCTTGGAAGGCTCATAGTGGACCAGCTTAATCTTGTTCTTACCGCCTTTTTTAGCGGCATACATGGATTCATCGGCCAACTCCAGCAAGTGCTCACCATCAAATTCACGACAGAAAGTCAGGGCACCCCCAATACTGGCCGACACGCTGAGGAGTTGATCACGCCAGTTAACCGCCTGGCTGATAGTCTGACGACAGGCTTCGAGCAGGTCATAGAGCTGTTCTTCCCCGCCATGCTCCATTTCCACCAGAATGGCAAATTCGTCACCCCCTAGCCGCGCCAGGGTGTCTTCTTCACGAATCAACTGTTGCATTCGCTCGGCGACAGCGACCAGAAGCGCATCGCCGGCGACATGGCCATGGGTATCATTGACCGGTTTGAAGCCATCCAGATCCAGATAAATCACGGCCTTCAAACCAGCATGACGTTTGGCGCGGATCTGCATCTGTTGAAGACGCTCATTAAAGAGAGTGCGATTGCCCAACCCCGTCAAGGGGTCACGATAGGCCAGGCTTTCCACCCGATTCTGGGCTTCTTTTTGCTGGGTGATATCACTGAACAGCCCCACATACTGAAGAGTATTGCCGGCAGCATCTTCAACCCGGGTAATGGAATAGCTGGCGACAAAAAGGCGACCATCCTTGCGGCGATTCCAAAATTCACCTTCCCAGTGCCCCTTGCCATTCAAGGTTTTCCAGAAATCCTCGTAAAAGGCAGCATCATGGTGACCCGAACGTAAAATCGTTGGCGTTGCACCCAGAACTTCTTCTGCAGAAAAACCTGTAATCCCGGTAAAGGCCTGGTTGACCGAGATAATCCGATCCTCGGCATCAGTAACTATAATCGCTTCACGCGAGTGCTGGAAAACGGTATAGGCCAGACGCTCATGGGCATCGCGTTGATGACGGATGAGGGCATAGCGCACGGCCTTGCGCAGTATCCAGGCCTCCACCCCCTTGGTGAGGTAGTCTTCAGCCCCGGATTCTAGGGCAATATTGGCCGCTTCGACGTCATCCAGCCCGGTCAATACCACAATCGGCACATCGCGAAAATACCCCCGACAGCGGCTGACGGTTTCCGCGCCCGTGGAATCAGGCAGGTTTAAATCCAGCAGGATGACTTCGGGCAAAAAGGCTTTGGCACGACAAAGCGAATCGGCTTCTTTCAGGCTGGTCGCAGTGCGAACTTCAAAGGCATCCTGGGTTTTTTCCTGCAATTGCCAGTCGATCAGAAAGGCCTCGTCGGGATCATCCTCGATCAATAAGACATTGAGGTTGGGTAAAGCGGAGTTGTTTGAAAGTGTCATGATCAGCGACTCCTGCAAGTAAACACTTAAACCGCCAACTGGGGCAGGCGTACCAACTCCAGCCAGTAATTTTCCAGCCCTCTCAAGGCCTGAATAAAATCATTCATATCCACGGGCTTGGTCAAAAAACCCACGGCACCCAGGGCATAAGCCCGGTTTATATCCTCGCTGGAACTGGAGGTGGTCAAAACCACGACAGGCAGCGGTTTAAAGCAATCCTGCTGTTTCATTTGCTGTAAAAACTCAAAGCCCGACATCCGTGGCATGTTCAAATCCAGCAGAATCAAATCCGGTGTCTCGCCTTGCTGCAGACGTTCCAGAGCCTCCTGACCATTCTGACAAACCTCGACCTCCAGCAGAAAACGGGCTTCTTCCAGGGCCATGCGTGTCAGAAAAGCATCGGCTTCATCATCGTCAATTAACAGCAAACGAAAGTCCTTTTTGCTCATTCAGGCTTTTCCTCTTTGGCCAGGGGTAATTCCAGTCGAAAGCAGGCCCCTCCCAGGTGCTTGGCTGCAACCAGAGTCAACTGGCCACCGCCTGCTTGTATCAGTTTTCTGGCCAGAGCCAGCCCCATGCCCGCTCCGGGATGGGTGGCCACGGGTACTAAACGGGTTACGGGTTCAAAAACCTTGTCGCGGTAGCTTTCGGGAATCCCTTGGCCGGCATCTTCAAGATCCAATAAAAAGTAACCATCTCGGATTTGCCCGGTTAGTTGTAACTGCAGCCCTTCGGGCGTTTGACCATAAGCCTGGGCATTTTCCAGGAGAATCGCCAGTACCTCCTGCAGGCCTCGTTCGGAAAAAGCCACACGCGGCCAGGGATGACCGACCACTTGCCAGTGCACCTTTTTTTCCTTTGCCAGCTCGCTCAGTAAGTGGGTCACCAAGGCCTCGACATCCAGCGGTGATGACTTAAAAGCTAGGCTATCCAGCTCCAGGTAGCGTTGCATCCCCTGTAGCAGCGCTCTTAAATAAGCTGCCTGCTGGTGAATAAAACGCATGGCCGTGGTTTTGAGTTCCTGATTGCCAGCTTCCAGGGCTGTTTCCAGTTGCCCGACAAAGCTGCTGATCCGCCGGACCGGCTCCTGAAAATGATGGGCCATCATCTGATTGATATGAGAGAGCTCTGTATTCTGGGCGTTGACCTGAACCAGCAGCTGTTCTTTTTCTTTGGACAGCTTGCGCAGATAAAAAAGCCCCAGAACCAATGCCAGGATAAACAGCATTTGAACCGCCAGGGCGAGTATAAACATATTTTTCTGGCGCTCCTTGGCCTCGGTCAAGGCTTGGGTTTGCAAGTCCACCTGCTCTTCCAGTTGCGCGTGGTAATACCAGAGGTGCTCGCCCGAGAGTCTTTCACGGCTTAAGTCCTGGATGACGGAAACCAGAAACTGGCCCTCGGCAAATTCATAGGGTGCCGAATGAACACTGACGGTTTTTATCCGGCCATCAGCCAAGCGATGGCGGAAAATGAAGAAATCCCGCCCGCCTTCAGTCGCTCGCTGGCGTTCATCTTCCACCTGCTCTGGAGTCAGGGTATTGATCTCTTGAATCTGCATCTGCGCGAGCTGCTCAGGCGTATAGCCATAGAAGTCAGCCGCTGCCGGGTTGGCTGCTAAAATCTGCCCACTGCTTGGATCAATGATCAGCATCTTACTGGGCTGGCGTTCAAAAAAGGTGGCAAAATCCAGAGCCTGAGTCGCAGCCTGAACCGCACCAGTCATTAAAACCAGCAATAACAAAAGACGGGCTAGCATTCCTGGTCCTCGCGCAAATCGGTCGGCCAAGTAAAATAAAAACAACTGCCCTGGCCTTCACCTTCAGATTCCACCCAAATACGTCCACCGTGTCGCTCGACGATCTTGCGCGCCACAGCCAGGCCAACACCCGTGCCTTCGTAATCGCTACGGCTCTGCAAGCGTTGAAAAACCTGGAAGAGACGATCCATCTGGTCTGGATCAATACCCACGCCATTATCCCGGATGCTGAAAAGCCAACCGCCTTCTGCAGGTTTGACGGCCAGCTGAATTCTCGGCGTTCGATCCGCTGGCGTGTATTTGATGGCATTACCGATCAGATTCTGCCAAAGGCGGGTGTATTCATTGCTACTCGCCAGAATCACTGGCCAGTCACCGCTTTGAATCTCTATCTCGGCCTGGCGTCGCTGGATATCCGGTTGCAGGAACTGCAGGGCTTCATCGATACCCTGGCGGCTGGGCAGGCTTTGTTGAGGTTCACCCTGACGACCCACACGGGAATACTCCAGCAGGGAAAGCAGCATTTGATCCAGACGGGTCGCACCACCCCGGGCAAATTCCAACAGTTGCTGATGGCGCTCATCCAGTTGCTCGCCCAGGCCTCTTTCCAATAGCTGAAGGTAGCTGTTGACCATCCGCAGCGGCTGGCGCAAATCATGGGAGGCAGCATAGGCAAAGTGCTCCAGTTCATTATTGGAGGCCTCCAATTCCTGGCTGTTGGCTTCCAGGGCCAGAAAGGCTTCCTGCTGGGCCGTGATATCCAGGTGGGTACCGGCTATCCATTCCGGCTCCCCTTCGGGAGTGCGAGAAACAACTCGTCCGCGATCCAGCACCCAGATCCAGTGGCCGTCTTTATGCAGCATTCGGCAACGGGCTTCGTAGTAATCCTTTTTTCCGGAAAAATGTGCCTCCAAAGCCTGACCGGATTTTTCCAGATCACGGGGATGCGCCAGCCTCTCCCAGGTGTGAATATTGACCGGTTGCAGTTCTTCCAGGGTATAACCCGCCATCTCAGCCCAGCGCTGGTTAAAGCGGGTTTCACCTGTTTGTAGATTCCATTCCCAGGTACCGACCCCGGTACCCCAGACGATGTTGCTCAAACGCTGGCGTTCCTCTTCCAACTGCAGTTGATAGCTGTTCACTGCTGCAAGATTTTTACGCATCAAGTGAGTAACCAGAAAGCCCGCAGAAAATAGAAGCAAGGCCAGCCAGATAAAAATCCAGGTCTGGTCATACCAGCTGGCCATATAATGACTGCGGGCCAGGGAAACCTGGGTATAAAAGGGAAAATCCTCCATGACCTGAAAATAACCCAGACGCTCGACCCCATCCGTGGAAGCGGTATATTCCAGACTGCCCCGAGTCTGGCCCTGGGTGATCCTCTGGCGAATCGGGTTGTCTTCGGGTAGAGGGCGGTTGAAATCCGTGCGATCAAAAACCGGATAGCGAGCCAGCAGGATACTGGAATCAGAGCGGCGCAACAGGCTCACACCACCCTCGCCCACCTCGATATCGGCTAAAATATTTTGGATGCGGCCCAGATTAAGTGGCGCATTGATACTCCCCAGAAAGCGGCCTTCACCATCTTCCAGTCGGTGGCTGATTACCAGTATCTGCTCACCGTTGGCCCGCGAGCGGATCACTCCGGAAAAAGCAAGATGCTCATCGTCCTTTTCCTGAACCCGATGAAAGTGAGGACGGTCGGCAATGCTCATGCTGGTGGGGCGCTGTCTGGGAGCCAGGCTGCTGACATAAAGACGCCCCTGGTGATCAAAGATATTCAGGTAGTCAACCAGGGGGAAGCTGGCGACCAGCCGTGCCAGGGAGGTCTGAAGCTGGCGATAGCTTTGCAGATCCATCTCGCGCAGGCTTTCTTCATCCTGCACCTTGTCGGCTGCATAATGAAGCAGATTACTCACCCGCATCAGATCAGCATGCAGATGAGCATCCAGAAGACCGGTCAGGTTACGCACCTCGGTTCGAGCCTGGGCCTCAGACTGGCGATATTCAAAAACCTGAACCAGCCCCATGATCAAATAGACCAGAAGCAGGACCAGCCAGATAATCCTGGGTTTGAGCCAGAAGCGCGAGGCTAACAAAGAGGGCTGGATAGCAGAGGACATAGATACCTTTCCTTAATCACCCACTAGAGGCTAACAGCTTTCCCTGGAATACCAACAAAAAGGCAGGCGAAATTATATTCGCCTGCCTTTTTTTGATACATTTTGACTAGATTAGTGACACCTTTCAATCGCAATAAAACCCAGCTTAACAAAGCCTCTGCTTTTAAACAAACACTTGATTAGCCGGTAATTTCTGCCTGTAGCCGATCGATCAGTTCCACCACCTGATGGCTGGCATCTTCCATGGCTTCCAGGGCTGCCACCATGGCTTCCTGATCCCCTCGGCTACCAGCTTCCAACGCCTGATTGCCATAGTCATGCACGGATTTGTGGGGGATGTTCAAATCGCGAAAACTTTGCAGATGCTGGTAATGCCTGGAACCATAGCCTTCAAAGTACCATTTGCCTAAACGGCAGCAGGTATGATCACCCAGGCGTTCACCGAAATCCCCCTGCTGAACTCGGCGGTAAACGTTGTTTTTCCAGACAGCATGATCCAGCTTGACCGTATTCAGAAAAGCATTGGTAGTGGTTTCATAGATAATCGCCTGCATTCTCTCAGAACGCTGAATCACCTCATCTACCATGGCATCGATCTGCACTGAAGAGGCCGAGACTTCTTCCGCGCCTTCCAGACTGGTGTCGATCCGCTGCTTGATAACACGGGTCTGATCACTAATCTGTTGGATCATTCTGCCAATTTGCTCACTGGCTTCCCTGGCCTTGCCTGCTAGCTGGCGCACTTCATCGGCCACCACAGCAAAGCCCCGACCCTGCTCACCGGCTCTGGCCGCTTCAATGGCCGCATTCAGGGAAAGTAAATTGGTTTGATCGGAAATTTCCTGGATCGAGGTGATCAGGTCACCTATTCCTTCAGCCTTTTCGGCCAGTTCTTCTGCCTGATGTGCACTGTCTTCAGCCTGGCTCTTAATATTGCCGGCACGCAGGTCAAGCTTTTCAACGGCTGTTCGTGTCTGAGCAAAAACATCATCCAATTGCTTGAGCGCCTTGCGCTCTTCAATCAGGGCTCCGGCACTGGCTGCCAAGCCTTCACGAATTGCTTCCAGCATATCGGCACCTTTCAAGGAGGTCGCCGTAACATCACAATGACCTTTGGAGTCCAGCGACTGATGCAAAGCCTGCTTTTCTTGCTGCTCCTGGTGCAATTGCAGTTCCAGCTCCTCCACTCGGCGCGCAAAATCCTGCTCTTGTTGTTGCAGTTGTTGCCGGAGTTGGTTCACCTCTTTTTTCAAGCCTTGATTAAACATAGACACCCTGTCTTTATTGTTAATAGTTGTTAATCCTGGCCGGAAGGACTCCAAGAGTTCATCCCAGCCTTTACACTCGGGACTGGCCTGAACCGCTAAAAGGAAGCAGTCGCCCAGGTTGTTTTGACGTCTTCGTGGCCTCTACTGACCGGTCAGAGTGACCTGCGTCAGGAAAAGCATGCAAGAGTTGATTAAGCTCCTGGAAATGCTCATGCATGAGTGCAGAAATATCCAGAGCCGCGCCCAGCCCCTTCCCTGATGCCCGGGCACGAATGGCCTGCATCTTGAAAAGCAGATAGCGGGGGTGATCCTGCCTGTCTTCAGGAATCAGATCCAGCGTCTGCTGGTTCATCTTCTGACAATAATCATCCAGGCGTCCTTCCTGGTGCATCGCAAGCAATTCATCAAAACTGGCTAAAACGGGCCATTTCCTGATCGCCATAACCTGCACCTCACAGTATCAGTTCTAGTCGTTGGCTAGTCACCAAGTAACTAAATGTTATCTGCAAAATGCTTGTACAGGAAATGTAAATGTATCTCTTTGTATTATTCTGCTATGGCGTTACTGACCTTGATACGCCAGAAAAGAAAAGGCTGCAGCGGCTTGAGAATATCCTTGCTGAGAATTTTCTTGATCATCAGTTCGGGATCACTGGTATCCCGGCGCGGTGGATGCATGTAGATCTGCCCGGTTGCTGCACGAATGCCGGCACAAATAGGCGCATGAATGGCGCTGCCTTTTTCCACCACCACGGCTTGATCACCATTTTTCAACTGCACGGGGGTTCCCGGTGGATAGATGCCCAGCTGACTCAAAAACACCTTGCCCAGACGCGCATCCAACAACTGGGAATCTTCACCCAGCATCTGCTTCATGGCCTGACGGGGCGTTAAAAGAGGTCGATATTCGCGAGGTGCCGTCAGGGCAGCATAGCTGTCGGCCAGAGCAACCAGTCTTGCGGTATTGGTTATTGCCTTGCCCTTGAGGCCTTCAGGATAGCCGCTTCCATCCAGGCGCTCATGGTGCTGGGCTACGGCACGCAACCAGATACTGTCTTCCACCCCCATTAATTCCAGCAGCAGCAAAGACCGTTCAGGATGGTTATGGATGGCTTCTTTCTGCTCTTCGGTCAAGGGAGTCTGCTGCTTGTTAAGCTTCTCCTGCAATTGCAACATGCCCAAATTGGCCGTCAGGGTTGCCGCCAGGGCAGAGGTTAACTTCTCTTTACTGGCCTGGAGAGGACGCGCCACCACCGCCAGAATAACGGCACAACGCATGGGATGATCTAGCCAGGAAGGAATTTCTCTGGGCCAATGAGCAGCACCGAGCAAGGCATCCGGTTGCTTATTGGCCAGAAACATCAAGGTTTCACAGATATCGCGGATACGCCGTTCAAAGCCCTTGCCGCTGGTATGCTTTTCCACTTCGTCAAATGCCAGACGCAGCTCTTCATAGAGGCTTTCCAGCTCCAGAAAGGGATTGACGTTGCGGCTGTAACGATGGCGTTTAAAGTCCGTTTCGTCCTGACGGACGATGGTTCTTTCCTTGGGATTGATATACCCCTGAGCCAGCAGTGCCTGAACCTGCTGTTCACTTTCCACTGGCGATCCCTTGGTGAGGAGAACCACGCCACTGCGGGCATAGACATTCAAGGGCGCACGATCGCCAACAATCAGTTGCCCTTTGGCCAGTTTTTCCAGCATCGGCTTCCTGCTCCTTGCCTGCACCCAGTGCCGCTTGCCATTTATTCAGGTAAAACAGGCAACTGGGGCAAAGTAATTAATCGGTTCTTAAAGAAACCAGATTAGCGAATTCAACTTCAAAATGACAGTTGCATTACGCGGCCTTTTTTAACAAAAGGTAACTGGATCTTGCTAAAACCTAATCAAACCAGGACAGGAAATGCCTTGTATTTAACAAGACAAAACCCCGGCCACCTAAAAGTGAACCGGGGTTTTGTCAGCAACTGATTTAAATTTAAGCCGAGAAGCCCCTGGCCAAATCAGCCTGGATATCTTCGATATCCTCCAGGCCAACAGCGACCCGCAGAAGGCCTTCGCTGATTCCGGCAGCCGCCCGGGCTTCCGGGGTCAAGCGGGCATGGGTGGTGGTGGCAGGATGGGTAATGGTGGTCTTGGCATCACCCAGATTTGCGGTAATAGACAGCATTTGTGTGGCATTGACCAGCTTCCAGGCGGCTTCACGTCCACCTTGCATTGCAAAGGAAAGCACCCCGCCAAAGTCACGCATCTGCTTTTTAGCCAACTCATGCTGGGGATGCTCGGGCAAACCGGCATAGTGTACAGCCGCCACGCCGGGCTGTTGTTGCAGCCACTGGGCCAGCTTCAGGGCATTGGCTGAATGGGCCTGCATACGCAGCTTGAGGGTTTCCAAGCCTTTGAGGAATACCCAGGCATTAAAGGGGCTCATGCAAGGACCTGCCGTGCGCACCACGCCAAAGACTTCGGCCATATCCTTGTCATTGCCCACGACAGCGCCACCCAGCATGCGGCCCTGACCATCTAGGTATTTGGTGGCCGAATGAACGACAATATCCGCTCCCAAAGCCAGGGGTTTCTGAAGTGCAGGCGTACAGAAACAATTATCCACGACCAGGCGCAGTCCGCGTTTTTTGGCCAAAGCCGAGAGAGCTTCCAGATCAGCCAGCTCACACAGGGGATTGGAAGGTGTTTCAGCAAACAACAGGCGCGTCTTGTCATTGCAAGCCGCTTCCCAGGCCGACAGATCCTGCAGGTCAACAAAGTGAACACTGATGCCAAAACGTGCCATAAAACGGCCAAAGAGGCCGATCGTGGAACCAAAAACACTACGCGAGCAGACGATTTCATCGCCCTGGTTCAAAAACGCCATACACACGGAGAGGATAGCGGCCATCCCCGAACTGGTGGCAACGGCCCGATCAGCCCCTTCCAGGGCAGCCAGGCGCTCTTCAAAACAGGCCACCGTAGGGTTGGTAAAGCGTGAATAGATATTCACTTCCCCGGTTTCGTTGGCAAAGCAGTCAGCAGCCTGCTCGGCTGATTCAAAAACAAAGCTGGAGGTAGTAAAAATCGGCTCGGCATGCTCGCGTTCAGCAGTGCGTCGATGACCGGTACGCAGGGCCTGTGTAGCAGGACCCCAGGGTTTATCCTGTTCAGACATAAGCTTCTCTTGGTTACAGACCCCGCCCCCGGCAAAGCTAGGGACCTTGGGAGTATCCCGGCCTAGTCAGCCGAGCTGTCGTTATGCAAATCGATGGCCGAGTTATCAGCAGTATCCTTGCTGCTCTTGGCCGCATCATTGCGCTGGTTTTCCAGGCGTTCCAGGTAGGCTGCATCAATACCGCCGGTTACATAGTGGCCATCGAAGACCGAGCAATCAAAACCATCAACCTGGGGATTCAATTCCTTGCAAGCGGCAACCAGATCGTCAATATCCTGATAAACCAGCCAGTCGGCACCGATCAGATCACCCACTTCCTGCTCGGTACGCCCATGAGCAATCAGCTCCTGAGCAGCCGGCATATCTATGCCATAGACATTGGGATAGCGTACGGCTGGAGCCGCCGAGGCAAAATAAACCTTCTTGGCACCTGCATCACGAGCCATCTGGATAATTTCATTACAGGTGGTACCGCGAACGATGGAGTCATCCACCAACATGACCGTCTTGTCTTTGAACTCCATGGAAATGGCATTGAGCTTCTGACGCACGGATTTTTTACGCTGCGTCTGACCGGGCATGATAAAGGTACGGCCGATGTAGCGGTTCTTGATAAAACCTTCGCGATAGGTCACACCCAGATGCTGGGCCAGCTCCAGGGCTGAGGTACGACTGGTGTCGGGGATGGGAATGACCACATCAATATCATGCTCGGGCATAACCCGGCGAATTTTTTCGGCCAGCTTTTCACCCATCTGCATGCGCGCATGGTAGATATTGATGCCATCCATGATGGAGTCAGGACGAGCCAGGTACACATGCTCGAAAATACAGGGAGTCAGTTTGGGGGCAGCCGCACAGACTCGGGTGTGAAGTTCGCCATCACGGTCAATATAAATGGCTTCACCGGGTTGGAGATCACGAACCAGTTCAAATCCGGCCACATCCAGCGCTACGCTTTCCGAGGCGATCATATACTCGGTGCCTTGGCTGGATTCGCGCTTGCCGTAGACTATCGGACGTATGCCATAGGGATCACGAAAACCCACCAGACCGTAACCACTGATCATGGCGACAGCAACATAGCCGCCTTCACACCGCTCGTAAACACGAGCAATCGCTGAAAACATGTCATCCGGGGTCAGGGTCATGCCCTGCTTGCCCAGCTCATGGGCAAACACATTCAAGAGGACTTCGGAATCGGAATTGGTGTTGATATGACGCAGATCCGTACGATACAACTCTTCTGTCAGGGCTTCAGAGTTGGTCAGATTACCGTTGTGCGCCAGGGCAATACCATAGGGAGAATTGACGTAAAAAGGCTGGGATTCGGCCTCGCTGGATGAACCTGCTGTGGGGTAGCGAACATGGCCGATACCCATGTTGCCCGTCAGACGCTTCATGTGGCGGGTTCTGAAGACATCCCGCACCAGACCATTGCTCTTGCGCAAGAAGAATCGCCCCTGATCGCAGGTCATGATGCCTGCTGCGTCCTGGCCGCGATGCTGTAATACAGTCAGGCTGTCGAACAGCATCTGGTTGACCGGTTCATGGGCCAAAATACCCGTTATTCCACACATGAAGCTTTCACCTATTTACTGATGTAATCATTGAGATGGGAGGCACTGTAATCACGCACCTCTTCCATATAAGGCATCAATCGGGATTCCTGCCAGAGGCTGTGATTGCGTAGATCGGTTAAGCTGGCCACAGCCACACCCAACACGATAATCACGACCCCGCGCAGGGCTCCGAAGAGAATACCCAGCAATCGATCCAGCTTACCCAGACCAATTTTCTGCACTAGCGTACCCAGTGCACTGCAAACCACCCGGCTGGCCAGCAACACCAACAGCGTGATACTGACGTAGGCAGCAGCCAACTGCAGCCCCGGATCAGCCAGAAGAGAAGCAAACAAGGGCGCCACCTGCTGCCCCAACATGCGTGCAGCTAACAAGGCGGCAATCCAGCCAGCCAGGGATAAAACCTGCTGCACAAAGCCTTTCCAGAAAGCCAGCAGCATGGAAGCCACCAGGATAACCAGAAAAACCAGATCCAGTGAATTGAGACCGAACATCTTCCTTAGTGCTCCTTAATCAATCGACTCGGGTAAACTGCCCTGTTCACGGGCGACACTTTCAGACACATAAGCCTTGAGCAGGGTTTTCACGCCCAGAGCCTGCAAGAGTTTATCCTGGGTGGTACGCGCCTGCTGCTGGGTTATAAAAGGGCCGACAAAAACCACTGCCAGACCATTAATCTTGCGCCAATAGGGACGGTACTGCTGTTCCCTCAGGCGGGTTACCATGCGCTTGGCATTGGCATCATCAGAGAAGCTGGCCACCTGTATGGACCAGGCTTCCACACCCCCTTCCTCGGCCAGCATCAAAGCTGACCGGGAGTCCTCGTCCACGGAAGTAGACGACTCACTCGTGTTTGACGAGGCTCCTTGTTCGGGTGAAGAAGTCTCAGCTGTTTGCGTCTCTTCATGAGTCGCTGACAATTGCGGAGCTTCCGGCCGATCCACCTCAACCTCCAGGGGATCCGGAGTAGGCGGCGTGATAATTTTATCAGATAGTGGTAGGGGCGCACGCTCTTCTTCCAACACAAAGGGTAGAAAAATGACCGCCAGAGCAATCAAAGCCACGGCTCCCACCAGCCTTTCCTTCAGACCGTAACGCATGAGGCCTCCTTGGAAACGGGCATTAACTCCAGAAACAAAGCCAGGGTAAAGAAGGACCCTAACACCAGGATTTCATCCACTTCACCTGCCGCTAAGGCAGCTTCACCCTCACGATAAAGCCTTGCCGCCTCATCCCAGTCAGCCATCTGCTCAACCCTGGCGCCCAGTTTCTGCAGAACACCGGCCAAATCACCAGGTGCAGCGGCACGCGGTGTAGGCAAACCGGTCACCCACCAGGCATCCACCCGTTCTAATAGAGGTTCCAGGGTGCCCTGTTGATCCTTATCGGCCATCATGCCCACAACAGCCAAACGCCGCTTGGGTGTTTCCTTGAGTTTTGCTGCCATATAAGCCGCTGCCTGGGGATTATGGGCCACATCCAGCAACCAGCCCCCCTGACGTTGCCAGCGACCCGTCAGTTGAGCGGTTTGCAACCCCTGACTAATGGCAGCAGTCGTCAACGGGCAAGCGGCCAGCATCAAAGCCTGGATGCTGGTGGCGGCATTATCCCAGGGGAGCTGTGGCCAGGGTAAGGCATCCAGTTTCAGGGGCTTGCCCTGGGCATCAAGGCCTTGCCAGGTCCAGGATTGCTCCTGATCTTCACGGAAAAATTCGCGCCCCAACTGAGCGATATGGCAAGAAAGCTCTTCGGCTCTCTGGCGAACCGATGCAGGCAGATTAGCAGGCGAACTGCCTAGAACAGCTTTCCCCCCGGGACGGAAAATACCAGCCTTCTCCTGCCCGATGACCTGCAGGTCACTGCCCAGGTATTCCTGATGATCCAGGCCAACGGTGGTTACGACTGCAACATCGGCATCGACCAGATTAACGGCATCCAGACGCCCACCCAGGCCGACTTCGAGCAGCCAGAGATCAAGATCGGCCTCTGCAAAGATCAGCAGGGCGGCCAGGGTGGCAAACTCAAAGTAACTCAGAGAAATGGGCGGTCGGTCCACTTGCAGGCGGGCTGCTTCTATCGCCTCAAAGGCAGCTACCAGCTCGGCATCTTCAACCGGCTGGCCGTCAAGCTGAATACGTTCATTAAAACGCAGAAAATGTGGAGAGGTATAGCTGCCGACCCTAAGGCCAGCAGCTTGAGCAATCGCCAATGAAAGCGTGAGCGTGGAACCCTTGCCGTTGGTTCCGGCAAAGGTCAGCACCTGAGGCCGTCTGGATTCAGCAGTCAGCGGCAACCCGAGCCTGCGGGCCACTTCACCAACGCGTTCCAGACCCAGGTCGATCTCACGTGAGTGCAGATTTTCCAGCCGCTTGAGCCAGGCATCGAGCGAACCGGAGAAGGTTTTCACTGGCTTGCTGCTCACCAGAGATCAGGCAGCGGGCTGGTGAGTCATTTTGCGTAGCAAATCAGCAAGCTTGGAGGACATTTCGTGTCGATGAATAATCATGTCGACGGTACCATGCTCCAACAGGAATTCTGCACGCTGAAAACCTTCCGGCAACTTTTCCCGCACTGTCTGCTCGATCACTCGGGGACCGGCAAAACCGCAGAGCGCAAAAGGCTCGGAAACATTCAAATCACCCAGCATGGCCAGGGAAGCGGAAACACCACCGTAAACAGGGTCGGTCAGTACGGAGATGTAGGGAACCCCTGCTTTTTTCAGACGCTCCAGCGCCGCAGAGGTCTTGGCCATCTGCATCAGAGAGAAGAGGGCTTCCTGCATGCGTGCACCACCGGAGGCGGAGAAACAAACCAGGGGAATGCGTTCTTTCAGGGCAATTTCAGCAGCGCGAACAAACTTCTCGCCCACCACTGACCCCATGGAGCCACCCATAAAATTGAATTCAAAGGCAACTGCCACCAGAGGCAGACCCGTCAACTCACCCCGCATGGCAATCAGGGCATCCTTCTCACCCGTGGATTTTTGCGCAGCGCTCAAGCGATCCTTGTATTTTTTGGAATCCTTGAATTTGAGGCGATCCACTGGCTCCAGATCTGCGGCCAGCTCTTCGGCCGTACCCTTATCCAGAAAAGCTTCCAGACGCTTGCGGGCCGTCAGGCGCATGTGGTGATCACACTTGGGGCAGACATGCTGATTCTTTTCCAGCTCAGGGCGGTAAAGGGCAGCCTCACACTTGGGGCACTTGCGCCACAAGCCTTCGGGCACATTAGCCTTGCGCTCAACGTTATCGGAGCGAATGATGGAAGGAACAATTCTGTCTAACCAGCTCATAAATTCTTTAACCTGCTAATTAATTATCGGTAGCCCTGCTAATGGCGTGCATTTTACCTCAAGTACACCCCGGCAGGAAATCCCGGATAGCGGTCAGGCATCCAGTGCCTGACGCATTTCGCCCAAAACTTCTTGCAAACGCGGCACGATCTTCTCGGGCTGATCGGCCAGTTCGGCAATCTGACTCACCAGGGCGCTGCCAACAATGACCCCATCGGAAACTTCCGCCAAAGCCCGGGCCGTCTGGCCATCACGGATACCAAAGCCCACCGCCAGTGGCAGGTCAGTAATACCGGCAAATTCATTGAGCTTTTCGGCAACAGCCGGGATATCCAGTGTTGCCGAGCCGGTCACCCCTTTCAGGGAAACATAGTAGAGGTAGCCGCTGCCTGCCGCTGCGATCTTGCGAGCCCGCTCCAGGGTAGTGGTTGGAGCCAGCAGGAAGACGCTATCCATCTCCTGACCCTTGAGCAAGTCGGCAAACTCCTCAGCTTCTTCAGGGGGCAGGTCCACCACCAGAACCCCGTCAATACCGGCCATGGCTGCGGCCTTGACGAAGGTGTCATAACCCAGGGCTTCAATGGGGTTCAAATACCCCATGAGCACCACGGGGGTAGTCTGGTCTTTCTTGCGGAACTCGGTCACCAACTGGAAGACATCCAAGGTGGTCGTCCCCTTTTTCAGGGCACGTTCACAGGCTTTTTGAATCACCGGGCCATCAGCCATGGGATCGGAAAAGGGAACCCCCAGCTCGAGAATATCAGCACCGGCTTCCACCAGGGCATGCATGATCGCCACGGTCTGCTCGGGGGCAGGGTCACCCGCTGTCACAAAGGGAATCAACGCCTTGCGGCCCTCTTTTTTCAATTGCGCAAAGGTTTTTTGAATACGGCTCATAAACTGATCCCCTGCATGGCGGCTACGGTCATAATATCCTTGTCACCCCGACCGGAAAGATTCACGACCAGGTGCTGGTCTGGCTTCATGGTTTGCGCCAGTTTTTTGGCATAGGCCAGAGCATGGGAGGATTCCAGGGCTGGAATTATCCCCTCGAAATAACACAGATCCTGGAAGGCTTCCATGACTTCCTTATCAGTGGCCACTTCATACTGAACCCGGCCGATATCCTTGAGATAGGAATGCTCGGGACCTACGCCAGGGTAATCCAGACCGGCAGAAATCGAGTGAGTTTCAATGATCTGACCGGCTGCATCTTCCATCAGGTAGGTACGGTTACCATGCAAAACACCGGGGCGACCGGCATTCAAAGGTGCGGCGTGACGCCCGGTTTCCAGGCCATCACCGCCGGCTTCGACACCGTACATGGCCACTTCATCATCGGTCAGGAAGGGGTGGAAAAGACCCAGTGCATTGGAACCGCCGCCCACGCAGGCAATCAGTGCATCCGGCAAGCGACCGATCTGTTCTAGTGACTGGCGTCTGGCTTCACGCCCGGCCACGGCGTTGAAATCACGTACCAGCTGCGGATAGGGATGAGGCCCAGCCACCGTACCGATGATATAGAAGGTATCGTCAACATTGGTCACCCAGTCACGCAGGGCTTCATTCATGGCATCCTTGAGAGTCTTGGAACCTGACTCGACCGGAATCACCTCAGCCCCCAAAAGCTTCATGCGATAAACATTGGGCGATTGACGCTGAACGTCATCAGCCCCCATGTAGACCTGACATTTCAACCCCAGACGGGCTGCAACCGTAGCCGTGGCCACACCATGCTGACCGGCACCGGTTTCAGCAATCACCCGCGGCTTACCGGAATACTTGGCCAGAAGGGCCTGACCAATGGTGTTGTTCACCTTGTGAGCACCGGTATGGTTGAGGTCTTCACGCTTCAACCAGATCTGGGCACCACCGAGATGCTGAGACCAGCGTTCAGCTGGATACAGAGGAGAAGGACGACCGACATAGAGGGCCAGGTCGCGGTCAAATTCGGCCTGAAAATCAGGATCAGCGCTGAGTCGCCTGTACTGTTCATCGAGCTGCTCCAAGGCAAAGCTCAGGGTTTCAGAAACAAAACGACCGCCGTATTTGCCGAAATGCCCTCGGGCATCCGGCAGTTTTAACAAGTCAGCATATTTTGACACTTTCACACCTCGGATTAATCATCGGGTTCAGCAAGCCGGATTGCTTTCTATTGATGGCCTAGAGCCACCACTTCCATAAACTGAGTCATTTTGCTGGCGCATTTTATACCCCGGCTGGCTTCGACTCCACCGGAAACATCTACGCCATAAGGCCGGGCAATTTTTACTGCCTCGGCCAGATTGTCAGGATTCAAGCCGCCCGCCAGTATCCAGGCACGCGGGTCGTCCTGGGGAAAACGCTGCCAGTCAAAACGCTCGCCCGTGCCTCCGGGGACTCCCGGCTGGTAGGCATCCAGCAAAAAACCCTGGGCTGAAGGCCAGCGCCGGGCTTCCTCAAGTGGATCCAGGTCCGGTTTCATACGCAGGGCCTTGATATAAGGACGACCAAAACCGGCGCACAAGGCCTCGTCTTCATCGCCGTGAAACTGCAGCAGATCCAGGGGCACCTGGGACAGAACCTCTTTCACCCAGGCAGGCTCGGGATCGACAAAAAGACCTACAGTGGTCACAAAAGGAGAAACCGCATGCAACAACTTGGCCGCTTCTTGCGGGCTGACCGAACGCGGGCTGGGCGGGTAAAAAACCAAACCCAGCGCATCAGCCCCGGCTCTGACAGCAGCCTCAACATCCTGCTTTCGTGTCAGACCACAAATCTTGGCACGAATTCTTAATGGCTGCGGCCTTGCTGTATCAGACATCGGCGGGATTATCCTCGTTGGCGGCGGTTGCACGTGGTTGTGAGCGGGTCAGATCACTACGATACCATTCCGGCAGGAAATCCGGATAGGGCGCATCCAGATCCTCATCCGCCAAAAGTGTGAGAAAATTGGGGCCCAGGCGTTCAACCGGTAGTCCCAGATCAGCCGGATAAAGGGCAGCGACAAAATAGAGACCATCTGCCGGTGCGGTCATACCCGCCAGGGCTCGCTGGCGACTGGCCAGCAGTTCGGACATCCACTCCAGCGGCTTATCACCCTGTCCAATACGAATCAGGCTGCCCACGATATTACGCACCATATGATGCAAAAAAGCATTGGCCTGAATATCCACGATAATCAAGTCACCGCGGCGCAGCACCCGGATAAAATGCAGGTGCCGCCAGGCGATCCGGGATTGGCAACGAACCGAGCGAAAAGCAGAAAAATCTTTTTCCCCGACCAACTGCTGGGCAGCCAGGTGCATTCTTTCAGCATCCAGGGGTTGATTCCACCAGGTCATCTGCTGGTGCAAAATGGAATTACGCGTACGATGGTTATAGATAATATAACGATAGCGACGAGCCAGAGCGGAATGGCGGGCATGAAAGCTATCCGGTACGGAGCGCGCCCAACGCACCCTTAGATCCGAAGGCAGGCGTCCGTTGACACCCAGCGTCCAGGCGCGTTCAGGGAAGCTGCGTGTGGTATCAAAATGAACCACCATACCACTGGCATGAACTCCGGCATCCGTGCGGCCAGCGCACATCACCGAAATCGGCTCACCCGCCTGTTCGCTCAGCCCCTTTTCCAACAAAGGCTGGAGGCTGGGAATACCTTCGCTTTGGGTTTGCCAGCCGCGGTAATCACTGCCCTGGTACTCGATTCCCAGGGCGATACGTCCAGAGCTGGCACGGGTTTCATCAAAAAGTTCAAAAGGGTCAAGCAAAGCCATATCAGGAGTTCAGAGACTCCAGCATCTGTCGGGCTGTTGCCTGTTGATCGGCATCCCCTTCAGCAGCCACCTTATCGAGAATCTCCTGAGCACCCTGCTTGTCTCCCATCTCGATGTAGGCAGTCGCCAGATCCAGCTGGGTATTGAGGTCATCACTGTTACCGTCAAAGTCCAGATCATCTCCCAGATCACCCAGCTCATCCAGGCTGCTCAAGTCATCATCACTGAAATCCAGGGATTCTTCACTCACCTGAGGTTCGGCAGCGGCCTGAGGTTCAGAATCCAGATCACTGAGTTCCAAGCTGTCCAGATCAGCCAAATCATCTTCCCAGACATCCGAAGAATCCTGAGTATCCGAAGACAGGGGTTCACCTTGATGCTCACTAGTCAGTTCGGACAGATCTTCACTCAACGAAGAAAGCTCTTCATCTACTCCAGGAGCACGCTCAAGCTCTTGATCCTGCTCGGATTGAGGCTCATCAGCAACATCAGATGAAACCTCGTCCAGTGCCGACATAAAATCATCAGCATCGGAATGGTAATCTACGGGTTCAAAATCCTGGATATCACTGGTGTCTGAATTCAGCTCATTTTCATCCAGAGGTTTTTCCAGATCCAGCTCCAGATCCAGGTCTTCCGCTTCATTCTCATCCAGTTCTTCCAGATCACTGAGATCGTCTTCCAGATCTTCTTCCTGGCTGGGCTGCAAAGGCGGATTCTGGGTCAGGACTTCATCCAGCTCAGCTTCCAGATCACCTAGATGATCGGGATCATCCAGCTCGTCGGAGGTCTCTTCGTGGGCTTCAGAAAGAGGCACGGATTCCGGTGCGGTTTCCGGCACTTCAGCCTCTTCAGGACCAAAAATGGCATCCAGATCCAGGTCATCCAGCTCATCATCCGGCAACTCCAGTTGACCCAGCTCTTCCGCTTCAGCTTCCTCTTTGGCTGCTACTGCAGCGGCAGCTCCGGCAGTGGCGGCCCCTGCTGTAGAAGCGGCTTCTTTCTTCAACCCCTGGAGGGCATCAGCGCGCTCCTGCTGCTCTGGAGTTGGCGAATGAGCGGCCAGTTGCTCGTAATGCTGGTCAAAGGCATCTTCATCCCCCATTTCCAGCAGCACTTCCAGCAGCTTGACCCGCATGTCATTGCGTTCAGGCTGAGATTCCAGAGCGGTTTGCAGGCAACCGGCCGCCTGTTCCAGACGCCCATAAGCGATAAACATTTCCGCTTCCTGCAGCGGATCCCGCTCCTGAGGTGTGGAGTCAGCACTGGGCTTGGGTGGCTTGGGGGCAGGCTCAGCTTCGCTGAAGTCTTCTTCCAATTCGGCCAGATCACTGAGGTCATCATCCAGGCTCAGGTCGTCATCTAGGCCCAGATCATCATCCAATCCAAGGTCATCATCCAAGCCCAGATCCGCTTCGAGCTCCAAATCATCGGTCAGGTGGTCATCCAGATCATCGTAATCTTCGTCGAGTCCCTGCAGCGGCTGAGCATTCAGATCACGGTCAAAATCTTCAGAATGAGCATTACTGCCTGTCAGACTGCGTAACTCTTCTTCACGTTGACGGGCTTCCTGCTCCTCATTGTATTCCCGCGCCTGCTGAATCAGCTTGCGGCGGGTGGAAATCAAGGCCAGAAGCACCAGCAGCAAGACCAGCAAGGAGGTGCCCAGGGCTGCATAAATACCTGGCTGAGCCTTGATTTCAGCGGTTAACTGGCCGGCAAAGTCTTGTGGTTGAGGTTCGGGAGCGGTGGCTGGCTGATTATTGTTACTGGGAGCTGGGGCCGCTGGGCGAGCCTGACCGGCCTCAGCCAGCTGCTCTTCCATTTCAGTCAACTGTTCGTCTTTAAGGCGTAGGAGCTGCTGCAAAGTATTCAGCTGTTCCTGCATTTCAGAGATACGTGTCGCCAGCTCATCTTTCTCGCGTTCTACCCGATGCAGATTGTCTTCACTGCGCTCCAGGCGGGTTCTCAACTCACCGATCAATTGCTGTTGCTCAGTAGCGGCTTCACCTGCTTCTGCATCATTACTCAGTTCCAGCTCATCACGTTCACCAGCAGTATTGCGATTAGTGGGTGTTGAAGTGGTCGTAGGCGTCGAGGAAGCAGTTTCACTCGTTGTGCTGGCTGATGTCTGGGCAGTGGGCTGGCGAGGTGCGCGACTGGCGACCCATGCCTGGTTCTGACGCCGGACTTCGGCTTCAGCTTCACTGGCAGTCCGGCTACGCATGGCGCTGGCTGAAGGAATGACCAGTGTCGAGCCGACTTCCATCTCATTAATATTGCCGGTGGGAAAGGCTCTGGGATTGGCATCGCGGATGGCCAGCATGGCCTGTTTGATGGTGATATTGCGGGAAGGGCGATGAACGCGGGCCAGACTCCACAGAGTGTCTCTAGGACCAACATTGATACGTCTGCTACCGGAATCAATGGCAGAGGCCTGAGCAGTCAACAATTCTTCGGCACTCAGGGCAGCAGGTGAAGCATGGAGCCGGGAATCTTCCCAGAAATAAGCGGGCTGCTCATTGTCTGCAGCCAAGCTCAGGGGGGCTAGAGCAACGCCTGCAATCACTAGAAAACTACGCCATGAACGCATCTTTTTGACCTTCCTCTGCATACCCTGCCCCATGATTATTCTTAAAAAAACCTGTGGAAAAACTTCCAGATTCCCGCTTGCTTTATATAGATAGGCTTTTTTTAACAGTTTTTCAGCGGTTTGTCATTGCTGTTTATACTTTTGTCACCAACTGGCAGGTGGTTGGCTTAAAAAAGTGGGCTGCCTTTTAGCAGCCCACTCCAAGCACATTATGGCCTGCTTTTAGCGCTTCAACAAGATATGCAGCATACGGCGCAGGGGTTCTGCCGCGCCCCAAAGCAGCTGATCGCCAACAGAGAAGGCAGACAGATACTCAGGCCCCATTTTCATCTTGCGCAGACGACCCACGGGTACACTCAGGGTGCCTGTTACCTGAGTCGGGCTCAACTCGGCAATAGAAGCATCACGCTCGTTAGGGATCACCTTGGACCACTGGTTGTGTTCATCGAGCATTTCTTCGATTTCATCCAGAGGCACGTCTTTTTTCAGCTTGATGGTAAACGCCTGGCTGTGGCAACGCATGGAGCCAACGCGAACACAGATGCCATCGATGGGAATAGGATTGCCATCGCTACCCAGGATCTTGTTGGTTTCCACCGAGCCTTTCCATTCTTCCTTACTCTGACGGCTCTCCAGCTGCTTGTCGATATAAGGAATCAAGCTGCCACCCAGGGGCACGCCGAACTGGTCTGTGGGGAAATCCGGTGAACGCATGGCTTCAGCCACTTTACGATCAATATCCAGAATGGCAGAACCTGGATCAGCCAGTTCACTGCTAACACTCTGGTGAATAGCACCCATCTGGTTGAGCAGCTCACGCATATTCTGCGCACCCGCACCGGAAGCCGCCTGATAGGTCATGGAAGTTGTCCATTCCACCAGCTGCTGATCAAAGAGACCACCCAGCCCCATCAGCATCAGGCTGACGGTGCAGTTACCACCAACAAAGGTCTTCACACCGGCTTCCAGGCCCTTGTCGATGACATCCCGGTTAACCGGATCAAGCACGATAATGCTGTCGTCAGCCATACGCAGACTGGAAGCAGCATCGATCCAGTAGCCCTTCCAACCGCTTTCACGCAGAGGACCATAGACTTCATTGGTGTAGTCACCACCCTGGCAGGTAACGATCACATCCAGCTTTTTCAGGGCATCCAGATCGGTTGCACTCTGCAGTGGCTGGCCATCAGGACCCGGCTTGCCTGCTTGAGAAGTAGTAAAATATACCGCTTCAAACAGATCAAAATCCTTTTCTTCCTGCATGCGTTGCATGAGTACCGAGCCGACCATTCCACGCCAGCCGACCAGACCTACTGTTAATTTGCTCATAGCTACCTCAATTCTGTTTTGGATTTAAAGGGCTTTCAGGGCGTCCACGACGGCCGCACCCATTTCCTTCGTACCCACCTTGCGGGTATCGGCAGACTGGATGTCCGCCGTACGCAGCCCCTGATCCAGGACTTTGCTGACTGCTTCTTCAATCTTGGCGGCCACTTCAGCTTCACCCAAAGAATAGCGCAGTAACATGGCCACCGACAAAATTGTGGCCAGCGGATTAGCCATATCCTGACCGGCAATATCCGGCGCTGAGCCGTGACAGGGTTCATACATCCCCTTGGCATTTTCATCCAAGGAAGCTGAAGGCAACATCCCGATGGAACCGGTCAGCATGGCGGCTTCATCAGAAAGGATATCGCCAAACATGTTACCTGTGACCACCACGTCAAACTGCTTGGGTGCGCGCACCAGTTGCATAGCGGCGTTGTCCACGTACATGTGGGAGAGTTCAACATCAGGGTAGTCCTTGGCCACTTCTTCCATCACGTCACGCCAGAGCATGGTGACTTCCAGAACGTTGGCCTTGTCGACCGAACAAACCCGCTTGTTGCGCTTGCGCGCCATTTCAAAGGCCACCTTGCCAATCCGGCGAATTTCGCTTTCGGAATAAACATAGGTGTTAAAACCTTCCTTCTCGCCGGAATCCAGCTCACGAATGCCACGTGGCTGACCAAAATAGATGCCCCCGGTCAGCTCACGTACAATCATGATGTCCAGACCGGAAACGACTTCCGGCTTGAGGCTGGATGCTTCGGCCAGTTGGGGGTAAAGAATAGCCGGACGCAGGTTACCAAAGAGTTTCAATTCCTTGCGCAAACCCAAGAGCCCGCGTTCGGGACGCTTGGAAATATCCGGCAGCTTGTCCCATTTGGGACCACCCACGGCCCCCAGCAGAATAGCATCCGCTGTCTTGGCCTTTTCCAGGGTTTCAGCCGGCAGGGGTTCACCACTGGCATCATAGCCGGCACCACCGACCAGACCTTCTTCCCAGCTGATATCCACACCCAGCTGATCACGGCAGACTTCCAGTACACGTACTGCCTGGGCAGTGATCTCGGGACCGATGCCATCACCGGGCAGGACCAGAATTTTTTTGCTCATTTCAAATCTCTCAAAGTGGGTTCAGTTTTCTTGTAATCAGGAGAAAATCCAGGGCGTCACCTGGCTGCGTTTCGCTTCATAGGCCTGGATTGCCTCGGCGTCCTGCAGGGTAATACCGATATCATCCAGACCTTCGATCAAACAATGCTTGCGGAAGGGGTCAACTTCGAAACTCAATACCTCCCCGGATGGGGTGGTCACCGTCTGGGCAGGCAGATCGATAGCCAGACGATAGCCTTCATTGGCCTCGACTTCCTGGAAGAGGCGGTCGATGACGGCTTCATCCAGCTTGATCAGCAAGAGGCCATTTTTAGGCGCATTGTTAAAGAAAATATCGGCAAAACTGGGTGCGATAACCGCACGAAAACCATAATCAACCAGTGCCCAGGGCGCGTGCTCACGCGAGGAACCACAACCAAAGTTCTTGCGACTCAAGAGGATTTCACTGCCCTGGTAGCGAGGCTGATTCAAGACAAAATCCGGATTCAAAGGGCGCTTGGAAGCATCCTGACCGGGATAGCCTTCATCCAGATAACGCAACTCATCAAACAGATTAGGGCCAAAGCCGGTGCGCTTGATGGATTTCAAAAACTGCTTGGGAATGATCAGGTCAGTATCGACATTGGCACGATCCAGGGGTGCTACCAGGCCATTCACTTGGGTAAATTTCTGCATTGCTCTTCTCCTGCCTCAAAATTCCCGAACATCGACAAAGTGACCGGCAATCGCTGCCGCGGCAGCCATCCCCGGGCTGACCAGATGGGTGCGCCCACCATAGCCCTGACGACCTTCAAAGTTACGGTTGGAGGTGGAGGCGCAGTGCTCCCCCTGCCCCAGCTTGTCGGCATTCATGGCCAGACACATGGAACAACCGGGCTCACGCCATTCAAAACCGGCTTCAATAAAGATTTTATCCAGACCTTCTTCTTCTGCCTGTTGCTTAACCAGACCCGACCCTGGCACCACCAGTGCCTGTTTGAGGCTAGCTGCAACCCGACGTCCCTTGGCGACGGCAGCGGCTTCACGCAGATCTTCAATCCGCGAGTTGGTGCAGGAACCGATAAAGACACGATCCAACTGGATGTCGGTAATTGCCTGACCGGGCTCCAAGCCCATGTACTTGAGTGCCGCTTCCCAGCTCTTGCGCTGGTTGTCATCTTCGGCCTTTTCCAGTTCGGGCACGCGATCTGTCACAGCCACGACCATCTCCGGCGAGGTTCCCCAACTGACCTGAGGCTCAATGCGCGCGGCATCCAGCTTAACCACCTTATCAAAGCTGGCATCAGCATCCGAGTGCAGGGTTTTCCAGTAGGCAACCGCCTTGTCCCAGTCTTCACCCTGGGGGGCAAAGGGACGGCCCTTGACATAATCCAGAGTGACCTGGTCGCAGCCCACCAGCCCCACACGAGCACCGGCTTCAATGGCCATGTTACAGATGGTCATCCGACCTTCCATGGACAGGCTGGCAATGGCAGAGCCAGCAAATTCCATGGCATAACCGGTTCCTCCGGCTGTCCCGATTTCACCGATAACCGCCAGAATAATATCCTTGGCAGTCACGCCGGGCTGTAGATCACCATCCACCTGGATCAACAGGTTTTTCATCTTGCGCTGAATCAGACACTGGGTTGCCAGCACATGCTCGACTTCGGAAGTACCCACCCCATGAGCCAAGGCAGCAAAAGCGCCGTGCGTGGCCGTATGGGAATCACCACAAACCAGCGTCATGCCCGGCAGGGTGGCACCCTGCTCGGGACCAACCACGTGTACAATCCCCTGACGCGGATCATTGATTTTAAACTCGGTAATGCCAAATTCATCGCAGTTGTCATCCAGGGTTTGCACCTGAATGCGCGAGGTTTCGTCTTCAATACCACTGACCCCGACCTGGCGTTCTTTATTGGTCGTAGGTACATTATGATCCGGTGTAGCCAGGTTGGCGCTCAAACGCCAAGGCTGACGCCCAGCCAGACGCAGGCCTTCAAAAGCCTGGGGGGAAGTGACTTCGTGCAGCAACTGGCGATCAATGTAAATCAGCGCGGTACCATCATCACGCTGCTTGACCAAATGAGCATCCCAAAGTTTATCGTACAGGGTCAGGGCCATGTTTTTTCTCCTCAGTCATGAGTCTTAGAAATGACTCTTGCCTCCATCTTAGCGCCTGTGATTCAATAACACCAATTCATAGATTTCATAATAAGGATAACAACAAGGAATGGAGCTACAATCTCTTCAGGCTTTTATTCAGGTCGCAGAAAAGGGTTCCTTCTCCCGGGCAGCCGATGAACTGCATCTATCCCAGCCGGCTGTCAGCAAGCGTATCGCTGTTCTGGAAGAGCAGCTGGAGCAAAAACTCTTTGATCGCATCGGCCGCAGCATCACCCTGACCCAGGCTGGCTTTGCCCTCTTGCCACGTGCCAGACGCCTGCTGGTTGAGCTGGAAGACACCCGGCGCATGCTGGCTAATCTCAGCGGTGAAATCCAGGGACCGTTGATCCTGGCCACCAGCCACCACATTGGCCTGCATCGCCTGCCGCCTCTGCTTAAGGAGTTCACCCAGCTTTACCCCCAGGTAAAACTGGACATGCGCTTCCAGGATTCGGAGCAGGCCTATGCCGGTGTCATCAGCGGTGAACTGGAGCTGGCCATCGTTACTTTGGCGCCGGTTCCCGACCCCTCGCTGGTCGTGGTTCCGGTCTGGGTCGATCAGCTACGTTTTGTCGTTTCCAGGGGGCATCCACTAAATCGGCTGCCCAGTCTGCAACTGGATGATCTAACCCACCATGATGCCGTTCTTCCCGGTGAGCAAACCTTTACCCGCGGTATCGTGGAGCAGGTGTTTCGCGAGCAGGATCTGGGACTCAATGTCACCCTGTCGACCAATTATATGGAAACCCTGAAAATGATGGTGTCTATCGGCCTGGGCTGGAGCCTGCTGCCGGAAACCCTGATCGATGATGACAGCCTGGTGACTCTGGATCTGGATCACCCGCCGATTACCCGCCCCCTAGGGTTTCTGTATCACCGCGAGCGCACGCTATCCAACGCCGCCCGCAAGATGATTCACCTACTGGAAGCAGCCAAAAGCTGAGTAAATTCTGACTCGGGCAGAGGTCGATAGTAATGAAAGCCTTGGGCAAGCGTGCATCCCAGTCGCAGAAGCTGATCCGCCTGCTGGGCATCCTCAACCCCCTCGGCAACCAGATCCAGAGACAGGTTGTGGGCGAGTTGAATGATGGTTTTGACAATATTAAGGCTGATGGTATCGCGCGCCATATCTATGACAAAGGAGCGATCGATCTTCAGAGTTGATAAGGGCAACTTGCTCAAATAGGAAAGACTGGAATAACCGGTCCCGAAATCGTCCAGGGCAATACGGAACCCCTTTTCCTTGAGTTGGCGCAGACTCTGCAAGGCCTGATTCTGGTTTTTCATCAAGCCGGTCTCGGTAATTTCCAACTCCAGCACTTCCCGGTCCAGCTGATAGGCTTCCAGCAGTTCTTCCAGCTTTTGCGCAAACTCGGTTTCTTCCAACTGGTGAACCGAGAGATTCACGGCAATTCGGGGCAGGGTATATCCGGCTTCCTGCCAGGCGACCAGCTGCTGGCAGGTATGCCGCAAGACCCAATCGCCAATATCCACAATCAGGCCCGCCTCTTCCGCCAGAGGAATAAAAACGGCTGGCGACAAGGGGCCCAACTCGGGGTGTGTCCAACGCAACAGGGCTTCTGCGCCATAGAGACGACCATCTTCGAGCAATACCTTGGGCTGATAATGCAGACTCAACCCCTCACCCTTGACCGCTGATCGTAGTGCCTGCTCCAGCTTAAGGCGCTCTCTAGCCTGCTGACTCATTTCGCGGTTGAAAAAACGGAAGGTATCACGCCCAGACTTTTTGGCATCCAGGAGCGCCGTCTGGGCATTGATCAGCAGCTCGACTGAATTCTGGGCATCCTGGGGGAAGAAGGCCACCCCTACTGAAGGACTCAACGTGACCTGGTGGCGGCCCAGTTGAACCTCTTCCTGGAGCACCCGAATCAGGTCATCAGCGATCTGACTGACATCATGGACGGCCTCATAATCCTCGATCAGCAGGGCAAATTCATCAGAACCGATGCGAACCAGAGTATCCGCCTCGGCCACCACTTCCTTGATGCGTGCGCTCTGGCCTCGAATCAGGCGATCACACCAGGTATGCCCCAGGCTGTCATTGATCAGTTGAATATGGCCCAGATCAAGCACCAGCAATGCCAGCTTTTCTTCCTGCACCTTGGCTTGACGCACCGCATGCTGCAGTCGCTCATTCAGCAGGTGACGATTTCCCAGGCCAGTCAGGGGATCATGATGGGCCAGATGCTGGATTTCCGCTTCCTTGGCCCGCATTTCAGTCAAATCATGGAAAATGGAAATGTAGTTTTCGATATAACCCTGAGCATCACGCACACAGTTGATTGACAGCCATTGCAGGTAAACACTGCCGTTCTTGCGGCGATTCCAGACTTCACCCTGCCAGCGATCCGTATCAGCAATGCTCTGCCACATGGTATCGTAAAAAGCCTGATCATGATGATTGGAACGCAGCATCTTGGGCGTCTGCCCCAGGGCTTCTTCGGCGCTATAACCGGTAATCTCGGTAAAGGCAGGATTGACGTGCTGAATGCAGGCCCGACCATCGGTAACGATGATGCCCTCAATGGCGTTATCAAACACCCGCTTGGCCAGACGCTGCTGAGCTTCCAGGTGTTTACGACGACGCAGATCCCGGCCAATGCCGGTGATCCACAGCGGCTCTCCGTCTGCATCAGTGTGCAGAATAATGGTCATCTGCATAGGACGCGACTGGCCATGAAAATCCAGGAATTCCAGCTCACCTTCCCAACGCCCCTGCCCGGCCAGCAGGGTCGGAAAGATGTCTTCATTCAATTCCCGGTAAACATCCGGTGCGTGCAGGTCCTTCACTCTCAGGTCCTGCTGCTCTAGATCATAGTCCTGGGGCAGAGATAACAAATGTCGGGCAGAAGGATTCAGATAAAGCAGGCGCTGCTCCAGATCAATGGTAGCAATCAGCTCACTGGCAGCTTCCAGAATAGCTTTTTCCGGATTGAAATTGGAAAGACTCAAGGGCAGCACTCGCTTCACAAAAACCTTAAAAGTCCAAAGGTTAGGGGGTTCCCCAAAAAATAACAAGGCTCCAGATCAAAGGAGCCTGCAAGAGTTACCTCGAGGGCTTGGTTTTATGGCTGCCACGGGGATCAAAAACCCGGGCTCGTCCACGCCCGGCATGCTTGGCCGCATACATGGCATCATCACTGCAAATGATCAGGCTATCGGCATCCTCACCATGCTCGGGGTAGAGGCTGATCCCGATACTGACCCCCACTTGCCGCTCTTCGCCATCACGAAAACTCAGCGGCTGACTAACGGCAGCAATGATTTGATCTGCCAGATCCAGCGCCTGACTTTTAACCTTTTGCCGGTCGCGCGCGGTCATCAAAACGATAAACTCATCCCCGCCCAGACGCGCCAGCATATCCTGCGCCGGCAACAAAAGCGTTATCCGGGTCGCCAGATCCTTGAGCACCCGGTCTCCAGCCTTGTGGCCCAACTCATCATTGATGGGTTTAAATTTATCCAAATCCATGAACAAGAGCGCCAGTGCCTTGTCTTCCTGCCCTGCCTGGCGCAAGGCAGTTTCCAGAGTCTCCAGAAAAAGCCCACGATTAGGCAGGCCCGTCAGGGTATCGTGGGTCGCCAGATAATGCAGATTGGCCTGGTTCTCATGCCGTTCGGTCACATCCATGAGATAGCCGTACCAGACTCGCCCACCACCGGGCCGCGGTTCAGGCGATGAATGCAATTCAATCCAGCGCACGCCCTTGACTGGATGACGAAAACGAAACACCACCTTCAAATCATCCAGGGTTTCCTGGGTACCCATAAATCCTTTGCGCAACGCCTTTTGATCATCTGCATGGACACCATCAAAAAAAGCCTGGGCATCCTGCTTCAATTGACGCGCTCCAAGTCCAAGCAAGGCAGTCATCTTGGGGCCTGCCAGAGGAATGCGATTGTCGCCATTGGCATCCTGATGCAACTCAAAAGGCACACCCGGCAGATGACGGCTCAATTTATACCAGCGTTCCCGATAGCTTTCCTCCTGGCGGCGATGAGTCACTAACCGGGCGATACCCAGAAGATGGCTCACTCGCCCCTGATCATCCACGATAGGCGTCAAAAGGGTGTTCACTTCCTCACGCCCCAAACTGCTGGGGGCCAGGGTCCAGGTATCATATTCCTGAACTTCACCCGTCTCGGCGGCCAACTGGTAGCGGGGCGCGACTTCGGCCAAGAGGCCCGAGGGAAAACACTCCTCGACCAGACAACCCTGCAACCCCTCCAACGGCTGCCCCAGATGCTGGGCAAAAGCCTGGTTACAGGCCTCAACCCGAAATTGCTGCCCCGGAAGGACTTCCAGCAAAAAACAGGCATCCTTCGCTTGCTGCAATGCCTGCCAACAAATATCCCCGCCTTTTACCTCTTTCATAATCAATCCTTGGCGTTCACTTTACGAGTTCAGTATAAGCAGCCTCCTCTTGAGGAAAAAGAAAAATTACATCGGAAGGATGCAGTGACGCTCCGGTCAAAATTTTTCCCTTTACGTTAACGTAAACTTGCCCTAAAGTTCCCTGTATTACAAAAGACAGAGAAACACCTATTCAACACGCAGAGGGTAAGAACTATGCAATCCATCTTTAAGGATATGAACTTTGGCCTGGACGAAGAGCTGAACATGCTGCGCGAGCAGGTGAATGCCTTTGCTGCTGACGAAATCGCTCCACGGGCTGCCGAGATCGACCAGAAAAATGAATTCCCCAATGATCTCTGGAAAAAGTTTGGCGACATGGGCCTGCTGGGTATTACCGTACCCGAAGAGTTTGGCGGCTCCGGCATGGGTTATCTGGCACACGCCATCGCCATGGAGGAAATCTCCCGCGCCTCGGCCTCCGTCGGCCTGTCCTACGGTGCCCACTCCAACCTCTGTGTCAACCAGATCAAAATCAACGGTAACCAGGCACAAAAAGAAAAATACCTGCCCAAGCTCTGCTCCGGCGAGCACATCGGTGCCCTGGCCATGTCCGAGCCTAATGCCGGCTCTGATGTTGTCAGCCTCAAGCTGCGCGCCGACAAGAAAGGCGACAAGTACATTCTGAACGGCAATAAAATGTGGATCACCAACGGCCCCGATGCCAACACCTATGTGATCTATGCCAAGACGGACGTCAATGCTGGCTCCAAGGGCATTACTGCCTTTATCGTCGAACGCGACTTCCCCGGCTTCTCCCGTCACCAGAAACTGGACAAGCTGGGTATGCGCGGCTCCAATACCTGCGAACTGGTCTTTCAGGATTGTGAGGTGCCCGAAGAAAATGTCCTGGGCGAAGTAGGCAAGGGGGTTCGTGTCCTCATGAGCGGCCTGGACTATGAGCGTACCGTACTGGCCGCCGGTCCGGTCGGCATTATGCAGGCAGCCCTAGATATCGTCGTCCCCTACATTCACGAGCGCAAGCAGTTCGACCAGTCGATCGGTGAATTCCAGTTGGTTCAGGGCAAGATTGCCGATATGTATTCCACCATGAGTGCCTGCCGGGCTTATCTCTATGCCGTCGCCCGCGCCTGTGACCGTGGTGAAACCAGCCGTAAAGATGCTGCCGGGGTGATCCTCTACGCTGCCGAAAAAGCCACCCAGGTTGCCTTGGATGCAATCCAACTGCTGGGCGGTAACGGTTATATCAACGAATATGCCACTGGTCGGCTGCTGCGTGATGCCAAGCTTTACGAGATCGGCGCGGGTACCAGTGAAATCCGCCGCATGCTGATTGGCCGCGAGATCTTCAACGAATCGCGTTAAGCCTTTCGATCTCTATCAGGAGTCGATGGATCGTCAGGTGGGTAAACCGGGGAGACCCCTAGATACCTCTCCCCTGAGTTTCTGCTGTCCTTGAGGGCAGCAGAGGCTCCCAACCTCTCTACCGGCCATCCACTGAACCAGAAGGCTAAAAGCTGCTGCCAGGACAGGCCCATAACAATAAAACCCAACGAGCAGCGACTCCTTGGAAAATCAAGCCTACCAGAGCTTATAACCGCGGTGTCTTTACCAGGCCCGCCTGAGCAGCACCAACAGTTACCAACTAAAGGTTATCAGCATGACCGTGATTAAATCTCAGATAAACACCCGCTCGCCGCAGTTTGCAGAGAAGGATGCGGCCATGCGCTCTCTGATCGAGGATCTTCACGAAAAGCTTGATCAGGTCAAACAGGGCGGCGGCAATAAAGCCCAGGAGCGGCATCTGTCACGCGGCAAACTCCTGCCCCGCGAACGCATCGAACGCCTGCTGGATCAGGGCGCTCCCTTTTTGGAATTTTCCCAACTGGCTGCTTGGGAGGTCTATGATGACTTTGTTCCCAGCGCCGGGATCGTCACCGGCATCGGCCGGGTTTCCGGGGTGGAATGCATCATCGTTGCCAACGATGCCACCACCAAGGGCGGCACCTACTACCCCCTGACGGTAAAAAAACACCTGCGCGCCCAGGAAATTGCCCGCAAAAACCGCCTGCCCTGTATCTACCTGGTGGATTCCGGCGGTGCTAACCTGCCCCGCCAGGATGACGTCTTCCCTGACCGTGATCACTTTGGCCGCATCTTCTACAACCAGGCCACCATGTCCGGCGAGGGCATTCCCCAAATCGCTTCGGTCATGGGCTCCTGTACAGCCGGGGGCGCCTATGTTCCCGCCATGGCCGATGAGTCCATCATCGTCAAGGAGCAGGGCACCATCTTTCTGGCTGGCCCGCCTCTGGTTAAGGCGGCTACCGGTGAAGTGGTCTCGGCTGAAGATCTCGGTGGTGCCGATGTTCACGCCAAGGTATCCGGGGTTGCCGATCACTATGCCTTGAATGATGAACATGCTCTGCAGCTGGTACGTCGCTCCATTGCCCGCCTGAATTGGCAAAAACAGGGCGAAGTCGATATCCAGCCCTCGCGCCCACCGGCTTATGACCCGGAAGAGCTCTACGGCATCGTCGGCAACGATCTGCGCAAGCCCTTTGATGTGCGTGAAGTGATTGCCCGCATCGTCGATGCTTCCGAATTTGATGAATTCAAACGCTGGTACGGCGACACCCTGGTCACCGGCTTTGCCCGGATTCATGGCTATCCCGTGGGTATCGTGGCCAACAATGGTGTGCTCTTCTCCGAATCAGCGCAAAAGGGTGCCCACTTTGTTGAGCTTTGCGCCCAACGCGGTATTCCTCTGGTTTTCCTGCAGAATATTACCGGCTTTATGGTGGGCTCGCGTTATGAACACGAAGGCATTGCCAAGCATGGTGCCAAGATGGTTACCGCCGTGGCCTGTGCCCGGGTGCCCAAGTTTACTATCCTCATTGGGGGTAGCTTTGGCGCCGGTAACTACGGCATGTGTGGCCGTGCTTATGACCCCAATTTCATGTGGATGTGGCCCAACGCCCGCATCTCGGTCATGGGCGGCGAACAGGCTGCCAATGTACTGGCCCAGGTCAAACGCGAGCAGCATGAGCGTAACGGCACTGACTGGCCCGAAGCCGAAGAAGAGGCCTTCAAGAAGCCGGTTCGCGACCAGTACGAAAACCAGGGGCATCCCTACTATGCCAGTGCGCGCCTCTGGGATGATGGCATTCTGGACCCGGTACAAACCCGCGACACCCTGGGCCTGGCTATTTCCGCATCCTTGAATGCGCCCATCCAACCGACACGCTTTGGCGTCTTCCGGATGTAAGGAGGTCGAAAATGACAGCGACTAACGAACCGACTGAACAGGCAGGAGCCCTGCTGGAAATCGATCAGCGCGGCGTTGCCTTTCTCACCCTGAATCGTCCTCAGGTTCACAATGCATTTGATGACAGCCTGATTGCTCTGCTTCTGGACAAGCTGCAGGAAGTCCGTAGCGCCGGTGCACGTGTCCTGGTACTGGGTTCACGCGGCAAGAACTTCTCCGCTGGAGCTGACCTGGGCTGGATGAAACGCATGGCGGCCTACAGCCAGGAAGAAAACCGTCAGGATGCGCGTGAACTGGCGCGCCTGATGCATGAGCTCGACACCCTGCCCTGCCCCACCATCTGCCGTGTTCAGGGGGCGGCTTTTGGGGGTGCCGTGGGGCTGGCAGCCTGCTGTGACCTGGTCGTCGCCAGTGAAAAAGCACGCTTCTGCCTGTCTGAAGTCAAAATCGGTCTTTCCCCGGCTGTGATCAGCCCCTATGTGGTTCGTGCTCTGGGAGCCAGAGCCATGCGCCGCTATGCCCTGACGGCTGAAGTCATCACCGTACAGAATGCTCAGCAATTGGGGCTGGTCAATGAGATCGTTGATGAAGACGCCCTGGATGGCCAGGTCGATTACTTCGTGGAAACCCTGCTGGCTAACAGCCCTCAGGCCGTGAAGCGCACCAAGGAGCTGGTGGCACATGTGGCCGAGCGTCCTGCCGATGAAGCCACCCAGGATTACACCACGCGTTTGATTGCGGAAATTCGTGTTTCAGAAGAAGGCCAGGAAGGCCTCAGCGCCTTCTTTGAGAAGCGTGCGCCCGGCTGGCAGGAATAATAATGACACCGCTCGTGCATTCCTGTAGGAGCGCAGTCCCTGCGCGATAAAACTATCGCTCGCGGAGCGAGCTCCCACAAACCAGGGGAAAACAGCCCCTATAGGAACACGGTTATGTAGGAGCGCAATCCCTGCGCGCTACGACCTTGAACAAAAACATAATTAAAGAGAGGAACGCCCCATGTTCCGTAAAATACTGATTGCCAACCGCGGCGAAATTGCCTGCCGCGTGATTCGAACTGCCCACCGCCTGGGTATCCGTTGTGTTGCCGTCTACTCAGATGCTGATCGCCATGCCCTGCACGTCAAGATGGCCGATGAAGCCGTACACCTGGGTGGTGCCGCTGCCAAGGACAGCTACCTGGTAATCGACAAGGTCATAGCTGCGGCCCAACAAACGGGCGCAGAAGCCATCCATCCCGGTTATGGTTTTCTTTCGGAAAACAGCCGTTTTGTCGAAGCCTGTGATGCTGCCGGCCTTGCCTTTATCGGCCCTCCCGTGGGAGCCATCGAAGCCATGGGTTCCAAATCCGCAGCCAAGTCGATCATGGAAAAAGCCGGTGTACCCCTGGTTCCCGGCTATCACGGTGACGATCAAAGCCCCGAGCTCTTGAAAGCCGAAGCCGAAAAAATCGGCTATCCGGTGCTGCTGAAAGCCACCGCTGGTGGTGGCGGCAAAGGCATGCGTATCGTCGACAAGGCCGCTGATTTTGACCAGGCTCTGGCTTCGGCCAAGCGCGAAGCCATCAATGGCTTTGGTGATGACACCATGCTGGTGGAAAAATACCTGGTTAAACCCCGCCATGTTGAACTTCAGGTCTTCTGTGACAGCCAGGGCCAGGGGGTCTATCTTTTTGAGCGCGACTGCTCGGTACAACGTCGCCACCAGAAGGTCATTGAAGAAGCCCCTGCTCCGGGCATGAGTGAAGCCCTCAGGGCGCAAATGGGTGAAGCAGCTCTGAAAGCAGCTCAGGCCATCGGCTATGTCGGCGCAGGCACCGTCGAATTCCTGCTGGATGTCGATGACAGCTTCTTCTTTATGGAAATGAATACTCGCCTGCAGGTCGAACACCCGGTCACCGAAATGATCACCGGTGAAGATCTGGTGGAATGGCAGCTGAAAGTGGCTGCAGGTGAACCCCTGCCCAAGCAACAGCAGGAGCTGCAACTTCAGGGGCATGCCTTTGAAGCCCGCATCTACGCTGAAGACCCTGATCAGGACTTCCTGCCTGCCACCGGCAACCTCAGCTACCTGCGCACCCCGGAAGAAAACCGCCATGTCCGCGTGGATACCGGGGTACTCGAAGGCGATGAGGTCAGCATCTACTACGACCCCATGATTGCCAAGCTGATCGTCTGGGATCAGGATCGTGAAACGGCACTCAGCCGCCTGGCTCAGGCCCTGGGTGAGTACCGCATTGCCGGGGTGACCACCAATACCCGCTTTTTGAAAAAACTGGCAGAAGCAGCGCCTTTTCAACAGGCAGATCTGGATACCGGCTTTATTGAACGCCATGAACAGCTGCTGTTTGACGAAACAGGCGGCAGCTACAGCCCCAACCTGCTGGCCCTGGCTTCTCTGTATGCCCTGCTCAAACTGGATCAGGAACGCCGCCAGGAAGCCCAGCGTTCACAAGATCCCTATTCACCCTGGCATGGTTTTGGCGGCTGGCGGCTGAATAACAACCCGACCCTGAAATTGCGCTTTGCCCTCCCCGGCCAGGAAGAAGCCGAAGAAGTCAGTGTCGAAGCCAGCAATGCCACCGGCAACAAGAATCTCTGGAGTGTCCAGCTGGCACAACACAAGCTGCTGGTGGAAGGCCGCCTGGAAGGCGATCGCCTGGAAGCCGTGGTCAATGGCCATCACCGCAGTATTCATGTGGCCGATCTGGATAACCAGCTGACCCTCTTCACGCCCGATGAGCAGTTTAGCTGCCAGTGGCTCCGCCCGGACCTGGATAATCATGAATTTGAAGAAGCCAGTGCCAACTTGACGGCACCTATGAATGGCTCGGTGGTTACCCTGCTGGTAGAACCCGGCCAGGCGGTGAGCAAAGGTGATGCCCTGATGGTGATGGAAGCCATGAAGATGGAGCACACCCTTAGTGCGCCGGAAGATGGCCAGGTGGAAGAATTCTTCTTTGCGGCCGGTGATCTGGTGAGCCAGGGTGCCGAGCTGCTGAAGTTTGCTGCCACCGAAGAAGCCTAAATAGAGGATTGCACTGGGACTCACTGTGGGAGCTCGCTCCGCGAGCGATTAACCCGAATCGCGCAGGGACTGCGCTCCCACAAGACAGGGCCCCTACAGCAGAACATCAAAGCAGGAGACAAAAAATGCCTTTTCCTAAACAGGTTCGCCTGGTTGAAGTGGGTGCCCGTGACGGCCTGCAAAACGAGCCCAATCCGGTGACCACGGCAACCAAGCTGGAATTGATCGATCGTCTGGGAGCGGCTGGTGTGGGTTATATCGAGGCCGCCAGTTTTGTTTCCCCCAAATGGGTGCCCCAGATGGGCGATGCCCGTGAAGTCATGACCGGCATCCAGCGCCGTGAAGGCATCACCTATGCAGCCCTGACCCCCAACCTCAAGGGGCTGGAAGCGGCCTTGGATACCGGCGTGCAGGAAGTCGCTGTCTTTGGTGCCGCTTCTGAAAGCTTCACCAAAAAGAACATCAACTGCACGATTGCCGAATCCTTGGAGCGTTTTGCGCCTGTGATCGAGAAAGCCCGGACAGCCGGCATCCCAGTTCGGGGTTATGTTTCCACGGTACTGGGTTGCCCCTATGAAGGCGAAATCGCGCCGGCCAAGGTGGCCGAGGTCAGCAAAACGCTCTATGAAATGGGCTGCTATGAAATCTCCCTGGGCGACACCATCGGGGTGGGCACCCCGCTAAAAGCCAAGCGCATGCTAGAAGCCGTGAGCCGGGATATTCCTCTGGAAAAACTGGCTGCCCACTTCCATGACACCTACGGTCAGGCTCTGGCCAACCTCTATGCTGTGCTGGAAGAAGGCGTGAGCATTATTGATGCCTCAGTTGCCGGTTTGGGTGGCTGCCCCTATGCCAAGGGGGCTTCAGGCAATGTCGCCAGCGAGGATGTTGTCTATCTGCTGCAAGGCCTGGGGATAGAAACCGGTATCGACCTGCAAAAACTGGCTGAAACCGGTCACTGGATCACCCAAAGTATCCAACGCCCCAACCGTTCCAAAGTAGGCACGGCCCTGATGGCACAAAAGGATTAACCTGACTTCTCTTTGCTCTGTTGCTGCTTGCGAAGGATCAATTTTCCCCGCCTTGATCCTTCGCACCCCTCCCTGCTGCTGAAATGCTATCCTCGCAGGTAAAAACCGGCCACCAGTCGGACTTTTACCAGCAAGGAAATCCTGTGATGATCAATCTACTCAAATATCTGGCCTTGCCTCCCCTAGCCAATCTTCTCCTGCTCCTGGCCGGCTTTTTGTTCTTATCGCGGAGGTGGCGAAAAATGGGCATTCTACTCATCTCGATCAGTCTCACCAGTCTTTTGGTTTTGTCCCTGCCCTTGGTCAGCCATGCTCTGGTCAAGCCACTGGAAAGTTTTGCTCCAGTCGACCTGGAAAAGCTGGAAGACGGCCAGGTGATCGTTGTCTTGGGGGGTGGCCGCGCTTATACCGGCCGTGAATTCGGCTGGCCGGATGCACCCAGCCAACCCACCATCAGCCGCCTGAATTATGCCGCCTGGCTAGGCCGCAAAACGGGCTTTCCACTGCTACTGACCGGTGGGCGGGTTCACCAGGAAAAAATCAGTGAGGCCCAGTTGATGAACTGGACCCTGCAGGAAAGCTTTGGTCTGGAAGCCCGTTGGCTGGAAGAAAAAAGCCGTACCACCCACGAAAATGCTCTCTTTACTGCCGACCTTTTACAAAAAGAAGGCTATGGCAGAATCCTCCTGGTCAGCCAGGCTTGGCATCTGGCCCGGGCCGTCCCCGTATTTGAAGCTCAGGGGCTGACGGTCACACCGGCTCCCATGCAGTTCTCCAGCCCGCCACCCGAGGGTTGGATACGCTGGATACCTCGCGCCTACCACCTTAAAAAGAGCACCCAGGCGCTGCATGAATGGCTGGGGCGGCTGGTGTATTCCTTCTACTGAGAAGGCTTTAATTTTTTGGCTTTTTTCTTATTCTTGCCTCCGGCATAGGGCTTCTTGCCGGATTTCTTCACAGGGGGCTTACCTCTGGAGGCAGGTGCAGGACGCTTGCCTGCGGAAGATTTCTTGCGGGCCCCGGCCGGTTTTTTAGAGGGGGTTGCCTTTGCTGGCAAGCTGGCTTCTTCGGTTCCACTGGAAGTGGCGATCATTCGATTGATAATCGCCATTTCCTTGGCATTCAATTCCCGCCACTGGCCTTTTTTCAGGGAGCCCAGGCTGATATTCATGATTCTGACTCTTTGTAAACGAGTCACCTGAAAACCCAAGTATTCAGTCATACGCCGTATCTGGCGATTCAAGCCCTGGGTCAGAATGATATTAAAGCTACGCGCTGATAGCTGGCGGACCTGACAGGGCTGGGTCACGGTATCCAGGATAGGCACCCCAGCCGCCATTTTTTCCACAAAATCTTTACCGAAAGGCCGGTCCACCTCAACAATATACTCCTTTTCGTGGGCATTCCCGGCACGCAGGATTTTATTGACGATATCACCATCATTGGTCAGCAGGATCAAGCCTTCCGAGGGCTTATCCAGCCGCCCGATGGGAAAGATCCTGCCTTTTTTGTAGCGCACTGCATCGACGATGTTTTCCGGTACCTCAGGATCCGTCGTGCAGGTAATCCCCTCAGGCTTGTTATAGGCCAAGTAGACAGGCGCAGGCTTGGCTTTCAAGGGCTTGCCCTTCACAGTCACCCGATCTTGCGGCCCGACCCTCAGCCCCATGGGGGCCACTTCCCCATTAACCCGAACCTGCCCGGCTTCTATCAGGCGGTCGGCTTCCCGGCGGGAGCAGATTCCCGTTTCACTAATCCACTTATTCAGACGTGTGTCTTGGTTGTTCATGCTCCCGCCGGGCTCCTTCGGGGTTATTGGCGTTTATCAATCAGTGTCTTGCGCAGTTTACTTAATTCCCGCCCCTTTTTGCGCTTTTGCGACAGACTGGCAGCATGCTGAGCCTGTTCGCGCAGGAGGCGATGATACTGATCCAGACGCCGGGGTTCCAGCTCACCCGCTTCAATGGCAGCAAGCACTGCGCAACCCGGTTCCTCCTGATGCTGGCAATCACGGAAAAAACACCCTTCTGCCAAAGCTGTGATTTCCGAGAAAACGGCCTTGACCCCGGCTTCTGCTGCAGGCAGTTGCAGCTCCCGCATTCCCGGTGTATCCAGCAACCAGCCACCTGCTTTGAGAGGGTAGATATTTTTGGCCGTGGTGGTATGCCGCCCTTTGCTGTCACTCAAGCGAATCGCTCCGGTAACCAACTTCTGACCGGTGAGATGGCTGGCCAGGGTCGTCTTGCCGACACCGGAAGAACCCAGCAAGACCAGCGTCTGTCCAGGGCCACACCAGCTGTCCAACGGAGCCAAGTCTTCGGCATTCAAGGCATTTACCGCCAGCACCTCCAGATGTTGGTCCAACGCCCTGACAGCCTCGACACGACTGGCCGTCTGATCACATTTATCGGCCCAGGTGAGCAGAATAACCGGCTGTACCTCGGCCTCTCGGGCCAGAACCAGATAGCGTTCAATACGATTGAGGCTGAAATCATCATTCAGGGCACAGACGATCAGTGCTGTATCCACGTTGGCGGCAATCAACTGTTCATGAAGGCGGCTGCCTGCAGCCTTGCGCGAAAACAGGGAAAGACGCTCAAGCAGGCGTTGAACCCTCAGGTTTTCATCCAATAGCACCCAGTCACCGAGCGCCAAAGGCTCTTGCTGGTGGGGCAAGGGCAAAACCAAGTCCTCAGCAGCGGGTCGTTTCAGGAGAAGCTGATTGGGCGTCAAGCCAAAAACGCGGGCCGGTTGAAGGCTTTCCAGACCGTCCAGCGAGAGTTGTTGCGAGAAAAAAGAGCGCCAGCCCAGTTCGGATAAAGAAAATAGCGGTTGTTTCATGATGCTTAAATCCCAGCAATGGAAAAAGGCCGGAAATCAGGTTTCCGGTTTAAACTTCCACGGGCAGGTTTCACTCGGGCAGCTACAGCTGATTAGCGAAGCGGCAGAACCTGCTGAGTTGGGATTACATGCATCAAGAATTCCTTGGAAAGGGTTACGGGGTCAATATTAGCAACCCCGCAACCACAAAACAAGCCAGCTTAGATTTTATGAGTGGCGAAGTATTCGCGACTCAGTTTAAACACTACAGGGCTGAGAAGCGCCAGAGCAACCAGGTTGGGCAGAGCCATCATGGCATTCAGGGTATCGGCCACCAGCCAGATAAAGTCGAGGTTGACCATAGCCCCCAAGGGAATCGCCAGTATCCACAGCACGCGGTAAGGCATGATGGCTTTGATGCCAAACAGATACTCGGCGCAACGCTCGCCGTAGAAAGACCAACCCAGGATGGTAGTGAAGGCAAACACCGCTAGGGCAATGGCTACCAGGTAGTTACCCACTGAAGGCAGGATGGCGCCAAAGGCCGCACTGGTCAGGGCAGCGCCGGATTCACCACTGGTCCAGACACCGCTGGTAATAATCACCAGACCAGTAATAGAACAGATAATCAGGGTATCGATAAAAGTCCCCAGCATGGCAATCAAGCCCTGGCGCACGGCATTATTGGTTTGTGCAGCAGCATGGGCAATGGGAGCAGAACCCAGACCGGCTTCATTGGAGAAGATACCCCGGGCCACACCAAAGCGAATCGCTGCCCAGACAGCCGCACCGGCAAAACCACCCTGAGCAGCAACAGGGGTAAAGGCATATTCCACAATCATAACCAGCGCCGAAGGAATTGCAGCCGCGTTGAGGGCCAGAACTACCAGCCCGGCCACCAAATAGGAAACCGCCATCAGGGGAACCAGAGCCGCAGCAACCCGCCCGATACGACGGATACCGCCGATCAGTACCAGGCCTACCAGGACCATGATAATCAGGCCGGTCACGGCAACGGGCAGATCAAAATTAGCTTGCAGAACATCGGCTACGGAATTGGACTGCACGGTATTGCCAATGCCAAAAGCGGCAACCCCGCCAAAAATGGCAAAAAGCGTACCCAGCCAGGCCCATTTGGGACCCAGGCCATTCTTGATGTAGTACATGGGCCCGCCAACGTGATTACCCTGAGCATCTTTTTCACGGTAATTCACGGCCAGGACCGCCTCGGCAAATTTGGTGGCCATGCCCACCAGGGCAGTAATCCACATCCAGAAGAGTGCACCCGGACCGCCCAGGAAAATAGCCGTTGCCACCCCGGCAATATTACCCGTACCCACAGTGGCAGACAGAGCCGTCATCAGAGCCTGGAAAGGGGGGATTTCACCCTGGTTTTCTTTGTCATCAACCTGCTTGCCCTTCCACAGCAGCCGGAAACCTTCACCCAGCTTGAGAACCGGCATCAGCTTCAGGCCAATGGAAAGAAACAGACCGACACCCAGGATCAAAACCAGCATCACCGGGCCCCAAACGACTCCGTTGATGCTTTTGATCAGCGTTTCAATCATCTCCATAAAAGTCTCCTGACTTAATAGCTAGAACCATTAAAATATACTCTTCAAGAGACTTTTTCACGAAAAAATCACTGTTTAGTCTCGATTTCTTCCTGATTCTCACTCTCGACATCTTCCTCTTCAGCCTCCTCGGCATCAGCCACAGCCCAGGGCTCGGCTGGTGCGGTAGTCTTGCCACCGGCACGGGCTGCAAAGCGCTCACCGGCCAGCGCACGCATCAGACCGATCACCATACCCACGACGATCACCGAAAAAGGCATGGCTGCGGTAATAACCGCCGATTGCAGCGTATCCAGACCACCGGCGAGCAAGAGCACGGCCGTGAGCAGCGCCAGGAAAATCCCCCAAAGAACCCGATGCAACGAGGGGGGATCAGCATCGCCACCGGAGAGAATGGTGTTAATCACCAGCGTACCGGCGTTGGCCGAAGTAATCAGGTAGGTGCCGATCAGAACAATCAAAAGGGTGGAAACCACCGGCGTGAGCTGCCCCAGATCCATGCCTTCCACAGTTACGAAAAGCGCCGTGGATACATCCCGGTCAACGGCTTGAGTTACCCCTCCCGGACCAAAGAGTTCCTGATAGAGTGCCGTCCCGCCAAAAAGACCGATCCAGATAATGGTGATCCCGGTGGGAACCAACAGCACCCCCATAACAAATTCACGGAAGGTGCGGCCACGGGAAATCCGGGCAATAAACATCCCCACGAAAGGTGACCAGGCCAGCCACCAACCCCAGAAGAAGACCGTCCAATCAGCCTGCCAGCTACTGCCGTGCGTCACATTGGTATGAAAAGTCAAACGCAGAAGGTTCTGAATATAGTCACCGGTCGCTTCGATGGTCACACCGATCAGATACTGAGTAGGCCCCAGCAGCAACATGAAAGAAACCGCGGCAATACTCAGCCAGAAGTTCATCTCCGAGAGGAGCCTCACCCCCCGGGAAACACCGGAGACCACCGAAGCCGTAGCAATAAACATGATGATGGCAATGACTGTCAGCTGTAGCTCAGGTGAATTGGCCAGTCCGAAGACTTTACTCAGCCCGGCATTCATCTGTTGCACCCCCAGCCCCAGGGTGGTGGCAATACCAAAGACGGTACCAAAAACAGCCAACAGATCGATCAGATCGCCCAGAGGACCACGTACCTTTTCACCCAGAACCGGATATAAGGAAGAGCGCACTGTCAGGGGCAGATCATGGCGGAAAGCAAAATAAGCCATGGTCAGGGCAACGAAGGAGAAGATTGCCCAGCCGTTAATCCCCCAGTGAAAGAAGGAAAGGCGCATGGCTACCACGGCAGCATCCCCCTCAGTCGTTCCCGGCATCACAAAGGGATTATCCTGAAACTGCATGATCGGCTGGGCCACCGACCAGAACAGAATACCCACGCCGGTACCGGCAGCAAAGAGCATGCTGACCCAAGAGAAGAAAGTAAATTCAGGAAGCTCGGCATCCCCACCCAAGCGAACATTTTTATAACGCCCGGTTCCCAGCCAGATCATGAAAAACAGCAGAAAGGCCACCAGCAGAACGTAGTACCACTCCAGAAAAGGGTTCAACCACTCCCGCAAAGCAAAGATACCTGCCGCACTGACTTCGGTGTAAAAACTCCCCATGATAACGGTGACCACGATCATCAGGATGGAAACCTTGGTCATCAGGGGGTTCATGCCCTTGAACAAACCCGAGTCGGCCTGGTTATACATTACAACTCCTTAGTCAGGGTTTTTGTTAGTTTTTGCTACAGCTTAGAGATTCAAGGGCAGCACTGCCACCGGCTCCAAGAATCAAAATAAAAAGGCAGCCCTAAAGCTGCCTCTTTTCACGAGGAGATATTGTACGATCAGGATTTACCCGCTGTAAAACCGCCATCAACCAGCAAATTGGCTCCAGTGACAAAACTGGCTTCATCACTGACTAGAAACAGAAAGGCATTGGCGATTTCTTCAGGCCGCCCCAGGCGCTTCATCGGATGCAGGTTGATCAGGAACTGGCGCATGTCATCATCCAGGGCTTCCAGAAGCGGGGTATCGATATATCCCGGCCCGATGGAATTCACCCGGACGCCCTGCTGCGCATACTCCAGCGCCAGGGTACGTGTCATATTCACTACCCCTGCCTTGGCCGCGGTATAGGCTGCTGTTTGCGACTGGCCGAAGACCCCCAGAATAGAAGCACAGTTGACGATGCTGCCACTGCCCTGTTTTTGCATAAAACGCAGGGCGGCGCGGGCCACACGAAAAACCCCGGTCAGATTGATATCAATCACCTTCTGGAAATCCTCATCCTCCACCTCGGTGGAAGGTGCCAGATTACCTATACCGGCATTGTTGAACACCCCATCGACACTGCCCAACTCGCTTTGCATCTTAGCCAGCAGAGCATCCACCTGCTCGGTCGAGGTGACATCCACGGGAATAAACAAACACCGGCCGCTATACTTGCCATCCAGTTCCTGAGCCCGCTTCTCACCTTCACTGGAGGCCAGATCGGCTATGACCAGATTCGCGCCTTCTTGCAGGCAACGCTCCACTGATGCCAGACCGATACCACTGGCCCCACCCGTCACCAGAAGATTCTTGTCTTGCAAACGCATAACCCCTCTCCTTATTCAACCTTGTTCTAGCATCCTATACCAGATTTCAAAAAACTGCCCAGCTTTCATCAGCTTCCGGTCTACCGGTTGATAAAAACCCCAGCAAAAACTGAGTCAGATCAAACATGAAAAAGCCGGTTACAAGCGCCTTAATCATTAAGACTAGTGCAGCAAAAGATCCCCAACATCCAGATATTTATTCTGGTCACAGCGCAAATGCCCTGCAAAGAAACGGCTATGACTTACCACGATCAAACTACCCGTATAGCTGGAAAGAGCGCCAGCCAGCAGCTTCTGGCTGTCCAGGTCCAAATGATTATCGGGTTCATCCAAAAGCAAAAGCGGGGCTGTGACTGGCCCCAGCAAACAGGCAGCCAGAGCTACTTTTAACTGTTCTCCGCCACTCAGTTGAACACAAGGCTTTAACGCCTTTTCACCCCGGATACCTAGATGCGCCAATTGATCACGGTAGGCTGCGGGTTGCCAACCTGGATTCAAGTGTTGGAAATTTGCCACTGCTGACGCCTCTTGGTCCAGTAAACTCAAATGCTGGTCAAGCAATCTTGTACTAGCACGAACTTCAAGCGTTCCACTTGCAGGCTGTAACTGACCCGCCAAGACGGCCATCAAGGTCGATTTACCGCTGCCATTGGCTCCTTTTAACCACCAGCGCTCGCCAGCTTTAATCTGCCAATCCAGGGGCCTTTGCTGCTTTCCTCTGGGCAGATGCAGTGCTTCCAGCCTGACAAGACATCCTGAAATCGGTTCAGGCCGGGTGATCGGCAGCGCCAGGTTTTGCTCCTGCTGCAGTAGCCGGGCAGCTTCTTCGCGGCGGTGTTTTTGATGCTGCATTACCGTTTGGTGCTTTTGTACTATGCGCCCGCCTGCTGCTTCACTCTTTTCTTTTCGAGCATCCAGTAAAATTTTGGGTTGATCCCTGCGTAATGCCTGCTGACGACCACGCGCAGCACGCTGTTGGTGCCGTTCTTTTTCCTGTTGGAGCTGGCTGCGTTCTTTTTTCAACAGGATTTCAGCCTGGTTTTTGTCCCGCTGGGCTTTGTTCAGACGTTGCTGGCGAGTCTTTTGGTAACCATCAAAACCCTGGCCAAAAGCCTCCAAAGATCCATTGCGCAATTCCAGCAATAAATCAAATTCCTGCAACAAGTCCTGATCATGCGTAACGACCAGGCAGCCTGGCGAATATTCCTTCAACCACTGAGCTAACCAACGCCGACCTTCGGCATCCAAATGATTGCTGGGCTCATCAAGTATCAGATAACTCGTGCGGTCCCTGGCTAACTGCATCAGCTGCAAGCGGGTTTTCTCACCTCCACTCAAGGAATTAAAAGGATGAAACCAGCGTTCTGGCTGCAAACCAAAACGGATAAATTCGCTCGCCAACTCTTCCGCCAGAGTCCAGCGTTCATTCAGGATCAGTAGATCCTCTTCACTTCCCTGACCACCAAGCAATCGGTCCAAAGCCTTAAGTGGAGCCTCTACCTTCAGGAAAGCAGCCAGGCTTATATGAGCGGGGATTTCAGCAGCCTGCTGGGCCAGGTAAGCCACAGGTAGGTGGCGTTCAATTTGCCCTTGCGTAGGCTCTAGCAGACCAGTCAGGCATAGTGCCAACAAGCTTTTACCCGCACCATTGGGGCCGACCAAAGCCACAGGTTCGGAGCCGAGATGCAGATTCAAATCAGTAAAAACGGGGGGATGGGGATCAAAAGCAAGGGTTAAATCCCTTGCCGCAAGGCAGCAAGTCGCCATAGATAACACCTCTGTAACACCAAAAAAAGAAAAGGGGTTCAGAGTGTTGAAATCATTGGCGTAGCTCCTGCTGAAAAGAAAAGGTAATCAATGCTAACACGCGCGATGGAAGCCGACCAGCGCAAGCCTTCTAACAGGGACGCACAAAAGCCCGGCGAGCGGCTTCAGCTTTTTCCCGAAAGGCGCAAGAGGTCGCATGGTCGTTGATCAAGCCCATGGCCTGCATAAAGGCATAGACGGTGGTTGGCCCCACAAACTTCCAGCCTCTTTTCTTCAGGGCTTTGGACAAGGCATGGGACGCTGGAGACATCGTCTGTGTCTGGGGTTCGGGTAGTTGACCCGCCTCCGGCTCAAACTGCCAGAAAAAAGCAGCCAGGGAACCAACTTCCTCTACCAGCTCGCAGGCTCGCCCGGCATTATTGATCACGGCCTCCAGCTTGCCCCGATGCCTGACGATTCCCGAATTCTGCAGCAAGGCCTCGATATCCTGCGGCTGGAAGTTCGCCAGCTGGTAGAAATCAAAATGAGCCAGGGCTGCCCTGAAATTATCACGCTTATTAAGGATGGTGCGCCAACTCAAACCGGCCTGAAAACTTTCCAGACAGATTTTCTCAAACAGGCGGCGATCATCGGCAACAGGGTAACCCCATTCATAATCATGATAATCAAGAAATTCAGGTACCCCCGCACACCAACCACAGCGCGGTGTTTCCTTGGCTTGGGGTTCTAAGGGTGACATGGGAAACCTCTTTGGTTAGATGGCAGGCAGCAAGGAAGCGGCCACTAGCAGCATAATACTTCCAATCAGCGTATCAAAGATCCGCCAGGCACGAACTGATTGTAATCTGGGCCCCAGATAGCGACCCAAAAAGGTCAGGGCTGAAAACCACAGAGCCGAAGCAAGACCGGCACCGACCACAAACCAGACCGCTGATTCCTGACGAGCTCCCACACTGCCGATCAGCACCACAGTATCCAGATAGACATGAGGATTCAGCAGAGAAATCATCAATGCCTGCAAGGCCAGATGCCAGGCCGAAACCGAGGCTCCACTGGTTTCAGCGACCAGACCGGCTGAGCCCTGCCAGGCACGCCAAAAAGCCTGGATCGCCAGATACAGCAAAAGTGCAATACCCAGAAAGGTCATGATAGGCACCAGAGCAGGCATCCACGCCTGGATGGCCTCCATGCTGAAAACCCCCAGGCTCACCAGGATGGCATCCAAACTGGAACAGACCACGGCCAGCACCCAGGGATGCTCCCCACGCATACTCTTGTTCAAAACCCAAGCATTCTGAGCCCCTATAGCGACGATCAAACCCAGGGCCACGCCCAGACCGGTAAAAAACGAAATCAGCATCCAGCACTCCCTGATCCAAATAATGGAAGGCTAAGCTAAAGACTAGGCATTCATTAATCCAACGAATAATTTTTATGCTAGATTAGCTTTGCTAATAACTTGGATGTGAGAGCATGCTGGATTACCGACTCCTGGAAGCCCTGGCCGCCGTGATAGAAAGCGGTGGCTTTGAAAAGGCTGCGCAAAGATTGCATTTGACCCAATCAGCAATCAGCCAGCGCATACGCCAACTGGAAGAGCGCCTGGGCCAGCCAGTGATTCTCAGAAGCTCACCCCCGCGGGCAACGGCTTTGGGCCGGCGTTTGAGCAATCACCTGCAACAGGTCAAACAGCTGGAACTGGGGCTACTGGAAAGCAACCCTCTCGAGCCATTGAAAATCCGCATGGCCGTCAACGCTGACTCCCTGGCTACCTGGTTGATTCCGGCACTGGCCAGCAGCCCCCTTAGTCAGCAAATGGATTTTGATCTGGTTGTCGAGGATCAGGCCGTGGGGCTGGATAGGATGCGCAAGGGGGAGGTCATGGCCTGTATCTGTTCGGATGCCCAAGCAGTAAACGGGGGGGCGGTCAGCCCACTGGGGGTACTGCGCTACCGAGCCCTGGCCAGCCCGGCTTTTGTGGATCGATACCAGACGCGCACCCTTCCGGAAAAACTGGTGGAAGCCCCCTGTCTGATCTTTAATCAGGATGACCGCCTGCAACACCGTTTTTTGGAAAAACTGCAGCTGCCGGCGCCCCAGCGCCCACAGGGATGCCCTTCATCCGAGGGGTTTGTGGCCATGGCCTTACAGGGACTGGGTTATGGCATGATTCCGGAAATCCAGGTTGCGGATCAACTAAAAAGCGGGCAACTGATTGATGTCTCCAGCCCGGAAAAAATGGATATCCCCCTCTACTGGCATTACTGGCAAACAGAGAGTCCACCTTTGAGTCAGCTGCGTCAGGCTGTGATCGAACAGGCTCACCGGGTGCTGCATCCCCTGGCTTCAAGCAATCAATGCTAGGATTTGCAAGAAGAGCCAAGTACTTTTTTCATTTTGTGGAGAACACCCACCCATGGTTAGGCTCTATCAACCGGAAACACCCCGTCTGCTACTGCGCCAATGGCAACCTGACGATCGTGAAGCCTTTGCGGCCATGAATGCCGACCCCGAGGTGATGCGCTATTTTCCCCGCTGCTTCGAGCGCGAAGAAAGTGATGGCATTGCCGATCTCTGTGAGGAATTGATTCGCCAGCTGGGCTGGGGCTTTTGGGCGGTGGAGCTCAAAGCCACCGGCGAATTTATCGGTTTTACCGGCCTGCATGCCCCCACCGATGCCCTGGCCTTCGCTCCCTGCATCGAGGTGGGCTGGAGACTGGCCAGGCAGTATTGGGGACAGGGCTATGCCACCGAAGCTGCTCGTGCCTCACTGAAGCTGGGATTTGAAGTGCTTTGCCTGGATGAAATTCTTTCCTTCACGGCAAAAAGTAACCAGCCCTCGCTGGCCGTGATGCAACGACTAGGCATGGAGTATGTGGAAGACTTTGAACACCCGGCCCTGCCCGAAGGCCACCCATTGCGCGCGCACCAGCTTTATCGCCTGGGAGCCAGGCGCTGGTCAGCGGATCTGGGCGACCCAGACACCTGCATCAGGATGTTGAACCCGTAAAATCTTCCTTGGCAAAGGCCCGTTACTAAGTATTTAAACGATCATTAATCGCTTTTCAGTTTGCAGTAATAAATTGAAGGAGTTACACCAGCAACCCAATGCTTGATAAAAAGTCTGGCAAGCCAGGGTCAACCTACAATCCATTCGCTAACGGTAATCAGTCGACCACTTGCCTGAAGCTCTTTACAAACACTGCCACTCCTTGGATTGAATTTCAGTAAAATTCACTCTAGCTGTGCAAACCGGAGAGCTTTGAGAATAAAGTGAAATATCGGCAATACCACCCGTACTGAAGGTTAGATACACGTAACTGCCCTGAGCCCCCTGAAGCTTCAACTCACCGTTGTTCGGCAGTTCGGTATCCCACATTGAATAAAGGGTGTCAGCAGACGATAAAGGCGACAAGGTGCTGACCGAAAATGAACCCAAAAGCTCGGAATGGTCAACGACATAAGACCTTGTTTGTTGGTAGCTTCCGCCCGATTCATCAGTAACAACTGAGACATCAATCCAACGTTCAAAGGCCGGTCCCGTTACAATTGAGGCTAAATCACTTGTTACAGTAACCGTACGATAAGCTTGGGAATCATAGACTCGATTTAATCGGGCCTTGATTTGTGTGGAATTGCCATAGCGTTTAATAGTGAAATCCTGAAAATCAAGAGTGCGGGTCTGAGCCGAAGAACCATCAACAAACTCTTCTAGTGTATAAGTGTAACGAATATTTCCGTCATAGGACTCACTCGCATCATTTTGAGAGCAGGACAGAAAGTCAAATAAAACCGAGTAGCCCTGCTGGTATGAAGATCTATAAACTCGATTATAATAAGTAGTCACCAAACCTGAATGGTTACAATCAAAATCATTATAAGAAGGATAATCACTTGGATCACCTAAAAAATTATAAGTATCATAATAGCCTGAAAACTTAAAGTAAGGATCAACAACTGCTGCTGCAACAACTGCTGCGATATTTTCTTGTGTAATTTTCACCGCAGGGCTGGCTTCTGCCTCATAAAAAGCTTCCTCTTCAGTCTCAAGGCAGCCAGTCAGCAGCAAGTAGCCACTTAATGCCAACACAAGTTTGATATTTTTCATAAATCACCTGCCAGTATTATTTTAGCTGCAACCTGATTCCATTTTGTACATGAGGATAATACCTTTGCGAGTCACTAGTCCCCTGCCTGGGGTCACAGCCATCGCAATCCCCGATGGATCGAATACCATAAAACTCTGATGCACAGGCATCTCTAACACCACCACACAATCCCTGAATATTACCCTCAGTAGCAGAGCACTCCTGGGTAGAAGTTTTCTCAAGAAGAAAATCCTCCCAAGCAGCGCACTCCGGCAACGAGATTTGCTGTCCGGTTTTAGTATTCAACCAATGGACAAACCACTCCAAACCATCCGCGTTTAAACAGGTTGCAAATCTTGAATGTGGCGAACAACTGCTAGGAAGCATAGAGCGGATATGCTGCGTATTATCAGATAGAAATTGATCCAGCAGGGCTCTGGAAACATTATTCTCAAGAATCCAGGCTGGCTCATCATTTAAGTAAACTTCTCTGAAAACCAACTCATGACCGTCAACAATAACACTGGTGCTTGGTAACTCTGAGGACGGCTCGATTAGGGTTAAACGTGCAATGACTCCTACAGTATCTCCCTCACCCAAGTAAGGTTGTAGCTGAATATCAGCAATACGGGCCAGTTCCAATTGTTGAGTATTATTGACCGTATAATTGGTTGCCGTTACCTGCTCATCTACCGAGGTTCTGACTGTCTGCAAGTAGGTCAAGGTTTCTTCAGGAAGATAGAAGCTTAAAGCCAGATGCAAGGCTGCCTGAATACGGTCATGTCGTGCCTGGGTGTTCACCACAAGGTATTTGGGCCAATCATCAGCTGCTTCAACAGGAACATTCAGAGCGTTTGAAATACAACCGAGGGTGGCACAGTTTTCACCGTATTCACTAGAGTAAACCTGCCTGGCTAAACGAATTAGTCGCGAGCTTTCAGCGGTAATCTCCTCAACCAAATGCTGTAGTCTGACCCTGCCTTCACTAAAATCCTCGAGATTATTTGTTCCTGTCAGCAGAGACAGTACCGGCTCACATGCATCTGTGTACAAAGCCGGATCTAAAGCCTCTAGCGGCTGAGTCAGATTGACCACTTCAACATCTGGAAAGTCAACCTTGTTATCAACATAATTCCGAGTCACGTGGCTGCGTTCATCCGAATCAAACGGATAGAACCGGTGCCGAGTGATCTCAACACTGGTCGTCGTCCCCTGGTTTGCATTACGCACCTGACAAGAAGCCAGTGTATTCGCTAGCTCCAGACGACCTACAGTAGATAATTGAGTAACATCAGATGACAAATGACCATTTGTCAGAGATTGCTGACTAAGGATCTGCTCAAGACCAAAGTGCTTAGTAGCAAACTGAGCTCGGTGAATCTGAACGGCCCGGCTCCGAAGCTCATCCTCGGCAAAGCTTAGCTTTGTGATCGAAACCAAATACACCGGAAGATAAAACTGGGCATTTTGTTTTTGCAACGACTGATGAATTGCTGCAATCACACCATCAACACCCCCGGATACCTCGGGCTCAACATGAGTTGCCAACTCTGCCAAGGCTCGATTCAACTCCAGGCGCTCTTGTCGCAAACGTGTGTACTGGTCTGCCTGTGTCGTGGTCGAAGGTGCTATCTGCCAGCTTTCATATAAATCCAGTGCTGCAGTTTCACTGATAAAATTGTCATGATTTATAAGCTCCGATACCAAACCCCGGTCACCCAACTTTTCTTCAAGCATTTCATAATCCACTGCCTCAGCAGGCAAGGGAAGTGTATAGGGCTTTGAATGAACTTCTGAAAGCCCTATAAGAATCAACAGCGTGGCTAAGATCAGTTGCTTGAACATGGAATTTCTCCAAGGTTCAGATCCTCCACAACACCTGAAAGCTCAGTACAAAGGCTGGCATCTAAGCGCAGAGTCTGCGAGTTAATTAAGTTATCTGCAAACAGCTCACGAAAAGTTGAGTAGCTGGTGTAATCATCATAATCACGGCCAATCACGGCTGCACCAGCAGCTAAGCTATCAAAATAAATAAGTTCTTTTGTCATCTCCGAAGATGACTCTGTAGCCAGCTCGTCAACCGGTTTCCAGTGAAAAACCACTACTTTTTTCTCTGTTGTAAAATCACCAGAAGCATGGGTCATAACAAAATTCAGCTCATAAGCAAAATTAGAGGAAATCAAATAGAGTGGCGGTGCTCCCAGATTAATAAACAACTCACCTGTCTCAGAATCATGAAAGAAATCCTCACCTCTAACCATTACTCGGTTAATGGCCCAACCTGAATGTGTACTATGGTTTGCTTCACGGACATACACCCGCTGGATATCACTGGGCAACTCGTAACGAATACGCACCACATCTGCAGGCGTATTAAGTAAGACTTCAGCGCCAAGCGACTCAAAATCAAGCTGAAGATCCATGGAAGTTGGGCGTGCCAGAAAGCTTTCACGATCAAACATAACCAGACTACCCAGCTCACCACTGGAAAGATCAAGCCCCTTCTGAGCACAACCTGAGAAGATAAAGCTTGAAAAGATAACACTAGCTGCAAGGAGTTTTTTCATTAGCTGTCTACCAGGTTTTAAGGTCTGCAAAACGTGCTTGTTCATTCATCCAAAGAACCAACTCGCCAGCGAGCACATCCACCAATGCTGATTTCGAAGGGAGCTTGAAATAACCTGTCCGTGGGTTCTTATTACGATCAATGAGGGTGATATTGATCAGGCCCTGATCATTCAGATACAAATAGGCAAGGGTACGGTAACCGCCATTATTTAAACGGCAATCAACAAAAGTATCGCCTAAAACCTCTATCCCCTCACGGTTGTTCCTTACACCAAAGAAACAGGGGTTATCCTGAAAGGCATCTAAAATATCAGATTCAAGGGTAAAAGCCAGTTCTGACCTGTAGTGCAAATTCTGATAGCTCAAAAGACTAAGAAAATCATCTTCATAGCGCTCGAGGGTGGTCGCTAACTCTTCGCTAAAAATAACTAACACCGGATAGCTATTTTCACTCAATTGGTTTTCATCTTCAGATTCACTGCCTGAAAAAAGACTACAACCCGACATAAGCAGACTTACAAGAATTATTACGCCCAGGGTTAAAAGCCAGGAAGCTCGAACAAAGCACTGAAAACTAGACATAGGCTCACCTTAAGAGATCCACCCGCTCAGTCGTGACTCGCTACGACTGCTTCAAGGGTGCCACTATTGATTGATAAAATTCGGTCGATACTGCCTTCAGCCAGGCTCTTTTTTAAATGTTCTTTATGAGTAATCATAAAGAGTGCCTGCTCATGCCGGTTCAGCCAGGCAATCAGTTTGTTCCAGACCTGCTGTTCTGCTGCACTATTAAAAGACCTTAGCAACTCGTCAGCCATGAGGATTCTTGCTGGTGTCAGCAGGCCTCGAGCCAGGGCGACAATTTCTTTTTGACCGTTAGAAAGACCAGCAATACTCTTCATAGCCAGAATATTACTCAGGGACAATTTTTGCAGGGCAGGATCAAAATCTGAAAAGTCAAACAGCTCTAGCAAGGCTTCAAAGCGCTGTTCAATCTGGTCTTTAGAAACACTTGAGAAGTGGCCGGGCAAAAGAATATTTTCTTTCACCGATAACCCCTCTATAAAAGAAAAGGTCGAAGGTACAATACTCATCAGCTGGTTTCTAGCTGTAAGTCTGGACTGTCCCCCGGGAATAGCTTTTCCCTGCCAGGTGATCTGGCCTGCAGAGTGCTCATGCAAACCAGCGATGACCTTAAACAGCACTGTTTTTCCAGAAGCTGAAGCGCCAAAGAGCAGCACCTTCTCTTTGCTCACAACCTCCAGATTGACTGAAGGCTGATACAGCGAGTGCCCATCAAAGGCTACATTGACATCTTCAAGCTTAAAGAGGGTGTCAGACATAATCGTTCACACTATCAGTAGAGTATTTGATACTTTTTCTTAAAAGCAAATGATCAAAAACGATGACTGGAATAATCAGCATCCCCACAATAAAAAAGGAGGTAAACAAAGCAGATGAAGGCAAACTCACAACTGGATAGTGATACCAGGATAATTCCAGTTGATAAAACTCATTCCAGATCGACCAAAATAGCAGGCAAAGCAACACTGAAATAAGGAAGGCAAGAATAAAAAAAGGAAAGTACAAAGAAACATTCAGGCCCTGTAGACGCAAAAAAGCAATGCTCTGACGATTGGCACCATGGAATCGAAATACCATCGCACTCACTAATAGAAGAGCAAATACAAACAATAGGGTAGCCGGGTAGTAGACTAGTTTAGATAGAGCGTTATGACCTAAAGAACCATTGAGCTCTTTTCCTTGCCAAGACAAGTCAAAAAATTCTTCCTCCAACCCACTGACAAACTCATCATGCTGACTTTTCCCTGAAAACCAAAGATATAAATAATGTGAAAGAGTAGCATTTTCCTGATCAGCCAGAGTGCTTAATTCATCCATAAGCATAGAGTTTACCCACGCAAATCCTGACCAAAACTCTGGTTGAAAAGAGGTCGTCGCAGTGATGTTCAGCAGAGGTCGCAGTGTCCATTCACGTGCAAGCTGAGTAGGTTCGTCACTACTCAGGGAGACAGACAGAAAATCTTTAAAGCTTCCACCTAAGTCAATGCTTGTATTTCGATCCAAAATAACCTGCTGACTGAAAGGTGAAGGAAAAGCAACACTATAAATAGCTTCAATGCCACGTTGCATTAGCAGGTAGTTATCTGACGTCCCCTGAGGTTTAACCGTTGCAGCACTAAGGTCAAAACCGACACCACTGTGTGCTAGCGGTAGAAAACTATTCATCCCACTGATAAGAAAACTATAGAGTTGCTCTCTTTGCTCAGTGGATAGTTCCTCCTCAAACACTTCTATTAACCACTCATTGTTGCTGAGATCGGTTACCAAGGGTTGATAGCCAAAAACACGAGTGCCCTCAGCTTGCAGATTACAGTGGGAAACAACAAACTCCCACTTTGAACGGCTTGCCTGAAGGTCGATAAGAGGACATTGGGAGACACCGCCCGATGAGTGGCTAACCTTCAAGTGAAGCTCTGGAGCTTGAAGCTCATGAAGGTTTAAAGTAATAGGTATGCTCGGAACTCCATTGATCAGAAACACCTGGTGATCAAGGTGCAGGCGACGCCCGTGAATGACTTGATCAATACCTAACACCTCGGCCCTTTCTAGTGCTAAGGATTTTTGGTCTTCATTCAAAACCAATGCAAGATCAGGTGCCCATAAAGAACCGGGTCCGGCCTGATTTTTTAATATTTCAGGAAGACTGAACATCATGCCCATCAGAAGTATAACTGAAGTTATAGCCAAAACTTTTACCAGCAAAAACACTGGATGGGTGCGAAGATAAGATAAAAACAAGCGGCAATAAATAATCATTATCTTTCCCAAAACCCTCGCCCATTATTACGCCATCTCGTATAGATAACTAGGTAAATAACCGGCCAGCTCAGCAGTGCAAGAAAAATAATCGATAGACTTGGATGACTAGACTCCCACATAAGATGCAGCTCACTGGAAAGATAGCTTAATACAGCACCAGATAGGAACTGATAGAAGAGGAAAGCTAAAGCAAGAATAATTACCGCGCTTACAGCAAAGGTACAACTAACGACCAAGGCGACAAGATGAAAGTATGCAGAAAAATAGGATACAAATCCCAGCCATTGTTTGATCTGATCAACGAGTGACCTGGAAAACACAATAAGAAATGTCAGCGTTGCAATGAGGATAAAAAAACCGGCATAGGTTGAAAAGTACTGCACCAGTGAAAAGATCAACCTGTTCTTTAAGGGCAGCAAGTCAACCCAACTTTTTAAGTTTGTATCGGCAGCTTGCAAGGTCTCCCAAGCAGGTGACTGGTAATTCACATTAACCGCAACCCAGGTCTGCATCCTTGCTCGGCCAAAAACCCGGAGTTCTTCAACAGTCTGCGGGTGAAAAACCATCCAGCGATCAGAGGTTACAACAGGTAAAAGATTTACGTCTAAATGCAGAGGAGCTCCTCTATTTCCCATCAAGCTAATTCTGTACTGACCAAAAAGTTCATAGATACGCTGATAAATTGGTGGGGTAACATACACCTCATTTTGCTGTGGAGTTATACCACCTGCTAATGAGTAGGGACTGGCCGAACGAATATTCAGGTCAGGCATTAAGAATTTCTTATTCGTATCAGCAGGGTCACTAATTGGTAAGCTTTCATTAAGCGCTAACAAATGTCTTTCAAAATCAGCCTCTATAACCTCTGGTTCGGTCCTTGAATTGATATAGACCTCAGGATAGATGCTTTTGATATTTTCAATCAGCTGTACTTCAGAAAAGCGAATTGAATGAATCACCATTAGCAAACTTGCACCAACTACTATCATGGTCAGAAAAATCAGGAGAGAATCAATTCGAAAGAAAATTGATCGAACCAGTATGAGCCAAGATGCAAGTATGCGATTTATCATGCTACTGTTTCTGCTTTAGCTTGGTTTGATTATTAGGGCCGGACTCAGGTGCAGACTCGGACTCAGGTGCAGACTCGGACTCAGGTTCAAATTCAGACTCAGACTCAGGTTCAGATTCAGATTCGGATTCAGGTTCGGATTCGGACTGAGATACAGACTTAGACCCAGGCGTAGATTCAGTAGCCGCCTCTTGCTCATGAGAAGGCTCTAGGGTTAGCTCACTACAGGGGCCTTCATCAGCCTGATCGCACTGACTCGAAATCCTAGTAAGTAAACTCTGCGTAAGCCTAGCAATGGACTCTTTGGCTTCTGAACTCATGGCCCTTCCGGGTAAAATCTCAAATTCACCATTTACTGAGTAGCTGCGGCCATTGCTATATAAAAAGTTGACTGAATATGCTAAATGGCAGGGTGATGAACCACATTCATATAAGCGTTCACTAAGGTCATCAAAGGTTAACCAACCAAGTGCCAAGGCTTCCTGATTGTTAATCCAATCGATTTTTGCATTTTTTGATAACTGATAAAAACGCTCGATATTTTGCTGCCCCACAGAACTAGCCGGAGCAGTTTCAACAATCGCCAGGTGAAAGTTTTGGTTTATAAGTTCTCGAGCATGATTGGCAACCCCTGACTGAAAAGATGCAAAACTGCTTCGTGCTATATCTATCTTCACGTCATTATCCTGAGATTCCAGCTCAGAATAATTCAAATGGGGGGGTACAACTGCAATAAATTCTGTACTGGCAGCACTGACCGGCAGCATAAAAAGGCTGAACAGGCACAGTAGTAAAAAGGCTCTAATATTCATCATTGTATTTAGAATCCGCTGAGACTTGAACCAGGATCGGTCACTTCATTTGATTGCAAAACTTCCTGATAGATATCATTTGCAGCCTCCTGAATTTTGGCCAACAAAGCAGGCTGATCATAAGCCCAACGGTTACGGTAGGGAGTAGCAGTGAACTCGATGTACTTGTTTGCTGAATGACCACTGGCAGGAATATCTGCAACAAGATCCAGGTTGATCGTGATCGAGTCACTTTCCAGTGTCGACATTTCATGATTGATCATAATTTCGAAATCCTGCACATAGAGTGTCAGCAGGCCGATCAGCTCATTGTCATTAGACACTTGCCGGGTGTATTCCCGACCGCTCATTGCAGTATATTCATAAAACAGGCGGACTAGTGCCTGCTGTGCCTCGATTTGTGAGGCACGCAGTGGAAAAGGTTTTCCTGAATAGGGGCCACAAGGCACATTGATTCCAAGCATTGGATCGCTCTGGCAGGGAATCTTGACATCCTTTACACCCACCCCTGTCAGTGACTGCCTATGAATGATCGTCGTTGCTGAAGAGCGCATTTGCTGAAAAGTATCAGCAACAATATTTCTGACCAGAGGTCGTGCCGTCGGGTTAATGAAAGTATCCGGAATCGCAACAGGAATGACACCGATATTACCCGCATGAGACCTGTCTTCTTCCGCATGAGCAACTGGGAAGAAAAAAGTCAGCAACAACAAACTCAAGAACAGGCTATTTATTAGCTTCATCCCTTGCACCTTACTGACAAGCATTGCTTTCGCCCTCAATTCCAAGCAGGCCGTTATAGACTATAAAGTTACCTTGCAACTGAGGTTGCTCAGACAAAAAAGAAATATGGGGGTATTCACTAACAAAACTATCAATTAGCTGACTTTGAGCAGAGTTCTTATTGATTGCGTGAGTCATATCAAAATGGCATTGATCATTAATAACATCAGCAGAGGTAATGCTGGCATTATTAATATTTGACAAGCGTGATCCCATATCCTGACAAATTGAGGTAATAATCTCAGACTCAGGAACAGAGGTCTGAATGTAATCGCCTTGAATAAACGATATTTGGCTCATCTGGTTAATTTTATCTCTATTGTTGACACCGGCTTCATTTAATACTGAGGTAATCAGTTGATTTTCTGCCAGAGATGCAGAGTAATTAAGGGTCATTTCTTCCGTAAGTGTTGCATCGTCATTATCTTTACCACTGGGAAATTCAACGACGGCTTCCGATGCGTTCAGCAAGGTCATAGAGTAGCTTTTAACAACATTGTTTATGCTCCCTAGCATAGTCATATAATGAAAAGGATCATCCCCTTCCACTTCAATATTCAAATTAATACTGGAGCACTGGTTATCCCCTTCATCAAGGCTAACGGCATAGCTAAAATCCGAGGAGTTCAGTTGCGGAATCGATGCTAGTGATCGACTGATATGAGTCTCCAAACCGGAAAGGATTTCCGAACAATATGCACCGATATCAAATGAAATGCTGTAGTTGCCATTCACCAGTTCAACATCTTCTGATACTGAGTTTGCATTGAGACGAGCGGAGGCATATTGGCTTCTGAGTTGAGAGTCGGGGCTGCCTTCTATTCGGTGGTTTACGCGATACTGGTCATAACTCATCTCCATCCCTATGGGATTTGAGTTCAAGAAACCCAAGTTTCTCGAAATCTGCTGGGTCGACATGCTAACAATTCTCTGTTCAACTGCAACTTGATGCTGCTTTTCTTCCCCAGCTGCAACCAACTTCAGTGACCAGGCTCCAGAAGCAGCATTAGCTTCCCGCACGTAACTTTCACCTTGCATTATATTGATCAAAGGCACTTCAGCTTGCCCTTCCTGATCAAGCCTCAAGAGATACTGGTCCACTTCACACTGATCACCACCCAGTGTACCTCTACCCTGGCCTTCTAGAAAAACCCTTAAAAAACGATTGGTGCCAGGTTCGTAAAAGTACATGCGCTTTTCATTGTTGCCTTCATTTAAACCTAGAGCAATCAAGAGAGCTTCCGTATTAAAAACGGGCTCAACAGGGAAATTACTGACGGGTCGCCCCTGTTGATCAAGGATAACTGCACGATTCGCACGGTCGACTTCAGGAACCCGAGCGCGCCTTAAAATATCCTGACCTTCTGCATCAGAAAGATCATAGCGAAGACTATAACTATCCTGACCATTCACACTGATGCTGTTTAAGGTATATCCAAAATCACTGCTTAGTGGCTGCCCCAATGAGAAAGCTTTTATTTCTGCGTAAAAGGGCAGATTATCACTAGCTTGTAACCCTCTATTTGACACCTGAACCTGATGATCGGGACTTATATCGAGCATCAATACCCCGCGTGGCTCCCCGTTAAGCTCAACCAGGTACTGGAGTTGCGTTGAGCTTGCCACCGCGCTGCTCACTGCCAGAGTAGAAAAGGCAGCTGTCACAAGAAATCGATTCAATTTATTCATCACACACCTTTACTTTTAATTTTTAAAGTGGTCAAAGCCCAACAATTCAGTAGAATAAGTACCCAATCCTATTTTTTCTTCGGAAGAAAGGGTGCCTCGTAAATAACGATTGGAAAGGTTAATCTGCTCACTCTCACCTTGCTCGATATCACCATTAAAAACTCGACGACCGTTTATATTTAATTCAAATGATTGCAAGGCACTAATCCCGTCGTTCACAATCCTGACCTGGGAATCTTTTTTATCATAATACTCAATTACCACATAAGTATTCATACCTAAAGAAAGCCTTAATTCAGCCAACTCTAGCGGGGCATTATAATAACGCTCATTTTCATTAACGTACTGACGCAAACTCGGAAATCCCGGCAAAGTACCTGGTTGAGTTGCAACACATTCTACTGCAATTGTTAAATAACCATCACCTTCAGGTTCATCTGCAATATCGACGGCTTGAGTATAAAGCGCAAGAATTTCATAAAACAATAAATCCCGAAGTTCATTAGGATCTATCTGATCCAGGTCATAGGATTGCCTAAAATTCAAAAAGCTTTCAAGATCAGGTTTATTCCCTTGGGTGTACAGCAACTCATCCCGGTACACACTCATTTCGTAAATTAACTCAAGAAGATCTCTATCAGTTTCAGCATCTCGCAAGGCGTCAAGAAACCATTGAGCTGCCCTATATTTATTAACGGCATCCTCTTTAGAAAGGTCATCTTCAGCAATCTCACAATTTTCTGAAATGCGCAACGAGAAGTCCGGAACCTCAGACCAAGAGAAATTTGAATACAGCAAGCTGCAACCTGTTACTCCCAGCATAAAAAACAAGGAAAATTTTTTCGAAAAATCTTGTATTCTTTGCATATCAATTGCGCTTTAATTATTTAAAATTCTGTCTGAAATGTGAGTATCAGGCTGTCTGAACTGACTGCTTGCTCATTGGCTTCAATTTCTTGGGTAGAATAGCCTATACCAAGATTTTGAATGTAAAAACTAACACCTAAAGTGCTTGATTCCAGCACACCTGCTTCATCATTACCCTGATTATAACCAACCGTCAAATCTATCCCACCATAAGTCAAAAGAGTAATGGATGAATGCATACTTTCATAAACCCCAATATTAGCCAAAGCCGGGCTCCAGGATTTAATCGGCCCCGGGTCATCCAAAAAAACAACATCCGTATAATCAGTAATCTTGTAATCAATAGAAAAATTGAAAGATGTTTTAATATTCTTAACAAGCAGCCCAATGCCTACAGCGCTTTGGTGCGGTAAATCAATATCAGTGTCAACATAATCCGCATAATCATTATAGGTCGCCACATAGTCGTCCAAGAAGAATTGGCGTCGACTACCACCAATCATTAGACTAATTTTAGAATTATCAATAATTTTACTTTGAACCCCTCCAACCAGCGCAAAACCTGTTTCACCAGAATGCAAATAACTTAAACCTACTTTAAAGTTAACATCCCAAGCGTCCGGCAAGAAGTTGTATGCTGTCCCTACTCCATAATAACGTCCAGAAAGGGGAGCAAAACCCTCTTCAGTCTCATCTGGGCCTAGTGTTCTGAATTCACCAAAATCACCTACTGCCACGCCTATACCCCAACTCAAGGCGCTGTAATGCATCCCACCAGTTATTCCACCTCCATCTTCATTACTGTAGAGATCGCTTCGATTAGCATTGCTATTACCCCAATCTGGCCGATCGATAAACCCAGCAGATATTTCAAAACCCGAAGAAGATATATCAGAGCTGATGCTTTTTGATTTGACGGAACCATAAGAATGATTGAGGGTTAAACCAGCTGGATTCTCCAGAATAGAAGATGATCCACTGATGTGAGCAGTACCCGCACCGACACGACCCAAAGACTGGGCATTCAGATAGGGCATAAAAAGATCTGCAGAGGCTTCCCAGGGAAGTATTATTAAGGATAAAGCAAATATACTATGGCGCTTTAAAAACATCTTCATTCATTACCCCTAACAATACATAAAAATGTGAAGCATTTTCCCAGGTATCCAGCTTTTCGCTACTTGCCATTAACTGCTGCGTTGATTGATTCGTTGCACAATGAAACTCTTCTGTCGTGTGCCCATTGTCGATAGCTGTGCGCTGCTCACAAACGGATTCTATGTGGAGGGATAGGTGCCTTGCCAATTCAGCCTGAGCTCTGATATAGGCAGCTCTCTCATAGTGAGGGATGGTTTTATCCGCTGCACCCACTGCAAGCTGGTAACCATCACGTTGCGGGTTTAATACCCAAGCAGGTGTACGGCTTTCTGAACTTGCTGCCGTTGAGCTATCATTTACTGCTGAAGCACCACAACCAACCAGTATAAATATCAATAAAAAAATCAGATAAACTTTATTCATTAATGTCATCCTGTCAAATAACGGCAAACAAGGATCAAAGATTTAAAGGATTGCCATTTAAAAGAAGAATAGGCTGAGGTGCGTTGGTATTACTGATTCCCAGAGCCTCTCCAGCATAGTCATAATCTTCTCCCCACCCCAAGACCACGCCGTTTTCCAGTACGCCATTGCTTCGGTTATAATCAGCAAATACAGCTGTACTTAGACTCATCCAAGGATACTTAACATTCAAGTAGTAGCCTTCTACCTTAGGTAAGGAACTGCTGTATTGAACATCGGTATAATGGCCGACGCCTAGTTGTCCGTCCTGATTTGACCCCCATACAAAAGCATTTCCTGCTTCATCCAGTGCGAGACTATAACGGTAGCCTGCTACAGCTTGCGCCCAGGCTCTTGAGTCTCCAATTCTTGTTGGCGTTCTGGTAGTGCCTTCCGTTGCAGTCGAACCAGTGGCAGTCAGATTGTTTGCTCCCCAACTCCACAAGCTGCCATCTACCTTAATCCCCAGGACATGCTCAGATACGGCAGAAGCACTTAGGCTTGCCCAATCCTTACCCTGATTGAGAGCTTGTGGAGTCGTAACGTAAGCACTGCTCGAACTCTCGTCACAGTCTTTTATTCCCAGGCTGCAGTCAGTATTCTCACCCCAAGCCCAGAGGCTGCCATCTTTTTTCAGACCCAGGGCACGCTCTCCATAGGCCACCACATCAATCCAGTCATTGCTTGAGCCTATTCTTTGGGGCCTGCTTATATGAGATGTACTATTACTACCCAGAGCGTAACCATACCCTCTCCCCCAGGCGTAGAGGCTTCCATCTTTTTTAATGGCATAGGATCGATGCAAACCGGCTTCAACTACACTCCAGCCTACTGTATTGCTCACTGGGACTAAATCTGCAATTGAACTGTAGGTGAAATAACTTTGTCCTAAACTGTAGTCATCATTCTCGCCCCAGGACCATAGCCGCCCTAGATTATCAATAGCCAAGCTGTGTTCATAACCAACAGAAAGATCGACCCAATAAGCGGGACAAGAGGTCTCACAAACAATAGAGCTAGGTGTCGACGTATTATCGTATCGACTTGTACTCAAGGAAGCGTATACCTCTCTACCCCAACCCCATATTTGACCACTGGAGTCGAGTGCATTGGTATGCCGATATCCCCCAGCCACCCTCGGGGCCACGCCTTTCAATTCAATACGGCGTGTCAATGAGGTTGAAGGTGAAATTAAAAGATAATCACCTTCAGCCAACTGATCGCTCGCTGTTTTTTCTATACCATTAACCGAGTAAACACTCACACTTACCGATTCAGGCAGTATCAGCGCATCATAAACATTTTGCACACTGACCAGACTGATAGGCAGGCGATTTACTGAGAGTTCACGGCCCAACAGACGCATTCCGCTGGTTGCAGTAATCCGCGGCAAAACCTGGGTATAGTCAAATTTTGCTATTGCTATAGTCTCACCATTTTCTGCTTGGGTAATATCCCAGCCAAGAAAATCACGGCCAGCAACTTTATCGGGCGTCACCGCGTTAATCGCACTGGTTGTATTGGCAACAGCGATACGCTTCCAGTCCGTATTCTCATCAAGCTTATAATTCACCCAAATAACATTGATCCCATCAACAACTACAACATCCGTATCATCGAATGAACTATTTAAAGAATAAGAACTACTTGAGGCATCTCGCTTATGCCCTTCATGTTCGCTGCAACCGACAACTAAAGAGATACAGAAAAGAACCACTAAAAAATTAAAATAATTATTCATTCTGGCGGCCACTCATTCATTCCATTTGCTGCAAGAAGCTTTTAACTGCAAAGAAATCGCTTTCTAGCCCTATTCCAACCCATAACGAGCTTACTGAAAAATTGCAAAATACCCCTGCAAGCCCTGGCGGTCATCGAAAATATTCGTTAACTCACTATTTAAATAAATAACCTTATCCTTAGGAAATACCTGATCTTCATGTGCAAGGCTCACAGTGCATTCTCACTGTGATGATCGTCTAGCTTGCAGTTAGGCACTGCTATCAGGATTCCAGGCAACAGCATCTTAGCCTTTCACTGACTAGCAAAAAATCAGCTAGGCTAGAAAACCATCAAAGACAAATCCCAGCAAATAGATCAGCTTCACACTTCAGGAATCAATCGTGACCATCACTGCATTTAACCCACATGATTTAACCCTAACATTTTCAGCAAAAAATAAAATCATCCATTTGGATTAGAGACCTGCTTTAAAAAGCTAGCTGTTGCGTGGCTTTTCAAACATGGCACCCAATCTTGTCCTCTTCAACGCAATCAACATTCTCTGATCGCCCCTAACAAGCAATTCCTTTTTTACAATCGCCACCGCCTTTAATGCCTACTCCTACTCTTGCGGACTAGATTGCTAGCAGAAATTTTTTACTTAATTCGGAGCCATTCTGTCTATTGTAAGTCTCTAATAACTGAAGTTGGCCCACTTGAGACCCTTCCCTGGGTAACCTGAGGAACTTGAATCCTTTGCGGCCATGAATGCCGACCCCGAGGTGATGCGCTATTTTCCCCGCTGCTTCGAGCGCGAAGAAAGTGATGGCATTGCCGATCTCTGTGAGGAATTGATTCGCCAGCTGGGCTGGGGCTTTTGGGCGGTGGAGCTCAAAGCCACCGGCGAATTTATCGGTTTTACCGGCTTGCATGCCCCCACCGATGCTCTGGCCTTCGCTCCCTGCATTGAGGTGGGCTGGAGACTAGCCAGGAATCATTGGGGCCAAGGCTATGCGACTGAAGCGGGCCGCGCGGCTCTGAAAGTCGGCTTTGAAAAGCTGTGTCTGGATGAAATTCTTTCCTTCACGGCAAAAAGCAACCAGCCCTCGCTGGCCGTAATGCAACGACTGGGCATGGAGTATGTGGAAGACTTTGAGCACCCTGCCCTGCCCGAAGGTCACCCTTTACGAGCGCACCAGCTTTATCGGCTGGGAGCCAGGCGCTGGAAGGATCTTGGCGATCCCGATACCTGCATCAAGACGCTGAACCCGTAAAATCTTCCTTGGCAAAAGCCTGCTGCAGGATCGCCTGTTCGATATAGCTTTTCTGGCTGGCCCGGGCGGGCACCCGAATAATCAGATGGATTTCTTCGGCGTCGGGAAACTGCAGACTGACCCGCGGCTCAACACTGGGCATTTCCAGACCCCGGCGGCTGGCTAGGCGTTGCATATGTCGGCGCGCTTCTTCCAGATAGGGGGCCGAATGCTGCTGGGCGGCCTCGAGCAACAGTTGTTTGGCTTCGCGCCAGCGGTCATCGCGCATAAACGGCAGAGTAAATACGTGGAGTACAAATTCCTGAGTATAGCTTTCGTTTACTACCGGCTCAGCGACAAAGATGGCATTAGGCACGACCAGGGTTCGCCCGGTTCGCTGGTGGGTCAGCTTGCCCGGACCGACTTCCAGAAGTGTGGTGGTCAGCAGGTTCTGATCAATCACATCGCCACGAAAATCCTTGATCTGGATGCGGTCACCGATATCAAAAGAGCGAGCGGCGGATTTCAGCAGGCTCCCGGTCAGGCACAGAATCAGCTCCTTGGTTGCTACGACCAGGGCCACGGCCAAGGCCACGACCGAGAGCGCCAGGGTTCGCAGTTCTTCGCCCCAGAGCATGAAGAGCCCCAAAAGACCCAACAACAGCAGCCCATTGCGGGATTGCACCAGCCATTTGCGACGCAACTCACCAGGCAGATCACTACGGCGAATCAGGCGCGAAAACAGCCATTGCAAAAAGAAAACCACAACCAGCAGTAAAAGGCTCAAAAGTAAAAGACGCACACCAGCAGATGAAAGAAAGGTCTGCTCAAGCAGGTGTTGAAGGGATTCCAGCATTATTCAGCTCCAGCGCCAAATCAGCGAACAAGGTGCGGGCTGAGATGCTCAGCCAAAAAATCCATCAAGACACGAATACGTCGATTATGCTCGACATCCCGATGACAGCAAAGATAAACCGGCAGTGAGGGCAAGGGTAAATCCACCTCTACAACTTTTAAACCTCTTGATTCAGCCAAGGAGGCATGGGTAATCACCACGCCTCCGCCCTGACAGGCCAGCTCCAGATGCAAAGGCTGAAAATCCGTGCGCAAAAGAAAATCCTCGTTTCCAAGCGACCAACCCAGCTCTGCTGCTTTTGCCACCAGTTGCTGATCACGGTCATAGCCCAATAAACGCAGTCTCAGCAGATCCTCAACACTGCTTGGCTGGCCTACCCGATCGAGATAGCTTCCACTGGCATAAAACCCCAGGGGTAGTTCAAACAACTTACGAGCTACAAGATCCGGCTGCCGCGGTACAAACATTCTCAGAGCAACATCAGCATCACGACGATCCAAACTGGAGGCGCGGTTATTGACCTCAACCTCCAGGGATAATTGTGGATAGCTATCCATGAAACCGGGCAAAAGGGCTGGCAGATAGTACTGGGCCAACAACTCATTCACGGATAAACGAATCCGGCCCGTCAGAGCCTGATCCAACCCTGAGACCCTACGCTCCAATTGCAGCGCCAAGTTTTCCATTTCTTCACAGCTTTCCATAAGACTCAAAGCAAACGCTGTGGGTCTTAGGCCCTGAGTGCTTCGATCAAACAGGGTCTGGCCCAGTTGTTTTTCCAACTGACGTAGCTGACGCGATAAAGTCGGCTGGGACCAGCCCAGCTTTTCAGCCGCCCGGTTGAGACTGCCGGAGCGGACCAATTGCAGAAACATCTGCCAGGCCTGCCAGCTAATCTTATTCATAAATGAATAATGACTCGTCATTTTATTGGCTTCTCTAAAAATAAAAGAATAATAGAATCTAGACTCCATCCAGGGCAAGAGGAATAGAAGACAATGAAACGAGCACTGATTTTAGGCGTTAATGGCAATTTCGGTCAGGCTCTGGGCAAGGCCTTGCAAGCTAATGGCTGGCAGGTCCAGGCTCTGCTGCGTGAATCCGACCCGACGCCCTCCTGGCTAAACCCAGAAAATATTCACCGGGGTGAAGCCGGGAGCAAAGCTGACGTGGATCAGGCGGCTCAGGGGGCGGAGTTACTGGTTTACGCTCTGAATCCCCCCTATCATCGCTGGCAGGCACTGGCTTTACCCTTGTTGGAAAAGGCTCTTCAGGTGGCCGAAAAAAGACACCTGCAGGTCGTTTTTCCCGGCAATGTCTATGTGCTGGCACCGGGACTCCAACCCCAAGACGAAAACAGCCCTTTTATGCCTCCAACTGACAAGGGGCAACTGCGCCAGCAAATGGAAGAACGGCTTCACCAGGCCTCCTGCCGAGGAGCGCGTATTCTGCTGGTCCGCGCCGGGGATTTTATTGGCCCTGAAACCCGGGGTAGCTGGCTGGACCAGGTAGCCTCCATTGATGGCAAGAAAGTCCGGTTAAAATTACCTCATGATCGTCAACATCGGCATTTCTGGAGTTATCTGCCCGATCTGGCGGCCAATACGGTCAGCCTCTTGGAGCAGCCATTGGCAAGCTGGTCGGTGTTTCATGATCCCGGGCAACTACTGAATACGGCTTGCTGGGAAAAAGCCTGCCAGCAACTGAACCGCCCGCTTGAAATCAAACCCTTTCCCTGGTGGGCACTCAATCTGGCCCGCCCTTTCAGTCCTCTTTTCAGAGAAGTCTTGAAAATGCGCTACCTCTGGCAGCAACCTCTGCTCCTGGATGGCAGCAAAATGCAGCAACAACTGGGTGAGCAGTTTCAGCAAACCTCCCTGACCGAGATCCTGCAGACCTGCTTACCTCCCCAGGCATAAAAAAGGCCCCCGATGACAGGGGCCTTGAGTTCTTAGTGGGCAGGGTTAATCAATACACCAAACAGCCAGCTTTTGGTTGGTCATGAATTGATGGGCTGTCTGACTGGGGTATTCGATGGCATAGGCCAGTTGCGTTCCCTGAACCTGGGTAGAGGACCAGTAACGGTAATGCCCAGCATAGCTGTCATAATCAGCCATATCTTCACGCAATTCATCAGCATCTGGCAGCTGATAGCCCTGCTCGGTGCAAATTCGGTCAGCTTCCTGCCAGCTGGCATTCACCATTCCGTCGATATAGCGAGGTTCCAGGGTTTCAGGCAACCAAGCTATAAGCTGATCCAGCTGTCCTGCTGCGACCAAAGCCAGTTCAAGGGACTTATCGAATCCAGGCAATTCCTGCCATTGAATATCGATGGGGTGCTCATTTGCTGTTTGTTGGGCAGCATAGAGCACGTCTTGATGATGCTGTAATCGACCGCGCAGATTTTCACTGGCCACTACCGAGTCGATGGATGACCAGTCATTGAGGGTATCTAGCATGAAATAAATGTAGCTGCTGCGAACCTCCTGGTAGAGCGCCACAACTCTTTGCTGAGGAATATCCTCGTAAGCCTGCTTGAGCAGCAAACCAATACTACCAACACCTATCACCAGCGTGATCAGAAAAACCACCTTAGAAGCTAAGCGACTACTTCCCAGAAATGTACGGAAAATCTTGAGCAGGTGTCGGGGGTTGTAGTAGCCATCAAACTCATAGTTAAAACTCCAGACCATCAAACCCCAGAAGACATTCAGTACCACCAGGGCAGCGGCAAGAAGCAGTAAAGCGGTCAGATCCGTCGATTGAACCTGAAAAAACCATTCATACAAGGGCGCATTAATGACCAGGACCGAAGCAGCCACCCCCAGGGAAAAGAGTACAAAAAACACGATCAAACCGTAAAAAACCACACTACTGAAAAGTGTCAGCAGCAGATAGAAAACCCGAGAGAGCAGATATACAACTAACAGCACCACAGCGGCCAGGGGGTACAAAAGATAATAAAAATACTTGGCTTTAAAGAAACCCAGCAGCGGGCCAAGCAGGAGCAGCAGCAATTTGAGCAGGGACATAAAAATGATGCTCATCAAATTGCGGAAAACGCCCCCAAAATCAAAATCCTTGAGGTAATCAAATAAAAGCGCGAAATTGGCTTGCCCCAGGAGCCAATAGATACGTTGCAAGGCCTGTTTCAGCGAAGCATCATTATTGAGCACTGAATAGCCATTGATCATCTGGACTTCCATTCCCGAAAAGCCGAGGCAACTGGAGAATTTACTCAGGTTATTCAGATAGAACTTTTCACCATTTTTAAAAACAAAAGCAAAAAGATAACCGCCCCCCAGGCAAACACTGCCCATCACCCCCATCAGGATCAACAGCCCGAGATCCAGACCGTTAAAGAGGGTCATAACAGCCATCCCGGTAAAAATCACGCCCCAGATGCCCAGAGCAAAGAAATCCAGCCAAGCCAACATCTTGAGTATCCACAAGAGAGGACGTTTGTTCAGACGGGTCAGCGCACTTTCTGCATGAAGATGTTTGGTTTTTATAAAAAGGTGGGCGTGCTCGATAATATCCTCACCCATCAACCAGACAATAGCGATAAAAATACTGCCCAGTAAAAACCAGCTGATAAAGGTTAAGGGAATGCGCGCCAACCAGCTGTCACCCCAGTCACTGAAGAGGTCCAGCAGAAACCAATCGCGATAATAGTGGGAATAGTCATCAAACAAGTAGTAGAGCAGAATACTCGAGAAGACGGTAATAAAGGTAAAGAGCAGGGGTGACAGGTGTTGATCCTTGGGCCGGAAAAGGCTTTCCGCCTCGGATTCTGTATGCTCGGTGGCATCACTGGTTTCTTCCAGAGCCATCTCCTGCGAGTCGAGATTTTCGTCTGTTCTATCCATTTGTTCTTCCTGGCTAGCAGTCTTGATTCTTTACGCAACTGCCGTCTAGCCTGATCGAGAGGGACAAACAGCAGCTATTTTCTGATTAAATCAAGTTTATCGGATATCCCTTTACGTAAATTAGAGCCAAATCAATTATCCAAGACTTAATAACAGAAAAATAAAAGCAATTACACGAAGTTAGCACCAATTAAGTGCAAAAAACCTTATTTCGAACATAAATAAATGACTTTTTTATGCAAAAGAAGAACCTTTGACTTCACCTCACAACCGGGTTGAACAGTTTTTTCGCAGGCGCAAGACTCGCTTTTTTGAGGCCTAAAAAAACTGCTGAATCCAGCTCAAGAAAAGCGGAAACAACAGTTTTTTAGAAGATATAGAGGAGCTTTTAGCTGTCAGATTCCGGATGATCAAATCTCATTGAGGAGTTATCCTTTGCTTGCTGCAAAGGGTCTCCTTCAGCAGATCATTCAGGAGCGTATTCATGAACATCAAACTGCATAAACAGGCCACCACTACA
>NZ_QFWJ01000012.1 GCF_003336805.1 Marinospirillum perlucidum
CTCCTTCAAAACCCTTCCCCTTGAGAAAAATGATTCAGGGAAGGTACTGGTTCTGGTGGCCAAAGCCACCCTGGAGGTGGGTCAAAATTAATGGCCAGAAGCGGGTCAGTTTAGTTGGCCATTAACATTTTCACCTTGTCCAGGTAACTATTGGAGAGTTCAATGGTTTTATTGGGCAGGCTGAAACCGAAACGAGGACGAATGAAACGGTTCAGGACCGTAATATCATAGTTGATGTAATAGCCCATAATCGGACGATTACCCACGAACTCCAGCAGCTGCTGGAGAGCATCGGCCAGAACTTCACCGCCACGCAGATCCACACCACGAATACGGTGAATCTTGATGGAATCACCGGTCAGGCTTTCCGGTTTCTGCAGCTTGATATCCAGCTTGTCACTGGTTAAAACCTGGGTCCCCTTGATTTTGACCGCAGCGATAGACACCAGCTCCGCTTTTTGCGGATCCAGGTCGGTCATTTCGCAATCCAGAGCGACTACTTCATCGCCGTCATAGGGTTCAAACATAAACGCATATTCACCGTCCTTGTGCGTCCATTTATCTGTGGCACTTCTTATTGTTTTAAGAACCATGTTGCTCACCTCTTTTTTATATTAATTACCGTTCAAGATGATAGCGATGGGACATTCGCGATTTAAACTCTTTCACCATATGCAGGGCTTCACGCAAAAGATCCCTGTCCAGCTTGTTAAGGCCCACCGCGCTGATCAGATTGGCTTCATCCATGGCTGCCTGCCCTGTTTCAGCTTTCAACTGCTGGTGCAGCCTCAGGGTACTCATAACAGCCAGAGCTTCTGCCAAGTCATCAGCAAAATCCTTTTTGATCACTCTTTTTTCCGCCAGGGCTTCTAGGCGTTGAAAGGTATTGGTTTCCTTGATCTTGAATTGCAAGGCCATGGTTCTTACCCCGTGCACTATGGGGAAGATCCCTCCTTTCTTGATATCCATACCATCCGAACTTTTCAGGCCGCCAAAAAAGGTCAAGGGCGTACTGAAACGGCGCAATGGCATACCGAAGTAAGAATAGAAGACATCATTGCCTTCCAGGGTACTAAACAGGCTGTCACGCAAGCGATTGAACAAACGCGAATCGCCCGCGACAGCGTGAGCATCGACAAAAATGGCCAGATTCATCAGCCCTGTACCCTCGACCGAGCTGGTCCACTGCCCCAGCTTTTTCTTCCATTCTGACTCGGTCATCACCCATTCAGAGTTAGAAACCATGATGTTGCCCGGGCACAGTGGATAACCAAAGTCCAGCAGGGTATTGGTAAATTTCTCCATAACCTTGCTGCATTCAGGCCATTCCAGATCATCGGCCAGTATCAAGGCATTATCCTGGTCGGTTTTCAGTACCTGTTCACCCCGACCTTCGCTGCCCATAACCAATAGACAACATTTTTGCCGGATTTCTTCAGGAACCAAGTGTTCGAAAGCCTTGGCAATGATTCGACCATTCAGTGCAGCCAAGAGGTCCATAGCAAAGCGGATTTTGACACCCTGGGAGACCAGGCCGCTAACCAGATCCGTTGTTCCCTTGGCAGCACGGGCCAACTCCTCCAGATTACTCGCTCTTTCAATCTGCAGGCCGATAACGTGGGATTGACTGGAGAAGAAACTGAGCACATCCGTCAGCTCGACCAGTCCTTCCAGTTTAGGGCCATCAAAGACAACAACCCGCTGTACCTTGTGGCGGGTCATCAAAACCAGGGCATTAAACAGAAAGTCATCCGACTGAACGGTCAGCAGGTTATAACTGGCCAGATCACAGATATCTGCTTCCAGAGTCATTTCTTTGAGTACCACACCTTCGAGCAGGTCGGTACGGGTAACCATGCCGAATTGACTGCCCTTGCGAACCAGAAGGCAGTCAGCCTGCTGCTCACGCATGGTACGGGTGGCTTCAAGAATACTGGTACCGGAATCCAGCACCACTGCTTCGCGCAGAACGGATGCCCCCACCTTGGCCAGCATAAAGGCGGACATATCACCACCGCCCTGTTGCTTACTACGACGGCTTTCTAAAAGGCGTGCTTTTTCGGCGAGGGTATTTTGGAAATAGGCGGCAAAAGCACTGTTGCCATCCATAAACTTGAGGAAAATATCCTTGGGCAGCAACCAGGCGATAGTTTCTTCGAGTGCCCGGAAGGTATAGCGGCTCGAGCCATTGATAATACTAATGGCTCCGAAAAGGTCTTCCTGGGCGTATTCGCGGATCAGGCTTTCTTCATTGTCTTCGCCCCGTTGCCCATCAAACTCGACAACGGCACCTTTCATGACAACAAAGACATAATCACTGCTCTGACCCGTTTCGATAATGGTCTCGTCCTTGCCAAAATAACCGATATCTAGGCAAGTGAGCAGTTCCTGCTGCTCTTCCTCGGTCAGCAGGTCAAATGGCGGGTGGGAAATATCAAATTCATTGCTCATTTTCTTTATCCTTATTATAGGAGCCATTGCCCTTAGCAGGAAAAGTCAGGGCATTTGATGCAGCCGTCCGTGCACGCCTATTCAGGCTCATAACAATGAATTTAACAAACCCCCCTAATCACTGTAAGCCGTACTTTAGTATCAAAATCCATCACTCGGAAGCTGAACAAACTTCCTGGTAAAGACGATCACCTTCAGGCAGTGCAACCAAACCCTGAATATCCGGCGAACCATCTTCAACCTTCAGAGGCAGAAGTTCACGGGTGGTGCAATTGAGCAGATGCGCCTGGCTTTTAACTCGGTCAACATGCTGACGCTCAAAGCGGTAAAGGGTGAATTTGGCAGTTTTCTGGCCTTCCAGATCCTGAAGCTGCAGGCTTGAAGTATCCAAAAGAGTAAAAGCACCAACCATAGGGAAGACATAGGTCCAGGGACGCCAGAGGTTCTCCTGGTTTTTTGTAGAAACAACCACCGATTCTTCAGGCAGCTGTTCGGTTTTCATCGCATACCAGTTGTACTCGATATAGATCTGGTAAGACAGCATCCCGATGCCAACAAACAGAGGAATAATCCATTTGGGCAACCGGTTGCGTGAGATCTTGCGCAGAAAAAGAGCGATACCTGCAGCAGCCAGGCCGCAAATGCCTGCTGCTATTAAATGCCACATCATATTTTCACTTCCTGAAATAAGTCGGGCTTCCCTAGGGAAGCCCGAACTGTTTTAACCTCAGCAGACTATAACTGCTTTTCAGGTTAAAGACTACTTAGTGGTCTTGTGCAGCGCCCGCACCCTTAGGATAGCGAACACTTTCAACCATTTCACGGATCTCTGCAGGTGGCGCGTCTGTAGACTTGGCCACGATGAAGGCAACCGCGAAGTTGATGACGGCACCAATTGCACCGAAGGACAGAGGTGATACACCCAGAATCCAGTTATCTACGTTATCAGGCAGAGTGTTGGTACCTGGGATGAACAGCCAGCCCTTGTAAGTAAAGATGTAAACCAGGGTAGTCAGCAGACCAGCCAGCATGCCGGCAACAGCACCCTTGTTGTTCATCGTTACAGAGAAGATACCCATCATCAGTGCAGGGAAGATGGAAGCGGCAGCGATACCAAAGGCCAGGGCTACGGTCTGGGCAGCAAAACCGGGAGGGTTAAGACCCAGGTAGGTTGCTACCAGGATAGCTGCAGCCATGGAGATACGAGCAGCCAGCATCTCACCTTTTTCAGTGATGTCAGGCTTGAAGGTCTTCTTGATCAAGTCGTGACTGACCGCAGAAGAGATTGCCAGCAGCAGACCCGCAGCAGTAGACAGGGCCGCAGCGATACCACCAGCCGCAATCAGACCGATTACCCAGGGTGGCAGGTTGGCAATTTCTGGGTTAGCCAGCACCAGGATGTCGTTGTTAACGCTCAGTTCGCTACCGTTCCAGCCACGAGCTTCAGCGATAGAAGCAAATTCTTCGCTCTTGTCGTTGTAGAACTGGATGCGACCATCGTTGTTCTTGTCTTCAAAGGTGATCAGACCGGTTTCTTCCCAAGTCTTAACCCAGTCAGGACGCTCTTCGTACTCAATTGCATCGCGCATAGCCGCGTCATAATCTTCAACCTGGCCAGCTGCTTCAGGGTAAACAGTGGTGATCAGGTTCAGACGAGCCATGGAACCTACTGCAGGAGCAGTCAGGTACAGCAGGGCGATAAAGACCAGAGCCCAACCAGCAGACCAACGTGCGTCAGCTACCTTAGGTACGGTGAAGAAGCGGATGATTACGTGAGGCAGACCCGCAGTACCAAACATCAGAGACAGAGTGAACAGGAACATGTTCAGCTTGTTGTCGATGTCGGCAGTGTATTCACGGAAGCCCAGCTCGCTAACAACAGTGTTCAGTTTTTCCAGCAGAGGTACGCCGGAAGCTTCATGAGTGCTGAACAGACCAAACATAGGAATGGGGTTGCCAGTCAGCTGCATGGCGATAAAGATGGCAGGAATGGTGTAGGCAATGATCAGTACCACGTACTGAGCAACCTGAGTGTAGGTAATGCCTTTCATGCCACCGAATACGGCGTACAGGAATACGATCAGAGCAGCAATCCAGATACCGGCAGTGTTGGAGATCTCCAGGAAGCGGGAGAAGGCAACACCAGCACCACTCATCTGACCGATTACGTAAGTAACAGAAGCAACGATCAGACAAACAACCGCGATGTTACGCGCAGCGCCACTGTAGAAGCGGTCACCGATGAAGTCAGGAACGGTGAACTTGCCGAACTTACGCAGGTAAGGAGCCAGCAGCATTGCCAGCAGCACGTAGCCGCCAGTCCAACCCATCAGGAAGGAAGATGCGAAATAACCACCAGAAGCCAGCAGACCGGCCATGGAGATAAAGGAAGCCGCAGACATCCAGTCAGCTGCGGTAGCCATACCGTTGGTGACAGGGTGAACACCACCGCCAGCAACGTAGAAGTCTTTCGTCGAACCGGCACGGGCCCAGATGGCGATACCGATGTAGAGTGCAAAGGATGCACCGACAAACAAGAGGTTGATTGCAAATTGACTCATGCTGATTTACTCCCCAAGGCCATACTTTTCATCAAGCTTGTTCATTCTCCAGGCATAGTGGAAAATGATCGCGATGAAAGTGAGAATTGAACCCTGTTGGGCAAACCAGAAGCCAAGATCCGTACCGCCAACTGGGATACCAGCAAGCAGCGGACGCAATAGAATGGCGAAGCCATAGGATACCAAAGCCCAAACAATCAGGCTTCCGAAGATCAGGCGAAGGTTCGCCGACCAGTATGCAGCAGCATTGGATTTATCATCTGCCATAGTTACGCTCTCCATTTATTGTTATTGAGAGTTTTGGGGAAACTGCCTGAGCGATTCTGCAAAAATATAAGGGTGTATGTAATCCCCGACATTAGTAGTATCCCCCGAAGAAAAAGGCCTCAAATTCATCAATAGCTCTTTTTTTTCAGTAGGTTAGCCTGTTTTTATGCAGTTTTGTGACATAAGGAAACCGCTATTAACAGGACAATAGTCTAATAGGCAGCCCCCTTTTATTGGCGGGCTTCTATTTTAATCCGCATAATGCCGATTTATTTTTACCGATCTATGGGAAACACCATGTTTGCAGGCTGGCAACTCATTCTTATCTCCTTTACCTACCTGTTGATCCTTTTTGCCCTGGCCTGGCAGGGTGACAGGGCTGCCAGGCGCCAACAGCAGGTCACCAGTCGGCCCTGGATTTACAGCCTGGCCCTGACGGTCTATTGCACCTCCTGGACTTTTTATGGTGCTGTGGGGCAGGCAGCAGGTGGCGGCCTACTCTATCTCAGCATCTTCCTAGGTCCCATACTGACTTATTTCTTTGCCTGGCCCTGGCTGCGCAAAATCTTCCGGGTCAGTAAAGCCCAGAACATTACCTCCATTGCCGACTTTATTGCTTCACGCTATGGCAAGTGGCAAATACTGGCAGTTGTGGTCACCAGCTTTGCTCTCTTGGGCACCCTGCCCTATATTGCCTTGCAACTGAAAGCCATCGTCATGGCTTATGAAATCCTGACCGGCTACCCCGACCTTAGTGCCACCACCAATTTCACCCAAATTCCCCTGCTGGCGGATTCAGCCCTTTACGTTGCCCTAATTCTGGGTATTTTTGCGATTCTTTTCGGGACGCGTCATATCGATGCCACCGAACATCACGAAGGCCTGATCCAGGCCATCGCTTTTGAATCCCTGGTCAAGCTGTTTGCTTTTCTCTTGGTCGGCGGGGTGATTACCTGGGGACTTTTTGACGGCTTTGCTGATCTGGCCGGAAAAGCCGAATTTTTCCGGCCCTTGGAACGCCAACTGAATGCCGAAGCCCTGACCCAGGGATTTGTAGCCCAGACATTGCTTTCAATGATGGCGATTATCCTGCTACCGCGGATGTTTCACGTCACCGTGGTAGAAAATGCGCATCGTGATGATGCCCGCCATGCGCGCTGGTTTCTGCCGGCCTACTTGGCCATCTTTGCCATCTTTGTCTTGCCAGTCGCTGCTGCAGGTCTGGTGACCTTCCCCGATGGCAATGTTGAAGCCGACACCTTCGTCCTTACCCTACCCCTGGCTTATGATCTCGACTGGCTGGCTCTGGTGGCCTATGTAGGCGGTTTTTCAGCAGCCACCAGTATGGCCATCATGGCCACTGTGGCTGTTAGCATCATGGTTTCCAATGAAATCGTCATTCCCTTTTTGCTGAAAACCCGTTGGGTCAGCAGTACCTCCCACCAGGATTTTGGGCGTCTGGTTCTACGAATTCGCCGCATCACTATTCTGCTGGTACTGCTTCTGGGCTATCTGACCTACCGTATCATTGCCGAATTCAACTCTCTGGCAGCAACGGGTTTTCTTGCATTTGCCGCCATCGGCCAACTGGCCCCGGCAGTCATCGGCGGTATTCTCTGGAAAAGAGGCAATCGCTGGGGGGCGCTAAGCGGCTTGATCGTGGGCGGTATTTTCTGGTGCTACACCCTGCTGCTGCCCAGTCTTGAAGCAGCTGGACTGGTACATAACCAGCTTTTGGCAATGGGCCCCTGGGGTATCGAATGGCTGCGTCCTACCGCCCTCTTTATCCCCACCGGTCTGGACTTCTTTTCCCAGGGAGTACTCTGGAGCCTGAGTGCCAACGTGCTGGTTTATGTGACTGTCTCCCGCCTGACTCATCAACGCGTGATTGACCGCATCCAGGCCTCTGCCTTTGTGGATAACCTGGAAAGCAAGCCGGTCAAGAGTTCTCGCCTGTGGAAGGGTTCGACCAACCTGGGTGATCTGCGCCTGCTGGCCGAACGCTTTGTCGGCGAAGCCGCAGTGACCCGCGCTTTTCGAGACTATGCACTTAAGCGCCACCAGCCTCCCTTGCGTGATGAAGACCCGGCCAGCATCGAATTGATCCAGTACACGGAAAGACTACTGGCTGGAGTACTGGGCGCGTCTTCAGCCAGGATCGTGATGAGCTCGGCCCTGCAGGGCAAGGAAATCAAGATTTCCGATGTTATCTCCATCGTTGATGAAGCTTCTCAGGTACTGGAATTCAACCGTGGCCTGTTGCAGTCCACCATCGAGAACCTGTCCCAGGGCATCAGCGTAATTGACCAGCACCTGAATCTGGTGATCTGGAATCAGCGCTATCTAGAGCTGTTCAGTTTTCCCGATAACTTCATCCGGGTCGGGCGTCCGGCCATAGAGATTTTCCGCTACAACGCTGAACGCGGAGAATATGGCCCCGGTGACCCGGAAACCCATGTGCAGCAGTTGATGGATAATATCCAGGATGGCGAACCACATCGCTATATTCGCTATCGCCAGGATGGCACTGTGATCGAAATCCAGGGCAACCCCATGCCCGGCGGTGGTTTTGTCTACAGCTACCAGGACATCACCCAGCAGAAACAAATCGAAGAAGCCCTCATCCAGTCGGAAAACAATATCCGCATTTATACCGACAATGTCCCGGCATTAATTGCCTACTTCGATACCGAACGCCGCTATCTCTTTACCAACCGCGCCTATGAAGAGGCCATGAACATCGACCGCAACCAGGTCATCGGTCGTCCTGTTTACGAAGTCCTGCCCCAGGAAGAATACGAAGCGCGTAGCTCCTTTATGCGTGCAGCCCTGGAAGGGCGGCGACAGACTTTCGAGCTGGAACTCCCCAGCCGCAATCATAGTGTTCGCTATGCCCTGGTAACCTATACTCCCCACATTGCTGAAAATGGCGAACTGCTTGGCTTTTTCGCCCTCTACCAGGACATTACCGAAAGGCGCCTGGTGGAAATTGCCCTGCAGGAAACCAACGAGCACCTGGAAGAAAGGGTGCGGGAAAGAACTCTGGCCTTGTCCGAACTCAACTCGGCGCTCTTCAAGGAAAACCAGGTCCGGGCCAAGGCCGAGGAAAACATGCGTCTGGCCAAACTTCAGGCAGAAGAAGCCAACGCTTCCAAAACCCGCTTCCTGGCTGCTGCCAGTCACGACCTGCTGCAACCCTTGAATGCTGCACGCCTCTTTACCTCAGCCCTGTCCCAGCAGGTTGAGGATCAGGAGCACATCAAAACCACCCGGCATATTGATAATTCCTTGAAAGCTGCGGAAGAGCTGCTGAGCACTCTCCTGGATATCTCCAAACTGGATGCCGGGGCCCTACAGCCTAAAATCAGCGACTTCGCCCTGAGCGAGATTCTCGACCCCCTGATGGCTGAATTCCAGGTCATGGCCAATGACCGTGGCCTACAGCTGGAGCAGGTCAAAACCCGCGCCTGGGTGCGTAGTGATCCACAAATGCTCAGGCGCATCCTCCAGAACTTCCTCTCCAATGCCCTGCGCTATACCGGTGAAGGCCGGGTCTTGCTGGGTTGTCGGCGTAGCGGCCAGGAAATCCGCCTGGAAGTCTGGGATACCGGCCCCGGTATTCCCGATAGCCGTATCGGTGAGATTTTCCAGGAATTCCGACGCCTGGATACTCCCGACAAACGCAATGAAAAAGGTCTGGGGCTAGGACTTTCCATTGCGGAAAGAATGTCCCGGGTGCTTCAGCATCAAATCGGCGTGCGTAGCTGGCAAGGCAAGGGCACTGTCTTTTCTGTGCAGCTGGCCAGTGTTCAGCCGCAACAGGTGAGTTCCAGCTTTGCACCGGGGCGGCGTAGCTTCAACAAGCTTGATGGCCTGGAAATTCTGTGTATTGATAACGAGCCCCTGATTCTGGAAGGCATGGAAGCCATGCTCAAAGGCTGGAAGTGTTCACCCCACACGGCCACCAGCCTGGGGGCTGCCAAGGAGCTGTTGAAGGACGAGCAGGCACCGGAAATCGATATCTATCTGGCGGACTACCATCTCAATGATGGTAAAACCGGTGTAGAAGCGCTCAAGGCGTTGGAAGAGGATGCGGACAAGTCACTCAGCGGGATCGTGATCACCGCAGACAGGACGGATGAAATTGCGGATGAAGTCAATGAAGCCGGATACCTACTGCTGCACAAACCGGTCAAACCTGCTGCACTCAGGGCCATGATCACCCGTCTATTACAGAGTCGCAGGCGTCAGAGCTAACCAGGTGGCTGGCTTCCCCTCGAAACGGGCAGGGAAGTCGGCCACCCGCAAGAACTAGTCAGCCACCTTGGGTGGTTCAACTTCAAGACGCTTGGCAGCAATAACGGCCTGGGTTCTTGAATGAACACCCAGCTTGCGCAGGATGGCTGTCACGTGAGCTTTGATCGTCGCTTCGGAAACATCCAACTCATAGGCAATCTGCTTGTTCAGTAGGCCTTCTGTCAGCATGTTGAGTACACGGAACTGCTGCGGAGTCAGTGAAGCCAAGGCTTCAGCAAAACGGGCTTCATCTTCGCTGATTTCGTCAAGACTGTCAGCGATCTCAGGCGGAATCCAGACCTCGCCTTCAATCACCTGGGTAATGGCCTCAGCAATACGATCCAAGGGGGAAGATTTGGGAATAAAACCGGAGGCACCGTAATCCATGGCCCGACGTATGACGTGGTTATCCTCACTGCCGGAAATAACCACCACCGGAATACCAGGATTTACACCACGCAGGAAGACCAACCCAGAAAAACCATGAGCACCGGGCATATGCAGATCCAGAAGGATCAGGTCAGCATCCGGATTTTCCGCTACAGCCTTGTGAACGCCATCCAGGGTATCAGCTTCGACAATTTCGACATCACTGAGTGCCTGACGTACGGCTTGCTGGAGCGCAGCCCGAAACAGAGGGTGATCATCGGCAACAATTATTTTGTGGCGTAAAGCCATTCAGTTTCCTCCGGTGATAAACAGTCACACGACTAGCATTATTATATTCCTGACATCATTTATCAAGGTGACAGAAAAAAGAAAGCCCCGCATAAAGCGGGGCAAAAGCAATGCCAAAAGGTAGGGATTGCAGATGATACTTACTTGTTCGCGCGATTGCTGATCAGATCATCCACTACAGATGGATCGGCCAGTGTGGAGGTATCCCCCAGACCGTCGGTCTCATTTGCAGCAATCTTGCGCAGAATGCGACGCATGATCTTGCCGGAACGTGTCTTGGGCAGACCAGGCGAGAACTGAACCACGTCAGGAGAAGCGATAGGACCAATTTCCTTGCGCACCCACTTGACCAGTTCTTTCTTCAGATCATCACTGCCTTCGTAGCCATCAGCCAAGGTCACGTAGACATAGATACCCTGACCCTTGATGTCGTGCGGATAGCCAACAACCGCTGCTTCAGCAACAGCTTCGTGAGCAACCATGGCAGACTCAACTTCAGCAGTACCCATGCGGTGACCAGAAACGTTGATAACATCATCAACACGGCCGGTAATCCAGTAGTAACCATCTTCATCACGGCGGCAGCCGTCACCAGTAAAGTACATGCCCTGGTAGGTGGAGAAGTAGGTCTGGACAAAGCGCTCATGATCACCCCAGATGGAACGACCCTGACCTGGCCAGGAATCCAGAATCACCAGATTACCTTCGGTTGCGCCTTCCTTGATATTGCCTTCAGGGTCAACCAGCGCAGGCTGAACACCGAAGAACGGCAGGGTGGCAGAACCAGGCTTCAGATCGGTTGCACCGGGCAGCGGAGCAATCAGGATGCCGCCGGTTTCAGTTTGCCACCAGGTATCAACAATGGGGCACTCGCTGTTACCAATCTTGTCGTAGTACCACTGCCAGGCTTCAGGGTTGATGGGCTCACCCACGGAACCCAGCAGACGCAGGGAAGTACGCTTGGTGGAGCCCATGACATCGTCACCCTGGGCCATCAGAGCACGTACCGCAGTTGGCGCCGTGTAGAGAGTAGTGACCTGATGCTTATCGATTACATCACCAAAGCGGCTGTGTGAAGGATAGGAAGGTACACCTTCAAACATCAGAGTGGTCGCACCATTGGCCAGAGGGCCATAGACAATGTAGGTGTGACCGGTAACCCAGCCTACGTCAGCAGTACACCAGTAAACATCACCAGGCTGATAATCAAACACATACTGGTGAGTCATGGAGGCATAAACCATGTAACCGCCAGTAGTGTGCTTCAGGCCCTTGGGCGCACCAGTGGAACCGGAAGTAAACAGAATGAACAGAGGATCTTCAGCGTTCATTTCTTCGGGAGCACACTCATCGGCGCAATCTTTAACCAGATCATGCCACCAGATATCACGGTGATCATGCCAGGCAATATCGCCACCGGTACGCTTGAGTACTACGACATGCTCAACCGTTTTAACATTGGGGTTAGTGAGGCCTTCATCGACATTTTCTTTCAGAGGAACCTGCTTGCCACCACGCAGACCTTCATCGGAAGTGATGATAACGCGGGAGTCAGCACTGATCACGCGGCTGGCAATGGCATCGGGAGAGAAGCCACCAAAAACGACGGAGTGGATCGCACCAATACGCGCACAGGCCAGCATGGCTACCGCTGCTTCAGGAACCATGGGCATATAAAGAGTTACAACTTCGCCTTTTTTGACGCCCAGTTTTTTCAGACCATTGGCGAAACGGCAGACTTCGTGGTAAAGCTCACGGTAGGTGATTTTCTTGTCTTCGTTGGGATCGTCGCCTTCCCAAACGATGGCCACTTCATCACCACGCTTTTCCAGGTGGCGGTCAAGACAGTTGACGGAAGCATTCAGGGTGCCATCTTCAAACCAGCGGATATCGACATTGTGGGCGTCAAAACTGGTGTTTTTAACCTTGGTGTAGGGTTTCATCCAGTCAATGCGCTTACCCTGCTCTGCCCAGAAACCTTCGGGGTTTTCCACTGATTCCTTGTACATGGACAGATATTTTTCTTTATCGATCCAGGCATTTTTTGCCATTTCAGTAGGTACAGGATAAACCTTCTGTTGTTCACTCATCAGACTCAGCCTCTGTGTCTAAATGGATTGTTTTTGTGTCGACTTACTGCGCAAAGTTATACATGCCCAACGCGGGGTAACAACATTAGACCTTGGTAGCAGCTTTTTTTTCTTAAAAATCAATTGCTTAAAAACGCGTGACTGATGGGTCAGGATGCGGTCACGCTTTCATCAACGTGAAGGAAGGTTAAATTTGCCTGACAACGACGACAAATATAGATCTGGCCAGCCATAATTTTATTATGCCGCCTTAATGTCAAAGCATGCTGCTGATCTGGGCAGGCACAAGCATAAATATACCCCTGATGCGCAGAGCGGGTGACATCAAACTGGTGGCGCGTGCGGGGCTCAACGCCGAAAACCTGATGCATGATTTGTTGCCATTCCCTGCCATGGGGCCGAATTTTACGGCCATGTAGCTGCCAAGCGAGCAAATGAGCTACTTCATGAGGAACGACCTCGGCCAGGAAGGCTTCAGCATTCTCCTCCAGCAACACCTGATTAAAACGCAGACGGTTACGTCCCAATTCAGCGACGCCGGCACTTTTACCCCTGAGCTTGAGACTGACTTCAGGACGCGGAAAGGATTTAAGATAGAACTGCTCTGCCAGGGCATAGCACCTAAGCACTTCTTTACGCACCTGCATTAACCTGCGGCTCTGCTCCTGGGAAGCAAAAAGTGACTGCTGTCTGTTCAAAACCCTGTTAACCTTTCGTCGTCATTTCCACTTACTTGAGCCCTAGCCCATGCAAGACCATCAGCCTGATCCCCTCGTCCCTCTCAACGAACAGGAACTCGACCAGCTGGATGCACTTCTGTCACCTGAAACTGATGCCGAGGAAGAGGAAGAAGTAAATCTCTTTCTGGCCTTGGGCTATGTTACGGCCCAGGCCATCAGCCCTCAAGCAACACCTGCTGAAGATTGGGTGGATGCGCTCCTGGGCAACGACCAGCGGGCAACTGCTGATCTTCAAGCACTGCTAAGCCAGGCCTACCGACTTGCCGCCCAGGGATTTTACCAGGGAGCAGGCATTGAACTGCCTTTTGCCAGCCAATGGAATGAGGAAACCGAGGAGTTTATCGCCGACTGGTGTACCGGCTTTATGCAGGCTGCCTTTGAGCAGGAAGAAATCTGGTTCAACCAACAGGAACAGGAAGTCGCCGAACTGCTATTGCCGATCATGGCACTCTCCGGTCTTTTTGCAGAAGAAGAAGAGTTTGCCGAGATCGAAGACAACCCGGAATTACTCCAGGCCTTTGCCAGCCAACTGCCGGAGCTGCTCCTGGACATCTACTGTCAACTTAATGCCCCGGAAGAAAAGAAAGCACCACCCGCCTCCTTCCCCGGTGGAAAAAAGAAAAAACGTCGGCGCTGATCCTTAACGCAGGCGCTGAGCCAGGGCATCCACCAGCCCCCACAAATACTCGCGGATTCTCTGCCAGCGGGAACGCTCTTCCCAAAGCTGAGGATCCAGCCAAAGGCAGTCCAGGCGGGTGGTTTCAAACCACTCCAAAACTTGACCGGCCACTGCCGGATCGAGGATTTCCTGATTGGCTTCCAGATTCCAGCGAATACCCCAGTGATCAAAATTGCACGAGCCTATCGAAATCCAGTCATCGCAAAGGCTGACCTTGGCGTGAATAAAACTGGGCTGATACTCGTAAATATGCACACCCGCCTTGAGGAGGCGCGAGTAGAAACGCTGGCCTGCAAAGCGAACGGGAGGATGATCCGTGCGCGGCCCGGGTAGCAGCAGGTGAACTTCAACACCGCGCCGAGCAGCGGCAATCAAGGCCTGACGCAGCCGGTAGCTGGGCACGAAATAGGGAGTGGTCAGCCAGATACGCTGGCGGGCCCGATGGATTTGCCGCAACAGGGACAGCTTGATGCCATGCAAATACACCCCCTGCCCGGTCACTAGACGCCCCTCGGAAGTACCTGCTTGGGGTCCAGTGGTCACAGGACGCGGTTTTCGGGAGGATGCTTTAAGACGAGGGCGGCCATGAGCCTGCCGCCAGGTCTGCCAAAAAAGTCTTTCCCAATCAGCAACACAGGGACCTTGAAGACGAATAACCAGCTCATACCAGGCATTGCTGCTGGCACAGAATTCATCGGTCAAACCAAAACCACCGGTAAAGGCGGTACGACCATCCACCAAGAGAAGCTTGCGATGATCGCGCATCAGATTACGACTGACCTTGCGCCAGTGCAGAGGATTGAAACGCTTGAGACGAATTCCCGCGGTTTGCAGGCGTTGCAAGTCCTCAGGGAGTAACTCGGCGGCTCCAAAGTCATCGAACAGTACCACCACCTGTACCCCCCGCTGAACGGCTGCCACCAGATGTTTTATCCATAAGCGGCTTTGCTCTCCGCTGGCGACCAGATACACTTCCAGCAAAACATATTCTTGTGCCCGATCTATCTCGGCTAACATAGCTGGAAAAAACTGCTGGCCTGGCGCCAGTAATTCCACCCTATTACCGGGCCGCCATGGATAGGGCCTCGACATCGATGCTCATTTCCTTGTATTTATTGCGATAATAAAAACCATGCCTACTTCCTTCTTCCGCACTCTTGTCTATCCGCTGCAGCGCCTGCTCAGCTGGCCACTGCTGTTTTGGGTTCGCCCTCATTTGAAACATCCGGGACAGCCAGTGGATGCGGAAGCAGAAGTTTATTATCTGCTGGCCAGACGCAATCTAACAGACCCTCTGGTTTTAAAAAAGTTGACCAAAAAACAGGGATTACCACCAGCCAGCAAAAACCGACTTCTTTTTCTGGAAGAGGCACCCCCCTGGTTTAAACCCCATCTCGGCCCCCAACCCACGGGCGATCTGCATAGACTCTGGCAACACCTGCAGGAGAACCCTGATACCCAGGTCGAGGTGATTCCAGTCAGCTTTTTCTGGGGTAGAGCTCCCAGACGCCAGCAATCATTACTTAAGCTACTGACAGCAGACACCTGGGCTTTTATGGGCGGGTTACGCCGACTTCTCACGGTCATTCTTCACGGCCGCCAACTCTGGGTAGAAATGGGCAACCCGGTTGCGACCCAAAGAGTCATGAATCCAGAGCAACTGCTGGACAAGGGCCCTGAATATGCAGCCCAGAAAAGTCAGCGCCTGCTGCGCCTCTATTTTCACCGGGTTCGCACCCGGGTACTGGGACCGGATCTTTCCCACAGACGCACCCAACGTAATCGCATCATGGCCAGTCCCCAGGTACGTTCAGCAATCCAGGAGGAAGCCGAGCAGTCTTCCGAAAAGAAAGCAAGAGACAAGGCTCTGCGTTACATCAACGAAATTGCCTCCAATGTCTCCTATCCGGTTTTACTGGTTTTGGACCGCCTCTTGTCCAGCCTCTGGAACCGCCTCTACGATGGCGTCAGAATCAGTGGACTGGAACGCCTGAGAGACAAGGCTGGCCACTACACCCTGGTTTACCTGCCCTGCCATCGCAGCCACATCGACTATCTGCTGTTGTCCTATGTCCTCTTCCAGCAAGGATTGATGCCCCCGCACATTGCCGCGGGCATCAACCTCAACATGCCGGTTATCGGCCCCCTGCTGCGTCGCGGTGGCGCTTTTTTCATGCGCCGCAGCTTTCGCGACAATCCGCTCTATGCCCGGGTTTTTAACGAATATGTTTACCAGCTTTTCAATCAGGGGCATCCGGTAGAATTTTTTATCGAAGGCGGACGCTCACGCACCGGACGCACCCTGCCACCCAAGCCGGGACTCCTGTCCATGACCCTCAAGGCCGCCCAGCGGGGCACCCAGAAACCCTTGCTTCTGGTGCCTGTCTATCTCGGCTATGAAAAGGTGCTTGAAGGCTCCACCTATCTAAGTGAACTCAAGGGGCAGAGCAAGAAAAAGGAATCACCGCTGGATCTGTTTCGCGTGCTGCGTAATCTCAAACAGGATTTTGGCCAGGTCGATCTCAGTTTTGGTGAACCCCTCCCTCTGGAAGGTGAACTCCTGCAGCAACTGACTAGTAGGGATACTTTTGATGCAGTCCCCTACCTCGGCCGTCTGCTTGCCAGCGGCATCAACCAGGCGGCTACCCTGAACCGGGTCAATCTGGTGGCCCTGGCGTTGCTTGCCACCCAGCACCGGGCTCTGGAGGCTGAAAATCTCCTGGCCCAGTTGGAAACCCTCGCCACTCTGGCGGCCAAGAGCCAGGTTGCCCGTCAGCCCGAAGGTGATCCCCAGGACTGGATTACTACCAGCGAAAAACTGGGTTTTATCGAAAAACTGGATCATCCTCTGGGTCCCATCTATCGTTGCAATGAACGCCAGGGCATTTTGCTCACCTACTATCGCAACAACCTACTGCATCTTTTTGCTTTGCCCGGACTGGTGGCCTTTCTATTTATCAACCAGCGGACAGTCACCTTTGCCCAGGTCAAGCAGCAGGCAGAAACCGTCTATCCGCTTTTGGCTTCAGAATTCTTTCTGCCCTGGAAAGAAGACACTCTGGATGGACACCTGCAGGCCAGCCTGGATCAACTCACCGAGCTGGGCCTGCTGGAAAAACAATCGCCGGATTCCTGGCAAAAACCGGCAGAACATCTGCCCAGTCATCTACGTCTGAGATTGCTAGCTCAGCTGGTGCAACCCAGTCTCGAACGCATCTACCTGCTCTTGGCCTTGCTGGAACGCGAAGGTAGCGGCCAGATCAATCGCAGCGAACTGGTCGGCTCAACCAAGCATCTGGCGGAAAGGCTCACCCTGCTTCAGGGATTGGACTCACCGGAATTTTCGGACAGCCGTCTGTTTGATCAGGCACTGGGCAGCCTGGTTGAACTGGGTTGGCTGGGAGAAAATCAGGAAGAAAAGATCACTTTTGATGAGCAGCTACTGGAAGTCATGCACAGGGGGCGTCAACTCTTTGACCCGCAATTGCGCCAGCATCTGGTCAGCCTGACGCGGGGAGGATTCAGCCGCTGCGACTCAGAGATTTGAGAGTATAAATATCGAAACGGTTGGCCTTGCCCGCCAGGGTCAGGGAGGGTTCGCTTCCGGCCAGACAGGGTGCCTTGCGCGGCCTTTTAACCACCACACGATGGCTGGCCAACTTTAGGGCCACCTCCAGCAAGGCATCAGCATCCTCATCCTTGCCAACCAGTTCGCGGAAAAACTGCATTTCCTTTTTAACCTGGGCCGATTTTTCCTGATGCGGGAACATGGGGTCCAGGTAGACCACCTCCGGTCTGAAATCAGCGGCCAGAGCAGGCATATCCCGAGTGGCCTCCCCCTGCGCCAATTTCAGCCTGGCTGTCACTTCAGCCAGCTCATCACTGGCGGCGGCTCTATCCAAAGCATCCTGGCCCAGAGCAAACACCCAGGGGTGGCGTTCTACAGCCAGAACCTCACAACCCAGCGAAGCCAATACAAAGCTATCGCCCAGTAGACCGGCAGTGGCATCCAGGATTCTGGGACTAATGCCCGGTTTAAGTCCACAGGCTTTGGCCAGGGCCTGACCCCGGCCACCACCATAGAGACGCCGGTGAGCGGTAGCGCCACCCAGAAAATCGATTCGTACAGGTTTAACCCGAGGTTCGTCCGCTTTGGCCAGGGCCAACCCCTGGGCATCATAGAGCAGGTAATAACCGTCTTGTGGTGGCAGATCACTGAGGGGGAGTTGCAGGCGTTCGGCCCAGCACTGAGCGGAGGCTTGATATTCAGGTGAGGATAAAAGTAGCATTAAACGTAGAGATCAACGCGTTGCCAGTCACTCCACAGGTGTGCCTGGTGAGCCACAGACCAATAGCCCTGCAAAGCCTTGCGGGTATTCAATGACAAGCCTGCCTGGTCCCATTCACGCGCTTCTTCAGCCGAGATATAGTCAACATCCACCTGAGGGGCGAGACGGATCACTTCTTCGGCTTTCCGGGGTGTCTCCTCGGCGGGAGTTGCCGCCTTCTTGGGCTGCTTTAACGGCCGCGGCAGATGAGGAGCCTGTAAACTACCCTGGATACGCATGCTCACTCCTTCAAGGTGGCACTGGTTAATCGTTGGATGAGGTCAAACTATCGGCTTGATTTTAGGTAACTTTACCTGAATTTACACGCCGAGGCGAATCACCTCACAACCAGGGCGGCACCCGCTCACGATATGCCTGAAACTCTTCTGAAAACCTGGTCTGTAAAAGGCGCTCTTCCGGCTGGATCTGAAAGCGATGGATATAAACCAGAAATAGAGGCAGAACTAGCAGCAACCAGGGGGATGCCAGGTAGACTCCCCAGGCAGCCAGAATACAGGCAAAACCCAAATACATGGGATTGCGGGTAATCCGATAAACACCGGTCGTCACCAAACAAGAAGTCTTTTCGGGATTGCAGGGGTCAAAAGTGGTTTGTGCCCGGCGAAAGCAGAGGACTCCAGCCAGAGCAAAATAGCCACCCAAGGCCAATAGCAAGCCCGCCACCAGCCAGCGCACCAGGTTATACACTGCAAATTCAGGGGTGACCTGATCAAGCAGACCCAGTAACAAGATAAAAAAAGCGGTTACCAACAGTGGCGGAATTCTTTTTTCCAGAAAAGTCACGGTGACAACTCCTTATTAGGCTGGCTGACTAGTTTGCCTTCTTTTGATGGGTAACCTGATCACGCAGATACACTGGCTGGGCTTCGGCCGCATCCACGGCTTCACCTTTTTCCCAAGCCAGGTGTGCCAAGGCCGCCATGGCACCGGCGCGCGGATGGACATCGATAATTTCCTGCTGAATATGTCCCTGAACCCAAGGAGGCAGCCGGTCTCGAAAAGCAGCACCCGAGCCAATCAGCAACCAGTCCTGGTCATCAGTCAGGGGCGGCTCTACTTCTTCGGGGCGATTGAGGGCTTCTGCCATCAAGGCCTGAGGGGTCTCTTCCTGTCCCTGCCAGGCACACCAGTAGACCTCATCCATGCGCGCATCCAGCAGGGTCAAGATTTTACGGGCGTAGTAGTGTTTTTGCGCCGTCCAGGCCAGGGCTTGCAGCGTAGAAATGGGCAACAGGGGCAGATCCTGAGCCAGTGCCAGTCCCTGAGCAGTAGAGGCAGCAATACGTAACCCGGTAAAAGAACCCGGCCCCCGACCAAAAGCCAGAGCATCCAGCTGGGAAAGGGAAACTCCGGCCTCGGCCAGCAGCTGCTTGATCTGCGGCAGTAATGCCTGGGCATGTTGACGTGGCAGGATACGAAAATCTTCCAAAATTTCACCCTCTTTCCAGAGGGCAACGGAACAGGCCTCGGAAGAGGTATCCAGAGCCAGAATTTTGCTCATAACGGGAGAATCACTTATCGACAATACAGGGCTGGGAGTATAGCAGGATGTAAAAAAAGAGGCCTGAAGAATCAGGCCTCGGAGGAGAGATTCACCGGCTGAGGGCGTTTATTTGCCCAGAGCTTTCAGAACCTGACCACGGATGTCTTCAACACTGCCCACACCCTTAACGCAGGTGTATACAGGAGCCAGTTCAGGGTCCTGCTTGGCCCAGGCCTGGTAGTACTCAACCAGCGGGGCAGTCTGTTCGTGATAAACCGCCAGGCGATGACGAACAGTGTCTTCGTTGTCGTCTTCACGCTGAATGAGATCTTCACCGGTGACATCATCCTTGCCTTCCACCTTGGGTGGGTTGTGGATGATGTGGTAGGTGCGACCGGAAGCTGGGTGGACACGACGACCGGACATGCGCTGAACGATTTCTTCGTCATCCACGGAGATTTCAACCACGTGATCCAGCTTAACACCGGCATCCTTCATGGCATCTGCCTGAGGAATGGTGCGGGGAAAGCCATCAAACAGGAAGCCGTTGGCGCAATCCGGTTGGGCAATGCGATCCTTGACCAGACCGATAATAATATCGTCGGAAACCAGGCCACCAGCATTCATGATTTCTTTGGCCTTAAGACCCAGCTCGGTACCTTCTTTAACGGCAGCACGCAACATGTCGCCCGTGGAGATCTGGGGGATGTCAAAGGCTTCACAAATAAACTGGGCTTGGGTCCCTTTACCGGCTCCGGGTGGGCCCAACAGAATTAAGCGCATGCTTGTCTCCTTTGTCTTTGCAATTTTTATAAAAATGGATATGAATCTAGCGGGTATTTTATGGATTAGAGGACAAAATACAGGGAGTCCCCGCAGCTGACAAGCTTCGGGGACTAAGACAAAAGGCGAGTAGGGTCAATCAACCCGAAAGGCGCTAATGGCCTCCTTCAGCTTGCGTGTGGTGCCGGTGAGGGCCTGACTGGACTGAGAAGTGGCCTGAGCGCCCTGAGAAGAAGCTTCGCTTCCATCGCGAATTCGTTCCAGGTTGGCATCGATTTCACTGGCCACGGCCGATTGCTGCTCTGCTGCTGCCGCTATCTGCTGGCTCTTGGAATCGATGTCCTGCACCCCCTGAAGAATCGTGGCCAGGGCTGCATCCACCTGAGCCGACTGCTCGGCCGTCTGTTCAGCCCTTTCCCGGCTTTTTTCGATATGGCCAACGACACCATCCACGCCCTGGTGCAGGGCATCGATGATTTCCGCGATTTCATGGGTAGAGTTCTGGGTGCGACTGGCCAGTGAGCGGACTTCATCGGCCACCACGGCAAAGCCTCGGCCTGCATCACCCGCCCGGGCCGCTTCTATGGCCGCATTCAAGGCTAGCAGGTTGGTTTGCTCGGCAATGCCGCGAATCACTTCCAGAGCGTCTCCGATGCGGTCACTGCGTTCAACCAGCTGGTGTCCGGCATGACCGGCATCCTGCAAGGCTTTAGCCAAGCGCTGCATACGTGCGCTCATTTCACCCACCAGTTGCTGACCCTGCTCAGCTTCTTCACGAGCTGTCACGGCGGCCCCGGCCGCTTCGGCCGCATGTTCGGCCACTTCACTGGCAGTAGCGGTCATTTCATTCATTGACGTGGCCACCTGTTGGGTTTCCCCCTGCTGCTGTTCGCTGGTTTGAGTGGCCGTCTGAGCATTTTGCTCCACCTGACCAGCCTGCTGGCTGACCTGCTCCACGGTTTCACCCACCATGCTGACCAGCTCGCGCATACGCCGTGACATGCTGGCAAAGGCTTCGGTTAGCGTTCCCATTTCATCCTTGGTGGTCGCCCTGGGCGTTACCCGCAAATCCCCTTCTGCCAGCGTTTTGACGCTTGCCAGAAGGCTACGCATATTGCTGTGCATGGAGACATAAAAGCAGGTATAAAGATAAGCAACAACCAGCAGTTGTAATGCCAGTAACCCGGTCATGATCACCAGATTACGGGTTTGACGTGCTTCGGCAGCAGCCAGCAGTTGATCGGATTCATCCAGCAGCTGAGCCCCGACATCAAGCAGGAGGTCTCGAGGCTGTTTGGCTTGCTGATAGAAGTCCTGCCAGGCAGCATCCAGGCCTATCGCAAAAACCACCTGGTCTTCCAATAGCGTCTGGAATTCAGCCAGGACTTCTCCGACCTGTTCGCCCAGATGCTGTAAATCCCCGGCCAGCTGCGGCGAACGAAATGCCAGGCTTTCCAGTACGGCCTGCCAGTTGTCTGTCTGGCGTCCGAGAAGGTCGAGCACATCCTCTAGTTCTTTACTACTGCGTGAATCCATATACCCCTGAACCAGAATGCGACTACCGTAGCTACGGCCCTGGCTGATGCTTTGCAATAAAGGGGGCAATTCGGAATTCAAGAGGATCTGTAACAACTGGATTTCCGCGCGGGAATCACGCATCAGATCACTGCTTTGCCGGAGTTCCTGGAGTACACCCAGGCTTTCGGAAACCAGCGGCTGATAATGCGACAGGGCCAGACTCATATTGCCCAGATAATCGGTCTGGGCAAAATAGCCTTCGGCGGTCTCTTTGAGAGCGGCCAGCTTGGCTTCCAGGTGGCTGTCTTCCAGACGCTCCTGACTCAGCGCATAAACAGCCTGATAGTCTTCCAGCCAGGCCTCTCTGGCAGCTGTTGCCATCTCCTGAGCCGCCGGCAGGTTGCGAGTTTCCTGCAGGGCAGTCAGATCACGATAGTCTTCGGCGGCAGCCACCAGATCCAGGGTTTTATCCTGGATCAAAAGGCCTGCCCGCTCTTTTTGCAGCTGGGCCAAATCCTGCCATAACTGCTGAATCTGGATGCCACTCAAGATTAGCATGGGCAGCAGAAAGAGAATGGCAACCAGGGAGAATTTGGAGAAATAAGCCAGGCGGTTCATTAGCGCCATGCCCGGCCGGAGAAATAGTTTCAGCATTGCTTAACCCTCAAGGTAGGCCCTTTGTTGTTATTGGTGACAGCACTTGACTCGGGATACTGGCTTTACTTTATCGAAAGCCGAAGCAAAATCAAACTATCGTTTAATAGTTTTTTGATCGTTTACTAAAAAAAGTGTAAACGAAACAGCTTTACTGCACCCTGATTAACATAAAAAAACGGCCTCCTGTCCGAAAACAGGAGGCCGTTATCAGGCTAGTCAGCGCCAGGGGTTACATCAGCATCTTGCGGATATCACCCAGCTGTTGCGACAGGAAGCTGGCAAAGCGCGCTGCATCAGCACCATTAATCGCACGGTGATCATAGGATAGAGACAGCGGCAGCATCAGGCGTGGCTGGAAGCTACTGCCATCCCAGACCGGCTGCATGCTGGCCTTGGAGACACCCAGAATAGCCACTTCCGGCGCATTGACGATAGGCGTAAAGGCTGTACCACCAATGGAGCCCAAGGAAGAAACAGTAAAGCAGCTGCCTTTCATGTCTTCGCTCTTCAGCTGTTTCTTCTGGGCACGTGCACCCAGATCAGCAGTTTCACGCGCCAGCTCATAGATGCTCTTCTTGTCAGCATCCTTGACCACGGCAACCAGCAGACCATCCGGCGTATCCACCGCAAAACCGATGTTGACGTACTGCTTCCAGATCAGGGTATCGCCTTCAGCACCCAGGGAGACATTGAACTGGGGATAAGCACGCAGCGCCAGAGCACAGGCCTTGATGATAAAAGGCAGAGGCGTCAGCTTGGCACCCTGTTTTTCCGCTTCCGCTTTCATCGACTTGCGGAAACTCTCCAGCTCGGTGATATCAGCCTGTTCAAACTGGGTGACGTGAGGCACATTCAGCCAGGAGCGATGCAGGTTAACGGCACCGGCCTTGAGCAGACGACCCATGGGCTTCTCTTCCACTTCACCAAACTGGCTGAAGTCCTGAGCGGGAATCGGTGGGATTCCGGCACCGGAAGCAGCCGCACCGCCGCCAGGTTTGCTGGCCTGCTGCATGACTTCCTTCACATAATTCTGAAGATCTTCCTTAAGGATGCGACCCTTGGGACCACTACCCTTGACCAGACTCAGATCAACGCCCAGCTCGCGCCCCAACAGACGCACTGCAGGACCAGCGTGAACATTTTTATTCGGCTTTTCAGCCACCGTCGAAGCTTGAGGTGCAGCAGGTGCGGGTTTGGCCGCTGCAGGTTCTTCTTTCTTCTGCGGTGCTGACTGAGATGTTTTCTCAGGCCGGGCTGCTGCAGCCGGTTCGGCTTCCTGGCCAGCACCTTCAGCCTGCATATAACCGATCAGGTCGCCTTCGGAAACCTTGTCACCTTCCTTGACCAGCAGCTCCAGCAGCTTGCCGGTGAAGGGGCTGGGCACATCCATGGTCGCCTTGTCGGTTTCCAGAGTGATCAGCGGATCTTCTTCTTGCAGGCTATCTCCGGCAGCTACGGCCACTTCGATGATTTCCACTTCATCGTGACCGCCCAGGTCAGGCACACGAATTTCTTCTTTGCTGCTGGAAGCCTGCTGCGGAGCCGGAGCGGCCTCCTCTTTTTCAGACGCTGCCGGGGCAGCTTCTTCCTTGGCTTCAGGTTCGGCTGGCTGGTCTTCGGAAGCCGAGGCTTCGCCTTCCACTTCCAGCTCGAGAATATCCGAACCTTCGTTCACCTGATCGCCTTCTTTGATCAGCAGTTTTTTAACCACGCCCGCCTTGGGGCTGGGCACATCCATGCTGGCCTTGTCGGATTCCAGCACGATGAGAGTGTCTTCTGCCTCGATACGGTCGCCAACCTGAACACTAACTTCAATGACTTCAACGTCATCGTTACCACCGATATCGGGTACTTTAATGATTTCGTTACTCAAGGCTTTGCTCCTTAAAAATTCGGTCGCGACTGGCCTTGCGGCCAGTCATTTCTTACCCGGCTGGCCCTAGCAGAACAGAGGGTCGCATTTCTCAGGATCGATACCGTATTTCTTGATGGCTTCGGATACCTTTTTCGCTTCGATTTCACCGCGATCAGCCAAGGCCTTCAGTGCAGCCACAACGACAAAGTGACGATCCACTTCAAAGAAGTAACGCAGCTTCTCGCGGGTATCGGAACGACCGTAACCATCGGTACCCAGAACCTTGTAGTCCGTGGGAACCCAGGCGCGAACCTGATCAGCAAAGAGTTTCATATAGTCGGTTGCAGCAATGGCAGGACCCTGGCGGCCTTCCAGCTGCTGGGTAATAAAGGGCTTCTTCTGCTCCGCTTCGGGATTGAGGAAGTTATAACGCTCAACAGCCAGAGCTTCGCGACGCAGTTCGTTAAAGCTGGTTGCACTCCAGATATCGGCTTCAACGCCAAAGTCGTTTTTAAGCAGCTCGGCTGCCGCCTCGACTTCACGCAGGATGGTGCCTGAACCCAGCAGCTGTACTTTCTGCTTGGCCTTGCCACCTTCCTTAAGCAGGTACATCCCCTTGATGATTTCATCAACAACACCCTTGCGGTCAGGCAGTTCAGGGTGCTCGTAGTTTTCATTCATGATGGTCAGGTAGTAGAAGCAGTTTTCCTTGTCTTCATACATCCGCTTGAGACCATCCTGAATGATGACCGCCAGCTCATAGCTGTAGGTGGGGTCATAGCTGCGGCAGTTTGGGATGGTGCCGGACATCAGGTGGCTATGCCCATCCTGGTGCTGCAGACCTTCACCGTTCAGGGTAGTACGACCTGCGGTACCGCCGATCAGGAAACCACGTGCCTGCATGTCACCAGCGGCCCAGGCCAGATCGCCAATACGCTGGAAACCGAACATGGAGTAGTAAACATAAAAGGGCACCAGCGGGTAGTTGTTGTTGCTGTAACTGGTTGCAGCAGCAATCCACGCTGACATGGCACCGGCTTCGGTGATGCCTTCTTCCAGGATCTGACCCTTCTTGTCTTCTTTGTAGTACATGATCTGGCCAGCATCTTCAGGCTTGTACTTCTGGCCTTCGGAGGTGTAGATACCCAGCTGGCGGAACATGCCTTCCATACCAAAGGTACGGGCTTCATCAGGAACGATGGGCACGATGCGCTCACCCACCTGCTTGTCTTTGGACAGGCCGGTCAGGATGCGGACAAATGCCATGGTGGAAGAAATTTCCCGCCCCTTGGAGCCCTGCAGCATGGCGTCAAAGGCTTTATCGTCCAGTGCCGGTGTTTTCAGGGATTCAAAATCACTGCGGCGGGCTGGCAGATAACCATTCAGCTCTTCGCGGGTACGGTGCATGTACTTCATTTCCGGGCTGTCATCAGCCGGCTTGTAGAAGGGCACATCTTCCAGTTGATCGTCATTCAGAGGAATACCGAAACGGTCCCGGAATTTCTTCAGGGTTTCCATCTGCAGGGATTTGACCGAGTGGGTGTCATTCTTGGCTTCACCGTCATCACCGGTACCATAGCCCTTGACGGTATGCGCCAGAACCACGGTGGGACGACCGTTGGAATTGTTGACAGCCTCGTGATAAGCCGCATAAACCTTGTAGGGGTCGTGGCCGCCACGATTCAGGGAATAGATATCTTCATCGGAGAGATCCTTGACCATCTCCTTCAGTTCGGGATCGGCACCGAAGAAGTTTTCACGGGTATAAGCACCACCGCTGGCCTTGTAGTTCTGGTATTCACCATCAACCACTTCATCCATGCGTTTTTGCATCAGACCCTTGGTGTCTTTTTCAAACAGGGGGTCCCAATGACGTCCCCAGACCACCTTGACGACGTTCCAACCTGCACCGCGGAAAACGCCTTCCAGCTCATCCATGATACGGCCGTTACCACGCACCGGACCATCCAGACGCTGGAGGTTACAGTTGATGACGAAAATCAGGTTGTCCAGTTTTTCACGCCCGGCCAGAGAAATGGCACCCAGGGATTCCGGCTCATCACACTCGCCGTCACCCATAAAGCACCAGACCTTGCGATCTTTCATCGGTTTTTGTTCACGCGAATCCAGATACTTCATCACGTGAGCCTGATAGATGGCCTGAATAGGGCCCAGACCCATGGAAACCGTGGGGAACTGCCAGAAGTCAGGCATCAACCAGGGGTGAGGATAGGAAGACAGGCCTTCACCATCGACTTCGGCACGGAAGTTATTCAGTTGGTCTTCGCTCAAACGCCCTTCCAGGAAGGCACGCGAGTAGACACCGGGTGCACCGTGACCCTGGAAATAAATCAGATCGCCTTCAAAATCATCCTTGGGCGCGCGGAAGAAATAGTTAAAGCCCACGTCGTAGAGGGTGGCGCTGGACATGAAACTGGAAATATGACCACCGATGCCTGGCTTGGCCTTATTGGCACGCATGACCATGGCCATGGCATTCCAACGTACCAGAGAACGAATACGGCGTTCCATAAACAGATCGCCGGGCATCCGCGCTTCCCGATGCACAGGAATAGTATTGCGGTGCGGGGTGGTAATGGAGAAAGGCAGCTGGGAACCATCGCGACGCATGCGATCAGCCAGCTGGGTCAGCAAAAACTTGGCTCTTTCTTCGCCTTCGTGAGTGAGCACCGAGTCCAGGGACTCCAGCCATTCCTGGGTTTCTACCGGATCCAGGTCTTTTACCTCCTGATTCATAGAACATCTCCGCTTAAGATTGAGAAAATATCAATGTAGCCTGACTACAGCCTCGGCCAGTCAGACCAGAAAAAATTCGGTAATCCTAGGGGGTGGGACCCACCGGCCTGTCATTTACCCCTAAGGAAAGCAGATAACAACCCAAGATTCATGCTGCAGCGCACCAACAAATTCAGTATTTGCAGGCGGTGCAGCCGGGGTATCTGATTTTGTAATTTTACTACAAAAAAATTCAAATTAAAGCCCTTTTGTCGACAAAATGGGGAAGTGCATGTAAAACAGTTACTTAAAAGCAGGCTTTTGAGACCTGTCAGTCACAACCTCAGCAGCCTTGACCGCCAGTCTTCAAGTCGCCGCCACTTAACTCCAGAAGATAACCCCCAGGGCGGAGGCAGCCACCCAGATCGCCAGGGAACGCCAGATCCATTCATTCATCAAAGACAATTCCCGATCCGCCTCCTCACTCATCAATTCCGGTCTCTGTTCCCGAATATCCAGGCAACGCTGGCTGGCAACCTGGCCGTAACCAGCTACCAACTGACGCTCGAGAAAAGCTTCCGAAGAGAGCTTCCAGGATAAAAGATCCCGGCTAAACTGCTTGAGTCCCCGCCAGGGATGACTGAGTAGGGCCAGCGTCAGCCCCATCAGGCGGGCTGCCGGCCACTCCAGCACCCGGTGAAAGAGCTCTACCTGTTCATCACAGGCAGGCGCTGTCTCGGGATTATGTCGTTGAGCGGTCTTCAGGGCCTGCTCACTCAAACGCACCAGTAGCGCCCCCACTGGGCCCAGCAATAGGTACCAGAAAAGTACGAGAAAGAGTCGATCAAAGGCGAAATAAATCAGACGGGAAATCAAGCGGGCATGCAAGCGGCAAGGCTCCTGGTCGACACCCGGTTCCTCGAGGATTTCTTCAGCATAATAACTGGCTGCCTGATGATCGCCCTGACGCCAGGCCACCATATAGCGATCGATCCAGAGCAATTCGCTTCGCCGTCCCAGGGCATAAAAAACCACCAGTAGATGGACCGCTAAAGTGGGCAAGGACCAGAGCCAGTCCTCCAGCAGCCACAAAAGTAACCAGAGAAGCAGTATCCAGGGCAGGAGGCTGGCCAGAAAAACGGGAATACTACCCGGAGCCTTTTTTAGATAACGGGCCAGACCCAGTTGCCAGCGGGCATAGAGACGATCCAGAGGAAGGGTCAAGGCCTGTCCGGGCAGACTTCTCAGTAAAAGCACTGCCAGCATCACGAAAAATTTCATCTTATAACTCCGTTAAATAGGCATCCCAATCAAAGGCCGGACCCGGGTCCGTCTTACGGCCTGGCGCAAGGGTGGAGTGGCCGCAAATCCGATCCCGGGTAATTGCCGGGTAAGCCTGCATCAGTTGCCGGGTGACCCTTTGTAATTGCAAATACTGAATGGGAGTATAAGGCTGATCATCCGAGCCTTCCATTTCAATCCCCAAGGCAAAATCATTACAATTCTCCCGCCCCTGAAAGCTTGACTGGCCCGCATGCCAGGCGCGTCGGTCAAAACCGACAAACTGCACCAGCTCACCTGTTCGGGTAATCAACAGATGCGCAGAAACCTCAAGATGGGCTATTTCAGCAAAATAGGGATGTTCTTCCGGTGACAGACAGCCGGTAAAGAGCTGCTCTATTGCCCGACCGCCATAGGTTTTGGGTGGCAAAGCAATATTGTGAATGACCAGAAGACTGATCTCCTGATGCGGACGTTCATTGTAGAAGGGCGAAGGACAGGCCCTTGCTTCCTTTAGCCAGTGGTTATCCAGGGTCATTGATCAGGACAGTCCGGTTTTTTGTTGGATCTAGAGCCAAGTCAGGCCAGTCAGCCTATAATGCACAGCCTTGAATCTTTTTTTCAATCTATGGAGCCAGGAAATGCAGCCCTCTATCCAAGCCCCCGATGCTTCTAGCCTAGCACATCAGGTGTCTCTAGCCTTGCAGGAAGACGTCGGGTCGGGTGATATCACCGCTCAACTGATCCCCGAGGATCGCTTCAGCCAGGCGCGGGTCATTACCCGCCAGGAAGGGGTTTTTTGTGGCGGCCCCTGGGTCAGGGAGGTCTTCCGCCAGTTGGATTCACGGGTTCAGGTTAGCCTGCTTGCCAAAGAGGGGGAGCGACTGGTGGCCGGGCAGACCCTTTTTCGCCTGCAGGGACCTGCCAGAGCTTTGCTGACTGGCGAGCGCACGGCCCTGAATTTTGTTCAGACCCTGGCCGCCACGGCTTCCCATTGCCGGGAATTAGCAGATCTGGTGGCCCACACCGGCGTACGCCTGTTGGATACACGCAAGACTCTGCCCAGTTTACGCCTGGCGCAGAAATACGCAGTTACCTGCGGTGGCTGCCACAATCACCGCATCGGGCTGTTTGATGCCTTTTTGATTAAAGAAAATCACATAGCTGCAGCCGGAAGTATCCAGGCAGCTGTGACTGCTGCCCGCCGACTGGCCCCGGGCAAACCGGTCGAGGTGGAAGTTGAAAACCTGGATGAACTCCAGCAGGCACTGGCTGCCGGTAGCGACTTGATCATGCTGGATGAATTCAGCCTGGCAAGCACGCGCGAAGCCGTGAACCTTAACCAGGGCCAGGCCAAACTGGAGGCCAGCGGCAGCATTACCCGCAAAAATCTGGTTCAGGTGGCTGAAACCGGCGTGGACTTTATTTCTCTGGGCACGCTGACCAAGGATATCCAAAGCCTGGATTTATCCATGAGACTGCTGTCATGAGCAGCGAACAGGAAGGTGTTATCCAGTACCACTATGAACTCCTGACACCCTCCCAGGAGCCCCCGGCACACCTGTTGGAAGCACTCAACCACTGGCGCCGGCAGATGATCAAACAAGGCTGGTTAGGACAGGAGCCTGGCCGCTACCAGGGGCTGGGCTTTGGCAACATCAGTCATCGCTGGCCTGCACACGGCCAGCCCGCTGCTTTTCTGATATCCGCCAGCCAGACCGGAAAACTGGGCCAGCTGCCAGCAGAAGCCTGGCCCCGAGTGCTCCAGGCCCTAACAGAAAACAATCAGGTGGTGGCTGAAGGCTGGCAGCCCCCTTCCTCAGAATCTCTCAGTCATGCGGTTATTTATCAGGCTGCCGAGGAGGTCGAGGCAGTCATTCACATTCATTCCCCGGCCTTGTGGCAGGCCGCTCCAGCTCTGGGTTGCCCTTGTACAGACGCAGCGCTGAGTTATGGCACTCCGGCTTTGGCCAGGGCAATTGCCAGGGAAATCACCCAGCCCCAGGGACTAGTGGCACTGCTTGGACATCAGGACGGCCTCTTGAGCTGGGGACGAAATCTGGAAGAAGCTGCGGAAAGTCTCTACGCTTTACAGTCGAGGCTGGTGCAGCAACAATAGCCAGAAAACAACCCAGCTTCTTTCCGGCGAAAAGGATAAACTCATGACAGCAACAAGTGTTTACGATCACCTGATTATCGGTGGAAGTACCCAGGGCGCCCGGCTTATGCAGGAGCTTTCCACAGAAGCTTCCCTGCGATTGGCTGTAGCCGACCGCCAGCTGGTTTTTCCTCAAGCCGGGGTTAGTGCAGCAAAACAGCTGGAAGCCGATCAGCAGGTAGCTTGGCAACTGCTGGCTGGTACCAATATCACCGATTTGCGTTTCACTCAGGATGGTCTTCTGGAAGCCAGAAACCCTGACGGCAAGTGCTTTTACGCCAAGGCGGTGACCCTTACAGCCGGTGCCAGCAATCTGTTTCTGGCCCACCGCATGGGTTACGGCCTTGATTATCAACTCTTGCCGGTCAGTGGCTGGGTCTACACCCGTTCACAAGAGAGCCTGACCATCCAGTTTATAGGGCGTCTCAAAACGGGCGCTGGCAGCAAGCCTCTGGGAAGCCGCTGCCAACTGCTACGCCTGCATGCCCATCCGCTGGCCAGCTGGAAATGGCTGCAATCCCGCACTCTGCGCCAGCTGTTACTAGCCAGCTGTCTGCGCCAGCTTCCGGGGCTGCGTTCCTGGCTTTTGAGCCGTCGAGCGAAAAAGATGGTGGGCCAGTCCCCAGTCGCGGAACTTGATTACCAAGGTCCTCTGGCCAGGGAATACTGGTTGGTGGAGACCAAAACAGGCGAAGTGGTCAGCGAAGAAGTACGTCTGCAACCCAACCCCAGGCTGAGCTTTATCTTTGCGGCCCCAGCCTCACTTCAAGAAGAGGAAGCCGGAGCCGGAAATCCAACTGAAGAAACAATCAGTTCTGATAAATAAAATCGGTAATCAGAACATCCTCAACCACATCGGAGCCTACTTCCGCACGCAGGGTCCGATTGACCACTTCCAGCAGCTCCTTACGGATCCGCTCCTGGCCTCTGGCAGTAATCACATTGTTTTCTGTCTGGCGTGACAGGTTCATAACAATGGTATTACGAATCAGGGGCTCGTGTTGTTCGACGGCCTGAAAAGCGCGAGGGTCACTCATTTCCAGGGTGACATCGGCTTTCAAATATTTGAGCCGCCCTGGACCACCATAATTGGTGACAAAACCCGGACTCAGCTCGAAATAGTAAACACCGCCTTCGCCGCCTTCAGCATCTTCAGCAAAAGACTGGACAGGCAGCCAAGCCAGGCAGGCCAGCAGTAACACATAGACCGGGGTTAAACGCATGGTGTTCTCCCTAAGAACTGGATGATATCTCTGACCCAAGTTTATTGATTTCCTGCGCGCTAGGCTAGTCCAACCCTCGACCTCTTATTGATCTTATTCAGATCCGTCATATTTTTGCCATTCACTGATCCGGGAGGCTTGCACAGAACTTCATAAATACGTAAAACTAGGAAACATCTGATTAACGTGACGAGCGCCAGTTAGGGCTGAATTCATTCCTGATGAATTCCAGCACTTCCTACTTCCGTGTAGGTCGCCAGCGGAATTGAACGAAAAAGCGGAATTTACCCCAAGTAAATGAGCATTTTGAGGCCAGTTCCAACGCAGTATTAGCAAGCGCAGCCGTTAATCAGAGCTGTCCTAACGCTGCCCATTACATAACAACATCAGGAGTAACGCCATGCTGGAGTCCTGCAAGAATGCCCAGGAACGCTGGGGCGGAGTGCATCAGTTGATTGATCGCTGGCTGGGTGAAAGGCGTGCACTTCTGGTGAGCTATAACCGCCTGAATCAGGGATTACATGATCAGGGGCGGATTACCAGCGCCAAAATTGAGGAATTTCGTGAGCGGTTGGTCGATTATCTGAGCGCGGGCCATTTTGAAATCTTTGAACAGCTGATGCATGAAGCCGAAGCCTTTCAGGACCAGGATGCCCTCAAACACCTGGAGATCACCCTGCCCTGGCTGCATGAATCCACCCAGCAACTGATGCTGGATGAAGATCAGCTGATTCCTCTGTCACTGTCGAGTCTGGAAAAAACTCTCAATCATACCGGAGAACTGCTGGCTGAACGCTTTGAGCAGGAAGACCTGCTGATTGCCAAGCTGCATGCCATCCATGCCCCTCAGCAACCCGAAAAGGCCTGATACTTCAGGCCTTCTGGCCCCATCATTCCCGGTCTTCGTCCAGGCTGATCCCCAGGTTGCTGACACCTTCGTTTCGAGCCAACTGCCTGATGCCTCTCAAGACCTCAGGATGAGGCTGAAATTGTGCTGAAACCTGGCTCAGCAGCTCATCCTGAAAATCATTTTCATCTGCCATCAGCTCTTGCTCGCGAATCCATTGGGACTGGGCTTCTTCGTCAACATCCTCGGGAGCCAGCAACAATAGATACTGGCGCACACTGGAGCGGGATAGCTTGCTGGCCCTGATGGCATTGTCCTCGTCATGCTTGAGGGCCTGATCAATCGCCAGCTCCAGAGCCATCATGGCATCCAGTGCCGGATAGACCCCGTAAACATCAAAATCATCCGGCTCGGGTTCCAGTTCGGCCAGCTTCTCCTGATGAACCGCCCAGTTAATCCGGGCATCCTTGGCCAGAAGGCTCTCCCACAAGAGCCCCAGAAGTTTCTGATATTCCCGAGGATCACCGAACCCCGTCGCCTCGCAAAACAACAGGTAATTGGGAGCTGCCCTTTGTGCCAGAGCCGCGACAAAAGCCAGCTGTTGCCAAGGCTGCAAACGCCTCAGCCGCTGATTGAAAGAAGGCGGTTTCTTACCTGCCATATCAAGCCTCCCAGCCTTCAGCCAGATGCTTATCCTTCAGAGCCACATAATTGGCAGCCGAGTAGCTGAAAAAACGTCTTTCCTTGCCAGAGATTTCGCGCACCTGGCGGGCCGGGCTACCTGCATAGACATAACCGGATTTCAGCGTCTTGCCGGGGGTCACCAGGGCTCCGGCGGCAATGATCACTTCGTCTTCCACCGTGACGCCATCCATGATGGTGGCGCTCATACCGACCAGAATACGATTGCCAAGAGTACAGCCATGCAAAACCGCCTTATGGCCGATGGTGACCTCTTCACCAATAATGAGTGGATAGCCGCCGGGATTAAAATCACTGGCATGCGTAATATGCAGCACACTGCCATCCTGCACACTGGTACCGCGGCCGATACGAATCCGGTGCATGTCACCGCGAATCACCGCCTGAGGCCAGACGGAAACATCATCACCCAGCTCGACATCCCCCAGAACGACAGCCGTGGGGTCAACAAAAACCCTGGCACCCAGTTGAGGCGTATAGCCCTGATATTTTCTAATGGTCATAAAACAACCTTCCCCTTACGATTCATTGTTGATCACCCTCGGAATCAGTAATTCGGGTAATCCAGCTTGCCAGCATTCTACCCAGTGGCTTGAAACCCTGCCAGGAGCACCGCATATCTTCTGATAGAATAGTGAGTAATTATGACTGCAGACAGGCCTTTATAACCCGGAAAACCTGTCTGCCTGACCAGGAGTTTTCATGAGCGCCAGTAATCCCCTAGTGAACATCACCGACCTTCCCGCTTTTGATGAGATCACCCCCGACCAGGTGGAGCCGGCCCTGGACCAGCTCCTGCAGAAAAACCGCGAAGCGGTTGAACAGGTTCTCGCTCTTTCAGATGTCTCCTGGAAAAACAGCCTGGGCCCTCTGGAAGAAGCCGGAGATCAACTGGAAAGAGCCTGGTCCCCGGTATCCCACCTGAATTCAGTCAAGAACAGCCCGGAACTGCGCGCAGCCTATGAAAAGTGTTTGCCCAAGCTGTCTGAGTTTTCCACCTGGTTCAGCCAGCATCCGGGTCTCTATCAGCTCTACAAGCAGTTGGATGAACAAACCCGTGAGCCGCTGACCCAGGCCCAGAAAAAAATGCTGGAAAACAGCCTCAGGGATTTTCGTCTCAGCGGGATAGAACTGCCCAAAGAAGATCAGGAACGCTTTGCCGAGATACAAAAGCGCCTGTCAGAGCTATCCAATCAGTTTTCCAACAACCTGCTGGATGCCACCCAAAACTGGAGCAAGCTGGTTACCGACGAGGCAGAGCTGGCAGGCCTGCCCCAGACCGCAAAGGATTCCGCCGCTGCCGAAGCCAAGGCAAAGGATCAGGAAGGCTGGTTGTTCACTCTCAACTTCCCCAGCTTTCAGCCGGTGATGGCCTACGCCGACAACCGTGAACTCCGCCGGGAAATCTACACCGCCTTTGTGACTCGCGCTTCCGACCAGGGCCCTGATGCCGGTCACTGGGACAACGCTCCGCTGATGGAAGAAATTCTGGCCTTGCGACAGGAAAAGGCGCAACTGCTGGGCTTTTCTTCCTATGCTCACCTGTCCGTGGCGCGCAAGATGGCCCCTTCCCCACAAGCGGTCATGGATTTCCTCAAAGACCTGGCCCACAAAGCCTATCCCCAGGCACAAAAGGATTTTCAGGAACTCCAGGCTTTTGCCGCTGAGGAGGGTGTGGATAAATTAGAGCCCTGGGACATCAACTACTTTTCGGAAAAAATGCGTCAGCAACGCTATGCCATCAGTCAGGAAGAATTACGCCCCTGGTTCCCGGTCGACCGGGTGCTGGACGGCCTTTTCACCGTAGCTGGCAAGCTGTTTGATGTCAGTTTTGAGGCTGATCCCGAAGTAACCACCTGGCATCCGGATGCACGCTATTACCGGGTGACTCGTCAGGGACAGCCCCTGGCCGGTTTTTATCTGGACCTCTACGCTCGTGAAGGCAAGCGGGGTGGTGCCTGGATGGCTGATTGCCGTAATCGCCGCCTGCAAGCAGGCCAGCAGCCGCAATTGCCCGTGGCCTTTCTGACCTGCAACTTCACTCCCCCTGTGGATAATCAGCCCAGCCTGCTGACCCATAATGAAGTCACCACCCTCTTCCATGAATTTGGCCATGGTCTGCATCACATGCTGACCCAGGTCGAAGTGCCCGAGGTAGCCGGTATCAACGGAGTCGCCTGGGATGCTGTCGAACTGCCCAGCCAATTTATGGAAAACTTCTGCTGGGAAAGAGAAGGTCTGGATCTGATGACCGGCCATTATCAAACCGGGGAAGCCCTGCCGCAGGCGTTGTTTGAAAAGATGCTGGCGGCGAAAAACTTCCAGTCCGCCATGGGAATGCTGCGCCAGCTGGAATTCTCCCTGTTTGATTTCCGCCTGCATCTGGAAAAGGAAAAGCCTTCTGCCGATGAAATCCAGGCATTGCTGGATGAGGTGCGCAGCCAGGTCAGCGTTGTACCCACAGCCGATTTCAACCGCTTCCAGAATGGTTTTGCCCACATTTTTGCCGGTGGCTATGCTGCGGGCTACTACAGCTACAAATGGGCCGAGGTGCTTTCAGCCGATGCCTTCAGTGCTTTTGAGGAAGAAGGGATTTTCAATCCGGAGACAGGACGCCGTTTCCGTGAGGAAATTCTGGAGAAAGGCGGGTCGGATGACGCCATGACCCTGTTCATCAACTTCCGTGGCCGTGAACCCCAGGTTGATGCCCTCTTGAGACACAATGGAATTGAAGCCGGTGAGTGAAACCCGCTACCTGCTGCTCCACTCGTCCCTGTCTAGTGGCAGGCAATGGCAGGCCCTGACCAGCCAACTGCCTGAAGGCCGTAGCCATACTCCCGATCTTCTCGGTTATGGCGCGGCCATGCAGATAATCTGGACACCGCGCCAGGTCAGCCTGGAAGAAGAGATGGCTGCCATCATTAAACAGCTGCCCGAAGACTGGCAGGAAACCCCCTGGCACTTGATCGGGCATTCCTATGGTGCCGTCAATGCTTTGCAACTGGCCTACAGCTTTCCCGAGCAGTTTCAAAGCCTGGCTCTTTTCGAGCCGGTTGCCTTCTCACTGCTGCCTGAAGGTCGGGAAAAACAGGAGGTTCTGCAGCTGGTGGAAGAATTGAACGCTCACCTGGATCGTGGGCAGGATGACAGAGCCGCCGAAGGCTTTATCGATTACTGGAACCAACCGGGTCATTTCAGCCAGCTACCTGCAGAAGTACGCGCAGCCTTCACCCTGGGAGTCCACAAGGTGATGGCGGATTTTCATGCGCTGATGACGCTGGACTGGTCACTGGATGAACTGGCAGAGCGACTCCACCAGCCCTGTCTTCTGATGCAGGGGCGAGAAAGCCGCTCCACGGCCCATGAAGTCATCAAGCAATTGGCCAAGCACCTGCCCAGGAGCTCAAGTATCGAGTTTTCTGGAGGACATATGGCACCCTTGACCCAGGCACGCCAGGTCAATCAGACCCTTCTGCAGTTTTTGGAATGCCCCGAGTAGCAGCAGCCGGGCAGGCATCAGACCGGCTACCGGGACCACTCCCGCCTATTCAGCGCTAGGCGCTGCTGTTGATGCCGAATTCCCGGCTGGCTGTGGAGCCTGCTGCTCCTGGCGTATTTGCTGGTTTTGCATCAGGGTTTCCAGGCGATCACTGCCCAGCAAATGCAAGGGATTGCAGTTTTTAATCACAACCTGGCCTTCCAGCATGCTGCCCCGGGAGAATTCGCGGAAGATGCAGTTGTTATTATCCGGATCATAATTTTGAATCCAGAGATTATCGCCTTTCCAGGTAACGCCCAGGTGGTATTGACCCTCAGGAACCTGCAGACTCATGGAGCCACCGTAACGCTTAACCAGAAGCTGTTCGAGATAAAAGTAATAAAAAGAATGGCTGAGTACGCCCAGGACCAGCGCTACCACCAGGGCCACTCTGACCCGGCCCAGACGTACGCTGATCAGATAGAAAATTCCCAGTAATAGTGCCACTACCACCAGCCAGTAAAGATTGGTCAGCATCCGCTTCTCCTTGATTCAGTTCCAAAAGTTATCTTTGCAGTATAACCTTCTGATGGCTTCCCTGCTCACCGCGATTGGCGCAAAAATCCTGTTTCACACCATCGGCAAAATTCACCTGAACATTGAAGCCAGCCCCCGGCTGATGATTGAGGAGCAGTCTTCTTGCTTCCCCCGGCGCCAGTCTTAAGGTCTGGATTTGTGATTGGCCCTGAGCATAGCCGAAATCCAGCTGGATACGATCAATCATCACTTCGCTGCTATTGATAAACTCAACTTCCAGGCTATTGGGAGGCAAGGAAGAAGAGGAAAAAAAGATCCAGCTTGCAAAGCCGGCCAGTAACACCAAACAGACAAGACGACAAATCTTCATGAGCAACTCCTGATATAACTTTTTCCAGTTTACTGCAAGCTGCGCAAAGAGCCAGAGGACAAGGGGTCGCAGCTACCCAAGGCATCTGCTAAGCTGGCCCGCCATTTATACCGACCTGACTGATGAATACTGAAGAAATCAAACAACAGGGATTCGCCCGAACCCTCTACCAGATGACCTGGCCGATGCTCTTCGGGGTGCTGGCCTTGATGAGCTATCAGCTGGTGGATGCCGCCTGGATCGCCCTGCTGGGGGTGGACCCCCTGGCCGCCCTGGGCTTTACTCTGCCGGTTCAGCAATTGATTATCGGCTTTCAGGTGGGGTTGGGCATAGCCACTACAGCCCTGATTTCCAGAACTCTCGGTGGGGGTGAAACCGGCAAGGCCAAGCAGCAGGGCCGCCTGATTCTTCTGACCGGCTCCGCTCTACTGGCTTTACTGGTCATTCTTCTCTGGTGGCTGCGCCCTGTGATTCTGAATTTTCTGGGGGCTGAAGAAGCCCTGCGTGACCTGATCAGGGACTACTGGTCAGTGTGGCTGCTGAGTGCCTGGCTGGGTGCGGTTGCCTATCTGGGTTACAGTCAACATCGGGCCAATGGCGACACCAAGTTCCCCGGACTAATGATGCTGGTGGTCAGCCTGATCAATATGCTGCTGGACCCCCTGTTTATTTTTACCTTTGGCTGGGGCCTGCCCGGAGCGGCCTGGGCCACGGCTGTGGCCTTTGGCATCAGTTGCCTGCTCACCTATCCACGCATCTGGCGCCAGGGCTGGATTAACCAGAGCCTGCAAGGGCTGGCGATCGGACGAGAACTCCAGCGCCTTTTTGGTACAGCCTTACCCGCCATGCTCAGCCAATTAATGCCAGCAGCTTCGGCTATCCTTGCGACCAGTCTGGTGGCGGGGTTTGGTAATTCTGCCGTGGCCGCCTGGGGGCTGGGCACCCGCCTGGAATTCTTCTCTATCGTAGTGGTACTGGCCCTGACCATGTCTCTGCCCCCCTTATTGGGGCGCTTTGCCGGGGCCAGAGACTGGGATTCAGTGGAGCGACTGCTGAAAATGGCTGCAGGCTTTGTCATCTTCTGGCAGCTGGGCGTGGCCTTGATCTGGTTGCTGCTCAGTCAGCCCTTGGTGGGTTTGATCACTGAAGAGGCACTGGTCGCCACCCGCGTGGAGGAATACCTTTTCAAACTGCCGGTCAGCTACGCAGCCCTAGGCGTTTGCATGCTGATGGTCTCAGCTAACAATGCCCTGGGAATGCCGATGCGCGGCCTGGCCACCTCCATTGCCAGACTGTTTATCTGCTATCTGCCCTGCCTTTGGCTGGGTGCCCAACTGGGTGAGATGTCCGGTCTGCTAACAGGAGCTCTGGTGGGTAACCTGCTGGCCGGCACCCTGGCCTGGCTGGTTTACCGCCAGGGCCTCAGGAGACTGCGCCAGCATAGGCTTGAACAACTTCCTCAGCAATAATCTCCAGCCCCCGGGCAACCTGCTCATCATCCTGGGAGTAGGTCACCCGGATGCACTCTTGCCGGTGCTGCCAGGGCTCTTCTTCAGGCATACCGGGAAAGAAATGATGACCGGAAACCACCAGCACCCCTCGTGCCTTGAGGCGTTCATAGAGTGTCTGGCTGCTAATGGGCAAATCAGGAAACCACAGCCACAGGAACATAGCCCCTTCCGGCTGGTGAAGATACCAGGGACAACGATCGCCCAGGGCGGTATCCAGAGTTTCCACCGCCTTATGCATCTTGGCCTCATACCAGGGCCGAACCAGATCACGACTCATGGAGATCAATTCTCCCGAGCGCACCAGAGGCTCCATTAACTGGGGACCAAAGCTGCCGGTTGCCAGATTGAGGATGGCATTGGTACCGCTCAGGGTGCGAATGATCTCCGGCGCGGCAATAACAATCCCCGTACGTGCAGCAGGCAAGCCCAGTTTGGACAGACTGAGACAAAGAATCACCTGCTCATCCCAGATGGGATTGATTGGGGTATACACCAGCTCAGGGAAAGGGCTGCCGTAGGCACCATCGATAATCAGGGGAATATCCTTTTCTTTGGCCAGGGCATGCAGACGGTCAATTTCTTCATCAGTCAGCAGATTGCCCGTGGGGTTAGTCGGCCGGGATACACAAAGTGCCCCCACGCTTTCATCCACCTCCAGCTGATCGAAGTCCACCCGGTACTTGAAGCGATGTTCATCCAGATAGTCAATTTTGGGTTTCAGGCTGCGAAAAGTATCCGGCCCCACCCCGGCATCGGCATAGCCCAGGTACTCGGGGGCCAGGGGCAGAAGAATCTGGCGTTGTTCACCCTCGCTGGTCTGACCGGCAAAAAGGTTGAACAACATGAAAAAAGCCGCCTGACTGCCATTGGTCAGGGCAATATTCTTCTCGGTCAGGGACCAGCCATAGGTGTCATTGAGCAGCTCTACCAGGGCACGAATAAAACCGGCTTCCCCCTGGGGGGCATCATAGTTGCCTATCAGGCGGGAAAAAGCCTGGGGGTCTTCTGCCAGCTTCAGCAATTCCTGGCGCAGCCTTTCCTGTACCGGGGAAAAATGACCGGGATTCCCACCCCCCATCATGATCATGGGTTGATCACCGGCCATGGCCTTGCCCAAATCATCCATCAGGGTATTAATACCAGCCTGATCCGAGAACTTATCTGCAAATCGGGTCATTTTCATTCTTCCAGGCCTCCCAAAAATGAACGTGCTGCAGTCAGGGTCATCACTTCGGTGGTTTCGGTTTCCACGTCGTGGAGTATCACCAATTCACCCCGTCCCAGTTGCTGTTGCAATTCTTCAACCCACTGGAGGGTGGAAGCTTCACTGGTCGTATCATACCCCTGGCGAGTCACGAAGGTTTCCAGTAGAGCTTCCAGGGTTGTTTTTTCCAAAAGACTGGGAGGAATTTCCACAAATCGTTGATGCATGGCGACAAGACTTCTTTTCAAAATAAAAAAATCAGTTTAACAGGAGGTTTTGTTATAAAGAATGCATAACCCGGCCAAAAAACACTGGAAAATAAATTCCTGTCAATAAAAAAACATCCTGTTATCGGATACTTGCTGACAAATAACTGAAAATCAGTTAAAAAAAGTAGGGGGAAAGAATCCCGCCTTCAATCTATTTTAGAGGAAAATAGCATGACTGATATTGCAGCAGATGCAAAGCAAACGGATACGCTGGATGAAGCTAAGTTGCTGGAAGCTTATATTCAAAAACCCGAGAAAATTCATTTTTACCAGAGTGGCTTGGAAAAAATGCAGCAGGCTGGAGCCTTTGGTTTCCGCTGGCACTGGAGCTGGTGGGCCTTCTTTTTTGGCTGGGCCTTCTTACTCTACCGCAAAGCCTATCTACCCGCCCTGGGTGCCTTTGTTTTTGGCGCAATCGTGAGCCTGATTCCCTTTGGTTTTATTATTGCCATGATTGTTCTGGGTGGCAGCTCAAGCTATTTTATCCTCAAGCGTTATAACGATCTGAAAAATACTCTTCAGGGCACTGAAGAACAGAGAATCAATGCCATGCATTCTTTTGGCGGTTATCACACCTGGGTAATTTGGGTCGGTGCCATCCTCTATAGTCTGGCTATCATCAGCATCCTGTTTACTGTCATCATGACCGGCGGTGCCCTGATGGGTGGCTCCGCTTATTCCGGTTATTAAAATCTATCAATAACCGCTACAGGCAGGCCCCGGGCCTGCCTTTTTTATTCTTCTAGCCGAGTCAGCTCAGCAATCAATTCCTCTTCACTGATTACCGTAATCCCCAGGGATTCTGCCTTGGTCAGCTTGGAGCCTGCAGCTGCGCCAGCGACCAGACAACTGGTCTTTTTGGAAACACTGCCACTGACCTTGGCGCCCAGGGCCTCCAAGCGTTCTTTGGCCTGATCGCGGGTAAAGCTTTCCAGACTACCCGTCAGCACCCAGGTTTGCCCGGCCAGAGGCAAATCTTCGCGGCGGGTCTGGGTTTCTGGCCAGTGAATACCCTGATCAAGTAAATCCTGAATACTGGTCTGGTTATGTTCTTCCTGGAAAAAAGCATGCAGATGCTGGGCCACTATCGGGCCGACATCATCCACCTCCAGCAACTGCTCTTCACTGGCCTGCATCAGGGCCTGCAAACTACCAAAATACTGCGCCAGTCCCTTGGCCGTAGCCTCACCAACCTCGCGAATACCCAGGGCATAGATAAACCGCGGCAGGCTGGTTTGCTTGCTCTTGTTGAGCGCTTCGACCAGGTTGTTCGCTGATTTGGCAGCCATTCTGTCCAATTCGGCCAGCTCATCCGCGGTTAAGCGATAGAGATCAGCCGGAGTTTTCACCAGTTCCCGTTCGACCAGTTGATCCAGCAGCTTCTCACCCAGACCCTCAATATCCAGGGCCTTGCGGCTTGCAAAGTGTTTGAGAGCTTCCTTGCGCTGGGCCGGACAATAGAGCCCCCCAGTACAACGATAAACCGCTTCGCCCTCGGCTCTTTCCACATGAGACGCGCAGACAGGGCAGTGTTCGGGCATTCGAATAGCGGCCGTCTGTTCGGGTCGATCATCCAGGACCGCCTTGACGATCTGGGGAATAACATCCCCGGCACGCCGAACGATCACCCGGTCACCGACACGCACGTCCAGACGCTCAACTTCATCCATGTTATGCAGGGTGGCGTTGGATACGGTCACTCCCGCCACCTGAACAGGCTCCAGGCGGGCAACCGGGGTAACGGCTCCGGTCCGCCCTACCTGAAATTCGACATCCACCAGGCGGGTAATCTCCTCCTGGGCCGGATACTTGTAGGCCGTTGCCCAGCGCGGCTCGCGGGCACGAAATCCCAGTTCGGCCTGAAGGCGCAGATCATTCAGCTTGATCACCGCACCATCAATGTCATAAGGCAGTTCGTCGCGCTGATCCGCCAACTGATCGCAGTAGTTTTTCAGTTCAGTGAAACCCTGAACCCGCTGAAGCTGGGGGCTGATTTTAAAGCCCCAGGTGGCCAGCTGCTGCATGGCCTGGTAATGACTGGAAGGCTGTTGATCCGAGGAGTTTCTGGCCAGCTGATAGGCGGTAAATTCCAGGGGTCGTCGGGCGGTAATCCGCGGGTCCAGCTGGCGCAGGCTGCCTGCCGCCGCATTGCGAGGATTGGCAAACACCTTGCCACCTTCTTCCCGAGCCCAGTCGTTCATGGCTTCAAAAGCCTGTCGTGGCATATAGACTTCTCCACGCACCTCCAGGGTTTCCGGCCAGTCCTGGCGCTCGCCTCTCAATGTCAGAGGAATGGAACCCACGGTTCGCAGGTTTTCTGTAATTCCTTCGCCTGTCTGACCATCACCACGCGTCACCCCCTGAACCAGCTGGCCCTGATGGTAGATCAGGCTGACCGCCAGACCATCCAGCTTGGGTTCACAGCAGAATTCGGGAGTAGCTGTGGCCTGCCCCAGGTCAGCCAGATTATCCTGGATTCTGCGCACAAAAGCTTCCAGACTGGAATCATCAAAGACATTGCCCAGGGACAACATGGGCAGTTCATGAGTGACTTCAGGAAAGCTACTGAGCGGTGCAGCGCCCACGCGTTGGGTAGGCGAAGAAGGCGTCACCCAGTCGGGGTGCTCGGCTTCCAACTGCTGTAGTTCGCGAAAAAGACGATCGTACTCGGCATCAGGAATGCTGGGATCATCCAGCACATAATAGCGATAGTTGTGCTCATGCAGCTGTTGGTGCAGCTGCTGCAGACGCTCATAGGCTGTTGGCGAAGTCATGGTCAACTCTTGGCAGGTGTTCAGGCTTCCTTGCGAGCCTTGATGGCCTTCAGGCGGGTTTTACGTTCGAAATCCTGAATCCGCTGGCGATAGTGTTCAATGGTCTGCTGGGTCAGGTTACTGCGCTGTTCATCCTGGAGTTCAGCCCCCCAGTTACGCTCAAACACCCGGGCGGTTTCCAGCATGCGGTTAAAAATCAGCTGGGGATGATCTGTGGAGGGCAGTGCCATCACCAGCACGATTCCCAGTGAAGAGAATTCATCCATCTTGTCTTTATCAAAAGTACCCGGACTAAACATATTCACCAAAGAGTAACCCAATACCGGTTTACCCTGGCTTTCTTCCACATAATGAAAGAAACCGGACGAACTCAGCTGCATACCGATGGCATCCATCACATAGGCCAGCTTGGGACCTTCAAAAGCATGATTTTGCGGCGCATTGATATTGATGGTCAGAAATTCTTCGGCCTTGCCCCAGGCCAGTTGTTCCAGGTTCACGAGCAGGGAAGAACGCAGGCTTTCCTCTTTGGGATCACTGGTTGCCACTGGAGAGGTATCTTCTTCAGTCGGCTGGGCAGCCTGGACAAGTTCGTCCTCTTCGCCAGAGGATGAAGCCTGGCTGGGAGCGGCAGTCGTGAAAGGTGGTTCGATATCGACCAAATCATCCACATCAGCTGGATCCAGAGCCTCATTGGCCGCCTCTTCCACCTCGGGCAGGGCTTCCTGGTATTCTTCGATTTCCTGCTGATAGGCCTGGGCGGAGCGCTTGGCCTCGGCATCAAATTCAGGGTCGCGCTCAAACAGCATGCGCACTTCTTCCACGGACATGGGCGTGGTTTCCGCAGGATCGGGATCCAGATCCGCCACACCGGGATCCAGCTGGACGCTTTTGCGCAGTACAGGAATAGGATCGTCATCAAAGACGTCGATATCATCAAACAGGGGGTCGAGATCCTCACGTGCCCGGGCCACTTCCGGGTCGTTTAGCCCTGGCAGTTCACGCGCCAGTTCTTCCCGCTTGCGCTGTTCGTCCGGATCTTCATCGTCTTGTGTTTCGGCCCGGCGAGCAGCGGCACGTTTGCGACGAAGAGCATCAAGCAATATCAGCAGGAAAACTGCTGCACCCAACAGTAGCAACCCTTCTTGCAAACCCATATAGAAAATCAGCCCCTGAAAAAATGTAAACGCTTAGTTACAAATTAAATTATTCTATTATATTAGCAATTCTCGGCCCTTCCTTACAGCAAAAAACTAGCTTGCGACCATAGCAGATGCCTCGTCAAGGTCAACGGTGACCAGGCGCGACACCCCGGGTTCCTGCATGGTGACCCCCATAAGTTGATCTGCGCTCTCCATGGCCTGCTTATTGTGGGTGATATAGATAAACTGGATGCGCTCTGACATTTCCCGCACCAGCTTGGCATAGCGCCCCACATTGGCGTCATCCAGCGGCGCATCCACCTCATCCAGCATACAAAAGGGGGCTGGATTCAGCTCGAAGATGGAAAATACCAGCGCCAGGGCTGTGAGGGCTTTTTCACCACCCGAGAGCAGATGAATGGTGGCATTTTTCTTACCCGGTGGGCGCGCCATAATCGCAACCCCGGTTTCCAGCAGATCATCGCCGGTTAACTGTAACCAGGCCGTACCACCACCAAAAACCCGCGGAAAGAGATCCTGCAGGCCCTGGTTGACCTGTTCAAAGGTAGCCTTGAAGCGCTGACGGGTTTCCCGATCAATTCGACGAATCGCCTGATCCAGCGTCTCCAGCGCGGTCATGAGTTCACCATACTGGGCATCCAGGTAGGTCTTACGCTCATATTGCTGGTCGTATTCTTCGATGGCGGCCAGATTAATTGCTCCCAGGCGCTTGATACGAGCCTGGGTGGCTTCCAGTTCATGCTGCCAGCGGGATTCCAGGGCATCTTCTGGCAGGCTTTCCATCACCTGCTTGAGACTCAGTTCCAGCTCGGCCAGGGTTTCCAGATGGCTGTCGCGCTTGACCATCAGGCGCTGCTGTTGCAGCCGCTCCTGCTCCAGCAGATTGCGCAGCCTCTCCAGTTCGCGGTCCTGGTGACTGCGAGCCTGTTCCAGCAGTCGTTGTTCTTCCTGAGCCTGCTGCTGTTGCTGACGCAGCTGCTGGACTTTTTCATCCTGCTGTTGGTGAATTTCCAGCAGTTCTTCAAGTTCTTCCAGTTGCTCATCACCCGGCTCACGTGCGTTTTCCAGATCCTTTTGCAGCTGTTCACGCTTGCTGCGAAAACCCTGCAGTTGCTGCTCCAAACGCTGCAAAGCCTGGGTGGCAGCAGCTTCACGGGTGACCAGCTGCTGTTGACGGATTTTCAGATCCTGTAAAGCTGCCTGCCGGCCCTTGAGTTGATGGCGCTTCTCTTCGCGCTGGCGACGCAGGTCTTCACGCTTGGCTTGGATGCTTTCACGAGCCTCACTATTGGCTTCTACCTGCAGCAGAGCCTCCTGCCAGCTTTCCTGCTCTTCTTCCAGACTGGCCAGCAGCTCTTCTTCTTCGCTTTGTAGCTGGTGCTTTTCTTCTTGCAACTGCTCCCGGCGCTGTAACTGGTGCTCCAGGCGGGCACTGAGGCTGGCCTGACGGCTGGAGAGCTGGTTGAGGGTTTCCTGCAGGGGCTTACGCTCTCCGGCTCGCGCCTGGAGGGCCGCTTCTGTTTCCTGCAGCTGCTCAGTCAACAGGGTCTCCCGCTCCAGTTGCTCGTCCAGTTCGTTTTCGAGCAGTTCAGTGGCTTCATGAAGATCACGAATTTCCTGCTGGCGGGCCAGAACCCCGGTTGTCTTTTCCTGACGAGCCTGTACCAGAAGACCATCAGCAAAGACTCTTTCACCGGCTGGCGTGATCCAGCTTTGTCCGGCCTGCAATTCATTTCGGCGCGACCAGGCCTGGGAGAAGTTATCCTGGGTGCGGATACTCCCCAGCTGTTGTTGCAGGGATAACGGCAACTCGTCTTGTTGCTGGATCTTGTCGAGAAGGCTATCCCCGACAACCTCTTCGGTCCGGGTTCCGGCAGGGTGTTGATAAAGTTTTAATTCTCCCGAGGGCAGATCCATCAGCTGTTGGGTTAGATCGGCATCCAGGGGAACCGGGGAAATCAGAGCGGCCAACTCGGTCTGCAGGCAGGTTTCCACGGCCTTTTCCCAGCCAGGAGCGACATCCAGCTGCTCGCCCAGACGCGGCCAGGCATTGAGTTCTCTTTCTTTTAGCCAGGTGTCCAGCTCAGCATCCTGACCTTCCAGTTCGGCCTGCTGCAAAGCCTGGAGTGAAGCCAAACGCCCCTGCTGCTGCTGTAGGCGGGTGGAATTCTGGTGAATCTGGGGGCGCAGCTGCTGCAGCTCTTCCTGAGCCGTTTCCTTTTGCCGGGTCAGTTGAGCTTCTGCTGCATCCAGCTGTTGCAGTTGTTCCTCCAGGCTTTCACGCTCCAGTGCCAGGGCTTCCAGAGCCGCTTCACCTTCTTCGTCTTCCTGCAACTGATGCAGCTGTTCGGTCTGCTTGTGAAGGGACTGGCGCAATCGCTGAAGACTGCTTTCCTGCTGCTGAATGCGGGCACGTGCCAGGGTTACCTGACTTTGATCCTGTTCAGCACGACTCAAAAAAGCTTCCCAGCGTGCATCCGCTTCTTCCAACTGGTGTTCAAGCTGGTCCAGCCCTTCCTGCTCGAGAAGTTCCGCTTCTTCTCTTTCTTCCAGTTGCGGCAGGAGCAGTTCCAGTTCTTCCTGCAGGGTCTGCCTTTCTTCCTGGTCAGCCTGCAGGGCTTGTCGCGACTGCTGCTCTTCCTGCTCCAGCTGTTCCAGTTCCAGTGCCAGATCGCGCTCTCTTTGCTGGCGGTGTTCCAGCCCCTGTTCCAGGCGGGCGATTTTAAGGCTGATGGCCGTCAGTTCCTTCTGCGCCGTTTCCAAAAGATCGTTGGCCTGGGCCTGGGTTTCGCGGCTGGTTTCCAGGCGGCTTTCACCCTGGCGCAATTCCACCAGACAGGCTTCCTGCTGGAGTTCATACTGGGAAATCTGTTCCAGAATGCTGACCAGTTGTTGATCGGCTTCTCGCCAGCGAAGCACGGCCAACTCGGACTTGTACTGGCGCTCGGCCGCTTTCAACTGCTGAAAACGGCGGGCGGCTTCTGCTTGTCGCCCCAGGCGCTCCAGCTGGCGGCCCAGTTCTTCACGCACATCCTCCAAGCGTTCCAGATTATCCTGGGTGCGACGAATACGGTTTTCGGTTTCGCGGCGTCTTTCCTTGTACTTGGAGATGCCTGCTGCTTCTTCGAGGTAAACCCTGAGCTCCTCGGGCTTGGCTTCAATCAGGCGCGAGATCATGCCCTGTTCGATAATGGCATAGCTGCGCGCCCCCAGGCCGGTTCCCAGAAAGAGATCAGTAATATCCCGGCGGCGGCATTTACTGCCGTTCATCAGGTAACTGGATTGGGCATCACGGGTGACCACCCGCTTGACAGAAATTTCGGCATACTGGGCGTAGGCCCCGCCCAGCTTGCCTTCGGAGTTGTCAAAAATCAGTTCGATGGAGGCCTGCCCCACCGGTTTGCGGTTGCGCGAGCCATTGAAAATCACATCGGTCATGGATTCACCGCGCAGGTATTTTGCCGATGATTCCCCCATCACCCAGCGTACAGCATCAATGACGTTCGACTTGCCGCACCCGTTGGGTCCGACTATGCCGGTCATGTTGCTTTTGAAGGTGACGGTGGTGGGGTCCACGAAGGATTTGAACCCCGCCAGTTTGATGGATTTAAGCCGCATGCCTGTCCGTGTGAGTGGTGACCAACCGCTTATTGTAGCTGCTGGTTGATTTCCACCACAACCTCCCGCTGACCAGCCACTTCCAGCGGCTGGCTACTGCCCTGCCAGTCACCGGCTGCAGCCTGAGGTTGTCCCGACAGGGAAATCCGCGCCTGGATCACTACCTGATCGGCTGAAGACAGATTGTTATTGGCAGACATGGCCAAAGCATCGGTCAACTCGACCCTTGCAGGCAGGTCTGCGACCCGCAAACGGGTTGCTGCCAAGGGAGGTCCGGCACCTTCAGGGCGACGAGCAAACACAAAGACCGTGGCCTGGGGGTCCACTTGTGCCTGGGCTTCTTCGGAAAGGCTCAGTTGCACCTGGAAGCTGGGTCCACTTGCTGCCAACAGAGGAAGCCCCAGACGCTGGCGTGTATCATTGATGCCTTCACGCAGGGACTGACGGGCTTCACTGGATTCCGCCCGTTTTAGGGCTTCTTCCCAATAACCGCGGGCCTCATCCCATTGCTGTCGCTGGTAGGCAGCCATACCCAGAAGACTGAGAATGGCTGGCTCACCCGGATCAATTTGTCGTGCCTGATCGATCAGACTCTGGACTCGTGCCGTCAGGGTGTTGCCATCCGCAAAATAGAGTGCCTGTGCCTGCTGGGCCAGCAGACGTGGATTGGGGCCCTGGATACGTATCAGTTCCTGTAAAGCCGCAGCGGCATCTTCCATGCGGCCCATATCCATGTAGATACGCGCCAGCAGGGACCAGCCCTCAACATCATCGGGATGCTCTTCCAGGGTTTCTTCCAGGCGTCTTAGCAGGTTGCCAAAATCCTGCTGGCCTTCCTCGATCAGCTGCTGCTGGGAATAGTAGGTTTGCAAGCCCGGAGCCGCACCCAACTGGGTGTAGAGCCACCAGGAGGCGGCAAGACACAGAGCCAGAGCAAAAAAGCTGCCTCCGACCGCCAGCGCGCGAGTGGCCGGCTGCCACTGCTGGCCACTCAGATCACCAGCATCATCCAGCAGCAGGTCTTCGATTTCCTTTTTGCTGGCCGGGTAGTCTTCCTCGTCCACCAGACCGTCCTGATAATCCTTTTCCAGCTGCGCCAGCTTTTGCTTGTAGATATCGATATTAGCCAGTTGACGTGCATGCTGCTGCGCTTCCAGACGAAGTGTCAGGCTGTGGCGACGAACCAGTGGCCAGACCAGAAACAGGCAAGCCAGTAGCGCCAGCAGTACAAATCCAAACCACATTCCGGTCATGAGTCATCCTTAGAATCGGTTTTTGAAGAGGAAGCAGGAGATTCCTTGTCCAGTTCAAGAATCTGCTTAAGTCTTAATTGGCGTTCGGACAGAGATTCCCTGTCCTGACCTGCTATCTGTTTCTTTCGCGAACGGGCCAGGAAAACCAGCACCAGCAAACCCACCAGAATCATGGCAGGGGGCAGAAACCAGAGGACCAGGGTATCGTCCCTTACCGGTGGTCGATAAACGATATATTCGCCAAAGCGGGCTTTCAGGTATTCCAGTACCTCTTCATCGCTATAGCCCTGCTGCAATAGCTGGAAGAGCTCTTCGCGCATATCCCCGGCACTGGCCGAATCGGAATCGATAATGCTTTGATTCTGGCACTTAGGGCAGCGAAGAATGCCACCCAGCTCGTGAAATCTGGCTCTTTGTTCCTCGCTGCTGAAATCATAGAGCTCTATGGCTGCCTGGGATACCGGCACCAGACTGAGCAGCAGCAAAAGTATCAGTAGGCGTCTTGCCATTTTTCCACCTCCGGCAGAATAACTTGGTTAACCAGTTCCGGGGTAATTTCACCCGCCAGGTGGTAACGCACGATACCTTCCTGATCCACCAGGAAGGTTTCCGGCGCGCCATAAACACCCAGGTCAAAAGCCAGGGCTCTCACCCCTTCCGGCTCGAACAGGTTCAACTGGTAGGGGTTGCCCTGTTCCTGCAGGTAGGTAAACGCCTTGTCACGTTCATCCTTGTAATTCAGACCGATTACGGGGATACCGGCAGCAGCCAGGCGCTGGATGTCATCATGTTCTTCGTAACAGGTCGGACACCAGCTACCCCAGATATTCAGCAGGAAGACCTCACCCAGCAAATCATCGCGGGTCACCTGAAGTTCCGGGTTATCCAGGCGCGGCAGGGTGAACTCGGGCAGGGGCTTGCCCAAAAGTGCCGAATCTCTCGCTGCCGGGTCCAGACTCAAGCCCTTGTAAAGAAAAACACCCAGAATAATAAAAATAATCAGGGGTAAAAAAAGCAAAAAGCGCTTCATCTTGATGATCTCCAGTTATCCCTGTTGCCGGGAGGTTCCAGCCTCCGCTGGGGCCGTCTCGGGGACACGAATACGATAGCGTCGGTCAGTCACCGCCAGGAGTGCCGAAAAGGCTGCAATAAAGCCGCCCCACCAGATCCAGCGGACAAAAGGCTTGTAGTGAATACGCATGGCATAGGCCTGGTCATCCAGGGATTCACCCATGGCTACATAAACATCGCGCAGCGGCCCCCAATCAATGGAAACCTGGGTCATGGGCATGCCTCTCACCTGATAGAGACGCTTTTCAGGTGTAAAGGTTTTCAAAAGCTTGCCCTCGTCGGAACGCATTTCCACCACGGCAGTATCTGCCGTAAAGTTGGGGCCTTGGCGCTGCCCCAAGGAAACCAGGGTAAACTCATAACCCTTGACGCTGACTGGCTCACCCACGGCCATGCGTACATCCCTTTCTTCGCCATAGTTAGACACCATGGTGACACCCAGAACGATCAGGGCAGCACCCAGATGGCCACCCATCATGCCCCAGCGGCTGCGGGAAATTCCCTTCCAGCCCTTCTTGCCGCGGGAAGCTTCCCAAATATCGCGGATACTGGTGGTGGCGATCCATAAAAAGAGAGTCAAGCCCAGAGCCACTGCCAAACTCCAGCTTCCATCGTAAATCCAGGGCAGGATGGCAAAACCCAGCAGCAGACTGAGCAGACCCGCCAGCCAGATCTTGCGCTTCAACTTGCTCCACTGCATCGACTTCCAATCACTCAGCGGCCCCAGTCCCATGAAGATACCCAACAGCAGCATCTGGGGAACAAAGAGCGCGTTGAAATAGGGAGGCCCCACGGAAATCTTGCCCTGGTTGAGCGCATCCATCAGCAGGGGATAGATGGTACCCAGCAAGACCGTCAGGGTCGCCACCACCAGCAGAACATTATTGGCCAGCAGAAAGACATCGCGCGACAAGAGAGAATAGGCAGCCTTGGCTTTGAGGTTAGGAACCCGCAGCGCATAGATCAGCAGTGACAGACCGATGGTCAGCCCCAGGAGCAACAGCAAGAAGAGGCCCCGGTCAGGATCATTGGCAAAAGCGTGCACCGAGTTGAGAACCCCCGAGCGAACCAGGAAGAAACCGAGCAGACTGGTCGAGAAGGTGGCAATGGCCAACAACAGCGTCCAGCTTTTGAAGAGGCCGCGTTTTTCCGTAACTGCCAGAGAATGCATCAGGGCGGTGCCCAGCAACCAGGGCAAGAGGGAGGCATTTTCCACCGGGTCCCAGAACCACCAGCCACCCCAGCCCAGCTCGTAATAAGCCCACCAGGAGCCCAGGGCAATACCAGCGGTCAAAAAGGCCCAGGCGACTGAAGTCCAGGGGCGGCTCCAGCGTGCCCAGGCGGTATCCAGCTTGCCGCTCCAGAGCGCTGCCAGGGCAAAGGCAAAGGTAACGGCAAAACCCACATAACCCATGTAAAGAAGCGGCGGATGGAAAGCCAGACCCGGATCCTGAAGCAGTGGATTCAAGTCTGCGCCATCGGTCGGGATACGAGGCAAGTAGCGATCAAAGGGGTTGGACGTCAGGATCACGAAAAGCAGCATACCGACACTGACAAAGCCCAACACCGACAGGGCCCGGCCCAGAACATCAGCAGGCAGGCCCTTGGACAGACTCACGGCAAAGGTCCAGCCGGCCAGCAGCAGCAACCACAAGAGCAGCGAACCTTCATGAGCACCCCAAACCGCACTCAGTTTGTAAAACCAGGGCAGAGCCGAGTTGGAGTTGTTGGCCACATAGACGACACTGAAATCATCCAGCAGGAAACTGGATGCCAGGAGAAGAAAGCTGATTCCCAGGAAAACAAACTGGGCCCAGGCCGCTGGCTGGGCATAAGCCAGCCAGAGGGGCTGCCGGGTCAAACTGCCGGCCAGAGGAAAAATTGCTTGTACAGAGGCCATCACCAAAGCCAGAATCAGCGCAAAATGCCCCAGTTCCGGCAAATAGAGAATATCCATCAAATAAAACACCCGGGTTGATTAGTAGGTTGCTTCAGTTGCTTCGCTGCTTTCTTGTGAGCCTGAAGGGAGTTTGCCAGCCGCTTCCAGGGCCTCGGCTACTTCAGGAGGCATGTAGTTTTCGTCATGCTTGGCCAGGACTTCACTGGCGATCAGCTCCCGGTCTGCATTGAGTTCACCGACAGCAACAATACCCTGACCCTCGCGGAAAAGATCCGGCAGGATCTTGTCGTAATTGATCCACACCTGGGCATTGCTATCGGTTACGGCAAAGCGGACCCGCAGACTATCCGGGTCCCGTTTGACACTGCCCTCAACGACCATGCCGCCGGCCCGGATCTGACGGTTCTCGGGAGCCTCACCGGCCTGAATTTGGGTGGGAGTAAAGAAAAGGTTGATATTGCTACTCAGAGCAAAGAGAGTCAGCCCTACCGTGACGGAAACCCCTGCCAGCATCAGGCCCAGTATCCAGAGTTTTTTCTTTCTTTTTGGTGTCATGCCTGTTCACCTTGTTGATTGACCTCACGCCGCAGCTGACGTGCCAGTTGTTTGCGGGTTGCCTTCAACTTCAACCAGGGCAGAAGAATATTGAAGGCCATCAACAGCAAACTGAGAGCAAAGGAACTCCAGACATAGAGCCCCTGCCCCCCCATATTGATGAACTCGGACAAGCTATCGAAATACATGGTTCACTTCCGTTGCAATAAATCTTTAACCCAACCGGATTTGTGCTCACGCCTCAAGACTTCGGCCCGGGCCCGCAAGAGTAGCGACCAGCCCAGAAACGCATAAAAACCGATCACCATCAGCAGCAGAGGTACCCACATGGAAGCTGGCATGGCCGGTTTTTCGGTCAGGGTGAAGGTAGCTGGCTGGTGCAGGGTATACCACCAGTCAACCGAGTATTTGATAATGGGAATGTTGATCACCCCCACGATGGCCATCAGAGCACAGGCCTTGGCCGCTGTATCCTGGGGCTTGAGGGCCTCTCGCAGGGCAATGACGCCCAGGTAGAGAAAGAAGAGGATCAGCATGGAAGTCAGACGGGCATCCCACATCCACCAGGTTCCCCAGGTGGGCACCCCCCAGATGGCACCAGTCACCAGGGCAATAAAGGTCATGCTGGCCCCCACCGGGGCCAAGGATTGGGCCACCACATCCGCCATCTTGATCTTCCAGACCAGGAGGACAACACCGGCCAGTGCCATCATCACGTAGATGGACTGGGCCAGGAAGGCGGCAGGTACGTGCACATAGATAATCCGAAAGCTATTGCCCTGCTGGTAATCCATGGGCGCATACGCCAGTCCCCAGATTAACCCGGCCCCGATAAAAAGCAGCGATACCACTGCAAACCAGGGCAGCCAGAGACCACTAATCTGGTAAAACCACTTAGGCGAAGCCAAGCGGTGATACAGGGTTGTTAACCATTTCCACACGTTAAACACCTCAATCTAACTCAGGCTCAGGATAAACGGGCATCCTCAACCTCTTGCAATTATCGGATCGTCTATTCACCCGAGAGGGTAATTCTCAAACCTGCAGCGATTGCCCAGGGAGCCAGGGTTAAAGCCAGAGCAGCCAAAGCCCCCAGCAAGGCCAAATGGGGTAAGGCATTGCCCCCACTGATGGCTGTTTGCATGGCACCGGTACCAAAAATCAATACGGGTATATAGAAGGGCAGTACCAACAGCGTCATCAAAACCCCCGATTTACCCAGGCCGGCAGTTAGGGCGGCCCCTATCCCCCCGACCAGACTCAAGGCCAGGCTACCCAGCAGTAGCGAAAGCAAAAGAACCCCCTGAGCTTCCCAGGGCAGATACAGCATAATGCCCAGAAAAGGGGACAGCAGTATCAAAGGCAAGCTGGTTAACAGCCAGTGAACCGCCAACTTGGCCATGGCCAGGGCTGCCAGGGAATAACCACTTAACTGCTGCTGCTCCAGAGAGCCATCCATCAAATCAGGGCGAAAAAGGGCATCCAGTGACATGAGGACGGCCAGCAGCGCGGCTACCCAAAGCACTCCTGGTGCTACCGGCGCCAGTATTTCTTCTGTCGGCGATATCCCCAAAGGAAAAAGCACCACGACCAGGGCAAAAAATACCAGAGGGTTAAGCAAATCACCCCGTCTACGCACCTGCAGCCGACCTTCTCGGGCCAGGGCTGCTAAAAAGACACTGCCTTGACTGGGTAAGTTCGACTTTTTTGCCTTTAGGCGACAAAAGGTCGCAGCCGTTTTATTCATGATTGTCTCCCGCCAGCTTGCCCAGGCGCAGCTTTTTCAAACCCGGCAGGTTTTCCAAAGCATGGTGACTGGTCAGAATAATAGCTCCTCCATCGGCGACATGAGCCACTAACAAGGCTTCCATCGCGGCCACGCCTTCCTTATCCAAGGCGGTAAAGGGTTCATCCAGCAACCATAAGGGGCGCTGGGTAAAGAGCAGTCGCGCCAGAGCCACACGTCGTTTCTGCCCGGCGGATAACTGGTGACAGGGCTGATCCTCAAAGCCGGACAGACCCACACCGACAAGGGCCTTCTCCAGATCTTCTTCCTGGGTAAATCCCTCCAGAGCGGCATACCAGCGCAGGTTTTCCAGGGGGGTCAGTTCCGGTTTGATGCCAGCCAAATGGCCGATAAAAACCAGTGAGCGGTAGTAGTCATCACTGACTTGCTTGACCGGTTCACCCTGCCAAAAAACCTCACCACTACTAGCTGGAAGCAGACCGGCCAGGACTCGCAAGAGGCTGGTTTTGCCGGCCCCATTGGGGCCTTCCAGCTGCAGCAGATCACCGGGGTAAATATCCAGATCCAGGGAAGAAAAGAGCTGACGCTCATCACGTTCACAGTCAAGCTGCCTGACAGTTAACAGGGGCGGTTTGGAGGCAGACTCAGACATCGGGATGGCAAGGCCTTACTAAAAATGTACAGTTCAAATTAGCTGCACACTTTACTATGATCCTGATAAATCTGCCAGACAAGCCACCGGCTCGCAGCAAGAGGAAAAGACCATGCAGGGTCTGCAAGTAACGACTTCAAACCGCTCCGATAGCGGCAGCAGTTCTTCCGGCACCCAGCTACGTGCTCTGCCCACTGAGGGTTCGGTCCGTGTGGAAGCCGGGCAGACTCGTAGCGGCCAGGTAGTCGCCAGTGAACCGGCCCGAGAAGGCCAGGGCTACAGGGTTCAGGTTCAACTCAGCAATGGGGAGCAAGTCACCCTGCGGAGCGACCGCCCATTGGCCCAGGGCCAGGCGCTGCAGATCACCGGGCGTCAAGACGGGCTGGTGGATGTACGCCTGCTTCCCCAGGTACCCGGCCAGGCCAAGGCGGCCCAGCAGCTCAATCAACTGCTTAACCAGCTCCCTACCCTGCCTGCACGCCTGGCATCCGGTCAGTCACTACCCAGTAGTGGTGGCTCCATTCAAGTTGGCCAGGTAATCAGCAGCCAGGCATTGAATCCCGGCCAGGGCCCTGCAGGCTCAGGTAGCTACCAGATCCAACTGCAACTGGCTGGCGGTCAAGTCCTACAGGTCACTAGCCAACAGTCTTTACCCAGCGGCCAGCAGGTACAGATTCAAACCACGGGCAATCCTGCGGGAAACACACAACAACTGCAATTACGGCCTTTGACCAACGAAGCCTTGCAACTGCTTGGTATTTTAAACAATCCACTACCTTCAGCTACAACCATTCAAAGCAATAGCAGTCAGACTGCCAGCGTGCAAACACTCTTACAGGCTGCAGGCGCCCAGCTACGCCAGGCTCTACCACGCCAGGCGCCTCTACAGCAACCCTTGCAGCAGTTGACCCAATTGGTTCGCCAGCTGCCCGGGCAGACGCCAACCCCTTCAGTGCAGACACCTGCCACTCAGGCTCAGACCGCAACCACCTCCAGCACCGCGCCACCCAGCTCGCCAGCAGCCAGTCTCAAGGAGCATATCTCCAGTCTGTTAAATCTGATTCCCCAGGGCAGCAAACCACCCAGCGCCCAACAACTCCAGGCTTTTATTCCTTTTAGCGGACTCTTGCTGGAAGCCAATGTGGTTCGTGGGCTGCAAACTGGAGCCCAAGGAGATCTCAAACTGCTACTGCAACAGGCCAGCGCCCAGTTACGCGGTCAGGCCGGTGGCGGGCAGGCAACCTCTAACCAACAGGTCTTGCAGCAGGTCGCCCAGCAAGTACAGGCAGCCCAGGCTCGTATTCAAGTGCTCCAGCAGAACAGCCTCCAGGCAACCCAGACCAGTCATGAGCGCGGCCAGCCAGCCCAGGTGATCCAGATGGATCTGCCCTATAGTGTCCGCGGGGATTGGTTCCAGGCGCAGATGGAAATACGCCGCTGGATCGAAGAAAAGGATGCCGAAGCCCAAGCTGAAGAAGCCGGACGCCGCACCCGCAGTTGGGAGGTCCAGCTGAGTTTTGACCTGCAACACTGGGGCCGAGTACATACGCTGCTAAAGCTTAAAGACAAGAATTTGAAAGCAGATATCTGGGTAGAAACGGCTGAAGCCTGGGCACCCATGCAGAAGGAAGTCGGTGTTCTGGAAGCCCGGTTAAGGCGCCTGGGTGCCGAGGTTGAGCGGGTAGACTGCCACCAGGGCCGCCCGCCTCAATTAGTCAGCAATCGCCACCCTCAACAGATTATCGATACGGAGATATAGCATGCGTTTCAATTCGCGCGGGAGTTCACCTCGCAGAGCAGTAGCCCTGCAGTATGACGGACTCGGTGCTCCCCGACTGACCGCCAAGGGCTGTGCAGAAATTGCGGAAAAGATCATGCAGGTGGCAGAAGAAAATGATGTGCCTCTGTATGAGGATGCCAGCTTGGCGGCTGCCCTGGCACATCTGGAACTGGGCGAGGAGATTCCTGAACTCCTGTATATGGCCATTGCCGAGGTTCTGGCTTTTGTCTACGACCTGGATACGCTGAAAAGCAAAAGCGGCCAGAGTTAGCAGGAATCAATTAATCGAGTAGTGCTCTTCACGATCCGGCGCTTCACGCTGCGCCTTGAGTTCAGAATGCACCAGAGTGATCAGCTCGGCTTCCACACGAGCCAATCCACAGTTTTGTACCAGATCATCAACGCTGGCCCCCATCTCAACCAGGCGCACTGCATAGGCATAAGGCAGACTGCCGGGATCGCGCTGTTCAATTTCCATCTGGCGCTCAACGGTGTTATTGAGGCGCTTTTCTACCTCGACCAGGCGCTGACCCATACCGATGGCACCACTGCCCATGGCATGATTTTCATTTCTCAGCGCCTTGACCAGCAGATGAGTTTCATTGCGCGCTTCCTGCAGTTTTTGCTGCAGTTTGCGGATATGCGACAAGGCCAGACCACCCAGGAACAGAGCAAGGGCAGCAGCAGCCAGAGCAAGAAGTTCAACAACTGAAGGCATAGTCATTAAAGTGCTGCCAGTTCAGCCCACTCTTCATCGGACATCAGCTTGTTAAGCTCAACCAGAATAAGCAGCTCGCCATTCTTGTTGCACACACCCTGGATAAACTTGGCACTTTCTTCATTGCCGACGTTGGGGGCCGTTTCGATTTCCGATTGCTTCAGATAAACCACTTCAGCTACTGAGTCGACCATGATGCCGACGACCTGCTGGTCCGCCTCAATGATCATGATGCGGGTTGCATCCGTGACTTCTCCCGGCATTAGACCAAAGCGCTGGCGGGTATCTATAACAGTTACCACATTACCACGCAGGTTGATAATACCCAGCACATAATCAGGCGCACCAGGAACCGGTGCAATTTCGGTATAGCGCAGCACTTCCTGCACCATCATGACATTGATACCGTAGGTCTCTTCAGCCAGACGGAAGGTCACATATTGGAGTACTGGATCAGAGGCGCTTTCAGCCTGAATCTTTTGTGGGCTCGACATGGTTCAATCCTTCATTTCAGATGGGGGGAAACACCCATGAGTTTTTATGCTAATACACCTTTGCCCAGAAAAACAGTAGGCAAAGAGCAAGTTTATTCAGAGTCCAGTTCCTTGAGCGCACTCAAATTGGCCGGTTCCATCTGCCCGTGGCCTTCCTTGAGAAGACGATCAAAAGCAGCCACATCAATCAAAGCACACATATGCTCAATCACTGTACCGGCCAGCCAGGGACGCTTGCCTAAAGAGGTTCTCCAGCGTACCTGATCGGGGTTTAGCGATATGGAACGATCAACCAGGTTACAGGCCAGACCCCAGACGCTATCGTGAATACGGATAATCAACTTATAGGGATCCTGCTGCTGATTAATAAGAGCAGGCGGCAGCACCCATTGAGCCGTATCCACCATACACACATTCAGGTCATTGGCTCTCAGCATGCCCAGGAACCAATCGGGCTGGCCAAACAGGGGGGTGGGTTCACGATCTATCTTGATAATGCCCCCCAGTTCCACCAGAGGGACAGCCAGGGTTAAGCCTTTGACCTTGAACAGCAAACATTCAAAGCGTTCTTGAGCCCAGACAGGACGACCATTCTTCCAACCGGGAGGGGCTGGTGGCTGATCTTCTTTCTTGTCTTCACGGACTTCCGGTGGTGCTACTTCAGGTTCGGGCTCAACCAGGGGCTCGCTCGGCTGGGGTTCAGGCTCGGGAGCAGCAAGAGGTTCCTCAGGAAGAGGAGCAGGCTCCGGCTCAGCAGGAGGCGGCTCAGGGGTTTCCACTTGGGGCTCAGGCTGGGGTGCTACCTGCAATTCCGGCATCAGTACCTGGGGTTGCGCCGGATCAGCTTCTTCAACAGCTGGCGGTGCTGCCTTTTCTTCTTCTGCCGCCGCCTGACGGGCACGCTCCAGGGATTCACTCAGATGCCGCCCCTGAAAAGACTCCTCGCGAGGCCGCGGGGATTCAGAGGGCTGAGAATACAGCTCCTCCAGATCGATATCCTGACCATCGTCGCTGAGAAGGGCTTCCAGATAACCCTCGATAGCCTGCTGAGGGGTCTCATGCCAACTCATTGTCCAGCCTCCTTGTCAGGAGCTGCCTGGCGTCTGGCTTCTGGCTGGCGTTCCTGCAGGAACTTGAGCAGTACACTGTAGGCATGAACACCCCGGCTGTTGGGATCCAGCATGGAGGCGGGCATACCGGCAACACTGGCATCCCGGAATTTGGTATCCACAGGCACCATGGAGTGCCAGATTGCATCACCATAGGTATTGCGTAGCAGCCTTAAACTCTGGATTGAGGCTTGTGTACGGCGGTCATAGAGCGTGGGCACCACCGTGTAGGGCAGCGCGTGCTTACGTGCCTTGTTGATCATTTTCAGGGTCCGCATCATTCTTTCCAGCCCCTTGATTGCCAAAAATTCCGTTTGCACCGGAATGATCAGTTGCTCACAGGCTGCCAGGGCGTTGATCATCAGCAGCCCCAGAACAGGCGGACTATCGATCAAAACATAGTCAAAACGGTTCCAGAGTTGAGCCAGGGATTTGGCAACGACCAGACCCATGCCCCCCTTGCCACTCATCTGGCGTTCCAGAGTGGCCAGAGCGGTTGAGGCAGCCATGATTTTCAGGCGATCATGCCCCGTATCCAACAAGAGACTAGCGGGCAGGGATTCAGGCACCTGCTTGTGTTGAAAAAGGTCATAGACGCTTTTTTCCACACTGTCGGGATCATATTTAAAATAACTGGTCAGAGACCCGTGGGGGTCAAGATCCAGCAGAAGCACCTGATGACCACGGTCAGCAAGAATACCCCCGAGGGTCACGGCAGTCGTGGTTTTACCTACACCGCCTTTTTGATTAGCAACCGCCCAGACATGCATACCCGTTTCAACTCCTGTCGACCACCTGCATCAGGTGACATCACTGGTTAACTTGTCGGCAATATCCGCAAGATTAATTATTTCTTCGGCAAGATTAGCTTTAGCTACAGCCATCGGCATACCATAAATTACTGAACTGGCTTCATCCTGCGCCCAAACGACAGAACCCGTATCCTTTAACATCCGGGAACCTTCACGTCCATCTGCGCCCATCCCTGTAAGAATGACAGCAAGCACCTTGCCTGGAAAAACCTTGGCCGCCGAGCCAAAGGTTACATCAACACAAGGCTTGTAATTCAGTCTTTCATCACCGGGGAGAATACGCACACTGCCCCCATGACGTTTATCAATCATCATTTGTTTGCCGCCAGGAGCCAATAATGCCAGACCAGGGCGCAACTGGTCACCATCTTCGGCCTCTTTTACCTGAATTTTACACAAAGAATTGAGGCGCTCAGCAAAAGCACCGGTAAAAGTTGAGGGCATATGCTGCACCAGAACCAGCGGCGCGGGAAAATTGGCCGGCAAACGTGTCAGTACTGTCTGCAGAGCCATGGGACCACCCGTGGAGGTGCCAATCATAACCAGAGAAAAATGGCGAGGCTTGGGTTTAGGTTTGCCCGCAGGCACCAAGCTGGCTTTGGCTTCGGCTCTTTCCGCCTGATGCTGCTCATTGCGTTTTCTTGCTTCTTCTCGTCGGGCAGAAATACGATCCTGTAGGGAAGAACGCTCATAAGCAGGTGAACCAGTTCGTCCCGCTGGCTGGCTATCCCGAGCTGCAGCACGGGAAAAACTAGCTCGCGGAGGGGCAGCAGCCTGAGAGGATTGGCTACGCGCTACCGTCAGGACACGATCACAAAGGACCTTGGCCATTTTTTCGGTATTGCGGGAAATATCTTCAAAATTCTTGGGCAGGTAATCGACAGCACCGGCTTCCAGCGCATCCAGAGTCACCCGGGCCCCCTCATGTGTCAGTGACGAAAACATGAGTACCGGAGTCGGCTGTTTGGCCATAATTTCACGCACAGCAGAAATCCCGTCCATGACGGGCATTTCATAGTCCATGGTGATAACGTCAGGTTTCAGCTCCAGCGTTTTTTCTACCGCTTCTCGGCCATTTGACGCTGTCCCTATGGCTTTAAGACGCGGGTCCGTTTCCAGAAGTTCGCAAACCCTGCGACGAAAAAAACCTGAATCATCAACCACCAATACGGTGATTGGCATCTTCTTCTCCCACCAACTCTAGGCTACAGCCAGCAGCAGACTTACAGCCTGCTGTTGGCCATCAATCAATTACGTTTAACGCCGTCCGGTGTAGTGCTTGAGCAGACCGGGAATATCCAGGATCAAGGCAATGCGCCCATCACCGGTAATCGTGGCACCAGCCAAGCCCGGTGTACCATGCAGCATCTGACCCAGCGGCTTGATCACCACCTCTTCCTGACCGATCAGATCATCGACAACAAAGCCTACCTGCTGGTTACCGATAGAAACCACAACCACATGGGCTTCTTTCAATTCTTCCTGGGAAACCTCCCGCTTGGCAGGATCACGAACCAACCAGCGGCGCAGGTGGAAGAGAGGCAGGGTGCGCTCACGAATAATGATCACTTCCTGGCCATCGATTTTGTTGGCACGGGAAATATCCAACTGGAAGATTTCGTTCACGTTGACCAAAGGCAGTGCAAAGGTCTGATCTTGTAGCTTGATCATCAGAGTCGGCATGATCGCCAGGGTCAGCGGTACCTTGATGATAATCTTGCTGCCCTTGCCCAACTCCGACCAGACATTGATCGTCCCGTTAAGCTGCGAGATTTTGGTTTTCACCACATCCATGCCCACACCCCGACCGGAGACATCGGAGATTTGTTCCTTGGTGGACAGACCCGCAGCAAAAATCAGATTGAAAGCTTCCTGGTCAGTCAAACGATCGGCGGCATCCTGATCCAGCTGCCCTTTCTCAACGGCCTTGCGCTTGAGGACTTCCGGATCCATACCAGCACCATCATCAGAAATGGTGAGGAGGATATGATCGCCTTCCTGTTCGGCTGCCAGAATAACCTTACCTTCACGCGGCTTGCCTTTCTTTTCACGATCTTCGGGCTGCTCGATACCATGGTCTGCCGAGTTGCGCACCAGGTGAACCATGGGGTCGGCCAGGGCTTCAACCAGGTTTTTATCCAGATCGGTGTCTTCACCAATCATCTCCAACCTGATTTCCTTGTTCATCTTGCGTGACAGATCACGAATAATTCGTGGGAAACGCCCAAAGACTTTCTTGACCGGCTGCATACGGGTCTTCATGACCGAGGTCTGCAGATCCGCTGTCACCACATCCAAGTTGGCCACAGCCTTGGCCAGTTCACTGTCAGTGCTATCCGACCCCAGACGAACCAGGCGATTGCGCACCAGGACCAGCTCACCCACCATGTTCATGATTTCATCAAGACGGGAAGTATCCACCCGAACCGTGCTATCGGCTGCCGCCTCTTTCTTCGCAGGCGGCTTGGCCTTGGGTGCAGGCGGTTTCGCTTCCCCTGCCTGAGGGGCAGCTTCTTTCTTGGGTGTGGGAGCGGGAGGCTGGGAGCTGGCTTGAGGTTTTTCCGGTTTCTTGTCGCTGGCAGCAGGTGCTCCCGAACCAGGCCCCTTGCCCTTGCCATGGAGTTCATCCAGCAACTGGTCAAACTCATCTTCAGTAATCAGGTCATCGCCACCGCCGGACGCAGGCGAAGGTGCTGCTGGCTTTTCAGCTTCGGCAGGCGCACCGGAACCCGGCCCCTTGCCCTTGCCGTGAAGTTCGTCCAGCAGCTGATCAAATTCATCTTCGGTGATTTCATCATCTGCCGCTGCCGCTTTAGGAGCGGCCTTCTCTTCTGCAGCCTTTTGCATGGCTGCCTTGTCTTCAGGGCTGAGCGCATTCAGTAGCGCTTCATATTCTTCATCCGTGATATCACCATCGCTGCCTGATCCACTGGGCGCTGATTCAGGTTCATCCACTGCTCCACCTGTGGCCTGCTCGGTCTGTTCTTCAACAGCCGCAGGGGGCGCACCGGCTTCATCTTCAGGCTTGGCGTAATAAACCAGGGCTTCGATCAGGGAGGGATCAGCCGGTTCGGGCATCTCATTACCACGAACCGTTTCAAACATTTCATTGACGCTATCCAGTGCACTCAGCACCGTATCCATGAGCTCAGGCGTGACTTCACGCTGATGTTTTCTCAGGGTGTCAAAAACATTTTCTGCACTGTGACAGCAGTCAACCAGCGGATTGATTTGTAAAAAACCAGCACCACCTTTTACAGTGTGAAATCCGCGAAAGATAGCATTAAGCAGCTCAGGGTCATCTGGCGACTGCTCCAGATCGACCAACTGTTCAGAGAGCTGTTCCAGGATTTCACCTGCTTCTACTAGGAAATCCTGCAGAATATCCTGATCTGCATCGAGACTCATCCATCGGCTCCTTTAAAACCCGAGACTGGAGAGAAGGTCGTCAACCTCATCCTGACCCGACACCACATCAATGCCTCGCTTATCGGCATTGATTGCCGGGCCTTCGGGTGCTGGCGAATCATCAACGACCTCGGTTTCTTGTTGGGTATTCTCATGGCGAATACCAGTAATCTTGTCTACCTGACTGGCCATACGGACCAGGTTAACCAGGCTATCTTCTACTTCATGAACCAGTACAATAACTTTTTCCACCACCTGACCGGTTAAATCCTGATAACCCTGGGCCAGGGTGATTTCACTGAAATTACTGTTCAGAGTTGTTGCCTGCTCTTCAGTGGCTGCCAGAAAAGCATCCATCCGCTGGTAGAGGTCGCGAAATTCATCAGCATCCATCTCACGTCTTTTCAGCCTGGCCCACTCTTCACGCAGCACTCTTGCTTCATCGCCCATGTGATTAACCAAGGGCAGACTTGCATCCACCTTATCCATGGTGGTGTTGGCTGCATCATGGGTCAGATTGATCACATAATTCAGACGATCAGCAGCATCCGAGATATCCGAAAACTCTTCTTTTCCCCCAACAACTGCCGAGGTATCCAGATGAAAATCTTTGATGGCATCATGCAGCGCGCGGGTCAGTCTGCCAACTTCCAAGTATAGATTTTTGTTTCTGGCATCATTAATCTGCTGCAGGAGATTGACCGCATCAACCAGTTGATCCTGCTCGATTTTTTCAATCAATTCGCCTGTTGTGCTGCGCAACAGTTGCTCAAAGCTTTCGGGCTGGCCGGACTGATCAGTCATTCACTCACCTGAACCTGGGGCGCAGCAGCTGCTCTACGCCACTATTTTTCCAAGCGTTCAAAAATCTTTTCGATTTTTTCTTTCAGCACTGCTGCCGTAAAGGGTTTGACGATATAGCCGTTCACACCTGCCTGGGCAGCCGCCACAATTTGTTCACGTTTGGACTCGGCGGTAACCATCAAAACAGGCAGATCCTTTAATTCTGGGTCGGCACGAATATGCTTGAGCAGGTCAAAACCTGTCATGCCGGGCATATTCCAGTCGGTTACAACAAAATCGAAGTTGCCAGTATTCAACATCGGAATTGCTGTCAAACCATCATCTGCCTCATGGGTGTTGTTAAACCCCAGATCACGAAGCAAGTTTTTCACTATCCTTCTCATAGTGGCAAAATCGTCCACAATGAGAATTTTCATATCTTTATTCAAGGCAACCTCCGTTAAACCTTGCCAAAAGCAGTAATGATTATAATACAACCCTGAAAGAAGAGGGGTACACTATACATTTTTCCAATCAGTCAGCTTTCCCCTGAGTCTGGCAGCCGCTTGACTCAAAATCTGACTCACCCGGGATTCACTGACAGAGAGCACGGCACCTATCTCTTTTAGATTCAGCTCTTCGTTATAGTACAGTGAAAGTACCATTTGTTCACGCTCAGGCAAAGCTGAAATTGCATTTGCCAAGGAATCTTGGAACTGCTCTTCCTGAACTTCACTGAGCGGGCTCGAACCCTTGGTATCCGGCAATTCAAATGCCGAATCCTCCTGACTGGTCAACTCATCAAAACTGAACAGCCTGGAACCTGCAGTATCTGCAAGGAAACTCTGGTATTCCTGCAGGGAAACCCCCATTTCCTCGGCGATCTCCTGATCTTTGGCATCTCGGCCAGTGCGTGCCTCCACCGCTTTAATAGCTTCACTGACCCGGCGACTATTGCGGTGTACCGAGCGAGGCGCCCAGTCGTGACGGCGAACCTCATCTAGCATGGCACCGCGAATCCTGATCGAAGCAAAGGTTTCAAAACTGGCGCCCTTGTCCGCATCAAAATTGCGTGATGCCTCGATCAAGCCCATGCTGCCCGATTGCAGAAGGTCATCAACCTGGACGGTCGCTGGCAGACGACCCAAGAGATGATAAGCAATCCGACGCACCAGAGATGAGTAGCGCTCTAGCAGCTTGGCATCTGCAAGCTGTTGATTACGCGAATAAAGATCAAGACCCTTGGCAGCACTCATTCATTCAGCCTGTCTATCCATTATTTTCTTCACTCCGCTCAACATCCTTGGCAAAACGCGCCACCAATGCTGAGGGACTGGCTAGCTTGACGTCATCCGGAATTTTTTGCCCATTAGTTACATAGCTAATGGGAAGACGTTTTTCCAACACCAGACCCAGAACTTCGCCGATATTGACGGCTTCGTCCAGCTTGGTCAGTACGCAGCCATTGAGGCCTGCATCCCGGTAGGCTTCGTAGGTATCCAAAAGTACCCGGGACTGACTGATGGCTGGCAGCACAATAAAACGGCGGATTCGGGCCTGCGCAGACGTCAGGAGTGTCAGCTGACTCTGAAGATTGGGATCACGAACATTAAGGCCAGCTGTATCGATCAAAACCAGACTTTTGTTACGCAGGGATTTGAGCGTCAAATCCAGCGAGTTGTTTTCGTCCACGACCCGGACGGTCACCCCCAGGATGCGCCCAAAGGTGCGCAACTGTTCGTAGGCCGCAATTCGATAGCAATCGGTGGTCACCAGAGCCAGGCCTTCAGCTCCGTGTTTCAAGACATAGCGCGCGGCCAGCTTACCCAGAGTTGTGGTTTTACCCACGCCGGTCGGCCCCACCAAAGCAGCCACCCCTCCCTTGTCGATCAATTCTTCATCGAGGGTTTGTAATTCATTTTCCAGGCGCTTGAGCAGCAGTTTCCAGGCCGACTGGCTATCCAGATCGCTATCCAGCGGAACCAGCTTGAGCAGCTTGGTGATGTAGTTGTGACTAAAACCGGCATTCACCAGGCGGTTACGCATCAAGGCTTCAGTAGGATTCTTGGCTCCTTCATTTTCCCGAAGCTGCTCCTTGAGGAGATCGCGCAAGCCCTGAATTTCCGACTGCATGGCCTTGATGGCCAGCTCTTCAGTAGAACCGCTACGGCTTGGAGCTGGTTGGCTGCTCCAGTTATCGCCAGGTTCATAGGAAGTGGCATGATCATCTTCACTTTCGCCAAATTCATTCAGTCCCCATTGGCGAAGGCGTGCCTTCTTTTGAAAAGCATTTTCAGTCATGCCGCTGTCAAAACGGGCTCCGGACAGGATTCTTTGTCTGGCTTCGTCCAGCTCCTGCTGCAGAGCAACCCCCTGGTCCGCCTGCTTGAGAGCTGACGAGAATTCCTGAGGCGTTTCTCCGCCTTCATAATCCAGCGCACAGACAATCTCGACACCGTTATCCACCTTCTTATTGGACATGATGACAGCATCAGCACCCAGCTCCTCACGAACCTGACGCATGGCCTGACGGGAATCTGCCCCGAAAAACCGCTTCACCCGCATGAATAGAACCCCTTAATCTGCATGCCGCTATTGCCCTATGGTTGCCACTATGGTGATTTGTTTATTGTCTGGAATTTCCTGATAAGAAAGCACGTGCACATTCTGAATACCATAGCGCACAAATCTGGCCATAACCGGCCGTACAGGCGCGGCCGTTACCAGCACTGCTGGATTACCCTGCATTTCCTGCTGTTGAGCTACTTCACTCAGCGATTGCTGCAGCTTCTCGGCCATGGCTGGCTCCAGAATCAGCTGATCACTTTCACCCCCCTGCTGGGCAGCCTGCTGCACACTCTTCAGTAGCAGTTGCTCCAATTCAGGCTCCAAAGTAATAACGGCCAGGTGCTCACTGGGTCCGGTAATAGCCTGAACAATCGAGCGGGAGAGTGCAACCCTGACCGCCGTAGTTAACTGGATAGGGTCACGGGTTGTATGTGCCGCTTCCACCAGTGCCTGGGCGATGGAGCGAAAATCTTTAACGGGAACCTGCTCGGTTAACAGATTCTGAAGCACCTTCAGCAGCACTGACAGGGTCACGCTATCCGGTACCAGCTGTTCGGACAGCTTGGGAGCGGATTGGGCCAGCATATCCAGCATCTTCTGAACATCATCATGGCCAATCAACTCATGAGCATAATCATGCATGATCTGGTTAAGCTGCGTCGCGATCACGGTACTGGCATCAACAACAGTATAGCCTAGGGTCTGAGCTTCTTCGCGTTGGGAAGGATTGATCCAAACGGCTTCCAGACCAAAGGCCGGATCCCGCCCCTTGATACCATTAATCGGCCCGTAAACCTGGCCGGGGTTGATTGCCATTTCGCGCTCAGGATGAACATCGGCCTCACCAATAGTCACCCCCTTGAGGATAATCCGGTAGCTGTTGGGGCTAAGATCCAGGTTGTCGCGAATGTGTACCGAAGGCATCAAAAAGCCCAGATCCTGCGATAGCTTTTTACGTATCCCCTTGATACGGCCCAACAGCTGACCACCCTGGGTCTTGTCCACCAGGGGAATCAAACGGTAGCCCACTTCCAGCCCCAAAAGATCAACCGGCGCCACATCCTGCCAATTGAGCTCCTTCTGATCCACTTCATCAGGATCAGGTGTCATGGGCAGTTGACTGGCCGCCTGTTGAGTGGCCAACTCTTCTGCCAGCTGCTTTTGTTGCAAGCGATAAATCAAGTAGGCACCACCACCGGCAATGGCAGCCAGACTCAAAAAGGCCAGGTGCGGCATGCCGGGTACCAGCCCCATGATCACCATCAAGGTGGCGGCAACAGCCAGGGCCTTGGGGGTACCAAACATCTGCCGGGAGACCTGGGTGGAAATATTCTGCGAGGAGTTGACCCGGGTTACCATGATCGCCGCTGCGACAGAAAGCATCAGCGAAGGAATCTGGGCCACCAGACCATCACCAATGGTCAAGAGTACGTAGCGCTCGGTGGCGACGGAAAACTCCAGATCATGCTGCAGCATACCAATCAGCAGACCACCCACCATATTGATGACCAGGATCATGATGCCTGCCACGGCATCACCACGTACGAACTTACTGGCACCATCCATGGAACCGTAGAAATCAGCTTCCGAAGCAATTTCTTCACGGCGATTCTTGGCTTCTTCCTGGTCGATCAGGCCCGCATTCAAATCGGCATCAATCGCCATCTGTTTGCCCGGCATGGCATCCAGAGTAAAGCGTGCACTTACCTCGGAAATTCGCCCGGCACCCTTGGTGATTACGACAAAGTTGATGATCATCAGGATCAGGAAGACGATTAAACCCACCACATAGTTACCGCCGATCAAGACCGCACCAAAGGATTCAATAACCTTCCCCGCCGCATCACCACCTTCATGGCCTTCAAGCAGAACGATACGTGTTGAAGCCACATTCAAGGCCAGTCTTAACAGCGTGGCCACCAGCAGAATGGTAGGAAAAACAGCAAAGTCCAGGGGACGCAGGGAGTAGACAGCAACCAGCAGGATGACAATGGCAAAAGCGATGTTGAAGGTAAAAAATACGTCCAGCAAAAACACTGGCATGGGCAGTGTCATCATGCCCAGCAGTGAGAGCAGAAATAGCGGTATCGCTATCTGGCTTTGCATGATGCTTTGAAAAGCACCTTGAAACTGGCTTCGATCCATTGGTCACCTGGTTGAAATAAACGCGGGGCTGCCTGCAAAGGCACCGACGCAGAAGTATGCCAAGTTATCCCTGTGAAATAAACTCCAGGCGTTTGACTTCCTGTGGATAATTGTAATCAGTCCTCACCCGGATCCAGTTCTGCAGGCACATCCACCTGACCTATATCACCCGGTTTCTTGGCCTTGCCCGCCTTGTACTGTTTCATTTGATAGACCCAGGCCAGCACTTGAGCAACAGCCATATACAATTGCTGGGGAATTTCATCACCAATTTCCGTGGAGAAATAGACCGCCCGGGCCAGAGGAGGCAACTGCACCACGGGAATTTCATAATAATCGGCAATTTCCCGAATTTTAGCCGCTACCTGTTCCTGCCCTTTGGCCAGGAGCAGGGGCGCGGAATTGCCATCATCGTCATATTTCAGAGCAACGGCATAATGGGTGGGGTTGGTGATTACCACGTCGGCATCAGGTACATCGGACATCATACGCCTCTGCGCCATCTCCATTTGCATGCGGCGAATACGACTTTTAACTTCCGGCTTACCCTCAGTGTTTTTCTGCTCGTCCTTGACCTCCTGAAGTGTCATCTTCAGTTTTTCGTTGTGCTGGTAGATCTGCCAGGGCACATCAATCAACACCACAACTATCAACGACAAACTAATCGCCAGAAAAGCCCAGATCACCAGATAACTGCCCTTGGCGATCGCTGGCTTTAAGGCCATGGCACCCAGAACAGCAAACTCTTCACTCAGCCCGTAGATGATGACATAGGAAGTTGCCGCCACCAGTGCCACCTTGGCTACCGACTTCACAAACTCCATCAGAGAGTTCTTGGAAAAGATCCGTTTAATACCGGCGATGGGTTCCAGTTTACTGAACTTAGGGGCCAGCGCCTTGGCCGTCATATTCCACCCCCCCACCATAATCTGGGAGATAGCACCAATCAGGAAGAGCACGATAAGAAAAGGCAGGATTGATTGAATAGCCTGCCAGACGGATTCATTAATGTGCTTGAACATGGCCTCCTGGGTCATGACATCTTCACGTGACAGCTTGAAGTTATAAGCAAACAACTCCATCGCCTTGTTACCCATCCAGGCACCAAACACCAAAAGAGCGCCACCTGCCGCCAGCAGCAAGAGGGCCGTACTCAATTCTTTTGAGCGGGCCACCTCCCCGTCTTTTTTCGCCTCTTCTTTGCGTTTCGACGTGGGTTCTTCTGTTTTTTCCTGTCCGTCCTGATTTTCCTGTGCCATTAACCCAGCTCCAGCCAAGTTTGCATCAGTTGAAAGACATCGCGGGACATGCGATCAAAATGGAAAAGATACTCGGTCGACCAGAACCAGAGCTCCAAAAGCCCCAGAATCATCATCGTCGGAAAACCGATAACAAAGATGTTTAGCTGGGGAGCGGCCCGGGTCACCACACCCAGCGCCACGTTGACCACCAGCTTGGCAATAATAATCGGCATAGCCATCAAAAGCGCACCGGCAAACAGCCAGCCCCCCTGAACCGCTATCTGCCAGGCATGCTCACGCACAAAACCTTCAGTGCTGATTGGCAGGATAGTAAAACTTTCTGCCAGAGTATCAATAATCACCAGGTGACCACCAACAGCCAAAAAGACCAGGTTGGTCATAATCAGGGCATAGGAACTCAGAACCGTTACGTTGATACCACTGGAAGGATCGGCCATCTGTGCCATCCCCATACCGATCTGCATGGCAACGATCTGACCGAAAATAACAAAAACCTGGAAAAGCAACTGCACCAGAAACCCCAGGGAGGCACCAATAAGAATCTGCTGGGCCACCAGCAACCAGGTTTGCGGGGAAAGGCCATCCATCACGGGAACGGGTGGCAGCAGAGGCATGAGCAGCAAAGTGACCAGGATGGCCAGATAGATACGAATGGGCCCAGGCACGAAATTGGCACTGAAGATCGGAGCCGCCAAAAAAAACGCACTGATCCTGAAAAAAGGCCAGAGAAACGTCCCTATCCAGGCGGTTAGCTCAGCACCAGTCAAAGGCATGGCGCTAACCTATCATGTAGGGAATATTATTCGCCAGACGCTCAAAAAATTCGATCAGCATCCGCAGGATCATGGGGCCAGCCACAATCAGAGCGATTAGGGTCGCCATCAGACGTGGCAGAAAGCTCAGGGTTTGTTCATTGATCTGGGTCGCGGCCTGAAATACCGCAATAACCAAACCAGCCAGCAAGCTGGGTACAACGGCAATGGATACGATCGTAATAACCAAAAACAGCGCCTGACGCATAAGATCGACAGCAGTCTCAGGTGTCATACCTCTCTCCCCTCAGCAAGCAGCAGGTCGCTAATAGCCATAACTGGCCGCCAGTGTCCCCATGATCAGTGTCCAGCCATCAACCAGCACAAAAAGCATGATCTTGAACGGTAGAGAGATAATAATGGGCGAGAGCATCATCATGCCCATGGCCATCAGGATACTGGCCACCACCATATCAATGATCAAAAAGGGGATAAATAACATGAAGCCGATCTGAAAGGCCGTTTTCAGCTCACTGGTCATAAAGGCAGGCACCAGCACCACAAAGGGCACATCAGCTTCCGATTCGAAGACCTCATAACCACCGATGCGGGCAAACATGTCCAGGTCAGTTTCACGGGTTTGCGCCAGCATGAATTCCATCAAGGGTGCCTTGGCCAACTCTACCGCCTCCAGGGGGGCAACCTCTTCAGCCAGATAGGGCTGCAGGGCTTCAGCATTCACCCTCTCCCAAACGGGCGTCATGATGAAAAAAGTCAGAAACAGGGCGATGCCCAGGATTATCTGGTTGGAAGGTGTTTGCTGCAGACCTAGCGCCTGGCGCAAAATAGCCAAAACCACAATGGTCCGAGTAAAACTGGTCATCATGATCAGCATCGCTGGCAGGAACGTCAGCGCTGTCATGATGGCCAAAACCTGAATGGTCACCGAGTAGCTTTCACCACCCTCACCATCAGGCTGAACCCTGAGAGCTTCAATGCCCGGCAACTGACCGGCCCCGGCATCGAGCGAGAAGATCAGCAGGCCAAGCAAGACAAGGAGCAAAGGCTTAGCCTTCATGCTTGGAATCCTTTTCATGAGATGCGTCGCTGGTCGACGCGCTGTTTTTCTGTTTCCACTGTTGCAGCAATTGGGAAAAACCCGCCTTGCCACTGCTACTGCCGGCAAGATCAATGGGCTTTTCCAATTCATGCAGACAGTTAATCTGGTTGGCCGTCACACCCAGCAGCAATTGCTGATCGCCCACCTGGACCAGTGTCAAGCGCTCGCGATTACTGAGAGGCAGCACAGCAATGACCTTGAGCGCCCGATGAGGATTATAGCCGGGAACCAGGCGCATTCTTTTAGCCACCCAGGCCAATACCAACATCAAGGCAATGACGGCGACCAGACCCAGGGTCACCTGCATCATGGCCGAAGCCGTTGAGGCTGTACTACCCATTTCCTGGGTTTCGGCCCGAAGAGCATCAGCGACACCCAGGCTAGTCAGCGCCAAAAGCAGTTGCCGCATTACTGCTCTCCCCCCGGCTGAAGTAATAAACCGCTATCAACGCAGGCGTTTGATACGTTCGGATGGACTGACAACATCGGTCAGGCGAATCCCGAATTTCTCATTGACCATGACCACCTCGCCGTGAGCAATCAAGGTCCCGTTGACCTTCACATCCAGTGGTTCACCGGCCAGGCGATCCAGTTCGATTACCGAACCCTGGTTTAGCTGGAGCAGGTTACGGATGGCGATCTCGGTATTACCGACTTCCATGGCGATGGTCACCGGAATATCCATGATCACTTCAAGATTGGGGTTATCACCTTCAAAGCTGGTGGAGTCGTCTTCCAGATATTCCAGTGGAGCCGACTCGATATCGTCTTCACTAATATCCTCGTCACTGACGTTTTCCGCAGCGGCAGCCTGTTCCTGTAAAGCCGCCCCCCAGTCATCATCGTCGCCACCATCTTCACTGACACCCTGCTCTTCCATGGCTGCCGCCCAATCATCTTCAGCACCGCCACCGTCTGCAGATTCATCCAGTGCTGCGGCCCAGTCTTCCGTATCATTGGTGTTTTCGTTGTTTTCTTCGTCACTCATAATAATTTCCCATCAATGTTCAATATCAGGCCTTTCATTAGCAGGCATAGCAGTTAGCGAACCAAGCGCACCTGCTCCTGGATTTTCAGTGCCAGATTATCACCAGAACGACCCATTTTACATTTATAAACAGGGACTCCATTGGCCTGGAGAGTGACATGGTCCGGCAAGTCAACCGGTATAATATCACCCGCTTCCAGATTAACGATATCACCCAGGGTCAAATCCTTATCCACCACTTTAACGTTCAGAGGTATCTTGGCCTCCATAATGTCGGCTCGGAGCGCACGCACCCAGCGTTCATCAATATCATCCACATCCGATTGCACACCGGAATCCAGCTCTTCCCGAACCGGTTCGATCATGGAGTAGGGAATGGTGATGTGGAGATCGCCACCACCGCCGTCCAGTTCGATATGGAAGGTACTGACTACCACTACTTCACTGGGACTAACGATGTTAGCCATGGCTGGGTTGACTTCAAACCCGATGTATTCAAAGTTCAAAGGCAAAACCGTGGCCCAGGCTTCTTTCAAGTCAATAAAAACCTGTTCCAGAACCTTCTGGACAATACGAATTTCTGTCGGAGTAAATTCACGGCCTTCAATCTTGGCATGCCGTCCATCCCCGCCAAAAAAGTTGTCCACCAGCTTGAAAACCAACTTGGCATCCATGACGAACAAGGAGGTGCCGCGCAGCGGGCGAATCTTAACCAGGTTCAAACTCGTGGGAACGTACAGCGTATGAACATATTCACCAAACTTCATAATCTGTACACCGCCGGAAGCCACGTGGGCACTACGACGTAAAAGATTGAAGAGGCTGATACGGGTATAGCGGGCAAAACGCTCGTTGATCATCTCCAAGGTCGGCATGCGACCACGAACGATACGATCCTGGCTGGTAATATCATAATTCTGGACATCACCGGAGTTCTCATCATCCTCACCGGGATCCGGCAGCTCATCGTCGTCCACGCCATGAAGGAGAAGATCAATTTCGTCCTGAGATAGCAGATCCTGAACTGCCATAAATTGCCACCTTAAACTGTCAGTTATTATCTTGGAGTTAAGCCTGAAAGCCGCTTATTGTAAAACAAAGTCAGTAATCAGGACTTCATCGATCTGAGCGCCTTCACGCCCAACGACTGCCTGGACCACTTCAGCCGCACTGGCCTGAAGTTGGCGTTTTCCTTCTGGCGTCTGCAGGGTCTGGTAATCCTGCTCGGTAAACAAGCGATTGAGATCATTCTTGATTCGCGGCATGTGCATTTCCACTGCAGCAACCACTTCATGGTCTGCTCCCTTGATCGAAAGGGACAGCTGCATAAAGCGCTGCTTGCGATCCGAAGAAATCAGTGGGGTTACAAAAGCCTGTTCAAAGGAATAATAGGCAGCTGTATTCAACTCGATACCACCCTCCTCTTCCTGAGTAACGGCTTCAGACTCAGGCTCTCCCGAATCCTTATCCAGAAAGAAAAGGGTCCCCCCGACGGCCAGAGCTAGGATGATGGCTATACCTACGACCAGCCCGCCAATAATCAGCAGTTTTTTCTTGCCACCATTTTCATCAGCCATACAATGTCTTCTCCAAAAGCTTAAGCGTAATAGTCTACCAGACCCAACGGCTCATCAAAGTAACTGACTACCCCTGCCTGTTCCGAAGACTCACCGGCCCCGGTATCGCCAGCCAGTCCCTGGGATGAACCGCTGCCAGCCTCTCCTTCCTGCTGCTCACCGTCACCGGAATAGGATTCTTCAGAAACCGAAGCGTCTGTCAGTGACAACCCCTGTTCTTCCATCATTTCCCGTAAACGTGGCAAGGCGTTTTCCATGAGATCCCGAGCCTGGGCATTAGGTGACTGAAAGACCACCGAAGCCTGATCTCCCTGGACACGTAACTGGATTTTCATCTTGCCCAAATCCGGTGGGTCCAGTCGCATTTCAGCTATCTGCATCCCACGGGTTTGCATCATTTGAATCCGGTTAGCCAAGGCTTCAGCATTGGCTTGAGCAGCCGCCTGGGCCATGCCCGGCGTCATCGGCATACCCGGCATACTGGCAGCCATTCGAGCTACTGCAGGCTGGGCTGATGGCGTATTGCCCAGTCCCATACCCGCCGCCTGAATCAGCTGTTGCATGGATTCGCCGGTAGCCTTGTTGTTAATTACACTGGTATCGCCCCGGCCCAGTCTCGCCACCAGGTGCTCCAGCTTGTCGTTGCCCTTATTTTCCTGCTGACCATCCTGAAAGTTTTTGGAAGTTTCGGTAGCATCGCGGGATAACTGCTGCCCAGGCTTTTCAGCAACGCCAGCCAGCTCTGTCCTCTGAGCAGCCACCTCCTGTCCGGGTGGCTGGGTTCTGACTCGCAGTTCACCCACCTGACTGTCATATCGAAGTCCAGCCAACTGACGTAAATCCAGATCCGCAGCCTGCAATCGAGCCAGTAGCTGCTGGACTCCCTGCTGCATTTCCTGTAAATCCATATCCAGGCTGGCAGCCAATTCACCCAGCATCTGCTGCAGGTTTTCCGGCAGCAGATTTTTCAGGCTGTCCAGATCCCCTTCGGCCAGAGCCGTTTGCAATTCTTGCATTTCTTCATCGCTCATTCCCTGCAGCCATTGCCTGACTTCTGCGAGTAACTCGTTGGCTTTTTCTGGATCCAGCGAATCGAGCACGCGTGCAGTTTCTTCAGGAAGCGGCAATTTCTCGCCACCCACCGGCACATCCTTACCACCGGCAGCTACCGCTCTAGTCGTTTCCGCTGCTGAATCTGGATTCTGATCTGTCGTTTTGCGTTCCAGGGAGCGGCTTGTAGAGCGCTCTAAAACGACTTCATCGCCCTGCGGGCCTGCTGCCTGTCCTTCCTGTCGACTGGTCACGCGACTAGCGGAAGTTTCATCAGCGGCGGACTGCTGAACCCGGCTTTGCAATTGCTGGTGAAAAGCTTGTTTATTTTCGGCAGAAGCAGCCTGAGGTGCTCGCAAACCAGATCTCTGGGTAGGCGAGGGAGTATTTAAAAATACTTGCAAATTAGCGGATGAATTCATGGGCTAGACTCTCATCAGTTCCTGTCTTTGCACTTGGCAAAAACAACAACGGTTGCTGGTTAGCCAACTGTCATGCAGGATACATGCCACTACTGGGATTTATGCGCAAAGCGTAGATTGGTGTACTCGTCTGCGAGTTTCTGTTCGCGTCGACCGGCCAAGCGTTCTTCTTCTTCTCGTGCCGCTTCTATAAGGCTTTCCAGGCCCTTGGCACGGGCCCGGGTCTTTATCCAGTGTTCGGTTACCTGCTGCTTTTGCCTTTGCAGCAACTCCAGCTGCTCGTCCTGCTGCACTTGGGCTAATTCCAAACGCTGCACAAAGGACTGATAACGCAGAACGGCCTGAATATCCATGCGTCGTCCGGGCTCATCTCCGCAACGCATCATTTGCAGGTATTCCTTTTCATAAACCTTCAGCTGTTGCTTGGTGGCTTCTTCCTGTTCGATCTTCTGGTTCAAATAGCCCAGAGCCCGACTGGCTTCATCAACCTTGCCTTCGGCCAATTTAAGAACGGGTTGCAAACGCTTTTCTCGGCTCATGATTCCACCTGTTCAGGCTACTGCCGATTGCTATTCATCGATTTGGCGAGCAGTTCCAGGCGCTGACTACTGGTCAGGAAATCCTGTTGCTCATTCAGTGGCTGCTGGAGAAAATCCATCATCGCAGGCCGCAGGGCAATCGCCAGATCAATTTCCGGATCACTGCCTTTAGTATAGGCACCTACGTTGATCAGGTCCTTGTTCTGCTCGTAGCGGGACATCAGCTGCTTGAAACGATAAACGCGGGCCAGGTGCTCCGGTGTGACTATCTGCGGCATGGCACGACTGATAGAGGCCTCGATATCAATCGCCGGGTAGTGGCCTTCTTCGGCAAGCCGCCGGGAAAGCACAATATGACCATCCAGAATAGCTCTGGCAGCATCGGCAATCGGGTCCTGCTGATCATCGCCCTCGGTCAGGACAGTATAAAAAGCCGTAATCGAGCCACCGCCTTTAGAAGCATTACCGGTACGCTCCACCAATTGGGGGATCCGAGCAAAAACAGAAGGAGGATAACCTTTGGTTGCAGGCGGCTCTCCCACAGCCAGGGAGATTTCCCGCTGTGCCTGGGCATAACGGGTGAGTGAATCCATCAGCAGAAGGACTTTTTTGCCCTTGTCACGATAATACTCGGCAATACTGTGGGTAATCTGGGCCGCCCGCAAGCGCATCAGCGGCGCATCATCAGCAGGAGAAGCCACCACCACGGAACGTGACATGCCTTCAGGCCCCAGAATCTCTTCGATAAACTCCTTGACCTCACGACCCCGCTCACCGACCAGACCCACAACAGTGATATCCGCCTTGGTAAACCGCGTCATCATGCCCAGCAGTACGGACTTACCCACACCACTACCGGCAAAAAGACCCAGACGCTGCCCCTGCCCTACCGTCAACATGGCATTGATAGCACCCACACCGACATCCAGCGGCGTATCGATTGGATGTCTTTCCAAGGGATTGATCGCTCGCCCATTGAGGTTGGCTTCACCCTCACTAGCCAGGGGACCCTGGCCATCCAAAGGGCGGCCATAACCATCCAGCACCCGGCCCAGGAGCCCGAAACCTACGGGGACCTGAAGCGCTTTTTTGTTCGGCGTCACTCGTGCGCCCGGGCGTAAGCCTTCAGCGGTTTTCATGGGCATTAAATAGATGCGCTCACCGGCAAAACCCACCACCTCGGCTTCAACAGGATCGCCGGCAGCACTTTCAATATAACAATAAGAACCCACGGGCAGATTACAGCCCACCGCTTCCAGCGTCAGGCCGACCATTCTGACCAGACGCCCTTCGACCAGCGGCTCATCAGGCCGCAGCTGTTGCTGATAGGATTTGAGTTTATCGGCAAGGCTAATGCTAGCCATGTTGGTCATCCTCGGCGGCATTTGCGTCCGGTGCCGGTGAATCCGGCTGCTCGCTGTTATCTGCTGCGTCTTCATCCAGATTCAGCAATTCATCAAGCAGATCATCGTCAGTCGTGGAATCAGATGAATCTGCAAGCGTACCGCTTTCCTGATCATCGCTCACATCTTCATTCAGATCATCCATCCAGGTGGACTCCATAACAGCTTCCGGGTCTTCTAGATAGCGAACTTCATGCACGGATTCAGGAGCCCAAACTTTTTCCTTTTCAACCTCACTTGCTTCGCCAGGCTCGGCAACAGAAGTCGTTTCATCTTCCAAATCATCCTGGGCAGGCTCGGTTGATGCAGACTCAGGCACTTCAGCTTCCAGACCACCCAATGCCTGGTCAAAGAAATCATCTTCCTCCTCATCAGTTAGAGGAGGCGACGTTTCTGCCTCTGTTTGTGGCGCGGCTGCTGTCTCAGCAGACTCGTCGGGATCAGGCACCTGCGAAGGCGTCGATGCAGATACAGTTTCTTCAGGTTGGGTAGCAGCCTGAGGTTCCTGCATCTGGGGCTGCGGCTCCGAGGAGCTCGTAGTATCCGTCAACTCAGCCAGGGGATCGGATGCAAAGGCTGCCTGCTCGTCTTCCTGGTCAGATAAAGGCTCCTCCTCTGCTTCAGATTGCTCTGGCAAGGCTTGCTCGCTATAGATGTCCTCCGGCTGCTCGGAATTCTGGAGCGAAGCTTCAGGCACCTCTGTTGAATCAGGTGCAGGTGCTGCTTGCTGCTCATTAAGAGGTGGCAAGTGTTCAGGCGCTGCATTGCGCTGCAAACTAACGCGAGCAACCCCTTCTGAAGCCGGTGCCTCTTCCTGAGCTGGCTGTGATTCTTGAAGACTGTCCGGGTTAGCTGCAGAAGCAAAATTACCCTGCCCCTGATGACGATAATCATCAGGATTGATAGCCGTGGAAGCCTCTTCCTCCGGCGCGGTCTCAGGACTGTTTTCCTGGGATGGCTCTTCTGGATGACGGGAAGCGACCGGCTCCTCAGCTTCCGCCTTAGGCGGTGCCGCAGGTGGTTCGGCCAGCACATCTCGGGATAGAGGAGCCAAATCTTCATCCACCTCTTTATAACCGGCATCAAGGAGTGAATCGATCACCTTTTTGTAGCGATTTTCCAGAGTGGAATCGACCAGGCTTTGCAGGGTCTCTACCTTGACGCCACCGGGTGTAATCGCCGGATCCGTCAACAAGCGATAGTCTTCAAGCAGGTTTTGGGTGGCTGCTTCAGCTAGCTGTTGGTCTTCAGGATTAATATAGATACGCAGGCGCTGATGGCCTTGAGGAAGAGCTGCCACCGCCTCTTGGATGACCTCGCTGAGGAAACTCCGGTCGAGGCTAACCTCACGTCTTAACAGTGCGCGCGAAATCAGGTCCACCAAGGACAGCAGACCCGCTTCGACTTCCTGGTCCAGGTGTTCAAGAGGCCCCTGGAATTGTTCGATCAGTCCCTGCAAGCGACCCAGTTGCTGGTCCACTTCCTGCTGGCTTTGATCCAGCCCCTGCTGGTATCCGGCCTGAAAACCAGCTTCCTGCCCCTGGCCCTCACCTTCCTGATAGCCTAGTGCACGACCTTCCTCATAACCCTGTTGACGACCTTCATCGAAACCGGCTTGATAACCTTCCTGACGGGCTTCTTCCCGCAAGGCTTCCAGTTCTTCCGGTGTCGGGGGTTGAGGTTCCGGGGGCTCGGCCTCTTCGGCTGATTTCTGCTCTTCTTCCAGTTCATCCAAACGCTGGGCAATGCGCTTACGGACACCAGTTAAGTCCGGCATCTCCCAGCGTTCGTAGGGGACCTTTTCATTGGCAGGAATACGTTTTCTGTGTGGCACAGGACATCCTCAAAATCAAATGACAGGCCGTTTTCCACACGGGGATAAAAGCTCAGCCTGTCTTATAACATTTCGTCGTTGCTGGATGCCAGGTTGATGGTGCCATCTTCGGCAAGGCGACGCGCCACGCCAAGGATTTCCTTCTGGGACGTTTCCACTTCACTGACACGAACCGGCCCTTGTGCTTCCAGATCATCACGCAGCAACTCGGCTGCACGCTTGGACATATTCTTGAAGATTTTTTCCTGAACCCTGGTTTCTGCACCCTTCAGGGCCAGTGTCAGAGTCTCCGGTTTGACTTCGCGCAGCAGTGTCTGCAGATCACGGTCATCCAGATCAGCCAGGTTATCAAAGACGAACATGAGGTCTTCAATTTCTTCACCCAGGGCTTCATCAATTTCCTTGATGGCATCCATCAGATCACCCTCAACCGAGCTGTCGAGGTTGTTCATAATGTTGGCAACCACCTTAACACCACCCATACTGGTGGTTTGTGTGCCGCCAGAACCAGAGAACTGCTTCTCGAGAATATCGTTCAATTCTTGCAAAGCCTGAGGTTGTACGGATTCCAGTGCCGCCACACGCAGAGTCACATCCAGGCGCACCTTGGGATCAAAGAAACGCAGTATTTCTGCACCCTGATCCGGATCCAGATAGGAAAGAACTATGGCCTGTATCTGAGGGTGCTCAAATCGAATAATATCGGCAACTGCCCGCGGCTCCATCCACTTAAGGGTATCCAGACCTGTGGTATTACCCCCCAGCAGAATACGGTCGATCAGACCATTGGCCTTGTCTTCGCCCAGAGCTTCACTGAGCATGCGGCGGATATAGCTGTCCGCACCGACACCCAGACCCGTCTGCTCACCGACATCTTCCAGGAAGTCACCCAGAACTTCTTCAACCTGGGCGCGGCTGACATTCTGCATTTGTGACATGGCCAGGCCGATTTTCTGTACTTCCTTGGGCCCCATGTGCTTGAGCACCTGGGCAGCATCTGTCTCCCCCAGAGACATCAGCAGAATAGCTGCGCGCTCCAGAGAAGTCAGGCTTTCAGCATATAGATCTTCATCACTCATCGTTTACCACCCAATGGCGTACAACCTGGGCCACACGGCCGGGATTCTCAGCAATAAGTGCACGTATGGCATTGAGCTGACGTTCGTAAAGATCACTGGGCGGAGCCAGCAAGGGATCATCCGAGGCACTGAGAGTTACCTGATCATCGGGCAAGCCACCATCCAGTGGAGCCAGATCGTCCATATCGGCATCCTCGTCTTCCTTCTCGGATTTGGTAGCCAGATTGCGCAATATGGGTCTGAGTACACCAAAAATCATGATCAGGATAAAGAGGCCAGCCAGCACCTGTTTGGCCAGATCCCAGAACCAGGGCTGTTCCCAGATGGGTAGCTCCGGCAGCTCATCCATTTCGCTTTCCACGAAGGGCGAATTAATCACACTGACACTATCGCCCCGGGCCGCACTATAGCCCACTGCATCACGAACCAGTGTCGTAATGCGTTCAATTTCATTTTCACTCCAGGGTTGACGCTCGGCTTCCCCGGTCTCCGGATTTCGCTGGATCAAATCATCAATTACCACCGCAACAGTCATGCGATCTATGCGCCCCGCTTCGTTGCGCGAGTAGGTCATGCTCCGATCCAATTCAAAATTACGCGTTGCCTGGGAGCGGCGGTTAACCGGTGTCGTTTCTTCTTCAGCATTGCCGGTAGCTTCTTCAGGAGCAAAACCATCCTGAGGAGGCTGATTGGACAGGGCACCGGGAATTCCCGCCGGGCCAAAGTCTCCAACCCTTTCTTCTTCAACTGTCTGCTCGCTGCGAATCGCAGGCATATCCGGATTGAACTGCTCGGTGCTCTGCTCGACCTGAGTAAAATCCATATCCACGGAGACAGCTGTCTGGAAGCGGCCTGGACCAGCCAGCGGCTCCAGAATGGAACGAATACGATCATTGATACGCTGTTCAACCAGACGGGTATGCTCCAACTGGCGCGCCATGGCCCGATCGGTTTCGGTTTCGTCCTGGCGCGAAAGAAGGTTGCCACGCTGATCAACAATGGTGACATCTTCGGTCTCCATCTGGGGCACACTGGAAGCCACCAGGTTCATCATGGCTTTGGCCTGGGCGGCATCCAGACTCCGACCCGGGGTCAGGCTGAGAAAAACGGAGGCCGAAGGCTTGCGTTGATCACGAATAAAAACGGACTGGCGCGGCACAGCCAAGTGCACGCGTGCCTGGCGCACTGCATCGAGACTGGAAATGGTGCGTGCCAGCTCACCCTCAATACTGCGAAGATAGCGGGCATTCTCCATGAATTGACTGGTACCCAGCCCCTGATCCTGTTCCAGAAGCTCGTAACCAACGGTATTGGGTTGACTGATATCTGCACCAGCCACTTGCATACGGGCCTGGTGGATATCCTCTTCACGTACCAAAAGGGCACCGGATGAAGCATCTATGCGGTAGCCGATATTATTTTGCTCGAGGATGTCGACTATAGCTGCCGAGTCCAATTCATTAAGACTGGACATCAGGGGACGATAACTATCTGACTGGGACCAGAGCACCACAGCAAAGCCTAGGGCAATACTGGCAGCAAAACCTACCAACAGCGCCATCTGACGCAAAATATCAAGCTGATTAAAATTGGACAGCAGCGCACTGGCCTTGCTGTCGTTTTTCAGCAAGGAACCCTTACCCTGTTTGCCCTTCTTATCAGCTTGTTCGCTAGCTTGATCAGTGGTAGCACTGCTTGCTTCTGACTTGCCTGAATCAGGAAGCTTCTGATCAGCTCCGTCCTCAGCAGCCACATTGGCAGGCGCGTTTTCCATTCAATAACCCCAATTAATCCATTCTGCCCCCAAGGGGATCAGATAGGCATCCGCATAATTTCTTGGTAAGCACTGACAAGCCGGTTTCTGACCTGTGTCATGGCCTCAAAGGAAACACTCGACTTCTGTGCAGCAATCATCACATTGGTAATATCCACATTGGGATCACCCATTTCATAGCGGGTGCGCAGATCATTGGCTGTCTGCTGATGACCGTTGACATTATCAATGGCCTGCTTGAGCAGGGTGGTAAAAGAAGGCACTTCTTTTACCTCTTGTGTTGGCTCTACTCCAGCCACGGGGTTACCTTCCTGCAACCCTCTAACCAAGGGGTTTTGCTGAGCCATAGCTGTAGAAGCAAAGCTGGAGTTCACACCTTGGTGGCTGGCCCTTATTTGGGACAGAACACTGGAAATTTCAGCGCGTTCAACCATTTCAGGACACCCTAAATTTTTTGCTTTGTTTGATGCAAACAATATGCAACAATTAGAAAGCCAATATTTATTACATAAACGAACCAGCTAAGCGCAAAAAAACAACAAGTTAGCCAGTTTTTCAAGGTCGCTCGGTTACTCTACCTAATCAGCGACCGGATGACTACTCTATCATCCTATAATTTAGCTCAAAATGCTGCTACCAAATGTTTCTTGCAGTTGTTTTTATGCAGAAAATTCTCATCAGCTTTCCGTAATAAAACCTGCCTCGCGCATTTTAGCCAATTTGTATCTTAGCGTCCGAGGGCTGATTCCCAAACGCTCTGCCGTTTCTTTTTTGCGCCCACCTTCCTGCTGCAGGGTTTCCAGAATCATGCGAAACTCCTGCTCCTTAAGATCGTCTTTAAGTGCTTCACTGGATACAGCCTCACGAACCGGCGCTGGCTCAACCGGTGACGTAGAGATATTTTCCAGAATAATACAGTCTGCAGTCACTTCCTGACCCGTCGCCAGAATCAGCGCCCTTTGCACCACATTCTCCAGTTCGCGGACATTGCCCGGCCAGTCGTGCGCATGAAGCAGTTGGCTGGCCTTGTCATTGAGTCGGGGCAACTGACTCACCCCCATACGCTGCGCATGCTTGGCCATGAGACTTTTAGCCAGCGGGATAATGTCCGCTTTACGCTCTCGCAAGGGTGGCCAACGCAGGGGAAATACATTCAATCGATAATAGAGGTCTTCGCGAAAACCACCTTCAATGATGGTTTGCTTGAGATCCCGGTTACTGGTAGCCAGCACTCGCACATTCAATTTCAGGGTTTTACGCGACCCCAGACGCTCCACTTCCTGCTCCTGTAAAACCCTCAGCAGCTTGGCCTGAAGCTCCATGGGCATTTCCGAGACTTCATCCAGCAGCAGCGTGCCACCATCGGCCTGCTCAAATTTACCCGGCGTACTGGCATTGGCACCGGTGAAGGCTCCCTTTTCATAACCGAAGAGAGTGGCCTCCAACAGGCTTTCGGGGATGGCTGCACAATTGATGGCGACAAAAGCCTTGCCGGATCTTGGTGACTCCTGGTGGATATAGCGTGCCAAGACTTCCTTGCCCGTGCCTGATTCACCGCCGATCATTACCGAGGCATCACTTTTGGCCACCCGACTGGCCAGTTTAAGCAACTCCTGACTGGCCGGATCTTCAACCACTGGCCCTTCAGCCTGCTGGCCCGCCAAAGGGCTGGATTCCAGCAGGGGGCGAACCAGAGTCACCAGCAGATCCGGTTCAAAAGGCTTCACCAGGTAATCTACGGCACCCTTGCGCATGGCTTCCACCGCCTGGCTCACCGAACCATAGGCCGTCATCAGCACAACCGGTAACCCCGGATGCTTCTGGGTCACCTCCTGGAGCAGCTGATAGCCATCCATAACCGGCATACTGACATCAGAAACCACCAAACCGATGGAGTGCTTTTCAAGAAGCTTCAAGGCTTCAGCACCATTGCTGGCAGACACATAGCGCCAACCTTCCAGCTCCAGTGTATCTTCCAGCGCCTCTCTCAAATCAGCATCATCTTCAACCAGCAGTATTTGCTGCATCTACCTCTCTCCCATCCTCTTATGCAGTCGGATCAGCCGCTTCTTCTGTTTCCATTGGCAAGGCCATCCAGGCACGGGTACCTTCACCCGGCCGGGACTGCAGCCAAAAACGTCCCTTGTGCGCCTCTACAACGGCCTGGACAATCGCCAGCCCCAGTCCCGTACCCTGGGATTTGGTCGTATAAAAAGGCTCCTGTGCCTTGGGTACCTTTTCTTCTTCTATCCCCGGCCCCTCATCTGCCACACACAGTAATAAGTGCAAGCCTTGATGTCCGGGCAGATCCGCGACAGTTTCCAGATGCAAGGCAATAGGTGGCGGCGGATCACAGGCCTCGGCGGCATTGTTCACCAGATTCAAAACCGCGCCGACCAGAGAATCCAGGCTCACTACCAGATCACTGGCTTCCAGATTCACCTGCCAGGTAAAGCTCAATTGGTGTTTATCCACGACCGGCTGCACCGCCTCACGCAGCGCAGCAGCAAAATCTTCCACCGGCAAACGCCGGGCCATGCGGGTTTCTCCCTTGGCAAAAATCAGCATGTCACGAATCTGTTGATCCATGTGCTGAAGGCGCGCCTTCAACTTGGCAGCAAATTTCTGTTGCTGATGTTCTTCCAGCCCCTCTTTTTGTAAATGACCGGCATAAAGAAGCGCCGTGGAGAGGGGGGTGCGCAGCTGATGCGCCAGGGAGGCCACCATATGCCCCATCGACGACAAGCGTTCGTGACGGGCCAATTCTTCCTGTAGCTGGCGGGTTTCAGTCAAATCCTGAAGCAGAATCAACTGTCCCTGCCCATCGGACAGAGAGCTGATCGACAGGCTGACCCGGCGGCCTGTTTTCAGGGATACCTCGTGGCCATCATCACTACGTGGAGCAAAGGCTCGCTGCACCACCGACAACCAGGTTTCGCCCTGAAGGGGAGCACCCAGCAGCTGGTGAGCAGCCTGATTGGCCTGATCCACCCGCCCCTGTTGATCCAGCATCACCAATCCGGCCGGAATCGCGGCGAGAACATCCTGGAGCGCCCGAGCTGAAGTGGTTTCTGAAACCGGATCCGTTAGTGAAGAACTCATGCCATTACCCTTGAAAAAAACCAGGCTATTTTTACACAGCCAACCGCTCTTGGCAGCTTTTTTACCCCGTTAACCCTATCCACTAGCAGGAGGGTGCAAAAACAAACATGCCTTTTTCCGGTGCCGGGGTGTATCCCAGACGCCGAACCAGCACCTGGTCAGCCAGGGTCAAGCCTTCATCAGGTACACAAGCCAGCACTCCTTCTTCTTTAGCCTTGGCGGCCACCAGCGTCATCAATCGACTCCCGACACCACGACGCCGGGTCACTTCGCGAACACAAAGGTGACGCAGCTGCCATTGCTGATCCTTGACGGTTATCAGCACCGCACCCACCAGGTGATCATTAAAGAGCGCCCCGGCAAACCAGTTGTCCGCGGAAGCCAGGGCCGTGTTGATAAAAATCTCGGCATCCAGCTCACGGCCCTGCAAACACCTTCGAGAAGGCTCGGCTTCGGAATAGATTTTTTCCAGATCCGTTCGCCAGACCGGCTCCTGGACCAGGGTTGCTGCATCAGCACGAATCATTTGCACAGGCATGGTGGCACCCCAATAGTGAATTTTGAGAAGAAGCAGTCAGCCTGCAACAGGTAGGCTTGCAGGTTAGAGTATAAAAGCTACGGACTGCCTTTCCATTGCGCAACTGTTATAATCCCGAAACCGCAAGTTTAGAAAGGCTAAGTTAGCAATGACGGCACGTACAGCAAGTGTAACCCGCAATACCCTGGAAACTAAAATTCAGGTCGAGATCAATCTGGACGGCACCGGCCGTTTCCATAGTGATTCCGGCATCGGTTTTCTGGATCACATGCTGGACCAGGTCGCCCGCCACGGCCTGATCGACATGGATATCCAAATGACCGGCGATCGCCATATCGACGATCACCATAGTGTTGAGGATCTGGGCATCACCCTGGGCCAGGCTTTTGCCCAGGCCGTGGGCGATAAAAAAGGCATGGTGCGCTATGGTCATGCCTACGTACCTTTGGATGAAGCCCTCTCTCGTGTCGTCATTGATTTCTCCGGTCGCCCCGGACTGTTTATGGACGTGGAATTCACCCGCGCCAGCCTGGGTGGGCTCGACACCCAGCTTTTCTGGGAGTTTTTCCAGGGCTTCGTTAACCATGCCCAGGTAACCCTGCATATCGACAACCTCAAGGGGTTCAATGCCCACCACCAGGCAGAAACCATCTTCAAAGCCTTCGGGCGCGCCCTGCGCATGGCCTTGTCTCCCGATGAGCGCATGGCCGGACAAATGCCTTCCACCAAAGGAGTTTTGTAATGGACAAGGGTCCAGCCAGACCGGATGTGGTCATTATCGATTATGGCATGGGCAACCTGCATTCAGCCCACAAAGCGCTAGAAAAGGTTGCAGCTGGCCAGAAAACCGTCGGCATCTCCTCTGATCCAGAAGTCATCCGCCAGGCCGAAAGAGTCATCCTCCCCGGCGTGGGCGCTATTCGTGATTGCATGGCAGAAATGCACGCCACCGGCCTGGTGCCCATTATTCGCGAATCCCTGGCCAACAAACCCTTTCTGGGTATTTGCGTAGGCTTCCAGGCACTGATGCAAAGCAGTGAAGAAAACGGCGGGATTGACTGCCTCGGTCACTTCCCCGGACAGGTCAAATTCTTCGGTGACAATCTTCAGGATCAAGAGGGCCAAAGACTCAAGGTCCCTCACATGGGTTGGAGCCAAGTCAGCCCGGTCATGACCGACCACCCGGTATGGAAAGACCTGCCCGCCGGAGAGCGCTTTTACTTTGTTCACAGCTATTACGTGGAAGGTCAAAAAGAAGACCAGCTGCTGGCCTCCTGTGACTATGGTCCGGTGCGCATGCATGCGGCTCTGGCAGAAGACAATGTTGCCGCCGTGCAGTTTCACCCGGAAAAAAGTGCCCAGGCCGGACTCAAGCTGCTCGAGAACTTCTTGAACTGGAAGCCCTAGGCCCGGATTACCCACACCCTTTTTATACTTTATTCAAAAAACTACTTTTGGAAGCAGACCATGCTGATTATTCCTGCAATTGATTTGAAAGACGGCCAGTGTGTACGCCTTAAGCAAGGCCGTATGGAAGACTCCACCAGCTACGGCAAAGACCCGGTGGAAATGGCTGCCCGCTGGGTTGGCCAGGGTTGTCGTCGCCTACACCTGGTCGATCTTAATGGTGCCTTTGATGGCAAGCCGGTCAATGGCGAAGCGGTTAAAGCCATTGCCCGCCAGTACCCGGATCTGCCTATTCAGATCGGTGGCGGTATCCGCACCCCCGAGACCATCGAACAGTATCTGGAAGCGGGTGTTCAGTGGGTCATCCTGGGCACCAAGGCGGTCAAGGAACCCGAATTTGTCACCGAAATGTGCAAGCTCTTCCCCGGTCATATTATTGTCGGCCTGGATGCCAAAAACGGTCTGGTAGCTACTGACGGTTGGGCTGAGGTTTCTACCCAGAAGGCCACCGACCTGGCCAAGCGTTTTGCCGATGACGGCGTCTCCAGCATCGTTTACACCGACATCAGCCGCGACGGCATGATGCAGGGCGTTAATCTGGAAGCCACCGTTGATCTGGCCCAGCAAGGCGGCCTGCCAGTTATCGCCTCGGGTGGTGTCACCGATCTGGGTGATGTCGAGCGCCTGTTGAAAGTGGCTGATCAAGGCATCCTGGGCGCTATTACCGGTCGCGCCATCTATGAAGGCAGCCTGGATCTGGCCGAAGCGCAAAAACTGGCGGATCAGTAATTTGTCCTGCTGGAGCCGAACGCTCTGGAGGAACGGGTAGAGCTTGCCAGGCTGTCTGAAACAGGAAATTGCAGCCAGCCTGACATACCGAACCTCTGCCCCTTTTGTCCGCCTTAGGCTGCCATAAAATTGAATTTTCAGGAGAAAAAATGGGACTGGCCAAACGTATTATTCCTTGTCTTGATGTCGATAAAGGCCGTGTTGTCAAAGGCGTCAATTTTGTTGGTATTCGTGATGCCGGTAACCCGGTGGAAGTCGCCAAGCGCTACAACGACCAGGGTGCCGATGAGATTACCTTTCTGGATATTACGGCCAGCCATGAAGATCGCGGCACCACGGTTGAAATGGTCGAAGAGATTGCAGGCCAGGTCTTTATTCCGCTGACAGTGGGTGGCGGCATTCGCAACTGCGACAACATCCGCACCATGCTGAATGCCGGTGCCGACAAGGTCTCCATCAACACGGCCGCTGTCACCAATCCCGAGTTCGTGCGTGAAGCTGCCGAACGTTTTGGCAGCCAGTGCATTGTCGTCGCTATCGATGCCAAGAAGGTTTCCGGCGAAGGCGAACCGGATCGCTGGGAAATCTTCACCCATGGCGGTCGTAAGCCCACCGGGCTGGATGCCGTGGAATGGGCGATCAAGATGGTTGAACTGGGGGCCGGAGAACTCCTGCTGACCAGCATGGATCGCGATGGCACCAAAAACGGTTTTGATCTGGGCGTTACCCGGGCCATTTCCGATGCTGTTGCTGTCCCGGTCATCGCCTCAGGCGGTGTCGGTGAGCTTCAACACCTGGTTGATGGCATTCAGCAGGGTCATGCCGATGCTGTCCTGGCTGCCAGTATTTTCCACTTTGGAACCTATTCTATCCCTGAAGCCAAGAAATTTATGGCTGACCAGGGTATCGAAATGCGCCTCTGATGTTTGCAGGGCTGACCGACAAGAAGCTCCTGCCGGCCCTGCTGCTTCTCTGGTTGATGGGGATCTACCTGCGGCTACCTATACTGGTCATCCCGCCGCTGGCTCCCTATATCAATGACCAGTTCCAGCTTTCGCAGAGCTTACTGGGCAGCCTCACGACCCTGCCCATTTTTATGTTGGCTCTGGGTGCTGTCGCCGGCTCCTTGAGCATTGCCCGCCTGGGGCCGCGCAACACCCTGGCTGCAGCCCTGGTATTGCTGGCTCTGGCGTCAACTGCCCGGGGTCTGACCGACGAGCTGGTCTGGCTGCTGGTTTTTTCCCTGGGTGTTGGCCTGGGTGCCGCCATCATGCAACCAGCCCTACCTGCCCTCCTGTCCCGCTGGTTACCGGCCAAAAAACTGGCTCTGGGAACCGCGGTGTACATGAATGGCCTGCTGATGGGGGAATTTCTGGGTGCAGGGGTCACTCTGCCAGTCATCATGCCCCTGGTGGACAACTCCTGGCAGCTCACCCTGGCCATCTGGTCATTACCAGCGCTTTTGGTCGCAGCAGCGCTTTATCTGTTGAAAGAGAAACCGGGCAGCAGCGAAGAGGAATCGCTGGAGGCCAGCAGTCAATGGATGCCGGACTGGAAGAACCCCTATATCTGGCAAATCGGGTTACTGCTGGCAGTAACTGCCTCCCTGTTTTTTGGCACCAATGCCTACTTGGGCAGCCTTCTCGAAGCCCGCGAGGAAGAGCCGCTACTGAAACCGGCTTTTTTCGGTTTTAACCTGGCCCAGGTGTTTGCCTCCCTGCTGATGTTGGTCAAGGCCACCTCCTGGATCGGTCGGCGGGGTCCGCTGCTACTCAGCTCGCTGGGCTGTCTGGTAGGGATGCTGGGGCTGCTGCTGACCTCCGCCTGGCTGAGCATTGCTTTCGCCTTTATTCTCAGCTTCTGGGCCGGAGTTCTGCTGATCCTACTGGTGGCCCTGCCACCCCAGTTGGCTCCGGGCAAGGCTGCCGGACGCCTGGCTGCCGGTGCCTTCACCCTGGCCTATAGCCTGTCTTTCTTCCTGCCGCTACTGGGTGGTCTGCTCGCTGATTTAACCGGCGATCCCGCTCATGCCCTCTGGTTGCTTTTCGTGGTGGGACTGACTGCCCTGCCTCTGGCCTGGCGTTTCCCCTTACCAGGCAACAACCAGAATCCCGACAAGGCCTCGGCCACCTGAAAGAATTACAGAGTGCCTCTCAGATGGAGTTTGAATTGATCCGGGTCCAGCAGGGCTTCGCGTAGCGTACGGCCCGGCTTGTATTTGAGGTCATAATTGAGAATTCGCTCAACCTGCTCACGGGTGTCGGCACTCAGATTCACTCCCAGGGTGACCGAGACCAGTGAACGCGGCGGGAAGGGATAGAAATACACCTGCTGGCCATTGCTTAAAGGCTTGCTGTCCTTAGCTTCGCTCAAGGGCCTAATCAAGCGCACCTCCTCTTCTGCCGCATACTCCTTGGGGCGATGAAAGAGTGCCGGAAAAGGCTTCATGGGATGATCGGCTGTCGGCCGGGGTTGATCATAGATGACCGGACGCAGCACCTGTTTCTGGGTGTTGAACTTGGGGTAGTCAGTGTTGAACTCCAGAACGATCCCCCGGTGCTGATCCGCATAACGCTCCCACAAGAGGGGATTATCCGGCCGGGTGAAAAAACGACAAACCCCCAGATCTTCATAAGCCTGGGGATTGGGCATCACCGGCGGCTTGCCCTGGCGCTTCTGCTTCATCTGGGCTTCGATCTTGGCGCGTTTTTTACCGGCTTCCTTCTGAAAAGCCTCCCAGGTCATCAACCCCTTGAGCTGATCGGGCAAGGCCTTGAACTGGCGTTCCAGTTCCTTCTGGAATTCAGCTTCGGTAATGCGTATACCCTTGCGGGAAATCATGCGGGCATTCTGCTGCCAGGGATCAGCCTGTTCAGTGACCGCCATAAAATGCAGGCGGGCATGACGCAGAACATCCAGTTGGCGCGGGGTCAGGTACAGGTAAACTTTCATAAGCGGGTCTGGGATTCATCCGTCATGGCTGGCAGGTAGACTTGAAGGAATTCCTCCGGCAGGCGTCTGGGTCGATGACGAGTCAGGGACACACAGGCAAAACGGGTTCTGCCTCTGAGCAGGGTTTTGCGGTCCGACAGGCGCACTAATTGAAAACGGCGGGTCAGGGTCATGCGCTGGTCACTGTCCACGATCCAGGTGGCAATTTCCAGCTCATCGCCTTCATAGGCCGGGGCCAGATAATCCAGCTCGTGGCGTACCACCACCATGGCCCGGTCCAGACGCCGGTAGTCCTCCAGGGTCAGGCCCAGATGACGGGAATGCTCCCAACTGACTCTTTCAATAAAACGCAGATACTCGGCATTATTCACATGCCCGTAGTGATCAATCGCCTCAGGACCGATCACCAGGGGCAGAATAAAAGGCTGCGGCAAATCCCAACTCATGGTGCTTTACTGGTCAGCCAGATACTGGTTATAGGCATCTTCATCCAGAAGCTCGGCCCATTCGCGGGCAAAAACCCCGGAATCCACCTCCAGCTCAAAGACCCAGGTAGCCAGGGGCGCTTCATTCAGAAGTTCGGGATCATCTTCCAACTGCTCATTAGCAGCAATCAGACGTCCACTCACCGGTGACTGAATCTCCGAAGCCGTCTTGACTGATTCGATCGTGGCAATAGCCTCGCCTGCCTTGAATTCAGCACCGGCAGCGGGTAATTCCACATAGACGATATCGCCCAGTGCATCCTGGGCATGATCACTGATCCCGATCTTTACCCGGCCTGTTTCGGAAAACTCTACCCATTGATGAGTCGAACAAAAACGCTTTTCTTGAGACATGCCCTTTCCTGACTGATCACCCCTAAATAGAGGTCTTGAGTTGATAGTGACTTTTATCCTGATAATTAGCGACCTGACGCTTTAAAAAAGCAGCCACTTCGCTAGCTTTAACCTCACCCTGCAAACCATCAAGCGGTAGCCAGAAGGGGCCAGGATAAATCAAAAACCCCCTTTCGGTTTGCACGATTCTTTCCATCTCCGACCAGGGATAATCCTGGGGTTCATGATCATCAACCTGAACCCGGAGTGCTGCTTCGGTAAGTTCCAGGTGCAGTTGCAGATCCTTTTGTCCGGAGCGGTGAAAAGAGCGCCGAAACATCCACAGGAGCAGCCGGGTGCGAGCCAGCAACCAGACGCCCCCCAGGATAATCAAAACAGAATCCACCAGCTGGAAGCCCCGATCCAGCCACTTCCATGCCAGCAGGGCAACCAGGGAAATCAGAACGACACCCAGAAGCAGGCGACGCCTTCCCTGCTGGGCACCCAGCAGGTAATCATAAAAACCGGCCCGCAAATACTGGCGTTCGTTCCAGCAGTAATCGAATTGCATCGTCACGCCCCGCTGGTAGCCGGTGTTGGCATCGGCAGCGGGAAGGGTTGCTTGTTAATCGCAACCCAGACGATATAAAACAGAAGCAACAGGGCCAGGAGCAGACCGGCATAGCTACGCCGCCGCAATGCAAACCCGGCCAGGCCCATATAAACCAGCAGGCCGACAAACTTGGCGGTCACCCAGTCGCTGTTGTAAAAAGGCCAGAGATTCAATGTATAGCAAAGCATCAGGGCCGACAGCAGCACCAAAAGATCGATCAGATGATGACTGCGTTTCACCCAGGCTTTGTTAACCCCGTGAAAACCCAGCAGCAGTCCGCCACTACGGACGACAAAAAGCAAAAATGTCAGCCCCACAAAAAGTAGATGCACATGTTTAAAGGCCATGTATCCCATCGGGCTTACCTCTTTAATCCGGTTATCAATCTCTTCACCTCAGTTCTGGCACTGAGGACAGTAAACACTGGCTCTTTGGCCGATTTTGACTTCCTGCAGGGTTTGCGAACAAGTCGGACAAGCCTGCCCGGCACGACCATAAGCCAGTAGCTGTTGGGCAAAATATCCCGGCTCGCCCTGTCCATTGACGAAATCCCGAAGGGTTGTGCCTCCCTGAGCAATGGCCGCTGCCAGCAGCTCCTTAATTCTATCAGCCAAGCGCTGGTAGCGTTGACGGGAAATTCGTCCCGCTGCCCGGCGCGGATCAATTCCCGCCTGAAAGAGCGCCTCGGTTGCATAGATATTGCCGACACCCACTACCTGGGCAGCATCCATAATAAAACTTTTCACCGCCTGCTTACGCCCGCGTGATCGCTGATACAAAAGCTCGCCGGAAAAATCCTCGCTCAGGGGTTCCGGACCCAGTTTCAGCAAACGCGGATGCTGCAAAGGATCATCCTGATATTGGAGCAAAAAACCAAAACGTCGGGGATCATGGTAGCGCAATCGCAGCGGTGGTGTACTTGCATCCGCTTGCGGCTGCAGGGTCAACTCCAGATGATCGTGCTTTTTCCAGTCAGAGTCTGCCTCGACCAGCCTGAGGCTACCGGACATGCCCAGATGCCAGATCAGGCCCTCCCTGCTTTCCTCTTGCGGCCCCGCTTGTAGCGGCATCAGCAGGTACTTGGCCCTGCGTTGCAAAGGACCGATCCAAAGCCCTCGCAAGTGCTCGGGCAAAGTCTCGGGGATCGGCCAGCGCAAACGTGGCTCACGCACCTCCAAGGAGGCGATTTGACGCCCTTCCAGCCAGGGTGCGATTCCCCGGCGCGTTGTTTCAACTTCCGGTAGTTCCGGCATCAACCAGACCTCAGATCGATCCGCTAAAACATCACAGTATACCCTAGAGGCCTGTTTTTGCAGTGGCCGGGTTTATTCCATCTGTATCTAATTTCAGGCATAAAAAAACCCGGGCTGTCTCCAGTCCGGGTTTTTCAGGCAACACACCCAAGCAAATTACTTGATCTTTGCTTCTTTGTAAGGAACAACCTTACGTACCACTGGATCATACTTGTTACGCTCCAGTTTTTCAGGGGTGTTACGCTTGCTTTTCATAGTGGTATAAAAGTGGCCAGTGCCAGCACTAGATACCATCTTGATCTTCTCACGCATAATTCCACTTCCTCAGGGGATTAGACTTTTTCGCCACGTTTTTGGATATCGGCCAGTACTTGCTCGATGCCCAGTTTATCAATCAAACGCAGACCCTTGGTGGAAACGCGCAGTTTGACAAAGCGCTTCTGGGATTCAACCCAAAAACGGTGAACGTGAAGGTTAGGCATAAAACGACGACGCGTCTTACGCTGTGAGTGGGAAACATTGTTCCCAGTTAGCGGCTTCTTGCCGGTAACTTGGCAAACCATGGACATTGTGTGCCTCCAGTCGATCTTAGGGCGCAAGGTGATGAAAAAATGAAAGGGCGCTTTATACCAAAAAGGCCGCTTGCAGACAAGCAATACCTTGGGTTTTAAACAAGAAAAACGAGTTTCAGGAAAAAGCCGCGCTATTATAGCAGACCTCGGCCAGCAAAAGACACTGGTTCTCCATCCCCGATAATCAAATGATCCAGAACCCTGACCTCAACCAGCGCCAGCGCCTCTTTCAGGCGGCGGGTAATCTGCTCATCAGCGCCGCTGGGCTCGGCAATCCCGGAGGGATGGTTATGCGCCAGGATGACTGCTGCCGCATTATGCGCCAGAACCAGCTTCACCACTTCACGCGGATAGACTGAAGCACCATCCAGGGTGCCGCGAAAAAGAACTTCAAAATGCAGCACCCGATGCTGGTTATCCAGCAACAGCAGGGCAAAGACTTCATGGGGTAGATCACGCAGCTGGGCTTTCAGGTAGCGACCGGCCGCTTGCGGGCTGGTCAGACCTTCACCTCGTTTTAACTCGGCTTCCAGATGACGGCGCGACATCTCCAGAACCGCTTGCAGTTGAGCATACTTGGCCGACCCCAGCCCCAGATGGCGACAGAACTCCTTCTGCCCCGCTCTTAATAAGGGGCGCAGCCCACCAAATTCATTCAGCAGCTGGCGGGCCAGCTCCACCGCACTCTTGCCGCTGACCCCGGTACGCAGAAAGATGGCCAGAAGTTCTGCATCAGAGAGGACTTCCGCGCCCTGATACAAGAGTTTTTCCCTGGGGCGTTCCTCTGCTGGCCAATGCCTGATCGCCATCCTGGCCTCCTTGTCCATTTCTCAGTAAATGCGGAAACATGGTAAGGTTAGCCTCCTTTTTCTGCTGAGTTAATTGATCCATGACAGGTCTGGCCAACAAACGGATACTTCTGGGTATCAGCGGTGGCATCGCTGCCTATAAATCAGCTTATCTGGCACGTCTTCTGGTCAAGGCGGGTGCCGAGGTCCGGGTCGTCATGACCCAGGGAGCCAAGGCTTTTATTCAGCCTTTGACCTTCCAGGCGCTCACCGGCCATCCGGTTCATGACACCCTGCTGGATGAAGAAGCCGAAGCCGGCATGGGCCACATAGAACTGGCCCGTTGGGCGGATGAAGTCATCATTGCCCCGGCAACGGCTGATCTTCTCGCCCGCCTGGCTGCGGGCATGGCTGATGATCTGTTAACCACCCTCTGTCTGGCCACAGAAGCCCCGATCCATCTAGCCCCGGCCATGAATCAACGTATGTGGAGCCACCCCGCCACACAAAGCAATCTCTTGCGCCTGCAGGGTTTTGGCTACCAGGTGATTCCTCCGGGTGAAGGTGAGCAGGCCTGTGGCGATCTAGGTCAGGGCCGTCTGCCCGAACCTGAAGACCTGTTTGCTTACCTAGAGGCTTTAACCACTAAGGCCACACCGGCCAAGGATCAACCCGCCCGAGGCTTGACCCTGCTGTTGACCGCAGGCCCGACCCGCGAACCCCTGGACCCGGTGCGCTACCTGTCCAACCACAGCTCCGGCAAAATGGGCTTTGCTCTGGCCGAGGCAGCGGCACAACTGGGTGCCCGGGTCATCCTGATCTCGGGGCCGGTGGATCTGCCCACTCCCGAGGGTGTGGAAAGAATCAACATCAGCAGCGCCCAGGAACTGCTGGACGAGTGCCAAAAGCGCCTGCAGGAAACCGATATTTTTATCGCCTGTGCCGCTGTGGCCGACTATCGTGCAGCCGATCAGTCCGAACACAAAATCAAGAAGACCTCAGCCAATGATGAGCTGACCCTCAAGCTGGTCAAAAACCCGGATATTCTCGCTACGGTAGCAGCCAGCGAACCCCGCCCCTTTTGCGTGGGTTTTGCTGCCGAGACCCGCGAGGTCGAAGAATATGCACGCCAGAAACTGATCAGGAAAAAGCTGGATGCCATTGTGGCCAATGATGTCAGTGATAGCGCCATCGGCTTTGGCAGCGATGACAACCAGGTCACCCTGCTTTACCGCCCGATTGAAAAGCCCCTGACAGACGCCCCCATCGAGCGCCTGCCCCTGGACAGGGCGAGCAAAAAAATTATCAGCCAACAGCTGTTAAAGGAAATCTGCAACCTCTATTATTCCGCTCAGGATGCCAAGTAAAAATGAAGCAACCTCAACTTGATGTAAAAATTCTCGACCCCCGAATCGGCAAAGATCTGCCCCTGCCCAGCTACGCCACCGAAGGCTCGGCAGGCATGGATCTGCGTGCCCTGCTGGATGAACCTCTGGTTCTGGAACCCGGTGACACCCAACTGGTAAGAACCGGCCTGGCCATCCATCTGGCCGATCCCGGACTGGCGGGAATGATTCTGCCCCGCTCCGGTCTGGGCCATAAACACGGTATCGTCCTGGGCAATCTGGTGGGTCTGATTGATTCCGACTACCAGGGCGAACTGATGATCTCCGTCTGGAACCGTGGACAAAAGAGCTTCACCCTGGAGCCGGGAGAACGCCTGGCCCAGTACGTGATTGTTCCCGTAATCCAGGCCGAACTGAACGTTGTGGATGACTTTGATACCAGCGCCCGGGGCGAAGGCGGCTTTGGTAGCTCGGGCCGCCACTAAAAGTTGAATCCAAAAACAAAATTGACTGAGGACATCTGAATGACCGCTGTGCCTGCTTCCATTTTCCGCGCCTATGATATCCGCGGCCAGGTTGGAAAAACGCTGAACGCTGAAATCGTTAAACAAATTGGTCTGGCCCTGGGCTCGGAAGCTGCCGCCCGTGGCGAACACACCCTGGTAGTGGCCCGCGATGGTCGCATCTCCGGCCCGGACATGCTCGCAGCCCTGAAAGAAGGCCTGATCGAAACCGGCTGTGATGTCATCGACATCGGTCAGGTGCCCACACCAACGCTTTATTACGCCGCTAAAACCCTGGCTGGCACCCAGTCCGGGATCATGGTCACCGGCAGCCACAACCCACCCGACTACAACGGCTTTAAATGTGTTCTGGCCGGAGAAACCCTGTCCGGCGAAGCCATCAGCGATCTCTACCGCCGCATCACCGAGCAGGACTTTAAACGTGGTGAAGGCTTCGAAAAATCCAAGGACATGCGCCAGGACTACCTCTCCGCCATTCTGGAAAGCGTCCAACTGCAGCGGCCACTGAAAGTGGTCGTGGATACCGGCAACGGCGTAGCGGGCGAACTGGCTCCGCGCCTGATGCAGGAGCTGGGCTGTGAAGTCATTCCTCTGTTCACTGAAATCGACGGCACCTTTCCCAACCATCACCCCGACCCCGGCAAGCCGGAAAACCTGCAGGATCTGATTGCCGAGGTTAAGGAGCAAAAAGCCGACCTGGGCCTGGGCTTTGATGGCGATGGTGACCGGGTGGGTGTGATCACCCCTTCAGGACGCCTGATCTACCCCGACCACCTGATGATGGCCTTTGCCGAAGACCTGCTGGAGCGCCACCCGGGAGCACGCATCATCTACGACGTCAAATGCACCGGCAAGCTGGGCGATGTCATCACCCAGGCGGGCGGAAAAGCAGAGATGTACCGCACCGGTCATTCCCTGATCAAGGCACGTATGAAAGAATCCGGTGCCCTGCTGGCCGGGGAAATGAGCGGTCATATTTTCTTCCAGGAACGCTGGCTGGGCTTTGATGACGGTCTTTATGCCGCCGCCCGCCTGCTGGAAATCCTGGCTCGTCAGGACCAGGATGCCGATCAGTTTTTTGATCGCTACCCACAGAATATCTCCACCCCGGAAATCAACATTACCGTTACCGATGAAAACAAATTTGCTCTGGTCGAACGCCTGGCCAATGAAGGAGAATTTGGTGACGGTCAGAAAACCACGCTGGATGGTATCCGGGTTGATTATGAAGACGGCTGGGGACTTTGCCGGGCCTCCAACACCACGCCGATGCTGGTGCTCCGCTTTGAAGGCCAGACACAGGAAGCCCTGGATCGCATTGCTGGGCGCTTCCGCGAGTCCCTGCAGAAAATTGATTCTTCCCTGAACCTGGAATTTTAATTTAGAGCGCCAAACATGACCCAGACAGCATCATTAAACAGTCCCCAGACCACGGTTAAAGTTTTATCCGAAGCCCTGCCCTACATCCAGAAGTTCTCCGGCAAGACGCTGGTGATCAAGTACGGCGGCAATGCCATGACCGAAGATGACCTGATCGACTCCTTCTGTCGTGATGTCGTCCTGCTCAAGGAAGTCGGCATCAACCCGGTTGTGGTTCATGGCGGCGGCCCCCAGATCGGTGAACTCCTGGATCGCCTGAAAATTGAATCGCGTTTCGTCAATGGCATGCGGGTCACCGACAGCGAAACCATGGATGTCGTGCAGATGGTTCTGGGCGGACTGGTCAACAAGGAGATCGTCAACCAGATCAATCTGGCGGGCGGCAAGGCCATTGGCATCACCGGCAAGGATGGCCAGTTGATCCGTGCCAAAAAACTCAAGGTTGAACACAAGACACCGGAGATGACCGCCCCGGAAATCATCGATATCGGCCATGTCGGCGAAGTTGAATCCGTCGATACCTCGCTGATTGAAATGCTGGCCAGCCGAGATTTTATTCCGGTAATCGCTCCCATCGGTGTGGATGCTAAAGGCGCTTCCTACAACATCAATGCCGATCTGGTTGCGGGCAAGGTGGCCGATGCCCTGCAAGCGGAAAAACTGATTCTGCTCACCAATGTGGCCGGTCTGCAAAACAAGGACGGTCAGGTCCTCACTGGGCTTTCCACGCAACAGGTGGATGAGCTCATTGCCGATGGCACCATCTATGGTGGCATGCTGCCGAAAATCCGCTGTGCGCTGGATGCCGTCAAGGATGGCGTGCAGGCAGCCCATATCATTGATGGCCGCGTTCCCCATGCTACCCTGCTGGAAATCTTCACCAATGCCGGGGTGGGAACACTGATCACCAATCAAGCTTCCAGTTAACAGGTAGGTTAAAAGTGGCAAACCAGTCTTCAACTACAACTCGCAAAAAGAAGTCGCAGCGCCGGGACGAAATTCTGCAGGCACTGGCCAGGATGCTGGAAAACCAGGAAGTCAAAATTACCACGGCTTCCCTGGCCAAAAATGTGGGCGTCTCCGAAGCCGCCCTCTACCGGCATTTTCCCGGCAAGGCCAAGATGTATGAAGGCCTGATCGAGTTTATTGAGGATAGCCTCTTTACCCGCATCAACATGATCCTGCAGCAGCATCAGTCCACACTGATGCGCTGCGATCAACTCCTGACCCTGTTGCTGGGTTTTGCCGAGCACAACCCCGGTCTCTGCCGCCTGCTGACCGGCGATGCCCTGGTGGGTGAAGATGAAGAACTGCGTAACCGCATTACCCGCCTGTTCGACCGCATCGAAAGCCAGATCAAGCAGGTGCTCAGAGAAACGGAAATCCGTGAAGGCAAAAAGGTGGCCTTATCCACCACCGCCGCAGCCAGCATGCTGCTGGCCATCGTGGAAGGACGCATCGTCCAGTATGTACGTAGTGGCTTTAAACGCCCCCCGACCCAGGAATGGCCGGTGCAATGGCAACATCTGGCGGAAGGGTTGGTGGTTTAATTCGGAGTAAACAGCAACTGATTCAGGTGCTAATTTCTGTAGCAGCAGGGCAGGGACGAATCGCTTTCAATTGCTCGGCAAGTGCAGCTTCTGCAACCTCTAGGTCATAGGCAACCTGAGCACGCAGCCAATAACCCTTGGATAAACCAAAGAAACGGCACAAGCGCAGATCAGTATCTGCAGTAATTGAACGCTTACCTGCAACAATTTGGCCCATTCTCTGGGCAGGTACTCCAATTTCTTTTGCCAAACGGTATTGGGAAATCCCCATAGGCTCAAGAAACTCTTCCTTTAGTAACTCGCCTGGCGTTCAAGCTAAATACACTTTATCTTGAAATCCATAATTAATTGATAAAGCAAGATCAGTCGCCAAATCCTGAACAAGCAAGGTAAAGCTATCTACGTCCTTCTGCTTCACCGGAATACCCTCATCACCATGAGCTATAGAATGCCTAAACCTCAATAGTTTATTAAGCTGAGATTCATAGTTAGTAGCAAGACATTCCAGACACAATTTCTTTAGTATTGAATTCACTACCTTCAAGTTCGCATTTGACTCTGTATTAACCGCAGTACTGAAAACAACAGGCCCCTTATACATTTCAAATAACTCTCTAGATAATTTCGCAATAGTTTCAAGTTTTGTTTTTGGTGATTTAAACTTGGCCACATTGTCAGTTTGATAAGAAATATAATAATCATGCAGATTAGAGAATGAGACACGCTCCCTATTTATTTCTTGCAGATAAAGAGAAACCGACTTCTTAACAAACCCCTCCCATTCCGCATATACTCCTAACACTGACTGGCGAATCAAGAAATCTTTATGCTCGGGGAGCATTGAATATCTAAGATGTATCGTTTTACACTTATACATCTTACTATGCAAAGCATCCAACTCCAAACAAAGAAGTGATTGCAAGTTACTCATGTGGCGCAAAAACCTCTAAGGCTCTTTCAATCCTCTTTTTAACTCTTTCCTTATAGTTAGATGCCACCCCGGAAACCTTCTTGAATTCATCATCCTGTTTAAGGTCTTCTATTTTCTCTCTGATCTTTTGATCACCCGCCTCTTCATAATAATCAATATTACCTGCCACCCCATTAAAAACCCCATCATAGAGGCTTGTTGAAATCTGACCATTTCTACCACTCAGAGCACTTCTACCAATAGGCCTTACTATTTTAACAACTCGATTAAACGAATCCACCTTACTTTCATAGTCAATTTCTTTTTTTGTAGCCATTCTCATATATTCAGTCATATGGTCAGATAGATTTTTGTTAACTTTCTCATGATTCTGAAAAAGAGAAAAAAACCGAAGAACCAATTCATCCAGATACAGCTCATCCTTTTGTTTTTGTGTTGGCTGAATTAAATCGACAAAATCCTCACTTGATGAAAGCTCTTTTATAAGGTTGGTAAAGTCAACTGAAATACCACGAAATATACAATTTCTTATCTCTTGGTCAGTCAAGGGAGAACCGCCAGTATTCAGTCTATTAAAAAGCTCATAACGCATATCGTAATGGCTGTCCCATTTAACAACCTCAATTCGACATACAGATCGCTTTATATTCAACTGGTATTTAATTGGAAGGTCCGTTACTTCAAGCCCATCGAGAGAGTCAACCACATCACCGGCAACAAGTGCCCATCCATTTTTTTCAGGAGTGTGCTTCAGCATTCCGAAGTATGAAAAGATTGTGGATAGTCGTTGAAGGCCATCTACTATTTCCCATCTACCATCCGTATCTTCAGCAACAAAAATTGACGGTATCGGAATACCTAGAAGTATAGATTCAATAAATCTAGATCTTTGTTCAAAATCCCAGCGAAATAACCTTTGAAATTCAGGATCAATTACCAATTCATCATTTGAATACATATTCATTAGTTCACCAAACGACATGTCAAGTCGATCAGCTGACAAACTATTTCTACCGCTTAAAATCTCTTGTTCCAAATCACTCATTATCTCACCAACCTTTTTGATCACTTATCAATATTTTTTTCAAAGGCAAACTCAATTTATAACTAAGTGATTTGCCATTCTCATCGAATCTACCTAGCTGTCAGGTTCCGGATGATCAAATCTCATTGAGGAGTTATCCTTTGCTTGCTGCAAAGGGTCTCCTTCAGCAGATCATTCAGGAGCGTATTCATGAACATCAAACTGCATAAACAGGCCACCACTACACCCAGGA
>NZ_QFWJ01000013.1 GCF_003336805.1 Marinospirillum perlucidum
AGGATGTGGGTGGCTACCTGATGGACTACTACAACCGGCAACGACCTCATGCATTCAACGACGGTATTTCGCCCGTTGCAGCTGAGGAAAACCTTAAAACACTGTCCGGGATTAGTTGACCACTACATGCCACTCATTTGACAACAACAGGAAGCCTTATGCCTCAGGAATTAAGCCTGCAATTGGTCGACACCCATGCAGGGGGTGATGTCAGCCGGATCGTAACAGGCGGGATCGATCCTCTGCCGGGGAAAACGGTTCGTCAGCAGATGGAATATTTACGTGATGATATGGATGGTTTGCGCCGTCTGTTGCTGGAAGAACCCTACGGGATTCCGGAGATGTCGGTGGATCTGATTGTTCCGGCAACTGATCCCAAGGCGGAATGGGGTTATATCATCATGGAGGTGATGGGCTATCCCATCTATTCCGGCTCCAATACCATCTGTACGGCGACAGCCTTGCTGGAGGCAGGATTTATCCCCAAGCAGGAGGGCACCCAGAAGTTCAATCTGGAAGCCCCGGCTGGACTGGTTCAGATAGAAGCCCGGGTGCATGACGGGGTGGTGGAAGCCATCACCTGTGAAGGCCTGCCCAGTTACATTCATACCTACAAGGCCAAAATCGATGTGCCTGGCATCGGTGAGGTCACCTACAGTGTTGCCTACAGTGGTGGCTTTTATGCTCTGGTAGAAGCTGAAGACCTGGGGTTTGTATTGGAAGCCTCGGAAGAAAGACGCTTGGCTAAAACGGCCCATGCCATTGTTGAAGCCATCCAGGCCGAGCGGGGCTTTTCCCATTACACCCTGGGGGATGTGGGGCCTCTGCCCTTTCTGCACTTTATGGGGCCGGTCGAACAGGTCAGCCGCCATTCCTTCCGCTCGCGTTCAGCCACCTATGTGCATCCAGGGGTGATTTGCCGCAGCACCACAGGTACTGGGACTTCAGCACGTCTGGCTCTGATGCAGTATGAAGGCAAGATTGAACCGGGTGATCAGCTGGAAACCGTTTCGCTGAGAAATACCGGCTTTATTGGTACCTACACTGGCCTGGGCAACGAAAACGGCCAGGCAGTGGTGGAAAACAAGATAACCGGCAAGGGTTACCTGCTGGCGCGTTCCGACATCATCGTCAACTGCAACGATGCCATGACTTCCTGTGATGGGCTTTTGCCGATACTGACCAGTAGTCATCCAGAGTGAGGGTGGCTAAGTTTGGCCTTGAATAAAACAAGGCGTCAGACTTTAAATGAAAAAAGCCAGTTTAGCGATTCTGCTGAACTGGCTTTTTTTCATCGAATTTGTCTTGCTAATTAATGCCGATCTCGCCCTGAACCTCATCGCTATAGTCAATTTCCTGCAGGGGGAGGTCGCTGCTGCTGATCAGGCCATCAAAAAAGAGGCGGTAATTGATGGCGGTTCGGTCGACCAGAGCGGAATAGCCGCTACGCCCCAGGCTGGAAAAGCTGATATCCAAAGGGATTTGTAATTGGCGGCTGCTTTGGCTGGGAAAGCTGGAGCCAGGGTTTAGGCGGGTATCGAGGATATTTGTTCCACTCAGTTCCAAGCCAGCATTCAGGCGCTCGATATCCACGCTAAAGATATTGGGGTTGGTGATTTCCAGTGTGGCCACCAGGCGGGCTGCGGTAAAGGTGAGGTGATCCACTTTCAAGTCGGCCAGCCTAATTTCGGGTCGTTGGGGCAATGGAAGCTGACCTGAGGTTTCCCAGGCAAGGCGCTTGCCGGGAAGCAGCGGGAGATCGACTACCAGCCCTCCGCTAAGCTGGTAATCCAGTCGATTACTGTTTTTTAAATCGGCCAGGGTAGCCACGGCTGCAGGCAGGTTGACATCAACAACAAAGGTCAGGGTTTCAGTTTTCTTGCTACCCAGGGAAAAACCTTGATTCTGTTCACCCTGAGCCAGAGAGTGTCCCTGAACGGTCAGCGAGTAATCCAGTGCACCGACTGGCAGGCTAAACTGGTTGGGGTTGAAAACCTCGATATCCACTTCCAGACGAGCTTCTTCCAGGTTTAAAGCCACAAGACGCTGATCAACCACCTTTACTTCCGGGGTTTCAGGTTCATAAAAGCTACTCAAGAAGCTGCAGCCGGATAGCGTCAGGATCAGGAGGAGTCCAGCAAGCAAGCGATACCCTGAAGCCAGTTTTTTTGATTTAAGCATTGATAATTCCCTCTTATTTAAAGTCCTGTTGTTGGTCCTGTCCGACTTGCTCCGCCTTACCTGGGCGAAAAGCGTCGTTCAATCCCGGCCTGGGATAGAATTCGGGTGGAGATTTCCTCGATGGAATGGTGAGTGGAATCAATATAGTCAATATTATGACGGCGGTAGAGGTTTTCCACGTCTTCCACTTCCTGACGGCACTGCTTCAGGGAGGAATAGCGGCTATTGGGGCGGCGCTCGTGGCGAATGGAGGCCAGACGTTCCGGTTCGATGGTCAGGCCGAAGATCTTATGGCGATAGGGGCGCAGGGCCTTGGGCAGCTCGCTGTCGAGCATATCATCTTCGGTAATAGGGTAGTTGGCCGCACGAACACCAAACTGCAGCGCCATATAGATACAGGTGGGGGTTTTGCCGCAGCGGGAAACACCTACCAGTATCAGATCGGCCTTGTCATAGTGGTGGGTTCGGGCACCGTCGTCATTATCCAGGGCGTAATGAACCGAATCGATCCGCGCCTTATAGGTATTTTCCTTTTCCTTGGTCAGCGCATGGGTCTTACCGACCGAATAGCTGGAATGGGCGCCCAGTTCATCTTCCAGGGGCGCCAGGAAGGTGGAAAAGACGTCGATGTTCATGGCGTTGCTATGACTGATGATGCTGCGGATCGATTGATCCACGATAGTATCGATCAGCAGGGGGCGAGCGCCGTCTTCTTCGGCAGTACGGTTTATCAGCTCAACCAGTTGATGTGCTTTTTCTGCCGTGTTGATATAAGGCTGGGTTATCAGCTCGAACTGAATGCTTTCAAATTGGGCCAGCAGGCTGCGGCCAAGGGCTTCAGCGGTAATCCCGGTGCCGTCGGAAATGAAAAAGGCGGTACGCTTCATGCTATCCCCTAAAATCGTGTATTATCTGTGCAAAATGAACCGCGTAGGCTTTGCCCTTCAGCTTCTTATTCTGCTGTTTTTAATGGGCAAAGTCATCTGCAGATAACCAGTTTAAACGGAGGCCTGTCTTGAGCAAGACCGCAGCGGGTGCAAATAACGAGCATATTCTTTGGTTTGACCATCTGGGCATGCAGGATGTGGAGCGAGTCGGGGGCAAGAATGCTTCCCTCGGCGAGATGATCAGTAATCTGGCTTCAGCCGGAGTGCAGGTGCCAGGTGGTTTTGCCACGACAGCGACAGCCTATCGTGAATTTCTGCAACATGATGGTCTGGCAGACCGGATCAACAAGGCCCTGGATGAGCTGGATGTTGATGACGTTCGTGCTCTGGCTACCACCGGCGCACAGATTCGCCAGTGGGTAATTGATACTCCCTTCCCCGAGCCTCTGGAAAATGCCCTGCGGGAAGCTTATGAGCACCTGGAAAAGCAACACCCTCATTTGAAGGTGGCGGTGCGTTCATCAGCTACTGCAGAAGACCTGCCGGATGCCTCCTTTGCCGGTCAGCAGGAAACCTTTTTGAATATCGAAGGGTTTGCTCAGGTCAAGCAGGCGGTTCACGAGGTTTTTGCTTCCCTGTTCAACGACCGTGCGATCTCCTACCGGGTTCACCAGGGTTTTGACCATTCGCTGGTTGCTTTGTCCGCCGGTATTCAGAAGATGGTGCGTTCGGAAACCGGCGCTTCCGGGGTCATGTTTACCCTGGATACCGAATCTGGCTTCCGTGAAGCCGTCTTTGTTACCAGTGCCTATGGCCTGGGCGAGACGGTGGTTCAGGGTTCGGTCAACCCGGATGAATTCTATGTGCACAAACCCACGCTGGAAGCCGGGCGTCCGGCCATTCTGCGCCGTAACCTTGGTAGCAAGCTGATCAAGATGGTTTACGGCGAGGAATCCTCGGCCGGCAAATCCGTCAAGACGGTGGAAGTGGATCTGGAAGATCGCCAGCGCTTCTCGTTGGAAGACGAAGAAATCATGAATCTGGCCCGCCAGGCCATGATTATCGAGAAACACTACCAGCGTCCCATGGACATTGAATGGGCCAAGGATGGTGATGATGGTCAGCTGTATATCGTTCAGGCGCGTCCGGAGACCGTTAAAAGTCGTGATGGCAATAACGTCATGGAGCGTTTTCTGCTGAAAGAGCAGGGCGAAATCCTGATTGAAGGCCGTGCCATCGGTCAGCGTATCGGTGCTGGCAAGGTAAGAATCGTCACCGGACCTGACGAAATGGACAAGGTTCAGGCAGGTGATGTGCTGGTAACCGACATGACGGACCCGGATTGGGAGCCGGTCATGAAGAAGGCCTCAGCCATCATTACCAATCGTGGTGGGCGCACCTGCCACGCCGCCATCATTGCCCGCGAACTGGGTATTCCTGCGGTTGTAGGTTGTGGTGATGCCACCGAAGAACTTCAGGAAGGGGCCGAGGTTACGGTTTCTTGTGCTGAAGGGGACACAGGTTTTGTTTATGCCGGTATTCTGGATTATGAACTCCTGACCAACAGCATCGATGCCATGCCCGAACTGCCGTTCAAGATCATGATGAACGTGGGTAACCCGGATCGTGCCTTTGGTTTTGCTTCTCTGCCCAATGAAGGGGTAGGGCTGGCGCGTCTGGAATTTATCATCAACCGCATGATCGGGGTGCATCCCAAGGCTCTGCTGGAATTTGACAGCCTGCCTTCCGATCTGCAGAAGAACATTCGCAGTCGCACCGTGGGCTATTCCGATCCGGTTGAATTCTACGTGGAAAAACTGGTGGAAGGGATTGCCAGCCTGGCTGCTGCCTTCTGGCCCAAGCGGGTGATCGTGCGCTTGTCCGACTTTAAATCCAATGAGTATGAAAACCTGATTGGTGGCAAGCAGTATGAACCGGCTGAAGAAAACCCCATGCTGGGTTTCCGCGGGGCTTCACGCTACATCTCCGAGAAGTTCCAGGATTGTTTTGAGCTGGAATGCCGCGCTTTGAAGAAGGTCCGTGATGTCATGGGCCTGAATAACGTGGAAATCATGGTGCCCTTTGTACGCACGCCGGGCGAAGCCAAGGGCGTTTCCGAACTCTTGGCGGCTAACGGCCTGGTGCGCGGCGAGAACCACCTCAAGCTGATCATGATGTGTGAGCTGCCGGCCAATGCGCTGCTGGCCGAGGAATTCCTGGAGTACTTTGATGGTTTCTCCATCGGTTCCAACGACCTGACTCAGCTGACACTGGGGCTGGATCGGGATTCCGGCATCGTCGCCCACCTGTTTGATGAGCGTAATCCGGCAGTGAAGCGCCTCTTGTCCATGGCCATTGAAGCCTGTAAGAAGCAGGGTAAATACGTGGGTATTTGTGGCCAGGGACCTTCTGACCACCCCGATCTGGCGCGCTGGTTGATGGATCAGGGTATCGATTCGGTATCCCTGAATCCGGATGCTGTGCTGGATACCTGGTTCAGTTTGGCCAACGAAACGCCAGAAGACTGATAAAGCGTCTGACCGGCTCATTTAGTCGAAAATAGCGGCCTGTTTGCAACTTTTGTAGACAGGCCGTTTTTTGTCTTCTTTTTACAAAACACCTCATACTTATAACGAACAGACAGGATTTCAGCCCACTGCTAGCATCAGGAGCCGTTGGTTGATTTAACGAGTTATCAAGACAATTCAAGGAGCAAGCAATGCAATACGTAACCCCTGATCTTTGTGATGCTTATCCGGATCTGGTTGAAGTCGTCGAGCCGATGTTCGTCAACCTGGGTGGCCGGGATTCTTTTGGTGGTGAAATCGTCACCATCAAGTGTTTTGAAGACAATTCCCTGGTCAAGGAAGAAGTCGACAAGCCTGGCGCAGGCAAGGTCATGGTTGTGGATGCCGGTGGTTCTTTCCGCTGCGCCATGCTGGGCGACATGCTTGCCGAAAAAGCGGTTAAAAATGGCTGGGAAGGCGTCATCATGTACGGCTGTATCCGCGATGTGGATATCATCAATGAGCTGGATATCGGTGTTCAGGCGCTGGGTACCCATCCACGCAAATCCGAAAAGAAGGGCGTGGGTGAATACCAGGTGCCGGTTTCCTTTGGTGGCGTGACTTTTGTCACCGGTGACTATGTCTATGCGGATAACAACGGTATTATTGTTTCTCCCGAACCCCTGAAAATGCCTGAAGAGTAAACGATGTTCACTGGCCTGACCCCCAAACTGGTTGCCACTGGTTTTGTTGCAGGATTACTGCTGACCAGTGGTTGTAGTCTTACACCCAGTGCGGGGCAGGCTGGACCCACTTCAGAGCTGCGTCAGCCTGAGATCGCCTCAGCTTTTCGCCAACAACAGGAAAATCTGAGCTTTGAGCACCAGGCGGTTGCAGCAGCCAATCCTCTGGCAGCCAAAGCCGGTCAGGAAATCCTGCAGGCTGGTGGTAATGCTCTGGATGCTGCCATTGCCACCCAACTGGTTCTGGGGCTGGTAGAACCTCAATCCAGTGGTCTGGGTGGTGGTGGATTCCTGCTCTACTGGGATGGCCAGCAGGTGGTAGCCTGGGAAGGGCGGGAAACAGCCCCTGCAGCCGCCACACCGGAATTATTTCTGGATGCTGAGGGCGAACCCCTGGAGTTTCTGCAGGCGGTCGGCAGTGGAGCGGCCGTAGGTGTGCCCGGCCTCCTGGCCATGCTCGAAGCCGCGCACCGTGAACAGGGGCAACTTGCCTGGGCACGTCTTTTTGAGCCGGCAATTCGTCTGGCTGAAGACGGCTTTGCCGTAAGCAGACGTCTGCACCATCTACTCAGCGAAGATCCTCTCTTGGCTGCTAATTCGGCGGCCAGAAATTTTTACTACCTGGATAATGGCGAGGCCCTACCAGTCGGTCATCGCCTCAAAAACCCGGCACTGGCTGCGATCTATCGGCAAGTCGCCCAAGGCGGGAGTGAGGTTTTTTATCAGGGCAGTGTGGCCCGTTCGATCCAGCGGGCTGTTGTTAACCAGCCAGGACAACCCGGACAGCTGTCTTTAGCTGATCTGGCCAACTATCAGCCCAACTCGGGTTCGGCTCTCTGCTCCAGCTGGCAAGTTTACCTGGTTTGCGGGGCACCACCGCCTTCTTCGGGTCAACTGACCCTGATGCAGATCTTGGGGATACTGGAACACCTGGATGCGGATCAATTGGCTGATCCCGAAGGTTTTTATTCCCCCCAGGGTCTGCATTTGTATATTGAGGCTTCACGATTGGCCTTTGCCGACCGCGCTCTTTATATTGCTGATCCTGCTTATGTTGAAGCGCCCGGCGGTGACTGGTCGAATCTACTACGACCTGCCTATTTGCAGGAAAGGGCCCGGCAAATTCAACCGCTTGCTGAAGACCGCGCCAGGGCCGGTCAGCCAGCTCCGGTGGAAACCACCTGGGCACCGCAACCTGAGCAGCCGGAATATGGCACCAGCCATATCAGTGTGATTGATGCCGAGGGTCAGGCCGTGGCCATGACTTCCTCCATCGAGCAGGCTTTTGGCAGCCGCATCCTGGTGGATGGAGGAACGGGGCTGCCAGGTGGTTTTCTACTCAATAATCAGCTGACTGACTTTTCCTTTCGACCCAGCGATGACCAGGGGCGTCTGATTGCCAATCGGGTTGAGCCGGGCAAGCGTCCTCGTTCGAGCATGAGTCCCACCCTGGTTTTTGATGCCCATACAGGTGAATTGCGGGCGAGCCTGGGTTCCCCCGGTGGGGCTGCGATCATCCATTTTACCGCCAAAACCCTGTTGGGGATGCTGCAATGGCAGCTGACACCCCAGGAAGCCATTAACCTGCCCAATTTGGCCAATTTCAATAGTGTGACCCTGCTGGAAAAGGGACGTTTTGAGGATTATGTGCGTCTGGGTCTGGAAGCTCGTGGGCAGGAGGTGATTGCAAGAGACCTCACCAGCGGTATCCAGGCTTTACTGATCACCCCTTCAGGTATCCAGGGTGGCGCTGATCCGCGTCGTGAAGGCTGGGTCGCCGGAGACTGATTCAAGATGCAAACACCACCTCTATTACAACACCTGGTTCTGGCTTCGGCTTCACCGCGTCGCAAGGAACTGCTCTACCAACTCCAACCAGGACTACAGCTGACGATCCAGCCCGCTGCGATCGATGAAAGCCTGGTGGGGCAGGAAGCTGGCGAAGATCTGGTTCGACGCCTGGCCATCGCCAAGGCGCATCGAATTGCTTCCAGTCTGGATTCAAGCCTCGCTGGCTATCCTGTCCTGGCTGCCGATACTGAAGTCGTACTGGACGGTCGGCCCCTAGGTAAGCCAGGCAGTCGCGAGGCGGCGGTTGAGCTCCTGTCACGCCTTTCCGGTCGCTTTCATGAGGTGAAAACAGGGATGGCTTTGGTTAAGGGGTCTACCTGGCTGGATGCAGTGGTTACCACTCGGGTTTTTTTCCGTGAGTTGAGCCGGGATGAGATCCAGGCCTATGTAGCCACGGGAGAACCGGACGACAAGGCCGGGGGCTATGGTATCCAAGGCCGAGGAGCGGCTTTGGTAGAAAAAATCGAGGGCAGCTATTCCAATGTCGTGGGGCTGCCTCTGGAAACCCTGACGCAATTATTGGCTCAGCTGGGCTATCGGGTGTTCTGAGCACTGGAAGCCCCTCAGGGCTTCACAGAGGGTTGAGAAAGCTTGGGTTCAGTGATTACGTCCCAGCAGCAGATAATCCTTACTGAGTTGATTCAGCTGAGTGCAACCGAGCAATGCCAGGGTACGGTCAGCTTCGCTGTAGAGGATCTCCAGGGCTCTTTCTGCACCCTTTTGACCACCGGCAGCCAAGCCATAAAGTGCCGCACGGCCACTGGTTACCAGATCTGCGCCCAGGCAGCGGGCTTTGATGATATCACTACCGCGGCGCAGGCCACCGTCAACAACCAGCAGAAAATCCTGGCCCACGGCCTGGCGGATTTCCGGCAATACATCCAGGGGGCTGGGTGCAGAATCCAACTGACGTCCACCGTGATTGGAAATAATCAGACCATCTACGCCCAGAGCCTTGGCTTGAAGCGCATCTTCGCTGGCCAGGATGCCCTTGAGGATCAGCTTGCCGGGCCAGACCTGACGTAACCAGCGAATATCCTCCCAGTTCAGTGAGGGGTCCATTTCCTGGGTGAGAAAGCTGGCTGCATTCTTGGCACTGGCTTTTTCCGGGGGCAGAAAATCACCCAGATTGCAGAATTTGGGCATCCCCTGGGGAACCAGAATATCCCAGATCCAGCCAGGGCGAGTTGCCAGATGCACCAGATTGCGCAGATTTAGCTTCATGGGTGCGCGGTAATTGCGCTTATCCCATTCGCGATTGCCAATGATGGAGGTATCTGTGGTTAATACCAGGGCTTCACAGCCGGCTTTTTCGGCTCTTTCGATAATACCCTTGAGATTATCCCGGTTTTTGAACAGATACAGATGCATCCAATGGCGCACCCCGGTTTCGGCAATACGCTCCAGAGAAACCGTGGAAACCATGCTCTGAATAAAGGGGATACCGGCTTTTTTCGCCGCCAAGGCCAGCTTGAGATCGCCTTCATGGGAAAGAAGCCCATTAAAGCCGGTCGGGGCGATAACCAGGGGCTGTTGGATCTCTTGTCCGTAAACCTCGGTGCTCAGGCTACGCTGGGTGATATCAACTAGGGTTCTGGGACGAAAAGTGATTTCCTGGTAAGCCTGGCGGTTGCGTTGCAGTGTGATTTCATCATCCGAGCCGCCCTCCAGGTATTCCATGCAGAAATTGGGCAATTTTTTGGCTGCACGGGCTTTCAAATCCGCAAGATTCTGAGCTTTATTGAGATCGCGTCCCGTATAAAAATAACGTAGCAAGGTAAACTTCCTTTTGCTGGTTAGACGGTGAAGGGCAAGTAGGCGACAATCTTAACCCTAGTGACTCCCGAGAAGAAACTCTGTGTATCATATATTTCACAGTTTTTTGTGGGGTGGAAATGTCCCTGGATATTTGTATTTATGGTCGTTACGTAAAAGAGGATTTACTTTGAAGACTTTGGCTGAAGTCGTGGAAACAGAAGTCATCATTAAAAAATCCCGTTTTCTGGGGCGGGTCGAGCCCATTAACAGTCAGGAAGAAGCGAAGGAGAAATTGGCAAAACTCCATGCTCAGCATCCTGATGCCCGCCATATCTGCTACTGCATGCTGGTTGCAGGGCAGGTCAGTCAGTCGGATGATGGCGAGCCTTCAGGAACGGCTGCGGCACCTATGCTAAGGGTCTTGCAACATAAGCAGCTGGATCAGGTGTTAGCGAGCGTAGTGCGTTATTTTGGTGGCATTAAACTGGGAGCCGGTGGTCTGGTCAGGGCTTATAGCCAGGCAGTCAGTGACCCCCTGAACACCGCTGAACTGATTACTCTGCGCGAATTGAGCCAGGTTCAATTAGCCATGGATTATGAGTTCCAGTCCTTGGTGCGCCATCAGGCTGAACAAGCTGGCTTAAACCTGGAGGTGGATTATCAGCAGCAACTCCAGGTCAGGCTTGAAGGTGAAGAGGAGACCCTAAAAGCAGTGGTAAGCCGTTTGATGGAAGCCTCTAGTGGTCGGATGACCCTGCTGAAATAAGCTTTATACCGTTATCTTTAGTTGTTGGCAAAGTAAAAAATAAATCGATTCGCAGGACCTGAGTTTTGATCGTTTACTAGAGCTCTTTTTGAGAAATTACCTTGCCTGAAAGGGCTGTTTGCTCAGGAAGAGGGTTATTTCACCCAGGGTCAGGCCCCATTTATTCATTTGGGTACGGTTAATCACCAGGCCGTCTTCTTGCAGATACATCCAGTCATCCATCGTAAATACCCAGATAGCTTCATCAATTTCTACTTCCAGTCGATACTCCATGTGAAATACATTGCCAGCCTGACAGGCTTCGGCTTGCCCCCGAACATCCATGGCTCGCCCGACGTAGCAGTTTTCATTCAGGGGTTCAAATGTCCAGCGGCGCTGATCCTGACGTCCATCATGGTAAATAAAATCTTCATCCAGTATCAGGGTCTCACCCTCTAGATGCCCTTGGATTTTGACTTGAAACTGACGGGTAACGCGGCCTGTATAGTCCTGTACTTGACCCCAGCCCCAGGTTTCACCGACAAAGAAGTCTTCGATCCTCAACTGGGGTGTTTCCTTGGCATAATCCTGAAGCTTGGCTGATCCACAGCCACTGAGAAGAAGCATCAGTGAAAGGAAAGCAATGACTGAAAAATTGCATTTACTCTTCATGGTTGCACCTAATAGCTATACCTAACTTATATTAATTTAATACAAGCTTTTTAGTCTGTCTAATTTGATTGTCAGGCTGGTCTTGACCTGCTACCAGTGGTACAAGGAAATTAAATCCAGCGAAGGAATACCTGTCTTCGATGTCATCAGATCAGTTTTATATGCAGCTACCGGCCTTACAGCATTTTGCGGAAGTTCTCGATGCCAGCTCCTACCAAGAGCTTCCCGAAGATTGGCTGCTGGTCATTACAGATGTGCAGGGTTCAACATCTGCTATCGCAGAAGGGCGTTACCAGGATATTAATGCACTGGGTGGATGCACCGTAGCTGCTGTTCTAAACGCCGTGAAACCTCTGGATATTCCTTATATCTTTGGCGGTGACGGAGCTAGTTTCTGCATCCCGCCTTCTTGTGAACAGCAGGTGCGCCAGGCATTGCTGGGTTGTGTGCAGCTTGCTGAAGAATCCATGAATCTGAAGTTGAGGGCTGGTTTGGTACCCTACAGGGACATCAAAGCCAGCAGCCCTTTGCTGGTATGCCGCTATCACCGTGCCGGAAAACTGCACCAGGCAATTTTTGCCGATGAAGGCCTGCAAAGGGCGGATTATCTTTTAAAACGTGATAAGACTTACCATGTTCAGTCAGGCGAGGGCCCTGCTGCTGCCGATTTTACTGGTTTTGAGTGCCGTTGGCAGCGCGTCCCCAGTCCTCGAGAGGTGACTGTCAGCCTTTTGGTGGAGGTGTTGGCTCCTAGCCTGGAAGAAAAGCTGGAGTGCTATCGGGATTTGTTGGAAAGAATGCAGAAACTCTTTGGCGATGAGCAGACTCAGCAGCCACTGAGTATTGCCGGGGTTCGCCTTTCCTTTGACCGAGATAAGCTGATATCAGAAGCGCGAGCCCGGCGTTTTGGTCAATCCGGTTCGTTTGCTCTGGGGCTGGAGGTCTGGAAATTACGTCTGATCAACCTGATCGGCTGGTTATTGATGAGTCTAAAAATACGTCTGGGTAGGGCGCATTGGGGGGATTATAAAAAGGATTTGCTCCTGCGTTCCGATTTCCGCAAATTTGACGGGGTTTTCCGCTCGGTTTTTGCAGCAGATAACAAGGCGCTTAAGACTTTCCAGGCATGGTTGGATCAGGAACAGCTGGCCGGTCGTCTTAATTATGGTATGCATACCAGTAATGCAGCACAATTAACCTGTCTGGTCAGTCAGGCGGGAATTGAACATGTACACTTTGTTGATGGTTGCGATGGGGGATATGCCCTGGCTGCTGCCCAGTTAAAGCAGCAGCAGAGCAAAAACTAATGGGTTAGGCCTTCAGCAGTGCATAAAGCTCGTCTTTCAGGCGCAGGCGCTCTTTTTTGAGATCTTCCATGCTTTCATCGGCAACCGGGGATCCCTGCTTTTCCAGAGCCTCGATTCGGGTCGTGGCCTGGTCATATTCATCAAACAGTTTGCGAAAGTGTGCATCCTTTATTTTGAGCTCGTGAATACGTTCTTTGTATTCAGGAAATTCGTGAGCTAAATCATGATGTTCCAGTCCCATAACAACCTCTTTGATTGATCCATGTAGGCTTCCAACATTAACCCTCCAGGTCGGGCAGGGTCAATCAGTAAACGCTTTTCCAGACATTTTACGAGAGGACAGGCAGGGATTGAAAACCGGAAGAGTTTGGAAAGCCTCAGGCCTTGGGTCGGGGAGATTTCTTCAGGCACAAAAAAAGGGTTTAGCTTTATGGGCTAAACCCTTTTGTTTGTTGGTCGGAGCGACTGGATTCGAACCAGCGACCCCTTGCACCCCATGCAAGTGCGCTACCAAGCTGCGCCACGCTCCGTCAAAATTGCTGCTTCTTTTGGAAGCCGTCTTGTGGCCTACGGGGGTTTGCCCTCAAGACGCTGCGCATTATAAGCAGCTTTTTTGGATTTGAAAACCCCTTAGTGAACAAAAGTTTAGGTTTTTTTAGCCTTTATAGGCCTCGACCCTACTTTTGAGCTTTTGACCCGCCTTGAAGGTCACTACACGACGAGCGGAAATGGGGATTTCTTCGCCTGTTTTGGGGTTGCGACCAGGTCTTTCGCGTTTATCGCGCAGGTCAAAATTTCCGAATCCGGAAATCTTGACCTGTTCGTTTTCCTTCAGGCAATTGCGGATTTCGCTAAAGAATAGTTCGACCATCTCTTTAGCATCCCGTTTGCTAAGACCCAGATCCTCAATCAGCTTTTCAGCCATCTCTGCTTTGGTAAGGGCACCCACTCTTCAGCTCCTTTTTCTGGTTGACCGCTCTTTTTATTATCAAGCTCAGAAAACCAGTACAAGGAGCTGTGAATTAGCTCCTTAATTCCGCAGCAAAGCTTTGTGAAAAAGCTGTAACTATCTGGTCAACCTGAGCATTTATCTCTTCATCCGTTAGAGTGCGTGAAGGATGTTGCCAGGTCAAGCCTAGAGCAAGACTCTTTTTGCCTTCAGCAACCCCTTTTCCTTGATATACATCAAAAAGAGTGACTTTTTGCAGCCATTCGCCACCCTGATTTTCAGCTTCCTGGAGAAGCTCACCAACGGCTTGATGTTGATCCACAATTACTGCCAGGTCACGTCGCATTTCAGGGAAGCGGGACAGCGACTTGAAGCGAGGGATTTCACCGGCTTGAAGGCTTTCCAGACGTACTTCAAAGACGTAAGCCTGATTGCGCAGGTCCAATTGCTTGGCAACCTGGGGGTGGAGGGCTCCAACCCAGCCCACGGCTAGCCATTGACCGTCTTGCTGCTGACGTAACACCTCGGCTGTTTGACCTGGATGTAAGGCTGGATGCTGGGCAGGGCGGAATTGCCAGCTGCCCGGAGCAGCATTCAGGGCCAGGAGGGCTTCCAGATCCCCCTTGATATCATAGAAATCGACGCTTTCACCCTGGCTATGCCAGCTCTCTGGCAGGCGTGAACCACTGATCAGGCCTGCCAGCAGGGGTTCCTGGACCAGTCCTTGATCAGTCGGCAGGAAACGCAGGCCGCTTTCAAATAGACGTACTCGTGACTGTTGGCGTTTCTGGTTATGGCTCAGCGCCTTGGTCAGGCCGGGTAGCAAGCTGGTGCGCATCACCGAGAGTTCGGTAGAAATCGGGTTAGCCAGGGCCAGAGGAGTGACCTCAGGATCAAAGACACGAGACCATTTGGGGTCGATAAAGCTATAGGTCACCGCTTCCTGATAACCGCGTGCCACCAGTGTAGAGCGTAATTGACGCAGGCTGATATGGCTTTCAGGCTGGCTTTGCAGCAAGAGTGATGCCTTGGGCGCTTTCACCGGAAGCTGATCATAGCCATAGACACGCGCTACTTCTTCAATCAGGTCTACTTCCAGGCTGATGTCAAAGCGGTAACTGGGTACCTTGACCAGCCAGGCTTCACCCTGATCGGTGACTTCCAGTCCCAGGCGGCTAAGAATATCTTCAACTTCCGAATCAGCCAGACGTACGGCCAGTAGTTGTTCCAGACGCTTCTTGCGCAGCGTGACATCCGGACGCTGGGGCAGGTGGTTTTCTTCCACAGCTTCAACAACTGGACCCGGCTGGCCGCCAGTAATCTCCAGCAGCAGTTCGGTTGCCCGCTCCATGGCTCTTTCCTGCAACTGGAAATCCACGCCCCGCTCAAAACGGTGGGAGGCATCAGTATGCAGGCCATAGTCACGGGCTTTACCAGCCAGGGCCAGAGGGTCAAAGAAGGCAACTTCAAGCAAGATGTCTTGAGTTTCCGGTGTACAACCGGAATCCTCACCGCCCATGATACCGGCCAGGGCCAAAGCTTTTTTCTCGTCAGCGATCACCAGGGTATCTTCGCTTAGAGCCAGTTCTGCGCCATCCAGAAGGGTAAGCTTTTCATCCTTAGTGGCCATACGAACCTGAATGCCACCATCCAGGCGAGCCAAATCAAAGGCGTGCAGTGGTTGTCCCAGTTCCAGCATGACATAGTTGGTGACATCAACGACTGGGTCAAGGCTACGGATGCCGCTACGACGCAGCTTTTCCTTCATCCAGATGGGGGTGGCAGCCTGGATATTGACCCCCTTGATTACACGTCCCAGGTATTTGGGGCAGGCTTGAGGGGCTTGCAGAGTGATCTCGATGCTGTCATCAATATCAGCCGGAACGCGTTTGAAAATAGGCGGGTTGACTCGTGTGCGGTTGAGCACACCCACTTCACGCGCCATACCGGCAATCGACAGGCAATCACTGCGGTTGGGTGTCAGGTCGACATCGAACAGCATGTCGTTGAGATTCAGATAAAAGCGCAGGTCCTGCCCAAGAGTGGCATCTTCAGGTAGTTCCATGATGCCTTCATGGTTGTCAGACAGGCCCAGTTCTTTTTCCGAGCTCAACATGCCTTGGGATTCAACCTGGCGTAGTTTGGCCTTTTTGATCTTGAAGTCACCGGGCAGAACAGCACCGATACGGGCAAAAGCGGTTTTCAGACCGGTACGCGCATTGGGCGCACCACAAACCACCTGGTGTTCCTGTTCACCGTCACTGACGGTACAAACCTGAAGTTTGTCGGCATTGGGGTGGGGTTCGGCCTTGATGATTTCACCGACAACCACGCCACTGAATTCACCGGCAGCAGGCTGGCATTCATCCACTTCCAGGCCGGCCAGAGAAAGCTGCATTTCCAGGCCATCGCTGTCCAGCGCTGGATTAACCCATTCACGCAGCCAGAGTTCACTGAATTTCATGATTAATAAATCCTGTTGATTGGTAGTCTGGAAGATCAGCTCAGTTGGTCAAGAAACTTCACGTCATTATCAAAGAACAAACGCAAATCATCGACGCCGTAGCGCAGCATGGCCAGGCGCTCGACACCCATACCAAAGGCAAAGCCGGTATATTTTTCGGGATCGATTCCAGACATTTCAAAAACACGGGGGTGAACCATGCCGCACCCGAGAACTTCCAGCCAACGGCCATCACCGCGATCAACATCCACTTCAATGGATGGCTCGGTGAAAGGGAAGTAGGAGGGACGGAAGCGAACACGCAGATCCTGTTCGAAGAAGGCTCGTAAAAACTGTTGCAGGATGCCTTTCAGATCAGCAAAGCTGATATTTTCATCGACTAAAAGCCCTTCCACCTGATGGAACATGGGGGAGTGGGTCATATCGGAATCACAGCGGTATACACGACCCGGGCAAATAATGCGGATCGGTGGCTGCTGGTCTTCCATGGTGCGAACCTGAACAGGCGAGGTATGTGTTCTTAGCAGGGTGTGCGCATCAAAGTAAAAGGTGTCGTGCATGGCACGAGCGGGGTGATGTGCGGGAATGTTTAGTGCTTCAAAGTTGTGATAATCATCTTCAACTTCAGGCCCTTCAGCAACGGTAAAACCCAGTGTGCCAAAGAAATCTTCAATCCGGGCAAGGGTGCGTGTGACCGGATGAATGCCGCCGGAAGGCTGGCTGCGACCGGGCAGGGTGACATCTACGGCTTCAGCAGCCAGTTGCGCGTTCAGGGCTTCCTGTTCCAGCAGTTCTTTACGCTGGTTGATGGCTTCCTGAACTTTTTGTTTGGCCTGGTTGATTTTTTCACCTGCCTTGGGGCGTTCTTCAGCGGGCAGCTGGCCCAGACTTTTCAGCAGGCTGGTGAGTTCACCTTTTTTTCCCAGATACTGGACACGCAGTTGATCCAGGGCTTGGCTGTCATTGGCCTGGGCTAGTTGATCCAGTGCCTGCTTGACCCTGGCCTCCAGTGTTGCATCATCGAGGGCAGTGGGGGTCTGAGACTGGGAAGAAGGGGTATCCATCTGCACGACTCCAGAAAATTATGGCAAATAAAAAGGGGAAGAGCTGTGCCCTTCCCCCGTTATTCGGTTTGCCGACATTAAAGCCGCAAACCGTCAGCTGTCGCTGGAAAACTTAGGCCAGGGCGGCTTTGGATTTCTCAACGATGGCTGCAAAGGTAGCCTGGTCGTGAACAGCGATGTCAGCCAGAACCTTACGGTCAATGGCGATATCGGCTTTTTTCAGGCCGGAAATGAAGCGGCTGTAGGACATGCCATTGAGGCGTGCAGCAGCGTTGATACGCTGGATCCACAGAGCACGGAACTGACGCTTACGAACACGACGGTCACGGTAGGCGTACTGGCCCGCCTTGATTACCGCCTGTTTGGCAACACGAAATACACGGCTACGGGCTCCATAGTAACCCTTAGCCAGCTTAAGAACTTTCTTGTGACGACGACGCGCCTGAACACCACGCTTTACGCGAGCCATGAAACTTACTCCTGACAGATTCGATTAAATTAAAAAAACCTTAGACGCTAGGCAGCATGCGCTTGATCATCGGCACATCGGAAGCAGCAATCTGCTTCATGCCGCGCAATTGACGCTTACGCTTAGGAGACTTTTTGGTCAGGATGTGGCTGCGGAAAGACTGCTTGTGCTTGAAGCCTTTAGCAGTGGGCTTGAAACGCTTACGCGCTCCGCTATTCGATTTGATCTTAGGCATTACTAAATACTCCACAAGTGCATCTTGCGATGCGTTTCAAGGGATTGGGCATGATCCAGGCCCGAAAATTGACCTGTACTAGACAACAGCAGGCCGGTTGTACCGACCTGTTATTGCTGCTAGTAAAAGCAGGGGATCATTTCTTCTTGGGTGCCATCATCATTACCATCTGACGTCCCTCGAGGCGAGGGCGAGATTCGATGACAACGGCATCTCCGAGTTCTTCTTCAACCCGCTGGAAAAGGCGTAGACCTATATCCTGGTGCGCCATTTCGCGACCACGGAATCGAAGCGTCATTTTAACCTTGTTTCCCTCATCAAGGAAGCGTTTCAGATTGCGAAATTTAATCTGGAAATCGCCTTCTTCAGTATTGGGACGGAATTTGACCTCTTTAACCTGAATCTGTTTCTGCTTTTTCTTCTGGGCATTTTTGGCTTTTTTCTGTTCAAACAGAAACTTGCCATAGTCCATGATCTTGCAGACGATGGGGTCTGCTTCAGAGATCTTAACCAGATCCAGTTCGGCCTCAGCGGCTTTATCCAGGGCTTCCTGGAGAGGAACAACACCAATTTGTTCGCCGTCGCTTGCGATAAGACGAACTTCGTCAGCCTGAATGTTCTCGTTGATTGGGGGCAGGTTCTTTTTGGGGTCCCGCCCTCTCATTGGATTAGCGCGCTTGATTGCTATATCTCCATATTGTTTTCAGTTGATCACAGGGGTCAGGCGGTTTCCTGACACCCTGCTGCCTTGCTTCAGTCAGGGTTGCCGGATCACTTTTCCAGCAGTTTGGCCTGAAGTTGAGCCAGATCATAGCTACCCAAGTCTTCGCCATGGCGTGTTCTTAAGGCAACACTACCTGACTCGACTTCCTTATCGCCAACAACCAGCAGATAAGGAACCTTGGCTAGGGTATGTTCTCGGATTTTAAAGCCTATTTTCTCATTTCTCAAGTCGGTTTCCACCCGGATACCACTTGCATGCAGCTTTTCAGCCAATTCCTTGACGTAGTCAGCCTGTTTATCCGTGATATTGAGAATAACAGCCTGAACCGGAGCCAACCAAGCGGGGAGGTCGCCGGCGTAGTGCTCGATCAGGATGCCGATGAAACGTTCAAAAGAGCCCAGGATCGCCCGGTGCAGCATTACCGGTGTTTTACGGCTGCCATCTTCAGCAACATAATGGGCGTTGAGGCGTCCTGGGAGTACGAAGTCCAGCTGCAGCGTACCACACTGCCAGACACGGCCCAGGCAATCTCTCAAGGAGAATTCGATTTTAGGGCCGTAGAAGGCGCCTTCACCAGGCTGTAGATCCCAGTCCTTGCCGATCTTGTTGAGGGCGTGCTCCAGGGCGTGTTCTGCCTTGTCCCAGAGTTCATCTTCACCGATACGGCTTTCCGGACGGGTGGAGAGCTTGAGTTCCACATCTTCAAAGCCAAAGGCCTTGTAGACATCCAGGGTCAGTTGGATAAAGCGACTGGCTTCATCTTCCATCTGATCTTCAGTACAGAAGATATGGGCATCATCCTGGGTAAAGCCGCGTACACGCATCAAGCCGTGCAGGGAGCCGGATGGCTCATTGCGGTGACAGGAGCCGAACTCGGCCATGCGCAGTGGCAGATCACGGTAGCTTTTTAGGCCCTGGTTAAAGATCTGCAGGTGGCAGGGGCAGTTCATGGGCTTGATGGCATAGTCACGATGCTCGGAAACCGTGGTGAACATGTTGCTGTGGTAATGCTCCCAATGCCCGGAACGCTCCCAGAGAACCCGGTCAACTACCTGGGGGGTTTTGACTTCTTCATAGCCGTTATCACGCAGGATACGACGCATGAAGCCTTCCAGGTTCTGATAAAGGGTCCAGCCGTTGGCATGCCAGAAAACCATGCCCGGGGCCTCATCCTGGATATGGAAAAGGTCCATGCGCTTGGCCAATTTACGGTGATCGCGTTTTTCGGCTTCTTCCAGGCGGTGCAGGTAAGCCTTGAGTTCTTTCTTGTCACCCCAGCAGGTGCCATAGATGCGCTGCAGCATCTTGTTATTGGAGTCCCCGCGCCAGTAGGCACCGGAAACCCGCATGAGTTTAAAGGCCTTGATCTTGCCGGTGCTGGGTACATGAGGGCCGCGACAGAGATCGGTAAAATTGCCCTGACGATAGAGCGAGAGTTCTTCATGGGCCGGAATATCACGAATAATCTCGGCCTTGTAGATTTCACCCTGTTCCTCGAAGAAGGGGATGGCTTCTTCGCGGGTCATGACCAGGCGTTCAACAGGGATATCCTGCTTGGCCAGTTTGTCCATCTGTTTTTCGATGGCCTGGAGATCTTCAGGGGTGAAGGCTTCGTCCACATCAAAATCATAGTAGAAGCCATCTTCGATGGTCGGGCCAATCGTGACTTGTGCCTCGGGGAAAAGATCTTTGACCGCCATGGCCATCAAGTGGGCGCAGGAGTGGCGTAGAATTTCCAGGCCTTCCTGATCGCGGGAGGTCACTATGGCAAGCTTGCAGTCCTGGTCTAAAAGATAGCTGGTGTCTACCAGGGTGCCGTCCACTTTGCCGGCCAGCGCCGCTTTGGCGAGGCCAGCGCCTATGGATTCAGCAACTTGGTGGACAGTAACCGACTGATCGTAGCTACGTTGACTTCCATCGGGGAGAGTAATGACAGGCATAATCTTTTCCTGAGCAGTGGTGTCCCTTACGAGAGGACACTTGGTTCAACTGGCTTGCTTTCTTTCTGGCAGAGGTGGCCACCAAACGAAGGTGACACTTTCCCCCAGCAGGCAGAAAGCAAGTTTAAAAACGCGAAATGATGACAGGCGACTGAGCGCCTGTCCAGAAAAGTCATCTGATTTCAGGCTTCTTCCTGGTATAAAACACCAGATTTAGGCAGCGGTTGGCCATCCAGTTCAGGCTGGTTGCCTTGCAGTTGTAAACGTCCTTGCAAAAACCAGCGAACCACGATGGGGTAGAGCAGATGCTCCTTGACCTGGACACGGCGCGCCAGGCTGGTTTCGTCGTCATCCACTTCAACCGGGACTCTGGCCTGAATAATCAGCGGGCCGCCATCCAGCTCTTCGGTTACAAAATGGATGCTGACACCATGTTCGCCATCACCGGCTTCCAAAACCCGACGATGGGTATGCAACCCCTTGTATTTGGGCAGCAGGGAAGGGTGGATATTGAGCAGCTTACCATGATAACGAATCACGAAATCAGGCGAGAGAATGCGCATAAATCCAGCGAGTACCACCAGGTCCGGCTGGTAGTCGTTCAGGAGCCGCAAAAGCGCCTGATCGTACTCCTGCCGGTTTTTATAGCTGGAAGCTGGCAGAACTTCCGTGGCAATACCTGCCTGTTGAGCCCGCTCAAGGCCATAGGCATCAGGTTGATCACTAATGACCGCAGCGATCTGCCCGCCCAGCCCGGTTTCACTTGCCTGAGCATCGATCAAAGCCTGAAGGTTGCTGCCGTTACCGGAAATCAGAACTACAACACGCCTTTCTTCTGCCGGTTCACCGCCATGCATCATTCTTTCAGCCCCTTGATTTCCACTGCCTCTTCGTTGGAAGCGCGCTGGCTGATAACCCCCAGCTCAAAGACTGTCTCACCTTCCTCTTCAAGGGATTGGCGGATACTGGCTGCCTGATCGGCTGCAACTGCCAGAACCATGCCCAGACCGCAGTTGAGGGTGCGGTACATCTCTTTTTCAGGGACTTGACCCACGTCCTGCATCCAGTCAAAAACTGCTGGACGTTGATAATTGGTGAGATCCAGGTCGGCTTTGCAGTCATCCGGCAGAACTCGGGGGATGTTTTCGTAAAGACCGCCACCGGTGATATGCGAGAGGGCGTGAATGGCCGCGCCCGCCTTGATCAGTTTCAGCAGGGGTTTGACATAAATTCGTGTGGGCTCCATCAAAGCCTGGCCCAGTTTCTTGCCGTCACTCAGCTGCATATCCAAAGAATCACCGCTGACTTCAAGCAGCTTGCGAATCAGGGAGTAGCCATTGGAGTGGGGGCCGGAGGAAGCCAGTCCCAGGAGGACATCGCCAGCGGCAACCTTGCTACCGTCCAGTACTTCGGATTTTTCCACGACACCGACACAAAAGCCGGCCAGATCATAGTCGTCACCGTCATACATACCGGGCATTTCTGCAGTTTCACCGCCTACCAGGGCACAGCCAGCCTGACTGCAGCCTTCACCGATGCCGGTGACCACATCAGCAGCCACATCAACATTCAGCTTGCCGGTGGCATAGTAATCGAGAAAGAAAAGGGGTTCGGCACCACAGACAATCAGGTCATTAACACACATGGCAACCAGATCGATGCCGATGGTGTCATGTTGTCCTAGATCCATGGCCAGGCGGAGCTTGGTGCCTACCCCGTCGGTACCGGATACCAGCAGGGGCTCTCGGTAGCCGCTGGGAAGCTGGCACAGAGCGCCAAAGCCACCCAGTCCACCCAGAACTTCAGGGCGACTGGTGCGCTTGGCAACACCTTTGATGCGCTCTACCAAGGCGTTTCCGGCATCAATATCGACACCGGCATCTTTGTAAGTGATCGGGGTTTTGCTACGGCTCATGAAATGTCCTGCATTAGAAAAAACGGTCAGTAAAAATGGGCAAGGCCAAAAAACTTGCGTATTCTAGCACCCTGAAGCTTCAGGCTCTACGAACTCGACCTGTCTGAGGTAAAATTGTTGCCGATTTAGATAATTGCACTGAACAACGGATGAGCAAGGTGAAATTAATCAAGTTTCCATTATTGACTGCAAGCTGGCTGCTAGTGATCTTTATTGCATTGGGTCAGCCTCTCCATGCCGACCGTATCGATGGCCTCTATAGCCTGGATGCCTTGGTCAAGGACACCCGCGATTCAACCCGTGCTGAAGCTGCTCGCGACCTGCTCAAGCAACTTCTGGTCAGGGTTTCCGGTACTCGCCGAGTTCTGGAGCAATTTCCCCCGGACGGTTTTGCCGATTCGCCCGAGGATTACGAAGATAACGAAGCTTTTTCACTCTGGCAGCAGTTATCCAATGCTCAACGCTGGGTGAGCCAGTACAGCTATGAGTCAACCAGCGAATTGATTGAACTGGAATCCGGAGAGCAAACTCAGGCCTATCGCTTACAGTTGGAATTTGATCCGGAAAGTGTCAAGAACCTCCTCCAGCAGATGCAGGCACCTGTGTGGGGCGTTAGTCGCCCCAAAACGCTTTTCCTCATTGCTTTGGAAGGTCGTCAGGGGCGCTATCTGGTTACACCCAGAACCAATCGCCCTTTGACCAACCTGTTAACAGAGCTGGGAGAGGAGCGGGGCCTACCCTTGATGACTCCTGATGAGCCAGCATCCCAACTGCCCGAGGGGCTGCTGTCTGATATTTGGGGCGGCTTTTATCCCGAGGTATTGCAGGCCAGCCAGGCCTATCAACCCGATGCTGTGGCCATCGGTCGAATTTATCCAGCTTCGGGCCGATGGATGGTCAGCTGGCAGCTGCATACCGGGGTGGATCGAGTCAGTCAGCGATCCCAGGCGCGCACGCTCGGGGAAGCCTTGCGCAGCGGCGTTGATTTTGCCACCGAGTCTTTATCTCAGCGTTATGCCAGTTCTCCGGATCAGGGTGCAGGGCGTTATCGTCTAGCCCTGTCCAATATCCGCGAAGTAGAGGATTTCTCCAGGCTGCTGGACTATCTCAATCGCCTTTCCGTTGTGGACCAAGTGGATCTGCTCAAGGTCAGTAAGGATCAGTTACTGATAGCAGTTGATCTGCGTGGCGGCATGGATCAATTAAAGGCTAATTTGCGCCTGGATGGCCGCCTGACGGAAACCTCCTTTTTCAGTCTGCAGGAGACCGGACCTTCACAAGACTTTTCCGGCAGACAAGGCAGCAATCCTTCCCCAGGACCAGGAGCACAAGAGGATGTTGTTGCTGAAGAAGAGGAAAGACCCTTTTTTCGCCAGGTTGATGCCTGGTTCCAGTGGCAGCAGGACTAAGACTCGTTATGGTCACGCCAGTACAGCTTTCTCTGGGCGTTAACCTGCAGGATACGGCCCACTTTTCCAACTTTCACCTGGGAAAGAATCCGGCTATTGCAAGCCATCTGCCAAAAATGCTGGACGAGCCGGGATTTCGCTATGTCTTTCTCTGGGGTAAACAGGACTCCGGCAAGAGCCATCTACTCCAGGCCAGCTACCACCTGGCCAAGAGCCAAGGGCGTGAAGCTGCTTATTTGGCGCTCCAGGACCTTGCCGGAGGTCACCCGGATCAACTCAGCGAGCTGGATCAGGATCTGGTTTGTCTGGATGATCTCGATGCGGTTGCAGGTATCGACCTCTGGGAAGAAGCCCTGTTTCATATGTATAACCGCTTGCGCGATCAGGGTAAGATGCTGTTAATTACAGCAACTTCCGCGCCCGCTCACCTTCCGGTAAACTTGCCGGATCTGGCATCCCGTCTGGCCTGGGGCTTGACCTATCAACTTCAGACCCTGGAAGATGATGACAAGCTGGCTGCCTTGCAACTGCGAGCCAGTAAGAGAGGGCTGCAAATGCCCGATGAAGTCGCGCGTTATATTTTGCATCGTAGTCCGCGGCGTTTGAGTGGTCTTTTTGCCACTTTGGACGTTCTTGATGAAGCCAGCCTGAAAGAGCAGAGGAAATTAACAATTCCTTTTGTGCGCCAGGCTTTAAAGTGGTAATTTGAAGCCGTGCACCAGCGGTAGACCCTTGCTTATCAGCTTCAGTTGAACTATAAATTGAGAGGGTTCAAAGGTTAGCCTGGGCACCGAATAATCAAGCAGCAGAAGGAAAGCATCTTGGCTAAGATTTCTGAAAAAGAAATTGCTCATATCTTGCAGCATTCATTGGATCTGGTACTGGTACTGGACCCTCAGGATCGCAGTCTGCTTTTCATTAATGATCATGGTGCCAACTGGCTGGGTCATACACCTGATGAGCTGATGAATGCCGGACCTTTCACCTTTCTGCCGGAATTAACTGACGGTGAACTGGAAGGCCTGCTGGAAAACCTGCAATTCGTTGAACAGGGCGAGGGGATGACCCTGGTTACACCTGTTCGTCGTAATCTCGGCTCGGATCACGACTTTGAATTTCGCCTGCAACTCCTCGAGTATGAAGGTCGTTCCTATGTGGTGGCTAATGGCCGTGATATTGCTGAACGGGTTGCGGTTACTGACCAGGTTCACAATCTGCTGGCTGATGCCCAGATCGAATCCCGTCAGGACAAGACAACCCACCTGTATCAGCGGGATGCCTTCCTGCAAATCTTCCGTGAACTCCTGGATCAAGTCGGCCCCAATGGCCTGCGCTTGACGTTGGTAGCTGTGGATATGAAGAATCTGCACGAAATCAACGAGCAGTTTGGTCAGAGTATTGGAGATCGGGTGCTCAAGAACATGGGCAGCCTTCTGCACCACTGTGCCGGAACCGATGATATCTGCGCCCGTTTCAGCGGCCGCAAGCTGTGCATTCTCCTGCCTAACAAGGGTCAGCAGGATGGCTTGGTACTGGCTGAAAAAATCAGCCGTGCTCTGGGCAAGGTTAAATATGCCGAATTCCCCACGCTTCGCATCCATTCCAGCGCAGCGGTTGCCGAGCTTCCGGAACCAGGTGAGCCAGAATTACTGCTCGATAAGGTCATCAGCAAGATGCGTGAGCTCAAGAATCCTGAAGTGGCGCATGAGGTCCACCGTCTGGGCTTGGTTAGCCTCCAGCTCCCCTAAAACACCTTGCTGCGACAAAATGACCGTTCAATCACGACCTAAGTAGCAACGCTTTGCAGTTGGAATAACCTGTGTAGGCTATAAAATAGAGACTTCAATTCCTACGGAGTCATCATGTTTCATAGCCAGGTTATTCAAGCCACCTCTACCCCCTCCTTTGCCACTGCGATTCAAGAAGAATTTCTGCTGGTTGACCTGGAAACCCTTGATGTCATCGTTGAACAGCCGCCCGAGCTGGTCGCCCGTTTAAGAAGCGAGTTGGGTGAAAGAGTTCGCCCCGAATTTTTAGGCGCACAAATCAGAACCGCAACCCGTTTTCATGAAGATCTGGTCAGTTTGCGCAAAGAAGCCTGGCAACTCAGACGCCAATTGGCTGCCTTGGCTGCCGATTTTGGCCTGGCACCCATGGCCGCCGGCACCCATCCCTTTGCGGACTGGCACCGCCAGAGACAAACACATGATGGCCAGCAGCATGGCATGGTGATGGAGTTGCGGGATCTTTCTCGTCGCCTGTTGACCTGTGGTATGCAGGTTAAGGTAATGGTCGAAGATCCGGATCTACGGATCGACCTGATGAACCAGGTTTCTTATTTTGTCCCCCATATTCTGGCACTCTCCACCAGTTCACCCTTCTGGTTGGGTGCCAATACCGGTCTAAAAAGCTATCGCATCAGTGCTTTTTCCGAGCTACCCCGCACCGGCTTACCGGATCTGTTTGACTCCTGGGCCGACTTTGAAGCTCACACCAATGTTTTGGTGAAATCAGGCCTGATTGAGGACATCTCCAGCCTCTGGTGGGATTTACGCCCTTCAAGCCGTGATGAGGCCTTGGAAATGCGCGTTGCCGATGCCTGTACCCGGGTGGATGATTCTGTTTCCATCGCCGCTCTTTATCGCTGTCTGTTGCGGTATCTCTACCGTCTGCGCCAGAAGAATCAACGCTGGCGGAGTTATGCCAGGATGCTGATCAATGAAAACCGCTGGCGGGCCCAGTGTTATGGCACGGATTCCGGCCTCGTAGACCTGGGAACCGGAGAAATCCGTCCCTACAAACAGCTGCTGACGGAGTTGCTGGAGATGCTGAGGGATGATGCCAAGGCTCTGGGCTGTCTGGAGGAACTGGAAACCTGTGCCAAAATCCTCAATCGCGGCACCAGCGCTCATCTTCAGATAGGCGCTCATGCCCGGGCTCTGCGTTCAGGGCGCAGTGAAGACCAGGCATGGCTTGAAGTGGTCAGTCTGCTTCTGGATATGACCCAGGCCGATTAATCCAGTACAGCGCCTCGTAGCTGCATGCTGCGCCAGCGCCCATAGAGCATGGCTGCGGTAAAAAGGAGCAGGGAGAGCAGGGCCTGGGCAAATCCCAGTCCGGCTTTCTCGGGTAAAAAGGCTGAGGTGACCCCCTGCATGAAGTAAAGAAGGCTGATAAAGCACAGCCAGGCATGAGGGCGAGGCTGCTTGAGCAGGATTGAAGGCAGGAAGACCAGAAGAGGCAGCCAGACAACGGCTAGAATCACCGCCATACGAGCACCTTCCGGTGGCGGGTTAACCACCAGCCCGAGCAGGAGTACAGCCAGGAGCCCAAAATAACTGCTGAGTGTAACCAGTCTGCTGATCAGTAGCTTCTTTTCCAATTCACGACGGGGCAGGGGTTTTGCTGGTTTCAAGGTTCGGCCTTATTGATATTGATTCGATCTAATGGTCAGGAAGTGGCCCTCAGGCCTGAAGTTTTAATGCCAGGCGTGCGAGGCGTTCACCCTGAGCTCGGCAGAGTCGGATTTCCGTTTCGCTTAGCTCTCGCTGGCTATCCGTTCCAGCCAGATGACTGGCTCCGTAAGGAGTACCGCCATCCTGGGTCGTGGTTAATTCTGCGTTGGAATAGGGCAAGCCTGCCCAAACCATGCCATGGTGCAGCAGAGGCAAGGCCATGGTTAAAAGGGTGGTCTCCTGGCCGCCGTGCAGGCTGGATGTTGACGTAAAGGTGCCTGCAGGCTTGTCGATCAGATCACCGGAAATCCAGATGCTGCTGGTGGAATCCAGAAAATACTTCATGGGCGCAGCCATATTGCCAAAGCGGGTTGGGCTCCCCAGCAAGAGACCGGCACAGTGACGCAGATCCTCTTCAGTGGCATAGATACTGCCTTCCGCAGGAACAGCCGGTTCTGTTGCTTCACAAACAGTGGAAACCGCAGGCACTCGTCTCAAGCGGGCTTCAATGCCGGCTACCTCTTCTACGCCTTTAGCCATTTCCTTGGCCATCCGGGCAAGGCTACCGTTGCGTGAATAGTAAAGAACCAGAACATAGGGCAAAGCCATGGGCGTATCCTTTTTTAGATGATGTCCAGAATCTGCTCGGGCGGGCGACCGACGACAGCTTTATCGTCGGTGATTAGCACGGGTCTTTCCATGAGCTTAGGATGCTCGGCCATGGCCTGGATCAGTGCGTCTTCCGATAGCTCGGGGTTGTTCAGTTGCTCTTCCTTGTAAACAGCTTCGCCTTTTCGCATTAATTCGCGTGCCGTCATGCCCAGCTTCGCCAGGAGTTGTTGAAGCTCCTGGGTACTCAAGGGTTGATCCAGATACTTGCGTAGTTCGAAATCCACCTGTTTTTCTTCCAACAGGGCCAGAGCCTGACGAGATTTGGAGCAGCGGGGATTATGTAGAAGAACTGGAGTCATGAATTGGTGCCTTTCTGGGGTCGGTGATAAACTGCAGTTATTCTAACTGCCTGCCTGCTTGTAAGGAACCTTGCCCATGCAAAGAATTGCTCGTCTTTTCCAAACACTGCAGTCTTTTGCCTTTGCCCGGGTAATTGTGGATGTATTCCAGCGCTTTTTGAAAGATGACTGTCCACGCAATGCTGCCGCGCTAACCTACACTTCGCTTTTTGCTGTTGTCCCCCTGCTGACTGTGACCTATTCCATGCTGGCAGCTTTGCCGGTTTTTCGCGGGGTAGGGGAGCAGTTACAGGGCATGCTGTTTGATCATTTTGTGCCAGCTACGGGCCAGGTAGTGAAAGATTATATGGGTGATTTTGCCCAGCAAGCCCGACAATTAACGCTGGTCGGTGTTATTTTTCTGATCATTACCGCCACCTTGATGATCATTAATATCGAAAAGGCCTTTAATGCCATCTGGCGGGTGGAAAAGCCCCGTCGTGGCCTTCAGGCATTCTTGATCTACTGGACCGTTCTGACCCTCGGCCCCTTATTACTGGGCGCGGGTCTGGTGCTGAGTTCTTATCTCACTTCTCTGCCCCTGCTGGAAAAAGTTGCTGACCCCATCGGTGGCGGTGCACTTTTATGGAACTACCTGCCGTTTATCTTCAGTACTCTGGCTTTTACTCTCTTGTACTGGGCTGTTCCTCATTGTCACGTTCGCTTTCGCCATGCCGCGTCGGGTGGTTTGGCCATGGCCCTGTTATTTGAAATAGCCAAGGCTGGTTTTTCCTGGTTTGTCACCAGTTTTCCCAGCTATGAGCTGGTTTATGGCGCTTTTGCAGCCTTCCCTCTCTTCCTGCTGTGGATGTATGTGTCCTGGCTGTTAATACTTCTTTGTGCTGAATGGGTGGCTATGCAGGGCCTACCTGAAGAGGAATCCCAGATTGAAACCCTTGAACCGGGGTTACAGCTCCTGCGAGTACTACAAGTACTCTGGCAGGCCTTTGCCCAGGCAGAAGGCGTTGATGAAAACCGCCTGAGGAGTCTGGCGGGTAGTCAGAATGCCAGTCTCTGGCAGGAAAGATTGCAGTGGTTGCAGTCGCATCACTGGATTGTTTTTGATGTCGAGCGGGAGGTCTGGTTACCGGGACGGGATTTTTCAAGAATCAGCTTTGCCGATTGGCTGGAACAACTGCCCTGGCGCTTGCCTCCTCTGGCTTTTTGGCCTGAGCAGCTATTGGAACTGAAGGATTTAACCCTGGCACAACAAGAGGTTGAAGCTCAGCAGCGCCAAGTTTTTTCTAAGCCGGTTAGCCATTTTCTGGAAACTCAAGAGGATTCAAAATGAAACGTTTTCTAAGTGTTGCCCTGATACTGATTGGAGCCCTGCTGTTGTATTGGGGGTATGATCTGCATCAGCGGGTTGATAGCCAACTGATTCAAGGCATCACCGGGGAAACCCCGGATCAGGTTTGGCAATATTACGTTACCGGAGCCGTGGCTTTGGTGCTAGGGGGCTATGGCCTAGTAAAATTTCGCGGCTGAGGCTTGACACCTCGAGAGGAGGCTCTATAATGCAAGCCTCCTCAGAGACGTGGGGCTATAGCTCAGCTGGGAGAGCGCTTGCATGGCATGCAAGAGGTCAGCGGTTCGATCCCGCTTAGCTCCACCAATTCTTTCTTTTCCTTCTATTTTTTGCTGCGACACCTCCTTGTGTCTTGTTTAGCTTTTAATCACTGAAAGAGATTTCCGGGCCGGATGCATCCTGATCCTTATCGGCCATCTGTTCCTGTATCTTTCCGGCCACCTCGGCAAAGATGCGAGCCACCTGACCTTCAGGATCAGCCTCAACACTGGGGTGCCCCTGATCTACCTGCTCCCTGATCGCCAGAGACAAAGGCAGTTGCCCCAAGAGCTGAGTAGCATATTCTTTGGCAATACGATCACCACCGCCTTCACCAAAAACCGGCTCGCTGTGACCACAGTTGGAGCAGGTATGCAGGCTCATGTTCTCGATGACTCCCAGTACCGGCACTTTGACCTGGCGAAACATCTCGATGCCGCGTTTGGCATCCAGAAGCGCGATATCCTGGGGGGTGGTCACGATCACGGCACCGTCAACCGCTACTTTCTGGGCCAGGGTCAGCTGGATATCGCCGGTTCCCGGTGGCATATCGATAAACAGATAGTCCAGATCCTTCCAGCGGGTTTGATTCAGCAGCTGCTGGAAAGCACCCGAGGCCATGGGGCCACGCCAGATCATGGGCGTTTTCTGATCCACCAGAAAGGCCATGGACATCAACTGAATTCCCTTGGTTTCCAGAGGATCAAAGGTTTTTCCATCGTCTGAAGCAGGTTGCTGGTCATCGCCGACGGCAAACATCTGGGCCTGACTGGGACCATAAATATCGGCATCCAGCACACCGACTCGCTTGCCTTGCGCAGCCATGGCCAGTGCCAGATTGGCCGTGACCGTGCTTTTACCGACGCCACCTTTACCTGAAGCTACAGCGATAATATGCTTAACGCCTTCAGTCACTTGGTTTCTCCTGCTTTGGAATTGAAAGACTCATCTTAGCTTTGATCATTTCTTCTGGCAAAGCACCTGCAGGTGAGACCTGCTGCGAGCAAGGAAATTCAGCCATGCGGGTCGAGAAAAAACAATTTGTTGTAGAGGACTTCACCACCTTCACCGGCAAGACGCTTCCTGAAGTCAAATTCGGCTGGGAATCCTGGGGCCAGTTGAATGAACGTCGAGATAACGCCATTCTGGTGACCCACTATTTTTCCGGGTCCAGTCATGCAGCCGGTTATTACAGTGAAGAAGATAAACTGCCCGGCTACTGGGATCATCTGATCGGTCCGGGCAAGCCCCTGGATACCGACCGTTTTTTTATCTTCAGCTGTGACACCCTGGTGAATCAAGAGCCCTTTAATCCTCAGGTGATTACTACGGGTCCGGCCTCCATCAATCCCGATACGGGTAAACTCTGGGGTCTGGATTTTCCTGTAGTAACGATTGCCGATTTCGTAGCTGCCCAGAAAGCCCTGCTGGATTCCTTGGGTATCGACAAGCTGCATGCAGTGATCGGGCCTTCCATGGGGTCCTTACAGGCATTGCAGTGGGCGGTTGACTTTCCTGGCCGGGTTGAGCGCATGGTTTCTGTCATCGGAATGGGTGAAGCCGATGCCTGGACGTGTATGGGACTGCAGCAATGGGCTGAACCCATTCTGGCTGATCCCAACTGGAACCAGGGGGACTACTATGAGGCCGAGCCTCCCTTGCAGGGTGTTCTGCAGACCCTGATGCAGATTAATCACCAGGCATTAAGCCCGGAGTTAATTAACCGGACTTTTTTTCAGCATCATCCTCTGGAGCCAGGGCCGCTGGACTCCATCCGTGAAGACTACCGGATGATCCAGCGCTTTCGCGCAGACTGCCTGGAAAGAGCCAAGCTGGCTGACGGCAATCATCTTCTCTATCTGGTCAGGGCCAACCAGACTTTTTTGGCGGGGCAGGGCAAGACCCTGGACGCAGGCCTGGAGAAAATCCAGGCCAAGTGCCTCTTTCTACCGGCAACTGCGGATCAGCTGCTGCCACCGCGCCTGGCGTTAAAAGTTCACCAGCAATTGCTGGTCCAGGGTAAAAGCAGTCAGTATCAGGAAATCCAGGGCTCCTGGGGGCACCTGGATGGTATCTACAGCATTTCCACTCAGGCTGAAACACTGCGCCGCTTTCTGGAGGAATAAAACTTGCTGAAAGTAAAAGAAATTGATTGGCAAAAAGCCTATGGGGGCGTCTGGCGGACCCGAGGTGAGTATTTAAAGCCGCTCTATCAAATGCAAGCCTTGCCACTCGATCGACTTCTGGGTATCGAGCGCCAGAAACAGCAGCTACTGGAAAATACCCGTCGTTTTCTCGCTGATCAGCCCTGCAATCATGCGCTGCTTTGGGGGAGTCGGGGCACCGGCAAAAGCAGCCTGATTAAAAGCCTGCTCAAGGAATATCATGCCCAAGGCCTGCGTGCTCTGGAAATTCCGCGTGAGAGCCTGGACTGGCTACCGGAAATCAGTGACCAGTTGGAAGAGCTGCCTTATCACTTTCTGATTTTTTGTGATGATCTCAGCTTTGAGTCAGGCGATTCTGGCTACAAAGCGCTTAAAACCCTGCTGGAAGGCTCGCTGGAAACACCACCGGCCAATATCCGGGTCTATGCCACCAGCAATCGTCGCCATCTTCTCCCGGAAAGCCATCAGGACAATGCCGGTGTTCAGGTTGGCGTTGGCGGTGAACTGCATCCCGGTGATGCCGTGGAAGAAAAAATCTCTCTGGCCGATCGTTTTGGCCTCAGTCTTTCCTTTTATCAAGGCGATCTGGATCACTACCTGACTCTAGTGGATAGCTATTTTCCCGATTTTCAGGGAGATCGTGATCAGTTGAGGGCTGATGCCACCCTGTTTGCCCGGATGCGAGCCTCCTACAGTGGGCGTACTGCTCTGCAATTTTACAACAGTCGCATCTAGGGCTGGTGCAACACCCAGGTAACCACGCCCCAGAAGATCTGGCTAGTATCCAGATCAGTGATTTCCACTGGCTGATAGCTCTGGCCGGGGTTTTCTGCCAGCAACCAGGCTGCCTGGGCTACTTTATGCAGGCGACGAACCACCAATTCTCCAAAAAGCAGGGCAACGACTACCTGCTCATGACGAGGGTTCAAGGAAGAATCCACCACCAGCAGGTCACCATCATGAATGCCTGCTCCTTGCATGGCATCACCACTGACCCGACAAAAATAGGTGGCAGAAGGGCGACGCACCAGATGGCGATCCAGGGACAGGGCCTGGCCAGAAAAATCCTGTGCCGGACTGGGAAATCCACTGGCATTTCTACTTGGCGCTGCAGCCCTGGGCGTGTCGGCAACACCAGCTGCAAACATTTCCTCAATATCCATGACCACCTCGGCAGAAAACTAGAATTGATCCAGCTATTTTAGCTGTATAAATATCAGTATTCCAGCTTCCAGGGCATTTTTTGCAGGCAGTAATGGCTGAGAGCAAATTGAGTTTCCAGCATTCGGGCCAGATAAAAGGAGAGCTCCCCGGCCGCGGTCACCTGATAGATTTCACCCTGCTCGGAGAGCAATAATTGTTGCTTCTCAACCAGGGTCTGCATCTCCTTATGGTCTTTGCTGGCAGGCTGGTAGCCTTGGCTGAGCGCCATGAAGAGGGTCTCGGCATTGTCTGAAAGCCGGTAACGCTCACGACCCAGGTCTTCCAGATAAAAGCCCAGGCAACGCCCGTCAAAAGCCAGGGACATGGTTGTTTCCAGGTAAATCAGGTCTTCACTGATCGGGTGGGACTGAAATCCGAAACTGATTGGCAGCTCGTCCAGATTCATAGCAAGCGGTCTCCAGCTGCGGGTAAATCCAGTTCCGGTGCTTCGAGTAAATTGGCCAGCAACAGGAAATCCTCCCAGAGATCGGCCAGCTCACTGGCTGGCAGCGCCTCGGCAAAATCCTTCAGCATTCCCGGGGCGGGGCGATGCAAGTGGGGGTGGCCTACCAGACGCTCGTCTTCAGGCAGGTGTAGCGATTTATTCAAATGCGAGCCCGCCATACCGCTATCTACACCCAGCAGGCGCTGGTGGTTATAAGTGAGGGACAGACTCAAGGCCGCAGGCAGTCCCTGGAGAATGGAGGGCTTGTAATAGCATTCAACAGCCAGCTCATGAGAATGCTCATCTTCCGGGTGCAGCCGGTTATAGCTGTAATAGGCTTCTGGAAACCCCTTGGTGGAAAGCTTTTTCCATGCCAACTCGGGGACGGCTTCATCCCAGGTCTTGGCTTCATAAATCAAAGCTTCCGCTGCATCCAGCGTTAAAGGAGGGGTAGCGCTTGGCAAGAGGTGACTCCTCAGTGGCCCAGGGTTCAAAAACAGGTGGGCTATCTTCTCAAAGACCCGGAGCAGCCGCAATATGACCTTGCCAGCCGATGATTAAAAATCGGCTGTATCCCATGCAACAGGAGCATTTATCAATGCAAAAGAGCACCCGTTATGCCCATTAAGCGCTAGGTCATTTAGAGTCTGCAAAAAAACTAAATCCACTCGCGGTGGACACTTGGCAATGATCAGGGTAACTGGAGATTTTCTAAAAGGGGATAAGACATTGAGATTCTTGGTGCCCGGAGCCGGACTTGAACCGGCACAGCCATAAGGCCGAGGGATTTTAAATCCCTTGTGTCTACCAATTCCACCACCCGGGCTGATCTGGGCAAATAAGGGGGGAACATTTTTCGAAGAGAAAAATGGAGGCTGGGGTCGGAATCGAACCGGCGTCCACGGATTTGCAATCCGCTGCATAACCACTCTGCCACCCAGCCTTTTAGTTGCTTGGAGCGGGAAACGAGATTCGAACTCGCGACCCCAACCTTGGCAAGGTTGTGCTCTACCACTGAGCTATTCCCGCGCAACTGGAGGCACATTATAGGGAGATTTTTTTGGGTGTCAATGCTTTTTCCAGATTCATTTTAAGTTTTTTTACTTTGCAGGCAATAACTTAGGCTTGCTTCTCTTCTTTAGGCAGTAGATGAGGCCGAGCTGCCTGCAAATAGAGATACATGGACCAAAGAGTCAGAATCGCGGCCAGGTAGAGGAGCCCGAGTCCCAACCAGGACAGTAGCTCGCCTGGAGGCCCGATCAGCAGCAGGAAGATGGAGACCATCTGGAAGGTGGTTTTGACCTTGCCGATCCAGCTGACAGCCACGCTGGCACTTTCACCGACTTCAGCCATCCATTCACGCAGGGCGGAAATCACAATTTCCCGACCGATAATCACCAGGGCGGGAAAAGTCATCAGCCAGCTGGAATGGGCTTCAATCAGCACGCCCAGGGCAACAGCAACCATGAGTTTGTCTGCGACCGGGTCAAGAAATGCACCAAAGGGTGTCATCTGGTTCCAGCGGCGGGCCAGGTAGCCATCCAACCAGTCGGTCAAGGCTGCAGCCCCGAAGAGAAGAGCACAAATCCAGTATTTGCTTTCCAGAGGCAGATAATAGATGACCACGAGGAGAGGAATAACCAGGATTCGCAGCAGAGTCAGAAAGGTAGGAAAGTTCATTAATCGTCTTCTTTGGCTGTTGGACTTAATGGGGATGAAGGGTAGCATGAATTTCTTCGGCCAGGGCACGATTAATGCCTTCAACCTGGCATAAAGCCTCGATGCTGGCCTCGGCCACGGCCTTGCGCCCACCAAAGTGGCGCAGCAGGGCCTGGCGTCTTTTACTGCCCACGCCTTTAATCCCTTCCAGGAAGGAGGTTTTGCGGGCCTTGTCGCGTCTTTGCCGGTGTCCAGTAATGGCAAAACGATGGGATTCATCGCGAATATGCTGAATCAAATGCAGGGCCGGACGATGGCCCGGAAGATCCATGCCCCGGTCGGGGGTTTCGATAAACAGGGTTTCCAGGCCGGGCTTACGGGTGGTGCCCTTGGCCACCCCCAGCAGCTGCAAGCCGGTGATATCCAGTTCTTTGAGCAGCTCCCTGGCGGCGTTCAGCTGGCCCTTGCCACCATCCACGATCAGCACATCCGGCAGGGGTACCTCACCTTTTTTGATGCGTTGGTAACGGCGGCGCAAGGCCTGGGCCATGGCCGCATAATCATCGCCGGCGGCTACTCCTTCGATATTAAAGCGACGATAATCCTGTTTACGCGGCCCTTCGGTATCAAATACCACGCAGGAGGCGACCGTTGCTTCTCCTTGGCTATGGCTGATATCAAAGCATTCCAGGCGGGTGATGGGCTCTTCCAGTTGTAGAACCGTCTGCAAATCCTCCAGGCGCTTCTGCTGTTGTTCCGTCTTGTTACGCTGGCTCACCAATTGCTGCTGGGCATTGGTCTGTGCCAGTTCCAGCCAGCGAGCCCTTTGGGTTCTTACCCGGTGGGCCAGCCTCGGCTTGACGCCAAATTTGTCCTGCAGAGCTTCTTGTAGGGTTTCCGCCTCTTCCAGTTCATGACTGAGGAGGATTTCCGGGGCCGGCGGCAGGGAAGTTCGAGTGAGAAAATACTGGGCAACAAAAGCGGTGAGTGTGCTTTCATCACTGGCATCCAGCGGGTTTTCAAAATTAAAGTGTCGGGTTCCGATCAGTCGCCCCTGGCGAACCTGCAGAAGGCTGATGCTGGAACGTCCCTCGGAGGCAACCAGGGCAAAGACATCGACATCACCCACGCCGGTATCCACGTCCTGCTGGATTTGTAACTGCCTCAGTTGCTGAATCTGATCGCGGAAGTGGGCGGCCTGCTCGAAATCCAGTTCCGCTGCGGCCGCTTCCATTTTTTCAGCCAGGCGATCGGTTACCTCCTGGCTTTTACCTTCCAGCAGGAGGCGCGCATGCTTTAAATCTTCCTGGTAAGCCAGGGCAGAGATTTCTCCGGTACAGGGAGCCGAGCAGCGTTTGATTTGATACTGAAGGCAAGGACGGCTGCGATTGCTAAAGGTAGTGTCATCGCATTGGCGGATCTGGAACACCTTATAAAGCAGTTGCAGCGTCTCGCGCACGCTGTTGGCGCTGGGGTAGGGGCCGAACCATTCCCCCGCTCCCCGCTGGTGACGCGCCCGCTTGATGGTCAAGGCGGGCCAGTCATGATCGGAGAAATGCAAAAAAGGGTAGGATTTGTCATCCCGAAGCAGGATATTAAACGGTGGTTTCAGTGCCTTGATCAGGTTTTGTTCCAGCAGCAGCGCTTCCGTCTCGCTACGGGTCACCGTCACCTCGATATTGGCGATTCGGCTGACCAGGGCCTGGGTTTTTATCGGCAGCTGATTACTGCGAAAATAACTGCTCAGCCGGTTTTTGAGGTTACGCGCCTTGCCGACATAGAGAATCTTGCCGTCAGCTGCATACATCTGGTAGATCCCCGGCGCGCGGGTTACCTGAGCGAGAAAGCTTTTACTGTCAAACAACCCGTCTGGGGAAGACTCGGCGGTGTCTGTCATGATGGCTCTGAATTTTTAATCGGTAACATCAACGAGCTTATGCCTAAGGGCCAGGTGGGTCAGTTCAACATCGTTGCGGACTTCCAGTTTTTCGAAAATCCGGTAGCGATAGGTGTTGATGGTACGTGGGCTGACAAAGAGGCTATCGGCAATTTCCTGCACCTTCTGGCAGCTGACTATCATCATGGCCACCTGCATTTCCCGATCCGACAACTGGCTGAAGGGGTTGGCATTTTTCTTTTCCGGATCCCGGGCAATCAGGCTACTGGCTACAGTGGGGTCAACGTAATGCTGGCCTGCAGAAACCAGGCGTATGGCGCGGACCACTTCTTCAAAGCTGGAGCCCTTGGTTAAATAGCCCTTGGCCCCGGCTTGTAACAGCATCTGGACAAAGGTGTCATCGCCACTGGCTGTCAGCCCAATGACTTCGGTTTCCGGATTGACCTTGCAGATTTTTCGTGTGGCTTCGATACCGCCGATACCTGGCATTTTTACATCCATCAGCACGATATCCGGCTTCAGGTCGCGTGTTTGCTGAATGGCATCCTCGCCATCCGTTGCCTGGCCGATAACGTCTATGCCTTCGGCATCTTCCAGCATGCGTTCGATGCCGGTTCTGATTAGATCATGGTCATCAACGATAAGAACTCGTATCACGGGGCTTCACCTCAAAAGCAGCCAACCTGCAGACTGCAAGAATAACAAAAATTCGCTGATTATTGTGAGGTCTTTACCGCTCGCCGCACCGGGGCAACGAAGGTCAGGGTGAAGCAGCTTCCCTGGCCGGGGGTGGATTGCAGAGCGAGGTGTCCTTGCAGCTGCTCGCTGAGTTCACTGCTGATCGCCAGCCCCAGCCCCAGGCTGGTAGCGGGGCTTTTCTGCTGGTTATTCAGACGATGGAAGGGTTGGAAAATCTTTTTCTGATCTGTTTCAGCAATGCCTGGTCCGGTATCGGCCACACTCATCTGGATTTCCACTTCCTGGTTGCCGGGTAGCAAGCGAGCTTTCAACCCCAGGGTTACACTGCCACTTTCAGTGAATTTAACTGCATTTTCGATCAAATTGCTCGCCAGTTGGAGCAAAAGGGTCAGATTGGCCTGGACTTCCCGACTCCTGAGCTGAGGGGCGGGCAAAAAGTGGAGTTTCAGCCCCTTGTGGTCAGCCGAGCGGGTAAAACTGCGTAAAAGCATCTCCAGAGACTCATTGATATCTTGCCAATGAAGAGCTTCTGTCTGGTCTTTGACCGGATGGTTGCCCTGGCGGGCCCTGGCAATCAGGTATTTGAGCAGATTCAGTAATTGCTGGGCAGAAGCATCAGCCACTCGGGCTTGTTGGCGCTGCTCAGGGTCGAGCCGCCCTTCCTGCAAGAGAGCCAGCATGCCAATGATGCCATTCAAGGGGGTACGTATTTCATGGCCCAGAAGGCTGAGAAAACGGGTATCTACCTGTCCTGGTTGGTATTTGCGTTCTTCCTGCAAATACCCCAGACGGGGAGCCAGCCACCAGATCACCAGAGAAAGCGGGATCAACAACAAAAACACTCCGAGAAATTGTTGGCCGAAGACCTGATAGCGGCTGGTGTAATCCTCTTCCACCAGCAGACAGAGTTGATGCTGGGGTAGCCAGCGGGCGGTGCCTCGTACTCTGACACCGCGGTGATCCAGATAAACGCCCTGCAAGGGGCGATTCTGCAAACAGGCATGCACCCCTCGGGTATGCGTTGGCCGGGGATAGGTGAAGTCTGCCGCTTCGTCGGGGTTCGGCGGGGTTATAAAGAAGTTGTATTTATTCACCAGGTAGCTACGAATTTGCGTCTGGCTGGATGAGTCTCCAGCAGCCATCAAGCGATTCAGTTTGCTTAAATCAGCCCTGGCTGCAATTACGCCGATCTTGAATTCCTGGGAGCCATCCGGTTGTTGCAAATGCAGGGGACGAGCCAGGGTCATGGCTGCCGACCTGAGGGTGACCGAATGATAGATATTCTGAATATAAGCCGTATGCTGGCCCTGGATAAAATAGCGGCGGGAGGCCTTGTTTTTACCCAGCTGTTCAGGATCACTGGAGTAGACCACCTGGCCGGCTGAATCCAGCATGAACACCTCGAGGAAAGGGCCAAAAGGGCTCAGGTAACTTTCCAGAGTCTCGTTAAGAAAATGATGTTGGTTAAAAACACTACTGGGATCCGGGGTCAGGTCATAGGGCTGGGTGACTGCTGCAGTGATCTTGGGCAGACGTGCCAGACGCAAGAGCGCCACATCCATCTGCTGAATCCAGTTCTGCAGTGCTTCTTCCTTGTAGTCAGCGAGGTTCTCCAGGCGCTGAGTCACCTCTTTTTCATATTGTCCCAGGCTGAAGAGGAAAAAAGGCAGGCTGACGAGTAATGCCAGAACCCAGACCCCTACGAGCAGGTGCAAGGCTTGTTGGCGGGATGGGGAGGTGGCCGGCATCAGTTATTGATATCCAGAAACTGGTTGGTAAAGGCCCGGTGGATATCAAAGGGTCTGGCGATCAATCCCTGGCGTAATAGATCTTCATAGAGGCGCTGCCAGTCATTGGCCTGCATCCAGCCCAGGGGCCCCAGGCCGGTATGAATCAGTGGTGCGGCCTGGTGCAGGAGATACTCCTGGTGGCCGGGGTGCTGATAGTCCTCATGCATATAGGGTTTGATTGCTGCCAGTGCCTGGTCAGGATGCTCGATCATATAGCGCCATCCCTTGAGGCTGGCTTGCACAAAAGCCTGGGTTGCCTGGGGTCGGGATTCAATCATGGACTGGGTGGTGATCAGGGTGTCGCCGTAGGTATCGACACCATAATCCTGGGGCAGCAGCAACTGATAATCGATGCCTCGTTGATCGAGGATATAGGTTTCATCCATGATGTAGATGGGGATGACATCGACTTCTTCCTGCAAAAAGGCATCCAGGGTCGAGGTTACGGGTACTCGCTCAATAACATCCTGTGGAAGGCCATTTTCAGCCAGGAGTGCGTTCATGAGGGTGGTGGTACCATCCGGCAGGCTGCCGACTCTTTTGCCCTGCAAATCAGCAGGGCTTTCCATATGCAGCTCACCTCTGGCTGCAAAAGCGATGGGGCTAATCCGAAAGATGGCAGCCAGGGCCACCAGCTCCTGACCATCGCCGCGGGCCTGAAGTACCTGATCAGGGCTATCGATTCCCAGATCGGCTTCGCCTTCTACCAACTGCTGGCGTACTGATTTCTGTGTCTGGTAGGGCAGAAAATCAACCTGGATGCCTTCTTCAGCGTAGTAGCCCAATTCCTCAGCCAGAAAGAAACCGGCAAACTGCGGGTTGGGTACCCAAACGAGCGCGACTTTTAACGGCCTGGCAGCAGATGGCTCAGCCGTTGTCTGCAGATGACTGGAAATCCAGCCTCCGACTAGAAGCATAAAGACTAAAAGAAGCAGCAGTTGGGGTAATCGCATTGCAGAAGTTTAACAGGAAGTGGGTGACCCTGAGAGAGGTAATCGTTAGAATGCATGCTTTTGAACAAGCATAGTGTAATTCTTTCATGTCCTTGAACTCTAGTTCTGCCGTTTCTTCTCCCCGTGTTGGTTTTGTCAGTCTGGGTTGCCCCAAAGCTTTGGTTGATTCCGAGCGTATTCTGACCCAATTAAGAGGTGAAGGCTACGATCTGGTTGCCAGCTATGAAGATGCTGATCTGGTCGTCGTCAACACCTGCGGTTTCATTGATGCGGCCAAAGCCGAATCCCTGCAAGCCATTGGAGAGGCCCTGCACGAGAACGGCAAGGTGATTGTTACCGGTTGCATGGGGGTGGATGAAAGCGCCATCCGTGAACTCCATCCCCAGGTTCTAGCGGTGACCGGTCCCCAGCAATATGAAGAAGTGGTCCAGGCTGTGCATGAACATCTGCCTCCCCAGGTGGATCATGACCCCTATATTGATCTGCTTCCTCCCCAGGGCATCAAGCTGACACCACGGCATTACTCCTATTTGAAGATCTCTGAAGGCTGCAATCATCGTTGCAGCTTCTGTATTATTCCTTCTTTGCGGGGGGATCTGGTTTCCCGCCCGATCGGGGAAGTCCTGGGCGAGGCTGAGCGTCTGGTGAATGCAGGCGTGGAAGAATTACTGGTTATTTCCCAGGATACCAGTGCCTATGGGGTGGATCTGAAATACCGTACCGGTTTTCACCAGGGACGCCCGGTCAAGACCCGCATGAAAGAACTCTGTGAAGAATTGGGCCAGTTGGGGCGCTGGATTCGCCTGCACTATGTTTATCCTTATCCGCATGTCAATGACATCCTGCCACTGATGGCTGAAGGCAAGATCCTGCCTTATCTGGATATTCCCTTCCAGCATGCCCATCCCGAAGTGCTCAAGGCCATGAAAAGGCCTGCTGCCAGTGAAAAAACACTGGAACGGATACGTAGCTGGCGGGAAGTCTGCCCGGATATCACCCTGCGCTCCACCTTTATTGTCGGTTTTCCCGGTGAAACAGAAGCGCATTTTGACTACCTGCTGGATTTTCTTGATGAAGCCCAGTTGGATCGGGTCGGCTGTTTTACCTATTCCGCCGTGGATGGGGCCACAGCCAATGATTTGCCCGGTGCGGTTCCCGAAGAGGTGAAAGAAGAACGTCTGGCTCGGTTCATGCAAAAACAGGCAGAAATCAGTGCCGCCAAATTGCAACAGAAAATCGGCAAGCGCCTGGAAGTCATGATCGATGAAGTGGGTGATGATGGCGCTGCTGCGCGAACCCAGGGCGATGCCCCGGAAATTGATGGCCAGCTCTTCCTGCTGGGCGAGACCCAGCTCAAGCCGGGTCAGCGGGTAGAGGTTGAGGTGACCGAGGCCGATGAGCACGACCTCTGGGGACGGTTGATTCAGGGACGGTAAAGCTTAAGAATTTTCTCGATACAGTAATCGATATGCTTCTGCATTTCTTCAGGGCTGGGGCTTTCCCCGGTCATGATGAACTTGGGACGGAAATAGGCATTGAGTGCACCCTGGATAAGAAGCGCGGCCTGATTGGCATCATCTATCACCAGGTTGCCGGCTGCATGCTGCCGAGTTAAGAATTCGACCAGCAATTTACGGTCTTTTTCCATACCTGCCTGAAAGAACATCTTGCCCAGATTAGGGAAGTGCAGGGCTTCAGCTACCATCATGCGAAAAAGCGCAGTGTCTTCAATGGATAGCAGATCAGAGATCAAGCCTTGGGCATAAGCGTGGAAGACAGCTTCCACCCGGTCACTGCTGATATCTTCTGAACGCATCTGCTCGTTTTCGCAGGTGCACAGGAGATTGACCACCTCCTCGAAAAGGGCGTCCTTGTTGCCAAAATAATTGTAGAGGGTTTGTTTGGCGACACCGGCTTCACAGGCGATCGTTTCCATGCTGGCATTTTGGTAGCCTTTTTGCAGAAACGCCTCGGAAGCGGCCTGAATAATTTGCTGACGCTTGTCTTGGCAAGTTTTGGTGGTACTTTGTTTTTTCACTGCGGACTAGTCCTCAAAACTAGTGAATACCCAGATTGGTTAAAGGGTTAGTGTAACAAACAAGCGTCCTCGCAGGGAGGGCGCAGATCAGTAACGAGGTGTTTTCATGCTGGACCTGGTGTCAGAGCGCTTGCTCTTGGCCTTTAACTGGCTGGATTGGCTGGCTTTAACCTGGTTTGTTCTCTGTTGGGCCTGGTATTACGAGTATTCACGCCGTCGTCAGCGCAGCAAGCGTTGCCTGGCTGGTGTGATGCACAGTTATCGTTATGACTGGATGACCCGTCTTTTAACCCGTGAAGCTCGTATTGCCGATGCCACTATCATGACCCATCTGGAACGCAATGGCGCCTTTTTTGCTTCCAGTGCTTTATTGATCCTGGCGGCCCTCTTTGGCTTGATGGGGGCGACGGATCGTGCCCTGGTGGTGCTGGCCGACCTGCCTTTTGCCGGTATTGAACCCACCCGCCTGGGGCTGGAGATCAAGCTGCTTCTGTTGATTGCCCTGTTTATCTACGCCTTTTTCACCTTTACCTGGTCAATGCGCCAATACAATTTCTGCGCCATTCTGATTGGCAGTGCCCCCACACCCAACGAGAAGGACGCCACGCCGGGGGCAAGAAAAATGTTTGCAGTCCAAGCTGCCAATGTTATCGATCTGGCTGCCAACCAGTTCAATTATGGTCTGAGGGCTTATTACTTTGGCCTGGCGCTTCTGGGCTGGTTTCTCCATCCACTGGCTTTTATCGTGGCTACAGCAGGGGTGGTCGGCGTCCTTTATCGCCGTGAATTTCATTCCAAGACACTTAAGGCCCTGGCTGCAGGGCGCGATCTGGATTTGACCTTCCGCGGCATCCTGCAAAAGGATGAACTCAATAGCGAGCCACCCAGCAATCAAGGTAAGCCTGACAAACAAGGCAACTAAGCGGAGCCGGGAGTAGCGTCATTTGTGCGCCTTCCCGGCAGCACGTAGAATAGGCAAACTTTTTTCGTGAAAACAAAAACCTCCAGAGAGCAGCCATGAGCCGGGAAGTGGATACACTAATGGCAGAAGCCGATCATCTTTGCCATCGACGCGGGTTACGATTAACGCCTACCCGTCGCCGGGTTCTGGAGTTGATTGTCGAAAGCCCCGGCGGGGCCAAGGCCTATGATCTGCTGGATGCGCTGACGGCTGAAAACCCATCGGCCAGGCCTCCGACCATTTACCGGGCCATAGATTTTCTACTCAATAACGGCCTGATCCATCGGATTGAATCCCTGAATGCCTATGTCAGCTGTACCTGTCCGGAACATGCCCAAGCCTACCAGTTGTTGATTTGTCAGGATTGCGGCCAAGTGCAGGAACTCCACGAACAAACCCTGGATGAACGCCTGGAAACAGCAGCCCAAAACCAGGGTTTCAAAGTCATTAGAAAAACTATCGAAGTGCAGGGAATCTGCCATACTTGTCAGCAAAAACAAGCCAGTTAATTTCGGAGCGACCACCATGCATGATCTTTTGATCACCCAGGCCACCCTGGTCAATGAAGGCCGGGTTCACCAGGCGGATGTTGCCATTAAAGACCAGCGTATCGCCAAAATCGCTAGTGACCTTTCTGCCGAAAAGGCCGCTCGGGTTATCGATGCCAAGGGGTTGCATCTACTGCCCGGCATGATTGACGACCAGGTGCATTTCCGGGAGCCGGGCTTAACCCACAAGGGCGATATTGCCACGGAATCAGCAGCAGCTGTTGCCGGCGGCATCACCACCTACATGGAAATGCCCAACGTCAATCCCCTGACCATTAATCGTCAGGCATTGGAAGACAAGTACACCCGCGCTGCCGGTCGCTCTCGCGCTAACTTTGCTTTTTATCTGGGGGCCAGTAATGACAACCTGGATGAAATCAAGAATCTGGATCCCCAGGCAGCCTGTGGTATCAAGGTGTTCATGGGCGCTTCAACCGGCAATATGCTGGTCGATAAGCCAGAAATTCTTGAAGGTATTTTCGCTTCAGCTCCCATTCTGGTGGCAACCCACTGCGAAGACACCCCGATGATCCAGGCCAATGAAGATGCGGCCCGGGAAAAATACGGGGAAGAGGTGCCCTTTACCGAGCATCCCGCCATTCGCTCGGAAGAAGCCTGCTGGAAATCCTCCTCCTATGCTGTGGAGCTGGCTAAAAAACACGGCACCCGACTGCACGTTTTACATATCACCACCGCCAGAGAACTGGAACTCTTTGAACCGGGTGAAATGCGTGGCAAACAGATCACTGCCGAAGCCTGTGTCCACCACCTCTGGTTCAGTGAAGAGGACTATCCCAGATTGGGAGCTCAGATTAAATGCAATCCGGCCATTAAGCGTAAAAAGGACCGAGATACTATCCTTCAGGCAGTCAAGGAAGGGCGCATTGATATTATCGCGACGGATCATGCCCCACATACCTGGGAAGAAAAGCAAAGAAGCTACTTCAAGGCTCCGGCAGGCCTGCCCTTGGTCCAGCATGCGCTACCCAGTCTTCTGGATCACTACCATGCCGGCCGCTTATCTCTGGAAACGATCGCACAGAAGGCCAGTCACAATCCGGCGGAAGCCTATCAGGTCAAGGATCGCGGCTATATTCGCGAAGGCTATTTTGCTGATCTGGTTCTGGTCGATCTTCAAGGCGAATCCCTGGTCGATAAAGCCAGTCTCTTTTACAAGTGTGGTTGGTCACCCTTTGAAGGTCACCTCTTTCAAAGCCGAATTTCAGCCACCCTGGTTAACGGCCAGATCGCTTATGAAAACGGGCAGTTGAGTGATGGCATCTTTGGCCAGCGCCTAACGTTTGACCGCTAAGGACAGAAGCCGGCTGGAATTCAGCCGGTTTTTGCTCTGCAAACAATCAAGAAGGTTTTATGGCTTCAAGTAACAGCTTTTGGAAAGAATTGGAAAAAGCACCCCGTGGCACTCATGAGAGCCTGAAAGCAACCCTCGACCAGTTGGCTTTTAATGATCAGGGTTTGATTGCGGCCATCGCCCAGCAGGAGGATAGCGGCGAAGTGCTCATGCAGGCCTGGATGAATCGTGAATCCCTGGAAATCACCTTGAAGGAAGGGCGGGCCTGTTATTGGTCACGTTCTCGCGGGAAACTCTGGCGCAAGGGTGAAAGTTCCGGTCAGGTGCAACTTCTCAAGGCTGTGCGAGTGGATTGTGATGGTGATGCTCTGCTGCTTCTGGTTGATCAGCAGGGGCCTGCTTGTCATACCGGGCGTCGCAGCTGCTTTTATATGGATTTAAAACCGGAAGGGCTAGAGGTCATCAAGGATGTGGATGTGGATCCTGCCAGCCTCTACGGCTAGATCCTTATGTTAACCCCGAAGGTTAGAAATGGCCTGCTTTGGCCATTAAGGCTGCTGGGCCAGTTGCTGAAAAAGCTGCTGATCGGGCTGGTGCGTTTTTACCAGTACTTTATCAGCCCACTAAAACCGCCCAGCTGCCGTTTTTATCCCACCTGCTCGCATTATGCCGAAGAGGCTTTGAGAATCCATGGGCCGATCAAGGGCTTGTGGCTCAGCATCAAGCGGGTAGGGCGCTGCCATCCTTTTCATCCGGGCGGGATTGATCTGGTTCCGGAAAAACAGGATAAGAACCAAGACGAAAATACCTGAACACTTTATTTTTCCGGCATTTCTTCCAGTTTCTTGATGAGAATATCGGCACAGCGAACAGCACTGTCGGCCATCACATCGGCACTGGCGTCATGGATAAAGTTTTTATCACTGGTGGATGCCAGCCCCTGCATGATCATCGCTGCAATCTGTTCTCTTTTGCTCAGGCCGGAGCCTGCACCTGCCAAAGATTCGTAGCTCATATCAAGTCAACTCCTGTATTGAATATTGAAGGAAGCAGCCGGGGCTAGTGCAGCCCCAGACGATTAGCTGGCCTTGGCCAGGGCAAAAATCCTCTCCAGCATAGCATGCAAACCATTGCTGCGGGTGGGGCTCAGATGCTGATCCAGACCCAGTTCCTTGAGAAAATCCGGAGGTGTATCCAGGATTTCCTGAGGCGTACGATCGCTGTAAATGCGCAGCAAGAGAGCAATCAAGCCGGAGACAATAGCGGCATCACTGATGGCATGCAGATGAATGCGTCCTTCCTTGATTTCCGGGCGTATCCAGACCTGGGATTGGCAGCCTTCAATCTTGTATTCCGGGGTTTTCCACTCATCCGGATAGTCAGGCAAGGCTTTGCCCAGATCGATAATATATTGGTAACGATCCATCCAGTCATCAAACATCTCAAATTCTTCCAGCAGTTCCTGCTGAGCTTCTTGTGCTGACACTTGTTTAGCTCCTAAAAAGGCGATTCTTCTTCATTCAGCGGGCGAACTTCCAGGCGCTCACTGTTGGCAATTCGAATATGCTGGCCATGACGGGTGGTAAAGGCCTTTTCCTGAAGGTCTTTTTTGTAGACCTCGTAAACATCATCCTGTCCGGAAACCGGGTTGACGACCCGAACTTCCAAAAGGGTGTGCTTGTCCTGCCAGTCATAATAGGCATAACCACCACTGGCCAGAAGGGCGACGGCCACCACCAGAAAGACGAATACCTTGGCAAAACGCACCCGGTCAGGGTGTTCCAGCTGACCGGCCAAGGGTTGCTGGGGAGCTCTTTGTTGGTGGTTTGACTCCTGCTGTCTTAATTGTTTCTTCCAGTAGAAGTAGGTCACGGCCAAAACCAGGCCAGTGATCAAAATTTTTCCCAGCATCCGCGCTTATCTCTCAAGTCTGCAGGCCTATAAAGATGGCCAGTCTAGCAGATTTTAGTCCTGCTGGCTGTCCGTCCAGGGAGCCTGCCAAGCCTGCTTGTCATTTTCTTTTTGCCAGGCTTCCTCTTCCTCGTGCATATAGATACGAGTAGTCGCCAGGCTGGCATGACGAGCATTTCTGGCCAGAAAACGCAGCTCCACCCCGGCATCAGCCTGGTGCGTAATCGAGGTATGCCGAAACCAGTGGGTTGAGGTTTTGGCCAGGCGTTCTGCGATTTCCGGCTGTTTTCCCGCAAAGGCACGGCTGGCCTCATCAGTCAGATCCTTCATGGTGCGGTAAATCATGTTGGCAGAGATACCCTTATTGCCTTGCAGATCGCGTATAACCGGACTGGAATCTTCCTGTGAGGGCAGGGGTGAACAACCCAGAAACTCGCGGTAGCGTTTCAGTGCAGCAATCAGTGCTTTGCTCACCGGGATTTCAGCATACTTCTGGCCCTTGCCCTCCACGGCCCACCACCAGTGGCCGCGACGTTGAAAGAAATCATTCATACGCGCATTGGCCACTTCATGCACACGAGGCGCCAGGAGGTACAAAAAAGCCAGTAGAAGCCGCCAGCGCTCCAGCTGACGTTGCCGTTTGACGCTGTCTGCAGGCTGGTGTTGCAAAAAATCCACCAATGCTTCCCAGGTTTCCTGATCCAGGTGCCTCTCTCTGACCTGACGAGCCTCCTGGCGAATTTCCTTTTGTCGAACCAGCGCCAAAGGATTGCCTGCCAGATAGCCAGCCGAATGCAGATAATGAAAAAGCCCCTTGAGGATGCGTAAGGCATGTTGCTGGCTGCTGCGACTTAACCCGCCTTTAAAGGGTTTCCAGTCAGCACTATGGCGCGGTGCCCGGCCATGGCCACACCAACGGGCTGTAGGCTGTGGGTCCTGCAGAAAGCGTTGATAGTCAGCCAGATCATCCCGGTTAAGGCTGGAGAAAGCCTTGCCCTTTTCTATCCAGCACCAGAGCAAGAGGCGCTCCGCTTCTTTTCTATAGGTTCTGAACGTCTGTGGCTGTTCCTGGTATTCCAATAGCCAGGACTGCACAGCCTCCAGGTCGGTCTGGGCAGCCAACTGACAGGGAACATTTAATGCGGGCCGGTTGCTGCCATAACGGCCTGACAATTCCTCGGGCAATTCCGGTAAACGCTCCAGTGGCACCAAGGGCAAAGCCTGGGTGGTTGGCTTGATCTGCGTGGCCATATTGGTTCCTGAAAGCATGGGTTTGTCTGCATTTTATCTGTAACGGAGCTGCCTTTCCAGCATTCATGATAATTACGGTTATCATGAATAGAGCAGCTATATCGTATTATATTTTACTTTTTACGTAAAACGTAATATTATCCTTAAAAACTTGAGCCAAGGCTTCAAAGCCTAGATAACACCAAGGTTCCTCCCCCGATAAATCCAGGAGATGCATCATGGCCAGAAAAGGTGTCGAATATGCTGAGGTGGTTGCCACGATCCAACAGCTGCATCGTCAAGGTGAAAACCCGACTGTTCAGAGGATTCGTGAACACCTGGGGCGTGGTAGCTTTACCACTCTCAGCGAGCATCTGCGTACTTGGCGTGAAGAGCAGCGACAAGCAGGCCCTTTGCAACATGAAGGCAAGGAACAGCCACCGGAAGCCTTGCTGGAGCTGACACAACAGCTATGGCAACAGGCTTGTAATCAGGCAGAAGAAAAATTGCAGCAATATCGTCAGGCCGCAGATGAACAGATACGCCAGGCGCTGGAAGAAAAGCATCAGGCCCTAGAAAAAGTACAGCTGAGTGAAGAGCGCAATCATCTCCTGACATCTCAAAATGCTCAGCTACAGGAAGAAAAGCATCAGCAAACTGTGGCCAGAACGCGTCTGGAAGAAGAAAATCGCCATCAGGAAAAGAAAATCGAATCCCTGAGCCAGGAACACCAGCTTCTGGAACAGGAGTTAAATGCCGGCAAGTTGTTGTTGGCTCAGCGTCAGGAAGAACATCAGGCAGAGATAGAGCGCCTGCATCAGGAGTATCAAACCAGCCTGGAAAAAGAGCAGGAACGCAATGAAGCCCATCAGCAGCGCTGGATGCAGGAAGTGGATCTGGCCCGCCAGGAGGCTCGGGAACTTAAAAGCGAAATGGCTGCTAAACAGCAAACCTGGCAGGAAGAAACCAAGGAGCTGCATGCACAGCTAAAACAATACCAAGGCAAGCTGGAAGCAAGCAGCCAGCAAAGGCTTCAACTTGAAGAAAAAACTCGGGACCAACAAACCCGACTGCACGACCTGGAAGTGACTCAACAGGAACTGATGCAGAAAAATGAAGCCGTCTTGCTAGAAACCCAAGCCAAGCAGGCTGAGCTGGTGGATCTTAAAAAACAGCTGGAAGAAAAAGGCCAGCAATTAAGACTGGCCCGAAAAGAATTGGAGAAAGCCAGGGCAAAGCGCAGCTCTCCCCTGATCATGACACCCTAAGTCTGGTGATCACGAATAACCATCACCGAGATTTCTGCCCTTTCCACCACCCGTGCAGCCGTAGAGCCGAGGAAAAAGCGCTCAACTGCTTTAGGGCTATGACTGGGGATGACGATCAGATCAGCCCCTACCCTTTTGGCCTCCTGCAAAATCTGCTTGTAAGGCTTGCCTTCAACAGCATGAAGCTTGACTTGAAGGCCGTCGGGAATAAAAGGCTCTACCAGGTCGGTGAGCTGCTGATAGACTTCCTTGAGCAGCTGGTCCAAATCCTTTTGCGGGAAATAGCTGGCCACGACCGGCGACCCAAACCCGGGCAAGACACTGAGCACATGCAGGCAACTGTCATGGGTTTTAGCCAGATCAACAGCTGCTTGAATCGCCTTTTTCGATTCCTGGCCTTCGCTGATATCCAGCGGTAATAAAATCTGCTTAAACATAATCATCAGGCCTCGCTGGACATTTTGGGGGTTTCTTCTTCACGTCTGGCACGGGCTTTCTGCAACCAGCCAATCAGACCCAAAAGCAGGAGCGGAGGCAAGAGCATCCATTCCTTCGCCGGTCTTTCCCGGTCTCTTTCTACACCGGTGATCTCCCAGCCAAAATCGATACCCAGTGCCTGGGCAGGTGAATCCCAGGTGACCATATCGACAATAACTTCCGTTTCAGTGACCTGCAGCATCAAGCCAGCTTCTTCCAGTCTTGCCTGCCCCTCCCCGGCATCACCCAGAGGCAAGCGAACCACCTTACTGACTTCACGTCCATCCAGGCTTTCACCTTCCACCCAGATACGCAGCCCCTGATCTTCAGGTACCCGCTCCGCTGCTTCCAGTATCTGGGTTGCAGGCAAGCGATCTACCGGTGGATACACCATATCCCACCAGAAACCGGGCCTGAAAAGCGTAAAGGCTATCAGTAACATGGCCAGAGTTTCCCACCAGCGATTGCGGGTCAGCCAGAAATTCTGGGTGGCTGCAGCAAAGACCAGCATGGCCAGGGTGGCTCCAAATACCACGGTTATAAAGTGGAACCAGTTGGTGATATCAATCAGCAAGAGGTTGGTATTGAAGATAAACATAAAGGGCAAAATGGCCGTACGTATGTCGTAGGTAAAACCCTGGACACCGGTTTTAATCGGATCAGCCTTGGCGACAGCAGCCGCTGCATAGGCGGCCAAGCCCACCGGCGGAGTATCATCGGCCAGAATGCCAAAATAGAAGACAAACAGATGAACAGCGATCAAGGGAACCAGAAGACCGTTCTGCGCCCCCAGCTCTACAATCACCGGCGCCATCAAGGTGGATACCACGATATAGTTGGCTGTGGTCGGTAGGCCCATCCCCAGAATCAGGCTGATTACGGCAGTGAAAAACAGGATCAACATCAGGCTGCCGCCAGAGATGAACTCCACAAAGTCCGTCATCACCAGACCTATGCCTGTCAGGGTCACCGTACCCACCACAATACCCGCTGCGGCCGTGGCCACCCCGATAGCAATCATGTTACGCGCCCCGGCAATCAAGCCCTCGTAAAGGTCTACCAAGCCATCACGAAAGGCTTTTTTGGGCTCCAGCAACTGCTTCTGGTTACGACGATTACGGAACCAGGCTTGTAGAGGCCGGTGGGTTACCACGATAAAAATCATGAAGATGGTGGCCCAAAAAGCAGCAACGCCAGGTGAAAAGCGTTCAACAGCCAGACACCAGACCAGAATGACGACGGGCAGCAGAAAATAAAGGCCGGATTTGACCGTTGGCCCCACCTCCGGCAATTCCATAACAGGGCTTTCTGGATCATCCATGCTCAGTTCGGGATATTTGCAGGCATAAGCCACCAGTGCAAAATAAACCAACAGAGTCAGAAGCAGCACGACGGCCAACGCCCAACTGCCAAAAATCAGTTTGATCCAGCCTATGCCATAGTAAACCGCCAGGGACAGGATACAGATCCCCAGAATCGTGCCCACAAAACTGGTCAGACTATGCAAAAGTGTGGGTTTATAACGCCGTGGAATCCCTTCCATTCTGGCCTTACTGGCTTCCAGATGAACGATATAAATCAGGGCGATATAAGAGATTAATGCCGGCAGGATGGCATGCTTGATTACATCCAGATAGGGAATACCGACATATTCCACCATCAAAAAGGCCGCTGCCCCCATAATTGGCGGTGTCAGCTGACCATTGGTTGAGGAGGCTACCTCAACAGCACCTGCTTTGGTGGGCGGAAAACCGACTCGCTTCATCAGCGGAATGGTAAAGGTGCCGGTAGTAACCACATTGGCAATGGAAGAACCGGAAATAATGCCAGACATGCCCGAAGCCACAACAGCGGCCTTGGCTGGCCCACCTTTCATGTGACCTAAAAGAGAAAAGGCGACCTTGATAAAATAATTGCCCGCCCCTGCTTTTTCCAGAAGCGCACCAAAAAGTACAAACAAGAAGACAAAACTGACGGATACGCCGACAGCCACCCCAAACACCCCTTCGGAAGTCAGCCATTGATGGGATAACAAGCGTTCCAGACTGGCGCCCTGATGAGAAATCACATCAGGAAAATAGGGGCCAAAATAGGTGTAAATCAGAAAAACACCGGCCACCACCATCAAAGGGGGGCCTAATGCACGCCGGGTGGCTTCCAGCAAAAGCACCATACCCATACCGGCAAAGACCAGATCGGTGGTAATGGGTATGCCTGGACGAGTGGCCAGGGCCTCATAGGCAAAAACCAGATAGAGGGCAGAAGCCGAGCCGGCCAGTGCGAACAACCAGTCATGCCAGGGAATACGGTTTTGCGGTGAATGTTTGAAGGCCGGATAGGCCAGAAAAGCCAGAAAGATGGCAAAAGCCAGATGAATAGGTCTGGCAAACGATGAGCTGATCAATGAAAAGGGTGATGCATACCATAGCTGAAACAAGGACCAGCAAAGAGCAACCAGTAAAACCAACTTGCCCGCCAGCCCGGCTGGATGGCGGGCACCGCTTTCCGCTTCTACCAGCTTGCTGGCATCCTGCTCAGCAGATTCGTCGATACTGATGTCTTTCCTGTTATTGTTTTCAGTCATCCTGATGTCCTCTACCAAATAAAAATGCCAGCTAAACCGGACCGGCTAGCTGGCATTCATAGCAAAAACGCAAACCTAACTGATCAGTCGATCAGGCCAGCTTCACGATAGTAACGCTCTGCACCGGGATGCAGGGGCGCAGATAGACCGGCACGGACCATGTCTTCTTTTTCCAGACCCGCAAAGGCTGGATGCAGACGGGTGAAGGTATCAAAGTTATCAAAAACAGCCTTCACCAGCTGATAGACCTGCTCATCCGGTGTTTCTGCAGTGGTGACCAGAGTTGCGGCAACACCAAAGGTTTCAACGGGATCCGGGTTACCCGCATATTCACCGCCAGGGATAGTAGCACGGCGATAGTAGGGGTATTCTGCCAGAAGTTCATCGACGTAATCACCACGGACATTGACCAGACGGCTGTCACAGCTGCTGGTTGCTTCCTTGATGGAACCACTAGGGTGGCCTACCACGTAAATCATGGCGTCAATGCGATTGTCGCAGAGAGCGCTGGACATTTCTGCCGCTCTAAGATCAGCTGCCTGGGCGTAGATATCCATGCTTTGGCCACGCAATTCCTGCAACTGCTCAACCGTTGAACGCTGGCCGGAACCGGGATTGCCTACGTTGACGCGCTTGCCTTCCAGATCATCAAATTCGGTGGCATTAGCATCCGCGCGGGCAACTACGGTAAAGGCTTCAGGGTGAATAGAGAAAACGGCACGCAGATCCTCATAAGCACCTGCATCTTCAAACTGGGCTTCACCACGGTAAGCATTGTACTGAACATCAGACTGGGCCACCCCAAAATCCAGTTCGCCAGCCCGGATGGTGTTCACGTTATAAGCTGAACCCCCGGTACTCTCAACCGAGCAGCGGATACCGTGTTCGCTACGATTACGGTTGACCAGTCTGCAGATAGCGCCACCAGTTGGATAATAAACACCCGTGACACCACCGGTCCCTATAGTGATAAAGCTTTCATTGGCAAGAACCTGGGAGCTGGCAGTGGCCAGTCCCAAGCCGGCTGTGACAGCGGCCGCTGCCAGTGATGTTTTAAGCCTTGACATGCTTTTTCTCCTAAGCTGCTCTTTTTCGATTTTGTTGCTGCGTATCTAAATCTAGGTAGTTGTTCAGCTGTTGTCAAAGCTTTATAGAGGATTATTTGTAATAGGCGTTTTCGTTGTCACTGTGGTCGGTAACATCACGAACACCTTTCAATTCTGGCAAACGCTCGAGCAATGTCTTTTCAACACCGTCTTTCAGAGTTAAATCCACTGCTGAGCAACCCTGACAACCACCGCCAAACTGCAGAACCGCAATCTGATCGTCTGTCAGCTCGATCAGTTTAATCTCACCCCCGTGTGCAGCCAGGCCCGGATTGATATCGCTATAGAGTACATAGTTGATTTGATCGGCCAGCGGGCTATCCTTGCTGACCTTGGGCATCTTGGCATTGGGTGCCTTGATGGTCAGTTGACCGCCCATGCGATCAGGATTGAAATCGACAACAGCTTCTTCCAGGAAAGGAATGCTGTTCTTTTCCAGAAAGACTTTGATTTTTTCCAGTTCAACCACTTCATCACTGGCTTCTTCTTCGCCAGGACGGCAGTAGGCCAGGCAGGTCTCAGCATAGGGTGTGCCCGGTTGGGTGATAAAAACGCGGACACCCATACCTTCAACATCCTGCTTGCTCAGCAGTTCGGCCAGATAGTTTTCTGCAGATTCGGTAATCTCCAGCGGTTTATTGGGTGCTTCGACTTCGCTCATATACTTTTCTTCCACCTAAGTAAGGAAATTTTCTTAGCTTCATCTTAGTCAATGCAGGCGTGAAGAACAATACCTTAGTTTTTTGATAGGTCTTTTTATCTGACTCCATCCCTGTGTTTTTGCTAGAATGTTGCAAATTTTTCTGTTGGAGCAGTCAACCTTGATGAACACCCCGACCCCAGCGCGTCTGGACCAACTTTACAAAGCCCTTGAGCAACGCCTGGTGATTCTTGATGGCGGTATGGGCACCCTGATTCAGAACCAGAAACTCAGCGAAGAAGAATACCGTGGCAGCCGCTTTGCAGACTGGCATCAGGAGGTCAAGGGGAATAATGATCTATTGGTGCTGACCCAGCCCGAGTTGATCAAGGAGCTGCATGGCCAATACCTGGCCGCCGGTGCGGATATCATCGAAACCAATACCTTCAACTCCACTCGCCTGTCCCAGGCTGATTATGATATGCAGGAGTTGACCCAGGAACTGAATGAAGCCGGTGCCCGAGTAGCCCGTGAAGCGGCCGACGCCTATTCCACGCCGGACAAACCGCGTTTTGTAGCCGGCGTGGTAGGACCGACCAGTCGTACCGCTTCTATTTCTCCCGATGTTAATGATCCCGGTTATCGCAACATCACTTTCGATCAACTGGTCGAAAACTATATGGAAGCCACCGAAGCCCTGATTCGTGGCGGTGCCGATCTCATCCTGTTGGAAACCATTTTCGACACCCTGAATGCCAAGGCAGCTGTCTTTGCCGTGCAGGAAGTTTTTGAGCGCCAGGGCTATGCCCTGCCCATCATGATTTCCGGCACCATTACCGATGCGTCCGGCCGCACTCTTTCCGGCCAAACCACCGAGGCCTTCTGGAACAGCCTGCGCCATGCCAAACCCCTCTCCATCGGTTTGAACTGCGCTCTGGGGGCGGAAGACCTGCGCCCCTACATTGAAGAGCTGTCACGGATTGCAGACACTCATGTCTCTGCCCACCCGAATGCCGGTCTGCCCAATGAATTTGGCGAATACGACCAGACGCCCGAGGAAATGGCCGCCATCCTGCGCGAATTTGCCCAGTCCGGCCTGATGAACATCATCGGTGGCTGTTGTGGCTCCACGCCTGAGCACATCCAGGCCATTGCCGAGGCCGTAGCCGACTGCCCTCCCCGTAAAATCCCTGCAATCAGCAAGGCCTGCCGTCTTTCCGGGCTGGAACCCTTCAATATTCACCCGGACTCCCTGTTTGTAAATGTCGGCGAAAGAACCAATGTCACGGGTTCAGCACGCTTTAAACGCCTTATCCTGGAAGAGGATTACACCACGGCCCTGGAAGTGGCCCTGGAACAGGTGGAAAACGGTGCTCAGGTCATCGATATCAACATGGATGAGGGGATGCTGGATTCCGAGGCCGCCATGGTCCGCTTCCTCAATCTGATTGCCGGGGAGCCGGATATATCCCGGGTGCCCATCATGCTGGATTCTTCCAAGTGGCCGATTCTGGAAGCAGGCCTAAAATGTGTTCAGGGCAAACCCATCGTCAATTCCATTTCCATGAAGGAAGGTGAAGCCGCTTTTCGTGAGCAGGCGCGCCTGTGCATGCGTTATGGTGCTGCGATTATCGTCATGGCTTTTGATGAAAAAGGCCAGGCCGATACCTTTGAGCGCAAGATTGAAATCTGTGAAAGAGCCTATCGCCTTCTCGTCGATGAAATCGGTTTTCCAGCCGAAGATATCATTTTTGACCCCAATATCTTTGCCGTGGCTACGGGGATCGAAGAGCACAATAACTATGGTGTGGATTTTATCCAGGCCACCGAATGGATTCACCAGAATTTACCCCACGCCTTGATTTCCGGCGGGGTATCCAATGTGTCCTTCTCCTTCCGCGGTAACAACCCGGTTCGTGAAGCCATCCACTCGGTCTTTCTCTACCATGCGATCAAGGTTGGTATGAGCATGGGCATCGTCAACGCCGGTCAGCTGGCCGTCTATGATGATCTGCCCGAAGAGCTCCGCGAAGCCGTTGAGGATGTGGTGCTTAACCGCCGGGACGATTCCACTGAGCGACTTCTGGATATTGCCGAGAAATACCGGGGTGATGGCAAGTCAGCCGAGAAAAAAGAAGACCTGGAATGGCGTAGCCTCCCGGTCAATGAAAGAATCGCCCACTCCCTGGTCAAGGGGATTACGGCTTACATCGATGAGGATGTCGAGGAAGCCAGACAGGCAGCCGAGCGTCCTATCCATGTGATCGAAGGCCCGTTGATGGATGGCATGAACATCGTGGGAGACCTCTTTGGCGAAGGCAAGATGTTCTTACCCCAGGTGGTCAAGTCCGCCCGGGTCATGAAGCAGGCCGTTGCCCTACTCATTCCCTATATCGAAGCGGAAAAATCCGGTGAAGTTCAGACCAAGGGCAAAATCCTCATGGCCACGGTTAAAGGGGATGTCCATGATATCGGCAAGAATATTGTCGGGGTGGTGCTTCAGTGTAATAACTATGAAGTCATCGACCTGGGTGTGATGGTTCCTGCAGAAAAAATTCTCAAGGTCGCCAAAGAAGAAAAAGTCGATATTATCGGCCTCTCCGGTTTGATTACCCCTTCTCTGGATGAAATGGTTCAGGTAGCCAAGGAGATGCAGCGCCAGGGCTTCCAGATTCCTCTGATGATCGGTGGTGCGACCACCTCCAAGGCCCATACTGCCGTTAAAATTGACCCCCAGTATGATGAAGCCGTGGTTTATGTCAGCGATGCATCCCGAGCCGTCGGTGTCGCCAGCAACCTGCTATCCCAAGAACTCAAGCCCGGTTTCATGGCCAAAATCAAGGAAGACTATGATGCGGTGCGTGAGCGCCAGGGTAAGCGCAAGACCAAGGCCGCCAGCTGTGACTATGCCCAGGCCGTTGCCAAAAAACCGGTGATAGATTTCACCCAGGAAGCACCGGTCAAACCCAAACAGACGGGCTTGCAGGTTTTTGATGACTACCCTCTGAGCGAGTTGGTCGAGCGAATCGACTGGACACCCTTCTTTATCAGCTGGAATCTGGTAGGCAAATATCCGGCCATTTTTGAGGACAAGATCGTCGGCGAAGAAGCCAAAAAACTCTTTGCCGATGCCCAGGAAATGCTGGCTGAACTGATTGAAGGCAAGCAACTCAAGGCCAAGGCGGTCCTGGGAATCTGGCCCGCCAATAGTGTTGATGATGATGCCCTGGAAATTTATGCCGATGAAGAGCGCACCCAGGTGATCAAACGCCTGACCCACCTGCGTCAACAGACTCCGGATAAAAACGGCCATTGCAAGTCGCTGGCAGACTGGATCGCGCCCAAGACTTCCGGGGTGGCGGACTGGGTCGGAGGCTTTGCGGTCACCGCCGGGATAGGTGCTGAAGAGCTGGCCAAGGAATATGAAGCACAAAATGATGATTACCGCGCCATCATGGTCAAGGCTCTGGCCGACCGCCTGGCAGAAGCTTTTGCCGAACGCCTCCACGAAAGACTGCGCAAGGAGTTTTGGGGTTATGCTGCTGATGAGAAGCTGGATAACAACCAGCTGATCAAGGAAGCCTATCAGGGAATTCGTCCAGCACCTGGCTATCCGGCCTGTCCGGATCATACCGAGAAGGAACACCTCTTTGATCTCCTTCAGGCTACTGAAAACACGGGGCTGAAACTGACCGAAAGCTTTGCCATGTACCCGACAGCAGCAGTATCCGGTTGGTATTTTGCGCATCCGCGCAGCCAGTATTTCAATCTGGGCAAAATCACCCGCGATCAGGTTGAAGCCGCCGCTGAAAGTAAAAAAATGGCAGTTAAGGAACTGGAACGCTGGCTTATGCCTGTTCTGGGCTATGATCCGGATCGCTAGGCAGCGGGTATGCTGAGCCTGGAGCGCACGCGTAAAATTCTGACTCTGGCCCTCCCGATCATGGGGGGGATGCTGAGTCAGAGTTTGCTGAATCTGGTCGATGCTGCGCTAGTGGGAAGCCTGGGTGAAAAGGTGCTGGCTGGTGTCGGGGTGGGTGGTTACGCCATTTTTATGCTAACCGCCCTGATTATGGGGCTGTCTTCCGGCGTCCAGTCCCAGGTAGCCAGACGCCATGGTGCGCGTCTTTATTCAACACGAGCCCTTCCCCTCAATGCAGCCATCCTCCTGGCTCTTCTGTTGACCCTGCCTTTAAGTTTTCTGGCCTGGCAGTATGCCCTGCCCCTGGTGGGCCTGATCAACCAGGATCAAGCAGTTCAGCAGGTGGCTGCCGAGTATTTTGGCTGGCGAAGCCTGGCTCTTTTACCGGTTGCCCTCACCCTCTGTTTTAGAGGTTATTGGCAGGGCATTCATCAATCCGGCATCTATCTGCGCATCATTCTTTTCACCCATGCCCTGAATATTCTTCTCAGCATCTGGCTGATACATGGCGGGCTGGGGGTTCCAGCTCTGGGGGCCACCGGTGCGGCTCTGGGCTCCAGCCTTTCGGTAACCTGCGGAGCTCTGGTCTGGGGCTGGTTAACCTGGAAAAAAGCCTGCCCCAGTGGTTTTTTCTTTCAGCCAACCTCACTCAATCTTTTATGGCGAACCCTGCGACTGGCAGCACCCAATTCTCTGCAACAGTTTCTTTTTGCCATGAGCTATGCGGTTCTCTTCTGGTTTTTGGGGCAGATCAGCACCCCCAGCGTAGCTGTCGGCCATGTGCTTGTTCACCTCTCTCTCCTGTTGATCCTGCCTGGGGTGGGCCTGGGTATGGCGGCCATGACGCTGGTGGGCTCCAGCCTGGGCGAAGAAGCCGGCGATGAGGCTCATCGCTGGGGCTGGCATGCCGTACGCCTGGCAGCCGTCACCCTGGCCTTTCTGGGGCTTCCCATGCTGGTGTTCCCTGAAGAAATACTCAGCCTGTTTCTTTATGATGCCCATCTGATTGAGCTGGGGCGGGTTCCCCTGATGCTGACCGGCATCATGATCACTTTGGATTCAGCAGCCATTGTCTTCAACCAGGCTTTGCAGGGTGCCGGTGCCCAGCGCCAGGTCATGCAAATCAGTCTTTCCCTGCAGTGGCTGGTCTTTCTCCCTGCCGCCTGGTTTGTCGGTATCTATTGGGAAGGTGGACTTTTAGGTATCTGGTACGCCCAACTAGGCTATCGAATTCTTAACTCCTGTGTGTTTGCCTGGATCTGGCAACAAAGACGCTGGCAGGAACTGGAAGTTTAGAAGCGGCTGGTAATCACTTGATGCTGGTTTCAAAGGAAGGCCACCCAAGACCTGGTTAGGCCGCAACTTCTTTCATGTGCCCTGCCCGGACTGAGCCTCGATGACTTTTTAGCCCTTGGCGGCCCCAGAACATCAAGAAAACCCTAGCCAACCCAGGCCCTGCAGCATTAAAAAACCCGGCCTAAGCCGGGTTTAAAAAGGTTTTATTAAGCTCAAACATTTAGCGATAGGTGGGAACCTGCTGGATACCCTGGAAAACTTCACGCTCCTCGGTAATATCCCTTTCCATCAACAGAATTTCCACCCGACGGTTTTTGGTTCGACCTTCAGGAGTCGCATTGGTGGCAATAGGACGCGCATCACCATTACCCACGACATAGAGGTATTCCTCATTCATATCGCTCATCCAGGTCAGCTCGTGGGCAACCGAAGTGGCACGAGCGGCTGATAACTCCCAGTTAGAGCGATAACGGTCTGTGTTGATGGGTACATTATCGGTATGCCCACCTACAACGACATACATTTCATACTCGGAAATCAAATCTCCGACTCGCTGGATGATGGGGACCATCTGGGGTTCCAGCCAGTCACTGGCAGAGCCAAAGGCAGCATCGTCGGGGAAGCGAATGATAATGTGATCCTCATCCCTTTCCACAATCATCAGGCCACGTTCGATTTCATCGGTGAAATTGGTTTCCAGACGGTTGCCGATGGCATCCAGCTGGTCTTCTGAGCCGGTCTCTTCCGTAGTGGGAGGTTCAGGCTTGATAGGTTCGATAATGTTTTCGGTCCGGGGCGGATTGTCCACGGGAATCAGGTTCAGGGGGTTCATCATCTGAAAACCGAAAGCATCCTGCAGAGCCATGGAAATAGCGCGGTAGCGTTCCTGCTCCATGGTCGAGAAAGAAAGAATCAGAACGAAAAACACCAAAAGTAGTGTCATCATGTCGGCAAAGGTCACCATCCATTTGGGAACCGGTGCGTCTTCAACCTTCTTTTTTTTCGGTTTCTGGCTCTGATTCATAGCAGGGAGCTGTCCTTATGCCTATTCGACTTCTTCATTCATGTTAACTGTACCGCGCTGGTACTCAGGCAGGTAGGTTTCCAGCAATTCGTCCAGAACCTGCGGGTTCATGCCGTTATAGATACCCATAACCGAATCAATAATCAGCTCCATGTTGTTATTGAGTTCATCGCCTTTAAGAGCCAGCTTGTCAGCAATGGGCAGGAAAACCAGCTGGGCCATCAAAGAGCCGTAGAAAGTTGTCAAAAGGGCAACGGCCATACCTGGCCCCAAGGCTGTAGGATCATCCAGGTTATTCAACATGGCAACCAGACCCACCAGGGTGCCGATCATACCAAAGGCCGGTGCCAGGTCACCAAAGGCACGAAAAACCTTCTCACCGATCGATTTGCGATCGATGGTCAGAGACATTTCTTTGAAGAGAACTTCCTGGATAAATTCCGGTGCACTGCCATCCACACACATTTGCACCCCTTTCTGGAAGAAGGGGTTATCGATGGGCTCATCTTCCAGACCGAGAAGACCATTACGGCGTGCGATACGCGAAAGTCGGTTGGCCAGGGCGATAATTTCGCGGGGGTTATCATTGCGCTCGAAGAAGGCGGTCGCAAAACCTTCCTTGATCCCGATCAGGTAACTTTGAACGCGGAATTTGATCAGGGCTGCAGAAAAGGTCCCCCCCATAACCAGGAGAATACCCGGCAGGTTGAAGAAAAGACCCAAGTCCGCACTGGTGATGATAGCCAAAACGACAAGCGTCAGACCCAAAACCAAACCAAGTAATGTAGCAAGATCCATATTGCGATCCTTAATGAATACAGCATTAATCTAGGGGTTTATCTACCCAAGGGATAGGCACCGACCCGGATATGATAGCAGCCTTGACGCGTTTGCACAGCCATAGACCCCAGCCTTTTGTATTTCAAAGTACCGAGAAGAGAACCAAAACGCAAAAAATGGTATTTTTTTGCAATTATCAAGCACCTAATCGGCAGGAGTTCCTCTTTTTAAACTGTTTTTTTGCTGCTTGCCAGTTTTTAATGTAAAGTTTCTTGCTGTATAAGCAATCACTAATGATGAGGAGTATCAACATGCTTAAAAAGAGTTTGACACTGGTTGCAGCGGGAATTTTTGCGACCAGTGCCCTGGCCAATGACCTCTTTGCCCCTGAAGACGCTGTCGAGTATCGTCAGGCACTTTATCAAGTAATGGCCGCCCAAATGAGTGTGATGGGTGGTATGGCCAAAGGTGAGCTGGCATTTGACCGTGAGGAATTCCGAACCCGTGTTGGCAATCTGGGCAAGGTGGCGCCAATGGTTCCTGAAACCTACTTCCCCGCCACGAGCGAGGTGGAAGACAGCCGCCTGAGCTCTGAAGCCTGGGAGGATATGGAAGGATTCCAGGAAAAAGGCCAGGCCTTTGGTCAGGCTCTGCAGCAGTTGACTCAGGCAGCCACCGCTGAAGATTTTGATTTGGCAGCAGCTCGCTCGCAGGTGGGTAATCTGGGCAAGACCTGTCGTGGTTGCCATGATGATTATCGTGAAGACTGATTATTAAAAAAACCGCAAGAAGCGATAAAGAGGCCTTAAAGGCCTCTTTTTTTATAGCCCGTTAAAAATCCAATAAACAGGCAGGACTGCCAGAACCACGGCAATCAGAAAACGCAGCCAGGGAAAAGCCTGATTCTTCCTATCCAGGTCTGCTGCCTGAGGATCAGCCGGCTTGCTACCCACAAGCATGGCCTTCACCAGATTATCACCTTTTAAGCGATAAACCAGAATGGCCATCAGATGGATCACGATCAAAGCCAGCAAGAGATTAAAAAAACGATGGTGCCAAGTGGTCATCCATTCGGACACAGCGGCGGGCACCAGGGAATAGAGGGGACCAGGAAAGAGAAAATCATCAATAAACAGTCCTGTGGTCAATTGTAGTCCCATCACCAGCAGCAACAAAACCACCATAGCGCCCCCCAGGGGATTGTGGCCCAGGTAGCTTGCCTTTCGACCCTTTAAAAAGCCTGTAAGATAAGTCCACATAGCGCCGGGGCTACGCACAAAGCATCCGAAGCGAGCATAGGGTGTTCCCACAAAACCCCAGATCACCCGGTAAATCAGTAGACCCATCAAGACCTGAGCAAAAAGCTGATGGATTTGAGGGTCCAGGCGGGTATACCAGAGTGCAAAAATTATGACAGGCAACGACCAATGAAATACCCTTATCGACCAGTCCCAGACTTTGATATTCTCAACCCTATCCTGATCTTGCATTTATAAGCTACTCCTAATTAATCCTGATCAGTCACTTTACACCAAGAGGACATGAAGATGAACCGTGACCTGGCTGCCATGCGTCGCAACTACTCCAAGGACCCTTTAAGCGAAGAAAAAGCCGGAGACTGCCCCTTTGCCCTTTTTAATCATTGGCTGGCTGATGCCATGGACAGTGAAACCCTAGACCCCAATGCCATGACGCTGGCAACGGTTGATGCCCAGGGACAACCCAAGGCCAGAATTCTGTTGTTAAAGGGTTTCTCCAAGGAAAAAGGCTGGGTTTTCTACACCAATTATGCCAGCGACAAGGGCCGGGAGTTAGAGGACAACCCCAACTGCAGCCTGCTTTTCTGGTGGGAAAATCTGGAGCGTCAGGTACGAATTGAAGGTCGGGTGCAGAAACTACCGGAACAAGACTCCGATGCCTATTACACCAGCCGCCCTAGAGACAGCCAGATCGGCGCCTGGGTTTCCGAACAAAGCCAGGTGATTTCCGGCCGTGAAGTGCTGGAAGATAAACTGGCTGTGCTGGAAGAGCAATACGAGGGTATAGAAACCCTCCCCCGCCCTCCTCACTGGGGCGGCTACCAACTGTTGCCCACCCAGGTGGAGTTCTGGCAAGGACAACCCAGCCGTCTGCATGACCGCCTGCGCTTCCGGCTGGAAAAAGGTGAATGGATCAAGGAAAGACTTTCACCCTGATCTACCCACCTCTCAGCGCCATTAGTCGACCGGATTCTGCAGACGGTGGCGCTGCCAATCACTATGGGGTTCATTCAACGGCAGAACGGCATCGATCACCTGCTCCTCCAGGTTGTAGGTACACTTGAACCCCAGGTGCTTCATCAGGCCACGCATGGGATGATTTTCCACCATGATCTTGCCAATCATTTCCAGGGTACCCACACTCTTGCTGTAACTGATCAGCTTGTTCATCAGTAGCGAACCCAGCCCCAGACCTTGCAAATCATCGCGAATAATCACCGAAAACTCGGTACGGATATTGTCGGCATCTGTCCAGACCCGCGATACACCAAGAATCTCCTTGCTGCCATCTTCCAGGGTCTGCTCAACAATAAAAGCCATCTGGCGGTCGTAGTTGATTTGGGTCAGCAAGGACAGATCCCGCTTGGTCAGATCCGCCTTGTTGTGAAAATAGCGGAAACGTATGCTTTCTTCAGACAAGCGACTATGAAAACGCAGCAGGGCAACTGAATCTTCACCGCGGATGGGGCGTACCTCCACCTCTCGACCGTCTTTCAAGGTGACGGTTTTTCGCAGATCTTCCGGGTAAGGCATGATGGCATGGTAAGCCGAATCCCCCAGATCACACTGAACATCAATGGCCAGCAACTCATGACGATTGAGTAGCAGGGGATTGATTTCCAAGCCCTTAATTAACGGCAAGTCCGAACACAGCTGAGACAGTTTCACCAGAAGCTGGCCAATGCGATCCAAGTCCTCTTCAGCATGGTTGCTATGCTCACGAATCAGGCGCCCGGCATGGCTGCGTAAAATCAGATCCCGGGCCAGCGTCATGTTTAAAGGTGGCAGGGCCAACTGGCGGTCAAAGAGGATATTCACCTTGTAGCCGCCAATACCAAAGAGGATCACGGGACCGAAAACCGGATCGCGTGTTACTCCCAGATTAAGCTGCATCGAGTGCTTGCCACGTTGCATCTGCTGAAGCACAAAAGAATGAAAGGGACTATCCGGGAATTTCTCCTGACGCTTCTTCTCTAACCGGCGCGCACCTTCTTCCACTTCATCCAGGGACTCAAGATCCTGAAGCAACCCGGCAGACAGCTTGTGCGGATGCTTGCGGTACATGAAAGGATAGCTGTTATTGGCATGGTTGATTTTCAGGGCCTTGCTCCCTGGCAGCTCCCTGGCCAGCTCCTTGGCTTCTTCCGGCGTTTTGGGGTAGAAGGTTTTAGCCAGAGGAATGCCATAAGCGGCCAGAAGCTCGCGGGTTTCTTCATGAGTCAGGTGGTCCCGCCCCTGGTCTGCGACCTGGGCAACCAGCTCCTTGGCTCTGTGACGTGCATCCCGAGCCGTCTCAAAGGGTAAACTGGGTGGTGTCTCCTGCAGCAATCGCTGATTACGCTGGTAGTTCACCAGATGCATAAAGGCTTGAACCGCCTTTTCCGGTGAAACATAGGTGGGAATCCCCGCCAGATTGAACTCGTGACGCGCCGGGAAGGCATGATCCAGCCCCATCCAACTGGTCAAAAGATTGCGTTTATAGGTTTTCTTGTTGGCGATCACCGCCATGGCAGTAGCTTCACTGGGTGCCAGGCGTGTGGGAGCATGAACAACCAGCACGGCATCAACATTGGGATCTGCGGAAACCAGCTGAATAGCATCGACAAATTGCTGGGGGGTTGCCCCTCCTCCGATATCCAGGGGGTTAATCCGGGTTTCATCACTGGGCAGCCAGTCCCGGAGTTTTTCCCGGGTTTCCTCGGACAGAGGCGCCAATTGGCCGCCCTGGTGAATCAGACGGTCCACTGCCAGCATACTGGGGCCGAGGCCATTACTGATAATTGCCAGCCGATCGCCGCGAACCGGACGCATCCGGGTCAGGGTTTCCAGGGCATCAAAAAGCTCTTCGCTGTTATCCACGCGCACCATACCCGCACGGGAAAAGGCGGCATTGTATACCGGATCACGATTGGCCAGGCCCGGAGTCAACAGCAAGGGGTCACCCTGGGCTTCGGGTGTGCGTCCGGATTTAATCGCCAGAACCAGCTTGTTACGCGAGGCTTCACGTACGGCCGTCATAAAGTGGCGGGAATCGGGGATATTCTCCAGATGCAGGAGTATAGCCTGGGCACTGGAAAAGCGATTGATAAAGTCGATCACATCGGCCAGGCGCACATCCACACTGTCGCCCAGAGTGATCAAATGGGAAAAACCGATTCCCCGGCCATTGGCCCAGTCGATAATGGCATTGCCCAGCATGCCGGATTGGCCGATATAAGCGACCTTGCCCGCCTTGATGTTTTGAGGGGCATAGCTGGCATTCAGTTTGCGGCCAGGTACCAGCACCCCCATGCACTCAGGCCCCATGATTCTAATGGCCGAAGCCTGGGCAGCTTCGAGCAGTTTCTGTTTATAGTTGGTTTGTCGATGCCCCTGGTTAGAGGTTAAAACCAGGGCCGCCTTAACCCCAAAATTCCCCAGCTGTTCCACCACCTGAGGCGCAGCTGCAGCCGGGGTGCAAACAACGGCCAGATCGGGTATTTCCGGCAGCTCCTCCACGCGGTCGTATACATCGCAGCCGTGAACCTGGGTAAAGTCCTTGGGATTAACAACCCAGATTTTACCGGGGAACTCGGCATCCTTGAGATTTCTCACCACTTGGCCGCCAAGACTGAAATTGGTCTCGGAAGCACCGATAACTGCCAGGCTGTTGGGTTCGAAAAAATACCTCAAAAAGCGCGTGCTCATTTCCTACTCCTTACTAAAACCAACCCACTGGCAATGGCTTGCAAATAATTCGACGTTTGCCCAGTATCCACGAAACGACAAGAAGTTTAAACTGGGCGAAAAAAAGGACGGGCCTTTATGATCACATCTTTCATCACTCACCAGGACTGTGCCCTGCATGATATGGGGCCCTGGCATCCGGAAAACCCTCTGCGACTGAATGCGATCACCGATCAATTGATGCTGAGTGGTCTGATGAATCAGTTGATGCAGTACAAGGCTCGCCCAGTGACTGAAGAGCAACTGCATCGTGCTCACCCCAAGGCCCATGTCCGCTCTCTGCAGTTAAGTTTACCTGAAGAAGGCTTTACTGCCATTGAAGAAGAAACACTGCTCGCACCTCGTTCACTGGAAGCCGCTGAACTAGCTGCTGGTGGCGTTATCCGGGGCGTTGACCAGATCTTCAAGAACCAGGCCGATAACGTTTTCTGTGCCGTACGCCCGCCCGGACACCACGCAGAAAAAGTCGAGAGTATGGGCTTTTGTTTTTACAACAATGTTGCCATCGGAGCCCTGCATGCCCTTGAACAGCATGGACTGGATAGAGTAGCTATTGTTGACTTCGATGTGCATCACGGTAATGGCACCGTGGATGTCTTCCGCGATGATCCTCGTGTTCTGGTCTGTTCCAGTTTTCAGCACCCCTTCTACCCCTGGCGCTATGCCGACCACCAGGGCGACAATATCATTAATACTCCCCTGGAAGCTCATACCGGCAGCAAAGATTTCCGCAAAACGATTGAAGCCAGCTGGCTGCCGGCTATCCAGCAATTCAAGCCCCAACTCATCCTCATTTCTGCCGGATTTGATGCCCATCGTGAAGATCCCATGGGCGAACTCAATCTGGAAGATGATGACTACTACTGGATCACCAGCTTTCTGATGGATCTGGCGCGAACCTATACGGGCGGACATCTGGTTTCAGTGCTTGAAGGTGGCTATGACCTCAATTCTCTGGCTCGCTCCGTGCATCGCCATATAGAGGCTTTGCAAGGCCTTTAACTGGCGCAGGAATCTATTAGAAAAACATAATTTAGCGTTTTCCAGCTTTAGCAAAGCCGCTGGCTAGGGTATAGTTATACTTTAGAAAGATGCCCCAATCCTGCTAATTATGGGAGTAGAGTGTGATCCCAGCACCTCTCAAGGACAAATTAAATCAATGCAAAACCTTGCCCTCCCTGCCTGCAGTGGTGGTCAAGGTAATAGATTTGGCGCGTCAGCCCAATTCAGGAAGCCGAGAATTAGCTGAACTCCTCTCCCAAGACCCCTCGCTCAGTGCCAAAATTCTCTCTGCAGCCAACTCTGCCATCTACGGCGGCCTGGAAGTCACCGGGCTTCAGCAGGCCGTTAACCGCATTGGCGTTGAAGGAGCATTAGCCCTGGCGCTCAGCTTTGGCCTGGCCATGAACAAAGGCTACAAGCGTAACGGCATGGATCTGGATTATTTTTGGAAAAGAGCTCTGGTTAGTGGCCTGGCCGTGCGTGAACTCGACAAACTGATGGATCTAAAATTTGAAGTCGAGACCTGTTATCTGGCAGCCGTTCTCCAGGATATTGGCATGCTGGCGCTCAATGAACTCGACCCTGATATCTACGGGGTCATTTTCCACAGTGCACGTTCTCACCGACAACTCACCTCCTTTGAAGAACGTGAATACGGAACCAACCATGCTGCTATCGGTGCTTGGCTGGGCAAACACTGGGGCCTGCCTGAAAAGTACACCCTGCTGGTAGAGAAGAGTCATCAGCTCCCCAAAGAGATCGACAAGGGTAATGTTAACTTGCGGGTATTGGCAGTTTCAGGTCTTCTGGCCGATCCCTGGCTATCCAGTAACAAGGAAATGTCCATGACCCTCGCCTATCAGGCTGCTCAGGATTACCTCAATCTGGACGAACAGCGTTTTTCGCATCTACTTTTACGCCTTCAGGATCAACTGCCGCAGATCAGTCGCCTGTTCGACATTGAAGCCCCGAACAATATCGATACCTTCAATCTCTTGCAGGATGCCAAGCATCTTTTGGTCGAGCGCAATCTGCGCATGATGCAGAAGATGGCCCAACAGCAAAATGAGCTTGACCAGCTCAAGAAAAACTCTGAACGCCTGCAGGAGCAGCTTAAACGCGATCCTCTGACCCAGATCTACAACCGTCAGCATACCGAGCAAAAACTCAACGAGTTTTTTGATTTTGCCAAGGATCAAGGGCTGGATCTGGCCGTTGTTTTTATCGATCTGGATTTCTTCAAGATGCTCAATGACCAGCATGGTCATGCTGTTGGCGATTCAGCTCTGAAGGCCTTTGCAACCACGCTGGAACAGGAACTGGACAAAAACTGCCTTGCCGGCCGCTACGGTGGGGAAGAGTTTGTGGTTCTCATGCCCGGGCACAGCCAGACCTCGGCGCTGGACTTTGCACAGCGCCTGCAGGAATACCTGGCCTCCTCGCCCCTGCTCAGCCATAACCAGGAAGACATCTATATTTCCGCATCCATGGGGATTGCCAGCTTCCAGGAGAAGGAAAGCGGCTTTTCTGATCCGGATGAGCTACTCAATGCTGCCGATAAGGCCATGTACACCGCCAAACGCACAGGACGCAACCAGATACTCCTTTTCGGTCGCAATGGCTTTACCAGCCAGCCAGAAACCAGCTAATCCCGACCTTTTCATTTCATCGCCGCCATAAAAAAGCCACCCTCTCGGGTGGCTTTTAGCTTGGATCCGTTTAGATCAGGCTTCATCCGCTGGTGCGTAGGAGCCGTCTTCACGGTGTTTTTCTGTCCCGGTAATTGCAGGATAGAAAACACAAGCCAGGGTCATGGTTTTGCTGGCACGCAGCAGGTGCTGGTCGTGCTTATCCAGAACATAGACATCGCCCGGCTTGATAGGCCAGATTTTACCATCAGCAACCGTTTCCACTTCGCCTTCACCTTCGATGCAATAAACCGTTTCCAGGTGATGCTTGTAGTGGATTGGTGTTTCCGTTCCTTCATAAATACGGGTGATATGAAAGGAATGGTTCATGTTGTCACTGGCCAGTACCAGGCGGGTGCTGTCCCAGTTACCGCTGTCAGCCTGGACAAAACGCTCAGTTTTGCGGGCTTCTTCAAGATTACGAACAATCATCGCAGGGCTCCTCTTAAGCCAGTTTTGCCAGTTCTTCTTTCAGTACTTTTTCCAGAATATCGAGGCCCTGGTTGAGTTCATCATCAGTGATCAACAGAGAGCAGAGGCATTTTACAACCTGCCCGGAGTGACCACAGGTCTCGATAATCAAGCCGTTTTCAAAGCTTCCGGCCACGATACGATCAGCCAGGTCACCATCAATGACGTCCAGACCTCGCATCAGGCCACGACCACGCTCTTCAGCATCGGCAATACCGGCATCATGACACAGGCGAGCCATCTGCTTAAAGCGGTGCTCGACGATTTTGCCCTTGCGTTGCACATCCTTGGCCAGTTCGTCGTTGGTCCAGTATTCACGCATGGCTGCAGTTGAAGTAACAAATGCCAGGTTGTTACCACGGAAGGTGCCGTTGTATTCACCAGGCTTCCACTGGTCCAGATCACGACGCATAAAGACCGCAGCAAATGGCAGGCCATAACCGGACAGAGACTTGGAGGTAGTGACGATATCTGGCTTGAGGCCTGCTTCTTCGAAACTAAAGTAGCTGCCGGTACGGCCACAACCGGACTGGATATCGTCCACAATCAGCAGGATACCGTGTTTTTTACAAATAGCTGCAATGCCTTGCAGCCACTTGGTCGAGGCTACATTGATACCGCCTTCGCCCTGAACGGTTTCCAGCAGGATTGCTGCTGGGTAGTCAACACCACTGGAGCTATCGGTCAGGGTTTTTTCCAGGAATTCCAGACTCGAGGAATCACCAGCCATATAACCGCAGTAAGGCATGAAGGATACGCCCTGGGTAGGAACAGCTGCAGCATGGCGGAACTTGCTGTTAGCAGTCGTTGCCAGCGCACCCAGAGTCACCCCGTGAAAGGCGTTGGTAAAGGAAATCACATTGGTACGACCCGTGACATTGCGCACGATACGCAGTGCAGCCTCAATGGCGTTGGTACCGGTCGGGCCACAGAACTGCACCTTGTAGTCCAGGCCACGTGGCTTGAAGATCACCTCTTCCAGGGTCTCCAGAAATTCACGCTTGGCCGCTGTCCACATATCCAAACCATGGGTAACACCATCATCGGTCATGTAATCCAGCAGTGCTTTTTTCAGCTTGGGATTGTTATGGCCATAGTTCAGGGTACCGGCACCGGCCAGAAAGTCGATAAACTCGCGATCCTGCTCATCATAAAGCTTAGCGCCCTTGGCCCGCTTGAATACCGTGGGGAAAGAGCGGCTATAGGTACGTACTTCGGATTCAAGACGTTCCAGTGATTCTGAGTTTACTTCGGCATTACTCATGTTAGTCACCTATGGGTTTTATAAAGGGTGGAAATTATTATGTACTGACCAGCATTACTACTTGGCAAAAGGGCCAATCCTGACCAGCATCTCGGGTTCATGTTCACCGCCCAGCTGCTCGCTGGTGAACATTACCTGATTATTGAGTTCGGCTTTGCGATCCCGTGCAAAAGCGCGGAAGAGTCCCCAGGAGGCTTGGTTATCCGGAGTAATCGTTGTCTCCAGAAAACGGACCTCCTTGCAGGCTTCACTGGCCAGGACAGCATCCATCAACTGACGAGCCATGCCCTGTCCGCGCAATTCATCACCAACGGCTACCTGCCAAAGGAAAAAGGTATCTGGCGCTCCAGGCTTGATATAGCCCGACAAAAAGCCACTGACCTTGCCATCCAGCTCAGCAACCACGCAGGTTTCTGCAAAATGAGTGGTTTGTAGCAGGTAGAGATAGGTGGAGTTTAGATCCAGAGGGGGGCAGTTCTTGATGAGTTGGTAAATGGGGTAACCATCATCAACTTGAGGCTTACGAATAATTGGTGTTTTAGTATCCATTGAGTTAGGGGTCTCTGTCCAAGATGGTGCACATTCTATACAGGTGCGCGACAAAAATCAAATTTGAGATTATGGAAACCTGCCAGAATGATAATTTAAAATTATAATCCTGATAGGTCCCTGTCCACATCCTAGTTACGAGTCACACTACGCAGGGTCACCAACTCTTCAGCCGAGGTCGGATGGATGCCCACAGTGGCATCAAAATCCTGTTTGGTCAGACCGGCTTTCAAGGCAATGGCAATACCCTGTACCAGTTCACCTGCATCCGGGCCGACAACATGGCAACCCAATACCCTGTCGCTGGCATCATCCACCACCAATTTCATCAAACTCTTGCCGGGGTTGCCGGAAAGCGTATTACGCATGGGCTTGAAGCTGGTGGTATAAACCCGGATTTTACGGTACTGCTCACGCGCTTCTTCTTCGCTCATTCCCACAGTGCCAATGTTCGGGTGACAGAAGACAGCCGTAGCAATATTAGAATAGTCCATAACCCGGTTTTCTTCCTCGCTATAGAGGTTATGAACCAGCGTCATGGCCTCTGCCAGGGCGACAGGGGTTAATTGAGGGCCACCAGTAACATCGCCCAGGGCATAAATACTGGGCACCTGGGTACAGAAATTGGCATCTATGCTGATCTCACCCAGGCTATTCGGCGTAATGCCCACCTGCTCCAGCCCCAGGCTTTCAACATTACCACGACGCCCCGTGGCGCAGAGCACTGCATCTACTTCCAGGGTACGGCCATCGCTCAGGGTGACGGCCAGGGCATTCAGGTGTTTATCAATGCGCAGGATTTCCCGACCCAGATAGAAATTGACTCCCTGCTGCTGCATTTCATCCTGCACAAAGCCACGTACTTCTTCATCAAAGCCCCGCAGGATCTTGTCACCGCGATAGACCTGATAGGTTTCGGCACCCAGCCCATGAAAAATGGAGGCAAATTCGGTCGCAATATAGCCGCCACCATAGACCAGAAAACGCTTGGGAAACTCGGGTAGATTAAACACCTCGTTGGAGGTCAGGCAGTGTTCGGCACCGGGAAAATCAGGGACATAAGGCCAGGAGCCGGTGGCGATGAGAAGGCGTTCAGCGGAATAGGTTTTATCACCCACTTGAACCTCGTGGGCTGAAACCAGTTTGCCACGCCCGTCGATACGCTCGACACCACTGCCTTCCAGCAGGCGCTGGTAGATGCCGTTCAGACGCAAAATTTCCTGGCGCTGGTTATCTCTCAGCGTTACCCAGTCAAACTCGGGTTCGGCCAGTGTCCAACCATAGCCAGCTGCATCCTTGAAGTCCTCAGCAAAATGTGAGGCGTAGGAATAGAGTTTTTTGGGTACACACCCGACGTTAACGCAGGTACCACCCCAGTAGCGATCCTCGATAATGCCAACTTTCACCCCCTTGTTGGCAGCCATACGTGCAGCCCTGACCCCACCGGAGCCAGCACCGATAACGAGCAAATCAAAATCGTAGTTGGGCATTAAACTTATCTCTCATTGTTTGAATAGCTGTCGATCTAAATCAGTTTATTATCGATAACGAAAAACGTCATGACAACGTCGGCAATTTTTGGCCGTCTCATCGATTTTACGGCCAGCTTCGGTCATGGAACCCTCGCGCAATAGCTCATCAATCTGCTCCAGATTGTCCAGAAACTGGTTGAGCAGGTAATTATAACGCTCGGGGCGCTCCCAGATTTCCGGGCGGGCACGACTTTGCGGAAAGAGCTGGCGGGGTGAGTTTTCTTCGAAAAGACCGGGTAAGCGATAAGCCAAGCCGACGATTTCATCGGAATAGGTGACAGCCCCTTCCTGGTCGTCACTGCGCATGTTCACGACCTTGAAACGCAAGGCCTTGAACAAACGCTCAATTTCATCAAAGGTTTCAATCCTCAGATCAACGTCGTCAGAAAGAGAAGTTGCCTGAGCGGGCAGGACTGCATAGGCAGCAGCAAATAGAAGACAAATTGCTAAAGATTTGCAACTGGCCAAGGTAGGCATGAAAGAGGTTCCTCTTGCTGTAATCAGTTGACCCGACGCAGCTTGATTCCCCATAAAAGCGTCGGGTTGAGTTTGGGCAAACCCTGGGGCCCCAGAGTCGCTACAATAGCATAGCGATCATCACTGGTATCCCTTTCCTGCATACGCATAAATAACTGACCGTGTTTATCCATAAAACTGGTCACGACTGGTGCCTTGTTGTCCGAGGTTCGCTTAATCACGATGGCGATCTCATCATTACGCAGGCGTACACAGGCCCCAGGAGGATACAGGCCCAACTCCTTAAGGAAAACCATACTCAACTTGGGATCAAATTGCTTGCCCCTTTCCAGAAAAATCGAACGCAGACTTTGCTGAGCACTCATCCCTGGGCGGTGTGGACGGCCGGTCACCAAAGCTGAATAAACGTCACCCAATGCCAGAATGCGGGCTTCCGGTCGAATTTTCGAACCCTTGATTCCCTTGGGATACCCCTGGCCGTTATTCTTTTCATGATGCTGGAAAACGATTTGTAGCCAGAGATTGTCATTCACCCCGGCACGGTTAAGCAGTTTTACACCTTCCAACGGATGAGTCTGCACCTGCTCCTGTTGCTGGCGACTCAAGGGCTCTTTTTGCCGGTGCAGATGCATTTGATAGGAATTCATGCCCACATTCTGGGTCAGAGCCGCAGCCAGCATGGATAGCTGGATTCTTTGCGGCACCTTGAGGGTCTTGGCAATCAGGGCGGTAATAATGGTGACATGCAGAGGGTGTTGAATAATATAGGCATGCTGACTGGTGAGATGAACCGCACCGAGAACAGCATCAGCATTCAGGTTTACCAGCCCCTGAATTTGTGTGGCCAGGGCATAGCAGCGTTTTTCCAGATAACCCGGTTTGGCGCGATCTGTTTGTATATTGCTAAAGATGACGCTTAATTCATGGCCGATTTCATCCAGCTCGGTGAAAGGATTGGTACCTACATCAAAGACCTGGGGCTGGGGTTCTCCTGGCGGAGGCCCTGCGTCCTCATCTTCGCTGGGAGGGCGAACCTTATGCCTAAACCCCTTTTGCAGCAGGTTATTGAGTTTATGCTGGGAGTCGACCCAGGCTCCCTCTTTCATCAAAAGCTGTCCGACTTCGGAATATACGGTCCAGGGTAGCGTCATACCCAGTTCCAGTTCTTCCTCTTCAAGAGGATAGAGCTCTTGATTATCTTCTATTAGCATTCAGGGTCCGTGATCAGACTGAAAGGAATCGCTGAATTCTAAACTAGTCCGTCGGTCGATGCATGAACCTAGGCCAGCATTTTACATAGAATAACAAGAGTTTACTCCTCAGCTGATCTTTCCTCTCTTTGAGCTTCCTGCCAGGCTTCCAAACTGGGATAACCTGCCTCCAGGGCCTGCTCTTCCAATTGCAGCGAATAACGCCCGATAAAAGCAAACAAAGCCACCACCAGCAGACAGAGGGTTAGACCCAGATGCAAAAGCGGCATGGAAGGCAATTGCACCTTATCCAACAAAAAATGCCGACTGGGCGGCCACCAGAGAAACCCGACAGCAGCCAGAGCCAGACCACTCAGAAAGTAAAAACCGGTCAACCAGAAACCAACCAGTATCAGGGAGCAGCCCAGCAACCAGCCAAGGCCCGTAGCATATTTATCATCCATCATCAGAACCCTTATCTTGAAAGCAGCAAAATGCTACTCTGATGCTCCATTAAGTCAACTGATCAGAAGGTGCTTCTTGAAACCTGACCCCGCCTCCCAATCCATGCAAAGCCGCCTGAAAATTGCCGAAAAACTGGCCTTTGAAGCAGGCCAGATGATGCAACAGGCACGCCAGTCCGGGCGTTTTGCCAGTGACTACAAAGATCACCAGGAACTGGTGACCAGCAGTGATCGGGAAATCGACCAGCATATTTGTCGCCGCCTTCTGGAAGCCTTTCCCGGCGACCGGATTCTAAGCGAAGAAGGGGATCAGGACGAGAAACAGATCGAAGAAGCAGAAGCCCTGTGGATTCTTGACCCCATTGATGGCACCGTCAATTTTGCCCATGGCCAGCCGCACGTTGCTATCTCCCTGGCTTTTTATCAAAAAGGAATTCCGCAACTGGGGGTCGTTCACAGCCCCTTCCTGCAAGAAACCTTCGTTGCCCTACGCGGCCAGGGTGCCATAAAAAACAATCAGCCCATCAAGGTCAGTGGTCTGCAAAAGCTGCGCCCGGCCCTGATTGCCAGTGGCTTTCCCTATGACAAGAGCCAACTACTGCCGTTGATCAAGCGTCTGGAAGCCCTCCTGCCCCACTGTCAGGATCTTCGCCGTTGTGGTTCCGCTGCTCTGGATATCTGCCATGTGGCTGATGGCTCTCTGGATGGCTACTATGAAAGCCTGAGTCTATGGGATTTTGCAGCTGCCGTTTTGATCGCCGAAGAAGCGGGAGCCCAGGTCAGCCATCTCTATCCACGCCAGGATCTGGGCTTTTACCTGGACACCAAAGACTGGGTCATCAGCACACCGGCAATCCATTCGGAACTGGAAGCCAGGCTACGTGCTGCAGACGCCGATTAGGAGCCTTTATACAGGATCACCGAAGGGCTGAGTACGCAAAACCGGCTGCTTTAGTCCTTCAAAACGCTCCGGATAGTCTGTAAAGATACCATTGACGCCCCATTCAAAGAGTTGTTTTGCTCGACGTCTGGAGTTAACGGTATAAATATAAACTTCACGGCCTTCACTGCGAATTTCAGCGACCTGCCGGGCCTTCAACCCCTGGTGACTCAGATGAACCGAACGGGCACCGACTTCAGCAGCCTGACGCTGCCAGCGGCGAGGCAGATCTTCCCACAAGCAAGCGCGCGGAACTTCTGGCAACAGGCGCTTGGCCTCCAAAAGCACGGAATAATTGAAACTGGAAATCACCAAGGGTAAGCCTGGAAACGCCGCCAGTTCTTTCAAGGCAAACTGCAGGGTGGCGGGCCCCACTTCGGGACTGGTGGGTTTGATTTCCAGATTCAGACCCAGGCCCAAATCCTGAATCCGCTGTAGAGCCGCATCCAAAGTGGTCAGCGGATGACTTTCTGAAACACTACCATGCGGTGCCAGAACGCGAATCCGGCCCAGACTGTTGAAATCCAGCTTGGCCACTTCGCCTCGACCATTGCTTAACTTGTTCAAAAGAGCATCATGAAACAAAATAGGAACCTGGTCGCGAGTCAGCATGACATCCAGTTCTATCCAGGACACCCCCAACTCGGCCGCGCGGTTGATGGCTCTCAGGGTATTCTCAGGGGCAGACCCTCTGGCTCCTCGGTGCCCAATGACGGCTGACATCAACATGTTATAACCTTTTATATAAATCCATTTGCCAGGAGACAAGCTATGGGTCGACCCCTAGTGGCTGAAATTGATCTAAACGCCTTGCGCCATAATTATCAACTGGCCCTGCAGCAGTCTGCAAGCGCCCAGGCTCTGGCTGTGATCAAGGCAGATGGCTATGGTCACGGGGCTGTCAGAGTCGCCCGCAGCCTTCAGGATCTGGCTCCAGGCTTCGCTGTAGCCTGCATTGAGGAAGCTGAAGAACTGCGTCAGGCGGGTATTCAGCATCCCCTCTTGCTCCTGGAAGGTTTTTTCAGTGCAGATGAGCTGCCTCTGATAGTGGCTCACGACTACCAACTGGTCGTGCATAGCCAATGGCAAGTGGATGCACTGATTGATTTTTTTCACCAGCAGCCCGCGCAAAATACCAGCCTGAAAATCTGGCTGAAAGTGGATTCAGGCATGCATCGACTGGGGTTTGATCCCAGCAAGGTCGAGGAAGTCTACTCTTTTCTTCAAAGCCAGCCCTGGACTCAGGCAATTTATCTGACCAGTCATTTTGCCTGTGCAGATGATCTCGACAGTCATTTCACCCGGGAACAACTGGCCTGCTTACAGGAATTAGCCGAAAAACTGGGACACCCACCCGTCAGTCTAGCCAATTCTCCGGCCACTCTGGCCTGGCCAGAAGCCTGTGGGGGCTGGTTACGACCCGGCATCATGCTGTATGGAGCCTCGCCCCTTCCCAAGGGCCACCCCCAGGGGGATCTATTGCAAGCGGTGATGACACTAAAATCCCGTTTAATCAGTGTTCGTGAAATACCGGCCGGAGATAGAGTCGGCTACGGAGGCCGCTTTCAGGCCAGTCAGCCCACCCGCATTGGTGTCGTAGCCTGTGGCTATGGCGATGGCTATCCCCGCCAGGCAGTTGATGGCACCCCGATTTGGGTCGCGGGTAAAAGATGCAAACTGGCCGGGCGGGTTTCCATGGATATGATCACTGTGGATCTGAGTGCCGCCCCTGAAGCCCAAGTCGGTGATGAGGTCGAGCTCTGGGGCAAAAACCTGGATGTCAATGAGGTTGCAGCCTGCTGCGACACCATCAGCTATACCCTGCTTACGGGACTCCTGCCAAGGGTCCCTCGCCAATCAGTCAATGAACACTAAGGAGCCAGCCGTTGAATACAGCTAACAAGAAAATCGGATTTATCGGTCTGGGACTCATGGGGCGCCCTATGAGCCAACGGCTTTTAAACGCTGGCTTTGAGCTGCATGTCTGGAATCGCACCGCAGAAAAAGCAAACACCCTGATCGAAACCGGGGCTCAGTTTAGTGAATCGCCCGCCAAACTGGTCGCCAACAGCGAAATTATTTGCCTCTGTGTAACCGCTACTCAAAGTGTTGACGACTTACTCCATTCAGAAAATGGCTTGCTCGCGGCCCTAGAACCGGGTCAGCTGGTTATCGATTTTTCCAGTATTGCCCCCAAAGAAACCCGTCTTTTTGCCGAGCAGGTACGCGCTAAAGGCGCGGACTGGGTAGATGCCCCCGTATCCGGTGGGGTTGGCGGAGCCGAGCAAGGACAACTGGCCATCATGTGTGGTGGACGTCCTGAAAGTGTTGAACGTGCCCAAGCAGTTTTTGCCCCCCTGGCCCGCCAGGTGACCCATCTCGGGGAAGCAGGCAGCGGCCAGGTAGCCAAAATCGGCAATCAAATGCTGGTCGGTTGCAATGCCCTGGTTATCGCCGAAATGCTGGCCTTGGCAGAAGCCAACGGGCTGGATACTGAACAACTGCCTGCGGCCTTTTGCGGAGGGTTTGCCGACTCCCTGCCGCTACAAATTCTGGCACCGCGCATGGCTACACGGGACTATGCAAACCCCAAGTGGACGGTTAAAACCCTGCTTAAGGATCTTCAACTGGCCGCCGACCTGGCCAGCGAACAAAACCAGGCAACCCCGATGAGTCAATTGGGAGCCCAACTGATGCGCATGCAGGCTGCTGCCGGCAAACTGGATGAAGACCCGGCCACCCTGGTTGACCTCTATCGCCAGCAGGAGAAAACACAATGAAGCTGGCCGCCAATATCAGTATGCTCTTTTCCGATCTAGCTATGCTGGATCGCCCTGCAGCCGCCAAGGAAAAAGGATTTACCGGAATTGAAGTGCAATTCCCCTACGCGCAGAGTCCCGAAGACTGGTTGCAAGCACTGGAAAAAGCCGGGTTACCCCTGGTGTTAATCAACCTGCCAGCCGGAGATTTTATGCAGGGAGGTCGAGGTTTGGCCTGCCACCCTGATCGCGAAGAAGCATTTGATCAGGCACTGGAAGCCAGCCTGCCCTATATCGAGCAGTTGAAGCCGCAAATTGTTAATGTACTGGCTGGCCGCCTGGGTGCCCAGGATTCCCCCCAGACCTGCGAACAACAGCTGGTTAAAAACCTGAAAAAAGTCACCCAGCGCTTGCAAGATCACTCGATCACCGTGACCTGTGAGCCCATCAATAACCTGGATCAACCCGGTTACCTGACTCCCAGGGTCAATGATTGGGCCCGAGTGGCCCAAGCCGTTGAAGCCGATAATTTTGGTTTGCAGCTGGATATCTACCATGCAGCGCGTATGCAGGAAGACATTCCCCAGCTCTTGACAGACTTTGCCGAGCAACTGGCCCACCTGCAATTTGCAGATGTACCTGGTCGAGGCGCGCCTGGGACAGGCAGTCTTGCCTTCAACGACTACTGGCAACAACTGCAAGCTTCTGGCTATCAAGGCTGGATAGCAGCCGAGTTTAGTGGCAATTATCAGGACGCCTTTACCTGGGTACCCCTTATCCATGGGGCATTCCAGCAATAAAAGTGCAACTTGTATGCAATTGCGTACAAGCAACGTCGCAGACTGCTGCTATAACCCTTACATTTCTTGGCTTAATATTAATCCTGAGCATTAGGTAAGGAAGCCTGCTCAACAGGCAAGAATCTCAACCCAGTTGAGAAGACTCCAAGTCTGCGCCCCGCCATGCGGGGCGTTTCGCTTTTTAGCCTAGCCGTTTTCTACCCCTCTATGCCTTGAGTCTTTGCTTTTCCTCTCTCTGATAGTCCTAACCAATAACTAATTTAGTTATTTTAGATTGGAAATTTATAACCAATTAGCGGAAACTAGGCAGCATTAAGAAACCAGTGACTACTAGAGGATAACTATGCATATCGTGATTTTTGGTCGCCCCGGCTGCCCTTTCTGTGTTCGCGCCAAAGAGTTGGCAGACAAGCTGGAAGCATCTCAGGGTGCCAGCTACCGCTATATTGATATCCATGAAGAAGGCATCACCAAAGCCGACATGGAAAAAACCATCGGCAAGCCAGTGGAAACCGTTCCCCAGATCTTTATCGATAAAGAACACATTGGCGGCTACACTGAAATGGAAGCCAAAGCCCGAGGCGAAGGCTGGATTTAAACAGCCAATTCTGGGCTAATTTGTTCGAGCCTGGCTTACCGCCCCCTTCCTAAAACCCCGGCACCCGCCGGGGTTTTTTCTGTTAAACTGGCGCTTTATTAGCTCACGGAAACCTCTATGCTCAGCTACCGCCACAGTTTTCACGCGGGCAATTTTGCCGATATTCTCAAGCACCTGACCCTGGCCTATCTGCTGAACTATCTGAACAGAAAAGATAAACCCTATTGTTACCTGGATACGCATTCAGGTGCAGGTTTCTATGATCTAGGCTCAAAAGAAGCCCGAAAAACCGGAGAATTCCAGGAAGGGGTGGGCAAACTACACAGCCAACCTTTACAGCACCCACTGTTAAAGGACTTTAAAAAACTGCTTGAGGAAACCACCGGCGGCAGTCAAAGCATCTATCCAGGCTCACCGGCCTTGGCCAGCAAACTCCTGCGCCCCACGGATCGCCTGCGTTTAAATGAGTTGCATCCAAGAGACCATCAACTTCTGGAGGAAACCTTTCAGCAGGATCGACGCTGCCAGGTTTCCCAGGAAGATGCCTTCCAGTTTCTCAAAGCCTCGCTCCCCCCCAAAGAAAAACGTGGCGTCATCCTGATCGACCCTTCCTACGAGAAAAAAGAAGACTACAAAAAACTGATTACCGCGCTCGAAGGAGCCGTTAAACGTTTTGCAACCGGCGTCTATGCGATCTGGTACCCGGTCATCAACCGCCAGGACACCGAGGCCTGGATCAATAAACTGGCCGCCACCGGCATCCCCAAGATGCTACGGGTAGAACACTGCCCCTACCCGGATACCAGTGGAATCGGCATGACCGGCAGTGGCATGATCATCGTTAACCCCCCTTACACCCTGGCCCAGGACTTTCAGGAATTGCTCAAGGAAGTCGATCAACTTCTACGCCCTGATGCGCCCGGAAAGGTTATCATCAAAACCTTAGAAAACCTCTGATCAACGACTGGACTGCAACCCAAATGGATGGGCGAAGAACTAAAATTCATCAGCAATGAATCCGGCGCTAAACTTCGCTCATCAAATTTATCAGAAGTTCCTTAAATTAACCCTTAGCCTATTAGACCTTTTGTGCATCGCACAAAGAAAACCCTTGCGCTAGGATAAAAATTGCTTACACTAGCAACACTATACAAAGATTCAGTTACAAAGAATCTTTGTATATCCCTTCAGTAACCGAGGAAAACACTATGTCCAGACAGTCGTATGTAGCCACAGCCGGTGGTTTTTGCATGGCTGGTAGTAGTCGTCCTGCTGCACCCGTATCAACTGCCACAGAGACACCCAAACCTTCACAGGCAGCCGCATCCAAAGTTATCGGCAACAAGCCAGCAGCAGCTCTGAAAAAACGCTAGATTATTTTGCCACCACCTGCGGCAACTCCTGCCAGCAGGTGGTATATTCTGGCGACCTTCGGGTCTGACGTGCTCTCCAACGTCCACTGGAAGCCCCCGGACCAAAAGATAAGCTCCCTCGCCCCTGTTTTCGATTCACCTCATCCATAACCTGCATCAGACGCTCTCGCTGCAAACGATGGCCGTGATCCTCCGATTCCTCCAACAGAGACATCTGGGCCTGGCCGGCATCCACCAACTGCATCAGTAAAACCCCGGCCTTGTGGTAGGAATAACCTTCACGCCATAATCGCCGAACCAGCTTTCTTGCTGCAGCGAGCATTTCACCGGTATCCGCAGTCGGTTGGGCAAACTCCCAGACCAGAGAATCGCTATGCTGAGGCAGGTCTTTGCGAAAAGGATTGGTGGTTAAAAAAACACTCAGGGTTTTCGCCAGACTTTTTTGTTCACGCAATTTTTCTGCAGCCCGTTGCACATGCTGGCGTAATGCCGCTGTTACCTCGTCCTCCTGATAACAGGCCTGGCCAAAACTACGGGAAACCCTGAGCTGTTTACGGCGGGGGTCGCTGGGCTGAAAATGACGACAAGCCTCACCACGAAGTTCCAACTGAATACGACTCAGAGGCAGGGAGAAACGCTTTTTAATCAGGTCACGCGGGGCTTCTCGCAATTGCCAGGCTGTGGCGATACCCAGGCGCTGCAGACGTTCAGCCAGGCGTTTGCCTACCCCCCAAACATCACCTACATCCGTGGTTTCCAGCAATTCTTGTCCGGCCTTTGACTCGGGATCCAATACATAAACCTTGGCATCCTGGCTTTGCTTGGCCGCACGATTGGCCAGTTTAGCCAGAGTGGCTGTAGGAGCAATGCCCACACCGACCGGCAGGTGCACCTCCTGGGCTATTGTTTCCTCGATGACACGCCCCTGTTCCCAGAGGTCATCCAGGGTAAAACCGGATAAATCGAGAAAGGATTCATCAATTGAATAAGGTTCCACCTGGTTAGAGAAACGTCCCAATACCTCGTTTACACGGCGACTCATATCCGCATAGAGTGTGAAATTGGAACTTAAAAGAACAGCTCGATGACGACTAATCAGTGATTCCACCTTATAGACAGGGCTGCCCATGGCGACTCCCAGGGCCTTGAGTTCATCGCTACGGGCAATAATACAGCCATCGTTATTGGACATGACCCCGACAGGCCGCCCATGCAGGCGAGGAGCAAAAGCTCTTTCACAGCTGACAAAAAAATTACTGCCATCCACCAAAGCGACCCAGTGGCCTAAAGGTGAGGTTTTCGATTTCGTGCTCGACATAAAAACACCCCTAACATGATTTTTATACAGTATATATTTATATACAGCACTTCTGTCAAGCAACGGCGGTTTTGTAGGAAATCGCTATCTGGGCTAAGCTGCGTGTTTTAATTTTGCCAACTCAAGGACGCCTGTGCCCAAACCCAGCCCCTCTCTACTGCATCAACAAATCGGACCTTTCTTTGTTTCCCTGGGAGGAACCGGAGAAATCGGCGCCAACCTCTACCTGTATGGATGTCATGGATACTGGATTGCTGTTGATTGCGGGCAAGGTTTTCGTCCCACCTCCACGGGTGAAACACAAAGCGTCGTTCCTGATTTACGAGCACTGGAAGATAACGGTATAAAAATTCAGGCACTGTTAATCACCCACGGCCATGAGGATCATATCGGTGCCCTGCCCTGGTTATGGCAACAACTAAACTGCCCGCTCTACACCACCCCTTTCACAGCAGGCTTGATCAGCAGAAAAATCCCCGGCAACAACAGCCGCCAGCGAAAAATCCATATCATTGAGCCCCTGCAAAGCTATTCTTTTGGCCCTTTTACTGGCGAATGGGTCCCTGTGACCCACTCCATCCCCGAGGCCCAGGGAATCTACCTAAAGGCTGGGGGACGCCGGATTTACCACACTGGAGACTGGAAGCTGGACCCTCATCCACTGGTAGGCCGAATTACAGCAACAGAGCGCTTGCAAGCCATTGGTAAGGAAGGTGTGGATATCGTGGTAGGTGATTCCACCAACGCCCCCAAGTCCGGCTGGAACGCCTCTGAAAAGACAGTACGCCAGGGGCTGCTCAATTGCATTGCCAAGCTGCCCAATCGAGTGGTCGTGACCTGCTTTGCCAGCAATGTCGCCCGTCTGAGTAGCCTGGGTTATGTCGCCAAGGCCACTGGACGCAACCTGATTATTGCCGGTCGGAGCATGCAACGTATTCATCAACTGGCCCGCCAGCAGGATTACCTGCCGGATTTCCCCACGCCTGTCCCCCTACAGGATGCTGGCTACCTGCCCAGAGACAAGCAGCTATTAGTCTGTACCGGTAGCCAGGGCGAACCTCAGGCCTTTTTAGCCAAGCTAGCTCAGGACAGAACCCATCAAATGAATCTGGAGGCCGGTGACCATGTCGTCTTTTCATCCAAAACCATCCCCGGCAACGAAAAGGCCGTTTTACGCCTGACTCGCTACCTGGAACACAAGCAACTGCAAATACTGACGGCCGATTCTCATCCCGAACTCCATGCTTCAGGCCATCCCGGTCAGGAAGAAATCAAGCAACTCTATGCCTGGTTAAAGCCCAAGCACCTGCTGGCCATGCATGGCGAAGAATACCACCAGCAGGCTCACTGCGACCTGGCCCAACAACTGGATATCAACGCCCGTTTGCCCGCAGAAGGAGAAATCTACGATCTTTCCGCCACGCCACGGCTGGCCGCCGAAATTTATTCCGGACGCTTACTGGTCCAGGGGGAAGATCTGGTCCCCTGGGGCGGATAAAAGCTAAGCTCTTGAGTTGCTGTAGATTTCATAAAAAAAAGGGCATAAAACGATTGACAGATAAAACCCAGCTGATAAGATACGCGCCGTGTTGGAGGGCTGGCTGAGTGGTCGAAAGCACCGGTCTTGAAAACCGGCGAGGGTTTGCGCCCTCCCAGGGTTCGAATCCCTGGCCCTCCACCAGAGACATGCTAAAAAGCGCCCTTAGGGGCGCTTTTTTTGTATATCCCACCCAAAATTTTTTGATGCTTACGCTTTTGTTGATTCCATGATCTGTACTGCGGTCTAGTCATCAGCCTAGAGCACTTCCTTGCCAGCTCTGCTGTTGAATCTGCTGACAACACTAACTAAAAAAACCAAAGCTCATTCATCCTGCATCTTTATTAGGAAACCTCTGATTAACTATTGCGCTGCGACTCACATGGACGTGGGAAGTGCAGCAATTCATCTGGAATGAATTCAGCTCTAGCCTGCGCTCATCAAGTTAATCAGAGGCTCCTTAGATACTGTGATCAACAAGAACCAACGAGATTTTCCAGTCACAACACCATTTTAAAAAACAGTTAACCAGTTACTCACGGCATAGAGCGAAACCGACACCCCAGCAAGCATTGCAGCCGCTCCCATACACCCGGATGGTGCAAGCTGCCTCTGTCTTTCTTGTGCTTCTCTTTGAATTATTTCTAGCGCTTTTTCTTCTGCTTGCTCGATGGCTTGCTGTACCTCTTGTTTTGACTTCTCAGCCTCTTCAGCACTGGTGCAAACATAGTCTTCAATCACTATTGCCAGCTCACCAAGATGAGAAAAAGAACTATATTTATAATTGCCTTCACTGAATGTCTGGCGGTCATTCTTTAGATTGATAACAGTGTTGCAACCAGCTTCTTCTATACAAGATTTCAAGTGGTTAAATGCTTCGTCTTTATCATCATTAAAACTGGTCTCAATCTTTTTTCTAAATACGACTGTGCCGTGCTTAGGCTCACCCTTAGCGACAAAGAAAGGCAATACACGTTGACCAAAATGAACAGGAAGCACTTCAACCTGAGTTGCGCTTAGCCCTTTAGGTGTGGGTACAGGGTCAAAGCTAACAGGGGTGCCTTTTAATAGCTGACTTTGTTGCTTTTTGTCTTTTAGCTTGCTGGCATGCAGGAAATAACTCTCTCCATCTTCACCATCAATAAAGCCAAACTTCTTAGATGCAACAAAAGAAACAATTTTTCCTTTCACGACAACTCCTTATATATAACTTTTTGCTTGATCCTACGTCATACTCGGTACTCTCGCAAGGATGCTCATACATGCTTCTAACCACATAAGTGTTACAATAGGTACTTCAGTGGAATGCATACTATTGAAGATCAAGACTAGAACTATCACCTTGGCTGTATCAACCTTACCCTTTCTGTGCTTTTGAAGTTTGATCTCCACAAAGCGACCGGCTTTTAAGACCCCTTATGAAACCTAACTCATCCTCAGGCATCTTTCTTCTGGCCGCTGCCTTGTCTGCCATTTTTATGGGCAGCATTGGCAGTATTTCCGTGTTTGCTGGCACTACGGCGGAGACGGTGACCTTTTATCGTCTTTTTCTAGGTGCGCTCTTGGTTAGCTTCCTGTTGCTGGCCAGCGGCCAGCAGGCTCGGCTTTTTGTGTGGCCGGGGTTCAAGGTGCTGATCACCGGCTTCTTTTTGGCGGGGTTTGTGGTCTTCTATATCCAGGCTATGGAGTACACCAGCATGGCCAATGCGGTGATGATCATGTACCTGGCTCCGTTAACGGCAGCGGTGACCGCTCATTTTCTGATGGGTGAAAAGCTGACTAAAGCAGCAATCGGCATGATTTTTATTGCCCTCTTGGGCTTTGCCATGATGATGGAGTTTAATTTTAGTCTCTCGGGTCGGGCCGCTGAGGCCAAGGGGCTTTTGTTTGCCCTGGCGGCCATGCTCAGTTACACGGCTTTTATGTTGATCAATCGGGTGATCAACCCCGAGATTCATGTACTGACCCGTAGTGGCTATCAAATGCTGGCTGGTGCTCTGGTTATGCTGCCCTTGATGCTGCTGCAAGCCCCTGAACTCAACCTGGAACAGTGGGGTTGGCTAGCGGCTGCGGGAGTTTTCCCCGGTTTTCTGGCGATTCTGCTGGCTGTCGTTGCCCTGCGCTCTTTGCCGGCATCAACGTTTGGCACCCTGGCCTACTTGGAGCCCATTACTGTGGTTTGTTTGGCCTGGGTGCTCTTTGATCAAACCTTGAACTCGCTGCAACTGGCTGGCTGCGGTCTGATTCTATTGGCCGGTTGCGGCCAAGCCTGGCTAATGAGCCGACCTGCAAAAGCGCTTCACCAGCCCCTGGATCAGCGGTTCGACAGCGGGGCTGATCCAGAAGCAGTGGAAGGTCAGTCGTAATCAAAATCGAAGTTGATATCGGCATCGGGAACATAGGTTTCACCGGCCTGACCGCCACCTCCTCCGGCTGTTAGGCTTTCGTAATAAATCCCGGTGCCACCGGATACCTTGACCTCCGGGCCTAGTGCCTGGCCCCGGATATAACTGCCCCCGCTGATATCAATAGAAGCCTGGGCTGCATAAACAGCACCCAGAAGGTGAGCACCACCGGAAATTTTGACTGCGGTGGCATTAGGGCTGTTGTGCGAATAGTTGGAATAAAGCGAGAAAATCGGCTGTCCCTGAGTATTCAAGACCTGCTCATTCATAAAATTAAAGCCAGCCGTGATTCTGGTCGTGCCTTCTACCACGAGGGTCAAGCTGGAGTTCTCACAAATTTCCAGACTGGTTCCACCACCAAAATGCACATCCCCGGCTACATAGATAAGGACATGACTGGCCTGGGAAGCCTCTTCAGAGCAAAACAGATCGCCATTCTCATCCACCAAATGACCGATACCAAAGCTGGGATTGCCCTGCCCACCCGAGACCAAACGCAGCTCATCCAGGGCGTAGAGGCTTAAAGACTCCCGCCCGAGAAAATCGACCTGTTTGAGCACCTCAAGATCGCCGGCATCACCCTGAAGATTGGTCGCGCCAGCAGCGGAAAAAATCACCTGGCCAGCACCCCATTGACCAACATTTTTATTACCCAGCTCGGATTTAAGATCCTGAATGCTGGCCGCATCGATCTCCAACCCGTCTATTCGGGCTTGAAGGCCCAGGGGATCTGAGTCCAGAGCAGTATAGCTGTCTGTTTGTTCAGCCTTGTCCAATTGCATCCAGTCGGGCTTATTCAGAAAAGCCGTGGCAATCTGGGCCTTTTCATCGTTAGCGTAAATGGAAGCCCCGCCATTCAGGGAAACTTCATCAGCAGTAACATTCCCTTCGATGCGACCGCCACCGGTTACCTCAACCCGCCCCCAGGAGCCAGCAGCATTTTCTCCGAAAGCAGCGGCAACCGGATCACTGCCTGCACCGGTCTGGGAATCGGGATTGAGTTGGAAGGTAACCTGCATTGTCATACCGCGTTCAGCAATCACCTGGCTTTGATCTTCACTCCCCTGCCAGGCTTTGACCGCCAGAACGATCTCATCTTGATCATCTTCAATGCTACTGCAATCAACGCTGAAGCGGCTGGCATCCGGTTGCCACCAGATGGCCGGATTACCAGGCGAGGCCTGCATATAGGAGTGCACCTGCGAGGCCAGGCTGTTCACTTCCTGCATAAAATGATTACATGCGACTTCACGGCTTTCTCCGGCAGCCACCAACTGAATCCGCCCTTGAATTTGGCTAACTCCTGCATCCACAGCACTGTGCAAGCTGGCCAGATGGGCGCGACTGATGGCAACCCGGCGTTCCTGCCCCGTACGTTCGGCACTGGTCACCAAAACCACGCCTGTAAACAGCATGAGCAAGAGTGCCAAGACCAACACAAATCCCTGTTGCTGGGGCAGGTATAAGCCCACCTTTTTCTGATCCTTCATGGCTACTCCCTTCTTCCTTCGTCCTGACTGTACTTTCGGACAACCTAACAGACGTTTGAGTCCAAACTTATTTCGAGAATAAACAAAAACTTTTCCGGCATCAAAGCCTAAATGGCCGCTTAAAGAAAAAAACAGCAACTTTTTTACATTTTATATTCAAGCTATAAGAAGCTCTTATGTCAGCTAGCCGACACAATCAAACAAACCACTGAAAATAAACGTAAAAATGGATATCCTTAGCTTCCTAGGGAGAAGTGAACGGGAAATCAATAACCTTTCCTGCACCAGGGGTATTTATTACAATTCCGAGAAAGTCCGGTAAGGGTTCAGGGCTTTCCTGACCTTTTTTGCGATAACAAAATCTACTTGAACCGGGCTTTCTCAACCACCTGAGTGACTCTCACTATGGCTAAGCGGCATTCTTTTTCGACTCCTCCTTTGTCCGGGTATTTTGCCCAGGCGCTGAATAGCATTGCTGAGGTGATTGCCACGCAGGACGATACCTGGAGTCTTTTGCAGGAAACCTCCCAGAGTACGGGCCAGGTTCTCGATTCTGATCGGGTGGTGATCTATGACGTCAGCTTCCCCAAGGGACGTCTGGAAGGTCTGCACGAGTGGTTGAATCCTGAACGGGGCCAGGTGGAAGACAGCATCGGCAATTACCCCCTGCAGCTTTTCTACAAGGGTGCAGAGACCGTTTGGGAAGAAGCCACCTATCTGATCAGCAATGCCAGCCAGCCCCACCCTTCACTGATTCTGGATGGCTCGGCAGGTTTGCTGCACGGACAGATGAATATCAAAACCCTGCTTTGGTATCCTTTTGCCTTTCGCGAAGACGGTTTTTATCTGCTGATCCTGAATCAGGTTTTTCAGGAAAGAGCCTGGCAGCAGGAAGAAATTGATTTTCTACAGGCCGTCAGTAACCTGGTTTCCATTGCCTTGAATAAAATCAAGCTGATGCAGGAGCGTGAAGAGCTGCTGCAAAATGCCAGGAAACACAATGAAGAATTGTCCCGCCTGAATGAAGCCATGGCGCATCATTTTCAGGAACCGACTCGTCGGCTGGTGACCTATGCGCAACAACTGGAGCGCAACCCTCAACTCCAAGAGGATCCAGCCAGTCAACTGGCAGTAGGCTTTATTGTATCCCAGGCCCAGCGTCTGTCGGAACTGGTTCGTGCTGCCCAGAAGTACCTGGCCGTGGATCAGCTGCCTTCTAACCTTCAGGCTCAGGCCGATACCCAGCAGGTGTTTTTTAAAGCCTGCGAAGCAGCCGGACTGGATGGCAAGGCCTGCATCAAAATCCAGGGAAAACTGCCACCTGTACGCATGGCTGCCAAGGATTTGCTGACTCTCTTTCAGTTAATGCTGTGTAACGCCTGGCAATATCGTCATCCTGCCAGACCGTTGGAAATCCAGTTGGAAGCCTGCTGCCAGGAACAAAGAGTCACCTTTTATTTGGCTGATAATGGTGTGGGCATCGCACCGGATTACCGGGAAAAGGTTTTTTCGCTGTTTACCCGCCTGGTCTGTAATGATCAGCAAGGCTGCGGACTGGGTTTGGCCCTGGCCCGCAAACTCCTGGATCACTATGAAGGCCATATCCACCTGGAAGATGGCCTCGAAGGGGGCAGCTGTCTGGTCTTTAATCTGCCGCTGGCCAAGGATGAAGAACCCGACTTACAACAGCCTCAAGTTGCCTTGTAAAACACCAGAGCCACCGAGTTGAGGCAGTAACGCTCACCGGTTGGTCGAGGCCCGTCATCAAACACATGCCCCAGATGGCCATCACAACGGGCACAGCGGATTTCGGTACGAATCATGCCCGCCGAAGTATCGCGAACATAGTGTAAGAAATCCCTGTCCAGCGGCTGGTAAAAGCTAGGCCAACCACTGCCCGATTCAAACTTGTGCTCGGATGAAAACAGCGGCAGCTCACAAAGTCCACAGTGGTAAAGTCCCTCTTCCTTGTTATCCAGCAGACCACCACAAAAAGGCGGTTCAGTCCCCTGATTCAAAAGAATCCGGCGAGCTTCAGGCGACAGCTTTTGTGCAGCTTCCTGTTTTTGTTCTTCATTCCAGGGGGTCAGATCTTGAGGGGGGAGTATACTCGTCATAGACAACCTCCAGAGTTAATCCAGCCAAGGGGATGAACCTTTCAGAATCAAGGGTAATCCGGCAGCCGTCAAGATAACACTTTCGCAGACCTCAGCCAGACGCTGATGCAAGAGTCCGGCCCGATCCCCAAAGGCACGTGACAGCTCATCCAGAGGCATGATGCCCAACCCTGTTTCATTACCCACCAGGATCAAGTGGGCTTTTGGCTTCTGCTGAACCACTTCGACCAACTCATCCAGACAGGCATCTACTCGCGCCAGACCTTGTGCATTCAGGGGCTGGTCACACAAAAGCTGCGTCAGCCAGAGGGTCAAGCAATCCAGGAGAACCACCCCAGGCTGGTCGAGCAGCCGGGCGAGCTCTTCAGGTAAACGCGAATCAGAAACCTCCTGGGTCGACCAGTGTTTCGGGCGCCAGCGCTGATGTTCGCTGATCCGCGCCTGCATTTCTGTATCCCCGGCCCGCGCCGTAGCCAGGTAGGTCACTGGCAGGTCATAATTTTTTGCCAATTTTTCCGCCAGTCGGCTTTTGCCTGAGCGAACTCCGCCCAGTACCAGATGTCTCATGCCGGTAGCTCCTTGAGCTGCAGTAAATGAATCAAAGCAGACATATCCAGGTGTTCTTCAACACAGGCTGCCAGACGATTAAATCCTTCCTCGCGCAGTGCAGCTATATCCAGCTGTTCATCCGTTTCCAGGCCAGCCCATTGCAGGATTTTATCCAGCACCTCGGGTGAATCCATAAAACCATGCCAGTAGGTAGCCAGGATTTGTCCATCCTCGCTCACCGCTCCCTCAGGCACCCCGTCAGAAGAAACTATCAAGGGATTATCCAAACCCGGGCCTTGACTGCGACCGGAATGAATTTCATAACCCTTGACGGCCATAGCCGTTTCCCAGGCGGTGATGTGTCCCTCCACCTGGCGCAGTTGTTTTTTGGCTTCAAAACGGGTCACAAAATCTAAAAGACCCAGACCGGCCAGGGATTCTACCGGTCCTTCAATGCTTTCAGGATCATCCAGTCGCTGCCCCAGCATCTGCAGGCCGCCGCAGATACCCAGAACTCGCCCCCCGTAACGAAGATGACGGTGAATCGCCTCTTCCCAGCCCTGGCTTCGCAACCATTTCAAATCGGCGATGACCGACTTGGAGCCGGGCAGGATGATCAAATCGGCTGCTGGCAGGCTTTCACCGGCACGAATAAATTGCAGATCCACCTGGGGATGCTGGATTAGGGGATCAAAATCAGTATGGTTGGAGATTCTGGGCAAAGCAGGCACCACCACCTTGAGCTGTTCTATATCAGTCGCCGCCTGTTGGATGACCGGCAGTGCATCCTCGGCATCCAGGTGTAAATCCTGCAGGTAGGGCAGCACCCCCAAAACCGGTTTGCCGGTTTTTGCTTCCAGCCAATCAAGACCTGACTGCAGGAGTGCCGGATCACCCCGAAACCGGTTGATCACAAAACCGGCCACTTGTTAATGGCCAACTAAACTGACCCGCTTCTGGCCATTAATTTTGACCCACCTCCAGGGTGGCTTTGGCCACCAGAACCAGTACCTTCCCTGAATCATTTTTCTCAAGGGGAAGGGTTTTGAAGGAG
>NZ_QFWJ01000014.1 GCF_003336805.1 Marinospirillum perlucidum
ACTAATGACCCGTGAGGCTTGACCATATAACACCCAAGCGGTTTTATACGATCAAGACTGATCAACAGATTTTGACGGATACGTAAGAGACTGACGCAGACTGGCGATAGCCAAAACTTGAATCTTGCCCCTTTTTAGGATGTTGGCTAAATGCCAGCTTCCAACCCGTTACGCCTGACGACCTTAGCGAGTGGGAACCACCTGATCCCTTGCCGAACTCAGTAGTGAAACCACTCAGCGCCGATGATAGTGTGGGGCCTCCCCATGTGAAAGTAGGTCATCGTCAGGCACCTATAAGATAATCCCTCTGACTCCATGAGTCAGGGGGATTTTTTTATGCTGAAAAGGAACTACTTGAACCTGCCCAGGTGACTGATGCGTCGGGAACGCATCAGAACGGCCGAAGGACGGCCCGAAGGGTGAGCGCCCAGGGACGGTGCGAATAAAGTAGGTCATCGTCGGGCACCTCTACTAAACCCCTTGAGCACTGCTCAAGGGGTTTTTTTATGCTTGTCATAAGAAGAACCTCGCTCTCCGCAATAGCTAGCTTTTCTGATGGTTGGTGTCCCGCGTGAGCGCGAAACTTCTGTCTTTGCGTTTGCGGGTTTTGTATTCCAGCCCCTGGTTTAGATAGCTTCATACTCTGGATTCTTAGCTCTTATTACACAGCAACTGGGTCAGCAATCTATTACCTGCGCAGAGAGTCTTCAAAGGCTTGATCAGGGCTAGAACTGGTTGGCCTGCTGCTAATGTCTTGGCTGATCGAGTTATGCCAAGATCCGAGATGAGTCATGGGATGTTAGTCGCAAGGGAGGAGGGGAAGTGGCTTTTTGAGGTTCAATGCTTGGCTTCAAGCGGTAGTAGAGGCTTTGGCTGGGTCAGGCTTCAAGCCTTGAGGGAGTAGCCCGGCCGTAGCCGGGCTTTGCAGGTTAGCGGTTTTGCTGACTGACGGTAAATTTGCCCACCAGCTGCTGTAGCGTACGGGTGGAGTGACGTACGTGACTGGCTGATGTTTGCAGTTCATCCATGACGTTGGACATCTCACCGGAGGCTACTTCCACCTGGCGGATTGAAGAGCCGTAGAATTCACTGCGCTCACTCAGCTGGGTGATGATGTTAAACATCTGTTCGACGGCCTGGTGCAGTTCGGTATTCTCGCTGGTGTTCTTTTCAGCTTCACGCAGGCGGGCATCAACCTCTTCGACGCCATCCTCCATGTATTCCACGGCACTGCGAGTTTCATTTTGCAGGCCAGTGACTGTTTCCTGAATATCGCCGGCGGCTTCAGCGGTTCGGGTGGCCAGAGAGCGCACTTCATCCGCAACCACGGCAAAGCCGCGTCCTGCTTCACCGGCACGTGCAGCCTCAATCGCCGCATTTAGAGCCAGAAGATTAGTCTGGTTGGTGATCTCGGTAATCATCTCGACGATTTCACCGATATCACCCATGCGGCTATCCAGCTTCTGTACTCGTTGAGCCGTGGTATCCACGACCTTGCGAATACTCAGAGTACTGGTGCGTGCACTTTCATACTGCTCACGTGCCTGCTCGACCACATCATCCATGGCTTTCTTCATGGTTTTGGCCGTTTCGCTGGCCTGCTGGATTTCACCGACCTGATCTTCCACCAGACTGAGCATCTTGTTGATTACTTCATTCACTTCATGACTGGTCTGGCTGGCCTGTTGGGTACGCTCGATCATGGTGTCATTGCTGGAGCTGACAGTTTCCGTGGTGTAGATCACCTGGCCCATAATGCCATCCAGACTGTCGAGAAAGCTGTTAAGCCAGCGGCCCATGCTGCCGGTTTCATCCTTGGAAAGCTTCTCTGTATCCAGACGCTGCATCAGGTTGCCTTCCCCTTCTGCCAGCGTACGGATGATCTTGGTGGTGGTTCTCAGCCGCTCGGAGACCTTCTTGGGGCCCTGTTTGGCAAAAATCCAGGCAGAGACCAACAACATGGCCGAATTGATGGCCAGGATCGGCAAGGTGGATAGCGGTGCATAGGTGTGCAACAGGGTGGTTGCGCCCAGGAAGCCAGCTACTGTCAGCAGATAGGTATTCATCAACCCGACACTGATGGAACGACGGCGATAGACCTCTTCCAGGTCACCCTCACACATCATGCCCCAGCGATCGGGTGAACCGGGTAGCTGGAAGGTTACCCCTTTGCCGATAACCGGAATATGGCGATAGTCAGAATAGCCCGGGTAGGTGATAAAAAGGTTACTGCCGTTGGCGATGGTTTCACGAACGCCGGGGTGAAGATTACCGGTGGCCGGGTCGGTAAAGCGCAATTCCAGCTCAGTATGCTTCTGGACACTCACAGTACCCCACTTGGTGTGAATACCGTCCTTGAGGTTTTCACCGTGGGAAAAGGTGCTGTCTTCAAAACGTGAGCGTGACAGAGCGGTACCCGGCTGGATGGACTGGTCGAAACGAGACTCCACCATAAAGATATAGTTGTCACCGGACTCCGGATAGACGTGGCCGGCTTCGCGTTGAATTAAATCACCCAATACATCATTAGGCACGCGAGCGCAGATACAGCCGAGTGTCTGACCATCACGGACGACAGGCTGGTAGAACATCAGCGTGATGGCATCGTGAAAACTTGATGTCGAAGGGCCAAGATCCAGGGTGGTGGAATCCGAATAGGGGCCATGCAAAAAAGGTTTTTGCAAACCCTGCTGAAGAGCAGAACTTAGGGTGGGGCCCTGGTGACTGCTGCCTTCACGTTGTCTGGATGTTGAGTAGGCAATCTGCCCTTCATCAGTGACAAAGAAAAGCTCGGATAAATCGGATAGCTGTTTTTTCTTGTGTTCCAGCTGCTCGGTCAATTTTTCTGCATCATCGGTGGCGAGAAGATCAGCCAGTTCTTCCAGATGCTTCCAGTGGCTACCGACCCATTCATGAATCAGTTTGACACGCGTGGCAGCAACTCCTTCAAAAATTTGCTCAATGACTGGATAGAGCTGACGGTTAAGAAAGCAGCTCCAGCCCAGTTTCAGTTTACCGTTGCCGCCGAAAACTGGCAGCCAGCGTTTTTCTGCACTGGAAAGATTCATTCTATGGCTTTGCAATTGCGTCATTGCCATTACTCCGTTGCATGGATAGAAGTCATTATTTATCGATGCTGTTATTGTTTGATCTGCATCAACCTATGACTTGTTTATAGCAAAAGCCATACCAGTTTTTTAAAAGCTTTTATTTCAATCAGTTAGACCTTTTAAAAGCAATTCCCACAGATTTCTGCTCTATTCTGGTGCGTTTGTGCAGAAAAATGAAAAAATAGCTCCCTTTGTTGTGCGTTCTGATGGTGCGAGCTTTCCTGAAAGAAAGACGTGGCTGGTTCTTGAGTGTACTCAAGGTGCACTAAATAGGTGCTTTGGAGTAGGGGGTAGTGGAAGGAGGGGTAGTAAAGGGATTAAAAACTGAAGGCTTGCAGTTGTAGGGTGTCGGGGGTCATTTCCAGCTTCCAGCCCTGGTCATCACTCCAGTCGCCCAGTACATAGCGGGTGGCTGTCTGGGGATCGGTACCGGGCATATCCAGGTTGAATTCATGGGTGGCCGGTCGATGAGTGTGGCCGTGGATCAGATCCGTGACTTGATGGCTTGCCATTAAATCCCTGATGGCCTGAGGATTGGCTTCAGTGATCCTGTCGGCCTTGGTACGTGTTTTTAGCTGACTGGTCTGGCGAGCCTTGCGGGCCAGTTTTTGTCGCCAACGAAGAGGCAGATGAGTCAATATAAAACTGACCAGAGGATTACGCAGAATTCGACGCATTCGCTGATAGTCGACATCATCCGTGCACAGCAGATCGCCGTGGCTGAGTAGATAAGGCCGGGAGAAGGGCTGGATGATGCAGGGGTCTTTTAGCAGCTGACAGCCAGCCTGGCGGCAGAAATCCTGACCCAGAAGAAAGTCACGATTTCCGTGCATTAAATAAATGCGGGTGCCCTGGTCAGCCAGTTTTTTCAGGCTGGTAGCGATCTTTTGGTGAAAGGGGGTCATGGCGTCATCGCCAATCCAGACATCAAAAAAGTCGCCCAAAATATACAGGGCTTCAGCCTGGGTGGCATCGCCTTCAAGAAAATCAAGAAACCCCCGGGTTAACCGGGGGCGGTCTTCCTGTAGATGCAGATCAGAGATAAACAGCAGCATTCTCACCTCAAAAACGTCTGCAGGCTGGCTGCTGCAGGGATCTGACGCTCAAAACGCAGGTTGCTCCGTTTGTACCGACAAAAATCATTGATTAATGACTTCGGCCTTTTCAATCACGATATCTTCAGTAGGGACATCCTGATGGCCCATGCGACTACCGGTAGGAACAGCTTTGATTTCCTCGACCACATCCATGCCTTCAATGACTTGACCAAAAACCGCATAGCCCCAGCCTTGTGGTGTTTTGCTGGTGTGGTTCAGAAAGTCATTGTCCTTGACGTTGATAAAGAACTGGGCGCTGGCCGAATGAGGGTCCATGGTGCGGGCCATGGCGACGGCGCCGGTTACATTGGGCAGGCCGTTATCAGCTTCGTTTTCTACGGTGTTGGGGGCAGGCTTCTGGTTGAAGTCGGTATCAAAACCGCCACCCTGGATCATGAAGTTGCTGATCACCCGGTGGAAGATGGTGCCGTCATAGTGGCCGTTTTCCACGTAGCTCAGGAAGTTGGCAACCGTTTGCGGGGCTTTCTCGGCGTTGAGTTCCAGGGTGATGTTACCCTTGTTGGTGGTCAGGCGAACCTGGGGGTTGGTAGCTGGCACAGGTGTACTCCATGGTTATCAAAAACATATAAAAAGCGGGGCGACTCGCAGTCAGCCTGCATCCTGTTATAATAACCGTCTTTGCTTTTATTCACCAACCCGTTAAGAAGCGAGAGCTATGAGCCAGGCCGAAATTTCTGCTGCATCCAATTTTATCCGTACGCTAATCAAACAGCAGCGCGAAGCGGGTCAGCAACAAAAAGTCGTGACCCGTTTTCCACCGGAACCCAATGGTTACCTGCACGTCGGCCACGCCAAGAGTATTTGTTTGAATTTCGGCATTGCTGAAGAATTTGGCGGTGATTGCCACCTGCGTTTTGATGACACCAACCCGGAAAAGGAAAGCCAGGTTTTTATTGATGCCATTCAGGAAGATATCCGCTGGCTGGGATTCGAGTGGGCTGGTGATGTCCGCTTTGCATCCAACTATTTTGACCAGCTGTATGACTGGGCGTTGCATTTGATCAAGGCTGGCAAGGCCTATGTCTGTGAGCTGGATGCCGAACAGATGCGTGAATACCGCGGCACTCTGACCGAACCGGGTAAAAACAGTCCCTATCGGGAACGCTCTGTGGAAGAGAACCTGGCCGAATTTGAAAAGATGCGTGCCGGTGACTACCCCAATGGGGCCAAGGTGCTGCGAGCCAAGATCGACATGGCGGCGCCCAATATCAACCTGCGTGATCCCATTCTTTATCGTATCCGCCATCAACACCACCACCAGACCGGTGATCGCTGGTGCATCTATCCCAGCTATGACTTTACCCATGGCCAGTCGGATGCGATTGAAGGGATTACTCATTCCCTCTGTACCCTGGAATTTGAAGATCACCGGCCTCTTTACGAGTGGTTCTTGGAAAATCTGCCGGTTCCCTGTAAGCCGGTGCAGACTGAATTTGCGCGTCTGAACCTCAACTACACGGTAACTTCCAAGCGTAAGCTCAAGCTGCTGGTGGACGAGGGAATCGTCGATGGCTGGGATGACCCGCGCATGCCCACCATTTCCGGGATGCGCCGCCGTGGCTTTACTCCCAAATCCATTCGCGATTTTTGTGATCTGGTCGGGGTAAACCGCGCTGGTGGGGTGGTGGACATCAACATGCTCTACTTTGCCCTGCGCAATGACCTGGAACACAATGCCCGGCGCGGCATGGTGGTACTGAACCCTCTGAAAATTGTGATTACCAACTGGGAAGAAGGCCGTGAAGAGATACTGACTTCGCCTTCTCATCCGGCCCGGGATGATCTGGGTGAACGCCAACTGCCTTTCACTCGCGAACTCTTTATTGATCGCAACGATTTTATGGAAGAGCCACCCAAGAAGTTCTTCCGTCTGGCACCGGGCAAGGAGGTTCGCCTGCGCAATGCCTGGGTGATTCGTTGTGATGAAGTCATCAAGGATGATCAAGGCGAAATCATCGAACTGCGCTGCTCCTATGATCCCGATACCCTGGGCAAGAACCCGGAAGGGCGTAAGGTGAAAGGCGTCGTGCACTGGGTCAGTGCCGATAAAGGAGTGCCTGCCGAGGTGCGTCTTTATGACAACCTCTTCCAGGTGGAAACCCCGGATGCTGACAAGGACAAGGATTTTCTGGAGCACCTGAATCCGGATTCCCTGAGCCGTGTTGATGCCATCTGTGAACCCAGCCTGGCGCAGGCGGGAGCTGAAGACCACTTCCAGTTCGAGCGGGTGGGCTACTTCTGCGCTGACCGTCATGACCACCAGCCGGAAAACGGCAAGCTGGTTTTCAACCGTACTGTCAGCCTCAAGGATTCCTGGGCCAAAATGCAGAAAAAACAGGGCTAATATGAGTCAACTACCCGAGATTACCGTCTACAACACCCTGACCCGCCAGAAGGAAGTTCTGGCACCGCTTGAAGCGGGTAAAATCAAGATGTATGTCTGTGGCGTGACTGTCTATGACCTCTGCCATCTGGGCCATGCCCGGGTGATGGTGGTGTTTGACATGATTACCCGCTACCTGAGAGCCCGGGGTTATGACGTCAATTACGTACGTAATATCACCGATATTGACGATAAAATCCTCAAGCGTGCTGATGAGAATAACGAAGAAATCAGCCAGCTGACCGAGCGCATGATTGCTGCTATGCATGAAGATGAAGACCGCCTGGGAGTGCTGCGTCCGGATTCCGAACCAAGGGCCACAGCGCATATCGAGGATATCCTCAACCTGATTAAAACCCTGGAAGACAAGGGCTATGCCTATGCCGCCAGCAATGGTGACGTCTATTACCGGGTGCGCAAATTTGCCAACTATGGTCAGCTGACCAATCGCAATCTGGATGATCTCCAGGCTGGCTCCCGAGTCGAGGTGGACAGCCACAAGGAAGATCCCCTGGATTTTGTTCTCTGGAAAGCGGCCAAGCCGGGCGAAATCAGCTGGTCTTCGCCCTGGGGTGAAGGGCGTCCGGGCTGGCACATTGAGTGCTCGGCCATGTCGACCTGCTGCCTGGGCAATACTTTTGATATTCATGGTGGTGGGCCGGATTTGCCCTTCCCGCATCATGAAAACGAAATTGCGCAAAGTGAAGCAGCCACCGGGCAAAAATACGCCAATACCTGGATGCATGCCGGTGCTGTGCGCGTGGATGAAGAAAAAATGTCCAAGTCACTGGGCAATTTCTTCACCATTCGTGAAATTCTGGAAAAGCATGATCCCGAGGTGGTTCGCTATCTACTGCTTTCCAGTCATTACCGCTCGGCCATCAACTATGCGGATTCCGCGCTCAAGGATGCACGTAAATCCCTGGAGCGTTTTTATACTGCTCTGGATGCTATTCAGCCTCAGGCAGCGGCAGCCGGATTGCAAGAAGTGGGTTCCTGGCGTGAGGATTTCTTTGCCGCCATGGATGACGACTTTAATACCCCTGAAGCCCTGGCTGTTCTCTTTGATCTGACCCGTGAGCTGAACCGTGCCCGTGAAGCTGAGGATGCTGATCTGGCAGCGGCTCTGGCAGCTGAACTGCTGGACTTGGGTGATGTGCTGGGCCTGTTGCAACAAAAACCCCAGGCCTTCTTGCAAGGTCAGGACGAGCAGGCCAGCATCAATCCCGATGTGATCGAGACACTGATCGAGAAGCGTCTTCTGGCCAAGCAGGAAAGAGATTTTGCCGAGGCCGACCGGATCCGTGATGATCTGGCTGCCCAGGGAATCCTGCTCAAGGACAATAAAGATGGAACCACCTGGACTCGGGCATGAGTTGAAATTCTAAGGGCAAAAGGAACCAGGACTGATGCGAGCAACTCTCTACCGGCAGCTTTTTCCTGAAGGCTGGAAAAGAAGCGGTTTATCCCCCGTGAACCTGCTGGTTTGTGTTTTGATCGTGATGGCCTCTCTGGCTGCTGTCCTGGAAACCGAAGCCAGTTTGCGAGAAGTGGCTGGTGGCTTCTTCTTTCAGCTCGAAGTTTTCTTCGCCCTGGTTTTCTCTATTGAATACCTGTTGCGTCTTTATGCGGCCGGCGAAGACCCGCGTTATCACGGGCTCAAGGGCCGCATTCGTTATATCTTCTCCTTTTGGGCCCTGGTAGATCTGCTTGCTATTGCACCTTTCTTTATGGGCTTTATCATCCAGGAAAACGCCATGTCCATGCGCCTGCTACGGGTGGCGCGCCTCTTGCGTTTATCCCGGCTGGGGCGTTTCAGTCGGGCCTGGGAGTCCCTGGTTCAGGCCCTGCATGCCCGCATGTACGAGTTATTGCTGAGTCTGGCCCTGGCCAGTTTTATGCTGGTGGTTTCCGCTGCCTGCCTCTATGCCGTGGAAGCCCGTCACCAGCCCGAGGCTTTTGGCAGTATTCCCCGCGCCCTCTGGTGGAGTATCGCGACCCTGACTACGGTTGGCTACGGCGATGTCACACCTTTGACACCGCTGGGCAAGGTCTTCGCCGGTTTTACCGCTGTAGCGGGTATCGGCATTATTGCCATGCCTACGGGTATCCTGGCGGCTGCCTTCAGTGATGCTTTTCAAAAGCAGAGAAACAGCCTGGAGCGTCTGCGTCAGATCAAACGTGGCCGCAAGAAAAAACACGGCCGTACCTGATCCTTCTTCCGGTTATTATTCATTAAGTGAACTACGACTTACTTTTTTAGCCTTTTCCTGACTATAATCCTGTTTTTGTTGACGAGTCAGGCTCATGCGCAAGCAGTTGTTGCTTCTTTTCCTGCCCTTGCTACTGCTGCTCTCCATCTCTGTGGGGGCTGCGCCTGATTTAAATCGTTTGCCTGCCGAACCCCTGGGCCGTTGGATGCAGCTCTATTCGGAAGAAAGCCACTTGAGCGTCGAAGAAGCCTACCAGCTCTGGCAAACAGGGGAGTTTGTGCCTGCAAAATCGGCCACGCCAGCCTTAGGTTTGAATGCCGATCCGGTCTGGCTGGCCCTGACCGTGGACAATACGGAGCTTGAACCCCTTCAGCGCCACTTGCTGATTGATACCTCCTGGCTGGATGCTATTCATATCTTCGTATTCCATCAGGGGCAAAAGGTTCAGACACTGACCCGTGGTGATAATTATCCCGCCCAAGGGCGTAATCTGCTGGTTACTGGCTGGGAATCTTCATTGGACTTGGCACCGGGGCAAACTACCCTGCTAATGCGCCTCAGCACCCCTGACCCCTGGGTTGCCCCCGTTTACCTGCTGGATCAGCAAGGCTTTGAAGATTTTGCCCGCATGCGGCTGTTTACCTACGGTTTGGGTTACGGTTTTCTGCTTGCCCTGATCTTCTACAATGCCGCCTTGTACCTGGGAATCAAGGATGGCCGCCATCTGGTCTATGCCCTCTATCTGGCCAGCTTTGCAGCGATGAATTTTTCCACCACCGGCCATGGTCTTGTCTGGCTCTGGCCGGAAGCTGTGGAGTGGCAGCGTTGGGCCCAACCCTTGTTAATGATTTTATTTGCCAGCTGCGGTCTGTTTTTCGCGATGTATTTTCTGGATATACGCCAGTATTGGACAAGTGTTTACCGGCTGGTTCTGGCTATTCTAGCCAGCGTGTGGTCGGCGCTGGTGTTGACTATTATGACCGGCAACCAGGCTGCAGCCCTTTTGATCGCATTTAGTTTTATGGTGGTTTTTACCGTCCTGATGTTGAGCATGGGCTGGTATCGTTATCGCCAAGGGAGTGTCAGTGCCCGTTTCTACTTGATCGCCATGCTGGGGGGAACCCTGGGGACGCTTTTTACCACCCTGTCGACTTCCGGCTGGATTCCCTTTAATGAGTTCACTTTTCGGGCTGTCGAGCTGGGGATGCTGATAGAAGCAACCCTTTTGGCCTTGGCTCTGGCCTCACGGATTCGCCGTTCTCAGCAAAAGCAATTGCAGGCTGAGCAGGCGGCCAATACCGATGCGCTGACAGCCTTGTTCAATCGCCGGGCACTTTATTACTGGGCCGAAGAGCTGTGGAAGGATCCTGCCGGTCAGCTGCGACCGGTGACAGTGCTGGTGATGGACATCGATTTTTTCAAACGCTGCAACGATGCTCATGGTCATGCTTTTGGCGACAAGGTATTGCAATGGATTGCCGGTCTCTTGACGGATAGCCTCAATGAAGGTGCCTTGGCCGCTCGTTGGGGTGGAGAAGAGTTTATTCTGCTGCTGCCGGGGCAGCATCTTGTCGAGGGGCAGCAGTTGGCCGAGAACCTCTTGCAGCAACTGCGCGAGAAAACTCTAAGTTGTGGCGAAGAGAAGGTCAGGATTACCGCCAGCATCGGGGTTGCTGAAGGTAGCCCGGGCAGCAGTGATCTGGATGAGCTGATCCATCTGGCTGATCAGGCCCTTTACCAGGCCAAGCAGGAGGGGCGCAACCGGGTGGTCTGCGCCCGTTAGCGGTCGTTTAGTAGAGTGCCTGGCTTTCCTCGACCACTTCTTTAAGCAACTCTAAAAAGAGTTCGTCTGCCGTGGTGCGATCTTCCGGATTTTCAGGGATTTTTACCAGGGTTTCGTTGGTAATGTCTTCGGCGACCTTGTCCAGCATCTTGTGATCGCCATAGTGGCGCTTGGCGATTTCCAGGGTCTGTTCCAGAGTGCCCGGTTCCAGCAGCAGCTTCTTCAGAAACTGGCGCAGTTCAGACAGGGCGCGGGCTTTGGTAATCTCGCTTGAGCTGCTCATAAAACAGGCTCCTTAAACTTGTTATGGCTTGGATGACATACCTTAATCTTACTGGATTTTTCGGGTTTGGGGGTAATTTCTGGCGTAAAGAAAAACAGCCTTGAGAGAGGCTGCTAACCATGACCTGAGAGCGACAAAAGGGTATAATCCTGCCGACATCATAAAAAACTCAGAAGGACGTAGATGCATGGCTGAAATCGCCAAAGAGATCCATCCGGTCAATATCGAGGACGAGCTGAAGCAGTCCTATCTTGATTATGCGATGAGCGTCATTATCGGACGCGCCCTGCCAGACGTTCGTGATGGCTTGAAGCCGGTTCACCGCCGCGTTCTCTATGCCATGCACGAGCTCAACAACGACTGGAACAAGCCCTACAAAAAATCGGCCCGTGTTGTCGGTGATGTCATCGGTAAATATCACCCTCATGGTGATTCTGCTGTTTACGACACCATCGTGCGTATGGCCCAGCCTTTCTCCCTGCGCTATATGCTGGTTGATGGTCAGGGCAACTTTGGCTCCATCGATGGCGACTCGGCCGCAGCCATGCGTTATACCGAAATCCGCATGGCCAAGATCAGCCACTCGCTGCTGGCTGATCTGGACAAGGAAACCGTTGATTACGTCGATAACTATGATGGCACCGAGCGAATTCCCGAGGTTCTGCCAACCCGCGTGCCTAACCTGCTGGTTAATGGTTCGGCCGGTATCGCCGTGGGCATGGCCACCAACATTCCCCCGCACAACCTGGGTGAAGTGGTGGATGGCTGTCTGGCTCTGATCGATACACCCGAACTGACCGTGGATGAATTGATGGAGTACATCCCCGGCCCGGATTTTCCCACCGGTGCAATCATCAATGGCAAGGCTGGTATCGTCGAAGCCTATCGCACCGGCCGTGGTCGCATCTACCTGCGTGCCAAGCATCACCTGGAGACGATTGGCAACCGTGAAGCCATCGTCTTTACCGAGATTCCCTACCAGCTCAACAAGGCACGTCTGATTGAAAAAATCGCCGAGCTGGTCAAAGACAAGAAAATCGAAGGCATTGCCGAACTGCGGGATGAGTCCGACAAGGAAGGCATGCGCATCGTTATTGAGGTCAAAAAAGGCGAGTCACCGGAAGTCCTGGTGAATAACCTCTTTGCCCAAACCGCACTGCAGAATGTATTCGGTATCAACATGGTGGCCCTCAAGGATGGCCAGCCAATGCTGCTTAACCTGAAGCAGATGCTGGAAGCCTTTATCCGCCATCGTCAGGAAGTGGTCACCCGCCGCACGGTTTACGAACTACGCAAGGCGCGCGAGCGTGGCCATGTTCTCGAAGGTCTGGCGATTGCCCTGGCCAATATTGATCCGGTGATTGAACTGATCAAGGCTTCCCCGACTTCTGCCGAAGCCAAGGAAGCCCTCCTGGCCGAAGCCTGGAAACCCGGTCAAGTGGTGCAGATGCTGGAAAGAGCCGGTGCGGATGCCTGCAAGCCGGACCACCTGGAAGAAGGCTTGGGCTTGAGTGAAAACCAGGAGGTTTACCGCCTGTCACCGGTTCAGGCCCAGGCCATTCTGGATCTGCGCTTGCATCGCCTGACGGGTATGGAGCATGAAAAGCTCCTGACTGAATACCGTGAACTCCTGGAAAAAATTGCTGAATTCCTGGCTATTCTCGCTGATCCTGCTCTGTTGATGCAGGTGATTCGTGAAGAATTGACCGCCATTCGCAACGAATACTCCGATCCACGTCGCAGTGAAATCATTGCCAGCCGTCAGGACTTCTCCATGGAAGACCTGATTGCTGAGGAAGACATGGTCTTTACCCTGTCCCGCAGTGGCTATGCCAAGACCCAGCCGCTGAGTGACTATCGTGCCCAGCGCCGTGGTGGTCGCGGCAAGTCGGCCACGGCCATGAAAGACGAGGATGTAATCGAGCACCTGCTGGTGGCTTCGACTCACGATACCGTGCTGCTCTTTTCCACACGCGGCAAGGTCTACTGGCTGAAGGTCTATGATGTGCCGGTCGGTAGTCGTGGTTCCCGTGGACGGCCTCTGGTCAATCTCTTGCCTCTGGAAGAAGGCGAATTGATTACCACCATCCTGCCGGTGCGCGAATACCGCGAAGACTATTTCGTGTTTATGGCCACCGCACGTGGCACCGTCAAGAAAACCAGTCTGGATCAGTTCTCGCGTCCACGCTCCAGCGGTCTGATTGCCCTGGATCTGGATGAAGGTGATCGTTTGGTTGGCGCGGCCATTACCAATGGCCAGGATCATGTCATGCTCTTCACCAGCGCGGGTAAAGCCATCCGCTTTGAAGAGGGTCATGTTCGTGGCATGGGCCGGACTGCTCGCGGTGTAAGGGGGGTCAAGCTGCCCGAAGCCGCCGAAGTCATCAGCCTGATCATTCCCCGCTCAACGGTGATTGATGCCGAGAGCGAAGGTGAAGAGGGTGCACAGGAAGCAGTGACCGAACAAACAGCTCCGGTCGTGGATGCCGATCGTCCAATCTACATCCTGACTGCTTCGGAAAACGGCTATGGCAAGCGCACCCGTCTGCAGGAATTCCCGCTACGCGGTCGCGGTGGCCAGGGTGTCATCGCCATGCAGATGAGCGAGCGTAACGGCCAGCTGGTTTCTGCCATTCAGGTTGAAGATGGCGAAGAAATGATGCTGATCACCAACCGGGGCACGCTGGTCAGAACCCGGGTGGATGAAGTCTCCACTACCTCGCGTAACACCCAGGGGGTCACCCTGATCCGCCTGAATGACGAGGAAAAACTGTGCGGCACGGTTCGTGTTCAGGATCTGGCCGATGACGAGGTGGATGACGAAGAAATCTCCGAAAACGGGGAGGAAAGCAGCGAAGAATAAGCCTGCTTTTCACCCAGCTTGAAAGTCTTGATCCCGGCCAGGTGCCGGGATTTTTTTCTGGAACCCAAAAGGTAAATCCGGTGATTGAATTTCAACAGGTTTACAAAACCTATGCTGCCAAGGGGCGTGAAATCCAGGCCCTGAAACCCATTGATCTGGAAATTCCTGCAGGTCGGATTTACGGCCTGATTGGCCATTCCGGTGCCGGTAAATCCACCCTGCTGCGTCTGATCAACCGCCTGGAAGATCCCGGTGGTGGACGAATCAAGGTGGCCGGTCAGGATGTCACCCAACTCAATGCCAGTGAACTGCGGGCGTTTCGCCGTCAGGTGGGGATGATCTTCCAGCATTTTAATCTGCTCTCCTCACAAACCGTGGCTGACAATGTTGCTCTGCCCCTCAAGCTGGCCGGTGAGTTTTCCCGTCAGCAGATTCGCGACAAGGTGCAGCGATTGCTGCAGCGCGTGGGTCTGGAAGACCAGGCCAATAAATACCCTGCCCAGCTATCCGGTGGCCAGAAACAGCGGGTGGGCATTGCTCGGGCGCTGGCGACCGACCCCAAGATCCTTTTGTGTGACGAGGCCACCAGTGCACTGGACCCCCAGACCACGGCCCAGGTGCTGGATCTGCTCAATGAAATCAACCGTGAACTGGGTCTGACCCTGGTCTTGATTACTCACGAGATGGATGTCATCCGCCGCATCTGTGATCAGGTTGCTGTTCTGGATGCCGGTGAGCTGGTGGAGCAGGGGCCGGTTTCCGAAGTCTTTCTGCACCCCCAGCATCCCACCACGCAAAGGTTTGTGCAGGAAGCCGAGCAGATGAACGAAGAAAAACTGCATGAAGATTTTGACCGGGTAGAAGGCCGTATTCTGCGGTTAACCTTCAAGGGAGAGACCACCTACGAACCCCTTTTGGCCGAGGTGGCCCGTCAAACCGGGGTGGATTTCACCCTGCTGGCTGGTCGTATTGATCGCATTCGTGATCTGCCCTATGGCCAACTGACCGTGGCCTTCAAAGGCGGGGATCTGGAAGCAGCCCGTCAACGCTTGCAGGATGCCGGTGTCCACCTGGAGGAGTTGCGCTGATGAACCAATTCTTTAGTAATATCGATGCCTATCAAATCTGGATGGCCACCCAGGAAACCCTGTGGATGCTGGGCGGCTCGCTGTTTTTTACCCTCCTGTTCGGCTTGCCGCTGGGCGTGTTGTTGTTTTTGACCGGTCCCCGGCAGCTCTTCGCCCAGAAGGGCTTCTACGCCATCCTTTCGCTGATTACCAATATTCTGCGCTCACTGCCGTTTATTATCCTGATGATCGTGATGATCCCCATTACGGTTCTGATTACCGGCACTTCTCTGGGGGTGGCAGGTGCCATTCCACCCCTGGTCGTCGGGGCAACGCCCTTCTTTGCCCGCTTGGTGGAAACCGCCCTGCGTGAAGTGGATCGGGGCATTATTGAAGCCACCCAGGCCATGGGCGCAACGACTAAGCAAATAATTTTTAATGCTTTGTTGCCGGAAGCGCGTCCGGGTATTATTGCCGCCACTACGGTAACGGCGATTACCCTGGTGTCCTACACCGCCATGGCCGGAGCCGTGGGAGCAGGAGGTCTGGGTGACCTGGCTATCCGCTATGGTTACCAGCGCTTTCAGACCGATGTGATGGTCGTCACGGTGCTCCTGCTGCTGGTACTGGTGCAGTTGTTGCAATCCCTCGGGGATCGCCTGGTGGTCCACTTTTCACGCAAATAAGCTGTGATCCAGCTGATATTTGCCTGAAGAACCTCTGATCAACGTGATGAGCGAAGTTTAGGGCTGAATTTATTCCTGATAAATTCCAGCACTTCCTACATCCGTGTAGGTCGCCAGCGAAATTGAACGAAAAAGCGGAGTTTACAATGAGTAAATGAGCATTTTGAGGCCAATTTCAACGCAGAATAAACAAGCGCAATAGTTTATCAGTGGTTTCTTAGACTCTCACAAGGAGATAGATACAAATGAAGAAACTTCTCGCAGCCTTGCTGCTTTTAACCGGTTTTTCTCTGGCGGCCCAGGCCGAAAAACTGGAAGTCGCTGCCACAGCGGTTCCTCATGCCGAACTGCTGGAATTTATCAAACCGGCCCTGGCTGAAGAAGGTATTGATCTGCAGGTGCGTGTTTTTACCGACTATGTGCAGCCCAATGTACAGGTCAGCGAAGGTCGCCTGGATGCCAACTTCTTTCAGCACCAGCCTTACCTGAATGAATACAATCGCAGCCGTGATGCCAATCTGGTCAGCCTGGCTGGCATTCATGTCGAGCCTTTCGGTGCCTATTCCAACCGCCATGACAGCCTGGATGCCCTGCCTGAAGGGGCTCAGGTGGTTCTGCCTAATGATGCCACCAACGGCGGTCGTGCCCTTCTGCTGCTGCAGGAAGCGGGTCTGATCGAAATTGCCGAAGAAGCCGGTATTACGGCAACACCCCGCGATATCGTCAGTAACCCCAAGAACCTGCGTTTTCGTGAGCTGGAAGCAGCCACCTTGCCGCGCGTTCTGGGTCAGGTCGACCTGGCTTTGATCAACACCAACTATGCCCTGGAAGCCGGTCTTAACCCGACTCAGGATGCCCTGGTGTTGGAAGGCCCTGCGTCTCCCTACGTTAATATTCTGGTCAGTCGTGAAGATCGCCAGGATGACGAGCGCCTGCAAAAGCTGGTTACAGCCCTGCAAAGCGATGCGGTCAAAGCCTTTATTGAAGAAAACTACAAGGGTGCCGTGGTTCCCGCCTTCTGATCGTTTTTTTCAGGATCTTTATTCAAACCGCCTGACGTTATCGCAGGCGGTTTTTTTATGCCTGTTTAAATCGCGGCCTGCCAGAGTTTATCCAGATCTTCCAGCCAGGTTGCCATGCTGTCCCAGGGGTTATTACAGGGCAGTGGAGGCAGGTTTTGCTGTAACAAGTTTTTTTCTCTCGCCGTTAATTGCAGCCAGCGATCCAGGGAGACGGCATCGATCCAGGGGTTGCCGGGTGCAGCATATTCCCAATCGAGGAGTGTCCAAGCATCCTTATGCAGGAGCAGATTGCCTGCATGCAGGTCATGGTGGGTCAGGTAGAGGGAGTCCGGCCAGGCTGCGGCCTTCTGGTAAAGACGTTCAGCCAGGGGTTGTAGCTGGGCTGCTTTGCCGGTTTTCTTCCAGTAATCGTTAATCAGGGCAGGATAATCCTGAGCCTCCAGGTGGCGGCAGGGTTGTTGCCAGAGTTCTGTGACCAGTTGCAAGAGTTGCTGTCTGGCGGCTGAACTTAACTGTGACCTCTGGGGGTGATAACCGGGATGTTGGCGACATAAAAGTCCGTGATCCGGCCAGGCCTGGATCAGCTCGGGTGCCCAGGAAAATCCCTGAAGTTGCTGCAGTATCCGAGTTTCACGGCGGTGATTACTGCCCGGTGCCTGACCAAACTGCCGCCACACCAGCCGCCCTCGGGCGCAGATCAGCAGCCAGTGATCATTGCCGGTGCCCTGGGCCAGAAACTCCGGCGGCTCCAGGGGTTGTAAATCGGTGGCGAGAGGGGGCAGGTTTAAATGCATTTTTCAGCTACAATGGTGACTGTCTCATCGGGGTGCCGGTTGTCATAACAACGGGCTGAGAAATTCTACCCGCTGAACCTGATCCGGTTAATACCGGCGTAGGGAGTGGGATGATACAGGGTTCTATACAATGCTTGAAAACAACTTTCTGCGGGCAGCGGGTTTGCTGCTTGCTCTCTCGCCTTTTTCTGCGGTGGCTGCCGAGCAGTCACTGACCGTTTATACCTACAGTTCTTTTACCAGTGAATGGGGGCCGGGCGGTCAGCTGCGCGAAGCCTTTGAAGCTGAGTGCGACTGCCAGATCAATTACATCAGTGCTGATGATGGGGTCAGTCTCTTGAATCGGCTGCGCCTGGAAGGAGCTTCAACCCAGGCCGATGTCATTGTCGGGCTGGATGATGCCCTGATCGAGGAGGCCAAACAGCTGAACCTGGTGGCCGACCATCAGTTGGATCTGGCTGAGCTGGATCTCAAAGCGGAGCTGGACTGGCAGGATGAGTTCTTTATCCCTTTTGATTTTGGCTACTTTGCCTTTATTTTCGATAGCGAAAAGACTCAGCCGGTTTCCTCCATGCAGGAATTGCTGGCCTCGGATGCCAGTGTAATCTATCAGGACCCGCGTACCAGCACGCCAGGGCAGGGCTTGTTGATCTGGATGCAGGCCCTCTATGGCGAAGAAGTAAGTCAAGCCTGGCAGACCCTGAGTGAACAGACGGTGACCGTGACCAAAGGTTGGTCCGAGGCCTACAGCCTCTTTTTGGAAGGTGAGGCGGATTACGTACTCAGCTATACCACCTCACCGGCCTATCATCAGGTGGCCGAAGACAGCAATCGCTACCGAGCGGCTGCCTTCAGCGAGGGGCATCCTCGCCAGATCGAGGTGGCTGCAGTCAGCCCCCATAGCGATCAGCCGGAGTTGGCCAGGGATTTTCTACAGTTTCTGGTTAGCCAGCAGGCCCAGGAAATCCTGCCGGTTACCAACTGGATGCTGCCGGTGATTGAAGATGTCAACCTGCCAGCGGCTTTTGACGAGCTGATTCGCCCCCAGGCCGTTGGCTTTACCCCCGAAGAAATCCATCAACAGCGCCAGGCCTGGATTCGTGAATGGCGCAGTGCTGTCAGCCAGTGAGCGTCTCTAGGACTCCGGATTTATTGGCCGGGGACTCAGGCACGAACTTGTCAGGACGCGTGAATACATCCCTGTGCGCTCTGGCTGCAACTTCCTGTTGCAGCCAGCCTGACAAGTTGCACGCTGAACCCCTGTGGTTATGCACTCTTGGCTCTACTGATTGCTCATTATGAGTCACCTTCCCCGCTTGCCTCTGTTGTTGGCTCTGACTTTTCTGCTGGGTGCCAGCGCGTTGGCCTTATTGGCCCTAACCGGCTGGGAGGCCGCGCCGGATGTCCACCTCTGGCAGGACCCCTGGTTCTGGCAGCTGCTCAAGTTCACGGCCTGGCAGGCCTTCTTGAGTAGCCTCCTGTCGGTGGGGCTGGCGCTGCCCCTGGCCCGCAGTCTGGCTTTGGATCAACAGCTGCCGGGCAAGGCTTTTTTTCTGCGTTGGTGTCTTTTGTGTTTTGTCATGCCCAGCCTGATCCTGATCACCGGCTTGGTGATCGTTTTCGGGCGTTCGGGCTGGCTGACACCCTGGCTGGGCAGCAGTTGGCAGCTCTATGGCCTGGGCGGGATTCTCCTGGCCCATGTGTTTTTGAACCTGCCCTTTGCGGCCCGGGTGCTGAGTTTTCAGTGGGCGGCGATTCCTGCTTCGGCCTGGCAGCTGGCTGCGCAACTGCACCTGAGCCCCTGGCAGCGTTTCCGGCTGGTGGAATGGCCGGTGTTGCGTGGCCTCCTGCCTTCGGTGTTCGGGTTTATCTTCCTGCTGTGCTTTAACAGCTTTGCCGTGGTGCTGGCCTTGGGTGGTGGTCCGGCCACCAGCACCCTGGAAGTGGCCATCTACCAGGCACTGAAATACAACTTCAATCCTTCCGAAGCGCTTTTTCTGGCGGCAACCCAATTGCTTCTGGCCGGTAGTGCCTTCTGGTTTTTTTATCGCAGTGGTCGTCTGGAATGGCTGGCACCAGCGGCTGATCAGCAAGCCTGGAAGCCAGTCAGCCCGCCGCTGGTGGTTTGGGTGGGGCGGCTGGTCTATGCCCTGACCGGGATCTTTCTAGCACTGCCGCTGATAAGCCTCCTGCCATCTGCCGTGGGCCGGGGTTGGTCGAGTATTCCCTGGGCAGCGCTATTGGAGGCCAGTGGCTGGTCGCTGTTTTTTGCCTTGAGTGCCAGTCTACTGGCGCTCTTGCTAGCCGCTTATCTGGCCTGGCAGGCGGGGCGGATGCAATCACCAACGCTCAAGCGAGTGATTCAGTTTGCCGCTTTGCACCATCTGGTGATTCCGGGAATGGTACTCTCCGTGGGCATCTACATCTTTTTTATGCAGCGGGTTAACTGGCTGGAACACGGCTGGGTGGCTGTGATTGCCTTGAACAGTCTGGTTGCTCTACCTTTTGCATTTTCCCAGTTGCGTCCTCTGGTGTATGAATACCAGGCCAATTACCAGCGGCTGGCAGCCAGTCTGGCCCTCTCGCCCTGGGTGCACTGGCGACGGGTGATCCTGCCCTTTATGCGTCCGGCTTTGATGCGGGTGGCGGGTCTCTGTCTGGTGCTGACGCTGGGAGATTTTGCCATCTTTGGTATCTTTGGCCAGCCGGGTCAGCAGACGCTGCCCTGGTTGATTTATGACCTGGCGGGCAGCTACCAGCTAACCCAGGCTGCTGTGGCCTCCCTGTGGTTATTGCTGCTGGCTTTTCTGGCTTTAATGCTGCTGGATGTTCGTGAACGGCAAACATGAGAGCAAGGGTCGGATTAAACCCAAGGCTAGAAGAGGTGTGAAGAAGGTGTCTGCTCCAGAATTACTCGTTGAAGCCAAATCCCTGCAGATTCGCCGTGGAAACCGGCAATGGCAGCAGGACTTCAACCTAGAGGCCGGTGAGGTGGCCGTGGTTCAAGGGCCGAGCGGATGCGGCAAGACCACGCTGCTGGAAGCCCTGGCCGGTTTTGTGCCCCTGGAAGCGGGTGAACTGGTGATTGCCGGTCAGTCAGTGGCGGCCTGGCCGGTGGAAAAAAGACCGGTTTCGTTGATGTTTCAACAGCAGAACTTTTTTGAACACCTGACGGTAATGGAGAATTTGCAACTGGGTTTTCCTCAGGCACGGCCGGATGCACAGCAGCTGGAAAAACTGCAAACAGCCGCTTGCTTGCTGGGGGTGGAAGCCTATCTGCAACAAAAACCCGGTTCACTTTCCGGGGGGCAGCGACAGCGGTTGGCATTGATACGCACCGTCCTGCGACCTCAACCGCTGGTGCTTCTGGATGAACCCTTCAGTGCTCTGGATGATGCCAGTCGTCAACTGGCCGGAGACTGGATTCGCGAGGAAATACGCAGCAGCAAGCGAGCAGCCTTGTTAGTGAGCCATCGCCATGAAGATGCCGAGCGTTTGGGTGACCGGCAGCTGTTGTTGAGCTGAGTGGCCTGAAGTCCTTAAGCGGCAGGCGCTTTTTTGCTGTATCATAGAGCGCATTTATTTTCCTTCATGAAGAGTGAATCCATGAGTCGTAAATTCAATTTTTGTGCCGGACCGGCGGCCTTGCCGGAAGCTGTTTTGCAGCGTGCCCAGCAGGAGATGCTGGACTGGCAGGGCAAGGGGCTGTCGGTGATGGAAATGAGTCACCGTAGTCAGGAGTTTGTCAGTATTGCCGAACAGGCCGAAGCTGATTTGCGCGAGCTGATGCAGATTCCTGCCAACTACAAGGTGCTGTTCATGCAGGGCGGCGCTTCCAGCCAGTTTGCCATGCTGCCCATGAACCTGGGTGGCAAGGGCGGTACCGCCAACTATATCTACACCGGTATCTGGGGCAAGAAGGCCATTGCCGAAGGCCAGCGTTTTCTGCCGACCCATCTGGCAGCCAGCAGCGAGGGCAATGGCCTGACCGCTGTGCCTCGTCAGCAGGACCTACTCATCAGCCAGGATGCCTGCTACCTGCATTACACCAGTAACGAAACCATCGGCGGTCTGGAGTTTGATTATATTCCCGAAGCCTCGGTGCCTCTGGTTTGTGACATGTCTTCGGATATTCTCAGTGCACCAGTGGATGTCAGCCGTTTTGGCGTAATCTATGCCGGTGCCCAGAAGAACATTGGCCCGGCGGGTCTGACCCTGGTCATCGTGCGTGAAGATCTGCTCGACCAGGCGCAGGAAGGGCTGCCCACCATGTTCAGCTACAAGACTTTTGCTGAAAATAGCTCCATGTACAACACGCCACCGACTTTTGCCTGGTATCTGTCCGGTCTGGTTTTTGACTGGCTGAAAAACGACATCGGTGGTCTGGACAAGATGGCGGAGATCAACCGCCGCAAGGCCAGCAAGCTCTATTCGGCCATCGATTCCAATGATTTCTACGCCAACCCCATCCAGCCGCAAAACCGTTCAATCATGAATGTGCCCTTTACCCTGGCCGACAGCAGTCTGGATAAGCTTTTCCTGCAGGAAGCCGAAGCCGCCGGTTTCCTCAATCTGGCCGGTCATCGTAGTGTCGGTGGTATGCGGGCCAGCATCTACAATGCCGTACCCGAAGAGGCGGTGGATGCCCTGATTGAATTCATGAACGCTTTTGCCAAGAACCGAGGTTAATGCTTGATGAGCAAGGATACTAAGCAACTGCCCGATCTGGCCCAGGTCAGACAGAATATCGACTCCATTGATCAGCAATTGCAGCAACTGATTAACCAGCGGGCCGAATGCGCGCAACAAGTGGCCCAGATCAAGCTGGCTGAAGAAGGCGAGCTGACGCATTTTTACCGCCCCGAGCGTGAAGCCCAGGTGATGCGCAGTATCATGGAGCGCAACCAGGGGCCGCTATCGAGCGAAGAAATGGCGCGTCTTTTCCGCGAAATCATGTCGGCCTGCCTGGCGCTGGAGCGTCCGGTCAAGGTGGCCTACCTGGGGCCGGAAGGCACCTTTACCCAGCAGGCGGCGATCAAGCACTTCGGCCATTCCGCGATCAGCGTCCCCATGGCGGCGATCGATGAAGTCTTCCGCGAAGTCGAGGCAGGCAGCGTTGACTATGGTGTGGTGCCCATTGAAAACTCCACCGAAGGCGTGATCAGTCACACCCTCGACAGCTTTATGGATTCCGGCCTGCAAATCAGTGGTGAAGTGGTGCTGCGGATTCACCAGCATCTGCTAGTAGGTGAAAACACCCGCGCCGACAAGATTTCCACCATCTATTCTCATGCCTCTTCGCTGGCGCAGTGCCGCAAATGGCTGGATGCTCATTATCCCGGCGTGGAAAGGGTGCCCATGCCCTCCAATGCCGAAGCGGCGCGCAAGATCAAAACCGAATGGCATTCTGCCGCGATTGCCGGTGATATGGCTGCCGAGCTGTATGAACTCAAGCGTCTGGCAGAGAATATTGAAGACACCCCGGATAACTCCACCCGCTTTTTGATTATCGGGCGTCAGAAGGTGGCAGCTTCCGGTGATGACAAGACCTCACTGATGGTTTCCATGCGCAACCAGCCGGGTGCGCTGCACCAGATTCTGGAACCCTTTAACCGTCACAATCTGGACATGACCCGGATCGAAAGCCGTCCCAGCCGCTCCGGTGCCTGGAACTACGTCTTCTTTATCGACTTTGCCGGGCATGTCGAAGACGAAAAGGTCAAGCCGGTACTTCAGGAAATTGGTGATCAGGCCGCCGACATGAAGGTGCTGGGTTCCTACCCCAAGGGTGTTCTTTAACGAGGGTGAAATGATGAGCTGTGATTTTTTGAAAAAAGCCAATGCCGGTATCCAGGGACTGATGCCTTACCAGCCGGGTAAACCGGTCGAGGAAGTTGCGCGTGAGCTGGGTCTGGACCCGGCGGATATCGTCAAGCTGGCCAGTAATGAAAATCCTCATGGTCCCAGCCCTCGTGCGCTGGAAGCCATCCAGAAAGAACTGGCCGAGCTGACCCGCTATCCCGATGGCAGCGGCTACTCTCTGAAAAGCCTCCTGTCGCATGAGCTGGGTGTCAGCAGTCGCCAAATCACCCTGGGTAATGGCTCCAATGACCTCTTGGATCTGATTGCCCGCTGCTGGCTGGCACCCGGTCGCAATGCGGTTTATAGCGAATATGCTTTTGCGGTTTATCCCATCGCTACTCAGGCTGCCGGGGCCGAACACAAGGTGGTGCCTGCCAATAACTGGGGCCATGATCTGGATGCCATGGCCGCAGCCGTGGATGAGCAGACCTCGGTGGTTTTTGTCGCCAACCCCAACAACCCCACCGGCACCTGGTTGTCGGAAAAGCAAATTCGTGAGTTTCTGGACAAGATTCCCGAGCAGGTTTTGGTGGTTCTGGATGAAGCCTATTTTGAATATGTTGAAGAAAGCGTGTATCCGGATGGGCTGCAGCTGCTGGACAGCTACCCCAATCTGATCGTTTGTCGTACCTTCTCCAAGGCCTATGGTCTGGCGGGGCTGCGTGTGGGCTATAGCCTTTCCTCGACCCAGATTGCCGAAACCCTGAATCGAGTCCGCCAGCCGTTCAATGCCAATGCGCTGGCGCTGGCTGCAGCCGAGGCGGCTTATCAGGACAAGGAATATCTGGAAAAGTCGGTAATCACCAACAAGGCCGGTCTGCTGCAATTGGAAACAGCTTTTCACGAGCTGGGCCTGAGCTACATTCCCTCGGTCGGCAATTTTATCTGCGTGGAAGTCGATGATGCCGAGAAGGTGAACGCGGCCTTGCTGGAAGAAGGCGTGATCGTGCGTCCTCTGCGGCCTTACCGCATGCCCAATCACCTGCGCGTCAGTGTGGGTCTGCCGGAAGAAAACCAGCGCTTTATCGATGCTCTGAGCAAGGTGCTGTAATTCGTGGCACAAGTTAGAAATCTATTGGTGGTGGGCCTGGGCCTGATCGGAGGCTCCCTGGCCCTGGCTGCCCGCCGCGCTGGTTTTGCTGAACACTATCTGGGCGTCGATTTGGCCCAGGATGAGCGTCAGGGTGCCCTGACCCTGGGTGTGGTGGATGAAGCCAGTGACAAACTGGAGGAGATGGCACCACGTGCTGACCTGATCCTTTTGGCCGTTCCCGTGCTGTCGATGGAAAGCGTCCTGCGTCAGTTACAACCTCTGGTGAGTGCGAGCACCGTGATCACCGATGCCGGTTCCTGCAAGGGAGTGATTGCTGAAGCAGCCACTCGTATTTTCGGTCAGCTACCGCCGCAACTGGTACTGGGGCATCCCATCGCGGGCAAGGAAACCAGCGGTGTTACAGCGGCCGAGGCCCAGCTGTTTCAGCAGCGCAAGGTGATCCTGACCCCCGAGCCTTCCACCTCGCCCCAGGCGCTGCAACTGGTTCGCGACCTTTGGCAGGCCACCGGCGCTGAAGTGCTGGAAATGCCGATTGACCAGCATGATGAAGTGCTGGCCCGCACCAGTCACCTTCCTCACCTCCTGGCTTTTTCGCTGGTCGATACCCTGGCAAGGCGCGATGAGCGGCTGGAAATCTTCCGCTATGCCGCCGGTGGTTTTCGTGATTTCACCCGGGTTGCCGCCAGTGATCCCATCATGTGGCGGGATATTTTCCTGGCCAACCGCGAAGCCACCCTGGGTGCGCTGGATGAATTTTTACTCGGTGTGCAACGCCTGCGTACCGCTGTGGCCGAGAGCGATGCCGAGGAATTGGTCGGCACCTTTACCCATGCCAAATCGGCCAGAGACTATTTTACTGCTTTGCTCAATGAGACGGGCTATCAAACCATGGAAAACCAGAAAATCAATTTTGTAACCCAGCCGGGCGGTGGTCCGGTCACCGGGCGCGTTCGTGTTCCCGGCGATAAATCCATTTCCCACCGCTCCATCATGCTGGGTGCCTTGGCTGAAGGCACCACCCGCGTCAAGGGCTTCCTGGAAGGCGAGGATGCCCTGGCCACCCTGCAAACTTTTCGCGATCTGGGCGTGCTGATTGAAGGTCCGCACAATGGCGAGGTCACCATCCACGGGGTTGGCATGCAGGGCCTGAAAGCGCCTCAAGACCCGCTCTACCTGGGCAATTCCGGTACCTCCATGCGTCTACTGGCCGGTCTGCTGGCAGCCCAGCCCTTTGATTGTGAACTCACCGGCGATGCTTCGCTATCCAAGCGCCCCATGGGGCGGGTGGCTGATCCTCTGCGTCTGATGGGCGCGGAAATTGCTACCGAAGAAGGTGGGCGTCCGCCTTTGAAAATTGCCGGTGGTCAGCCACTCAAAGGCATTCACTATGATCTGCCCATGGCCTCGGCGCAGGTGAAATCCTGTCTGCTGTTGGCCGGTCTCTGGGCCGAAGGCGAAACCTCGGTAACTGAGCCTGCTCCCACGCGGGATCATACCGAGCGGATGCTGCAGGGCTTTGGTTATCCGGTCAAAAAAGAAGGGGCAACAGCCTCTCTGGTGGGCGGTGGCAAACTGACCGCCACGGACATCGATATTCCTGCCGATATTTCCTCGGCGACCTTCTTTATGGTGGCTGCGGCCATCACCCCCGGTAGTGATCTGGTACTGGAGCATGTGGGCATCAACCCCACTCGCGATGGCGTAATCAATATCCTGCGTCTGATGGGTGCTGATCTGGAAACCAGCCATCAGCGCGAAGTCGGCGGCGAACCCGTGGCGGATATTCGTGTGCGCTACCAGCCGCTGAAAGGAATCGATATCCCTGAAGACCAGGTGCCTCTGGCAATCGATGAATTCCCGGCGCTCTTTGTAGCCGCAGCCTGTGCCCAGGGCACCACCCGCCTGCGCGGTGCAGAAGAGCTGAGAGTCAAGGAATCCGACCGGATTCAGGTCATGGCTGATGGTCTGCAGGCCTTGGGTGTGAACTGTGAAGTGCTGGAAGACGGCATCGACATTCAAGGCAAGGGCGAAGCGGAAGCGGTGTTTTCATCCGCGATCCTGGCCTGTCATCACGACCACCGGATTGCCATGAGCTTTGCGGTAGCCGGTTTGCGAGCCTCGGGTTCCATCACCATTGAAGACTGTGCCACCGTCAATACTTCCTTCCCCGGATTTGCCGAACTGGCGCGCAGCCTGGGCATGAAACTGGACAGTGATCAGCTGGCCGGTTGATTCCAGGAAGATAACCTGAAGTGGTTAAAGAGCCTTGCCCCGTGGCAAGGCTTTTTTATTTGAAGAGTATTTATTGCCTAGCTAGTCAGGCGGCTACTTGGCCTGGCTTAACTTCGCTGAGGCATCCAGTTCCTGGGCGGTTTGATCGGTTAGTTTCAGCCAGATCACCAGCAGGCTACCCAGGGCCACAAAGCCACCGGCTATCCACAGCCCCAGGGTGTATTCCCCGGTCCAGGCCGCCAGCATCCCGGTCAAGGCCGGAGCCACCACCTGGGCGGTGCCATAGGAAAGAGTCATCTTGCCCATCAGTTTGGCCGGTTTGGTGGGATAGAGGCGTCCGGCCATGGTCAAGACCAGGCTGACCGAGCCAATAAAGGTACTGCCAAATAGCAGAGCGCTGATCAAAACGACCGCTAGGCTGGTGTGAATCACAGGCAGGAGAATACCGCCGATCTGCAAGACCAGGGTCAGCAGCAGGGCATTGAGATAACCATACTGGCGGGCGACCAGATCCCAGATCATCACTGCCGGTGCAGCCGCCAGGCCCACCAGGGCAAAGGAGGTCGGTCCCATACCGGCCAGTTCGGGCTGGCGCTCGACGAAGGCTACGATAAAGGTTGCGGTAATCACATAGCCATAACCGGCACAGAAATAGGCCAGCAGCATCAGGCTCATAAAGCGGCGAGTCGGGGGGCTGTCTTCCAGGGTGGTTCCGGTGCGGGTCAGGTTGGCTGTTTCCGGGCGGGGGAGCCAGAACCAGGCGGGTACCGCCAGAAAAGCCCCGAGAAAACCCAACCACAACCACTGGCTGGCCCAATCCTGACTGAGATAAAGCATTAGCTCTACAGCCAGGGCGGCCACCACGATACCGATACCCACCCCGGCAAAATGTATCCCCAGCTCACCACGATGGTGATGGCGGATCAGCCAGTTAAGAATCAGCCCGGATACGATCAGCATGGAGGCAGCGCTGGAAAGACCGGAGAAAAAGCGCAGCAGCATCCACAGGGTGAGGTTTTCCGTCACAGCCATGCCGGCTGTAGTAATGACTGCCAGCAACAGGCCCAGGCGATAGAGCAGATCCTTGATTTTCAGGTCGGATAAAGAAGCTGCCAGCAGTGCCCCGGCCATATAACCCAGGTAGTTAACCGCAGCCAGCCAACCACCGGCTGCCTCACCCAGCCAGGTTTGTTGCTGCATCACCGGCAGCAGGGGCGTGTAGGCAAAGCGGGCCAGGCCAATACACAGGATCTGACTGAAAACACCGGCCAGGAGTACCTTGAATCGAGGCGACAAGAGCATGGGCGTTCCTTATAATTAGACTTATGGGTCTTACCTTATATCAGAAACTGCGCATCGCCTACCCGAACGTATGACCGGCGGGTTTTTTTATTCGTCTGATTTTCCGGCTAGCCGTGCAACTTGGGGTAATCAAAAACCTCCAGTTTGGCGGTGCCGGGTTCCAGCTGGGTCCAGCTACTGATCGGCAGGAGCAGGTGAGCAAAGGCTGCCGTGGGATAATGCCGGGGCGTTTCCCCGATCAGAAAGGCCAGGAGTTCTGACATGCCCGGATTATGTCCTACCAGAACAAGACGTTCACAGCTGTCGGGCTGTTCCTGTAGCAGCATCAACAGGGTATTGAGCGAGGCTTCATAAGCCTGGGGTGTTTTCTTGACCGCGGTTGCGGGCAGTTGCCAAGCTGCTGCCAAAGGGGCCTGGGTTTCCAGGGTGCGCTGGGCGCCACTGAAGAGCAAAAGGTCCGGGCGTTCGACTTTTTGCAGCAGGCGCTGGGTCAGACCGGGCAGATCTCTTTGCCCGCGTTTGTTGAGTGGGCGATCCCAGTCGCTCTGGTCGGGATCTTGCCAACTGGATTTAGCATGGCGTATAAGGGTTAGCTGCTTCACTTGACCTCCAAAAGAGTCAGTGGGGAAAAAGAGTGATTGCCAGAGTGTAAAATGTCTAACAGGAGTCAGCATGCGTTTTTTGATAGTCGGAGCCGGCGGCATAGGCTGTTATTACGGGGCACGTTTGCAGGAAGCCGGTCATCCGGTGGTTTATATGGCCCGGGGTGAACATCTTAAAGCCCTGCAGACCTCCGGGCTGCGAGTGGAGCATGAAGACTTTCAGTTTCAGCGCCCGGTGACCGCCGTGGATGAAGCCGCACTGCTGAAGGATTACCAGGTGACAGATTTTGATCTCTTGCTGATCTGTTTTAAATCCCAGGCCACAGCCGCCTGGTTGGAGACCTTTGCTGACTGGCTGAAGGGCGGGGATACCCCCCTTTTATCGCTGCAAAATGGTGTGGATAACGAGCCGCTGCTGGCCGAAGTTCTGGGTGAAGAGAGAGTGCTGGGCGGCATTGCCCTCAGAATCGGCGGGCATCTGGATAATCCCGGTGAAGTTTCGGCCAGTGGTCCGGCCCAGATTGTTATGGGTGCCTGGCCCGAAGCCGGCCAGCCACCGCGTCAGCAGGCTTTTCTGGAAGAAGTGGATCATCACTTCCAGCAGGCGGGTATTCCTTCGCGTATCAGCCATCAGATCGCCCTGGAACTCTGGCGCAAGCTGATGCTGAACAATGCCGTCAATCCGCTTTCCGCGCTGACTCACCTGGATACCCAGACCCTGAGCCACGATAGTTACTATGGCCCGGTGGTCAAGGGCTTGATGGCCGAAGCCGGTCAGGTTGCTGCGGCAGAAGGTCTGGCGATCGACAGCAAGGATGTCGAGGAAATGTACGATCTTATCTGCCAGTTTGATGGCATCAAGACCTCCATGCTGGTGGATCTGGAAAAGGGACGTCCGCTGGAATTGGAAGGCATCAGCGGCAGTCTTTTACAGCGGGCGCAGAAGCATCAGCTGACCTTGCCGATGACGGGTTTGCTCTATGCCCTGCTCACGCGCGAAAACGCATGAGGCATTGGGCAAGCTGGCTTTTTCCTTGTAATATAAGGTTTTTGAACAACAACACGTTTAGAGGGTATAGGGGATGACCGCATTTGGTACCGTTTTCACACCTGAAATGATTTTAAGCCGTTTTGACGGGTCGGGCTGGTCGACTCCGGAAATTGTCCCCTCCGATTCTCTGACTCTGCACCCCGGCGCGCACGTGCTGCATTATTCCAGCACCTGCTTTGAAGGCCTCAAGGCTTTTCGTCATGCCGATGGCAGCATCAACATCTTCCGTATGGACAAGAACATCCAGCGCATGGCACAGAGCACCCGCATGCTGGGCCTGCCTGAAATTGACGAAAAACAGCTGGAAGCCATGATTCTTGATATCACCGGCCGTTTTGCCGCTGATGTTCCCGAACCCCCAGGTTCCATGTATATCCGTCCGACCCATATCGGTACCGAACCCGCTATCGGCAAGGCCGCGGCACCTTCTGCCACCTCCCTGCTGTATGTACTCCTCTCGCCGGTAGGTGACTACTTCAGTGGTGGTGATACCGCCTTGCGTCTGCTGCTGAAAGAAGACGGCATGCGTTGTGCGCCCCACATGGGCGTGGTCAAAAGTGGCGGCAACTACGCCAGCTCCCTGCATTCCATGATGGAAGCGCGCCAAAGCGTTCAGGCTGACCAGGTGCTCTACTGCCCGGATGGTCAGGTTCAGGAAACCGGCGCAGCCAACTTCCTGCTGATCGATGGCAACGAAGTCATTACCCGTGCACTGGATTCCACCTTCCTGCACGGGGTCACACGTGATTCTGTGCTGACTTTGGCCAGAGATCTGGGCATGGATGTTCAGGAAAGAGATCTGAGCATTGAAGAGCTGCTGGAAAGAGCCGCCAAGCCGGAAACCGAAGCCGCCCTGTCCGGTACGGCTGCTGTTCTGGCACCGGTCGGCACCCTGATTCATAACGGCAAGGAACAGGCAGTGGGTACGGGCAAACCCGGTCCCATGACCAAGCGTCTGCGCCAGTTGATGAATGGCGTCCAGTGGGGCGAAAGCGAAGATACCCACGGTTGGTTGACCCGCATCTAAGCGGATCAGATCTTCACGCATGACCCCGGAACGTGTAGCCCGTATCCGTTCGGTGCTGGACAGGCGACAACCCGATCTGGCGGTAATCACAGATCGGGTAACCAAACCTCACAATATCAGCGCCATTCTGCGCAGTTGTGATGCCTTTGCCGTACCCGAGTTGCAGGTGGTCTGGCCCGAGCAGGATTTTAAAACCTATCGGCGTCGGGCTGCTGGCAGCCAGCACTGGGTCAAGGTGAAAACCCATGCCAGCGTCACCGAAGCCATCCACGAGCGTAAAAGCCAGGGCTTTCAGGTGCTGGCCGCGCACTTTTCCGAACAGGCGTGTCCTTACGATCAGTTGGATTTTACCCGGCCCACGGCCTTTGTCATGGGTGCTGAACTGGATGGCGTGAGTGAAGAAGCCCTGGCCCAGGTGGATGGTCAGGTGAGTGTGCCCATGCAGGGCATGGTGGAATCCCTGAATGTCTCGGTGGTGGCCGCCCTGCTCTTGGCTGAGGCCGGACGTCAAAGACGAGCTGCCGGTTTTTTCGACCAGCCGCGTCTGCCCGAAGCCGACTATCAACGTCTTTTCTTTGAAGCCTGCTACCCGGATCTGGCCCGTCGTTGCCGGGAAAAGGGGCTTGCCTATCCGCGCCTTCTGGACAATGGTGATTTGGAAGACTCGGCGGCCTTTTCTGCGGCCTATAATGCCAGGGTGGCTGAAGAACACGCTTTGCAGGACTGACCTTCCCGTTACCTTTCGCGCTGGGGACAGCGCTCCCACCGGCTTTGTTCCAGAGGTATTGCCATTGGAGTAGGAGCGCTTTCCAAGTGCGATCCGCTTGCAGAGCGTCTGCTTTGAGATTTATTGTTTCTGCTCAGATTTATCAGTAAATTTCTTGAAAGCCTCCATCAGATCCAGAGGCAGTGGGAAGACGATGGTCGAGGCATTGTTCTTGTTGCCCATGTCATTCAGGGTTTGCAGGTAGCGTAATTGCAGGGCTGCCGAGTTTTTCGACATCACCTGAGCGGCCTCCACCAGTTTTTCCGAAGCCTGGAGTTCACCTTCGGCGTGAATCACCTTGGCCCTTCTTTCCCGTTCGGCCTCGGCCTGGCGGGCAATGGCGCGGATCATGCTTTCATCCAGATCCACATGCTTGATTTCCACATTGGCAACCTTGATGCCCCAGTCCTCGGTCTGGGCATCCAGAATCTCCTGGATATCCTGGTTGAGTCGGTCTCTTTCCGACAGCATTTCGTCCAGCTCATGCTTACCCAGTACCGAGCGCAGGGTCGTTTGAGCCAGTTGGCTGGTGGCGGTAACAAAATTCTCGACATTGATAATGGCTTTTTGCGGGTCCAGCACCCGGAAATAGAGGACAGCATTGACCCGGACAGTGACGTTGTCCTGGGAAATCACATCCTGCTCGGGCACATCCATGGTGATAACCCTGAGATCGACCTTTTCCATTCTTTGCAGACCGGGAATCACGATGATCAACCCCGGACCTTTGACGGCCTGAAAGCGCCCCAGGAAGAAGATGACCCCGCGTTTGTATTCGGGCAGGATTCTCAGGGAGGCTGCCAGTATCAGGATGACCACAGCCACGGGCGTCAGGTAACTGAATAGCATGCAAACTCCTTAGCCTTTGTCAGGCTTCTAGGCGCAAAATTTACCGAACGGTTTCCGTCCGGGAAGCGTGTAGGGGCTCCACCATCAGTGTAAGCCCCTGATGACCGGTGACCTGCAGGTAACTGCCCTGGCGGATAACACCCTCTGGATGCGTCCTTCTCGCCTGCCAGTTTTCACCGTGAAAGCGCACCCGTCCCTTGTGGGAAAAGTCTTCCAGGGCTTCGCAGACCTCACCCTCCAGGGCTTCCTGGCCGATGGTGGGTCGCTTGCTGCGCAGCGTCCAGAAGCGGGTTACCGCCCAGAGCAGCAGGGCAGAGGCGATCAGGGCCAAGCCCCCGATCAAGGGCAGGGACAGGGCCAGATGTTCGGAATCCATCAGTAGCACCGAACCGGAGGTAAACGCCAGGATGCCGCCGATCCCCAGAATCCCGAAACTGGGCACCAGCGCCTCGGCGATGATCAGGAGCACACCAAACACGATCAGGGCCAGACCGGCATAATTGACCGGCAGCAACTGGAAGGCATAGAGCGCCAACAGCAGGCTGCAGGCCCCGAGAATACCGGGGAAGAGGCTGCCGGGGCTGGACAGCTCAAACAGCAGCCCGTAAAAGCCGATCAGGAGTAGAAAATAAGCCAGGGTCGGCTGGGTTAGAAAAGCCAGCAGTTGATGACGCCAGTCAGGGTTTTGTTCAACCAGTTGTAGAGGAGCAGGGCTATGTTGCACTCGTTGATCGCCTTTAAGCAGTAGTTCCCGCCCTTGCAGGGCCTGCAGGAGTTCATCCAGATCAGCCGCCATTAATTCAATTACATCCAGATCCAAGGCTTCTTGGGCAGTCAGGCTATCCGCTTGCCGCACTGCTTTTTCAGCCCAGTCGGCATTGCGACCATAGCGTTCGGCGAGACTGCGCAGGCTACTCACCGCCGCCTGAAGCTGTTTTTGTTCCAGAGAAGACCGGGAGCTGGTATCCGCAGGCTGGGATTCCGGTGCCGGGGTTCCGCCACCCATCAGGTTAACCGGTGTGGCCGCGCCTACCTGGGTGGTGGGGGCCATGGCAGCCAGATGACTGGCATAGAGAATATAGGTGCCAGCACTAGCAGCCTGGGCACCGGCAGGGCCGACCCAGGTAATCACCGGAACATGACTGTTGAGGATTAAGCTAACCAGCTCACGCGTGGTGGAAACCAGCCCACCGGGCGTATCCATTTGTAAAATGATGGCCTCAAAACCTTGTTTTTCCGCCCGGGCAAACCCATCTTCCAGATAATCCAGGCTGGCTGGACCCAGCGTACCCTGGATCTGCAAGAGCAGACCCTGAGGGCGTGAGTCAGCATCAGCGGCCAGGGTCGCAGGTGCCCACACAAGCAGACCGGCCAGCAGGCCAGCTAGTAATAAACACAGGCGTGGTAGAGCGAACATAAGGCCTCCCTGATGATTCCGGGTATAGGAAGTCTAGTTCATTTTGACGGTCTTGCTGCCAGTAAAAAGGAGAGCGCAGGGTCGGTCGCTGGGCAAACAAGGCCTGCTCATTTTTCCTGAAAACACAGCCAGCAGCTGGGCTAGCCATTTATCAGGAGTTCCTTAAGCTCGCAATCTGTTAGACTGGGGCGACTAATTTCCGCTGAAGGAAAACATATTTGTTATGAAAGCATTGTCTTTGCACAACCTTGAAAAAACCTACGACAACGGACACCGTGCCCTCAAGGGCATCAGTCTGGATGTCGAAGAGGGTGACTTTTTTGCCCTGCTGGGGCCCAACGGGGCCGGTAAATCCACCACCCTGGGTATTGTCTGTTCCCTGGTGCGTAAAACAGCTGGCAAGGCCAGTATCTTCGGGGTGGATATCGACGAGGATTTTGCGCGTGCCAAACAGTTGATGGGCGTGGTGCCCCAGGAATTCAATTTCAGCGTTTTCGAGAAGGTCGAAGACATCGTACTCACCGCTGCCGGTTATCAGGGCATTCGTGAAAAGGACGCCCGCCCGCGTACGGAAAGACTACTGCGTGATCTGGGGCTCTGGGAAAAACGCCACCAGCAGGCCCGTATGCTCTCCGGGGGTATGAAGCGCCGCCTGATGATTGCCCGTGCTCTGGTGCATAATCCCAAGCTGCTGATTCTGGATGAACCCACCGCCGGGGTGGATATCGAACTGCGCCGCTCCATGTGGACCTTCATGCAGGAGATCAACCGTCAGGGGGTGACCATTATTCTGACCACCCACTACCTGGAAGAAGCCGAAAGCCTCTGCCGCAATATCGCCATCATCGACCAGGGTGAAATCATCAAGAACACCAGCATGAAATCCCTGCTCACCGAATTGAACAGCGAAACCTTCGTGCTGGATCTGACAAGCCCGCTGGAAAAAGCACCCGAGCTGGATGAGTTCAGCTGTCGTCTGGTGGATGCAGCCACCCTGGAAGTGGAAATCATGAAAGGCCAGAGCATCAGCGAGCTCTTCCGGGTTCTCAACAAGGCCGGAATCGAAGTGCTGAGTTTAAGAAACAAGGCCAATCGCCTGGAAGAGCTGTTTGTATCCCTGGTGGATAAAACCGCCGCCAGTGATTTCAGTGCCGAAAACACCACGGATTCCAAGGCAGGTGCAGCATGAGAATAAGGCTTTACTGGGTTGCTTTTACTACCATCGTTGTTAAAGAGGTACGCCGTTTCACCCGCATCTGGGTGCAGACGCTTCTGCCGCCCGCCATCACCATGGCGCTCTATTTTATTATCTTCGGTAACCTGATCGGCAGCCGCATCGGCGAGATGGATGGCTACAACTACATGCAGTTCATCATGCCCGGTCTGATCATGATGTCTGTGATCACCAACAGCTACACCAATGTGGTTTCGTCTTTCTTCAGTAGTAAATTCCAGCATTCCATCGAGGAGATCCTGGTCTCGCCGGTACCTAGTTGGGTGATCCTCTCCGGCTATGTGCTGGGCGGGGTGACGCGCGGTCTGATGGTCGGTTTTATGGTGACGTTGCTGGCGCTCTTCTTTACCGAAGTGACGGTTCACAATATCTTTGTGACCATTGCCGTGGTCCTGCTGACCGCCATTCTTTTTGCCATTGGTGGCTTTATCAACGCCCTCTTTGCGCAAAAGTTTGATGATATCGCCATCATCCCGACCTTTGTGCTGACGCCACTGACCTATCTGGGCGGGGTGTTCTACTCGATTCATCTGCTGCCGGATTTCTGGCAGGGGGTTTCCCAGTTCAACCCGATTCTGTATATGGTCAACACCTTCCGCTACGGCATTCTGGGTGTTTCCGATATCAACCACTGGGTTGCACTGGGCGCCATCTGCCTGTTTATAGCTGTCTTCTTCAGTCTGGCACTCTGGCTGCTGGAAAGAGGGCGGGGCATTCGCCAGTAATGCTTGGAAGCAGCGTTTAAATAAAAATGCCCACCAGGGAGGGTGGGCACAAGAAGGAATTCAAGCAGGAAGCAGGGGTTGGTTCAGAGCCTACTTCTTGTCATCATCACCCAGCAGTTCTTCTTCCAGATCGCTGAAATCAAATTCATCCAGATTATCCAGCGTCTTCTGCAAAGTATCTTCAGGCAGGTCGTCTTCATCATCGTCAACCCGATCTGAAGAGACCAGAGGATCGTATTCTTCGGGTTCTTCAGCACTGCCTTCCTGAGGGATGTCATCCAGCCCTTCCAGTTCATCATCCAGACCTTCAAGACCTTCCAAGTCAGCCGGACTTTCACCCAGGGCTTCATCCAGATCCGCCTGGCTGAGAATGTCATCATCATCTTCTTCGGCATCATCATCGGCCAGCACGGTTTCAGCAGCCGCTGGAGCGGCCGCAGCAGCGGCTGCCGGAGCCTTGGATTTGGCCGGTTGATCCAGGCCGATATCCAGACATTCACTCAGGGCTTCGACCAGCTCCTGCTGATGACCGCAAAGCTCTTTGGCAGCCGGGGCTTCAGTCATGATTTCGTGGCAGTTCTGGTTGATACGATTCAACAGCAGAGAAGCATGTTCGTAATCAAAGCCTGCACCGGAACCTAGATTCAACCCTGGCTCTTGAGGGGCACCTCCGGCTTTCAGGCCTTCAAGTTCCCTGATCAGACGTTTTTTTTGCAGTCGCTGGTAAAAGATAATAACCAGTAAAAGTATGCCCAGTTGTGCCAAAAGCACCACTGCCAGAGGGTTTAACACCATGGTAAGCTGTCCTCAAAGGTGTTGATATGCAGCAGAATTATCCTTACAGATTAAGCTTCTAAGTAAGCGGGGGCAAGCTACAGGCCTTAAAAAATTGCAAACCGGGAGTTTTTTTATGCAAGCAATTGATTTATTGCTAAACCGCAATTCGCATCCCCGATTGATTGATCCTGCTCCAGAGGGAGCCAGCCTGGAACGCATCTATCAGGCTGCCCTGCGGGCACCGGATCACGGCAGTGTTCGTCCCTGGCGTTTTATCGAGTTCAAAAATGCTGGCCTCAAACGACTGGGCGACATCTATGTCGAAGCCGAGAAGAATAAAAACCCCGGTGCCGAGGTGGAGCTGCTCAACAAGCTGCGCAACCAGCCCTTGAGAGCGCCAATGGTGATTGCCGTGATTGCCCGGATAGAAGAACACCCCAAGGCTCCGCCCAGCGAGCAGCGATTGTCAGCCGCTTGTGCGGCGCATGGCCTGCTGCTTGGTGCTGAAGCCGAAGGCTTTGCCGGTATCTGGCGTTCAGGCTGGTTGTGCTTTGATGAGCTGGTGCATCAAAAACTCGGCCTGAGTCAAAATGAAGAACTCATCGGCTTTATTTACCTGGGCAGTGTCGCCGGTCGGCGCAAACCCCTGCCTGAACACCAAGTCAGTGATTTTGTGGAGAGCTGGACGTGACCCAAGCAGTAAGCCCTGAATTTTTACCCTGGCTGAAAGAAGCCATTCCCCTGACTCAACACCTGGGGATTGAAAACCTCTATTGGCAGGACAAGGAGTTGATTGCCGAGCTGCAATTGGCTCCCCTGGTTAATGACAAGGGCACCGGCTTTGGCGGAGGGGTGGCCGGTCTGGCAACCCTGTTGGGCTGGTGTTATGTCACCCTGCTGCTGGATGCCAGGGATCAACGCTGCCCGGTGGTTGTTAAAGAATCCAGTAACCGCTTTACCGCGCCCCTGACTGGTGACTTTACCCTGCACTGCTGGTGTGAAGAAGACGGGCAGCCGCAAAGCTTTCTGGAAACCTTTGCAAAGAAAGGCCGGGGACGCATCAACCTCAAGGTCGAAGCCAGGCAGGAAGGCCAGTTGGCCTTTGATTACCAGGGCACCTATGTCGCCCTGGGCAACTAATTTGCCCGATAACTGATTATCAGGCTTGCATTTTTTTAAAGGAGGCAGTACTATACGCGCCACTTGAACGGAGGAGTGGCCGAGTGGTCGAAGGCGCACGCCTGGAAAGTGTGTATACGGCAACGTATCGAGGGTTCGAATCCCTCCTCCTCCGCCACAAACAAGATTTAAAGCCCTGATTTTTCAGGGCTTTTTTTATGCCTGAAAGAACTAGTCCCCCAATTGGTCCCCCAAATTTAATTGGGTTGATGTTTCCTTGTCTTCTGTTAAGTCTTTTTGGTTTTCAAGAAGACTCTGTACTATCTTGATTTTGTTGTTAAGGCTATCCAGCTTTTTGGCCTCAAGGATGAGCATATCTTCGCCTTCATCTAATTCAGCCTGAATAGCCTTGATTTCTTCTTTTGCCTCTGCAATTACTCCCAGTGCCTGGTCTGTGCAGCCTGAGGCTGGCTCTTTTTTCTTGGGTCTTGCAGCCAGCCTATCTTTCATTCTCTGTTTCTTCTCAGCTTCCTGTCTAAGCTCTTCTTTGATCTGGCTTTTGTAGTTCTTCAGGCTACTGATCATTTCCGATACTACTTCAGGTATGGTCGATTCCTGCTGCTTGGCTTCACTTCTTAGCTTGGTTCTGGTGCTTTTGCTGACTTCAATCTGAACGAGTTGTTTTCTGGATTTTTTGCTACGAGTTTTGTGAACCCTCCAGGCCAGTTCCATCAATCTTCTCAGCTCTTTGAACTCAGGTTCTCCGATGCTGTTTGTCTTTCCTTCTTTTATCTGGATTAAAAGCTGAGTGGGGGCTAGTAGATGAGCTGGATGAAGAAGTGGGTGGTTCTTTTTCTGCAGGTACTTGATGACCCATTGAGCTTGATCTTGGTTCTGAGGATCTACCCAGCTGGTGAAAGGAATGGTGTTTGATTCGCTCATATCGGTCTCCTGGCAGCAGATTTTTTATCAGTATAACACGTAATATTACAAAAAATGTTACATGGTAATGTTACGTGTAATGGTTATTTTTATTTGCAATATATATACCTATGCAGATGATGCCAATAATGATATTTTGGACAAAATATCGGTGCCGTGGTGGCCACTATGTGGAAAAAATTATTAAGGTTTCCCTCTCCAGAAAAGCTATCGTACCAAGCTCGAATTTTGATGTTGCGCTTGGCGTTTGTGTACGGTGATTCTTTGATGTCTTCAAGCGTGCAGGCTTCAATGAGCGAGCTATCCAGGTCGCTTCATGTTCACCGAAACAAGCTTGGACCACTGATGAAGGAGCTTTCAGATGCAGGGTTGATTAAATTCATACCGGCACCTTCTACTGGCAAAAGAGGTCGGCCTTTGCAGTGTTTTACCTTCGCTCAGCTGACCAAAAAGTTCATTCGGGATAGCAAGGATGTTTGTCCGAATTTTAATGAAGCTTTAGAGAAGTTGGAGTTACATGCACCTAGAGGGAGAGAAGGCGGGCCTTTTAAGAATTCAATGGAGTTGAACAAGGGACAAAGCCTTGTCCTTGCAGTCCTGCTGGCTCATGCCAATGACTTTGGCACGGTTACTGGTTTGCCTAAATCAAAGATTGTCTCTTTGACCGGTCTCAACATGGGTAGCGTCACTCAGTACCTGAAGCAGCTAAAAAAAATAGGCTATATTCGTAAGACCTACTCTGGCTTTAATGACAGTCTTATTTTTGGCCGCCAAGTCAGCGTGTACTGCTTGTCTTTGGATTTGGTTTTTGATCCAGGCAAAAGAAAAAAGTATCGGTTCTCATATCTATTCGATACGAAGCTCCGTGCACCACCAGTGTGCCAACTGGATGTCTTTCACGACTTTCCCTTAGTGGACTCCGATGTCCAGCTAATGAAGCAACTGAGTAGGCAGCTTACACCGCTTGGACTACGCAATCCCCGCAAGCTAGAAATGATGGGGTTCCACCTTGCATCTTTGGCGTCAATTTTGATTAGCCGAAACACTTCCTGGTCAGGCATCTTGTCGCCAAATGAATTTGAATTGACATTAGACCGACTTCTTGGCGAGTTGGGAGAAGAGCTAGATGCCGTTATTCAAAAAACGGGCGTGGATCGCACATTAAGTAGGAGAGAAAAAGCTGAGTGGCTTTCCGAGGGAAGTCATTTTATTTCTAACTTGGCAGAAAAATATCGTCAGCCTAAGCCCAAAATGATTTTGAAGCTGATCGTTTTGTTAAATGCAGCTTGCTGTAGTGGTTCAATGATTCTGGACACCAGCGTAGGTGGTAAGATCACCACCATAAACGAGGTGTCTGATGACCAGAAAACGACGTTCCTTTACTCCTGAGTTCAAGCAGGAAGCAGCCAGCCTG
>NZ_QFWJ01000015.1 GCF_003336805.1 Marinospirillum perlucidum
CTGTATAATCACCATATTCCGCAGAAAGCACTGAACCATCATCCACCCATTGAAGCAATGAAAGGGTGGCAAGAAAAACGCCCAGAATTATTTCATAAACGGGTTGTTAATCATGCGGGACCCGACAGCTATAACAGTTTTGAAAGGCTGATCCATTCAAGTACGAGGAGAAAGCATGAGCCGCCATTTTGAAGAGGCCCCCGGCCTGAACGAGCAAAGAGATCCGGCCACTAACGAATTCGTCTTCAACCAGACGATGCTGCGTATCAAAGACCCTGAAGTCACCCTGGATTTCTATACCCGAGTCATGGGGATGACCCTGGTGCGTAAGCTGGATTTCCCGGAGATGGAATTCACGCTCTTCTTCCTGGCTGCTCTCAAGCCTGAAGACGTGGAAAACTGGTCAAAGGATACTGATGAACGTACCCGGCAAACCTTTGGTCGTCCGGCGATGCTGGAGCTGACTTACAACTGGGGCAGTGAAAAAGATCCTGAGCTGCAGTACCACAACTGCAATGATGAGCCCAAAGGCTTTGGCCATATCGGTTTTGCAGTTCCCGATCTGGATGCAGCCTGCCAGCGCTTTGATGAGCTGGGCGTCAGCTACGTCAAACGCCCCGAGGATGGAAAGATGAAAGACATTGCCTTTATTCGCGACCCCGATGGCTACTGGATAGAAATCTTCGAACCCGCGCGCCTGCCGCAAGGACTCAAGCAACACCTGGGTTAAAATTCGGGTTTACACAGCCGCCTCAGGGATAAAAGATCGCCAGCCAGATGGTGGTTTCTCCGGCGGCTGTCCAGGCAACCCGGTGTCGGGTATGCCGGGGTAGCTCAAGATAATTTCCGGCTTTCAGAATGACTTCCCTGCCATCTTCATAGGCAATACACCCCTCTCCCTGAAGCACCAGCACCCATTCGTTTTCTTCCTGGTCATACCAGCCTTCTTCGGGTGAACTCTGACCGTAGGACAAAATCCGCTCAATTCTGACACCTTCACTGGTCAGCAGCTCTTCAAATATTTCCTGCTCGGAGGCAGCAGGCACCCGGGAAAAAATATTGGCCTTGGACATAAGCAATAAAAACCTCAATTTTGTTCAATCCAGACAGGAAAGGAGTCATTAAACTGGCTGGCATTCTGTTTTGGAGTTCAACCATGAGTCTATCCCTGATTGCATCCATGTCCATTTTTGCTTTGGCCGCCTCCATCTCACCGGGTCCGGTGAATCTAGTCTGTCTCAGCAGCGGCACCCGCTACCCCCTGTTTCAGGGACTGGTATTCGTGACCGGAGCAACCCTGGGATTCATTGCACTCTTCATCGCAGTGGGGCTGGGCCTCTATTCCCTGATGCTGCAATTTCCGCTTTTGCAGGAGGTGCTGCGCTGGGCCGGGGTGGCCTTTCTACTCTATTTAAGCTTGCAGCTGGCCAGGGATAACGGCGAGCTGCCCAGTGCGGAAGGACGCCCGGCACCGGGCTTTTGGACAGGTGCCCTGATGCAGGCCTTGAATCCCAAAGCCTGGTTAGCTGCAGCCTCGGGGATCGGGGCCTATACCTCAGGCCAGGGGGTTGAGGAATTACTGGTTTTTACCGCCCTCTATTTACCCATCTGCTGGCTGTCCCTGGCTTCCTGGGTTTATGCCGGAGCCTTCTTGCGCCGTCATATCAGCCAGCCGCGTAACCTCATGCTGCTGAATCGCCTGCTGGCCCTGTTACTGGCAGCCACCTGTCTGTATTTAATCCTGGAGTAAAGCCTGGCGGTACTGGTTGGGTGTCGCCGCCCAAAGTCGCTTGAAGGTGCGCTGAAAATGCGCCTGGTCTGAGAAACCGGCCAAGAGCGCTGCCTCGGCAATCGGCTGCCCTTGTTGCAGGGCCTGACGTCCCCGTTCAACACGGCGGTTGATCAGGTAGGCATGGGGCGTTAACCCCAAGTGCTGGCGAAACACACGAATCAAGTGACCTTCACTGTAACCCGATACCCGACAAAGGTCCTCCAGAGAGACTTCCAGGGATGCGGAAGCATGCAGATAGGCTTCTACCGCCAACAAACCCTGGGGTTTGCTGGCTGGGTTGGTCACTGGCTTTAAATCCGGCAAAAGCCGGGCAAGAAAAGCCACTAGCTGCTGCTCTTTTTCTTCCACCGCCACGGTTACATCCACCAGGGTTTCAGCCACTTGGCACATAGCCGCATGATGCTGAGAGGCTCGAAACACCGGAGTGGAAAAATCCTCCCACACTGGTTGATCCAACCCGCCCAGCTGAAAGCGCAACTGGGCCAGCCAGTCCTTATCCACATAGAGCATCCAATAGCCCCAGGCAGAAGAAGTCAGGGGATTGCAGGCATGCACCCATTCGGGGTTGATCACCACCAGATCACCTGTCTCGATTGCATGAGTTTGGCCCGCATAACAAAAATCACTGCGGCCACGAGTAATGGCACCCAAAGACCACTGGCGATGGCTGTGGGGTGCATAACACAATCCTTGGCCCGCCTGGAGTTGGCGCAGTTCAACAAAGGGCAGACGCGCATCTCGCCAAAAAAGAGGCTTATTCAGTGTTCCCGACACGGACTTCTCCTTTAGATGGAAGGGCTCTTCACCAGTGGGCAAGGATAAAAACAACCTGATCAAGCCCCTTTACCGGGCCAGGCTAGCAGGTCACTGGCCCCGTCTATTGAACAAAATTGAGGTCTTCGCTTTTTTACAATTTCTTCAGGTTCTCCTGGCCTAACCTGCCCCACGATTGCTGGATGAAACATTGCTATTCATCAGACAGCAAGAAAACCGCGTTAACCCATCAGGAAATCCCGAAGATGTCAGTCCTTTCTAAATCCCCATTCTTGCTGGCCATTCTTGGCTGGATAACCAGCTGCTCCCTGGCTCTGGCCGAAGAACCAGGGTCACTGCAAGTTCAACTGGGTTTGGCCAGCTCGGCCAATACCAGTTTTTATCAGGAAGTCGGCAAAGAGTATTATCTCTTTCCACTTGTCATTGCCGAATACCAGGCATTTTATCTGCGAGGCACTCACGGCGGCTATCGTTTTTACGAAGGCGATGCTGGACAGACCCTCGGCTTGGAAATTAGACGCACTTTTGATGGTTATGCCGGTGAAGATGCCAAGTATCTGAACGGCATGAATGAAAGGAAGGCGGCCTGGGAAGCTGGCCTGGCCTACCAAACACCCTGGCTCGGAGGTGAGCTGAAAGCCCAACTGCTCCAGGACATCAGTGACCGGCATCAAGGTCTGTCAGCCCGAGTTGAGTTTGAACGTCTTGCCTGGATGAATTCCTCTCATCTACTAACCTGGTATGTCGGCAGTGAATACTGGGATACCCGTAAAACCGAATATTACTTTGGTGTGGAAACCCTCGAGACACTTCCCCATCGCCCCAGCTACCGTCCCGAAGACAGCTATACCGGCTTTATTGGCACCAATTTTTTCAGACAACTGACCCCAAAACTCACCCTGATTATCAGTGGTGAATACCTGCTTGCCAGTTCAGCCATTGCCGACAGTCCGCTCACCACTCGTGAAGACCAGTGGTCAGCCTATGGCGGTATTTTTTATCAATTCTAATCAACTTCATCAGGAAATTAATCATCGTGAACCCATCAACTCATTCAAGATTCACTTATCAACCTAGCGCCTACTTTCTGGCAGTACTGATCAGCACCACCCTGCTTTGGGGCCTGGGCGGCTACATGAGTTTCACAACCCGGTGGGTTGATTACTATATGCTCCCCTTGCTTCTGGGACTAATGATGCCTGCTGTTTTCGCAGTGGTATTTATTTGGCGACAAAAAAGCCAACCGATGAAGCAGGATTTTCTTTATCGAGTCTTCAGTATTCGTTTGATTCGGCCCCGGGTATTTATTGGATCTCTCTTGATCATGCCTTTTTCCGTGATCATGGCCATTCTTCTTTCTCTGGCTCTGGGAGGCTCTGCCGAACAATTTCAATTCTCTGGCGCTTTCTCTTTTAGCACCGGCTTTGTACCGGTATTAGCGCTTTTTCTTCTTGCGGCTGTTTTTGAGGAGCTGGGCTGGCGGGGCTATGGGTTTGAAAGTTTGGAAAAAGACCGCAGTTTTTTAAAAGCCTGCATAATTTTTGGTATCCTCTGGTCCTTATGGCACCTTCCCTTGCTGGCAGTCAATGACTCCTATCAATATAAAATTTACCAGCAAAACCCCTGGTTTGCTGCCAATTTCTTTATAGGCACTGCTTTGATGGGCATCCTGGTTTCTTGGGTTTGTCACATTAATAACCGTAGCATCCTGGCTACTATTGTCTTTCATTTTGTTATTAATTTGTCGCAGGAAATGTTCAGCATGACCCAGGAAACCAAATGCTTACAGACACTGGTTCTTGCGGTAATAACAGGCATTATTATTTTTGTGCAAAAACCTCTGTTTCTCAACAAGCCTTCTGGCCCAGAATTTAATCAAAATCCTTTACCAATAAAATAACTGGCTGGTTTCCCCGGCATGGCTTTTCAGGTAGGCACCTGGGGTCATGCCGGCAAAGCGTTTAAAATCACGGATAAAATGAGCCTGATCAAAGTAGCCACAATGATAAGCCAGCTGGGTCAAATTAATAGGCTGCTGCTCTTCTATGGCTTTTTGCAAGAGTCCGTGAGCATATTGAAATTTAAGGTTCGTCTGCATTTTTTTGAAAGACATGCCATAGATTTCCTGATACTGCTTTTGCAGCCAACGCTCGCTTTTATTGAAGTAGTTAGCCTGCTGACCCAGGCTTCCATTCAAATCAGGCAAAGAAGTAAACAAGCGTGAACCAGCATCAAGTGTGGATTCTCGGGAAGCGAGCTGCTTGAGCAGATACTCTTCTGCAATCGCAACCAGTTGCAAGCCACTGACGGCTGCTTCCATTCTTTCAAGCATCAGGCTGGCTGAAGTCGCCCCTAGCAAATCTGCTAATTGCAAATCCTCCTTCCAAACTTCTTGTGGTGATATTTGAAACAGCTGATAAAGCGTATTCGGAAAGAGATCTATTTTAAGATTTTTAATTGGGCGACAGGTCCGTTTACTGGGAAGCTGATAGATATCAAACCAGCTTCCCAACCCCTGCTTCACATAGGTTCGCTTTCGAATAGCCCTGGATTGCGAGGAAGCCCGGGCAGAATCAAAAGCAAAAAAGCCCTGGTCATCCTTGACCTCACTCAAGTCGCCGTAGAACTCAAAATACAACTGCGTCATTATTGTGGGGTAGGCACGGGTAATAAAGTGGGCTTCTTGCTCATAGATACAGCCAACCGAATAGGTGTAGCTGGCAACAAAGGGAACAAGCTGCTCGTGCCGAGGCTGACAGCTGCCGTAATCAGCCCAGGATTGACCACCCTGAGACTCAGCCAGACGTTCCAGCCTTTCAGTTTCACTCATTAAACCCGGTGGGTCCGGCTCAAACCTGTTCATAACAACAACCTCTCCAGTCATCGCTGCAGGTAGGTTCGATAAACCCCGCCGATGACCAGGTATTCCTCTTCCCCTTTGAGGATATTGGGTAAGAGGTCCGGAAAGTAAAGCAGCTTGGCGGTGGGTACACGGGTTTCCAGTATCCAGTCACCAAAGCTGCCAGCCAGTTCCCGGTCACTACTGAAGGAGTTGAGATTGTTCAATAACAGCAGTTCTGCGCCCTCTTCCCCCTGCGCCAGCCGATCCCGATCGGGGATGTTATTAACCCCGCGATAAAGCAGCCAGTGGTGTTTCTCCGGCCAGCGCCGAGCCAATTCATACTGGCAGTAGGTATAGAGTAGATCCAGCTGCGACTCGAGGGCATTGGCGTTATACAGCCCCCGAGCCACATCTGCCTGATAGGCTGCATAGCTGGCATCTTCATAGTCCTTAAGCAAGCCACCATGGTAGCGCGTTAAAAGACCGAAACGTGATTCCACCCAGCGTTTGAGGACAGCCGCTTCGATTCCATCCGGGTTAAACATCCAGCCCCGCAACAGCCGCAGATAATCGGCCTTGGCCCGCTTGCGGCGCTGACTGGCCGGATCAAAACCCGCCTCTTCAACCTGATCCAATAAAAAGGCAGAACTCATATACTGACGAAAATGCAGGCCGCGCTCTTCCGGGGAATCCAGGCGATCCAGGGCAGCAAAGAGTTGGCGATTAAGGGGAAGAACACTATCCAGTTGCAGTTCGATGGGTTGCATCTGGAAAGTCAGGCTACCCAGGATCACACTGGGCAGATTACAGCGATTCAATGGACTGCGAGCAGAGGCAGGCAGGGTAGCGCGGCCTGCAGCCAGGTCAGACAGGGTGTTGCGGTGGATCAAGACGGTCATGGCCCTATCAGTTATCATCCCAAGGATTCAAAAGCCTTAGGATAACCTGATTCAGGATCGACGCCAGGAGAAAATCGCGCAATGCTTGACCGACAACAAAGATACCGAGGCAGCCTCTTGGGACTGGCTGCCGGTGATGCGCTGGGAACCACCCTGGAATTCCGCGAACGTGGCAGCTTTAAACCCCTGACGGACATGATCGGCGGTGGCCCTTTCTTTCTCCAGGCCGGGCAATGGACCGATGACACCTCCATGGCCCTGTGTCTGGCGCATTCGCTTCTGGAAAAACAGGGCTTTGATGCCGATGACCAGATGCAACGCTACTGCGCCTGGCGCGACAAGGGTTACATGAGCAGCAATGGCCGCTGTTTTGATATCGGGGTGACGGTTTCTGAAGCCATCAGCCAGTACCTGGCCACCGGCAATCCCTATTCGGGCTCGACCAATCCCTTTTCAGCAGGTAACGGTTCCTTGATGCGTCTGGCTCCCGTGGTGATGTATTTCAGCCCTGATGCTGAAAAAGCCCTGCATTACGCAGGCGAGAGTTCACGTACGACCCACGCAGCCAAGGAATGCATCGATGCCTGCCGCTATTTTGCCGCACTTTTACATACGGCTTTTGCCGGTGAAGTCAGCAAGGAAGCCTTGCTGGCCACCGACCTCTATACCCCGACCAGCAAAAAGGTAACTGCCATTTCCCAGGGCAGCTATCGGGATAAAAGCCGGGATCAGATCAAGGGCAGCGGCTATGTCATTGACTGCCTGGAAGCTGCGCTCTGGTGTTTCTTGAACACGGATTCGCTGGAAGAGGCTTTACTGCTGGCCGCGAATCTGGGTGATGATGCCGACACCACGGCAGCCGTTTGTGGTCAACTGGCCGGGGCCTGGTATGGTGAAGCCGGTCTACCCAGCCACTGGCTGGAAAAGCTGACCCAGGCAGAAGAGATTGGCCTGCTGGCCGAACGCCTCTGCAAGAGTCAGTAAAAACCACACGATCAGACTGTTCGCTGCCAGTAGAACATGCCGGAATCCTTGCCGATAATCCGGGCCGGAAAACTCAGTTCACGGGCTTTGCCAGCCAGGCCATAGCAAACATGCAGGGGCAGCAGATGCTCCTCACGCGGATGACAAAAACGTGCTGAGGGGGCTGCTTCCCAGTTCACCAGGCGTTCACGGCGCTCGGCTTCCGTCAGTTCAGTCGAACCACAGGTTTCTTCCAGCCAGGTTTCAAAAGCCTGGTTGCGGGCATCAATTTCCGGATTTCCCCGCATAAAAAAGGCCCCCATGTTATGGAAAGAAAACCCTGAACCCACCACTAGCAGACGCGGGTAATCCACTTTTTGCAGCGCCTCACCCAAAGCCAGATGGGTTTCTGCATCCAGGTTATTGACCAGAGATAGCTGAATACAGGGAATATCCGCCTGCGGATACATCAGCTTCAAAGGGACAAAGAGACCGTGATCAAACCCGCGCTCTTCATCCAACTGCACCGGGATGCCGGCAGTCTGTAAAGCTGAATATACCTGCTGCGCCAGCACGGGCTCACCAGCACAGGGATACTCGATTTCATAGCTCTCTGGTGGAAAGCCATAATAATCATAAATCAGTGAAGGCTGGGGGCCAGAGGTAATCGTAGCCACCTTTTCCTCCCAATGGGCACTGACCACCAGAATCGCATCCGGTTTTTCCAGGGTTGCAGCCAGATTTTGCAACTGGCTCACCATCTCCTGGTGGCCAGGATCACCCAACAGAGGCATCGGCCCACCCCCGTGAGAAATATAAACCACATCAGTTGTCTGACTCATAAACAATGACTCCTATAATGGCGTAGGGAGCTTCTGATTAACGTGATGAGCGCAGGTTAGGCAAGGCGAAATTGAACGAAAAAGCGGAGTTTACAGCGAGTAAATGAGCATTATGAGATCAATTTCAACGCAGTATTAGCAAGCGCAATAGTTAATCAGAGGTTTCTTAAATAGAATCTGGGCCCAAGGGCACTATCCCACCGGGATTCAAGGCCTTGATTGAATAGTAGCCTGCCTTGATGTGATCCAGATTCACCACCTGGCGGATCTCGTCCTGGGCCAGAAGGCGGTGCATATAGGCATGCAGCCTCGGCATTTCTTTCAACTGGTTGCGGTTACATTTGAAAAGACCATAGTAGGCGGCATCAAAACGCACCAGGGTCACAAAAAGACGAATATCCGTTTCGGTCAATTGCTCACCAAACAAGTAGGAACGACCGTCACCCAGACGTTCTTCCAACTGATCGAGCGCGGCAAAGACTTTTACATAGGCCTCTTCATAGGCCTTTTGACTGGAGGCAAAACCGGCTTCGTAAACTCCGTTATTCAGGTCGGAATAGAGGTAAGCATTCAAAGCTTCGATTTCTTCAGCCAGCGGGGTTGGATAAAGATCCGGCCCCTCATCCACCAACTCCGAAAAGGCCGTATTCAGCATCCGTAGGATATCGGCTGATTCGTTATTCACCAGCTGGCCGGTTTTCTTATCCCAAAGCGCAGGAACCGTGGCCCGACCACAAACCTCCGGGTCCGACAGGGTATAGAGTTCGTGCATGTAACGAACTCCCTTGACGGGATCTTCATCGGCACCCGGGTAGCCACCAAATTGCCAACCCTGATCAGTCAAACGCGGATTGACCACACTCACACTGATAATGTCTTGCAGGCCTTTGATTTCTCTTGCAATCAGAGCGCGAGATGCCCAAGGGCAGATATAGGCCACATAAAGATGGTAACGCCCTTTCTCAGCCTTGAAGCCTCCCTTGCCCGTCGGTCCTGGCTCCCCATCCGGAGTAATCCAGTGACGAAACTGCGAAGTCTGGCGTAAAAAACGCCCGTCTTCATCCTTTGACTGAACCGGCTGCCAGTTCTCTTGCCATACACCTTTGACTAACATTTTGCTCTCCTTCAAAGTGCTGCCCCCTGAAGGGCAGCAACCTTGGAATCTAATTGTCACGATCAGGATTTAGTGGTTTGCACTACCCAGATCTGCTGCCTGTTGCTTGCCACCCAGAACCTTGGCCAGCTGGGAATCCAAAGCCAGACTACCGCCGCCCAGGAAAGTCAGTGCCAAGGTAGCGGCAAAGAGACTCAAGCCAAATTCATAACCGTTATTGGCCATAAACAGCCCGTTTTCAAAATGCACTGCAAAGATAGCAACCAGCAGGGTAAAAGCGGATACCAGCGCAGCAGGACGTGTCAGCAGACCAATAATCAAAGCCAGTCCGCCAAAGAACTCGGCACTACCGGCCAGCAAAGCCATCAGATAACCGGGCTCCAGACCGATACTGCCCATCCACTGCCCGGTTGCTTCCAGGCCATAGCCACCAAAGGCACCAAACAGTTTTTGGGCACCGTGCGCCAACAGGATAATCCCGACAGGAACACGCAGAAACAGAGCACCCAGACCGGCTTGGCTATTCAAAAGAGTTAAAAGCTTGGCAGTATTCATCGTCGTCACCTCAAATCGTTTCAGGAAAAGTGCTTCTGAAGTCTTTACCTCAGAAGATGTGCTTAGATTACTATCGCCAAATCAAAAGAATAACCGGCTAACTGTTGCTTAATTATCAATGATTCATTGATAATAGAAAAAACGCTTGAGGGCAATTCGATGGATCGTATCCAGGCCATGCGCAGCTTTATCTGTATCGTCAATGAAGGCAGCTTTACACAGGCTTCCGAACGCCTTGACCTGTCCCCGCAACTGGTCAGTAAATATGTTTCCCAACTGGAGGAACACCTGGGCGTACGCCTGCTCAACCGTACCACCCGCCGCCTTCATCTGACCGAAGCCGGAGAAGGCTACTATCCACGGGCCAAACAGTTGCTAAACGAACTGGATGATCTGGAAAACCAGCTGACCGATTTGCAAACCGAAACTCGTGGACGCCTGAGAATCAGTGCCCCGGTTTCCTTTGCCATCCGTCACCTGGCGCCTTTGGTCAGTGCTTTTCAAAAGCAGCACCCGGCGGTCAGCATTGATCTGCAACTCAATGACCGCAAGGTTGACCTGGTCGAGGAAGGTTTTGATCTAGCCTTGAGAATCGGTCATTTACAAAGTTCCTCCCTGATAGCCAAACGTCTGGCTCCCGTTCGCCTGGCCCTCTGTGCCTCTCCGGAATATCTCGATACCCAAGGCCGACCCCAGGAACCTGCTGATCTCAATCAGCATCGCTACCTGCGCTACAGCTACATGAATCTCAGTCGGGAAGACAGCCTTTACCCCTGGCTACAGGGAAGGCACGAGGATCGTCAGGGAGAGGTCACCAGCAATAATGGCGATGTACTCATCGAGGCTGCGCTGGCCGGCGCGGGCATTGCACTGCAACCCACCTTTATTGCCGGCCAAGCTCTTCAGGAAGGTCGCCTGGAACGTGTCCTCCCCGAATACGAACCGGCCTCCATGGGACTCTATGCAGTCTATGCCCACCGCAACCTGCTGGCCGGAAAAATCCGCCAGTTTATTGACTTTATGGAAGGCTACTTTGGAGACCCACCCTATTGGGACAGGTTTTGAATTAAAAAAACCGGAGCCGGTTTTTGTTGGCTCCGGTAATAATTCTGAATACTAAAAAGCTCTTTTACGGGCGCTTAAACTTCAGCGATTCGCCATCATCAATGCTGCCGTTCTTGTTATCGTCGAACTGAAGCGTCATCTCATCACCCGACACCTGAGCGAAAAAATCCACCTGCTGCTGAAGGGCATCGGTAAAACCCGTGGTGCCATTGTTATCAAAATTAATGGTGACCGTTAATTCACCGGTCGAGGCATCCCGAGAATAGCTGCCCATTTCCATTCCGGATTCCTGACCCGCCTCTTCATAGGGTGTTTTTTCGTCAACTTCTAAATGCACATAGGTACCATCAGCAAAAAAGACAAAACCCAACAAGTCATCATCAGTCAGTTCTGAAATCCAGGGACCCTGAAGCCCCTCAGCTGAGGTTCGGGTAAATTTAAGGGATTCTCCGGAGTCGATGGTGCCATTCAAATTATCATCAAACTGCATAGTCAATTCATCCGATTCCACCTGGGCATAAGCCTTGGTTTTGCCATTCGTGGCATCAGTAAAGCCTGTATCAGCATTATTGTCGTACGTCTGACTGACTGTTAATTCACCGGTGTCAGCATCCCGAGAGAAGGTGCCCCATTCCATCCCCGACTCTTCGCCTGTTTCGTCATAGGGTGTTTGTTCATCAACCTCAAAGTGCAAATAGGTTCCATTGGTCAAGAAAACCAGAGCCAGGAGTTCATTATCTGTGGCATCCGTTGACCAAACCCCGGCAATTTCAGCCGTACCTGAATCACTGGCTGATTCACTGCCATCATCCTCTTCAAGGCAGCCCACCAGAAGAAAGATCACACATAAAACCAGCCCCCAGTATAAATGTCGCATACTGCACCCCACTTGTAGCTTATAAATAGACAAACTGCCATTTGAACCCTAGCAGCTAAGCAGACATTATGCTTTTTTGCAGAATAAATGCGGGTAGGTATAAAGCGTATTAACGCCGGAAGAACAGCCGCAGGACTAGCAGGGGCAAAACCAACAGGACATTGAGACCGATCACCAGCAAAAGTACCGAATAGATGACCGAATAGCTGCTTGCCAGGTTGGTCACCCAGAGGGTATCCACTTCCCCCTTGCTGATCAGCGTCACAACACTGATCAATACAAAGACCATTACGATCACCACAAACCCCTGCAAGGCACCCTGGATATCAGCAGGGCTCAGGGACATGCTGCTTCCCAGGGTAAACAGCAGATAAAAGAAAACCCAAAACTGCCAGGAGAGCAGTTTTTCACGGGTAAACAGGTCGGAAAAAAGCTGGGTGAAGGCGAGTTGCACTTCAGAGAGGAAGGCTACGAAAGCAGCCCATGAAGACAAGCTTTCATGGCTGATAATCAACTGCTGAAAAGGAGCAAAGAAGGTCTCGGAAAACAGCCAGTAGGCTGCCGCGTAAACAAGAAGGCTACCCAGAAGCAGAGGCCCGATGCCGATAAAGAAATTGCCCGTGCTGGCCCAGAGGCTATTGGGGTTATAAGAATGGCTGACATAACCCAGCACCCCGGTTTGCGGGTCAGGATTAAAAAGCTCGATTTTATCGATGCGATGACCAAAAAGCGGACACATCAGCGCATGGCCTAACTCATGCAACATGGTGCCCAGACCACCAAAGAAAAGCAGATAGGCTCTACGCCCGAATAGCGTCCAGGCATTAACCTCGACCAGCTTGTGCACATAGTGCAGCAGCAAGGCTAGTAGCAGACCCGGCCCCATCAGGATAAAAAGATAGATAGCCGTCATTTTCACAACACTGCCCAGAAAACCCAGAGCAGTTACTACCCAATCCATGCTGATTCCCTATCTACTAAGAAGCAGGCAGTGTAACCCTTGTTCAACGACTGGAAGACGACCTTAATCAAAAAGCATTAAAAAAACCCCTGATCCGAGGATCAGGGGTTCCATCACGTGTTTAAAAAGCTGGTTCTATTTAGTGGCCGCTAAGCTCCTTGCCGTGGGCATCAAAAACCTCCTCGTCGGCTTCACCTTCAACAGTGAGAAAACCGGCCAGCCCTCTTTCCATCCGCGATAGCGCATGGTCTACCAGGATATATCGACCCGGATAGTCCACCTCGAATTCCACCATGCTGGCACCGCCAGGGGCAACGCTGGTGGTTTGAATATTGTGCAAGGGCGGATCGGTCAATGCCCCTTCATCATAAACACGATCAAAGATCTCACCGATAACGTGAAAAGATGAGGTCGCGTTAGGTCCACCAACACCAAAGAAGATCCTCACCGTTTCCCCTACCTGGGCCGTCATTTGATGGGTGGTTTTCAGGGCATTCACCGAACCGTTGAAGACCATGTATTCAAAATCTTCATCCAGAAGCTTGTCGATGGAAAAGGAGAGTTCACCGGTGGTTCCAAATTCTTCTGCCGTATACAGCTCGCCCTGCATGACGTAGAACTCCCGATCCACTTCAGCTAAGCCGCCTTCCGGCTCGACCAGAATCAAACCATACATGCCGTTGGTAATATGATGCGCCACCATGGGGGTTGCGCAGTGATAGACATAAAGGCCTGGTTGCAGGGCTTTAAAGGTAAAGCTCTCCGTGGTACCCGGCGAAGCCTGGGTGACAGCCGCCCCACCACCAGGTCCGGTTACCGCATGAAAATCCACGGAATGGATCATAGTCGAGCTTTGCGGATTCTCCAGATTGACCGTGACGGTATCGCCTTCACGAACCCTCAGGAAAGGGCCAGGCACCGTGCCATCAAAGGTCCAGAATTTGTAGCTGGTGCCATCATCCAGTTGGCCCACTTTTTCAATCGTTTCCAGGGTGTATTCATGATGACGGGGACCACGATCACCGATGGGATCAGGTAAATCCATGGGTGAAAGTGTCATATCCTCGGCATTGGAGGTTAAAGCCTCCTGACCTTCACCGACAACCAGCATGCCTTCCATTCCGGCTGCGCGGTGACCCGGCACCGAACACCAGTAGGCAAACTCACCTTCCTGATTAGCCCGGAAGGCCAGTACACTACTCGACCCTTGACCGGAGACCCGGTCCGAACGGGCATCATTAAAGTCGGGAGCCACCACATCATGCAGAGCCCCGTCACCATTGATCATGTTGATCTGAACCATCGCCCCCTGCGGCACCCGCAAAGTCGGGTTGATTTCACCATCAATAGCACCGCCCTGGCCGATATAGACCAGACGTCCATCAGCAACAGCGGTTCGCAGGGTAAAAGTGATATCCGGCGTGTATTGGGCAGAGGAAGAATCAGCTGCCAAACTCATCGTCGGCGTTAGCAAGAGCGCTGCTGCCAGCAGCAGATAACTGAAGTAAATAGCTATTCTTGTTTTCATGGACAACCTCATTTGGAGAACCGGAAAGGATTGCAGTGAGTGGTCAAAACCGAGCAAGGCCTGAGAAGATGCCACTAGCCGTTTTTCTTTAGGGTGGAAGGTGATTGAAAACTGCTTTGGCGTGGCTGCCTACTCAGTGGAGCCTGGTTACACGACTAGTAGACGAGCAGGCGAGAAAGCAACCTTTTGCCGGAAGTCTCTCAGACGGGTTGTTTTTATGCTCATAACTCTAAAGTCTAAGTCTGGCGGGGCCTGCTTCTATGCAGTTAAAAATCACTGTTTAGCTGAATGCGACGAGGAGATTTCAAAAATAGAGACCGGCAAAAGCCAGGTCGATAAAGGCTGGCTTCGCACTACACGCCGCCGTGAATGGACGCGGCTGGATTACAGCAGGAAGGTAAGTGGGTTCACCCGCAGCGTAAAAAGAATGCAGCCGGTTGCAATCAGTCCTGGGTGCCTGGCGAGGAGCAGCAATCCTGATCCTGCTGAATCGGTGGGCAGGGGTGGCTGCCATAAGAGCAGAAAACACAGCAATCACCGGGATGAGGTTTAAGCAACTGGCCACAGCCTTCGCATTCATAAAAATACTGGCAGGAGTCCGTGGGCATGCTTTCAGTCTTTTCATGACCGCAATGGGGACACTGGATCCTGGACTCAAGCACCACTGAAGTTGTCATGGAAGGCACCTCCCTCTTCTCTAAAGATTTCGATAGCGGCGTTCAGGGCGACCTACCGTACCATAGGTAACCTCGGCAACTACCTCTTCGGCAGTGACCAGGTATTCCAAATAACGGCGCGCTGTGGTGCGCGATGCGCCAATTTGTTGGCCCACGGCCTCGGCACTCCAGTCGCTGGTGTCCTGAAACACCTTGCGAATTTTATCCAGAGTCAGGGGATCGATGCCCTTGGGCAGGCGGGATGGAGACTGAGCCGGTATCTCTGCCTCGGGCGCTTGGCGCGGCAGCAGGGCATCGACTTCTTCCTGGGCAACGCGATTGAGGTTATCCAGGGTCTCCAGGTGCTGGCGATAGCGTTGAATCGCCGCCTGCAGGCGCTCAAACACCAGAGGCTTGAGAATGTAATCAAACACCCCGCCCCGCAAAGCAGAACGCAGGGTATCCACCTCCTTGGCTGCAGTGATCAGGATGACATCGCTGGGTTGATCACCGGCCCGCAGTTCGCGCAGCAACTCCAGACCGCTGCCATCGGGGAAATAGACATCCAGCAACACCAGATCGGGCTGCAGGATAGCCACCTGTTCCCGGGCGTCGGCCAGAGTGGAGGCCAGGCCGCAGAGTTCCACAGCCTCCAGGCGTTCGACAAAGCGTCGCTGAATTTCTGCAATCTGCCGATCATCTTCGGCAATCAATAAGCGAATCGGCTTCAAAACTAACTAACCTCCACTTTTCCCCAAAGGGGCAGCCATCGGGGGAACCTTGGGTAAGTAAAGTGTAAACCGGCTTCCTGTCGGTTGCAGGGATTCTACAGTGACCGAGCCACCCCAGCGTTCAACCAGCTGGCGAACCAGGTAGAGGCCAATACCGCGATCTTCACCAGGCTTGTTACTGTAACCCCGCTCAAAAATACGTTCCTGCAGGTCTTCGGGAATACCCGGCCCCTGATCCTCTATCTCGAAAATCAAATCATGGCCCAGGTCGGTCATGCTCAGGGCTACGCGACCGCCCTCGCCCTGCTGCTGGCGGGTGGCATCCAAAGCATTGTCCAAAAGATTGCCGAGAACGCTGACCAGTTGATCGCGGGGCAGTTTGTCGGGCAAATCCGCCATTTGGCTATCCGGATCAATCACCAGCTTGAGGCCCATTTCCCGTGCATGGTTGTATTTACCCAGCAGGCAACCGGCCAGCACCGGATCAGGCACGGCTTCGAGTAAAAGGTGAATCAAGGCCTGGTGATCACTGACCTCATTGCCGATCAGGGCCAGAGCCTGCTCGTTGGCACCGATCTGGATCAGCCCGGCAATGGTATGCAGTTTGTTGGAATATTCATGCGTCTGGCTGCGCAGGGTATCGGCATACTGCTGTATTCGGGTCAATTGACGGCTGACCTGATCCAGTTCATCACGCAAACGGAAACTGGCCACCACGCCGATGGTTTCCTCCCCCTGCTTGACGGGTAGACGGTTGACGATCATCTGGCGACCCTGCAGCCAAACCTCTTCATCAAAGGCCGACTCCCCGGTTTCCAGCGCCTTGAGCAGTCGGGTATCCGGCAGAATGCGTTCGATTGGCTGACCGGCCAGACGGGTTTCCGGGTCCAGCCCCAGGGTCTGGATCGCCGTGCGGTTAAAGGTGGTCACCAGTCCCTTGCGGTCAATGGCGATAATGCCTTCGCGTACCGATTGCAGGGTGGCATCCCGCTCCTGGAAGAGCACCGCAATTTCTTCAGGTTCCAGCCCGAAAATCGCTTTCTTAAAGCGCCCGGCGATGATGATCGCCGCCACCACACTGCCGAGCAGCATCAAGCCCATCACGGCATAGAGCACCAGGTTATAACGCTGAATCACCGAGAAAACCTGATCCAGGGAATACCCAACCGAAACGATGCCGATAATCTCGCCGCTGTCCAGATCAAAAATCGGTGCCTTACCCCGCATGGACACCCCCAGGCTGCCGTGAGCCCGAGCCACATAGGCTTCCCCGTCCTGCAAGGCAGGAGTGCCCCTATCACCGTCATCATCGGCCATGGAATGACCCAGACGCTCCGGATCAGGATGAGCCAGACGAATCGCCTGGTGATCACCGATCACGATAAAAAGGGCTTCATTGGTCTTGGCCAGGCGCTCGGTCAAAGCCTGGAGTGTGGGAGTATCTCGCTCCTTGACCCCCTGGATGATGGCCGGCATACCCGCCAGGGTTTTCGAGACCATCAGGGCACGCTGGCCGATCTCATCATAGAGGGAATCACTCAGGTAATAACCGGCAAAACCACCGATCAAACCGGTTTGCAGGGCGCTGACCAAACCCAGAAGGATAATCATCCGAGTTTTCAGCGGTAATTTACGAAAGGCAAAAGACATGAGCTGAAAGCAGTTTTTATCTTATTAAGGGCAAAAGATTAAAGCAAAAGCAGGCATTTTGCCCGTGATCTTTATGCACAAAAAAGCCGCTAAGTTCTTTAAAAGCTTTACGCCCACAAACTTCACGCCCGTTCTGCTCCTGCTTAACCTTCATGCGAGTCCTCCCCAAAGCCACCCTCGGCTAAAGGAGAGACGCCAAGTATAAAAAAACTCGAGGTGACGAACATGAATATAAAAAAGTACCTGACACTTGTAGCAGCAACCAGCTTCAGTCTTTCAGCCCTGGCCTGGGAACCTTCCGGAAAAGTTGAATGTATTGCCCCTGCCGATCCGGGCGGCGGCTGGGATTTCACCTGCCGTAGTGTAGGTAATGTCATGGAAGAACTGGATATCGTACCCGGTAATGTCCAGACCCTGAATATGGCCGGTGCCGGTGGCGGTGTGGCCTTTGCTCATACCGTCAGCAAGCGTGCCGGTGAAGAGCAGGTGCTGGTCGCGGCCTCCACGGCCACCACAACCCGTCTGGCTCAAGGCCAATTTCCCGGCATGAATGCCGAGATGGTCAACTGGATCGGTGCCCTGGGTGCCGACTATGGCGTTATTGCGGTCGCCCAGAACTCGCCCTACCAGGATCTGCCTGCACTGATGGAAGCCCTCAAGGAAGACCCTCGCAGCGTCAAGTTTGCCGGAGGCAGTGCCAAGGGTGGTTGGGATCATCTGAAGGTCTTGATTGCTGCCCGAGCCGCTGATGTGGAATCCCTGCCCCGAATTCCCTACCTCTCCTACAACAATGGCGGTGAAGCCATGACCCAGGTAGTCGGCGGCCACGTTGATGCCTTTACCGGCGACATTACCGAAGTTCAGGGTTTTCTGGAATCCGGTGACCTGCGTGTTCTTGCCGTTCTCTCAGAAGAACGCCTGCCAGGCCAGTATGCCGATATCCCCACTGCCCGTGAACAGGGTATCGATGCACTGGGTCCCAACTGGCGTGGTTTCTACATGCCTGCCGATATCCCCGCAGAAACACGGGATTACTGGATCAATTCTCTGGATCGAATCTACACCAGTGAAGAGTGGCAGGCTGTCATGACCCAAAACGGTCTTATGCCCTTTCACATGAGCGCCGCCGAGTTTGAAAACTTCGTTCAGGAACAGATCCAATCCATTGCAGATCTGTCCCGTGAAATAGGGTTGATCCGCTAATGACTTCGCTCAATGATCGTATCTTCGGGGTACTGATGATTGTTCTCGCCCTGGCCTATGGCTGGGGCGCGACTCAGCTGCCCGAACCCTTCGGCGGGTCCGAGGCAGTCGGCCCGGAAACCTTTCCTCTTTTGCTGGCCATCGGCCTGGGCTTATCCAGCCTCTATCTGGTAGTGCGCCCAGACCCTGACAATGCCTGGCCCTGGAGCCGCACCGGCCTGGAGCTGATTATTGCCGTAGTCGTACTGATCTTCTATGCCCTGCTGCTGCAACCGCTGGGCTTTATTATCAGCACCACTCTGGCCGTTGGTCTGCTCTCCTGGCGTATGGGTGCCCAACCCAAAGTCGCCTTTATCACAGGTGCCCTTGCCGGTGTTGTGGTCTTTCTGATCTTCAACTTTGCTCTGGATTTGGCACTGCCCCTGGGGCTGCTTGATTTTCTGGAGGTCAACTAATGGAAACCCTCGGCTTTTTGATGGATGGTTTTGCCGTTGCCCTGCAACCGGAAAACCTGATGTTTGCTCTACTGGGCGCTTTTCTGGGCACCCTGATCGGCGCACTGCCCGGCCTGGGTCCAGCCAACGGGGTTGCCATTCTCATCCCGCTGGCCTTCACCCTGGGGTTGCGCCCGGAAACCGCCCTGATCATGTTGACCGCGGTCTATGCCGGGGCCATGTATGGCGGACGTATTTCCTCGATCCTGTTGAATATTCCCGGTGATGAACCGGCGATGATGACCTGCCTGGATGGCTACCCCATGGCCCGCAAAGGCAAGGCGGCCGAAGCCCTGGCCATCTCTGCCGTAGCCTCGTTTATGGGCAGCCTGATTGCCACCATCGGCCTGATTCTGCTGGCCCCGATTCTGGCCCGCTTTGCCCTGACCTTCGGGCCTGCCGAGTACTTCGCCCTCTTCCTGCTGGCTTTCGCCACCCTGGGCGGTATTACCGGCAAAAACCCCATGAAAACCGTGGTAGCTGCCTGTATCGGTCTGATGATTGCTACCGTGGGCATTGATAATACCGGCGTACAGCGCTTCACCTTTGGGGCACTGGAACTCTATGAAGGGGTGGACTTTATCATTGCCATCGTCGGGCTGTTTGCCATCTCGGAACTGCTCTTCTTCATTGAAGACAAGGCGGGTGGCGGTAAAGAAAAAATGCAGGTCAACAAACTCAAACTGAGTTTTGCCGATCTGCGTGCGATTATGCCTTCTTGCTTTCGGGGCGGTTTTCTCGGCTTTATCGCCGGGGTGCTACCCGGTGCCGGTGCCTCTCTGGGTAGCTTTATCGGCTACACCCTGGAAAAGAAAATGGTCGGCAAGAAAGGCTATTTTGGTGAAGGCGATCCGCGCGGCGTGGCCGGTCCGGAAGCAGGCAATAATGGCGCCTCCAGCGGTGCCCTGGTGCCCATGCTGACTCTGGGTGTACCCGGCAGTGGCACCACGGCGGTTTTACTGGCTCTGCTGATTTCCATGAACATCACACCGGGGCCACTGATGTTTACCCAGAATGCAGATATCGTTTGGGGGGTCATAGCGGCTCTGCTGATCGGTAACTTCCTGCTGCTGGTGCTCAACATCCCGCTGGTGGGTATCTTCGTCAAACTCCTGTCGGTTCCACCCAGATACCTCCTGCCCATTGTGACCATGATTGCCTTTGTCGGCATCTACTCAATCAGCAACACCACCTTTGATCTTTATTTCATGGTGGCTTTCGGGGTGGCCGGTTACATCTTCCGCAAACTGGAGATCCCGCTGGTTCCCATCATTCTGGGGCTACTGCTTGGCCCGGAAATGGAGAAAAACCTGCGTCACGCCCTGGATCTGGCTGATGGTGACTGGTCTGTACTCTGGGAAAGCGGCCTGGCCATAGGTCTCTGGGTCTTCGCCGGTCTGGGTCTGATCCTGCCTTATATTCTCGGTCCGCTTCTGCGTCGCCGCATGGGCAAAGCCATGGAAGAAGGCCCCACGGCCGATTAATCAAAATCCATTCAGTTCAGCGGTGAGCGGTCATCGCGCCTTGAGGTAACCAGCCCGGCTGGTTGCCTCTTTTTTATGTCGGTTTCCCGGCAGACAGGAATCAAGGGATCAATGCGAAAGCCGTAAAGAGGGCAAAAGATAAAGCGCAGCCGATTTGGAAATTGGCCTTAGTCTACGGCTGACAGAGACGCCAGCGGGAATACCGCTGACCAACGCCACAGGTGGATGCATCTGGGCCTGCCATTGATAAAAAAGCTCTTGACCGGCAGTCACTTCAACAGCAAGCCGGATCTCTTCAATCGATTCGAAAAGACGGCTTTCAAAGCGAAGCTCGTGGATGCCTGGTTCCAGATCCAGACGTAAATAACCACCATTTTTCAAACATCCAACGACCTCACCATCCAGGCTAACGGGAGGGCAGTAGGCATAGCCAACCATCGCTGCCTCTCTGATCAGGTAGACCCTGGCCTGCTCGCCCAGAACTTCATCCAACCCTGTAAATTGGGGCCCTCGGGCTACACAACCAGCCAGCAGGGCCACCGACCAACCGTGAATCCCGGGAGCTCAGCATAAAGCAGCCCGCTCAAAAGCTGAGTCTGGGAATATAAAAAAAGCCAGCAGTTGCTGGCTTTTCAGTATTGCATCAACAGAGCTCAGGCCTCTCAAGCGAGCTTAACTCCTGTAGGCTCTCAACTTGAAACCGAAGAGGATAAATACCGAGATCGCTCCGAGAATATCCAGGAACATATCTTTTTGGGCATCCCAGACATCTCCCTGGGAGCCCAGGAAGGCCGCACCGGATTCCCCGCCCTCGGAAACCGCGTAATACATTTCAATGACTTCATAGAGCGCAGCCCAGAACCCCAACGCCAGTACACCCAGCAGAATGGCCGTGGGTAGATTGGCCACCCATTTTTTCCTCAGGAAAAGTTCAGCCAGCGGGTAGGCCAGTACGCCAACCAGATAGTGGCCGACACGATCAAAATTATTGCGCCCTTCCGGAAAGATAAAATCAAAATTCAAGTGGGATAGCAGGTTATTGAAAAAACCAAAGGGCGTTCTTTCAAAGGTAAAGTGCCCACCAAAGGTGTGGTACATAAAAAAGATCGTAATCAGCAGATAAGACAGGTTGGAAAAGCGAAAGCGGTGGAAGGTCAAAGCCAGAATAATGACCGGAAGCAACACCGGCAGGTTTTCTACCCACCAGACGGCCCGATCGTAGGGATCAATGGCCAGAACTGAAAACTCGACCAGATAGATAAACAGCAGCAGGTGGGGAAAATACTGATGCCAAGCCTTCATTCATAATTCCTTTTATACAATTTCCACAAGGGATCTATTAAAGCAGTCTTGGCAGCCGCGAAGCAATTGATTGATATTAAAAAAGCTGCTGCTGGCTGGGCGCAGGCTGTAACAGGGCCGGGTCGATACCTTCTATACCTCCAACGAGAAAAGGGCTGGTCGGGTCATGCTGGCGTTTGTTCTCGATCGCGGCCTGGTGGTTATAGGTTGCATAGCAGTAGGCACAACCGTGCAGGCAGGTGTTGTAGCTGCCGATATCGACGCTGGGAATACAGCCGCATTCAGGTCTTTGGCCCTTATCTTTTTTGGAGGTCAGTGCAAGGCCAAACACCGCTTTTAACCAATCATCATCCAGGCATTTTCCGGGCAGGATACCCGATTCCCTGATGGCGGCCGGTTCAGCACAGCTTTGAATCTCCATGCCTTCTTCGCGGGCGGTTCGGGCCATAAACGCTGCCAAATCCTGCAGTTCTTCCTGCTGTCGGGTAATATCTGTACAGATCAGGCCTTCCACCTGCTTTAGATTGCGTTCAGTCTTCTTGTAAAAATCGGCAAAGCTGATCGTCACTCTCCGCGTCTTGCCACTAAGCTGACGCGCCAGCCTTGCAAAAAGGCGTTTATGAGTAGCCACGGGTACCTGGTTGGAGACCAGCACCGGATCATAGCGCCAGATCACCCGCTCCCGGCCAATCCAATCACTTAAACAGCTGAAGGTCTTAACAGCAGTATCCGGGTCAGGAACCGAGGTTTCAATCGAGCGAGGGTAACCCGTGAGGGTAAACTGAAACAGGTAGGCATAGCCCTGAGCATCCAGCTCGGCCAGATGAGGAAACAGGGGCGCTGGATTGCGGGTCCAGAAAACCAGTGCATCCACATCTTTAGGATGCAAAGAGACCCTTTATATCTGGCGGGGGTTAAAGGGGTTTCGGGTCAGCACAAAACCCTCCCGAATCCGGTTCATCAACCAGGGAGTATAGAAGGCGGGAATATCGGTTCGGCGGCTGGCACTGATCAGCATTGCTTCCTCCTCTCTACCTGGTGAATGACTGCACCTCCCACATCCATGTGGATCGCAGCGCACTAGTTAATCAGAGGTTTCTAACCAGTCAGCTGATGCCCCAGCATCCCCAGAGCAAAGCCCAAAACCGCACCCAACGGCGGGGCCCAGTGGTTTTCCAGACGTGCCTGGGGGGCAATATCCTGAAACACCGAATAGAGAATACCACCGGCGGCAAAAAGCATAATCCCCGAAACCACCGGGATCAAATCCGCCAGCCAGAGAAAACCGATCAAGCCGGCCAGTGGCCCTGTCAGCACCATCAGGGCAAAGGTGCGAATAATGGTGGCAGAACGATAAGGCGTTGTTTCTTTCAACTCACGAAAGGCATTAAACCCTTCGGGCAGATTCTGCATGCCGATCAACAGAGCCAGAAGCAGGGCATTGCTGCTGCCGTGGGCAAAGGCGGCCCCCATGGCGATGGATTCAGGGATAAAATCGGCCAGCATGGCAATCAACTGACTGGCTGAAGTACGCAGATAATTCAGCAGTATATCGATCAGCATGAAGACCAGCGCCCCGGCCAAAAAACAAATCAGCGCCGTGGTCGTTGACACCCCTTCCAGCCCGTCGGGCACCAAAACCAGGGCCACGGCCGACAAAAGCGCCCCGCCACCAAAGGCAATCACCCCGTGGCGCAGCTCGCGCCTTAACCAGTTGGGGCGGATGGATTCTTTAGCCGCCAGAAAAGCACCGGCAGGCATCGCCGAACCCGCCAGCAGTGTCAGTAGCAAGATAACAAAGAGTTCCATTTGAAAACGGCCTTGAAGTTCGGTTCACCAGGGAGCCTACCTTAACGCAAACCACTTCCTGCTGTCAGATCACTTGGCTTCCGGCTCTAACCTGACCCACTAGTCGGGCAGTGCTGCAAATTTCGGCAGGGTTTCCAGTTGCTTTTCCCAGGCGGCTTGGCTGGCGGTAAAAAGGTGCGCTTGAGGAGAAAGCGTCAAGGGGCTATCCAGACTGCCCGCTGGGACCATCAGCAAACCTTCCGGCTGAAGCCTGGGCAAAGGCGAACCGCACTGCTGGCAAAAGTTTCGGCTATGGCGGGTACCCGCCAGGGTAAAGCCGGTCACCTGATCTTCACCGCTTTGCCAGGTTAAACGGGCAGAAGTCGAGAACAAATTGGCCGCATGGGCCGCCCCCGTTGCCTTTTGACAGTGCTGGCAGTGGCAGAGGTAAAAGCTTTCGAATTCACCGTGAACATGATACTTCACCCTGCCGCACAAACAGGAACCTGCATGCTGTTTCATGTTTTTCCTTTCTCTCATGAAGAGCCTGTCAGCAAGGCACCTTTCGGCAAGCCTTCAGCTCAACAGGCTTATTTAAACCGCTCATCCGAGCGCTTGTTTTTTACCTCTTCATCACTGGCCTGCATCCAGCCCGAGGTGCTTGCTTCCACTCCATCGAATTTAGCAATATAGGGTTTGATATCCAACAAAGGGGTGCCATCCAGCACATCCACGCCCTGGATGGTAACGCAGTTGCCTTCAATCGCTTGCAAACGCACGATGGACAGCCCGATATGATTGGGGCGCAGCGGTGAGCGCGTTGCAAAGACACCCCTCGGCTGATCATCCATAAAGGGAATCACCTGTAACTCGGTACGCCGGGTCTGATGAAAGGAATAGAGCAGATAAACATGGCTGAAACCTTCCAGATCCTTCAGGCCTTCAACATACTGCTCCTCCACCACCAGTTGCCCGGTCACTTCAGCCGCGCCCTTGGGTTGAATGGGCATCGATTCGATGGATTGATGGGGAGAGCGAATAACACCGATGGGATGAATCTCATGCATGGTTTTTTCTCTTATCCTGGTGGTTGGCTGGACTACATAATCCTTGAGGGCTTAGGTGCAAGAAAGCATCTGCAAGAGCCATTCCAGTAGCTGCCGCTAGGCCCCAAATCCTCCAGGGATTATAATCTCCACCTTCGCCCATCAAGCCCAACACCAGGCCGCCAACCGTGAAGCCAACTTCTCGACGTCAAAACACCTCAGCCGCGCCTCTTCGCAAAAGCCTGCACCCCAGAAACCGGCACAACCAGGGCTATGACTTGCCCGCACTGATAAAAAGCCACCCGCCCCTGGGCCCCTTGGTAAAACCCAACGCTCACGGCCAGCTTTCCATTGATTTTGCCGACCCCCTGGCTGTCAAAACGCTCAACGCGGCCCTGCTACTCCACGATTACCAGCTGGTCGGTTGGGATCTGCCCGAGGGTGCTCTTTGCCCGCCCATACCCGGCAGGGCGGACTACATCCACTACCTGGCGGACCTGCCCGGCCTGGACAGGAAGGATGTTCGCCTGCTGGATATCGGAACCGGTGCCAATGGCATCTACCCTCTTCTCGCTTGCCGTATTTATGGCTGGCAATGCGTGGGCAGTGACATCAACACTCAATCATTGGAAAACGTCGCCCTTATTCTCGATAACAACCCCGACCTGAAAGACCGCTTGCTGCTGCGTCACCAGCCAGATAAAAACCATATCTTTGCAGGCATTATCCAGGAGAAAGAATTCTTTGATGTCACGGCCTGCAACCCGCCCTTTCATGCCTCACCGGAAGAGGCGCTGAAAAGCAGCCAAATAAAAACCCAAAAGCTGGCGCGCAGCCGTGGTGAGCAAACAGCTTCAAAACCAACCCCGACCCTGAATTTTGGTGGGCAGGGAGCAGAGCTTTGGTGCAAGGGCGGCGAGCTGTTGTTTCTTAAAAAGCTGGTTCGTGAAAGCCGGATTTATTCCGGGCAATGCCGCTGGTTTACCAGCCTGGTCTCCAAAGCCGATAACCTCAAACCCATTAAAAAGCTGATTCGTAAGCAGGGTGCTCTGGATCTGCGGGAAATCGAAATGAGGCAGGGTAAGAAGATCACCCGAATCCTCGCCTGGACCTATATCTAAGCCGCCGCCAGAGGCGATAAAGAAAGCCCCAAAGCTCACTTAACGCACCCGCCTTTACAGCCGACTGGCTGCCTGCAACAGGCCCTCCAGATAAGGCCCGTCGATTTCATCCAGGGATTTTAAATTCACATGACGCCGGTACTTGCCCTGACCGGCTAAAAGCTTTTTGGGGTCATCCAGCCTGGCTCCCTGACTGAAGGCCAAGTGCACATGGCCCGAGTAAATAAACACCCCACAAAACTGCCCTTCTTTTTCGTCGGGTTTTAAAGTAAACAGGGTTCCCCCGTATTTACTCAAAGTCGTGGCCTCGGGTACTGCACGCAGAATCAAGGCCTCCAGTTCCTTGGCAAGGCTAAGCAGGTTCAAGGCTGCATCTTTCATGTGTTCTTCCATAGAATTTTTCTTTCAGACCGTGGATTGATAAATCAAAGTTTGGCCGCGGTTTGTCCTTTTAAGATTAGGCGAGATTGACTGATCTTCACCATCCAATAAAAAATGGAACAACCGAAACGGGTGGAAAAATCAGCAAGGCCACTGACGTACGCTTTTGCAGCTGTTCTTTACCCTGACTTCTGGCCACCCACAAAACCAGGGAGCCAAAGGCTGCTATAAAAGGTGGTGAAATCAGTAAAATAAAAGCCACCCAAGAAGGATTAGGCGGTGACAAGACCAGGGGAGCAAAAGCCAGAATAAAAGCCCACACCGGGGCAAAACAAAGCACCCATAACTGCACTAACACCAGTTGCCAGGTCTTCATTGCACCTCCCCGGAAAAGTGACAAGACGTCAGCCAGGCCTGCGCCTGAGAAAACAAAGCCTCCTGCAAATCAGGACGACTAACAACATAATCACGAATAGCGGACAGATCACGCGGATGCACGTCAGAACCCAGCAAGGGAGCCGCAGGCAGTTGAATATTGATAACGTGCAGGATCTCCCCCATCACCAGATTATTTCTGATCCACAGCTGGGCATCAGGCCCCTGCCCCTGGCGATAGGACTCGGCCAGATTAATCCCCCTATAGGTTTCTCCTTCCTCCTGCCAGGGCACCAGCATCAGACCCGAGTGCATACGTCCTGAAGCAAAAGCCCTCTCCTGGCGATCAAATAACCAGGAATGACCGCGCCCCATGCCATCAGCCAGGGTCATCTCTACTGGGTGCAGGCGTCGACCGCTGGTGATTTCAATCACGGCACCGGAGGCATATTCAAATTGAACCCGACGCGAGGGCAGGGTTTCATCACTGACCACCCGGTTGGCTTTCCAATCACCGGGCGCACGCTGGGCTAAGGGGATCGTTTGTGTTCGAGTGACTCGGTAGGCATCGGTAATTGCAGGCAGCGTATCCAGGCCCAGTGGCTCGGCCAGCAAAGGGCAGGAAAAATTCCCGTTAGGTTGCGTATAGACCCCTTCTGATACCGTCCCCATAATCGGCAATGCACAACCACTCAAGCCCAGCAATAAAAACACCACCACCCAGGTTGGGTAATGTCGATTTCCCGCCTTTAAAATTCTTCTAACCAAAAGCACCGTCTTGCCCCGTCAGCCTCAAAGATCCCGCCCGATCTAAAATGGCAGTTCCAAAAGTCTTTGGGAAGTTCATTTTTATCACAAGATAGATCCCTGCAGGAAAGAGCAGGTCCAGATGGCCCCTTACGCTGAAATAAACCCCGACCCCTACAAACACGCAGCGATAAAAGCAAGCCCGTGTTTTTTTAGTGAATACAGCGCTCAAGCAAGAAAGCAGTCAAACCCTAGCCAGTGAAGACACCCTGGATTAACGGGTTTATTGGTGCTTAGCGCGGCGCTTTTGCTCCTGTACCCTCATTTGCTCCAGCCGCTCCTCCAAAGAATTAAGTCCAAGACGCGCCCGACGCTCATTAACCCTGGCCGCATCTTCAATGGGAAAAGGGGTTGGCCAACCCTGTTCATCGATATCAAACTGGGTTCCGTAATATTGAGGTTTACCAGCAAGTGTCTGCACTCGATCCTGAAGAAAGGCCAATTGCCAACCAAAAACCTCGTTTCGGGTAACGGCCTCTTGAAGCAAAGAAACACATGTAGCCATGAACTCGGTATCAGAAACAGCATGTTGAGCAATCAACCAGGCAGCCTGGGCAGCCTCTTCGCCCACCAAGGAAATACCAGGCCAGCCATAGGCAGCAATCATTTCCTTCAGACGAGAAGTGTGGGCTTCATGCAAAGCCTTCATCTGAGGATGATAGGATTCAGAAGGCAGCTCGCCAGAGTCAAACAGGCGCTGCAATAATTGCTGGTCTTCCCTCATCAGGGCGACCAGTTCATCTGCAAGCTTTTGATTCATGTATGCCTTCCTGATTTACAACGAGCTGCTCGATCATTTTTATTCGCTAAAGGCCAGGGATACCAAGTCATCTCCAGCTCCTGCAGTAATGTTTAGTGGCCGCAAAGCAGAAATTGAGAAAACCCTAACACCCACCCGGAGTTTAAAGGACACAACGCTAGGGCTCAGCCTTAGCGTCAGGCTTCGCTACCTTTTCAAATACCCAGCTTTGCGGTCAACTCGGCAAAAGACGCTGCAACCGTTTGGCCAGCGGTATCGATTTGAATCACGGGTTTTGTCCAGGCTTCATAGTGACGGTCTCGAACTTCTGGCCAGGTGGGCAGCTTTAGATGAAGCACTTCACTTTTTCGGGTTTTAACGCGTCGCTCGTGTTCAATCGCATCGGAGCAACGAACCTCAATATTAATAAATCGGGCACCAACACTCTCAGCAACTTCTTGCCACTCATTTCGCGTTAGCTCGATAGGATTGCAGGAATCGGAAATGGCACTTAGCCCGAGAGCCAGATTATCCCGGATCATTCTGTAGCCTAAACGATAACCTTCGCCTTCAACCTGGATATGACAAACATCCCGAAGGCCCTGCTCAAGGGTATCGATACGGATATAGACTGCACCTGTTTTCTGCGAAAGCAGCTGGGCCAGGGTGGATTTCCCGGAAGCAGGAAGCCCTGAGAAAATGTACAAAGTCGGGGTATTCAATTGGCCTCCCTGCTTGTGTAGATCACCCATAGAAGTGGAGCCCGTTGGCGTATCCAGCTCCAAGGATGACCTTGTCTTGGCTTGTCAGGTGAAAGTGGCAGCGTCTTCTGTTTCCTTGGCATCCTTGAGGATTTTAATACCACCGCGAATGACCAGGATGGATATCACTGTGCCGACAATCAAATCCGGGTAACGATTGCCGACAACGAAGACCAAAGCACCCGATAAAACCACCCCTAAATTGGCAATGACATCATTGGCTGAGAAAATCCACGAGGCCCGCATGTGGACACCCCCCTCTCTGTGTTTGTAGATTAGAAGAAGGCAAAGCACATTTGCCAGCAGGGCAAGCGCACCCACAATAATAATCAATATGCTCTGAGGCTCGCTACCCAATAGCATGCGCCGAATCACTTCAAATAAAACGCCAAGGCCCAAAATTATCTGCAGGTAACCACTGACTCGGGCTGCCTTGGCTTGTTTGACGATTCCCTTGCCAACCGCATAGAGCGAAAGCCCATAAACCGTTGCATCGGCCAGCATATCCAGAGAGTCAGCGATCAGGCCCGTTGATTGAGCAACCCAACCCAGGGTCAACTCAGTAACGAACATAAAAGCGTTGATTGCGAGCAGGATAATAAGCGTTTTCTTTTCAAGACTCTCCGCTTCCTCTGCCCCACAACCACAACTTGACATAAATTCTCCGGTTTTGATTGGGCTAACGTTCGCCTTGAGTTGTTATGCATACAACTTTCGATACTCGGCTTCACTGAGACTGGACAGCAGGGAGAAATAATCCGCTCTCGTCTCCGGGGTTAGGGGCTTGACTGGCGCTAACGACTGCAAAGTCAGCGCAGCGCGTTCTGCGGATACGGAAGACGTAAAGGGAGCGCGCACCTCCGAGAAGAACACGTGGTTCGACTGTTCCGCAATGTCGAGCAAATGACGTACCTCACCATACCGAGGGTAGCGGGCAGCGGTAAGAAACAGACCATCTAAAACGACCGTGACCGTTTCTATCTTTGGGATTTCATACTCCACAACTGCGGAGACGAGGGGCAAGTTGGTTTCAGGGCCATCCGACTGTGACATTTCCGCTGTTTCGCTCGTAGGAGATGCGAACAAAGTTACCTTCACGGTGCTCGGACTACTGATCAAGCCTACGAGTGCTGATAGGTTTTCCGTGGTGTTGCTGTTTTCGTAACGAACTGCGATCACGCCAATACCTCCTTTTGCGCATAACACCGCCAGTAGGGGTGACAAAACCGGTGCGAAGTGGCGGTTTTGGCATCCCTCTGGCTTGCCTTGATACTCATTGAGCCTTCTCCCCCAGATTAGCCATTTGGCTAAACTGGAAGGCGACCAAACCCAACAGGAGAAGACTAATTGAGCTTTTACAATAGCACTCATAGTCATTGTTGTGGAATTGATCTACATGCCCGCAGCCTGTATGTCTGCATCCTAGGTCATCAGGGTGAAACCCTGTTGCACAAGGAAATTCCTGCCAATCCCGACTCTCTTCTTCGATTAATTGAACCCTATATGGATGACCTGGTCATCGGGGTTGAGTGCATGCACTGTTGGTATTGGATTGCTGACTTCTGTGAAGATCAGGGCATCGCTTTTATTCTGGGGCATGCTCTTTACATGAAGGCTATTCATGGTGGTAAAACCAAGAATGACCGCATTGATTCCTATAAGATTGCTGCCCTGATCCGGGGTGGCAACTTTCCACTGGCTTATGTCTATCCACGCACGATGCGGGCTACCCGTGATCTATTACGACGCCGAACCAATCTCGTACGTCACGGTGCGGATTTAAAAGCTCATGTTGTGAATACAACCAGTCAGTACAACCTGCCACCTAACAAGGTCAACCTGAAGAATGTCAGTGCCCGTGAACAGTTAGGCAGAACCTTTGGTGACCCGGTGGTTCAGCGCAACATAGATCTAGATATGGCTGTATTGGAGTGCTATCACCGAGAGCTGAGTCAAATCGAATGGCTGCTGGAAAAACAGGCCAAAAAGCATCGGCCTATTTATTATCACCTGTTACAAACAATTCCAAGTATTGGTCGTATTCTAGCGCAGACCATCCTCTATGAGATTGGGGATATTCGCCGCTTTGAATCGGTTCAGAAGTTTGCTTCTTACTCCCGCCTGATCAAGTGCAAAGCCGAGTCAGCGGGTAAAACCTATGGCACCCAGGGCAACAAGATTGGCAATGCCCATTTGAAATGGGCGTTCTCTGAAGCAGCTGTTTTATACCTCAGAGGCAACCCCGGTGCTCAAAAGCTGTTGCAGCGCTTGCAGAAACGCATGAACAAAGCCAAAGCCTTATCGGCTCTGGCCCACAAACTGGGTCGTGCCGTCTACTTCATGTTAAAGAACGAAAAGGTGTTCGATGAACAACGCTTTTTAATGAGTTAGTCACGCAGCAGGATGATGATCAACGTCTAACTGGATCACTACGGAGTGTGCTGAAACCGGGTGTCTGCTGACTGGCCAATCAGGCCTGAAACCCGACTTCTACACCCAAACTCGAAGCCCGTCGCTTTGATTATCCATCCTGCTGGCGTGCATCAATACCCTGTGCGAGTGGGCTTACACCAGCGCTGAACCTGAAACTAACTGGGACTCCGCTTTTTGAATAGGACAGCTGCTGGTTAACCGATGAATGTCTAGTGCCCCAGACCGACCTGCAAGGAGCAACCTGGTCTGGCAGTGGTGAACCACCACGTTAAGAGAGCCTCAGTAGGCGACCGCAGGAAGTGCCCTCGGGTAGGTTTGCTGTAACCCACCAACAGCCAACGATGACAGATGAAGTAGGATCACTGGCTCAGGGACTTGATGTTGGCCGCTGACGCGGCCAATAAAAAATCTCTACGTTCTATTGACAGCCAGAAGACTCATAGGTGTTAGCCGCATTCAACTGAATATCCGGAAGATTATCTGCCACCTCGCGATATGTCTTCTTTGATAGAAGCACGTCAAGAACAGGCGTTATTGGCTCCGCCCATATTTCCGGCAGATCCGCTTCCCCCTCAGTGACTATAGGAAATGCCAAGCGCTCAGTAGGGGGACAGAAATCTGCCGAGACGCCCTCCTTATTTCCTCTAGCATCAACTCGATACCACCCGTGTTCTTTAAGATACAAAGCGTTCAAGCCATGCAAACAAAAAGGTGGCCCATCACCATCATCACTGATGGTTAACCGTTGATAGCATAGGCCTGCCGGTATTGCATTTGCTCGTAGCAATGCTGCCAGCAAGTGGCTCTTCGCGTAACAGTAACCTGTTCCGTGTTTCAACACGTCGGATGCCTTACATGTCACAGGATCACACTCGTAATCCCAACTATGCGTGATTTGGTCTCGGACGAAGACAAAGCACTTCTCTGCAACTACCACGGCACAGTCAACGCCAGCGGCTAGTGACTTCGCCTTGGTCAGCACCTCTGGTGTCTTCCAGTCTATGTATTCCGTTGACTCTAGATATTGATGCACGACCTTAACTTCTTAATATGGCTAACGCTTTTGTTTAGCGGCGCCCCGACAGGTGCATCCGGTGGAGGCCGTAGGCCAGAATGAACTACAACTATTTGTTAGGGTACGAGTGCGGCATAGCCTGCGAGTTTTTAGGCGACTCGGGCAGCGGGTCCGAACTGCTTTGGCAGATGCGGTCGAACCCACCCTATGCCCTGACTGAAGCGCTGTATGAACAAGAGCTTCTGCTTCCGCTTGTTCTTCTGGGGAGTAGGATTTTAATAGTACTCGCGCCCTTTTTTCGTACATCCGGCGAGCTAAACAGGGCGCAACAGCTATAAGCAAAGGGCCTTTTTCTTCCAACAAGCTAAAAAATTCGAAAGTGACGATTTGCCCATAACCTTCTGGATGTGGCTGCCAGGTTGGGTTGAGCCCGACCCAGTTAACACGACCGTCGATGCCATAGCTTCTTGGTTCCCCACCATAGCCTCCCACACCAATTACTGCATCAAAGCTCCAATTGCGGACTCGACCCATGCAGTCGTTTATACCGAAACGCCCAGCTGCGTCCGGGTCACCAATATGTGTGCGCTTATAGGTCAGTATTCGCATGAACTATTCTTTTCCCTAACGCCCAATTAAGGTGTGAACCACGCTACCACACAACTCAATTTGGACGCCGTAAACACTGGACTAAACCCAATGTTAATGGCCAACTAAACTGACCCGCTTCTGGCCATTAATTTTGACCCACCTCCAGGGTGGCTTTGGCCACCAGAACCAGTACCTTCCCTGAATCATTTTTCTCAAGGGGAAGGGTTTTGAAGGAGTGGGTTGTGATTCATAAAATCAAAGCACTACACGACAACGGCCAGGGTCTTTCTGTCCGAGCCATCAGTAAGCAGTTGTCCATCTCTCGCAATACCGTTCGCAAGTACCTGCGTCTATCTGAAGAAGCTATTCAAGGTCAGCAGTCCGACCCCAGCCGCAGTAAAAAGCTGGATGATTACCGCAGTTATCTGGTGTACCTACTGGGTGAGTTCCCCAAGCTGAGTGCGGTGAAGGTCGCTCGTAAGCTGAAGACTAAATATGGCTCCATCCCTGCATCTGATCGAAGTTTGCGCCGTTATATTCAACAGCTGCGCCAGGAAGTGGCTGTAGCTCAGGTTCGTTACTTTGAACCCATTATTGACGATGTGGCCGGTGTTCAATGTCAGGTCGATCCCGGCGAGCTGCGAGGCGTTCGGATCGGTGATCAGGAGGTGACCCTTCATTTTGTTGTCTTCGTGCTCTCTTTCTCGCGTCTGATGTATGTGGGCCTGAGCTTCCAGCCCCTTGATACCCAGGCCTTTATTCAACTGCATGATGAAGCCTTCCGGTATTTTGGCGGCATCACCGAAGAGTGTGTTTATGACCAGACCAAGCTGGTGGTGATCAAGGAGCAATACCGGGAAATCGAGGCCAACCAGCGCTTTTACCAGTATGCCACCACCGCAGGCTTTAGAATCCATGCCTGTGAAGGCTATGACCCCCAGAGCAAGGGCAAAGTGGAAGCCGGGGTCAAATACGTCAAGCAGGACTGCTTTTATGGCGAGCACTTTACTAGTCAGCAAGCGGTTCGAGACCATCTGCAAAACTGGCTGGATGAAGTGGCCAACTGTCGTGAGCATGGCACCACCGGCCAGATCCCCCACACCGTTTTTATGGCCGAAGAACGAACTCAGCTGAAGCCTTACCTGGCCCCCAGCAGTCTTCGTCAGCCTTCGGCGATTGAAACTCGTCGTGCGGATAAAACCGGTCTGATCAGCTACCAAGCCAATAAATACTCCGTGCCTCTGGCCTGGCAGCAGGCTCAGGTCGGTGTAATGCAGCAGGAAGACCACTTGGTCATTACCGACCTGAACACCGGTGAGATCCTGGCAGAACATGCCCTCTGTCTTGAGAAGGGCCGGATCATCAAAAACAACAACCACTATCGGGACAGGGAGGCTCGGGTGGCTCAATTGGAAGTCGAGATCAGCCAAATGCTGGGCGATCAGCTGGGCCAAACACTCTGCCAGCAGATCAGGCGTTCCGAGCCTAGAGTCGTCAAGGATCAGCTGGTGGCCTTAAAATCCATCCTGGCTCACCTGGAGCCGGAAGATCGAACGCTGCTTGCGCAGCTGGCCGAGCGGCCCGGTATTACCGCTGGCAAGATCAAACGCTACCTGGAAGCAGAACGTCAGGCGCGGAGCAAAGGACGTTATCCAGATCACGGTCTGCCAGAGGCGACTTCGGCCAATAATGTAGACCTCTCGGCTTACCAGCGACTTGGCCAGTCCAGTGGCCAGGAGGTGACCCATGGGCCAGCTTGAACAAACCCGCGCCCGTTGCAAAAGCCTGAGACTGACCTGGATGGCTCAACAGCTCCCTCAGCTGCTCGGTGAAGCTGAAAGTAATGACTGGTCTTATCTACAGTGTATCGACCACCTGATGGGCTATGAGCTGAAAGAACGCGATCAAAAACGCATCCAGCGTCACTTCAAACAAGCTCACTTCCCGATGGAAAAGCGCCTGGATGACTTCGACTATCGTCACCAGACCACCATCAATAAACGCCAGATCAGTGCGCTGCTGGACTTCAACTTCCTGGATCAGCGCCAGAACCTGGTGTTCATCGGGCCACCGGGAGTGGGCAAAACCCACCTGGCCATCGGCCTGGGCTACAAAGCCATCGAAGCCGGTTACAAGGTGCTGTTCAAAACGGCCATGACCCTGGTGGAAGAGCTGGAACTGGCTGAAAAACGCGGTGAACTGAAAAAGCGGATCAGCCTGCTGGCCAAAAACGACCTGCTGATCATCGATGAGCTGGGCTATCTGCCTATGAGCCGCCAGTCCCGCTACAACCTCTTCCAGCTGGTCAACAGTCTTTATGAATACCGTTCCATCATCCTGACCACCAACAAGGACTTCACCGACTGGGGAGAGTTTTTCCACAACGACAATGTCGCCATCCCGATCGTGGACCGGATCATCCATCACTCACACATCTTCATGCTGGGAGGAGAAAGCTATCGACTGAAAGAAAAGTTAACCAATTAACGCATCAGGTGGGTCAATTTTATTGGCCAAAGGTGGGTCAAAATAAATGGCCATTGACA
>NZ_QFWJ01000016.1 GCF_003336805.1 Marinospirillum perlucidum
TGTAGTGGTGGCCTGTTTATGCAGTTTGATGTTCATGAATACGCTCCTGAATGATCTGCTGAAGGAGACCCTTTGCAGCAAGCAAAGGATAACTCCTCAATGAGATTTGATCATCCGGAATCTGACACTTAGGGAGTATAGAAAAGCAGAAAGAGGTGACCCGGATACGAACTATAATCAAGCGTGGCGGTTTCGTGGTTATGTATACGGTGTCTATGATGTCACTGATACCGATTATTGTACGCCTAGAGATGCAGGCGGCAGGCAGTTATTGGCTGTTACAGCGAACTTTCTGGATGAGAATCCTTAACTCTGGGCTGAGCCCGCCAGTGATTTGGTTAAAATGGCAATAGCAACTGCCTTCCCTTGCGATTAATTTGAGGTGAGAAACTGCCCAGTGCAAAAAGATGAACTCTCAGCCTGGTTGCTGCAGCGCTATCCTGGTATGAAGTTGGTGTCAGCCTGGGGTGAGGAGGCTTTTTTCTATAACCCCGATCAGCGCCTGCCGCGCGGGGTATATTTTGCCACCCTGAAGGATAAAAACGGTGAACATGATCAAGCGTCTGCGCTGGATCGTGAAGGGGTTTATCGTCTGAACTTCGGGGTGAGCAGCGCAACTTATCAACAACACCTGGGCTCTAAACCGGCTCGCCCGGCAGCTGGCCAAGTGGTCAACCTGGATATGGATTTCACCTGCCTGAATAAGCTGTTGCCTCACCCGGTTTACGCCTGGATGGGATGGATGAGTATCTTGAACCCGGATGCATCCAGCCTGCAGACACTGCAACCGCTGCTGGATGAAGCTTATGAGCGGGTTGTTAAAAAGTACAAGCGGCGAACGGGGTGTGGATAATTACGGCAGAGTTTACTGGTTGTCTTGCGAATTCAGTTCTGCAATTGATTGCATAAGTCGGCTGGCGTTTTAGTTGTACCCAAAGATAGGGCGTTTGCTGCAGGTCTTGATTATCTTTTAATGAAAATAGGTCTAACAGTTCTGCGTTGCTTGGCGTGATACTGACAGGTTGGTGGCCTTCACAGACCTCTTGAAGAGTGGGTGCTAATTGCTTTCATAGTGCTTTTTCTTTTATCAGCCCACTCTTGATTACTCATAGTTTTATTGTTGTTTTGGCTCATTGCTGTTTTCAGGGGTAGTTAAATCCAAGCTGATAGCGTTTAAATCCCCTGCGCAAATTCCGGCTCCAGAATACGGATCAGGCGAGCTACCTTGTGCAGGGTTTCGGCATATTCTTCTTCTGCTTTTGAATCCGCGACTAGGCCGCCGCCGCCCCAGAGGTGAAGTTGGTTGTTGGCAGCAATAAAGGTGCGGATGGCGATGTTGAAGTCCATGCGGCCGCTGTCATCCAGGTAGCCGATGGAGCCGCAGTAGACGCTGCGGCGACAGGGTTCCAGTTCTTCGATAATCTGCATGGCCCTGAGTTTGGGCGCACCGGTGATGGAGCCACCGGGGAAGCTAGCGGTTAAAAGATCAAGTGGTTGGCGGTCGCTGGCCAGTTGGCCGGTGATGCGACTGACCAGATGATGCACATAGTTGTAGCTTTCCAGGGTAAAAAGATCCGGCACCTGAATGCTGCCCGTTTGGCAGACTCGTCCCAGGTCATTGCGCAAAAGATCGACGATCATCAGGTTTTCCGCCCGATCCTTCTCGTTACTGAGCAGGTCTTCTTTTAAGGCCTGGTCTTCCTGCGGGCTTTTACCACGGGGGCGGGTGCCCTTGATGGGTTTGGTTTCTACTTTACCATCAGCACTGGTTTGCAGAAAACGCTCAGGCGAAAGGGATAGTAGCTGTTCTTCGCCATAATCCAGAAAGGCACAAAAAGGGGCAGTGATGCTCTGGCGCAGTTTTTCCCAGAGAGCATAGCTGCTGCCTTGAAAGGGTGCAGAAAAACGCTGGGCCAGATTGATCTGATAGCAGTCTCCGGCTTTCAAGTAGTCCTGCACACGTGCAAACTTCTCCAAATAGGCGGCTTTACTCATATTGCTGGTAAAGGGGGCCGTCACTTTAAAGTCTTCTTGTTCGGGCAGACTGGCTTGCAGTTGTTCCTTGAGGCTGGCCGCTTGCTCGTCAGTAAAGTAGCCGCTCAGCCAGGTGGTTTTTTCCTGCTGGTCACTGACCAGCGACCAGGGGTAGTAGCCCAGGCGAACCCTGGGCAGGGGCAGGTCGTTTTCAGCTTCTTCAGGCAGGTCTTCAAAAAGGCGGGCAGCATCGTAGCTGAAGTAGCCCAGCCAGCCACTGCAAAAGGGTAACTCTTGGGTGTCTTCTTGATGAGGGCGAGGGGCTGATTGGCGCAGCGCTTCCAGTTGGGGTAGATCTGCCCGGGTGTGAACTTCCAGCTTGCGGGTCGGCCCTGCGGCAGCAATAGCATAGCGGCTGTGACTGTCTCCCCCCAGGAGTACTGGCCATTCCAGGGTGCGGACAGCGGCCAGCAGTTGCTCGGGGCTGGCATAACTCAGGGGCAGTTGACGAAAAGCAGGCATAGACGTCCGTAAAGCAGCGAAACTAGGTTGTTGGGGTGGCGCATTTTACGGGGAAGCGGGAAAAAAGTCCTCCTTGATGAAGTTAATCGCGCGCTGTTGTCGACAACTTGAAAACAGAACTGATGAGTCGCCTTTGGTAAGCTGTTCATTTATTCTTTAAATTTCAATTAGTTATAGTTTGATCCGGTTTTTTTAGACTAAGGTTTTAATTGACCTTTAGGTTGCACCTGTCTACAGTGCAGATCAATTCGATATTGTCGACAATGTTTTGAAGCGAGCCAACTAGCCGATGAATCAGGAAGCAGCCCTGGATAGCCGAACCCTTGCTGATCGCGTTTTTGAAGAACTTCAAGATGCGATAGTAACAGGTGGGATCGCTCCGGGCACGAAAATTACCGAGCCTGGCCTGGCTAAAGAGTATGGCATTTCCCGCGGGCCCCTGCGCGAAGCCATGCGTCGCCTGGAGGGTCGGCACCTGGTCACCCGTATCCCCCATGTTGGCGCCCGCGTGGTTTCCCTGTCCCTGGATGAATTGCTGGAACTCTATGAAGTTCGTGAAGCAATGGAAGGCATGGCCTGTCGTTTGGCCGCGCGTCAGATGCCGGTAGCTGGAATTGATAGCCTCAAGGAACTGCTGGAAAAACACGAATCCCAGGCCGAGCTGCAACAGAATCTGGCCTACTACCAGAAGGAAGGCGATCTGGATTTTCACTATCGCATCGTTCTGGGTAGTGGCAACAAGAAGTTGATGGAGCTGCTTTGTGGCGAACTCTACTATCTGGTGCGCATGTACCGTTATCGGTTCAGCGCTAGCAGTGGTCGTCCCAAACGCGCTTTTCAGGAGCACTATCGTATCGTCGATGCTATCGAGCAGCGAGACGAGGAATTAGCCGAAATGCTGATGCGTCGGCACATACGAGCCTCCCGCGATAACGTTGAACAGCGTTTGCGGGAACAAGAGTCTTTACCCCGGTAAACCGAAAACCCTAACCCGGTTATTAAGAGGAAAAATCATGTCCCAGAAACTGACCGCTGGCGGACGCTTCCGCAAGGCACTGAAAGAAAACAACCCACTGCAAATTGTTGGCACCATCAATGCCTACCACGCCATGATGGCTGAAAAAGTGGGTCACCAGGCGATTTACCTGTCCGGTGGCGGCGTTGCCAATGCTTCCTACGGTCTGCCTGACCTGGGCATGACCAGCATGAACGATGTACTGGAAGATGTGCGCCGCATCACCAGTGCTGTAGACACACCTCTGCTGGTGGATATCGATACTGGTTGGGGCGGTGCTTTCAATATCGCTCGTGCAGTAAAAGAAATGGAGAAAGGCGGTGCTGCTGCCGTTCATATCGAAGACCAGGTTGCCCAGAAGCGTTGTGGCCACCGTCCTAACAAGGAAATCGTTTCCCAGGACGAGATGGTTGATCGTGTTAAGGCTGCTGTTGATGCCAAAACCGATAGCGACTTCTTTGTTATGGCACGTACCGATGCTTTCCAGAAAGATGGTCTGGAAGCAGCTGTAGAACGTGCTCGCGCTTGTCTGGAAGCCGGTGCTGACGGCATCTTCGCTGAAGCTGTTCACACCCTGGAAGACTATCAAGCCTTTGCTGATGGTATCGGCGGTGCTCACCTGCTGGCCAACATCACTGAATTCGGTGCTACTCCGCTGTTCAACAAGAAAGAGCTGGCTGAACACGGTGCCACCATGGTTCTTTATCCGCTGTCTGCTTTCCGTGCTGCCAACAAGGCTGCGCTCAACGTTTTCCAGCACCTGCTGGATGATGGCGATCAGAAGGCCGTGGTTGATACCATGCAGACCCGCATGGAGCTGTATGACTTCCTGAATTACCATGACTTCGAACAGAAGCTGGACCAGCTGTTTGCCGAAGGCAAGAACAAATAATTCAGATAAAGATAAATAAAGAGGAGATAGTCATGTCCGATAAATCATCCGTGCTGCCCAAGCCTAAAAAATCCGTTGCTCTTTCTGGAACAGCGGCCGGCAATACAGCTCTGTGTACCGTAGGACGCAATGGCAACGAACTCCACTATCGTGGCTACAACATCCTGGATCTGGCGGCTAAGTGTGAATTTGAAGAAGTTGCTTACCTGCTGGTTCACGGCAAACTGCCAACCGCTGCCGAGCTGAATGCTTACAAGATCAAGCTGAAGGCCCTGCGTGGTCTGCCTGCTGCGGTTAAAACTGCTCTGGAGCAACTGCCTCCTTCTGCTCATCCCATGGATGTTATGCGTACCGGTGTTTCCGTTCTGGGCTGTGTGAAGCCTGAGAAAGACGACCACAACCACCCGGATGCCCGTGACATCGCTGACAAGCTGATGGCTTGCCAGGGTTCCATGCTGCTGTACTGGTATCACTTTGCTTACAATGGCAAGCGTATCGATCTGGAAACTGATGATGACTCCATCGGTGGTCACTTCCTGCACCTGCTGCACGGTGAGAAGCCACGCGAATCCTGGGTCAAGGCCATGCATACTTCCCTGATTCTGTATGCAGAGCACGAGTACAACGCTTCTACCTTTACCAGCCGTGTTATCGCTGGTACCGGTTCTGACTTCTACAGCAGCATTGCTGGCGCGATCGGTGCCCTGCGTGGTCCCAAGCACGGTGGTGCTAACGAGGTGGCTTTTGAAATCCAGAAGCGTTACGACAACCCTGAAGAAGCTGAAGCGGATATCCGCGAGCGTGTGGGTCGTAAAGAAGTGGTTATCGGTTTCGGTCACCCTGTATACACCGTCTCCGATCCCCGCAACGAGGTGATCAAGCAGGTGGCCAAGCAGCTGTCCGAAGAACAGCAGAACACCAAGATGTACGACATCGCCGAGCGTCTGGAATCAGTCATGTGGGAAATCAAGAAGATGTTCCCCAACCTGGATTGGTTCTCTGCGGTCAGCTATCACATGATGGGTGTTCCCACCGATATGTTCACGCCTCTGTTCGTGATCTCACGTACTTCCGGTTGGAGTGCTCACGTGATCGAACAGCGCATCGACGGCAAAATCATTCGCCCCAGCGCCAACTATGTGGGTGAAGAGCCTCGCAGCGTACCGGCGATCGAAGACCGCGTATAAGACTGAAGGGGAAGGGCTAAGGCTCTTCCCCGGCTACTTTTGCACTGCCAACTTTCTTTTTGATGAGTGCCACTATGAACACTGAATACCGCAAGTCCTTGCCCGGCAGCTCACTGGATTATTTTGATACCCGTGAAGCCGTGGACGCTATCAAGCCTGGCGCCTATGCCAAGCTGCCTTACACCTCGCGTGTACTGGCCGAACAACTGGTTCGCCGCTGTGAACCTGAAGACCTGACTGCTTCTCTGGAGCAGTTGATTGAACGCAAGCGTGATCTGGATTTTCCCTGGTATCCCGCACGTGTTGTTTGTCACGACATTCTGGGTCAAACCGCTCTGGTGGATCTGGCCGGTCTGCGTGATGCCATTTCCGAAAAAGGCGGTGATCCTGCCAAGGTGAATCCGGTTGTTCCTACCCAGCTGATCGTTGACCACTCGCTGGCTGTTGAACACGCTGGTTTTGAAAAGGACGCCTTTGAAAAGAACCGTGCCATCGAAGATCGTCGTAACGATGACCGCTTCCACTTTATCGAGTGGACCAAGACGGCCTTTAAAAACGTTGACGTGATTCCTGCCGGTAACGGCATCATGCACCAGATCAACCTGGAGAAGATGTCTCCGGTGATCCAGGCGCGTGAAGGCGTGGCCTTCCCTGATACCTGTGTGGGTACTGACTCTCACACACCTCACGTTGATGCCCTGGGCGTTATCTCCGTGGGTGTTGGTGGTCTGGAAGCTGAAACCGTCATGCTGGGTCACCCTTCCATGATGCGCCTGCCTGATATCGTTGGTGTTGAGCTGGTTGGCAAGCGTCAGCCCGGCATTACAGCAACCGATATCGTTCTGGCTCTGACCGAATTCCTGCGTAAAGAGCGCGTGGTTGGTGCCTACCTGGAGTTCTACGGTGAAGGTGCTTCCAGTCTGACCGTGGGTGACCGTGCCACTATCGCCAACATGACTCCTGAGTATGGCGCGACTGCGGCCATGTTCTACATTGATGAACAAACCATCGAATACCTGAAGCTGACCGGCCGTGAACCCGAGCAGGTTGAGCTGGTTGAGAACTACGCCAAGGAAGCCGGTTTCTGGGCGGATAGTCTGGAAGGTGCTGAATACGAGCGTGTACTCAAGTTTGATCTGTCCAGCGTCGGCCGTAACCTGGCTGGTCCTTCCAACCCTCATGCACGGGTTTCCACGGCTGATCTGGCCGCCAAGGGCATTGCCGGTAACCTGGAAGAAGCGCGCAAGCAGGAAGCCGAAGGCCTGATGCCTGACGGTGCCGTGATCATTGCTGCGATCACTTCCTGTACCAATACCTCCAACCCGCGCAACGTTGTTTCTGCCGGTCTGGTAGCTAAAAAGGCCAACGAGCTGGGTCTGGTTCGCAAGCCCTGGGTGAAGTCTTCCTTTGCTCCCGGTTCCAAGGTAGCGCGTCTCTACCTGGAAGAAGCCGGTCTGCTGGAAGAAATGGAAAAACTGGGCTTTGGTATCGTGGCTTATGCCTGTACTACCTGTAATGGTATGTCCGGTGCCCTAGATCCCAAGATCCAGCAGGAAATTATTGATCGCGACCTCTACACCACAGCGGTACTTTCCGGTAACCGTAACTTTGATGGTCGTATTCATCCTTATGCCAAGCAGGCTTTCCTGGCTTCGCCACCTCTGGTTATTGCCTACGCGATTGCCGGTACCATTCGTTTTGATATCGAAAAAGACGTCCTGGGCACCGACAAGGATGGCAACCCCATCACCCTGAAGGATCTCTGGCCGACCGATGAAGAAATCGATGCGATCGTTGGTTCCAGTGTTAAGCCTGAACAGTTCCAGAAGATCTACATCCCCATGTTTGATCTGGACAAGGGTGAAGAGGCCAAGAGCCCGCTGTATGACTGGCGCCCTCAGAGTACCTACATCCGCCGTCCTCCTTACTGGGAAGGTGCGCTGGCTGCAGAACGTACGCTCAAGGGTATGCGTCCTCTGGCGGTACTGCCTGACAACATCACCACTGACCACCTGTCGCCTTCCAACGCGATTCTGGCGGATAGTGCGGCGGGTGAATACCTGGCCAAGATGGGGCTGCCCGAAGAAGACTTTAACTCCTATGCTACTCACCGTGGTGACCACCTGACTGCTCAGCGTGCCACCTTCGCCAACCCCAAACTCGTTAACGAGATGGCAGTGGTTGATGGTGAAGTGAAGCAGGGCTCGTTGGCGCGTATCGAACCCGAAGGCAAGGTGGTTCGCATGTGGGAAGCCATCGAAACCTACATGGATCGCAAGCAGCCGCTGATTATCGTGGCTGGTGCTGACTATGGTCAGGGCTCCTCGCGTGACTGGGCGGCCAAGGGTGTTCGTCTGGCCGGTGTTGAAGCTATCGTTGCGGAAGGCTTCGAGCGTATTCACCGCACCAACCTGATTGGTATGGGTGTGTTGCCTCTGCAGTTTGAAGAAGGCACCACGCGCAAGACCCTGGGTCTCGACGGTACTGAAACCTATGATGTTGAAGGTGAATTCACGCCGCGTACTACCCTGAAGTTGATCATCACCCGTAAAAACGGTGAGAAGGTGGAAGTACCGGTCATCTGCCGACTGGATACTGCCGCCGAGGTCAACGTCTACAAGGCCGGCGGTGTACTGCAGCGCTTTGCCCAGGACTTCCTGGAAGGTGAAGTGCCTGCCTGAGGTCATTGAACTTCAGAGATGCAAGTAGGTTAGCTGAGGCGGTTCCCCTGTGTTCCGCCTCAGTTGTTTTCGGCTCTTTGTTCATTGTGTGGAGTAGATTATGAGCCAGGTACCCCAGATTAAAATTCCAGCCACCTATATTCGTGGCGGCACCAGTAAGGGTGTTTTCTTCAATATCAAGGATCTGCCAGAAGCGGCCCAGGTGCCCGGCAAGGCACGGGATTCCATCCTGCTGCGTGTGATCGGCAGTCCTGATCCCTATGGCAAGCAGATCGACGGTATGGGGGGCGCGACCTCCAGTACCAGTAAAACCGTGATTCTGGCTCCGGCAACGGAACCCGGTCACGACGTTGATTACCTCTTTGGTCAGGTTTCCATCGACAAGGAGTTTGTCGACTGGAGTGGTAACTGCGGCAACCTGTCTGCAGCCGTGGGCGCTTTTGCCATCCATTCCGGTCTGGTCGATGCCAATCGTCTGCCTGAAAACGGCATGGCAGAAGTACGCATCTGGCAGGCTAATATTAAAAAAACCATCGTTACCCGTGTTCCCATGACCAACGGTGAAGTTCAGGAAACCGGTGATTTTGAACTGGATGGTGTGACCTTCCCGGCTGCCGAGATTCCCGTTGAATTCATGGACCCGGCCGATGGCGAAGGTGCTATCTTCCCGACTGGTAATCTGGTGGATGACCTGGAAGTTCCCGGTGTGGGCACTTTCAAGGCGACCCTGATCAATGCCGGTATCCCCACGATCTTCCTGAACGCGGAAGAAATAGGTTACACAGGTACCGAGCTGCAGGAAGCCATCAACAATGATGCCGATGCACTGACCCGCTTCGAGACGATTCGTGCTCAGGGTGCCGTGAAGATGGGGCTGATTAAAGATGTTGCTGAAGCAGCTGCGCGTCAACATACGCCCAAGGTGGCTTTTGTTGCCCCGCCCAAGACCTATACGTCTTCCAGTGGCAAAGCTGTAGAAGCCGACAAGGTAGACCTGCTGGTACGTGCGCTGTCCATGGGCAAGCTGCACCACGCCATGATGGGCACAGCTGCTGTTGCCATAGGCACTGCAGCGGCTATTCCCGGTACCCTGGTTAACCTGGCTGCCGGTGGCGGTGATCGTAAAGAAGTAACCTTTGGTCACCCGTCCGGTACTCTCAAGGTTGGTGCCGAAGCCAGTCTGGTAGACGGTCAGTGGAGTGTGGACAAGGCGATTATGAGCCGCAGTGCACGTATCCTGATGGAAGGTTGGGTCAGAATTCCTGGCGACACCTTCTAAATCATCCCTGAATTGGTGATTACTTAAGCCCCGGCATAGACCCGGGGCTTTTTTATGAAATAAAAAAACCTACTGACAGGTAAAAAACTGGCTAACTAGCGGTCTTCTGTGGATATCTCTGTGAGCAAGTCCGTGACTAGCTGTGACTTAAAAATAATCGTAAAAAACTCGTAAAAAAGCCTTGCGTAAAAACGAAAAATCTCTAGAATGCGCACTCGTTGTCAGGGAGCAGCCAGACACAGCAACCGGCAACAAGTTAAGCGAAAATAAACGCTTGACAAAGACGGTGAGATTGATAGAATGCTCGCCTCTTGATTCGAAGGATGCTTTGGATCGACGCTCTTTAAGAATGAAGCATCAGGTACATTCATGTGGGCGCTTGCGGGATGGTTTGTGGAGAGTCACAAAACATCAAGGCAAGCGACTCGTCAAGAACTTTAAGTTCTTAAGAAT
>NZ_QFWJ01000017.1 GCF_003336805.1 Marinospirillum perlucidum
TTCAAGCACCAGACTGATGGCATCCAGTTTGAATTCTTTGGAGTATTTCTTGCGTGTTGTCATTGCTTTCACCTCAGTTAAGTTGATTATGCTTAACTGGGTTGTACAAATCCATTAGACCACCTCAAACCTCCAAAACCACTGAAGGGACACTTGACCCTTTAAATGAGCAAGAAATTAACGATTTCATTCAAGCAATCAATGACTACCGTAGCCAGGATGCCGACTGTGGAAGCGAAGGGGTATTTGATTCTCAATCTGCACTAAGCTGGAATCAGAAGCTAGCTGAAGCCGCTCAGGTTCACTCCAATGATCAGTATGAACACGCCAACATGAGCCATACTGGTTCTGATGGATCAACCCCCGGCGACCGTATTGAGGCTCAAGGATACAGTTGGAGTACATACGGGGAGAATGTTGCTCGGGGCCACGCTAGCGTAGAGGCAGTTGCCAAAGGCTGGATGGATAGTGACGGTCACTGCAAGAATATGATGAATGGGAATTTCACCGAGTTGGGGATTGCCGCCACTGGGCAGAACAGCCAGCGTTACTGGACTTTGAATCTGGCTAAGCCCAAAGGTTAACCAGCTATCGAAACAGAGGTGACTTGGGCTTGTGAAAAGGTTCCTCTGGGTTAAAAGGGGCTGAGCCTTTGGCCCACCCCCTTTTTCCTCCCTGCATTAAGCTATTGCTGGACTCTGCTTCAACTCGTTAAGTAAAGAAAATACACCTCGACCCTCTTTACCTGTGCGGCGACACTTCCACTTGCCAGTGCCTGGCCAGAAATCAAATAGCTCCGGCTTGATGCCTACAATCAGATGGGTTCCATTATTTTTCGACTCAAAAGGAACCCCTTTTTGTTGGAGTATCGCTGTTGATTGAACTCGATTGCTGGCTCTGCGTTCCTGACTTTCTTTCTTGTTGTCCTGAAATGCTTGGGATTTACTGCGATTGATCATGGTGATTTCCTCTTTAAGGTAACTCTGGCTGCTCTACTCCATGGCAAACCAGCGGTTGGTTCAAAAATGAGTGGGAAAGCGTCCTTGCTCAAAAGATCAGGGTGATCTGTAAAGTTTTAGAGAGGAGGTTGCAGATAGGTGGAATGCGTGGGACTCCATTGGCTTAAAACACGATGTTCTGGCTCTGGCTCATCGTCAAACAGCTCACGCTCTTCGCTCGACATCAGCTCCCTTAGTAAGCCACCGGCAGAGAAAAGGCGTTTTCTTTTGGTTTGCTGAACTAATTCAACGAAAACATCCTCTTGTTCATAGCTGCTGGCCACCTTGGTGTTATAGGCTACATGGTTAATCACCTGTTGATCTTCTGATAGACCATCACGTGCTACCCCTCGCACATGAACTCTAGGCAGATATGAAATGCCAAGCGCTTCCTGCCACAACTCAGCCCACCGCGACTCTTTAACGTAATGCTTACCAGCAAACATACTCGGCTTGACCAGTAACAGGCAGTGAAAGTGCGGGTGAACATAGCCTGGATGCAGGGTGTCCTCAGTGATTTCTGTATTTCTCAGGTGTCCGGCCAGATGTTGCAGTTCTTTTCTTCTGAGCATTCGGCTGAAAGCCTGGTTCATGCAATCAAGCACCGGAGACAGCTCAGTCACTGGACAGTTCTGAACCGTTAATGTCAGGAACAACCAGCGGTGATTAGAGGGCTGCATCTTGAGGAGATCCAGTACCGTATGCATTTGCGCTAAACGCTTCATCTGTTTACGCCACTGACAAATCGGGCACGCCCGATGCTTGCAGTACCAAGTCTTGATCACGGGAGTCATTGGGTTATGGGTGCTGATTCCCAAAGTCTCAGCGCATTGGTGTATTAGCTGACCATCCTGATGGGTTACGGAATTTCTCAAAAGCTGGCCTGCAATGGCCTCAGCTTTTCTCTTGAGCTGGGTGAACTCTTGGATCTGGGGTAAGTGTTGTAAGGCGGGATCGAATGGGTATCTATCTGTAAACATGCTTGCACCTATCAGTTTTTGCCGAATGGCATTTATCGGAAGAAGAGGTGCCTTTAGCCTGCCTGGGGGCCAAAAGGGTCAACACAGGCATGGTTTTGGCTCTCTTCATACCATGTGCAAGCTATGTAAAAAAATGTAGAAAAACTTCTTATATATTAATAAGAAGGAGCCAAACCTGGCTCCTATTCCAAAATATTTCAGACCTATATCACTAACCTGACAGCAGGCTGACCTACCACTCTGCCCTGCTCAATTTCATCTACCCCCCCCCCTATGCCCTGCCCCGCTGATTGATTCAGCAGGGTGGGGCTTTTTCTTTTGAGGAGAATATTCATGGCGCATCTCGTTGAACAAATGGCTTATGTTGGTGAAACCCCTTGGCATGGCCTGGGCAACCAACTGACTGAAAAACAACCGCTGGAAGTCTGGTCTGAGCAGGCCGGTATGAACTGGCAGATTGAAGAATCCCCGGTGCATTTCATTGCGCGGGGTGACAATCACCTGGGCGAGCTGCTGGCTTACCCAGACAGCAAGGTTCTGTATCGCTCGGATACTCAAGAACCCCTGTCTGTGGTTGGCAACCGCTACAAGGTGGTGCAGCCCGAAGAGATTCTGGAGTTTTATCGGGATCTGACTGAGATTTCCGGCTTTGAGCTGGAAACCGCCGGGGTCTTGAAAGGAGGCCGCAAACTCTGGGCCTTGGCCCGTACCGGGCAAACTGGTGTCCTGAAAGGCAAAGATCGCACCAACGCCTATGTGCTTCTGGCAACCGCGTGTGATGGCAGCATGGCCACCACGGCTCAGTTCACCAGTGTGCGGGTGGTCTGCAACAACACTTTGGCCGTGGCCTTGCAGGATCAAGGCGCTGCCGCCACCAGCGTCAAAGTTCGTCACAGCACAGCATTTGATGGTGAAAAGGTCAAAAAGGAGTTGGGCATTTCGGTAAGCAGCTGGAGCCGCTTCATGGATCAGATGAAGGAGCTGAGCAACCGGCCCGTCAGGATCAAGGAGTCAGAAGACTTCTTTCGCAAGGTGTTTACCGATCCCAATGCTCGTAACCCGGACAACAACCAAAAAGCCATGGCTCGTGCCCTGGAGTTGTTTGATGGGCATGGTCGGGGTTCGGATCTGGCTTCAGCACGGGGCACCGCTTATGGCCTTTTGAATGCCGTGACGGAGTTTGTGGATCACGAGCGCCGGGCGCGTAATACCGATTATCGCCTGGATTCGGCCTGGTTTGGGCAAGGCGCTAATCTCAAGCAAAAGGCTCTGGATGAGGCCATGGCACTGGTCGTCTGATTCATTTTATTTCAATCCGCCCTCGGTGCTTCGTGCGCCGGGGGCTTTTTTATGTCTGGAGGTTCACATGGGCAATCTGTCTATTTCTCAGCATTTTAACCACCAACCCATTCGCCTGGTATCCACCAAGGGAATGCCTAGGGAAGAATGGCTCAAGATTCGTAATCAGGGCATCGGGGCCAGTGAGGCCGCTGCGGCTGTAGGCATCAGCCCTTACCAGTCTCAGCTGGAATTATGGATGATCAAAACAGGGCGTATGACCCCCGTGCCTGAGCTATCCCTGGATGAAGAACGCTCCCCCATGTATTGGGGCACTGTGTTGGAACCCATCGTAGCCGAACACTACACCCGTAAAACCGGGCGTCGAGTCCGGCGCGTGAATGCCATTTTGCAGCACCCCGACCCGGATAAACACTGGATGCTGGCCAACCTGGATCGTCAGGTGGTGGCCAATGATGAAGTGCAGCTGCTGGAATGCAAAACCGCTGGGGAGTTCGGGGCCAAGCTTTGGAAAGACGGTGTGCCGGAATACTACCAGTGCCAGGTGCAGCACCAGTTGGCGGTGACCGGCAAGCAATCTGCCGATGTCGCAGTCTTAATCTGTGGTCAGGAGTTTCGGGTGTATCGCATTGAGCGCGATGACGCTCTGATCGAACAGCTGATCAAGCTGGAGCATCAGTTCTGGTCTTGGGTCGAATCGGATACCCCACCCCCGGCTGATGGTACTGAATCAGCCGGTCAAGCTTTGCGTCAGCTTTACCCGCATGACAACGGGGAAACCCTGGATCTCAAGGAAGACCCGCAACTGAATAATCAGTTTGACCAACTGGTTCGCCTGCGTGAACAACTGAAAGCTCTGTCGGATCAGGAAATTGCCTTAAAGCAGCGCCTTCAGGAAACCCTGGGGGATGCCAGCAAGGCTCATTTTCAGGGCGGCATCATCAGTTGGAAGCGCAGCAAGGATACGGTAGCTCTGGACTCTAAAAAGCTGCTCAAGGAACACCCTCACCTCCTAAACGACTATGCCCAGCTGCGCTCTGGCAGTCGTCGTTTTGTTCTTCTACCCCGCACCACTCCTAAAGGAGGGAAGCATCATGATTAAAGGTCTTGTCATTACGCCCCCGGTTGTGGGGCGGATCAGTATCGGGCGGGTGGTCGAGAAAAACGGCCAACGCCTGCCCCAGAAAGATGATCAGTTCACCCTGACGACTCAGGTACAACAACGTGATGGCTGGTTACTGCACCCACTGGATCAACAGCTGCGTGAACAACACAAAACCCAGAAGCTTCAGCGGATTCCGGTGCGGCTGTTATTCAGTGAGCCGGATCTGAATTTTCGGGCTGAGTACACCTTCTTTGATCGCAAGTCGGGTCGTCCGGTCTGCACCGGCAATGGAGATACTTGTCGTCGGGCCACTCAGGAAGGGGTACAGCAATTGCCCTGCCCTGGCCCCTCGTTGTGTGAGTTTGGTAAGGGCGGCCTGTGCAAAGCCTATGGTCGCCTGAACCTGCTGGTGGGTGAAGGCGGTGATCTGAGCAGTTTCATCTTTCGTACCACAGGCTTTAACAGTATCCGCAGCCTGATGGCCCGGATGATGTATTACCAGGGACTGTCCGGGGGGCTGCTGGCCTACCTGCCGTTGCAACTGAAAATCCGGGGCAAAAGCACCCAGCAGAGTTTTCGGGCACCCATCTTCTATGTGGACTTGGAACTGCCCGAAGGCGTGAGCCTGACGGAGGCTCTGGGTCTGGCCAAAGACCGAAAAGAAACCCTGGAAGCCGCTGGCTATGACCAGGCGGGTCTGGATCAAGCCGCCCGAGATGGTTTTGCCAATGGGCTCTTTGAGTACACCGAGGATGAAATCCCGGAAATTCTCGAAGAGTTTTATCCCCCGGCCAACGATGGCCACTCCAATCAACCCCCGCATCAAAGCAACCAGCCGCTGCGCCAAAAGCTTGCGGCCAATGGTTAAACCACCTTCAAGGAGCTATCCCATGCCCGCCCAACTGATGACCGGGAAAACGCCCGGCATCTATGAAATTCGTGAACCCGTCACAGAAACGGAACTACTGAACCTTTCCCAGCAACTGGCCAGGCGGCGTCTTCGCAAGGGCCGCATCATGGACAATCCAGAAGCCGTTGCTTTATCCCTGCAAACCCTGCTGATGGAGCGCCCCCATGAAATCTTTGGTTTGGTGCTGCTGGATAACCGCCACCGGATGATCGCTTTCACTGAGTTGTTTCGCGGCACGATTGATGCCTCCAGCGTCTACCCGCGTGAAGTGGTTAAGGAAGCACTGGAGCACAACGCCGCTGCGGTGATTCTGGTGCATAACCATCCAGCCGGAAACCCCACCCCCAGCAATTCAGACCACCACATCACCCAACGAGTCCAGAGAGCCCTGGAAACTGTGGATATCCGGGTGCTGGATCACTTTGTGGTGGGCACTGATGGCTGGCTGTCATTTGCTGAAAAGGGCTGGCTTTAAGCCACTCCGCTTCCTAACCCGCTTTAAGCCCGGCCTCATGGTCGGGCTTTTTTTAAACAGGAGTTTTTTTATGAAGCAACAATTTCGTTTGGGGGATCACCTGGTGGTTGCCCGTACAGCCTACAGCCATCACGGCATCTATGTCGGCAATGGCCAGGTGATTCATTACGCCGGGGGGATACCGGGACTACAAGAAGCCACAGATGATAGCAGTATTCAGCAGACCACACTGGAAGGCTTTGGTAACGGTAAACCCATCAAAATCAAAATCCACGACCAGTCACTTTACTCGGAAGAGGAAGTGGTTGCCCGAGCTAAAAGCCGTCTGAAGGAGGATCAATACCATGCGTTTTTCCATAACTGTGAACACTTTGCCAACTGGTGCCACGAAGGTGTCCCTACGAGTCCGCAAGTCCAGGCTGGAACGACTGCGGCAGCGGTGGCATCGGCTGCAACACTGGCTGGAGGACCGATCACACGAACGCTAGCCACTGCTGCCGGTGGTGGGGCGACCCTGGGTACTTTTGGTGGGCCAGCCGGTATTGCTATCGGTGCCGGGCTGGGTCTGATTACCTGGGGGGTGTATCGCACCCTGAAAAAATAATTTCGGAAGAAGGGCGGCAAGTGCCGCCCAACTTTGTGTTTAGTTAAAATTTTTTGACTCATCTCGCATAGTGACTCGCTCACAAATCCATTCCTCAACTTCTGCTTCCAACCAACCCACACACCGCTTCATCAAAGGTATTGGTTTGGGGAAGTCTCCTGAGTCCATAAGCTTGTAGATGGTAGAACGAGCCAGACCTGTCCGATTCATTACTTGAGGCAAACGTAAAACTTTCATGGCAAAGCACCTTGTAATGGGTTCATAAGGTGCGTGCGAGCTGTAAGAAATTACGCAGGGTCAATTTCAGGATTATCCCCCCCTACACTTCTTAGCCAGGTCCGAGGCACTCCAAATTGATCATCCCTGGTGGTCATCACCTCTGGATTTTTGAATTGTTCAATTTCACTAATCGACATCATCAAATTGCTTGAAGGCTCAGAATCAACACTTAGAGCCTCTAGGGAAACAACTGCAATAGATCCTGCAACTGAGGCTTCAGGCACAACAAAAAACTCTATGGGAAGCTTAAGCCAATCTCGCAGCCTAGCGGCCACATCCAATGCCAAGCATGTAGTGGTCAACTAATCCCGGACAGTGTTTTAAGGTTTTCCTCAGCTGCAACGGGCGAAATACCGTCGTTGAATGCATGAGGTCGTTGCCGGTTGTAGTAGTCCATCAGGTAGCCACCCACAT
>NZ_QFWJ01000018.1 GCF_003336805.1 Marinospirillum perlucidum
AGGATGTGGGTGGCTACCTGATGGACTACTACAACCGGCAACGACCTCATGCATTCAACGACGGTATTTCGCCCGTTGCAGCTGAGGAAAACCTTAAAACACTGTCCGGGATTAGTTGACCACTACAATGAGCGCAGGTTAGGCAAGGCGTAATTGAACGAAAAAGCGGAGTTTACACCAAGTAAATGAGCATTTTGAGGTCAATTTCAACGCAGTATAATCAAGCGCAATAGTTAATCAGAGGTTTCCTAGTTCATTGGTCAGCTGTATCCAGGTAGTGTTCATAAAGCTTCCTTGCTGTTTCCAGATTTCTGGGTTCCAGGCTGCTGAGTAATTCTGCATAAACAAGCAGGGGGTCAGCCAGCCCCTCTTGCTTGCCTTGTAACTTTTCCAGTGGCAGAAAAGGTTCAACCACTTCAATCACGCGCTCAGGATATTCGCCCGGTTTGATTTTACGTAATCGGGCATGACGCAGAAGTTGGGGCAGCTGCTCCCCGGAAATGTAGACTAAAGCCTTCTGGGGTTGTAAGTAGCCTTGTGTATAACCTGCTGCAGCTACTTCACCACCCCAGAGTAAAGGCAGGCTGGCAGCATCAATGCGTTCAAAGCAGTCGGGTTGGTCACTGGTGAAGGCCTCTTTCTGCAAATGCCGCTGCAGTTGCTGCGGGTAGTTCTCAACCCAGGTTTGCATCAGTTGTTTAGATTGGTGCAGCTGGCGCAGTTCACGTCGGCCCTGCTTGTGTCGGGTCAAATAGCCCTGGTCAGCCAGTTCTTGCATGATTCCAGTCAGCTTACCCAACGAAATGGAGAGTTCAGCAGCGAGCTGTCGATAAGTGGCCTCAAGCAATGCAGGCTTCTTGAGCAGCATAAAAACCAGCAGCATTCCGGTTTTGGTGAAAGCTCCGGGCTGAGATTGAGACTTTGCGGTGTGTTTTTGACCGCAGATAAAAAGAAAGAAGTCAGGCTGTTGAATAAAAGCATTACCCTGAGCATCCACAAACTGTAAACCGGCTTTACGGAATTGCTCTGCCAGAACCGGGTTGATGTACTCGGTCATCAGAAGCTTACCGCTGGCTTGCTCTGGCTGCAGTTGACTGATCAGGGTACCGGCAGTAGTAGAGGTTAAGGATTTTCGAGCTTCAACTAGCAAGCGAACTTGCCGGTCAGCACCTATCAACTGATCACCCTGCAACAGGAATTCCTGACCGGTCAGCTCATTAAGAGCTTCCAGGCACTGCTGGATAAGACGAGCGTTGCTTTTATAAGGCATGAGAGCCCCCTTGCTTACTTTGTGTTCATAAAAATACATCGTTCAGAAAAAATGAACAATGTATTTTTAATGATCTAATGGTTAGGCTACCCAGAATCCAAGGCTAGACGCAAAGGAGGCGCTTTGTTAGATTCAATAGAAGAGAAAAGAAAAGGTAGCCCCGATGCCAGAAGCAGTCTCTAAGGAAGAAGCTCATCGTTTGATTGACCAGTTGCCTGATGGAGCAACGTGGGAAGATTTGATGCAGGAAATTTATTTTAGAGAATCCATCGAGAAAGGATTGCAACAGAGTCAAGCAGGCAAAACCCGTGAAGTTAGTGAAATTAGAAGGAAATATGGTCTGCAAGGATGAAGGTGCATTGGACGGAAAACGCTGAAGCACACTTGGATGCTATCTATGCCTGGATTGCGCAGGACTCTGAGATCTATGCGTTGAGAACAGTTGACCGGCTTACACGCAGATCGATACAAATCAGTGATTTTCCACTAGCTGGGCGTAAGCTTCCCGAATACGATCAAGATCAACTTCGAGAAATCATTGAACCACCTTACCGAATTATCTATCTGATCAAGCCTGACCAGATAGATATCCTTGCTGTGCATCATGCCGCCAGCCCGCTGTCCGACTAGACCTCACATTTTAACCAGATACACCCCGGCTTCGCGGTGGTGGGTGTAGGGGAACTGATCAAAGAAGGCAAAGCGTTCAATCCGGTGGGTTTTGCTCAGTGTTTCCAGGTTGTCGGCCAGGGTATCCGGGTTGCAGGAGATGTAGATAATCCGCTCGTAGCGGCTGACCTGTTCCAGGGTGGTGGCATCCAGGCCTGCGCGAGGCGGGTCGACCAGAACGGTGGAAAAGTCATAGTCAGCCAGGGCAAACTTGCGCGCCGGTTTGGATTCGGGGTCGGTCAGTCCGGCGGAAAAATCCTCGGCTGACATCCGCTCGATGCGTACATTATTGATGCCATTGGCTTCAATATTGTACTGACCGGCTGCCACGGAGGTGCGGCTGATTTCCGTGCCCAGCACCCGGCGAAAGTTTTCGGCCAGCGCCAGGGTAAAGTTGCCATTGCCGCAATAAAGCTCCACCAGATCGCGCTTTTCTTCTTCGGCTTGAGGGCGGCTGACATCCCTGGCCCAGGCCAGCATCTTCTCGCATACACAGGCATTGGGTTGAGTGAAGCTGCCTTCAACCTGCTTGTAAGTCAGTTTGCGCTCACCAACCTGAAGTTCCTCCAGCACGTAATCCCTTTTCAGCACGATCTTCTGCTTGCGGGCACGACCGATCAGCATCACGCCCAGCTCTACCTGCAATTGACGGGCAGCCGCCTCCCATTCTTCTTCCAGCTTGCGGTGGTAGATCAGGGTGACCAGCATCTCCCCGGCCAGGCTGTGAAGAAACTCCACCTGAAACAGCTTACGGCGTAAAAGGGGCTGGTCGCGGATGGCATCCAGCAGGCGGGGCATCAAGTCATTAATGGCACGACTGGCCACGGGAAACTCATCCATGCGCACCTGGCGGCGATCCTTCTTGGGGTCTTCAGCCACCTCAAACATGATGTAAAAAAGATCATCGCCTTCATGCCAGACACGAAACTCGGTACGCATGCGGTAATGGCTGGCGGGGGATTCAAAAACCTCCAGCTCGGGGGGCTGAAAAGCGGCAAACTGCTGGCGCAAGAGGTCAGCTTTTTCTTGCAGCAGTTGCGGATAAAGCTCGGGAGTAACCCGGGGCAGGGATGAAGCCATGGTAATCAAATCACTGTGTTAGAGGGTTGCAGACAAGACGGAGGCGGTATTGAGATCAGCCTCTAGGGGCAAATCCAGATTCATCAGCGGGGCAAAACCCCGCCATTCTAGAGCGGCTGGCAATTGGCTGTCAGCAGGCAGCGGCCCGGTGAGCCAACAGCCCTGATCATAGGTATCGACACAACAGGGGTTGGCATAACCGGCTTCGCTCAGCAGCTGAAAGACCCGCCGGGCAATGGCCGCACCAGAATCTATCCACTGCCAGTGAGCCGCTCCGGCTTCTTTGGCCACGGCAGCCAGCTCTTTTTGCAAAAGCGGAAAATGCGTACACCCGAGAATGACGGTATCCAAACGCGGTTGTTCCAGCAGGGGCGCAAGAATCGCCAGCAAGGCTTTTTTATCCGGTGGCTGCCCGGCCAGACTGGCTTCGGCCAGTTGTACCAGTTCGTTACTGCCCACGCGGGTGACCTCACAATCACTGGCGTAGGTAGCAATTAATTCCTGGGTGTAGGTGCGCTGAATGGTTCCCTGAGTCGCCAGCAGGCCGATATGGCCGGAACGCGTCATCAGCGCCGCCGGTTTGATTGCAGGAACCACACCCACCACCGGCAGTTGAAAACGCTCGCGCAGCTCAGGCAATACCACCGTACTGGCGGTATTGCAGGCAATCACCAGCATGCAGGGGTTGATACGCTGGATCAGCTCACCGATCACCTGGGGCACCCGTTCCTTCAGCCAGGCATCGGTTTTCAAACCATAGGGAAAAGCCGCGTTATCACAAGCATAAGCTAGCGGCAGCTCCGGCATCCGCTCCCGCAGGGCCTGCACAATCGACAAGCCACCCACCCCCGAATCAAACACCAGAATCGGGCCGGGCAAAAGCTGGGTAGTGGAAGAAGCGTCAGTGGTCAAAATCAATCCTGCAGGCGGAAGAAACAAAGACGCATTTTACGCCCAGCAAGCCATAGACGGCAAACCCCAGCGATACTCGCACGCTTTGGGTGAATGGGTTGCACAGAAAGTCCAGAGTCTTACTGAAAAGAACAATTAAATCAGTGCTTTGAGCAGATATAAAACAGGATAGAGTGCGCACAACTATTCAGGATAGGCGGCATGCACGGTTTCTCGAAAAAAACCTTGACCTGAGTTCTGGCAAAAAACGAGAAAATTCGGTAGTTTGAGGTGAAAAGTAAGCGGATATCCAGATCATGAAAACGCGCATGCTTACTATTAAAATGTTATGCAAACTAAAGAGTGATCCTTTATGCAGGATAGAATGGAAGAGTCGAGAAGACGCGAATCGGCAGCGAAGGAGAGCGAGTACCTAAACGCTAGAGAGCTTGAGCTATCTCGATATAGAGAGATTATCGAGCAACAAGAGCGTGAGCTGGATGCCTATCGCACGCGTTTGAAAGAGGAGCAGCTTGAGAAAGAAAGGGATCTCCGAAAAGAGTTCGATGAGCGCGAGAAGTATTTTATAGAACGAGAAAGGAAACTCGCAGAACGACAAAAGGAGCTTGAAAAGCAGTTCCACATTAGGACAGTTGAGGCTGAGGAACTACGTAGTCGTTTAGAGAAGGAGGTGAGGGAACGCGAAGTCCAGTTGAAGCGGGCTCACTTAGATTTACAGCAGGAAAAGGAGCGCCTGACAGAAGAAAGCAGAAAGAAATTGGAGCAGACGTCGCGGGATTACGTTTCAGACGCACTGGAAGTTTTAAGTAGCAAAGAATCTACCTTCCACAGGATATCTAAAATATGGAGCGGTGTCGGCGCAGCTTCATTGATAGTAGGTTTTGGACTGTTCGTCACTATAACCTTTACAACAGATATAAGTAGCCTTAATGAAATATCTTGGCCTTTTTTAATCTTCACTCTTTTCAAAGGGCTTGTCGCCGTCGGTCTTCTTTTGGGGGTTGCCAAATACTCTTACATGTTTAGCAGCTCATACATGCAGGAGTCGCTTAAGAATGCTGATAGAAGACATGCCATCAACTTTGGCAAGTTCTACCTGGAATCATACGGTGCAACCGCCGATTGGTCAGTGTAGTGGTCAACTAATCCCGGACAGTGTTTTAAGGTTTTCCTCAGCTGCAACGGGCGAAATACCGTCGTTGAATGCATGAGGTCGTTGCCGGTTGTAGTAGTCCATCAGGTAGCCACCCACATCCT
>NZ_QFWJ01000019.1 GCF_003336805.1 Marinospirillum perlucidum
CTTTGGATCGACGCTCTTTAAGAATGAAGCATCAGGTACATTCATGTGGGCGCTTGCGGGATGGTTTGTGGAGAGTCACAAAACATCAAGGCAAGCGACTCGTCAAGAACTTTAAGTTCTTAAGAATTCGTTTGAACCTTGAGCCAAGTTTGATCCGCTTAACGGATCGATGATTTTAAACTGAAGAGTTTGATCATGGCTCAGATTGAACGCTGGCGGCAGGCCTAACACATGCAAGTCGAGCGGAAACGATGGGAGCTTGCTCCCAGGCGTCGAGCGGCGGACGGGTGAGTAATGCATGGGAATCTGCCCGGTAGTGGGGGATAACTCGGGGAAACTCGAGCTAATACCGCGTACGTCCTACGGGAGAAAGTGGGGTTTCGGCCTCACGCTATCGGATGAGCCCATGTCGGATTAGCTAGTTGGTGAAGTAATGGTTTACCAAGGCGACGATCCGTAGCTGGTCTGAGAGGATGATCAGCCACACCGGAACTGAGACACGGTCCGGACTCCTACGGGAGGCAGCAGTGGGGAATATTGGACAATGGGGGCAACCCTGATCCAGCCATGCCGCGTGTGTGAAGAAGGCCCTCGGGTTGTAAAGCACTTTCAGTAGGGAGGAAAGCTGCGTCGTTAATACCGGCGTAGTGTGACGTTACCTACAGAAGAAGCACCGGCAAACTCCGTGCCAGCAGCCGCGGTAATACGGAGGGTGCGAGCGTTAATCGGAATTACTGGGCGTAAAGCGCGCGTAGGCGGTTTATTAAGCCAGATGTGAAAGCCCCGGGCTTAACCTGGGAACTGCATCTGGAACTGGTAAGCTAGAGTACAGTAGAGGAAGGTAGAATTCCACGTGTAGCGGTGAAATGCGTAGATATGTGGAGGAATACCAGTGGCGAAGGCGGCCTTCTGGACTGATACTGACGCTGAGGTGCGAAAGCGTGGGGAGCAAACAGGATTAGATACCCTGGTAGTCCACGCCGTAAACGATGTCGACTAGCCGTTGGGAACCTTGAGTTCTTAGTGGCGCAGTTAACGCACTAAGTCGACCGCCTGGGGAGTACGGCCGCAAGGTTAAAACTCAAATGAATTGACGGGGGCCCGCACAAGCGGTGGAGCATGTGGTTTAATTCGATGCAACGCGAAGAACCTTACCTACTCTTGACATCCAGAGAACTTTCCAGAGATGGATTGGTGCCTTCGGGAACTCTGTGACAGGTGCTGCATGGCTGTCGTCAGCTCGTGTTGTGAAATGTTGGGTTAAGTCCCGTAACGAGCGCAACCCCTATCCTTATTTGCCAGCGATTCGGTCGGGAACTCTAAGGAGACTGCCGGTGACAAACCGGAGGAAGGTGGGGACGACGTCAAGTCATCATGGCCCTTACGAGTAGGGCTACACACGTGCTACAATGGCCGGTACAACAGGTTGCTAACCCGCGAGGGGGAGCTAATCCGCAAAAACCGGTCGTAGTCCGGATTGGAGTCTGCAACTCGACTCCATGAAGTCGGAATCGCTAGTAATCGCGAATCAGAATGTCGCGGTGAATACGTTCCCGGGCCTTGTACACACCGCCCGTCACACCATGGGAGTTGATTGCACCAGAAGTAGCTAGCTTAACCTTCGGGAGGGCGGTTACCACGGTGTGGTTAATGACTGGGGTGAAGTCGTAACAAGGTAGCCGTAGGGGAACCTGCGGCTGGATCACCTCCTTACCGACATCCCCAACCACCCGTAAGTGCTCACATGAATGGCTTGATGCCAGAAAAGCTGAAAATCAGCTTTTTGCTCTTTAACAATGCAAGATTCAAGTTTTAAAAGTCAAAGCGATACGTTTGTTGCTGCACACTGAGGCAGCAATAGACATCAGTCTCAAGCGTATCCGGCGAAAATCGTTGATTGGTTATTTGATTGACCTCAGAAGGATTAGCTCCTTTATAGGAAAACTTCTTGGGGTTATATGGTCAAGTGACTAAGCGCACACGGTGGATGCCTTGGCAGTCAGAGGCGATGAAAGACGTGGAAGCCTGCGATAAGGTTCGGGGAGCTGGCAAACAAGCTATGATCCGGACATTTCTGAATGGGGAAACCCACTGGCCATCAGGTCAGTATCCATAACTGAATCCATAGGTTATGGAGGCAAACCGGGAGAACTGAAACATCTAAGTACCCCGAGGAAAAGAAATCAACCGAGATTCCCTGAGTAGCGGCGAGCGAAAGGGGAGCAGCCCTTAAGCTGGACTTGTGTTAGTGGAAGGCTCTGGAAAGTGCCGCCATAGAAGGTGATAGCCCCGTACACGAAAATGCATATCCAGTGAAATCGAGTAGGACGGGACACGTGTAATCCTGTCTGAACATGGGGGGACCATCCTCCAAGGCTAAATACTCCTGACTGACCGATAGTGAACCAGTACCGTGAGGGAAAGGCGAAAAGAACCCCTGTGAGGGGAGTGAAATAGACCCTGAAACCGTGTGCGTACAAGCAGTCGGAGCCCACTTGTTGGGTGACGGCGTACCTTTTGTATAATGGGTCAGCGACTTATTTTCAGTGGCGAGGTTAACCGTATAGGGGAGCCGTAGAGAAATCGAGTCTTAATAGGGCGTCGAGTCGCTGGGAATAGACCCGAAACCGGGCGATCTACCCATGGGCAGGTTGAAGGTTGAGTAACATCAACTGGAGGACCGAACCGTAATCTGTTGAAAAAGATTCGGATGACCTGTGGGTCGGAGTGAAAGGCTAATCAAGCCCGGAGATAGCTGGTTCTCCTCGAAAGCTATTTAGGTAGCGCCTCGTGTATCACCACCGGAGGTAGAGCACTGTTTGGACTAGGGGGTCATCCCGACTTACCAACTCCATGCAAACTCCGAATACCGGTGAGTGTCAGCACGGGAGACACACGGCGGGTGCTAACGTCCGTCGTGAAAAGGGAAACAACCCAGACCGCCAGCTAAGGCCCCAAAATCCTGGTTAAGTGGGAAACGATGTGGGAAGGCTAAAACAGCTAGGAGGTTGGCTTAGAAGCAGCCACCCTTTAAAGAAAGCGTAATAGCTCACTAGTCGAGTCGGCCCGCGCGGAAGATGTAACGGGGCTCAAACCAGGTGCCGAAGCTGCGGGTTCATCTATGATGAGCGGTAGAGGAGCGTTGTGTAAGCCGTCGAAGGTGGATTGAGAAGTCTGCTGGAGGTATCACAAGTGCGAATGCTGACATGAGTAACGATAAGGGGAGTGAAAAACTCCCCCGCCGGAAGACCAAGGTTTCCTATCCCATGCTAATCAGGGTAGGGTGAGTCGGCCCCTAAGGCGAGGCCGAAAGGCGTAGTCGATGGGAAGCAGGTTAATATTCCTGCACTTGTTACTGCTGCGATGGGAGGACGGAGAAGGCTAGGCGAGCCAGGCGTTGGTTGTCCTGGTGAAAGTATGTAGGCGGTGATCTTAGGCAAATCCGGGATCGCAACGCCGAGATACGAGACGAAGAGGACCCTCGGGAAATCGAAGTCGTTGATGCCACGCTTCCAAGAAAAGTCTCTAAGCTTCAGGCAGTAAGAAACCGTACCCTAAACCGACACAGGTGGTCAGGTCGAGAAGACCCAGGCGCTTGAGAGAACTCGGGTGAAGGAACTAGGCAAAATGGTGCCGTAACTTCGGGAGAAGGCACGCCGACATTAGGTGACGTTAACACTAACTGAGCCGAAGTCGGTCGAAGATACCAGGCCCCTGCAACTGTTTATTAAAAACACAGCACTCTGCAAACACGTAAGTGGACGTATAGGGTGTGACGCCTGCCCGGTGCCGGAAGGTTAATTGATGGGGTTAGCGTAAGCGAAGCTCTTGATCGAAGCCCCGGTAAACGGCGGCCGTAACTATAACGGTCCTAAGGTAGCGAAATTCCTTGTCGGGTAAGTTCCGACCTGCACGAATGGCGTAATGATGGGGGCGCTGTCTCCACCCGAGACTCAGTGAAATTGAAATCGCAGTGAAGATGCTGTGTATCCGCGGCTAGACGGAAAGACCCCGTGAACCTTTACTATAGCTTCACACTGGACTTTGATATTGCTTGTGTAGGATAGCTGGGAGGCTTTGAAACCGTGACGCCAGTTGCGGTGGAGCCAACCTTGAAATACCAGCCTGGCAATCTTGAGGTTCTAACCTAGGCCCCTTATCTGGGTCAGGGACCGTGTGTGGTGGGTAGTTTGACTGGGGCGGTCTCCTCCCAAAGAGTAACGGAGGAGCACAAAGGTACCCTCAGGCTGGTCGGAAATCAGCCAATGAGTGCAAGAGCATAAGGGTGCTTGACTGCGAGACAGACACGTCGAGCAGGTACGAAAGTAGGTTCTAGTGATCCGGTGGTTCTGTATGGAAGGGCCATCGCTCAACGGATAAAAGGTACTCCGGGGATAACAGGCTGATACCGCCCAAGAGTTCACATCGACGGCGGTGTTTGGCACCTCGATGTCGGCTCATCACATCCTGGGGCTGAATTCGGTCCCAAGGGTATGGCTGTTCGCCATTTAAAGTGGTACGCGAGCTGGGTTTAGAACGTCGTGAGACAGTTCGGTCCCTATCTGCCGTGGACGTTGGAGACTTGAGAAGAGCTGCTCCTAGTACGAGAGGACCGGAGTGGACGAACCTCTGGTGTTCCGGTTGTTTTGCCAAAGGCACTGCCGGGTAGCTATGTTCGGACGGGATAACCGCTGAAGGCATCTAAGCGGGAAGCCCCCTTCAAGATAAGGTCTCCCTGAGGACTTGATCCTCCTAAAGGGCCCTTGAAGACCACAAGGTTGATAGGTCGGGTGTGGAAGCGCAGCAATGCGTTGAGCTAACCGATACTAATGACCCGTGAGGCTTGACCATATAACACCCAAGCGGTTTTATACGATCAAGACTGATCAACAGATTTTGACGGATACGTAAGAGACTGACGCAGACTGGCGACAGCCAAAACTTGAATCTTGCCCCTTTTTAGGACGTTGGCTAAAAGCCAGCTTCCAACCCGTTACGCCTGACGACCTTAGCGAGTGGGAACCACCTGATCCCTTGCCGAACTCAGTAGTGAAACCACTCAGCGCCGATGATAGTGTGGGGCCTCCCCATGTGAAAGTAGG
>NZ_QFWJ01000002.1 GCF_003336805.1 Marinospirillum perlucidum
ATGTACCTGATGCTTCATTCTTAAAGAGCGTCGATCCAAAGTGTCCTTCGAATCAAGAGGCGAGCATTCTATCAGCTTCGCCGCATCTGTCAAGCTTTATTTTTCGAGGATCTTTAAAAAAACTTCCAAAAAACAACTTCTTGCAGACCTCTTGCCAGCTCCTCAACACCGGTCGAAACCGCTGCCTCCCCGACAAGAGAGGCGTATTATAGGCACTAATTTTTCAGATGCAAGGGGTTGGTGGAAAAAAATTACAAGATCATTTCAGATGCACGCGAGCGTACTTTTTCTTGCCTACCTGGATAACCTGTTCACTACCCTTTTCTAGCCGGCAATCACCAGCCACGACCTTCTGATCAACTTTAACTGCACCGCGCTTAACCGCATCCTTGGCCTGCGCAGAGTTCTGTGTCAGACCAGCCCGATTGATCACTGCAATAATAGGAAGGTCCGCTTCATCTTCAAGATCCAGCTCCACCTCTGGCAGATCTTCAGGCAGCTCACCCTCAGCCAGCCGATTACCCGCTGATTTGTGCGCTGTAGCTGCAGCCTCTTCATTATGAAAGCGGGCTACCAACTCTCTGGCCAGCAGCATCTTAATATCTCTAGGGTTCGCACCTTGCTCTACATCTTTCTTCAGCTGTTCAATTTCGTCCAGACTCTTGAAGGACAGAAGCTCAAAATAACGCCACATGAGGCTATCAGGCATAGACACTAGCTTATTAAACATCACGCCCGGCGCCTCATCGATACCCACATAATTACCCAGAGACTTGGACATTTTCTGCACACCATCCAGCCCTTCCAGCAATGGCATGGTGATAACTACCTGAGGCTCCAGATCTTTACTTTTCTGGATTTCGCGTCCCATGAGCAGATTGAACTTCTGATCGGTACCGCCTAGCTCGACATCGGCTTTCATAGCTACCGAGTCGTACCCCTGAATCAGCGGATAGAGAAACTCATGAATGGCGATTGGCTGATTGCCCTTGTAACGCTTTTCAAAGTCATCCCTTTCCAGCATACGCGCCACAGTGGATTGGGCGGCCAGTTCGATTAAGCCTGCAGCATTCATTTCACCCATCCAATGGGAGTTGAACATGACTTCTGTTTTTTCAGGGTCCAGTATTTTGAAAACCTGTTCCTTGTAGGTTTCAGCATTGGCTTTAACTTCAGCCTCGGTCAAAGGCTTGCGGGTCACATTCTTACCCGTGGGATCACCTATGCGGCCAGTAAAATCACCAATCAGAAAAAGAACCTGATGACCCAGATCCTGAAATTGACGCAGCTTGTTAATCAGTACTGTGTGGCCTAAGTGAAGATCGGGGGCCGTGGGGTCAAAACCTGCCTTAATGCGTAGGGGCTTGCCGCTTTCCAACTTAGCGACCAACTCATCTTCAACCAGAATCTCATGGGTACCACGTTTAATCAGCTCAAGCGCCTCTTGAGTTTTGCTCATCATCTTTCCTTCGTTATTCCTGATAAAAAAGAGGCCGCTAGAGTGCCCCGAATTAATGTGGCAAAGTATAACATTACCTTTAATATGAATGAGAACTGGGCAGACAATGGCTAATAGCAGTATCTTCGGTGGCATGATGTCAGGCACCAGCCTGGATGGCGTTGATGGTGTTCTGGCTCAATTCGGTCACAACCAGCATCTTGAACTAATTGCCAAGGCTAGCCGCCCATTCTCAGAAGACTTGCGAAATCTTCTTTTACATCTAGCTCATGCCGATCAAGTAAGCTTTGCTGACCTCGCCCGAGCAGAGAAGGAATTAACTCACTGCTATGCGGACTGCTGGTCACTATTAAGTGAACAACTGCCCGCTGTCCAAGTTAGTGCCCTGGGTTGCCATGGCCAAACCCTCGAACACCGTCCGGAATCCGGCTACAGCCTGCAACTTCTTGACCCCTCCCTTCTCGCCGAACTAACCGGACAAACAATCATTTGTGACTTCCGCCGTCGCGATCTGGCTGCTGGGGGACAGGGAGCCCCTCTCGCACCAGCTTTTCATCAAGCCTTCTTTTCAATGCCTGGTCAGGACAGCTGTTTTATCAACCTGGGCGGCATTGCCAACCTAACTTGGCTACCGGCTGATCCTCAGAGCCCCTGCCTGGGATTTGATACTGGCCCCGCCAATCTTTTGCTTGATGCCTGGACTCAACGCCATCTCGGACAGAACTTTGATCCAGGGGGCAACTGGGCCAGCCAGCACCAACCGGATGAGCAGCTTCTCCAGCAGCTTCTCCAGGATGAATACTTCGCTCGCCTGCCGCCCAAGAGTACTGGAAGAGAGAAATTTAATCTGGACTGGCTGGATGGACACTTAACCAGCCAGCACCAAGGATCACTCGAACCTGGCTGTATCCAAGCCACTCTGGTCGAACTAACGACCCGAAGTCTTGTACAGGCAATCGAAAAACTCGACCCCGAACAAAGGGCAGAGATCTTTGTTGGCGGTGGTGGTTGCAGCAACAACTATCTGATGCAAAGACTAGCAGAGCAACTTGCCCCCAGATCTTGCCAGGCTTCCAGTGCGAAAGGTGTCCATCCGCAGGATATTGAAGCCTTGGCATTTGCTTGGCTAGCAAAGGAATTCATGAACGGTGGAGCAGGCAATCTACCAGAGGTGACTGGAGCCAGCGGGAAAAGACGCCTGGGAGGCTACTATCCCGCTAGATAGAAAAAGAAGAACCGCAGCCACAGGTAGTGCTGGCATTGGGGTTGGTAAGAGTAAAGCGTGCACCCTCAAGGCCTTCCTGATAATCCAGAGTGGAGCCCACCAGATAGGGGTAGCTTAGAGCATCGAGTACGAAGCGCGCACCCTCCTGCTCTATAACGGTATCATCGTCCTGCAGGGTATCGGCAAAATCAAAACCGTATTGAAAGCCCGAACAGCCCCCGCCGGTCACATAAACCCTGAGCACCAAATCTGGATTAGCCTCTTCAGCCACCAGGGATTTCACCTTGGCAACTGCGGCCGGAGTGACCAGCAAAGCCTGAGGTACAAAACTAACTGCAGAAGTCATAAAAGCAACTCCATAAATAGGGTTGATCAGTCTGACTTAACCAAGCATTCTAGTCAAGTATAGGCAGGCCACCATCAGGGGTGGCCTTTTATAAGTATAGCCTACTTGTCAGTTGTGCTTTTTCCTGCAGGAGCTGAAGAAGACGCTGGGGAGGGAGGAGTTGAGCTGCTTGCTGCAGCAGCCGGTTTCTTATCGCTTACTGGGGGCTGGGTTTTCTCGGCGGCTTCCGCCTTTGCTCCAGGAGTCAGGGTCGACTTAGGCTTTTCACGGGTCACCTGTTTGGGCATTTTAGGCTTCTCGTTGCCTTTTTGACTCTTGTAACGATGTGCCATGCGGCCATCCACCTGAGCGCCCATCACCATCTCGATGGTGTTATAGAAGATGTTACCCTTAACCATGGCCTTGGCAGCCAACTCAATGTGTTCGCAAGAGTGAACATCTCCAACCACGCCACCATTGACGATAACATGGGGAACGGATACCTCGCCTTCAACGACACCCTTGTCACTGATGCGCAGGACTGCCTTGGAATCATCTTCGGCAATAATATTACCAAACACCTTACCATCAATGTGCAGCCCACCAGAAAAATGGATGTCACCAACAATTTCAGCCTTGCTGGAAACCAAGGTGTCAAAATGGTTGCTTGGAGGTGCATTTTTACCAAACATTTAGAGAGCCTCCTGGGTGGACCAGTCAAATTCTTGTTCAATACGCATTGCTTTTCTTCCGGTTGATTGCAGTATCACTTGTACTTTTTCAGGTTCGAAATCTTCTGGCAGCTCCAGCTGTCCGGCAACATTCTGGAAGAAACGGAATCTAAAGCGGATACTCAAGTCATCCACATCAGAAGAAACATCCTTGAGCGGCAAGGTAACATTCTGCGTTCTACCTCGCTTACCAATGATACTTACCAGAGCGCGACCTTCAATAAAGGTATTGTTATCGGTTACCTGGGTGATCACCAGTTGATAATTGTAAGCGCCTGAGTCGTTAATTGGTTCCAGGTCAAAGCTGTCAATACGCAGCCCTTGGTCTACCTTTTCTGGGGCCATAACCCGCTGATAGAAATGCAATTCATTTTCTAATTGGGCGATACGGGCGTTTAAATTGAGAACGGTTTGCTGAACCTCTTCATAGGCACGACGATCCACCGCATTACTGCTTTCCGTAACCAGTACTCGCCGGCGCAACTCAGCCAACTCTTCTTCCTGTTCACGTGCCAAATCCTTCAATTCATCCCGCTCAATAATCGCTGTTCCGCGCTCACTCAACACACTCCAGCGGCCGTAATAATAGCCCCCAAATGCCAGAGCCAACATCAAGGCAATGACAACAACCCGAGCAATCAACCGTCGAACCGGGTTATAAGCTACAATTTCCAGACGTTCTTCTTGTCCTGTGTTCATTTCTCAGTATCCATTACCTAAGGGTTCACGGCAGCAAGCCAGCAAACTTTAAGCCACTTGATTCATCCAAACCCAACATAATGTTCATATTTTGTATTGCTTGACCACTGGCACCCTTCACCAGATTGTCAATCACAGCCAAAACGATGAGCAGATCGCTCCCTTCCGGACGATGGAGTGCCAAACGACACACATTCGCACCTTTCACGCTGCGGGTTTCCGGGCAGGATTCCCAGGGCATTACATCAACACAAGGCTCCTTGGCATAACGCTGCTCAAAAAGCTGCTGCAGTTCGGCATCACTCATTTGTTGATGTTCAGGCTTCAGGCGCACATAAAGCGTGGCATGAATACCACGAATCATGGGAGTCAAATGAGGCACAAAAGTGATACCCACCTGCTGTTGGGCAGCCTGAGTCAGACCCTGAGTAATTTCCGGATGGTGACGATGTTTACCCACAGAGTAAGCCTTCATGCTTTCTGAAGACTCACAATACAAAGACCCCACTTTAGCGCCCCGGCCTGCACCGGAAACACCTGACTTGCAATCGGCGATTATACCTGAAGTTTGGATCAGTGACTTTTCCAGCAGGGGAATCAGCCCCAATTGCACCGCTGTCGGATAACAGCCAGGTACAGCAACCAGACGTGATGAACGAATCTTGTCACGAGCCACTTCAGGCAAACCGTAAACAGCTTCAGGAAGAAGCTGGGGAGCACCATGAGGCTGGCCATACCAACGCGCCCATTCATCTGCATCCTGAAGGCGAAAATCTGCGGACAGATCAACGACACGGGTACCGGCCTCCAGCAGGTCTGCAGCCAATGCATGGGCAACACCATGAGGCGTAGCAAAGAAGACTAGATCACAGGAAGCTAGAGTATCGACTTCGGGTTCGCTAAAACAAAGGCCCTGGTAATGATCTCTAAGGCTGGGAAACATATCGGCAACAGGTGTACCTGCATCTGAACGTGAGGTAATCACTTTCACCTGAGCATCAGGATGCATGACCAAAAGCCGCAGCAGCTCCACGCCTGTGTAGCCGGTTCCGCCCACTATGCCTATATCAACCACCTGTACCTCCCAGCTAACTCTGTGACTATCAAATTTTTGTGCCAAATCATACACAAAAACAAGCCACAAGTATGCCAGCTTTTTGATTCGCCACAAGTAACGCTTTGCTACTGCTTACTTATCATGGGCCAGTTAAGGTATGCTAATCGCCTTAATTTCAATCTGGATTAGCTATGAGTTACCTAGGACTGAAAGCCTTCCATTTAATGGCAGTAGTAACTTGGTTCGCTGCACTTTTCTATTTGCCACGACTCTATGTATATCATACCCAGGCACTGAGCGAGGGTGACACTCGGGGCAGTGAGCGCTTCAAGATCATGGAAAGAAAGCTCTATCGCGGCATTATGATGCCTTCCATGTTGGCCGTACTGCTATTGGGCTTCGGTTTGTTGAGTCTTAACTGGAACGGCTATTTTCAGCAAGGCTGGCTGCATATCAAGCTGCTCTTGGTGATCCTGCTCTTAGGCTATCACTTCTGGTGCGGCCGCCTCCTCAAAGCCTTTGCAGAAGACCGCAATCAAAAGTCGCAAACCTGGTACCGGGTGTTTAATGAGCTTCCGGTTTTTTTGCTGATATTTATAGTCCTTCTGGCTGTATTCAAACCCTGGTGATCCATGCTTGAACCCGGTATTAATCAGCATTTTCAAAAGCAGTATCCCTGCGTTCTCGCCGTTGGCGGCCACGACCCATCCAGTGGTGCAGGGATTCTCGCTGATGCGCAAACACTGTTTGCTTTTAAAACCTGGCCAATAACCCTGGTTACGGCACTGACCAGCCAGAATTCCCAGGCTGTTACCCGTATCGACCCTCAAAATGCCGATGCCTTTTACGAGCAGCTTGAAGTTCTTACGAGTGACCTGCCGCCTGCAGCCGTCAAGCTGGGCATGACAGGCAGCCTGGCGATTCAGGAAGCGTTGGCAGCTTGGCTCGCGCGCAATCCTCGCCTGCCTTTCGTACTGGATCCGGTTATCACCAGCACCTCCGGCAGTGACCTGACTGGCCAGCAGCAACTCGAACACCTGCGTGAAGAGCTCCTCCCCAAAGCCAGCCTGATAACACCTAACTTGCCTGAGCTAGAACAATTGGTCCCTGGCCACCAGTCTATTGAAGAAAAAGCTTGGCGACTGCTGCAATCCGGTGCTAAAGCCGTTCTCGTCACCGGCACTCACGCTGCCTCCAAGGCCGTGCGTAATCAGCTATTTATCCAGGCAGGCAGGCCACCCATTACCAGCCGCTGGCCACGACTACCCCATGAATACCACGGCTCTGGCTGCACCCTGGCATCGGCACTGGCAGCCCTTCTTGCCCGCGGTGAAGCCCTGGAAACCGCCTCTAATCTAGCTCAGGATTTTACTTGGGAAAGCCTGAAACAAGGCCTGCAATTGAGTGATGGCCCTCACCTGCCATTGAGAATAAGAGAGGAAGAGGATGTCTAACCTTATTACAACCCCTGGCGTCTATGCGATCACTGACACTCATCTGCTACCAGATGATACCCAGCTTTTAGCTGGTGTGGAGGGGGCCTTAAGAGGTGGTGCAGTCTGCATCCAGTACAGGGACAAAATTGCGGATGCCAGCAAGGCACTACGTCAGGCCAGGGAGCTGGCAGCGCTATGCCGAGATTTCTCCGTTCCTCTAATCATCAATGACGATGTTCTTCTCGCCAAAGCCTGCCAGGCTGATGGCGTCCATTTAGGGCAGACAGACGGGCGGATTGATGAGGCCCGTGCTTACCTGGGTAAAAATGTCATCCTCGGGCGCACCTGCCACGCCAGTCTCAAGCTGGCAGAAGAAGCTTACCATGAGGGTGCGGACTATCTCGCGTTTGGACGCTGCTTTGGATCCCAAACCAAACCTTCAGCGCCAGCCACCTCTATGGATATTTTTGCCAAGGCAGCAGTATTTGGTCTGCCGCTAGTGGCCATCGGTGGGCTAGATACACCGGAAAGAGCCGTCCAGGCCCAGCAGGCCGGTGCCCATCTTATTGCTGCGGTGGCCGGAGTCTTTGCCCAAGCCGACCCGGAAACTGCGGTTAAACGCTATAACCAAGCACTGACAACTGAATCCACTTTTGACTTAACACCATCGACTGAGGTTAATTATGACTCGCTCTGCAGAACTCTATGAACGCGCCCAGAAATCCATTGCCGGCGGCGTCAACTCACCCGTACGAGCTTTCAAGAGTGTCGGTGGCACCCCCCTGTTTATTAAAAAAGCAGAGGGGGCTTACATGGTCGATGAAGACGACCGTCGTTATCTCGACTATGTTGGCTCCTGGGGCCCCATGATTACCGGTCATGCTGACCCTGATATTCTCAATGCCGTGCGTTCCCGCCTGGATCTGGGCCTCTCCTACGGCGCCCCCACAGGACTGGAAACCGAAATGGCCGAACTGGTCTGTGAGCTAGTCCCCTCCATGGAAAGACTGCGCATGGTCAACTCCGGCACCGAAGCCACCATGAGTGCCATTCGCCTGGCTCGTGGCTACACCGGCCGCGACAAGATCGTAAAATTTGAAGGCTGTTACCATGGCCATAGCGACTCTCTGCTAGTCAAGGCTGGCTCCGGAGCGCTGACCTTTGGTGTCCCTACCTCCCCGGGTGTGCCCGAAGATTTTGCCAAACACACCCTGACCCTGACCTATAACGACAGCGATGGCGTTAAAAAATTCTTTCAGGAAATGGGTGACCAGGTCGCTTGCATCATTGTTGAACCCGTTGCTGGCAACATGAACTGTATTCCCCCCCAGCCCGGCTTTCTGGAAACCCTGAGAGAGGTCTGTGATGCCTCTGGTGCCCTGCTGATTTTTGATGAGGTGATGTCAGGCTTTCGTGTCGCCCTGGGCGGTGTTCAGGAGGCCTACAAAATCAAACCGGATCTCACCACGCTAGGTAAAATTGTTGGTGGCGGCCTGCCCGTCGGTGCGTTTGGCGGCCGTGAAGAAGTCATGCAGCAACTTTCACCCCAGGGCCCGGTTTACCAGGCAGGCACCCTGTCCGGCAACCCTCTGGCCATGGCAGCAGGCCTTGCCCTGCTGAATAAACTGCGCCAGCCAGGATTTCACCAACAGCTGACGGAATACGGTGAAAAGCTGTGTCAGGGACTGGAAGAGAGAGCTCGTGCCGCCGGCATCCCCCTGTTAACCCAGCAGGCAGGCGGCATGTTCGGGCTCTTCTTTACTGATGCCCCGGCAGTGACTAACTTTACTGAAGCGACCCAGTGTAATCTGGAGCACTTCAAAAGCTTCTTCCACAGCATGCTGGACGAAGGCATCTATCTGGCACCTTCCGCTTATGAAGCCAGCTTTATCTCTGCGGCCCATGGCCAGGATGAACTCGATGCCACCCTGGCAGCAGCCGAAAAAGCCTTCGCCAAAATCAGCCAAGGGAAGAATTAATGAGCAGCTCTCTTATCCAGACTCTGAAAACGGCAGCAGCCTTTCCACATCCGACCGAAAGCATTCAGGTCCGGGAAACCCACATTTCCTGGGTCGTGCTGACCGGGGAATTTGCCTACAAAATCAAGAAACCCGTCGACTTCGGTTTTCTTGATTACTCCACCCTGGCCAAGCGCAAGCAGTTTCTGGAACTGGAAATGCAGTTAAACCAGCGCCTTGCGCCCGACTTTTATCTGGATGTGCTTCCCGTTTCAGGAACACCCGAAGCGCCTCGTATTGGTGATGCCAGCGAGCCTTTCGAATATGCCCTGAAGATGCGCCAGTTTGATGACTCCCAACTGCTCAATGCCCTGCAGCAACGCGGTGAACTAAAAGAAGAGCATCTGCTTCAACTTGCGGGCGAAATCGCCGACTTTCACCAGCAGCTGCAAGGACAAACACCTCCGGAAGACCTGGGTACACCTGAGGCTATCTGGGCACCTGCTCAGCAAAACTTCGACCAGATCCGTGAACTTCTGGATGATGATTCCGCCCTGCAACAGCTTAAGCGTCTGGAAGACTGGTCCGTGGATACCTATGAGCGCTTGCAGGACACCTTGGCACAGCGACGCGCCCAAGGCTTTGTCCGCGAATGCCATGGTGACCTGCATCTGGGCAATGCCACCCTCTGGCAGGGGCGTGTGGTCGCTTTTGACTGTATCGAGTTCAACCCCGGATTCCGCTGGTGTGATGTCATCAGTGACCTGGCCTTCCTGCTGATGGATCTGGAAGACCGTGGCCTGAAAAAGCTGGCCAACATCACCCTCAATCACTATCTGGAAAAGACCGGTGACTACCAGGGCCTGGAGTTGCTCTGTTTCTACAAGGTCTATCGTGCCCTGGTACGCGCCAAGATCAATCTTTTCCGTTTGGGTCAGCCCGGGCTGGATGATGAAGAAAAGGCCGCTGTTTTACGCCAGTACCGCAGCTACACCGACCTGGCGGAAAGCTACACGGATTTTCATCCCCCCTACCTGATGATCACCTATGGTGTCTCAGGCAGTGGCAAGAGCACTCTGACCGAAAGAGTCGTGCGCGATCTGGGTGGTATCCGTATTCGCTCTGACGTTGAACGCAAGCGCCTTTACAACCTGGATGCCGAGGCTTCCAGCCACTCCCAGGTTGAAGGGGGGATTTACACGCCCGAGGCCACGGAAAAAACCTATCAGAAACTGACCGATTTGGCTGACCTGGTATTACGCTCCTGTCATCCGGTCACTCTCGATGCGACCAACCTGAAAAGAGCCCAACGGGATCGTTTGCGCGAAGTGGCTGAAAACCTTGGCCTGCCTTCGCTGATCATTGCCTTAAAGGCTAATGAAGAAACCCTGAGAAGGCGGCTGATCAAGCGCCAGCAATCCGGTGAAAAGGTTGCCGAGGCTGATCTTGAAGTACTGGAAAAACAGCTCGCCAGCAAGGAGCCTCTGGGCGAAGATGAACTGGGATGCGCTGTTACCGTAGATACGGATGCCCCAGCCGCTAGCCAGACTCTGGTCAAGCTGATCCGCGATCACCTGCGCCTGGACGACTAGTCCTGCCGGAAGCGGGCACAGTAATCCTTGGCTGGAAGGGCCGGGGTAAAAAAGAGGTAGTCATAAGCCGGAATACCCTCAACGCTCTGAGAGGGCAGGTAGGCTTGTGGCTCCTCTGCCTCGCCCACTTGCTGCAAACCGACACTTACCCGCGGCAAGGACTCAGGTAACCAGCGGGGCACTCCCAGGTCGGCACGCACATGAACACTGCCTGCCAGAAAAATATGAACCCCTGCAGAAGCTTCAGCTCCTGCCAGCACCTCTGCCATCGCCTGGTCGCGAGCCAACTGCACCTGACGCATCCGGGGTAGCTGTTCCTGGGGCAGCTGACCACAGTGGCCTTCATCAATCAACTCATCCAAGGCCTGTGCCTGCTCAACCGTCAGTGCCGAGCGTGAAGCACCTTCCCGATAGACCTGCCTTTTTTCAGCAGTCGTCAGATCCGTGGCCAGAACACCTTCAGCTTTGCCCAGCCCCAGCTGAACCAGGGGACCATAATCTTCCCAGGGCCAGCCTGGATCTGGCCAATCAAGATCCTCTGCGGTCACCGACGCTTGCCCGCTAAACTCATCCAATAGAGGCTGTTGATCCTGGTACAGCATTTCCAGCGCCAGATAGCCCAACCGCTCCTGCGTAGCCAGCATCTCTAACCAGGCAGCAGCCAAACGCTGATGATCGGGATGGTCATGCTGCTCTCCTATTAGCAACCAGGCTCCAGCAGGTAGCTGCTCCAGCAGGCTCTGCATCGACATCAATTGGCCACGCCTAACATCCCAAAGCTGACCAACCAGCGGCTGCTCCAGACGCTCCTGTGCTAACCAGCTCTCACCCTCGGAGGCTTGCCCTCTGCCACCGGCCAAAAGGTCAGCACTTAAGAAAAACACCACTAATATCAGTAACCTGAATTTTAATTTTGGGTGTATTTTCAAGTCTTGCAATGCCATCCCCTCCTAAAGTGCTGCAGCTTTACCTTGCAATTTACTGGCGTTTCCAGTAAATAAGCTAGTCTTTTCGATCGGCGGTTGCCGAACACAGGATGATTTATTCAGTCGCGAGGCGCGGTTATGCCAGAAACCAATCAACAACCTGAAAAGAATCAGGACTTTGTTCCCTATCAGCCCAGTGAAGGGGAAGAATACATGAATCCGGCACAGCTGGCACATTTCCGCCAGTTGCTGCTGAATTGGAAACAGGAACTGATGGAGGAGGTGGATCGCACCGTTCAGCACCTTAAGGAAGAAGCCAACAACTTTGCCGATCCAGCTGACCGAGCCACCCAGGAAGAAGAATTCAGCCTGGAGCTACGCACCCGGGATCGTGAGCGCAAGCTGATCAAGAAGATCAACGATACCCTGGAAAAAATTGATGAGGACGATTACGGCTTTTGTGAAGCCTGCGGCATAGAAATCGGTATTCGTCGTCTGGAAGCCCGACCCACGGCCACCCTTTGTGTGGACTGCAAAAGTCTGGCCGAAATCAAGGAAAAACAGATCGGCAGCTAAATGGTGTATGTGGGCCGTTTTGCACCTACCCCTTCAGGTCCCCTGCATTTCGGCTCGCTGGTCACGGCACTGGCCAGCTGGCTGGATGCTCGCCACCACCAGGGACGCTGGCTACTGCGCATAGAGGATCTTGATCCGCCCCGGGAAGAACCCGGTGCGTCTGAGCGTATCCTGCGCACTCTGGAAGCCCTGGGATTGACCTGGGATGGTCCCGTCATCTACCAGAGCCAACGCTCTGAAGCCTACGCCCAGGCTCTGGACCAACTCCAGCAAAAGGGAGAGGTCTATCCTTGCAGCTGCACCCGCAAGGAACTTCAAGGCAGTCGCATCTACCCTGGTTATTGCCGCCAGGGCCCCTGCCATCCCGACCAACCTCTAGCCTGGCGTCTGGCAGTTGACCCACAACTGACTGCTACCTGGACAGACCGGATTCAGGGTTTTCAGCAGTGGCCTCTACAGGCTGCCGGTGATGTGGTTGTCAAACGCAAGGACGGCCTTTGGGCCTACCAATTGGCCGTCACCGTGGATGATCTGGCATTTGATGTTACCCATCTGGTTCGGGGTATCGATCTTCTTGATTCCACGCCCTGGCAGATGAACCTGTTGCGTTACCTGGCTCCGGATGCCGCCGACTTTGATTATGCGCATCTGCCGGTCATCGTTAATGCTGAAGGCCAAAAACTATCCAAACAGAATCTGGCTCCTGCACTGGACACCCGTCAAAGCAGTGAGCTCATCTACCGGGCACTTGTGGCTCTGAACCAGCCAGTGCCGCCTGAATGCAGGCAGCTACCCTGTGAAGAACTGCTGGACCTGGCTGTTCGTCACTGGCAAGCTGAAGCCATTCCCGGCAAGACGCACATCTACGAGGAATCACTACCCCCATGTACTTCTACCGCCTCGTCCTGGTCCTAGTTTCTCTGGGCTACCTTTTTTCTCCCTGGTTTCTGGTTCCCTGGGGCAGCAGTGACTGGCCCAAACCCTTTATCATCTGGGCTGGCCTGATTGCAGCCACCAGCTGGCTGGAACAAAAACGCCGCCTCGAACAAATCTAGGACAGCCACGATGAGTTTTACCCTGACCCAGGTTTTACTGATGGGGGTTGGCTATCTGTCGATCCTGTTTGCCTGTGCCTGGATCGTTGAAAAGGGCTGGCTACCCAGCCGCTGGGTTCGTCACCCCTTGATCTACGTGCTGGCACTGGGAATGTATGCCAGTGCCTGGGCCTTCTATGGTTCTTTCGGGCTGGCTGATCGTTATGGCTATGGCTATCTGACCTACTACCTGGGGATTGCCGGTGCTTTTGTACTTGCACCGGTTCTGCTCCTACCCCTGCTGCGTCTGACCCGCACTTATCAGCTGACCTCCTTGCCGGATCTGTTTGCCTTCCGCTACCGCAGCCGCTGGGTCGGCATGCTGGTCACCCTGGGCCTTTTAATTGGCAGCATGCCCTTGCTGGCTCTGCAGATCCAGGCCATCGGTGATGTCATCTATATTCTCACCAATGAGTCTTCGCCTTACCATCTGGCCTTTGTCTTCTGCGCGGTGATCACTCTTTTTGCCATCCTTTTTGGGGCCCGGCATATATCCCTGCGTGAAAGGCATGAAAGCCTACTGGTCGCCATCGCGCTGGAATCCCTGGTCAAGCTGCTGGCCTTTTTAGCTCTGGGTGGCGTCACCCTCTTCACTGTTTTCGGGGGCTTTGAGGGCCTGGAAGGCTGGTTGAAAATCAATGGCGATGCCCTCTCGGCAGCGGTTCAGCCCCTGGAGGACAATCAATGGCGCACCCTGCTACTGCTCTTTTTTGCTACAGCAGTTTCCATGCCGCACATTTTTCATATCATTTTCACCGAGAATCCTTCAGAAGCGGCCCTGATGCAGGCCACCTGGATGCTTCCACTGTTTCTGTTGCTGCTTGCCCTACCCGTCCCTATCATCTTCTGGGCGCATCAGGCCCTGGAAAGCAGTCTACCCGTGGAGTACGCCAGCCTTGCCCTGGGTGGTTACTGGTCGCTGCTATCTTTTATTGCTGGCTTGGCGGCAGCCAGCGGCACCATTATCGTCATGACACTGGCCCTGGCACCCATGCTTCTCAACCACCTGGTCCTGGCTGTCTATCAACCACCTGCCCGCTTTGATATCTACTACTGGCTGTTGTGGATGCGGCGCCTGCTCATTGCCAGCCTGATTTTTGTTGCCTACCTGGTTTACCTAGTACTCAGTGTCAAACACGATCTGGCCAGCCTGGGGCTGGCCGCTTTTATCGGTACGCTGCAATTCCTACCCGGCATTCTGGCTTTGCTCTACTGGCCTGCAGCCAACCGCAAGGGGCTTCTGGCCGGGCTGCTGGTCGGTTTTGGCACCTGGTTTATCGGTCTCGGGCTACCCCTGATGTTTGATGTTCACCAGTTGACCTGGTTCGGCGGTGTCATTCCACTCCGCGGTACCGATGACTGGTATGTTGTTGCCCTTACTTCCATCACCCTCAATATCCTGGTCTTTATTTCCCTGTCTCTGACCACCGAAGCCAGTGAAGAAGAAAAGATTGGTGCCAAGGCTTGCTCCCAGGACTCTTTACTGCATTCCAAGCGTCTACAGCTTAAGGCCCGTAATTGCTCGGATTTTATCCGCTTCCTGAGTATTCCTCTGGGGCAGGCCACAGCCCAGCAGGAAATCAAACGTGCTCTGGCCGAGCTGGGTCTGCACGAGCAGGATACCCGCCCCTACGCCATGCGCCGTCTGCGTGACCAGGTACAGGCCAATCTATCCGGCATGATGGGTCCAGCGGTTGCCCAGGAGCTGATCGACCGCTACCTTCCCTGGAAAGCCAATGATTCCGGTAGTGACGATGATATCCACTTCGTTGAGCGCCACCTCGAGGATTATCGCAGCCGCCTGACCGGCATGGCCCGTGAACTGGATAAGCTGCGCCGTCATCATCGCCAGACTCTGCTTTATTTGCCCGTGGGCATTTGTACTCTGGGACGCGATCAGGAAGTACTCATGTGGAACCGGGCGATGGAAAACCTGACAGGTATTAGTGGCGAGGAGGTCATCGGCTCCCGTATCCGCCATCTGCCCAGCCCCTGGAACCGCTTGCTGGATGACTTTCTTGCAGACGAGCGCCAGCAACTTTACCGCCAGCCTCTACAGATGGAAGAGGCCCGTCTGTGGTTAACCCTGCATAAGGCCAAACTGGATGACCCTGCAGCCCTGATGGGGGGAACCGTGCTTCTGGTTGAAGACCAGAGCGACTTCAAGCGCCTGGAAGACGAGTTAATCCACAACGAGCGCCTGGCTTCCATCGGTCGCCTGGCTGCCGGGGTTGCCCATGAAATCGGTAACCCGGTGACCGGTATTTCCTCGCTGGCCCAGAATCTCAAATATGATGCCGAAGAGCCGGAGGCCGTTCGCGAAACCAGCCTGCAAATTCTGCAACTGACCCAGCGTATCACTCAAATCGTGCAATCACTGGTCAGCTTCTCGCATGCCGGTCGCCATAAAGGCAGCCGTCAATTTGAAGCCGTTGACCTGAGGGCTGCCCTGGATGAAGCCATCCATCTCATCTCCCTAAGCCCCAGGGGACGCAATCGCCACTACTCCAATGCCTGCCCCGAACAGCTAGTTGTCCAGGGTGATGCCCAGCGCCTAATCCAGGTTTTCGTTAACCTCATTGCCAATGCCCGGGATGCCACTCAGGATCAGGGACAGATTCACTGCACTGCCTACCAACGCGGCCAGGAAGTCGTGATTGAAGTGCATGATGACGGTAGCGGCATCCCCGAAAAAGAACTGGAACATCTGTTTGAGCCTTTTTATACCACCAAGGCAGCAGGCGAAGGCACTGGCTTGGGTCTGGCATTGGTTTATAGTATTGTCGAAGAACATGCCGGGCAGGTTCATGCATTCAGCCCCAGCCCTTTGCTGGACAGCGGCAGTTGTTTCCAGTGCCGTTTTCCCTTGCCACCTTTATCCAGCCAGGAGATAGCTGACGACCATGAGTCATATTCTGATCGTTGAAGACGAAGGAATTATCCGTTCTGCCTTAAGGCGTCTGCTGGAACGCAATGGTTTTCAGGTGACCGAAGCAGGAACAGTTCCCGAAGCCAGAAACGAACTGGACGCAAATAGCTTTGACCTGATTATCAGTGATCTGCGTCTACCCGGTGAAGCCGGTACCGAACTGATCAACCAGGAGATTCCGGTATTGATCATGACCAGCTATGCCAGTCTGCGTTCGGCAGTGGATGCCATGAAACAGGGCGCGGTGGATTATATTGCCAAACCCTTTGATCACGATGAAATGCTGACAGCTGTCAACCATATCCTCAGTCAGCATCGCCGTAGTACCTCGACTCAAAGTGATCAGGCAGCTACCGGTGTTGACACTGAAATGGAAGAAACCGCCAGCAGTGTTGCCGGCATGCTGGGAGAAAGTCCTCCCATGAAGGCCGTCTTCCAGCAAATTGAGAAGGTTGCACCCTACGATTGCCGTGTGCTGATTCTGGGTGAATCCGGAACCGGTAAGGAGTTGGTTGCCCGGGCGCTGCACCAGCTTAGTCCCCGAAAGGCCGCTCCTCTCATCTCAGTCAATTGTGCGGCCATCCCCGAAACCCTGATCGAGTCAGAACTCTTCGGCCATGAAAAAGGGGCCTTTACCGGTGCCAATGCCAGCCGCAATGGTCTGATCGAAGCCGCCGATGGCGGCAGCCTCTTTCTGGATGAAATCGGCGAGCTACCCCTGGAAGCCCAGGCCCGCTTGCTGCGTGTCCTTCAAGAAGGTGAAATCCGGCGTTTGGGTTCCGTGGAGTCACGCCAAGTCGATGTGCGCCTTTTGGCCGCGACTCACCGCGACATCAAAACCCTGGTTGATCAGGGCAAGTTCCGCCTGGATCTCTACTACCGCCTGAATGTCGTGGAACTGGAATTACCCTCACTTAGTGAAAGAGGCGAGGACATTCTTTTGCTCGCTGAACAACTGCTAAAACAGGCTTGCCAACGGCTGAACAAGCCTCAAGCCCGTTTTTCAAAATCAGCGCGCACGGCTTTATTGGCTTATTCCTGGCCGGGGAATGTACGTGAACTGGAAAATCGTGTGGAAAGAGCAGTGATTCTGTCCGATGATCACCTGCTTCATGCAGAAGATTTACAGCTTAGCCACCAGCCTGACAAGGAGAGCCCCCCCACCCGGGTCAGCTTTCCCGCCCAGCATTTTGCAGACCAAAGCAGTTCGACCAGTCAATTTGCCGAAGCCGATCATGACCCGGCCCATCTGCCCGCAGACGACCTCTCTCTGGAGGACTACTTCGTACGCTTCGTACGTGAAAATGAAGACCAGATGAGCGAAACCGAACTGGCCAAAAAGCTGGGGATCTCGCGCAAGTGCCTCTGGGAAAGACGCCAACGCCTGGGCATCCCTCGTCGAAAAACAGCCAGCAGCCGTTAACACGGCTTCCAAACTGAAGGTGTTACCGATGACCTCAGTTTCTCCACACCTCAGGCTTAAAACAGGTAACACTTTTACTTTTCACTTGCCTTCAGAAGGCCAAAAAAATCTCAAGCACTTGAAATAAAATGATTTTTTTATTTTTGGCACGTAAAAAGCATTAATAAATAGCAAGAATAACAAGAACACCGGCGTCAGAGTTACAGCTAAAACAAAAACAACCCTGTACCTGACCGAACCGACTTCCCTAAAACAAAAACAACAGGAAGTCAGGTGAACGACCCCTGGTCGCTGACAACAAAAACAACAGCAGCTGCCGGCTAAAAGAAAACAAAAACAATAATTTTCAAGGGTCACCGGTCTTCAGCGAAAGCTGATGTCCAAGCCGAAAAACAAAAACAATGGCAAGAGACATCCCCAGGGTGAACAAAAACAATAACCACCCTGAGAAAAAGCCCAAGCTGAGGCTATATTGTTTTGAATACGAGATGGTCGCAAGCCAGGCACAAAAAAAACAAAAGCGCCGACCTTGATGACTGTGATGCGTATTCAGGGCGATTTAGAACTATCTCCCTAAAAGGGCAAGGATGCCCACAAGTCAATCGAACCTAAACAAGGGGAAAGCTACGGCTTTCCCCTTATTTTATTGGTTACAGCCTTTGCCCCGATCCAGCGGTCAGTTAAACTGCTGCTTTGCCTGTTGATAGAAGAAATCCACTCATGCTCAAAGGTTTTACCCGTTTCATTTCCGACAAGCTCAGCCGCAAAGCCGGAACCGAAGCTCCACAGCAGCAGATCCTTCCCCGCTCGGACCATCCCATTTCGCGTAGCGAAATTCATGAGGGGGCCCTTAAAGTTCTCTATCGACTGCATAAAAGCGGCTATGAAGCCTATTTGGTCGGCGGCTGTATCCGTGACCGGCTGCTGGGCAAAAAACCCAAGGACTTTGATGTGGCCACCAATGCCACACCGGAAGAAGTCCGCCACCTTTTTCGCAATTCTCGGATCATTGGCCGCCGTTTTCGCATCGTCCATGTCCGCTTCGGCCGGGATATCATCGAGGTCACTACCTTCCGCGGCCAAGCAAAAACAGAAAATCCGGCACACCACAAGCAGTCTGATGAAGGCATGCTGCTAAGAGACAATGTCTGGGGTAGCATTGAAGAAGATGCCCTGCGCCGTGACTTCACCATCAATGCCCTCTACTACAATATCGCTGACTTCAGCATCTATGATTTTGCTGGCGGCCTGAAGGATTTGGAAAATCGTCAATTACGATTAATCGGCGATCCAGAAACCCGCTACCGGGAAGATCCTGTCCGCATGCTACGGGCCATCCGTTTTATGGCCAAGCTGGACTTTGAACTGGAAGAAACCACCGCAACACCTATTCGTGAGCATGCTGAACTTCTGCTACAGGTGGCTCCAGCGCGATTATTCGATGAAGTTTTGAAACTCTTCCTCTCGGGGCAAGCCTTGACCACCTTCCACTGGCTCAGGGAATTTCATTTGTTCGAAATGCTCTTTCCCGCCAGTCACGAGGCTTTTAAAACCAACCCTACTTCTTTGCAGGTGGTTGAGCGAGCCCTCGAGAATACCGACAAACGCATAGGTGACGAACGCCCGGTAACCCCTGCATTCCTTTACGCAGCGCTGCTCTGGCCCGGGCTTTTGCAGATTCGGGAAGACCTGGAAAAACGCGGCACACCTCCTTTTCCGGCCATGCAACAAGCTGGAAACCGCTTGCTGCAACGTCAAAGCCAGCACATCACTATTCCCAAGCGTTTTGCATTCCCCATGCGGGAAATCTGGGATTTACAACTCAAACTGCCCAAGCGCCATGGCAAACAGGCCTGGCATCTAATCCAGGAACCTCGTTTCAGAGCGGGCTACGACTTCCTGCTACTACGCGAAGCAGCCGGTGAAAATACCCAGGGCCTCGCGGCCTGGTGGACCGATTTCCAGGAAGCCGATGAAGCCACGCGCCAGGAAATGGTTAGCAAACTGGGCAAGCCCAAGGGCAAAAAACCCCGTCGGCGTCGCAGTCGCAGCAAGAAACCCTCCAACACCTGAGGGATGACTTTTTATGGCACGCGCATGGATCGGGCTGGGTAGCAACCTGGCCCAACCCGAACAACAAATACTCCAGGCTCTTGAGGAGTTGAACCAGCTCCCCCTAAGCCAGTGTGTAAAGACCTCCAGCCTCTGGGTCAGCCCTCCCCTGGGCCCCCAAGACCAGCCGGATTTCATCAATGCCGCTGCCCTGATCGAGACGCAGCTGAGTCCACTCGAGCTACTGGATCAACTTCAGGCCCTGGAAACCGCCCATCAAAGAGTTCGCCTCCAGACCTGGGGCCCCAGAACCCTGGATCTGGATCTCCTGCTCTACGACCAGGAAAAATTGAACCTGCCTCGACTTCAGGTACCCCACCCGCAGATGCACCTACGGATTTTTGTCCTAGAACCCCTGTTGGAACTTGATTCCGAGCTGGAGTTGCCCGAACATGGCAGGATAGATCTGTTACTGAAAGAGTTACGCCAGATCGCCCCCATCCGCAAGTTGTTACCCCAGGAAGCAGATCCTCTGTCCAACCTTTGACATCTGGGTTACCAGGGGTAACAATCGCCTTTTTCCACTTATAACTATTAAATGATGGAAGCACTATGAAAGTTGTGACCCTGAACACGCTCAAAGAGCTCAAGGCTGCCGGTGAAAAATTCAGTGTCGTTACCTGCTACGATGCCGCCTTTTCCCAGCGAATCAATGAAGCCGGAATCGAGGTGATGCTCGTAGGTGATTCCCTGGGCATGGTTCTCCAGGGTCACGATTCCACTCTACCGGTGACACTGGATGATATGGTCTACCATACTCGGGCTGTTAAAGCAGGCAACAGCCGTAGCCTGATCATGGCTGACCTCCCCTTTATGTCGGATGCCAGCCTGCCGATTTTGCTGGAGAATTCTGCCAGACTGATGCGAGCTGGAGCCCATCTGGTCAAGATCGAAGGCGATGCCTGGCTGGCCGAGGGAATCAGTCACTTAACCCGACGCGGCATCCCTGTATGTGCCCATTTGGGTTTAACACCTCAGACCGTCAACCAACTCGGCGGCTACAAGGTGCAAGGCCGGGGTGAAGCAGGCCAGGCTCTGATCAAATCCGCCCAGGAATTGGAAGCAGCGGGTGCCAGCCTGCTCCTGCTGGAATGTGTGCCGACTGAACTCGGCCGCGCTGTAACCGAAGCTGTTGATTGTCCGGTAATCGGTATCGGTGCCGGCCCCGACACTGACGGCCAGGTACTGGTGCTGCATGACCTCCTCGGTATTACCCCGGGTAAAACAGCAAAATTCGTAAAAAACTTTATGCAGGACAGTCAATCTATCCCTGATGCGCTGGCAGCCTATCACCAGGCAGTCAAAAACAACGACTTCCCTGCCCCGGAACACTGCTTTCAGTGAGAAGATCATGCACATCCTGAATGACATCAAAGAACTCAGATCCACCCTCAAGGAGCTGCGCCGCCAGGGCAAAACCCTGGCCCTGGTTCCCACCATGGGTAACCTGCATCAGGGGCATCTGCGTCTGGTGGAAGAGGCCAGACGCCATGCTGATCTGGTGATTGCCAGTATCTTTGTCAATCCCCTGCAATTCGGCCCCGGCGAAGACTTTGACAACTACCCACGCACCCTGGAAGAAGATGCCCAAAAACTGACACTAGCTGGTTGTGACTATCTTTTTGCACCAAGTGTTGGTGATGTCTACCCCGAGGGTCAGGAAAACCAGACTCAGGTCCGGGTACCTCAAGTCAGCGAAGGCCTTTGTGGTCAAAAGCGCCCCGGCCATTTCGATGGCGTCGCTACGGTCGTTACCAAGCTATTTAATTTCGTACAACCGGATGTCGCCTGCTTTGGACAAAAGGACTACCAGCAGCTGGCGGTTATCCGCAAGCTGGTAAAAGATCTTGATTTCCCCATTCGGATAATCGGCGTCCCCACGCAAAGGGATAGCGATGGCCTGGCATTGTCTTCACGCAATGCCTACCTGTCTGATGAGGAAAGAAAGAAGGCTTCCGGTCTCTACGCCACTCTCAAGTCGACCGGCCAAAAGCTGGCGGCGGGCAACCATAACTTTCATGAACTCACTCACCAGGCTCGTGCCCGCTTGGCTGAACTCGGGTTTTATCCCGAATATGTGGAAATTCGGGCACTGGATCTGGGCCCTGCTCGGATGGATGCCAAGGAATGGGTGCTTCTGGCTGCCGCACGCCTGGGTAAAGCACGTCTGATCGATAATCTGGTCGTGCGCAAAGGTGAATAACAGACTGGACGCAAGCGCTCCAACCCTGTATAAAGCGGCTCTGCCTGTTTATTAATAATTTGCAGCTTGCCTCGGCAGGCAACAAGAGGTTCATTAATCATGCAAACCATTATGCTCAAAGCCAAACTCCACCAGGCTCGTGTTACCCACGCAGTACTGGAATATGAAGGATCCTGCGCTATTGATGGCAATCTATTGGATATGGCTGGCCTGCATGAGTACGAACAGATCCAGATCTATAATCTGGAAAATGGTCAGCGTTTCACCACCTATATCATTCGTGGTGAACCCGGCTCCGGCATTATCTCGGTAAACGGCGCAGCCGCTCACCTGGCTGATGTGGGTGATCGTGTCATTATCTGTGCTTACGCCAATTTCACTGAAGCAGAAAGGCTGAAACACAAGCCTTCACTGATCTATATGGCTGAAGGCAATGAAGTCAGCCATACCAGTAATGCTATTCCGGTTCAGGTTGCCTGACCCTGGTTTCTCCTGCAGTTTTCAAGGCAGCCCAAGTGGCTGCCTTTTTAGTCTAAAGTAGTAGCTCTCGACCCCCCACTTCCCACTGTTTCTGCATTCTTTTTCTACATACATCTGTTACCTTGTATTCTTATACTAGTCACTTTTAGTTGAGAACCTACCTCTTCATTTCTTTAGCAAGGTCCATTCAGGAGATTTCATCATGCAAGACGTAGTTATTGTTGCTGCAGGTCGTACAGCCATTGGCAGTTTCGGTGGTTCTCTGGCCGATGTTGACCCTCATCTACTGGGTGCAACCGTCATAAAAGGCCTTTTGGAAAAATCGGGAGTAGCTGCCGATCAAATCAATGAAGTCATTCTCGGTCAGGTACTAACGGCCGGTTGTGGCCAGAACCCCGCTCGCCAGGCCATGATCCATGCTGGATTGCCAGAAACCACTCCTGCCATGACCATCAACAAGGTTTGCGGTTCCGGGTTAAAAGCCTTGCATCTGGCAACCCAGGCGATTCGCTGTGGCGATGCCGAAATGATAATTGCTGGTGGCCAGGAAAACATGAGCCAGGCCCCCCATATCCTGCCTAACTCCCGCAAAGGTCAGCGCATGGGTGACTGGACCGCCAAGGACACCATGATTGTCGATGGCCTCTGGGATGCCTTCAATGATTACCATATGGGCATTACCACAGAGAACATCGTCGAAAAGTTCAATATAAGCCGCGAAGATCAGGATGCTTTTGCTGCTGCTTCCCAAGCCAAAGCCTCCAAGGCCGTCAAGGAAGGGCGTTTTCAGGATGAGATCTTCCCTGTCACCATTCCTCAGCGCAAGGGGGACCCGATCGTTTTCGATACTGATGAAGGCCCCCGCGAAGTCAGCGTGGAAAAACTGGCCAGCATGCGCCCCGCCTTCAAGAAAGACGGCACCGTGACTGCCGGTAACGCCTCTTCCATCAATGATGGTGCAGCCGCTGTACTCCTTTGTTCAGCCAGCAAGGCCGAGGAGTTGGGACTGCCTGTTCTGGCCAAGATCTCGGCCTATTCATCTGCCGGTGTTGACCCCAAGATCATGGGTACAGGCCCCATCCCTGCCACTCAGCTGTGCCTGAAAAAGGCTGGCTGGGATATCAGCGAATTGGATCTGATTGAAGCCAATGAGGCCTTTGCCGCCCAGGCCATCAGTGTTAACCGGCAATTGGCTTGGGATACGGATAAAGTGAACGTCAATGGTGGCGCCATAGCCTTGGGTCATCCCATCGGTGCTTCCGGTTGCCGTGTACTGGTGAGCCTGGTCCACGAGATGACCAAGCGTGATGCTAAAAAAGGCTTGGCAACACTATGTATCGGTGGAGGCCAGGGCGTGGCTTTGGCCATTGAGCGTTAAGAGCTGCGCTGCTCCACTTGGATTCGGTTTCCGCCGAATCCAAGACATAAAAAAAACCCAGCCTAGGCTGGGGTTTTTGTTTGCTAGAGCTAATCAGCTTTCTGGATTAGCTTCAGCATAGGCCTTGCGGTCTTCATCACTGACTTCCTTGATCGAAAGCTTAACGCGGTTGCGGTTATCAATATCGATCACCTTGACCAGCACTTCCTGGCCTTCAGACAGATAATCTTTTACCGATTCAACACGCTTGTTGTCGATCTGAGAAATGTGCACCAGGCCATCCTGACCAGGCAGGAAGGTAACAAAGGCACCAAAGTCGGCCAAGCGAGCCACCTTGCCCATGTAGACCTTATCGATCTCGGCTACAGCCGTCAGACCCAGGATGATATCGATAGCAGCCTTGGCCGCTTCCTGAGTATCGGCATACACCTTGATTTCACCGGTATCTTCGATATCGATGGAAGCACCGGTACGCTCGGTGATGCTGCGAATCGTAGCACCGCCCTTGCCGATTACATCACGGATCTTCTCAGGGTCAATCTTCAGGCTGGTCATGGTGGGGGCGTTATCGGAAACCTCGGTACGCGCCTGAGGCAGAACAGCATTCATCTGGCTCAGGATTTCCTGACGTGCCTGATGGGCTTGCTGGAGTGCCTTCTCCATGATTTCTTCGTTGATGCCTTCAATCTTGATGTCCATCTGCAGGGCAGTAACGCCCTTATCAGAACCGGCCACCTTGAAGTCCATATCACCCAGATGGTCCTCGTCACCCAGGATATCAGTCAGAACAGCATAGCGTTCACCATCCTTGACCAGTCCCATGGCAATACCCGCAACGGGGGCCTTCAGGGGAACACCAGCATCCATCAGTGCCAGAGAAGAACCACAGACAGAGGCCATGGAACTGGAACCGTTGGATTCGGTAATCTCGGAAACCACACGAATAGTGTAAGGGAAGTCGTCTTCACCCGGCATCATCGCCGCAACACCACGCTTGGCCAGGCGACCGTGGCCGATTTCACGACGCTTGGGGCCACCCATAAAACCAGCTTCACCCACAGAGAAAGGAGGGAAGTTATAGTGGAACAGGAAGTTATCGCGGTATTCACCTTCCAGGCTCTCAATGACCTGGGCATCACGACTGGTACCCAGAGTAGCTACAACCAGAGCCTGGGTTTCACCACGGGTAAAGAGGGCAGAACCATGAACCTTGGGCAGAACACCAACTTCAATACTCAAAGGACGTACGGTGGTGTGATCACGGCCATCAATACGTGGCTCGCCATCCAGAACATTATTGCGAACTATCTCTTTTTCCAGCTTGGAGAAAGCTGACTTGATCGCATCTTCACCTGGCTCGGCATCGGCGTCAGTCACCAGCTTTTCAACCAGCCCTTTTTTGATTTCATCCAGACGTGCGTAGCGCTGCATCTTGTCAGTGATGCGATAGGCTTCCTTGATCTGATCTGCAACAAGCGGCTTGATCAGGTCTTCGGTGCCCGTATCCTTCACAGGTGCAACCCAATCCCAGGCAGGCTTGGCATTTTCAGCAGCAAAGTCCTTGATCGCCTGGATGGCTGTTTGCATCTGTTCGTGAGCAAAAAGAACACCGCCCAGCATCTGGTCTTCAGTCAATTCCTGAGCTTCAGATTCAACCATCAATACTGCCGCTTCGGTACCGGCAACCACCATGTCCAAACGCGAGTTTTCCAGTTCACTGGAATCCGGGTTCAAGAGGTAGCCAGACTCATCCGAGTAACCAACGCGAGCAGCAGCTAAAGGACCATTGAAAGGCACGCCGGAAACAGCCAGAGCTGCAGAGGCACCCAGCATGGCAGCGATATCCGCCTCGACACCGCGTTCAGCAGAGACCACTGAACAGATGATCTGGACTTCATTCATGAAGCCATTCGGGAACAGAGGGCGGATAGGACGGTCGATCAGACGCGAAGTCAGGGTTTCTTTTTCGGTTGGACGGCCTTCACGTTTGAAAAAGCCTCCGGGAATCTTGCCTACAGCGTAGGTCTTTTCCTGATAGAAAACAGCCAGGGGAAAGAAGTCCTGGTCAGGATTAACGTCTTTTTTTGCTACTACAGTACAGAGAACACTGGTGTTATCCACAGTGATCAATACAGCACCGGTGGCTTGGCGAGCCATACGGCCGGTTTCCAGAGTTACTTGATGCTTTCCATATTGGAAAGTCTTAATCTTAGCTTCAGGAGTCACAGATATTTCCTTTGATTTCAATTTTTGTCGCCATTAATTAGCCCGACTATCATACGCTGCCTTGGATAACAAACAAAGTAGCGCAACAATAAAAAAGCCCCACCCTGCAGTTGCAGGGTGGGGCTTTTATACGAGCGAACGCTGAATCTTAGCGACGCAGACCCAGACGCTTGATCAGGTCAGCATAACGGCCCATGTCTTTGCCTTTCAGGTAGTCCAGCAGCTTACGACGCTGGTTTACCTTGCGGATCAAACCACGACGGCTATGGTGATCCTTTTTGTTGTCCTTGAAGTGACCTTGCAGTTGGTTGATATCGTGAGTCAGCAGGGCAACCTGTACTTCAGGAGAACCTGTGTCACCTTCACCACGTCCAAAGTCTTTTACGATTTCTGCTTTCTGTTCAGTTGTCAGCATTTTGCTTCTCCACAGTCGCATGAATAACTCGGGCTCTGCCGTGCGACGTTACAGCAGGCCTGGATGAAATTTTTAGTCAGCTGGCACACATCTTCTTGGGGCGTAGCGCAAAGTTTGAATTTGATCCCTGTTGGATCTCACCCAAGCCAATAAAAGTCTGCGCATCTGAATAAAGCCGCACATTCTCACCGATTTGCAGGTCAGTGTCCAGAAGATCCGTTGCCTGACCATGGGTCAGATCGCGACTTTGCGATGAATTCAGATCAACACGGGCAAGATGTTGCAGCAGTTGGTCCACCGGCTGAAGCAGTGCTTCTACGCCAGCTTCGCCTTGTTCTTCCCAGGTTTTTTCCAGTGCCTCCAGAGTCAGGGCCTCTGACAGGTTAAAGTCACCAGAATCGATACGACGTAAGGAGCCCAGATAGCCTTCAGTTCCCAAGGCCTTAGCCAAGTCTTCCCCGAGAACACGGATATAGGTGCCCTTGGAGCAGTGCACCTGTATTTCTATGAAATCCTCTCCCCAATCCAGAAGCCTGAGTTCGTGAAGCTCAATATCGCGAGCAGGCCGCTCGATTTCCTGGCCAGCGCGTGCCAGCTCATACAGTTTCTTACCCTGGTGTTTAAGCGCCGAATACATCGGCGGCACCTGTTTTTGGTGGCCGGTAAATTCATTCAGTAACTGCTCAAGCTTCTTCGCAGTCAGTTGGGGCAGAGAGGCTCTAGCCAAGCACTCGCCTTCTGCATCGCCGGTGCTGCGCCTTTCACCCAGTTGAATCCGGGTAACATAGGTTTTATCAGCGTCCAACCCATATTGAGCAAATTTGGTAGCATCGCCAAAGCACAAGGGCAGCACCCCGGTTGCCAAGGGATCGAGATTACCCGTGTGGCCACCCTTTTTTGCTTTCAGTAGCCAGCGCACTTTTTGCAGGGTTTTATTACTGGTCCAACCCAAGGGCTTATCCACAACAAGGAGCCCATCAACACGCCGTCTTTTTATTCTCTGCTGCATGCCAAACGCTAGTCCTCATCCGAATCATGACGACTACGATCTTCGGCAACAGCCTGTTCAATCAAGCTGCTCAATTTCTGCCCACGCTGAACACTCTCATCAAAGTGAAAGCGCAGTTGGGGAACGACGCGCAGTTTGATGCTCTGAGCAATGCGCCCGCGCAAGAAACCTGCAGCGTGTTTCAAAATAGCCAGGTTCTCCTTGATGACCTCCTGGCGATCTTCCTTGCCCAGCACCGTTACATATACATCGGCATAGCCCAGGTCTTTACTCACTCGCACGCCGCTGACGGTAATCATGGCATCCAGTCGCGGATCTTTGACTTCCCGCTGGATCAAAACAGCCAGCTCTCTTTGCAATTGATCGGCAATGCGGTCGGTACGGCTGAATTCTTTCATACTAGCCTCTTGCTCTTTCTTTATCGGGACTATAAATACAAACAGCCTCCTCCTGAAATTCAGAAGGAGGCTGCGAGATTAACAGCAAAGCAGCAGCTTAGAGGCTACGCTCAACCTTAACCTTGTCAAAGACCTCAATTTTGTCGCCTACTTTGACATCATTGTAGTTCTTGACGCCGATACCACACTCCATACCGCTACGGACTTCGTTGGCATCATCCTTGTAACGACGCAGGGATTCCAGCTCGCCTTCGTAGATGACCACGTTGTCACGCAGCACGCGGATTTTCTTGTTGCGGTAAACCGTACCTTCCACAACCATACAACCGGCAACCTGGCCGAATTTAGGTGAACGGAATACATCACGGACTTCAGCGATACCGACAATATCTTCACGATACTCGGGGGCCAGCATCCCGGACATGGCCTGCTTAACCTGGTCGATCAGCTCATAAATGATGCTGTAGTAGCGCAGATCGATATCTTCGCGCTCGACGATCGCCTTGGCAGCCGCATCAGCACGGACATTAAAGCCGAGCAGGATGGCATCGGAAGCCAGTGCCAGGTTGGCATCGGTTTCAGTAATACCACCAACACCGGAAGAAACGATGTTGACCTTGACCTCATCGGTCTCCAGGTCTTTCAGCGCACCGATAATGGCTTCGACAGAACCGCGAACATCCGACTTGAGGATGATGTTGACGCTGGCGGTTTCGCCCTGTTCCATCTGGTTGAAGACATTTTCCAGCTTGGCTTTCTGCTGACGAGCCAACTTGACTTCACGATACTTGCCTTGACGGAAGAGAGCCACTTCACGGGCCTTCTTCTCATCCTGAACGACCGTAAATTCATCGCCTGCTTCAGGTGTACCATCCAGACCCAGGATCTCGACTGGGATTGAAGGACCGGCAGATTCAGTTTGCTTGCCGTTCTCATCGATCAGGGCGCGAACACGGCCATAGTTGAGACCTGCCAGAACGATGTCGCCCTTCTTGAGGGTACCATTCTGAACCAGAACTGTAGCTACAGGACCACGACCCTTGTCCAGACGTGATTCAACGACAACACCCTTGCCAGGTGCTTCAGGTACGGCTGTCAGTTCCAGAATTTCGGATTGCAGCAGTACCGCTTCCAGAAGCTCATCAACACCCTGCCCTGCTTTGGCAGAGACAGGTACAAAAGGCGTATCACCACCCCAGTCTTCTGGAATCACTTCATGCTGGGACAGCTCATTCTTGATTCGGTCTGGATCAGCGCCTTCTTTGTCCATCTTGTTAACCGCAACCACCAGTGGCACATTGCCTGCTTTGGCGTGCTGAACGGCTTCAATGGTCTGAGGCATAACACCATCATCAGCGGCAACAACCAGGATAACGACGTCGGTTGCCTTGGCACCGCGAGCACGCATGGCGGTAAAGGCAGCGTGGCCAGGTGTATCCAGGAAGGTAACCATGTTGTTATCGCTGGTTTCCACATGGTAGGCACCGATATGCTGGGTAATACCACCCGCCTCAGCATCGGCAACCTTAGCCGTACGGATATAATCCAGCAGCGAGGTTTTACCATGGTCAACGTGACCCATTACGGTAACAACTGGCGCACGAGTGATGGCTTCACCCTCGTAGCTGATGTTTTCCAGCACCTCGTCTTCTATAGCATTTTCTTTTTGCAGCTTGGGCGTGTGGCCCATTTCTTCAACGACGATGGCGGCGGTGTCTTGATCGATGACCTGGTTGATAGTGGCCATGGCCCCCATCTTGAACATCACCTTGATCACTTCAGCACCCTTGATGGCCATGCGATCAGCCAGATCGGCCACAGTGATGCTTTCAGGAATCAAGACTTCACGCTTAATGGGCGCAGTCGGCTTTTCAAAACCGTGCTTCTTGGGTCCGCCAGCACCGGCATTACGGCGTCCGCCCTTGCGTTTGTCATCCTTGTTGCCACGACGGCTCAGGCGACGATCTTCAAAGTCCTCGTCACGCTTGCCACCTTTACGGCCACCCGCTGATTTGCGGTTTCCGGGTTTACTATGCTTGGGCTTGTCTTCGCTGACTTTAGCGCTTTTCGGCAAGTCCACCTCCGGTTCTTCACCTGGTGTTTCATCAGCGCCGACAACGACAGGATTGGCTCTCGCCTTGCGTGCCTTTTCTGCACGACGTTTTTCTTCCTGTTTGCGGCGTTCTTTGTCAGCCTCAGATTCTTTCTGGGCTTCACTTTCTTCTGCTGCTGCAGGCTGTTTGGCCTTGGATTCCTGTTCAGCACGACGGGCAGCTTCTTCGGCTTCCAGCTGCTTGCGAGCAGCTTCTTCTGCAGCCTTGCGTTCCTGCTCAACAGCTTGACGCTTGGCTTCTGCTTCCGCCTCTGCCTGCTTGAGCGCTTCCGCTTCAGAAGCCTTGCGTTTGGCTTCTTCTTCGGCCTGCTGATTCTTATCTTGAGCGGATTCAACTTCACTGCGCTTGACGAAAGTACGTTTTTTACGCACTTCAACATTGACGCTCTTACGACCGTCGGTCTTTAACTGCTGAGTAACCTTACGCGTCATGGTAATCCGCGTGGGTTCATCGCCACTTCCCGAGTTACGCTTTAAAAAGCTCAGCAGCTTTTCCTTATCCTTTTCTGAAACCTTCTGGTCAGCACTCTTGTGAGGCAGGCCGGCTTCTTGCATTTGTTCCAGCAGGCGTCCGACAGGTTTGCCGATCGCATCTGCAAAATCTTTTACACTTGTTTCTGCCATTATCCATCTCCTCTAACTACGACCCGCTGCGTTCAAGCCTCATCTTCAAACCAGTGAGCACGGGCAGCCATGATTAATTTACCCGCTCGCTCTTCGGTCATAGCCTCGATATCCATAAGGTCGTCAATGGATTGCTCGGCGAGATCATCAAGGGTGGTAATTTGCCTGCTAGCAAGAACAGAAGCCAGGGTTCTGTCCATGCCGTCCAGGTTCAGCAGGGCTTCATCAGGCTGGGCTTCGGCCAGCGCTTCTTCTGAAGCAATTTCCAGGGTCAAGAGTTCATCCTTGGCACGCCGACGCAGCTCGTTTACCAGGTCTTCATCCAAACCGTCAATTTCCAGGAATTCTTCTACCGGCACATAGGCAACCTCTTCCAGGCCAGTAAAACCTTCTTCGACCAGCAGACGAGCGAGATCTTCATCAACATCCAGGTGCTGGATAAAGAATTGGATCATGTTGTCCATTTCCTGCTCTTGTTTGCCACTGGCTTCTTCTTCGGTCATCACATTCAATCGCCAACCAGTCAACTCGCGGGCCAGTTTGACATTCTGACCATTGCGGCCGATGGCCTGGGCCAGATTGTCCTCAGCAACAGCGACATCCATGGAATGGGCATCTTCATCAACAATGATGGAGGCCACATCCGCTGGTGCCATGGCGTTGATAACCAATTGGGCCGGATTATCGTCCCAGAGGACAATATCCACCCTTTCATTGTGCAGTTCTGTGGAAACGGCCTGCACACGTGAACCGCGCATGCCAACGCAGGCACCCACGGGATCAATTCTGCGATCATTGGTTTTGACCGCTATCTTGGCGCGTGAACCCGGATCGCGGGCAGCACCACGAATTTCGATCAACTGCTCGGAGATTTCCGGCACCTCGATCTTGAAGAGCTCGATGATCATCTCCGGACAGGTGCGTGAAAGAATCAACTGGGAGCCGCGATTATTCGGGTTCACATCCAGCAGAATAGCTCTGACACGATCATTCATCCGGAACTTCTCACCGGGAATCATTTCGTGGCGTGACAGATAGGCTTCTGCATTGCCGCCCAGATCAACGATTACGCCATCGCGAGTGGTCTTCTTGACCAGGCCGGAAACCAGTTGGCCTTGCTGTTCGATGTACTGGCGAACCACTTCTGCCCGTTCAGCTTCACGAACCTTTTGCACGATGACCTGTTTGGCCGTTTGTGCCGCGATCCGGCCAAATTCGATGGATTCGATTTCTTCCTCGCGAACATCGCCTACGACCAGACCCTGTTCTTTGACATCGGAAGCGGCCAGTTCGCAATCGGGATCGGTGTAATCTTCGTCATCGACCACTGTCCAGCGGCGAAAGGTATCGTATTCACCGGTCTTGCGGTCAATGCTGACACGAATGTCCACGCCATCTTCCATAAAGCGTTTCCGGGTTGCACTGGCAAGTGCTGCTTCTATCGCCTCGAAAATGGTGTCCTTGGGTACGCCCTTTTCATTGGAGACGGCATCCACTACTAATAGTATTTCTTTACTCATGCCTTGGCCTCTTGAAAAACTATCCCTGATTTTTCTTTTCTTGCTTCAGGGTAGGTTTAATTCTTGCCTGATCAATTGTTTCTACGGGAAAACAAATCTCTTCGTCATCAATCTGAATGATCACTTCATCTTCTTCGATACCCTTGAGCAGGCCTGAAAACTTACGCTGGCCTTCGTAGGGCAATCTTAGCTTGATCTGCACCTGTTCGCCTGCACAGCGCTGATAGTGCTCCAGCTTGAACAAGGAACGGTCCATTCCTGGAGAAGAAACCTCCAGGGTATATTCACTGGCGATGGGGTCTTCAACGTCCATCAATGCACTGATTTGACGGCTAACCTGGGCGCAATGGTCCACCGTGATGCCGTCATCACTATCAATATAGACACGCAAAAGGGTATGACGTCCGCGCCCACCGAATTCAAGGCCCCAGAACTCGAAGCCCAGCGATTGCACGACCGGCTCTATGAGTTGCTCAAGTAGTTTATCTTTACTTGCCACGGAAAAGCTCCAGCTTTCTGCCTCAGGAGGTGGATGGTCACCAGGCCGGAAAACTTCGAAGGATGGTTGTAAGGCACCGCCAGCGCGAAGACTTTTTCGACCTAACAAAAAGCCCCTTAAAAAAGGGGCTTTCGATAAATCTTGGTAGCGGGGGCCGGATTTGAACCGACGACCTTCGGGTTATGAGCCCGACGAGCTACCAGGCTGCTCCACCCCGCATCAGAGGAAAGTACTATACAGACAGAGCTAGCCAAGGTCAAGCTAACTCTTTAAAGGCTTGGTGCCGAAGGCGGGACTCGAACCCGCACGGCCTGTGGCCACCACCCCCTCAAGATGGCGTGTCTACCAGTTCCACCACTTCGGCTTGTAGGACTTGCCTTGCTCATGTTGCCGGGAGGCAACTCATTGCAAGGCGGGCAAATGATAGTGGGGTCACCCGGCGTTGGCAACCCCTAATCCAAAAAAATTACTCTTGCTCGTCATCCAGAAGGGGCAACTGCTCCTGCTGGGACTGCTCTTCAATAACTTCCTGCGAGGGAACGCCAGCGTCTTCTGCATACTGCTGGTTAGCCATAACCGCCAAAAGCAGGCTGGTCGCAAAAAAACCAGTTGCCAGAATCGCGGTCATCTTGCCCAGAAAACCCAGGGGACCCAGGCTACCAAACACGGTATTGGAAGCACCGCCACCAAAGGAGGCACCTGCTTCAGCACCTTTACCCTGCTGCAGCAAAATAAGAACAACCAGGCCTGCGGCCAGAAGCACATGTATACCTAAAACCAAACTTTGCATAGCTTATCAACCTGCTGCGTGTGCAATTGCTAAAAACTGACCGGCATCCAGAGATGCGCCGCCAATCAACCCGCCATCGATATCCGGCATCGAAAACAGTGATGCCGCATTTTCTGCTTTCACACTGCCGCCATAGAGGAGGAGTGCCTGCTCTGCTAACTGCCCATCCTGCTCAGCGATGGCCTTCCGTATCAGAGCATGTACTTCTTGCGCTTCTTCTGGCGAAGCACTCAAACCGGTACCTATCGCCCAAACAGGCTCGTAGGCAAAAACCACCTTAACCAACTCCTCACTGGAAAAGGCGGTCAAAATGGCCTTCACCTGCTCAAGAACAACATCGCGCGTCTTCCCAGCTTCACGTTCACCCAGGGTTTCACCGACACAAACAACTGGTTTCAACCCCTGGGCAAGCGCCTGACCAGCTTTTTCAACGACCAGAGCATCCGTCTCCTTTTGATATTGACGGCGCTCAGAATGGCCGAGAAGAACATATTCAACACCCAAGTCTGCCAGCATACTGGCAGCCACTTCGCCGGTATAGGCTCCTTCTGGCGTGGCCGCACAATCCTGTGCGCCCAAAGCCACATCAGTGCTCTTGAGTTTTTCTGCAGCCAGCGGCAGGTAGGGATGCGGTGGACACACCAAGAGACGACAAGCCAAACCCTTTTCCTGGGCAACTGGATCCAGCAAGCGCTCAAGCAGCTCACGGCTAGCATTCATCTTCCAGTTTCCAGCTACCAGTTTCTGTCGCATTGAGTCATCCACTTTGGTTAATCAAGGCGGGGAATTCTATTAAAAAAGCCGCCTAACCTCAACCTGCAATCTCGGCAACCAGGGCTGCTATTTCCTCTGCCAGAGCCTGAACCTCTTCTTCCTTGTCACCTTCGACCATTACCCTTAGAAGTGGCTCTGTCCCCGAGGGCCTCAAGAGAACGCGTCCACGGCCATCGAGCCGGGCTTCTACTTCTTCAACCTTAGCCAGAATTTGTGGATGCCTCAGCAGAGCATCTTTTTTCGCACTGGTCTTAACATTAACCAATGCCTGCGGCATCTTGTTGATGGACTGCAACCATCCCTCCAGGCGCCGCCCACTTTCGTTCAGGGCTTGCAATACCTGCAAGGCAGCGACAATACCATCTCCAGTTGACTGCACATGCCGACAGATGAGGTGTCCCGAGCCCTCACCACCCAGCAGCCAACCTCTTTCCTGCAACTCAGCCATGACATAACGGTCACCAACCTTGGCGCGTGCAAAAGGAATATCCAATTCCTGGAAAGCCAGCTCTATTCCAAGATTGGTCATAAGCGTACCCACGACGCCACCCTGCAACTCGCCCTTTTCCTTCATATGCCGAGCCAGGATATAAAGCAGCTCATCACCATCCACGAGTCGGCCGGTTGAAGTCACCATCACCAGGCGGTCGCCATCACCATCAAAAGCCACGCCTAAATCAGCACCAACTTCCAACACGCGCGCCTGCAAAGCCAAGGGCTTGGTTGAACCAAACCCTTTATTGATATTCAAACCATCGGGCTTGGCTCCAATTACATCCACTTCCGCGCCCAATTCTTCAAAGACATCCGGGGCGATATGGTAGGTAGCACCATGGGCACAATCGACGACCAGTTTTAAGCCCTTGAGACTGGCACTGAAGGGCAGGGTATTCTTGCAGAATTCAATATAGCGCCCTGCCGCATCGGCAATACGTCTGGCCTTGCCCAGTTGAGCCGGGGCCGCTGTTTCTAGCGGTTGCTCCAACCAGCTCTCGATTTCCAGCTCCGTTTCATCAGGCAGTTTTTCACCCGTTGCCGAGAAAAACTTGATGCCATTATCTTCAAAAGGGTTGTGGGAGGCGCTGATCACGATACCGGCATCGGCGTGAAAGGTTTGCGTCAGATAAGCAATTCCCGGGGTCGGCATGGGGCCCAAGAGATACACATCAACCCCGGCTGAAGACAGGCCTGCCTCCAGGGCTGATTCCAGCATATAGCCGGATAGACGGGTATCCTTGCCAATTAGAATGCGCTTTTTTCCCTGACGAGCGAAAACCTTGCCTGCGGCCCAGCCCAGCTTGAGAATAAAATCAGGTGTAATCGGTGTCTGACCCACTCGGCCTCGAATACCATCTGTTCCAAAATATTGTCTTGTCATCTAGCTATTCGCTCATTCTTTTTCTGTCAAAGCTTGCCAAATACTCAGTGCGTCTTTTAGTCCGGCCACATCATGGACACGCAATAACTGCGCGCCTTTTTGCGCAGCCAGGAGGTGGGCAGTCACACTGGCCACCTCTCTTTCTTCCACTGGCCTTCCGGTAAGCTCACCCAGCATCTTTTTGCGCGACATCCCCACTAAAAGCGGGCGCCCCAGTTCATGCAAGGCTTCCAATTGATTCAGTAGCGTTAAATTATGATCCAGGTTCTTGGCAAAGCCAAAACCCGGGTCCAGCAGCAATCGCTCTTCTGCAATACCAGCAGCCTGGCACGCCTCGATTCTTGATCTTAAAAAAGCTATCACTTCTGCAACCAGATTCTGGTAACTGGCTTGCTGTTGCATACTACCCGGCTCACCTTTCATATGCATCAAACAAATCGGTAGGCCTGTCGCTGCAGCGGCTTCCAGTGCACCAGGACGACTCAAGGCTCTGACATCATTTATCAGATCCGCCCCTCTGGCAGCTGCTTCTCGCATCAGCTCGGGATTACTGGTATCGATGGAGATCCAGGCATCGGTTTCCTGGCGCAAGGCTTCCAGAACAGGCAGGACTCGATCCATTTCTTCCTGGGAAGCTACCGCCTGGGCACCCGGGCGGGTGGATTCCCCACCTAGATCCAGCAGACTGGCGCCCTCCTGCTGCAGTTTAATTGCATGGCGCAAGGCCTGGTCGCGCTGATGGTAACGCCCACCATCGGAAAACGAATCGGGCGTAACATTCACAATGCCCATGATTTTGGGACGATCCAGAAGAAGCCGCCTTGAAGGCGCCAGGAGTTCAAAAAAGGGCATACTGAGGTTTCCTTGCTTGCTTCAAACCTAAAAAACCCCGCTGAGCGGGGCTTTTGCAATCAGATCAGTGAACAGATCCACCCAGTGGATCGCCCGGCTTACGCTCCGGCTTGTCCTCTTCAGCTTCCTTTTCCTTGTCATCTTCAGAAGCTGCCTGATCTTCTTCTTTGGCTTCCACTGGCAAGCCGCCATCACCGTCACCCCAGTCTTTGGGCGGCTCAGGCACCTTGCCATCCATAATCTGGTCAATCTGCTTGGAGTCGATGGTTTCATATTCCATCAAGGCGTCTTTCATCAACTCCATCTTGTCGCGATTTTCTTCAAGCAGTCGAGTCGCCTCGGCATAGCATTCATCCAGAATCCTGCGAATTTCAGCATCCAGCAGCTCAGCCGTCTCATCACTGACATTGGCCTTGGCACCACCCTGACCGCCACCAACAAAGATTTCACCTTCGTCTTCACTGTAGAGAACCGGTCCAGCTTTTTCAGAGAGGCCCCACTTGGTCACCATGTTGCGAGCCATTTTAGTGGCCTGCTGAATGTCATTCTGGGCGCCAGTCGAAACCCACTCAGCACCGTAAAACATCTCTTCGGCAATGCGCCCGCCATAAGCAGAGGTAATTCGGCTCAACAAATAGCGCTTGCTGTAGGAAACTCGGTCCTCTTCAGGCAGGAACATGGTTACACCCAGTGCGCGCCCGCGGGGAATAATCGAGACCTTGTAGACTGGATCATGGGCTGGAAGAAGACGCCCGAGAATGGCGTGACCTGCTTCGTGGTAAGCCGTCATGATCTTATCTTTTTCGGTCATGACCATGGACTTACGCTCAGCCCCCATCATGATCTTGTCCTTGGCCTTTTCAAATTCTTCCATACCGACAAGGCGACGATCATTACGCGCAGCAAAAAGAGCTGCCTCGTTGACCAGGTTGGCCAAATCAGCCCCTGAAAAGCCAGGGGTGCCGCGAGCAATTAGATTGGCCTTAACATCGTCAGCCAGCGGCACTTTACGCATATGCACATCAAGAATCTGCTCACGCCCACGGATATCTGGCAGACCAACGACAACTTGACGGTCAAAACGCCCCGGACGCAACAGTGCCGAGTCAAGCACATCCGGCCGGTTGGTTGCGGCAATCACGATTACACCATCGTTGGGATCGAAACCATCCATTTCGACCAGCAACTGGTTCAGCGTCTGTTCGCGCTCATCATGACCACCACCCATGCCTGCGCCCCGCTGGCGACCTACGGCATCGATCTCGTCGATAAAGATGATACAGGGCGATTGTTTCTTGGCCTGCTCAAACATATCCCGAACACGCGAAGCACCTACACCGACGAACATCTCCACAAAATCAGAACCGGAGATAGTAAAGAAGGGCACCTGTGCCTCACCGGCAACGGCCTTGGCCAAAAGAGTTTTACCCGTACCCGGGCTACCCACCATGAGAACCCCACGTGGAATCTTACCGCCCAGGCGCTGAAATTTGCTGGGATCTTTCAGAAAATCGACCAGCTCCTTGACGTCTTCCTTGGCTTCATCACAACCAGCCACATCGGTAAAGGTGGTTTTAATCTGATCCTGAGACAGCAGGCGCGCTTTGGATTTACCAAAACTCATGGGGCCACCACGGCCACCAGCACCACCGCCACCCTGCATCTGGCGCATAAAGAAGATAAAGATAGCCATAATCAGCAGGATCGGGAAACTGGCAATCAACAGGCGTGTCCAGATGCTTTGACCTTCCGGCTTGCGACCTTCAACCTGAACATTATTACTCAAGAGGTCATCCATCAGCTTGGGATCTTCAGCTGCAGGACGCACGGTCTGGAAGCGGCTGCCATCAGAACGCACCCCTTCAATATCATAGCCATCAATAGTGACTTTACGTACCTGCCCCTGCTGAACTTCCTGGACGAATTGGGAATAGTTCAGACTATTATGGGTTTGCTCAACATTAAAATTATTGAACACGGTCAGTAGGACTGCGGCAATTATCAGCCACAGAATGAGATTTTTGGCCATATCGTTCAAGGCAATGCCCTCTTGTTTGATCTTGCCTGCTGAGTACAGAAAACAAAAAAGCGGTACAGCTTTTACTTCTATACTACAGGAATTCCTAAGTGAGACCGAACAAAAGTCGGTCTCGTTCCATTTATCTTTTGTATCAGGCCAATTATTTTTTATTAGCCCTTAAAACCTCTTGCCAACAAATAAACTTCACGTGATCTGGCCCTTGATGCTTTGGGCTTGCGCGTGAGAACCCGCTGGAAATTCTCTCTTAACATCTTCAGGTATTCATCATAGCCCTCGCCCTGAAAAACCTTGGCTAGAAAATCGCCACCAGGACGCAAAACCTGTTGCCCCAGATCCAGAGCCAACTCAACCAGGTACATGGCTTTGGGCTGATCAATTGCATTCATACCACTGAGATTGGGCGCCATATCCGAAATTACAAGGTCGGCTGGCTCACCTTGCATAGCATCAAGCAAGGCATCCAGCACAGAATCTTCGGTAAAATCCCCTTGAATAAACTCGACCCCGGCCAGAGCATCCATGGGCAAGATGTCTGATGCCAGAACACGACCACGCCCCTGCAAACGATCGGCTGCCAATTGTGACCAGCCACCAGGCGCACTGCCCAGATCTATGACGGTCATACCAGGCTTCAGCAAGTGGTCTTTATCATCGATTTCTGCCAGCTTGTAGGCTGCTCTGGAACGATAACCATCTTTTTGAGCCTGTTGCACCCAATGATCATCAACATGTTCTTTCAGCCAGGCTGCACTGGTTTTTGATCGAGCCACGAATACCTCTAGAATGAAAGCTGCTTACCAGGGGATGACCCAGGCAGATACAGGGATTAGAATAGCCGCCAAGCCGACGTATTCAACTTCGATTTTAAACAGAGTAGATTAACATGAGCCTTAAAGGCGCACAAAAGAAAGAACTCCGAGCCATTGGCCACTCCCTTAGCCCGGTTATTCTCGTGGGTGAAGAAGGCCTGACCGAAGGCCTTATCAAAGAAGCGGAAAGAGCACTGAAGGATCACGAATTGATCAAAATCCGTTTCGTGGGGGAAAGAGACGAAAGAGCTGAAATGATTGCTGAATTGGCTGAAGAGCTGGATGCTGAAGTGATTCAGACAATCGGTAAAATGGGGCTCTTTTTTCGCCGAGCCAAAAAACCCAATCCCAAGCTCTCCAATCTGCTTAGAAACGGCTTCAACTAAAAAGGCCGAATCGCCGCCTAGACAGGACTGACTCCAGATGCCTGGCAGTCAGCCCTGTAGGGGGCAATTACAGGCCAGCCGCTGATTTCAAAGCTTCGGCCTTGTCCGTCATCTCCCAAGGAAAGGCCATAAAACGATCCTCTCCAACCGTCATTTCGAAGGGATTACGTCCGAAATGACCGTAGGCAGCCGTCAAGCGGTACATGGGATGCAGCAAGTCCAGCATGCGGGTAATCGCATAGGGGCGCAGATCAAAGTGCTCTCTGATCAGGCCGATCAACTTTTCATCACTAACCTTACCGGTTCCAAACGTATTGACCGAAACCGAAGTCGGCTCAGCCACACCGATTGCATAGGAAACCTGAATTTCACAACGATCGGCCAGCCCGGCGGCCACTAGATTCTTAGCCACATAGCGGCCCGCGTAGGCTGCCGAGCGATCCACCTTGGACGGATCCTTACCAGAAAAGGCTCCACCGCCATGACGTGCCATGCCGCCATAGGTATCGACAATAATCTTACGTCCGGTCAAACCACAATCGCCAACCGGGCCGCCAATCACAAACTTGCCAGTTGGGTTGATATGGAAGCGGGTATCCTTGTGCAGTAATTCCTGGGGTAGGGTGTTTTTGACGATCAATTCCATGACCGCTTCCTGCAGATCCTTTTGCGATACATCAGGATGATGCTGGGTCGACAGGACAACCGCATCAATGCCGGTTACCTTGCCATTTTCATAACGACAGGTGACCTGACTCTTGGCATCCGGACGCAGCCAGTTCAACAAGCCGCTCTTACGGGCTTCGGCCTGGCGCTCCACCAAGCGATGAGCATAGGTGATGGGGGCCGGCATCAACACATCCGTTTCATTGGAGGCGTAGCCGAACATCAGCCCCTGATCGCCAGCGCCCTGATCTTCAGGCTTCTGCCGATCCACACCCTGGGCAATATCCACCGACTGCTTACCGATGATATTAATCACCCCACAGGTATCTCCGTCATAGCCCACCTCCGAAGAGGTATAACCAATATCACGAATCACACCGCGAACCAGATCCTCCAGGTCGACCCAGGCATTGGTGGTGATCTCCCCCCCCACGATAGCCACACCCGTTTTAACCAAGGTCTCGCAAGCTACCCGAGCCTGCTTGTCTTTAGCCAGCAAGGCATCCAGTACGGCATCGGAAATCTGGTCGGCCAGTTTATCCGGATGACCTTCGGAAACGGATTCGGAGGTAAACAAAGAATACTCACTCATAACGGCGTAAAGCTCCTGACGGCCAAAAATATCCGACTATTCTACCCAGCAAGACAGCCAGGTGCACATGAAAAAAAGCCAGCTTCAGTTGAAGTTTGCTACTGAAGGGAAGATGCGGGAAAATAGCGCAACTTTCAATTGATCTACAGAACTAACACCCCTGGTGAGGAGAGCAACACCCATGACTTCACGTTTTGATCGTGCCAATGCCCTGCGTGCGCTGGCCATGGATGCCGTACAAAAAGCCAAATCCGGCCATCCTGGCGCCCCTCTGGGTATGGCTGACATCGCCGAAGTGCTATGGAATGATTATTTAAAGCACAACCCCCAGAACCCCAACTGGGCGGATCGTGACCGTTTTGTGCTCTCCAACGGCCACGGCTCCATGCTGATTTACTCGCTGCTGCACCTGTCCGGCTATGATCTTTCCATCGACGATCTGAAAAACTTCCGTCAGTTGCACAGCAAGACACCCGGGCACCCTGAATATGGCTATACCCCTGGCGTCGAAACCACAACCGGCCCTCTGGGCCAGGGTGTTGCCAATGCCGTGGGTATGGCTCTGGCAGAAAAGACCCTGGCCGCCCAATTCAATCGCCCAGGTCACGAGGTGATTAATCACCACACCTATACTTTTTTGGGTGATGGCTGTCTGATGGAAGGCATTTCCCATGAAGTCTGTTCTCTGGCCGGCACCCTGGGGCTGGGCAAGCTGATTGCCTTCTACGATGACAATGGCATTTCCATCGATGGCGAAGTGGATGGCTGGTTTACCGACAACACTGCGCAGCGCTTTGAAGCCTATAACTGGCAGGTACTGCGGGTTGATGGCCACCAGCCTGACGAGATCAAGGCTGCCATCGAAACTGCTCGCCAGGATAACGAGCGCCCCAGCCTGATCATTTGCAAAACCATCATCGGTTTTGGCTCCCCCAACAAACAGGGCAAAGAAGATAGTCACGGTGCCCCTCTGGGCGAAGATGAAGTAGCTTTGACTCGCGAGCAGCTCGGCTGGACCTCAGCGCCTTTTGAAATTCCTGAAGCAATAAGTGCAGAATGGAATGCCTGTGAAAAGGGTGCCCAAGCAGAGCAAAGCTGGCAAAAAACCTTTGACGCCTATGCCAAGGCTCACCCTCAACTGGCAGCTGAACTTGAGCGGCGTTTAAAGGGGGATCTACCTGAAGGCTTTACCCAAAAAGCCGATGATCTCGTGAAAAAACTCCAGGCCAGCGGTGAAAAGCTTGCCAGCCGTAAAGCCAGCCTGAATGTGCTCAACGAACTGGCCCCTGAACTGCCCGAACTTCTAGGTGGCTCTGCCGACCTGGCTCCTTCCAATCTGACCTTCTGGAAGGGCGCCCAGGCCATCACCCGTGATGATGCCTCCGGCAACTATATCCATTATGGCGTTCGCGAATTTGGCATGGCTGCAATCATCAATGGTTTGGCCTTGCATGGCGGCTTTATTCCCTATGGTGCCACCTTCCTGATTTTCATGGAATACGCCCGCAATGCCCTGCGCATGGCGGCTTTGATGAAGCAACAGCACATTGAAGTCTTTACCCACGATTCCATTGGCCTGGGTGAAGATGGACCTACTCACCAGCCCATCGAGCAGTTGGCCAGCCTGAGGGGCACACCCAACATGAGCGTCTGGCGTCCAGCCGATGCAGTAGAAACCGCTGCTGCCTGGAAAGCAGCCCTGGAACGCAAAGATGGCCCCACAGCTCTGATTTTCTCACGCCAGGGCCTGCCTCATCAGGAGCGTGACAGCGAGCAGCTGGCGGCCATTAGCCGCGGCGGCTACATTCTCAAGGACTGTGAAGGCGAACCCGAAGCTATTATTATCTCCAGCGGTTCTGAAATTGCGCTGGCTGTAGAAGCAGCCCAGGTCATGGCCGACAAGGGACGCAGGATTCGTGTTGTCAGCCTGCCTTCGGCTGATGTGTTCGAACAACAGGATGCGGCCTACCGCCAGGCTGTTCTCCCTGCCGAAGTCGGCACTCGTCTGGCCATCGAAGCCTCACATAAAGACTGGTGGTACAAATATGTGGGTCTGGAAGGCAGTGTCATCGGCATGGACACCTTTGGTGAATCCGCGCCAGCAGACCAGCTTTTTGAAACCTTTGGTTTCACGCTGGATAATGTAGTCGCACAGCTCGAAGAACTGCTGGAAGGTCTGGACGACTGATAATGCCGAGACTGGCAATCAATGGTTACGGCCGTATTGGCCAATGCCTGCTTCGCGCTCTCACCGAGCGCGAAGACACCCGCAATCTGGAACTGGTCGCCCTCAATGAGCTTTCAGATCCGGAAACCGTTGCCTACCTGACCCGTTATGACACCATTCACGGGCGTTTTCCCGGCCGGGTCAGTATCGACGGGGATCGTTTGGCAATTAACGGCCGCTCTCTGCAGATCCTTTCGCATGCCCAGCCAGAAGACCTGCCCTGGCGGGATCTTGATATAGATCTGCTTTTGGAATGTTCGGGCAGTTTTCGTGACCGGGAAACCGCCGAGCGCCACCTGCAGGCTGGCACTAAGCGACTCCTCTTCTCCCAGCCCGCAGAGGCAGATGTAGACGCCACGATTATTTATGGTGTTAACCATTCCAGTCTCCAGCCAGCGCACCGGATTGTTTCTGCCGGCTCCTGCACCACCAATTGTGTAGTGCCCCTGTTGCAGCTTCTGGATTCCAATCTGGGTATTGAACATGGCACCACCACGACCATTCATTCAGCCATGAACGATCAACCGGTCAGTGATGCCTACCATCAAAACAACCTTCGCCTGACACGCTCGGCCATGGCCTCGATCATCCCGGTTGATACGGGTTTGGCCCGCGGCATCAGCCGTCTGCTGCCTCACCTGGATGGCCGCATTGAAAGCCTGCATCTACGGGTGCCGACGCTGAATGTCTCGGCGATGGATCTGACTCTCTGCCTGCAAAGAGACACCAGTGTCGATGAAATCAACCAGCTGCTGCTGACTGCCAGCCAAGGGCCATTAAAAGGCATTCTCGGCTACACTGAAGAACCTCATGCTTCGGTAGACTTTAATCACGATCCCCATTCCGGCATTCTCGATGCCACCCAGACACGGGTTTCCGGCAAACGCCTGGTAAAACTTCTCTGCTGGTTTGACAACGAATGGGGCTTTGCCAACCGCATGCTGGATGTTGCCCAGCATTGGTTAAACTCAACACTTTCCAAGAATCACGAACAGCAATAATTAGAGGACGACCCATGCAAGTCACCAAAATGACCGATCTGGATTTAGCCGGCAAACGAGTACTCATCCGCGAAGACCTGAATGTGCCCGTCAAAGATGGCAAGGTCACCTCCGATGCCCGCATTCGCGCCAGCCTGCAAACCATCAAGGCGGCCAAGGATGCTGGAGCAGCTATACTGCTCATGTCCCACCTGGGCCGCCCCGAAGAAGGGGTTGCCGACGACAAGAATTCCCTGGCACCGGTAGCAGAGCATCTTTCCGGCCTTCTGGGCCAGGAGGTCAAATTGGTTAAAGACTATCTCGACGGCGTGGAGGTGACTGCCGGGGAAGTCGTCCTGCTGGAAAATGTGCGCTTCAACAAGGGCGAGAAGAAAGATGACGAAGCCCTGTCAAAAAAATATGCCGCTCTCTGTGATGTTTATGTGATGGATGCCTTTGGTACCGCCCACCGTGCTCAGGCTTCGACTCATGGCGTTGCCCGCTTTGCCCCGGTTGCTTGTGCCGGTCTGCTGCTGGCCGCAGAACTGGAAGCCCTGCAAAAAGCTCTGGCTGAACCGGCTCGCCCCCTGGTGGCGATCGTGGGAGGCTCCAAGGTTTCCACCAAGCTGGAAGTTCTCAATGCGCTTTCCGACAAGTGTGATCAATTGATCGTGGGTGGCGGTATTGCCAATACCTTCCTGGCCGCGGCGGGCAAGCCTGTTGGCAAGTCGCTCTATGAAGCCGATCTAGTCGATCAAGCCAAAGCCCTGCTCAACAAAGTCGATGTACCCCTGCCTTCTGATGTCGTCGTGGCCAAGGAATTCTCCGAAAATGCCGAAGCAACGATCAAGTCGGCCGATGATGTTGAAGAAGATGACATGATCCTGGATATCGGTCCCCAGTCTGCAGCAGCCTTGTCTGTCCTGCTCAAGGACGCAGGCACTATTCTCTGGAACGGCCCGGTTGGGGTTTTTGAAATCCAGCAATTCAGCAGTGGCACCCAGGTGCTCTCCAAGGCGATTGCCGAAAGCAATGGCTTCTCCATTGCCGGTGGAGGTGATACCCTCGCCGCCATCGATCAGTTTGCCATTGCTGATCAGGTTTCCTACATCTCCACAGGTGGCGGTGCTTTCCTGGAATATGTTGAAGGCAAAACCCTGCCTGCGGTGGCTGCGCTTGAGGCAGCGGCCAAGCAGTAAATTTGATCATCAGGCTCGGGGCTAGAGTGGCGGTTATTTGCCCACCCCGAGCTTTCTGTAAACGTGAAGCTATTTAACCCGTTAACTGAAAGGTAAATAATCATGGCTCTTATTTCCATGCGCCAACTGCTGGATCATGCCGCCGAACACGGCTATGGCGTTCCAGCATTCAACGTCAACAATCTGGAGCAGATGCGCGCCATCATGGAAGCGGCCAATCGTACCGATTCCCCGGTGATCGTGCAGGCTTCTGCCGGTGCCCGCAAATACGCAGGTGCACCCTTCTTGCGTCACCTGATTCTGGCTGCTATCGAGGAATTCCCTCATATCCCCGTGTGTATGCACCAGGATCATGGTACCAGCCCCAGCGTCTGCCAGCGTTCCATTCAACTGGGTTTCAGCTCGGTCATGATGGATGGTTCTCTAGGCACTGATGGCAAAACACCCACCAGCTATGACTACAACGTGGACGTCACTCGCAAGACAGTGGATATGGCTCATGCCTGCGGTGTTTCCGTGGAAGGTGAGCTGGGCTGTCTGGGCAGCCTGGAAACCGGCCAAGCTGGTGAAGAAGATGGCGTAGGTGCTGAAGGCACGCTGAGCCACGAACAGATGCTGACCGACCCGGAAGAAGCCGCTGATTTCGTCAAGCAAACCGGTGTGGATGCTCTGGCTATTGCCATCGGCACCAGCCACGGGGCCTACAAGTTTACCAAGCCCCCCACCGGCGACACTCTGGCGATCAGTCGAATCAAGGAAATCCACGCACGTATTCCTCACACCCACCTGGTGATGCACGGCTCTTCATCCGTTCCCCAAGACTGGCTGGAAATCATCAATGAATTCGGCGGTGAAATCCCGGAAACCTACGGGGTACCTGTCGAGGAAATCGTGGAAGGCATCAAGCATGGTGTTCGCAAGGTAAATATCGACACCGACCTGCGCCTGGCTTCAACCGGTGCTATCCGTCGCTTCCTGGCTGAAAACCCGGCCGAGTTTGACCCGCGCAAATACCTGAAGGTATCCCAGCACGCCATGGCTGATGTTTGTATCAATCGCTATGAAGCCTTTGGTACGGCCGGTCATGCCAGCAAGATCCGCGCGATCCGCCTGGATGACATGGCAGAACGCTACCTGAGAGGCGAACTGGAACCCCAGATTAACTAAGCCTTGAAAAAAGCCCCGGCAGAATTTTTTTGCCGGGGCTTTTTGTTAATGATCTGAACCTCACTCGCGGGTGCGACTAAGCTCGGCTGGCATCCACAGGCTTTGCATCACATAGGCTTTGAATTCTTCCGTATAGTCCTGCTGATCCAGCGCTTGCTGCATGCAAGCCAACCAGGCATCTCTTTCCTGGGGCCCTATATCCAGGTGTGCATGAGCCTGGGGAATCACTATAGAGCCATACTTATCCTGGTAGCGCTTGGGCCCACCCAGCCAGCCAAACAAAAACCAGCTCAGCTTGTCTTCTGACTCACTCAGATCTTCCTTGTGCATTGCACGAATACCTGCCGCCTCGGGCAGAGACTCCATGGCCTGGTAAAAGGCCCGACATAGCTTGCGAATGCCTTCTTCACCGCCAGCAGCCTGGTAGGAAACATCCTCCTCACCAAAATAACGGCCGGTGAGAGGATCACGAATTTTTTTGGGTCGATTGGGCAGCATTGAGTAACTCGATTAATTCATTCAGTGGCAGTGGATAACTGATGTAATAACCCTGACCCAGATGACAGCCGGCTTTTTCCAGAAGATCTCGTTGCAGGCGTGTTTCAACACCTTCAGCGACTACTTTCATCCCCAAGCCCTGGCCCAGGCCAATCACTGCAGAGATGATACTGGTATTGCTGTCAGCCGAAACCAGATCACTGACAAAAGTCTGGTCGATTTTCAGGGTATTAACGGGAAAATTACGCAAATAAGCCATGGATGAATAGCCGGTACCGAAATCATCAATGGCCAGGCGAACACCCAGATCTCGCAAGCCTCGCATGGTTTCTATAGCTTCATCCGCCTTATCCACCACCATGCTCTCGGTAATTTCCAGTTCCACCTGTTCAGGGAGAATGCCGGTTTCCTCGATGGCTTCCTGCACCAATTCCTTAAGACCAGGACGTTGAAACTGGCGCATGGAAAGATTGACAGCGATCTGCAGCGGATAACCCAGGGCCTTGCTGGCAGTAACCGTATCCCGCAAAGCCTGGAAGAGTATCCAACGGCCCAGCGGATTAATCATCCCGGTATCTTCGGCCAGAGGAATAAACTCGCCCGGGGTAATCATGCCTTCATCCGTCGGCCAGCGAATCAAGGCCTCCATACCACTGATTCGGCCTGTATCCAGCTCCTGTTTGGGCTGGTAGTAGAGTACAAATTCCTCCCGGGCGATGGCATTTCTCATCCTGGCTTCCAAGCGTACTCTTTTGGCACTGCTGACATTGAGATCATCGGAAAAGAAGCGGTAACCGCCCTTGCCTTCTTTTTTTACCTTATTAAGTGCTGACTCGGCGCACTGCAGCAAGGCATCCTCATTATCGGCATTGTCCGGGTAGACAGCCAGACCCAGGCTGGCAGAGATGTAAATTTCCTCACCCTGGACATAGAAGGGAGCTTCCAGTGCTTTAAGCAGCCGCTCTGCAACGATACCGGCATCATCGGGTCTGCGCAGTTCACTCAAAACAAAGGAAAAATCATCCCCACCCATGCGTGAAAGCAGATCGGCATCCCTTTCCTGGCGTTGTTCCTGGCGGGCCAAGAGGTCAGTCCGGCGAATTCCACCCTGCAAGCGTTGGGCTATTTCCACCAATAATTGATCACCTGCCTCAAAGCCAAAGGCATCGTTGATCAGTTTAAAGCGGTCCAGGTTGAGCAAAACCAAGCCCGTGCGTGAATTGTGCCGGGTAGAAATATTGAATTCATGACCCAGACGGTTGCGAAACAGCATGCGGTTGGGCAGATCGGTCAGAGGGTCGTAATGGGTCAGGCGCTCCAGGTCGGCCAGAGATTGACGCTGTTCGGAAAGGTCACTGAAAAGTGCAAAATAATTCTGAATGCGCCCCTCGCCATCCTTGATGGCCTCAACACTTAGATGCTGCAGATAGGCCGTTCCATCCGGGTGGTAATCCCAGACCTCGCCTTCCCAGATGCCCTGTTCTTCCAGACTTTTCCAGATTTTGCGGTAAAAGTCCGGTTTGTAGCGACCGGAATGATTGAGGTCGGCCGTCCTTCCCAGTGCATCGGCCACCGCTACCCCGGTCAGGGCCTGATAAGCAGGGTTCACATAGATGATGCGCTTTTCTGCATCGGTAATTACCAAGGCGTGACGGATCTTCTTGGCAAGCGCAGCAAGCAGAGGGTCACCTAAAACCTGATAATGCATGTCATCCTTTCTCCTATCATCCATAGACCTCTCCATAAACCCTGCGTTAATCAGGCATTAAATTAGCAGTAATCGTCGCTGCTGTCATGAATCTGACTGCGAAGCTTCCAACTCCTGTTTTAATTGTGCAATCTTGGCATCTTTGTGAGCCCAGATATCACCAATCCAGGCATGGAATTCCTTACGAAATTCACGATCCTCCTGGTAATCCCCCTCACACATTCTGGCTGGCAGTGGCTGTTGTTCCAGATCGATAATCACCCGGCCAACCTGACCACTGAGAAGCTCCCAAAAAGTTGGCGGCTTATCGCCAGGGTAGACCAGAGTGACATCCAGCAGGCTATCCAGCTGCTTGCCCATGGCCTTGAGCGTAAAGGCAACACCGCCTGACTTGGGTTTCAGAAGATAACGATAGGGTGAGTTTTGACGCTCCTGCTTAGCAGGTGTAAAACGTGTGCCTTCCAGATAATTAACCAGGGAAACGGCTCGTCCCTGCAAACGATCACAAGCCTTGCGCGTAATCTCCAGGTCCTTACCCCGCAAGCGAGGGTTCTTGGCCAGCTGTTCTTTGGTATAGCGCCGCATGAACGGGTATTCCAACGCCCACCAGGCTAACCCCAGGAAAGGCACATAAATCAGGTCGCGCTTGAGAAAGAAGGTAAAGAAAGGTGCCTTGCCGTGAATAGCTGCGATCAAGGCGGGAATATCGACCCAGGTTTGATGGTTGCTGATCACCAGAATGGATTTATCCCGGCTCAGTTGCTGCTGACCGCGAATATCCCAATAGGTGGGTGTCAGGTAGCGAAAAATCCAGACATTAATCGTTGCCCAGGTGCTGGCAATCCAGCGTACCGCTTCAAACAGGCGGTCACGAACCGCTCTGACCGGAATCACAAATTTCAGCAGGGCTAACAGCAGCATGGGCAGCATGCCCGCCAGTGTGTTGATTAAAAGGAGACTGGAGGTCAGTATCCCTATCAGCAGATGTCGCATCTTCTTCCTCAAGGCGTTATTCTCATTAATAATTTGATAGAAAGCAGATTAAACCTACCAAATATATGTTATTTTTCAGGAGTCGTTGAATGGCATCAATGCAAGACCAACTCCGTCGTCTGGTCTATTCTACCGAGCAGGGCGATATCTGTCCTGCCTGCCAGGAATCAAAAAATGCGTGCCGCTGTGACGAGCTGGCCGATACTGAGCATCTGCAGGAGCTCGATGGTATCGTTCGCATCCGCCGCGAAACCTCGGGGCGTAAGGGCAAGGGCGTGACAACCATTACCGGCGTCCCTCTGCCCAAGGACGAATTAAAACAACTGGCCGCCAGTCTGAAGAAACGCTGTGGTACCGGGGGAGCCCTCAAAGACCGGGTGATTGAAATTCAGGGCGACCAGCGTCAATTGCTACGCCAGCTACTGGAAGACAAGGGTTTTAAAGTCAAGTTAGCTGGCGGCTGAACAACAACAAGAGAGCAGGTGTGAAACTCAAATTATTTCTGGCTATTACCATCCTGGGACTGGCAGGCTTTATTCTGACCCAGGCCATCGGTCAATCCCTCGCTGCCCAGTTGCCCGAACGCTTCTTTGAAGAGTATGGGACTCCCATGCTGGTTATAGATCCGGAAACCGGCCGAATTCGTCATGCCAACCCCGCAGCAGCCAATTTTTACGGCTATGCTATCCCCGAACTGACGGGAATGAGCATCCAGGAGATCAATGCCCTGGATGCCGAAGACGTTGCCAAGGAACGTGCCGAGGCCCGCCAGCAAAATCGTAACTACTTTATTTTCCCCCATCGTCTGGCCAGTGGTGATATACGAACTGTAGAAGTTCACTCCTGGCCCATGCAAACCGACGATGGGGAAACCCTGCTGTTTTCGGTCATCCTCGACATCACAGGCAAACAAGTTGCCGAATCCAGCATTCTTGAATACAAGGACCGCCTGGAAGAACTGGCCGAAGAACGCTACCAGGCCCTGGTGGATTCCCAGGCGAGTAACTTTCAACTGCTTTGGTTGGCTCTGGTGGCGCAGCTGACCGTCATCGGCCTGCTGATCTGGAACATCCTCAATCGCCGCAAGGCTGAACACAAACTTCAGGAGAAGACCACGATTCTGGAGGGCCTGCTCAATTCCATTCCCGACATGATCTTCTTCAAGAACCGTGAAGGCCAGTATCTGGGATGCAACAAGCAGTTTGCCGAATTTGTCGGCAAGAAACCCGAAGCCATTATCGGCACCTCTGACCATCAGCTGTTCACGAGCCAACAAGCCAAAGCCTTTTACCAAACCGATACCCAGGTTCTGGCCAATCACCAGATCGTTCATTCTGAAGAATGGACTCGTTTCCCCGATGGTCAGGATCGCCTCCTGGATAAGCTCAAGGCGCCTTTGATCAACAACCAGGAAGAATTTATCGGCGTGCTGGGTGTCAGTCGCGACATTACTGAGCGTCATGAAAGTGAACAGCGAATCAAATTCTTGGCTTATTATGACCCCCTGACCAATCTGCCTAACCGCTATCTTTTCCAGGAAAAATTCATCCAGATCCAAGAACACCTGGCACAGGGTGACACGGTTGCCGCCCTGGTCATTATCGATCTGGATCATTTCAAGAATATCAATGATGCTCGCGGCCACCAGGTTGGTGATGATCTACTGATTCAGCTTTCGACACGCCTTCAACAACTGCTCAGAGAGCCTGAAGCCCTGGCTCGTTTTGGTGGGGATGAATTTGTTCTGCTGCTCACCGAAGACCGCCAGGATGGCGAGGAACAAGCACGGCAGCGTCTGCAGGAGCGTCTTGATAGCTTCCAGAGCAGCCTGGCCCAACCCTTGAACCTACCCGGTCAAGGTGAATTCCTGTTAAGCAGTAGCCTGGGAGCCGCCTTTTTCAGCACCAAAAAGTCCAGCTTTGATCGCCTTCTCAAAGAAGCGGATATTGCCCTCTATGCAGCCAAGGAAGCCGGGCGCAGCACCTGGCGCCTGTTTGAACCCAGCATGCAGGCCCAAGCTGAAAATCGTTTTGAGCTGGAAGGTGAGCTGCGCAAGGCATTGGAACTGGAGCAATTCCAGCTATACCTGCAGCCTAAAACCAATCAAGAAGGACGGGTGTATGGCAGCGAATCCCTGGTGCGTTGGCTGCATCCGGAAAAAGGTATTATTCCCCCGGATGCCTTTATTCCTCTGGCGGAGGACACCGGCCTGATTCTGCCACTGGGCGAATGGGTACTCAAGCAAACCCTGCAACTGATGCCTCAGCACCCCCAATTATCCTTTGCCGTGAATATCAGTCCACGCCAGTTCCGCAGCCAGGGTTTTGTCGAACGGGTGCGCCAACTACTGGAAATGACCGGCGCAGATCCCAGGCAACTGACCCTGGAGGTCACAGAAGGCCTGTTAATTACCGACTTTAAGCAGTCGTCACGGCGGATGCTGGAACTGCAACAACTGGGCATCAGTTTCTCCATTGATGATTTCGGCACTGGCTACTCCTCCTTGTCTTACCTGAAGCGCCTGCCCATCAATGAACTGAAAATCGACCGTTCTTTTGTTCAGGATTTACCCCAGGATTCCAGCGATGCTCTGCTGGTGGAGACAATGATGGCTGTCGCCCATCACCTCAAGCTATCCGTGGTGGCTGAAGGGGTAGAAACTCAGGAGCAAAGAGACTTTCTCTATTCCCTGGGCTGCTACCTGCATCAGGGGTATTTTTATGGCAAACCTGAACCGGCTGAACAGCTATTGGCGCGTCTGGAGGATTAAGCTGGGGCATCTCGGGCCGTTTTTACAGCAAAGCGCCCGCTGCCTCCTGCTTTAATCCAGTGGGGTCAGAGGCGCAAAGCCCAAAACCAGCCATTTTTCCCCGGCACTATCAAAGTTGATCAGGAGCCGGGCTCTATCCCCCTGACCTTCACAATGCAGAATCACGCCTTCACCGAATTTCTTGTGGGCCACCCGCTGGCCAATTCTCAAGGCAGCGCCTTCATTGGTGACCGGGGCTTCCAGAGGATTACCCGAAGCACCACCTACGCGGGGCCGGGGCCGACTGGAAGGTGTCTGCATAGGGCGACTGACGGCAGCCCTTAAGCGAACTTCTTCAAGCAGTTCTCTGGGCAATTCGGTCAGAAAACGCGAGGGGCGGCAGAAGAGATCACGGCCGTACATGCGGCGATTTTCGGCAAAAGTCATATAAAGTGTTTGCATGGCGCGAGTAATGCCCACATAGCAAAGCCGCCGCTCTTCTTCCAGACGATCTTCACCTTCATCCATGGCCATCTGGTGGGGAAAGAGTCCTTCTTCCATGCCCGCCAGAAAGACCAGCGGAAATTCCAAACCCTTGGCGGTATGCAGGGTCATCAACTGAACGGCATCCTGGTTTTCATCCGCCTGATTGTCACCGGCATCCAGACTGGCTTCAGTCAGGAACACGGCCAGGGCTTCACGGCCCTCAAGATTGACCGTTTCCTGCTCCTCCTGGTCTTCCAGTGGTAATAGGGGCTCATATTGCTGAACGGCAGAAATCAGTTCTTTCAGGTTTTCCACGCGAGCCTGGCCCTTTTCACCTTTTTCACGCGCATGAAAATCCAGCAGACCGGATTTTTCAATCACGGTATCCACGGTATCGTGGAGAGTCAGGCTCAGCGTTTCTTCGTCCAGGCTTTCAATCAATTCCAGGAACTGGTGGAGGTTACTGGCCCCTCGACCCTTGATCAGGGACTTGGCCAGCATCTCCTGGACAGCATCCCAAAGCCCCACACCTTCATCCCGGGCATAGGCTCGCAATTTTTCCAGGGTGGTGGTGCCGATACCGCGGGTGGGCGTGTTGATAACGCGTTCAAAAGCGGCATCATCCTGGCGGTTAACCAGTAAACGCAAATAACCCAGGGCATTCTTGATTTCCAGGCGCTCGTAGAAGCGCTGGCCACCATAGACCTTGTAGGGTACGCCCTGGCGCAAAAGAGCTTCTTCCAGCGTGCGCGATTGCGCGTTCGAACGGTAGAGAAGCGCACAATCGCTACGCATTCCGCCATCTTTCACATGCTGCTGGATAATATCGACAATAAAACGCGCCTCATCCTGTTCATTGAAGGCCGCATAGACGCGGATGGGTTCCCCCTGCTTGCCATCAGTCCACAAGGATTTACCCAGGCGACCGGCATTATTTTTAATCAGGGCGTTGGCCGCTTCCAGAATCGTCGAAGTGGAACGGTAATTCTGCTCCAGGCGCAATAGCTGGGCATCGGGGAAGTCACGGGTAAAGTTCTGGATGTTCTCAATTTTGGCACCGCGCCAGCCATAGATGGACTGGTCGTCATCCCCCACAGCCATGATACGACCTTCCGGGCCCCGCAAAAGCCGGAGCCAGGCATACTGAAGACCATTGGTATCCTGAAACTCATCCACCAGCAGATGAGCAAAGCGATCACGGTAGTGTTTGAGCAAGGCCGGGGTGTCCCTCAAGACTTCCAGGGCCCTCAGCAGGAGTTCGGCAAAGTCCACCAGGCCCTGACGCTGACAGAGCTCTTCATAAACCTGGTAAAGCTCTTGCATCTTGCGCTCAAAATCACCCCGCGGCAGCACATGGGCAGCTCGCAGGCCTTCTTCCTTGTGGCTGTTGATAAAGGCCTGCAATTGCTTGGGTGGGTATCTTTCACTGTCCACACCCAGATCTTTTTGCAGACGCTTGATCAGGCGCAACTGATCATCAGCATCCAGAATCTGGAAAAATTCAGGCAGCCCGGCTTCGCGCCAGTGAGTTCGTAAAAGGCGGTGGGACAGGCCGTGAAAAGTCCCCACCCACATGGAGCGAAGACTCATGCCCAACAGGGTTTCCAGACGCAGACGCATCTCCTTGGCCGCTTTGTTGGTAAAGGTAACCGCCAGAATCTCATAGGGAGAAAAACCCTCATTGCGGATCAACCAGGCGATTCGTTGCACCAGCACCCGGGTCTTGCCACTACCGGCTCCGGCCAGAACCAGTAGATCGATGGGAGGCGCTGCGACCACCTCGACCTGGGCAGCATTCAGGTCTTGCAGCAGGGGAGAGTCAAGCAATGAGGGCATGAGTCAGGCCTAAATTCTCAGGTAAAAAGGATAGAAACCAAGAATAAAATAGTAACATAGTCTGGATAGCCAGCCTCTTCCCAGTCTGTTATATATCGGGTTGGAGTCAAAGATAATTACAACTGACAATAAAGCTCAGACCCAAGCCAAAATGGACAAACAACAAGATTTTATGGCGGAGCGCCTGGCTTCTTCGTACAAGGACGCCGATCTTTTTTACCGACTTTCCTTGCTGGCAGCCAGCTTAGCCCTCCCCTTTTTATGGCCAGTTTTGCCCGGAAGCAACTGGCTGGCTGCCTGGTGGGCCGGCATGGCCCTGCTGTTGGCGGGCGGAAAAGCCCGCCACCTGGCCATCCGTGAACAGAAAAATCAGGCCTCCAGACATCTGGCCTTCTTGCGGCTGGGTGCTCTGCTGATCGGTTTCTGGTGGGCCGTACTTTTGGGCTGGTCACTCCCCCTGGTACCAGCAGCCCCCCTGGCTATCGGTCTGACCTTCACCCTCTGGTTTGCTACCCTCATTTTAACGACCAGTATCTACGTCCATTTTATTAGCGCGGCTCTGCTCTTTGCCCTACCCGGTGTGGTGACCCTTTTAGCGGTATCCCTCTACAGTCATCAATCACTACCCCCTATTTTGCTACTGGCTCCCCTTTTGGCTCTGCTCGCCAATGCCTGGCGCAACCGCCAGCTACTGACTCATCTGCATGCGGGCCATCAGCAAATCCTATCACTCAATCAACAACTACAGGGACAGCAGGCTAACCTGGAACAGGAGGTTAAAGCCCGCACCCTGGATCTTGAGGATGAAATGCGCCAGCACCAGAAAACCAGCCAGGAACTGGAAGATCAACGCAAGCGGATCAGCCAAGCCATAGAAGCCAGTCGGCTGGGACTGTGGGACTGGGATCTGGACAGTGACTCCATCTATCACTCCCATTTTGAAGAGATTTTCGGTTATGCCGAGAATGAAATCCCTCACTTCATGGGGCATCTCAAGCCTTTGGTTCATCCCGATGATTACCCACAGATGCGCCGCACACTGGTAGCCGCACTCAAGGGGAAAACCGAGCACTACCAATGCCGCTTCCGCATCCGCCACCGCAGTGGAAGTTGGCGATGGCTGGAAGACCATGGCGAAGTAGTAGAACGTCATGAAATCACCGGCAAGGCCCAGCGGATGCTGGGAACCCGCAGAGATATCACAGAAGAACAAGAGAAGGATGACTACCTGCAGCTGGCCTGGAAAGCTTTTGAGGCCTCGGGTGAAGCCACTTACATCGTTGATTCGGAAAGCCGGGTCATCTTTGTTAACCAGGCCTTTGTCGATATCACCGGCTATTCACGCCATGAGGTCATAGAAGGCAATTTCTGGGAGCTCCCCTGCTTTGCCAACTACCACAAGCTTTACAAGGGCATTTCCCGCAGCCTAAAAAATGAGGGGCGCTGGGAAGGAGAACTGAGCCAGCAGCGACTTAACGGTGAGAGCTATCCACAATGGCTGAGGGTGATCCGCGTCGTCAGTGGCTTCAAACAGGAGCCTTATACCATCGGTATTTTCTCTGACCTGACCCAGAAGAAGGAGGTCGAAGCGCGCCTGACTTACCTGGCAGAGTATGATGAACTCACCGGACTGGCCAATCGCAGTCAGTTTTATGATCGCCTCCACCAAAGCCTGGCTTCCGCACGCATCCAGGGCAAAAGCCTGGCTTTACTGGTTTTCGATATCGACCGCTTCAAGGCTTATAACAACTCTCTGGGCCATCATGCCGGGGATCAACTCCTGCGCAAGGTCGCTGAACGCATTACCCAGTTTCTAGCCGATGCCGAAATTCTTGCCCGCACCGGGGGTAATGAGTTTGCTCTGCTTCTGGAAGCGGATGAACACCAGGCCCTGTTAGTCTGTGAAGAGCTGAGGGAGCACCTCCACCATCCTTTCTATATTGACCGCCAGGAATTGCGAATCACCATCAGTGGTGGTCTCAGCTGCTATCCGGAACACACCCATGAACTCCAGGTTCTGATCAATCAGGCCGACCAGGCCCGCCTGCGAGCCAAGAGTACCGGCGGCAACCGTCTTCAAGTCTACAATGAAGACATTCGTCAAAGCAGTCTGGAACAACTGCGGCTGGAACAGGACCTACGCAAGGCTCTGGAAAACGATGAAATCAGCGTACACTTTCAGCCCAAGCTGGATCTGCACACCAACCGCATCACCAGTGCTGAAGCCCTGGCTCGCTGGCAACACCCCGAACAGGGTCGCATCCCGCCTGGAGTTTTCATTCCTCTGGCCGAACGCAGTGGATTGATTAATGAGTTGGGAAGTGCCGTTTTACGGGCCTCTTGCCGCCAAGCATCGGAATGGTACCAAAAAGGCTTTGCCATCCAGATTGCCGTCAACATTGCTGCCCAGCAGGTCGAAAGCGGCCATCTGGTCAGTGAAGTCAGTGACCTACTGGAAGAATTCGATCTCCCGGCGCGCCTACTGCAGCTGGAACTCACTGAAAGTACGCTAATGGAAGATGCTGAAGCCGCCACCCTGGAAATGCAAAACCTGCGTGCACGCGGTATTTCCCTGGCTATCGATGATTTTGGCACCGGTTATTCTTCTCTCAGCTACCTGCAGCACTTCCCGCTCGACATACTTAAAATCGATCGCAGTTTCCTGATGTCAGACAGCGCCCAAACCACTGAAGGCACTCTGACCCGTGCGATCATTGCTCTGGGCCATGGCCTGGGCATGCAGGTCGTAGCCGAAGGGGTGGAGGAAGAAGAACAGCTGGAAGCCCTGAAGCGTCTGAATTGTGATTACGCCCAGGGCTATGTGATCAGTCGCCCACTACCGGCAGCCCGACTCAATGAACTTCTGGAAGCCCAGGCTCAGGCTGAGTCGGCAGAGGGTTCGACAAGAAACTGATTAACGCAGACGGTCGGGCAGACGCAGGCCCTGCAGGCTTCGCTTGACGGCCTGAAGATGCTCCATCAAGCGCGGACCACGCATCTTGGCGACCCCGACAGCCAGGACATCAATCACGACCAGATGAACGATGCGTGAACTCATGGGCGTATAGATCTCAGTGTCTTCGGGCACATCCATATACAGCGGCAGGGTCACCATTTCTGCCAGGGGTGAACCGGAAGGACACAAGCCGATCACGCTGGCTCCGGCTTCCTTGGCCAGCTGCACACTCTGCATCAGGGATTTGGTACGCCCTGTCTGGGAAATCGCCACGACCACGTCCCCTGCTGTCAAGGTCACTGCGGACATATTCTGCATATGAGGGTCGGAATAGGCTGCCGTGGACATCTGCAGTCGGAAAAACTTGTGCTGGGCATCCACGGCGACGGCACCCGAGGCCCCGAAACCGTAAAATTCCACCCGGTTGGCATTAGTGAGCAGCTGTATGGCTTCCTGAAGGCTGGCTGTATCCAGCTTGTCGCGCACCTGAAGCAGCACACCGATGGTGGAATCAAAAATGCTGCGCGAGAATTCGGCAACCGTATCGCCGTCGTTCATGGAAAACTGGGTAAAGCTGCTGTCTGTTGCCAGCACCTGGGCCAGACGCAGTTTGAAATCCTGAAAACCATCGCAGCCCAGTGCTCGGCAAAAACGTACGACTGTCGGCTCACTGACATGCGCTTCTGTCGCAAGATCGACAATTCGCATGTGAATCACTTCATTGGGATTCTTGAGCACATAATTGCCCACCTTCTGCTCGGAGCGGCGGAAGGAATCCAGGGTTTTACGCAGGTGTTCCAGAATATTGATCACGGCAATTCAATCTTTTGATGACTTTGGCTGACTATTCTACCCGTGACAGCCCCCCCGCATGAACCCATTTTTTCCTTCCGCGACAAAACTTCTCCATTTACTTGCAATCTTGGCGTAAAAAATGCTTGTTAATTTAGTGCTGCTACCTGCAGTTTTTACTGCTTCTGAGAGGAGAGTCCTTATGCGTCATTATCCATCAGTCGATCAGGTTAAAGCCGACATCTTGAGCGTCTTCAAAAATATTACTGAAGATGAAAACGAGCAAAAAATGCGGACCGAAGCCGAGCGCCACCGACGAGCCCGGCAAACCATTGAAGATCTTCAGGAAAAAAAGCGTCTTGAACAAGAGCTCAGCAATGGCTGGGATCTGGAACTGCATTAAGCTTTTTTAGCAATCAAGGAACTTCCCTGAAAGCGCAGGGTTTAATAAGCTGATATTTTTGCTGACGACCTGCATTCAAGGAAAATTTCGTGTCCAAATCTTCTATTGTTGCTGTTATACGCCAGCAGGGTTGCCTGCTGGCCTTTCTGGGCTCCATCGGCATTGTCGTTGCGGCCCTGGCCTATGAATGGATTACCGGCCTGCTGCCCTGTCCCCTGTGCTGGCTGCAAAGAGGGGTTTTTATTGCCCTTGCCCTGGTCAGTCTGGTGGCGCTCCTGCTTCAGCGCTATCGCCCCCTGCGCTGGGTTCTGATCCTTGTTTATCTGCTACTGGGCCTGCTCGGCAGTGTGATTGCCTTGCGCCATATTTACATCAAATTCAATCCGGAAGCAGCCAGCTGTGGTATGGATGTGGAAACCCTTCTGGACTTCTTTCCCCTGCAGCAGGCTTTAACCCAGATGTTCCTGGGTTCCGCAGATTGTGCCCAGGCTGCCAACTTCTTCTGGTTACCCCTACCCGTGTGGTCACTGGCCGGTTATCTGCTCTTTGTAGGCCTGGCCACTTACAGCCTCTGCAAGCGCCAATAAAAAAAGCCTGCGGAAAAAAATCCGCAGGCTAAATAACCGCCGCTTCTACTCGTAGGTGCGAGGTCTCAGGTTCCAGGGTCTTAGGAAATCCTTCTCACCAACATTGTCATGGTCGCCCAGCAGCTGGCCCTGCTGCTCGGTTCCGTAGTAGCCATGACGATGAAAGGTTTCGTAATACCTTTCTCGTGTCTCGCCAACATCACCGGTATAACGAGGGTCCTGAGGACGTTCGTGACTATTGATGTATTCGGCAATATCCCAGGATTCCTGCACGCTCATGCTGTAGGGTTGACCCAGGGGCATGTTGTTACGAATAAACCCGGCCAGAGTAAAGCGGCGAATGATGCCGGCACCCCAGTTATAAGACAGATCTCCCCAAACAGCCGGGAAATGTGCCTGTCCATCAACACGTAAGCCGCTACCATCACTGGCGTGACAGATTGCGCAGTTTTCTTCATAGAGCGCCTCGCCCCGGGTGTAAGAAGGCTCTTCCTCGGGCTCATCGATGGGGTAACCGCGGCCGTAATAATTACCCAACTGGTAAATAGGGACACCCCGCGCCAGCCAACGGTGATAAGCAGCCAGAGCCACCATGTTATCACTACCGTATTCCGGTGGGGTGCCATTCATGGAAAAGCTGAAACAACCGGCAATACGTTCTTCCAGATTATTCACATGCTGGTTTTTAGGACGGAAATTGGGCAGCACCACTGCTGCGCGCCAAACCGGTGCAGCAAAAGGCAAGCGCCCTTCGCCCATATGACAACTCTTGCAGTTCATGTCATTGAAGACATTTTCGCCGCGTAGTTGCTGGGTATTCATGAACAAGTCATAACCCCGTCGAATGGTGCGTTTCAGCTCCGGATGCAGGTTCGAAGCTTCCAGATCTTCCATGGTGGGTGGTGTATGTACCAGCTGACCTGGCTGAGGCCCTGGAATTTCGACTGGAAAACGCAAGGGCTGATCTTCCGCCTTGACCGGCAGGGCAAGCAGGCTGACCAAAACGACCGCCCCTAAGGGTTGAGTGATTTTCCTGAACATTGCATTTCCCCCTAGTTGGCTGGTTGCTGGGCTAACCAGGCGGAAACCGCCTGAATATCACGTTCATTCATGCGCTCGGCAATGGCTGCCATCAGGTGTTGAGGATCATTATCCCGGTCACCGTTTTGCCAAGCACGAAGCTGCTGAGCAAGGTAACCTGCATGCTGGCCTGCTATGCCTGGAAAATGCTGCCCAGCCCCCTGGTTACCCGGGCCATGACAAGAGCTGCAAGGGACGATATATCGCTCCCAGTCACCCCGTGTTGCCAGCTTTTCCCCCCAGGCCAGGTCTTCCTCACTGGCAGTTTCACCACCAGCTGCCGGGGTAACCGGTAATTGACTGTAATACACAGCAACATCGCGAAGCTGTTGATCGGTCAGCATCTGCGCAAAAGGCTGCATGCTGGCGTTAACTCGCGTTCCTGCCTGGAAGTCCTTGACCTGTTTATACAGGTAGTCGGCATTCATTCCTGCCAGGCGTGGCCAGGACTCTCCATCGGGAATATTCTGCCCACTACCATCGGCCTGGTGACAGGCTGAACATACGGCAGCCGCAGCTTCTCCCCGCTGAGCATCACCATCCAATGCCCAAGCCGGTAAACTCCAGCCGACCAGCAAGAAGGAGCTGATCATTATTTTCATTAGTAAGGACTGCATTCTTTTCCCTCCCCATCATCGTGACTGCTGCAATTGCAGCCTATAAAAGAGCCTACAAGAATCACGGTCTTTTCAGTATTGGCAAAGGATTTAAAAGAATAAAGATTTTTCTTATATAACAGGATTGTGAACTGAGAGAAAATAAGTAGAATGGTCAGTCTAATATGCAATTTTCAGGTCACTTTTAATGCGCAAGCTTTTGCTTCTGGTAAGCCTCCTGCTGATCGTCCCAATGAGTAATCGGGTTCAGGCAGAAGTACTTGCCCTCTCCTGGGACAATGACATCTTTTTCGACAGTGATGGCAACTATACCAACGGCTTGAAATTTGCTTGGCTCAGCGATGAGGTTAGCAGCTCGGCCTGCCAGAGCTGCCCGTATTTCCAATGGCTCCCCGGCTGGAAGCAACCGGATAGTTTCTACTCGGTTACCTGGAGTCTGGAGCAGCTGATGCTGACACCCAGTGATATTTCTGTGGCTGAGCCCCAGTACCGGGATACGCCCTACGCCGGTCTTTTGCGCATGCAGTTGGGTGGCTATGCCCGCACCGCCAGGAGCATTACCGGCTACACCCTGTCAATCGGCACGACCGGTGAAGCTTCCCAGGCGGATGCCAGTCAGCGCTGGGTCCATCAATGGACCGGATCAACGACACCGCAAGGCTGGCAACACCAACTACCGACTCAACCCGTTGTAGGCATGACTGCCCTGCATGCCCGGCATTTTTTTCATTGGCAGGGAGATCATTTCCAGGTTCGAGGCGGCTGGGGTCTAGCCGGAGAAGCAGACACCTGGATCGTGCAATCGCGCACCGGGGCTTATCTAAGTTGGGGTCAGCAACTTTCGGGCAATCTGCTCCCGGCCTATTCGGTACTGGGTTCCACGGCCTCCCTGGCAGGGCTGGGCAGCCTGGATTCCAGTGGCTGGTCACTGTATGCCGGTTTTACCAGCCAACGGATCCTGTGGAGTTATCTGGAAAGCGAGGGTCAAAAAGCCGGTTATGAACTGGAAGGCAGAAACTGGTGGTTGTCCGGTTTTCTTGGAGCCACATTGCATACCCCCGGCATGCTGGTTGCACTTTCGCTAGAGCGGAGTTCCCAGGTTGCCCAGCTGAGCGGGCAGGTGGTGAACTATGGCAGCCTGGCCCTAGTCTGGACCTACTGACTCAGCAAACCCAGCCGGTAACCTGCATGTATCAATTCCGCCAGGGAGCGGACCTGCATCTTTTGCAGAAGATGATGACGATGAACATCTACCGTCTTGGGACTGATTGCAAGCGCCTCAGCAATTTCCCTGGCCGTCAGACCTTGTACCAGTTGGCGCATTACCTCCTGCTCCCTGGGCGTCAGCGTTAGCCATAGACGCTCCTGCGCCTCTTGACCTTTGACCCGATCAAGATAGGACTGGTGCAGGCGCACGGCCTGATTGATTCGCGCCAGCAACTGGTCATCATTAAAAGGCTTTTCGACAAAATCAAATGCCCCTGCCTTGAGTGCTGCCACAGCCAGAGGAACATCAGCATGACCGGTAATAATGATCACTGGCAGCCCTTGGGCTCGAACCCCGACTTCTTCGAGCACTTCCAGCCCCGTCATCCCCGGCATGCGGATATCCAGCAACAGGCAACCCGGCTGCAGGGCGGTCGCCGCTATTTCTTGCAGAAAGGCCTCTGGCTCGGCAAAGGACCTAACCTCCCAATCCAGGGAAGCCAATAACCAACTGAGTGAATCACGTATTCCAGCATCATCATCAAGCAGCCATATACAGGCTTTCATGGTTTCTCCTTGATTGCGCCAAGAGGTCTTCCAGACAGGGGCAAGCTGAATAGGGCCAACAACCCCTCACCTCGAGGGTTATCCCTCAAGAGTAAATGCCCCCCCATTTTCTTGGCCAGTGTTTGACTCAGGCTCAACCCCAACCCCATACCACCTTCTTTCGTTGTATAAAAAGGGGTCAGTATTTTTTGCGGATCCAGCCCCTGAAGGCCTGGTCCACTATCCTCGACCGCAAAAACCAGGCTATTGCCCACCACTGAACATGACAAGCTGAGATGGCGGTTTTCTACCTCTAGAGGCAGCAGAGCCTCTATGGCATTGGTGAGCAGATTCATCAGGATCTGCAAGACTTCGACGCGATTTGCCGAAAAAGCGGGCAGTTCCGGTGTACAGCTGCAGGTAACATTGATTTGGTGCTGGCTCAGGTGACCGGCAAGCAGCTCCAGCGCTTCGGTGCAGACGGTCTCAGGTTGCATCCAGGTGTAAACAGGTTCGCTTTTACGTAAAAACAGACGCAGATTTTTGATAATTGCAGCTGCCTGCTCCCCCTGGGCTGCCAGTTTATTCATGGCATCCAAGAGTGACTCCCGATACACGAACTCAGCAGCTTCCGGTCTGAGGAGATAGTTGCGACTCCCCCGGGCGTAATTCACCACGGAAGTAAGCGGCTGATTGAGTTCATGCGCCAAACCCGCCGTCAATTCACCCATCAAGGCAAAACGCGACATTTCCAGAATTTCTGCCTGCTGATGCCGCAAATTGCGCTCAGCTTCGCGCAACTCCCGGGTTCGCTGACGCACAAGGTAGCCAGTGCGCAGATGATGGATAAAGACCAAGAGTAGCAGGGAGGCCAGCAACAGCAGCAATTCTCGATGCCTGATCAGCCAATCCACTAATGGACTGGCAGAGTAGCCGGAAAAAGGCCCGACCTGGAGGCGTTCAAAGACCTCATAGACCGGTTGATAGGAGACAGGGGCAACCCAGCGACCTTGCGAAGAGGTCAGCAAAGCGACTGCAACCTGGCGGGCCAATTCAGAATCCGTGCTTTGCAGGCTTAAAAAAGGCCAGTCCGGAAATAGCCTCGTGGAAGTAGCACAGGTATAGTCTGCCACCTCTAGCGGAGACAGAATCCGATAGTCATCTAGCGCCAATTGCCCGGAAGCTGCCAGACTTTCCAGCAGACAGGAGCGCAGGACCACTGCATCAACCTGCTCCTGGTCCAGAGCAGCCAACAGCTCTTCCATGGGAAAACCTCGTGTCTGGAGAGCCTGTAACTCTTTCGTCCAGTCAAATCCCTGACGCAGCATTACATCCGCTATCAACTGAAAGCCTCCAAAAGCTTGAGGACTGACAATGCCCAGAGTCTGGCCCTCAAGATCGGCCAAGTGCTGCAGATCCTGACGCTGTGCCAGGGTAACCAGAACCGAGCCCAGCGATTCATGCGGTGTCAGGGCATGCGGGTCGCGTCGTGTAGCCAGGGGTGCCAAGGGGTAGCGGGAAGAAAGATCAACATAGTGGCCGGGATTCGTGAGCACAAAATCCAGCTGCCCGGATGCCAGGGCAGCCTCCAGCTCTTCGTGGGTAAGCCAGTGAAGCTGCCAGCTGACCTCAGGCAGGCTTTGTTGCAACAAATCCAAAGTGGGTTGCCACTGCGAATGCAACTCGGGCAGATCTCTCCAGGCGAGAATACCCAAGCGAACACCTTGGCTAGCTAAGGTTTGGGAGGCAGTGAGCAGCAGGATGGCTGCAAAGGCAAGGGATATAAAAGGAAGATGAAAAAAACGCACCTGGCAAGAGCCCTTGTTCAGACCCGCCTAAGTGGATGGCGGCCAGGCATTAGTTTAGCGGCAACTGTTTCTTTCACTCAAGAGCAAGGGCGGCCCTGAGCCGCCCCCACAAACTTAAAGATTGGCAAAGAAGACCACCAGAACACCCACAGGTGCCAGATAGCGCACGATCAGATTCCAAAGACTGAAGTCGTAGACATCCAGCCCCAGTTCCTGACGAACTTCTTCCTTATCCAAGCGCCAAGCCAGGAAGAGAACGACACCCAGGCCTGTCAAAGGCAGGAAGAATTTACTGGTCAGCGTATCCAGGAGATCAAAAATGTTCAGTCCCAGGATGGCAAATTCTGACAGCAGATTAAACGACATCAGAGCAAGCACACCCAGAGCCCAGGCGGCAGCCCCGGAGACCAGCGTCGAGCCAACCCGGCTTAAGGGTGTACGCTCTTCCACAAACTCCACCACGGGTTCCAGCAAGGAAATTGCAGAAGTAACCGCAGCAAAGGTGAGCAACACAAAGAAAGCCAGGCCGACCAGCCAGCCACCGGTGATGTTACCGAAGGCCACTGGCAGAGTGACAAAAATCAGACCCGGACCGGAACCCAGATCCAGCCCCTTGGCAAAGACTATCGGGAAGATGGCCAGACCAGCAGCCAGAGCAATGACGGTGTCCATGATCACCACGGTACGGGCTGCCTGCAACAGCTTCACCTCCTCGCCGAGGTAGGAGCCATAGGCCATCATGATGCCCATACCCAGGGAGAGCGTAAAGAAAGCATGGCCCAAGGCAGCCAGAACCACATCACCGGAAACCACGGACCAGTCAGGCTTAAACATGAAGGCCAGGGCCTGGGTAAACCCACCGGTGGTCATGCCATAGAGAACCAGCAAAATCAGCAAAACACCCAAAGCAGGCATCAGCAAACGAGCCGTTTTTTCCAGACCAGCGGTCACCCCACGAGCCACGATGAAAACGGTCAGCAACATAAAGAGGCTGTGCCAGAGGATCAAGATGGCCGGGCTGGCAAGAAGATCGTTAAACAGAATGCCAATGGCTTCTGCTGTCTGGCCCGAAAAATTACCCAAAAGGGCATCCTTGATGTAAGCCAGAGACCAGCCGCCTATCACGCTATAAAAGGAGAGAATCAGAAAAGCGCCGAGGACACCGCCCAGACCCACCAGAACCCAGAGTTTATTGGCTCCGGCAACTGCGGCCAGTTCCTGCATGGTATTGACAGGATTCTTCTGGCCCCTGCGGCCCAAAAGCCACTCACTCACCAGAATGGGTAAACCAATCAGAAGGATACAAGCCAGATAGATAAAGACAAAAGCAGCGCCACCGCTTTCGCCCACCATATAAGGAAATTTCCAGATATTACCCAGCCCAACCGCCGAACCGGTTGCTGCCAGGATAAAGCCCATGCGTGAAGACCACTGGGCATGCACCTGTTTTGTTGAAGCCATAGTAACCTCGTTAACCCCGTTTTTTTTGTTGGTAGAGGGCCCGATGTTCCGGCACCACCGGAAACCAGCCCACAGCCACCAGCAAAAAAACGGTTCCCCGGGGTAAGGGAAACACGAAGTTCTTGGCAGGATCACTGCAGCAAACCCGGGCGGCGCGGAAGATAAGCCGGCTCGCTTGTTTTTCCGAAAGCAGGATCACTGCGCCCTGAATCAGGGGTACGGAAAAACCTATCCGTTTATTTTCCCAGAAATATGCCTGCAGGTCACCCGAAGTTGCAGGCTATTGACGACTTTCCGGTCAGGCCTCTGGTAAACTAGGGAGCAAAACAGGTCTAGATTACTGGAGCCAACAAGAGATGACACAACCCACTTCCCTCTCATCGGGTGGACGTTTCAGCGAACCCACCGATGCCTTTGTAGAAGCCTTTACCGCTTCGGTTAATTTTGATCAGCGCCTCTATCGCCAGGATATTCAAGGCTCGATTGCCCATGCCACCATGCTGGCCAAAGTAGGCGTGCTCACCGATATGGAAAGAGATGCCATCATTCAGGGGTTGAAAGAAATAGAAGCTGAAATCGAAAAAGGCGACTTCACCTGGTCAGTAGAGCAGGAAGATGTGCATATGAATATTGAGGCCGCTCTAACGGCCAAGATCGGCATCACCGGCAAGAAACTGCATACCGGTCGCTCCCGCAACGATCAGGTCGCCACCGATATTCGTCTTTATCTGCGTGATGAAATGGATCGAATTGGTGCTGAGTTGACGCGCTTGCAAAAAGGTCTGACCGATTTGGCTGTCAAGGAAGCCGACACCATCATGCCCGGTTTCACCCACTTGCAGACCGCACAACCGGTCACCTTTGGCCATCACCTGCTGGCCTGGAACGAAATGCTGCAAAGGGATTACGAACGCCTTGAAGATGCACGCAAAAGGGTCAATCTCTCGCCCCTGGGTGCAGCGGCACTGGCTGGCACTACCTATCCCATCGACCGCCTGCAAACAGCCGAACTGATGGGTTTTGCAGGCCCCACGGAAAACTCCCTGGACTCAGTATCCGATCGTGACTTCGCCGTGGAATTCTGCAGCTTTGCCAGCCTCTTGCTGATGCACCTGTCACGCATGAGTGAAGAGTTGATTCTCTGGACCAGCGCCCAGTTCAACTTTATTGATCTGCCCGATCGCTTTTGTACCGGCAGCTCCATCATGCCGCAAAAGAAAAATCCCGACGTGCCCGAACTGGTTCGCGGTAAAACCGGGCGAGTCTATGGCCACCTGATGAGCCTGCTCACACTGATGAAATCTCAGCCGCTGGCCTACAACAAGGATAACCAGGAAGACAAGGAACCCCTGTTTGACACCCTGGATACAGTGCAAGGCTGCCTGCGTGCCTTTGCCGACATGATTCCGGCGATCGAACCCAAGCGTGACTCCATGCGTGAAGCCGCCCGCCGCGGTTTTGCCACGGCTACGGACCTAGCTGATTATCTGGTCCGCAAGGGGCTGCCTTTCCGTGATGCTCATGAAGTAGTCGGCCAGTCAGTGGCCTATGGGGTGCGCGAGAAAAAGGATCTCTCCGATATGAGTCTGGAAGAGCTACGTCAGTTCTCTGACGCCATCGGTGAAGATGTGTTTGACGTCCTCACCCTGGAAGGCTCGGTAGCGGCTCGCAACCATCTGGGCGGCACCGCTCCTGATCAAGTCCGGGCCGCCGCCAAGCGCGCCCAGACCCGTTTGCGCCAGCGAGGCTAATGGCAATGAAGCGTCACACTAGTTACTGTGGTGGCCTGTTGCTGCTACTGACTTTGACACTCCTGGCTGGTTGCGGGCAAAAAGATGACCTCTACCTGCCCCAGCCGGGACAACAGCTCACCACCACTGCTGAATAAGGCATCTGGCTATGGATTTTTTTAATTACCAAGACAAGCAACTCTTTGCCGAAAAGACTTCAGTTAAAGAGCTGGCCGATGAACTGGGCACCCCTCTATACATCTATTCGCGTGCCACTTTGGAGCGCCACTTCAAAGCCTATTCCGATCCGCTGGCTGATCAGCCCCATCTGATCTGTTATGCCGTCAAAGCCAACTCCAACCTGGCCGTTCTCAATCTGCTTGCCCGCCTCGGAGCCGGCTTTGATATCGTCTCTGTGGGCGAGCTGGAAAGAGTCCTGGCAGCAGGCGGCGATCCGGCACGTGTCGTTTTCTCGGGAGTCGGCAAACAGGCCCATGAAATTCGCCGCGCTCTGGAAGTGGGGATTAAGTGTTTCAATGTCGAATCCCGTCCGGAACTGGACCGCATTGAACGGATTGCCGAGGAAATGGCGGTCACGGCCCCCATATCTCTGCGCGTCAATCCGGATGTTGACCCCCAGACTCACCCCTATATCTCTACCGGCCTGAAAGCCAACAAATTTGGTATCGGTTTTGAGCTCGCTCGGGAGGTTTACCGGGAAGCTGCCGCCATGCAGCATCTGGAAATCGTGGGTGTCGACTGCCACATAGGTTCGCAAATCACCCAGATAGATCCCTTCCTGGATGCTCTCGATCGCCTCCTGGTACTGGTGGATCAACTGGCCGAAGACGGCATTCACTTGCAACATCTGGATCTGGGTGGCGGCCTGGGTGTTCGCTACAGTGATGAAACCCCGCCGCTGCCTTCTACGTATGTCGAAGCTCTGAGACAAAAACTGGCACAGCGTAACCATGAGCTGATTTTCGAGCCCGGCCGGGCGATTGCCGCCAATGCCGGTATTCTCGTCACCCGGGTTGAATACCTGAAAGAAGGCCAGGAAAAGCATTTTGCCATCGTTGATGCCGCCATGAATGACCTGTTGCGCCCGGCGCTCTATGATGCCTGGCAGGAAATCATTGCGGTAACCCCGCGTGAAGATGCCACTGAACGCAACTGGGAAATTGTTGGTCCTATTTGTGAAACGGGCGATTTTCTGGGCAAGGATCGCAAACTGGCCTTGGAAGCAGGCGATTTGCTGGCTATCCGTTCGGCCGGTGCCTATGGTTTCACCATGGCATCCAATTACAACAGCCGTAACCGGGCTGCTGAAGTCATGGTTGATGGCGAAAACTGGTATCTGGTCCGCCAGCGGGAAAGCTATGAACAACAAATGGCCGGCGAATTTACTCTGCCAGCCTGATGAGGCATAAAATGCTGCTCCATTTCACCAAGATGCAAGGTCTGGGCAATGATTTCATGATGGTTGACCTGATCAGCCAGAAAGCCCGCCTGCGCACCGAACAAATAAGGCGCTTGGCTGATCGCCATTTTGGCATCGGCTTTGATCAGCTTTTGACTGTGGAAGCACCGCGTACGCCCGATGCTGACTTTCGCTATCGCATTTATAATGCTGATGGTTCCGAGGTAGAAAACTGCGGCAATGGTGCCCGCTGTTTCGCCGTCTTTGTTCGTGACCGCAAGCTCACCAGCAAGCAAACGCTGAAGGTGGAAACGGCAGGAGGCCCCCTGACCCTTCAGGTTAGAGATGATGGCCAGGTCACCGTCAACATGGGCATTCCCCAACTTTCACCCGATCAAATTCCCTTTCAAGCCGAAGTACAAGCAAAAAGTTATGCACTGGATGTAGACGGCCAGACCTTGAATATCGGTGCCGTGTCCATGGGTAATCCTCATGCGGTTTTACGAGTGGATCAGGTGGATGAAGCAGCCGTCGAGCGACTGGGCCCCCTGATTGAAAATCACGTGCGTTTTCCCAAACGAGTGAATGCAGGGTTTCTCCAGGTACAGGAGCGTAATCAGGCTCGGCTTCGGGTTTTTGAACGCGGTGTGGGTGAAACTCTGGCCTGTGGCACTGGTGCTTGTGCGGCCATGGTATCCGGACGTATTCAGGGTTGGTTTGATTCCTGGGTCGATATCCAACTACCCGGGGGGCATCTGCAAATAGAATGGCCCGGCGAGGGTCACCCTGTAATGATGACGGGGCCAGCCAAGAAAGTTTATGAAGGACAGATTTACTTATGATGGATGCCGAGGAAGTCGTCGACTGGTTGCGGGAAAATCCGGATTTCTTCAAAGGACGCGAAGAATTGCTTTGCAGTCTCGAACTTGACCACCCCTGTGGGGATGCCGAGTCTCTGCTTACTTATCAGTTGGGTTTGCTGCGTGAACAGGTGCGCCAGCAAGAAGAAAACTATCAGCAGTTGCTGGCCAATGCCCGCGACAATGAAAAGCGTCTGCGTCGCACCGAACGCCTGCTGATTAATCTGGTAGAAACAGAAAATTCCGAAGAACTGATCAGTGTGCTCTCAGAGCGCCTCCAGCAGGACTTCCAGATTCCGGAAGTCCTTCTCTGGAGTTACACCAATCTCAATAGCCTCAACCGTGCTGATGAGAGCTTGCAAAAACAGCAGTTGGATTTGCTCGGTAATCGTCAGGCTCTGTGCACTCAGTTGGATACTAGCACTGCCCGCTGCCTGGGTCTAAAAGCAGAGACCCGGGGCTCTGCCGCCCTCTGCCTGCTGAGTCATACCCGACCCTTGGGTTTGCTGGTGTTGGTGCACCCGGATAGTGACAAATTCGGCCAGCAGCAGGACACCCTGTTTATAGAATACCTGGGCAGTATTATCAGTCGTCTGCTGGCAAAGGATCGTCGGAGTTTTGCGGCCCAGCAACATCCGGGCGAGACAGATCCAGCCAACTATTGAGTCGCTTCCAGGCTTCCCCACGCCCTTCTCCCTTGAGTGAGGAAAAAAGCTGCACACTGGCTTTTCCGGGAAAGTCCTCCAGCTCCTTACGCACCGCCAGCAACTGATTCTTAGCCGGGCCACGTTTCAACTTGTCTGCCTTGGTGAGTAGCAGGTGTACCGGCAGATCACGACTGGCTGCGACCTCCATTAACTGGCAGTCAAAATCAGTCAGGGGGTGGCGAATATCCATCATGATAACAATGCCGACCAGGCACTTGCGTTCACTGACATAGGCACCCAGATGTTTACCCCATTCGCGCCGCAGAGCATCGGGCACCTTGGCATAGCCGTAACCAGGCAGGTCAACCAAGCGCTTTTCTTCATCGATTTTGAAAAAGTTAATCAACTGGGTACGCCCTGGCGTTTTACTGGTTCGCGCCAATCGCGGGCTGGTGAGACAATTTAACGCACTCGATTTCCCGGCATTGGATCGTCCTGCAAAAGCGATTTCCACGCCCTCATCAACAGGACATTCAGCTAAAGTTGGCGCGCTTAACAGAAAGCTGGCCTGGGCAAAATGCGCTGGCTGGGGCTCTGGAGGCCTTTTCTTGTTCGGTTCATAAATAATTTTCTGGCGTGGCTTTTTTTTCTTGACTTGGCGCATGAACAACCCCTGACGGGCAAATTTAAACAGAAGGGATAAGGTGAGTGGCATTCCAGTTAGCGCAAGGCTTAGCTATAATGCGGGTACTTTACGGTGATAGTTTATCACCGGACGTCCGAAGGTGCGAAAAGCGCTACCAGAGCTGGAGTCTTCTGCCAGCCATCGGGCGGCAGCTTTCCAAGACTAGCAAATGATGAGACTGGACGAACGATGAAAAAACTACTTATTGGCTTGACCCTGGCAATCAGCGCCGCTGGTTACGTACATGCTGAAGGCGATGCCGCAGCTGGACAACAAAAAGCAGCCGTTTGTGCTGCCTGTCACGGTGCATCTGGCGTTAGTGCCGTTGCCCAGTGGCCCAACCTGGCTGGCCAGCACAGCAGCTACCTTTTCAAGCAGATTACTGAAATCCGTGATGGTGCCCGCAATGTTCCAGAAATGGCTGGCATTGTTGATAACCTGAGCGACCAGGATGTTCGTGATATTGCTGCCTACTACTCCCAGCAGCCTGCTAACGTTGGCCAAGCCAACGAAGAATTGGCTCTCCAGGGTCGTGATCTCTATCGCGCCGGTGACGTTGCCCGTGGCATTCCTGCTTGTACAGCCTGCCATCTGCCGAACGGTAAGGGTAATGCGCCAGCCGCCTTCCCTGAAGTTTCCGGTCAGCACACTACCTACACCATCAATCAGCTGAATGCCTTCCGCAGTGGCGAGCGCGACAACGACCCTGCTGGCATGATGCGTGGTATTGCAGAAAAAATGACCGATGCCGACATCGAAGCCGTTGCAGAATATATGTTTGGCTTGCACGGAACTAATCGCTAAGAGCAGGCATCTTAAAAGGGGCTTTTTTAGCCCCTTTTTTTTGACTGATGGAGAGACCCATGCCCCTGATGCGTCGTTGTTTTTTGCTGATAGCGTTTTTACTGCTAACAGGCCCTGTTTTCGCCGAAGGTTACACAACACTGGGTGACAGAGTCAGACCGCAAGTCGCCGATGACAAGATAGAAGTCACTGCAATTTTTTCCTACACCTGCCCTCACTGCTATCGTCTGGAACCTCAACTGGAAGCCTGGGCTCAAACGCTTCCGGAGGATGTAGAGCTGGTCCGTCTACCTGCTTCTTTTAATCAACAGTGGGAACACCGCTCCAGAGCCTATTACATCATGGAAGCCCTGGGTATCTTCGAGGAAGCCCACATGCCTTTTTTCCATGCCATCCATCGTGATGGTCAGAATATGGGCAGTGTCGATGCGCTCAGCGAATTTTTCGCTGACTATGGTGTATCCGCTCAAGAAGTAGAAGATACCTATTCCAGCTTTGGTGTCGACAGGCGTGTACAAAGAGATACCGCGCGGCTGCGGAATTTTGGCGTAGCCAGCGTACCCACCCTGATCGTTGATGGCCAGTATCAAGTTGATGGCCGTTCCGCCGGCAGCTTGAGCAATATGATTCGTGTCGCTGACCAACTGATTCAGGAAGTACGTTCCAACCGCTAATCCAATACCTACACCCTGGCTCGCTCGGCTGCTTTTTTACTGTCTGAGTTACAGGTTGAAACGGACAAAGCCGCCGCGAGCCTCTATGATAGCCATATCTCTCTTAGGACACAGTGGCGTTAACTGTGAATAGCTCAGACGATTTAATAGGACAGAGAAATCTTTCCGAAGATTCCTCCCAGCAAAGCAATGACTTGGCTTCGCGGCAAAAATCAGCCGAAGATGAGGTCAAGGAGAGTCGTGCTGCCCGCGAAAAGGAACGCCTCCAGTGGGAAGAGGAAGAGCGCCAGAGAAAAATTGAAGAACGCGAAAAGGCCGAAAAGGAACGCCTGGAAGCTGAAAGGCGAAGTCTCTATGCCGAACTTGAAGGCATGGATTATGACCTGCTGTCTCTGGTCGACTATCCCACCGATCATGAGATCTTTGCTGCCAAACGCGCCCGCACCCTCTGGTTTATTGCCCTCGGTTCAGCCCTCTTTCTTTTCCTTGCCAGCCTGCTCAGTTTAACCAGCCCCTGGGTCGGCGGTATTGCTGGCGGTATTGCCTTTGTGCTCTGGCTGACCCACGGTGCAGGAATGATGTCCTATTTTCCCTCGCTGAACCGCTACCCCGCACTAGTCACCCAACGCAAACGTTTAAAGCGTGATCTGATTGAATACATCCGCAATATTGAAGGCCGACTCGGCTATATCCACCGTATCTATCCCCTGGTTGAATTTAACCCCCGCCTGGGTGGCCGCCGCTTCAAGCGACTCGCTTTAATGTCGCGTGAGCACACGCTTCTCGCCAATCTGCGAACCCTGCAGGATACCAAAACCTACTATGAGTTTATGGTAGAAGCTCTCAAGGGTTACCAAGAATTGCTGCAAAAAGAAAAGGAAGACGCTTTTATTGAGTCCATGGATTTTGATCCCAACGAACTGGATGAAAATGCCCAGGCTCATGAAGAAAAATTGCAACAGCAGGAGCAGCAACAAGCCATTTCGGCTGCTTCCAAGGAGCAAGCTGAAACATCGACCCAGCAAGAAGAACAGGCAGCAGCCAGCGAAGATAACAAAAAAGAAAGCCCTTGAGTTTTCCATAGCTGCTATGCTGAATTCATCCTTCTCTAGGATGATTAAGCCATGCCACCAATTCGCAACTATTTCCTTTCCTGCCTGATCTTACTACTCATCACGCCTGCTCTGGCTGACGATCATGAAGGAATTATCGTCGAAGGTGTGTTTTTCCCTGCCAACTACAATACCTTGCAACTTCAGGGCCAGGGGCTTCTCAGGGTTGGCTTGGTTATTAAGGCCTATGTCGCCGCCTACTATCAGGCGCAACCAGGAGCTTCCCACGAGGATCCAACCAGTGGCAGAAGACTGGAAATAGAATACTTTCATTCCATTGCAGCTGAGGATTTCGTTCAAGCCACTCAAGCAGGTATAGCGGCCAATACTTCTGCTGATGATCAACAGCAGCTTTCCACCTCTCTACCCGCTTTCCTTGACCTCTACCAAGCGGTTGAACCCGGAGATCGCTATTCTTTAACCTGGATTCCCCAGCAGGGGCTGGAGCTGGCATTAAATGGTCAACCCCTGGGGCAACTCAATGATGCCTTGTTGGCCTCAGCTCTTTTTTCTATCTGGCTGGGAGAAGAGCCGGCCAGTGAATCCTTGAAAGAGGATCTTCTAAATCGCTGATTAAAGTGGCTTCAGACCAACACGGGCTATTTTGTCGCCTTCTACCTTGACCACGACCCAGTGAATACCATGCCAATCCATCTGGTCACCGACAACCGGGTGGCCCCCGAAACGACGCGTCAAGAATTCTCCCAAGGACAACTCCTTCTGATCCGCACTCAGAGTTAAGCCGTAGAGTTCAGCCACATCCTTGAGAGGCGCTTCACCATCCAGGGTAAAATCGCCAAAGAAGCTGCGGGCCTTTTCTTTCTTCGGGGCGGGCTCTTCATTAAACATCTTGTTAAGCACCGGCAGATCAGCATCCCTGCCAATAATACACAGGAGGTCGCCTTGTTGAAGCTGGGTACTCCCGGACGGGTGGATCAGCTGCCGGTTTCTGAAGAGAGCGCCGATGCGGGCGCCGGAAGGAAATCTCAAGCGTCTTAATTCCACGCCTTCCAGCGTTTCGCTCATGACGGTATACACAAAGGCTTCATAATCATCTTCGGGGAAGATACCCAAAAGACTACGGCGTTTAGGTGCAAAATCCGGGGGGACTTCCACGCGAAGCTTCTTGGCCATCCAGGGAAGGCTGCTCCCCTGGACCAACAATGAAATCAGTACCACGTGGAAGGCAATATTAAAATACAAGGAAGCCTTGTCAGTCCCGGCAATAACCGGAAAAATTGCCAGTACTATGGGCACGGCTCCCCTCAAGCCCACCCAGGCAATGAAGCCCAGCTCACGCAGGTTGAATTTAAAAAACGGCAGCAGGCAGAGCCCCACAGCCAGGGGGCGAGCTACAAAAATCAGACCCAAAGCCAAAGCGGTTGCTGGCAGGGCAATATCGAGCATTTGGTGGGGCGTCACCAATAACCCCAAAATCAGGAAGAGGCCGATTTGGCTCAGCCAGGCCAGGCCATCATGCACGGGGAGAATATATTGCAGCTGGGCACTACGACTGTTGCCCAGCATCAGCCCGGCCAAATAGATCGCCAGGAACCCGCTCCCTCCCAGAAGATTGGTTGCAGCAAAAAGTGCCAGGCCTGCACCAGTCACCAGCAGCGGATAGAGCCCCGTGGGTAGATGCACCCGCTTGAGAACTCGCGAGAACAACCAACCGGCACCTAACCCCAGAGGCAAGCCCAGACCAAATTGCAAAGCAAATACTTGCAGCGCCTGCCAGGGATTGGCAGCATCCTGGGTCAGTAAAGTAATCAGAGTAATGGTCAGGAAGATCGCCATGGGATCGTTGGTACCCGACTCTATCTCCAGGGTTGCACTGACCCTTTCGTTCAGATGAACACCCTTGCCACCCAGCATGGAAAAGACTGCCGCCGCGTCTGTCGACCCGACAATGGCACCAACCAGCAGCCCCTGCATTAGCGTCAGGTCAAATAGCCACTGGGCCAAGAGTCCCGTCAAGCCACTGGTCACCAGAACGCCCAAGGTCGCCAGAGAGAGTGCCGGCCGCAACCCTACCCGGAAGGTTTTCATTCGGGTTCGCATCCCACCATCCAGCAGGATAACAGCAAGCGCCAGGTGGCCGATGGTATAAGCCACCTCAAAATTGGCAAAATTTACCCCGCCGATGCCGTCTTCACCAGCCAGCATCCCGATAGCCAGAAATACCAACAGCAGCGGCATGCCAACACGTGCTGATATAACACTGGCCAGGATACTCAGGCAGAGTAATAGGGAAGCTATCAGGAAAATTGAATTCAGATTATCCACAGGGGGTCACAAGTCTTAGCCAAGCAGAAGCTTAATTGTGGCATAAAAAACCCCCGGCATGCCGAGGGTCGTGAGGAATATTTATGCCGTTTGTCAGACAACCAGCGTCGGGCACTTGGAATGGCTGGCAACTCGCTGGGACACACTGCCCATAAAGTAACCCTCGACATCACCATTCGTCCCGCGGGACCCCATTACAATCAGGTCAACTTCCTTGGTTTTGGCAAACTTCACAATTGTTTTTGACGGACGCCCTCCCTTCACGAAAGCCCGCACCTGCTCAGCACCCCACTCCTTGGCCTTCTCCTTGGCGTGCTCGGCAACACTCTTGGCATATTCCTGGAGGGCATCATCCGGAATCTGGACTTCATCTGGACGCACCATCGAAAGAGAGGCTTCAAATAGACTGTGATGCTTGTAGACACACAGAATCAAGAGTTCAGCTGAAGTCAGTTTCTGTAGTTCTACAGCCTTTTCCAAGGCAGCCAGAGCTCCCTCAGAACCGTCCACTGGAACCAGAATTTTTTTAAACATTACCCTTCTCCAAAAGGTTTAGCCGTAAGCCAGATCTCTAAAGAACAGCGCAATCTGCGGGAAAGCAATAATCAGCCCTGCAGCCGCCACCAGCATAAAGACGAAGGGTGGTGTTCCCCGAATGACTTCCCAGTAGGGACGCTTGAAGATCGCAATTGCTGTGAAGATATCGCAACCAAAAGGTGGTGTAGCCGAACCTATGGCAACCATCAGAGTAATCAGAACACCCACCAGAACGGGGTCCAAAGCCGTGGCTTCAATAGCGGGAGTAAAGATCGGTGTCAGTACCAGAATAACCACGATGGGATCGACAAACATGCAGGCTATAAAGAAGGCTACGGCAATTGCTACCAGTACCCCGATTGGCCCCGCATCCTGGATGCCGACACTACTCAGAATAGCTTCAGGAATCTGGGCAAAGGAAATAATCCAGGAAAAACCATTACCCACACCCACTAGGATAAATACTACGGCGGTAATCAGGCCGGTGGATTTGGCAATCTTGTAGATATCCATCGCCTTCAGCGAGCGGAAGATAGCAAACTCCAGAATCACGGCATAGAGCACACACACTGCTGCTGCTTCGGTAGGACTGAAAATACCGCCGTAGATACCACCCACGATAATCACTGGGAAACCCAGTGGCCAGAGGGCTTCCTGAACGGATACTAGCCGTTCCTTCCAGGTCGAACGTGGCTCGGTGGGCACCTTGTTCAGGTGGGCGTAGCCAATGCAGTAAAGCGAAAACATCGCCAAGATCAGGAGACCCGGGCCTATCCCGGCAATAAACAGCTCACCAATGGAAGTACCGGAAATGACCCCATAGATAATCATCCCAATACTGGGAGGAATCAAAAAGGCGATATCACTGGAGTTGATGATCAAAGCAAGAGTAAAGGAATCGGAGTACCCGGCCTTAAGCATGCGGGGACGAAGTGGAGAGCCTACGGCCACCACTGTTGCCTGAGTGGAACCGGAAACAGCACCAAAAAGAGTACAGGAAGCTGCAGTACTGACAGCCAACCCGCCTTTAATGTGGCCAATAAACGACATGACCATATTGATTAAGCGGCTAGCCGATTGACCCCGGGTCATAATATCGGCTGCCAGAATAAACATGGGAACGGCAATCAGGGCAGCAGGTCTTATCCCCGCCATCACCTGTTGCACAAAAGTATCCATCTGCCCCAGACCATCGAACATCATCACAAAACCGATGAGTGCGCCTATGGTCAGGGGAATCATCATGGGAAAACCCAACATCAGCAGCACGATCATGGCTGCCAGCATCAAGAGCGCCATAGGTTACACCTCGGTTTCCGTGTCTTCGTAGCCATCCACGACGTTGGTGGAAAGATAAACATCCTTGGAGATAAAGTTTTTAATGCCCGTCATAAAGTACTGAATACCCGTGACCGCAAAGCCTATGGGCACCCAGAGATAAATCCAGTAGAGAGGCAGTCCCAGGGTCGGCAGGATACGACCGGTGGAATAGATGCTGTAGATGTAGGTCACCGAATACCAGCAGAGAAAGAACATGATTGCGCTGGTAAAGAAGGCGATAAAAATCATCAAATAACGCCGGGTTTCAACCGGGAAGGCATCATAGAGGGCTGACATACGAATATGGCGACCGTGCCGTGCCGCATAGCCGATACCGGCAAAGGTGATCATGACGATCAGAATACGATTCACTTCTTCTGCAAAGTGCAGACTCTCACCAAAAACAAAACGTCCGACAACATTGGCAATGGTATTAATAGCCATTAACAAGACACCCAGAGCCAGGATCACGGCTTCTGCCTTGCTAATACCATTATCAATGGTGCCTAGAAATCCCGGTAGGGCGGACTGGGAGTGAGAGGGTAGATCATCCTGCATGGGAGATTACTCCTGTAACTGGGTGCCTTCCTTGGCAACCATTTCTTCCCTGACCAGGTCAGATAGAGCCTGGATTATTCGGCAGCATTGACCTCTTGCAGGTCTTCTTTGAACTGCTGCAGCAGTTCTTGACCGCTTTCACCGGTCATTTCGATGAACTTGTCTTCAACCTGAGGCGCACGATCCATAAAGGCCTGGCGCTCTTCTTCGGTCAGACGAGTCACGGTCACTTCATCGCTGGCATCCAGAATAGCCTGGAGTTTTTCTTCACTCAGACCCTGAACATACTCAGTGATGTGATTGAATGCATAGTCAGCAGCGGACTGGACCAGCTCCTTGTCTTCAGCAGACAGGCCTTCATAGAAGTCCTGGTTGGCCATCATGGCAGTTGTGAACTGACCATGGCCCGTGAAGATCAGGTTAGGGGATACTTCATAGAGACCACCGGACTCGATCCAGAAAATGGGGTTTTCCTGACCCTGAATAATGTTGGTCTGCAGCGCACCATAGACTTCACCCCAGGGCAGAGGCGTTGGTGTTGCACCAAAGGCTTCATAGGTCTCGGACAGCAGCGGGTTGGTCATGGTACGGATTTTCTTGCCATCAAAATCGGCAGGTGTACGTACTGGCTCATCAGCAGTGACGACCATTTCCCCTTCAGGGTACATTCTCAGCAGTTCCAGACCCTGTTCTGCATACAACTCGGGGAACATTTCATTGATCGCTTCACTGGTCTTGAAGAATTCAATGATCTTGTCGTCCTCAACGGGCAGCAGGTAGGGGATGAAGAAAATCTGCGCTTCGGGGATCAGAGAGCCGGTAAAGCCAGGCGACTGGTTAACAAACTGCAGAATGCCTTGCTGAGTCTGTTCCATGATGTCATCAGACTCACCCAGCTCACCAAAGCGATAAACTTCCAGAGTATGAGCGGAATTATCTTCGATGTATTCCTTGAATTTCATGGCGAAGACGTCTTGAACATCACCTTCAAACTCCTCATGTGCATAGCGCCAGGTTTCACCCTGGGGTTCTGCGGCGGCCTGGGTGTTGCTTTCCGTCTCTTCCGTTTCACCACTACAACCGACCATGGAGGCCATAAGGACACCGGCAACAGCCGTGCCCAGCACTTTTTTCAACATCATTACTATCATCCTCGTCGCTTGATAGAGTCGAGAAAACTACTCGACGTAGGGGTCTTGCACTTTTCTTCGTTTTCTCAGAATGGCAAAGGAAATTATAGATATCAAGACTTTTGATTATTTTTTATTATGCAAATCCTGTCATGTTTACCTGTTAATAAAGGCCTTTTGTATGAAAGCTTTGCTGCAGCGCGTCAAAAATGCGCGTGTTCAAGTCGATGGAAAGACCATCGGCGCTATCGATCAGGGATTATTGGTTTTTTTGGGTGTCGACCATCCCGACACCGAAGCAGTAGCGGAAAAATTACTGGACAAGGTCATCCGTTACCGGGTTTTTTCCGACCAGGAAGGCAAAATGAATCTCAGTCTTGAAGATATTGGGGGTGGACTTCTGGTGGTCTCCCAGTTCACTCTGTCTGCTTCAACCCGCAAGGGACTGAGACCAAGTTTTTCCTCGGCTGCCACTCCCAGTCAGGGGGAATTCCTCTATAATCATTTTCTCAGCCTGGCCCAGGATCGTCTGGATCAGGTAGCCAGTGGTCAATTTGCTGCGGATATGCAGGTGGAACTGGTCAATGATGGGCCAGTCACCTTTATGCTGGAAGTTAATACCTGAATTTCTGTGAGGAGATTTCATCTTGAATGATGCCAAGCGCCCACCCGTTGCTCTGGTCACCGGCGGTGCCCAGGGAATAGGACGTGCCATTACCGGTGCTCTTTTACAACAGGGCTGGCAGGTCATGATGGCCGATATCGATGGCGAAGCAGGTACCGAGTGCATCCATCTTTTTGACAACCTGGGCAAGGTGGCCTTTCAGGCTATGGATGTCTCCCAGGAAGATCAGGTGCGCCAGCTAATGCAAACCACTCAGGAAGAACTGGGCCCCTTGTCCCTCCTGGTCAACAATGCCGGTCTGGCCAGTCCTTTCACCGGTGCGTTGGAAGACCTGGATCTATCCACCTGGCAACGCTATCTGGATGTCAATCTGACCGGCACCTTCTTGTGCTCCAAACATGCTGCGACCCAGCTCAGGGAAACTCGCGGCAGTATCATCAATATGGCCTCCACGCGAGCCCTCCAGTCCGAGCCGGATACCGAGGCCTATTCCGCCAGCAAGGGCGGCATTCTGGCTTTGACCCATTCTCTGGCCATGAGCCTGGGACCGGATGTTCGTGTCAATGCCATCAGCCCCGGCTGGATTGAAGTCGGTGACTGGCAAAAAACCAGCTCCCGCTACCAGCCCTTTCATTCTGACGAGGATCACGAACAGCATCCTGTTGGCCGTATAGGTAAACCCGATGATGTGGCCGGACTGGTACTCTGGCTGGCTTCCGATCTGGCCGGTTTCGTCACCGGCCAGAACTTTGTTGTGGATGGCGGCATGAGCCGCAAGATGGTTTATCAGGCTGACTGAAAACGCTGTTTCAGGAAAGCCCCAGCTCCTGACTGCGGCTTTCCAGTTCTTCACTGGTTTCCAGCCAGGCCATTTCGACTTCTTCCAGCGCTTCCTGTTGAACGGCTTGATCCTTCATTAATTGCTGGAGTTCATCCTTGCGTCCACTATTAGTGTAGAGATCAGCATCCGCCAAAGCCTCCTCACTGACTCGCAATTGTTCACGCAACTGATCCATTTGTTTTTCCAGCCGCTGAACTTCCTTTTTTAAAGGTTTAAGTTCTTCCCGGCGCCGGGCAGCCTCTTTACGATCCAGTTTTTTCTTAGCAGGCGTCTGAGTTAACACCTCTTTCTTTTCTTCTTTTTCATCTTTGCGAGCCTGGGCCTGACGTTCTTTCAACCAGCGGGCATAAGCTTCCAAATCACCATCAAATTCCTTCACCTCACCATCGGCTACCAGCCAGAAGGTATCCACGGTGTTCTTAAGCAGATGGCGATCGTGGGAGACCACCAGAACCGCACCAGAGAATTCCTGTAGTGCCAGGGTCAAGGCATGACGCATTTCCAGATCCAGGTGGTTGGTGGGTTCGTCCAGAAGAAGGAGGTTGGGTTTCTGCCAGGCGATAATCGCCAGGGCCAGGCGGGCCTTTTCCCCCCCTGAAAAGTGATCCACGCTAGCCAGGGCCTCATCACCATGAAAGCCAAAGCCACCCAGAAAATTGCGCAGCGTCTGTTCATTTTCCTTGGGTGACAGGCGTTGCAGGTGCAAAAGCGCGGAAGCCTGGGTATCCAAGGCTTCCAGTTGATGCTGGGCAAAATAGCCAATGGATAGATGCTCACCGGCTACTCGCTCTCCACTGAGCAGAGATAGATCCCCCACCAGGCTTTTGATCAGGGTGGATTTACCCGCGCCATTGGGACCCAAGAGCCCCAGGCGTTGATCCGGATGCAGGGTAAAACCAACCTGCTCAAGAATACTTTTACCTGCATAGCCCAGTGAGGCCTCACGCATCACCAACAAGGGGTCAGAAGTTTTGTCGGCTTCCGGGAAGCTGAAATGAAAGGGTGAATCCACATGTGCGGGGGCAATTTTTTCCATCCTTTCCAACGCCTTGATTCGACTCTGCGCCTGTTTGGCTTTGGTCGCCTTGGCCTTGAAACGGCGGATAAAATCTTCCATATGCGCCACTTCACGCTGCTGTTTCTCATAGAGCGACTGCTGCTGCGCCAGCTTTTCGGCACGCTGCTTTTCAAACGCCGAATAGCCCCCCTTGTAAAGGTTCAACTGCTGATGCTCCAGATGCAACAGGTGGGTCACCACCCGGTCGAGAAAATCCCGGTCATGGGAAATCAGCAAGAGGGTTCCCGGATACTGGGCCAGCCAGCCTTCCAACCAGAGGGTGGCATCCAGGTCCAGGTGGTTAGTAGGTTCGTCGAGCAGTAACAAATCCGAGGGCATAAACAGAGTACGTGCCAGATTCAGGCGAATACGCCAGCCACCTGAAAAGCTGTTAACCGGGTTATAAAAAGTCTCCTCAGCAAAGCCCAGACCGGCCAGCAGCTGTTCGGCTTCGGCCTTTTTGGAATAGCCCTGTAGCAGGTCGTAGTGACCATGCAGCTCGGCCAGGCGCTGGTTATCTCCTTCCGCCTCCGCCTGCTTGAGTCCGGCCTCGACGTTTTTCAATTCTTCATGGCCGTCCAGCACATATTCCAGAGCCGGCTGACTTAACTCGGAAACTTCCTGTTCCAGATGGGCAATTCGTTCATAACCCGACATTTGCAGCTCACCCCCTTCTGGGGTAAGTTGACCCAACAAGAGTTTAAAAATTGATGACTTGCCTGCCCCGTTCGCGCCTGTCAGGCCGACCTTCCAGCCTGCATGCAAACTCAGGTTCGCTTCCTCCAGCAGCCGTTGCTGGCCGCGTTGAAGGGTTAAATTGCGAAATGTCATCATAATTGTACGGCTCCCGGTGATCTTCCTCTGCAAGGACTGAAAAATGCTGCTGCATGATAACCCTTTCTGGCGTTTTTCGCTGAGTCTCTATCAACTCAAGCGAATCAAGGATGCCTGTTTGCATCTACAGGATGAAGGCGGTGCCAACGTCAATCTGCTGTTCTTTGCTCTTTGGGTTTCCCAGCAACAGCTGAGGTTCAGTCCTGACTGGAAAACCACTTTTCAGCAGCTGGAAAACTGGCACCGGGATTACACCCTCCCTCTCAGACGCCAGCGAGATGAACTCAAACTGCTCGCCGAACGCGCGGATCGCAGTGAAAATGGCCCTCTACATCAGATGCGCGAACACCTGCTGAAAGCTGAACTCCTGTCCGAACAGCAAGAACAGGCCGTGCTTTATTATTACTATCAGGAACGCCAGGGCCTGATTCCCTGTGAGGACAAGCAGGCTGCCCTGATCGAAAACCTGACTCACTGCATCAGCGACCCGACTCATATCGATAACGAACCGCTGAAAGTGCTCCTGGGCATTATTCTGGAAGAAGAACAGGTTGAAGTTGCCTGCGTGCAGCTGCGTGAACAAATTGAAAAACGTTTTTTACGCCAGAACTGAACTTCTATATCATTTGAACCACTAATGCTGAGAATTCTCGAACCAACCAAGGAGTATGCATGTTGAAACCACTCAGCCGGATCGCCCTGGCTACGTCCCTGGGCCTGACCCTGACACTGCCAACGACTACTCTGGCAGCCCCTGATAGTGAAGAAGAAAAAATCGGTTACAGCCTGGGTGTTATGGTTGGCCGTCAACTGCAGCAGGATGTCACTGATCTGGATATTGACAGCTTTACCGAAGCGCTTGAAGACATCTATGCCGAGCGCGATCCTCAACTGACCGACGAGGAAATTCGCCAGGTTCTGCAAAACCTCCAGCAGCAGATTGCCGCTGAAGCCCAGGCGGCCCAGGAAGAAGCTGCCAATAATAATCTGGCCAAGGGCCAGGAGTTTCTGGAAGAAAATGCCGACAAGGATGGCGTCGAGGTTACCGAATCCGGCCTGCAGTATAAAATCATTACTCAAGGCGAAGGTGCCACCCCAACCGCCGACTCTACCGTTAAGGTTCACTATGAAGGTAGTCTGATTGATGGCGAAGTTTTTGACAGCTCCTATGAACGCGGTGAGCCGGTGACCTTCCAGGTCAACCAGGTTATTGCTGGCTGGCAGGAAGCTCTGCAGATGATGCCTGTGGGCAGTGAGTGGGAAATCTATGTTCCCGCTGATCTGGCTTATGGCCCTGCAGGCGCTGGTGGTGCCATCGGCCCTAATGAAACCCTGATTTTCAAAGTTGAGCTCCAGGAAATTCAGGCTGCAGACGAGTAATGACTCAACTGCAATAAAAAAAGCCCGGCTAATAGCCGGGCTTTTTTGTAGGCTAAGCCTGTTTTAGGGCTTCATGTCCTCGAAAAACTTCTTCACGCCATCGAACCAGTTGGTTTTCTTGGGTGAATGTTTTTCCATTTTGGTGCCTTCGTGAAACTCTCTGAGCAGGTCTTTCTGGGACTCGGTCAGGTTCACTGGCGTTTCCAGCACCACACGACAGAGAAGATCACCACGGGGACCGCCACGTACCGGTTTTACCCCCTTGCCTCGCAAGCGGAAGAGCTTGCCGGTCTGGGTTTCTGCCGGGATTTTCAGTTTTACGCGGCCATCCAGCGTGGGCACTTCCAGTTCACCCCCCAGAGTGGCATCCACAAAGCTGACCGGCACCTCACAATAAAGGTTGGCACCATCGCGCTCAAAGATAGGATGTGGGCGTACATTGACCTGAACATAGAGGTCCCCAGCCGGTCCGCCCATGCGTCCAGCTTCGCCTTCTCCGGAAAGACGGATGCGGTCACCGGTATCCACCCCGGCAGGAATCTTGACTTCCAGGGTTTTCGAATTCTGGACGCGGCCTTCACCGTGACACTTCTTGCAGGGGTTCTTGATAACCTGGCCGGCACCCTGACAACTGGGACAGGTCTGCTGGATGGCAAAGAAACCCTGCTGCATTCTGACCTGGCCCATGCCATTACAGGTGCCACAGGTTTCCGCTTTACCATCTTCAGAGCCGCTGCCATTACAGCTGTCACATTCTTCCAGTGTAGGCACCTTAATCTTGACGGAGGTACCTCGCACAGCATCTTCCAGATCCAGATCCAGCTGATAGCGCAAATCCGAACCGCGTTGGGCACCACCCCGGCCGCCGCGGCCTCCACCGCCGCCGCCACCGAAGATATCCCCGAACATGTCGCCGAAGATATCGCTGAAGTTACCGGCACCGCCCTGGAAACCACCAGCACCGCCGCCCATCTGGGGATCAACACCGGCATGACCAAAGCGGTCATAGGCGGCCCGTTTTTCCTGGTCAGCCAGGATTTCGTAGGCTTCAGTGGCTTCCTTGAATTTATCTGCTGACTCGGGGTCATCCGAGTTACGATCCGGGTGGTATTTCATCGCCAGACGACGGTAGGCCTTCTTGATAGCCTTTTCGTCGGCGTCGCGTTCGACCCCCAGGATTTCGTAATAATCACGTTTTGCCATGGTTCTTAGTCACCGCTTGTTAGTCCACCCGTCGGAAAAAAACCAACGCGGGACAGGGCCCGCGTTGGCTGGTTCTGCATTTTTAATGCGGGCGATACTTATTTCTTGTCGTCTTTGACTTCTTCAAACTCAGCATCGACTGCATCATCAGGGCCTTTGCCTGCGTCAGCCTGGGCATCAGCTTCGGCACCGCCTTGCGCTTCGCCAGCTTGCTCGGCGTAAAGCTTCTGGGCCAGACCGCTGGAGGCTTCAGTCAGGGCCTGAGTTTTGGCTTCAATCTCGTCTTTATCGTCGGATTTCAGCGCTTCTTCCAGGTCAGCAATGGCTTTTTCGATCGCTTCCTTCTCGCTTTCTTCAGCCTTGTCACCGACATCGGTCAGGGTTTTGCGAGTAGCGTGAATCATGCCATCGGCCTGGTTGCGAGCCTGAACCAGCTCTTCAAACTTCTTATCTTCCTCAGCGTGTGCTTCGGCATCTCTTTCCATCTGCTCGATTTCTTCATCGGTCAGACCGGAAGAAGCCTTGATCACAATCGACTGTTCCTTGCCGGTTGCTTTATCTTTGGCAGACACGTTGAGAATACCGTTAGCATCCAGGTCGAAGGTTACTTCGATCTGAGGCACGCCACGGGGTGCAGGTGGAATATCTGCCAGGTCGAAGCGACCCAGAGACTTGTTCTGGCCTGCCTGTTTACGTTCACCCTGCAACACATGAATGGTTACTGCATTCTGGTTGTCTTCTGCGGTAGAGAAGACCTGAGACTTCTTGGTCGGGATGGTAGTGTTCTTCTCGATCAGAGAAGTCATCACGCCGCCCATGGTCTCGATACCCAGCGTCAGAGGGGTTACGTCCAGCAGGAGCACGTCCTTCACATCACCGGACAGAACCGCGCCCTGGATGGCAGCACCCATGGCAACCGCTTCATCAGGGTTAACATCCTTGCGTGCATCCTTACCGAAGAATTCGGCAACTTTGGACTGCACCAGAGGCATACGAGTCTGACCACCGACCAGGATAACATCATCCACTTCAGAAGCGGAGACACCGGCATCCTGAAGCGCAGTACGGCAAGGGGCCAGAGAGCGTTCAACCAGCTCTTCAACCAGGGCTTCCAGCTTGGCACGGCTGACTTTAACGTTCAGGTGTTTGGGGCCTGACTGGTCAGCAGTCACATAAGGCAGGTTAACTTCCGTTTGCTGGCTGGCGGAAAGCTCGATCTTGGCTTTTTCAGCCGCTTCTTTCAGACGCTGCATGGCCAGAGGATCACCCTTCAGGTCAATACCGCTGTCTTTCTTGAATTCTTCTGCCAGATAGTCGATCAGGCGCAGGTCAAAGTCCTCACCGCCCAGGAAGGTGTCACCGTTGGTAGCCAAAACTTCAAACTGGGTTTCGCCATCGACATCGGCTACTTCGATAATGGAAATATCGAAAGTACCACCACCCAGGTCATATACAGCAATGGTCTTGTCACCGCGTGACTTATCCATGCCGTAGGCCAGGGCAGCCGCTGTAGGTTCGTTGATGATACGTTTTACTTCCAGACCAGCGATACGACCGGCATCTTTGGTGGCCTGACGCTGGCTGTCGTTGAAGTAGGCAGGCACGGTAATAACCGCTTCGGTCACTTCTTCGCCCAGATAGTCTTCTGCTGTTTTCTTCATTTTCTTGAGAACTTCAGCAGAAATCTGGGGAGGGGCCATCTTCTTGCCTTTCACCTCGACCCAGGCATCGTTATTGTCTGCTTTTACGATGTTGTAAGGCACCATCTTGATGTCCTTCTGAACAACATCTTCGTCAAACTGGCGACCAATCAGGCGCTTGACGGCATACAGGGTGTTGTGAGGGTTGGTTACAGCCTGGCGCTTGGCACTCTGACCGACCAGGATTTCACCTTCTTCGGTGTAAGCGATGATGGAAGGCGTAGTGCGACCGCCTTCACCGTTTTCGATAACACGTGGGGCTTCACCGTCCAGTACAGCTACACAGGAGTTGGTGGTACCCAAGTCAATACCGATAATACGACCCATAATTCTATCTCCACAATTCTGTTAAAAATGGCTGCTTGCTTTTGCTTGCGTCTGCTTACTTTAATGTGTTCGCAAAGGCTTAATTTCAAGCGGTCTCATCAATTTTTTTTGCTGCCCCACCGGTTGTGACGACCACCATGGCAGGACGCAACAGGCGATCATTAAGGGTGTAACCCTTTTGCAGGACATCCATCACCGAGTTGGCGGGCATATCCGGATTAGGCACCATGCTCATGGCTTCATGGTACTGGGGATCAAAAGTCTCCCCCATGGGATCAACCTGTTTGATATTGAACTTACCGATCACGTCCTTGAACAGCTTGAGGGTCATTTCCACACCCTCTTTCTGGGACTCTTCCACTTCGCCCAGGGCTTCAGTGGCTTTTTCCAGACTATCGACGACTGGCAAGAGCTCCTTGGCAAATTTTTCCAAGGCAAACTTGTGCGCTTTCTCTACATCAGCTTCCGCTCTGCGGCGAACATTCTGCGCTTCGGCAGCAGCTCGCAACATTTGATCCTTGGAGTCCTGCACTTCTTTCTGCAGGCTTTCAACCTGAGCGGACAGACCCGCAATCTCTTCTTCCGGGCTCTTGGCTTCTTCAGCAGTAGCCGTCGCTTCGGCCTGCTCAGTCGTCTCGACTTCTTCCTCTTGCTGCTTGAGCTCTTCTTCTTTGCTCATAGTTCACTCCGGCAAAGGGGGCGAATCAGCGCCGCCCGATCAAAATCAGTTAACTCTCGGTTGGGTGCCTTAGTAGATAAGGGCGGACTCAAAGACTTTCAAGGTAAAATAAAAATTTATTCGGGGAACTTGCTACCCTTAGCCAGCTGAGGTATAAGTCTACTGTATAAAAAATCAGGGGAGGCTTTATGCTAGTCAGCTTAAGTATCCAGCAACTGGCCATCGTTGAACATCTGGAACTGGAATTCCGTTCCGGCATGACAGTGATTACCGGCGAAACCGGTGCCGGCAAATCCATCCTTCTGCAAGCCCTGGGGCTGGCACTGGGTGATCGTGCTGACAGCGACAGTGTTCGCCATGGTGCCAAGCGTGCAGAAATCACCGCCTCCTTTGATCTCAGCCAACTGCCTGCTGCCCGAGAATGGCTGGTTTCCCATGATCTGGACACCGAGGAATGCCTTCTCAGACGCAGCCTGCTCTCCAACGGCCGCTCCAAGGCCTGGATCAACGGCCAGCCTTGCCCGGTACAGCATCTCAAGGAGCTGGGGCAGCTGCTTCTGGATATTCATGGTCAACATGCCCATCAGTCCCTCCTGCGCCGTGAAACCCACCTCCCCCTGCTGGATGAATATGCGGGCCTGGAAAAACAGGCCGCCGAACTCGCTGTGTCCTACCGTGATTGGCAGCAAGCACGCAAACGCCTGGAGAACCTGCGCCAGCAGGATGATGCACAAAGAGCCAGAATCCAGCTTCTACGCTATCAGGTCGAGGAATTGGATCAACTGGGGCTGGCAGAAGAAGAATTATCCCAACTGGAATCTGAACAGGAAGAACTGGCCAATGCCGAGAACCTGATTCAAACCAGTCAGCAGGCAATGAGCTGTTGCGATCATGAAGAAGGGGCTGCGCTCCAGCAAGTCAGTCAGGCGCTGCAGCTGTTAACCGGCCTCAATAGCCCAGCCTTGAAGAACATTACCGAGCTCTTGTCCGAAGCCCAAATCCAGCTGCAGGAAGCCAGCCATGATCTGGAACTCTATTTGAGCAATTTGGAAATTGATCCCGCACGCCTGCAGTGGGTTGAAGAGCGCTTGAACACTATTTACCAGACAGCACGCAAGCATCACATCCCTGCTGAAGAGCTGCCAGCCCTCCACCTGCAACTCAGGCAGGAACTTGAGGCCATTGATGCTGATGAAGGCAGCTTGGATCAACTCACCCAAGAGGTTGAAACCCTGGCGCAGCAGTACCGGGATCAGGCTGAAGAACTCAGCCAGAAGCGCAAACAGGCTGCCAGTCAACTGGAGCAAGCCGTGGATGAGCAGCTCGCCTACCTGGGCATGGATAAAAGCCAGTTCCGGGTTAGCTTTGAAGCGGTCAAGACCTTCCAACCGCAAGGTAAGGATGAGGTCGAGTACCTGATTGCTCCCAACCCCGGACAACCTCCCAAGCCTCTGGTTCGTATTGCCTCGGGGGGCGAGCTGTCCCGTATCAGTCTGGCTATCCAGGTCGTCACGGCGGCAACTTCCAGCATTCCCACACTGGTGTTTGATGAAGTCGATGTCGGGATTTCCGGTGCCGTTGCCGAGATAGTCGGTCGTCTGTTGAAGCAGTTGTCACAACGGGGCCAGATCTTCTGTGTCACCCACCTGCCCCAGGTGGCTGCGCAGGGTGATCAGCACCTGCATATCCACAAGACGACGGAAGAGGAGAACACCAGAACGCAAATGCAGTTACTGGATGAAACCGGACGGGTCGCTGAGCTGGCCAGAATGCTGGGCGGGGTTAAACTCTCCGAATCCACCCTCGCCCATGCGCGGGAAATGCTACAGGAAAGCCGCCATTAAGCAGCTTTTAGAGGCGGGTTAACGCTTTTTCTTAACGTAAAGAACCAGCGCGTGATCAACCAGATCCAGACCGTGTTCTTCGGCTAGCTGGTGTTGGCGCTTTTCGATTTCGGCATCATAGAATTCGATCACTTCTCCGGTATCCACATTGACCATGTGATCGTGATGCTCTTCCTTGGACAGCTCAAAAACTGCATGACCGCCATCAAAGTTATGTTTGTCTACCAGCCCAGCCGCTTCAAACTGAGTCAGAACACGATAGACAGTTGCCAAACCAACATCTTCACCTGACTCAATCAGGGTTTTGTACACATCCTCGGCACTCAGATGGTCTTCCGTATGCCGCTCCAGCACCTGAAGTATCTTGATCCTGGGCAGGGTCACTTTAAGACCGGCCTTTCTTAATTCCTGATTTTCGTCAGCCATGGGTACTCTCTATGCTAAAGTGATCAGAAGCCTTCGCAGTTGCGCAAGGTTTTGAGTATCATTCACCTCCCTCTATTATTCACTGAAGCGACCCAGAGTTAAACCCATTTGTTATGAAAAAACCGACCAAATTACTCACTTATATCCTGCTAGTGGTCGTTGTCAGCGGTTGCAGCTGGCTGGCTCCTCACAAACGTGAAATACAACAGGGCAACCTCTTTGAACAAGAGCAGGTGGATCAGCTGGAACTGGGCATGAGTCGGGAGCAGGTAAGATATCTGCTGGGAACACCACTGATTCAACCCCTGGGGAAGGGGCAGCATTGGTACTATGTTTATCAACTGCGCCAAGGACAGGAATTACTTCAACGTAAGCAGTTACATCTAGTCTTCAGCAGCGATGCAGGCGAGGAAGCTCAATTAACGGCCATCAATTTTGAAGCCCTTGCAGAAGAAGAGGCGTCTCAGTCAGGCCCGGTTCCTTTGACTGACGATTAAACCCGGCTAGTCCCCGGCGGCTCGTTTGGCTCGGGCCGCCTTGGGATCAGCCAGCAAAGGACGGTAGATCTCTATCCGATCACCTTCACGTACGCTTTGCTCTTCAGGCTTGGCAACGGGTTTGCTGAAAATCCCCAGGCGTGCCTTTTCCACGTCAATATCAGGGAAAAAGCGTTCCATTTCGGCCAGCACAGCGGCCTGGCGAACACTGGTGCCCTCAGGTACCTCCAGCTGCAGTAATTTTTGCTTGTCCGGTAGCGCATAGGCTACTTCGATTCTAGGCATGTTTTCCGTAAACCTCGTCGGCACGCTTTACAAAGGCATCCACCAGGTTGGCGGCCATCTGACTGAACAGGGGCCCCAGGGCGGCAGACACCACACGACCCGCCAGTTCAAACTCTAAATCCAGGCTGACCTTGCAGGCCTGCTCATTCAGCGGCTGAAATTTCCATTGACCTTCCAGCTTTTTAAAAGGACCATCCACCAACTTCAGGTCGATGCGCTCGGGGTCCTTTAATTCATTCCGGGTAGTAAAGCGGTATTTCATGCCCGCTTTCGACAGTTCCAGCTCACCAATCAGATAATCATCTTTTCTTTCGATCAGGCGGGCATCACTGCAACCGGGAAGAAATTTCGGGTAAGATTCACAGTCATTGACCAACTCGAACATTTCTTTAGCCGAGTGCATGACCAAAGCCGAACGGCTGATACGGCTCATACTAGTCTCCAGTTTGCAGCTGCTTTGCTGAAGATTCTAACATGAGCGCCTTTTTCTGCAGAATTTCTCGGATAGATCAGGATCGACCTTTATATGGGCAAAAAGTCTAAAAAACCACTGAACAGCAACACGATAGCAGTCAACCGCAAGGCACGGCATGAATATCATGTTGAAGAAACCCTGGAAGCAGGCTTGGTTCTGGCAGGCTGGGAAGTGAAAAGCCTGAGAGCGGGCAAATGCCAGCTCACCGATACCTATATTCTGATCAAGAATGAAGAAGCCTGGCTGCTGGGCTCACACATTACGCCTCTAACCACTGCTTCTACTCATGTAGTGGCTGATCCTACGCGTACCCGTAAGCTGCTGCTGCATAAGAAGGAGATTGCACGCCTTCTGGGCAAGATCAACCAGAAGGGCTTTACCTGTGTGCCACTTTCGCTCTACTGGAAGGGCAACAAGGTCAAGTGCAAGCTGGCCCTGGTAAAAGGTAAACAACTGCACGACAAGCGCGCTGCAGACAAAGACAAGGATTGGCAACGCCAGAAGAGCCGTATACTGCGTGAGCAAAATCGCTGATAAACGCGGAACTTTTTTAGCAGCTTGTGGTTTAACCTAGTGACTGTGTTAAGATGCAGTCCACATCAAGGGGACGTTCTGGCTTCGACGCCGATAGCGAAACCTGAGGTGCATGCCGAGAGTGAAGTGGCTCTCGTAAATCAATCGCTTCAACGTTATAGTCGCAAACGACGACTCTTACGCTCTAGCTGCATAAGCTACTCCTGAAGCCAAGTTGCCTATCGCTGGTGGACGGAGATATGAGCGCAGTAAGATAGGATCGCAGCAAAGATAGCCTTCGTCGGCGCTGCTAAAACTAAATCGAAGGATCGCTGAAGGGTATCCTGTTCGTCGGAGACCTGACAGTTAAAACAAAAGGCGAAACTAAGCATGTAGATCCAAGGGCAGAGTGTCGGCGGACGCGGGTTCAACTCCCGCCGTCTCCACCAAACATCGGACCCCGGCAGTCAGCTGATTGCCGGGGTCTTTTTTTGCCTAGACCTTGAAGGCCCCGACCACCAGGTTGAGTTGATCTGTTTGCTGTTTCAGGGCCGTTGCCAGATCATTCAGACTGCGTGAAGAGTCATTGCTCTGTGAGGAGTAATCAGCAATGCTCTGCAGGTTTTCATTAATTTCACCCACGACATTGGTTTGCTCTTCAGTCGCAGTGGCAGTCTGCAGCGACATATTGGTAATCTCGCTGACTGCGCCTTGAATGCTGGTAAACGCATCCGTCGAACGCTCTACATCCTCTACCGTAGTCCGGACCAAATCCAGGCCCTGCTGAATCGCCTTGACCGCGCCGCTGGCTCCCTCCTGCAATTTTTCAATTTTTTCGCGAATGTCTTCTGTCGAACTTTGCGTCTGACTGGCCAGAGCCCTGACCTCTTCTGCCACAACTGCAAAGCCACGACCCTGATCACCGGCCCTGGCGGCTTCAATAGCAGCATTCAAAGCCAGCAAGTTAGTTTGTTCAGCAATCCCTTTGATGACATCGAGAACACTGCCGACGCTCTCTGCTTCGTCAGCCAAATGACCGATCGCTTCAGATGACTGGCTTAACTGACGAGACAAGTCCCGGACACGTTGGCTGGATTGAGAGGATATATCCACTCCCTGATCAACCGAGCCATGAGCCTGATTAGCGGCTTCTGCACCAGCATTGGAGTTGGAGGCAATTTCACGTGCGGCTGAATGCATTTCCTCCATGGCAACCACCACCTGGTCAACAATTTCTTGTTGTCGCTCAGTCAACTGGATGTTAGAAGCAGCTGTTGAGTGCAATAGCTGGGTGCGTTCGGTTACATCGCTATTGACCTCTTTCACCACGGATATTGATTGACGCAGCTTTTCCATGACCTGGTTAAATGCATCGGCCACCTGCCCCAGCTCGTCCTTGGAGTTAACCGGGATACGGGCAGTCAAATCGCCTTCACCCTGGGCGACATCCTTCATACGATTACGCAAGGATTCTATGGGTGTTACCAAGAAACGAGGAGCAAGGATTCCAGCCAGAATAAATGCGATCACCAATACTGCCAGCTGAACCAATTGCATAAAGGTCTGCTGCTCCAGGGTGGCAGCAGCCTGAGTGGAAGAATCCTGGGCCAAGCTATCAATGCGTTCGCCCAGACTATTTAACAGTTCGCGGGGAGCCTCGAACAATTCGGTGCGTTCTTCTAGGCGAGGGTTTTGCAGCAACTCCTCGGAGTGCCTCTGCCAACGCTCCATCAGCTCTTGATACTCCTGTTTGCGCTCTTGCGGTATCACTGCTCCGAGATAATCGATCGCGTGCAGACCCCGTTCCAGTGCCTGGGTGTAGTTGTCAGTTCGATCCGCATCCAGGCTATCCCAACCTTGACGACTTCCTGCAGCCAGCAAAGCTCTTTGCTCCCTAAGCGCTACCAGATTCTGATACAAATCGCGATCGGCATTGAGTACAGCTGAAATGGCGGGAAAGTAGTCCTCGTCAAAACTCTTCACCTGGGTAAGCAGACTATTCATAGCCAGGTAAGAAGAAGCATTCATGTAGATAATTAACAAAGCGGCTAAAAGCAGTGGCAACCTGATTTTATGCTTGAGTGACCAGTTTTTTATACTTTGCATTCTGCGTCCCCTTATCAGCAAGCTGACTATTAATTTTTGTTAACTATCCTTGGAGTATACAAAGCAGTTTTCAAAATGACAGGCTCTTTTGAAGGGTTTTTTTTCCTGCCTTGCCTTGTATGAACAGAGCCCGAGGCATTGGATACGCCTGAAGCAGGCGGTTAATCTTGGCGGGGAATTTTCAGAACATTGCTCCAGTAGTCACCCAGACTTTTAATCACGTGTATAAACTGGTCAATGTCTATCGGCTTGGTGATGAAACCTGATGCACCACTTTCATAGCAGCTTTCTATATCCTGTTCAGCATCAGAAGTCGTCAGAACCACCACGGGCAGGCGTTTTAATCCGGCATCTTTTTTCACTTCGGCCAGAAATTCGCGTCCATTCATGCGCGGCATATTCAAATCCAGAAGAATCAAGCCCGGCGTTGCGGCTTGCTCATAAGGCGGGTCTTTTTTAAGGTAGGCTAGAGCATCCAGACCATCAACGACCTGATCCATCTGGATATCCAACTGACTCTCGCGAAAAGCCAAGCGTACCAAATGGGCATCTGCTGGTTCATCTTCGACCAGTAACACCTGCAGGGAGGTACCTGAATCTGCCGGATTTGACGTGCGTCCACTCATTGTAATGTTTTTCCCTAAATCGATGCATGGTTATGAATTGTTAGCCAGGCCCTGTTTAAAATCAAGACGGGCGGCGGCTATTTTAACCGCTTATGATATAATTACACTTTGATTTTTCTAGGTAATCCTCTATGCGCATACTCTTCCTTTCTGACTATCAGCCCCTGTACCAGGCACTGGAAGAAGAGGCCCAGCGTTACTCCGAATTGGAAATTCTATCAACCGATGCACAAACCCAGCCTTTGGCATTGCCCGATTTCGATTTTCTGCTCCTGGCCCCCTTAGGGCATTCGGGCGAAGTATCCCTGGAACCTGATTACAGTCAACTAAAGTTTTGGCAAGAAAAGCTCCCCCAGTTATTGGAGCTAAGCGCCTCCCGACAAGCGCAGCTACTGCTGATTTCATCGGACCGGGTTTTCTCGCCCGAACAACAGGCCGTATCTGAGCAGGACCCCACCTTAGCGGAAGACCAGCTGGCTTTGCGACTCCTCGAGCTAGAACAAGCTGCTGGCAGCTACCCTCAAAGCATTATTTTAAGGACGCCACCCCTGCTGAGTTCATCCCTTCAGGGAGGACTGGCCCAGCTAATTGAACGCTGCAAAAAACATCAAGCTCCGGATGATATCGATTACAGAGGCCTGCAACCACTCGATGATTTGGCCAGGGTTCTGCTTGGCATCGCACTGCAACTGGATTCTGGTGCCCAGGCTCATGGTATTTATCATTACGCAGGCAGCGAACCGGTCAGTCAAACTGAGCTGATGCATACCTTGGCACGTTATTTGAACACCCCCTCCTACCCTGGCGACCTGTCCGGCACCACTCGCCAGGGCATGAATACCCAACACCTACTGGAAACCTTTGGCGTGCACCCCCGTGCCTGGCGCGCCTCCTTGCCCGATTTACTGGAGAAGCTGGATGGCTCTGTCCACAGCGACAAAGATGACACCTAACACTAATCTCAAAAGCCGCCCACTGGGCAGCCTGCTGTTTTATTTTGGCTATTTTTTTGCACTGTTATTTATCGGCGCTCCACTTGCCCTGGTGGTATGGCCGCTGCCAGTCACCAAGCGCTTTCGATTACTGAACTGGCATAGCCGCTTTGTGATCTGGTGGTTACAACTCACCTGCGGCATCACCTATCGTTTTGAAGGCAAGGAAAACCTGCCTGATGGTGCTTTTGTGATGGTCGCGAACCATCAAAGTGAATGGGAAACCATGTATTTGCAAACCCTTAAACCGCCAATTTGCACTGTACTCAAGCAGGAGCTTTTAAACCTGCCCATCTTTGGCTGGGGGTTGAGATTGATTAAGCCTATCCCTCTGGATCGTAGCCAACCGGCAAAGATGATCCGCATCCTTCTCAAGGTCGGTGCCGAACGTCTTGCAGAAGGTATTTCAGTGCTGATTTTTCCGGAAGGTACGCGGGTGCCCCCTGGGCAGCGCAAAGCTTTCAGCAAGAGTGCCGCCATGCTGGCGTGTCGTGCAGGAGTACCTGTGGTTCCTATTGCTCACAATGCTGGCGAGCACTGGAGTAACAAGACACTGATCAAGTATTCCGGTGTTCTGACCATGCGAATCGGTCAGCCCATAGCGACCCAAGGCAGGAAGGCCGACGAGGTTACTCGGGAAGCAGAGGAGTGGATCGAAGCACAGCTGGCCGAGATATCTCAAATCCCTCGACCAGCTGTACCAACAACTGAGGATTAATCCTGGTAGCGCTGGAACACCAGGCAGGCGTTCGTACCACCAAAACCAAAGCTGTTGGAGAGAACTCGGTCAAGCTTCACGCCCTCGCGAGCTTGGCCGGTGACCAGATCAAAGCCTTCAGCCGCTTCATCCAGCTCCGTCACGTTGGCAGAAGCTGCAATGAAATCATTCTCCATCATCAACAGAGAATAGATGGCTTCCTGAACGCCTGTGGCACCCAGGGAATGACCGGTCAGCGATTTGGTTGAACTCATCGCCGGGCTCTGGTCACCAAAAACTTCGCGAATGGCTTTGAGCTCCGCCACATCACCAACAGGCGTGGAAGTACCGTGAGTATTGATGTAGTCAATATCCCCTTCCAGGTTCTGCATGGCCTGCTGCATACAACGTACAGCACCTTCACCGGAAGGAGCGACCATGTCGTAACCATCCGAGGTTGCACCATAGCCAACCAGCTCACCATATATCTTGGCACCACGAGCCTTGGCATGCTCTAGCTCTTCCAGAACCAGCATACCGCCGCCACCAGCGATAACGAAACCATCACGGGCCTTGTCATAGGGGCGCGAGGCTTGTTCAGGATTATCGTTGTAGTTGGTAGTCAGGGCACCCATGGCATCAAAGAGACAGGAAAGTGTCCAGTGCTCTTCTTCACCGCCGCCGGCAAACACGACATCCTGCTTACCCAACTGAATCATCTCCATGGCATTGCCGATGCAGTGAGCCGAGGTGGCACAAGCCGAGGAAATGGAATAGTTCACGCCCTTGATTTTAAAGGGTGTGGCCAGACAGGCTGAAACCGTACTACCCATGGTGCGAGTTACCCGGTAGGGCCCCACACGACGCAGGCCTTTTTCACGCAGTACATCGGCAGCTTCTACCTGGTTGGCCGAGGAGGCGCCGCCAGAACCGGCGATCAGGCCTGTGCGAACATTAGAAACCTGCTCTTCGCTAAGACCGGAATCAGCGATCGCCTGCTGCATGGAAAGATAAGCAAAAGCAGCAGCATCACCCATAAAACGCTTGAGTTTGCGATCCACCAATTCATCCAGGTTGAGATCCACGCTGCCTGCAACCTGGCTGCGAAAACCCTTGTCAGCATATTCCTGTTTGAATTTGATGCCAGAGCGCCCCTGCTTAAGAGCCTCCAGAACGCTTTGTTTATCCGCACCCAGGCAGGAAACTATACCCAGGCCTGTAACAACAACTCGTTTCATTGATTCTGCCCTCTTTTAGAATCCACTAGTGCTGGTAAACAGTCCTACGCGCAGATCCTTGGCTTCATAAATCTTACGACCATCAACTTCCATGATGCCGTCGGCAATACCCAGCACCAGCTTGCGGTTCATCGTGCGCTTGATATCAATCTTGTAGGTCACCAGCTTAGCTTCTGGCAAGACCTGGCCGGTAAATTTAACTTCACCGCTTCCCAGAGCACGACCACGACCCGGGTTACCTTGCCAACCCAGGTAGAAACCGACCAGCTGCCACATGGCATCCAGACCCAGGCAGCCAGGCATAACCGGATCACCGGGAAAATGGCATTCGAAAAACCAGAGGTCGGGATGAATATCCAGCTCGGCAATGATCTGCCCTTTGCCATAACTGCCGCCATCGGCATTGATTTCAACAATACGATCCAGCATCAGCATGTTGGGAACTGGGAGCTGGGCATTGCCGGGGCCAAAGAGCTTACCATGACCGCAATCGAGCAATTCTTCGTAGGTGTAGGAGTTTTTTTGATTCACTGAGTCTTTCCGCTGTTGAGTAATGAGGGTTTATGCTTATAGTTATGTTAGTGCCTAGTTTACTGACTTGAACCCAAGTTTGCATCTATCTGCAGTCCTGCATTGAATCCATCAACTCTACTTGGACTGCTTTTTTCTTCACCAGTGTCCCCTTGTGCTGCTTGTAGCATTATGTATTTTTTGGTTGCATTACTTAACCGACAGGTCACCTTCTGCCCTGATATAATCATATCTTATTAACTCCACTTGTTTAGGTCCCTGCTTCTGACACTCGAAACAAGCAGACTGTCCACAGTATCCAGTAACTATGAAAACAAATTTACCTGTAACGGATAAAGAAATCTCTCTGTCGGCAGGGGATCGTCTGGTATCCACTACAGACCTCAAAGGCATTACTTGCTATGCCAACCAGGATTTCCAGCGTATCAGCGGTTTCAGCTGCGATGAGCTCGTGGGCAAAAATCATAACCTGGTACGTCATCCGGATATGCCGCCACTGGCTTTTGCCGACCTCTGGCAGCGCCTGAAAAAAGGTGAATCCTGGATGGGAGTGGTTAAGAACCGCTGCAAAAATGGCGACTTCTATTGGGTGGATGCTTTCGTTTCCCCCATTTTCGATGGTGAAGAACACACCGGCTATCAGTCAGTGCGGGTCAAACCCGGTAGCAAGCTGGTGGAAAGAGCCCAGAGTACCTATACAGCCATCAACTCGGGCCGCCAAAAAGCACCCAAGAAACGCTGGTCGGCTTATGGCGTTATCCTGGGGTTAGTGCTTTTACAGATTCTTTCCAGCCTGGTCACCCTCTATGCCGTGGACAGCCGTATGCTGGCGGGCTTCCTGGTGGGCTCGTCCGGTCTTGCCATTCTTGGTGCCGCTGCCTGGTTCCTCAACCCCTTGAAGAATGTCTATGGCAAAGCGCTCAGCATCGTTGATAACCCGGTCGCTCAACAGATCTACAGTGACAATATGAGTGAATTCGGGGCTCTGGATTTGGCCCTGCGCATGCAGGAAGCCCAAATCCGCACGGTTGTAGGTCGTATTGAAGATTCAACCTCGGCACTGGATACCGTAGCCACCTCCACCGATACAGCCATGCATGAGGCCGAAAACCAGGTCAAACGCCAAGAAGAGCATCTGGATCAACTCGCTAGCATGGCTGAACAACTGGCTGGCAGTATTCATGAACTGGAAAACAATATGCAGGGTATCAATGATGCCAGCCAGGACATGAATGCCGAAACCCAGCGCGGTCAGGATAGTGTTGCCGAAAGTGTGCGCAGTGTTAGACGCATGGCGGAGCGTTTTGAACTCGCTGTGGATCGAATTGAACAACTCAGCGACGATGCCGATGCCATCAGTGACAGCATCAAGGCCATTACCGATATTGCCGACCAAACCAACCTGCTGGCCCTGAATGCGGCCATTGAAGCCGCTAGAGCCGGTGAATCCGGGCGAGGCTTTGCTGTGGTTGCCGATGCAGTCAGGCAACTGGCTGGCAGTACCCAAGAGGTAACGGAAACCATTACCGGTCGTATTGAGGCGATTCGCAAGAACATTGGCGTGGCTGTCGAACAGATGCTGGCCAGTCGTGAAGATAGCCAGGAAACCGTTGCCCAAATCGAGGCGGCAGGCGAGGTTCTCTCTGGCCTGACATCAGCTGCTGATGAAGTTCTGGGCGCCAGCCAGAGGGTCGCTGCGGCCATCGAACAACAGGTAACCGCCAGCGATAGTGTTGCCGACAGCCTGGTTCAAGTTCGTGATCTGGCCCATGCCACTCGTGATAAAGCTGAAGACACCTCCAAGAGTGCTGACCAGCTTACTGATCAGGTCAGACAAATGCATTCTCTAGCGCGCGCCTTCGGGCGCAGGTAATTATCAGCATGCAGGAATTTTTTCGTGACTATAGCCCACTCATCGCCTTAGCTCTGCTGCTTGCAGGGACTTTTCTGGGCTACTGGTATCGCAAACACAAATTCCGTAATCGTCAGGTGATCTTCCGCCTACTCAAGCAGGTTTTTGATCATACCCACGATGGGGTCACGATTACCGATCCCGAGGGCAACATCATCGCTGTCAACCGTACCTTTACCCAGGTAACCGGTTACACCGAAGAAGAAGTCTTGGGTGAAAATCCTCGGATTCTCAGCTCCGGCTACCATGACCGGGATTTTTATGAAAACTACTGGCAAACTCTGCTACGCGATGGCATCTGGCAGGGTGAAATCTGGAACCGGCGCAAGGATGGTGAAATCTATCTGGAATGGCTGACAGCCAAGGCAGTCAAGGATTCGGATGGAGAAATCACCCATTATGTTGCCATTTTCACGGATATTACTGAGCACCGCCGCCAAGAGGCCCGGTTGGAGCATGCGACCGAGCATGATCGTCTGACCGGTTTGCCCAATACAGCCAACACCCTGCGTGAACTCTCCCGCCAAGTACCCAATTTACAGCGCCACTGGTGCTTTGCCCTGATTGATATCGACAATTTTCGCCTGGTCAATGCCAGCTATGGTTTTGCCGTCGGGGATCAGTTGCTGGGCAGCCTGGCCAGACGCCTCAAGGAAGCCTCCCAGGGTTTGGTCGCTCGTCATTCTGCCGATGTGTTTATCTGTACCTTTCCTCTCAACCCCCATGATGATGAAAAGGACCGGCGTGAGCAGTTGGCCAATATCCGCCAACATCTGGGCCGCCCTTTTTCCATCAAAGGCAAGTTGATGGAGTTCAGCTTTACGATGGGAACCAGCATCTGGAAGGATGCCAGCCTGGCCGTCAATGAACTTCTTCAGCAATCCGAGCTGGCCCTGCATGCGGCCAAAGCGCGAGGTGCCGGACAAACACGCCACTACAGTGAAGATCTCAAGGAAAACAACAACCCGCTGGTACTACTTCAGGGTTTACGCGAGGCTCTGTCCAACAATCAGCTGAGCCTTAATTTCCAACCCCTGGTCGCTTCCGGCAGTCAACGCATTCATGCTCTGGAAGTGCTCTTGCGTTGGGACCACCCGACCCTGGGTCGAATTCCACCGGACCAGTTTATTCCTCTGGCTGAACGTCATGGCCTCATGGAACCTCTGGGTCAATGGATACTGGAACAGTCGCTGAAGCAGTATTCTGCCTGGCAGGACAAGGAAATAGCGCCCAGCCGTATCGCTGTTAATGTATCCCCACTGGAATTTCAGGCCGAGAATTTTGTTGAAAATGTCCAGTCACTACTGGGTAAATACCAGCTCAACCCGGAGGTCCTGGAGTTGGAACTGACAGAAGGGGTGTTTGTGCAGCGTGACAAGGAAACCCTGGATCGGCTGGACCAACTCTCCAGTGTCGGAGTTCATCTGGCGATTGATGATTTTGGTACAGGCTATTCCTCGCTGGCCTATCTCAAGCACCTGCCGGTTAACCAATTGAAGCTGGATCGTGCTTTCATTCGCAGCCTGCCCGCCAATGAAGCCGACCGCGCCATTGTTGAATCAACTCTCGCACTTTGCCGCGGCTTGAAGATGACGGTTGTGGCTGAAGGGGTGGAAGAAGCAGAACAGGCTGACTATCTGGCGCGGAAAGGCTGTGATCTCCTTCAGGGCTACTATTTCAGCAAGCCGATAGAAGCGGCAGCCATGACTGAATTACTCATCCAGAACAAACTGGGCTCAAGCCTTCCGGTCACCAAATAAACAACGCTGCTGCGCCAACCATAAGAGTCCGGGAAAAATAACAGCCCAAGCCAGGGCCAGTAGCATCAGGGTGGTTGGCAGACTGCGGGGAAACTCGGCAGCTCCGAGAAGCGCCCCTGCGTAGTAGCTACTACTACCGCCCAAGGCTCCCAGAAGAGCAGCCAACCACCAGCGTCCCTGTAGCCAGGCCAGAGAATGCTTGAGGGTGGTGGCAAAAAGCAGCCAGAGAATCAGCAGCCAGCCGGGTAGCCAGGGCGCAGACCAACCCGGAAATTCCATCCAACCAGCCTGCATCCATAGGCTATCCACCAGCCCGCCCAGGGCAGCAACCAGAATCAGAAATAGAGCTTCCCCCGGTTCAGCCAACCACAAGAGATGCAGAGCGACAAAACACATCGGCAAGACTAACCAGGCAGACATCCCACCCAGCACACAGGCAAACCAGCCCAGTTGGAAGAGCACCAGGTTTGCCAGCAGCTGTTGCAGTCTTGACTTGATCACTGCCGCCACCTAAAGAAGACCGGCCAGATTGCTTCGACGATTATCCGGACGTGCCAGAAGCAGCTGACTGGTGCCTATGGCTCTTTCCAGAAAACCACCTTCACAGTAGCTCAGATAATAATCCCACATGCGTACAAAGCGTTCGTCATAGCCCAGTTGTCTGACGGCCTCCTTCTCCTGATGAAAACGCTCACGCCAATCCTTGAGCGTGCGGGCATAGTGAAAGCCGATTTCATCCAGGTGGACCAGATTAAAATCCGTTATTTTGCTCAGGTGATCCAGCAATACCTGGTGACTGGGCAGGAAACCACCGGGGAAGATGTACTTCTTGATGAAATCCACTCGTTTGACGGCTTCCCGGTAACGTTGGTCAGGCAGAGTAATCGCCTGGATCAGCGCCAGCCCCTCGGGCTTTAATCGGGCTTGCAGGGTTTGCAAATAGGTCGGCAGATACTGGTGACCCACCGCTTCAATCATTTCGATGGAGACCAGCTTGTCATACTCGCCCACCAGATCCCGGTAGTCATCAAACAGAAGCGTTATCCTGTCTTGCAGACCTTCTTCGTTAATTCTTCGCTGGGCATGTTCATACTGTTCCCGGGAGATGGTAGTGGTCGTGACCCGGCAGCCATAGTGCTTGGCGGCATAGACAGCCAGCCCTCCCCAGCCGGTACCAATTTCCAGGAGATGATCTTCAGGCTGTAGATCCAGTTTCTTGCAAATCAATTGCAATTTATAGCTGGACGCCTCTTCCAGACTGGCTCCGGGCGAAGGATAGACCGCACTGGAATACATCTTGTGTTCACGATCCAGAAAAAGGCGGAAAAAGTCATTACCCAAATCATAATGAGCGCTGATATTACGCCTCGAACCCTCTTTGGTATTGCGATTGAGGAAATGCATAAGGCGGTTGAGAGGGGCTCCCAGGCGCTTGAACGAATGATCCAGACGCCCCTGCAGCCGATCGAGATTCAACGCCATGATGCGTGTCAGGGCCACTAGGTCGGAGCAACTCCAGCGCCCCTGCATATAGGCTTCGGCTGCACCCAGAGTGCCCCCCAAAACCAATTCGCGCCACATTTCCCGATCATGAAAGCTGACCTTCACCTGCAGCTCGGCAGCTGCACTCCCCAGGCTCCAGCAACCATCTGGATCCTCCACTTGAATCCTGGCCTTGTTCAAATCTTGCAGCCAGTTCAATGCCAGCTTGCGGAAAAAACGAACCGACCAGCCAGAACTGGCCTGAGCAGGAAGCACACGTTCAGCTTTCATGACTCACACTCCTCTTTTTGCAGGATGGGGGTAGACAGGGTTCTTTTTAAGCGCCAGCCGCAGGGCTTCAAAATGTATGGCCAGCAGCACCTTTAGAGTCATCCAGGGGTGGCGCAGCAAAAGGCGTCCCATGGATAGGCCCAGATCGTCGCGACGCTGCATCACCAGGGTGGCATCAAAAGGGATAGACCCTTCCCTATCCTGGTTCTCCATGTGCATCACCAGATTTTTATCCGGCGTGTTGAATTGCCAGACGTAGGTCTGTTGCATGGGATTGAAAGGGGAAACATGCATTCTTTTCTCAAAACTGGCTTCATGGCGACGGGCTTGCGGGTCACAGCTGGCTACATAAAGCTGGCGTTCCTTCCAGGGAATATTGGAAACCTCGCCCACCACCGCTTGTAGATGCTGGTGACGATCAAAACAGTAATAGAGGCTGATCGGATTGAAGCAGAGTCCGCCATAGCGCAGCTGGGTCAGTAGAAAGACGGCACCATCAGGCCGCTGCCCCGTTTTCTGCTCCACCTGATCCAGCACCACTGCCTTGAGAGGACGTTCAGCAGGTCCCAGGTAATCCTGACGATGAAAAGCCGCCCAGCGCCAGAAACGTTTTTTTTGAGTCCAGGGTAGCTGGTCCAGCTCATCCAGATTCAACCAGCACATGAAAAGGCGGTAGCGAAACTGGTGAGGGGCAGGATAATAACGCCGATGTCGGACCCAGCCGGTATAAAAGGCACTGGTTAACTTTCGAGGTGAGGTCATAGGGAAACTCCGAGCTTTTCGGCAACAGCCAGAGCACTGACCACCCCATCCTCATGAAAACCATTGCGGCACCAGGCACCGCAAAACCAGGTATGCTGTTGGCCGTTGATTTGCTGCAGTTTCTTTTGGGCCGTGATTCCCTCCAGGGTGAAAACCGGGTGTGCATAGGTATAACGACCCAGGATCTTTTCAGGATCAATTCTGGCCGTATCGTTTAAGGTCACACAAACCGGGGTATCCAGCTCCAAGCCCTGGAGACGGTTCATATAGTAGGTCAAACTGACCAGATCCTTATCTGTCCGGCCGGGCAGCAAGCGCTCAGGAGCTCGACGACGGTAATTCCAGCTGGCCCAGGCTCGCTGCCTGGAAGGCAACAGGCTGGCATCCCGATGTAAAATGACTTCGTTGTCCTGGTAGGGAAGCTGCCCAAGTAGTGTCTTTTCACTATCGCTGGCATCCTTAAGCAAAGCCAAGGCCTGATCACTGTGGCAAGCCAAAACCACTTCATCAAAAGTTTCCGTCCCTCGAACACTCACTACCTCCACTGCATCCTCAAGGCGATTGACTGCAACTACCGGGGTTTGCAAGCGTATTCCCTGAGCAAAGGGACGTGTCAGGGGCTCCACATAATTACGCGATCCCCCCTCGATGACTCGCCACTGCGGCCGGTTTTTAACACTAAGCAGGCCGTGGTTCTTAAAAAAGCGCACGAAAAAAACCAGCGGAAAGTCCTGCATCGCGGTTAAACCCGATGACCAGATTGCCGCACCCATGGGAACCAGGTAATCATCGATAAAGGCATCTCCATAGCCTTTGCGTTTGAGGTAGGCGCCCAGGGTCTCTTCTGTAGATAAAAGACCAGCTTCCAACTCCTCGGGTGCCTCACGATTGAAGCGGAAAATATCCCTGAGCATGCCCCAGAACCTGGGTGAAAACAGTTTGCGACGCTGGGCAAAGAGGGTGTTGAGGTTATGCCCGTTGTACTCCAGGCCACTTTTTTCACAGGTGACTGAAAAGCTCATTTCCGTTGGCTGAGAAGCAACACCCAGTTGATCCAGCAGACGGATAAAGTTCGGGTAGGTCCAATCATTGAAGACAATAAAGCCGGTATCGATCGCCCATTTACGACCCGCCAGCTGAATATCCCGGGTCGCTGTATGGCCACCAAGGCGATCCTCTGCTTCAAAGAGGGTGACTTGATATTTACGTGCCAATAGGTGGGCTGCAGTCAAACCGGCAATCCCTGAACCCACCACAGCAATTTTTCTTGTTGTGTCCATCAGCGAACCATCCTCTGAGTAATCCGACTGCGCAGAAAAAAGGGCAGGCGTCCCAGCCTGCGAACTAACGCCACGAACAATCGGGGTACACGAATTTCCGGCTGGCCTTTTTTCAGCCCCAGGATGATTTGCCGGGCCGCTTCCTCAGCGGAGATTCGCATGGGCATGGGAAAGTCATTACGATCGGTCAGGGGAGTTTTCACAAAACCAGGATAAACCACGCTGACAAAGACCTTCTGGGCTGCCAGATCTGCTCTCAGGCTTTCCATGAAATAACTCACTGCTGCCTTGGAGGCACCATAGGCTTCTGCTCGTGGCAGGGGGGCATAGGCAGCAGAACTGGACAGGGCAACCAAAGCCGGGGATGGAGATCGGGACAGCAGGGCTTGAACCGCTTCCACCGAATACACCAAGCCCATAAAATTGGTTTCCAGCACGCGGCGTATTCGAGCTGCATCCACCTTGCCATCATCCAGGTATTCGCAGGTTCCGGCATTGAGAATCACCATATCCACACCGCCCAGTTTTTCCTCAATCAGGGAGACGGCCTGTTGCAGATTGACTGGTGAGGTGACATCAGCAACAGCTACTTCCACGTGAGGGTATTCGTCTGCAACTTCCTGCAGCGGTTCATAACGGCGACCACTGATGACCAGTCGATGCCCCGCTTCAGCCAGCTGCAATGCCAGCTCCCGGCCAATGCCCGAACCGGCTCCGGTAATCCAGATGCGACTTGGCTGTTGTAATGGTTTCATCGCCAAACTCCCCAAAACCCATTGAAGCTAGTGCTGCAAAGGCTTTTTCAAAATCCGCAAAAGGCGGCCCAGCAAGGGCAGGTGTTCCCAGAGCAACTGGGTGGTGTCGAAATAATCCCGATGTGCCACCACCTTGTTATCCAACCAATGCAAACAACTGGCACCTTCAACCGACACCGGTTGGCCACGGTTGATACGCTTATGGGTGTAGGTCATCACCCAGCTACACCAAACACGCTGCCCCACTAGATCCGGTTCGGAAAATTCGAAACGGATGCTCTCTACACCGGCATAGAGACGATCAAAATAAGCAATCAAAGCCTCGAGTCCCACGACCTGATGCAGTGGATCAGTGAAGACAATCTCTTCAGCATAGAAGTGACCCAGAGCTTTAGTAGAATTCTTGTCTAACTTTTGATAAAAGTCAAAAAATTCTTTTACTCTTCCTTCACAAATCATGGACAAACTCCCTGAGAGCAGGTTTTTAGGTAGAGGTAGCCTAGACTGCAAAGACAGTCAGTCTTTAAAACCTAGACACTGAACTCAGGGTTTGTACAGGAATTTTTTTCTATTGGAAATCGCAGGGAGCCTGGAAGTGAAGCTTTTCACCTGTCTCTGGATGAGTCAGGGACAGGCTGGCAGCATGCAGAAGGAGTCGGGGACTGGCTGCACGCACAGCAGGAGGGGCATAGAAGCGATCACCCAGAATAGGGCAACCCAATGCCAGTAGATGGACCCGCAATTGGTGAGAACGCCCGGTAAAGGGGTAGAGTTCCAGCAGGGAGGAAGCCTCGTCTTCCTGCAAAAGCCGATAACCGGTGCGTGATGGCTTGCCGGTATCATGACAAACCTTTTGTAGCGGTCGGTTGGGCCAGTCGCAAATCAGAGGAAGGTCAATTTCGCCTTCAGGCTCGGGAGGGCGACCTGCCACTCGAGCCAGGTAGGTTTTATCAATCTTGCGATCCTGAAACTGGATTTTCAGCGCTGATTCCGTCCTTTTTCTCAGCGCTATCAGCAACAGCCCGGAAGTATCCATGTCCAGCCGGTGCACCAGTTCAGCATAGGGAGACAGGGATTTGATGCGCCGGGCCACACTGTCTGCCAACCCCGGATCTTTCCCCGGGTTGGAAAGCAGGCCCGAAGGCTTGTTGATCACGGCCAGAAAATCATCCTGGTAAATCAGGTCCAGCCAGGGTTCGAGCGGAGGCTGATAATCCTCGGCAGAAAAAACCGGCTTCATTGCGGTTTGTCTTTTTGCACCAGAACCCAGGGAGCAATCACCAGTGCCCAGACTTCACGATTATTATCGTGCCAGTCTTGGGCATCAGCGTTAGCCACCGAATCCAGCTGGCCGGCATCCATCCAGGCCTTGACCTCTTCCTTGTTATCCTGGATCAACTGATAACCCACCTCGGTCATATCCAGATCGGAAGCCACCTGAACCACCACGCCACGCGCATGGAATTTCTCCAGTTCCCGCCAAAGAATCGGGGCTGTTTCCAAAGCCAGCTTCTGACGTAAAAGTTCGGGATCGTTAGCATCCGGGTAGTCTTCGCTCATGGATAACCTCAAGTTGGTAAAAAGTGTTTTTTCCTGTTCCTACAGCCGGATTTATGTGTAGTATTTACTGAGGCTGCTGGTAAACAAGGTATTTTAATCCATTCGCTTCAGGGATGCGAAACAGCACGCCAGACCGTTTAATAAGAAAAATGAGAGTGGGAGCTTTCCTATCATGAAAAACAACGAATGCAACACGGGCCGTCGTAAGTTTATCCAGACGGCTGCTTTGGGTGCCGGTGCCGCTGCAGCCAGTGTCGCTGCCCCCAGTATTGCCAACAGCCGTATCACCTGGCGCATGGTTACTACCTGGCCCAAGAACTTCCCCGGTCTGGGTGTTGGTGCACAGCGCCTGGCAGACCGCATTACTGCCATGTCCGGTGGTGAGCTGACCGTTCAGGTTTATTCTGCCGGTGAACTGGTTCCTCCTCTGCAGTCTTTCGATGCTGTTATCGAAGGCTCTGCTGAAATGAGCCATGGTGCCGCCTACTACTGGCAAAACAAGAGCCCTGCCACCTCCTTCTTCACTGGCGTTCCCTACGGCATGACTTCACGCGAGCTGTCTGCCTGGATTCGCTACATGGGTGGCCAGGAAATCTGGGACAAGGTTTATGACCAGTTTGGCGTTAAAGGCTTCCTGTCCGGTGATACCGGTACCCAAGCAGGTGGTTGGTTCCGCAACGAAATTCATAGCCTGGATGACGTTCAGGGCCTGAACTTCCGTACGCCCGGCATTGGTGGCCAAGTTTGGCAGCGTATGGGTGCCAACGTGGTCAACATGGCTGGCGGTGAAATCTACCAGGCGCTTCAGTCAGGTGCGCTGGATGCAGCCGAGTTTGTCGGCCCCTACAACGATCTGGCTTTGGGCTTCCACCAGATCTGTAAGGAATACTACCTGCCCAGCTTCAACGAGCCCGGGCTGGCCACCGAGCTGGTGGTCAACAAATCCAAGTTTGCTGAACTGCCAGAACGCCTGCAGAAGATCGTGGAAATTGCCTGTCAGGCCGAATACGACCAGGTCGCTTCCGACTTCTATGCCAATGACCCCATTGCCTTGAAAACCCTGGTTGAAGAACATGGCGTCAATCTGCGTACCTTCCCTGAAGACCTGCTGCAGGCCGGTGCCAACGCAGCCATGGATATCATCAACGAACTGCGCGAGCACAGTGATCCCCTTACCCGGGAAACTGCGCAGAGTTATGTCCGCAATTTCAACCTGCTACGCACCCGTACCGAACTGGTGGATCAGCAGTTTGGTATTGCCCGCGAGAAGTACATCAAATACGAGTGATCTTTTCGCTTTACACAAAAAACCCCGCCAAGGCGGGGTTTTTTTATGGCCTGCAATAGGACTAGGGACCATAGAGTACATCAGGCAACCAGGTAACAATTTCCGGGAAGGCCGCCAGAATACCTATGGCCACCAATTGCAGAACCACAAACGGTAAAACCCCCTCGTAAATCATCCGCGTGGAAACACTTCCGGGTGCCACCCCGCGCAGGTAAAACAGTGAAAAGCCAAAAGGCGGCGTCAAAAAGCTCGTCTGCAGATTCACGGCTACCATCACGGCCAGCCAGACAGGGTCGACCCCCATCATCAGCAGCACCGGCGCTGTAATCGGCAGGACAATAAAGATGATCTCGAAGGTATCCAGGATAAAACCCAGGAAGAACATCAGCAGCATGACGAAGAAAATTGCCCCTAATTTACCGCCAGGCAGATTATTCAGAAATTCACTGACCAGTTCTTCGCCACCCAGCATGCGGAAGACCAGGGAAAACACCGAGGCCCCCAGCAGGATGACAAAAATCATGGTCGTGGTATTGGCTGTCGATAACATCACCTGACGCAGACTGGCGAGACTGAAACGCTTACGTAGTGCGGCCAACAGCATTGCGCCCACCGCCCCGACAGAAGCTGATTCCGTGGGCGTGGCTATACCGCCAAGAATCGAACCCAGTACCGTCAGAATCAACAGCAGAGGAGGAACCAAACTGGTAAGGATTTCCCGACCCAGATCCTTGCGCTCCTCTTCCGTCACTTCCAGTGCCGGGCAGGATTTAGGTTCCCTGACAGCCTTGAACACCATCCACAGCATATAAAGAGCAATCAGTAATAGGCCAGGCATAAAGGCGCCAGCAAACAAATCACCCACGGAAACGGGGCTGGGTGCAAAGTTACCCATCTCCATCTGAACCCGGGCATTGATGCCTGACATCATGTCACCCATAAAGATGAGTACGGTCGAAGGCGGGATAATCTGCCCCAGGGTACCTGAAGCGCAGATAACGCCACTGGCCAATCGGGGGTCATAGCCAGCGCGCAGCATGGCTGGCAGAGACAGCAACCCCATGGTGACGACCGTGGCCCCAACAATCCCGGTGGAAGCAGCCAGGAGCGCACCCACGACAATAACCGACAAACCCAGACCACCACGCAGGCTTCCAAACAGACGCCCCATGGTAATCAGCAGTTTCTCGGCAATCCCCGAGCGCTCCAGCATCATGCCCATAAAGATAAACAGAGGCACGGCCACCAGGACTTCATTGAGCATCACCCCGACATAGCGGGAGGCCAGGCTGGAAAAATTACTCGGATCAAAGGCACCAAAGAGATAACCCAGGCCGGCAAACATCAAAGAAACCCCGGCCAGCGAGAAGGCGACGGGGTAACCCAGCATTAGCACCGCGATGATGCCGAAGAACATCAGAACAGAAAGAATTTCTCCTATCAGAGTGACATCCATTTAGTGGTCCTCCTGGTAGCGATATTCCTCAGGGAGAAGGTCTTCCTGGTTGGCAAGAACCAACAAGCCGCGCAAGAACATGGCCAGTGCCTGAAGCGCGATCACCGCAGCAAAAACCAGCACAAAAGTCTTGATCACATAAAGGCCCGGCATGCCACCGAAATTGCTGGACCCTTCCATAAAACGCCAGGAACGCTGGATGTATGGCAGACTCCAGACCGCCAGCACCCAGGCAAAAGGGCCCACAAAAAAGAGGCTGCCAAACATATCCACCCAGGCTTTTCGGCGCCGACTGGCCGGCCGGTAAAAAATATCCACACGAACGTGGGAATTATTGAACAGGGCGTAACCGGAGATCCCCATAAACATCATGGCGTTCAGCCAGACATAAAGATCTTGTAGCCAGATGGCACCCGAAGAAAACACGTAACGCAGAACAACAACCGTAAAGCAGACGAGAACAATCCCCAGAGAAAACCAGGAAAAGAAATGCCCCAGCAGAATGTTGAACCGGCTAATCATGCGGACAATCAGCGCTATAGACTGCACTTTGAAGCCCTCTTAATTATTATCGGTTAATTAATAGCATAAACACCCCACTGCCGCTGTGCGGTGTCTTCCCAATACCGGGCAAAGAATACATGATATTCTCTGCCAAGACACTCAACCGGGACGGGAATCCCTGTCTTCCAACCTTTTCAAAACAGCATAAGGGTTGCTTTCATGCCAGCATCCAAACCCGCATCCAGACTCGAAGGTCTGGCCTACCTGCTACTGATTCTGACCACCCTCTTCTGGGGCGGTAACTTTGTGGTTGGTCGTGCTGTGCATGCCGATATTCCTCCCCTGGCTCTTGCCTGGTGGCGCTGGCTGGTTGCCCTGGTGGTCATTCTGCCATTTGTGGTGAAACCTCTGTGGCAAGCCAGATCGGTGATTCGCCAGCACTGGCCGCTTCTGGCCTTGATGTCTCTACTGGGTGTCACGGGCTTTAACACTCTGGTTTACCTGGGCCTGCAGACCCTCCCGGCCAGTAATGCCATCCTGCTGTTATCGGCTTGCCCCCTGTTCATTCTGGCTTTTTCCTGGCTGCTCTTCCGGGAAAAAGTCAATCTACTGCAAACGCTCGGCATGCTGACCTCTCTGCTGGGAATCTGGGTGCTGGTGAGTCGGGGTGATCTGCTGGATCTGTTTAACCAACTAGGCGAAGGCGGCGGTAATCTCTGGATACTCAGTGCTGTCATCTGCTGGGCGCTCTACTCGGCCTTATTACGCAGACGCCCGGCAGGCCTGCCCGGCATGGCTTTTTTCGGGCTGACCGTGATCCTGGGCTGGTTGTTTCTGACCCCCTTTTATCTTTACGAGCACTGGGTCTTGGAACGCAGCCTGACCCTTAATACCACCAGTCTGCTCAGTATCGGCTATGTCGCCCTCTTTGCCTCGATCGCAGCCTTTCTCTTCTGGAACAAAGGGGTAGAGGTTTTGACCCCCAACCGAGCTGGCTACTTTATTCACCTGATCCCTGTCTGGGGCATACTCTTGGCCAGTATCTTCTTGCAGGAAAGGTTGGAAGGCTTTCACTGGACCGGCATGGCTTTTATATTTTCCGGAATTTGGCTGGCCACTTTTCTGGGGCGCAAACGAGGAAGTTGAATTTAATTCATGCAAGGACGCAGAAACTTTCACTTAGCAAACATTTTATTCAACTGGCCAAGCAGGTAAGCTGCTCTTTTATTCTTACTGATCACCGGATTGCCTATTATGACGCACCTGAAACAACCTATTAGCTTCGAATTCTTTCCGCCCAAAACCGAAGCAGGCAAGGAAAAATTAAAGGGCGTCGGTGAGCGCCTGGCAGCAGTTGATCCCCATTTCTTTTCCGTCACCTATGGTGCCGGTGGTTCCACCCAGCAGGGTACTCTGGAAACCCTGCAAACCCTGAGAGCAACGGGCATTGATACTGCACCACACCTTTCCTGTATAGGTGCAACCCGTGACGAACTCAGAGAGCTGCTGAAATCCTACAAGGAAAATAATATAAAACGCCTGGTGGCACTGCGTGGTGATCTACCCTCCGGCATGGGTATGGGCGGGGAACTGCGCTATGCCAATGAGCTGGTCGAGTTTATTCGTGAGGAGTTTGGCCAGGATTTCACTCTGGAAGTGGCTGCCTATCCGGAAACTCACCCCCAGGCCCCGAGCTTTGAAGCCGATCTGCAAAACTTTGTGCGCAAATGCCAGGCCGGTGCAGACAGTGCCATCACCCAGTACTTCTTTAATGCCGATGCCTACTTCTACTTTATGGATAGGGTCCGAGCCGCTGGTGTAGATATTCCGGTTATTCCCGGCATCATGCCCATTACCAACTACACCAAGCTGGCCCGTTTTTCCGATGCCTGCGGAGCGGAGATTCCGCGCTATATCCGCAAACAACTGGAAGCCTTTGGCGATGATACCGCCTCCATTCAGGCCTTTGGCGAAGATGTCATTGCCCGCCTTTGTCAGCAGCTGCTGGATGGTGGTGCACCTGGTATCCACTTCTACACTCTGAACCAGGCAGAAGCGTCGCTGAATATTCTTAACAAGCTCCGCTAGGAAACCTCGAGCTTTTCTTTTTACGAGAGGCCCCCATCCGGGGCCCTTTTAATTTCAGGAGCGACCGAAAAAAGCATCCATACGGTCGTTGGTAGTAATCAGCTCCTGGCTGGGTCGCCCCACAAAATACCCCTGGGCATAGTCTATTCCCAGGTCACGGATGGCCTGAAGTACCTCCTCATCCTCAACAAACTCGGCAATCGTTTTAATGCCCAGGTTCTGAGCCAGAGTAACAATACTCTTGACGAAGGCCATGTACTTTTCATCGTCGAGCATATTGCGGATAAACTCACCTTCGATCTTGATGACATCAATGGGGAAGTGCTTGATGTAGTGGTAGGAAGAAAAGCCTGAACCAAAATCGTCGATGGCGAAATTAAAGCCTTCCAGCTTAAGATCAAGCACAAACTTCTCCAGCAGTGCCATATTGCTGACGGTTTCCCTTTCTGTCAGCTCAAAGACAATTCTTTCTGCATCCACGTTATTGGCCCGGGCCAATCCATGCACCTTGGTGATGAACTCGCCAATAATCAGTGAACGCGGGGACAGGTTAATAAACAGCTGCCCTTGGTAACCCTGCTGCTCAATCTGCTCAAAAGCCTTTTCGATCAGCTGGTAGTCCATCTTGTGAACCACGCCGATTTTCTCCGCCACATCAATAAACTCGTAGGCGGAAATCAGCTGATCGCCTTCACGAATACGCATCAGCAACTCGTGAATGGCAATTTCGCCGGTCTTCAGATCGATAATGGGCTGGAAGAAGGGTTCAATCCGTCTGTCTTCCAGGGCATTAAGTATCAACTCATTCTTTTCCCCAACCTCTTTGAAGACCTCGGCCACCTCGTTCTCATCCGGAGCAGCAATGGCATTTTTACCACTGCGCTTGGCCTTGTACATCATGTTATCGGCCATGACAAAAAGGTCAGCCGGGTTTTGGCTGTGGTTGGGATAAACAGCAATACCGATGGAGGTGGTCGCCCGCACAATATTGCCTTCAGGTGTAGGCAAAGCCAGCTTTTCCAGGTTTTCGCTGATCCGGCGGGCAACACTGTAACCCTGCTCTTCACTGGCTTCAGGCAGGACGATAACAAATTCATCACCGCCGTAACGAGCCAGAATATCACCGGGCCTGACCGAATCTTCAAGATTTTTGGCAAAAGCCTGGAGAAATTGGTCACCAAAGGCATGGCCATAGCGGTCATTGACGGTTTTGAAGTTATCCAGATCCAGCATTACCAAAGCAAAAGTGGTTTCATGACGCTGGGAGCGACCCACTTCATAACCCAACAATTCCCGGAAGAGGCGCTGGTTATAAAGACCGGTCAGAGGATCGCGAGTCGCATAGTATTCCAGATCCTTGGTGTACTTGTAGATGGCTTTAACCGAGCCCACCAGATTCAACAGGGTGGTCAGGATGCTGCCAATCACCATATGCCGGATGGGATCCCGGGCGATTTCCGATTGTACCCCGATGCCCACGACACCACCGATTTTGGGAGTATCCAAAAGCAGCGATTTGGTTTGCAGATCAATATCCTGAAGGGTCAGGGTTGCCTGGGAGGCCTGTTCCTGAATACTGGGATCAGCCACGTGGTGAATAATTCCCAGAATGGGGGCTTCCTTGTGAAAGTGGGTACTTTCTTCCAGTTGCTGGCGTACCACCTTTTCAAATAGTTCGCGGGTTTCTTCCGTGACCTGATAGCGCCAGAAGATCTCCAGCTCATAGCCTTCATCCTCCACCTGAAAAACTGTGACCAGAGAATGGGCTTCCAGAATGGTGTTGATATCGATGAGCAGGTCTTTGATGAATTCCCGCCAGTCCTTGACGATATCGGAGGTGATAATGAATTTTTCCAGCAGGCGAATTTCAAATTCCAGGATATCCTTGTCGACAGCTACATCCTTGAGCTGCTCGACCAGGTAATTGATGCTGCCAAAGGCTTCGTTGAGTTCTGCAAACTCAAAATCACCGGCACTAATATCCAGCTTCTTGAAATCCTTGACCGAATTGACTTTCTCCAAGCGACCCTTGAATTCATCCGTCGAGCGACTAATCCGCCGGGAGACATAACCGGTGATAATGACGGCAAGGATAAAAACCAACAGGCCACAACCCAGAAAGAGGGCAATATAGTTGCGGCGCATTTCGGCACTAATCGGATGCAAATCCTGCTGCACATCGATCACGCCCAGCACATCACCGATCTCGGCGTTAACGTGACAACTCAGACATTCCTCACGGGCCTGCATGGGAAAAATACGACGGGCCAGACGCGAGTCCTGCAAAACCTTTTCCCCCGCACCGGCAAAAACCTCGCGGATGGGGGCATCCATTTGCGGCTGCTGGATATCGCCAAACAAGTCTTTGACCAGAGGTCCACGATAAATCTTGACCTCATAGGGACTGTCGGCAAAGGCTTCACGGGTACCGGCCAGAAAATCTTCCAGTTGTTCACGCGTCCAACCCTGGCGCATGACCTGGAACATGGAATTAAAGGTGTGCTCGGCCAGACTTTGCGAGGTCTGTTCGGCCTGACGGGAGATAATATTTTCATACAAAAGTGAAGCCGCCAGGGTCACCCCCAGAAAGACAACCAGGGTCACCACCATAATCGCAGAAAACACAAAGCCCTTGAGGGTTTTTAATAGTTGCTTCAGCTGGTTCAGCAAGGCGCAATCCTTTTGTTTTTGCTTTTAAATTCTAATGATTGTGCTACAAGCAAGCGGGTAGGAACAGGGAGGCAGATCAAAAAAATCAAGAATCTCTTCCGGGGTCAGCCCGCCAGCATTTCTGTCTTCTCTGACAAGACGGAAAAAGCAACCAGAACCAAGGGAGCTTCTCCGGCCAAAAGCGGACGGGCTTTCACCTGCAGGGGCTGGCTGGTTCCCGAAGTCAGCAGGAGATTACACTCCAGGCTTGCCTTGAGGCCCAGCTTCAAGCGTTCATAAAATTCATTCAATACGGCTGATTGGGCACTGCCTGCCAGGATGCGGTTCAGAGTATTTTGCTGCAGGGCGGTCCGACTGTAGCCCAGCAGCTGTTCGGCAGCCTGATTACTGAAAAGTACACGATTTTCTGTTTCCACGACCAGAACTGCATGAGTGATTTCATCCAGCACCAGGGAAAGCAGTTGGTTTTGCTGCTGCAGCTCCTGATTACGACGGCTCAGCTCCTCATGTTTTTCCTTGAGCAGCCCAAACCACTGGTTGTAATAGATACTGACTAAATCCTGCTGGCTGATCAGACCGACCACCCGACCACTTTCATCGACAACCACCAAACGCTTGAAATTCTTGTCCTTGATCGCGATCAGGGCTTCCTGAATACTGATATTGGCAGCCAGTGTAAAAACCGGGCTGGACATGATTTCCTCGATCGGACGGGCCAGATCCTGCCCTGCATCCAGCAAACGAATAACATCCGTTTGCGTAATAATCCCCAGAGGAACGCCTTCTTCACTGATCAATGCCGTACTGACTTCCTGCTGTTGCATCAGGGAAAAAGCCACTCGAGCCGGCATCTCCTTGTTCACCTGCAACACCTGAACGCCTCGCAACAACTCGCCCAGGCTTTGGCTTTCTGCCAGCAGCTCGGGGTCCAGGCTTTGCACCAGATCGGTGTAGCTGACGATGCCTCGAAGCACCTCTTCTTCATCCACCAGGCAGACCTGTTCCACCTGATTGACACCAATCAGCTGTATCGCTTCTTCTACACTGGCCTGGGGTGATAATTGCAAGGCTTTGGGGAGGTGAACCTGGGCCAGGGGAACGGAAAAGTCGATGCCCTGAAGATGAAAGCTCACCAGATCCTTGGCTTGTAAAAGACGATAGCCCCGGCTCCCCAACACTACCAGGGCACGAATATTGTGCTCTTTCATCAGCTTGAGAGCTGACTGGACGCTGGCTGTTTCCGGCAGGCTGATAACCTCCGGTGTTGCCAGCTGTTCAAGTTGGGGAAATAGCATAGTTTCCTTAAAAAGCTTTATTTTCGATAGCCCAGGGCCTCGAGTAAATGACTTCGCGCAAGCTTTGGCGCGCCTTCAAGATCGGCCAGGGTCAAGGCTACTTTAACCACACGGTGCGCCGCTCGTGCTGACAGTTGCATTTTCTGCATGGCTTGGCTGAGTAGCTGCTTGAGTTCAGGCGAGTCCAGTTCGGCCTCTACATCAGCAGGTGTCATGGCCGAATTGAGTTTACCAGCTCTGCGGATTTGGCGCTCTCGTGCAGCCAGCACCCGGGCACGCACCATTTCTGTGCTCTCTCCGGATGCTGGCCCCCACAGCTCATCCGGTGGTACTGCAGCTACTTCCAGGTGCATATCAATTCGATCCAGTAGCGGACCGGACAAGCGCCCCCGGTACTTCTGGATTTGCCCCTCACTGCACCGACAGGGTTGCTGGGGATTGCCCAGGTGCCCACAGGGACAGGGGTTCATCGCTGCCAAGAGTAAAAAATCAGAGGGGTAGCAGGTTTGCTGGGCCGCCCTGGAAAGATGAATCTCTCCGGCTTCCAGGGGTTCGCGTAAAGCCTCCAGGACACGACGCTCAAATTCCGGCAACTCATCCAGAAAAAGCACCCCCTGATGGGCCAGACTGATCTCACCTGGACGCGGATAACTGCCACCTCCAACCAGCGCCACGGATGAACTGGAATGGTGCGGAGCCCGATAGGGCCTCTGCCGCCAGCTTTTGATATCAAAGCCTTCGCTAATTGATTGTATGGCTGCCACTTCCAGGGCCTGGTTTTCATCCAATGGCGGTAGTAAAGCAGGCAGACAGCTGGCCAGCAGGGTTTTGCCGGAACCGGGAGGGCCGGTAAAAAGCAGGTTATGGCCTCCGGCCGCAGCGATTTCCAAGGCTCTTTTGGCACCAGCCTGCCCCTTGATGGAACGTAAGTCCTGGCCTACTGGCTGTGGAGCTTCCGCAGGGTGGCCTTTTTCCAGAGGCAGGCTTTCCTGTCCGCAGAGAAATGCTGAAACCTGAAGCAGGTGAGCCGCAGATCGCACCTCCAGTTGGCTGACCAGGCCTGCCTCAGCTGCATTATCCTGGGGCACCAAGAGTTGATGCCCCTGGTGAGCAGCCCCCAAAGCGGTGGGCAGCACCCCCTTAACCGGCCGCAATTCCCCATTCAGCGCCAGCTCGCCCAGAAATTCCCAAGGCTCTACAGCGGTCTGAGGCAGCTGTCCGGAAGCCACCAGAATGCCCAAAGCAATCGGTAGATCATAACGTCCACCTTCCTTGGGCAAATCCGCCGGGGAGAGGTTGACGGTAATCCGCCGGGCAGGAAAATCAAAGCCAGCCGTGATCAAGGCGCTACGAACACGATCTCGACTTTCCTTGACCGCAGTTTCCGGTAACCCAACCAAGTTGAAAGCGGGCAAACCATTGGCCAGGTGAACTTCAACCCTGACTGGTGGAGCTTCCAGGCCCAACAGAGCTCGTGTCTTGATCATGGCTAAGGACATGCTGACCTCCCTGTTTAATCGCTGCATCCTGCGCTTAAGTTCCTCTTAAATCACTGGTTCTTGCGCTCCAGTTCATCAACCCGTTTGGCCAGTTCATCCACCTTCTGGCGGGTGCGCTGATGAATTTGCAAAAGCCGCTCGTAATCATCGCGGGTCACCAGATCCAGTTTGCTCACTGCTTCCTGAACCAGCTTTTTTAGCGGCTGCGTGGGCGTTGCATTTTCTCTGGCCGCACTCAGGCGGTCAGTCAGTTCCTGGGTCAATCTATGAATTGCATCTGAAGTTGCCATATCACCTCTCCTTTTGCTTCCAGCTTAGCATAGTCAGACCACTTAGCTGTCCGCTTTGGCTGCACCACTCAGGAGCAAACCCTCGCTCCATACTGGTGCCTTTTGTGCCTACCGCTTCTTCCAACACTTCTCCAAAAAAGCGGAAAAAACATCTTAACCAACTGTTTTTATTGTTTTTTTAAAAAACTGGCACAACGGCTGCTCTAGTGCTCAGTGAAGAATTAACGGCACTGCACCCTGTGGTGTCATCGAGAACCCGGCTGAGAGGATACAGGCATGAAACTGGTAACAGCCATTATCAAACCCTTCAAATTGGACGATGTTCGGGAAGCCCTATCTGAGATAGGCATTCAGGGAATCACCGTGACTGAAGTCAAAGGCTTTGGTCGCCAAAAAGGTCACACAGAGCTGTATCGCGGCGCTGAGTACGTGGTCGATTTTCTGCCCAAGGTGAAAATCGAAGTCGCTATCGACGACGAACGCGTGGAAAGCGTTGTTGAAGCCATCATCAGTGCTGCCAACACCGGCAAGATTGGCGACGGCAAGATCTTCGTCTCTCCAGTGGATGAAGCCATCCGTATTCGTACTGGCGAACGCGGCAACGACGCTGTGTAACCGGCTGACCAACTGAGGATTTAACGATGGAAGATATACTCCATATTACCTACGCAATTGACACCTTCTATTTTCTGATCTGTGGCGTGCTCGTCATGTGGATGGCCGCTGGCTTCTCCATGCTGGAAGCTGGCCTGGTTCGTTCCAAGAACACAGCAGAAATTCTGACTAAAAACATCGCCCTGTTTGCGATTGCCTGCACCATGTATTTGTTCGTGGGCTACTTCATCATGTATTCCAGCCCCGAAGGCGGCATCTTCCCCAATCTTGGCTTCCTGATTGGAACCGAGAATGCGGTTGAAGCGGTTACCGCCGGTGGCGACGATGCCCCCTACTACTCCATGCGTTCTGACTTCTTCTTCCAGGTCGTGTTCGTGGCAACCGCCATGTCCATCGTTTCTGGTGCCGTTGCTGAGCGTATGAAGCTGTGGGCCTTCCTGATTTTCGCAGTAGTCCTGACTGGTGTGATCTACCCTGTTTCCGGTTTCTGGACCTGGGGTGGCGGCTGGTTGGCTTCTGTCGGCTACTCCGACTATGCAGGTTCCGGTATCGTTCACCTGGCGGGTGCTGCTGCTGCCCTGGCTGGTGTTCTGGTTCTGGGTCCACGTAAAGGCAAGTACGGTCCCAAGGGTGAAGTTCATGCGATCCCTGGTGCCAACATGCCTCTGGCCACGCTGGGTACTTTCATCCTGTGGATGGGGTGGTTTGGCTTCAACGGTGGTTCCGAGCTGAAGATGTCTGACATCTCCTCTGCCAACAACGTTGCTCAAGTTTTTGTTAACACCAATGCCGCTGCTGCCGGTGGTGTGATCGCTGCCCTGATCTTCTCCAAGATCTGGTTCAAGAAAGCTGATCTGACCATGGCCCTGAACGGTGCTCTGGCCGGTCTGGTTGCCATCACTGCGGATCCTCTGTCCCCAACAGGTCAAGGTGCTGCTCTGATTGGTGCCATCGGTGGTGTCCTGGTTGTTCTGTCCATCGTCTTCCTGGACAAACTGCGTATCGATGATCCCGTCGGTGCTATTTCTGTGCACGGTGTTGTGGGTATCTGGGGTGTTCTGGCCGTACCTTTCAACGCTGATGTCAGCTTCGTCGCACAGATCATCGGCATCCTGGGTATCTTCTTCTGGGTATTCATCGCCAGCCTGGTGGTATGGCTGATCCTGAAAGCCATCATGGGCATCCGCGTCTCCGAAGAAGAAGAGTACGCTGGTGTGGATATTGCTGAGTGTGGCCTGGAAGCCTACCCAGAATTTACCAAGAACTCCAAGTAATCTGATGAAAGATTGACTGTAACAGGTGAGCATGGAAGTTTGGGCACCCTCCGGGGTGCCCTTTTTTTTGTTAAACCTTTATCCTAAGCAGAGGCAATCTGCCCAAGAGAGGAGAATAAAATGAAACTGGTTACTGCAATCATCAAACCCTTCAAACTCGACGATGTCCGCGAAGCCCTGTCTGAAATGGGTGTTCAGGGCATTACGGTCACCGAAGTCAAAGGCTTTGGTCGCCAGAAAGGCCACACCGAACTCTACCGGGGTGCCGAATATGTTGTTGATTTTCTGCCCAAGGTAAAACTGGAAATTGCCGTTGATGACGCCCAACTGGAGCAGGTCATTGATGCCATCGTTAAGGTTGCCAATACCGGCAAAATCGGTGACGGCAAGATTTTTGTCTCCCCGCTGGATGAAGTTATTCGCATCCGCACTGGCGAGAAAGGCAAGGATGCAGTCTGATTCCCCGAACCAGGCACAGCCTCTCGACCCCAATCGTGTCTATAACATCAAGCATTGGGGCAGTGGCTATTTTTCTGCCGACCACCAGGGACGGGTCCGGGTCAAACCCTCGTCTATCCGGGAAGAACATCTGGACCTGACACAGCTGGTAAAACAGCTGCGCGCGGCAGGTCTTACCCTGCCTGTTCTGGTGCGTTTTCCCGATATTCTTCAAGATAGGGTTAACCGCCTCTGCGCTGCCTTTGATCGTGCTATGGATAACCACGGCTATCAGGGTGGCTATACCGCGGTTTATCCCATCAAAGTCAACCAGCAACGACGGGTTGTCGAAGAACTGCTGGAAAGCCAGGCACGTCTGGAAGCCCGGGTAGGCCTGGAAGCGGGTAGCAAGCCCGAACTCCTGGCCGTGCTGGCCCTGTCTACCAGCCATCCGTCCACACTGGTCTGTAATGGCTACAAGGATCGTGAATATATTCGTCTGGCCCTGCTGGGTGAACGCCTTGGTCATCGGGTTTATATCGTGGTGGAAAAACCCTCGGAAGTGGCCCTGGTACTGGAAGAAGCCAAAAACCTGGGCGTTAAACCGCGCATGGGTGTGCGTGCCCGACTCTCTTCCCTGGGTAAGGGACACTGGCAGGACAGCGGCGGAGAGAAATCCAAATTTGGTCTGGCTGCCAATCAGATACTGGCCATGGTAGAACAGCTCAAGGCGGCCGATGCTCTGGATAGTCTTCAGCTCTTGCATTTTCATCTGGGCTCGCAGATCGCCAATATCCGTGATATCCAGAAGGGCCTCAAAGAATGCGGTCGCTTTTACCAGGAATTATTACAGCTGGGAGCACCCGTACAGGTGGTGGATGTCGGTGGCGGCCTGGGTGTTGATTATGAAGGTACCCGTTCGCGCAGTGTCTGTTCCATCAATTATTCCATGGAAGAGTATGCCAACAATGTCGTACATGCCTTCCATCAGGTTTGTGAAGCCAATCAACTGCCCCACCCTCATTTAATTACCGAATCAGGGCGTGCGCTTACGGCTCATCATGCTGTCTTGATCACCAATGTCATCGATCTGGAGCAACCGGATCTGACTCCACCGCAAGAACCCCAAGCCGAGGATGCTCCGGTCCTGCATGAACTCTGGCGGGTCTACCAGCAGACGGATCAGCAGATTGATGATCGCTCTCTGGTAGAAACCTGGCACGATGTGGTGCAAGCACTGTCTGAAGCTCAGGATATGTACATCCACGGACTTTTGGGTATCCAAGGCCGAGCCCTGGCCGAACGCCTGTATACCTGCACCATTGCCCGTATCCGTGAGCTTCTCAGTTTTAGCAACCGGGCTCATCGCGAAATCCACGATGAACTCAATGAAAAGCTGGCCGATAAACTCTTCGTCAATTTCTCCCTGTTCCAATCATTACCGGATGTCTGGGGTATCAAGCAGGTTTTCCCGGTTTTACCCCTATCCGGGCTTGATCGCCCCACCAGTCGCAGGGGCGTCATTCAGGATATCACCTGCGATTCTGATGGACGTATCGACCAGTATGTTGACGGTCAGGGCCTGGAAACCACCCTGCCATTACCGGAATGGTCCGAAAAGGAAGAAAAGCTTCTCGGCTTTTTCCTGACAGGTGCCTACCAGGAAATCCTAGGAGATATGCATAATCTCTTTGGGGATACCGATTCAGTCGATGTTGTCTTGGATGACCAGGGGCAACCGCAACTGGAAAACATCATCAAAGGGGATACCGTGGACAAGGTACTGGGTTACGTGAACTTCAATCCCGGTGAACTCATGCAGGCCTTACACAGCCAACTGGATGCCAGCACTCTGGATAGTGAAGATCGGGAGCTGTTCCTGCGTCTTTTCGAGGAAGGGCTGGGCGGCTATACCTATTTGGAGTAATCAGGCTTCCACGACATCGGATTGCAGCTGGTCGAGAATAAAGCCCAGCTGCTCTTCGTTGTTGACCATTACCTCGACGCAGTCAGTATCCAGGTGGCGTCCTGCCATGCGTTCCAGTTCTTCCAGCGCCGCTTCTATACTCCAGGGTTCCTTGTAGGGGCGTTCACTGGTCAAGGCATCAAAGACATCGGCCACAGCAATGATTCTGGCTTCAATAGGAATGGCTTCACCGCTGATTCCCCTGGGATAACCGGAGCCATCCATTTTTTCATGATGGTAGAGGACGATGTTTTTCAGCATCTCCACATCGGGCAGATCTTCCAGGCCATGGTTACGGATTACTTCATCCAGCAACTCCACACCACGGGTGGTGTGCTCCTGCATGATTTTGAATTCTTCTGCGGTCAAACGCCCTTTTTTCAGCAGGATTTCATCAGGAATAGCTATCTTGCCCAGATCATGGAGCGGAGAAAACAGCAACAGATGCTGAATCTGGCGGTCGCTGAAGGTCCACTTGGGCTCCAGGTCGGCAGCAATCAACTGGGCGTACTGGGCCATACGTTCCAGGTGGCCACCGGTTTCCGGGTCGCGTCCGGCACAGAGGATCATGGTGGAGCGCACAGCAGCCGTCAAGGTTCGGATAGAAGCATGATCCTGATAGATCAGCTGGGCGATCAACTGACTGTAAAGCTCCAGTTCCTGCAGCATCTCACCGCGAAAGGTGTAGGCGGAATGCGAATTGAAGAAAACAAAGCCCATCAATTCCTTGCCACAAATCAGTGGTGCTGTATAGCTGGATAGCCAACCCTGCTTGACCAGCTTCTCGGTATGCGGATTCACCCGGCCCGTCTGGGCTGGGGGCACCAGTTGTGAGAGGTCATTAATAACCCGTGGATGGCGTTGAGTGGCAATCTGGCGCAGTGACCAAGCATCCACCAGAGCAAAGTCATAGTGGCTGATGGCCTCCTGCATGGGACTGGTGGTAAAAAAAGTTCGCACCTTGTCTGTTGCCGGTTGATAAAGGGCAACAGAAAAACGCTCCACATTGGTATATTTCTGGCGGATGCGCACACCCAGGAAGCGCAACTTGTCAGGTAGCGTTGTAAAACGACTGAGCTCTTTTACCAGGCTCTCATGTTGCATTTCCCCTTGCCTCCTCAATAGCCATACTTCAAGGTATACCCTAACCTCGAAATTTACCAAATATTAATCAGGTAACTGGGAAGCAAGTTTCTTGCCAACCAGGCTTTTATTTCACCTGGGTCGAGGCCTGCAGGTAGCCTTTTAATTCCAACTCTAGCTGGTCTCCCGAATGCAAGGGGCCAACACCCGCTGGTGTTCCGGTTAGCACTAGGTCACCTTCTTCCAGTGTAAAGTGCTGACTGATGTAACTAAGCAGTTGTGCCAGGGGCGTCAGCATCTGACTGGCCTGGCCTCTTTGCCTTTCCTCGCCATTGATGCTCAGGCTCAGTTCCAAAGCCTGCCAATCTTCCACTTTTTCTGCCTTGACCAGAGCAGTCAACGGACAGGAATCATCCCAGGCCTTGGCCAGCTCCCAGGGGTGACCCTTTTGTTTGAGTTGTGTCTGCAGGTCTCTCAGCGTCAGGTCAAGGGCCAAGCCTACACCGGCGATGGCTGCAAAAACCTGATCTGGATCGGCTTTTTGTAGCCTTTTGCCCACAAGCACAGCAATTTCCGTTTCATAATGCACCTCGCCTGCGTCCTTGGGTAACTCCAATGGAGCCTGTTCGAGATCCACGGCTGCGGTGGCTGGCTTCATGAACAACAAAGGCTGTTTGGGCACCGGATTGTTCAACTCAGCAGCATGTTCAGCGTAGTTGCGCCCCACACACACAATTTTACCCAGGGGCTGCTGCCAATCACTTTCTAGAAGGCGGGGAATAAAAGGGCTAGTAGACACTGGGTAACTCCTTGATTAACGGATCGTCCTCTAGGGACTTATTCGGCTGAATTCTTCAATCGGTAACTCACCTGGCCTTCCACCAGGGTCGCCTGAACCCGCCCCTTGAGGGTTTGCTGCCAACAAGGCGTATTCTGCCCTGCCGAGTAGCCACTGCTGGCATCCAGCACCCAGCTCTGCTCGGGGTCAAAAAGCGTAATATCAGCAGGCTGCCCCGGTTGCAGGCTGCCTAGAGGCTGATCCAGCACGCTCGCCGGGCCCGAAGTTAAGCTGGCCACCAATTGCTCAAGACTCAACAGTTGCTGATCCACCAGTGTCAGCAGTTGCGGTAGCAGGGTTTCCAGGCTGCTAACACCCGGCTCGGAAGCGGCAAAAGGAGCCATTTTGGCCGCAGTTTCGTGCGGCAAGTGTCCGGTGGAAACACCACTTAAATCTCCCTCTTCCAAAGCGGCTATCAGAGCCAGGCGGTCAGCTTCACTGCGCAGAGGCGGTTGTAGATGATAGTTACTGTCAAAAGCTTCCAGATAGCGGTCGTTATACATCAAGTGGCTGATTGCCACATCGGCAGTGACCGGCAGGCCTCTCTTGCGGGCATCACGAATCAGCTCTACAGAACGAGCCGAGGAGAGATGACTGAAGTGAGCTCGTATTCCTGTCTGCTCAATCAAAAGCAACTGTTGTGCTAGCGCCAGCGTTTCAGCTGTTTCCGGAATCCCCTGCAGCCCCAGCTGCGAAGCCATAGCACCTTCATGGGCACAACCCCCTGCGGCCAGACTGGCTTCTTCAGGGTAGAAGATCAGTAATAAATCGAAGGTAGCCGCATATTCCATGCAACGGCGCAAAATCAGCTGATCCTGAATACTGGCTCGCATGTTGGTGAGGGCAACGCAGCCAGCTGCCTTGAGACCTGACATATTGGTCAAAAGCTGACCTTCCAGCCCCTGAGTCAAGGCTCCCAGAGGCAAGACCCGCGCTTGGGCAACAGCTTCTGCTTTTTCTCTGACCACCCGGATAACTGCCGGACTATCCAGCGGTGGCTGGGTATCCGGGCGGGCGCAGACACTGGTAAAACCACCAGCCAGAGCGGCCTGGGTTTCCGAAGCAATATTGCCCTTGTAACTGGGGCCAGGCTCGCGCAGATGGCAGGAAAGATCGATAAAACCAGGAGTCACCACCAGGCCCTTGGCATCCACAACCTGATCGGCGTGAAAAGCAGCGGGTGCTTTGCCCAGTTGCAGGATGCGACCCTCCTGAATATGGATATCATCAATTCGGTCCAGCTTGCTGGCAGGGTCCAGCACACGTCCGCCTAAAATCGAGAGTCTCATTAGATCTTCGCCCTTTCCTGTGTCTGACCACTAACAGCCATGCTCATGACTGCCATGCGAATAGCTATGCCGTAACCCACCTGCTGCAGGATGACCGAACGCGGTCCATCAGCCACCGCCGATTCGATTTCCACCCCGCGGTTGATGGGCCCGGGGTGCATCACGATCGCATCCGGATGGGCAAAGGCCAGCTTGTCGGTGGTCAACCCGTATAAACGATAGTATTCGGATTCCGAGGGCAGCAGTGCTCCACTCATGCGCTCCTTTTGCAGGCGCAGCATGATCACCACATCAGCGTCACGGATACCCTCATCCATGCGGGTGTAGAGCTTGACGCCCAGATCTTCAATGCCCACGGGCAAGAGAGTCTTGGGAGCGACCAGGCGCACTTCTTCCACGCCCAGGGTATTCAGAGCACGAATCTGTGAACGGGCTACTCGTGAATGCAGAATATCCCCGACTATGGCCACCTTGAGTCCAGCAAAGTCACCCTTGTGGCGACGGATGGTAAACATATCGAGCATGGCCTGAGTAGGATGAGCATGACGGCCATCCCCGGCATTGATAATCGCCACCCTCGGCGTTACCTGGCTGGCGATAAAATGTGCTGCCCCGGAATCGGCATGCCTGACCACAAAAAGATCAGCATGCATGGCCTCCATGTTCTGCAGCGTATCCATCAGGGTTTCCCCCTTGGATGTCGAAGAGGTCTTGATATCCAGATTGAGAACGTCAGCGGACAGGCGCTTGGCTGCCAGTTCGAAAGTTGCCCGGGTGCGGGTGGAATTCTCAAAAAAGAGATTAACAAGAGTCTTGCCCCTCAGCAGGGGAACCTTTTTTACCGACTGCTCACCCATATTGGCAAAGGATTCGGCAGTATCCAGGATCTCGGTCAGTAGGCTTTTGGGCAGACCGCTGATGCTGAGAAAATGCTTCAATTGGCCGTCTTCGGTTAATTGAATATCACGGGGGTTCACCGGATAGGTCATGCCTGGCCTTCCTCCTTAACAGTAATCAGGTTCAACTCCAGCGGATCAGGGCCGGAAAGCTTGACTCTTTGATCACTGGACAGCTCGAGTGGCAAGCCACAGATATCAGCCTGGATAGGCAGTTCACGGGCATTCAGCGAGAGCAGAGTAACCAGGGTAATCGAGGCAGGGCGACCGTAATCAAAGAGCTCATTCATGGCGGCACGTATGGTTCGCCCTGACATGAGGACATCATCCACCAAGAGTAGATGACGATCTTCCGTGGCAAAGGGAAGGCTGGAGGGCTTAACACTGGGGCTCAGTCCCTTGCGGGTAAAATCATCCCGGTAAAAAGAGATATCCAGACCACCCAGGGGCCAGCTGACCTGCATTTTTTTGCGCAGAGCCTCGGCTACCCAGTAGCCGCCCGTATGAATCCCTACAAGAAGCGGATCATTCAGTTGTTGTTCACTGACCCGTTGCACCAGCTGGGCAGCCATCTTTTCCACAAGTGGAGCAACGGAAGGCAAATCGGAGGAAGGCGCAGTCATGTTTTTTTCGACTCCACAGCAGTTGCTGTTTGCGACCGGCCAGCTACCTGAGGGCCGGCCAGCGGTTGTAAAAATCTTGCCGAGGCGGCATCTTCGCTCCCGGCTTCTGCCAGATCCAGCCAGGCTTGCAGGATAAAAGCTGCGGCCAGACTATCCACAGGGTCTTCGCGATAGTTGCCCTTATGCCCGGCTTTTTTAACCAGACGCTTGGCCGCCTTGGTGGTACCCCGCTCATCCATGCCATAGCAGCTTTTGCCGTAGCGGCCAAACAGGCGGCGGGCAAACTTGGTAGCACGCTGACTCAGAGGGGTAGCACCTCCGTCTTCATCCAGGGGTAAACCCACCAAGAAGACATCCGGCTGCCAATTGGCAACCAGATCATCCAGAAGCTGCCAGGCTGGAATACCATCCCGGGCGGGAATTACATCCAGCGGGTTGGCCGTTGCAGTTAATTCATTACCCAGAGCCACACCATGGCGCTTGCTACCAAAATCAAAGGCCAGGATTACCCTGGGTCGCTGTTCAGGCATGCCCCACCTGACTGGTCATTAGATCAAGGCGGATACCCAGACTAGTGGCTGCGGCATCTAGGCGCTGATCAGGTGGCAGATCAAACAGGGTGGAGTCCTTGGCCGGACAGGTCAGCCAGGCATTTTCCTTGATTTCATTTTCCAGTTGGCCCTCTTCCCAGGCCGCACAGCCCAAGGCAATCAAAAATTCTTCCGGGCCTTCATCAGCCGCCAGGGCTTCGAGAATATCTACCGAAGTTGTCAGGGTAAGGGTATCACTAACGGGTAAGGAGGCTTTCCAGTCATCCTTGCCGGTATGCAGGACAAACCCTCGATCCGTATGTACCGGTCCACCTCGGTAAATCGGCTGATGGGCCTGTTTACAGAATTCTCCCGGCAGCTGCATCTGCTCCATCAGTTCTGAGAAACTGAGATCCATGGGTTTGTTTACGATAATCCCCAGTGCCCCCTGTTCCCCCTGTTCACACATATAGGTCAGGGAACCCTGGAAATGGGGGTCCTGAAGCTGAGGCATGGCAAGTAAAAAATGGTCTCGTAAACTGGTCACACAGGCTCCTCTTGTTTTCGCTGGGCCGATTCTCCTGAAATTATACGCAGCTTGGCAAGTTAATTCGCCTGCCAGCTACGACCAAAACGCCAGGTTCGTATTATTTCCAACACCTCGGCTTCCTGCTGCAGGCTGGGAGGAAGGGGTGGAAAGGGAGCAGCAATATTCAGTATTTCCAGGGCAGCAGCATCCAGCAAACGATAGCCGGAACTGGTCAATAGCTGGGCTTCGCGAATGCTGCCATCGGCATTAATGGCTACCATCAGGCGCAAACGACCACTTAAGCCCCTGGCACGGGCTTCTTCAGGATAGTTAAGGTTGCCGGTGCGCTCGACCTTGTCTTCCCACTGCTGCAGATAGAGCGCCTCTTCACTGGTCATCTCACTATCCGGGGTCAATCTGCGAATACGTGGCCTTTGACCCAGGTGTTCAGCCTGGTCAGCAAGACGGGCCTCCAAACGAGCAATTTCACGACTGCGCGCCAGCAGACTGGCCGAAGTCGGCAAACCCTGAGAGGCTTCCGGCTGACTCGCAACCTCTGGCTCTGGCTCTGGCTCTGGCTCTGGCTCTGGCTCTGGCTCTGGCTCTGGCTCTGGCTCTGGCTCTGGCTCTGGCTCTGGCTCTGGCTCGGGTTCGGGTTCGGGTTCGGGTTCGGGTTGTTCAGTTTGGTGAGGTGTTTCAGGAATATCCGCTGCTTGCAGCAGAATTTCTGTCGCTTCCTGGTAGACCAGATCTTCTTCGGTGAGTAGCTCTTTTTCCACCTGCAACCACCAGTAGACAGCCAGACCCAGATGCAAAAAAACCGCCACCAGCAAGGCTAACACCAGGGGTGGTAGCTGCCGGATGACGGCTTTGCACTGAGTGCCAACCATGGCTGCAGTCTGGTGGCTGTTAGCCCCGGCCCAGACGCTCTGCCAGGTGAGCCATCAAGTCCCCGCCAATATCCAGACCACACTGCTGATCCAGTTCTCGCACACAGGTAGGACTGGTGACATTAATTTCTGTCAGATAATCGCCGATCACATCCAGACCGACAAAAATCAGACCGCGCTCCTTGAGTACCGGCGCAACCTGTTTTACCAGCCAGTAGTCACGATCGGTCAGCTTGCGGGCAACACCATTGCCTCCGGCTGCCAGGTTGCCGCGGGTTTCCCCGGCCTGGGGAATCCGGGCCAGACCGTAAGGCTGGGGTTCACCATCAATCAGCAGGATGCGGGTATCGCCTTCCTTAATTTCCGGCAGGTATTTTTGCACCATGATCTGGCGCTGGCCCATAGCGGTCAGCTGCTCGATAATGGCCCCCAGGTTAAGGCCATCTTCTTTCACGCGAAAAACACCCATGCCGCCCATACCATCCAGTGGTTTAAGGATGATATCGCCGTGCTCCTGGTGAAACTCGCGAATCAGGCTGTCTTGGCTAGCCACCAGAGTGGGCGGGCAGCATTCGGGGAATTCCTGAGCGAAGAGTTTTTCATTGAAATCACGCAGGCTTTGCGGCTTATTGGCGACCAGGACGCCTTCTCTTTCCGCAGCTTCCAGCAACCAGGTTGAAGTCAGGAAAGCCTGATCAAAAGGCGGATCCTTGCGCATCAAGAGAACATCCAGATCCGCCAGAGGCTGGGGGCTGGGCTGAGTGGTACCCAGGTCATACCAGCGTACAGGATCGGCAAACACATCCAGGTCCGACATCAAGGCATAGGGTTTGCCCTGGCGCAGGAAGAGATCGTCCAGGTGCATGTATTTGATTTTCCAGCCACGCTTTTTAGCAGCCAGCAAAAGCGCCAGAGTCGTGTCCTTTTTGTAGGTAATGTCCGCGATGGGGTCCATTACTACACCCAGAACGACCTGATCGGTTTGAGCCATGTTCTACTCCCGAATTGCGGAGCTCAAAAATCGCCCCACCAGTGTTGTAGTAAAGATAAAGCAACGACCGGAGCCGTTTCTGTTCGCAAAACTCTGGGCCCGAGGGTCAGGGGAAGGAAGTCAGCCCGCTGGGCAGCCTCCACTTCCGACTCACTCAAGCCCCCTTCCGGACCGATCAACAAGGCCGCGGACTGAACCTCTTGTGTCGCCAGCTCGGCATTTTGACCACGAGGATGTAAAGTCAGTTTCACATCTTCCTGGCGCAGAGCCAGCCAGTCTTCCAGCTTCTGGGGCGGCAGAATTTGCGGTACCCGGGTCCGGCCGGACTGTTCACAGGCACTGATGGCTATCTGCTGCCAGTGATGCAGCTTTTTACTTTCCCGATCACCCTTAAGGCGCACATCACCCTGCTGGGTATATAAAGGCGTGATAGCGTTCACACCCAGCTCGGTGGCCTTTTGAATGACCCAGTCCATACGGTCGCCCTTGGAAATGGCTTGACCCAGGTGGGTAAAAAGCGGTGAAGGCGGCTGGATTGGCAAGGCCTCCAGCAACTCCAGGCTAGCCTGTTTTTTATTGCCTTCCAGCAAGCCTGCCCGGAAGGCCACCTCGCCATCGAAGAGTTCCAGTTCATCACCGGCTTGCATGCGCAGAACCTGGATCAAATGGCGAACAACCTGACCTTCCAGGTGAACTTTCTGGCCCGCCTCAGTCAGTGGCTGAGGCGAAAAGAAACGTCGCACTGCTTATTGCTGGGTAGGCTGTTCAGCCTGCTGGGCAGCACGTTGCTTGCGCTCAGCATAAATGGCTTCAAAATTGACCGGAGCAATCATCAAGGGAGGGAAGCCACCCTTAACCACCAGGTTATCCACGGCTTCACGCGCATAAGGGAAAAGGATATTGGGGCAGAAGGCACCCAGGGTATGATCCAGATTATCCCCTTCAATCGCCACGATACGGAAAGCACCGCTCTGCTGAACCTCGGCCAGAAAAGCCGTTTTATCACCAAAGTTAACCTGAGCTGTAATCTTGACGGTCACTTCGTAGAGTTCGTCATTAACCTTACGGTTTTTGGTATCCAGCTTCACATCCACCTGGGGTTTTTCATTCATCATGAAAACTTCAGGACTATTGGGTGCTTCAAAGGAAACATCGGTCAGATAGATACGCTGGAGGGCAAATTCCGGCTTGGTTGCTTCGCTCATAATTGATTCCTACTTTAATCGTTTACAGACAGGGAGCCTCTGATCAAAAGCCATAAGAGCGCTTAGAGTTGCAGAGGCACCTCGGATTACTTTTTAACCACGGGCATGGAGTCGGTCTGCCATTGCATCATGCCACCCTTGAGGCGAACCACATCCTGAAAGCCGGCTTTTTGCAGCTTGGCAACGGCCATGCTCGCCGAACTCCCCATACGGCAAACCACAATAATCTTCTTGTTCTTGTGCTTTTCCAGTTCGTTCAGCTTGCTATCCAGGCTATTCATGGGGATGTGCAACGCACCGGTAATATGACCGGCATTGAAATCCTTACGGTCCCGAATATCCAGAGCCACAGCTTCGTCTTTGTTCATCAGGCGTACGGCTTCAGCGGTATCCACACCCTTGGCAGCACCCTTGGCTTCATTGACGATGACCAGAATCAGCAGAATGACAAAAGCGCCGACCAGCAGAGGGTTATTCAGGGTGAACTCAACAATTTGTTCAAACATCTTGGATCTCTTGTGTGTTAGTGCCAGTGGAATTCAGCGCTCAAGGATACACCAGAGAGGCTTCGCTGACACCTGTGGGATGGTGATTTGCTGTCTGTAAAGCTATCATGGTCAGGATTACTAGCCAGCAGACAAACTGAGAGTTACTGTTTCCAACATGAATGCCAAAACACCCCCCGCAGCCCTGATCATTCTGGACGGTTACGGTGATAACCCTGCCAGTGAACACAATGCGATTTTTCATGCCCAGACACCGGTCATGGACCGCCTGCGAGCGGAGCTTCCCTCCACGCAGATACACACTGATGGAATGAAAGTGGGGCTTCCCGATGGCCAGATGGGCAACTCAGAAGTCGGGCATATGAACCTGGGTGCCGGACGAATTGTTTATCAGGACTTCACCCGCATTACCCAGGCCATCAAGGACGGCAGCTTTTTTGATAACACCGCACTAACCCAAGCCATGGATAAAGCCATCCACAATCAAGGGGCTGTCCACCTTCTCGGGTTGCTGTCACCCGGCGGCGTACACAGTCATGAAGAACATCTACTGGCTGCTGCCGAAATGGCCGTTAAGCGTGGCGCTCAAGCGGTTTATCTGCATGCCTTCCTGGATGGAAGGGATACACCACCACGCAGTGCCGAAGCCTCTATCCAGCGTTTTGAAGAGAAATTCACCCAACTGGGTTGCGGTCGTATCGCCAGCCTGGTCGGCCGCTATTATGCAATGGATCGGGACAACCGCTGGGATCGTGTGGAAAAGGCCTACAACCTGCTGACCCTGGGACAGGGGGAACACACGGCCAGCACTGCCCTGGAAGGACTTGAGGCAGCCTATGCCCGGGGTGAGAATGATGAATTTGTTGCTGCCACAGCCATTCAGCCCGAAGGCCAGACCTGTCAGATCGAAGACGGCGATGCCGTTATCTTCATGAATTTCCGTGCCGACCGGGCTCGCGAAATTACCCGCGCCTTTGTCGAACCCGAGTTCCAGGGCTTTGCCCGTCGTGCTTGGCCACGTCTGGCCGACTTCGTCATGCTGACCCAGTATGCCGCCGATATTCCTGCGCCAGCCGCCTTTCCACCCGAAGACCTGAAAAACACTCTGGGTGAATACCTCGCCGACCAGGGCAAAACCCAGCTACGCATTGCCGAAACGGAAAAATACGCCCATGTGACCTTCTTCTTTTCCGGTGGGCGGGAAGAAGAGTTTGCCGGAGAAACACGTATCCTGGTGCCTTCGCCTCAGGTCGCCACCTACGACCAGCAACCGGAGATGAGTGCCCCGGAGGTGACCAGAAAACTGGTCGAAGCGATCAAGTCAGGCCAGTACGACGCCATCATCTGTAACTATGCCAATGGTGATATGGTCGGTCATACCGGTGATTTTGATGCGGCTGTCAAAGCAGTGGAAGCCTTGGATACCTGTATTGGCGAAGTCATTGCAGCCCTTGAGGAAGTGGGAGGTCAGGCTTTTATTACAGCTGATCATGGCAATGCCGAACAGATGCTGGATGCCAAAACCGGCCAGGCACAAACAGCCCATACAACCTTCCCCGTGCCCCTGATTTATCTGCCACCGGCTGGAAAGAAGGCCCGCCTATTGGAAGGAGGCCGTCTTTGTGACCTGGCCCCCACCCTGCTCAAGGCCATGGGTCTGCCACAGCCGCAAGAAATGACAGGAAGGGCTTTGGTTGAATTTGACTGAAACTTCCAGCCGGATCCATGGAGGGTAGGATGATGCATCCCCGCAAGCTGGCCCGTTTTCTACTTCCCCTGTGTCTTCTGTTCGCTGGCAACAGCCTTCAGGCAGAAAACCAGGAGGAGGTGAGTGAACGTCAACTGGAACAGTTGCGAGAGGATATCTCCGACCTTCAGGACTGGCTGAACGAGGCCAGAAGCGAAGAATCCCAGCTGGAAAGCCAACTACGCCAGACAGAAATTCAGATAGGCCAACTGGTTCAACAAATCCAGGCCAATACCGAAGAGGCCGGGCAGCTGCAGGAGCGCATGCGTCGCCTCCAGCGGGAACAGCAAGACCTGCAGCAACAGCTGGATCAGCAATCCGGCTTTTTACGCCAGCAAATTCGCGCTGCCTATTCCATGGGGCGCCAGGAATACCTCAAGGTGCTCCTCAATCAGCAATCACCCGATCGGGTCGCCCGTCTCCTGCGTTACTATGACTATATCAACAAGGAACGTACCGAGAGAATCGAGCAGTACCTGGGGATAGCCAGACAGCTGGATCAAGTGGAATCGGAAATCATCACCCGGGGCAAGGCGCTGGAAAACGTTCGCACCTCCCTGCAGGAAAGACGCCGGGAATTGCTGAATGAACAAAGCCGACGCCAACGTCTGGTGACTGAGCTTCGCCAGGAAATTGCCGGCCGCGGTGAAGAGCTGGAAGAACTCCAGGCCGACCAAGCCCGGCTTGAAGAACTCTTGGCCGCCGTTACTGAAGCCATTGTCCGCCTGCCGCCGCCTCAGGATGCCCAACCCTTCCCACAGATGAAGGGCAAGCTGCCCTGGCCTCTGCAGGGACGTGTACTCAGTGCTTTCGGTAGCCGTCAGCATAATGGCCGTCTGGTCAGCCGTGGTTTGACCATAGAAGCTGGAGCCGGAGAAGAAGTCAGAGCCATCCATGGTGGCCGGGTCATTTTTGCCGACTGGTTGCGTGGCTTTGGTTTCATGATCATTATTGATCACGGTAATGACTATATGAGCATCTACGGCCACAATCAGACGCTCAGAAACCAGACGGGTGACTGGGTTCACGGTGGTGATGTGATAGCCACAGCCGGGGCAACAGGTGGCCAGCAGCGTAATGCCCTCTATTTTGAAATCCGCCGCCAGGGCGAACCCCTGGACCCTATCAGCTGGGTTGCCAGACGCTAGAAATTTCGCCGCGTCTCAACAAGATATTCCGGAGTAAATGATGCTAGCACTAAAACCGAGCACCTCCTCCCTACACCGCCGTCTGGGTCTTGCAGGTTTGCTTCTGGCCTTTACTCTGCCGCTCCAGGCTGAAATCAACACCACCCCCGAGACTCACGAAGAATCCACTTCCGCTGCTCAAGAATTACCCCTGGAAGAATTACGCAATTTCGCCGAAGTCTACGAACGCATCAAGCAGGCCTATGTGCATGAGGTGGATGACCGCGAGCTTCTGAACAATGCCATTCGTGGCATGCTCTCGGGCCTGGATCCCCACTCGGATTATCTGGAACCTGAAGCTTTCCAGGAATTGCGTGAAAGCACCCAGGGAGAGTTTGGTGGCCTGGGCATAGAGATAGGTGTTGAAGAAGGCTACATCAAGGTTATCAGTCCCTTGGATGGTACACCTGCTTCAAGAGCTGGCATCCAACCCCAGGACCTGATCATCCGCATCAACGACACCTCCACCCGGGATTTGAGTCTGGATCGGGCAATCGAACTGATGCGCGGCGAACCCGGCAGCAGCCTTAAACTCACCATTCTCAGGGAAGATGCCGGCCAGCCTTTCGAAGTCGAACTCACCCGGGATCTGATCAGGACAGCCAGTGTGCGCCAGGAACTGCTGGAAGAAGGTTATGGCTATCTGCGCATCAGCCAATTCCAGACACGCAGTGGCGAAGAAACCCTGGAAGCCTTAGAAAAGCTTAAACAAGAGAATACCGGGCCCTTGCAGGGTTTAATCCTGGACCTGCGTAACAATCCCGGCGGGGTCCTCCAGGCTGCAGCCGACGTGAGTGATGTTTTTCTGGATGGTGGCCTGATTGTCTATACCCAGGGGCGTTTACCGGATACTGAAATGCGCTTTGAAGCCAGCCCTGGCGATGCTCTTCAGGGAGTCCCTCTGGTGGTACTGATTAATTCCGGTTCCGCTTCGGCTTCTGAGATTCTGGCTGGCGCCCTGCAGGATCACCAGCGGGCCATCATTATGGGAACTCCCAGCTTTGGCAAGGGATCGGTCCAGACGGTGCTGCCGCTTAACAATGACCGCGCGCTCAAGATGACCACCGCCCTCTATTACACCCCCAATGGCCGTTCCATCCAGGCTGACGGTATCCATCCGGATATCCCCGTAATCAATGCCCAGATCACGCCTTTACAGGAAAGAAACGGCCCTCGCGAAGCGGATTTGGAAGGCCATCTGCAAAGACCCGAATCCGAAGAACAGGAAGCGGGTGGCACCCCCCGACTGACTTCACCGGAAGATTATCCGGTGAATGAGGCCCTTAACCTCCTCAAGGGCCTGAACCTCTACAACCAGCGCTCCTAAAAGAGCGCTTTATCAACTTTTTGCCAGGGCTCTGATTCCCAGGGCCTGGGCTACCAGGCGACGCTTAATCCAGGGCTGGGAATTCACCAGCTTCATGCCCAGATTGCGCACCAGCAATAGCGGTAGCTGGCGGGTTGCAAAAAGACGCTTGAAGCTTTCCATCAGGGCCATCATTGCCAGATTGTCGGGCTTGCGTTGCTGCTGATAACTTTTGAGGACAGCCAGGCTACCCAGTGGCTGACCCTTGGTGGCTGCAGCAGCCACTACCCGTGTCAAAGCCTGTACATCCAGAAAGCCCAGATTGACGCCCTGACCGGCTAATGGATGGATGGTATGGGCAGCATCCCCCATCAAAGCCAGTCCAGGTTTGACATAGTCCACTGCATGTCGCTGACGCAAGGGAAAAACACCTCGCTCCTGACTTTCCAGCACCTGCCCCAAACGCCCCTCGAAGGCTTGAGTCAGGCGTTGATTGAAGCTGTCTTCATCCAGGGCCTTAAGTTCTTCCGCTTCTTCGGGACTGGTTGACCAGACAATCGAACACCAGTGATCATTTCCGTCAGGTTTCAACGGCAGAAAAGCCAGAGGACCTGTGGCATCAAACCTCTGCCAGGCAGCATCCTGGTGAGACTTTTCCATGCGTACACTAGTGACCAATGCATGGTGGTTATAATTCCACTCGCGCGTGGAAAAACCTCCCTGGTGTCTTAACCAGGAGTGAGCACCATCAGCTGCCACAACCAGGGAAGCTGTCAAGCGGGTTCCATCGGTCAGGGTTAATTCGCGTGTGCCTCCGGCATCCAGAGCCGGACTGAGTTTTTCCGGCTTACATCCGCGGAACCAAGTCAGGTTTTGCTGATCCTTAACGGCCTCTAGCAGACCCAATTGGGTGACCGAGTTTTCTACCAGATAACCCAGATCCTCGACCCCGGCATCCCGAGCCTGAAATTCTACGGCCGCTGTACCTTCACTATCCCAGACATACATGCCCTGGTAAGGATTAACCCGGAGCTTTTCCATGGCTGACCAGGCACCCAGGCGTTCCAAAAGTTGGCGACTGGCTTCGGACAGGGCACTGACGCGCATATCCAGCTGCTCGGGCTTCCAGGTGGGTGGCTCCTGGGCCGCTTCAATAATGGCCAGCTTCAAAGGGGTTTCAGCCAGTCCGGCAGCCAAAGCCAGGCCGGTCATGCCGCCACCAATAATGATCAGATCGAATTTATGCATGGTTTATATCTCCAAACCCATGGCTTTCTTGGCCAGCCAGCGCCGCGCTGGAGAAAAGAGGTTAAGGCCTATGAGACCTGCTGCCCGGGCATGACCCAATAGCGGTTGTTTGCGTGCAAAGATCTCTATCAGACTGTGACTGAAACCCACCACGGCATCCTGATCGGGCAGCCGTCTTTGCTGCCAGGCCGTCAAAACGGCCAGATCTCCGGGATGAAAATTTTTGCCCTCTTGCTCAGCCTGGCGTGCAGCCGCCTCGAGATCGGCAGCCAGACTGGTAACACCCCGAATAGCCAGGTTGTAGCCCTGACCAGCCACGGGATGCAGGTAGTGAGCTGCATTACCCAGTATCACTAGGTTGCGTCTTACCTGTTCCTTGGCGCGAATTTTTTTCAGGGGATAGGCAAAGCGTTCCCCGACCTGAAGAAAGCGGCCGGCCCGCTTGCCAAAACTATCCTGTAAACGTGCCAGGAATTCCTCTTCCGGCAAATCAGCCAGCATCAGGGCTTCTTCACCCTGGCGGGTCCAGACCAGGGCCATCTGATCACCGTCCAAAGGCAGCAAGGCCATGGGGCCCTCTTCGGAAAAGCGTTCGTAAGCCCAGCCTTGATGAGGCTTGGAAAGCCGCAGGTTGGCCACCAGAGCTGTTTGTTCATAATCGTAGTGCGTATCTGCAATACCCAGCTGCTGTTTCAAGCCTGAACGCCCGCCATCGGCCAGGACCACCAGCCGGCTTTTGACCAGAAGCTCCTGATCGCCAAGGCGGCCCCGCAGTTCCGTCTGGTCAGGATGTGGAAAACTCAACTGGTCGATTTCAGCGGGTGCCAAAACCTGCGTATTGTTTTCTCCCGCCTGCTGCAAACCCCACCAGAGGGTTTCACCCAGCCAGGCATTGGGCACGACATAGCCCAGGGCATCCACACCCTGTTCACGATGGTCCAGCTGGGTGGAGCCCCAATAGCCCCGGTCAGAAACATGGATATGCTCGATCGGATAGGCATGACTGCTTAGCTTATCCCACAGGCCCAGCTGTTCGTAAATTAGCCGGGTTCCCCAGGAAAGAGCCGAGGAACGGGCATCAAAGCTGGGTTGCCAGGTTTTTTTGGTTGAACTATCAGCTTGTGGAGGCTGGCTTTCCAGAAGGGTAATTTTCAATCCCCTGGCCCGCGCCAGAGGCTGGAGGGCAAGAGCCAGGCTGGCACCAACCAGCCCGCCTCCAACAATGGCAATATCAGTTGTGCAGGTGTGCATCCTGGCCTCTCATCAGTGCTTCCACTTCATCAATGGTTTTAGGGACATCCTTGCTAAGGACCAGACAACCCGTCTCCGTCACCAGGACATCATCTTCAATTCTGATACCCAGCCCGCGCCAGCAGCTATCCACTTCCTCATTGTCCGGAGCAAAATACAAGCCGGGTTCTATGGTAAAGACCATACCCGGCTCCAGGGGACGTGAGCGGCTACCCAGGCGATACTGGCCGACATCATGCACATCCAGCCCTAACCAGTGGCCGGTACCATGCATGTAAAAAGGCTTGTAGGCTTCATCCTTGATCAATTGATCCAGGTCGCCCTGAAGCACACCCAGGTCAACCAGCCCCTCGGTCAGAATACGTACTGCTGTGGTATGCAAAGCTTCCAGGGTCATGCCGGGGCGCACCTGGCGAATTGCTTCCTGATTGGCTTTCAGCACCCACTCATAGACCCGCTTTTGAGGGCCGGTGAAGGAACCATCCACCGGAAAGGTACGGGTGATATCCCCGGCATAACCCTGATACTCGGCGCCAGCATCAATCAGAACCAGCTGGCCAGCCTGCATTTCACTCTGGTTGGCAATATAGTGGAGTACACAGGCATTGGCCCCGGAGCCGACAATACTGGCATAAGCAGGGGCACTGGCGCCGCGGATTGCAAACTCATGCTCGATTTCTGCCTGCAGCTGGTATTCATATTGACCCGGCCGACAGGAGCGCATGGCCCGACAATGTGCTGCGGCCGAGATCTCGGCTGCACGACGCATCAATTCCATTTCCTCGGGGGATTTGATCAGACGCATCTCGGCCAGACGGGCGCTGATATCCACCAGTCGATCTGGCAGGCTGGCAGATCTTTTGTGTTTACGCAGAGCAGCCTGCCGGCCTTCCAGAAAACGCTGGTAAAGCTTGAGGTCGTCAAAGGGCAACCAGACTTCACTGGCCTGACCGATCAAATCCGGCAGGAGGTCATCCAACTGATCCAAGGCAAAAGCCTGATCAACGCCTAACTGTTTGACTGCTTCTTCACGCCCCAGGCGAATACCTGTCCAGACTTCCATAGCTGGATCCTTGGGCAGGGTAAAGATGAGGCTTTCACCTTCTTCACGACCCTTCATTAAAACCAGGAGCCCATCGGGCTCTTTGCAACCGGTCAGGTACCAGTAATCACTGCTCTGACGAAAAGGGTATTCCGTATCCCGACTGCGAGTCACTTCAGTGGCTGCCGGAATAATTGCCAGGCCCCGGTCAGGCAGGCTTTGGAGGAGCTGCTGGCGGCGCTGTTGAAATGGCTGGCTCGACATGAGGACTCCTTTATATCAGGGAAATTCTTGCTTAATGCAGGCTTGATCCCTTTTCAGGATTTTCAACCTGCGGCTGCCCCGGATGCATCTCCAGATAGATCATCATGGCAACCAGGCGCACAAATTCGGTTAATTGGGTCAGGTCCTTCTCGTTATCTTCCGTGGCTGCGGGAGCGGCATCCCCCATTTCCACGATTTTTTCCAGGTCCTGCAGCCCTTCATGAGCTTCTGCAGTCAGTTTCTTTTCCTTGATTCCTGTGGCTTTCAGTGATTTCAGAAAACCCTGTATCCATTTAACCAGACCTGAAAAACGCTCTTCCACTTCATAGAGTTCATCCGGAAGCAGGGGTTCAAATTCCAGATGACCTGCCACCAGCTGCTGCAGGGTGGCATCCATTAAATCCAGTGCCAGCTTTTCATCTTCGGGCGTCAAACGGGTTTGCTCTCCCAGCAGCTGGGCAAACAGCACCAGCCACTGCTCCCTGGGTAAACGCTCCTGGCCACATAGCTGACCCGTTAAAACACCGTGAAAAAGTGAAGGGGACTGGAAGCAGCGATGTTTTAGGCAGAAATCCGCCAGGCTATCAAAGCTGACAGAGGGCATTTTATCGGCATCTGATGACATGAAACTCTCTTGGTCGTTGGGTTGGACTCGTTAAGACAAGAGGCAAGTGGTTACTTGCACTCTTTGTAATTGACCGGCAAAAAAGGCCGGTCTATAGTACAGGCTTGCTTGACTGGGCTTCGGAGCCGTACGCATGAGCAGTGACAAGAATACCACTGAAATCACTCTTTTGGATCGCAAATACCTGATTGCCTGCCCCTCCGGGGAGCAGGAAGATCTGCTGCGTGCTGCCCGCTATCTCAACCAGAAGATGTCAGAAATCCGCCGTGCCGGGAAGATTCTCAGCATGGAGCGCCTCTCGATCATGGCCGCCCTCAATATTACCAACGAGATGCTGCAGCGGGATGATACAAATCACGATCATGAAGTTAAGATCGCTCGCCTGAGTGAAAAGCTGGATTCGGCACTGGATGAACTCGACAGCCAACAGCAGTCACGAAAGTTGCCATAACCCTGGCATTATTTGTTAAACTTAAATTGTCCCTGGGGTGTGCGCCAGTTGCTCACGTCCTCGAGCCTATGATCTTTATTAAGGACGCCGCCTGGATCTACCCGTGAGCAGGTCCGCCATGCAGCGGAAAGCCTTCGGTAGACCGGTTGCTTCCACCTTGAACTTTAGGGTTCAAGGGCCACGACAACAGCGGCACTCTGGGGCTATTAACCTTTCTTCCTGTCTATGCTTCCCACCTCTCTGCCACAACGCCAACAACTGCGCCAGCAATTAAGAGCGCGCCGACGCGCCTTAACGCCGGGACAACAAGCGGTAGCGGCACAGCAGCTGGCTCACCAGTTACATCAGCAAAGCTGGTTTCAGGCCTCAAGAAGAATCCTCGTCTACCTGCCCAATGATGGTGAAATAGATCCCCTGCCCTTGGTTAAGTTGGCTCTAACCATGAACAAGGAAATCTATCTGCCGGTTTTACACCCGCTGGCACCCCGACTTCTATGGCTGGTTCGCTGGTTACCCGGTTCGACTCCCATGGAGAAAAACCGTTTCGGTATACCTGAACCCAGGTTGAAAGGCTATGGACTGGAAAGACATCGGCAGATTCCCCCCTGGGCCGTGGATTCGGTGCTCCTGCCGCTGGTGGGATTTGATCGTCAAGGCGGACGCCTGGGAATGGGAGGCGGGTTTTATGACCGCACCTTTGATATTCGTAAAAGCAGACCCAGGCAACCCAGGCTTATCGGCCTGGCTCACACCTGCCAGGAAGTGGACTCCCTGCCAGTAGCTGCCTGGGATGTACCTCTGCAGGGGATAGTAACCCCCGAGGCTTTTTATCCCGCGAAAGGGATTTAAATCAGACTGGTCACAACCAGACCGGCGACAAAGACCAGGACCAGCAGGACCATCACATCAGGTTTCTTTTGCATGACTCGACTCCTTCACCTTCCCCTGGCGTAATAAAACCTTAACAATTCAAGGTTTATTAAAATTACTCTTTTTTATTGTTATAAACAAGTCATGATTGTTTACAGAAAGAGTCTGTAAGCAGGATTTTCTGTTTCCCGCCAATAGCGATAGCTGATTTTATCCAAATAATCTTCTATCACCCCTCTCTGATCCTGAGGAATCTGGAAGCCCACCAGCACCCGCCCATAGGCTGCACCATGATTACGATAGTGAAAAAGGGAGATATTCCAGTCGTGTTTCAGGTGATTGAGGAAATTCAACAAGGCTCCCGGACGCTCGGGAAACTCGAAACGATAGATTTCTTCATTACTGGTGTTGGAAGTCCGGCCACCACCCAGGTGACGGATATGCATCTTGGCCAGTTCATTATCGGTTAAATCCACAACCGGATAGTCGGCTTCCTGCAATGCCAGAATCAATTCTTCGCGATCATTATCATCCGGTTTAACCTGGACACCCACATAAATCTGGGCCTGCTCATGATCGGCATAGCGGTAATTAAATTCCGTCACCATACGACGCCGCCCGATCACCTTGCAGAAATTCTTGAAACTTCCTGGACGCTCGGGGATACCGACCGCCAGAATGGCTTCTCGTTTTTCACCCAGCTCAGTGCGCTCGGCAATATGTTGAAGGCGATCGAAATTGGTGTTGGCCCCGGAATTAATACACACCAGCGTGGAATCACTAACCCCGGTTCTTTCCACGTATTTCTTCAAGCCGGCTAGCGACAGAGCACCTGAAGGCTCGGCCACGGCCCGGGTATCTTCAAAAATATCTTTAACAGCCGCGCAGATTTCATCGGTCGTGGCAGTGATAACTTCATCGACATAATCCTTGCAGACTTTGAAGGGTTCCTTGCCGATCTGGGCAACTGCCACACCTTCAGCAAAAATACCTACCTGATCCAGCGTGACCCGCTTGCCTTTTTTCATGGCAGCATCCAGGCAGGCGGCATCCTCGGCTTCAACCCCGATGACCTTGATGTCCGGACGCAGGTATTTAACATAGGCCGCCACCCCGGCAATCAGGCCACCACCACCGACAGGGACAAAAATGGCATGGATGGGATCCGGATGCTGGTGCAATATCTCCATACCGATGGTGCCCTGACCGGCAATAACATCAGGGTCATCATAAGGCGGAATGTAGGTATAGCCCTTTTCTTCCACCAGCTGCAGGGCATGCTCCAGGGCTTCACCAAAGGCATCACCTCGCAGGATGACACGAGCACCACGTGCCCTCACGGCCTGTACCTTGATATCCGGTGTAATCCGGGGCATAACTATGACGGCTTTAACCCCCATCTGCTTGGCCGCCATAGCCAACCCCTGGGCATGGTTACCCGCTGAAGCTGCTATCACTCCCTTGTTTTTTTCTTCTTCGGAAAGCTGTGCCATCTTGTTGAAAGCACCGCGAATCTTGAAAGAGAAAACCGGCTGCAAATCCTCACGCTTAATCCAGACCTGATTGTTCAGGCGCTTGGACATAAAACGAGCTTCAGACAAGGGAGTTTCCAGAGCGGCATCATAAACCCGCGCCTGGAGGATTTTCTTCACATAGTGTTCGAGCATAATAAGGTGCAGCCCCGGTTTTTCAGCAGATAAATAACATGACTGTCATTAGGGAATAGCCGCACATTGTGGCCTGACTTGAATAAATCGTCCAGTCGAAGATGTCGACACTTAGTTGTTATACTGGTCGAAATTGATCACCTTAACGGGAAGCCGACATGACTCAAGATGAACTTAAGCAGGCTGTTGCCCAGGCTGCTTTGGAAGAAGTCCGCAAGGACCTGAACAAGGACACCATTATCGGGGTAGGAACCGGTTCCACTGCCAACTACTTTATTGATGAACTGGCCAAGGTGAAGATGGATTTCGATGGTGCGGTCGCCAGTTCCGAAGCCAGTGCCGAGCGCCTCAAGGCTCACGGCATTCCCGTTTATGATCTCAACTCAGCCGGCATTCTGGATGTTTATGTCGATGGCGCTGATGAAATCAATGCACGCCTGCAAATGATCAAGGGCGGTGGCGCTGCACTGACCCGTGAAAAAATCGTGGCTTCTGCCAGCCGCAAATTTATCTGTATTGCCGATGAAAGCAAGCTGGTCGATATCCTGGGGGATTTCCCCCTGCCGGTGGAGGTGCTACCCATGGCCCGTAGCCACCTGGGGCGCGAACTGGTCAAGCTGGGTGCTGATCCTCAGTGGCGTGAGGGCGTGACCACCGACAATGGCAACTGGATTCTCGACTGCTACAACTTCCAGCTGGATGATCCTCTCAAGCTGGAAAGCCGGATCAATGACATTGCCGGGGTGGTTTGTAATGGCATCTTTGCCCAGCGAGCCGCTGATGTTCTGCTGCTCGGTTGCAAGGATGGGGTTAAAAGAATGACTGCCGAGGTTTAACCCGGTAGCTCCAGAGGACCGGCCTTGCGCACCACCCGCTGCCAGGCCGGATCTTCCTCGATTCGCTTCACATAAGCGGCAATTCCCGGATAGGAGGACAAGTCAGCTCGAGCGGCCAGGGCTTGCATGGGAAAGCTCATCTGTACATCTGCTGCGGTCAACTGCTCACCCAGAAACCATTTTTTACCTTGCAACTGGCTTTCAATAAAATCCAACTGACGGGTCAGGTTGGGATCCACTAGCTGTCCCAGAACCTTACTGCTAATACCCTTGGCCACCGGCTTTACAAAAAAGGGCATGGGTTGTTTGGGAATCTGGGTAAAAACCAATTTCATCAGCAGAAAAGGCATCAAACTGCCTTCTGCATAGTGCATCCAATAGCGAAAATCGATCCAGGCATCGACATCCTCAGCTTCGGGCTGAAAGCGTCCCTTACCATAGCGTGCCAGCAGGTAATCAATAATCGCCCCTGATTCTGCAATGACCCTAGTATCCTCGGTAATCACCGGCGACTTACCCAGAGGGTGAATAGCCTTCAGTTCTGGTGGGGCCAGCAGGGTTTTGGGGTCACGGGCGTATTCCTTCCACTGATAATCGACTTCAAGGAGTTCCAAAAGCCAGAGGATACGATGAGAGCGGGATTTTTCCAGATGGTGCAGGGTCAGCATGGGGACTCCTCAAATTGCAAACACTTGTTTGAATTTGAGAGTCTAGCAGAGGTTATTCCTGGGAGCGAAACAGATTAATCCTGCAAATAAGCCTGAACCAGCTGCAGCTGTTTTTCCAGAGCACCGCGATTGGCTGCCACCACCTGACGACCCGCCTGCTGCATGGCCTCAGTGGTTTGCGGTTCTTGCCAGAGTTTAATCAACAACTCTGGCAGCTCCTGGCTGGATTCTATTTCCTGCAGGGCTCCAGCCTCACGCAGTAAAACAGCGATCTCGGTAAAATTGTGCAGATGCGGGCCGGTTATCACCGGCGTTCCCACTGCCGCCGGTTCCAACAGATTATGTCCGCCGATAGGCTCCAGACTACCCGCAACAAATGCCAGATCGGCTGCAGCAAAGAGCAAGAGCATTTCCCCCAGGGTATCAGCCAGGTAGACCTGGGTTGACCGGGTTACTTCTTCACCCTGGCTGCGCCTGGCCAGGCTGAAACCCTCCTCCCTGACCATTTCAGCCACTGCATCAAACCGCTGTGGGTGGCGAGGCACCAGGATCAGTAGCGTATCAGGCTGGTTTTCCAGCAGCTGCTGATGCGCCTTTAGTAAAGGCAGGTCTTCGCCTTCATGGGTACTGCCTGCAATCCAAACAGGACGCCCCGACCAGGTTTGTTTAAGCTGCTCTGCCTCTTCTATCAGGCCTTCCGGCAACTGCAGGTCATATTTAATGCTGCCACTAATCTGCAGCCGTTCGGGCGGCAAACCCAGGGCAACAAAGCGCTGACCATCTTCTTCTGCCTTGGCCGCCACGGCAGTCACTTCCTGCAGACAGGCGGCGACCAAAGGCCTGATCTTGCTATAACGATCAAAAGCTCCGGCAGACAGGCGACCATTGGCAATCACTACAGGAACCAACATCTTCTTGCAGCTGTGGATCAAATTGGGCCACAACTCGGTTTCAAAGATAATCGCCAGACGTGGGTTCAGGGTGTGGATAAAACGATCGGTATTCCAGGGCAAATCCAGGGGTAAAAGGTAATGCCGCGCCTCGGGCAGGCGTTGGCGAACCTGCTGGGCACCTGTTGCCGTCATGGTGGTGACCACCAGCTGCTTGCCCGGATACTGCTGCTCAAGTTGACGTAGCAGAGGTTCAGCCGCCAGGACTTCACCTACAGAGGCGCAGTGCGCCCAGATGACTTCCTGCTTGCAGGGGGAGATATGGCCGGCCCTTTGTCGAGCAGAAAGCTCATTGACTTTTTCCCGCTCCAGGCGCTTTTTCGCTAAAGGGGTCAGCAGGGTTAACAAGCCTGTATAGAGATAACGCGGCCAGGCAGACATCAGTTCTTATCCAGGATGGATTTAACCATCGCAGTCGTGGAAACACCGTCAACAAATTCCAGCACTTTGACTTGTCCGCCGGCATCCAGAACTTCCCGAGCACCCGCGATTTGATCCACTTGATAATCGCCTCCCTTAACCAGCAGATCGGGCAGGAGACCTGCGATCAAATCCCTGGGCGTATCCTCTTCAAAAGCCACCACCCAGTCCACGGCTTCCAGGCCAGCCAACACCTTCATACGCCGATCCAGTGGGTTGATAGGACGGGCCGGTCCCTTGAGACGACTCACCGAAGCATCACTATTGACGGCAACGATCAGGCGATCCCCCAGTTTTTTAGCTTCTTCCAAATAGGCGACATGACCGGCATGCAGAAGATCAAAACAACCGTTGGTCATCACCACCTTTTCTCCCCTGGCTTGGGCAGCAGTGACGGCTTCCTTGAGGGTTTCAACCGGCAAGACACCATATTCAATCAGCTTGTCACCATGCAGGGCTGTATAGATTTCAGCCACACTCACCGTGGCGGTCCCCGGCTTGGCGACCACAAGCCCGGCAGCCAGATTGGCCAGCATTACCGCTTCCGGATAATCATGACCAGAAGCCAGCGCCAGACCCAAGACAGCAATGACTGTGTCTCCGGCACCAGTAACATCAAAGATCTCCTGGGCTCGCGTTGGCAGATGCAAAGGTGGATGCTCTTCTCGAAAGAGGGACATGCCCTTTTCGCTGCGAGTCACCAAGAGGGCTTCCAACTGCAACTCCTGCCGCAATTGCTCTGCCTTGGTTTCCAGTTCATGATCATCCTGGCAGGAACCCACGACTGCTTCCAACTCGCTGAGGTTAGGGGTGAGGAGCGTTGCATGACGATAGATGGAAAAATCCTTACCCTTGGGATCGACCAGAACCTTTTTTCCAGCCGCTTTGGCTTGTTGGATCAAAGCCTGGACTTCCTGCAGAGTACCCTTGGCATAATCGGAAAGAATGATCAGATCCTGCTCGGGCAGGGCTTGGCTAAAGGCCTGGGTAAAACCCGGTTCGCTTTCCAGCTTTTCTTCAAAATCCAGGCGCAAGAGCTGCTGATTACGACTCATCACTCTCAGCTTGGTGATAGTTGGATGGCGCTCGGAAGCATGAAAGCAGGTTTCAACTCCCGATTGTTGTAAGCGTTCGCCCAACAAACGTGCATTCTCGTCCTGACCTACAATGCCGGTTAACTGGGCCTGAGCACCCAGGCTGGCCAGATTCAAGGCCACATTGGCTGCCCCACCGGGGCGATCATCCTGATCCTGGACCCTGACCACAGGAACCGGTGCTTCAGGCGAGATTCTGGAAGTACCACCCTGCCAGTAACGATCCAGCATGATATCTCCAGCCACCAGAAGGCGGGCCTGCTCAAAGGCTGCCAGATTAATTTTCATCGAGTCTTTCCTTTTGTTCTTTCAGGCAATCGGGAGAAGCAGCCATGATGGCATCCAGGCGCTCTTTCACATCATCCAGAGTAATCAAGTCCAAGGCAGCAGGATCTCTGACTCTTTGTCCCCAGCCAATTTCTTCCACTTCTTTACCCAGAAACTTTTTAACCGCTTCAGGATAGCGGTTAGCAACAAACTCCCGGCCCAACCAGGGACCGGTACGCTTGGGGTTGGAAGTGGCATAGAGCCCCAACGGCGGCGTTTGCATGGCCACTGCCATGTGAATCGGGCCGGAATCCGGTGCCACGACCAGACGCGCATCGCGAATCAAGCACAAGAGAGCTTTCAGAGAAGTCTGGCCCACGGCTTTCACCAAAGGAGCGCTAGCCAACTGTTCCAGCTCGGCAAAGGTTTGGTGTTCCAATTCACTATTGCCGCCCGTAACCAGGGTTCTTAAACCATAGTGCTCGTAGGCATAATCAACCAGGGCAGCATAACCGGCTGTCGACCAATTGCGCCAATTGCGTGCGCGATTACTGGAGCAGGGACTTAACACCAGATAAGGGTGCTGCTCAGGCTGCCAGGTTGCCGCCTCCTCTTCTGCCTCGACAGGTATAGGTAGGTTCCATTGTAACGACTGGGGCTGAACACCCAGATAACGCACAAAATCCAGGAAGCCTTCACCAACATGCTGCTGTGGATTGGCAACTATTTGCTCATTCACAAACCAGTTCTGAAAATCCTTGGCTCTGGCTTTATCAAAACCGATGCGTCTTCTAGCCGGAATAAAGCGCGACAGGATGCTGGCCCTCAAAGCAGCCTGCATGTGCAGCAAGACATCGAAGGGTTTACCCTGCTGCTTTTGCTTTAATTGACGCCCCAGATCGCGCATACCCTTAAAGCCGGTCTTTTTGTTGTAGATAACAAAGTCGACGCCTTCCAGCCCCTTGAGTAGGCTATACTCTGCGGCACCGATTACCCAGGTTATTCTGATATCGGGATGAGCCTCTTGCAGGGCACGTACACTGGGCACCAGGTTGCAAACATCACCCAGTGCAGAAAGACGTAAAATACACAAATCCCGTACTGGTGGTGATGGCGGGTTGGCTGACTGAGATGACATGGTAAGTTTCCGGCAAATAGAAGATCAGGGGCAGTTTATTCTATATGACCCTGAATACATCTCACAAATTCATAGTGGTTGGTTTACTGCCGACTTCTGGAAACAACAGCAGGCCCTGCTCGGTGGTGCTCCAGGTCGTGGCACCAGCGCTTTTATTAAAACGCCAGCCGGTGAAGCTGTCTGGCGGCATTATCACCGCGGCGGATTACCGGGGCGGTTTATCCAGGACTACTATCTCTGGACAGGATTGGATAACACCCGCCCCTGGCAGGAGATGCAGCTGACACAGGAACTCTATCAACGCGGCTTACCGGTTCCCAAACCCCTGGCGGCCAGAGTGCACAAGCACGGCCTCTTTTACCAGGCAGACCTGATTACCCTGCGAATTCCTTCAGCCCGGCCTCTGGCGGAGTTTCTTCTAGAGCAAACGGTAAAGGAACAACAAGCCGCCCTCCTTGCCACGGGAAAAGCCCTGGTTCCCTTTCACCAGGCCGGGCTCAACCATACTGACCTCAACCCGCGCAATCTGCTGATACAACCCCAAACCGGCAAGATCTGGGTTATTGACCTGGATCGGTGTGAACTCCTGGATCAACCCGGACAGGTGCCGGAAAACAATCTTGCTCGCCTGTACCGGGGGCTGGTCAAGCTGGATGCTGCCGCAGCTCCCCAGTGGCAGGAATGGCTACTGGCCGGGTATACCTCGGCCAGCAAGTAGCGGACAGCCTTTTTCTTGAATTCAAAGCCTCGGAAACACCTTTTTGCAAAAAGATGCTTTCTTTTGACTGTAATCCTGGTCAGAAACTGCGAAACTCGGTTAACTGAATGTTTCCTGAAAACTGCAGAGGAAAGATGCGAGCATGCGTTTGATCCAGGTTTGCCTGAGTGATGAGTATGATGCCCAGACCCAGCAGGTTGAACTTCTGATCCGCACCCTGGCGGAAAAGAAAATCAAGCAGCAGGTGGTCTGCAAAGCCGGTTCCGTTCTTCATAACCGTCTCAGGCATGTGCGCAGTTTGCATCTGGTTGCTGTCAGAAGCCGATTTAGCGGGCACTTCAAAGTTCCCAAAAACGGCCTGATCAATGCCCATGACCTGGCAGCTGCTCGTTGGGTGGCCTGGCAGCGTAAACTCAGAGGCACACCCTGGATGATGAGCTGGCATCAGGCAGATGCTGAATCCACATCCAAACTGACCTCCTCAATATTAAAAAAAGCTCTGGCAGTCACCGTGACCTCCTTCCCGGCTGAGCTGGCCATGCGTGAAAAAGCCTACTGCCCGGTTAAACGAATACCTGATGCGGCCATCAGCCTGGATACCAATCCCATGAAGATGACCGAACTACGTAGCCACTATCAAGGCAAGTTTGTGATTGGTCACTGGGGGCGGATCAACCAGAAAACCGGGGGGCAGAATATTCTGCTGCAATGCGCTGAACAAATGCAGGCCGATTTCCCCAACATGGTGTTTGTTTTTCTCGGGGTCGGGCCGGATTTTGAAAAACTCAAAAAGAAATACGAGGATCGCGAAAATATCGACTGGGTCGGTGAACCCCCTCATCCCGGTGACTACTATTCGATCATGAACCTGTTTGTCGATCCGGCCAATCGGGCAGATTCTTTTACCGGCCTGCTTCAGGCCATGAGCTTTCATATTCCCGTTATAGCCAGCAAGGTTTCGGGCTTTGCCGAGATGATCAGTCACCGCAGTAACGGCCTGCTTTTCAAGAAAGGGAACGTCAGCTCTCTGGAAGAAATGATCAAGATTCTCTACAACTCCACCGAATTAAGAACCCGCCTGACCCGCGATGCCAACCGCGAACTCAAGGAAGTGACTCCCGACCGCATCACCCTCAAGTATCTGGGCGTTTACCAGGCCCTGATTAAGAGCCTGAAAGCCAAAAGCGGATAAGGTATAATTCCTGCCCATTCGTTGACCATTCATTAACGCAAGGGCAGCTTACCATGAACCCGTCTACGCCAGACGTATCCACCTTCCAGGGCCTGATTCTGGCTCTGCAGCAATACTGGGCTGACCAGGGCTGTGTTGTCCTCCAGCCTCTGGACATGGAGGTAGGAGCGGGCACTTTCCATCCTGCCACCTTCCTGCGCTCTCTGGGACCAGAAACCTGGAACTCAGCCTATGTTCAGCCTTCCCGCCGGCCAACCGACGGTCGCTATGGTGAAAACCCCAACCGTCTACAGCACTACTATCAATTCCAGGTAGTGATGAAGCCTTCACCAGCAGACATTCAGGAACGCTATCTGGGTTCTTTGAAAGCCCTGGGCATTGATCCTCTGGTACATGACATCCGCTTTGTTGAAGATAACTGGGAATCCCCCACCCTGGGTGCCTGGGGTCTGGGCTGGGAAGTCTGGCTGAACGGTATGGAAGTCACCCAATTCACCTATTTCCAGCAGGCTGGTGGTATCGAATGCTATCCGGTCACGGGTGAAATCACCTATGGCCTGGAGCGTATTGCCATGTACCTGCAGGGTGTGGATAGCGTTTATGATCTCGTCTGGACACTTGATCCTCAGGGTGAACCCGTGACCTATGGCGATGTCTGGCTTCAGAATGAAAAAGAACAGAGCGCCTATAACTTTGAACAGGCGGATGTGGATGCCCTTTTTGGCTGGTTCGACCACTGTGAAAAGGAATGCCAGAAGCTTCTTCAAGCCGATCTGGCTCTACCGGCTTACGAGCAGGTACTCAAGGCCTCGCATACTTTCAATCTTCTAGATGCCCGCCACGCCATTTCGGTCACCGAACGCCAACGCTATATTCTTCGGGTAAGAACCCTGGCCCGTGAAGTGGCCCTGGCTTACTTTAATTCCCGCAAAGCCCTGGGTTTCCCCCTGGCCCCTGAAAAACTGCGCCAGGAAGTACTGGCCTCAGAAGAGGAGAAAGCCTGATGTCAGCAGCTGATCTACTTTTTGAACTGGGTTGTGAAGAGCTTCCCCCTACTCTGCTGAAAACGCTTTCAGAGTCTCTGGAAAAGTCGGTTCGCCATGGGCTTGAAGAAGCCGGTCTGCCCTTTGCCGAAATTCATGCCTATGCAACCCCAAGGCGTCTGGCCCTGCTGGTCTCCCAACTGGAAGAGCAACAACCTGACCAGGCCATTGAACGCAAGGGCCCAGCGGTTAAAGCAGCCTATAAGGATGGCCAGCCCACCAAGGCACTGGAAGGCTTTGCCCGCTCTTGTGGAGTAACCCCTGATCAACTGGAAACCCTGGAAACCGATAAGGGCAGCTGGCTGATGTATCGCTCTACCCAGCCTGGTCAGCCTACGCGTGAACTCCTGCCGGACATTTTCAGTCAAGCCATAGCAGCTCTGCCTGTTCCCAAACGTATGCGTTGGGGATCCGAGCGTACCGAATTCTCGCGCCCGGTCCATTGGCTGCTGCTGATGCAGGGACGAGAGGTGGTACCGGCACAGCTACTGGGACTCAGCAGTGATTGCAAAACACGCGGTCATCGTTTCCATGCGCCGGAAGAAATCACGCTGGAGCAGCCTGCTGATTACCTGCCTGCCCTCAAAGAAGCGCGAGTGGTCGCTGATTTCAATGAGCGTCGCGAAATGATCCGCCAGCAGGTACTGGCCGAAGCAGAAAAACACCAGGGAACTGCGGTTATCGATGAAGACCTTCTGGATGAAGTGACCGGATTGGTGGAATGGCCGGTTGCCTTGACGGGTAGCTTCGATGAGGGCTTCCTGGAAGTTCCCGATGCTTGCCTGATCTCCTCCATGAAAGAACATCAAAAGTACTTTCACCTGGTGGATGATAAAGGCGCTCTCTTGCCGCTGTTTACTACCATCAGCAATATTGCCAGCCGTGATCCTCAAGCCATCATTAAGGGAAATGAACGGGTTATCCGCCCGCGTTTGGCCGATGCTGCTTTCTTCTTTGAAACCGATAAGAAGACACCTCTTTCTGCTCGCAGCCAGGGTCTGGAAGAGGTCGTTTTTCAGAAGCAACTGGGCAGCCTGGGAGACAAGACTCGCCGTATTGCAGCCCTGGCTGAACAGATTGCCCAAAAAATCGGTGCACCGGCCGATAAGGTGGCTCGTGCAGCCCTGCTGTGCAAATGTGACCTGAATACGGAAATGGTTCTGGAATTCCCGGAACTACAAGGCCTCATGGGTGAAGCCTATGCCTTAAACGATGGTGAAGATCCTGAAGTCAGCCAGGCAATCCGTGAGCACTATCTCCCTCGTAATGCGGGTGATGCTCTTCCCCAGACCCTGACTGGTGCCTGCCTGGCTTTGGCTGATCGTCTGGATACCCTCACTGGTATCTTTGGTATCGGCCAAAAACCCACGGGTGTGAAGGATCCCTTTGCGCTGCGCCGTGCGACCCTGGGTGTATTGAACCTGCTGGTCAACAAACAACTGGATCTTGATCTGAAAGAACTGATTCAATTAGCTCTTGCCCAGCATAACCAGCTTCCCCAAGCCGATAAGGTAGAAACCGAGCTTCTGGATTACATGCTGGATCGCTTCCGCGCCTGGTATCAGGCCCAGGACATTCCCACTGGTGTCTTCCTGGCTGTACGTAGTCGTGGGGTCACCCATCCGCATGATTTTGATCGTCGCGTCCAGGCCGTGGCTGAGTTCAACCAGCTTCCCGAATCCCAGGCGCTGGCTGCCGCTAACAAGCGAGTCAGTAACCTTCTGGGTAAACTCGACCAACCCGTGGCAACCGAGATCAACAAAGCTTTGCTAACAGAAGCTGCTGAAATCCAGTTAGCCGAAGATCTGGCTGCCAAGGATATCGAAGTGGCACCCTTCTATGCCCAGGGTGATTATCAGGCTGCCTTGAATAAGCTGGCAGAGCTGCGTGAACCCGTAGATCGCTTCTTCGATGATGTTATGGTCATGGCTGAAGACGAAGCAGTTAAAAATAACCGCTTGGCACTTCTCGCCTCCCTGCAGTCCCTGTTCCTGCATACTGCCGACATCGCCCAACTGCAACATTGATACCGGGGGGAGCAAAGCTCCCCTTTCTTTTCTGAACGACTAGCCTTTAACGCATGTACAAACTTCTTATTCTTGATCGTGATGGTGTTATCAATGAAGACTCGGATGTCTTCGTTAAAAATGCCGAGGAATTCATCCCCATTCCCGGTTCTATCGAAGCCCTTGCTCGTCTTTACAAGGCTGGCTGGATACTGGCTGTAGCTACCAACCAGTCCGGTTTAGCACGTGGAAAATTCACCCAAGAAGATCTCGACGCCATGCACAGCAAGCTGCTTCAGCTCCTTCACGAGGCTGGTGGTGACCTGCATCACATTGCCTGGTGCCCTCATGGACCTGATGATGGTTGTGAATGCCGCAAGCCCAAGCCCGGACTACTGGAGCAAATCAGCCTGGTCCTCAACCTGGATCTTGATGATGCCATCATGGTGGGAGATGCAATCCGCGACCTGGAAGCGGGTAAGGCAGCCGGGTGCAAGCGTTGCGTTCTAGTCAGAACCGGCAAGGGTGAAAAGACCCTGGCCGCCGGGGAAACAGTAGAGGGAATGGAAGTAGTAACCAACCTGGCAGAGCTGGCCGATCAGTTGCTGGCTGAGGATTGAAATCCAGGAATTAATGCTGCTGAAGCAGAACTAAAAAGGGCCCCGAGGGGCCCTTTTTTTATACATCCAGGTTAGCGACCGCCAGGGCGTTGCTTTCAATGAAGTTCCTGCGAGGTTCGACCTCATCCCCCATCAGGGTATTGAACATCATGTCAGCAGCCACGGCATCTTCAATAGATACCTTCAGCATCCGGCGGGTATCCGGGTTCATGGTGGTTTCCCAAAGCTGCTCTGGGTTCATTTCACCCAAGCCCTTATAGCGCTGAACATTAATGCCCCGCTTGGCTTCATTCATTAACCAATTCAGAGCGTCTACAAAGCGGCTGACAGGCCGTTTCTTTTCACCGCGAGCAACGTAAGCCCCTTCTTCCAAAAGACCTTCCAGCTGCTCGCCCAGGCTTCTCATGGCACGATAATCAGCAGATTTAAAGAAATCGATTCCAAAGACATACTCGGTCGGCACACCATGGGCCACAACTTCAGCAGCAGGCAGATAGAGGCCTCGTTCTTCATTAACCTCTATTCGCAATTTAACCTGAGTGGTGTCACTGGCTGCTTTGATCACCAAGCCTTCAAGCTTGTGGATCCATGCCTGAACTTTGGCTTCACTCTCCAAATCTTCAACACTTAGACTGGGTGCATCGATCATCTGCTCCAGCACAAACTCGGGATAGACCTGAGACAAGCGGTCAATCCTGTCCAGGGTTGCACGATAGTCAGCGACCAGCTTGTGCAGCCCTTCTCCACTCAGGGGGGGAGCTTCTGGGTTTACATAAAGTGCGGCACCTTCCAGAGCTGTTTGCGTCAGGTGCTCCTCCAGAGCAGCCTCATCTTTCAGATACTGTTCCTGTTTACCGCGCTTGATTTTGTAGAGTGGTGGCTGAGCAATAAATACATGGCCGCGCTCGATCAGCTCCATCATTTGCCGGAAGAAGAAGGTCAGCAGCAGAGTACGTATATGCGAGCCATCCACGTCGGCGTCAGTCATGATGATAATGGAATGATAACGCAGCTTATCAGGATTGAATTCTTCACGACCGATGCCACAGCCCAGTGCCGTGATCAGGGTGCCTACCTCAGCAGATGAAAGCATCTTGTCAAAGCGAGCTTTTTCGACATTGAGAATCTTACCTTTCAACGGCAGGATAGCCTGAGTTTTACGATCGCGGCCCTGTTTGGCCGAACCGCCGGCAGAGTCACCCTCCACCAGGTAGAGTTCTGATAATGCCGGGTCTTTTTCCTGGCAGTCAGCCAGTTTTCCAGGCAAACCAGCGATATCCAGCGCCCCTTTACGACGAGTCATGTCCCTGGCTTTACGTGCTGCTTCACGGGCTCTGGCAGCATCAATCATTTTGTTCACGATGGCTTTGGCTTCCTGGGGAAACTCCAACAGGTAGTCGCCAAAATAGCGTGACATTTCCTGCTCTACCGCGGTTTTTACTTCCGAAGAAACCAGCTTATCCTTCGTCTGGGATGAGAATTTGCGATCAGGAACCTTTACCGAAATAATGGCCGTCAAGCCTTCGCGTGCATCATCGCCCGTCGTTGAAACCTTGGCCTTACGAGCCAGGCCTTCCTGCTCGATATACTGGTTGAGCATGCGTGTCAGAGCTGCACGAAAACCAGCCAAGTGAGTGCCCCCATCGCGCTGGGGAATATTATTGGTGTAGCAGAAGATGTTTTCGGAGAAGCCGTCATTCCATTGCATTGCCACTTCCACACCGGTGCCATCTTCACGTTCTGTGGAGAAATAGAAGGTTTTACCCAGAGTGCTTTTATTAGTATTCAGGTGATCAACAAAAGCTTTCAGGCCACCTTCATAGTGGAAGACTTCTTCACGAGCGCTACGTTCGTCCTGAAGAACAATACGCACACCTGAGTTCAGGAAGGATAGCTCCCGCAGACGCTTGGCCAGAATATCAAAATTGAATTCGATATTACTGAAGGTTTCAGCCGAAGGTTTAAAGCGAACTAGGGTACCGCTTTGTTCTGTCTGGCCAACGATACCGAGTGGTTTTTCAGGAACACCGTGGTGGTAAACCTGCTCATGTACCTGGCCTTTGCGCCAGATCGTCAGTGTCAATTCTTCAGAAAGCGCATTAACCACCGACACACCAACGCCGTGAAGCCCACCGGAAACCTTGTAGGTATTGTCGTCAAATTTACCCCCGGCGTGGAGCACCGTCATGATGACCTCAGCAGCAGACACTCCCTCTTCTTCATGGATATCTACTGGAATACCCCGGCCATCATCAGTAACGCTGACAGATTCATCCGGGTGAATGATCACACGAATTTCGCTGCAGTAACCAGCCAGAGCTTCATCAATCGAGTTATCGACCAACTCGAACACCATGTGATGCAAGCCGGTTCCGTCATCCGTATCGCCAATATACATGCCCGGGCGTTTGCGCACAGCATCCAAGCCTTTCAGCACTTTGATACTGGATGAATTATAGGAATTACTTTCGCTCATTACCTACTCCCCGTTGAAGCCTGGCGCCTGGGTTTTCAGCGCTCAGGTTTTCGGACTAATTTGTCCTTGTTCCACGTGAAACCAAAGATTCTTTTCCGGATATTGCCAATCGATATCCAGGGCCTCTGCATCCACACTCGTTATAAAGACCTGACTCCCCTGAGATTCAAGAACCCGGCAAAAGACTTCCCGGTGATTTCGATCCAGTTCTGCAGGCAGGTCATCAATCAAATAGATACACTGCTTTTTACCGGCCCGGGCTAGAAGTTCACCTTGAGCCAACTTCAAAGCGGAGACGACTAATTTTTGCTGGCCTCGGGATAAAACTTCAATAGCAGAACGCCCGGCAATACTTACTCTTAAATCTGCTCGCTGAGGACCAGATTGAGTAAATCCCTGCTCTCTATCCTTACCCCGACTGACCAACAGATTCTCAGCCAGGTCGGTGTTCTTGTCCCAACCACGCTGGAAGTGAAGACGTATAGCATCCAGGTTGGAAAGCCGCTCCAGCAAGTGGTTAAACAAGGGTGTCAGGGTCTGCAAATAATCCTCACGATAACGGCTCACCGCTTCGCCTGTCTGGGCTATTTCCTTCTCCCAGAGGTCCAACTGCAAGGGGTCTATTCTAGCATGCCTAAGCAGGCTGTTGCGCTGTTTCAGTGCTCTTTGGAAGCGTTGCCAGGCATGAATAAAGCCTGGTTCCACGTGAAACGCTCCCCAATCCAGAAATTGCCTTCTTTCCTTGGGTCCCCCTTCGAGAAGACGAAAAGCATCCGGATTAATTAGCTGCACTGGGAGCTGAGAAGCCAACTCAGCCAGGCTGCCCGGGCGTTGTCCTCGTAATAAAACTTCGGTTTCATCCAGACTTGTACGACGCTGAATACCCAGAGGGTAATCACGACCTTCACTACCAACCAATTCAGCAAAAACTGTAAATTGCGTGGCAGCGTGAGCTATAAGGTTTTTGAGTTTTTTACTACGAAAGGAGCGCACCAGACTAAGTAGGTAGATAGCCTCCAACAAGGAGGTCTTGCCACTACCATTAGCACCACAGAGAAGGTTAAGTCCTGGAGCCGGCTGCAGATCTATTGCTTCCAGATTACGGAAATTCTGCAGCCTTAACCGCCTGATACTCATGCGGGAGACAATGCGCCTCTAAAGGCGCATCGGCATGACAACATAAAGGGCTTCGCCGCCACCAGCAGCTTGGATGAGCACACTGGAAGCTGGGTCGGAAAGGGATAATTGAACCTGCTCTACTTCCTCGCCGATATTATCCATTACATCGATCAGATAGCCCACATTGAAACCGATTTCCAGGTTATCCCCCTGATAATCAACTTCCATGGATTCTTCGGCTTGTTCTTGCTCGGGGTTGTTGGCGGTAACACTAAGAATTCCCGAGGAAAGGTTAACCCTGACTCCCTGGAACTTCTCATTGGCCAGGATAGAAATGCGGGATAGCATCTGGCGAAGTTCAAGACGATCAGCCAACACCAGTTTGTCACCCTGGCGAGGTATCACTCTTTCATAATCCGGATAGCGCCCTTCGATCTGCTTGGAGACAAACGTCGAATGCCCAGTGTTGACCTGAAAATGTTGCTCACCAAAAATCAGGCTGACCGGCTCTTCGACATTGTCCAGTAGCTTGGCCAGCTCGTGCACTGCCTTGGCAGGAACGATCATGTTGATAGCTTCTTCGCTGCCGGCTTCTACAGACGAATTGGCCAAGGACAAGCGATGACCATCAGTCGCGACAGAACGCAGACGCCCCTGCTGCAATTCGAAAAACATGCCATTCAGATAATAGCGGACATCCTGCTTGGCCATGGCAAACTCATTGCGATGAATCAGGTTGAGTAGTTGCCGCTGAGGGATGCTGACTTCCTGAACCACCTGACTCAATTGAATGCCTGGGAATTCGGACGAAGGCAAGGTCGTCAGAACAAAACGACTGCGCCCTGATTTCACCACGGCGCGCTGCTCCTGCAACTCAAAATCAATGATAGAGCCTTCTGCCAAAGACTTGCAGATATCCGAAAGCTTTTTGGCGGGAACTGTAATACTGCCGGGTTCAACAACAGCTTCCAGCCCCACGTGCCAAATGAGTTCAACTTCCAGGTCTGAACCGGTCAGGGTCAACCCCTGTTCACTGGCCTCCAACTTGACATGCGAGAGGATCGGCAGGGTATGTCGACGAGCGACCACGCCAGCCAGGATCGACAGAGGACGGAGCAGAGTTTCTCGGGCTACGGTAAACTTCATGGGGTTAGCCTTTTTAACTGGTCAATAAACGGAGGAGATTTTTCCAGTCTTCACGAATATCCGGACTTTCTTCCTGAAGAGCGACAATTTTACGACAGGCATGGAGAACCGTGGTGTGATCACGACCGCCAAAAGCATCGCCAATCTCCGGCAAGGAATGATTGGTCAACTCCTTAGCTAAAGCCATGGCCATTTGTCTGGGACGGGCAATAGAACGGTTACGGCGTTTGGAATGCAGGTCAGCCACCTTGATCTTGTAATATTCAGCTACAGTGCGTTGAATATTATCCACACCCACCTGCTTATCCTGAACGGCAAAAAGATCCTTCAGAGACTCGCGAACCAGTTCCACACTAATCGGCTGGCCCTTAAAACGTGAGTCAGCAATGACCCGATTCAAAGCACCTTCCAGATCACGCACATGGGAACGAATTTTTTGGGCGATAAAAAAGGCCACTTCCTGGGGCAGATCCACCTGCACCATCTCGGCCTTCTTCATCAGGATGGCGACGCGCAATTCCAATTCCGGAGGCTCGATAGCAACCGTTAACCCCCAGCCAAAGCGGCTTTTCAGCCTTTCTTCAACGCCAATCTCTTTAGGGTAACGATCTGAAGTCAGGATGATCTGCTGCCCCCCTTCGAGAAGGGAATTAAAGGTATGGAAAAATTCTTCCTGAGAGCGATCCTTGCCAACGAAGAATTGAATATCATCGATCAGCAAGGCATCCAGATTGCGGTAATAGCGCTTGAATTCATTGATAGCGTTTAACTGCAAGGCCTTCACCATATCCTGCACAAAACGCTCGGAATTGAGGTAAACCACCTTGGCATTAGGGTTATGCTTGAGAATTTGATGACCCACTGCATGCATCAAGTGGGTTTTACCCAGACCGACTCCACCATAAATAAAGAGGGGGTTATAGGCACCACCTGGATTCTCGGCAACCTGGAAGGAAGCAGCCTTGGCCAGCTGGTTGGATTTACCTTCGACCAGGGTCTCAAAGGTATGCATTGGATTCAGGGTAGAAGGATGCTTGATAGCACCTTCTACCTCGACCTTTGATCTGGCTGCCTTTTTAGTACTAGGTGCCGCTTCCCCGCCGCCCACTTTATCTTGAGAAGGCGCTGCGACCTCCTGAGGAACCTCTTCACCTATTTCATCAGAAAGATCATAGAGGGTGGATTGATAATCCACGGGGGGAGCAACCTTTTTCTCGGCGACAGGATTAGAAGCTGGCTGAACCGGTGCCGCGCGGTTAGTAAGCTGTACGGGCTTGCGGCTGCCAACATTCAAAACCACCTGAGCTAACTGACCCTCGGAGGTTTCTTCAACCAGTTTCTGAATACGATCCAGATATTTATCCGAGACCCATTGGAGTACAAAACGGTTGGGGGCATAGAGGTGCAGCTTACGCCCCTGAATTTCAGCCTGTAAGGGTTTGATCCAGGTAGCAAAAGGCTGCGCAGGAATTTCCTCTTGCAAAATATCTCGACACTGCTGCCATAACTCTTCTACAGACACTGATGAACTCCTAGGTTGAATAGCATCCATTCTACCTGCTCACCTACTACTTATCCACAGCAGAGCAGGCAAATACAGGCAAAACCCCGACGCGTTAAAAATCACAGCAGGTGTGGACAAATCGATGATATCGATAAGGACAAAGTACGTATGGAGCAGTGGATGCTTGCAGCTGTGGATAAGGTACCCACTTGTACACAGCCTATCAGAAGCTTGATCCAAGCTTAACTACCAGCAAGCAACCAGGTTATCAAGGTTGTATAGTCATGATTTTAAATGATTTTTTAAGCTTATCCACTGATTTTACCCCGCCTAATCATAGTAACTATAAAAGAACTTCTTTATTAATTCTCTTGTTGTTATTCTTGCCTTGGATAAAGCTTGAAAGCCCATAAACAATTGCGCTCGGGCAAAGAATTCTCTAAAATCCCCGCTCTTGTATGAGTAAAGATTCTCTGGGGGATCAAGACCCGCGGGGATCCTTCAATTCATCTTCACCCTGTGGAAAGCAAAAACCATGAAACGTACATTTCAACCCAGTGTTCTCAAGCGCAAGCGTAACCACGGTTTCCGTGCTCGCATGGCCACTAAAAACGGTCGTGCTGTACTGGCTCGTCGTCGTGCAAAAGGTCGCAAGCGTCTCAGCGCCTAAGCGCTAGGCCAATAATGACCTCCTACGGTTTTCCCCGGGAATTGAGACTCCTCAATGCTGGGGATTTCCGTCATGTGTTTGATAACTCCATCTGTAAGACCTACTGCCCAGGCTTTCTGATTCTGGCAGCGCCAGGTCGACAGGCAGAAACCCGTTTGGGGTTTGTCATTGGAAAAAAACACGTGAAGCTTGCGGTCAGGCGAAACCGATTCAAACGTATCTTCAGAGAATCCTTTCGTCTGACCCAGCAGCAGCTCCCTCCTGTGGATATCATTATCCTGGCAATCCGGGGAGCAGGCCAAACCAGTCCCGAAGACGTCAGTCAAAACCTGGATAAAGCCTGGCAACAACTCAATCGGCGTTTAAGCAAAACGTCAATCAACCTTCCCAACAAAACGAAGCGGCAGTGACCCCATGGACGTAAAACGCATTGTGCTCTTTTCTTCCCTGGCGATAGTCGCCTATCTGCTGATTATTCAGTGGAATCAAGACTATTCCCAAACCGAAGAAGTCGTTCAGGCACCGACATCACAACAAGAAACCAGGTCAGTATCTTCTTCTGATGCCGACACGGATTCCACTCTGGAACTGGCCGATCCTTCAGCACCTGATCTAGAACCTTCAGAGCCCCAGACGGCACCAGCCAGTGATCAACTGGTCAGCGTGACCACCGATACTCTGGATATTCGCATCAACCCCAAGGGGGGCGATCTGTTTTATGCTGCCTTGCTGGAGCATAAAACTCAGGTAGATTCGGATAACCCCTTTGTTCTCCTGCAGAACAACGATCGCCGTTTGTATATTGTACAAAGCGATATTACCGGCCTGGGCAATGACAAGCGCCTGCAATTGCAACCAGAGAGTTACAGCTACCAGCTGAATGAAGATGAAGACCAGCTGGAAGTCAGAATGACTGGCGAAGTTCAGGGCCTGAGTGTCAGCAAATACTTTGTGTTCCAGCGTGGCAGTTATCAGGTTGAGGTTCGCTATGAAGTTGAAAACCCCACTGATTCCAGCTTCCAGCCCAGCTTTATCGGCTTGATTAAGCGTGACAACTCGGATGATCCCAGCCAAGGACAATCCGTGGGCATGAATGCTTTTCTGGGCGGTGCCTTCTCCACAGATGAAACCCGCTATCAGAAAGTCAGCTTTGATGATATCCAGGGCAGTGGCTTTCAGGAATATTCTGAAGGCGGTTGGGCCGCGATGCTGCAGCATTATTTCATCAGTGCCTGGATTCCACCTCAGGACGAAACCAGCTTCTTCAGTACACGCACTGATAGCCGAGGCAATAACCTGGTCGGTTTCAAAACTGAAGAACAGCAGTTGAACGCCAATTCCAGCATCAACCTTTCCGCAACCCTTTATGTTGGTCCTAAAGACCAGAGCGCGATGGAAAAGGCCGCTGAGCACTTGGATCTGACTGTGGACTACGGTTGGCTATGGTTTATTGCTCAACCCCTGTTCTGGCTGCTGGACTGGTTCCACGGTTTTGTGGGTAACTGGGGTGTTGCCATTATTCTGGTCACCGTGGTGATCAAGGCACTCTTCTACAAGCTTTCTGCCACCGCCTATCGCTCCATGGCCAATATGCGCCGGGTGGCACCCAAGATGCAGCGCATCAAGGAAGAGTGTGGCGACGATCGTCAGAAACTTTCCCAGCAGATGATGGAGCTCTACAAGAAAGAGAAGATCAATCCGCTGGGTGGGTGTCTGCCCATTCTGGTTCAGATGCCGGTTTTCATTGCCCTCTACTGGATGTTGATGGAATCGGTCGAGCTGCGCCATGCCCCCTTTATGCTGTGGATTAATGACCTGTCCATGAAGGATCCCTACTTTGTGCTGCCTATTCTGATGGGCATCAGCATGTTCCTTCAGCAGCGTCTGAACCCCACACCGCCAGACCCCATGCAGGCGAAGATCATGAAGATGCTACCTGTTGTCTTCACCTTCTTCTTCCTCTGGTTCCCTGCCGGTCTGGTCGTTTACTGGCTGGTTAACAACATCCTGTCTATCCTTCAGCAGTGGTACATCACTCGCAAGATTGAAAAGGAAGACGAGGCCAAGGCTGCCAGTAAAAGCTGATTAGTATCCCCATGTGGATAAGTTGTTTTGCCTGACCCCCTCCTCGTGAGGGGGTTTTGCTATCTAAGAGGAAAATTTATGCACACCCAGGAAACCATAGCTGCGTTGGCCACCCCTCCAGGTCGCGGTGGTGTGGGTATCGTTCGTGTTTCAGGCCCACTTTGCCAAGAATTAGCACTGAAGCTTTTACATAGAGAGCTGCGGCCTCGTTACGCTCATTATGGTCCCTTCTACAGTAACCAGGGTGAGCTTTTGGATGAAGGTCTGGCCATTTACTTCCCAGGCCCCCACTCCTTTACCGGTGAGGATGTCCTGGAGTTTCAGGGTCATGGTGGTCCCATCCTGCTCGATCGTCTCCTGGAAAACCTACTCGCCGCCGGTGTTCGCCTGGCTGAACCCGGTGAGTTCACACAGCGGGCTTTCTTGAACGACAAGCTGGATCTGGCGCAGGCAGAAGCCATTGCCGATCTGATTGAAGCCACCTCACAACAGGCAGCGGATAATGCTCTCAAATCCCTTCAGGGAGCTTTCTCCCAGCGTATCCATGAACTGGTCGAGCAGTTAATTCACCTACGTATGTATGTGGAGGCAGCCATAGATTTTCCCGAAGAGGAAATCGATTTCATCAGTGATGGTCATGTACAGGCACAACTAACTGGTCTTGTGGATAAATTGGAAAGCATACAGCAGGAAGCCAAACAAGGCTGTTTGCTTAGAGAAGGAATGAATGTGGTGCTGGCGGGGCGTCCCAATGCCGGTAAATCCAGCCTTCTTAATCTCTTGGCCGGTCAGGAGCGAGCGCTGGTTACCGATATTGCCGGAACCACACGTGATGTCTTGAAAGAACAGATTCATGTGGATGGCATGCCTTTGCATATTATCGATACGGCAGGTCTTCGTGAAACCGAGGATCAGGTCGAAAAGCTGGGCGTAGCCCGAGCCTGGGATGAAATTGAAAAAGCTGATCGTATCCTGTTGCTTGTGGATTCCCAGGAAGAAAGCCGTTTGGATCCCCAGGAAATCTGGCCAGAATTTGTCAGTCGCCTGCCTTATCCTCAACGCCTGACTCTGGTTCGTAACAAGATAGACCTGAGTGGTGAAGAAGCAAGCAGTGATTTATCCACATCCCCACCAATTATTCGTATTTCAGCCAAAGAGCAAGTGGGTGTGGATTGTTTGAGGCAGCACCTCAAAGATGTCATGGGCTACCAGGCTACGACTGAAGGAGGCTTCTCTGCACGAAGACGTCATCTTGATGCCCTACGACGGGCTTTTACCCTGCTGATACAGGGGAAGCAGCAATTGGAGGAACTGGGAGCTGGAGAACTCCTGGCTGAGGATCTACGTCAGGCACAAGAGATTCTGGGAGAAATAACCGGAGAGTTCAGTGCCGATGATCTTCTTGGCAAGATTTTTGGTGAATTTTGCATCGGTAAATAAACCACCAGCTGTGTATAAGAAGGCAAGTTTAACGGGCATTAACTGCGTAGAGAAACGTGGATAACTGGCATCTGTGGGTAACTAGCTAACTTGTACACAGCTTTAAACAGCTTTCTACCACTGATCTTAACCCTCTGTACGCAGAGTTATTCAACGCTGAAAAGGGCATAAAATCTGGCCTGATGAACTTTATCCACAGAAAATGTCCACATTAATAATAATAGCAGTAAAAAATTTTATATAACTCTTTTTGTTATTACTGTTGATGGGGAAAAGGCTGTTGTTCAGGCACGAAAAGGTTATAATTGCTCGTTTTCCCCGCTATTGGCTCATTTGAGGTGCACCTGTGGACTATCCAACCCGCTTTGATGTTCTAGTAATTGGCGGCGGCCACGCAGGAACGGAAGCCGCTTTGGCTGCTGCACGCATGGGCTGCCAAACCCTGTTGTTAACCCACAATATTGAAACCCTGGGACAAATGTCCTGTAATCCGGCCATCGGTGGTATCGGTAAAAGCCATTTGGTGCGCGAAGTGGATGCCCTGGGCGGGGCCATGGCTTTGGCAACCGATTTGGCTGGTATACAGTTTCGGGTATTGAATTCCCGCAAGGGGCCTGCCGTTCGTGCTACTCGGGCGCAGGCCGATCGAGTGCTTTACAAGGCAGCGATCCGTGAGCTTTTGGAAAACCAGCCCAACTTGCAAATTTTCCAGCAGGCTGCTGATGATCTCTTGGTTGAAGGGGATCAGGTCGTAGGCGCTGTGACTCAATCGGGAATCCGTTTTCATGCCAAGAGCGTGGTGCTGACCACGGGAACCTTCCTGGGCGGTCAGATCCATATCGGTATGCAGAGTTATTCCGGTGGGCGCGCGGGTGATCCCCCAGCCCAGGCTCTGGCTAGTCGTTTGCGTGAACTGGATTTACCGGTTGGTCGCCTGAAAACCGGAACGCCTCCGCGCATCGATGCACGCAGTGTGGATTTTTCGGTGATGGAAGCCCAGCCGGGCGACACCCCTTTACCAGTGATGTCATTTCTGGGGCGTCAGGACCAGCATCCTGAGCAGGTGAATTGCTATATCACTTCGACCAATGCCAGAACCCATGAAATTATTCGCGATAATCTGGATCGTTCACCCATGTATTCCGGGGTGATCGAAGGTATCGGTCCGCGCTATTGTCCATCTATTGAAGACAAGATCCACCGCTTTTCGGGAAAAGACAGTCATCAGGTTTTTGTTGAACCCGAGGGATTGAATACCCACGAACTTTATCCCAACGGTATTTCTACCTCCCTGCCTTTTGATGTGCAGCTGCAGGTGGTGCGTTCCATTCGTGGTATGGAAAATGCCCACATCACGCGTCCTGGCTATGCCATCGAGTATGACTATTTCAATCCTCAGGCGCTGCAGCCAAGCCTGGAGACCAAGGCGATACATAACCTATTTTTTTCCGGACAAATCAATGGAACCACCGGTTATGAGGAAGCAGCTGCCCAGGGTTTATTGGCAGGCACCAATGCCGCCCTGCGTTGCCAGGACAAAGAAACCTGGTGCCCTCGTCGAGATGAAGCCTATCTGGGCGTCTTGGTTGATGACCTTATTACTCTGGGTACTTCAGAACCCTATCGGATGTTTACTTCGCGGGCAGAATACCGTCTGTTGCTGCGTGAAGACAACGCCGACCTGCGTTTGACTGAAAAAGGTCGCGAGTTGGGTTTGATCGATGATCATCGTTGGCAAGTCTTTACGACCAAGCGTGAAGCCATTGCGCTGGAAAAGGAAAGGCTTAAGGATACCTGGATTCAGCCAGGCAGCCCGGCCAGTGCAAAACTGGCTGGCAAATTGCCGCAACCGTTAAACAAAGAAGCAGCTTTGCTGGATTTATTGAAACGGCCGGAATTAAATTATCACGACCTGGCTTCTCTGGCCCCGGGCGATCTACCCACAGACCCCCAGGTTCAGGAGCAGGTACAAATCCAGGTGAAATATGCAGGCTATATTGATCGCCAGGCAGCCGAGATCGACAAGCTGCGCAAGCAGGAGGCATATCCCCTGCCAGTGGATCTGGATTACAGCGTGATTGATGGTCTGTCCAATGAAATGAAAAACAAACTCTCCACGATTCGTCCGGCCACCGTGGGTCAAGCGGGTCGGATTCCGGGAGTTACTCCGGCGGCAATTTCCATGCTTTTAATCCATTTGAAAAAACGCGAAATGGCAGCAAAACAGGCATGAAGGATTCACAGGCACTGCAAAACCTGCTGAGTCAGGGACTGCAACAACTGGGCATCGAAACCAGCAGTTTACAAGAGCAGCAACTGATGGATTATTTGTTGCTTCTGGAAAAGTGGAATCAGGCATACAATCTGACAGCTGTCAGGGATCCACGCGAAATGATTTCCCGGCATCTGCTGGACAGTCTGGCTGTGCTGCCTTATGTTGAGTCCGGTGAAATAACCGATATAGGCTCCGGAGCTGGTTTGCCGGGTATACCCCTGGCGATCCTGCGGCCTGACCTGCAGGTAAATTCACTGGATTCCAATGGTAAGAAAACCCGCTTTCAGTTTCAGGTGAAAGCCGCTCTGGCGCTGGATAATTTCCAGGTCAGCCAGGCACGTGTGGAAAATTATCAAGCAGCTACAAGAAGCCAACAGTTGGTTAGCCGAGCATTTGCTAGTCTCAAGGACTTTCTGACCTGGACCCAACCTCTGGCTGCAGAAGATGCCCGCTGGCTGGCTATGAAAGGCCAGTATCCTTATCAGGAAGTGGAAGAATTACCCGAAGGATTTTTTGTTGATCTTAGTCATGAACTGAAAGTACCGGGTCAGGAGGGGCAGCGGCATCTGTTAATAATCAGAAAGCAAACAGAAAAAGGATAACGCTGTGACCAAAATTTTTGCTGTGACCAACCAGAAAGGCGGGGTGGGCAAGACAACAACCTGCGTCAACCTCGCTGCTTCTCTGGTAGCAACCAAACGCAAGGTACTTTTAGTGGATATGGACCCCCAGGGTCACGCAACCCTGGGTAGTGGAATCGATAAGAAAGACCTACAGCTTTCCGTTTACGATGTTCTTATGGGTGATGCCGATATCGCTTCCGCACGCATCACGACTGAACCGGCTGACTATGATTTGTTGCCTGCCAATGTTGACCTGGCCGGGGCTGAAGTTAACCTGATTGAACAACCCCGCCGGGAAAGACGCTTGGCCGAAGCCCTGGAAGGTATCAAGCAGGATTATGATTTTATTTTGATTGACTGCCCGCCTTCCCTGAATCTCTTGACCATTAATGCCCTCACCGCAGCTCGCGGTGTACTGGTTCCGGTACAATGCGAATACTACGCGCTGGAAGGCCTGACTTCTTTGCTGGATACCCTGAAAAGGGTCGCCGGTTCGGTCAATCCGGGACTGGAAGTGACGGGCATTCTCAGAACCATGTATGATCCCCGCAATAGCTTGACTCGTGATGTATCCAAGCAGCTGACCGACTATTTTGATGACCAGGTTTTCGGTACCGTGATTCCGCGTAATGTGCGTCTGGCAGAAGCTCCCAGCTATGGGATGCCAGTTCTCAGCTATGATGCCAAATCCAAAGGAAGTCTGGCCTACCTGGCGTTGGCGGGCGAAATACTGCGCCGTTCAGGACGCGCCAACTGATATAAAGATGATTGAATTGCCATGACACCAGCAAAAAAACGCGGCCTGGGCCGGGGTCTGGATGCGCTTCTGGGTGCAGCCAACCCGGAGCCAGCCCAACTCAATACGGAAGAGCCTCCTACTACCTCGGTTTCTCATCAGCCTCAAGCTGAGGGTGAGCTGCGCAAACTGCCCATAGAAAAACTCAGGCCAGGGCGCTATCAGCCGCGCCGGGATATGCATCCGGAAGCACTTGAAGAACTGGCTGCCTCCATTCGTCAGCAAGGCATTATGCAGCCGGTGGTGGTGCGCCCCCAGGGCTCAGAATTTGAAATTATTGCCGGTGAAAGACGCTGGCGAGCAGCTCAGTTGGCAGAGCTGGAATTTATTCCCGCGTTGGTTCGGGATGTCGAAGACCGGGATGTGGTAGCCCTGGCCTTGATTGAAAACCTGCAGCGTGAAGACCTGAATCCGCTGGAGGAAGCCCTGGCTCTGCAGCGCCTGCAAAAAGAATTTGAATTGACCCAGCAACAGGTAGCTGAAGCCGTGGGCAAATCACGCAGCTCCATTACCAATTTGCTGCGCCTTTTGAATCTGCATCGTGATGTGCGCCGCCTGCTTGAACATGGCGATCTGGAAATGGGGCACGCGCGTGCGCTCTTAAGTCTGGATGAAAACAAACAACTGGAAGCTGCACGTCAGGTAGTGGCCAAGGGGATGTCGGTTCGCCAGACCGAAGCCCTGGTTCGTAAGCTACTGGAAAAACCGCAAGGTCAGGAAGACAAACCACCCAAGGACCCGGATATCAAGCGCCTGGAAGAGCGTTTACAAACCAGCCTGGGAGCAGCGGTTAAAATTCAGCATTCTTCCAAGGGTAAGGGGAAACTGGAAATTCGCTACTCCAGTCTCGCGGAATTGGATGGAATTCTTCGCCATATTAAATAATCCCTAGTACCTTGGTCTTAAAGAGTGCGCCACAAGGCCGCGCACTATTGAAGCGCAGGGGGTTAGTCTCTATAATCCGGTGGTTTTTTAAAGAAGCTGTTTGTTGACAATGCAGCTTTGGGAAGCAGATAGGGCAACTGAAATGGCGTCAATACCCCTACCCCCCTATCGCAGATTGCTGCTGGCTCAGGTGTTTTTAACACTCGGCCTGACTTTGCTGGCCAGTCTGGTTTTCCCACAGGCTCTAGAGGCGGTTTTTCTAGGCGGTTTGATTGCAGTCGTTCCTCAAGGAACGTTTTTTGCACTAGCCTACCGCCACCGGGGAGCCCGACAAATGCAGCGCAATGTGCAAAAGCTCTTTGCTGCTGAAGCGGTTAAGTTTGGTTTGACAGTTGTACTCTTTGCCCTGGCCTTTGGCCTAGTGCAACCCTCAAACCCAATTTTCCTTTTAATCACTTATATTGCGGTAGTTTCAATGCACTGGCTGGCACCCCGGCTGCTGCAACAGGGAATGAAACCGCACTAACCTTCGAGGCTGATTATGGCAGGTTCAACTGTAGAGTATATCCAGCATCACTTGCAGAATATGACCTATGGCAAGCATCCCGAGCTGGGATGGAAGATGGCTGAAACCGCTCAAGAAGCTTCCGAAATGGGCTTTATGGCGATCCACGTGGATACCCTGGGCTGGTCGGTTGCTATGGGTCTTCTCTTCTTGTTTTTGTTTCGCAAGGCAGCTAAACGCGCTTCCTCTGGTGTGCCCGGTGGCTTGCAAAACCTTGTAGAAATGAGCTTTGATTTTGTAGACAAGCTGGTCAAGGAAACCTTCCACGGACGTAATCCGCTGATTGCTCCGTTGGCGCTGACCATTTTTGTCTGGATTTTCCTGATGAACAGCCTGAAGTGGCTACCCGTAGACTGGATTCCCGGTGTGGCTCACGCTCTGGGTGCTGACTATTTCAAGATCGTACCGACGACCGACCCTAATGCCACCTTTGGTATGTCGATTGGCGTCTTTATTCTGGTAATCTTCTACAGCATTAAAATTAAAGGTGTGGGTGGTTTTGCCAAAGAGCTTTCCTTTACCCCCTTCAATCACTGGCTGTTTATCCCGATTAACCTGATTCTGGAGTTGATCGCCCTCTTCACCAAGCCGGTCAGTCTGGCGCTGCGTCTTTTCGGTAACATGTATGCCGGTGAAGTCGTATTCATCCTGATTGCCCTGATGTTTGGTGCTGGCCTGTTTATGGGCGTTCTAGGTCTGGGTCTGCAGTGGGTATGGGCTGTTTTCCATATCCTGGTCATTCCTCTCCAGGCATTCATCTTTATGGTGCTGACCGTTGTATATCTGAGTTCAGCACACGAAGATCACTAAGCAGTAATTTCTCCCTGTTAGCCTCAAGGCTGGCAGGGAGTATTAGTAAGTTTTAACCTCAACTCACCTTCAACTAACCTTAGTAACTTAGGAGTAAGTCATGGAACTTGTTTATGTTGCCGCTGCACTGATGATCGGCCTGGGCGCCGTAGGTACTGGTATTGGCTTTGGTATTCTGGGCGGTAAGCTGCTCGAATCCTCTGCCCGCCAGCCTGAACTGGGTGCACAACTGCAAACCAAGACCTTCTTGATGGCCGGTCTGCTGGACGCCGTGCCCATGATCGGTGTTGGTATCGCTCTGTACCTGATCTTTGTTGTCGCAGGTTAAGGCTGAGTAGGGGGGTTGGCCTGATGCTCAAGTTAACCCCACTTTGCTTTTTAAACCTAACGCAATGGCAAAAGGTATAGCGCTATGAATATGAATTTGACTCTGCTGGGTCAGTCAGTTGCCTTTGCTATCTTTGTCTGGTTCTGCATGAAGTACGTATGGCCTCCGATCGCTGAGGCAATGCGTGAACGTCAGAAAAAGATAGCTGAAGGTCTGGATTCAGCCAGCCGTGCTCAGCGTGATTTGGAGCTGGCTCAAGAAAAAGCAGCCCAGACTCTGCGCGAAGCCAAAGATCAGTCTGCCCAGATTCTGGAACAGGCTAACAAGCGCGCAACTCTGACGATCGAAGAAGCCAAAGAACAGGCACGTGCCGAAGGCCAGCGTCTGGTCGAGGCAGCCAAGGCAGAAATCGATCAGGAGATTAACCGTGCCAAGGACGAGCTGCGTGATCAGATGTCTGATCTGATTATTGAGGGTGCTGAAAAGATCCTCGAAAGCTCTGTTGACGAAAAGGCACACAGCGAGCTGGTCGACAAACTCGCCAAACAACTTTAAGCGAGGTGTCTGATGGCTGATTTGAACACACTCGCCAGGCCTTATGCGAAGGCCGCCTTTGAGTATGCCCTGAGTGAAGGCAAGCTGGCCGATTGGTCAGCCATGCTGGGACTGGTTGCTGAAGCTGCTTCCAACGAGGAAGTGAAATCAGCGTTGATTAGTCCTTCTCTGGGCAATCAAGATAAAGCAGAAATCCTGCTCGACATTTGTAAAGCAAAAGTCGATGACAAGGGACGCAACTTTATTTTGCTGTTGAGTGAAAAAGGCCGTTTACCCCTAATTCCGGTAATTGCCGATATTTACGAAGCTTTTAAAGCTGAGCAGGAAAAATCAATTGAAGCAGAAGTGACTTCTGCCTTTGATCTGAATGCTGAACAGCAGAAACAGTTGGCAGAATCACTGCGCAAGCGTCTCGACCGTGAGGTAACCCTCAAGGTAGTTATCGACAAGCGTCTCATTGGCGGTGTTGTTATACGCACCGGTGACCTGGTGATCGATGGCTCGATTCGCGGAAAACTCGCGAAACTGGCCGAGTCATTGAAATCCTGATTTTGAGGGACAAGGCATGCAGCAACTGAATCCATCCGAGATCAGTGACATTATCAAGAAGCGCATCGGTAACTTGGATGTCACTTCGAAAGCCCAAAACGAGGGCACCATCGTGAGTGTTGCTGACGGTATCGTGAAGGTTCACGGTCTCGGCGACGTCATGTATGGCGAAATGATTGAATTTGAAAAGGGCACCGCCTACGGCATGGCCCTTAACCTGGAGCGTGACTCCGTAGGTGTGGTCGTACTGGGTGATTACCTGGGTCTGGCTGAAGGTCAGTCCGCACGTTGTACCGGCCGTATCCTGGAAGTACCTGTAGGTGACGAACTCCTGGGTCGCGTCGTTGACGCCCTGGGTAACCCGATTGATGGCAAGGGCCCTATCGAAGCCAAAGAAACCGACGCGGTCGAAAAGGTCGCGCCTGGTGTTATCTGGCGTCAAGGGGTCGACCAGCCAATGCAGACCGGCTACAAGGCCGTGGATGCCATGGTTCCTATCGGTCGTGGTCAGCGTGAGCTGATCATCGGTGACCGTCAGATCGGTAAAACAGCTATCGCTGTTGACGCCATCATCAACCAGAAAGACTCCGGCGTTAAGTGTATCTATGTTGCCGTGGGCCAGAAACAGTCCACTATTGCCAACGTTGTACGCAAGCTGGAAGAGCATGATGCCCTGGCTCACACCATTGTGGTTGTGGCTTCGGCTTCCGAAGCAGCTGCCCTGCAGTTCATTGCTCCTTATGCTGGTTGTACCATGGGTGAATACTTCCGCGACCGCGGTCAGGATTCCCTGATTGTTTATGATGACCTGACCAAGCAGGCCTGGGCTTACCGCCAGATCTCCCTGCTGCTGAAGCGTCCTCCTGGACGTGAAGCCTACCCAGGTGACGTCTTCTATCTGCACTCGCGTCTGCTGGAACGTGCTTCCCGCGTAAACGCTGAGTTCGTTGAGAAGTTCACTGATGGCAAGGTTAAGGGTCAGACAGGTTCTTTGACGGCTCTGCCGATCATCGAAACCCAGGGTGGTGACGTTTCGGCTTTCGTACCAACAAACGTTATCTCCATCACCGACGGTCAGATCTTTGTCGAAACCGCCCAGTTCAACGCCGGTATCCGTCCTGCGATGAATGCCGGTATTTCGGTATCCCGTGTTGGTGGTTCTGCTCAAACCAAGATCATCAAGAAACTGGGCGGCGGTATCCGTCTGGCTCTGGCTCAGTATCGTGAGCTGGCAGCTTTCTCCCAGTTTGCTTCCGATCTGGATGAGTCAACCCGTAAACAGCTTGAACATGGTCAGCGCGTTACTGAACTGATGAAGCAGAATCAGTACAGCCCCATGAGCATTGCTGATATGGGTGTTTCCCTGTTCGCCGCAGAAAACAATTTCCTGGACGATCTCAAGGTCAGCGAAATTCTGCCTTTTGAAAAGGCTCTGCATGCTTACATGAACAGTGAACATGCTGATCTGATGAAACAGATCAATGAAACAGGTGATTTCAACAAAGAAATCGAATCAGGCCTGCAATCTGCACTTGAGCAGTTTAAGGCCACCCAGTCCTGGTAAGTGAGCGTGAGTCAGTAGCAGTTTTGCTGACTCTGTCACTTGTTGGCTAAGAAGGCGAAAGCGTATGGCAGTCGGAAAAGAGATCCGCTCCCAGATCGGGAGTATCAAGAATACGCAAAAAATCACCAGCGCCATGCAAATGGTTGCTGCGTCGAAAATGCGTAAAGCTCAGGATCGCATGGCCGCCAGCCACCCTTATGCTAACCAGATTAGAAAAGTAGTCAGCCATATAGCCAAAGCGACACCCGAATACAAGCATCCCTACATGCTTGAGCGTGATGTAAAACGCGTTGGCTATATTATCGTGTCTTCCGACCGTGGGCTTTGTGGCGGTTTGAACATTAACCTGTTCAAGGCGGCCATGAAGGATCTGAAGGAATGGCAGGATAAGGGTGCAGAGATTGATGTATGCACTATTGGCAGCAAGGCGAGTGCTTTTTTCCGTCGCTATGGCGGCAATCTGGTAGCAGCCAAGAGCGGGCTGGGTGACACTCCTAAGGCCAGTGATCTGGTCGGGAGCGTCAAGGTCATGCTGGATGCCTATGAAGAAGGCAAAATCGATCGGCTTTATGTGGTGTATAACGAATTTATCAACACCATGACTCAAAAGCCGCTCGTCCAGCAGCTGTTACCCCTTGAAGCTGAAGCAGCTGAAGAAGAGGAAAGCAAAGTCGGTGGTTGGGATTACATCTATGAACCTGAAGCTCAGGAATTGCTCGACAATTTGCTGATCAGGTACATCGAGTCCCAAGTCTACCAGGCTGTAGTTGAAAATATTGCCTGTGAGCAGTCTGCTCGTATGGTTGCCATGAAGAGTGCAACCGATAATGCGGGTAACTTTATTGATGAGCTGCAACTTGTTTATAACAAGGCGCGTCAGGCAGCCATCACTCAGGAAATCGCCGAAATTGTTGGCGGGGCTGCAGCCATCTGATGAGGGTAGCAGGTTTCATTTGCAGGTTTGAGAGGAACCAAGATGAGTAGCGGACGTATCGTACAGATCATCGGTGCCGTTATCGACGTTGAATTTGATCGGGCAGACGTACCTAACGTTTATGACGCCCTGACCGTCGACGGCAGCGAAATGATTCTTGAAGTACAGCAACAGCTCGGTGATGGCACCGTACGCTGCATTGCTATGGGCTCCACCGAGGGTCTGAAACGTGGCCTGGTGGCCAATAACACCAATGCACCTATTTCTGTTCCCGTGGGCACACAAACCCTGGGTCGGATTATGGATGTACTGGGTCGTCCTATCGACGAAGCCGGTCCTATCGGCGAAGAAGAGCGTTGGGCGATTCACCGTAAAGCACCGACCTATGATGAACAGTCCAGCGCCGTAGAACTGCTGGAAACGGGCATCAAGGTAATCGACCTGGTTTGCCCTTTCGCCAAGGGTGGTAAGGTTGGTCTCTTTGGTGGTGCTGGTGTTGGTAAAACCGTAAACATGATGGAGTTGATTCGTAACATCGCCATCGAGCACAGCGGTTTCTCCGTATTTGCCGGTGTTGGTGAGCGTACTCGTGAGGGTAACGACTTCTACCATGAGATGAAGGACTCCAACGTACTGGATAAAGTATCTCTGGTTTACGGTCAGATGAACGAACCCCCCGGTAACCGTCTGCGCGTTGCCTTGACGGGTCTGACCATGGCGGAAAAATTCCGTGATGAAGGTCGTGACGTTCTCTTCTTCGTAGATAACATCTACCGTTATACCCTGGCCGGTACTGAGGTATCTGCACTGCTGGGTCGTATGCCCTCGGCTGTAGGTTACCAGCCGACTCTGGCTGAAGAGATGGGTGTTCTGCAGGAGCGTATCACCTCCACCAAAACTGGTTCGATCACTTCCGTACAGGCCGTTTACGTACCTGCGGATGACTTGACCGATCCATCACCCGCGACCACCTTCTCGCACTTGGATGCGACGGTTGTACTGTCTCGTGATATCGCTTCTCTGGGTATCTACCCAGCGGTTGACCCACTGGATTCCACTTCTCGTCAGCTGGATCCGCTGGTTGTGGGTACCGAGCACTATGAGACAGCTCGTGGTGTGCAAATGGTTCTGCAGCGCTATAAAGAGCTGAAAGACATCATTGCCATTTTGGGTATGGACGAACTTTCCGAAGAAGACAAGCAGGCAGTTGCCCGCGCTCGTAAGATCCAGCGCTTCCTGTCTCAGCCTTTCTTCGTAGCGGAAGTATTTACCGGTTCTCCTGGTAAGTATGTTTCTCTGAAAGATACGATCCGTGGTTTCCAGGGTATCCTGAATGGTGATTATGACCACCTGCCAGAGCAGGCTTTCTACATGGTTGGCTCCATCGAAGAAGCGGTCGAAAAAGCCAAGGACATGAAGTAAGTCTGACGGGATAACCCAGGGGGAGAACCCATGGCTATGACAATGCATTGCAATGTTGTCAGTGCTGAAAAAAAACTGTTTGATGGCCGTGTCGAGATTCTGGTGGCCTCAGGCGTACAGGGTGAGCTGGGCATTTTGCCCGGCCACACACCCCTGTTGACTGAGCTGAAACCAGGAACCGTCAAGGTCAAAAAACAGGATGGTGAAGAAGAGCTGATCTATGTTTCCAGTGGTTTTCTGGAGGTTCAGCCGGATACAGTGACCGTTCTTGCCGATTCGGCAGAACGAGCTCACAATCTGGATGAAGCTGCCGCTAAAGAAGCCATGGAAGCAGCAGAGAGAGCCCTGGCTGATAAGAATGCCGAAATGGAGTATGCTCAGGCGACTTCCATGTTGGCTCAGGCAGCGGCTCAGTTGCGCACCATTCAGCAACTGCGTAAACAGTTGGGTAAATAAGTTTTTACTTGTTGACCAGCTTTGCAGATATCACTGCAGTCAGAAGGCGGCTTTAGGGCCGCCTTTTGTCGTTAAAAAAAATATTTTCAGGGCAGTAATATGGATTGGCTGCAACTCCTTCTTTTATCCCTGGTTCAGGGCTTGACGGAATTCCTTCCGGTTTCCAGTTCAGCTCATCTTATACTGGTTCCCGTTCTTACTTCCTGGGAAGACCAGGGGCTCGCTTTTGATGTTGCCCTGCATCTGGGCACTCTAGCCGCAGTTGTTGTTTATTTCCGTCAGGAAGTAATAAAAATGACGGTGAGTTGGACCCTTTCCTTGAAAACCCGACAGTTGGATGATGATGCCCGTCTGGCCTGGGCTGTCATCTGGGGTACCTTCCCTGTCGGTCTGGCTGGTTTGATTTTTAATGACTGGATAGAAAGCCAATTACGCGGCCCTCTGGTGATGGCCTTTGGGTTAATTTTCTTTGGCCTTCTACTGGCCTATGCCGATTGGTTTAATCGCGGTCAGCGTACCGAGCGACAGATAACCTGGAAAGATGTTTTAGTTATCGGCTTGGCGCAGGCTTTGGCATTGATTCCCGGAACTTCACGTTCAGGCATCACTATCACCGCAGCCCTTTTATTGGGCTGGACACGTGAAGCGGCTGCACGTTTTTCTTTTTTACTTTCCATTCCCGTAATTACGCTGGCAGCTTTGCTGGAAACCTATGGCCTGCTTCAAGAAACTCATGCAGTGGACTGGGCAGCCCTGTTTATTGGAGCACTGATGTCGGCTGTTAGTGCTTACTTATGTATCCACTATTTCCTCGCCTTTATCAAGCGTCTGGGTATGCAACCCTTTGTTGTTTATCGGCTTATTTTGGGCGGACTTTTGATTTACTTTTTCTGGTGAGTCTATGAATACCTTGATTTCAAGATGGCAGCAATTGGGTAGCTTGGTACTTGCGTGCATTCTGCTGGTGGGATTAACAGCCTGTAGCCAGGAAACGGAAAACCCGCCAGTGAGGCTACAGGGACAGATTTTTGGAACCTTTTGGCTCGCCACCTTTCCTGGTAACTGGTCAGAAGAACAAGCTGAACAGCTCGAAGCCGGTATTATCAGGGAGCTGGAAGCCGTTGATGCTAGCATGTCTACTTATCGCGATTCTTCCGAACTCAGTCGGTTGAATCAGGCTGAACCCGGCACTAGTGTTCCTGTTTCGCAAGCATTGATGGAAGTTCTACAACTCAGCCAGCAGATCGCAGAAGCCAGTAACGGGGCTCTAGACGTAACTGTAGGCGGCTTGGTTAATCTTTGGAGCTTTGGACCGGAAGCCCGCCCCGAAGAAATTCCTTCCCAGGAAGAATTGCAGGACAGGCTGGCTGCTGTGGGTTATCAGCACCTTTTGCTTGATGCTGAGCAACTTCAAGTCACGCGCACCACCGACAGCTACATTGATCTGTCTGCTCTGGCCAAGGGTTATGCAGTTGACCAGGTGGGAACTTGGCTTAAAAGTCAGGGGGTGAATAATTTCCTGGTCAACATTGGTGGCGAGGTTTTGGTCGGTGGTGAGCGTAAGCCCGGACAACCCTGGCGGATTGGAATTGAATTACCCGAAGCAACCAGTCAGCAGGCCTATCATATTCTTCCACTGATCAATTCTTCTGTGGCCACCTCGGGAGATTATCGCAACTACTATGAAATCGATGGTCAGCGAATGTCGCATACCCTTAATCCGGTAAGCGGACGACCCATCGACCATCAGCTAGCTTCGGTGACTGTTGAACATCCCAGCAATGCCGTTGCCGATGCCTGGGCGACGGCTTTTATGGTCATGGGAAGGGAAGAAGCCTTGAAGGTCGCTGAACAAGAGGGAATTCGTGCCATAATGATTACCAGAGAGGAAGATAGCTGGAAAACCTGGCTTTCCCAACCCATGCAGGAACACTTGGGGCCTGAACTGACACAACAGCTACTCAGTCACTAATCCGAGCTTGCTAGGGGGAAGGATGACTTATCCGGAACTGGCTTCAGCCTTGCATGATGCGATCAGCAAAGACGATACGCTGATCATCGAACAACTGATTGCTGAACTTCAGCCTGCTGACCTGGCCGAGTTTGTTGTTCACGAAACACCGGAAGATACGCTCAAGCTGCTGACCCACCTTCCCCTGGATCAGCGTGCCGATGCTTTTGCCTACCTGGAACCGGATCGCCAGTCGGAAATTGCCGAGCAGATGACCGAAGTGGGTCTGACCCAGTTGTTCACCTGCATGAACTCGGATGAAAGAGCCGACTTATTCAATCTTCTGAGCGAAGATCGGCAACAGGCCGTATTACGTCGCCTGGCCAAAGAAGAAAGAGAAGACCTGCGGCGTCTGGCCAGTTATGAAGAAGGTACGACTGGTGCGGTGATGACCAGTGACTATGTCACGGTTCCCGTCGGCGTTAATGTCACCAAGGCGCTTGAAATCGTTCGCCAGACTGCCCCTAATGCTGAAACCATCTACCAGATATATATCCTCGATCAGCAACAAAAACTGGTGGGCACCGTTTCTTTGCGTCAATTGATCCTGGCTAAACCGGGTGCTTCCCTGGATCAACTCATGACCAGTGAAGTCGTGTCCATCAATGTGCATGAAGTTCAGGAAGAAGCTGCCCGTAAAATCAGTCGCTACGATATTCTGGCACTGCCTGTTCTGGATGACGAGGAGCGTCTGGTGGGGATAGTCACCTACGATGATGCCATGGACGTGGCTGAGCAGGAGGCTACGGAAGATATTCACAAGGGGGCATCGGTTGGTCCTTTGGAAGAAAGCTTCGGTAAGGCAAAGATTTTCAGCCTCTACCGGCGGCGTATTAATTGGCTGATTCTGCTGATTTTCGCCAATATCCTTTCCGGTGCAGGGATCGCCTTTTATGAAAAAACCATAGAAAGCTATGTCGTTCTGGTATTTTTCCTGCCTTTATTGGTCGCCAGTGGCGGTAATGCAGGCTCTCAGGCTTCAACCCTGATGATTCGTGGCCTGGCGACCGGCGATGTTGGCGCCAGGGACTGGGGCAAACTGCTAGGCCGTGAGCTGCTCGTCTCGCTCTCCCTGGGATTGACGATGGCGGTTACCATCGCCGGTATCGGCTGGTGGCGAGGTGGCCTGGAAATAGCTCAGGTAGTCGCCTATAGCATGCTGGCCATCGTCATCGTGGGTAGCATGATCGGCATGAGTTTGCCTTTTGTTTTGGATAAACTGGGTTGGGACCCGGCAACAGCCAGTGCCCCTCTGGTAACCTCGATCGCCGATATTATCGGTGTCTTGATTTACTTTAGTATTGCGACTTCATTACTCAATATCAGCATGGGTTAGGCTTTGCTGCTGGTAAAGCATTAAAACAGTTTTCAACTGGCTAGCTTGAGGTCAGAACAGTAGAATGGAGCGCTATTCAATCGCTAGCTGTTCACTAATGAGGTCAGGATGTCTCTTGAAGTTGTAGTTCTGGCAGCGGGTCAGGGAACCCGTATGCGCTCTGCCTTGCCCAAAGTATTACACCCCCTGGCTGGTAAACCTCTGGCCGGACATGTCATCGATACTGCGCGCTCTTTGCAGGCACACCGTATTCATCTGGTTATCGGTCATGGTGCTGAAGCGGTCAAAAAGCAGTTAGCAGCTGAAGATATTCATTTTGTACTTCAGGAAGAGCAACTGGGTACCGGTCATGCTGTTGACCAGGCTTTACCTGCTCTTGATCCTTCCAGCCATCTTTTGATTCTCTATGGCGATGTCCCCCTGATTAGCCAGGCAACGCTTGAAAAATTGTTGGCTGAGGTCAAGCCCCAGCAAATGGGCCTGTTAACGGTGGACTTGCCTGATCCTCAGGGTTATGGCCGGATTCTTCGTGATGACCAGCAAGAGGTTGCGGCGATAGTTGAGCAAAAGGATGCCAGCCCCGAGCAACTGACAATCACAGAAGTCAATACAGGCATCCTGGCTGTTACCGTAGAACAACTCCAACGTTGGCTTCCCCAGTTATCCAATAATAATGCCCAGGGCGAATATTACCTGACCGACATTATTGACCTGGCTTATCGTGAAGGAACCCGTATTGCCAGTGTCCAGGCGGAGTCAGCCCAAGAAGTGGAAGGGGTAAACAACCGTTTACAGTTGGCCGGACTGGAAAGAGCCTACCAACGCCAACAGGCAGAAAAACTGATGCTCGCGGGTGTAACCCTGGCTGATCCGGCACGCTTGGATGTGCGCGGCCAACTGAATACAGCAAGGGATATCTTTATCGATGTCGGCTGTATTTTTGAGGGGCAGGTGGACCTGGCTGAAGGTGTGGAAATCGGTCCCTACTGCCTTCTAAAAAATGTGCGTGTTGGTCCGGGAACGCGCGTTGCTGCCCATTCTATCTTGGAAGACTGTGATCTGGCTGGTGATAATCAGGTCGGTCCTTTTGCCCGTTTGCGTCCGGGGACTCATCTGGAAGCCGAGGCCAAGGTGGGTAATTTTGTCGAGACTAAAAAGTCGCATATCGGTGCTGGTGCCAAGGTCAATCACCTGAGCTACATCGGCGATGCCTGGGTGGGCGAAAAAGCCAATATCGGTGCAGGTACCATCACCTGCAATTATGATGGCGTGAACAAGCACCAGACCCAGATTGGTGCAGAGGCCTTTATTGGTTCCAATTCCAGTTTGGTGGCTCCTGTGCATGTAGGCGCTGGGGCAACCGTGGGGGCTGGCTCGACCATTGCTCGGGATGTGCCTGAAAAAGCCTTGGCGGTAACCCGGGCCAAACAACTGCAAAAAGATAATTGGCCTCGTCCTGTCAAAAAGTCGGCTGAATAAAAGGAAACTGAAATGTGCGGAATAGTGGGTGCTCTGGCTGAGCGGAATGTTACTGCTATCCTTTTGGAAGGTCTGAAGCGTCTGGAATACCGGGGTTATGATTCTGCCGGATTGGCGGTAGTTAATAAGGATCAGCAACTCCAGCGTAGGCGAGCCCAGGGCAAGGTTGCAGAAGTAGAAAAACGCCTGGAAGCTGAGCCCATGAAGGGACATCTGGGTGTTGCCCATACCCGCTGGGCTACTCATGGCGTACCCAGTGAAGCCAATGCCCACCCCCACCTTTCCAGTGATGAACTGGCTTTGGTTCATAATGGCATCATAGAGAACTATCTGGAGCTAAAAAGTCGTTTGACCAAGGCGGGCTATAGGTTTACTTCGGATACCGACACTGAAGTGGTGGCCCACCTGGTTCACCAGCTCTACCAGGAAAAGCAGGATCTGACTGTGGCGGTTGAAGCCGCCATCCAGCAACTCGAAGGTGCCTATGCGCTGGCGGTAATTCACCAGGATCAACCTCAAAAACTGGTGTGTGCACGTAAAGGCAGCCCTCTGGTGATCGGTGTGGGTATGGGCGAGTATTTTTGTGCTTCCGACCCCCTGGCTCTGTTGCAGGTTACCGATCGCTTTATCTACCTGGAAGAAGGCGATCTGGCAACTCTGACTCTTGACCAACATGCCATTCTTGACCGCCAAGGCCAAGCCGTAGAGCGCGAAATCTGTCAGTGGCAACATGGTAATCAGGCAGCGGAAAAAGGCAGCTATAAGCACTTTATGCTCAAGGAAATCCATGAGCAGCCAGCTGTTTTGGCCGCGACCCTGGAAGGGCGTTTATCCGATCGCCGTGTTTTGCCCCAGGCTCTGGGCGCCAAGGCCATGGAGCTTTTACCAAGGGTAAAACAGGTTCAGATCGTTGCCTGTGGAACCAGCTATCATGCGGGTATGGTCGCCCGTTATTGGATTGAAAAGCTGGCTGGTATTCCCTGTCAGGTAGAAGTGGCCAGTGAATACCGCTATCGCGAAGTCGTTGTGGCCGAAAATGCTCTTTTTGTGACCCTCTCACAATCGGGCGAAACCGCTGATACTCTGGCCGCCTTGCGCTTTGCTAAAGAGGCCGGTTACCTGGCTAGTCTTACTATCTGTAATGTCCCCGGCTCCTCGCTGGTTCGGGAGTCGGATATGAGCCTGATGACCCAGGCAGGTCCTGAGATCGGTGTAGCCTCGACCAAGGCTTTTACCACCCAGCTGACGGCCCTGCTTTTGTTGACCCTGGCTCTGCGTCGAGCCGCTCAGGCAAGCAATCAGGATGCTGATGATCCCTTGGAAGCGGAACTGGTTGAGGCTTTACGCGCTCTACCGCGTCTGGCTGAAGAAACCCTGCAGCTGGATGCAGAGATTGAAAAGCTGTCTGAAGACTTTGCCGAAAAGCACCATGCTCTCTTTCTGGGTCGTGGCAGTCACTTCCCTATTGCCCTGGAAGGCGCACTCAAGCTCAAGGAAATTTCCTACATTCATGCCGAAGCCTATCCCGCTGGTGAACTAAAGCACGGCCCCCTGGCGCTGGTTGATAAGGAAATGCCGGTAATTGCAGTTGCTCCTCGTGATGATCTGGTGGATAAACTCAAATCCAACCTTCAGGAAGTCCGGGCACGGGGTGGTGAGCTGTTTGTTTTTGCTGACCCGGTAACCCTGCTGGAGCCGGAAGAAGGCATGCAGGTGCTGCATCTGCCCGAGGTGCATGAGGTGCTGGCGCCCATCCTCTATACCCTGCCCCTGCAGCTGTTGTCCTATCATGTCGCTGTACTCAAGGGCACGGATGTGGATCAGCCGCGTAATCTGGCCAAGTCGGTTACGGTCGAATAATTTTTTTCTACTAGTATTTGGAGTCCCTGTGTCACGTATTCGCATAGCAACCCGCCGTAGTCCCCTGGCTCTTTGGCAGGCAGAACACGTAAAAGCCCGTTTGGAAGAACTGCATCCGGGGTTGGAAGTAGTCCTGGTACCCATCAAAACCCAGGGAGACAAGATTCTGGATACGCCGCTGGCCAAGATTGGTGGCAAGGGACTCTTCGTAAAGGAACTGGAAGCCAGCATGCTTTCCGGTGAAGCGGACATAGCCGTGCATTCCATGAAGGATGTGCCCATGGAATTTCCTGAAGGTCTTTATCTGGGTCCCATCATGGAACGTCATGCCCCCACGGATGCCTTTGTTTCCAATAGCTATAACAGCCTGGATGAAGTCCCAGCCGGCAAGGTGATCGGTACCTCCAGCCTGCGTCGTGGCTGCCAGATTCTTGCCAATCGCCCGGATCTAACAGTTAATTGGTTGCGCGGTAACCTGCAAACCCGCTTGGGCAAGCTGGATGCCGGTGAATATGATGCCATTATCCTGGCCACTTCAGGCTTGCAGCGTATGGGGCTGGCTGAGCGTATCCGTCAGGAAATCCCTGCAGAAATCAGCTTGCCTGCCTGTGGTCAGGGTGCTTTGGGGATAGAGCTGCGTAGTGATGACAGCCTGGCTGCTGAACTGGTGGCTCCCCTGGCTCATGCCGAAACCACCGCTTGTGTACTGGCCGAAAGAGCCATGAACACGCGCCTTAAAGGTGGCTGTCAGGTGCCTATTGGAGGCTATGCATTACTGGAGGGCGATCAGCTCTGGTTGCGTGCACTGGTGGGTGAGCCCGAAGGAGGACGTGTCCTGAGAGCCGAAGCCAGGGCTCCAGCCGATGATCCCGAAGCACTCGGCGTGAAGGTGGCCGAAGACCTTCTTGCTCAAGGTGCCGGGGATATTCTGGAACAGGTTTATGGTTTCAAGGTTGAATAACCACTTATGCAGAAGCAGCCATTAGCCGGTCTGAATATCCTGACGACACGCCCGGATAAACTGGCCGGGCGCTTGGTCGGCCCCCTTCAGAGTGCTGGTGCTGAGGTGAGTAATATCCCTCTACTGGCCATTGAGCCCCTGGAATTGGCGCCTCGCCAGCGCCAAGCCCTGCTGGATCTGGATCAGTTCCAGAAGGTGGTGGTTATCAGTCCTTCGGCAGCCGATCAGTTATTGCAGCGCCTGGATGATTACTGGCCGCAATGGCCGGTCGGTGTTGAATGGTTTTCCGTGGGTGCAGGGACGGCCCGGCAGCTTGAAAAAGAAGGTTTGCAAGTTAACTACCCTGAAACTGGGGATAAAAGTGAAGATCTCCTGCTTTTGCCTCAATTGCAGGATCTTGACCAGAAAAAGCTGCTGTTGGTGAAGGGTGCCGGCGGACGTCCGCTTCTCTACGATACCCTGGTTTCACGTGGAGCCAGAGTAGAAGTTCTGGAGCTCTATCAGCGAGTCAAACCACGACTCAACCGCCAGCAGTTGGACGACTTGAATCACGGTCCCCAGCAAATCCTGGTTATTAGCAGTGGCGAAGCCCTGCAACAATATATAGAGTTGACTCAGGGAGGGAGGAAATCCGTTCATCTTGTCCTTCCCAGTTTTCGTCTGGAAAAAATGGCCAGGGAAGCCGGTTTTGATCGTGTAATCAATAGCCAGGGAGCGGGTGCCGAGGCCGTTATCCAGGCCCTTAGCAAGAAGTTTGCGGATGCCTGCTAAACAAGAGGAAAAAGCATGTCAGATCAGAAGAAATCCGAAGCCGCTAGCAGTGATGACAAGAAGCAGCAGGATCCGTCTTCAGTAACGCCCGCAAAGAAAGAAGATAAAAGCGAAGGGGCTTCTTCAACAGCCGAGACCACTAACCAGAAAAAAGCTTCCTCGACAGCAACCCCTGCAGCATCTCGCTCCAAAACCTCTTCTGGCGTAGCTTCTGGGCTAGTCGTTTTTCTTCTGATTCTGCTTTTTGCACTGATTGCTGGCCTGAGTTGGTTGGGTTACCAGAAGTACCTGCAGTTCCAGCAGGAGCTAAGCAGTCTGCATCAACAAGTCGAGACCAAGCCCAATCAAGATCAGGTTGAGGAATTGGCACTCAGCTTGCAACAATTGGAAAGCCTGGAAGCAAACCAGCAGCGGTTTAACCAACAACTGGATCTCTACCACCAACAGGTTCAGGAAAATCAGCTGGAATTCGAGGCCCTGCATGCCGATTTATTGAAAGCCAGTGAACCCAAACCCAAGGATTGGCAGTTGGCTGAAGTCGAGTATCTCTTGCGTCTGGCCAATCAGCGTTTGCAATTGGAGCGGGATGTCACAGGTGCCCTAACCCTTTTCAAGACCGCTCAAGTACGCCTGCAAACTGCTGAAGTGGCCGGAACTCTGGCTATTCGCAACCAGTTGCAGGAAGAAATCGCCCAGCTTCAGGAACTGCAAGTCATTGACCGGGTTTCTCTGGCCCTGGAATTACAAAGTCTGGCTGATCAGGCTTTAACCCTTAAAGTTCAGCCCCTCCCCCAGGCCCCTTCGTTGGATATGCAGGCAGCCGTTGAAGCCGGTAGCGAAGAACTGGCTTGGTATGAAATCTTCTGGCAGGAAATCAAAAGCCTGGTGGTGATCAAAAAACGTGAGCTGCCAGTAGAACCCCTGCCCTTTACCCGGGATGAGGTGCTTTTGCGCCAGCAAATCAGCAGTCTTCTCCAGCAGGCCTCCTGGGCCGGTTTGCGGGGTGAAGCCGACCTTTATCAACAAAGCCTGGCCGGGGTGGCCCGACGCCTTCAAGCTTTCGATCTGGATTTACAGCAAAATCAGGCATTTGTCGAAGCTGTTGAGCAACTCCAGCAAGAGGCAGTGACCCAGGAATTGCCCGATGTGGAAGGCAGCTTGGATCGTCTTCAGGCTTTTATCGCTGAACGCTATGGGCGCCTGCTACCTGTCGCTGAAGATCCTGAGGAGCCAGCCGTTGAAGCTTCAGGGGAGGCGGGCTCATGATCAAGCGCGGTCTTTTGATTCTGCTGGTACTGGCTGTTTCGGTTCTAGCCGGTCAGCAGCTTTTGCAGGGTAGCGGCTACCTGCTGCTGGTTATGCCGGAAGGTGATATTAGCTTGGAAATGTCCTTCTGGACGGCTTTGGTGCTCCTGCTACTCAGTTGGGTTGCCGCTGTGTGGATATCCACTTTACTGGGCTGGTTGAGTCATCCCCTGGCAGGTTTGAAGGAGCGTTACCAGCGTAACCGGGCCCAGAGAGCACTGAATATGACCGTCAAGGGGCTCAAGGATCTGGCTGAAGGTCGTTGGAAAAAGGCCCGCAAGCAGTTGTCGCGTTCAGCAAAAAACTCGGGGGCCGCCCTGATCAACTACCTGGCCGCAGCCCAGGCTGCTCACTATGAAGGTCGGGAAGAGGAAGCCGAAGCTTTTCTCAAGCTGGCCAGTGAATCCACACCCGATGCTGGTCTGGCAGTGGATTTTACCCAGGCCCGAATCCAGCTGGATCATGGCCACTATGAGCAGGCGCTGGCAACCCTGGTGCGCTTGCATCAGAAGGTGCCTAATCACCCTCTCGTCCTGCGTCAGTTGAAAGAAGTACACGTTGCCCTGGCGGACTGGAAGCCCCTGCTGAATCTTCTGCCGGAATTTCGCAAATACAGAATTTATTCCACCCAGGAGTTGGATCTGCTTGAGCGCCAGGTTTATCTGCGTCGATTTGACGAGTTGTTGCGTGCCTCGGGTTCCAGAGAAACCTTTCAAGCTATCAGCGATCTCTGGGAGGCCTTGCCCGGCCGCTTGAAAAATGAAGATGAATTGATCCTGGCATTTTCCCGAGTACTGGTGAAACAGGAAAAATTTGCTCAGGCCGAACAGTTGATCAAACGCGCGTTACGCAATCACTGGTCCAGCGATCTGGTGAAAGAATACGGCACCCTGCCGGTGGAGGCCGAGCCCAAGCGCCGTCTGCTGGAAGCGGAAAAGTGGCTGCAGGAAAGGCCCAATGATCCGGTGCTCTTGCATTGTCTGGCGCGTATCAGCCAGCAACTGGAACTCTGGGGCAAGGCGCTGGAGTATTATCAAACCAGTCAGCGGCTGGCCCCCAGTGATGCCATCAACGCGGAAATCAGCCGTCTCTATGCGGCTCTGGGAGATGAACGCAAAAGCCAGTATTTCAATCAACTGGCCCTGCAGGGACTACACCGCCAACTCCCTGACCTGCCCTTGCCCAAGCCAGGTCGCTAAATTAGTCATCTTCGAGGCTGAATTTACTGGCAGCCCGGTCGAAAGCGGCGGAGGTATTGCCGGCATCGGCGCTGCCCAGCTTGATCATCAGGCGCAGATCATTGGGTGAATCGGCATGCTGAAGAGCCTCCTCTTCGCTGATTTCACCCAGGTTGTAGAGGTCAAACAGCGCCTGGTCAAAGGTTTGCATGCCGGATTCACGTGACTTTTTCATCAAGCCCTTGAGCTGATGCACCTCTCCCTTGCGAATAATATCCCTGACCAGCGGGGTATTGAGCAGTACCTCTATGGCAGCCCGCCGTCCCTTGCCATCCAGGGTGGGAAGGAGTTGCTGGGCCACGATTCCCCTGAGGTTCAGGGATAGATCCATAAATACCTGGTTATGCCTTTCCTGGGGGAAGAAGTTGATGACCCTTTCCAGGGCCTGGTCGGCATTATTGGCATGCAGGGTGGCCAGACACAGGTGACCGGTTTCAGCAAAAGCCAGGGCGTACTCCATAGTCTCACGGTTACGAACCTCGCCAATCATGATGACATCCGGGGCTTGTCTGAGTGTGTTCTTGAGGGCCACTTCAAAGCTTTCCGTGTCGATGCCGACTTCCCGCTGGGTCACGATGCACTGTTTGTGGGGATGAATAAACTCAATGGGGTCTTCAATGCTGATGATGTGGCCGCGGGCATTTTCATTGCGGTATTGAATCATCGAGGCCAGGGAGGTGGATTTACCCGTCCCTGTAGCCCCGACGAAAAGAATCAGACCCCTTTGGGTCATGGCCAGATCCTTGATAATCTCCGGTAGGTGCAGGCTGTCCAGTTGGGGAATATCAAACTCGATACGTCTCAGTACCATGCCCACCTGATTGCGCTGGTAAAAGGCACTGACCCGAAAACGGCCGATACCGGGAGCACTGATGGCAAAATTGCATTCCTTGTTTTTGCGAAACTCGTCTTTTTGTTCCTGATTCATGACCCCAAAAACCAGTTCCCTGGCCTGTTCAGGCGACAGCTTCTGCTCGGTCAGAGCCGTGAGCTGCCCATCAACCTTCATTGAGGGCATCATGCCGGTGGTGATGAACAGATCCGAGCCCTTGCGCTCGGCCATCTGCTTGAGGAAGTCAGTAAATTTCATGGTTTAAAAGCTTTCCGGTTGTTTGGCTTTTTCGCGGGCGGTTTCCTTGCTGATCAAGCCCTTGGCCAGCAACTGTTTGAGTGACTGATCCATGGTCTGCATACCGTGGCTAGCGCCTGTCTGGATGGCAGAAAACATCTGCGCAATCTTGTCTTCACGGATCAGGTTGCGAATGGCGGCTGTGCCGATCATGATCTCGTGAGCCGGAACCCGTCCGCCGCCTTCCTTTTTCAGCAGCATCTGGGAAATAACGCCTTGCAGGGATTCCGAGAGCATGGAGCGCACCATGGATTTTTCTTCGGCGGGGAAGACATCCACGATCCGGTCGATGGTTTTGGCCGCACTGGTGGTGTGCAGGGTACCAAAGACCAGGTGACCGGTTTCTGCAGCGGTCAAAGCCAGACGGATGGTTTCCAGATCGCGCATCTCACCGACCAGGATTACATCAGGGTCTTCACGCAGGGCTGAACGCAGGGCTTCGGAAAAGCCGAGAGTGTCCCTGTGGACTTCACGCTGGTTGATCAGGCATTTCTTGGATTCATGAACAAATTCGATGGGATCTTCAATGGTCAGAATATGGGCGTTCTTGCGCTCGTTTACAAAGTCGATCATGGCGGCCAGGGTGGTGGATTTACCCGAGCCGGTCGGGCCGGTTACCAGAACCAGGCCTCTGGGTAGCAGGGACAGGTTGCGGAAGATATCGCCCATCCCCAGTTCATCCAGTGTCAGAACAGTGGAGGGAATCAGGCGGAAAACAGCACCAGCGCCGCGGTTGTGGTTGAACGCATTAACACGAAAGCGAGCCAGACCCGGGAGTTCGAAGGAAAAATCCACTTCCATGAATTCTTCGTAGTCCCGCCTTTGCTTGTCGTTCATGATGTCATAGACCAGCGCATGAACTTCCTTGTGATCCATGGGGGGCACATTGACCCGGCGAATATCGCCATCCACACGAATCATCGGGGGCAAATCGGCCGATAAATGCAGATCGGACGCCTTCTGTTTTGCGCAGAAGGCAAGCAATTCGGTAATATCCATCAACTGACCTCTGACTGAATTCCCTTACAGGGGTAGGGTTGAATCAAATAAGGTAAAAAAGATGTTGCAATCTGTAATTGCCCAGCATATCGCAAAGGTTCGCCAACAGGTAGAGCAAGCCTGCCATAAGTTTGAGAGAAACCCGGCACAGGTCAAAATTCTGGCAGTCAGTAAAAAACAAAGCAGTCAGGCCATACGTGAGGCCGCAGCTGAGGGCCAGCAAGCTTTTGGTGAAAATTATCTGCAAGAAGCCCTGCAAAAACAGGAAGAACTGGGCGACCTGGATTTGGAATGGCACTTTATCGGCCCGATTCAATCCAATAAAACACGCGATCTGGCAAGTCACTTTAATTGGGTACACACCCTGGATCGTTTCAAGGTTGCCCGCCGCTTGAACGACCAGCGGCCCGAGGAGCTGGAACCCCTCAAGGTGTTGATCCAGGTGAACATCAGTGATGAACAGAGTAAGTCAGGGATAGCTCCTGCAGATCTACTGGCTCTGGCTGACCAGATCATGCAGCTACCCCGGTTGGAACTGCGAGGGCTGATGTGCATTCCTGCAGCCAGTGATGATGTATCCGAGCAGAGGAAAACCTTTGCCCAGATGGCAGCTCTCTTCAAACGGTTGCAGGAGGCCTATCCCCAGGCTCAGATCGATACCCTATCCATGGGCATGAGCGGTGATCTGGAAGCCGCCATTGCCGAAGGCAGTAGCCTGGTACGAATTGGCACCGCCATTTTTGGTGCCCGCAATTAACCACTCGGAAATAAAGGCAGCTTAATGACCTCTTCAGCAAAACCCAGTATTGCATTTATCGGTGCCGGCAACATGGCTGGCGCCATCTTGCGTGGTCTCCTTCACCAGGGTTATCCGGCCGACCTGATCTGGGCCGCAGATCCGGGTGCAGAAAAACTCCAGGCCCTGGCCTCAGAAACCGGGATCAACACGACTCAGGATAATACCCAGGCTATAGCCGCGGCGGATGTAGTGGTGCTGGCCGTCAAGCCTCAAGTTATGCAACAGGTTTTAGCTTCCCTGCAGGCCAGCTTGAATGAACATCGGCCGCTGGTCGTCAGCATAGCGGCCGGGTTGACCTGTGACACCCTGCAAGAATGGATGGCTGGCCGCCTGCCCTTGGTTCGCTCCATGCCCAATACTCCTTCTCTTCTGGGAGTCGGCGTTGCTGGCTTGTTTGCCACCGCCGAGGTTGAAGATGAGCAAAAGGCCTGGGTCGAACAGATCAGTGAGGCTGTAGGTCAGGCCTTCTGGGTTGAAGATGAAGCCCAGCTGGAAGCCGTCACCGCTGTTTCCGGTTCTGGCCCGGCCTATTATTTCCTGTTTACTGAAGCCCTTGCGGCTGCTGGCAAGGAGCTTGGACTCTCCGAGGAGCTGGCGCTGAAACTGGCTGAGAATACGGCTGCAGGTGCCGGGCAGATGCTGTTGCAAACCGAGGATAGCCCCGAAGCCCTGAGAGCCAAGGTGACTTCACCCGGAGGCACCACTGCTGAAGCCATTGCCAGTTTTGAAGCAGGTGGTCTGCGTGAACTCGTGGCCAAATCGGCCCGAGCGGCTGCCGAGCGGGCCAGAAGTCTGTCCGAGGAATTGAAAGGCTGACCCCTGAGTCCAGACTGTTTAAACTAGACATTTATTATCGAATATCAAAGAGCGGAGAAATTTATGGGCATGGGTATGGGAATGGCATCCTTTATACAATTGCTGTTTCACCTGGCAACCTTTGTTGTAGTGCTGAGGTTCCTCTTGCATCTGAGCAAGGCGGATTACTTCAACCCCATCACCCAGGGTATTGTGAAGGCCACCAATCCTGTGGTCCGGCCCCTGCAGACAGTTTTGCGCCCCTATCGCCGCCTGGATCTGGCCAGCCTGGTGTTGGCTATCCTGATCAAATCCCTGGGGATTTTCCTGGCCCTGCAGCTGATGGGCGAACTGGCAGGCATCGGTAGTATCCTGATTGGTGGTGTGGCCGGGGTGATCAAAACCATTTTGGATCTGTACTTCTTTGCCCTGATCATTTCCATCATTCTTAGCTGGGTGGCTCCTCAAGCGGCTCATCCGGGTGCCCTGCTGGTTTACCAGATCACTGAACCCCTGTTGGCTCCGGTTCGTCGATTGATTCCCAGTCTGGGTGGCCTGGATTTATCGCCCATCTTTGTTTTTCTGGGCATCAATCTGGTATCCAGCGTTCTGGTGGGAATCCTTGCCCAGGCTGCCGGCCTGCCGGTTGCCCGCTTTATCGGCATGTAAACAAGGATGCCTTCTTCTTTTCTGCAAGTTGGTGACCAGCAGGACCTGATTGCCTCCTTGAGTGTCAGCCAGGTCAACCAAAAGGCTAAACAGCTGCTGGAGCAGGGCCTGGCCAGCATCTGGGTGGAAGGTGAAGTTTCCAATTTTATGGCCTCGGCAGCAGGTCACTGGTATTTCACGCTCAAGGATGAGCGGGCACAAATCAGTTGTGTCATGTTTGCCGGTCGCAACCAACTGGTGGCCCACCGGGTAGCCAATGGTGATCAACTGCAGGTGCGTGGCCAGGTCAGCCTCTATGAAGGTCGGGGTCAGTATCAGCTGCTGGCTGATCGTTTACGCCCTTGTGGGGATGGCGACCTTCTGGCCCGTCTGGAAGCACTGAAAAAAAAGCTTGGAGATGAAGGCCTTTTTGCCCAGGATAAAAAACGTCCCCTGCCCGAGTTTCCTCAACGGATAGGTCTGATTACTTCGCCCCATGGCGCTGCACTGCGAGACCTGCTCAAGGTGCTCAAGAGTCGTTGGCCCCTGGCAGAAATCCTTCTCTATCCGGCTCAGGTTCAGGGTGCCGAGGCTCCAGCCGCTCTGCGCAGGGCCCTGGCCCTGGCCCAGTATCACGGTCATCCCGAAGTCCTGATCCTGGCGCGTGGCGGCGGCAGTCTGGAAGATTTGCAGGCTTTTAACGATGAAACTCTGGCGCGCATGGTGGCAGCCAGTGCCATGCCCGTGGTAACCGGTGTCGGGCATGAGACGGATTTCACCCTGGTGGATTTTGTCAGTGACTGGCGCGCGCCCACGCCCTCTGCGGCTGCGGAAAGGGTGACGCCGGATGGCCCCACCATCAATGCCCGCCTGACTTCCCTGCAGGGCCGCCTTGTACATGCTCAGGCTACTCACCTGCGTTCCCTGCAACAGCGGCTGGATCAACTGGTTTTCAGGGCCAGACAACCCCAACGTTACCTGGAGAAAGCCGCCAGCCAGCTGCAAAGCCTGCAGCAGCGTCTGCAGACCCAGCATCCCCAGCGTCAGTTGCAACTAAGACGTCAGCAACTGGTGCGTCTGGATCAGCGTTTGGCGGCTGCCCATCCGGGCCGATATTTGCTCCAGCAACAACGTCAGCTGGCTGCTCTGCAGCAGCGTTTTCAGTTGGCCTGGCAGCATCTGCAAACTCGACGTGAACAAAAACTGCAACAGGCTGCCCAGCAGTTGCAGGCGATCAGCCCTCTTCAGACGCTGGCCCGGGGCTATGCGCTGGCCAAAAATGATCAGGGCCAGCTGGTACGCTCTTCCACCCAGGTGCAAACAGGGGATCTACTCGAGATTCAATTGGCTGAAGGCTGGCTGGATTGCCGTGTGGAAAACTCTGTCCCAAAACAGACGTAATCTTGCAAATCAATGGCATCCGGCTTATACAGGAGGGATCTTACAAGCTATTGATGCCGGGAAGGACTCATGTCGCTACTAGCACGTTTAACCCTAAGCTGTTTGTTTCTTTTGCTGCTGGCCGGTCCGGCTGCTGCTGGTTTCTGGCCCCATGAATCCCGGGTTCCTGGCGGTATTGCGTTATTGGAGGTTCCCCAGCAAACACAAGCCGCCCCGCAAGTTTTTTTTGATGGTCATCGGGTCTATACCGCCCGTCGTGACGGACGTTGGTATGCCTGGGTGGGTATTCCCCTGGATCAATCGCCCGGCCAGACACAGGCCCTGTGGCGAACTCGCGATGGAGATCTGCCGCTCACCTTTGTCGTGGAAGACAAGCAGTATCCAGCTCAGCATCTGGATGTGGACTACCAGTATGTTGCCCTCTCGGATGAGGATCTGGCCCGGGTTCGACGTGAGCTGCCCGAGCTGCGTGGTGCCATGAATGCTTTTCGCCCGGTAAGTGAAGATCTTCCCGTACGTATCCAGCAGCCTCTAGAAGGCCGGGTGTCCAGTCTCTTCGGGTTTCGCCGGGTATTTAACGGGGAGCCCAGAAACCCCCATTCAGGATTGGATATTGCCGCTCCCCTGGGCACACCGGTAAAAGCCGTTTTTCCCGGCAAGGTGACGGCAAGAAACCATTACTTCTTCAATGGTAAGACCCTGGTCATCGATCATGGCCTGGGGATGACCAGTATGTACTGCCACCTGGATGGTTTTGCCGACCTCCAGCCGGGAGACCGGGTTAGCGCAGGTCAGGTCATCGGTCAGGTGGGCACCACTGGTCGTTCTACCGGACCTCATCTACACTGGACCATGACTTTGAATGCAGCTCGGGTCGATCCCCAGCTTTTTATAGCGCCGGAAAACCGCCCGCAAGAATAATACAAGGATGCTGTTTATATGTTGAGAAGGTTGTTCCTGCCGCTAGTGCTCCTGGTGCTGGCCTATGCACTCTGGGCGAGTGCTGATTTTATGGAAATTGCTGCCGGGGTGGCCTTGTTCATGTTTGGCATGCTCTGCCTGGAGGAAGGTTTCAAGACCTTCACCGGAGGAACGCTGGAAAGCCTCCTGCGCAAGTCGACCGACCGCCTTTGGAAAAGTCTCTCCTTTGGTGTTGTTAGCACCACAGCCATGCAATCCAGCTCCCTGGTCTCCCTGATCACCGTCTCCTTTGTCAGTGCAGAAATGATTACCCTGGCTGCCGGTATCGGCATCATCATGGGCGCGAATATAGGCACTACCACCGGAGCCTGGTTGATCGCCGGCTTGGGTCTGAAGGTGGATATTGCTGCCTATGCCATGCCGGGTCTGATTTTTGGCATGCTACTGATCATGCAGAAAAGCAAGACCCTCAAGGGGTTCGGTAATCTGCTGCTAGGTTTTGCTTTCCTGTTTTTGGGTATCCATTACATGAAAGAAGGGTTTGATGCCTTCCAGGGCAATTTTGATCTTTCTGCCTATGCCCTGCCCGGTCTAATGGGGTTACTGGTTTATACCCTGGTAGGTATGTTGATTACAGTAATCATGCAGTCCTCCCACGCCAGTTTGCTGATCATCATTACCGCCCTTTCTGCCGGGCAGGTAACCTATGAAAATGCGCTGGCGCTGGCTATCGGGGCCAATCTTGGTAGCACCATCACGATTATTCTCGGTGCCCTGGCTTCCAATCTGGGCGGCAAGCGCCTGGCAGCATCGCATGTGCTCTTTAATGTACTGACAGCGGCTGTGGCTATTGTATTTATTGGCCAGATCGCCTGGTTGGTTGATCAGGGTGGTTTTCTTCTGGGCATCCGCGAAGATGATTACCTACTGAAATTGGCCTTGTTTCATACCCTGTTTAATGTGATGGGGGTGCTCTTGCTGGCTCCTTTTGTGCAGCCGCTATCCCGTCTTCTGATCGCTCGTATTACTTTTCAGAAGCAGTCGGCGGAAACCCCGCTCTATCTTTATCCGGAGGCACTGGAAACACCGGAAACGGCTGTTAATGCCGTGCGCAAGGAGGTCCGCCACCTGTTCGACAATGCCTTTGGTCTGCTTGCGCATGGGGTCAGTATGAAACGCTCGGTGGTGAAGTCCGAGGAGTCCTTGTCCGAAGCCGTAAAATACACCCGCAAGATTTTTCCGGTGGATGTGGATGATGTCTATGAAGACAAGATCAAAAGCCTGCATAGCGATATTGTCGATTTTATTGCCAAGGCCCAGGCGGAAGAGTCCACACAAAAGGCAACCGAAGAACTCTATGTGTTACGCCAGGCCAGTCGCAAGCTGGTCGAAGCCGTCAAGGGCATGAAGCATCTGCACAAGAATCTCAGTCGTTATGGCCTGTCGACCAATCCAGCCGTTCGCGAGCGCTATGATTTGATCCGTTTGCAACTGGCACGCCTGCTGCGGGATTTACACCGGTTACTGGAAGCCGACAGTAATGATGTCACCACTTTGTCACTGGATGCGCTTAGGGTTTCTCTGGAGAAATCCAGCCGTCAGTTAATCGATGAACTGGATGAAATGATTCGTCATCGTCGTCTGGTCGCCCGAGTGGCTACTTCGATCATGAATGATGAATCCTATGTCAGTGATATCAGCACCAATCTGATAGATGCTGTCCACACTCTCCTGCTGCCACAACTGGATGATGATTCCAGCTCTTTAACGCTGGATAAGCAGGAAATCAGCCAGCTGGTGGATGAGGGTGCGGAGAAGACAGGAGCCTGAGCATGAAACTGAAAAAGCTGCTGGAGCAGGTTGGGGATTTTCTGGATGCCGACAGTAAAACCCAGGCCAAGGAAATCAAGTCCATTCGCAAGGTGCTCAAAGAGCTGAAGAAAAAAGAGCACAAGCTGAAGGCTGAGCTCAAGGGCCTGCCCAAAGCCGAAGAGGAAGCAAGAGATGAACTGCAGATCAAACTGGATGTGATCTATGCCCAGAGAAAAAAAGGTCTGGATAGGGTTCGGGAATTGAAACAGAGCCGGAAAGAAAAGGACGACTAAAAGAACTTTTCGGGGTTGTAGCTGTCCCTTTGCAATCGGTTAAACTGAAAACACCGGTCATGCTGCTGTTACTCAAGGCGAACCCTCGGCTGTCAGTCGAGCAGCCCGGATGATTTGCTGACTTTTGCACAAGGACCCCGTCAAGATGACGTCTGATAATATGAGCCTACCCAATTCCGGTTTGAAATGGATGCTGGGATTGGCCTCCCTGATCGTGATACTGGCTGGCCTCAAGGCAGCCGAAACCATCGTTCTACCTTTTCTGTTGGCCATCTTTATCGGCATTATCTGTACGCCGCCGCTACATTTCATGACCCACAAGAAGGTGCCTCCTGTCGTTGCCATTTTGATCATTATGGTGTTTTTGATTGTCTTTGGCGGCCTATTAGGGCTCTTTGTCGGTACTGCCATTGATAATTTTATCTCCCGCCTGCCCGATTATCAGCGGCGTCTGGATGCCGAGATGGCCGGTTTGCTGCCCTGGCTGGAAGGTCTGGGCGTTCCGGTCAACCGAAATCAACTTCTGGAGCATTTCAATCCTTCGCAGCTGATGGATTGGGTAGCCAAGGCCCTGACTAATCTGGGGGCGCTTTTGACCAATCTTCTGTTGATGCTGTTTATTGTTGTCTTCCTGCTGCTGGAGGAGGCGACTCTATCCAAGAAGTTGCGCCTGGCTCTGCCCGATGCCAATAACTCGCTGCGCAATGCCAGTGCCTTTATCCGTCAGGTGAATAAGTACCTGGCGATCAAGTCCACCATCAGTTTGGTGACCGGTATTCTTATTGCCAGCTGGACCTGGTTTCTGGGGCTGGATTTTCCGCTTTTGTGGGGTTTGATCGCCCTCTTGATGAATTTTATTCCCAATGTCGGTTCGATTCTCGCTGCCATTCCAGCAGTGTTACTGGCCGTGGTGCAGTTGGGACTGCCGGATGCAGCGCTGGTGGCAGGTGGTTATCTGGCGGTCAATGTGCTCATGGGCAATCTGGTGGAACCCCGTTTTATGGGTAAAGGGCTGGGACTCTCTCCGTTGGTGGTTTTCCTTTCTTTGATTCTCTGGGGCTGGCTGTTTGGTGCAGTGGGCATGTTCCTGTCGATTCCCCTGACCATGATTGCCAAACTGGCGTTGGAGCACTCACCGACAACGCGCTGGTTGGGTGTGATGCTGGGGGATGCACCCAGTCAGGGTCAGCTGGAAGACCGGGATACCGATAATCAGCAAGAGTCAGCCAGGGATTAAAGCTGGCGAATAACCCTAACTCCTGCTTTACGCGGGACGGGTTTATCCTCTAAAATGTTATGTTATAACATTCTGGAGTCTCCATGAAATTTGTAGGTTTTTCTCTGCTTCAGCAGGGGGTATTTGCCCGCCTGCTGCTCTTGCTTCCCTGGCTGATTTTAATCTGGGCTTTAACGGCCTGGGCGCTGGGGTGAATGCATGGTTCAAGAGCAACCCCTGGTCTGCCTGGAAAATCTGACGCTAGGCTATGAAAAGCATCCGGCAGTGCATCATCTGTCCGGGCATATTTACAGCCAAGACCTGCTGGCCGTGGTCGGCCCCAATGGTGCCGGCAAGTCGACGCTACTCAAAGGCTTGATGCAGGAATTGCGCCCTCTGGGGGGACGAATCGGCTGGCCTCAAGGTAAGATTTCCGTAGCCTATTTACCGCAAAGATCCGGTTTGAACCTGGATTTCCCACTGACGGTCGAGGATTTTGTCAGCCTGGGCCATTGGCCTCGCTTGGGTGCTTTTGCAGCCTTTTCCGGAAAACGCCGCCAGCAGGTAAGAGGCGCGATGGAAGCTGTGGGCATGCAAGGGTTTGAACAGGCTTCGCTGGAATCCCTGTCCGGGGGTCAGTTACAACGCATTCTTTTTGCCCGCCTGCTTCTCGAGGATGCCCAGCTATTGTTGCTGGATGAACCCTTTGCTGCTGTGGATGAGCAGACCACCAGCGACCTTCTGCATCTGGTACAGCAACTCAACCGTGAAGGCAAAACCCTGGTAGCGGTTCTTCACGACCTGCATCAGGTTCGTGAGTATTTTCCGCAAACGCTGCTTCTGGCGCGGGATCTGGTGGATTGGGGCCCCACAGTCTCGGTACTGACCCAAGACAACCTGGAAAAAGCCCGAGGCATGCGTGGCCCTTTTGATCCTCTGGCCGATGTTTGTGAAACCCAACCGGGAAGTGCTCACTGATGCTGGATGTTCTTTATCAGGCCTTGCTGGCCCCTTTTATCGATTTTGGTTTCATGCGCCGCGCCCTGGTCGGTTGTTTGGCCTTGAGTTCCAGCGCGACTCCCGTGGGCGTTTTCCTGATGCTGAGGCGCATGAGCCTGACCGGCGATGCCGTGGCTCATGCCATTCTTCCCGGTGCAGCCCTGGGTTATATGGTGGCTGGTTTATCACTGGGTGCCATGACGCTGGGCGGTCTGATGGCCGGTTGGATAGTCGCTCTTCTGGCAGGGGGGTTAGCACGAATTACAGTGCTCAAAGAGGATGCCAATCTGGCTGTCTTCTATCTGCTCTCCCTGGCTCTGGGGGTGCTGCTGGTGTCTACCCAGAATCGCAATATTGATTTATTGCATCTGCTTTTTGGCAGTGTCCTGGCCCTGAACAATGAAGCCCTGGTGCTCTTGGCTGCAATCGCCACCCTGACACTGATATTGCTGGCTGTCTTTCTGAGACCACTGATACTGGAATGCCTCGACCCCGGCTTTCTAAAACGCCATAGCCGCCTGGGCACCCTGACTCACCTGGTATTCCTGGCGCTGGTGGTTCTTAACCTGGTGGCCGGTTTTCAGGCACTGGGAACCCTCATGGCCGTGGGTATTATGATCCTTCCGGCAACTGCTGCCCGCTTCTGGGCCAGACAGCTGGATCAACTGCTGGTGGTGGCTGTGGGTCTGGCTGTCCTGGGGTCCTGGAGTGGCTTGCTCCTCTCCTGGCATTGGGATCTGCCCACGGGTCCGGCCATTATTTTAATGCTGGGCTGCCTGCACCTGATTTCTCTTTTCCTGGGCCGAGATGGCCTTCTTAAACGCTGGATACATCCGGCAAAACACCTGACCTCTTGATGATTAAGGAGTAAGTATGAAGCCTTACCGGTTTTTAACCGTCTTGGCGGCATTTCTTTTGTTGCTGTCCGGCCCTCTCCAGGCTGAAAACAAGCTGCAGGTGGTGACCAGTTTCAGCATTCTCGGTGATATGGCCCGTGAGTTGGGAGGCGACAGAATCCAGGTCACCAGCCTGGTTGGTATCAATGAAGACACCCACACCTATCGTCCCAGACCTTCCGATTCCCGCCTGCTGAATCAGGCGGATCTGGTGATCGACAATGGTTTGAATCTGACCGGCTGGATGGACCGTCTGCTTGATGCTAGTGGTTACCAGGGTCAACTGGTGACGGCCTCTGCCGGTATTAATTTACTTGCGGCTGGCCAGTATCAGGATGAAGCTGATCACCACGACCACGACCACGACCACGACCACGACCACGACCACGACCACGACCACGACCACGACCACGAACATCACCAGGAACACAACCACGATCAGGAACACCACCAAGAGCAGGATCACCATCAAGAACACGATCACGGCCAGGAACACCAACATGAAAGCGAGCAGCCTTCTGGCCATGCCGGGCATGATCACGGTGAATATGATCCTCATGCCTGGTTGAGTCTGATCGAAGCTCAAGTCTATGTTGATAATATTCTGGAAGGCCTAATTGCCCTCGACCCTCAAGGTGAAGCCTTCTATCGCCAGCAAGCCGAGGCCTATCTGGCTGAGCTGCAGGCCTTGCACCAGCACTTCAGCGAAGCCTTTGCCCAACTACCGGAAGATCGTCGCAGCATCATGACCCCCCACGATGCTTTTGCCTATCTGGCCAGGGATTATGATTTAGAACTGGTTTCACCCCAGGGAACAAGCACGGCTTCCGAACCTTCGGCCACTGAAATGGCTCAACTGGTCAGGCAGTTGCAACAACAGGAAGTCGCAGCCGTTTTTCTGGAAAATATCGGCGATCCGCGCCTGGTTGAACAGCTGCAACGCGAAGCTGGCGTGACTCTGGGAGGTACCCTCTATTCCGGCGCTTTGTCCGATGCATCCGGGCCAGCTTCTAGCTATCTGGCGCTGATGGAATATAATTTGAACACCCTCTTACAGGCCTTGAAGCCCTGACAGAGCGGCGTAAAATTCAGGAGAAAGTGAAGAAAACGCTGTAATTGGGGAAGCCGCTGGCGCTGTGCCCGTCTCAACCAGCCTTCCCTGATGGAGTGAATTTCTCACTTTTCCGATTATCCAAGCTCAGGTCATCAAGCATGAAAATAAGCGGCTGGCTTCTTCTGGTTTCAAGCCTCCTTTGGGGATCAAGTCTTCAAGCTCACCCCCATGTCTGGATTGATATGCGCGTAGCGCCCCTGGTCAATAATGAGGGGGAGCTGGTTGCACTCAGGCAGGCTTGGCGGTTTGATCCCTTTTACAGCCTCCTGCTGATTGAAGAACTGGAAGCCGGAGGAAGTGAGGCCGAATTCCAGCAGCGTCTTGATGATCTGATTCAGGACATCGTTACCAACCTCAGGCAGTTTTCTTTCTATACCCAGGTACAGCTGGAGGGACGTTCACTGGACTTTGCTCAGGTCAAGGATTACAACCTGATGGAGATCCACCAGCGCATTGAATTCAGTTTTATCCTGCCTTTGGCAGAACCCGTCGCCCTCCAGGGACAGGAACTGAATTATCAGATCTATGATCCTTCCTACTATATTGAAATGTTGCACCGCCAGGAGGAAGGTATCGATACCAGCCAGCTACCGGAAAGCTGTGAGCTGGATCTGCACCAGGCACAGCCTAGTGATGAAGTCCTGGAGGAGGCCCTGGCACTGGATAAGGACGAAACGCCAGAAGACCCTCAATTGGGCCGTTATTTTGCAGAAACCGTGACTCTTAACTGTCCTTCCGTATGAGAAGATTACTCTCTTTTGTTTGCGGCCTGCTGGTCGTGCTGGCTCTTGTTGAGCCGCTAGGCGCTGAGGCTGCTTTGCCCGGTCTGCCAACGTCTGAATCCGACACGGGTGATGAAATAGCCACTACTGAGCCGGATCGCAGTGGCTCAGCTTCCTCCTGGCAAAAGCTGACTTTTTGGATTCAGCAACAACAGAATCAGCTGCACCGCCAGCTATCCGAACACCTGCAGGCCTTGAGCCAGGGCAAGGCGGAAACCACTGCCTGGGGACTTCTTCTCCTCAGTTTTCTTTACGGTATCTTTCATGCTGCAGGGCCGGGGCATGGCAAGGCTGTTTTGACGGCCTATCTGACCAGTCAGCCGGAACGCCTGGGGCGAGGTCTCTGGTTGTCTTTTATTGCTGCCCAGCTACAGGCCGTGACCGCTATTCTGCTCGTTTGGGTCCTGGTGCATATCTTTGGCTGGTTGGCCCGTCAGGCCTATGCCAGTGTTCCCTATCTGGAAAAAGCCAGCTATCTTCTGATTGCTTTGCTGGGCCTAGGGCTGTTGTTGTCCGCAGCAAAGCGCTTGCTGCAAGATTATCGGGCAAGACAGACACCTGACCTGCAAAGCAGTCAGTGGCAACCGCTTCAACCTGGAGTTGCTAGCAACTACCTGAACCCCCTGAACTCCTCTGAGGTTTTATCTCAACAGACGGTTTGCTCGCATTGTGGCCGGGCTCATCATCTTAACCCTGATGATCTGGATGATAAAAAAGGCCTGAAAACAGCAGGTCTTCTGCTTTCCATCGGCCTGAGGCCCTGCTCGGGAGGGGTCTTGGTTCTGGTGGTGGCCAATCTACTGGGACTCTGGTGGACCGGTGTCCTGGCTGTTTTTGCCATGGCCTTGGGGACCTCGATCACAGTAATGACGCTTGCGCTTCTTGCAGTCAAGGCCAGGCAATTGGCTTTGCGCCTGCTGGGAGAAAAACATTTCGCCTGGCGTTGGTTTACGGGAGCCCTGGGGGGGCTGGGGGGCCTCTTGATTTTCCTTTTGGGTTTGAGTCTCCTGCTGGCCACGGGTAGTGAACATCCCCTGGGTGTAGTCTAGGGTTGTGGATAAGTTTGTGGAGGGAGGGGGATAAAAGCTGTGGCCTCCTGTGGATAATTGCCATCACAACACAGTTTTGCCATTAATTGCAGGTTAATTGACATGGGTTAGGTTTTTGTGGGGGATTTGCGACGCAACCGGGCAGGGATAAGACTAAAATCATTTGATGCCAAATAGATATAGGTAGGAGCCTCCCCCCCATGAAACACCCAGAGGAAATCAGGTTGGATAGTGATGACCTGATTGTCAGCAAGACAGATCCCAAAGGAAAAATAACCTACGCCAACCGGCGATTTATGGAAATTGCTGGTTATTCAGAGCCTGAACTTCTGGGCAAACCCCATAATCTTATCCGTCACGAAGACATGCCTCGAGGCGTCTTTCGTTTTTTGTGGAAAACCCTGCAGGAAGATGAAGAGTTCTTCGGCTATGTAAAAAACCGCACGGCTACAGGCGGCTACTATTGGGTTTTTGCCAATATCACCCCTGATTACACCTATGAATCCACTCTGGCGGGCTATTTTTCCGTGCGTCGTCGGCCCAATTTTGCTGCTGTAGCCCAGGTCAGTGACTGGTATCGGCAGATGCGGGCGATAGAAGCTCAGGAAACAGCTAGCCGGGCACCCGAGGCTTCAATGCAGTGGTTGCTCGAGCAGGTTCGGCAGCAGGGGTGTTCCTACAAGGATCTGGTGAATCAGCTGGAAGAGTTACCGGAGTAGATTATGTACAAGGTTCATCTGGATCATCACCGCTCCAAGGGTTCACCTTTTCTCAGTAGCAAGTTCTTGATTGCCTGTGTGATTTTTAACCTTTTAACGGTGGCAACGGCTCTGGTCGTGCACTTTACCAACCATTGGGTCTGGGTTTGGCTGCCTTCGATCCTGGCCTTGGGTTTTACCTTTTATGCCTGGAATTATTCACGCAAGCCATTAATCACGCTATCTCTGATTGACGATGCCCTACGCAAGGCTCGGGTCGGGGAAATGCATCACCGGATCACCCATACCGAAGGCCTGGGGGAAATCGGTGAAGTCAGCTGGGATCTGAATGATTTTCTGGACTTGATTGAAAGCTACTTCAAGGAAGTGAATGCAGCCTTTGGTGCGGTTTCGCGTGGTGATTTCTCGCGCCAGACCCTGTCCAAGGGCATGCCCGGTGAGTTTTCACGCTCTTTGGATAGCATTAATGAGTCAATCGATGCCATGCAGGCCAATAAGGTCTTTACCGAGCAAAACCGGCTCTCCTCCCAGCTGCACGAACTGAATACCGAAAACCTGAGGGATAACCTGGAACTGACCCAGCAGGATTTGAAAACCATCAGTGAGTCCATTTCCCGAATTACCGAAAGTTCGGAGAAAAATGCCGGTAATGCACGTATTAGTCAGAAAAGTGCTCAGGAACTGGGCGGTTTGTTGCAGAAAATCACCCAGAGTGTGACAGCAGTCAGTGCCACGGTTGAAGAACTGAATCAGCAAAGTGGTGCTGTCTCGGATGCACTGGAAGCCATCACTGATATTTCTGACCAGACAGGTTTGCTGGCCTTGAATGCTTCCATCGAAGCGGCACGCGCCGGGGAACAGGGTCGGGGTTTTGCTGTCGTCGCTGATGAAGTCAAACAGCTTTCACATAAAACCAAGGAGGCGGCCCAGAGCGTCAGCCAGATTCTGCGGGATTTCAGTGAGCAGGTGGGGACTTCCCTGGAAGGTGCCAGAGAAAGTCGCGAGCTTTCCGAGCATATCTCTCGGGAGGTAGAAGGCTTTCAGGAGCGTTTTGCCGAGGTCGCTGAGGATGCGGAAACCACCCTGGAGCAGGTCGCCCTGATAAAGGATCAGAGTTTTGCTTCCCTGCTAAAAGTAGATCACATTATCAGTAAGCAGCAGGGGTATCTGGGCCTCAGTGCCGAAGCCGGTGAAGGCTCCTTTGACGGTCTCTCCCAGGATCGCCTGAGTCGCTGGATCGACAAGACCCGCGATGCCGATCTGGGTCGCTACTCCGGCTTTGCCAGCATTGAAGAGCAACAGCAGGCGGTGTTTGACGGCCTGCACCGGGCTCTGGAGTTATACCAACAGGAAAGTACTGCGCAGCGCAAGGAAATCGTGGCGGCCATGCAGGAAGCCGAGGCAGCCAGTCAACGGCTGATGCAGGCGCTGGATCAACTGGTGATGGAAAAAAACCAATACAAGGAAATCCCTGATTAACTCGTCCGTTCCAGCACTTACCCGGTTAATCAGGGGCTCTTAAATCTCCTTTGAATACCTGTACCAGTGAATAACAGCCTTGCCTGCAAGCAGGGCTGTTTTTGCTGGTGGGGACTTGAGTAAATAGCTAGAATTCAGCCCTTGCTGGCTGATCAATTGCGGGAGAGAAAATGCTGCGCTGGTTTTATTTAATGATGGCGGGTCTTTGTATGGTCCTGGTCATCCTGGCGCTGCTGCTTCCTCTGGTTCCGGCAACTCCTTTTCTGTTGTTGGCCGCCTGGTTTGCCAATCGTGGATCTCCCCGCTTCCATCGCTGGCTCTGGGAGAACCGTTATTTCCGTCCTATTCTTCTCGCCTGGGAAGAGGAAAAAGCCATCCCCGCTTCGGTCAAAAAAGTAACCCTGGTGTTGCTGCTGATTAGTGGTGTTTTTGTGTGGTCGACCCAGGATGCCCTGTGGATCAGGTTGGCAGCAACCCTGCTGCTATTGGCCATAGGTGGTTTTCTGTTATCCCGCCCGACAGCCACCCGAATCAAATAGGCCGCCTTGAGGCGGCCTTATTAATTCCAGTGAACTAGGGATTGGCATCCTTGGGCTTTTTGGCCCGCCAGATTCCCTTTTCAATTTCCACCAGTACTAATACCACGGCACCATAGGCCAGCATCAGGCCCCAATGCTGCAGGGTGAGCGGTGCACTCTGGAACAGCAGGTTCATCAAGGGGGTGTAGATAAAGGCCATTTGGGCCAGCAGCATGGCAGCCACCCCGGCCCAGATCCACAGATTGGAGAACATGGGCGTATGGAAAAGGCTGACGGTCAGAGAGCGACAGTTAAACAGGAAGACACTCTGCACCACCACAAACAGGGTGACAGCCAGGGTTCTTGCTACCTCTTCGGTTTCCCCCTGAATCAGGGCCCATTTGAAGAGGCCAAAAGCACCAATCAACAAGAGGGTACTGACCGAGAAAATACGCCCGATCATTTCCGGATTAAGAATGGAGGAATCCGGCTCTCTTGGGCGCCGTTTCATGATGCCCGGCTCTTTGGGTTCAAAGGCCAGCATCAAGCCCAGGAAAACCGCCGTGGTCATATTTAGCCAAAGCGCCTGAACCGGAAGCACCGGCAGCGTTGTTCCTATCAGGATGGCCACCATGATCACCATGCCTTGCCCCAGGTTGGTGGGCAGTATCCAGGTGATGAACTTGACCAGGTTATCAAAGACATTACGGCCTTCCTCGACCGCCCCTTCAATGGTGGCAAAGTTATCATCGGTTAGCACCATGTCGGCTGCTTCCTTGGATACCTCGGTGCCGGCAACCCCCATGGCGACCCCGATATCGGCTTTCTTCAAGGCTGGGGCATCATTGACGCCATCACCGGTCATGGCCACTACATGTTTTTTGGCCTGCAAGGCGGTCACCAGTTTAAGCTTCTGCTCGGGAGCGACCCGGGCAAAGACGGCAACCCGCTCGATTTCCTTGAGCAGTTCGTGATCACTCATTTCTGCCAGTTCACGTCCGGTGAGTACCCGGTGTTCCTCGGCATCCGGATCGGGATTGTTGATGCCGATCTGCTGAGCAATGGCGCGGGCTGTCAGCGCATGGTCACCGGTAATCATCTTCACGGAGATACCGGCTTTCTGGCAGGTGTTGACCGCTCTAATGGCTTCCTGACGGGGCGGATCGATCATGGCCTGAAGGCCAACGAAAGTCAGCTGTTGTTCCGCTTCGGTTTCCAGGAAACGATCAAAGGTATTTTCTTCTCGCGGAACCCGCTGCTGGGCGATACAAAGAACCCTCAGCCCCATGGCAGCAAATTTTTCTGCCATTTGAGTGATGTGGTCGTGATCCAGGGCTTCCAGCTGCCCCTCTTTGCCCAGGGCATCCTTACAGCGAATCAGGGTGCGCTCCAGCGAGCCTTTGAGCAGGATCAGGTTGGTGTCGTCATCATAGGCATGCAGGGTGGCCATATACTGGCGGTCGGATTCGAAGGGGATGACATCCAGGCGCTCGTGCTTTTTCAGTAGCGTCTCCTTATCCAGTCCAGCCTTCAGGGCCGAGGTAATCAAGGCCCCTTCGGTTGGGTCACCCTGTACCTTCCACTGGCCTTCTTCTTCGATCAGTTCCGAGTCATTGTTGATCAGACCGGCCAGAAGGCAGGCGTGCAAGCCTTGCGGAAGTTGTTCCAGCGGTTGACCGCCAGTTTCCTGAACCTGACCTTCCGGGTAATAGCCGCTGCCGCTGAGATCATATTCCTGGCTGCCGGCAAAGATTTTCTGCACGGTCATCTGGTTTTCAGTCAGGGTGCCGGTTTTATCCGAACAGATAATCGTGGTGGAACCCAGGGTTTCCACAGCGGGCAGTTTGCGCACGATGGCATTACGCAAGGCCATGCGTCTGACCCCGATGGCCAGGGTAATGGTGACTACCGCAGGCAGCCCTTCGGGAATGGCCGCAACAGCCAAGGCCACGGCAGCCATAAAGGTTTCCACCCAATCCTGGCCGTGCAGCAGACCCACGCCAAAAGTAATCGCGGCCAGGGTCAGAATCACGTAAAGAAGGATTTTACTGAATGCCTGGATTTTCTGGGTCAGCGGGGTTTCCAGGCTGACCGCTTCGGAAATCATATGGGCAATCTTGCCGGTTTCGGTATCATCGCCGGTACCGCTGACAACCCCCATACCCGAGCCATAGGTCACCAGGGTGCCGGCAAAAGCCATGTTGACCCGGTCAGCCAGGACGGTGTCTTTTTCCAGTTCGGCTCTTTCCTTTTGTACCGCAACCGATTCCCCGGTCAGGGCGGACTCATCGATTTGCAGATCACGGTTGTTGAACAGGCGCATATCGGCAGGCACCTTGTCCCCCGAGGCAAGCAGGACGATATCACCGGGAACCAGCTGGGTTGCAGGCACTGCCTGTTTTTTACAGTCGCGGATGACCGTGGCCGTAGCCGACATCATCTTTTTCAGGGAGTTGATGGCCTCTTCTGCCTTGGATTCCTGCATATAGCCGATGATGGCATTAATCATCACCACGCCGAAGATGACTCCGGAATCGACATATTCTTTCAGGAAAAAGGTGACCAGGGCGGCGGCCAGCAGGATATAAATCAGAGGATTATGGAATTGCAGCAGAAAGCGCTTTAAGGGAGAAACGGGTTTTTGGGCCGTGATGCTGTTTTCACCAAAGAGTCTGAGTCTTTCTTCGACCTCGGCCTCGGTCAGACCATCGTGATGGTGGCTTTTTAATGCCTGGAATACATCCTCTTCGGCCAAATGATGCCAGAGATCTTTGGGTAAATCTTTCACGGCTATCCTCCTTTCGCGGCTGCACAAAGCTAATCCTATCACAGTGTTAGTGGGGATAAAGTTAAATTTGGGCATAAAAAAGCCCGCCAGAAACAGCTTCTGGCGGGCGGGTTAGCCTAGACCGAAATTAGTAGCGGTAGGCATCTGTTTTGAAGGGGCCTTCCTGAGGTACACCCAGGTAGTTGGCCTGTTCTTCGGTCAGCTGGGTTACCACGCCACCAAAGCCCTGAACCATGTAGCGGGCGACTTCTTCATCCAGCTGCTTGGGCAGCACACTGACCGTCACCTGGCTGGCTTTCTGGTCAGCGGGCAGGTCAGCAAAGGCGACCTTGAACAGGTGAATCTGGGCCAGTACCTGGTTGGCAAAGGAACCATCCATAATCCGGCTAGGGTGACCGGTGGCGTTGCCCAGGTTAACCAGGCGACCTTCGGAGAGAAGAATCAGGTAGTCATCACTGGCTTCCTCGAACTGACCGGGTTTGCCATCGCGGAAAACCTTGTGAACCTGGGGTTTGATTTCCTGCCAGCCCCAGTTTTCACGCATAAAGGCGGTATCGATTTCATTATCAAAGTGACCGATATTACATACCACAGCACCTTTTTTCAGGGCCTTCATCATGGGTGCGTCGCAAACATTGACGTTACCCGTGGTGGTGACCAGCAGGTCGATACGGCCCAGCAGTGTTTTGTCCACACCATCATCGCGGCCCGTGTTCTTGCCGTTGAGGTAAGGGGAAACCACTTCATAGCCATCCATGCAGGCCTGCATGGCGCAGATGGGATCGGCTTCGGTTACGCGTACGATCATGCCTTCCTGACGCAGGGAAGCCGCCGAGCCCTTGCCCACATCACCATAGCCGATCACCAGTGCCTGCTTACCGGACAGCAGGTGGTCAGTGGCCCGCTTGATGGCATCGTTCAAACTGTGGCGGCAGCCGTACTTGTTGTCGTTCTTGGATTTGGTCACAGCATCATTAACATTAATGGCGGGCACCTTGAGGGTTCCGGCTTCCAGCATTTCCAGCAGACGGTGAACGCCGGTGGTGGTTTCTTCGGAAATACCGTGAATGCCTTCCAGCATTTCAGGGTATTCCTTGTGCAGAATTTCGGTCAGATCGCCGCCATCATCCAGCACCATGTTGGGCACCCAGCCTTCCTTGCCTTCAATGGTCTGCTTAATGCACCAGATATACTCTTCTTCGGTTTCACCCTTCCAGGCAAAAACGGGGATACCAGCAGCGGCAATGGCGGCTGCAGCATGATCCTGGGTAGAGAAGATATTGCAGGAAGACCAGCGGACCTCGGCCCCCAGATCGACCAGGGTTTCAATCAGGACCCCGGTCTGGATGGTCATGTGAATACAACCGGCAATGCGAGCACCCTTGAGCGGTTGTTGGCTGCGGTACTTGTTGCGAATGGCCATGAGAGCGGGCATTTCCATTTCCGCAATATGCAGTTCCTTGCGGCCCCAGTCGGCCAGTTGAATATCGGCAACCTTGTAATCATTAAAACTTGTCATCTGACACTCCGTTTAACTAATGGCTAAAAACCCGCTACCGCCTGCAGTAGGCAGTCGAGCTGGGTATTTAAAGTTGAACGGGCGCCGTTGAATGCTGTTTCCTGCTTTGAGCCTGACAGACGAAAAAGCTGCTGCAGCGCCCCTCAAAACAGGGAAGGGAGGGCAGTAAAAGCTGCCCGCGAATATTATAGCCCTCCTCGGGTTTTTTCTCATCCTCGAGTGCTCTTTATTGGTGACCTTTCGACCCAAAGATAGTAATGATTAGCATTTGCGAATTTTTGCTAGTTAATTTAAAGTGAGAAGCATTTTCAATGATAGGGTTAAGCAGCTGCTCTGACTGAGGGTTGCTTTTAGGCAGTCTTCACCACCCCGGTCGGATCTAAGGCGCCTCGAAGGAGTGCAAAAATGATGTTGAAGAAGCTGGCAGTTGGTTTATGCCTGGTGACGGGTTTATACGGATTTCTTCCGGCTCAGGTTGTGGCTGAGCGTGAGCTGGTTGATGTGGCCGGGCGCAGCGTTACTCTTCCCGATCAGGTAAACCGGCTTCTCCTTGGTGAAGGCCGTTTTATACCTGCTTTGGGAATTCTGCTGGAGGATCCGGTGGCTCCTGTCGCTGCAACCTTGGGTGATTTTGAGCGTTTTGATGCCCCCAGCTATGCCCAGTATCGCCAGCATTTTCCACAAGTGGATGACCTGCCGCGAGTCGGTGTAGCCAGTGCCGACAGTTTTGATCTGGAAAAAGCCATCAGTTTGCAGCCGGATCTGGCCATCTTTGCTCTCCAGGGACATGGCCCTTCTCTGGCCAATCAACAGTTGGTGGAACGCCTGGAAGCTGCAGGTATTCCGGTCGTTTTTATCGATTTTCGCAAGGCTCCTTTGGAAAATACCCTGCCCAGCATCGAGCTGCTGGGTGAGATCTTGAACCGCCAGGAAAAAGCCGCTGCTTTTATTGATTTCTACCAGTCCCAGTTCAATCAGTTGCAAAGCTCCCTGGATGAGATAGGCACTTCAGCCCCGCAGGTTTTTATTCATAGCCGTGTCGGCCTGTCCGAGCAGTGTTGCGAAACCATGGCTCATGGCATGCTGGGGAACTTCATCGAGGCATCTGGAGGCCAAAACCTGGCCAAGCCTTTGCTGCCCGGTGTTTCCGGGGTAATCAGCCCGGAACTCCTGCTCAGTCAGCCACCTCAAGTCTATATCGCAACAGCCATCGGCTCGGAGCAGTCTGCCAATTTTCCCGATAGTATTGCCCTGGGTGCGGGCACTTCCCCGGAGTTTGCCCAGGCTAGCTTCCAACAGGCCCTGGCGCAGCAACGTCTTGAGGCCTTGCAGCCCGTGATTGAAGGGCGGGCACATGCAATCTGGCATCATTTTTACAATTCTCCCTTTAACCTGGTCGCTCTTCAGGTATTTGCCCGCTGGAACTATCCGGATCAGCTGCAGCATCTGGATCCGCAAGCCACTTTGGCTCATTTCTATGATGAATTTCAGCCTGTTGACCTCCAGGGAACCTACTGGATCAGTCTCGATCCTACAGATGCGGATCCGGAGGATTAATGCATGGAAGCCAGCCTGAATCCACCTGCTGAACAACAAACCCTGGCTGCAGCCTATCGCCAGTCGGTTCGGGGGCGTCGTCTGCTATTGCTGCTGTTGATCCTTGCCGTTATCGCCTCCTTCTTGGTCGATCTGACTCTGGGTGCCTCTAATCTGGGCCTGATGGATCTGCTTATCGGCCTGGGATCGCCAGCAAGCCTGACCCCGGGTGAAAAAGTCATTCTCTGGGACATGCGTCTTCCCTTCGCTGTTATGGCCTTGCTGGTCGGGGCAGCTTTGGGCTGGGCCGGTTCAGAGATACAGACCGCTTTGAACAACCCCCTGGCCAGTCCTTTTACCCTGGGTATTTCCGGAGCCGCTACCTTGGGTGCCGCGACAGCTCTGGTATTGGACTGGGGCTTTACCGGTCTGGCGCAAACGACCCTGATTCCTTTGTTTGCCTTTGTTTTTGCCCTGGGTTGCTCGCTGGTGATTCAATTGGTAGCAAGGCGTTTTGATGCCTCCATCGAAATGCTGGTGCTTTTTGGCATAGCACTTTTCTTTACCATGAATGCGCTGGTGGCGCTGCTGCAGTTCTATGCCGATGCCGATACCGTTCAGCAGATCGTCTTCTGGACACTGGGTAGCGTGACCCGGGCTAACTGGGACAAGATCACCCTGATTGCGGTCCTGATGGGCCTGTGTCTGCCCTTTTCTATTCGCAGTCTTTGGGCCATGACCGCTTTGCGCGCCGGGGAATTGCAAGCTAGATCCTTGGGTATTGATATCAAACGCTTGCGTCTTGGGGTGCTGCTGCGTGTCAGCCTGCTTACCGCCGTGGCGGTTGCCTTTGTCGGTGAAATTGGCTTTGTGGGGCTGGTTGGCCCCCATATCGCCCGACTGCTGCTGGGAGAAGATCATCGTTTTTACATTCCCGGCAGTGCTCTGGCCGGTGCCCTGATCATGTCCCTGGCCTCGATACTGAGTAAATCACTGATCCCCGGCGTAATTCTGCCCCTGGGCATTGTAACCGCCCTGGTCGGTATTCCCCTGTTTATGGCCCTTATCTTGCGCAGGCAGAAGCTGTTATGAATTCGGTTCTTGATGTTGAAAAGTTTTCGGTGGGTTACCGGCAGGCCCGAATTATTCAGTCGTTGAGTCTATCCGGCTTTAGCCGGGGGCAACTCATCGCCGTGGTGGGACCCAATGGTGCGGGTAAATCAACGCTGCTCAAGGGGCTGGCCGGTCTTGAGAAAACCAGTGGCTCGGTCACTCTGGCGGGTGAAGAACTCACCCAACTGAGTTTTCGTGAACGCGCCAGTCGCGTGGCCTATCTACCCCAGAGTCTGCCGCAACCTACTTCCTTGACGGCCTACGAAAGTGTGCTGAGTTTGTGCCGGGCCACAGCAATTCCCCTGGCCGAATTGGAAAAGCGTATCGAAGCGGTTTTTAACGAGTTGGAAATCACTCATCTGGCTTTGCGACCCCTGCAGGAATTGTCCGGCGGTCAGCGGCAAATGGTGGGGCTGGCGCAACTACTGGTGCGCGAACCCGAATTGCTGCTACTTGACGAACCTACCAGTGCGCTGGATTTGCGTTGGCAAATCCAGGTTCTGGCAGCAACCCGTCGCCTGCTTGAGCGCAAAGGCAGTCTGGCTCTGGTGGCCCTGCATGATTTGAATCTGGCTTTACGCTTTGCCGATCAGATGCTGGTACTGGCTAAGGGTGAACTGCGGGCCCTGGGGGCACCGGATACCGTTATGACCTCAAAAATATGCCGTGAAACCTATGGCGTTGAAGGTCGGGTGGAAAACTGTTCCAGGGGCTATCCCATCATGATTGTTGATGGATTGACTGAAATGTCAGCTATTTAATAGGAAATAATGAATGTTAAAGCAAGAAGCCAGTTATACAACCAATCAGTCCAGCCGCCTGCTTAAACGTCTGTGCAAGCATTTTCAGCACAAGGTGCCTGCTCAGTGGGATGAGCAAGCGGGTAAAGTCGAGTTTGTGCAGGGGGCTTGTCAGCTCCTTGCCGAGGAGGATCGACTGGAATTCAGAATCGCCGCTTCCAGTGATGAAGATTTGCTCAGCATAAAAAAGATTTTGGAGATTCACCTGCAGCGCATGGCTCGGGAAGACCAGTTGGCCTTGGTGTGGCAGCCTTGTGAATAAAGTGCTTCCGGCTTCCCTGCCGGAGTACTAAGCGGTTGTCTATTCGGTCCTGCGATAGATTAGATCCCAGACACCATGACCCAGCTTTTCCCCGCGTTGTTCAAACTTGGTGAGGGGGCGGGTTTCCGGCCGGGGTACAAAATCACCTTCGCTGGCGGTGTTGGCATAGCCGGGCGCTGCATTCATGACATCACGCATGTGCTCGGCGTAGGCTTCCCAATCGGTGGCCAGGTGAAAGCGACCGCCAATTTTCAGCTTCTTGCGCACGGTTTCCACGAAAGGTGGCTGTACGATGCGGCGTTTATGGTGCTTCTTCTTGGGCCAGGGATCCGGGAAGAAAAGCTGGAAGAGGTCGATGGAGTTATCCGGAAAACACTGGTTCAGGATTTCCACCGCATCATCGCGATAGACCCTCAGGTTATCCAGATCCAGATCGCCTGCTTCGCAAAGCAATTTACCCACACCCGGCAGATGCACTTCGATACCGACAAAATCGTGATCCGGCATGGCCTGGAGCTGTTCCAGCAGGGAATTGCCCATACCGAAACCGACTTCCACCACGAGTGGCGCTTCACGACCAAAAACCTGGGCCGGATCAATGCGACCTTCATCCAGCGTCAGCCCGTAACGTGGCAGATAATCATCGATACCCCGCTGCTGAGCGGCCGTCATGCGGCCCTGACGCAGGACAAAACTGCGGATCTTCTTGTCATGAATGGCATCATCAGCCCGGTCGTGTTTGTTCTGGCTAGCTTGCTGGCTGCTCATGAATGAATCAGTCCTTCCAGCGGTGAACTGGCACTGGCATAGGCTTTCTTGGGCATGCGACCGGCCAGATAGGCCTCGCGTCCGGCTTCAATGGCTTTTTTCATGGCACTGGCCATCAGCACCGGGTTCTGGGCATGAGCGATGGCAGTATTCATCAACACCCCATCACAGCCCATTTCCATGGCAATGGCTGCATCCGAGGCCGTCCCCACACCGGCATCCACCAGAACAGGCACCTTGGCCTCTTCCATGATCAAACGGATATTGTGCGGGTTGAGAATACCCAGGCCGGAACCGATGAGTGAACCCAGAGGCATGATGGCAACACAGCCCATGGCTTCCAGCTCCTGTGCAGCGATGGGGTCATCATTGCAATAAACCATGACTTCAAAGCCTTCAGCCAACAGCTTTTCGGCGGCAGTAAAGGTCTCGCGCATGTTGGGATAGAGGGTTTTCTGATCACCCAGAACTTCCAGCTTGACCAGGTTATGTCCATCCAGCAGCTCGCGGGCGAGCATGCAGGTTCGTATGGCATCCTTGGCATTAAAACAGCCTGCGGTATTGGGCAGCAGGGTGTAGTCGTCCGGAGAGATAACATCCAGCAGGTTGGGTTCATCCGGGTTCTGGCCGATATTGGTTCGACGCACTGCTACGGTCACGATTTCGGCGCCACTGGCGGCGATAGCCGTTCCGGTTTCCTGCAGGTCCTTGTATTTGCCGGTTCCGACCAGTAGACGAGAACTGAATTCGCGCGAACCGATTGTAAAAGTATCTTTTGCTGTCATGCCTGCCTCTTGAATTAACCGCCGCCTATGGCGTGAACAATTTCCACCTGGTCACCGGCTTGAAGCTGGTGCTGGCTGTGGCGGCTTTTGGGAATGATTTCTTCATTGATCTCAATGGCCAGACGCTTGCCGGTCAGTTTGAGAGTTTGTAATAGATCACTGACGCTGGTGAGATCGTCGACCTTTTGAGGTTCACCATTGACTGTAATTTGCATGCCGTCCTCCAAAGAAATCTATTCTACCCAATTTTTGTCGGCCTGTTATCCTGCGCGCTGGATTCTAGAGCCAGACAGGTGAAATTTTGCAAAAAAATCAAAGGAAAGCTGTAATTTTTGCGCTGGGTGCGGTGGCCTGTTGGTCGACAGTGGCAACGGCCTTCAAACTGACCCTGGCTCATTTTTCAGTCTTGCAGCTGCTGTTGGTAGCCAGCAGTAGCTCTTTGCTGCTGCTTTTGGGGTTGCTGGGCTATCAGCAAAAACTGGGTTTGCTGGTTGACTGGTTAAAGCGCAAGCCTGGTTTCTTTATGCTTTCAGGCCTGTTAAATCCGCTATTTTATTACCTGGCCCTTCTTTATGCCTATGATTTGCTACCGGGCCAGCAGGCACAAACCCTCAATTACACCTGGGCGATTACCCTGACGCTGTTATCTGTTCCCTTTCTGGGCCAGAAAATCCGGGGGCAGGACTGGATTGCCATTTTTCTGGGGTATCTGGGTGCGGCGGTGATTGCCACCCGGGGCGATCTGTTTAGCCTGAACTTTGTCGATACCACGGGTGTGGCGCTGGCCCTGGTCTCGACGCTTATCTGGTCCGGCTACTGGATTATCAACACCCGCAACCAGGCTGATCCCCTGGTCGCGCTGACTTTGAATTTCCTGCTGGCCCTGCCCTGGATATTCCTGGCCACCTGGATTTGGTCCGATTTTCAGCTATTGGCCTGGCAGGGCTGGGTAGGGGCGCTTTACCTGGGTTTTTTCGAGATGGGTTTTGCTTTTGTGCTCTGGCTGCTGGCCATGCAATACGCGGAAAGCACAGCCAGGATTTCCAACCTGATTTTTATCTCGCCTTTTGTTTCCCTGGTGCTACTAAATCTGCTGGTGGGTGAAGCCATCTACCCGGCGACCCTGGTGGGCCTGGTGATGATCATTGCCGCCCTGGGTATTCAGCAGTACCGCAGTGGCAAGAAACCTATTTAGTCGGAGGCACTGAATAGCTGGCGACCACATGGGCCACGAGGGTGTCTTCTGCCCCTTCGCTGTAGAGTTCCACCTCACCGATGATCAGGCGTTTGCCCTGCTTGAGCAGGCGAGCCCTGGCCATCAATGCCTGATCGGCTTGAGGCTTGTTAAGAAAATGGCAGGTAAAGTCGGTGGTCACGGCCAGGGCTACGGGTCCGATTTTGGACAGCAAGGCGACATAGATGGCCACATCCGCCAGCGCCATCATGGTGGGGCCGGAAACCGTCCCGCCAGGGCGCAGATGGCTGGTATCCACCGGCAGGCGCAAGAGACTGTAATCCTCGGCCACTTCAGTCACTTCGCCCAGGTATTGGGGAAACTCCTTTGCCAGAAAAGCCAGCATTTCTTCACGGTTCATCTTCAGACTGCTCATGGCATTCTCGCTTCTTGTTGTTGGAACTTGAGGAAATTATGCAGTAGCCAAAAGCACTTGTAAGTAGCTATTGAAGCTTTTGCGTGACCTGCGGGTTTTATTGCTGGTGCACCTTCCGGTTTGGGATTACTATTGCGCCGCCTTCCGGTCACTGAGATTACGGCCTTGAAACTCATTTCCTTCGACCCGCTTCGAACCCTGGGTTTACCCGGCGTTCGTTATATCAAACCCGATTCCATGCTGGCCCATCTGGATGAAATCCGTGATGCCGATTGGGTGCTTTTTCCTGAATACTGGCAGATCAATACCCTGCTCTATGCCCTGAAAAAACGTATCTTTCCCAGTCCGGCCAGCTACTATCTGGGGCACAACAAGATTGAGCAGACCCGAGCTTTCCAGGCCATTTGTCCTCAACACCTACCAAAAACGGCTATTCATGGCAGTTCTCGCCGGGCTTTGTATCAACTCTTGGATGAATTTGCCTTGCCGCTGGTGGCCAAAGCGATTAAAAGTTCACGCGGTGAAGGTGTGGCCTTGTTGAAGACCGAAGCCGAACTCTTTGATTGGGCCGCCAACCACGAAACACTTTATATCCAGGAAAAATTACCCATCGATCGTGATTTGCGTGTGGTCTGGGTGGGGGATGATATTCTGGATGCCTACTGGCGCATTGCCCCGCAAGGGCAGTTTCTTAATAACCTCTCCCAGGGCGGGCAGATTAGCCGTGAAGCAATTCCTCAGGCTGCCTTGGATTTGGTTACAAGCTTGGCCCGGCAAGTCGGGATAGATCACGGTGGTTTTGATCTGGCAGTGGTTGACGGCTGGCCTTATCTGTTCGAGTTTAACCGTCTGTTTGGCAACCAGGGGATGCTGGTGGGGCAGAAGAGCAATAGTGAGCTACTGTTGCGTTATCTGCAGCAGCCTGAAGACCGCCGGTTTCATAAGCCGGCAGCCTCAGGCATGACTGATCTGAGCGATATCTAGGCTTAGAAATTCAGCCGGAAACCCAGATGCAGGCCATCTTCGAGAGAATCATCGAAGCCCTGCTCGGTTTCCAAATGCAGGTAGCGATAGCCAACAAATACATCGGTGTTTTCTATAGCCCGGTAAGCAACACGTGCCCCTGCTTCAAAGAGTTGCTCGGTATCCCCAAAACTGGTGACCTGGGGGGCAACCCAACCGTAGCCACCTAAGGAGACATAGGGAGCTCCGGGAACGATGTGGTAGAAAAGGCCGCCTACGGCCAGCGCTGTACCTGTTGTCTCTGCTGGCGCATCATAGGCGTAGAGGCGAGCGCCAACCGCTGCACGGTAGGTCTGGTTATCTGTTTCCACACCCTGAAAACCGGCCGTGACCAGGGTGGTCGAATCCGCTTCCAGATGTTCGGTATAAAGAGCCCCGACATTGACGTGCAGGTTGCTAGTGCCTTCAACCGGCTTGTCGTATTCAAACTGCACACTCTCATTGTTCAGGTTGGCTTCCAGAGAACCGGGCGCCAGACTGAAGGCGGCGGCCTGACCGGAAAGGCCCAAAACAAGAGTCGCTGATAAAAATCTCAATTTGTTAACCAGCATGATGGGTTTCCTTTAATGGATGGTTACTTAAACACCATATTTCTGGCGATAATTTTCAATGCTTTGAGCATGTGACTGCAAGTCAGAGGAAGCGTTCAGGTAATCAATAATATTCTCGAGGCTGATAATACTGGCAACGGGAACACCCAGGTCCTGCTCGACCTCCTGGATTGCCGAGCGTTCGCCCTGGCCTCTTTCCTGGCGGTTGAGTGCAATCACAACACCAGCCAGAGTGGCCCCGGCTTCTTCAATCAAAGGCAGTACTTCACGGATGGCGGTTCCTGCAGTAATGACATCATCGATCAGCAGAACGCGGCGTCCTTGTAGCTCGGCACCCACCAGCTGCCCACCTTCGCCATGTTTTTTGGCTTCTTTGCGATTAAAGGCAAAAGGGGTGGTGCGACCATAATGCTCAGCCAGAGTGCTGGCAGTCACTGCTGCCAAGGGGATACCCTTGTAGGCTGGCCCAAACAGGAGATCAAACTCCAGCCCGGAACGGGTAATGGCTTCAGCATAGCTATGGCCCAGTTTGGTCAAGGCCTCGCCGGTATTGAACAAACCGGCATTGAAAAAATATGGACTCACCCGGCCTGACTTGAGGGTGAACTCGCCAAAACGCAAAACCTGCTGTTTAATGGCAAAATCAATAAAGTCTTGTTGATAATCAAGCACAGCAATTCCCCTAAAGTATTAAGGTCAGGTATCATACACCCTAAATAAACGTGTAACCACGCAGGAACGGGAACAACGCTCGATATGAAAGTGATCACCCTGAATGTCGGCGGCCTCAAACAAGCCGTTGAAAAAGGCTTCCTTGACTGGCTTCAGCAGCAGGATGCCGACGTAGTTTGTGTTCAGGATGTGCGCACCAAGTCCTACAAGCTGGGTGATGCCATCGAACGCCCTGACGGCTGGGAAGGTTATTTCTTCGACGCCGAGCAGGATGATTTTGCTGGCACGGGCATCTACTGCCGTACCCTGCCCAAAGCCATCATGACCGGTTTGGGTTTTGAACTGGCAGATCGTGAAGGCCGCTTTATGCAGGCGGATTTTGACAAGGTTAGCGTCTGCAGCTTTCAGATGCCTTCTGGCATCAACCCGGCCGAGAAAAAACTGTTTATGGAACAGTACCTGGAGTTTCTCACCAAACTGCGCCGTAAACGCCGTGAGTACATTATTTGCGGTTCCTGGAATATCGCCCACAAGACCCTGGATCTGGCCAACTGGCAGGATAACCAGCTGAGCATTGGTTTCCGTCCGGAAGAAAGAGCCTGGATGGATCAGGTCTTTGGCCCTCTGGGTTACATTGATGCCTTCCGCGAAGTAAACCGCGATGCTGACCAGTACACCTTCTGGCCCAATCAGGACAGAGACAGAGAGCGGCAGGAAGGCTGGCGCCTGGATTACCAGGTCACCGGCCCCAATCTGCGCAAGTGTATCAAGAAGGCCTGGATTGACCCCAGCGTTAACTTCTCGGCCCACGCACCGCTGATTGTTGAATACGATCTCTAGTTTGATCTCGGCAATGAATGCCGAAATCAAATAGAGGGGAATAAATATGAAGGAGCCTCTGATTAACGTAATGAGCGCAGGCTAAGGCTGAATTCCTTCCTGAAGAATTCCAGCACTTCCTACATCCGTGTAGGTCGCCAACGAAATTGAACGAGAAAGCGGAGTTTACAAGGAGTAAATGAGCACTTTGAGGCCAATTTCAACGCAGCAGAGGCAGGATTAATTCCAGATGAATCGCTGCACTTCCCACGTCCATGTGGGTCGCAGCGTAATAGTTAATCAGAGGTTTCTTAGATGGCTTCCAAAGCCTTCTTCTGCACCCCAATCAACTCCTCACACCCTTTTTCCGCCAGCGCCATCATGGCATTCATCTCATCGCGGCTGAACGGCTGGCCCTCGGCAGTTCCCTGCACCTCGATAAACTGGCCGCCTTCGGTCATGACCACATTCATATCGGTTTCACAGTTGGAATCCTCGGCATAGTCCAGATCCAGCACTGGCTCACCCTTATAGATGCCCACCGATACGGAAGCAATAAACTGCTTGAAGGGATCTTCCTTCAGGACTTTTTGCAGTTGCAGGCTACGCAGTGCATCCACCAGGGCCACACAAGCGCCGGTAATGGAGGCCGTACGGGTGCCGCCATCGGCCTGGATGACATCGCAATCCAGAGTGATGGTGTACTCACCCAGCTTTTTCAAATCCACCGCCGAACGCAGGGAGCGACCGATCAGGCGCTGGATTTCCAGCGTGCGACCGCCCTGTTTGCCACGTGTGGCTTCACGGTTGTTGCGAGAATGGGTGGCACGGGGCAACATGCCGTATTCGGCGGTCAACCAGCCCTGATTCTTGCCGCGCAGCCAGCGAGGCACGCCCTTTTCAACACTGGCGGTACAAATCACCTGGGTATTGCCAAAACAAACCAGTACAGAGCCCTCGGCGTGACTGGTAAAATGACGGCTCAGAGTGACTTCTCGTGTTTGATCGGGTGTTCTTCCACTGGGTCGCATGGGTCTACCTAAAGCCTTGAATGAATTTAGCGCGCATTATACACATTAAGGATTCAACATGATTGCCAGCATGACCGCCTTCGCCCGACATGAAATTCAGCCATCCTGGGGCAGCCTCAGCTGGGAAATCCGCTCGGTCAATCAGCGCTATCTGGAACCCAGCTTTCGCCTGCCGGAAAGCTTGCGCAGTCTGGAACCGGATTTAAGGCACAAACTGCGCTCCTCGCTCAGTCGCGGCAAGGTCGATATCCAGTTGCGTTTTTATCCGGTGGAAGCCGGTGAAGGCATGCAGGTGAACAGCGAATTGCTGGATCAACTGATCGCCGCTGCCGACCAGGTCTACAACCGCACCCCGGCTGCCTCGCTTGATCCTCTGACCCTGTTGCAGTGGCCGGGAGTGCTCCAGGCGCAGGAAGTTGACCTGGAAGCCGTCAAAACAGAAGCCCTGAAAGCCTTTGATCAGGCGCTGCAAGAACTCAAGGCCAACCGCCTGCGTGAAGGTGAAGCCCTGGCGGGAATGATCGAAGAACGCCTGGGTGCCATCAGTGAGCGCCTGCAAAAAGCCCAGGACTACCTGCCCGAAGCCCTGCAACTCTGGCGTCGCTCCCTCTTGGAAAAAGCCGAAAAACTGGCCGTGGAGGTCGATCCCCAGCGTCTGGAGCAGGAAGTGGTTTTGCTTGCGCAAAAACAGGATGTTGCCGAAGAGCTGGATCGCCTCAATGCCCACGTCAAGGAAGTACGCCTGGCCCTAAAAAGCAAAAAACCCGTGGGGCGTCGCCTCGACTTCCTCATGCAGGAAATGAACCGCGAAGCCAACACCCTCGGCTCCAAAGCCATGAGCCTGGACATGACCCAGGTCTCGGTCGACCTCAAGGTACTGATCGAACAGATGCGCGAGCAGATTCAGAATATTGAGTAGCTGCCTGCTGTGCCGGTATTAAGACTTGTGCAGTACGGCAAGTGCGCCTTTAGATGGATAATTCTTTCGTTAGAGTATCTAGAAGCTACTCTCGACCTTGCTTGCCTCCAGGTTGTAAAACCGCTCTCAGATCTTTGGTTGTTTTTCTGCAGAGAAATCACGATCTTTGTAGAGAACAAGGGGGGTTCAGCATCGAGCCCGGTGGTATTTCCCTTCTGGCAACCAGTGCGAGCTCTACGGCGTTCTTGAAGTCAATTTCTTTGTGTATTGAAGTTCCTATTGCATCCTACCGAGGCTCTTGTCTATAATTTATGGCAAGTGGATTGGGGGTGCCCGGTCGGCGTTGTAGCCTCGGTGAGTTTCATCGGGGCTTTTCGCTTTCTGGAGGTGGATAAATCATCAAACCTAGGTCCTCATACCCTTCTCCAACACAATATCTTCCTCCATCACAGTAAAACTTGTATTTGAGTACATCGAATGCTCTATTCGTTTGTTCGGGTCTAAGAACGCTAATGCCTATAGGGCGAGCAACCAGATCAGCAAGCTGTAGTCCAGAAGACATCACCTTTTTGTCGGAAAACAAAACATCAAAGGGCAGAACGATACTCTGAGAGTTGTTTCGGTCACAAATTCGCCGAAACTCAAGCTCCAGCTCATCGTCTTCCTTGGGTCCACGCCTCTCCACTACCACATGAGTCAGTAATCCTTGTTGCTGCTTTTCATGAAGGAACTCATAGAGCTTTTCAAGGCAAAAGCCAAGCGCTATATGGTAGGGGTTTCCTCCGGAAGAATCCTGCTTCTTTAGGCGACGTTTATCAATGACACAGCTAATCAGAATAAAGTTACTGTACTGAATGATTTCGGTTAGTTCATGAAGAAACTGATGCTTCTGCTCCCGGCTGCGAAAAATGTTGAATTGCCCCTTTTCCTTGCGAATCTCATTTTCGTGCAGAACTATCTGATCATGTCCAAAGTGATTAAACTTGAACTTTTCAAGAGCTGATACAACCTGCTCGCTGTAATGACGTTTGTGGAATACACAAAAAGCCAGAACAAATAGGGGGTATTGTGGATCAATGGTATCCATACCATGATCACCGCTTTCATCTACGTACACAATGTATTTACTGAAGAGGCTATCTGTATCAATTTTCTTAGAATGCGTGGCCTCGTCAACCAAGTCCGCTGACGGGTCCTGTTCGAACAGAGGTAGCTGTAGTATTTCCGCCATCGCTTAGTTCCTTTGGTCCCAAATAATTTTGCAGCCCTCCACAGTATAGTCATTAGGCCAACTTACTAGCGGGTTAACAATCGTTGCAAGGTGATGCTCACAAGTGCATGCACAGCTTTTTTAAGTTTCTCGGCTATCCGAATCATATGAGTAAATAGCTATTAAACTCAATAAGAATGATGCTGTGGCGCTTAAATACGATATTATTAATTTATTCTCTAGTTAACAATGAATTTGTCTCCTTGTGTTTATGGGCAAAGGAGTCACTAATCAACTAAGAAACCTCTGATTAACTATTGCGCTTGCTTATGCTGCGTTGAAATTGGCCTCAAAATGCTCATTTACTACTTGTAAACTCCGCTTTTTCGTTCAATTTCGCCTTGCCTAACCTGCGCTCATCACGTTAATCAGAGGCTACCTAAATTTTATTTAAAATACATATTGAATTTTTGATGCAGGTTAAGCCGATTCACGTATTGTCATTTCCATCACCGGCCCTTCCAGTAGTTGCATCAGGTCACCGAAGTAGCCTTCGGAGTAGGCCGGACGGTTGGGGTCGGAGGTGATGGCCAGGGCCATTTGCGTTTGCGGGTGGGCGGCGATGATCTGGCCGCCATAGCCACGCGCCATGACATAGCCGCTCGCGGATATAAACCAGCCATAGCCGTAGCCCATGCCGGAATAAGGGGATTGAGTGCGGGGGATTTTGGAGGCCTGCATCCAGTTTTCGGGCAGTAGCTGCCGGCCCTGGTAGCGGCCATCATCTCTAACCAGCTGAGCAACTTTGAGCATTGCGCGCGGGGTCATGGCCATGCCATTGCCGCCCAGGTAATAGCCTTGCGGGTCTTGCACCCAAGGGGGAATACGAAAACCCATCGGCTCGCCCAGTCTTTCCCGCGCCAATTGCAAAAGGCTCTTGCCGGTTACTTCGGTAAGTACTGCCCCCAGTAGGTGGGTGGTGCCGGTGGAATAAACCATGCCTTCGCCCGGCTCTTCCACCAGGGGGCGGGTGAGGGCATCCTCGATCCAGTTGGCAGAATTCACCCAGACGCCATATTCCTGACCCGAGGTGCCTTCCAGCCCCGCTTGCAGAGTGACCAGATCCTCCAGGGTTATCTTATCCACACCCTCTGTGGCTGACTCGGGAATCAGACCCGGTGCCACTTCCACCAGGCGGCGCTCGACCGAGTCGATTTCATTTCTGGCAATGCAACTACCCAGCAGCAGGGCTACCAGGCTTTTGGAGCAGGATTTGATCGGTGCCAGGGAATCTAGTCCCGGCCCTCGAGGGGCTTGAGCATAAAGCAATTGGTCCCCGACCTGAATTTGCAGGGAATAGAGTTGATCCAGCGAATTGAAAGCAGCATCCAGCCGTGAAGAGGTATGTGCGCTGACCTTAGGTAACCAGGGTAGCGCAAAGCTGGAGAGTGCAAATTTGGCAAAGGTGCGGCGGTGCATGTCTTCCTGTCCTTCTGCTTGTGTTGAGTGTTAGAGCTTTTTCAGGCCAGGGGTTCATTTTTTGGTTGATTACGAATCTCGGTGAGGGGGGTTAGAACAAAGTGAAAATATTTTGCATATACCAATGAAAACGATTAGCATTTAGATCCTCTGCAAGGCTTCCCTCAGAAGCCACTAACTTTCATTGCTCTTCCAGGGAGCACGCCAGGAGGATTTATTTATGGCCCGTCGAGTTCTGGGTTCGCATTCGTTTACTTTGACCGCACTTGCCGCCAGTTTGCTGGTTTTTCAACCCCTCGCCCAGGCAGAAGAAGAGCTGGATGCTGTCATAGTGACTGCGTCGGGGACGCAACACTCACAAATGAGTGCTCCGGCTTTTACCTCGGTGATTGGTGCTGAAGAGCTGCGTAATAATCCCACCCAGAGTGTTGCTGACCTGATTGGCCGTAATGTTGGTGTTCTTAATTCCACGGATTCTTCGGGCCGGGATGACATCCGCGTGCGGGGGCTGGGCGGCAGCTACACGCTGGTTCTGGTCAATGGCAAGCGGGTGTCGTCTTCCAATGCGCTCTGGCGTGGCGGTGATTTTGATTTCAGCTCCATTCCCCGGTCCAGTATCGAGCGTATTGAAGTTGTTCGTGGCCCCATGTCTTCCCTTTATGGGGCGGATGCCATGGGTGGTGTGATTAATATCATTACCAAGCAGGCTCCCGGCCAGTGGTCAGCCAGTCTCGACAGTGTCTACGAGCTGGTGACCGAGGGTGAAGATGGCAAGGAGTTGAGAACGAACCTCTCGGCTGCCGGTCCTCTGGCCACGGATGTTTACTTGCGAGTCAGTGCCGAGGTTTATGATCGTGATGCCTGGTATCAGGACACCAGTGACCAGGTGCCAGAACGCGAGGAAAAGCAGGCGCGCAATCTTTCTTCTTCACTCAGTTGGGATGTGGATAACCAGCAAACCCTGAGTGCTGACCTGTCACTGAACCAGGATGAAAGACCCTATGGCGTCTACAGTTCCGGACCGGATTACCGGGAACAGGATATTCAGCGCACCACCCTGGGTCTGAGCCATGAAGGCCACTGGACCTGGGGTATGACCCGTTTGAGTGCCAATCTGGAGTCGGGTGAAATTGATGATTACAACAGCCGTTATCCCAGCCCCAAGCAGCGCCACCTGGAAGAAGAAAACCTGACCCTGGCGGCTAATACCAGCATGAATCTGGGCATGCATGGTTTGAGCCTGGGTTATGAGTTCCGTAATCAGGAAGTCAAGGATGCCGTCTCCTTTACCCAGTCCGGCGGTAGTGATGCTGCCATGCAGGCGGTGTTTGTTCAGGATGAAATGCTGCTGACCGATCAACTGACTCTGACCCTGGGTGGCCGCTATGATCATCATGATGATTTTGGGGGCGAATTTACCCCGCGCGGCTATCTGGTTTACCAGCTTAGTGACGGCCTTTCCCTGAAAGGCGGCGTGAGCACGGCTTACAAGGCGCCCAGCCCTCACCAGATCGTGGAAGAGTATCAAATCGTCAGCTGCGGGGGTTCCTGCTTTATTCCGGGCAACCCGGATCTGGTGCCGGAAACCAGTACCAGCTTTGAGGCCGGTGCCGAAATCGATCAGCAAAGCTGGCGTATGAGTGCAGTGGTTTTCCGCACCCAGGTCGAGGACATGATTTCTGCAACTCGAGATTCCGTGACCGGTGATCGCTCCTGGGAAAACCTGAATGAAGTGGAGTTACAGGGTGTAGAGCTGGAAGGTGATGCTGATTTGACCTCCAGTGTGCGTCTGGATGCCAGCTATGCCTATCTGGATACCGAAGAGAATGGTGAAGGCGAGCTGGAATACCGTCCGCGCCACCAGTTGAATCTGGGCGTGAACTGGGCCTTTCTGGATGCCTCGGAAGTACGCCTGGGGGCAAGACATACCGGTACCCAGGTCAATTCCAGCGATGAAGAGCAGGATGCTTACACGGAGCTGGATCTAGCCGTTAACTCCAGGCTCACCCAGGCCCTGGTGGTTCGTGGCGGTATCAACAATTTGACCAATGTCAGCCTGGATGATGACGGCGATGACTACGCCAGCAACCTGGTGGGCCGCAGCATCTATGCTGGTTTCAGCTATGATTTCTAGGCTGTTTGCCAAGGAAGGCTCTTCGCCTGCCCGCCCCCTGTGGGCGGGCAGGATCATCAATTCTGCGCTGGCATTACTGGCGCTTTTCTGGCTGAGTTCTGTGCAAGCCATGCCGGTGGATACCCGGCTGGAGTTGGCAAGCCAGGAGGTTTGGACGCTGGATTTGCCTCTGCAAGCTGGTGATTACCTGCGAGGCTACTTAAGCAGTAACTCGGGCATTCAGGCAGTGATCCGTGGTGCTGGGGGGCGGCCAGTTAAATATCTGGCTCAGCCGGGTGCCAGGGAAGCCTTTATTTATTTTAGCCCCGAATCTGCCGGGCCCTTTCGCCTGGAAGTTCAGGCAGAAGAGGCAGCGGCCCGGGTTCAACTGCAGCTGGAAAAGGTACCGCTGTCAGTGGATGAGCCGGTGGCCGCCTCCCACCCTCTAAGCACCCGGGTAGGAGAAGCCCGTCAGGCCCTGGATGCTGGAGAGGATCCTGATGCTGTCTGGTCACAACTGGTTGCAGCGGGAACCCCCTTGATTGAAACCTCGGATGAAGTTCCTCATGCGCAGCTGCAGACTGATGAACGCCTGGTGACTTTTCTTTGGCGAGGTGCGCAGCAGCAGGTTTTGCTTTTCGGCGGTCCCAGTTATGAACATGCAGCTTTGAAGCGTCTGGGGGCGACTGACATCTGGTATCTCAGTTATAGTCTGCCGGTGGGTACGCGGATGAGTTACCAGCTGGCAGCCGATGTGCCACAAATTCAGGGGTCAGCGCGGGAGCAGCGGGTTGCCATCCTGTCGCGTGCTCGTCAGGACCCTCATAATCCCCATAGTTGGCAGCCGTATTTACTGGCGGATGCCTATAACACCCGCTCTTTTCTGGAATTAGAGGTAGAGCCTCCAGCCGTTCTGCAACAAGCGGATCAATCCCTGCCCGAGGTTCAATCCTATCAGCTGGCCAGCGAGCTGTTAGGAAATCAGCGATCGGTGCAGATTTTTATGCCGCAGGCTCTGCAGGCCGAACCCGGCAGTGTGGTGCCTCTGGCCATCTTCTTTGATGGTGATGACTATCTGAGCCAGGTGCCCACGCCCAGAATTCTGAACAACCTGATCAGCGCAGGGCGAATCCCTCCGCTGGTTGCTGTTTTTGTCAGCAATCCCAATCGTGCTGCACGTACTTCTGAACTGCCCTGCAACCCGGTGTTTGCCGATTTTATGGCGAAGGAGCTTTTGCCCTGGATCGGGCAGACCACCGGCTTTCATTTTCAGCCTGAAAAGACGTTGCTGGCCGGAGCCAGTTTTGGTGGTTTGGCGGCCGCCTGTACGGCTTTTCATCACCCTGAGAACTTCGGCCTGGTGTTGAGCCAATCAGGTTCTTTTTGGTGGAGCCCGGAAGCTGCCGATCGCCCCGAGTGGTTTAATGCCCAAGTTGCCGAGACAGAGCGCAAACCTCTGCGTTTTTATTTGAGTGCAGGGCTTTTTGAAACGGACTTTGGTGAAAGCGGCATTTTAAATGCCAATCGCCAGCTGGCCCAATTACTGGAAGTGAAAGGTTATCCGGTTATTTTGGAAGAATTCAGTGCCGGCCATGATTATTTTCACTGGCGGGCGACGCTGCATCGGGGATTACTGCATCTACTCGGCTCGCTCCAATGAGACCACTATGGCCTCATCGGAGCAGAACCTAGCCAGACTTAGACTTTAAATTCACTAACCACCTTTTGCAGTTCCCGGGCCTGACTGGCAATGGCGTCACTGGCCTGGGCGTTGCTTTGCACAGCATCAGCGGCTTGATCGGTGATGTCGCGAATGGCGACGACATTCTGGCCTACTTCATTGGCAACCCCGCTTTGCTCTTCAATCGCAGCGGCGACCTGAGTAGCTCGCTGGGAGATATCCGTCACCTCTTCGGTAATGCTGTCGAGAATGGCTTCGGCACGACCAGCCTGTTCGCGACTGCTTTGACCATCTTCACGGCATTGGTGAATGACTCGAACCGTTTCTTCAGTCTTGCCCTGCAAGGCGGTGATGATATCGTTGATTTCCTGGGTGGCATCCTGGGTGCGGGCCGCCAGGGCTCGAACTTCATCGGCCACCACGGCAAAGCCGCGACCCTGATCACCGGCACGAGCGGCTTCAATGGCCGCATTCAGGGCCAGAAGGTTGGTTTGCTCGGCAATGTCGCCAATCACACCCAACACCTCACCGATGGTCTGGCTTTGCTCGGCCAGTTGGGAGACGGATTGAACCGAACCTTCCAGTTGATCTGACAGGTGGTGGATCACACTGATGGCTTCCTGAATCTGCGCCTGACCACTCAGGGCGTTTTCATGGGTGCTGTTGGCATTGGCAGCCATATGCTCGGTATTGCTGGCAATTTCTTCGATGGTACTGACCATCTCGGTGATGGCTGTTGCCACCAGCTCGGTTTCCTCACGCTGGCGGGCAATGTCATCAGAAGTGCGCGAGGCATTTTGCGAGAGTTCGCCGGTGGTGGCATTCATGGTCGCCACGGCTGCATTGACCTTTTTAATAACCTCCTGAAATCCGGCCAGCATCTGGTTCAGACCGGCTCCCATTGCAGAGATTTCATCCTTACCCTCTTGATGAACCCTTAAGGCCAGGTTATGGGTTAGGTCGATCTGGCGAATATCGGCCACCAGTTGGCGAATCGGCTTGAAGATAGAGCGTCCAATCAACAGGGTCGTCACGCAGGTAATAATCAGAACCAGGACAAACAGCCCAAGACCCAGCGTATGAGCTTGGCTGATGCGATTACTTAAACCTTCCTCCAAAGCCAGGACCAGTTCTTCGAGCAGGGTTTCGGTTTGGTGGATAGCAGAGCGCATTTCACCGCGCAGGCCTTCTTCACTGCTCAAACCCAGTTGCCGATGACCGGCCACAAAGTCCTGAAAGCGGTTCTGGTATTGGTCGACCAACGTAAAGGTTGCGCCAGGAACATTTCTTTCCTGCAATTGGCTGCGTAGCTGAACAATCAGGTCATCAAAACGTTGGGGGTATTTTTCCAGGCCACGCAGGATGAAGTCCTTCTCGGCACGTCTGAGTTGGAGGAGGGTCACCAGAATTGTATCGGCATTCATGGCTTCCAGGGTTTCCTCGACATCATGCACAGCCGAGCGCAGTGCTCCCTGGAGGCCGGATTCATGATCCAGACCGATTTCTTCAGTGGTCGCCACTAGCTCGTGAAAAAGCCCCTGGTACTCGGAGAAGGTGGCCTCCAGGGCATTCAGAGAGCCTAGATCCATCTCATAGTCGTTGCCGAGAGCGCGCAGTTGATTTAAGAGTTGGCGGATTTCTTCCTGGGTTGCATCAAAACGTGTCAGGTACTTCGTATCCTGACGCATTAAAAAATCCTTTTCATGTCGACGCAGTGTGAGCATCTGGGTTTCCAGCTTTTGAGCTAGCTGTTGGCCATTGGCCAGGCGTTCCAGAGTATTTAAACTCCACGCCATCAAGCCGAAAAGCACCAGAAGGGAGATGGCAGCCAAGACGGCATTGAGGATCAATTTATGTTTGATTAGCATGTTATGGCCTATAAAAAATGCATTCTGCATTCATAAATATAACCAAGCTTGCTAAGTATTAAAATTATTATTTGGTGACGCTGATACAATCTTGAAACAATTGATTGCTATTTTTGATATCTTTTGGTGCGTATAGTTTTATTTAGGTTTTTTTGGTGCGTCTAATTTTTAAATAATTGAAAATAAATAAATTTATTCAGCAATCTCTTTTTCTTCACTGGCTGTGGTTTCCGGCTTGAGCTGGTGTGAATCCGTGGGATAAAGCAGATTCAGTGCTACGGCACCACCATCGACCACCACGGCAGCGTGCTCTCTTTTCAATTGTCGTGGCTCGGGGGCACCACAGGCGTGGGCAATCAGCTCGACTTCATGCACCAGGTTGTGATGAAAGTTGGCGACCCGCTTGGCCTTGACCGCTGGTACCAGGCCCTGTTGTAGGCGAGGATTATGGGTGGTTATCCCCGTGGGGCAGGTGTTCTTATTGCATTGCAGTGCCTGGATGCAGCCCAGCGCAAACATGAAGCCGCGAGCAGTGACGGTGAAATCAGCCCCCATGCACAGGGCTGCAGCGACATCGGTGGGATTGATCAGCTTGCCGGAAGCAATGATACGGATACGTTGACGCAGACCATGTTTAATCAGCTGGTTGACCAGTAACGGCAGACTATCCCTTAAAGGCAGACCGACACTATCCATCAGGGGCATGGGAGCAGCACCGGTTCCACCATCGGCGCTATCCAGGGTAATAAAATCAGGGGCGGCTTCCACACCTCTTTCCAGCACCTTCTGGCAAAAGGCCTCCAGCCAGTCAGTGGTGCCCAGCACTAGTTTAAAGCCTACGGGCTTGCCGGTGATGTCACGGACACGGGCAATAAAATCCAGAAGGTCATCCAGGTTGTTGATATCCGGGTGACGATTGGGGCTGATGGAGGCTTCACCGACCGGAATGCCGCGAGCTTCGGCAATCTCCGGGGTGACCTTGTCGCCGGGCAGGATGCCGCCCTTACCCGGTTTGGCCCCCTGGGAAAGCTTGATTTCAAACATGCGTACCTGCTCGATGGCAGCTACTTGGGCCAGTTTCTGTTCATCCAGGCGCCCCTGGGCATCACGCACTCCATACTTGGCGGTGCCGATCTGAAAAACAATATCGCAGCCACCTTCCAGATGATGTTTGGATAGCGCCCCCTCCCCGGTATTCATCCAGCAGCCAGCCTGGGCCGCTCCCTGGGATAGGGCACGTATGGCGGGAACGGAAAGAGCACCAAAACTCATGCCGGAGATATTTAAAAAGGAGGGTGCATCATAGGGCAGGCGGCAAAAGGGACCGATCTGCAGAGGCTTGCTGCTGGCGGCATCTTCACTGAGCGTGGGAAAGGGGGTGTTGAGAAAATAATAGGTGCCGGGTTTGCGCAGATCGCGGGTGGAGCCAAAGGCAATGGTGTTATCCAGATTCTTGGCAGCCCGGTAAACCCAGGAGCGCTGGGCCCGGTTGAAGGGCATTTCTTCACGATCCATGGCAAAAAAGTATTGGCGAAAAAATTCACCCAGGTTTTCAAAGATATAGCGAAAACGGCCGAGCAGTGGATAGTTGCGGCGGATAGTATGAGCCGTCTGGCGCTTGTCGAATTGATACATCACCAGCGCTGTAATCACCAGGCCTAGGATCAGGAGAATAAAGAGGATGCCGATGATGGCAACAAAGGTAACTGCAAAATTGACCAGCGTGGTGTTCATGTTTTCTGCTCACTTGGCAAGGTACTTGAGTATTCGGATGCTGCTGGAAGAGTTTACTCCGATTGACGTAAAAATAAAAAAACCGCCCCCTGGGGGGCGGTAAAGCACAGCATGCGTTGAGTAAAGGTGACGTGGCAGCGGTTAGTCAGCCGTAGCAGCAGCCTTGCGACCTTCTTCCGGCGCAGGTGTCCGGATCAGGTGGTCGAAAGCACTGAGTGCTGCTGTTGCACCGCCACCCATGGCAATGATGATCTGCTTGTAGGGCACATTACTGGCATCCCCTGCAGCAAAGACACCGGGCAGATTGGTAGCACCGCGGCTGTCGATTTCAATTTCCCCGAAACGGCTGAGTTGCAGATCAGAAGCCTGCAGCCATTCGGTGTTGGGCATCAGGCCTATCTGGACAAAAATACCGGCGGCATCCAGTTCGTGGCTTTGACCGCTGGCCCGGTCGGTATAGATCAGACCGGTGGCCTTTTGACCATCGCCCTTGACCTCGGTGGTCAAGGCGTTGGTAATGATCTCCACATTGGGCAGCGAGCGGGCCTTGGCCTGGAGCACCTGGTCTGCCTTCAGGGTTTCGCCGAATTCCAGCACTGTAACTTCAGATACGATGCCGGCCAGATCGATGGCGGCCTCGATGCCGGAATTACCGCCACCGATGACAGCGACCTTCTTGCCCTTGAACAGGGGGCCGTCACAGTGGGGGCAATAGGCCACGCCCTTGCCGCGATATTCACGCTCGCCGGGGACGTTCATTTCCCGCCAGCGGGCACCCGTGGCCAGAATCAGGCTGCGGGTCTTGAGCGTAGCGCCGCTTTCCAAGCCTATTTCAATATAGTCGCTTTGTTTGAGGCTGGCTGCTTTTTGTTCAGTGACCAGATCCACGTCATAGTCTTTGACGTGTTCTTCAAGGCTGGCCACCAGTTTGGGGCCTTCGGTGTAGGGTACGGAGATAAAGTTCTCGATACCCAGGGTATCCATGACCTGGCCGCCAAAACGCTCGGCAACAATACCGGTGCGTATGCCCTTGCGTGCAGCATAAATGGCTGCTGAAGCCCCGGCAGGCCCTCCGCCCACGACCAGTACTTCGTAGGGATCGCGTTCATTGAGTTCTGCAGCCTTGCGCTCGGAAGCACCGCTATCCAGCTGATTGACGATTTCATTCAGAGTCATGCGGCCCTGGCCGAAGTGTTCACCATTCAGGTAAACCGAAGGCACGGCCATGATCTGTTTTTCTTCCACTTCATCCTGGAAGAGGGCCCCATCCACCATTTCATGGGTGATTCTGGGGTTGACCGTGGCCATTAAATTCAGTGCCTGAACCACATCCGGGCAGTTCTGGCAGGACAGGGAAACAAAGGTTTCAAAGTGATATTCACCGGGCAGACTACGGATCTGCTCGATCACTTCCGGCTCGGCCTTGGAAGGATGGCCGCCGGTTTGCAGCAGTGCCAGTACCAGGGAGGTAAACTCATGGCCCATGGGAATACCGGAAAAACGGATGCGCGCTTCCTGTCCCTGGGCGGCTATCGCCATACTCGGGGTACGCTTGGAATCTGCTGCGTCTTTCAGTTCGATTTGTGAGGAGAGTCCGGCAATTTCTCCGGCCAACTCCAGTAATTCTTGAGATTTGGGTTCATCGTTACTGGACACGCTTAGCTCAATCGGGGTGACGATCTTCTGCAGGTAGGTGTCCAGTTGCTTCTTGAGATTGGCGTCCAACATGATGCGTGTCCTGTGGTAAAGATGAAAAAAGGGGGAGGCGAACCCGTCAGCCCCAAGGCTGACGGGAGTGGCGATCCATTTAGATCTTGCCAACCAGGTCCAGAGAAGGAGCCAGGGTTTCTTCGCCTTCTTTCCACTTGGCGGGGCAAACTTCGCCTGGGTGGTTGCGAACGTACTGAGCTGCTTTGATCTTGCGCAGCAGATCGTCAGCATCACGGCCGATGCCTTCAGCAGTGATTTCCATCGCCTGGATAACACCGTCAGGATCGATCACAAAGGTGGCACGGTCGGCTAGGCCAGCGCCTTCACGCATAACACCAAAGTTGTTGGTGATGTTGCCGGACTGGTCGCCCACCATGTAGTAGTTGATCTTGCCGATGGTTTCGGAAGAGTCGTGCCAGGCTTTGTGGGTAAAGTGGGTGTCCGTGGAAACGGAGAAGACTTCCACGCCCAGCTTTTGCAGTTCTTCGTACTTGTCGGCAACGTCGCCCAGCTCGGTGGGGCAAACGAAAGTGAAGTCAGCTGGGTAGAAGAAGAAAACAGCCCACTTGCCTTTTACATCAGCTTCACTGATATCTACAAATTCGCCCTGTTTGAAAGCGGTAGCGTTAAAAGGTTTGATTTCGGTATTGATTGCTTGTGGCATTATCCAACTCCTTGAAGTCAGTTGATTAGAAAAGGTGTTTGTCTGTACGGGGTTTATACTAGCGATCCCTGATCCATGTTTGAAATTGATTAAATACAACGGCATGATTAGATTTTGCTATCAAGATAAGAAAGGCCCTCGAGATGTCCGCCCGCACCCTGCCCATAGATGCCTATTTGCCGCAATTGGTGAGCTGTCTTCAGCAAGACAACACCTGTCTGCTGGTCGCCGAACCCGGGGCGGGTAAAACCACCAGTGTGCCCCTGGCCTTGATGCAGCAGGAGGTTGGCGAAGCCGGTTGCTGGCTGTTGCTGGAACCCCGCCGGGTGGCAGCGCGTCTGGCCGCCGGTTTTATGGCGGAAACGCTGGGCGAAGAACTGGGCAAGAGCGTGGGGTTCCGCGTTCGCGGTGAAAGTCGGGCCAGTGCTTCCACTCGCTTGCTGGTGGTCACCCAGGGCGTGCTGACCCGCTGGATTCAGGAAGACCCGCTGCTTGAAGGCGTGGCCGGTATTATCTTTGATGAATTTCACGAGCGTAGTCTGGAGGCGGACCTGGGGCTGGCGTTGGCTCGTGAGGTGCAGGAGACAATACGGGAAGACCTTAAACTACTGGTGATGTCGGCAACGCTGGATGTAGACGCCCTGACCCGTTTGCTGGGAGAGAAAACCCCGGTGATTCGCTGTCCGGGCCGTAGTTACCCGATTACCCGCTTCTATCGACCGCCACCACTCAGAGAGGACGCCAGCGAGCATCAGGCCAGGGTCATTCGCGAGGCTTTGCAAGAACAGGAAGGCGATCTGCTGGTGTTTTTGCCGGGACAGGTAGAAATCCGGCGTTTGCAGCAGAAGCTTGAAGTTCTGCAAAGCGATGCCCTGCAAATTCAGCCCCTCTATGGCCAGCTGCCCCTGGCACAACAAAAAGCCGTTGTCAGTCCACCGCCTGGTGGCGTGCGTCGCATTATTTTGTCCACAGCCCTGGCGGAATCCAGTTTGACCCTGCCCGGTATCCGAGTCGTTATCGATGCAGGGCGGGAGCGGTTGCCGGTTTTTCAACCACGCTCGGGTCTGACCCGGCTAACCACCCAGCAAGTGAACCAGGCCAGTGCCGATCAACGCGAAGGGCGAGCTGGTCGTGAAGCACCGGGTTGTTGTTATCGTCTCTGGAGCCGGGAGCAGCCGCTGGTTGCCCATCGGGAGCCGGAAATCCTGCAGGCTGACCTGTCCGGCCTGGCCTTTGAGCTGGCGCGTTGGGGGATCAAGGAGGCCACAACGCTCAACTGGGTGACGCCGCCACCGGCCGCTGCGCTTCAGGCGGGGCGGGATCTTCTCAGGCGTCTGGGGGTACTGGATGCCCACCTGGGTCTTACGGCCCTAGGTCAAGGATTGGCTCGCTGGTCCACTCATCCGCGCTTGGGCGTACTGCTGGAAAAAGCCAAGGAGCTGCAAGCCCTGCCCCTGGCTGCCTGGTTGGTAGCCTGGCTGGAAGAAGGCTTAAGCGGTAGCCAGCTTGATTTGCAGGAAGAAATGACCCGCTTGCCGGATCAAAAAAGCCAGGGTGAACAGGGCCGCTGGCGCAGGACAGCACGCCTCTGGGCTGAGCGCTTGGGTTGTCGCCTGGAGCCGGTGGAACTGGATCATCTGCCGGATTTATTGCTGGCGGCTTATCCCGACCGCCTTGCCTTTTCCCAGGGTGAGGGGCGTTATAAATTGATCACGGGGGGACAGCTGGCCCTCCCCGAGCAGCATCCTCTGGCCAGAAATACCTGGCTGGTGGCTGTCAATCTGGATGGCAAGGCCCAGCAGGCGCGGGTTTATCAGGCCGTGGCCCTGCCGGAAGAGCTGGTGCAACAGCGGTTGAATCGGGAGGCTATCCCCAAAGAAGTTGTTTTCTGGAATAGCGAAGAAAAGAAGGTAGTGGCTGAAGAGCAGCTGTGGTTGGGCCAACTCTTGTTGAAGCGCCGTCCCTTGCAACCACTAGCTCAAGAGAAGGCGGCCGAGGTCCTGATCCAGGCTTTGCGCTCCGGTGAACCCCTGCCCTTTTCAGCCAAGGATCAGCAGTTGTTGGGGCGGTTACGCCTGGCACATCGCTACCTGGGTGAGCCCTGGCCAGCCCTGACCCCCGAAGCCTTGCTGGAGACTTTGGATGCTTGGTTATTGCCCCGGGTAACCGGGATGACCCGACTGGACGAGCTGGCGCGTCAACCCCTGGGGCAGTGGTTGCTGGAATCTCTGGATTGGTCCCTGCAGCAACAGCTATCGCAGTTACTGCCCGAGCGCCTGGAGGTGCCCAGTGGCTCCAGCCTGCCGGTGGATTACAGCGGTGAAGAACCCGTTTTGGCTGTCAAGCTGCAGGAGGTGTTTGGCTGGCAGGAAACCCCGCGCCTGCTTCAGGGTCGAGTTCCTCTGGTCATTCATCTCTTGTCGCCAGCCGGTCGGCCGGTCCAGATTACCCGTGATCTGGCCAGCTTCTGGAAGAAAGGCTATTTTGAAGTACGCAAGGATCTTCGCGGGCGTTACCCCAAACACCCCTGGCCGGATGACCCCCTGACGGCTGAAGCTACCCGCAAAACCCGCAGAGCGACCCAAGGGCGCTGATGCGGGTCGCTTAGCAGCTCTACTCAGGGTAAACTTGGCACCTAATAATGTGTACTGCAGCCGGATTCGGCTGCTTTTTATTTTTCAGCCTATCGATCGTGTCTTGTTTCAGGGAGTTTGCCATGTCGCAGCCGCAAGGTCGCTTATATATCCTGTCGGCCCCTTCAGGTGCCGGAAAAACCAGTCTGGTTGCAGCCCTGCTGGAAAAGCTGGCCCGTCTGGAAGTATCTGTATCTCACACCACTCGTTCACCGCGGCCCGGAGAAAAAGATGGGGTGAATTATCATTTCACCAGTCAGGAAGCTTTTCTTCAGTTGCGTGAGGAAGGGGCCTTTTTTGAGTCGGCCGAGGTTTTTGGTAACTACTACGGCACTGCCCAAAAGAGCGTGGAAGAACGCATGGCCGCCGGGGTGGATGTGATTCTGGAAATTGACTGGCAGGGTGCGCAGCAGGTGCGTAAAAAAATGCCGGAAGCCACCAGCATTTTCATTCTTCCCCCTTCCCAGGCTGCCTTGCGCGAACGCCTGGAACAGCGCGGCCAGGACAGCAAAGAAGTGATTGACGGGCGGATGCGCCAGGCGATCAGTGAGATGAGTCACTATCCAGAATATGATTACCTGGTGATCAATGATGACTTCGAGCAGGCGCTCAAGGAACTGGAAGCGATTTTTGTGGCTCAAAGATTAACGCGGGACAATCAACAGATCAGTTGCCAGGCCTTGTTGGCCGATCTGCTGCAATAAACTGCCACTTGTTGTGGGGGTGGACGCTCCGCTACAATGGCGGGTCTTGTAAAACCTACCCACTGCTATTGTCAGGTGTCACTCCATGGCTCGTGTAACTGTTGAAGATTGTCTTGAGAATGTTGAAAACCGTTTTGAACTGGTAATGGTTGCTACTCGTCGCGCCCGCCAGCTAACCTTGGGTGGCAAGGATCCCCACGTTGACTGGGAAAACGACAAGGCAACCGTCGTTGCACTGCGTGAAATTGCCGAAGGGCAGACGGACGTATCCATTCTGGATGAAGCTGAAGTAAAGGCTGTAGAAGCTCAGGAAGAACTCCAGCAGCAGGATTATTGATTCCATGCTGTTAATTGCCCGCCGCTTTTTCAGTCTTTACACCTGAAGGTGGGTAATGAACACGATTGAAGACCTCTGTGACCGTCTAAAAGGCTATCTGCCTGCTGAAGAAATTCAGCAGGTCAGACGTGCCTATTTTTTTGCCGAGCAGGCACATGATGGTCAGCGCCGCAGTTCCGGCGAACCCTATGTCACCCATCCTCTGGCTGTTGCCACTATTCTTGCTAATCTGCATCTGGATCACCAGGCGCTGATCGCTGCGCTTTTGCATGATGTGATCGAAGATACCGGGGTTAACAAGGAAGCGGTATCCCGTCAGTTCGGGGAGTCCGTCGCCGAGCTGGTGGACGGGGTTTCCAAGCTTACCCAGATTAAATTCGAATCCAAGGCTGAAGCCCAGGCCGAGAACTTTCGCAAGATGGTTCTGGCCATGGCCGAGGATATTCGCGTTATTATCGTCAAGCTGGCGGATCGCCTGCACAATATGCGCACCCTGGGGGCGCTCAAGCGCGAAAAAAAGCGTCGTATTGCCCGTGAAACCCTGGATATCTATGCCCCCATTGCTAATCGTCTGGGGATTAACACCCTGCGTCTGGAACTGGAAGATTTAAGTTTTCAGGCAATCTATCCCATGCGTTATGAACGCCTGCGCAAGGCAGTGCTTAGTGTGCGCGGGCATCGTAAGGAAGTGGTCAAGAAAATTCAGCAGCGTCTTCAGGAGCGTCTGGAAAGCGAAGGCCTCAAGGGTCGGGTGATCGGCCGGGAAAAGAACCTGCTGTCTCTCTACCGCAAGATGAAGCACCAGCGTAAATCCTTTAACGACATCATGGATGTTTACGCCTTCCGGGTGCTGACCGAAACCGTGGATGATTGTTATCGCGCTTTGGGTACGGTGCACAATACCTACAAGCCGGTTCCCGGTCGCTTCAAGGATTATGTCGCCATTCCCAAGGCCAATGGTTACCAATCCTTGCATACCACGCTCTTTGGCTTGAGTGGTATGCCCATTGAGGTCCAGATACGCACCCGGGAAATGGAAGCCATGGCCAATAATGGTGTGGCCGCCCATTGGCTTTACAAGGCAGGCCAAACCGATCGGCCGATTGCTGAGGGTAGCCATGCCCGGGCTCGCCAGTGGGTCAAGGGGCTGCTGGAAATGCAGCAGCGCGCGGGGGATTCGCTGGAGTTCATCGAACACGTCAAGGTGGATCTCTTCCCTGACGAGATCTATGTGTTTACCCCCAGTGGTGACATCATGGAGCTGCCCAAAGGCTCGACGCCGGTTGATTTTGCCTATGCCGTGCATACCGATGTCGGTAATTCCTGTGTCGCCTGCCGGATCGATCGCAAGCTGGCGCCCTTGTCGGCCAGTATTCAAAGTGGTCAGACGGTCGAGGTCATTACTGCAGCCGGTGCCCGCCCCAACCTGGCCTGGCTGTCGTTTGTGACCACGGGCAAGGCCCGATCTGCCATTCGCCACTACATCAAGCAGCAGCAGCGCAGTGAATCCGAAGCCTTGGGCAAGCGTCTTCTGGAAAAAGCCCTGGCCCAGTTTGATGTGCATCTGGATGATCTGCCCAAGGAACGTCTGGATCAACTGCTGGAAGAAATGCAGGTGGCCAGTGAGCAGGAGCTGCTGGAAGCCATCGGTCTGGGCAAGCGCATGGCCTATATGGTCGCGCGACGCCTGCTGGATGCTGATGCATCGGTAACGGCAGAAACCAATGATGATGGCAATATGATCATCCATGGCACTGAAGGCATGGTGGTGACTTTTGCCCGTTGTTGTCGTCCGATTCCCGGCGATTCCATTCTGGGCCATATCAGTTTTGGCAATGGCATCGTGGTGCACCGTTATAACTGCCGCAATCTTCAGGATATTCGCGATAATCCCGACAAATGCGTGGGCCTGAGTTGGGCAGAAGTCACCGAGGGCGACTTTAGTGTCAGCCTCAAGCTGGAAATTGAAGATCAACGCGGCATCATTGCCCGGATTGCCACCCAGGTGACGGAAGTGGATGCCAATCTGGAAAGAATCAGCGTTGATGAAAGAGATGCACGCCTGTCTATCCTGACCCTGGAATTGCTGGTCAGGGACCGTATCCATCTGGCCCGGGTCATGAAAAAATTGCGTCGCCTGCCGGAAGTGAATCGGGTCGTGCGCCTGAGATGATTTGATAATAAGAAGGAGCAACACATGAGCAATCGAGCAGTAATCAATACCGACGCGGCCCCCGAAGCCATAGGGACCTACTCGCAGGCAGTCAAAGCCGGTAATACCGTTTATCTGTCCGGCCAGATTCCACTGGTTCCGGAAACCATGCAGGTGATCGAAGGCGATTTCGAGGCCCAGGCCGTTCGTGTTTTTGAAAACCTCAAGGCCGTTTGTGAAGCCGCTGGTGGCAGCATGGATGAAGTGGTCAAGGTGAACCTCTACCTGACCGATCTGGCTAACTTTGCCACCGTGAATGAAGTCATGGCCCGCTACTTTACCCAGCCCTATCCCGCTCGTGCTGCCGTGCAGGTTGCTGCACTGCCCAAGGGCGTGGCATTCGAGGCCGAAGGGGTTATGGTGGTCGGCGACTGATGTCCGCTTTGCAAAGCTGCAGCCGGGCCGGGCTTTTTTTATTCCTAGCCCTGGTGCTGGCTCCCTCATTAAAAGCTCAGCCGGTTGAAGGCAGTGCCTTCTGGCAAACAGCCGTAGCCACGACCCTGATTACCACCCTGGCGACCAACCCCATGGGTGCTGATGCGGTGCTGGTTGAATCAGGTCAGGGTGAAGAGGTGATGGCGCATCGTGCAGCCTGGCGTTGGCACTGGCAGGATCTGCATCAAGGGGATTGGCTGCAGATCAAACTCTATGGCCAGGTGGCACTGGAATACTGGGAAGGAAAGCGTGAAGCCGGTACCCAGGACCGTAATAATCTGCTGGTACTGACTCCGGTGTTTCGTTTGCAAACACCCCTGGCCTGGTTGCCTTACCTGGAAACCTCGATCGGTGCCACCTTCATGTCGGCCAGCCGTTTTCCAGCTACAGATCATGAGTTTGGCCAGAATTATCAATTCTCCGATACGCTGGCTTTAGGCTGGCAGTGGGGTGCACAACAGCAATGGGAGCTGGCCCTGCGTTATCGCCACTATTCCAACAACGGCATGGCCGAGCAGAATAACGGCATCGATTTTAATATCCTGGCTTTAAGCTACCACTACTGATGCGGGTTGCCTGAATCCTCGAAGTCCTCTGCCGACATCATGTGACCCAGTTTGCTGGCCTTGGTGTTGAGGTAGTGGCTGTTGTGGGGATTCATGCCGGTGGTCAGCGGTAGACGTTCTGCAACCTGAAGGCCATAGTTTTCCAGCGCGGCCACCTTGCGCGGATTATTGGTCATCAGACGCACCCGGCTGATTTGCAGGTGTTTGAGCATGGGGATGAGCATGGAATAGTCGCGCAGATCGGCAGCAAATCCCAGCTGCTCATTGGCTTCCACGGTGTCGGCTCCGGCATCCTGAAGATGGTAGGCCCGGATTTTGTTCAGCAGGCCGATCCCCCGTCCTTCCTGGCGTAGATAAAGCAGCGCACCCCGCCCTTCCTGAGCAATTCTTTTCAGAGCTTCCTGCAATTGAAAACCGCAATCACAACGTAAAGAGAAGAGTGCATCCCCGGTCAGGCATTCGGAATGTACTCTGGCCAGTACCGGTTGATCCTCATCCAGTTCACCCAGCGTCAGGGCAAGATGCTCCTTGCCGGTTTCCGTATCTTCAAAACCGTGCATGGTGAAGGTGGCCCAGGGGGTAGGCAGACGTGAAGAGGCAACAAAACGCAGTGTCACGGGTCTCTATCTCTCAAATGGTGAAAATTAATCTGACTATTCTACTAGGTTGCTGAGCAAACGGCAGCAGCTGTTACAAGTTTTTATTCACAGACCTGCCCTGATCATCCTGGGCAGGCTACAATGGGAGCAACAATTTTCCGTCAGTCTTTTACCCGGTGAAAGACTGTTCAGCTTTTTTTGTATTAGGAAGTCTCATGACAGAATTGAAGAATGATCGTTTTCTGCGCGCCCTGGCCCGTCAGCCGGTTGATAAAACGCCGGTTTGGATGATGCGCCAGGCGGGGCGTTATCTGCCCGAATACCTGGCGACCCGCAAACAGGCGGGCTCTTTCATGGACCTCTGCCGTAATACTGATCTGGCCTGTGAAGTCACCCTGCAGCCGCTGGAGCGTTTTGATCTGGACGCAGCGATTCTTTTTTCCGACATTCTGACCATTCCCGATGCCATGGGGCTGGGCCTCTATTTTGAAACCGGCGAAGGTCCTAAATTCCGCAAAACAGTGCGCAGCCAGGCGGATGTAGATGCCCTGCCTTTGCCCGAAGTGGAAAAGGATCTGGATTACGTCATGAATGCGGTCAGTCGTATTCGTCAGGAACTCAATGGCCGGGTGCCTCTGATCGGCTTCAGTGGCAGTCCCTGGACTCTGGCCACCTATATGATCGAAGGTCAGGGAAGCCGTGAATACCGCCATGCCAAGGGGCTACTCTATGGCCAGCCGGATGTCATGCACCAGCTGCTGGATAAGCTGGCCCAGACGGTAACAGCCTATTTGAATGCCCAGATCCGTGCTGGTGCCCAGGCGGTACAGATTTTTGATTCCTGGGGTGGCAGCCTGTCAACGCCCGCTTACCTGGAATTCTCGCTGCGCTATATGGAACAGATCGTGCATGGTTTGATCCGCGAAAAGGATGGCCGCCGGGTTCCGGTTATTCTCTTTACCAAGGGCGGTGGTCAGTGGCTGGAGCACCAGGCGGCGACCGGCGCTGATGCTCTGGGTCTGGACTGGACCACTGAAATGAAGGATGCCCGCGCTCGTGTGGGTAACCGCGTAGCCCTGCAGGGGAACTTTGATCCCAGTGCGCTTTTTGCACCCCCCGCGGCCATTCGTGCCGAGGTAGGTCGTATTCTGGATAGCTATGGTTCAGGGCCGGGCCATGTATTCAATCTGGGCCACGGAATTAACCAGCATGTTCCCCCCGAGCATGCCAAGGCTCTGGTTGATGCAGTACATGAATTGAGTGAATCCAGACATCGTGAGCAAAATCCAGCCTAGGTAAGGAGTGGCTGCTGCACATAAAAGCACGAAGTGCCCCGGGCTTAACTCGTTTTTTGCCCTTTGTTAGGGTGGTTGCTATCGCTTAACTGCCCGGCACCAAAATGGAGGTGATGATGTTGGCTAACAGTGAAAACTGGCTGGAACCCTGGATGCAAGGCATGACGTCGAGTCTGCCCTTGCCCAGGCTGACTGCTGATCAGCTGGATCAGGTCATGGGAGTAACGCTGGCCGATAATCCGGCCTACTACAAGGATACTCATCACTGGCTGAGTGAATTCAATGGCTTGTGCCTGAAGAATCTCTTTGCCGCTACCCGGGTCCAGCAGGATCTGTGGTCACCTCTGGGAGTGCCGGGAGAAATCTTTACCGGTTGGATGAAACCTCTGGTCAAGGCCACCCAGGAGGCCGTGGCCCAGGGGCGCGATCCTGATCTGGTGGCCCGCGATAATCTGAGAATCGAGTCAGCCTACGCCGCCCGACTACGCAAGATGTTGATTGCCCTGACCTGTGAGCTGGATGCCAGCGCTGAAGAGCAGGAAGCAGCAAGTGACTATCTGACCCGCCAGGGCCGTAAACTGGTTTTTGATCGCAAGCAATGCGACTGGGCCTGTGAGAATCCCACCGGTCAGGCCTGGTTGTTGGGTCAACTGGCCGGGCTTCAGGCACTGGAATGGCAGTACCACAGCTATGGTCAGACACGCCTGAGAGCCATGAAGAAGCTTTTGCGCTCGCTGTTGCAGGTGATTGCCGGAGAGCCCCTCAGTGATCTCAAGCGTAATCCGTATCGTAAGCTGACTCCCGAGGGCACCCGCCAGCAGTCCGATGACGACTATCTTAAAGATTGTGAACTGCGACTTTTAGCGCTTTTGGCGCATGATGCCATCGATATCCGCCGTTTTGCGCTGGAATCCCCCTTTGCCAAGATTGGAGCCTGTGATTGGGAAACGGTGCCCGGTTCCGAGCTCTATTCGGTACGCCTGAGGCATTACCCGCGTCCTCAGGGGGTAAAACCCAACGGCAAAACCCTCTATCTGGCCAGTCCCATGATCAACCGTTGCGAGCTCTTTGATCTGGCACCGGGTAAATCTGTAATCGAAGGGATGCTGAAGCTGGGTTATGACCTCTATATGGTCGATTACGGTAATCCCGGCCCCGACCAGCAGCATCTGGGCCTGAGTTTTTATGGCAAAACCGTTCATGACCGCTATCTTGATCTGATTACCGAGCGTCATCCCGAGCAGTCCATCGAGGTGATGGCCTACTGCATGGGCGGCACCCTCTTTATGCCCTACCTGGCTCGTCGCATCGAAGAAGCGGAACAGGGTGGATGTGATATCAAAATTCGCCAGGTGGTGTTGATGACCACGCCCATGTTTTTTGATGATGACACCAGTGGTCACCAGCCCATGCGCCAATTGATCCGGGAAAGCTATGATCCGGCGATCATGCAGGCCTTTTATGGCAACAGCAACCTGCCGCCACAAACCATTGAGGCCGGTATGCACGCGATTCAACCCGGTGTGGCTTTCAACGTGACAGAAGGTTTTTACGCACGTGCCAACTTCCATGGGGCTATCGATGATGCGGCTCCCTTCCTGCACTGGCTGAATTCGGGCACCCGCTTCCCGGCTAAAGCGCATCGGGAATGGATTGAAAAAGTCTTTATGGGCAATCAAATCTGGGAAGGCCGCTATACCCTGCCGTCTAAAGCGCCTGAGCTGGATGGCAAGCCCGTGGATATGGATGCGTTAAATCGTGCTGATATTGCACTCTTTGATTACCGCGGGCAGAGAGACCCGATTGCTCCCGTGGGTTCCTGCTTGACCAGTGAGCGCTGGGGCAGAAAAGGCAATGTGCAGATGACTCGCGGTGGCCTCAACCGTACGATTGAGAAGAACATCGGCCACATCTTCGTGGTGAGTAAAAAACTGCTCAACGAATACCTGGAAACCGTGGCCGACTTTCTGCAGGATGAACCTCCCGCCTATCAGCCCCAAGCCAAGGCGTCTGCGGCTAAAACGGCAACGGCCAAGCCTTCCGGCTCAACATCGACCCGCAAGGCGAGCAGTCGTCGCCCGTCCGCGTCGAAAAAAACCTAGTAGAAACCAGGGTAAAGGATCAAGCAGAAGCTTCTTCTGCTTGATCCCTGCAGCCTTATTGCTTGGGCAGTCGGCCCAGCAAATAAAACTCTTCGTTGGGTGGCGTGCCGGTCAGGGAAACCATGCGATTGGATAGTCCGAAAAAGGCACTGATGGCACCTATGTCCCAGATGTCATCCAGGGTAAAGCCCACTGCATGCAGTTTTTCCTTCCAGCTGGCATTTAGCTCGCCCGCTTCCAGGCCAATATAGAGGGCAAAATCCAGCATCACCTGATGGCGTTCACTGATCGGTGAAGTGCGGTGATTGACTGCCAGCTGATCGGCCAGGAGTGGATTCTTGCTATAGATACGCAGGATGGCACCATGGGCCACCACACAGTAGAGGCAGCGATTGCGGGCGCTGGTGGCAACCACGATCATTTCCTTTTCTGCTGGTGTCAGGGTATCCGAGTCTCTTTCCATTAAGGCATCGTGATAGGCAAAAAAAGCTCGGAATTCGGCTGGACGATAGGCCAGCATCAGAAAAACATTGGGCACAAAACCGGCTTTTTCCTGAACGGCCAGAATAGCGTCCTGAATGTCCTGGGGCAGATCCTTGATCTGGGAGTCTTTGGGCAGGTCAAAATGAGGGCTGAGTTGGTTCATGAGTGCTTCCTTTTATTGTTATTGGATGATCGCTTGCGCGGCCTGGCGCAAGTACACCTTATTGACCCTACTCAGAGTGAGGTTTGGCCGGCGGGAAGGCAAGCATAAAAAATGCCCTGTCAGTCACGCTGAACAGGGCATTCATATAGCAGCCAGTTGATTAGGAAGCGGCTTTCAACGCCTGATCCAGATCGGCCAGCAGGTCATCAATATGTTCGATACCTACGGACAAGCGAACCATGTCAGCGCTGACACCGGCGCTCTTGAGCTCTTCATCATTCAGCTGACGGTGAGTGGTGGATGCCGGAATGGAGGCACAGCTCTTGGCATCGCCGATGTTGACCAGGCGAGTGAAGAGTTGCAGGGCATCGTAGAAGCGAACACCGGCTTCCTTGCCACCCTGGATACCAAAGCTGAGAATACCGGAGGCCTTGCCACCCATGTATTTTTGCGCCAGGGCGGCATCCTTGTGTTCGGACAGGCCAGCATAGTTCACCCAGCTGACTTGTGGGTGAGCCTGCAGGAAGTCCGCCACCTTCTGGGTGTTGTCACAAATCCGTTCGATACGCAGGGAAAGGGTTTCCAGACCCTGGAGCAGGTTCCAGGCCGCCTGGGCAGAAAGAGCGGCGCCCATGTTGCGCAGGGGAACGACTCGGGCGCGGGCAATAAAGGCCGCTTCGCCGACATCACGAGTGTAGACGACACCATGATAGGAAACATCCGGCTCATTCAACTGAGGGAAGCGCTCGGCATGCTCAGCCCAGGGGAACTTACCGGAATCCACAATCACGCCGCCGACCGTGGTGCCGTGGCCGCCAATGTATTTGGTGGCGGAATGCACGACGATATCAGCACCCTGTTCAATCGGACGCCAGAGGAAGGGGGTGGCAACGGTATTGTCCACGATGACGGGAACGCCATGACGGTGAGCGACTTCGGCCAGTTTTTCCATATCCACAACACTGCCGGAAGGGTTGCCCACGGATTCACAGAAAACTGCCTTGGTTTTGCCATCGATGAGTTTTTCGATACCGGCAAAATCATCCTTGTCGGCAAATCTGACTTCAATGCCCTGCTGAGGTAGAGTGTGGGCAAAGAGGTTATAGGTGCCGCCATAGAGTTCACTGATGGAGACAATATTGTCGCCGGCAGCAGCAATCGTTTGAATGGCATAGGTAATAGCGGCCATACCGGACGCCACTGCCAGACCGGCCAGACCACCTTCCAGAGCGGTTACACGTTGTTCCAGCACCGCGCAGGTAGGGTTCATGATGCGTGAATAGATATTGCCTTCCACTTTCAGATCAAAAAGATCGGCCGCATGCTGGGCTGAATCAAAACTGAAAGAAGTCGTCTGGTGAACAGGGATGGCAACGGAATGCTGGTCGTCAGGCTGGTAGCCGTGATGCAGGGCAAGGGTTTCGCGCTTCATGGTGAGTATCCTTATTTTATTTTCGAAGATAGTATTTGGTTATAATGCTGTCCTTTTTTATAACTGTCAATGGGGTTTCGCAGCGAAGTTATGGCAAAACAGAAAACAGCCTTTGTCTGTATAGAATGTGGTGCTGAGTACAGCAAATGGCAGGGTCAGTGCTCCGCTTGCAAGCAGTGGAATAGCGTGCAGGAGGTGCGCCTGGGTGCGGTCAGCAACAAGTCTTCCGGCGCCGGTCGAACCGGTTTTGCCGGAGCCCTGACCCAGCAGGTGCAGGATCTGTCCGAGATCAGTCTGGAAGACCTGCCGCGTTTTTCTTCCACCTTCAGTGAGTTTGATCGGGTGCTGGGTGGTGGCCTGGTACCGGGTTCAGCGATTCTTTTGGGTGGTCATCCGGGTGCAGGTAAATCCACGCTGCTGCTGCAGACGGCTTGCAAGCTGGCGCAGTTGATGAAGGTGCTTTATGTGACCGGTGAGGAATCCCTGCAACAGGTAGCCATGCGAGCCCAGCGTCTGGGGCTGCCAACCCAGGGCTTAAAGATGCTGGCTGAAACCAGTATTGAAAAACTGCTGGCAGTTGCTGAGGTGGAAAAACCCCAGGTGCTGATCGTGGATTCCATTCAAACCATGCAGCTGGATGATCTCCAGTCAGCACCCGGCGGCGTTGCTCAGGTACGTGAATCGGCCGCCTATTTAACCCGTTTTGCCAAGCAGACCAACACGGTTTTATTCCTGGTCGGACATGTGACCAAGGATGGCTCTCTGGCTGGCCCCAAGGTGCTGGAGCACATGATCGATGCTTCCCTGCTGCTGGAAGGTGATGGCGATTCCCGCTTTCGTACTCTACGTGGTCACAAAAACCGCTTTGGGGCGGTTAATGAGCTGGGGGTTTTTGCTATGCTGGAAACGGGGCTGAAGGAAGTGAAAAATCCCTCCGCGATTTTTCTCTCCCGTGATGAGGAGCCGGCTGCGGGTAGTGTGGTCATGGCCACTTGGGAGGGAACACGCCCTCTGCTGGTGGAAGTGCAGGCGCTGGTGGATGAGTCGGCACTGGGTAACCCCCGCCGGGTCGCAGTGGGGCTGGATACCAATCGCCTGTCTTTGTTGTTGGCGGTTCTTCATCGTCACGGTGGCATCTTTACCGGTGACCAGGATGTTTTTGTCAATGTTGTGGGTGGGGTCAAGGTTCTGGAAACCGGTGCTGATCTGGCTGCCTTGATGGCGATTGTCTCTTCGCTTCGCAACCAGCCTCTATCGCCGGAATTGATGATTATCGGTGAGGTCGGGCTGTCGGGTGAAATCCGTCCGGTGCCCAGTGGCCAGGAACGAATTCGCGAGGCGGCAAAACATGGTTTCAAACGAGCCCTGGTACCCAAGGGCAATGTGCCCAAGGAAAAGCCTGCAGGTATGGAGGTAATCGGAGTGACCCGTTTAAGTGAGGCTTTGGAAGCCCTTTAATACAGGAAATCAGCCATGCTGGGAAAAATTTGGCAGCGTATTTATACCCTCAAGAACTGGCAGTATCTGGTCAGTTTATTGCTCTTGTTGCTGGTCCTGGGGGAAATGGCCGGTTTCTGGCCACTCAAGGCTGTAGATCGTCTGGAAGGTTTGAGTTACGACCTGCGGGTGCAATCAACGCTCAGCTATGAAAAAGATCCTTCCATCGTCATTATCGATCTGGATGAGCGCAGCCTGAGTGAGCTGGGCCAGTGGCCCTGGCCGCGGGTCGTTGTGGCAGAACTGATTCAGACCCTGTTTCTGGATTATGACCTGGGCCTGCTGGGGATGGATATCGTTTTTGCCGAGCCCGAGGGGAATCAGCTGGCGCTGCAATGGCAAGCGCTGCAGCAGCAATATCCACAACTACCGACTGACCCACCCCTGCCCGCAGGTGACCGTATTCTTGCTCAGGTGATGGCTAATTTTCCGGTCGTGACCGGCTATTATTTCCAGTCGCGGGTCAAAGAGACGGATCCACCCTCGGTCGGTCAGTTACCGCCTCCTATCGCTGTGGATGCCGATCCACAACTTTTGGCCAGCCTGCCTTGGCCACGCCCTGAACGCTATTCCTCGAATCTGGATATTCTCCAAGATGCTGCCCTGGGCGGCGGTTTTTTTGATAACCCCTTTGTTGATGATGACGGTGTCTTTCGCCGGGTCCCGGTTCTGCAATACTGGGAAGGCGGTCTCTATCCTAATCTACCCTTGGCGATGATGTATCAGGTGCTGGGGCAGCCGCCTTTGCAGCTGGATATTGCTGAAGGGGGCGGCGTACCGCAACTGGAAGCCGTGGATGTGGGTGGCTTCAAGATTCCTACTGATTCCCGCGGCGGAGCTCTGGTGCCCTGGTATGGTGAGCGAGGCCACTTTACCTATGTCTCGGCTACCGATGTTCTCCATGGTCGGGTTGATCCGAGCAAGCTGGAAGGTGCTCTGGCCATTTTGGGGGCTTCAGCTCCTGGTTTGATGGATTTGCGGGCCACGCCTGTGGCCAGTATTTTTCCCGGGCCGGAAATCAATGCCAGCCTTTTGGCCGGCATTCTGCATCAGAGTTACCGCGCTGAGCCAGCCTATTCCCTGGCAGCAGGTCTTTTGATCCTGGGGGTTCTAGGGTTGTTGATCACCTTTATTTTTCCGCGTCTGAAAGCAATTGCCGTTCTGGTGGTGAGTCTGGTGCTGGTGACTGTGCACCTGGGCATTAATATCTGGGCTTGGCAGGAGGGCTGGGTGCTGCCCCTGGCCTCGGGATTGCTGCTACTGATACTCATGGCAGGCTGGCATCTGGCGATGAACTTCTTACGTGAAAGTCGCGAAAAAGGCTGGGTTACCGAGCGTTTTGGACAATATGTACCGCCCGAGCTGGTCGAGGAAATGGTGGATAGTCATGCCAGTTTCGGTCTGGAAGGCGAAGAGCGGGAACTGACCGTTCTCTTTTCTGACGTGCGTGGTTTTACTTCTTTTTCCGAGGGCATCCCGCCGGCTGAATTGACGGGTGTGATGAACCGGCTTTTGACGCCGATTACCAAGGCCATTCATGCCAACCAGGGTACGATCGACAAGTACATGGGGGATGCGGTCATGGCCTTTTGGGGAGCACCTTTACAGGATGAGCAGCATGCCAGCCATGCCTTGGATGGAGCCTTTGCCATGCTCAAGGCGTTAGACGAAATCAATCAGGTTTTCACTGCAGAAGGCATGAAGCCCTTGGCTATGGGGATCGGTCTGAATACCGGGTTTATGAATGTGGGCAACATGGGATCGGAATTCCGCATGGCCTATACCGTCATGGGCGATAACGTCAATCTGGGCTCGCGTTTGGAAGGGCTGACCAAGGCCTATGGCGTCAAGATCATCGTTAGTGAAATGACGGCCAAAGCTGCACCGGAGTACGCTTACCGTCGCCTGGATAAGGTAAGGGTGAAGGGGCGGTCTGAGCCTGTCACGATTCTGGAGCCCCTGGGATTGGAGACTTCGCTGCAAGCAGAAGATCGGGATTGGCTGCAAAAACATGAGGCTGCCCTGGAGGTTTATCACCAGGCACGTTTTACAGAGGCCCGTCAGCTTTATCAGAAATTACAGGCCGACTATCCGCAAGACAGTCTGCCGGGTGTTTATCTGGATCGTATTGATCACTATCTGGAGCAGCCTCCCGGTGAGGACTGGGATGGCGTCTGGACCCATACCGAGAAATAGAGAAAAGGGAGGCATCTGCCTCCCTTTCTTTGTTGTGAGACGATCAGGAGTGGAGAGCTATTACAGCTGAAAAGTCTTGCAGGGTTCCAAGATCTGGATGTCGGTGGAAGCCAGATCGTCTTGCAAGCGTTCCAGTTCACCCTTGATTTCCAAGTGCTGGCTGGGCTTTAGATGGGAAAGCCAGATTTGTCCGGGGGGTGTTTTCAGGGTCTTGAGTAGATCCTTGACCATTACGGGCGTCAGGTGCTTGGACATCTTGCCCAGTTCGTAAAGACGATCGGGAAAGGCGCACTCGGTCATGAGTACATCCAACTTGCCCAACTGATTGATGGTTTCCACGACACTATCGCTATAGGTGGTATCCCCGGTAAAGGCCAGGGTCTGGCCGCTGTCACTGAGCAGGTGGTAGCCACAGGTCGGCACTATATGTTCAACCGGAAAGGGAGTGTAAGAGATACCCTCCACTTCTATCTTCTGCCAGGGGGTGATTTCATTAAAGGCTACAACCGGGTTGTGCTTGTTGGGCAGAGTGGAAAAGTCAGGCCAGATTTTCCAGTTAAAAATATGTTCCTGCAGGGTTTCTATGACTTCGGGCAGGGCATAGACCTGTATCGGCGTTTTGATGGCTTCAAACAGGTTGTCGATCAGAAGGGGTAGAAAACAGACGTGATCAAGATGCGAGTGGGTCAGAAAGATATTTTTTATCTTGAGCAGCTCATTTTGCGGCAAATTACCCAGCCCACTGCCTGAATCCAGCAGCGTATGCTCATTGATACGGTAGCAGGTGGTTTGCTGTCCTAGCCCCATCCCGCCGCTGCAACCAAGAATTTCTACCTTCACAGCCTTATGCTCCTTGCTTCATGCCTGGGATATGGAAGCCAGACGTAATCCAGGCAGATTATCAACGTCCACTTCATCGATTTGTTCATCGCGCAGATGTTTCTTAGCGTAATCAAGGTACACTTTTTTGTAAACGAACGCGGCATACAAATCTGGATCCAGGTGATTATCCTCGACCATTCTGCCCATAATGGTCAAGGCTAAAGATAAGGGCATGGGTTTTTTGTAGGGGCGCTCATGAGCGGTTAAGGCTTCAAAGACATCAGCGATCCCCATGATACGGGCAGGAATCGACATTTCTTCTCGCTTGAGTCCGCGAGGATAGCCTTTGCCATCCATGCGTTCATGGTGGCCACCAGCATATTCAGGCACTCGTTGCAGGTTGCGCGGGAAGGGTAGCTGTTCCAGCATATTCAACGTATGCACCATGTGGCCTTCCATGATCTTGCGTTCTTCCTGGTTCAGGGTGCCCTTGCGAATGGAAAGATTCTTCACTTCCTCTTCGGTTAGCAGTGGCTGGGTCTCTCCCTGCAGATTAATCCAGGTTTTCTCTCCCAGAGCCTCGACCCGCGCAATCAATTCGTCGGCCATGAATTCACCGCCAGTATTGGCTGTACGCAAGAAGGCGAGGTCATCGGCCAGTTGTTCTTGGGCCTGGTTATAGGCCTCCAGGGTTGCTGCAGGTAATTCCCGGCCTTCTCGAGCTGCGGCCAGTTCTTCTTTCAGGTGCTGAATTTCCAGATCCCGCCGCAGGATTTCAAAGCGATCGCCAACCCAGTCGATACGATCAACGATGGTTTCCAGCTTGGTGGATTTTTCCATGACGTGGTGAGGCGTGACGACCTTGCCACAGTCATGCAGCCAGGCTGCTGTCTTCAGTTCATACATGTCATCTTCTGACATGCGAAAATCTTCCAGGCCGGGGAAGCCGGCACCACTGGCTGCTTCGGCCAGCATCAGGGTGGCATCGGGTACGCGACGGCAATGAGCACCGGTATGGGCGGATTTGGAGTCGATCGCGCTGGCGATGACTTGAGTGAAGCTATCAAACAGGTTACGCAATTCGTCTATCAGGCGGCGGTTGGTCAGGGCGATGGCGGCCTGGGAGGCCAGGGATTCGGCAATATCCTGATCACTGTCATCAAATTCCGTAAGCTCGCCTTTTGCATCCAGTTTATTAAGCAGCTGTAGCGCGGCTATGACTTCACCTTCGTGATTGAGCAGGGGAACGGTGAGAAAGGATTTGGAGCGATAACCGGTTTTCTCATCAAAGGCACGGGTTCCGGAAAAATCAAAGCCTTCTTCGTGGTAGGCGTCAGCAATACGTGCTGTTCGCTTATGCAAAACCGACCAGGCCACAATCATTCGTTCGTTGGGTTGTTGCTGCTCCAGATAGAGGGGAATCAAGGGAAAGTTGTCCCCGACCGGAGCACCGCTCCCCCCCAAATGGATGTTAAGCTTATCGTTTTGAACCATGGCAAAACGCAGAGAAGGGCCTTCTGGCTCAACCATGTAGAGGGTTCCCGCATCGGCTTGCGTGAGTTCACGGGCGCTGCTCAGTATCATCTCCAGCAGCTGGTTCTGATCGCTTTGGGCAGAAAGTGCTATGCCGATAGCATTGAGTCTGCGAATGCGTTCATAGCTGGGGTTGGAAGGCGTGGCCGATGACATGAAAACCTCTGAGTGGAAGGCAGAAAGTCCTAGATCTTAGCAAAGCTTAGCGATCTAAGTGTGAACCGGTTCACATTTATGGGTAAGTTTGAGTACCGATTTATTTATAATAATGGCAGAAAATAATTCAGAGTAAACCAGGTGGGGAAATCATGATTAGAGTGGCTGTAATGGGTGCCGTCGGACGTATGGGCAAGGCACTGATCCAAGCGATCGATGAAGATCCTGCAACGGAGCTGGGCGCAGGTATTCTGGAGCCCAGCTCTAGCCTGATCGGTGCTGATTTAGGTGAAATTGCGGGTGTGGGTAAGCGTCAGATTGCTGCTGTAGGTGACGTTGAGTCTGTGCTGGATGATTTTGATGTACTGATTGATTTTACCCAGCCGCAGGTCACCCTGGCCAATGCGGCCCTCTGTGCTTCTGCAGGTAAGCAGCTGGTAGTGGGCACTACGGGTCTGAACGACGAACAGAAAGCACAATTGCAGGAAGCCGCTAAGAAGACATCGATCGTTTTTGCGCCCAATATGAGTGTGGGGGTCAACCTCTGCTTCAAGCTGCTGGAAATGGCCGCAGCTGCCCTGGGCGATGATTATGATGTGGAGATCGTCGAAGCGCACCATCGTCACAAGGTGGATGCCCCTTCGGGTACTGCGCTGGGAATGGGTGAAGCCGTGGCTCGTTCACTGGGGCGTGATCTGAAAGAAGTCGCGGTCTACGGGCGTGAAGGCCATACCGGTGCGCGGGATTCCAAGACCATCGGTTTTGCCACTATGCGTGTGGGCGATGTTGTGGGCGATCATACGGTGGTATTCGGCACGGAAGGCGAGCGAGTGGAAATTACCCACAAGGCTTCCAGCCGCATGACTTTTGCCAAGGGGGCGGTTCGAGCCTGCAAGTGGTTGCAAGACAAACCGGCTTCTCTTTACAGCATGCAGGATGTGCTGGATCTGCATTAATGAATAGGGCTTTGCTCCAGGCCCAGGGTGTTCCGGGCCTGGTTTTACCTGAAGGAAACGGCAATGGCGGCTAGGCAATGACTTCGGATCTGAATTTTTCCCGGGAAGGAAAGCCTCTTTCCGACTCGGAGAAAGAAAAAATTCGCCTGGAGCATGAGGCGGCCCGCCTGTTTATGCGGCTTTATGAGGCCTGCTTTGAAGTACCGGTTCGACATATCTGGCATAACGAGCCTCAGAAGCCGGACGTTTCCTGCTATCTGAACAAACAGAGACTGGATCTGGAGATTGCCCATCTCTACGGTAGCGAAGTCGAAGCCATGCTGGTACTGGGTCACGATCAGGGTAATGCCACCTGGCGTTATCTGACCGAGCTGGCGGCCACCCCGCCGGATGAGCGCCTGCTGACGGCCCTGAACCGGATTTTAGCCAACAAGGCGGAAAAGAACTATCACTCCGATCGGGTCTGGCTGGTTATTCGCAATGCCAACCCGCTTTGGCGAAGAGAAGATTTTCTGCAAAGGATGGATGCCATTTGTCTGCCGGAAGGGCATCCGTTTGAACAGGTCTGGGTAGTGGCTGACTTTGATGGCGAGAGCGGTCTGGTACAGATTTATCCATCCGGCCAGGCTCCTGCCTGCTGACGATATTTCTGGACACAAGGCCCGCTAAAGCGCTAAAATCATGGAAATAAGCGCCTGCACTTACTTGGTGCGATCAGGGCAAAAAGTAGCCCTCAAGCAAACAATACAGACCAAAGCGGGATGGACACTTGTGTTCATCTCGCTTTTTTGCAACCCAAATTCAGCTCGGGCACTAAAAAGGTGCTTGGAGTTGTAGCCTGCGATGGGAGGAGGCAGTTTTGACCAGACCCGCTATTCTGGCACTTGAAGACGGCAGTATTTTCCGTGGAACCGCAATTGGCGCTGATGGCCAGACCCTGGGCGAAGTGGTATTCAATACCGCGATGACCGGGTATCAGGAAATACTGACTGACCCTTCATATACCAAGCAACTTGTAACTCTGACCTATCCACACATCGGTAATACCGGCATCAATTCAGAAGACGTTGAATCAGCGTCTCTGGGCGCTGCCGGTCTGATCATTCGTGATCTCCCACTGATTGCCAGCAACTTCCGTAGCGAACAAAGTCTCACCGACTATCTGAAGGCCAATAACCTGGTTGCCATTGGTGATGTGGATACCCGCAGGCTGACCCGAATTCTGCGTGATAAAGGCTCGCAGAACGGCTGTATCCTGGCTGGTGCTGAAGCCGGTGCGGCAGATGCTGAAGAAAAAGCTCTGGCCGCTGCCCGTTCCTTCCCCGGTCTCAAGGGGATGGATCTGGCCAAAGAGGTTTCCACCACTGCAATCAGTCACTGGAACCAGGGCGAATGGGCCTTGGGCGAAGGCTACAGCAAAACCCAGGATGCTGATCAGCCTTACCATGTAGTGGCTTACGACTATGGCGTGAAATTCAATATCCTGCGCATGCTGGCCAGTCGAGGCTGCCGGATTACCCTGGTCCCTGCTCAGACCCCAGCCAGTGAAGTCCTGGCCATGAAACCCGATGGGGTTTTCCTGTCCAATGGCCCTGGTGATCCTGAACCCTGTGATTACGCCATCAAGGCCATTGCCGAGATTCTGGAAACCGAGGTGCCTGTTTTTGGTATCTGTCTGGGTCACCAGCTGCTGGCGCTGGCCTCAGGTGCTCGCTCGGTCAAAATGCCTCACGGCCACCATGGTGCCAACCATCCGGTTCAGGATCTGGATACCAAGGAAGTCATGATTACCAGTCAGAACCACGGTTTTGCAGTGGATGAGGCCAGTCTTCCTTCGACCCTGCGGGCCACCCACAAATCCCTGTTCGATGGCACCCTGCAGGGTGTTGAGCGGACTGACAAGGCAGCTTTCAGCTTCCAGGGACACCCTGAAGCCAGCCCTGGGCCCCAGGATGTCGCTCCGCTTTTTGATCGTTTTATCGGGATGATCGAAGCCCGTAAAAACCAGTCAGCCTGAATTTGCAGCTAAAGAGACCGTCATGCCAAAACGCACAGATATTCAAAGCATTCTCATTTTAGGGGCTGGTCCCATCGTTATCGGCCAGGCCTGTGAGTTCGACTATTCCGGTGCCCAAGCCTGTAAAGCGCTGCGAGAAGAGGGCTACCGGGTCATTCTGGTGAACTCCAATCCGGCCACCATCATGACCGACCCGGTGATGGCGGATGCGACCTACATCGAGCCCATCCTCTGGGATGTGGTCGAGAAGATTATCGAGAAAGAAAGACCGGATGCCGTTCTGCCTACCATGGGTGGCCAGACAGCCCTCAACTGTGCGCTGGATCTGGAGCGCCACGGGGTGCTGGAAAAGTACGGCGTGGAAATGATTGGTGCCAATGCCGATACCATCGACAAGGCCGAAGATCGGGACCGCTTCGACAAGGCGATGAAGAAAATCGGTCTGGAGTGCCCCAAGGCCTCCATGGCCCATAGCATGGAAGAAGCCTGGCAGGTACAGGCCGAGTTGGGCTTTCCCTGCATTATTCGCCCTTCTTTTACCATGGGTGGTTCCGGTGGTGGTATTGCTTATAACAAGGAAGAGTTTGAAGAAATCTGTACCCGCGGCCTGGATTTGTCACCGACCAACGAACTGTTGATTGATGAATCCCTGATCGGCTGGAAAGAGTACGAGATGGAAGTTGTTCGTGATAAGAACGACAACTGCATCATCGTCTGTGCGATTGAAAACTTTGATGCTATGGGTGTGCATACGGGTGACTCCATTACCGTGGCACCAGCGCAAACCCTGACGGATAAAGAATATCAGATCATGCGCGATGCCTCCCTGGCGGTTCTGCGTGAAATCGGGGTGGAAACCGGCGGTTCCAACGTCCAGTTTGGTATCAACCCTGATACTGGCCGCATGGTCGTAATCGAAATGAACCCACGGGTTTCTCGCTCCTCGGCCCTGGCCTCCAAAGCAACCGGTTTCCCCATCGCCAAGATTGCTGCCAAGCTGGCCGTGGGCTATACGCTGGATGAGCTTCAGAATGACATTACCGGGGGGGCGACTCCGGCTTCGTTCGAGCCGGCCATTGATTATGTCGTCACCAAGATCCCGCGCTTCACCTTTGAGAAATTCCCCCAGAGCAATGACCGCCTGACGACCCAGATGAAATCGGTGGGTGAGGTGATGGCCATTGGTCGTACCTTCCAGGAATCCCTGCAGAAAGCCTTGCGTGGTCTGGAAGTGGGTGCCAGTGGTCTCGACCCTAAAATTGAAAAATGGGATGAAGAAGCTAAAAACCTCTTGAAGCGCGAACTGCTGAATCCCGGTGCAGAGCGTATCTGGTATATCGGTGATGCCTTCCGTAGCGGCATGAGCCTTGAAGAAGTTTTCCGCCTGACTAATGTGGATCCTTGGTATCTGGTACAGCTGGAAGAACTGATCCAACTGGAAAACCAGGTGGCCAAGACTGCCTTTGGTGATCTGGACCACGCGCTGGTTTACCGCCTCAAGCGCAAGGGCTTCTCCGATGCTCGCTTGGCTGATTTGCTGGGGGTTTCCGAAAGTTCTTTCCGCAAACTGCGTCAGCAACTGGATATTCACCCCACCTATAAGCGGGTGGATACCTGTGCGGCAGAATTTGCTACCAGTACGGCCTACATGTATTCCACCTATGAAGAGGAATGTGAAGCTGAACCCTCTTCACGCGATAAAATCATGGTGTTGGGCGGTGGTCCCAACCGGATTGGTCAGGGCATTGAATTTGACTACTGCTGTGTGCATGCGGCTTTTGCCATGCGTGATGATGGCTATGAAACCATCATGGTTAACTGTAACCCCGAGACGGTTTCCACCGACTACGACACCTCTGATCGCCTCTATTTTGAGCCGGTAACTCTGGAAGACGTGCTGGAAATCGTTAATAAGGAAAAACCCAAGGGTGTGATCGTTCAGTTTGGTGGCCAGACGCCGCTGAAGCTGGCGCGTGACCTGGAAGCTGCTGGCGTACCCATTATCGGTACTACTCCGGATGCGATTGACCGGGCTGAAGATCGTGAGCGTTTCCAGCAGATGATTGAAAAGCTGGGTCTCAAACAGCCACCCAATGCCACAGCCCGCAGTTTTGACGAAGCCCTGGCCAAGGCCGAGGCGATCGGCTATCCGCTGGTGGTGCGTCCTTCCTATGTCTTGGGTGGCCGGGCGATGGAAATCGTCTATGGCAGTGACGAGCTGGAGCGCTACATGACCAGTGCCGTCAAGGTATCCAATGATAGCCCGGTACTGCTGGATCACTTCCTCAACGCCGCCATCGAAATCGATGTCGATGCAGTCAGTGATGGCAAGGATGTGGTCATCGGCGGCATCATGCAGCATATCGAACAGGCCGGCGTTCACTCGGGTGACTCAGCCTGCTCCTTGCCACCCTATTCTCTGCCTGCCGAAGTGCAGGATCGTATGCGGGTGATGATTGCGCAGATGGCTCGTGAACTGGGTGTCGTGGGCCTGATGAATGTTCAGCTGGCCTGGCAGGATGGTGAAATCTACATCATCGAAGTCAATCCTCGTGCTTCACGTACGGTGCCCTTTGTTTCCAAGTGCATTGGTACTTCCCTGGCCCAGGTAGCAGCACGCTGTATGGCCGGTACCAGCCTTAAGGAACAGGGTTTCGAGACAGAAATTATTCCGCCTTTCTTCAGCGTCAAGGAAGCGGTCTTCCCCTTCAACAAGTTCCAGGGCGTTGACCCCATTCTCGGCCCCGAAATGAAATCGACTGGGGAAGTTATGGGTAGCGGTACGACCTTTGCCGAAGCCTTCCTTAAGGCCCAGCTGGGTGCCGGTGAGAAAATGCCCAAGGCGGGCGGCAAAGCCTTCCTCTCGGTCCGTGAGGTGGATAAGCAAGCCATTCTGGGTGTTGCTGCTTCCCTGACCAAACTGGGCTACACCCTGGTGGCCACCAGCGGTACTGCTGCAGCTCTCAAGGCAGCTGGTTACGAGGCTGAAGTGGTGAACAAGGTGGCGGAAGGGCGTCCGCATATCGTCGATAAGGTCAAAAATGACGAGATTGTTTATATCGTCAATACAACGGAAGGGCGTCAGGCTATTGCTGATTCCTCCGGCATCCGTCGTGCGGCCCTGCAGCATAAAGTGCCCTATACCACGACGCTGGCCGGTGCCCAGGCTCTTTGCCAGGCCCTTGAGTATGGAATGAATATCAGTGTGCGCCGTTTGCAAAAGCTGCACGCAGGAGAAGTTTAATGCAAAAGAGTCCCATGACTGTTCAGGGCGAAGCGCGTCTTCGCGAAGAATTGGACGAACTGAAAGCCGTAGCTCGCCCCCGGGTGATTGAAGCCATTGCTGAAGCGCGGGAGCATGGTGATCTGAAAGAAAACGCAGAATATCATGCTGCGCGTGAAGAGCAGGGTTTTATCGAAGGCCGTATTCAGGAAATCGAAGGCAAGTTGTCCAATGCCCAGGTGATCGATGTCAGTCAGCTTCCCAAAACCGGCAAGGTGGTTTTTGGCGTAACCGTTGAGCTGATGAACCTGGATACCGATGAAGAGGTCAGCTACACCATAGTCGGTGAAGATGAGGCCGATTTGAAGCACAACAAGATTTCTTTCACCTCCCCGATTGCCCGAGCACTGATCGGCAAGGAAGAAGGGGATGTCGCCCTGGTGAAAACGCCTCGTGGCGAAGTGGAATACGAGGTAACAGAAGTTATCTACGGTTAGCTAGCTTTGTATACCTGGTTGCTTGCAAAACCCCGGCTTAGTCCGGGGTTTTTTTATGGCTGAAAAATTGGGCGCTGATCTCTTGCCTGTCCTCTAAGCAGGCAAATCGCACCCCTACCTCCCAATAGTCGTGAAAACCTTAATTGATGTGGGTCACTCTTGCTGAACTTTAGTCGAGCGGGTGCTGGTGGTTGCTGCCTTAATGATGTGATGTTTTGCAATGCAATATAAGCAAATGTTAAGGAAATAATATAGAAAACATAACAAGAACTGCTTTAAAAGCGCCGTTTCTTGGCATTAATGCCATTATTTATATCATTTTAACAGTTTGTGTGAACTGTTTGGCACTCTGTAAATATTTGTTTGCGGGGAAGGGGGAGGCTTGCTAATGTTTAATGGCTAATTAATTTGAATCTATTGCGCAGAACAACCAGTTGGAGTGCAAAGGTATGGCCAGTAAAAGTCACGGTGCATCAGTTGCGCCTAAAGAAAGAATCAACATCTGCTATCGCCCAGCAACCGGCGATGCCAAGGCTCAGGTTGAGCTTCCCTTCAAAGTGTTGGTCCTGGGGCAATTTCGCACCGGAGATGATCCTGCTCCCCTGCCAGAACGGCAGACACAGAATATCAATCGTCAAAATTTTGATGAGGTGATGGCGGCTCAGGGTCTGGAGATGAGTTTCAGTGTGCCCAATTTCTTGAATGAAAATGAAGACGAACTCAATGTGGAGTTGGCTCCTGAATCACTGAAGGATTTTGAACCGGATCAGCTAACCGATGCTATTCCCGAACTGAAAAAAACCTTGGAATTACGTGAAGCCCTGAAAGCGTTAAAAGGGCCCTTGGGAAATACACCGACCATGCGTAAAACCATTCAAATGATGTTGGAAGACACCGGCCAGCGTAAGAAGTTGATGAGTGAACTGGGCATCAGCGCCAAAGCTAAAGGCAACTCCAGCCAATCCGATGGCGCGGACTCTGAATAAGTAAGAGGTGGGTTATGAGTGAACAGGTAAAAGAACAACCCCTGGTTGGTGAAATCCTTGGATTTACCCGCCTGGAACAGGAAGACACTGGTTATTTGCTTGCCAAGCAGGGCGTTGAGCTGCTGCTGGGAGAGCTGCTGAGCAAGGATGAGCCCGTGGCTCGCGTTGATAAGTCCCTGGTCGAGCAAATGATCGATGAGCTGGATGAGCGCCTGGGCAAGCAAATGGATGCCATCCTGCATGCCACAGAATTTAAGCAGGTTGAAAGCACCTGGCGGGGTCTGGACTTCCTGGTGCAGCGTACCGATTTCAATGAAAACATTCAGGTAGAAATCTATAACGCCAGTAAGGAAGAGCTGCTGGAAGATTTCCAGGATGCACCGGAAGTGAGCCAGTCTTCCTTGTTCCAGACTATCTATACCAAGGAATACGGACAGTTTGGTGGTGAACCCTATGGTGTGGTTGTCGGCGATTTTGCATTCTCGCCTAGTACGCCTGATATCCAGCTGCTGGAACAGATGGCAGGCTTGTCTTCCATGACGCATGCCCCCTTTATCAGCGGTACTTCACCAGCCTTCTTTGGCCTGGAAAACTGGTCTGAACTACCTGAATTGAAAGAAGTGGAGTCCTTGTTCGAAGGCCCTCAGTACATCAAGTGGCGTGGTCTGCGTGAACAGGAAGATTCACGTAATCTGGGTCTGGTTCTGCCGCGTTTGATGGGTCGCCCCCTGTTTGGTGAAGACAAGCCGGTGCGCAGCTTTGTTTACCAGGAAGAAGTCGAGCAGGAAGAAGACTACCTGTGGATCAACGCCAGCTACGCCTATGCCACTCGCCTGATGGACAGTTTTGCGCGCTATCGCTGGTGCCCCAATATTATTGGTCCACAATCCGGTGGTGCTGTGCTGAATCTTCCGGTTCATGTGACAGAAATTGAAGGCACCCCGGCAACCCTGGGCCCGATTGAAACGACTATTTCCGATCGTAAGGAATACGAGCTGTCCGAGCTTGGCTTTATTCCACTGACTCAGCGCAAGAATGCTGATAATGCCACCTTCTTCTCGTCCAATTCCGTGCAGCAACCCAAGTATTTCGGTACGGATCCCGAAGCCAAGGTGGCGGAGTTGAACTACCGCTTGGGAACCCAGTTGCCCTACCTGTTCATCATCAACCGCCTGGCGCACTACATCAAGGTGTTGCAGCGCGAGAACCTGGGTAGCTGGAAAAGCCGCGCCGATCTGGAAGGTGAGCTCAACCGCTGGATTCGCCAGTATGTTGCGGATCAGGAAAACCCCTCTCCTGCTACCCGCAGCCAGCGTCCTCTGCGCCGCGCTCAGGTAACAGTGACCGAAGTGGATGGCGAAGCAGGTTGGTATCAGGTGGGCTTGCAGGTGACTCCGCATTTCAAATTTATGGGAGCCAACTTCACCCTATCCCTGACCGGACTGCTGGATCGCGTTTAATTGCTAGATAATTTATTGAATTTTCAGGAGAAGTAAGATGCCAAATGTAATTTATATGACTGTTGAGACGGCCGACGGCGATGCATTGAGCGAAGGCGCATCCAGCGAAGAAAGTATCGGTGCGTTTTTCAAGTCCGGCCATGAAGATGAAATCTTTGTTACCGCCTTTGATCACAAAGTCAGCATTCCTACCGACCGCCTGACCGGTCAGGTGACGGGTAACCGTAAGCACGAGTACTTGAAAGTGCGTAAGCTGATCGACAAAAGCTCACCGCTTCTGTTCCAGTGTCTGGCCGAGCCCAAGCACCTGGTTTGTACTCTGCATTTTTATCGCAGTGCAGATACCGGTAGTGATGGCCAGCCGGTTCACTACTACACCATCGAGCTGGAAGGCGCGAAGATCGTTGATATTCGTACAGTTTCTCCAGATTTTCTGGATCCGGCCAACGACGAGAAAAATGCTTACGAAGAAGTTTGCATGACTTACAGTAGCATTACCTGGAACCATGAAGTGGCTTCCAGTACCGCTATTGATAACTGGGCCGGGGAGTAATGCTGAATGGGTAAAGGGCTGGGTGTCTTGCTATTGGCTTTGCTCCTGGTGGGTTGTGCCAGTCGACAACCTGAAGGAGAAACCTGGATTAATTCCATTGCAGCTTCTTACCAGGAGTCGGATAACCAGACCCCCTGGGTCTGGGAACCAGGTCCTGACCGCTGGATTTACCAGGGTCAAGCCGAGCAGCCGCCCAGCCTGAGTGCCGGTCAATTAGAGTATGAAGCGGAATCCCTGCTGCTACGTTTTCACGCAGCAGCAGGCCTCAACGAACGCCAAGGGCGCCCCCATACTCTGGCAGTCAAAATCCTGCAGGTCAGCGATATAGGTGAACTGGATAGCTATCGCAGCTCCTCCTTCCGCTTGTCCGACCTGATGCGTGCAGATGCCAACCAGCTGAACGCCAGCTTTCTCAGGGAAAGACGCCTGACCTTCTCGCCCGGAGAAAGCAGAACCCTGGTACTCAACCGCGTCAAGGATGCCCGTTATCTGGTTATTCTTGCTGGCTACTATCAGATGAGTGATGAAGCCAGTGTTGAAGTTCTGCCGATTCCGGCTGTTACCCACCGTAATCCCCCCTCAAAACCCTGGTGGCGTTTCTGGCAGAGAAGTGATCCTTTGCCAGACCAGCCAGCCTGGCTCAAGGTCTGGGTCAACCTGGGTGAAAATCGAATCGGCACTGTCAATGCACGTGCACTGTGAAACCTGGACATAAGGAAAACAACCTTGACTAGCAAACCTATTTACTGGCATCAGGGGCTGTTCCTGCAACCTCAGCATTTCCAGCACCTGGATGCTTATCATCAGCAGATGCAGCAAGCCATCCGCCAGGCTACTTCTTGCCTGCCCTGGGGGGTCGCTTCCTACGAGCTGGATCATAATGCCTTGTCAGCCAACAAGGTGGCTTTCCGTCGTCTCAGGGTGCTCCTGCGTGACGGCACCTGGTTTGATTTTCCCGGCAATGCCGAACTGGAAGATCTGAATATTGATCAGGCAGCCTGGCCTGATGTTAGTGAAGCGCTGGAAGTCCACCTGGTCATTACCTCTGCGCGTCAGCGTCAGCCGGTGCAATCAGCTCATGAAACCGGTTTGAAAAGCCGGTCACGTTATCTGTTGCAGGAAAAGCCCGAGCAGCTGCCCGACTACTACCAGCCTGGCGAAGAAGTGGAAGCTCCACTGCTGACGCTCTACGGCAAACTTGTCACTCGGGCCCAACTGGGCGAAATGAGTGGTGTAGAAAGCCTGCCAGTCTGCCGCCTTGTGCACCAGCAGGATCAACTCCTTCTGGACCCGGATTATCTGCCTCCGATGCTAACCGTCACTGCTGTGCCGGAAATGCATCAATGGTTGCAGTCTTTCCGCGATGAACTGGTTGCCCGAGCTCAGCAGCTGGAAGACTATAAGCAGGCACCCACGGAATACCGCAATTCGGATTTTAATCCGCGTTTGTTGCGCTATCGATTGGCACTCCAGGCATTGGCGCGTCCGGTGCAGGCTTTTACCCATCTGTTGGAGCTGGGAGAAGTACCGCCCGAGCGGGTTTACCAGCAGGTGCGTGAACTGATTGCCGATTTGAGCTGTTTTTCCACAACCGCCAATGTTCGCGGTGAGATGCCCGGAGCGGGTCTGAAGTTACCTGCTTATGATCACTTGCAGTTGGGCAATTGTTTTGCTGGTGCCCGCGAACTGGTGAACCGTCTGCTTAATGAAATTGCCCTGGATTCCGAAGCCCTGGCGCGCTTCAAAGAGATCCGTCAGGGTCAGTATGAACTGGATCTGCCGGCTCACTTTCTGGATTCGGGACAGGAAATGTTCCTGGTGCTGCGGACCCAGAAGGAGCGCCCCCAATGGCTGCGTTCTTTCCAGCAGTTCTCCAAGTTGGGTACTCCGGCGCTGGTTCCGACTTACCAGTCGCGGGCTCTGCCGGGTATTGCCAAGCAATTGCTGGAAGTTCGCCCTGAAGGTCTGCCGCAGCGTCCCAACTCCACTTACTTTGCCCTGCAGCGCAATGACGATGCCTGGATGGCTGTGGAACGCGAAGGGGTTATGCAGCTGTCCTGGAATGATGCACCGGATGACCTGGTGGCTGAGCTGGTGACGATCAAGGGGTAAACCATGCGAATGATCGATTGTTTTATTGAGGTACTCGCTTACGTCAAGCAGGTTCAGGAGAAAGTTGATGCCGGTGGTTTTGAACCGGATATCGATGAAGTCCATACCGAGTGCGAACGTCTGCTAGCCGACAAGGCTCTGGTTTACGCCAGTTTGGGGTATCGCCGGGAGCATTATGAAAAGGCCCGCTTTGCCGTGGTGGCTTTTATTGATGAGACGCTCATGTCTTCCGGCTGGCAGCATGCTGATGCCTGGGGAGCCCGGCAATTACAGAAAAAATACTATGACACCGCTAATGCCGGTCAGGAATTCTTCCGTGAACTGGATTCCCTGACACTGATTGATCCAGCGGATCAGGATGTACGCGAGGTTTTTTACTACTGCCTGGCATTGGGTTTCAAGGGGCGCTTTTTCAGTCCTTCTGAACAGGCTTATCTGGAAAGGCTACGTATGGAAAATTTTGAGCTTTTGTCTCAGGGGCAAAAGCATCCGTGGGATAGCGAAGTGTCTGTATTGACACCTGAAGCCTACCCCCAGGTGCCTAAGTCTACCCCCCGGCATCGCAGATTTTCCTATTTGCCATTGTATCTGGGCGGTCCCTTGCTGCTGGTACTGGTGGCTTATGGCCTTATGAGGATGGAAGTGGTGGCACTGGCTCAACGCCTGGTGGCACTGATCTAGCCGTCCATGAATAGAGAAAGGAAGGCTGACTCGTGAAAACGTTTCTGAAAATACTCCTGTTTATTTTTGTTTGGGCGCTCATTGCCGGGGCGGTTGTTTTTGTCGCTCTGCTCTTGGGCTACCCCCTAGCAACAGGGATCACTGCAACCCTGGCTCTGTTTGGGCTTTGGTTACTCTACCGTTTAGGTAAATGGGGCTTGGCACGCTGGCGTGCCCGGGCAAGAGCCAAGCGACTTCTGCAGGAAGGCGAACCTGATACTACCCAGGCTTCAGCCAATGAAGATACCCAGCAGCTGGATGCCAGCTTCAAGGGCTTGATGCGCTTTATGAAGGACAGCCCACTGGTCGATAAGGGGTTGGAACCTGAATACGCTCTGCCTTGGTATCTGTATTTGGGTGAGGAAGAACAAGCAGGTGATCTGCTTAAGGGGGGTCGGGTTTCCCTGCCGACTGATATGGATGCCCAGTTAAATAAAGAAGGTTCGGCGATCAGCTGGTGGCCTTTTAATGAAAGCCTGCTGGTGCAAATCCCCAACCATCTCTACAAGGATCTGGATGAACAGGATGCCGAATGGCGTCACCTGCTTTACCTGCTTTCCAAAAAGCGCAGTGAAGAGCCCATCAATGGTTTGATTCTGCCCATCGACTGGTCCTGGCTGGAAAGCCAGAGCGAAGACAACCTGTTTGAACAGGGGCTGGAATTGCGAAACCAGCTGGGTCAGATGATGAAAGTCATCAAAACCCGCTTCCCGGTATATTTTGTCCTCACGGGCATGGAAAAACTGGACGGCGTGGCCAATTGGCAGGAACAGCTTCCCACCCACCTGAAAGATCAGGCTGTGGGCCAGTTGAATAATCAACAGCAGGAAGCCGACGAATTTATTGAAGGCAGTCTGGTACACATTGCCGAACGCCTGAAAGACCTGAATGTTTATATTCTGCGTGGTGGCGATCTGGCTACGGATGCCCTGGTGCTGCCAACTCGTCTGGCTGAACTCCAGGGGCGCTTGCACCAGTTTACTCGCGGTGTCTTCCAGGAGAGTGTCTTTGAAGAACTGCCTCGCCTGCGAGGTTTCTATCTGGCCTCATCCCTGCCGGGTGAAGGGGAGCAGAAGCTGCCGCAGGGCCTGTTCTGCCATGACTTTTTTACCAAGGTTTTGCCGAATGAACGCAACCAGACCGAAAAGGTTCCGGCAGCCGTGCGTGCAGAGAAAGCCATTCGCAATACCTGGGTGGCGGGCTATGCTGCAGTCTTTATTTTGGTACTGGTCACGCTGGGCTTTATCTACCGTCAGGACACTCTATTTCTCGAAAATATGACCGAACGCTACGCAGGTCAGTTAATCGAGCAGAGTGACTTTAATAACAACATCGACGTCAACTACAGTTTGGCTAGTCTTCTGGAGCAACTGGAAGAACACAGCTTTCTGCCCTGGCTTAATGATGTGACGGCCACACCCGATTTCCAGTTGCGGCTCAATCGTATGCTGGTCAAGCGAGTGGAGCAGAACCTGATTGACCCTCTCGACAAGCATTTGCAATTTGCTGCGGAAAAACAGCTGTTCGAGACGGATCTGGTCGGTGATGAACTCAGTCGCGAGATGGCCCGTTTTGTCGGTCAGCTGGTTCGTGAAATCAATCTTCTGCAAGCCTTGGAAGAAGGGGCTGATGAAGCCGCGTTACGTGAATTGCCTCCGGCTTATACGCGTGAGGATGATGAAGTCCTGGCCTCATTAGATATTGCTCAGTTAAATGCCCTGAACAATCTCTATTTGGATTTCCTGATTCGTCACAACAATCCCCAGAAGCTGGAAGCAAGACTGCAAACCAAGCGTGCACGCTTGCAGAGAATCTTGTCCAAAAGTCCGGGTAGCCTGGACTGGTTAATTGATTGGGGTAACCAGGCTGCCAGGGAGGCTGAAGTCCGCCTGGGGGAGTTTTGGCGGGGCATCCGCGCTGAACAGGATGTGCGAGTACCCGCCGCTTTCACTGCAGAGGGTAAGGCCCAAATTGATGACTTTATCGAGCAGCTTCTGGCTACCCAGGAAGTTGATGAAAATGCAGCGCGCGTGGATGAACTCATCCCTGGTTTTCAGGAAAGCTACCGGGCGCGCTACCTGGATGCCTGGAAAAACTTTGCACTGAATTTCCAATCCGGTGTGGATGTTCTCTCCGGTGATAACACCTGGCGTCAGGCTGTTGATCTTCAGGCCACCACACGTAACCAGCATTTTGCACTTCTGGATCGCATGGCCGTTGAACTGGAGCCCTTTATGGATGAGGAAGCGCCGGAATGGGTGCACCTGGTCAGCATCTATGAAGCCATGAAAGCCTTTGCTCCGGATGCCGCCGGTGAAGATAAAAGTGCTCTCCAGAAGATGGCTCTGAAACTGCTTAAGAAAGTAGGGAAACTAGGTAAGTTGCTGGCCAAGATAGGCAAGAGCGCTGCAAAAGCCCAGGATGGTTCCGGCCCTACCCCGGAAGAGCAGGAAATGATGGTGGAAAGAGCCGCCGCGCTCTTGGGTGAATACCAGAGCAATATTCGCGGCATGGCACAGGATTCCCAGATTCCCTCCATTGCCCATCTGAGCATGCTGGATCTGTACGCCAACCCGGATAACCCGGCTCAGGGGCAAACCTCCTTGGCTGCCGGTTACGGCAACCTGGCTGATCTGCAGGGGCTACTGGGTAGAAACACCGATTTTAATGAACCCTTTTGGGCGGTTTTCCGTGGTCCACTGAACATGTTCCGCCGTTATCTGGTGCAGCAGTCTGCGGATGAAATGCAGGAACTCTGGGAGCAAAACTTCCTGGCTGCTACCGATGGTGTGCCCCAGGAACGGATGGCCGATTATCTTTATGGTCCTGAAGGCCTGGTCTGGATTTTTAAAGCCGAGCATCTGGATACTTTTATTGAACGGCGTTTTGGTGCCGGTTTTGCTCCGAAACGAGCTTTTGGCACTCCCTATCCATTGAATGACGAGCTCTTGAACTACCTGGCTCGAGCCGACGAATTCAAGAAACAGAAACAGGATTATTATTCGGTTATTCTCAGTACGCGGCCAATTTCCACCAATCCGGGAGCCCGCCGTTTGCCTTCCAGCATGCTCTTGCAACTCCAGTGTGAAGAAGGGCTGCAGGAGGTGGAAAACAGTAACTACCGGGTGGATGCGGAGTTTGTCTGGACTCCAGACTGCACCAATGTGCGTCTGACCATCCAGGTTGAGAACTACAGCTTGGTGAAAAATTACCGCGGCCCCTATGGTTTTCCCGAATTCCTGGAAGACTTTGCCGATGGCGCAGAGCGTATCTCAGTGGATGAATTCCCACTTTATGCTGATCGACTGGCGGAATGGAATATCGACTATTTTGATCTCCAGTTCGGCTTGCGCGGACATGGGCGGGTCATTGATGTCCTGAGTGCCAGCCGTCAAAGACTGCCACGCTATATTGTTGATTAACCGGGACGTCCAGATGCCTTTAATTGATCAAAGTAATGTGCCCTTGGGCTACCGGTTGCCACCAGGCCAGAGTTCGCTGCCCTGTCGTCTCCTGGTTATAGCTGATCTGGGAGCAGACAAGGCCGCTACCCAGGCGGAAAACCTGCCCTCAATAGATGCTTGGCTGGCTAAGAATCAGCCATTGCTGGAGCTTCAAGGTGAAGGCTGGAGTGCTTCAATTCGGGTCGGTGGCCTGTATGACCTGGAACCCAGTGCGCTGTTAGCTCAACTACAGCGGGGAGCTGTGACCGACCTTGAGGATGATCTGGCGCAGTTACATCGCCAGCAGCAGGAACTCTTCCTGGTCAACAGGATTCTCCACCACCCACGGGTTCGCCAACTGGAAGCCAGCTGGCGCAGTCTGGATAAACTGCTGAAATTGACTCGTTCAGCCGAGCAGGTGGAAGTTAGTTTCCTGCATATGCAGGCCAGACATCTGCAAGAGGAATTGACCAGCCAGGAGCTGGAAGCCACGGAACTATTCGATCTGGTTTACTCGCGTGAACTGGGGCAGTACGGGGGCGAGCCCTATTCGGCCCTGGTTGTGGATGCAGCCTGGACGCTGACTTCCAGTCATGATTTATCCCTTCTTGCCAACCTGGCACGCCTGGGGCAAATGGCGCATCTTCCTGTCATTACTTCGGCTGCAGCAGCTTCATTTGGTCTCTCCGATTTTAATGAAGAGCTAACCCGCGAGAAGCTGCAGGAGCTGGCTTCCAGTCCGCGGTATATGAAATTCCGCCAGTTGGCGGCAACACCGGCAGCTCGCTACCTCTTGTTGGCTATGCCCCGAGTGCTTTTGCGGCCTCCCTATCAGGAGCATCTACAACAGAACTGGTTTCAAGAAACACCGGAAACCGGTGAAGAGGCACTGGTCTGGGGCAATGCCGCCTATCCCCTGGCAGGTTTGCTATTGCAAAGTTTTAACCAACTGGGTGCCTACACTGGCTTGCTGGAAGCCTCGGGTAGTCAGGACTATCTCTATCCGCCTTTGCAGCTCACTAGCGCTCAGTTGGCTCAAGCTCCTTTGGAGAGCCAATGGAGCCAGGCTCGTGTTGCCGAATTAACTCAGGCGGGTTTAACCGCCTTTGTTTCCGGTGGTCGCGGAGATGCTCTGGTTTGTGAAATGCCGGTGATGCTACAGGCGGCCAGCCAGAGTGATGATGGCGTACATCCGGATAATCAGCTGGTTTATCTGATGACCGTTTGCCGAGTGGCCCATTACCTGAAACAAGCCATGCGTGAACTCATTGGTAGTAGCGTGACTATCCAGGAAGTCGAAAACGGACTTAACCAATGGCTGCAATCTATTGTTTCCGCACAGGAAAAGCCAACAGCAGAAATCCTGCACCGCAAGCCATTCCGCTCGGCTGAAGTCCGTTTGGCAAGAGGAGAAACAGGGGCCGCAGAAATGCAATTGCAGCTGCAGCCACATTTGAAATATCAGGGAGAAAGTTTTGCTTTGAGCCTTGTTGCTGAATTGCCAGGAGAAACTCATGGCTAGACCAGGATACATGAAAATAACCGGTGCCGATCAGGGTGAACTACAAGGCAGTGTAGATGATGACCGCTACGGTGAAGGCCTGATCAAAGTCTTGTCATTGACGCACAAGGTCGCCCGTTCCGGTGAAAGTGAAGGCGGAGTGCTTAATGCGGCAGTGACTCACCAGCCCATCGAACTGGTTAAGCCCATCGATACCTCCTCACCGCTTCTGAATCAGGCTTTATGCGAACAGGAAGCCCTGGATGTCTTGATTACCTGGTATCAGGCCGATAACGAGGGTCAGCAGGTGCCTTTTTATCAAATCGAACTGGAGAAGGCACAGATCCTGTCACTGACAACGGAAATGCCCGATTGTAACCAACCCTCGCAGGATGGCTGGCATTATCTGGAGCGTTTGCGCCTGGTTTACAAAAGTATCGCTTGGCGAATGGGACCCGGGGGTGAGCAGGAATTCATGACCCAGGTCCGTAAGGCAGGAGACTAGATGATGCCGCTACTGGATCGTCTGGGGCTAGGAACATCCGGCCCGAGTCTGGCAGAAGATATTGGCTTGAATCTCGAGCGTTTGGTCAATCTGCGTAAAGGAACGCTACCGCTGGACCCCCGAATGGGGCTGGAGTTGTTGCCGCAGTTGCAGCTGGGCGCTGACGAGCAGCAGTTGGAAGCCTTGATGCATGCCATTCAAGAACAAATCCGTCGCTATGAGCCTCGACTCAAAGCCACCAGTTTACGCATGCAGCAGATAAAAGATGCCCTCCTGCTGCAGGCCGAGCTTCAGGCTAATCAGGGGCACGTGGAATTTTTGCTGGTTTACGGTAAGGACCAGTATCTACAGGTTCACCTGCCGGGAACTGCCACCTATCAGAAGGTATTGGCCCATGTTTGATCTTTATTATCGGGATGAACTGGATCGACTGCACCAGTTGGCAACGGACTATGCTGAGAAAGAGCCTGAGTTGGCTCGTCATCTGGTGCCAGGCAGCGATCCGGATGTTGAAAGACTGCTGGAAGGGGTTGCCTTTTTAACCGCTGGCTTGCGGGACCAGATGGAGCGTCAGGCTCCCGAACTGACACGCAACCTGTTGGAGGTGGCCGCACCCAACAGCCTGTTGGCTCTGCCCTCAACAACCCTTTTGCAGGTTCAGCCTCGCTCCAGTCTGAAAGAGCCTCTGGAACTACCGGCCGGCACTCCCGTGGGCAGCAATCCGCGCCTGGATAAAAAAGTGGTTTTTACTACTTCCCAGAATTGCCGCATTCTGCCGCTGGAAATGACCGCTTGTGAGATCAGCGAAACATCCAGCCAAAAACAAGAAGCAACCCGTGTCTTGGATCTGGAGTTCCAGGCCAATGCCATGACTTTGGCAGAACTACTGGATGACCAGCCGCTGGATGTTTTGATTAGTGGCAAGCTGGCACAAAGAGCCGACATCTATTGGCTTTTGGTGCATGCCAGTGAAAACCTTGAAGTCCTGATCGATGGCCAGAAACAGGAGCAAATAGCCTGTCGAGTGGGCCCCAGTCCCAAGGGTTGCCCACTGGATGCCGGAGATCTCAATGCTGCAGTAAAAGGCTATTTTCATAACCCGGAAACCAATCTGGCCATGCAGCTAACTTTTTCGGGAATGGAAAATCTTGCGGCAACCCGAATGACACTCAGGTTTTACCTGGATGACTCTCGAATCAGTCTGCCGCGAGTGGGTGTGGATAACTTTCATCTCAATACCGTGCCCGCTCACAATCTATTCACACGCCAGTTACCACCTTTTTTACGCAATGACTTTCTGCTGAGTCAGCCGCTGCAAGTAAGATCACGTCAGGGCGAAGATCTTTTGATTCAGAAAATCAAAAAAGTGGAAGGCAGCTATTCGGATAATAATGAAAGCCACGTGTATCAGCCCTACTGGCAAGTGGAAGAGCGTCGCAAAGCCCATGCCTATCAAATTCGACACAGCCGTAATGAATTGACCGGCTTGCCCGAATTTGGGCTGGTTTTGGCCAAAGGCAAAGAGGTTAAACGGGGCCGCGAAGAAATGCTGCGGGTGGAAGCCCTGTGCAGTAACGGCAGAACGGCTGCAGGTTTGTTGCCCGGTGACTTGAACACTCATGTTCAGGGTTCTCCCGAGCAGGTGGATTTCACTAACCTCACTACAACTACAGCCTGGAAAGCACCCGCTTTGGATCCTGATTCTGAAGAGCGCAAGGTGCTGGACCTTTCCGCGCACTCGGCCAGTATTTTCAGTTACTCAGGTTTGATTCGGCATTTACGCAGCCTGGCTGATCAAGTTAGCCCGGATGAGGCCCAGCGCCACATCAATGAAAAGAAGATCCAAGCGATCCGCGATCTACAGGTGGTTGCCAAGGAGAAACTGCTGGGGCAAGCCCTCTATCGGGGTTTGCAGCTGGAAATCACCATCAGTAGCAACGCCTTTAACAGTCTGGGAGAAACCTTGGTGTTCTGTGATCGACTCAACCAACTGTTTAGCCAAGCAGCCCCCATCAATCATTTTACTGCGTTGAAGGTGAATGAACTCAAAACGGGAGAGGACTTCTCATGGCCAGCACAGCTGAGTCAGCAACTGCTCGGATAAGCCGGGAAGCCCAGCGCTACTCCCTGCTGCAGCTGATTCGCTGGATCAAGGCGGTAGATCCGGGCAGCCAGCTGCGTTTGCGCCCCAACCTGCAGGCCGGTCTGGCTGCGCGTGAGGTTGATGCCGCCTGGAAGGAAGATGATCTCTGGTATGTGCAGATCAATCTGCCCGGTCTTTATGGGCGAACTTCGCCACTTCCGGCCTATATTACCGAGTTGCTGCAACAGGCAGAGCAATCGGAGCGTACAGCTCCTCGGGCGCTTCTGGATTTACTCAATCAGCGGCTTTATGAATTGTTGCTGCTGACCCTGAGTAAAGGGTATCCGGCTGTGCGTGACATCGAATGGGAAGAAACAGGCTGGCAACAGCTGCTCACCCGTTTGCTGGGGGTGAGTCCGGACGATCAAAAAAAGCTGCCACCCGTTAGTTGGTTGCTGCAACACTTTGATTTGCTGACTAGTTCACAGCGTAGCGCAGCAGGATTAAGTAAGCTCTTGCACAGTTATTTGCAGTTTCCGGTTCGGGTCGAAGAATGTGCCAGCAGAAAAGTGTTGGTGGATACTGCCTCCTGGTCACGGCTGGGCGAAGCCAATCATGGTCTGGGTGAAAGTGCCTGGCTGGGCAGTCGCATTACTGATAGCAACGGCAAAATACGTATCCACCTGGGGCCTATCAGTCACGGGCAATATAGTCGATTAGTCAGTGATACCCAGCAATGGCAACTATTGCAGACGCTGGTGAAAATCTATTTGGGCGTTAATCTCGAATGCCAGTTGGTCTTTACCCTTGAACCCCCACGCCAGCAGGTTTCACTGGGCGATGCTGCCTGGGGCTTTTTAGGTAAAAACAGCTGGTTGTTGAAACAAGAAGACAGTGGGCAGCGGGATTATCTGACTGCCAGTTTGACATTGATTAAACGGTAGCCTTGCTGCCTCAGGTCACGATGGAGAGTTCTATGATAAGTTTTCGAGCTAGATGGTGGCTAAGTTGGATGCTGGTAATTTTGGCAGCCATTCTGGTGATCTACTGGAGTATCCAGCAAGCTAACCAGACCCGAATTATTCGCATTGCCACGGCCTCTGCTGGTGGTTACTACTATGAATACGGCAGTCTGCTGAAAGATATTATTGAGCAGAAAGGCGACTATGATGTCGAGCTGCTGGAAACCAAGGGCTCGGTTGATAATCGTGGACGTCTCCTGGAAGGCGAAGCCGATCTGGCGATTATCATGATCGGGTCAGCCACTCTGCATCACCTGGAGTTGGTTGCTCCCCTGTGGCGTGACCAGATGCATCTGGTGGTAAGAAATAATAGTAATATCCAGTCAATGATGGATTTGCCCGGCCATAACGTGGCTCTGGGTGTCGAGGGTTCAGGTTACCGGGCGCAATCCATGTTGATGCTGAACCACCTGGGGATAGATCCCGAGCAAATCGGGATGAATGACTACTATTTTACCCGTCTACTGGAAACGCCTGAGCTGGAAGGTGCCATTGTGACCACCGGGATGCTGAATCCGGATCTCCGCTCGGTGCTGATGAGTGGTGAATTCCGTCTTCTGCCTATCGATTTTGCGGCAGGCTATGCGCTGAACCAAAGTCAGATAAATCCTACAATTATTCCAGCGGGCAGTTATTCCAGTGCCCGGGGTCCTCTGCCAGCTGAAGATGTACAGACGATAGGCACCTTGGCTGTGCTGGCTGCCCGTTCAGGTTTGCCTGATCAGGTGGTTCATGCAGTCCATGAAGCCCTCTTCTCGGAAAGTCTGCGCCGGGATGCACCCACCATGGTGGATATCAACCCGCTGGAAGATCGTCTGCTTCAGTACATGCCCATGCATCCAGCCAGCGCCCGCTATTACAACCCCTATGCCGGTTTTGATGAGCTCTCGCGTACCCTCTCCTGGCTGTCGGATAACCGTTGGCTGCTGCTGGCATTGATTGCAGCCATTGGCGGTGGTTTCCTGCAGCTCAAACAGCTGCAACGTCTGCGTCAGCAGAAGAAAAGAAACAACCTGGAAACCGGGTTGGAAAAAATCTTCCGCGAAGCTGTGGAGCTGGAGAAATCGCAGAAAGAAGCCAAGGATATGCGTTTGCTGTATCGCTATTTGAATGAAGCCCTGAATCTCAAACACCAGGCGGTAGCCCTGGCCCAGGGTAATCACCTGAGCGATTCGGTACTCTTCCTGAGCACCCTGCAACAGTGTGCCGATGTGCTCAGACAGATCGAATGGCGACTGGCTGGCCTGCAGGTTAATGAAATGGCCAGTCGTCAGGCTGAAGCCGCCACCCATAGTTGATTCTAAGGTAGATAATCATGGCTAACCCGGATACCCGCTTTACGTTCGAAATGTCTGACTCGGATACCCTCTTTGAAGTGGTCAGCTTCAAGGGGCATGAAGCGCTGGGTCAGCCGTTTCGCTTTACCCTGGAGGTTTTCAGTGAAGAGGAGCTGACGATCAAGCAGCTGCGTGGCAAGAAAGCCAGGCTTTTACTGGAAGCCCAGGGACGCAGCCGGGATATCTGGGGGGTCGTGGCCCAGGGCAAGGTTAAGGCCCCTCTGGAAGACGGTTATCTCTATCAACTGACCCTGGTTCCCAGGCTGCAGCGTTTGAGCCTGATCGAAACCAACGAAATCTATCTTAAGCATCAACTCCAGGACACCCTGGCCCAGGTATTGGAAGAAGGGGAGCTGGGCTCTTCGGATTATGATCTGGGGCAGCTGGGTGGTTACCGCGACTGGGAATACCGCTGCCAGTTCGGTGAAACCCACCTGAACTTCCTCCAGCGTATTTGTGAACGTGAAGGGGTCTATTACCGTTTTGACCATGCGGATGATACCGACAAGGTGGTGTTTCTGGATGATATTTTCCAGCATGTCAAAGCCGCTGAAATCGAACTTCAGTATCAGCCGGAAACAGGTCTGGTGGTGGAAGACGATCTGGGGCTGCTACAGGTCTGGACCAGCCAGGGCGAACCCCTACCCAAGCACATTACCCTCAAGGACTACAGCAGTGAAACCCCTTCGGTTCAGATTGAAGGCAAGGCTAGTGTTGATGATGAAGGCTTTGGCCATATCTATCGCTACTGTGACAACCTGATTGATGTTGATGAAGCAGAAAAACTGGCTGAAGTTCGGGCCCAGGAAATTGCCATGCAAGGCGAGGTTTTTCTGGGTGAAAGCCGTGATGTCAGCCTGGCTCCCGGTCTGGCTTTCAGTGTCACAGGTCACTTCCGCGAAGCTGATAATGGCGATTTTTATGCATACACCCTGGAGCATGAGGGGTTTAATCCCACTTTCAGTCGTATCAATCCCGCGACTCAACCGGCTGCCTATGTGAATCGGCTCAGGGCATTGCGCTCGGATGTTCAGTTCCGGCCAACGCCTAGCGCTGAAAAACCCCGTTTCCATGGGGTACTTCATGCCATTATTGATGCCGAAGATGAAGGCAAGTACGCCAATATTGATGATGAAGGTCGCTACAAGGTCATCCTGCCGTTTGATCGGGTTCATACACCCGGAGAAGGTCAGGCTTCCTGGTGGATTCCCATGATGCAGCCTTCGGCCGGTACTGGCGGTGGCATGCACTTTCCGCTGTTGAAGGGAACCGAAGTTCTATTGAGTTTTATCGGCGGTGATCCGGATCGTCCGGTTATCTCGGGGGCTCTGCCCAATACGGCCCAGCCCAGCCGGGTCACCAGTGCTAACAAGACACGTAATGAAATCCACTCGGCCAGTGGCAACCGTATCGAAATGGAGGATGAAGAAGGCAAAAGCCGCCTGAAGCTCTTTTCACCCACCAATAACAGTTATCTGCATTTGGGAGCACCCAACCATGACGGGGACGGAGTAACAATCACCACGGACGGTCTTTTTCGCTCGGAATCCATTGGCGGCATGCAAAAACTCAGGTATGCCAAAGACTATACAGTGGATGATAAAGGGGTCGCAGATTTTACTGTTGAAGCTCATGGTGGTGAAGATGGTGATACCTTTGACGAACAAGCCCTTTTTGCTTTTCCCAAGTTCAGTCTGGATACAGCAGGCAGCTATTCAGATGCTGACTTAACTCGTGATGAAGAGTTATCCGGTCAATACCTGATTACCCGACTGGCCGGGGATCAGTACACCTGGACGGATGGCAATACCTATACCTTCGGAGGCAGCATTGATTTTGGATTTGGCAATGCCGATGAACGCAGCTTCTTTGTAGGCCCAGATGATGACCGCTATAGCCATATGACCTGGGATGTTCCTGACAAATACACGGGAGCTACAGACTGGGCATTTGATGAAAATATTAAAGGTACTGACACCGCCTGGTCACCTGGTGACCATCTGATTGAAAAGGTCTGGGGTAATACCTTTAACTACCAAATGGGCAATAACTACTCCTGGGGTGATACTGCCGATTATGAATTTGGGAATGGCTATGCAGAAACTCACGTTAGTGATAGTGGTAAAATCAATCAAAAAGTAGGCAATGATAAAGCCAATAAAGGCGGCCCTTATTTTGATAGTATCAATGGCAGTAATATTCAGTATTCAAGTCCTGATAATGTCATAGCAGAAAAGACCTACGGAGATACCTACGAGTATCGGAACGGCAATCTTCTAGAAGTCCATGATGGTAAGGCTGAAGCTCATCATCATGGCGATTCCCACGATTATCATCATGGTGACAGTTTTGAAGAACTTTATGGTCTAAGTAAATCCATCCACCACGGCCGTGTAGAAGACTTTTTTATGGGTGGCGTAGTAGAAATGCATCTGGGAGCGGGTAAATCAATTAATTTGAATGCCATGAGTGAAATTACAGCAGGCTTGGCCAGCGAAGTCTTCTTGGGTGCCCAAAATGAGATGGCTATTTCTGTAAAAAATGAGATGTACCTGGGGCTAAAAACAGAAATTAGTGCAGGGGGTAAGTTTACCGCAGATGGTTCTTCAGAAATGAATGCCAAAGTATTAGAGGCAGAGGCTAAGGCAACGGAGATTTCTAATGCTGCCACTAAACTAAACAACATGATGATAGAGATAAAGAATCAGAATGCAGGGATTACAAGCAGGACTACTAGAATAAATAATATAATGGCATCAATTAATAATTCCGGCATAACGATGATTAACTGATTATGCAGATTATTAAACCTCTACAGTTGACCCTGCTGAATCGATCTTTTACCTATCAAAAACGTTTTTATTTATCCTTGGGTGCTGTTTATGGCTTTGAGCTGAGTAGCGGCAAGTCGGTATTGGAGCAGGATCTATGGGATCAGTTATCAGAGTGTGAAGAATTACTCTTGCTGGATTCAGCCTTTCCCAAGCAGCAAGCAGAGTTTCTGGTTTATGGTTGCGCTGAAACTCCAGGTGGAAAGCCGCAAAAAGAACTGACTGTGGATATCCAGGTGGGGCCTATCAAAAAATCCCTATTGGCCTTGGGTAAGGGCTACTGGCGTGGCCTGCCAGGATTAAAAAAACAGTCAATCGAAGAGCCTTTTACCCGCTTGCCTTTAACGCCTGCCTTTTCTTATGGCGGCGAAGATTATGCATTGAATCCTGAAGGTCTGGGTCAGCAAAAAGTCAAAACGCCGGAAGATGAAGAAGCCTACCCGGTAACTCAACTACAACTCCTTAATAAGCCGGCAACTGATCCAGGCAAACCCCTGGAGCAGGCTTTCACCAGTGCACTGGATACGATGGCTGAACAGAGAAAGCCCTATGCCGGTACCTATGATGAAACCTATCAGGCCGAAGCCATGCCGGGCTTGCCGGATGATTTTGACTTTCGTTTTTGTCAGGATGCCTTGGCTGATCAACGTTTTGACAGTCAGTATTTACCTAGTCAACTCAAGTACCGGCTGAAGAACCTCAACGCTGATCATCCCCTTATAGAAGGTCAGGTTCCTGAGTGGAATATTAAGGTTACTTATTTGCAAGAAAAACAGAATGAAAAAGAACCTCTGCCTCAAGAAACCTCATTGGAGCCAGAGACCCTGTTCCTTTTTCCTAACCAGAACCTTGGCTTGGTTTTATGTCGAGGGCAGGTGGCAGTAAGCAGGGATGATGCGCGAGATGTCAAAGCGCTACAAGTGGCCATGGAATTGCCCAAAGAACCCAAAACACAAGAGCACTATCGCGATCAGATTTATAAACGTACTGATCAAAAGAATGCCTGGCGCTATTTAATGGATACCCAGCCTCTGTTACCCAGTCAATTGAAATGTGGTATTGCTTTATTAATGTCACAAGGCGAGATGCCAAAACTGGAGCTGCCCCAGCTGGACAAGGTTGAAGAGCTTAAAAAAGAGCAGGAAGCGGAAGCACAAAAAAACCTTGATGAAGTGGTTGCCCAGGCACAAGCACTTGATCCCAATTTTAAAGCACCGGAACTGCCAAAAACTGACACCGAGGACTGGCAAAAAAAACTGGAAGCTTTGCAGGCAAAAATTCTTCCGCAAAAACCGGATGGCTCTCCTGACTTGGCCAACATCGATTTTGATGCCATGAAAGAGCTGCAAAAGCTGGCAGATGAAGTGAAAGAGATAGAGACACAAAAGATGCTGGCTGCAGTTTTGCCGGAATTAGAAGCCCTACTGCAAAACCCAGAACTCAAAGCTCAGCACGAAGAGATTCGTCAACAAATCGATCAGCTCCTGAATCCTCCCCAACCCAGTTGGCCCCGACCCGATCTGCGTCAACAGTTGGAGCCTTTACAAAGTCTTTTGCAGGAGCACGAACGAGATTTAGCTGAATTGAATCTGCCAGAGGAAGAGCGCCAAGGTCTCTTGAATAAAATATCAGCCGCCCGCCAAGCAATTGTTGAGCAGGAAGAAAAACTTCAAGAAATGGAAGTCAGCCTTAAAGAAGCCTACTTAATGGGAGCTGAGTTTCAAGAGAAGTGCGCCCCTGTACGTTCTTCAGAAGAGCAGGCGGCTATCCAAGACGCTGTGCTCAAGGCTTTGGCGGCTAACCAGCCTTTACCCACCTCGGATCTGTCTGATCTGGATTTATCGGGTGCCAAGCTGGATGGTTATGATTTGAGCCATTGCTATATGGAAGGGGTTAATTTAGCAGCTGCCAGCCTAAAAAATGCAAAGCTCTGTAAAACTATTTTGGTTCATGCTTGCTTGGATGGTGTGGATTTTAGTGGGTCTGATCTGAGCGAAGCGAATCTTGGATCCAGTCAGATAACAGCATCTAATTTTTCTTCAGCCCAGCTTGCCAAGGCTAGATTTAATCATTCACGAGTAAAAGATAATAGCTTTGTCCAGGCTAATCTGGATGAAAGCCTCTGGTTGGAGACTGAAGTCGAGGCTTGTGACTTTTCCCAAGCCAGCTTAAGAAAACTCAACCTGATTGAACCGGAATGGAAAAACTGCCGGTTCACCCAAGCTGATTTAAGCCAAGGCAATTATGTGAATGCACGTTTTGCAGATTGTGTATTTGATGCTATTAATCTTGAAGGCACTAATTTTGTAGAGCTGGTTGCCGAGCATGCCTCTTTTAAAGGGGCAAAACTTATTAACACTCGTTTTGTCCGGGGGTGCCAGCTAAACGGTTGTGATTTTAGCGAAGCCAACTTGCAGCTGGCTTCCTTCCGTGAGGCCAGTGTAAAAAAAGGCCGTTTTGATCGTGCCAATATGGAGCAAGCGGATTTAGAGCTAGGTGATTTTACTGCCAGCTCCTTTGAACGAACGAATCTATTTCGAGCTAACCTGGCCAATGTCAATTTCACGGGCTGTCTTCTGGAAGATGCAAATCTAATGGAAGCCAGTCTTTACCATGCTCGGGTTGTGCAGGCGAACCTAAGAGGCGCCAACCTCTATGCTGCCAATTTTCTATATATGGAATACGGTGAAACCCGTTTTGATGGGGCCAATCTTGATCGAACCCTGCTCCAGGATTGGAGGCCACCAGCATGAATCGTGAAGAACTGGGGGCTTGGCTGGAAAAGAGTGATAGCTTTGTCTTGCAGCAACAAACCCTGACCGGCAATTTACAGGGCATGACTCTGGCAGGCGTTGCCTTTGAGCAGGTGGATTTTTCGGGTGTGGATTTGAGCCAAGCTGTTATCAAAGAATGTAACTTCAACCGGTGCATATTTGATCAAGTGAATTTTTCCGGTGCCGAGTTCACTTACACCAATTTTGTCGAGTGTCAGGGCAAGGGCATCAAGTTTAATGCGACTCACTGGTCGGCCAGCTCGGTCATCCAGTGTCAATGGAGCGGTTGTCAGCTGCAATCCAGCCAGCATGACAAAACCAGCTTGGTGGAAAGCAACTTTAGCAACAGCCAATGGCAGGCGGCCACGACCTTTCAAACCAGTTGGGTCAATAGCAACCTGCAGGAAGCTGATTTCAGTGATTCACGCATGGAAAACCTCAGTTGCATTGATGCTCAGCTACAGAAAACCCGCTGGGCCGGTACTGAATTCGAGCAGTCCAGCCTGATTAATTGCCAATTACAGGAAGCTGACTTCGGTGGAGCGCGGGGTTTCAGGTTAAATTTTCTAGAAGGTGAAGTGGAAGGCCTGCAGTTGAATCAAATGCAGGTGGAGTTGCCCTTTTTCTACAAACTGGATCTAAGCCACAGGGATTTTTCCAAGACGGGTTTAATCAAGCCGCAATTCCAGGAATGCCTTCTGGATGCTTGTAATTTTCGTGAGATGGATCTGACTCAGGCCGGTTTTATGCAGGCCCAGGCACGCAGTGCTGATTTCAGCAAGGCGATTTTGAATCAGGCCAATCTGATTCAGGCCCAGTTACAGGGAGCCAAATTTCACCTTTGTGAGCTGGGGATGGCTTTATTCATCAAGGCGGATTTGGAAGCCGCCGAGTTCATTCAAGTCAAAGCCGAGCAAGCCCAGTTTAGTGAAGTGAAAGCTGTGGGCTGCAATTTTTCCGGTAGTGATCTGACTTATGTGGATTTCAGTCATGCGCTGTTGCAAAAAGCCAACCTGAGTGATTGTCAGGTGTACCGGGCCAATCTGCATGAAATTCTCGACCCGGATGCCAGCTGGAAGAATACCGATCAAGAAGTCGCACTCAAGACCGATCCAGTGCGGCAAAAAGCCGAACAAGATGCTAAAAAAGCAGGTTAACACCTGCGTGATGGAGGTTCCTCATGTCCTTGCAAGCCTTTTCCCCGCAACAGCCCGCTGGTCCTGAACAAGCCGGACCTTCTTTTACAGCCCTGGTTCAGGGGGGCAAGGAAGGGCGTTGGTTGTTGTCCTCCGATAGCGGCGTGCTTCGTGCACGGCAAGCCTATTCCTGCCTGGTTCAACCGGCCTTGGGTGATCGGGTCCTGGTTCAGCAGGTGGGATCAGATTATTACCTGCTGGCTATTCTGGAACGCCAGCAGCCGCAGCCTTTGCGCATCCGCGCCCATGAAGGCATGGAGGTAGATTTTGGCGGTAGTGACTGCAAATGGCAGCATATTGGTGATTGGTCTCTACAGGCTGAACAGGCGCAACTCCTGACTCGTAAAAGCAAAATGGTGACCGAAGAAGCCGAAGTCCAGGGTCAGCAGCTGACTCAGAACTGGCAAAGGGTGCGTAACCTGATTCAGGACTTCTGGCATAGTGGTCAGCGCACCTGGAAGCAGGTTCGCCAATCCATCAGTCGAGTCGAAGAAGTGGAACAAAAGGATTCCGGCGAACACCTGCACCGGGTCAGGAACTCCCTGACGATTCATAGCCAGCGTGGCAGCATTACCAGCGAGAAGGATTTGCGGGTTGATGCTGAACGCATCCACATGGGCTGATAGAGAGAACAATTATGGTTTTTGCAACAACGCAGATGGGCGGTATGAACATGGGTTTTCCCGATGTCTGCCTGACGCCGATTCCCAGTCCGGTAGGCCCGATCCCCACGCCCCTTCCTTATCCCAACATGGCCATACCCACTACGGGGATTCCCTCCCAGGTCAAGGTGCTGACGCTGGCCATGCCCAATCATAATATGATGACCATTACGCCCATGAGTAATGGTGATAATGCCGGTTTAATGATGAACCCCGTGTCGGGGATGGTTATGGGACCGCAGCGGCAACTCCTGGGGAGCTTGAAAACCCTGATTGGTGGTCTGCCAGCCAATAAGATGCTGGGGATGTCGGGTCAGAACGGTTTTACCCCGGGTGCACCGGGCGTCACTCTGGCTCCTTCTCAGGTCAAGCTGATGCTCTTGACCTGAGATGATCAAGTAGAGAGGCCGTTTAATCCTGTAGGAGTGAGTAGACGCGCTGATTGCTTTCCCGTAAACGTTCGGATTGCATGAATACAACAAAGCGGTGGAAGGCCATGGCCAAATCCGGGTCCCTGGCTTCCAGTTGCTCCAGAGTAGGGTAGGTTAGAGTCAGTACACGGCAGCCACCGGATGCTCTCGCCGAGGCCGATCGTGGTTCATCCAGATAGAGCCCCATCTCCCCAAGCAGGGTACCGGGGCGCATTTTCTTCAGACGGATCATGCTGCCGGTTTCCCGATTCTTCAGCATAACCTCCACACTTCCTTGAGAAATAATGTAAAGGCTGCGCTTACGCTCACCTTCCTGCAGAATCCACTCGCCATCGGAGAAGGTTTCCTCTTTGAAATAGGCCAGAAGGCGACGAATTTCGTGTTCCTGCAGGATCATCCGGTGCTGCAGCATGGCTTTGACCGGAGATAGTTCGCTGGTTTCCAGCCCCTTCAGCAACTGGTTTTCCAGCAATTCCAAGGCCTCTTCCAGAGAGTCCGATAAACGTAAAACTCCTGGAGTCATCTCCTTGCTGAAGGCAAGACCGGCAGCCAAAAGGCGTTCCTGTAGGGATTGGTTGAGCCCGGTAATATGTACCTGAATCTTTTCGCTGTCACAGAATTGCTTCAAGCGCACGAGGCTATTAGCGGTTGAGGAATCGGCATTAGTGACCCGGTGGAAATCGAGCAACAGGGCTTCAATTCGAGTTTTGCTTTCGTGAACATCTGTTTTGATCTGTTCGATCAGGGAATTGGCTGAGCCAAAAAACAGAAATCCGCGCAGCTGATATATCCTTACTCGGTTAGCTTCTTCCTGTAACCAGTTTTGTTCCTGAGGGGTTCTTTCCACGCCACTTTTCAGACCGGTCAGGTTGGTGTTCAGATGGATAGGTTGTAAACGACTGTATTCACGAATAAATAGGAGAATGGTCAAGAGTAATCCGAGCAGCACCCCGCCCAAAAAGCCCTGGAAGACTATGACGACAAAAATAACGCCGATTACAAACTGGTCGGCCCTGGGGAAGCGTTGACCGGAAGTAAGCAGCCACTGATGAACAAACTGCATGCCCTGGAAAATCAGCAGGCCAGCAACCAGTGGCAGAGGCAACCAGCGCAATAGATGTTCATGAACCAGCAGGGCCACCAACAAACAGGCTGCAATCAAAAAGCCGGTCAGGCGCTGGTTGGCCTTCATCTGGCGGACCATGCTGGTCTGGCTCAGGGACAGGGAGCCCACACCGCCACCAGCCAGGGCATTCAATAGATTCATGCCACCAGCCACGCGCAGCTCTTGATCCAGATTCAGGTCCTGCTTTGCTAACAGCTCAATCGAGGTGGCCTGCAGCAGCATGGATAAAACCGAAATAACAGCCAGGGTGAGCAGTGCCGTCCAGGGCAGATGAATCCAGTCGACACTGGGAAGCCCCTGACTGAACCACTGCCAGCTGGTCAGGGGCAGTTGCCCTGCCGCTTCCAGATGAAAGAACCAGCTGCCCTGATTTTGCAGCGCTGGTGCCAGAAAAATCATTATCGCCCCCCCGATCAGGGTCGCGCCTGGCAGCAGATAAGAAGGAGGGACTCTTTTACGCAGCAGCCAGAGAAGGATGGCAAAACCCACACCCATCCACAGGGCTGAATCCATAAAAGCGGAAAATGACCAGTGGTTCAGGCCGGTCAGGGCCAGCCCGCCTTTGATGAAAAGCCAGCCCACCCCGGCCAGAAAGCCGGCAAGAACCGGAAGTGGCAGATAGCGGACTATCTTGCTGAGTTTCAGGCCACCCAGCAGCAACATCAAGCTAGCAGTCAGGAGGCCGCCTAATAATAGCAGTAACCAGATCTCTCCGGCTTCGGGGCTGTTGCTGCGAAACATCTCGGCAAACATGGCTGCAGCACTGGGGAGAGGGATGGCGATCAAACCGGCCATACTGCCTTTCCAGGCCACAAAAAAGGCTGAAACCAGGGCCGTGAACAGCATTGCCATGACCATATCCGGCAAGAGGGCTTCATGGGTGGTGTGAACCATCATGGCTGCAAAAGAAAAAGCCAGGACCGTACTGATCAGACTCATCAGAGCAACGGCAGGGAGAAGGCGGAGAGCGGGTAGTAGCGAGTGCATGAAGGCGTTCCCGAAGGTTGTTATTTTGGCGTCTTTGATTAACCCTAGGTCGTGGACTGAAAAAGCCTGGGCTAATCCAACTTTCCTGATGGCGCTGCAGCCTGACTGCTGAAATTTTAGTTACAAAAAACCTTTAAAGTGTAACCTTGGTTCAGGTCGAAATAAAGCAAAGCGCGGCTTATTGGTGTTTATTCAGCCTCTCTGGCATGATTTAGCTTCTTTTAATTCTTACTGAGGTCTTTCATGAGTGCTTTGCCCCCCTGCCCTTCCTGTCAATCCGAATACACCTATGAAGATGGCCTGCAATTGATATGCCCTGAATGTGGACATGAATGGTCTGCCCAGGCTGAAAGCAATGATGAAACGGCTGAGCAAATTCGAGATGCCCATGGTAACCCCCTGGCCGATGGCGATACTGTTACCGTGATCAAGGATTTGAAAATTAAGGGGGCATCCAGCGTGGTCAAGGTGGGTACCAAGGTGAAAAATATCCGCCTGGTAGATGGTGATCATGATATTGATTGCAAAATTGATGGCTTGGGCGCGATGAAGCTCAAATCCGAGTTCGTCAAGAAGGTTTGATGGCTTCAAAGGCAGCCAGAACTCTCTCCCTGGCTGCCTTCAGATCAACTCTTGGGGGCGGATAGTCTCCTGTCTCTGCAAACAAGTCCGATCGGTTTTTATGCACTGGAGGCTGATGGATGGCCTTGCCCTGAAGTTGCTTTAATTCCGGCAGATACCGGCGGATAAAGTCGCCCTGAGGATCAAAACGTTCCGATTGGCGGTAGGGATTGAAGAGGCGGAAATAAGGCACTGCATCGGTTCCGGTCGAGGCGGCCCACTGCCAGCCACCATTATTGGAAGCCAGGTCAGCATCTATTAATTGCTGCATGAAATAGGCCTCACCGATCCGCCAATCGATCAGCAGATGCTTGCTCAGGAACATGGCAGTGAGCATCCGCAGGCGATTGTGCATCCAGCCGGTTTGTTGCAGCTGGCGCATGGCTGCATCGACCAGAGGAAAACCGGTTTGGCCAGCTTTCCAGGCTTCCAGATCCTCCTGCACTCTGTCTTCCTGTAAGGATCGCCATGCCAACTTTTCGGTGGGGGTTTTGAAGGCGCGCCCGCGGCTGACACGGGGAAAGCCGATTTGAAGATGGCGATAGAATTCACGCCAGACGAGTTCAGCAACCCAGGTTCCTGCTCCACTTTCCTTGTCAGTTAAGCGTCCCTGAGTTGCTTGCCAGACAGCGGTCAGAGCTTGTCGGGGTGAAATCAGGCCTTGTGCCAGGGCAGGTGATAGGCGACTGGTGGCTTCCAGCGCGGGAAAATCCCTTAGTTCCTTGTAGCGATGCAACGACTGCTCACAAAATGCAGCCAGTTGCTCCAGTGCAGCGGTTTCCCCGGCGGGCCAGAGTTGTTGGATATTCGTATTCCCCGAATCTAGTCCCAGTTCCGTTAAGGATTCCGGCAGGGGGTCGGCCTCCCAGGCTGTGGCCGCTTGGGCTGGTGGTTTGGGAAGAGGCTGCAGGTCGCTGGCATCCAGACGTTGGATCCATTGACGATAAAAGGGCGTAAAAACGGTGTAGTAATCCCCTTTGCCTGTCAGCAGGCGTCCAGGCGTGAAAAGCACCTGATCCTGATAGGAATGCAGTTGAACGCCCTGCATCTGCAGTTGCTCGTGTACGGCCTGGTCTCGCTGGCGCTCATTCCACTGGTATTCTTCATTATAGAAAAGCTCCTCAACCTGGTACTCCCGGCAAAAGCGGGCCAGTTGGGAAGGAAGTTCGGCAAAGGTTGCGGCATGAATCAACTTCAGAGGGATGTTTAGTTCGAGCAAATCCTGACGCAGGCTGGCCAGGTTACGCAGCAGAAAGTTGAGTTGATTAGGTCCCTGATCATGATCCAGCCACTGCTGGGGTGTCAGGCAAAAGATCGCCAGCAGAGGGCTTTTTCGACTTCCGGCCGTGCTCAGGGCATGCCAGAGGGCCGGGTTGTCATGCAGGCGTAGATCAGCCCGGAACCAGACCAGGGTGGCCGACATCTTCAGCGGCCTTCCTGTTCCTGCAGTAGCCCTTGAACGCGAGTAGAATCCAGCGGCTTCCAGACAGGCTGCTGGTTTTGATCGGAGGGCTGCTCACTGAGTTCAACCAACCCCAGTTTTTCCTGCTGGCAGTAGCTTTTCAAACTGGCCAGTCGCTGCGGGTGCCGGCCGGTTATAAACAGCAGTCTTGGGCGCTGTTGTTGAAGGATTCGGGGATACTCGGAAGGCTCCAGGGGAGCATCCAGCCAGAATACCTGGAAATCCAGATCAACAAGGCTCAGGAGTGCCAGGAGTAGTGGCCAGTCGGGTGTGGCAGATGTTTCCAGTGGCAGCAGGGTCAGGCGGGGACCGGCCAGATGAGGAGCGCGATGATAGTAGCGCTCCCCCAGACGAGTACGCAGATAACGGGCCAGGAGAACAGCCTCGGCCGAGTTCTCCCCGATTTCCTGTACTAGCGGAGCCAGGAGTTCCTGAGCCAGTTGGCTTGCCGACCAACTGGTAAATAATTGATTATATAGCTGGTCGAGCTGAGTCTCATCACCCTGCTGCAGGCAGCGCATGAATTCCTGGCGTACCTGGGACCAGCAGCCCTGGGCAGGGCTTTCAACCGGTGCTTGAGGTGCCTTGTCGAGCAGATCGCCGACCTGACTGACGGCAACGCCCTTGTCCAGCCATTGCAGAATTCTGCGAATGGTATCGATATCCTCGGCAGAGTAAAGGCGGTGGCCCTTGGGGGTGCGTTGCGGGCAAATCAGACCATAGCGCCTTTCCCAGGCACGCAGAGTGACCGTATTAACCCCGGTAAGCCGCGAGACTTCACGGATGGGATAAAGTGGATTGGCACCCTCTTCTTGCGCTGGGCTTGTCATAGCTGTGACCTGTTTGCTGGTTTATGCCTAAAACGGGCGAAAACTCCCCTTCAGGTAACAAGGGTATAACTATTGTATAGTCTCCTGCAAGGCCTTTGCCAGTGCCTGAGCCGATTGCCAGGCGGCTTCGGCATCGGCTCCCAGGCAGTAATCGCCACAAGCGTAGAGCCCCAGATTGGAATCTGCCAAATAGGCTTGCTGCAAGGCTTTGTGGCAACGTCCATAAAGCCAGCGATGCGCGCCCAACAGCTGGGGGTGAGACAAGCAGCCTTGATCAGTGGTTGTTTGCCAGAGATGCAAAAGCCTGGTGGCTACCGTGGATGCTTTTTCGTCTAGGTGCTGCTGACTCCAGGAAGCGCTGGCTTCCACCAACCAAAGCTCAGGAGCGGCTTCTTGCGCGGGTTTACTGCTCAGACAGGTAATTCGTCGTATATCTGGAGAAGGATCGTCTTCTAAAGCCACTGAGATGCCAGTAGGCTGATTAAAAGCAAAATAAGCGACCCAGGCAGGTGCTTCTTCTACGCGACCCAGCTGTTCGGCCATTTCTTCTGCCTGTGGTGGCAGCAGTGCCGCTGCCTGGCTGGCCGGAGTGGCGAGAACAACTTGAGTGTAAGGCCCATAGAACTCCATCTGGTCAGTTTGCAACCACCAACCCTGCTCATCACGTTGAAGCCGGGTTATGCGAGTGTTTTGTTGGAGGCTAAGGCCCTGGCTCAGATAGCGGGTTAAACGGCTCATGCGGCCAATCCCGGTTAGACTGCCGGAAGCAGGCCAGGGGGCAAGCAACCCCTCTTGCTGCCACTTCTGCAACTGCTGGGTAAAAGCAGGTGTTCTGGCTGTTAATAGCTGACAACCCAGATCAAATACACCTGACTCAGTGCGGCGGTTGGCAAAGCGTCCCCCCGGCCCTCTGGCCTTGTCAAAGACAGTGATCTCGACCCCGTGATCAGCCAATTGGCGGGCCAGGGTCAATCCCGCCAGACCCGCTCCTACTAGGGCAATTTTTGCAGCAGTCATCGCACACTACTTCCTTATCAGCTAGATTCATCTGTAGAAGAAATACTAGTGGCTAGGCTGGAATTGTTCAAGTATTGTATAGGTGTATGTAAAAGAAAAGGAGGTGCAGCATGCAGATATTGATCTCTGGAGGCACGGGTTTTATCGGCCGTGAGCTGGTGCCTCTGCTAGCTGGTGCAGGCCACCAGCCCTGGATACTGTGACGTGTTAGTAGAATAAAGAAATGACAGGGTGGTAGACAAAAGGGTTTTCAACCTTGCATTGAAAAAGTTAATCAAAATTGGTTTTTTGTAGGAGCTAAGCGACCAAATATATTTTAAAGAAGGTGTCGGCTAGTGCCATCAAAAAATAATTTTATTGCAAAAAGAGAAAATGACCATCGTAGGGTGTGCTTTCAACTTTTGTTATATCAGTGATGCTTGATGGGGCTTCTAAATCATACAGTTGGCCAGATTGATAGCGCCAGGTTATGACGGAACCATCTTTTTGTACTACTGCGACATGATTGGAAGTTACTGCTAAGTCTACCGCATTGAAGCTAATGTCAGTCGGTATCGGCAGCTGGTTACCCTCCCAGTTCGTAACTACCACATGTCCACTAGAATTGATAGCTGCAATGAAAGAGCTGGGTTGGATATCAAAATCAACTACCATGCCAAGGTCACTAGGTAAAACTGGTGGGTTGCATGAAGTGCCTGTGCAGGCGTTAGCAATTTTAAGGGAACCCCTATTAGTGTCTGTATATACAAATATAGGGCCCCCTTGTAGTGCCGTTAGTATAGCCTTGTTAACACCAGTAATATTCAATGCATCTAGCTCTGACTGTTCAGTGTCAAAATCACAGCTGCCATCACTTTCTTTACATACATATTCAGGGCTACGATCTGTTCCTGTAATTACTAGTGAACCTAGGCTATTTTCTATAAAGCTATGAACTGGGGCTTCAAGATTTGTATTTTTTCGAGGGGTGATGTTGTTTATTCCTCCCCAAAGCCATAATTCATCATTGTTATTGATTGCTATCCCAAGAGACTGGTAGATTTCTACTGCATTATAGGTTCCATCAGGAGGTGAAATTAATTCAACCGTCACTTCTTCTGATGTTCCATCACCTTGGACATCTCTTTTTTTGAGAGAAGTGTCAGCAATAAGTTTTCCATTTTCTTGTATAGCAACATAGGCACTTCGATTGCGTTCCATTGCCACAGTTTGAATGTCATCATGGCGCCTCAGGAACTGCCAAATGTCTTCTTGGGTGCTGGGTATAGAGGCTGCATTTTTTGTTGCGTATACTATGACATTATTTGGTGGAACAATTCTGTAGTTGCCTTTTGCCTTACCTGCGCTATATTGGGATGGAGAGGTTACCACTGCCTCATATTGATAGCTGCCTTCTAATATTGTTGTATCTCCAGTCAGAATGTATTCTTCATATCCATCCCCATTATTGTATTCGTAAAACAATAAAATGGTGGCGCTAAGATCGTTAGCTTCATATTCGTAGCGAACAGGCTCTAATACTTGACCTGTCTCTGGATTAGTACCCTGTACTCGACCATCAGATGAATAGTCATAAACTACTGTTTCACCCACGGAAACACTACTCTGAGTAAGTGCCTCTGTTACTGTAAATTCAATCCGCTCCCCGATAATGCTGCCTGGGAAATCGGCATTTTTACCCTCTCCTGAACTGTTCTCGGATGAGCCGCTGCTCCCACTGCCGCCTCCACAAGCACACAAAGTTAAGGCGATAGCAGCCATTAAGAGATACCATCTAGATTTTATAAGAGGCTGTAACATTTGTTTGACTCCTGCTGTGGAGTAGAGCAATCCAGAGAATTAGCCAAAATTAAATAAGAAGAGGGTAATGTATTTTGTATTGCTGGAATTTATATTTTTGGCAAGCATTTATTAAAGTTAACACATTTCCTATACGAGGCAAGTTTTCTTGGATATCAATATTTCAAATTTAGATTTTTCATCGAAGTTACCCCTCTTATCGCTAGATTCATCTGTAGAAGAAATACTAGTGGCTAGGCTAAAATTGTTCAAGTATTGTATAGGTATATGTGTAAGAAAGGAGGTGCAGCATGCAGATATTGATCTCTGGAGGCACGGGTTTTATCGGTCGTGAGCTGGTGCCTCTGCTGGCTGGTGCAGGCCACCAACCCTGGATACTGACGCGTCAGCATAAACCGGATTTGCCTCAAGGAACTGCCGGTTATGTGCGTGATCTGGATCAGCTTCCGGATCAGCATTTTGATGCGGTGATTAATCTGGCTGGTGCAGGAATTGCCGACCAGCGCTGGACTGAAAAACGCAAGGCTGAACTGGTGAGCTCCCGTGTGGAGGTCACGCGCAAGCTGGTGGAGTGGATGCAAAGGCAGGAAAAACCGCCGGAAGTGCTGGTTTCGGCTTCAGCAGTAGGCTATTACGGCGAGCAGGGCGATCAGGAGGTGACCGAAACAACGCCGCCAACAGCGGGTTTTGCCCACGATCTTTGTGTAGCCTGGGAGGCTGAAGCCCTGAAAGCTGAAGACCTGGGTGTTCGCGTCTGTCTGGTGCGTACCGGGGTAGTCTTGGCACCGGGTGGCGGCTCTCTGGGCAAGATGTTGCCCGCTTTTAAGCTGGGTCTGGGTGGCCCTCTGGGAAAGGGCCAGCATTGGTTTCCCTGGATTCACCGTGAAGACATGGCGCGTATCTACCGCTGGCTGGTGGAAGAGTCTTCGGCTCACGGGGTCTACAACGCCTCGGCACCCCAGCCGGTGACCAACAAGGAGTTTACCCGAACGCTGGCAACTACTCTCAAGCGTCCAGCTTTTATGCCTATGCCTGAGCCGCTTTTAAAGGTGCTTTTCGGTGAAATGGCCGAATTACTTTTGGTTAGCGATCGGATGCTGCCGCAACGCTTGCAGGAAGAAGGCTTTGAGTTTAATTATCCACAGCTGGAAGGAGCACTGCGACACCTGTTGAAATAAGGCCAATGACTGCACAGCCTCGCCGGACTGTGCAGTTGGCAACCTGAGTTACTGGTCGTAGTCGAGCACGACCTTGTCCGTTACCGGATAGCACTGGCAGGAAAGCACGTAACCGGCTTCGACTTCATAGTCTTCCAGGGCATGGTTGGCATCCATTTCGACCTCACCTTCCACGACTTTGGCCCGGCAGGTGGAGCAAACCCCGGCTTTGCAGGAGAAAGGCAGATCTGCACCCTGCTCATTACCCGCATCCAGAATGCTGTCCGTATCCCTGACCAGATCAAACTCCAGAGCCCGACCATCGGCAATGACGGTAACCTTGCTAACTGCCGAGGGGTCAGTGTGGATGTCTTCGCGGTCTTTACGGGCCACAGGCGCACCGCCAGCAGGCGTGAAGAGTTCATAGTGGATACGCTCTTTTTTCAGACCGTGGTTTTTCAGGGATTCGCTCACGGTTTCCGTCATGGCCTGGGGGCCGCAGATAAAGGCAGCATCCAGTTGCTCAACCTGCAACCAGCGATCAAAGAGAGCCTCACACTTGTCACTGTCGATACGACCGTTATACAGCTCGATATCCTGTTGTTCGCGGGTAAACACAAACACCAGGTTAAAGCGCTCCATATAGCGGTTTTTAAGATCTTCCAGTTCTTCACGGAAGAGCGTTGCTGCCGTGGCGCGATTACCATAGAAAAGAGTGAAGCTGCTCTTTGGTTCGCTTTCCAAGGTGGTTTTGATAATGGAAAGGATGGGGGTAATACCGCTACCGGCAGCCACGGCTAGGTACTGGCCTTCACGTTTGGGGTCCAGTTGGGTGTAGAAATTGCCCTGAGGGGGCATCACATCCAGTGTTTGTCCAGCTTTAAGCTGTTCATTGGCAAAGGTGGAAAAACGACCACCGGGCACCTTCTTGATGGCAACACGGAGTTCATCTTCATGGGTACCGGTGCAGATGGAATAGCTGCGTCTGACTTCCTCGCCATCAATCAGGGTTTTCAGGGTCAAATACTGGCCCTGGATAAACTGAAAGTCGTCCTTAAGGCTTGCAGGCAGGTCAAATGCCAGAGAAACCGCATCGCGGGTTTCCGGTTTTACCTCTTTTACCTTGAGTGAATGAAATTGGTTCATAGTCATCTCTTTAAAATAGTTGTTTTGCTGGCCAGGCTTTTGCCGGAAAATCAAATGCACTTGAAGTAATCAAAGGGTTCCTGGCAGTCTTGGCACTGGTAAAGCGCTTTGCAGGCTGTCGAGCCAAACTCGCTGACCCTGCGCGTGTTTTCACTGCCACACTGGGGACAGATGATCTTTTCGTCCTGCCCCAGCAAGCTGAGCTTGCTGGCACTTCCCTGAGGTGGGGCTATACCGTAGGCGCGCAGTTTCTCCCGACCTTCAACTGTGATCCAGTCTGTGGTCCAGGCAGGTGTCAGGCGACGTATGATCTCTACCTGGCGAATACCGGCTGCTTGTAGAGCCTGCTGAATCATCTGCTCAATCAGCTCGGTTGCCGGACAGCCGGAATAGGTGGGGGTGACTTCCACTCTCAGGCAGTCACCTTGCCATTCCAGGTGTCGCAGGATGCCCAGCTCCACCACACTGACTACCGGCACCTCCGGGTCCTTGACCTCCTGCAGCACTGCCAGCAGCTGGTCTTCCGACAAGCGCTCGTCACTGGCATTGCCGGGAACCCGGTCGCTGGCCAGAAGGTGTCCGGTTCCGGGAACCGGAGCCGGACGCGGCGCTGATTTACCAGATCTTGGCATCGGGATAAGCCCTTGGCAGGAATTGCATTTCCGCCAGGATGTAGCCTAGGTGCTCAGTGTGCTCACCCTGCTTGCCACCCTTGTACATCCAGGCATCCTCGGGCTGCAGTTCCAGCGTGGCCTCGCTCAGAACAGCTTCGACCAAGCCCTGCCAGTCGCAGGCCAATTGCTCTTCGTTGGGAGCCAGACCTGCTGTAGCCAGCTGTTTTTCCACCTCGTCGGTGGAGGTCAGTTCGCCGGTAAAGCGCCATAGCAGTTCCACGGCTTCCTGCATCTTGGCATGGCTTTCTTCGGTGCCATCACCCAGGCGCTTGACCCATTCTGACGAACGGCGCAGGTGATAGGTCACCTCCTTGAGGGCTTTGGCTGCAATGCCGGCTAGTCGCTCGTCACTGGATTCCACCAGGGCCTTGAGAGTGAAATAATGCCAGGCGTCATAAAAGAACTGGCGTGCCATGGTCACGGCATAGTTGCCATTGGGCTGTTCGACCAGGAGCAGATTGCGGTATTCATGCGCATCTCTCAGATAGGCCAGGTCATCAGCCGAGCGCCCCTGGTTTTCCAGTTCGGCGGCATATTCGTACCAGTTGCGCGCCTGACCGACGAGATCCAGCGCGACATTCATCAGTGCCATTTCTTCTTCGACGGCGGGTGCCTTGCCGCAGAGTTCGCACAGGCGCTGGCCGAGAATGAGTGCAGAATCACCCAGACGCAGGAGATATTCCTGCAAAGCTTGTTGCTGATCCATAAAAGGCTCCTTACATCTGGTTAACTTCGTCAGGAAGCTTATAGAAGGAGGCATGGCGATAAACCTTGTCATGCGAAGGATCAAACAGGGGTTCTTTCTCATCCGGGGAAGAAGCCGTGATGTTATTGGAAGGAACCACCCAGATACTCACACCTTCGTTACGACGGGTGTAGAGGTCACGGGCATTTTCCAGCGCCATGCGCGCATCGGCGGCGTGGACGCTGCCAACATGCTTGTGGTTCAGGCCGTGTTTACTACGGACGAAAACTTCAAAAAGTGGCCATTCAGACATAGTGTTCTCCAAAGATTAAGCAGCACTCTGCTGTTTTTGTTGTTGTTTCTCGGCATAAGCCTTGGCGGCCTGGCGAACCCAGGTGCCCTCATCGATGGCCTTCTTGCGAGTCGCAATTCTTTCCTGGTTGCAGGGGCCGTTGCCTTTGAGGACTTCGTAAAACTCCTGCCAGTCGATTTCACCGAAATCATAGTGGCCAGTTTCCTCGTTCCACTTGAGATCGGGATCGGGAGCAGTACAGCCCAGGAATTCCAGCTGGGGTACCGTCTGGTCGATAAACATCTGACGCAGCTCATCGTTGCTCTTGCGCTTGATTTTCCAGGCCATTGACTGCTGCGAGTTGGGCGACTGGTCATCCGAGGGGCCGAACATCATCAATGAAGGCCACCAGAAACGATTGATGGAATCCTGAACCATCTGTTTCTGCTCCTCGGTTCCTTCGCGCATCAGATCCAACAGAATCTGATATCCCTGGCGCTGGTGAAAACTTTCTTCCTTACAGATGCGAATCATGGCGCGTGAATAGGGGCCATAGGAGGTGCGTTGCAAAACCACCTGGTTGACGATAGCGGCACCATCGACCAGCCAGCCAACGGTTCCCATATCCGCCCAGTTGAGGGTGGGATAATTGAAGATGCTGGAATACTTGGCTTTGCCCTGATGCAGTTTTTCGATTTCCTCGTCGCGATCAGCGCCCAGGGTTTCCATGGCGCTGTAAAGGTAGAGGCCGTGACCGGCTTCATCCTGAATCTTGGCCATCAACTGCAATTTGCGCTTGAGGGTCGGGGCACGGGTGACCCAGTTACCTTCAGGGAGCATGCCCACGACTTCCGAGTGAGCATGTTGCGAAATCTGGCGAACCAGGGTCTTGCGATAGGCATCCGGCATCCAGTTCTTGGGCTCTATCTTGACCTCGGCATCGACTTTTTCCTGAAAATTGCGTTCTTCAGGCGTCATCTCTTCCAGGCTTTTTATTTTTTTTACGCCGGTTTCAACGAGTTGAGCGTACATAAAACGGCCTCCAGGGCATCTGCACGGTTTTTGTAGGTCGGCTGCCAGTGGTGGACACCAAGCAGCTACATATGACACTCAAAAGAATAGCAATAACATAAATTGTGTGTCACGTTATTTTTGACAAAAAAAGGAAAAAAAGTTCATTGATGCCCATCAATGCTTTATCTCGAAGCTCTTGACGAGTATCAAGCCTTTAAAGTGATACGAAATGTCTGTAGTTGTTAAAGGTTAAGTGAGTCAGAAAACAAAAAACCCGGCACGAAGCCGGGGAAAAACAAGAGGATGAGGAGGAGTGATCAGGAAACCAACTGACTGGCGGGTGCCGTTTGCGGTTGGGCCTGATCAAAATAGCCTTCAGTGTGGATCATTTCTTCCTTGCCACCCAGTTGCTTAACGGCGGCGATACAGGCATCGACAAAACCGGGGCTACCGGAAATGAAAATGCTGTGTTCGGATAGATCCTTGAATTCCTGAGGAAGCACTTCAGGGATGCTGCCCTTCAGATAGCCGTCTTCCGGTTGATCCGTCAGCGTGGGCTTGTAGTTGAAGTTGCGGTGCTTGGCTTCCCAGTATTTCATGCTGCCCAGTTCATAGAGGTCATCCAGGCTGCGAGCCGAAAACATCAGGGTCACGGGTTTGCGATAGTTACGCTTGAGTGCCGCTTCTGCCAGTGACAGGATGGGCGCAAGACCCGAGCCTGCAGCGAGGCACAAGACGGGTGTTTCCATTGCCGGATCACCAATAAAGGTGCCGTAGGGACCATTGACCTTGATCATGCTGCCAATTTCCAGCTGATCGTGAACCCAGTTACTGGTTTTGCCATCTTCCACCCGGGTAACCTGGATGATGAGTTCACCATCGGGCCGCGGGGCATTGGCGAGTGAGTAGCAGCGCTCAGGCGCACCGGCACGCTCATCACCCAGGGTAATGTACTGGCCTGGCCAAAAGCGCATGGGAGCAGCCAGGGGGCGCAACCTTAGTTGTTTGATTCGGGGCGTGCACTGGGTGATTTCCGTCACCATGTAACGCTGGTTTTCGCGCGGCGGGAAGAGCTTGGGTTTGGCATCATCCGTACCCCACTCAATGACCAGTTCATCGGAAATGGGTTTGGCCATGCACATGAGGCCATAGCCTTCGCGGCGATCTTCCTGGCTCAGTGCCATATCCAGCACCATGCCCTGGTCAAATTGTCCCGATACCACCTTGACCTTGCATTCGCCACAGGCCCCGGCGCGACAATTATTGGGAAGTGCGTAGCCCGCACCTTCCAGAGCGGCCAGAACGGTATCACCCGGCTTGCATTCAACTTCCTTGCCGGAAGGGTGAAGTAGGATTTTTTGCATAACCTGCCTCTTGGTTGCTATGGAGGGTCACAAAAACGCCAGCCTCCGAAAGGAAGCTGGCGCTCAGGGCATTGCCGTTTAGAAAACGGGGATAATGCTTTCCATGTCGATATCGGACACTTCTTCACCGCTGATGCCCACTTCAGGGATGGCGGGGAAAGGAATGTCGTAACGATCCAGGACACCCTTCAGGTTGAGCATGGCATTGCGCCAGTTTTCTTTCTTGGCGTCATAGCTGGGTACACCGAAACCGGCACCACGGGCCACTTCTTCCGCTTCGCGCTGGTTGTCGATGAAGTCGTCAGGCAGGTCCCAGAATTCCATGGGAGGTTCAAACAGAACCGCAGACAGGAAGAGGTAGCCGGCACGGATTTGTTTGGTCACCATGGCACGATCTTCAGCCTGCATGCCGGGGTAGTCACGCTCCATCAGGGCCATGCAGATAGCCATATGACGACCCTCGTCACGACCGATGTTCTTGAAAGCTTCCTTGAACACCAGCTCACGGCTGTTGTCGTGCATTTGCTTGAAGATGGTGGCCGCAGCAATCTCACCCATCAGGAAGGAGCTGAACAGAACCGCCAGCGGGTACTTGGGAACCGCCTGCTTGTAACCATTCCAATAGCGTCCGCCATTGTAGTAAAGCCACTTGGCATTTTTCTGCAGGCGCTTGCCCAGCTCGGTCTTGGGTTCGTAAGTCAGCGGGTCGGTGTGCTCCAGGAACTTGGTGATGGCCAGGCCACACATCTGTTCGTGGTTCTGCTCGTCACGGGTAACCGAGAAGAAGCAGCGGCGTACAGCATCTTCTTCGTGAACTTCGTAGGTTTTGATAAAGGCTTCGGCAAAAACGGGAGGTGCAGAAGCATCAAAAACGGAGAGCAGGGTCCACCAGTAGGCAATGGCTTCGCGCTCTTCCCAGGAATAGGATTCCACGTCCAGGGTATCCCAGGGCAGGTGCTTGGGGTCCCAGTTCTCGCGCTGGGCAGCATCCCAGACTTCTTCCATCTTTTCGGTTTGTGAATGCCAGGACAGCGGATAAACGTTTGGCTGGGGCGTTTCTGGCGGAAATTCCATGCTTTTGGCGAGTTGCTCATTCTTAGCCATGTTCAGTGACCTCGTTGGCTTGTTGTTGTTGTAAGTGTTACGTGTTCAAGGTTGTGGCTGAATGCCACTGTGTCTTTTTATATGACACGAAAAAAACTATCAATGCCTGTTTTTACGTATCAAATACAACCTTGATCCAGGTCAACAAAGTCAGACGAATAAGCAAAAAAAAGCCCTGCAACAGCAGGGCAAAGGGGCTAGGAACAGAGGCGTTCCAGTTTTAACTGCGACGATCGAAAACACGCTTGGCCTTGCCTTCAGAGCGTGCCAATCGTCCGGGTTCACAGACTTCGATTCGAGTGCTGATGCCGATATAGGATTTGATGTGGTGCTGCAGCTCCTTGCACAGCTGCTGGCGCTCTTCCGCTGCAGAGGAACCGGCTTCGGGCTTGAGTTCAGTGCGTACATCGACACAGTCCATATTGCCATCGCGATACACTTCTATCTCATAGTGTGGAGCAAGCTGTGACACTTTTAGGATCTGTTCTTCGATCTGGGTGGGGAATACATTGACCCCGCGAATAATCAGCATGTCGTCACTACGACCGGTAATCTTGTCGATCCGACGCATGGGGCGGGCAGTGCCGGGAAGCAGCCGCGTCAGGTCGCGTGTGCGGTAACGAAGTATCGGCAGGGCTTCCTTGGTCAGGGAGGTGAAAACCAATTCGCCATATTCACCATCGGGGAGAACTTCGCCGGTAGCCGGATCAATGATTTCCGGATAGAAGTGGTCTTCCCAGATAGTAGGGCCATCCTTGGTTTCCACACACTCTTGGCCAACGCCGGGTCCCATCACTTCAGACAGGCCGTAGATATCCAGGGCCTGAATACCCAGGCGATCTTCCAGCTCCTTGCGCATGCTGTCGGTCCAGGGTTCTGCCCCGAAAATACCGATTCGTAAAGGCAGTTGGTGAGGATCTACCCCCTGACGATCCAGCTCATCAGCAATATTGAGCATGTAGGAAGGGGTAACCATGATGATGTCGGGAGCAAAATCCTGAATCAGCTGAACCTGTTTTTCAGTTTGCCCGCCGGACATGGGAATCACCGTGCAGCCGAGTTTTTCCGCACCATAGTGAGCGCCCAGGCCGCCAGTGAAGAGACCATAGCCATAGGCCACATGGACCTTGTCTCCAGCATGGCCGCCTGCGGCACGAATGGAGCGAGCCACGACGCTGGCCCAGGTGTTGATATCATTTTTGGTGTAACCCACAACGGTTGGTTTGCCGGTGGTGCCGCTGGAAGCATGGATGCGGACCACATCGCGCATGGGGGTGGCAAACATGCCGTAGGGGTAGTTGTCGCGCAGATCTGCCTTGGTGGTAAAGGGAACGCGCGCCAGGTCTTCCAGAGAGTTGATATCCAGCGGGTGCAGCCCCTTGTCATCAAAGGCTTTACGATAAAAGGGCACATTGGTGTAGGCGTGGTTGAGACTCCAGCGTAGCCGTTGCAACTGGGTGGAACGCAGTTCGTCCAGGCTGGCTGTTTCCAGAGGATCAAGGGTGCCGAGTTTTTGCAGTGGCAGAGTCATAGTTGTTTCCTGTTATTTTTGTGTTTGTTACTTATCGCTGTTTTGCTGCACCGGGTCTGTTGTTTTTATGAAGCCCGGATCAGCCAGGCGACGGCCCCGAGAGAAAGCTGTCGCCATGGGTCTTGGTTGGTTAAAAGCTAAAGATGCAATCAACAGCGCTCGATGATCAGGGCAATCCCCTGGCCAACGCCGATACACATGGTGCAAAGGGCATAGCGGGCACTTTTGCCTTCCTGGTGGCGCTGTTCCAGTTCATGCAAGGCAGTAGTGACCAGGCGGGCTCCACTCATGCCCAGCGGATGCCCCAGAGAGATAGCACCACCATTGGGGTTCACCTGGGGTGCATCATCGGGCAGGCCCAGATCACGCATTACGGCCAGTGCCTGGGCGGCAAAGGCTTCGTTGAGCTCGATGACATCCATGTCTTCCAGCTTCAGCCCTGCTTTTTGCAGAACCTTGCGGGTGGCAGGAGCTGGCCCCATACCCATGATGCGGGGTTCAACGCCAGCCGTGGCCATGGCCACCACCCGCGCACGTGGCTTGAGTCCGTGACGCTTAACACCTTCATCGCTGGCCAGGAGCAGGGCGCAGGCGCCGTCATTCACTCCCGAGGCATTGCCGGGGGTGACGCTGCCGCCTTCACGGAAAGGAGTGGGCAAACCGGCCAGCTTTTCCAGGCTGGTCAGACGCGGATGCTCATCCTTATCCACGATCAGGGGGTCCTGTTTACGCCGGGGTACACTAACCGGCAGGATCTCCTGAGCGAGGCGGCCATTGGCCTGGGCGGCAGCGGTTTTTTCCTGACTGCGCAGGGCAAAGGCATCCTGGTCTTCGCGGGATACCGCAAAATCTTCGGCCACGTTTTCTGCGGTTTCCGGCATGGAATCGATGCCGTACTGCTTTTTCATCAGCGGATTAACAAAACGCCAGCCGATGGTGGTATCGAAGATATCAGCCTGGCGGCTGAAAGCTGTTTCCGCCTTGCCCATGACGAAGGGTGCGCGGGACATGGATTCCACCCCGCCTGCCAGCATCAGATCGGTCTCGCCACAGCGCAGAGCTCTGGCTGCCGTACCCACGGCATCCATACCCGAACCGCAGAGGCGGTTAAGGGTGCTGCCGGGTACATCGATGGGCAAACCGGCCAAAAGCGCAGACATGCGCGCTACATCACGGTTATCCTCGCCCGCCTGGTTGGCGCAGCCATAGAGGACATCATCAATCTGTGACCAGTCCAGATCCGGGTGTCTTTCCATCAGGGCCTTGATCGGCAGAGCGCCCAGATCATCGGCACGGATTGAAGAAAGGCAGCCACCGTAACGGCCAATCGGCGTGCGTAGCGCATCAATAATATAAGCGTTGGCTAATTCTTTCATGTGTTTTCCTCCAGGCGGCGTACACTGCCTTCAATTTGATGGGCCTTGCCGCGGAAAAGAGCCAGGACCTTGTTGTCCTGATTGGTGATGGTGATGTCGTAGACGCCGGTCTTACGCCCCCGACTGCGTTCTTCAGCCGTGGCTGTCAGACAATCACCCAGGCGTCCGGGGCGCAGGTATTCAATACTGCAACCCGCAGCAACCGTGGCACGGTCGTAGGTGTTGCAGGCAAAAGCAAAAGCAGAATCGGCCAGGGTAAAGAGATAGCCGCCATGGCAGTTGCCATGCCCCTGGATCATGCGTTCATCGATGGTCATGGTCAGCTGGGCGCGACCGGGAGCCACGGACTGGATTTGCATACCCAGTTGCTGGCTGGCCTGATCGCGGCTGTACATGGCATCAGCACAGGCTTGCGCCAGTTGCTGGGGAGTGAGGTTGCTCATGAGGCGGCCTCCTGAAAAAAGCCCTGGTGGGCAAAGGCATTACGCCGCAACAGCAGGGAGGGGCGATAGCGGTCTTCGCAGTAGCTGGCTTGCAGATGGGTGAGTACCTGATGCACTACGCCATCACCCAGGCGATCACTCCAGGCCAAGGGGCCTTGGGGATAATTGAGTCCGGCCTGCATGGCTAGATCGACATCGGCAGGACTGGCAACACCCTGAAGCACGGCATCGGCACCTTCATTAGCCAGCATGGCCAGGGTGCGCATGACCACCAATCCGGGAAGATCGCTGATCTGGGTCACCTGAATACCCAGTTGCTGCAGCAGGGCCAGAGCATCCTCAGTTGCCGCAGGATCGGTATGCTCACCCACTGCGATCGCCAGACGACTGGCCTGGCGGTAATCAAAAGCCAGATCCACAAGCACCAGATCCTTGAGGCCCTGAGTCACCGAGCGTTCAGTGGCCATGCGGCCATCGGTGAGCGCCAGGGTTGCGCGGCCAAAACGCAGCAGGCCGCAGCCATCTCTTTCCACGATCTCGAGTCCGGCTTCGGCAGCTCTTGCCACCAGGCCGGAAAGAACACCGGGGTTGCCCTCGACCACCAGCTGTTTCTCATCACTGCTATAGCTGGCTGTTGTTGAGGCTTGAGGACGTTCAGCTTTTTCATCATAGGCATAAAAACCCTGGCCGGATTTGCGGCCCAGGCGACCGGCATCCACCAGAGATTTCTGGATCAGTGATGGCTGGAAGCGAAAATCACCGTAGTAGGCGGCAAAGACAGAAGAGGTCACGGCATAGTTGACGTCCTGGCCTATCAGGTCGGTTAGCTCAAAAGGCCCCATGCGGAAATTGCCCGCCTCGCGTAGCAGGGCATCCAGGGTGGCCGGATCGCCAGCACCCTCCTGCATCAATCGCAGGCTTTCGGCATAAAAAGGACGGGCAACACGGTTAACGATGAAGCCGGGGGTTGAAGAAGCAAAAACCGGCTTTTTACCCCAGGCCGCCGCTGTGGCATGAATCTGCTCAGCCAGATTTTTGTCGGTGGCCAGTCCCAGAATCACTTCCACCAGGGCCATGACCGGCGCGGGATTGAAAAAGTGCATGCCGACCAGGCGTTCAGGTCGCTTGAGGGCAGATCCCAGGGCCGTTACAGAAAGGGAGGAAGTGTTGGTGGCCAGAATCACCTGCTCTCCGCAGATGTCTTCCAGTTCGGCAAAAACCTTTTGTTTGATCTCCAGGTTTTCCACGATGGCTTCAATCACCAGCCCTGCCGTGGCCAGTTTACTCAACTGATTGGCGGGAAGAACGCGCGCGACCACCGCATCAGCGGTGGCTTGGTCCAGCTTGCCCTTGTCCACGCGGCGTTGGAGTTGTTTGGCGATACCGGCGCGGCCCTTGTCCACGGCTTCAGCGCTTTGATCAAACAGAAAAACTTCATGACCGGCCTGGGCGGCCACCTGGGCGATGCCCGAACCCATGGCACCGGCACCCACGACAGCAATACGGGTTTGAGTATCCAATGCGTTCATCTTACTGACCTTTGAAGTTGGGTGAGCGTTTTTCCATAAAGGCGGATACGCCTTCGCGATAATCTTCGGTGCGTCCAGCCAGGCGCTGCAGGTCTCTTTCCACGTCCAGCTGCTCATCAAAGGAGTTACTGGTACTGGCATGCAGGGCGCGTTTGATCAAAGACAAACCCTGGGTGGGCTGGGTCGCCAGGTGGCGAGCCAGTTTCAGGGCTTCATCCATCAGCTGGTCGTCATCAACGCAGCGCCAGATCAGCCCCCAGCTTTCTGCCTGTTCGGCAGGTAGCTTGTCACCCAGGAGTGCCAGCCCCTTGGCGCGGGCCATGCCCACCAGATGCGGCAGCGACCAGGTGCCCCCGGAATCGGGAATCAGGCCGATTTTGCAGAAGGCCTGGATAAAGCTGGCCGAACGTGCGGCCAGGGTAATGTCGCAAGCCAGGGCAATATTGGCACCGGCACCGGCGGCAACACCGTTAACAGCACAGATCACCGGCAGGGGCAGATCACGAATGGAGCGCAGCAGCGGGTTGTAGCGTTTTTCGATGGATTCACCCAGATCCGGTGCTTCGGCACCGGGCGCCACATTGCGATCGGAAAGATCCTGGCCGGCACAGAAACCTCGGCCGGCACCGGTGATGACCAGTGCCCGGACTTCGCTGTTTTTACGCACCTGGCTCATGGCTGCACGCATATCCGCGTGCATGTCGGTATTAAAACTGTTGAGGCTGTCGGGGCGGTTCAGGGTTAGAACGGCCACCCCCTGATCGATTTCAAGAAGAATGCTGGGCTGGGACATGATGACGAGATCCTGTGTTATCGATAAAAAAAGGCCTGGCCTTAGCAGCCACGGAAATTTGGTTTGCGCTTTTCCTGGAAAGCTTCGAGACCTTCCTGGCGATCCTGGGTGCCGGCAAGCAGAGTGAAAGCGTGGCGTTCAAAGCGCAGACCGGAAGCCAGATCGGTATCTCCGGCTTTGTGGACTGACTCCTTGGCCAGGCGTACGGCCAGCGGGGCCTTGCTGGCAATGATTTCAGCCAGTTGTACGGCTCTTTCCAGGGTGAGTTCCGGCGGGCAGATTTCACTGATCAACCCTGCTTCCAGAGCGCGTTGGGCGCTGATGGGTTCGCCGGTGAGCACCATCTGCATGGCTAGGGCCGGACCCACGGCACGGCGCAGGCGCTGGGTTCCTCCGGCACCGGGCATGATGCCCAGATTGATTTCCGGTTGACCGAAACGTGCCTTGTCACCAGCAATCAGAAGATCGGCATGCATGGCCAGCTCACAGCCGCCGCCGAGGCAAAAGCCATTAACGGCCGCGATCAGGGGTTTGCTGAAACGTGAGATGCTTTGCCAGGATTGCAGGCGAGGGTCTTCAAGAATGCCGACCAGATCCCGGGCGGCCATTTCCTTGATATCAGCACCGGCCGCAAAAGCCTTCTCGCTGCCGGTCAGGACCACGGCCCGCGTCTGATCATCGGCTTCGGCGGCCTGGAGTTCGGCAGCCAGTTCGCCAAGCAAAGCGGTATTGAGAGCGTTAAGGGCTTCCGGGCGATGCAGGGTGATGACGCGCACCCCCTTGTCCGGTCCCTTGAGGAGCAGGTTTTGCGGCATAAGCAACCTTTTATTGTCTTTTTTGCTATTTGTTCGTGCCGGTTTCCTGCCGCAGAGCGGCCAGGAAGAGATCGCCTTGTCTTGTCTTAATTGTTTTGCCAGTTGGCCAGGCGAAGATCTGAGTTCGAGTATATCTAAAATTTGACACTCATCAAGAACTTAATTCTCAATTTGTGTATCGCTTTTTTGCTGGTTTTGCGGTCAAGCTATGCAACCTATTGAATTTCTGGAAGAATGCAGGCTATCTATCAGTCTGTTAAGGAATTATTGCCCAGTTCGCAGCGACTCCCCGGTCAGGGTTCAAGGCCGAATTACGCCCTTATCCAAGCCCTTGACCTTTGCTTTGATGGTTAAATGTGATACAAAAAGACCGTCTTAATCTTAATTGTTGTTGCTATGTTGGCGGGGGTAACGAAGACTCTACTATTCTTAGATCAAAGATTCTGGAGGCTTCCCCATGTCAGCAACTACACCCACAGCGCTATTTGAGCGTCATCAACAGCTGATCGAAAAAGCTGTTGAGGTTTTGCATACCCGCGAATACTGGTCTCCCTTCTCGGAGAACATGAAGAAGTACCCTGAAGAGAAGGTGAAGTCAGCCAGCTCTGATTTTAAGGCTCTCTGCGACCAGCATTTTGATCTGGAAGCTCCTGCTGTCGTTAAGCAGGTTTCCGGAGAAGAGTCCCCCTATGGTTTTGCGCTGGGTATCAGCTACGATCAGCCGGATCGTAATGCCCTGCTGGATGCCATGGAAGCCGCCCTTCCCCAGTGGCGGGATGTGGGTGCCCAGGGTCGAGTGGGTGTCTGTACTGAAATCCTGCAGCGTTTGAATGACATGAGTCCCTTGATGGGGCAGACAGTCATGCACACCAGTGGTCAGGGTCTGATGATGGCCTTTCAGGCCGGTGCTCCCCATGCTCAGGATCGTGGTCTGGAAGCCGTGGCCTATGCCTGGGATGCCATGAAAGCCATTCCTGAAAAAGCCCGCTGGGAAAAGCCCCAGGGCAAGATGGACCCGCTGGTAATGGAGAAGAAATTCCATATCGTTCCCCGTGGTATTGCCCTGGTGGTCGGCTGTTCCACCTTCCCTACCTGGAACACCTACCCAGGTCTGTTTGCCAGTCTGGCAACCGGTAACCCCGTAATTGTTAAGCCGCACCCTGGTTCTATCCTGCCTGCAGCCCTGACCGTCAAGGTGGCTCAGGAAGTGCTTAAGGAAGCCGGTCTCCCCAGTTGTCTGGTCAGCATGATGCCTGATACCGCCGAAGAGCCCGTCACCAAGGAGCTGGCACTGGACCCACGGGTGCAGGTCATCGACTTCACCGGCTCCAGCAGCTTTGGTAACTGGCTGGAAGAAAATGCCCGCCAGGCGCGTGTCTTCACCGAGAAAGCCGGGGTCAACAGCATCATTATCGACAGTGTTTCTGACCTTAAGGCGGTGACCAAAAACCTGGCCTTTACCCTGAGCCTCTATTCCGGTCAGATGTGTACCACAACCCAGGCCATCTATGTGCCCAAGGGCGGCATCGACACGCCAGAAGGCAAGGTAAGCTTTGATGAGTTTGCCCAGGCGTTGGCGACAGCGACCTCCAAATTCCTGAGTGACAATGACCGCGCCTGCATGGTGCTGGGGGCCATTCAGTCCAAGGCCACTGAAGCACGGATTGATGAGTGCCGCTCTCTGGGTGAAATTGTTCTCGATAGTGAAAAACGTGAGCATCCCAAGTTCCCCGATGCCCGTATCCATACACCACTGATACTCAAGGTGGATGGCCAGGATAAGGCGACCTATTCCGAAGAGCGTTTTGGACCGGTTTCCTTCCTGATTGCTACCGAGGATACCGATGATTCCCTGCGTTTGGCTCGTGAAGTATTGAAAGAGCAGGGGGCTATTACCCTGGGCTTCTACTCCACGGATGATCAGCGCCTGGATGAGGCTGAAGAACTGGCCAAGGATGTTAAGGTGGCCCTGTCCAATAACCTGGATGGCGGTGTCTTCGTCAACCAGTCGGCTGCATTCAGTGATTTTCATGCCACCGGCGGCAACCCGGCGGCCAATGCCTCTCTGACGGACACGGCTTTTGTTGTTAATCGCTTTGTCGTGGTTCAGAGTCGACGTCACGTTTAAACCGGAGCAGCCAAGATCCATCCTGGGGGCGCAAGCAGTTCTTGCGCCCCTTTCGTGTCGGATTCCTGCACAGTTGCGAGGAGAAAAGATGCCCTGTTATCAAATCGAAGGGGTGAGGCCGGTCATTCATCCCACTGCTTATGTTCACCCCACGGCTGTTTTGATTGGTGATGTTCATATCGGTCCCCGGTGTTATGTGGGGCCAGCGGTCAGCCTGCGCGGTGATTTTGGTCGCATTGTTATCAAGGAAGGCGCCAATGTGCAGGACACCTGCGTGATGCATGCCTTTCCGGGTATGGATGCCATCGTGGAAAAGGATGGTCATATCGGTCACGGCGCCATTCTGCACGGTTGTGTTATTGAAGAAGATGCCCTGGTGGGTATGAATGCCGTGGTCATGGATGGTGCTCGCATTGGCCCGCGTTCGATCGTTGCCGCTACAGCCTTTGTCAAAGCCGGGTTCACTTGCGAGGCGGAGTCGCTGGTACTAGGCTCACCGGCCAGAGTGCAGCGCTCGCTGAAGCCTGAAGAGATTCAATGGAAGCAGGAAGGTACTGCCGAATACCAACGCCTGACCGAGCGTTGCCACGCCAGCCTTGAAGAGTGCGAACCCCTGGCCGAAGCCGAAGCGGACCGCCCGCAAGTCGATGCTGGCAGCAGTCAGCCCCTGCATGCACCCAAGAAGTAAAACTGATTCCTGAAGCTTATCCACCAGCACCTGCCGGATGCTGTTTAGCCAAGTACAAGAGTGAGTAGAGAAGCTATGTCCTACGAAAATATTCTGGTCGAAACCAACCAGGGTGTGGGTGTTATTACCCTGAATCGCCCCCGTGTTCACAATGCCTTGTCCGTAGCCCTGATCAGTGAAGTGGGTCAGGCGGTGGATGCCTTTGAACAGGATGAATCCATCGGTTGTATCCTGATTCGTGGTAGTGAAAAGGTCTTTGCTGCCGGGGCCGATATTTCCGAAATGGCCAGCCAGGAATATGTTGATCTTTACAAGAACGATTTCCCCTACCTGACCGGTGATGGCTGGGAAGTGATGGAAAGACGCCGCAAACCCATGATTGCAGCTGTATCCGGCATGGCCCTGGGTGGTGGCTGCGAGCTGGCCATGGCCTGTGATTTTATCCTCGCCAGTGAAACCGCGCGTTTTGGCCAGCCGGAAATCAAGCTGGCTACCATGCCGGGGGCTGGTGGAACCCAACGCCTGACCCGTGCCCTGGGCAAAGCCAAGGCTATGGAGCTGTGCCTGACCGGACGCATGCTGGATGCCGAAGAGGCCGAACGTGCCGGACTGGTCAGCCGTATCCTGCCGGTGACTGAGCTGTTTGCCGAAGCCATGAACACCGCAGCCAGTATTGCCGCGCAATCGCGTCCGGTTACCCTGATGATTCGTGAAGCCGTGGATCAGGCTTTTGAAACCACCCTGAGTGCGGGTTTACGATTTGAGCGCCGCGCCTTCCAGAGCAGCTTTGCATTTGAAGATCGCAAGGAAGGGATGCAGGCTTTTGTGGAAAAACGCAAGCCGAAATTCAAACACCGCTAAGGCAGGCAAATATTAGGGAGCGTTAAAGCTCCCTTTTTTATGGATCACTAGCCGGGATTAACATAGACTGGCGGGTTAACAGGTACAGGGATGACCGGGAGAGGACGCTTCCCTGGTGCCAGTTGCGACTGACATAACAACAACAAAGGGAATAAAAGGATGTTCAATCTGCATAGTTTGGGCCTGCGCCTGAAAATCATTCCTTTGGTTTCTCTGGTGGGCTTCTTGCTGATGGCCAGCGTTGCCCTGGAGGAACTGGACTCTACCCTCATCCACGAAAAAGAAAGCCAGCTGGTGAGTATTGTCGAGATGGCCCAGGGGGTTCTAGCTCACTACCAGGCCAAGGAAGCCAACGGCGAACTGACCCGCAATCAGGCCCAGCAGGAAGCGCTGGACACCCTCGAAGGGCTGCGTTACGCCGGCAATGAATACCTCTGGGTCAATACTTTGGAAAAACCCCTGCCGCGCATGGTGATGCACCCCACGGTACCGGCACTTAATGGTCAGGTTATGGAGGGTGAGCGTTTCCAGCATGCACAACTGCTGCGTAATCGCCAGGGGGATCAACTCGAGCAGCTGGATAATCAAAATCTCTTTGTGGCTTTTGTGGAAACCGTCGAGCGTTTTGGCTCAGGTTTTGTGGAATACAAATGGCCCAAGCCCCTGGCTGAAGGGGGCGTCACCGAAGAACGCTTTACCAAGCTCTCCTATGTTGCGGGTGATACCACCTGGGGCTGGGTGCTGGGTACCGGCGTTTATATTGATGATGTCAGTGCCCAGTTCTGGCAACTGGCATTAAAAATCGCTGTCTTGACCCTGGTGGGTGTGCTGCTGATTCTGGTGTTTACCTTTGTCATGCAACGCAGCGTGGTGAACCCCATGGCCCGCAATGCGGCCCGCCTTAAGGATGCCGACCGCGACCTCAGCTTGCGCCTTCAAGCCGATGAAAAAAATGAACTGGGCCAGTTGTTTAATGCCTTTAACCAGCACTCCCAGGCGTTGGGCAAGGTGCTGCATGAAGTGACCGCCACAGCGGCTGATCTGGCCACTTCAACCCAACAGGTGCTTCAGGTTAGCCAGGAAAGTGCACGCATGGCCCACCAGCAGCAGAGTGAAACCGACCAGGTGGCTTCAGCTACGACGGAAATGGCCGCGTCTTCCAGCGAGGTGGCTGAACATGCTAGGGCTACACTGGAAGCGGCAGAACAAACGCAGGTGCAAACCGATCATGGGCAGGAGGTGGTGGCCAAAACCATTGCCGATATCGAGGCTCTGGCCGGACGCATGGAAAAGATGCTGGCAGTGATCGAGCGCCTGGATTCCGGTAGCCAAAACATTGGTGAAGTCATCAATACCATTGCCGAAATCGCAGAACAAACGAACCTCTTGGCCCTGAATGCGGCCATTGAAGCGGCGCGGGCGGGTGAGCAGGGTCGCGGCTTTGCCGTGGTGGCCGATGAAGTGCGCTCGCTGGCCAGCCGTACCCAGGATGCAACCGGCAAGATCCACGAGATCATTGCCGAGGTGCAGTCAGCGGCCCAGGATGTTTCCCGAGTGATCACCGAAGGCAGCGATGAGGCAGTCCGTTGTGCGCAACAGGCCCGTCTGGCCGGTGAGGCACTGGATGCCATTAATCTCAGCGTCGGTCAGGTCACCGAAAGAGGCACCCAGATCGAACAGGCAGCCCGCGAACAAAGTCAGGTGGCTGAAGACATCAGTGCCAGCATGGTCAGAATCAACGAGCTGGCTGAGCAGAGCAGCCAGGCGGTGGTGGAAACCGAGCAGGTCAACCAGGGCCTGGCGGGTCGGGCTAAAGATCTGAAGCAGCTGGTTGCCGGTTTTCGTTTTTAAAAAAACCAACCGGCAACCAGATAGGTCAGGTGGTAAAACGCCCCAGTTGTCGGTTGAGTCCTTCCAGTAGCTCTTCCAGGCTGCTGCTGTTGTGTTCCAGCTCTTCCACTTCCTTGCGGGTGGCCTGGTAGAGTTCATCTGTCTGTTCGGCCGTGGCCTTGAGCTGATCGGCCGTATTTCTTTGCTGGGTGGCAGCGGCTGCCGTTTCGGCATTACGCGAGTGGATCGCCTGGACCGCGGTATTGATGGAACCCAGGGATTCACCGGCCTGGTGTAATTGCTGACTGACCTCATCGGCCTGACTCAGGCTGGCTTGCATACGCCCCACGGCATCCTGGGCAGCCAGGCGGTTGCTTTCCAGCAACTGGCTGATTTCCACAGTGGCTTCTCTTGAACGACCGGCCAGAGAACGTACTTCATCGGCTACGACCGCAAACCCCCGTCCGGCATCGCCAGCCCGCGCTGCTTCGATGGCCGCATTCAAGGCCAGAAGATTGGTTTGCTCGGCAATGTCGTTGATCACTTCCAGAATATTGCTGATTTTTTCACTGTGTTCGGCCAGCTCTTCCACCTTGTCGCCTGAGGCGCGCAGGCTGGTCTCGAGTGACTGGTTTTGTTCCTGCAACCGCGTAACCAGTTGTCCGCCTCGGGCAGCCAATTGGCTGGCTTCCTCCGAGGCTTCCTGGCTGGTGCTGGCATTTTGCGCGATCTCGTGAATGGCGGCATGGAGTTGATCCACCTGCCCCAGTACGGCTTCCAGATTGGCCTGCCCCTGGGTAACCTGATCCTCCAGATTGCTGGCTACGCGTTTACCCAGATGAGAGCTGGTCGCCACCCGGTCCGTGGCCTGGATGACATCAGTTAATAGCTGGCGCACCTGGGTCAGCATCTGATCAAAGGCCCGCGCAGCCTGGGCGGTTTCATCCTGCCCCTGCAGGGATAGCTGACGGGTCAGGTCCAGGTCCTGGGCAACGCCTTCCATGCTGCGGGTTAATTGCAGGGTGGGGCGACTGATCTGGCGGTAGATAAACCAGGCAATGCTGGCGCCCAGCAGTACCAGGGCGATATTGGACAGGCTCACCCAGAGTAGGCGTTGATAGGCAGCGCCCAACTCCTGGTTGACTCTTTCCTGCAGGCGGGTGAGGACTTGCTCCTGCAGCCTTTGCGGGCGTTCGGCCAGCTTCTGACTCAGTTGTGGCCAGCCGGATCGCGGGGCACTCAAGCCAAAATTGCCATCCAGATAAATTTGCTCCCACCCCTGACGCAGGCGGGCCACCTCCTGGTAGGTTTCGCTCTGCCGCCAACTCGTGAGCTGTAATTGCGGATAGGCCTGAAGGTGGTTGTTGTAGGTATTGAAGAAAACCTGCTGCTCACTAAGTAGGCGGATAAAACGCGGGTAGGCTCCCTGGGGAAAGTAGCCCGCTGCAAATGCTTGCTGCATCAACACTTCTTCTTCATTGAGGCGTGCCGTGGCCAGCATCAGTGCATGGTGTGCCGAATGCCAGCGGGTCGTCATGCCATCCGCCAGGCCGGCCAGTTGGGTGGAAAAAACTTCCAGCTGGTGATTAATGCGATTAAGCGGGGCGTCGGGATCCAGGAGTCGTTCCAGACTGGCTTCTTGCTGATCCAGCTGATGTGACCAGTCGAGCAGCTGGGGCCAGAAATCCTGGTTATCCAGGGGCAGTTCCCTGGCCAGGGCTTGCAGCTGCTGAAGCGCCGGGGTCAGTTGGTTGTTCAGGGAGTTTCCCTGCATCCAGTTGCGACGTGTCTGCTTGTAAAGGCTGAACACCGAGTTGAGTTCTTCTCGGGTCTGGGCCAGTTGTTGCTGTTCTTCCAGTTTGCTGAACAGAAGCAGATCGTTGCGGGTGCTCAAACTGGCATAGACCAGCATTCCCACCAGGGGCGGAATGACAAGCAGCATCAGTTTATAGCGTATGGAGAGATTACGCAGCGACGAGAGCATGAGACTTTCCTCAAATTGTATTTTTGAGAGTCGGGAGGAAAGGTCTGATGCTGCGACTATACTCGACCAAGGTCGCAATAGCCATCTTCTGCGATCAAGAATTTGTTGACTTAAGTCATTTTTTGTAGCTTTTCTTGGACTTTAGTCGAGTCCACCGAAGCGCCGGTAAAAACTGGGGCCGGGTTGCGGCAGGGGCCCGGAGGCATTTTCCAGGGTGGCATCCAGCCATTCTTCTGCGCGTGCATAAAGCAGCCGGTAGAGATTACGGCATAGCAGACGGGCACTACGTCCCTCCCAGTCTCCCGGCAGAAGTTCATCGGGCAGTTGAGGGTCACGCAAGAGGACTTTGCGGTATTCATGAATCAGCAGGGTGCGGGCGATAAAGCAATCCTGCGGGGAAAGACTGTCTTCCAGTTTGAGTTCATTCCACAGGGGGCGGAACTGGTTCAGGAAGTTTTCGTAACGCTCACCCAGGTGTTCCAGGTTCCAGCTTTCCTTGACCTGCAGGCGCAGCGCCTTGGAGGTCAGCAGTTCCTGGGGTTCGCTTTGCATGACAATAGTTTCATCCAGGGCATCTCTTTCCTGGAGCAGAGGCAGCAGTTCCGATCGTTCCATGCGTGGATGAGCCATGACACCGGGGGCCAGGCTGCCAAAACCCATCCACTCCAGTTCTTCCTTGATTTCCCGGCGTTTGCCGTTTTCCAGCTGCGACAGAAAAACCAGGCACCAGTTGCCCAGCCATTCTTCAGTGGCCATGTTGTAGACCTGTCGAAAGGCTTGCTCAAAGCGACGCAAGCCCGGCCCGGTGAGGCTGTAATAGCTGCAGCGGCCGACTTTTTCAGCCTGCAGCCAGGATTCCCGGGTCAGGCGGAAAACCGAAGTACGTACCAGGCGTTCACTGACCCCGACTGGCTCCAGCAGTTTCATCAAGCTGCCCAGCCAGACGGTTCCGCCCCGGGGGACGATGGCGTCACCGTAAACGGTAATGATCAGGGAGCCCGCTCTGAGGGGGCGTTTTTGCTGGAAATTGCTGACAAGGATGTCCAGCTGATTCTTTGCGGCCATAGGTCCATTCAGTGTTGGGTAAGCAGTTAGCAGTGCGGGGGCTATTATCCGCGAGTCTCGGCTCAGGTAAAGCCCTTTGGATCAAGGCTTTGCTGCTTTTTTGTGCAATTATTCTTGTTTTTGACCAGCATCCCGGTGAAGGAAACTGGTTGACACAAGCGTTATGATACAATAGTTTTTGATCTAGCTCATCAAATGTGTCGCTTTTGATGGCGAATCGAGTCGGGAGTAGATGGCTTCTGGTTGACAGTTATTGCTTTTCACGCGGAAAGCCCTGGCTATATACTGAAGCTTAAGTGATACGGCATTTGTATTCATTGATACAAATCTGTTTTGCTTTTTGAAACAACAATAAACGAGGGCAGCCACTGCCCCACAATGGGAGTACAACAATAATGAGTACAAAACTCTTGCGTCGCACCGGCTTTCTAGCCGCAACCCTGGTAGCAGGCGTTTTCACAGGCGCTCAGGCTGCTGAACCCATAAAAATCGGCACCTTCCTCTCAGTCACCGGCCCCGCTTCCTTCCTGGGTGACCCGGAACTAAAAACCCTGCAAATGTACGTTGAAGACATCAACGAAGACGGTGGTGTTCTCGGTCGTCCTCTGGAACTGATTCACTACGATGATGAAGGCAGCGCCTCCTCGGCACGTAACTACGCCAGCCGTCTGGTTCGCTCCGATCGTGTCGATATCATCGTGGGTGGCAGTACCACTGGTGGCACCATGGCTGCCGCTCCTCTGATCGAACAGTCACGCACGCCTTTCATTTCCCTGGCGGGTGCCGTGGTGATTACCGATCCGGTTAAAACCTGGGTCTTCAAGACTCCGCAATCGGATCGTATGGCCGCTGAACGTGTCCTGACCGCTATGCAGGAAAGAGGCATCAGCAAGATCGGCCTGATTTCCGGCACCGGTGGTTTTGGCCGCTCCGGTCGTGAACAGACCCTGGCCATGGCAGAAAACCTGGGCATCGAAGTGGTTGAAGATGTGACCTACAGCCCCTCCGATACCGACATGACCGCGCAGCTGACTGGCATTCGCAATAATTCCGAAGTCGAAGCCGTGTTTAACTTTGGTTTTGGCCAAAGCCCTGCCATCGTAACCCGCAACTATGCCCAGCTGGGTATTGAGCTGCCTTTCTACCAGTCTCACGGCGTGGCATCCAACAGCTTCCTGGATCTGGCTGGTGAAGCTGCCAATGGCCTGCGTCTGCCTGCTTCTCCTTTGCTGGTACCTGACTCCCTGCCTGCTGATGATCCTCAGCGCCCAGTGGTTCAGGCCTACAAGGAAGCCTACGAAGCTCGCTGGAACGAATCTGTATCCACTTTCGGTGCTTATGCTTATGACGGTCTGCAACTGGCAGTCATGGCCATCGAAAATGCGGGCAGCACAGATGCCGAAGCTGTACGTGAAGCACTGGAAAACATCCAGGGCTACGTGGGTGTAACCGGCACCTATAACATGTCACCTGATGATCACAACGGTCTGGATGCTGATTCTTTCCGCATTCTTGAAGTTGTGGACGGTGACTGGAAGCTGATCGACTAATCTAGCCTCAACCCTTCCTAAAATGGCTGATCGGGTGTCTGCATGCAGGCACCCGCGCCCAGCCTTTGCCTGACGGGACCATGACCATGTTTTCAGAATTTCTACAGTACCTGTTTACAGGTATCACCATTGGTGCGACCTACGCACTGATTGCCTTGGGTTTTACCCTGATTTACAACGCCAGCCATGTCATTAATTTTGCTCAGGGTGAGTTCCTGATGGTGGGTGGCATGGCCACTGTATCCTTGATGGGAATGGGTTTTCCTATGCCGGTCGCCATCATTGCGGCAATTCTTCTGGCTGCTGTTCTGGGGGTGGCACTGCAGCGCCTGGCTATTGCCCCCGCCAAGCAGGCTGACCCGGTGACGCTGATCATTATTACCATCGGGGCTTCTATCTTTATTCGTGGTATCGCCCAGTTGGTCTGGGGGCGTGCCTATCATTCCATGCCCAATTTCAGTGGCAGTGAGCCGGTGACTATTGGTGGTGCTGTCGTCAGTACCCAGAGCTTCTGGGTTCTGGGTGTAGGGGCTGTTCTCGTAGTGGCTCTGGTACTTTTCTTCACCCGGACCATGACCGGCAAGGCCATTCTGGCCACTTCCATGAACAAGGGCGCGGCCCGTCTGGTGGGTATCAAGACACAAAGTGTATTGCTGCTGGCGTTTCTTCTTTCCGCCATTCTGGGTTCGATTGCCGGGATCATCGTAGCCCCGATAACCTTTACCGCTTATGACATCGGCATCATGCTCGGCCTCAAAGGCTTTGTTGCTGCCTCTCTGGGCGGTCTTGGCAGTGGCATGGGAGCCATCGTCGGTGGGCTTCTGCTGGGTGTGGTCGAGGCCATGACCGCAGGCTATATCTCTTCGGATTACAAGGATGCCGTGGCCTTCGGCATGATCATTCTGGTGCTCTTCTTTATGCCCCGTGGCTTGATGGGTGCACGTGTTGTGGAGCGTGTGTGATGCTGAATTCTTTAATCAAAAATCGCCTGAGCGGCTTGCTGTTGCTGACGGTCATCGTCTTTATTCTGCCCGCATTTTTCAGCAATCCCTTTCACTATGACATGGCGACCCAGATTGCCATTTTTGCCACCACGGTAGTGGGCTTGAATCTGCTGGTGGGTTTTGCCGGGCAAATCAGTCTGGGCCACGCCGGTTTCTTTGGCCTGGGGGCCTACTTCAGTGCCGTGATGACAGGCACCTATGGCTGGTCACCGGTTCCCACCTTGCTTGTGGGTGCTGCCTTGGTTGGCCTGCTTGCATATGTTGTGGGTCGACCCATCCTGAAATTGAAAGGCTATTACCTGTCGATGGCGACCCTGGCCATGGGCTTCATCATCGCCATCACCATTAATAACGAAGGCTGGTTGACCGGTGGGCCTGATGGTATGCCTGTCCCTTCCTTGAGTTTGTTTGGCTGGGAATTGAGCACTTTCAGTGTTTACTCCTTCCTGGGGATGGAAATCAGTGGTTCTCTGGCCTGGTACTGGCTGATGGGGGTGCTGCTGATCCTGGGTGTCTGGTTGGCACAAAATCTGATCGATTCGCCCATCGGTCGTGCCCTGCGTTCGGTGCATGGTTCCGAGGTGGCTGCCAGTGTCGTGGGTGTGGATACGGCCAAATTCAAGAATCTGGTGTTTGTGATTTCTGCGGTCTACGCCAGTCTTATGGGTAGTTTCTATGCCCACTTCCAGGGGTTTATAACGCCCGATTCCGCCGGTTTTATGGAGTCCATCATCTTCGTCACCATGGTGGTTCTGGGTGGTATGGGGTCAACCCTGGGCGTAATTCTGGGTGCGGTGATCCTGACTCTGCTTCCCCAGCTGCTGGCCGATTTCCATGATTATGAAATGATGATGTTCGGTTTGATTCTCATGCTGACCATGATCTTCATGCCCAAGGGGCTGCTGCCGACGCTAAGCCGCTGGCTGGGTGAAAAAATGCATAAGCAAGCGGAGGACAAGGCATGAGCGCGCTGATTGATGTCCGCGGTCTGGACAAGGCTTTTGGGGGTGTCCATGCCATTGAAGGCCTGAGTTTTTCTGTTGAGGCCGGACAAATCTATTCGGTCATCGGCCCCAACGGGGCAGGCAAGACGACTCTTTTTAACCTGATTACCGGTCTCTATACCCCGACGGCGGGTGAAATCCAGTTGGAAGGCAAGAGTGTAGTCGGCCTGGCTCCCAACCAGCTAGCGGAGCTGGGGATGTGTCGTACCTTCCAGCAGATGCAGATCTGCATGAATATGACGGCGCTGGAAAACGTTATGCTGGGCCGCCACCTGCAGTTGAAAAGCAACCTGCTGACGACTCTGCTGCGTCTGCCTTCATTGCTCAAGGACGAAGAAGACTGCCGCGATCATGCCGTGGAGCTGATGAAATTTGTCGGCTGTGGCGATTATCTGGAAACCCAGGCCAGCGCCATGTCCTATGGCGCTCTCAAGCGCCTGGAAATCGCCCGGGCTCTGGCCGCCAACCCCAAGGTGGTGCTGCTGGACGAACCGGCTGCCGGTTTGAATGCGGTGGAATCCGCCGAGCTGGAAGAGCTGATCAAAAAGATCGCCGCCCAGGGGACGACCGTGGTTCTGGTGGAACATGACATGAAGATGGTCATGGGTATTTCCGATCATATTCTGGTGATCAACTATGGCCGCAAGCTGGCCGAGGGCACACCGGAAGAAATCCGTAACAATCCCGATGTTATTGCTGCCTATCTGGGCGGCTGAGTGCGGAGGCAGCTTTTATGAACAATGCAGAACACCAGTCAGCTTCAGCCCGGTCGCGCAGAGATCAGGTGATACGCACCATCGTTCAGGAACATCAGGGACTCTGGCGTATCATTGATCTGCTGGACCAGCTGCAGCAGGACATGAACATCAATGCCACCCAGCCGGATGAGCTGCTGTTTGGTACCATTTTTGACTATATCGAGCACTTTTCCAAAAGGGTTCATAGCCAGCCCAAGGAGATCAAGCTTTATCAGTGCCTGAGAGACAAGGCTCCGGATACTGCCGATTTGCTCGACAAGCTGGAAAAGGGCTACCTGGTCGGCCACGAACGCCTGCAGGAATTGCGCGATCTGCTGCATGACTGCATGAGCAACTGGCCCCAGGGACGTGAAGACTTCAGCCACTCCCTGAGTCGTTTTACCCAGGCGCTGCGCAAGCACATCAAAAAAGAAGAAGGGGTGGTCATTCCCCGTGCTCGTGAAAGTCTGAGCGAAGAGGACTGGGTGGCCATTATCGAAGCCCGGGATCAGACCCAGGACCCACTGTTCGGTGAGAGGGTCAGAGAGGAATTTCGCGAGCTGCGTCACCAGATCATCAGCATGACTCCCGAGCACCTGGGTGGTCTGGGTATCGTGCATTCCCCCCGCGTGACCGCTTATCACGACCAGGAGGAAATGCTGGCGATCAAGGGGGCGGTGACCTCCTATGGCCAGATTGAAGTGCTGCACGAGGTGGATATCAGCATCAAATCTGGTGAAATTGTTTCCCTGGTTGGTGCGAACGGGGCAGGTAAATCCACCCTCTTGATGACCATCTCCGGCCTGCAACCACTGAACCGGGGGCAGATGACCTATCAGGGCCGGGATCTGAATCGGGTGGCCGCAGACAGGCGCGTTGCCGAGGGGATTGTACAGGTTCCCGAAGGCCGCCAGGTTTTCAAGGATATGAGTGTCCACGACAACCTGCTGCTGGGCGCCTATACGCGAAGTCGCTCACCGGAAGTGGACGAGGACCTGGAAAAAATCTACGCCAAGTTCCCGATTCTGCGGCAAAAGCGTCACAACCTGGCGGGTGAACTCTCCGGGGGGCAGCAGCAGATGCTGGCGATGGGTCGTGCCCTGATGGCCCGTCCCAAGCTGCTCTTGCTGGATGAGCCCAGTATGGGGCTGGCACCCCTGATCGTGGAAGAAATCTTCAATACCATCAAGGATTTGAAGAAAGAAGGCATGACCATCTTCCTGGTCGAGCAGAATGCCTCCCAGGCTTTGGCCCTGGCCGACCGTGGCTATGTGCTGGAAACCGGCAAGGTGGTTGTGGAAGGCACTGGCAAGGAGCTGCTAAGCAACGAGAAGGTGCAGGAAGCCTACCTGGGGATGTAGTCACCCGGATATCCAGCCTGTTAAGCGTCTTGCTACAGGCTGGATAGTCCGAGTTTAAAGGAAATAATTAATGCTCTTCCTTGCCTGCAGCGATAACCACCCGCACGGCATCCATTTTCAGACTGGCCTGACTCAGTAGTTGATCCAGGTTGTCGCGCAGTTTCTGCAGGCTTTCAATTTCCTCGTTTCTCACTGCAGGGTTGGCTTCGGCCAATGCCTGCAGACGAGTGATTTCAGGGTCCAGTTGGGCACGCATCAGTTCCTGACCCTTTTCAATCATGGAGGGCAGTTCGGCTGCAGCCAGGTCTTCGGATCGATCCAGCAGGCCACGTAGCTGTTCCTGGCGCAGTTTGATCACATCCCTGGCCAGTCCCTTTTTCATCTTGACCAGTTGCTTGGACAAACCCTTGAAACCGACCTTGGGAGCCAGGTTGTTGCCCTCGCCATCAAGCAGAAGACGCAGACTTTGAGGCGGCAGGTAGCGAGTCGCCAGAGGGTTCTGCTGGTCGGCCAGATCGAGGCAGAAAAAGATCTCTACCAGCAGGGTGCCAGCGGGTAGCGCCGGATTTTTCAGCAGGGCGACACAGGTGTTGCCTTTAACCGTGGAGGTGGCTGCTTCCAGGCTGTTGCGAGTCAGTGGGTGCTCCCAGGTCAGGAAATGCAGATCATCGCGGGCCATGGCCTTGTCGCGGCTGAAGGTCGCCGAATTGCCTTCTTCCATATCGAAGTGGACATCATTAAAGATAGCCGTATCCGATTCCTTGCCCGGTTTCAGGAACCAGGTATCGGCATCCAGATCTTCATTGCGGATGCGGTAGACGTCCAGCGCCATCTCCAGGAATTCACGCAACTGCTTGTCTTCGTCGGCTGCTTCCAGTTCAGTGACCAGCTCCTGGCTGACTTCCGGGCGGTGGGAGGCCAGTTCCAGTAGCCGGTGGCGTCCTGCCTCCAGTTCGATTTCCGCGGCTGTGCGAGCCTCCTGGATACGGGGCAAGAGTTCATCGGCAGCGACCTGGCCTTCCAGAAGTCCCAGAAGGTCTTCCTTGAAGTCGGTAAAAATGCTGGCCCCTACAGGGCGAGGGGCAGAAAACTGATCCAGCCCCTGATCACAAAAGGCCAGCCAGTCAGCCTGAGGTGTGGCCTCCAGATAGGGCGCATAGAGTTCCAGACTGTGAGTCTGGCCAATACGATCCAGACGTCCGATACGCTGTTCCAACAGGTCAGGATGGCGAGGCAGGTCAAAGAGCACCAGGTGGTGGGCAAACTGGAAGTTGCGGCCTTCACTGCCGATTTCCGAACAGATCAGCAGGGGTGCACCCTCTTCTTCCTCGGCAAACCAGGCGGCTGCCCGGTCGCGATCGAACAGATCCATGTCCTCATGGAAAACAGCAGCCAGAATTCCGGCCCGCTGGCGCAGCCCTTCGCTCAGTTCCAGGGCCGTTTCGGCATGGGCACAGATCAGCAGGACTTTTTCGTCCGCCAAGTCTTCCAGCTTGTCGATCAGCCAGTCGACCCGTGGGTCAAATTCCCACCAGCGGCCAGCTTCCTGGGCACCCAGGGTATAAAGGCGTTCCGGGTAGAGGGTAACAAAAGGCCAGGGAGTCTCCAGGAGGGCTCCCAGCATCATCTGGCGATGGGGCTGGCTGTAGCTTTCCAGTAAATCCAGGTATTCGGCCGGGCAATCCAGACCCGGTGTATGCAGGTGGCGTTCGGGGAAGCCGGGAATGCTGGCACGGCGGTTACGGAAGAGTACCCGTCCGGTGCCATAGCGATCCAGCAGTTGGTCAATCAGTTGCTGACGGGCTGTTTGTTCCTGGTCTTCACTGATTTCGGGATTTTCCAGCAGCTCCAGCAGAGCCAGACTGTCCTTGTTCAGGCGTTCCTGCAGTGCCTGACGTTCCTCGGCATCCAGGGGTTCGCGATTTTCCAGGCGAGCAATGGCCTGGGCGCAGCTGCGATAGCCTTCTTCTTCCTGCTGGAAGGCTTCCAGACTGGGATAGCGGGCAGGGTCGAGCAGTTGCAGTTGGGCAAAGAAACCGCTTTCACCGGATTGTTCCGGGGTGGCGGTGAGCAGCAGTAGACCCGGAATTCGCTCGGCTAATTGCTGGATTCGCAGATATTCGGGGCTGGCTTGAGTCGGTGACCAGCCCAGGTGATGGGCTTCATCAACGATCAACAGATCCCAGTTTTCTTCCAGCGCCTGAGTAAAGGCGGCATCGTCTTCCACCAGCAAGTCAAGGCTGGCCAGGACTAGCTGGGACTGAGAAAAGGCCTCTTCATTGGCGGCAAAGCCTTCCTGGTTAAGCAGGGTGACCGGCAAACCAAAACGGCGCAGCAATTCTACCAGCCACTGGTGGCAAAGGCTGGCGGGCACCAGGATCAGGGCTCTTTGTGCCCGACCGGTGATCAGCTGCTGGTGAAGGATCATCCCGGCTTCAATGGTTTTACCCAGACCCACTTCATCGGCCAGGAGTACCCGAGGTGCCAGGCGCTTGCCGACTTCATGGGCGATGTAAAGCTGATGAGGAACCAGGCCGACACGAGGGCCTCTCAAGCCCTTAAGAGGGTCGGCTGCCAGGCGGGTTTGTGCCTGACGGCTGAGGGCGCGCAGAGTGTATTCATTGTTGCGGTCAATCTGACCGGTGAGAAGACGTTCGCGCGGGCCTTGAAAGCGGATTTTCGGATCCAGCTGGGTTTCCGGCATCTCTACAAAATCACCTTCTTCTGTTTCACCCAGATAAACCAGCAGGCCATCCACTTCCTTGCTGTCTTCGACTTTGAGAGTCCAGCCATCCTGGTGGGTCAGGGTATCGCCTTCGCTAAAGATGACTCGCGTTAGGGGGGCGGTCGAGGTGGAGTAAACCCGGGTTTCTCCCTTGCTGGGAAAAAGCAGGGTGATACTCCGGCGATCGTTTTGTAAAACCGTGCCCAGCCCCAGGTCGATTTCAGCATCGCTGATCCAGCGTTGTCCGGGAATATAGGAAAGGGCTGCGGAAGTGGCGGACATCAAAAAACCTCTTGGTGGAATAAACAGAAGAGCAAAAAGAAAGGGGCGGTATCTTAGCGGATTGCAGAGGGCGACCCAAGAGGAAAGAGCGCATCTTCTCGAGGGCAGGGCTGTTTACTGATTAATAAGAGGTTAATGCCGGTCTAGGGCTGGCATTTGCTCAGGTTCAATCAAGTGTCATAAATTCCGGTTAACCTCTTGTTTACCGGGTCACTTGCCTGTGAAAATTGTTTTTTATGCAATTTTGGCCTATTTGTTTAGAGGTTGCCCTGAAAGTTTGAATGGACTTTTATTTTCAGTCAGCTCCCGTCCGTGCTCCGGTTTGCGGTCGTCACCGCCAGCAAGAAAGAGCACTTTCATCTGACAGGAATGAATCATGAAAATGAATTTTCAGAATAAACTTCTGGTGTCTGTTGCCACCCTCCTGTTTGTTGCCCTGATACTCTTGGGGCTCTTGGCCGGTAATCTCCTTCAGCAGGAAGTGACTCAGGCAGCAGCCAGCGAAGTCCATAAAAGCCTGAGATCCACCAAAAACCTGGCCGATAAATGGCTTGAAGCCCACTCCTCCCTGTTGACGGCAACGGCTGAAGAGCTACAAAGCAATCGTGCAGGTTGGGAAGATGCGCTGACACTGGTGCGCAAGGCAGGCGGGTTTCAATTGGTCTATGTTGGCACCACCAGCGGGGCCATGGTGCAATCCCGCCCGGCCGTGGACCTGCCGCCGGGTTTTGATGCACGTACCCGCCCCTGGTATCAGGATGCCCGAGAGGCTGGTGAATTGATTATTACCCCGCCCTATGTTGATGCGGGCAGTGGTGAGCTGGTCATGTCTATGGCTCTGCCGTTGGCGACTAATGGTGGTCATATCCTGGCTGCCGATTTGAGTATTGGTGATCTGGTTTCCGAGTTGTTGGGCAATTCCCTGCGCTGGACCTCGCAAACCTGGATGCTGAATGAAGACCAGCAACTCTTGGCTCACCCGGATACCGAGCAGCTGAACAAGAATGCTCTCGAGGCGTTGCAGTTGGAAGCCCTGCCCGACCAGGGCGAGTTGGTTCCGGTGACCTACGAGGGTAAAAAATGGTTTGCCTCCAGTATCCACCTGGCTGATGCTGGCTGGACTTTCCTGCTGTTGGTGGATGCCAGAGAAGCTGAAGCAGGCTTGGGGGCTCTGGCCTGGCAGGTAGCGCTTTTTTCCATTCTGATTACTGCAGTCAGCTGCCTGCTGCTCTTCTGGTTGATACGCTGGCAACTAGGTCCCTTGCAGCGTCTGGCCACGGCTCTGGAAAGAATTTCCGAAGGGGAAGCCGATTTAACCCAGCGCCTTGAAGCCGACAACGAGGATGAGTTCGGACGCATGAGTGCTTCTTTCAACCGCTTTGTTGAAAGACTGCAGAAGATGGTGACCCAGGTGGTAGCCCTGACCCGGCAACTGGACCAGGATGCCGAAATAAGCCAGAAGCAGGCCCAGGCCAATCTGGATGAGCTGGCCAATCAGCAGATGGAAATCACCCAGCTAGCCAGTGCCGCCCATCAAATGGCCCAGGCCACCAGTGAAATTGCTGGTAATGCAGAAAATACAGCAGGTGAGGCCCAGACAGCAGCCGCCTCGACTCGGGATGGATTGGAGTTGGTGGACTCCAATCGTGGTGCGACCGTTGAGCTGGCGGAACAGCTCAGTCAGGGCATGCACAGCTTGAGTCAGGTCGATGAGCGGGTTCAGGAGATAACCGATATACTGGTCACCATCCAGGGTATTGCCGAGCAAACCAATCTGCTGGCCCTGAATGCGGCGATTGAAGCAGCCCGGGCTGGCGATCATGGTCGTGGTTTTGCCGTGGTGGCCGATGAAGTGCGCGCCCTGTCGCAGCGTACCCAGGCCGCGACCGAAGAAATTCGTTCCATGATTGATGGCCTTCAGGCTTCCACCGAAGAGGCTGTGGGTAAAATGAAGCGCTGTCAGTCACAGGCTCAGACCAGCGTCGAGGGCAGTGAGCAGGCCACTGAACGTTTGCAGTCCATTGACCAGGCCAATACCCGCATCAGCGATATGGCCTCCCAGATTGCCAGTGCCGTGGAGGAGCAGAATGCGGTAACCACGGAAATCAGCGGCAACACCGAGAAAATAAGACTGGTTTCGGATGAACTGTCGGAACAGGCAGAAGCTTCCCGCCAGCGTAGCCAGGATCTGCGTGATCGCGTAGTCAATCTCAGCGAGCTGACCGGTAAATTCAAAATCTAGAGGTTTTAAGGAGAGCAGGGAATGCGTTTGGTCATGTTAAGTGACACCCATGGCCGCCACCGGGATATCCAGGTGCCCGGTGGCGACCTGCTGATTCATGCCGGGGATTTTAGCTCTGGCCACAGCTGGGAGGAACTGGAGGAATTTGCCGACTGGTTTCGTGCCCAACCTCATGCACACAAGGTGGTGGTTGCAGGAAATCACGATCTTTTGATGGAAAGCGATCCGGAAGCAGGCCAGCGTCTCTTTGCCGGCTGGGCCCATTATCTCAAGGACAAGGCTCTGACACTGGAAGGCATTCAGATTTATGGCAGTCCCTGGACGCCACGTTTCTTTGATTATGCCTTTATGCTTCCACGTGGCAGTGCGCTGGCTGAGTGCTGGCGCAAAATTCCTGAAGCTACTCAGTTACTGATTACCCATGGCCCGGCTCAGGGGCTGGGCGACCTGACTTTTACTGGGGTTCGTGCCGGTTGCGAGGCACTGACTAAACGCCTGAAACAACTGGAGCAGCTGAAGCTGCATCTATTTGGGCATATCCACGAAGGTCATGGCATCTATCAGCCCACCAGTCTAAGGCCCTACACCAGTATCAATGCCAGCAGCTGTCGCTGGAGTGATGCAGGTTTGAATCCGCCCTTATGCTTTGACTGGACTTAAAAAACCTGGTGCCCTTGCGAGCACCAGGTTGGTAGCAATTGCCTGTCAGCGATTACTGACGAACGCCTTCAACTACCAGTTCCATCTCTACCGTTTCAGCTGCAGGCCCCAGATTGAAGTTGATGCCATAGTCTGGCAGGTGGATTTCAGTCGTGCCGGTGAAACCAACACGGTAGCCACCCCAGGGGTCTTCACCTTCACCGACTTTTTCCACATCGATTTCGATGCTGCGGGTTTCTCCCATCAGGGTCAGATCACCAGTCATCACGCCTTCGCCTTCACCTGTGACTTCGTAGCCGGTGCTGACAAAGCTGGCCTGGGCATAGTTGCTGACATCGAGAAAATCATCGGAGCGGATGTGCTGGTCACGCTCGGCGTGGTTGGTATCAACGGATGCCGGGTCGATGTTCACCTCGATGCTGGAGGCTTCGGGGTTATTCTTGTCCCAGGTGAAGTTGCCTTCAAAATCATTGAAGCGACCCAGGACATAGCTATAGCCCAGGTGGCTGATCTTGAATTGAACAAAAGCATGAGCACCCTGGGTATCAATAACATAGTCGGCTGCCATCAGCGGTGTCGCGGCCAGAGCAGACGTCAGGGCAAGCGTTTTCAGACCTGTTTTTACATTCATGGTTATTTCTCCGTTTTGATGCCCAGCATACGCTTGAGCGTGGGGTTACGATCAACAAAGTGGTGTTTTAGTGCGGCCAGAGCATGCAGCCCGGCAAAAATGATCAGGGTCAGGGCGGCATACCAGTGGACCCAGCCAGCCAGCTCTTCGTTGCGGCCAGCAAGGCCGGGAAGGGCTGGCAGGGTAAACCAATTAAAGACCTGGATGCCCCGGCCATCAGCTGTGGAGAGTAGATAGCCGGAAATCAGCACCGTAAAAAGAAACAGGTAGAGCAGTAGATGGCCGCCCTTGGCCGCCGCCTTTTCCCAGGTGGAATGAACCAGCAGCCGTGGACTGGGATTGATCAGCTTCCAGATTAGACGCAGGAATAACAAACCGGCGAGGAGGATGCCCAGACTCCGATGGATGTCGGGGTACCATTGGTAGCCCGGATCATAGTAGCCCAAATCCACCATATAAACGCCCAGGGGGAAGAGTCCCAGGGCGCCCAAAGCAACCAGCCAGTGGAAGCCGATGCTAATCCAGCCAAACTGCTCGCTGGAGTTTTTCAAACGGGTTGTGACTCTCATGGAGAAGAAGCTCCCTTTAACTTGTTATCGAGATTGTGCGCGCTTAAGCTCTATACGTCTAATGCATAAAGAGGATAATCGCTATGCATGATATGGATTTATCGGGTTTGGATCTTAATCTGCTGCCGGTTCTGGATGCACTTCTGGAAACCCGCCATGTATCCCGAGCAGCAGAATCCCTGGGGCGCAGCCAGCCTGCGGTGAGTCGTGCTCTGGCCCGTCTCAGGGCCGGTCTGGATGATCCACTGTTGGTTAAAACTGCCGGAGGCTATGATCTCAGTAGTCGGGCCAAGGAGTTGCAGCCGCGCCTGAAAGAGCTGCTTGAGCAGATGCAGGAGCTGGTTCAACCGCGCAGTTTTGACCCGGCCACGGATACCTCCCTGATTCGCCTGACCGGCCTGGATTTGGAACTGGCCATTTACTTTCCCAAACTGGTCAAGCAGCTACGTCGCAAGGCACCACATATGCGTCTGGAAACAGTGCGCCAGGAGCTGGATTCCTTTTCCATGCTGGATCGGGATGAGGTTCACTTCAGCTTCAGTGGGCTTCAGCCTTCGCGCGTGGAGCACAGCCTGCACCGGCGCATGATCGACCAGATGCCTTTACGCTGTGTAATGTCGGAAAACCACGCGCTGGCTAAAAAACCGATGACCGCAGAAGAATTTGCAGCCGCTCCCCATGGTTTGGTGTCCATCACCGGTAAGGGGCCGGGCAGCATGGATGCGGTCTTGCAGGAACAGGGGTTGAGTCGTAGGGTCATGCTTCGGTTATCCAGTTTTATGTCGGTGGCCGATTTTTGTGAAGATACGGATCTGATTTTCACCCTGCCACAGCGACTGGCCGAGCGTCTTGCCAGTGAGCGGCGCCTGAGTCTGCGCCCTCTGCCTGCCGAACTGGAACAACCACCGGTCAGCTTTTACCTCTACTGGCACAGTCGCTATCATCTGGACCCGCGAATGATCTGGATCCGTGAACAACTGAATGAAGCTTTAAAAACACTGCCGCCTCCCGGTGACGGCTGAGAGGACAGGAACACTTAAGTCCCCTTGGCAAATGCTCCTGCTCTGGTTATAGTCAAGGGGTGACTTAAATCAACTCATGTTCTAATGGCTGGAAAAATGAAATACGCGATACCCAGTAGACGTTCCCAAGACTGTCAACCTCAGGTCGTAGCTGCGACCCAGGCCGCCCCCACATTGGTTACTGCTGCTCTTCTTCTCCTCCTTCCAGCCCTACTCCTTAGTCAGCTGCTATAAGCAGCCTGAACACCGTTCGGTCGTCCTGACCCTGCAGTTTGCTCTGGCAAACGCAAAACAAAGCATCAAACAAGTTTAAAAAAAGACACCCAAGTTATCTGTGTAGTGCCTGACGGCAGTGCACCGAGGAGAAAAGACAATGAATAAAGATCAATTGGTCATTTTTGATACCACCTTGCGTGATGGCGAACAGAGCCCCGGCGCTTCCATGACCAAGGAAGAAAAAGTACGTATCGCCAAGATGCTGGAAAAAATGCGCGTCGACGTGATCGAAGCCGGTTTTGCCATTGCCAGCCAAGGCGATTTTGAAGCCGTTAAGGCCGTGGCTGAAGCCGTACAGGAATCCCGCGTTTGTTCGCTGTCCCGGGCTATGCCAGCTGACATCGAACGCGCCGGTGAAGCTCTGAAACCCGCAGCTCTGGGGCGTATTCACACCTTTATTGCCACCAGCCCCATCCACATGCAGTACAAACTGCAGATGCAGCCGGATGAAGTCGTTGAGCAAGCCGTTAAGGCGGTACGCCAGGCTCGCAACCTGATTGATGACGTGGAATTTTCCTGTGAAGATGCCGGTCGTTCCGATCTGGACTTCTTGTGCCGGATTGTGGAAGCGGCCATCGATGCGGGCGCAACCACGATCAATATTCCCGATACCGTCGGCTATGCCATCCCCGAGCTGTATGCCGAACAGATTCGCCAGTTGATCGAACGGGTGCCTAACAGTGACAAGGCTATCTTCTCGGTTCACTGCCATAATGACCTGGGCCTGGCTGTAGCTAACTCCCTGGCCGCCGTTCAGGCCGGTGCCCGCCAGATCGAATGTACGATCAATGGTCTGGGCGAGCGGGCTGGCAATGCCTCTCTGGAAGAAATCGTCATGGCGGTCCGCACCCGTGCGGATGCTTTTGATGTGCATACAGGCATCGATCCCCAGTTTATCGTGCCCACCTCGCGCCTGGTTTCCACGGTGACCGGCTTCCCGGTTCAGCCCAATAAAGCCATCGTGGGTAAAAATGCTTTTGCTCACGAATCCGGCATCCACCAGGACGGGGTCCTGAAGCACCGCGAAACTTACGAAATCATGAAGGCCCAGGATGTCGGCTGGCACACCAACTCCATCGTTCTGGGCAAGCATTCCGGTCGCAATGCCTTCCGTACCCGCTTGCAGGAGCTGGGTATCAACTTTGGCACCGAGCAGGAAGTGAACACGGCCTTCCAGCTGTTCAAGCAACTGGCCGACAAGAAACACGAAATCTATGACGAAGACTTGCAGGCGCTGGTGACAGACACCCGCGCTGCAGCAGCCGCGGAATATGTGCAGCTGGTTGCCGTGGAAGTGCAGTCCAAGACGGGTGAGACGCCTGTGGCACATCTGGTTCTGAATGTTGAAGGCAAGGAATTCAAGGCTGAATCCGCCGGTTCCGGTCCGGTGGATGCCGTCTACAAAGCGATTGAAAGCATCGTTGAAAGCCATGCCACCCTGGAGCTGTATTCGGTCAATGCAATTACTTCCGGTACTGATTCCCAGGGTGAAGTGACCGTGCGTCTGGCTCGCGGTGGTCGAATCGTTAACGGCCTGGGGGCTGATACCGATATCGTCATCGCTTCGGCCAAGGCTTACGTCAATGCCTTGAATGCTCTGACCAACAAGACTGAACGTACCCACCCCCAACAGGAAGGGGTTTAACCCCTTGCCGGCCACAGTCAGCTGTGGCCGGACTGCCTGTTCATGAAGGACTGACTCTATGCGGCAACTGGCTGCGCAGCAACGCTATGCAACTCTCAAGGCCATGGGGATCAATCTTTGGGTTCCTCGTCATCGCCTGCCGTTTGCTGCACCCAGCCCTCAGTGTGACTGGCCGGAGCCCGTGCGTGTCAGTGCCCGTGAACAGCTTAGAGCCGAACTGGACACAACTACTGCGCCTGCTGCGAATCCCCCGGCACCAGCTCGGGTTGCAACACCGGCCGAGCAGCAGCCTGAAGTTCCCGAGCCCCCGGTAGCAGCAACGCCTTCCGAGAAGCCTGTCAAAACAGAGGGGCAGATTCCGCCTTTGATGGCTGATGTCTGGTTACTGGCCAATGGCTGGCAACTGGTGATGGAAAAAACAGCGCCTTTGGAGCAGAGCAGCCTGCAGCTGGTACAGAATCTACTGGCAGCCCTCTATCCCGGAGGCCTGGGAATCATTTCCCAACAGAGTTTTCACTGGCCACTGCCGGGTATCCCTCTGGACCGGGGTGATGAGGAGGAGCTCAATGCCAGCCTGCGAGCCTTTTTGAGTGGCCCCCAATTCCAGCCGCAACCCGTCGGTATTCTGGCCCTGGGCGAGAGACTGGAGACTTTGCTGCAGACCGAAAGGGCCCCTGCCCTGGCCGAAGTCTATGCTTTGCCCTCACTCGAGCAGTTACTGGCACGGCCCGAGAGTAAAAAACAGCTCTGGGACCTGGCCGGACAAATGGGACTCAGAGCCCGCTTTGCCAGTAGTCCGGTTCTTTTGTAAAACCCATGCCTTGTCTGCAACAACTCTCCTCCAAAGACTGGCCACTGCTGCAACCCCTGGCCGAAGAAGACCCCCATGCCTGGTCGGAAAAACTCTGGCAAGCCAGTCTACAAACCGACGAGGTCTGGGGATTGGTGACTGATGAAGGGCAATTGGCCGGTGTGCTGGTTCTGGGTTGGGGTTACCGGGAAGCAGAAATTCTCTATGTGCTGGTGGCTGAGGCCCGGCGTCGCCAGGGGTTTGCCCAGCAGCTGGTGGATAAAGCCAGGCAAAGAGCACAAGAAGAAACTGCAGAACGCCTGCTACTGGAGGTCAGAGCCAGTAACCGGCCTGCCATTCGCTTGTATGAACAGCAAGGTTTTCAGCAGGATGGGGTGCGTAAAAACTATTATGCCAGTCAGGCAAGCCCGACTGGCAAAGAGGATGCGATCCTGATGTCGTTGAAGCTATAAACCGGGATCAGGACCAGTTGGGGATCTGGGGTTCGTCGGGGTTGCGCTCGGGGCTTTCCTCTTCTTCTGCCTGAGGGCTACCCGCTTCCAGGGCCGAGAATTTGTTCAGCAGGTTACCCAGCTTACTTTCCCAAGCCTGTTTTTCTTCTTTCAAGCTGGCATTTTCCTGCTTGAGTTCATCGACCTCCTGTCGTAGCTGATCCAGAGCTGCAACAGTGGTTTCTACCTTCTCTTCTAACTGATTCAACAGATCCAGGCTCATAAATTGCTCCTAGTGCAAGTAATAATGATATTTTAAGCCTTTCTTGGGTTCCTGGCAGCAGCTTTTAGTGAAAACTGTCGCCAAAAGGATTGCTCAGATCTAGATCAACTGCCTGGGGGTAACCCGGGATTTGCAGTTGCTTGTTACTGAGAGTCAGGTCTTCGCCTTCCAGAACCTCTTCCCCAAACTGATAGGTTAGTTTGAAGTGACCGGATTGCGAAGCCTTTTCATGCTGCTCGCTTCTTTCCAGGGTGGTTTCCAGTTGGCGTGAATGCGCTTGAATAGCAGCCTTGCCATGACGCTTTTCCAGGAAGTTAAGGGTCACTTCCGGAGACAGCATCAGGGCACTGGCATTGTTGCCGCCAAAGCCCTTGGCATTGATCAGGGCCATATCCATAGGGCGCTCGTTCAGGGACAGGTGTTGGTTGGATAGCTGCAGATGTGAGGCATGCAGATCCTCGGCAAAGCCACCTTCCACTGTGGTGATGCCAGGCAGCCAGCCTTCCGACCAGCTACCCAGGGCTGCCATGAACTGGTCGCCACCGGCGGTACCCTGGGAATGGCCGACAAAAGCCTTGATGGCGGCAACCGGCCAGTGGGAGATCCCCATGGCCTTGGCGACTTCATTGAGTACGTGAGATTCGGTGACCCGGTTTTTTGGCGTGCTGGTACCGTGGGCGTGCACATAGCTGCGCTCCTGCAGGGCTTTTTCACCCAGAAGGCTGCGTCCCAGGGCGGCGGCCTTGGCCAGTGTCAGGTAGTTACCGATGCCCGGTGCCGAGATAGAGCGTTTGAAACCATCGGCATTGGCAAAAACTTCGGGCACACTGCCAAGAATCTGCGCACCGGTTTCCATCGCCAGGCTGTCATCCACCAGCAGAGTGAACTGGCCGGATTCCGCAATGGTAAAACCACAGTTGTGGCCAAAGGGACGACAAGCCCTGCGGTAGTCTTTATCAGTCAGTTGTTCCAGATTATCCAGTGCCTTGAGGCTGGCATCATCGGCCAGAGCACCCATGGAGCGGAAGCCTTCGATGATTTCCGGGGTCACGGGTGCATCGGAAGTCCCCACTACGGCTACACGCAGGCGGCCTGAGCGGATGGCATTGGTGGCTGCCTGAAGGTTGTACAGGAAGGTGGCACAGGCCCCCAACAGGCCACTGGACTGGCCGATATTACCCAGAACATAGGCATTGATGAAATCGGCAGTCATCTGGGCATAGCCCAGCGGCATCTGCTTGGACGTGGTGCGCTTGCCGGTGACCGGGTTCTGTAGCAGGCCGCCCCAGCCTTCCTGATCCAGTTGACCGATGGAGTTGCTGGCAAAAACACCAATTTGATCCGGGCGTACGCGTCCGGCCAGTTCTTTCCAGGGAAGACCGCTTTGACCCAAGAGGTCAGAAGCACCAAAAACAGCCATCTGAAGTGCACGTGGATGGTTGGCACTGCGGTAGTGGGCACCGGGCTTGAAGCCGGTCGGTAGCATCCCGGCAGCCTGCACCAGGGCGTCACGCGAGGTGGAGAGGGTGGCCGAAAAAGGTTGGGTCACCGTGACTTCAACTTCATTGCCGGGCAGCTCGGTCAGTTGCCAGCCGGTGGGCAATTGTTCAGGCAGCTGACGGCGGCGCAAACGAAAGCGAATGGGATCATCGCCAGGTGTCATGTCGAGATTGCGGCTGGCCGGATGAGCATGCACATCAAACCAGTCGGGATGGATACGGCGAATCAGCGTGGAATCCAGCAGTTGTTGCTGGTAGCGGGCCACCAGAGCTTCTGTAGAAAGCTGGCCTTCTGGGGTTCGCCACTGGTTATCGGCTACCTGATGAGCCAGACCGGTCAGGCTGGCCAGAGACAAAAGGGTTTCTTGCTGTTGGCTGGCGGGTAGCTGATCAAATAATAGACGACGAAAAGCATGGTGACCGGAAGTGCGCCCTGCAGGGCCGACACCGCCCATACCAATAATTACTGGAAGGTGTGACAAAAGCTTATCCTCTGACCTCTGGCAGGGACTCGAATGCCCAGCCTAAGTAATATTAAACGTTGCGCGTATCTTAACACTGCTCGGGTCGTAGGGGCTATGCCGGGAAGATGTTGACAAGGGAGCCCCTGCTTAACGTGATGAGCGTAGTTTAGACAAGGCGAAATTGAACGAGAAAGCGGAGTTTACAAGGAGTAAATGAGCATTTCGAGGCTAATTTCAACACCGGATAAACAAGCAGAATAGTTAATCAGGGGTTTCCTAGACCAGGAGTAACTCCCTGGCCCTGGTAACCGCCTGGGTTCGCGATTTGACCTGGAGTTTTTTCATCAGCTGCTTCAAGTGGCTCTTAACTGTATGCAGGGAAATGAATAGCTGTTCGGCTATGGCCTGATTGGAAAGCCCCTCGGCGACCAGCAGGAGCACTTCCTGTTCTCTGGCTGAGAGTGAAGGAGCTACCAGGGAGCGGCTTGGCAGGGGCGAAGGAGAGGTGGAACCCAGGATCTCGCGGGTAAAACGGTGCAGATGCGACCCAGGTGCCCAGTGTTCGCAAAGGTCTTCCAGCAGCGGCTGAAGTTCGTTTTGCAGGGGTTGAAACACGCCTAGTAGCTTTTCCGGTTCCGCCAACAGGAGAGCCTGGCGCAGCTCTTCCCGGGCAGGTGTCATCTGGCGGCTGGCCTGAAGCACGACCACCTTGTGAAGACGCAGTGCCAGATTTTCCGGAGCACCCGGATAGTCGTGACTACGGGAGGTTAGCTGGTCCAGCAGCCGCAGGGCGGTATCGGCCTTTTTGTTGGCCAGGAGTACGCGCAAATGCTCCAGGTGCAGGTAAAGCTCGGATGGAATCAGACTTTTATAGCCGCTTTGTCGGCTGAGCTGGGTTAACCAGGTCAGGGCCAGATCCTTTTTGCCCTGTTGTAGCCAGAGCCGGGCCTTGAGACGAGTTAGTGCAATCTGCCAGAGGGAAGTCTCACCCGAGAGAGTGAGCAGAAACTGTTCGCTTTCATCGGCCAGGGCGAAAGCTTCCTCGATTTCACCCTGGCGGATTTTCAGGTCTGTCAGTAGTAGTAAAGCTTGCAGGAAAATCTCTGGCCGTTTGTGGCCGCTGGCTAGCAGGCAGGCCTGAAGCTGTTGTTGGCTGCGGGTATTTTGCCCCTGGAGTCGATCAATTTCAGCCTGCAAAAGAAACCCCTTGATGGTTTGGTCGGGAAGCAGGGTTTCCTGGTCGAGTGACTGCAGCAGTTGCCGGGCCAGTTGCAGGTGTCCTTTGAAAATTTCGATAAGCACGCGATCCATTTGCAGATCCAACTGAAGGCTGCTGGCAGGCTGTTGGGGGGCTAGTGACCAGGCTTCACGGTTATAGCCTCTGGCCGCCCTGGGTTGTCCCAGTTGACATTGCAGCCAACTGAGCTGTCTCAGGTGTTGAATTTGCTCCAGATTCCCCTTGTCTGCAGCCAGGGAAAAAGCCGTCAGCAAGGGCTTAAGCGTGTCTTTATGGCAGGGGATTTCTGCCAGGGACAAAAAGACACTCGGCAGGGCGGGGGCTAGATCCAGTGCTGTTTCTCTGAGCTGCAGTAGGGGGTGGATACCTTCCGGCGTTTGCCAGCCTAGTTCCTGATAGGTTGATTGCGTTGGAGCTTTTTCAAGATCAGCGGGCTGAGCCGGACGAAGGACTTCCTGAACCCACTGCATACGGTCCCGGGATGACAACTTGATGGCGGCTGGCCATCCCAGAGTTAACTGGTAGAGATCAGCCACTTCCGCCCAGCTAGAGTGCCGGTTTAATTGGCGGTTGAGTTGCAGGGTCTCTTCCGGTGTTAAAGCCAGCTCCTGGGCTGATATCCGGGTTAAGCGGTCATCGAGTTTGAGTGGTGACCAGACCAGAGACGGGGCCTGGTGCCCCGCCAGGAACAGATGCAAAAGAGGTGGCTGGTTGTCGATCACTGACTGCAGGAGGTGCAGGGTCTCACCTTCTTGCAACCAGTGACAGTTGTCGATCACCAGATAGGCCGGTTGTTTAAGATCCTGAAGCCGGTTCAGCAGTTGGGTGAGAAGATCCTGTCGATCTCCATGACTTAGTTTGTCCTCAAGCAGCGCTGGAATTTCGTTGATGGCTGGAGCCTCTGTTAGCTGTATGAGGCTGGCTAATAGATGGCCATGAAAGCTGGATGGTTTGTGGATGTCAGCATTCAGATCCAGCCAGGTAAAGCTTGCCTGCTCCTGGTTCAAAAAGCTGTGAAGGGCAAGGGTTTTGCCATAACCGGGGGCGGTTGTGAGCAGGGTGATGCTGGCCGCAGAAGCCGGTTTTAGCAGTGCAGCCAGCCGGGGGCGCTCCAGCAGATCTCTGGGTAGAGGAGGAGGTTGTAGTTTAGACAGAAGCAGGCCGCCCTTTCGGGCAGCCTGCTGATCGGCTAGCTGCATGGGATGCCCTTCCTTGTTAATCAACTCTTTAAGTTAAGCGAGCCGGATTAACTAAGCAAGGGCCAGTGGTTTTATCGTCCCGAGCGGCGCAGGGCAGCGGGAGTAAAATTACGGCGGTTGGCTTCGTAATCCCAGTTGTAGCCGCGGGTATCCACGATCAGGCCGGATACGATGTAGCGGTTGTTGACCAGGTCATAGATGTTTTCAGCTGCATACCAGGGCACATCAACATCATGGAATTGCACCATGTGGCCTTCAGAAACCCGCCAGAGATTACCCTGACCGTCATACTGGTCAACGTGAGCCAGTTGGTAGGTATCTTCGTCAAAGTACATGACGCGCTTGTTGTAGATGTGGCGCTGACCTTCTTTCAGGGTGCCAACCACCTTCCAGACACGGTGCAGCTCATAGCGCAGATGGTCAGGATTCAGGTGACCGGCCTGGATGATGTCATCATTGCTCAGATCGGTATCCAGCAGGGAATAGGAGTTGTAGGGGATATACATTTCCTGCTTGCCGACCAGTTCCCAGTTATAGCGATCAGGGGCACCGTTGAAGACATCCAGACCATCGGAAGTACGCTGGCCGTCAGCAGCTGTGCCTGGACCGTCATAGGCTACCTGGGGTGCACGGCGAACACGGCGTTGACCGGCATTGTAAATCCAGGCGCGACGCGGTTCCTCAACCTGGTTCATGGTTTCCTGAACCAGAAGAACAGTACCGGACAGACGTGCTGGCGCGGTCACTGACTGCAGGAAGTAGAAAAGCGTGTTTTCTTCGGGATCAGCAATAAACATGAATTCTTCATTGATGGTGACCGGGGTATAGTCACCATCCGCCTGAGGCGTGGCCAGAGTCACTTCACGTTCAGCACCATCGCCACGGTAGCGGGTGGAATGGTTCCATACCAGCTCTACACCGGATTCAGGCTTGGGAAAGGGAGTGACTTCGGTAAAACCTTCCACGCCATTGCCGTTATCCACCAGTTCAGCCGTGGTGGCGTTCTGCTGAATCTGGTCGTAAACCGCCTGTGGATAGCTGGCGGTACGATGGGTGGGATAAACCGGAATGCGGTAGGTGTCCGGATAGGCCTGCAGCATGGCGATCTGGCCGGGAGCCAGGCGCTCTTCATACTGCTGGTAGTTGTCCGCAGTAATTACATATAGGGGTTCTTCGCCTGCAAAGGGATTGCCATAACCTTCCTGCCAGTTGCCGGGGCCGGATTGCAGACCACCATCCCAGGCAGGAATGCGACCCTCAGCACCTCCGGCACGTTCAGCACCCAGCGGCGTCAGCTGACTGCCACCCAGTTCTGCAGCCTGAAGGCCGGTCGCCAGAAGACCGGTTGCAACCAGTGCCGTCGCCAGACGGGTCAGCGGCATCAATTTGGAAAGTTTGTTTGTTCTCATGGTGTCACCTTGTTCTTGTGCAGTGTAAAAGTCGGGGAGTCGGAATAGGGCCGAGGCTCCCCGTTGCAAGGATTAGTAGTTCATGCCAACACTAAGACTGATAAAGTCGCGGTCATCCAGATCCCAGTAGTCGGTATCGAAGTAGCTGGTGTAGCTGAGGTTACCAAAGTAGGTGTTCATATACTCGGCACCCAGGGAAGTACCCAGAATCATGCGGCCTTCGTAGAACTGGCTGCCGGGTTCAGGGCCATAGCCGCTGACGTCATGGCTCCAGGAGAGCTGGGGCTTCAGTTTGAGACCACCCACAAAGGCATTGTTGTATTCCAGCTGAGCCAGCAGACGGTAGCCCCAGGAAAACTCGGTCACATAGCCGTTGTCAGCAAACTTGTAGTCGTCAGACTGGAGTTTGGCCAGATCGGCAGCCTGCTCAATGACAGCTTCCTGGCCGTAGGAGCCATACACGGAAGAACGGCCAAAGCGCATTTCGCTAATTGCTGGGAGATCATTGACATAGGTAAAGCCAGCTTCACCAATCAGGCGCAGGTTATCGGCACCCATCACCCGGTTAAAATCATGGATGAAGGTGGACTGGAACTGATAGACATCAAATTCCCGGTAGCCCGCCTGCTCGCCAGCACTCAGTGAAGCGATTTCACTGGGCATAAGACCGGAATAGGCATCATATTGGCTGGCTGCTGTTTCTAGGTTGTTGACGACGGCTGTTGCCTGAGCGGCAGTCAAACCTGCACCTTGCAAGACCTGCTCTTTGGTCGTTGCCGCGGTGCTATCTACCTGTTGTTGCAAGGTATCGTCCGCTTTTTTCAAAGCAGCGAGGTTGCCTACAGCACCACGCAGCAGAACATCGTTGGCGTTGATCTGGATGGGGGCGTCGGGGCGGTAGGTCATTTCACCCGACCAGGCCGTACCGGATGGTAACAGGGTTGCGAAAGAAAGCCCCATCACCTGCTGATCCTCAGGGAATTCCACGCGGTATTCAGTAGGATCATCACCAGACACGCCCAGGTTGGTCAGGACGGTTTCCAGCGATGAAGGAACCACCCCTTCGCTGACCACGCCACCGGCGTAAGGCAAGCGACTATGAACATTCTGGTAGTAGGCACCAAACTCGGTGCCGTTCAGTTGCTCGGCATACCATTTCAGCGCCAGACCAAATTGTCCCTCCGCATCGGGTTCATTGTCTTCTGCGCGAGGAGCTACACCAACAACGGTTTCATTGGTGTTGGCCGTTTCAGTTTTGGTGCTCTGGAAGTAAACAGGGCCGCAGCCTTCAGCACCAAAGTCATTGTTGGAGAAGAAGGTGCCGCAGGCATCGGCACGGGTTCTTTCCCATTCCAGCTGGTAGTAGCCTTCCAGAGTGTAATTGCCCATTTCATCCAGGGCCAGGGAGCCGGACACCATAGTCACGGGGAGCAAGGCATCGCGAATTGCCGCGCCAGGACGGCGTAGCGCAGGAACATCCACGGGATTAGCAACGTTCTGGCCACCCTGGATAAAGGTGCTTTCACCCCAGTTAAGCACATGCCGACCCAAAACCACCTGAGCGGGACGGTTAGCTACCAGGAAATCGCCCCAGACATAGGCGTTCATCAGTTCGATACCACTCTTGGCATCATCAAAGGCTGTGGTGTCTTCCCAATCGTCCACCATGCCGGAATTGGAGGGAGAGCCACTCAGCTCGTTCAGGGCATGGTCATACCAGTAGCGGAAGCTCAGGTTGGCGCCCAGGTTACGGTAGCGGTTGTGCTCCAGACTGATTTCATGACTGCCGGTGATGACCTGGGAAATGGCATCACCCTTGTCAAAATTCATGTTGCCGTCATCAGTATTGCTGGAAGAGTTGCCCTGATAGCTGGGATTGGATGATTGGTTCGCGCCCTGAAGGATGGCGTTGGGCGCATTGCCGGGTGTGATTCCCATGGCGTCCAGCGTGCCGTGGGCAACATAATCATTGTTTCTGTCTTCAGTGCGGAAACTGGTGCCGACGGAGATTTTGGAATCAACCTGCAGACGAAAATCGCCCATATCGAAGTTGGCTGCCTGGGCCTGCAGGGACAAGCTGCCCAGCGCTAGGGCCAACAGACTCAGGCGGGGTAAGTAAGTGCGGCTCATGGATACACCTCTTTTGTTGTTATGAGTCACCTGACCAGAACAGAGCATCTAAACAGGCGTTTGATTTTTGTTCTCTAAGTCTGGTCGCGGAGTAATCCTGGAGCTATCACCCTTAAGAGTGAATTTTCAAACGCTATAAGAAAAACATAACCGTAAAGTGTGTAGGCAGGTAACACCTGCTTGTGAAAACCCTTGATTTGGTGTGAGAAGTTGCTACCGCAGATGGTAACTTTCGCCTGCATTTAGTAATATCGCCAGGAATTAGGTGATTCCCGAGCAGGAGAGACGAGAAATGCGCAGAGTCGTGTTTAACCAGAAAGGCGGAGTTGGTAAAAGCAGCATCACCTGCAATCTGGCAGCGATCAGTGCTTCCCGGGGTGAGCCGACCCTGGTCATCGATCTGGACCCCCAGGGCAATACCACCCATTACCTGACCGGCCAGGCTGCTGAAAGTCTGGATGACAGCATGTTTGATTTTTTCCAGCAGTCTCTGACGCTGGGCGGCGGTCGTAAAACCCTGGCTGATCTGGTGCAGCCCACCCCTTATGACAATCTTTATGTGCTGGCCGCGCATCCCGAACTGGAAAGCCTGGAAGCCAAGCTGGAGTCCCGCTACAAGATCTATAAACTGCGCGAAGCCCTGATGGAATTGTCTGAAGTCTATGCACAAATCTGGATCGATACGCCACCAGCCCTGAATTTCTTTTCCCGTTCGGCATTGATTGCTGCAGAACGCTGCCTGATCCCTTTTGATTGTGATGCTTTTTCACGTCAGGCTCTCTACTCCCTGCAGGAATCCATAGAAGAGCTAAAAATGGATCACAATGAAAACCTGGCGGTTGAAGGCATCGTTGTTAATCAATTCAATGCCCAGGCACGTCTGCCGCGCCAGTTGATTGATGAACTCCAGGAAGAAGGCCATCCTGTTCTGCCGGTTCACCTGAGTAGTTCGGTCAAGATGCGCGAATCCCACCAGGTCTCCAAGCCTTTGATTCATTATGTGCCCAAGCACAAATTGACCAGCCAGTTTGCAGAGCTCTTCGAGTCCATCAATGCCTGAAACCGGTAATTCCAGAAGTGTTAGCAGCAACCAGCAGGGCCTGCATGAAAAACTGGAAGCCGTGGTAGCCAAGCATCGTGCTGCCCCTTTCTTGAAACCTCTGGCCGATTTTAACCGCCGTGCTTTTGATGAAGCTGATCGTTTTCTGCAACAAGGGGCGGCTCCGCTATTACTCGATTCCGGCTGTGGCGTGGGCGTCAGTACCCGTATTCTGGCCAAGCAGCACCCTGAGCATCTGGTTATCGGGGTGGATCGTTCTGCCGATCGTCTGCAGCGCCAGGTAGGTGATCTGCCCGCTAATGCCCTGCTAGTCAGGGCTGATCTGGTCGATTTCTGGCGGCTGGCACTGGAGGCCGGATGGCAGCCGGAAAAACACTTTCTTCTTTACCCCAACCCCTACCCGAAGAAGAAAGACCTCAAGTTGCGCTGGCATGGCCACCCGGTCTTTCCGACATTGATTGAATTGGGGGGGCAGCTGGAAGCGCGCAGCAATTGGTGCCTTTATCTTGAAGAAATGCAGGTGGCCCTGAAGACTTTTGAGCTTCCTTCACAGTTAACCCGTCTGGTTCCGGATGAACCTCTGACACCTTTTGAACGTAAATACAGCCTCAGCGGACAGGACTTATGGAAACTGGAGGCTGACCTTAATCTTTTGCCACGGGATGACAAAAAATGAATAAATACTTGCGCCAAGCTAACAAGATGTTCCCTGTCTGGGCACTAGTCTTTGCTGCAGTGGCCTATATTCAGCCTAATCTCTTCAACAACTTCAGCGAGATTATTCTGTATCTGCTCGCCGCTATTATGTTCTTTATGGGGCTGACCCTGACCCCGGAAGATTTCATGCGAGTCTTTAAGCGCCCCGACAAGATTTTAATGGGTGCAGGTATTCAATTTCTGATCATGCCTTTGGTGGCCTGGCTGTTATCCAAAGGGTTGCTGTTAAGCCCGGAATTGACCGTAGGCATGCTGCTGGTGGGAGCTACGGCCGGGGGGACAGCCTCCAATGTCATGGTTTATCTGGCCGGTGGTCGGGTGGCCCTCTCGGTTACTATGACACTTTTTTCCAGTCTGATAGCCGTTTTTGCCACTCCGCTACTGACCCAGTTTTACGTGGGGCAGACGCTCGCGGTACCTGTTGTGGATATGATGAAAACCCTGGCTTGGGTGGTCCTGCTGCCAATTTTTGCCGGGGTAATTTTTAACCGCCTGTTCGAGCGATTTTTGCGCAAGCAGGAAACCCTGCTGGCCAGTGGTTCCATGGTGGGAATCCTGCTGGTGATTGCAATTGTTGTTAGCCTCAATCAGGGGCGTCTGGCAAGCCTTGGTCCGGTTCTGGCTCTGGCGGTTATTCTGCACAATCTGGCCGGTCTGGCTGCAGGCTATTACGGTGCGCGTCTGCTCAAGTGCGATGAACGCGAATGCCGCACGATTGCCATCGAAGTGGGCATGCAGAATTCCGGTCTGGCTGCAGGTCTGGCCGCAAAATACTTTACTCCGGCGGCCGCCTTGCCGGGGGTGATCTTCAGTGTCTGGCACAATCTCTCCGGAGCGATTCTGGCCGGTCACTGGAAACGAGTCCGAGTCAAAGATGGCAGCTGATTTTCCCGAAAAACCCCTTTCTGCTTTTGAACAGGAGGTTCGGCGCATTGCCGAATCTCCCGAGCGTTTCCAGTATCCCCGACGTCCCTTTACCGCACGCGGCAGTTTTATCCGCCGCTGTGCCGGTTGTCGTATGCCGCGGGAATTCTGCATCTGCCGCTACCGCACCGAAACCCGGGCCCAAGCCCAGTTCTGGGTGCTCATGCACATAGAAGAGGTCAACAAACCGACCAATACGGCCCGGTTGATTGGTGATACCCTGCCCACGACCCGGGTTTTTCCCTGGCAGCGAATGCGCCCCCCGCAAGCTTTTCTGGAATTACTCAAGGACCCGGCTTACCAGCCATTTATTATTTTTCCCGATGACCAGCCGGATTATCAGCATCGGGTAGTGCAGGATTATCCGCAGGCCCGCCAGGGTCAGGAAGAAAAGATCCCTGTTTTTATTTTGCTGGATGGCACCTGGCGCCAGGCGCGCAAGATGTTTCGCCAGAGTGACTATCTGCAAGATTTGCCAGTGCTGCCGGTCAGGGCCAGTCGCAAGACGCAATACCAGTTGCGCAAGCCAGCGTCCGACCAGCATCTGTGCACGGCTGAAGTGGGGATCGAGCTTTTACACCTGGCGGGGGATCAGGAAGCCGCCGAGGTGCTGGAAAACTACTTTGCGGTTTTCAACCAGGGTTATGCAGCGGCCCGCCGCCAGAAGCAGGCGGACCTGAGTGAAGCCATGCAATGGCTGCTGGATTATCAAGCGGGTAATTACAAACCATCCAGATAGCGTTCAGCATCCAGGGCGGCCATGCAGCCGGTTCCGGCAGAGGTAACAGCCTGACGGTAGATGTGATCGCAAACGTCCCCGGCGGCAAAAACCCCTTCCACGCTGGTGGCCGTGGCGTTGCCTTTCAGGCCTGAAGCCACCTGGATGTAGCCGCCGGCCATGTCCAGCTGACCTTCAAAGAGTTCGGTATTGGGCTTGTGGCCGATGGCAATAAAGACTCCCATCACCGGCAGTTCTTTGCTGGAAGCATCGGTGGTGGATTGCAGTTTGAGGCCGGTTACCCCCTGTTGATCGCCAACAATTTCAGTCAGTTGGTGATTCCAGAGGATTTCGATATTGCCGTTTTCGGCTTTTTCCAGCAGTTGATCCTGAAGGATCTTCTCGGCCCTCAGGCTGTCACGCCGGTGTACCAGGGTGACCTTCTTGGCAATGTTAGAGAGATAAAGCGCTTCTTCAACCGCGGTATTGCCACCACCGACAACGGCCACTTCCTGGTTCTTGTAGAAAAAGCCATCGCAGGTTGCACAGGCTGACACCCCGCGACCCATGAATTCTTCTTCGCTGGGTAGGCCGATATACTGGGCGCTGGCACCGGTCGCAATGATCAGTGCATCACAGGTATAGGTGCCCTGATCGCCAGTCAGGGTAAAGGGTTTTTGGCTCAGATCGACCTGACTGATCTGATCAAATTGAATCTGGGTTTCAAAGCGCTCGGCATGGCGGCGCATTCTTTCCATGAGTTCGGGGCCCTGAACGCCCTGATCGTCGCCCGGCCAGTTGTCCACATCCGTTGTTGTGGTTAATTGCCCACCCATCTGCATGCCGGTAATCAACAGAGGCTGCAGATTGGCGCGTGCTGCGTAAACGGCTGCGGTATAGCCTGCCGGGCCGGAACCCAGAATAATCAGCTTGCTGTGACGGGTTTCACTCATGGTTGCTCCTGAAAGTTGGATTCAAAAAAGGGTCGACACTCTGCCGACCCTTTTAGATTACTGCAATAATTTTAGCTTAGCCTTAAAGCAAGCTTAAGTCTTACAGCTTGTCTGAAGACTCAGCCAGGTAGTCAGCAACACCCTTGGCATCAGCCTTCATACCCTTCTGACCCTTGGTCCAGCCAGCAGGGCAAACTTCACCATGTTCTTCGTGGAACTGCAGAGCTTCTACCAGGCGGACCATTTCATCGACATTGCGGCCCAGAGGCAGGTTGTTAACGATCTGATGCTGAACAACACCGTCTTTGTCGATCAGGAAGGAAGCACGCAGAGCAACACCGTCTTCTGGGTGTTCAATGCCGTAAGCACGGGCAATTTCGTGCTTCACGTCAGCAACCATGGTGAATTCAACTTCACCGATACCACCCTGATCAGGGCTGGTGTTACGCCAAGCGTGGTGAGTGAACTGGCTGTCGATAGAAACACCGATAACCTCTACGCCCAGCTCCTTGAACTTGGCCATGCGGTTGTTGTGGGCAATGATTTCGGAAGGGCAAACAAAAGTGAAATCCAGTGGCCAGAAGAAAACCACACGGTATTTGCCATTGGTGTCGGACAGCTTGAAGTTTTCTACGATGCTACCGTCGCCTTTAACAGCCGCTGCTTCAAAATCAGGTGCCTGACGGGTTACAAGTACGCTCATTATTCAACCTCCTGAAGGTTAGTTTACAACTTGGATTTTTGGATCTTGCCAACTGCACTAACTACCGAATCCCTTAGGATCAGCGTTTACTGTAATAAGGCTGGTCAATTAAATCAATTCAGTTGATAGCCTCAACCAGCTTATTGAAAAGGCATTAAAGGTAATAACATGGGGGTGTTGCTGGCCGATTACAAGGGCTGGGAACACCTGAACGGAAAGGCAGGCCGACATCAGTCAGAGTCTCTGCGCAGCTCCACACCCACCAGTTCTCCCTTGAGATCCACCTCGGCAACGACCGTGATCGGGGCACAGCAGACTTCACAATCCTCGATATACTCCTGGCTTCCCGAAGAGGTATCGATGGACAGCTCCAGATCACTGCCACAATAGGGGCACTGGCCGTTATAGGTTGTTAGCATGGCTTCATTCATGGTGCGCCTCCTCAACAGGTTACACCCTTTCAAGATTAGCAGGCAGTAGGTTAAAAGCGAGGGTAACCTGATGGGCTAGCCCTGACCGCTTGAAGACACTCAGGAGGCTGATTAATGACGGCTCAACAACCCCTGCAAGTCGCCTGGCAAACCGGGATGACCTCGCTAGACCCGGCTGCCTGGCAGCGGCTTAATCCCGAGGGTTATCCCTTCTTGCGCCATGAGTTTCTGACGGCATTGGAAACCAGTGGCAGTGTGAGTCCGGAAAAAGGGTGGCAGCCTTATCACTGGACCTGCTGGCGCGGGGACAAGTTGGTGGCTTTCTTGCCCTGCTACATCAAATACCACTCGCGCGGAGAGTATGTTTTTGATTTCCAGTGGGCTGAAGCCTACCGCCATTTTCCCGATCCGGTCACCGGACAGCCCGGCCGCGACTACTACCCCAAGCTGTTAACCGCTGTGCCCTTTACTCCCGTTGAAGGGCCGCGCCTGCTGGTGGATGCCGGTGAAGACCGGGAGGAAATCCTTCAGCTGTTACTGAAGTCCATTCAAGAAGAAGTCACTGAACCACAGTTGGTAAAAAGCCTCTCCGGTTGGCATCTGCTCTTCCCCGAAGCTGAACAGGCTGACGCCCTGCAAAGCCTGGACTCGGGACGCTTATTAAAACGCAGCAGTTGCCAGTTTCACTGGTTTAATGCCGGTTATGAATCCTTTGATGCTTTTCTGGCTGTGCTCAAAAGCAAACGCCGTAAAGAGATCCGGCGGGAAAGACGCAAGGTCGCCGATCAGGGGTTGGAATTAAAAGCGGTGAGCGGGCAGGCCATTACCCGGGTGATGCTGCAGCAGTTCTACCAATTTTATCGCATGACCTACTACCTGCATGGGCAGCTGCCCTACTTAAGTGAGGATTTCTTTTTGCAACTGCTGGAGAGCATGCCTGAATCCCTGATGCTGGTTCTCGCCGAAAAAGAGGGCGAGGCCCTGGCCGGTGCCCTGTTTTTTCAGGATGACAAGAATCTCTACGGGCGCTATTGGGGATCACTGGTGGAGGCCGATGCGCTCCACTTCGAGGCCTGTTATTACCAGGGGATTGAATACGCGATTAAACAAGGGCTGGAGCATTTTGATCCGGGTACCCAGGGTGAGCACAAACTGACGCGCGGGTTTGAACCCTGCCTGATGACCTCACTGCATTGGTTGCCGGATGCCAACTTCTCCCGCGCGGTTGCGGATTTCTTACGCCGCGAAGACGAGGCCATCAGGGAATATCGGGAAGAGGCAGCCAGCCTGCTTCCCTATTCAATTAATCATCAACCGGCTGTAGACGCAGTTCCTTCGGCATGGAAAAAGTAATATTTTCCGGGCGGCCCTGAAGCTCTTCGGGCAGATCCGCACCCCAGGCCGTTAGCTGGTTGATAACATCCTTGACCAGCACCTCCGGTGCAGAGGCTCCGGCGGTAATGCCAATACTGGTAGCTGCATCCAGCCATTCGCGCTTGAGATCATCAGCGCCATCAATCAGGTAGGCCTTGGCTCCCATGCGCTCGGCGAGCTCACGCAGGCGGTTGGAGTTGGAGCTGTTGGGGCTGCCTACCACCAGCACCAGATCAGAGGTCTGGGCCAGGGTTTTAACCGCATCCTGACGATTCTGGGTGGCGTAGCAGATATCATCTTTGCGCGGACCAGCAATATTGGGGAAGCGCTGGCGCAGGGCATCAATTACCCGCGCAGTGTCATCCATCGACAGGGTGGTCTGGGTGACATAAGCCAGACGATCAGGGTTGTTGACTTCCAGCTTGGCGGCATCCTCTTCACTTTCGACCAGATAGATCCGCCCGCCATGCTGGGTATCATAACGACCCATGGTGCCTTCCACTTCCGGGTGGCCAGCATGACCGATCAGAATGCACTCATGCCCCTGGCGTGCATAACGCAGGACTTCCATATGCACCTTGGTCACCAGCGGGCAGGTGGCATCAAACACCTTCAACTGGCGTCTTTCCGCTTCTTCCTGCACCGCCTGGGAAACCCCGTGGGCCGAGAAGATAACGATGACATCATCCGGCACTTCGTGGAGCTCATCGACAAAACGTGCGCCTCTTTCCCGCAAGGCTTCTACCACAAAGCGGTTATGCACCACCTCATGGCGAACATAAATGGGCGGGCCGAACACATCCAGTGCGCGGTTAACGATTTCAATGGCGCGATCCACCCCTGCACAAAAACCACGGGGGTTGGCCAACTGGATGTTAAGAGTCATAAACCACCTGAATTACTGGACAGAAGCCGGAGCCACATCAAGAATTTCAACATCAAATGTCAGAGTACGCCCGGCCAGAGGATGATTGAAATCCACCTTGACCTGACGCTCATCAATTTCGGCAATCACACCGGGCAATTCGTTCCCGCCTTTATCAGTAAAACCCAGAATCATGCCGACTTCCAGCTCATCCAGATTGGAGAAATCAGAGCGTGACAGCATCTGAATATTGCTGGGGTTATGCTGGCCAAAGGCCTTCTCAGGCGGCAGGGTGAAGCTTTCCTTGTCACCCGCTTTAAGCCCGTGAATGCAATTTTCAAAGGCCTCGGGCAGATTGCCATCACCAATGGTCAGTTGAGCCGGTTCGCGCTCAAAGGTGGAATCGACAGGCTGACCGTCTTCCAGGCGCAGGGCAAAATGCAGACTAACCTGCGTGCCCTCGCCGATTTTCAAATCATTCATTAGGGTATCCATCTGGTAAGAAGAGTGATTAAATTTATTTTAACATGCACACTGGAAGCCAGTAACCTACTTCTCCACTCGGTCTTAGCTCATGACAGAAGCCCTAACCAAACTCGCTGAAAAGGATCTGCAAATCCTGACATTATGGATTTACGGCTCCCAAGCGCGAGGCGATGCCGGATGTACTAGTGATTGGGATTTGGCAGTCATCTTTGCGGAATGGAAAGATGATGCCCTAGAGCGACGTCTGCGTCCCGAGACCTTAGCCTTGGATTGGCAAGAAGAGCTGAAATTACCGGAAGGCCAACTCAGTATTGTTGATCTGGCCTGCTGCCCTGTTCCTCTGGGTTGGAGTGTGCTTTCTGAAGGGCAGCTCCTTGTAGATAAAAAACCGGAAATACGTATGGCTGTAGAATCCAGAATCTTCTCGATCTGGGAACTCGATTACCTGCATGCTCAACAAGGGAGGGCATGAAATGGCACCCGTGGCACCGAGTTATTTGATCTCACTGACCGAGCACGCTAACGAGTGTGAAAGGGACTTGCTTCTGCTTAAAAATAAACTGGAGGTAGAACCCTGGTCACGTTTTGAAGAGTTGGCGGCGGAACGTAGTTTGCAGCTGTTGATTGAAGCCGCGATCGGAGCAGCAAAGCACTGGGCGAAAAAGTCCACAGGACAAACAATTAATGAAGGGCTAAAAGCCTTTCAGTACCTTCAAAGTGCTGGCTTGATTGCGAGCCAGACGCCCTGGAAAAAAGTTATCGGCCTACGCAATGCCCTGGTACACGACTACCTGGATGTTGATCCGGAAATAGTCCAGTCAGTGGTTCGCAATGGCTATTACCAGCAACCACTGGATTTTGTGCGCAAGGCAGTAAAAGTACTAGAGTGCAGTTGATCAAGTTGATGGGCAAAGTTTACAAATAGTAAATGAGCATTTGAGGTCATTTCCACTGCACTCCCTACACACATGGGAGTCGCAGGGCAAGAGTTAATTAGAGATTTCTAGGCTGAAGCAAGGCACCTAGGTTTTTGAGTATAAAGAAGTAAAAAGTACTTCTCTTCAAACACTAGAGTGGGGTGGAGGATTCGAGAAACAGACCAAGGTGTAGTGGTATGCTAAAAAGACTGCGTAATATTGCTCGGAATATAGCCCATAAATTTTCCGTATCTGCCAATCATTTTGCTTATTTAGCAAGTTCCAGTGAATATCAATACGCGGAAATTGATTTGTGTTCGGGCCAAATCATCCCCGTTGAATATAATTTGGAACGCAACCGTATTTTGGTGGAGCAGTGCAGATCAAATCTTTTTTGTTTGCTGAGAGATAATGAAGTGTCCGAAATAGAAACAGTTTTTTTGACTGTTGGGTTTACCCCTGCTGCTGGAGCAACTCTGATGGGAGAATTTACAATCACCTTTACTCTTAAAAACAATCGTAGGGCATTTGGAAGAGTTAATGCGGAAGTTCTTCCCCAGCCATAAAACGGTAACTTGAATTCAATGCTCCAGCGACTTCTCGGTGCTATGCCGTTGGCAGCAGGTTCGTACGTTAAAATACCTAGCCCGTTTTTTCTTTCTTCCCAAATAGCGTCAACCAGAGGATCAGTCCAGCCCCTACCGTGATGGCTGAGTCGGCCAGATTAAAGGCGGGAAAGTAGTTGTGATTCCAGTGAAATGCCAGGAAGTCGACGACATAGCCATGCAGGATGCGGTCATGCAGGTTGCCCAGGGCACCGCCAAGAATCAGGGCGAGGGCCAAGGCGAGCAGTTTTTCTGAATCCTGGCGTTGGTTGAGCCAACCCCAGAGAAACAGGCAGGCCACCAGTCCAATACCGATAAAAAACACCCGCTGCCAGCCACCGGCCGAAGCCAGAAAGCTGAAGGCGGCCCCGGTGTTGTGCAGCAGTACCAGATCAAAAACCGGCAGCACTTCCAGGCGTTGACCATAGAAGAAGCTGTTGCTGATCCAGGCTTTGCTGGCCAGGTCGATGATGACGACCAGCGCGGCCAGTCCCAACCAGGGCAGATTGCGCCCCTGCCAGCGCAGGCTGGCAAGGGCTTTTCTGATGGCATCAGGCATAGTGGCGAACTTCACCTTCACCGTCAGGCAGGTTGCTGATACAGCGGCCACAAAGATGAGGATGCTCGGCATGGCTACCGACATCTTCGCGATGGTGCCAGCAGCGCACACACTTCTCGTTTTCTGAGGCGAAAACAGCGACTTTCAGCTCTTCCAGTTCGGTCGTACGGGCATCGCCAGCTTCGGCCAGTGGCTTGAGATGCACTTCGGAGGTGAGCAGAACAAAGCGCAGTTCATCACCCAAACGCTCCAGGTCGGCCAACAGCGCAGGAGAAGCAAAGAGGGTGACTTCTGCGCTCAGGGAGCCTTTCACCAGCTTCTCGTTACGCGCATCTTCCAGGCATTTGTTCACAGCATCCTTAACTTCCACCAGCTGTTCCCAGTAATCCCGACCCAGGTCTTCACTGGAGTTCTCGGGCAGGGCAAAAAGGCCTTCATACCAGGTGGTCAGGAAGATGGATTCAGGGCGCTCACCGGGCAGGTGCTCGTTGATTTCTTCAGCGGTGAAACTGAGGATGGGCGCAACCCAGCGAATCAGGGCTTCAGCAATGTGGTAAAGCGCTGTCTGACAAGAGCGGCGACCGCGCGAATCCGTCTGCATGGTGTACTGGCGGTCCTTGATGACATCCAGGTAGAAACCACCCAGTTCCTTGACGCAGAAGTGGTGTACCTGCTGGTAAACATCCAGGAAGCGGTAGCTGTCGTAGGCGGCTTTGACTTTCTCCTGCAGTCGCAGGGCAGCATCCACGGCCCAGCGATCCAGGGACAGCAGTTGATCCGCAGGCAGCAGATCGCGCTTGGGATCAAAACCGTTCAGGTTGGAAAGCAGGAAGCGGCTGGTGTTGCGGATACGACGATAGGAATCCGCAGTGCGCTTGAGGATATCGTCGGAAACGGCCATTTCCCCGGAATAATCGGTCGAGGAAACCCACAGGCGCAGGATATCGGCACCCAGCTTGTCCATGACTTCCTGGGGAGCCACCACGTTGCCCACGGATTTGGACATCTTGCGGCCTTGAGCATCCACGGTAAAACCATGGGTGAGCAGGCTGCGGTAAGGTGGATGACCATCAATGGCACAACCGGTCAGCAAGGAGGAGTGGAACCAGCCACGGTGCTGGTCGGAGCCTTCCAGGTAGAGGTCAGCACGCGGGCCTTCGTTGTGGCCCAGTGGATGGGAGCCACGCAGCACATGCCAGTGGGTGGTGCCGGAATCAAACCAGACGTCCAGGGTATCCATGACCTTGTCGTAATCCTTGGCTTCTTCGCCCAGGAGTTCTTCAGCAGGCAGCTGGAACCAGGCATCAATGCCTTCGGCTTCCACTTTTTGGGCGACCTTTTCCATCATCTCCAGGGTGTTGGGATGCAGTTCACCCGTCGCCTTGTGCAGGAAGAAAGGCAGGGGAACCCCCCAGTTGCGCTGACGCGAGATACACCAGTCCGGGCGGTTGGCGATCATGGAGTGCAGACGCGCCTGCCCCCAGTCAGGATAGAACTGGGTTTGTTCGATACCCGCCAGGGCCTTTTCACGCAGGGTCTTGCCATCGGTGCCCTGGATATCCATGCCCACAAACCACTGGGCGGTGGCACGATAGATGACGGGGGTCTTGTGCCGCCAGCAGTGCATGTAGCTGTGGGTAATCTTCTTGTGGGCCATCAGATTGCCGCTTTCAGACAGCTTTTCCACGATCTGGGGATTGGCCTTCCAGATCATCTGGCCGCCGAAATAGGGCAGGTCTTCGCTGTAGACACCATTGCTCTGCACCGGGCTGAGGATGTCATCAAAGCTCATGCCTTCGGCGCGGCAGGTGTTAAAGTCATCCATGCCGTAAGCCGGGGCGGAGTGAACGATCCCCGTGCTGCCCACTTCCGCTTCCACATAGTCGGCCAGATAAACCGGCGAGAGGCGGTCGTAAAAAGGATGGCGGAAATTGATCTTGTCCAATTGGTCGCCTTGCGCACGGGCCAGGATCTCACCTTCCAGGCCGAATCTTTCCAGGCAGGATTCCACCAGTGGCTCAGCCAGCAGCAGTAGACGATCACCGGTATCCACCAGGGCATAGGTGAATTCGGGGTGAACATTCAGCGCCTGGTTGGCTGGAATGGTCCAGGGTGTGGTGGTCCAGATCACTACGGCTGCAGGCTTGGGCAGTTGATCCAGTTGGAAGGCCTTGGCCAGGGCTTGTTCGTCTTCACAGGGGAAGGCAACATCGATGGCATCGGATTGCTTGTCTGCATATTCCACCTCGGCTTCGGCCAGGGCAGAACCACAGTCAAAACACCAGTTAACCGGCTTGAGGCCTTTGAAGACAAACCCGCCTTTAACCATTTCCGCCAGGGCACGGATTTCTCCAGCTTCGTTGGTGAAATCCATGGTGCGATAGGGTTTTTGCCAGTCGCCAATCACGCCCAGGCGGACAAAGTCCTGCATCTGACCCTTGATCTGTTCGCCCGCGTATTCGCGGCAGAGATCACGGGCCTTGTCAGCAGGCAGGTTCTTGCCGTGGGTGACTTCGACCTTGTGCTCGATGGGCAGGCCGTGGCAGTCCCAGCCAGGTACATAGGGAGCATCAAACCCGGCCAGGGTGCGGGATTTAACGATAAAGTCCTTGATGATCTTGTTGACCGCATGACCGATATGGATATTGCCGTTGGCATAGGGAGGGCCGTCGTGAAGAACAAATTTGGGGCGGCCTTCACCCTGTTTGCGCAGCTGGGCGTAGAGATCCAGCTGTTGCCATTTTTCCAGGCGCTTGGGCTCCTGCTTGGGCAGCATCCCGCGCATGGGGAAGCTGGTTTCCGGCAGGTTAAGCGTTGCTTTGTATTGGTCCGAATTCTTGTCAGTCATGGTTATCGTGTCATCAAGGTTGCGGTTAACTGGAATAAATCATTCTAAAGGAGCCGTGGCCAGTAGAGGCTCGATTTGCGAGTCCGGCCAGGGCGAGCCGGGCAGCCATTCCGGACGGGCGCGATTGAAGAACTGAATGGACTGGTCGATGTCCCGACCGATGTATTCCTTGAGTTCTTCCAGGCCATCGAATTTCAGTTCGTTGCGAAGTTTGGCCAGAAAAAAGACTTCCAGCGGTTCGCCGTAGATATCCTGCTTGAAGCCGTGCAGGTGTACCTCCAGCGCGGGAAGGACACCATCCACCGTGGGTCTCAGGCCGATATTGGCAACACCCGGCCAATAATCGCCATTGGGCAGGCGGGCCATCACGGTAAATACACCGTTGAGCGCCGGTTTGCGAATACCCAACAGCAGGTTGGCGGTGGGTACACCCAGGGTGCGCCCGAGTTTACGCCCGTGAACCACGCGGCTGGCGATCTTGTAGGGCCGTCCCAGCAAGCGGGCGGCGCCGGATAGATTGGCACTGGCCAGGGTGGTGCGTATGCGGGTGCTGGAGACCCTTTCCCGATCCATCAGGAAGGTGTGGGTATGCTCCACACTAAAGCCTGCTTCTTGACCCACTTTTTCCAACAGGTGAAAGTCACCGGCACGATCGCAGCCAAAACGGAAGTCATCACCCACGACCAGATGGCGAACGGCCAGCCCTTCGACCAGAACCTGGCGAATGAATTCTTCGCCGGTCAGTTGCCGCAGCCGGGAGGTGAACTGCAGGCAAACGATGCGCTCGGCACCGTATTCGGACAGACGCTCGACCTTTTCACGAAAGCGGGTCAAGCGAGGTGGAGCCTGATCACCGGCAAAAAACTCGCGTGGCTGAGGCTCAAAGACCATGACCGTGGCCGGTTCACCCAGGCGTGCAGCCCTCTCCTGAACCTGTTGCAGGATTTTCTGGTGCCCCAAATGAACACCATCGAAATTACCGATGGTGGCGACACAGCCGCGATGGTGGCTGCGAAGATTGTGGATGCCGCGGATAAGTTCCATGGAGGTCGCTGTCGGATTAGGAAACCTCTGATTAACTAGTGCGCTTGCTTATACTGCGCTGAAATTGATCTCTAAATGCTCATTTACTCGCTGTAAACTGCGCTTTTTCATTCAATTTCGCCTTGTCTAACCGTCGCTCATCACGTTAATCAGCGGCTCCTCAGTAAAAAAAGGTCAACAAACCCCTGATTATATAGGAGTGAACGCCTTGCGAACAGCAGCAAGCCTAAGGCGGACAGGTGTTGACCAGACTCGCCGGTGGATCTTCACGAACACGGATGCGGCCAACCGTGGAAAAGGTAACGCCACGAGCGGCGACTTCAGAAAAACCACTGCAGGGCAACAGGGTGCCGCCCGAGCTTCGGTGCGGCAGAGGTACTAGAGTCAGGTCATGATCGGGGAAGGCAGTGGGTAAATCCAGCCCCTGGAAAAAAGCCAGGGGCTGGTTGGTGCTATCCACTACTAGCAGCAGGTTTTTGGCGACAGTCGAGGAACTGCATTGCTTGGCATCTTGTGCCGGACAAAGGCGGACTTCCTCTTGCCGTAAACTGGCCGTTGATCGGGCAAAGCTGAGAATGCCTTTAAGGCGATTGATGGCGGCGGCCTGACGTTGGCTTTCACTGAGTTGCTGGTAGCCGGGTAGGGCCACCCCCAGAAGCGAGCTGATTATCAGAAGAGCAGCCAGGAGATCAATCAGATTGATGCTGCCCCCTTCACGTTGACTAATCTTCAGCATGACAGCCTCCCGGTAATGGGCAGGGAGGACATTCGGAAGCTGTTTCCATCTCCAATTGTTCGATCAGTTGTTGGCAATTTTGATACAGCAGCAGTTGATGGTTACGCTGGGTTTGAAAAAGATCCTGAGAGGCTTGTTGCACCAGTAAAAGGCTGAGTAGCGTCAGTAGCAAGAGGGGCAAAAAAACAAAGCCAGACTGCCGGGTTGATAAAGGACTGTTCATGGTGGCTGCTCCAGATACACCGAACCGGTGACTAGTTGGCGAAGGCGTCCATCCTCGGGGAGTTCCAGCGGCTCGCCCCACAGCTGGATTTGCTGCTGCTTGGGGCGACTAAGTGGCACAGAGCTAGCGAGTAGAACAGCAAATTGAATGCCGCTGATGCTTGTCCAGTCACTGACCTGATCAGCATTCAACCAGCGACCGGAATCCGGGCGGTAGTAGCGAAAGCGGAGTAATTCCGCTCCCTGTATCAGGGTTTGCGAGTGCCCCAGTTGTTCTGCCTGGTCGGATTGCGATTGTTTGTGGGCCAGGCCCTGGCCATAGGTTTTGCTATCCAGATGCCAGAGGCTGAAGTCAGCTTCCTGATCCTCAGCGTGGCGGTTAATCACTAGCCAATCGGAGGAAGGGAAGTGTTCAAAACTGCTGGAACTGAGGGTTGGATGATTCAGAGTTACAGTTTTTTCGGTGAAATCAGGATAATCTCGAGTCGCTGATGCAGCAGCAAGGATGCGCTGGGCCTGACTTAAATCCTGGCGCAGGGCCAATTCTGCCAGACGCGTTCTTTCGGTAAGTCGAAGGGTTTGCATCTGTTGCCTTTGGTATTGAACCAGCTGAGTGAATACCTGGGTGCTGGCCACCAGCAGCAGACCGCCGACCAGCGTCACCACCAGCACTTCAATTAAGGAAAAACCCGAGTGCGGATGTTTCATAGGCCAGCTCCTGAAATTAGAGGGCGCTGCAGGTGCTGCTCTCCCAGGGGGCTCGTCCATCTCAGATTAAGTGCTTGGCCCTGCTTGCTGATCGTCAAATCAGGCAGCCTTTGCTTCGCCTGGCATAAGAGGGTGAGATCCATAAAGGCACTGGTGCAGCTGCCTTGGGCCAGGCGTGAAGTGAGATGACCGGGTGGCGCCTGACTAATGGCTTGCTGCAGGGAAAGGTTTTCAGCCAGCCGCGCAGCCAGGGCTTCCTGCTGTAGATGCTGGCGTGTTTGCAGACTGATGGTCATAAACTGCCCAATCGTGACTGCGAGAAAGGTGGCCAGGAGCAAAGAGATCAGCAGTTCGATAAGCGTGAAGCCATCCTGGCTTTCTGGAAAGGCCATCTTCATCTCTCCCTGAAGCTGAAGCGTCTGCTCAAAGCTAGAAGCTAACTAGGCTGCTCAGGGATTGTTGGAGCAATTTTTTGATACTGGCCGTTAGCGGGTAAGAAATGCAGCAGTTATTTACCCGCTGTTACTTCAGGGCTGGGTTTCCGGCTTGAGATGGCGCGGGCGGATACCCAGTACTAGCAGCGTGATCCCATAGCTGGCTGCACCTGCGATCACCAGAAAAGCCAAGCGCCCGATGCGCTCGAAGAGTGGTGCCTGCAGCCAGGTTTCGGTGGCAGGAGAAAAAACATAGAGAAGTGCCAGCATCGCTGCCAGGGCCGCGGTGATCTGCAGTAGAAAACGCCCCCAACCACGGCTGGCGTGCCAGACTCCTTCACGCTTCAAGCCGCGGGCCAAAAGACCCGCATTCAGGAAAGCAGACGCTGCGGTAGCCAGAGCCAGACCGGCATGGGCCAGGGGAAGGATAAACAGCAGGTTGAAGCCCATATTGGCCACCATTGCCTTGATGGCAATGCGTACCGGAGTACGTGTGTTCTGGCGGGCAAAAAAACCGGGAGCCAAGACCTTGATGAGCATAAAAGCTAGCAGCCCCAGCGAGTAGGCTCTCAGAGCCTGGGCCGACATGGCCACATCCACAGAGGTCATGGCGCCATACTGGAAGAGGGTGATCAGCAGGGGTTCAGCCAGGAAGCAAAGAGCGACTGCTGCGGGCAGACCGATCAGCAGGACCATACGCACGGCCCAGTCCAGCAGGCGGGAAAAACTCTCTCTATCCTCGGCGGCATGCTGGCGCGACAGGCTGGGCAGGATGATGGTGGCAATGGCAATGCCGAAAACACCCAGCGGTAGCTCCACCAAACGATCGGCATAATACAGCCAGCCAACACTGCCATCAGTCAGAAAGGAGGCAAGCAGCGTATCCAGCAAGAGGTTGATTTGACTGACGGAGACACCAAAAAGAGCCGGAGCCATCAGGCGCAGTATGCGTCTGACCCCTTCGTGCTGCCAGTCAGGCTGGGGAATCGGCAGCAGCCCCTCACGAGCCAGAAAGGGCAGTTGGAAAGCCAGCTGAACCACCCCGGCAATCAAGACCCCCCAGGCCAGAGCCGCAGCAGAGGACCCGGCCCAGGGTGTAAGAAAGAGAGCGCTGGCAATCAGGCTGATATTCAGTAAAACCGGAGTAAAAGCCGGTACGGCAAAGCGGCTGTAGGTGTTGAGAATACTCCCGGCAAAAGCGGTCAGGGAAATCAGCAGCAAATAGGGAAAGGTGATGCGCAGAAGATCAACGGTGACCGCCTGCTTGGCCGGATCACTGTGAAAACCGGGAGCAAAAATCCAGACTAGCAAGGGGGCAGCCAGAACCGCCAGGCTGGTCAGGCCGACCAGAGACAGCCCCAGGCAACCGGCCACGGCATTATTGAGTCGCCGGACTTCGGAGCGGCTGTTTTTTTCTGAATACTCGGCTAAAACCGGCACAAAAGCCTGGTTAAAGGCCCCTTCGGCAAAAAGCCGACGTAAAAAATTGGGGATCTTGAAGGCAACAAAAAAAGCATCGGCAGCACCGCCAGCACCGATCAGGCTGGCAATAACAATATCCCGGACCAATCCCAGGATACGGGATAAAAAAGTCATGCTACTGACGATTATTCCGGAGCCCAGCAGGCCGCGGGTCGGCTTTTTGTCTTCGCTTTGACTGGAGGTGCTGGTCATGGTGCTTCCTTCCCCAAAGAACCGGAGCAAAGGGCCCGGCATAAAAAAACCGGCCTGAAGCCGGTCCTTTTAAGTCATCGCTGATCAGGGATCAGGATGCTTTCAGTGCCTTGACGCGGGCATTCAGGCGGCTTTTGGTACGAGCAGCCCAGTTCTTGGTGTAAACACCCTTGTCGGCAACCTGGTCAATAATCTTTTGAGCAGCACGGAAATCAGTCATCGCTTGATCCCAGTCACCGCTTTTTACGGTTTTCAGGACTTTTTTGATGCTGGTGCGAGTTTTGGAACGCAGGCTGGCATTGTGCAGACGACGTTTTTCGGATTGCAGTGCACGCTTTTTGGCAGATTTAATATTGGCCACGATAACTCCTTAGAGTCTTGCTAATGATCGTAAATAACTGATTTTAATTCGTAAACTAGAAATCAGCAGGTGTCCCGAAAAATGGATGTCCCGAGGCTTGCGCGCCAGGTCCAATAAAAGGGACGCGAATTTTAACATAAAAGCAGCCTTTTGAAATGCCCCTAACGCAAAAACCACTTTTCCATCAAGCGATGCAGCCAACGGCCATAGGGCGGGTAGATCCAGCGGGCCGTATTAAACCAACGGCGGCGAAACAAGGGTTTGGCGTGGGAAAAGGTTAGAAAGCCCTCGCGTCCATGATAGCTGCCCATGCCAGAAGCCCCCACGCCACCAAAAGGCAGATCCTGCTGAGCCACCTGCAGCAGGGTCTCTTTCATCACCAGGCTACCGCTATGGGTGTTCTCCTCAAGGTAACGGAAACGGGCTTCCTGCTCACCCAGGTAATAGAGCGCTAGAGGACGGGGGCGTTGGCGAATAAAGCTCACGGCTTCTTCAAAACTGGAATAGGTGATGATCGGCAGAAGCGGGCCAAAAATTTCTTCCTGCATTAAACGGCTTTCTGCGGGTGGATTGATCACCAGGGTCAGGGGCAGTTTGTTGCCCTGGCTGAAGTCTTCCTGACGTGGATTCAAAGCAAGGCAGCGACAATTCGCCTTTTGCACCTCATCCAGAAGTTGGTTCAGACGCTGCTTGTGCTGAGCATTGATCAAGGAGGTGTAATCGGGATTTTCGACCAGGTGTGGATAAAACTGCTTGAAGAGCCCCTGTATTTTATCCACAACCTCTTCCAGGCGCTCTTGAGGACAGAGCAGATAATCGGGGGCGATGCAGGTTTGTCCGGCATTGAGTGTCTTGCCAAAAACCAGGGGAGGCAAGGCCTTGTCCAGCGGAATTTCGCTATCCAGCAAGGCCGGGGATTTGCCGCCCAATTCCAGGGTCACCGGAGTCAGGTTTTCAGCGGCTGCCCTTTGGATGTGTTTGCCCACGGCGGTGGAGCCGGTAAACAGCAGATGATCAAAAGGCAGGCTGGCAAAAGCCTGGCTGATGTCCTTTTCACCAGTGATGACCTTGACCTGGTTGTCGTTGAAAACCCGGGCCAGACAGGCTGTTAGAGCGGCATTGGTCGCCGGGGTCCATTCCGATAGTTTAAGCAGTACCCGATTGCCCGCTGCCAGGGCCGAAATCAAGGGCGAGATGGCCAGTTGTAGCGGGTAGTTCCAGGGCACCATAATGCCTACTACCCCCAGGGGTTGATAAACCACCTGGGCAGTGGCGGGTTGGTAGTGCCATTCCACCGATCGCCTTTGCGGGCGCATCCAGCGCTTGAGTTTTTTGCAGACCTGATCAATTTCAGTCAGACAGGGCAGGATATCCGCCATTAGGGATTCCTGGCGCGAGCGCCCACCAAAATCCTGGTCGATCGCTGCCATTAGCTGCTGGCTGTCCTGCTTGAGTGCGCTCTGTAATTGCTTGAGTTGATTAAGGCGTGTGCTGGCTGCAAGAAAAGGAGTGCGATTAAAATCCTCCTGGAGGGTGAAAAAGGCCGGAGCCAGGGGGTTGTGATCAAGTTGCATGGTTGACCTCAGGGCAGGGAAGCAGGCATCCACTCAAATTAGTCATCCCTGTGTCAGAAGTCAAACAGGTGTTTAAATGCTGGCCTGGGCAGCCTCTGATCAACGCAGCATCACCAAGCAGAGTAGTTGATCAGAGGTTTCCTAGCGGGTCATGACCAGGTTGTCGCGGTGGATCAACTCGGGTGTTTCGATATAGCCCAGCAGCTCCTCGATTTTCTGGCTGGGTTGGCCAGCCAGAATGCGGGCTTCTTCTGCGGAGTAGTTGACCAGCCCCTTGGCCAGGGCTTTTTCATTTTCATCCACGCAGACCACCAGTTCACCACGCATAAAGTGGCCGCGTACCTCCTTGATACCGACCGGCAGGAGGCTTTTACCATCTTTTTGCAGGGCCTGAACCGCGCCGGAATCCAGTACCAGCACGCCTTTTTCCTGCAGGTGGCCGGCCAACCAGCGCTTGCGGGCGGTAATGGGTTCATCATCAGGCAGAAGCAGGGTGCCCAGTTCTTCACCGGCAAAAAGACGGCTAAGGGCTTTTTCCGTACGTCCACCGAGGATGACCGTGCGCGCACCTGAGCGGGCGGCCAGACGGGCGGCGCTGACTTTGGTAAACATGCCGCCACGGCCCAAAGCACCGCCGTCACCGGCTACGGCCAATAGATCCGGGTCCTGGGCGCGGCCTTCAGGGATCAGGCGGGCGTCCGGGTTGTTGCGAGGATCGGCAGTATAAAGACCGGATTGATCGGTGAGCAGAACCAGGGTTTCAGCTTCCAGCAGGTTGGTGACCAGAGCGCCCAGAGTGTCGTTATCACCAAAACGGATTTCATCGGTGACCACGGTATCGTTTTCATTGATGATGGGGACTACGCCCAGATCCAGCAGGGTTTGGAGGGCACTGCGAGCATTCAGATACCGCTTACGGTTGGAGAGGTCGTCATGGGTTAGCAGAATCTGGGCAGAATGCAGGCCCTGGCTTTTGAAAGCCGATTCCCAGGTTTGAATCAGTCCCATCTGACCGACCGCAGCAGCAGCCTGGAGTTCGTGAATACTGCTGGGGCGTTGATTCCAGCCCAGGCGCACCATGCCTTCGGCAACTGAGCCGGAGGTAACCAGCAGCAGTTCCCGGCCCTGACGCTTGAGCTCGGCCATCTGCTCGACCCAGCCATGAATCGCTGCTTCATCCAGACCGCGGCCATCATTGGTGAGCAGGGCGCTACCAATTTTGACCACCAGGCGACGGCTGGAGGTGAGTCTTTGGCGTTCGGGGCTGGGCGAGGTCATTTGGGTGTTTATCCTTCCAGATAGTTGAGTGGCAGGGCTGCCAAGGCGCGTGCCTTAGCGCACATATTCCACATCCACATCAAAATCATCATCATCGAAGTCGTCGTCATCCTCGTCTTCCTCGACGCGACGCTTATGGCGACGGTTCAGCCAGGCTTCGACCCGGGCAACGGCTTCGGCTTCCATGCGTTCACGCATTTGGGCTTCTTCTTCAGCCGCATCGGGATTTTCTGCTTCTTCTTCACGACGCTCCAGCAACCATTGCATGATGGCCTGGCTAAGCTGTTCGGTGCCGCGATTACTGATGGCGGAAATCCGGAAAACGGGTCCGGTCCAGTCCAGTTCACTGATAATACGCTGGCAAAGTTCTTCTGCTTCCTCTTCCGGCAGCATGTCGAGTTTGTTCAGTACCAGCCAGCGAGGGCGCTCGGATAGGGTGTTGCTGTAAGTCTTGAGTTCGCGGGTGAGGATGCGAACATTTTCCACCGGATCACTGGCATCCACGGGGGCGATGTCGACCACATGCAAAAGCAGGCGGCAGCGGGTCAGGTGGCGCAGGAATTTAAAACCCAGTCCCGTACCTTCCGAGGCCCCTTCGATCAGACCGGGAATATCGGCCATGACAAAATGCTGGTGGGTACCTACCTTGACCACGCCCAGGTTGGGAACCAGGGTGGTGAACGGATAATTGGCCACCTTTGGCTTGGCGGCCGAGACACTCCGGATCAGCGTGGATTTGCCGGCATTGGGCAGACCCAGCAGACCCACGTCGGCCATGACCTTGAGTTCAAGGTTAAGGTGACGTTCTTCACCTTCAGTGCCCTTGGTGGTTTGCCGGGGGGCGCGGTTGGTCGAAGATTTGAAGTGGATGTTACCCAGGCCCTTGCGACCTCCGGCTGCGACCAGCAGCTTCTGGCCGACTTCGGTGACATCACCGATGACCTCCAGGGTATCTTCATCCACCACGGAGGTGCCTACGGGAACCTTGACCAACAAATCCTCTGAGGCCTTGCCGGAACACTGTTTGCCACGCCCGGGTTCGCCGTTGCGAGCCTGGTAACGCTTTTGGAAACGGAAGTCGATCAGGGTGTTGAGGCTGTCATCACCAATCAGGTAGACACTGCCACCATCACCGCCATCACCACCATCCGGGCCGCCACGGGGCACATATTTTTCACGGCGAAAGCTCATGCAGCCGTTGCCGCCCTTGCCGGCCACTACAGTTATTCTTGCTTCATCGACGAATTGCACGGTCACTTCTCCCGGGGCAGAGCCCCAAAAACAAAAAACTCCACCTGCTGGCGGAGCCTTTTGCAAAGCCTTGCCAGCATGCCGACAAGGCTTGAGTTTCAGCTGTTAGCGCTTGAAATCAGGCAGGAACGACGCTTACAAAGCGACGGCTCTTAGGGCCTTTAACTTCAAACTTTACAACGCCTTCGGCTTTGGCGAAGAGGGTGTGATCCTTGCCAATGCCTACGTTGGTGCCAGCGTGGAACTTGGTGCCACGCTGACGAACGATGATGTTGCCACCGCGAACAGCCTGGCCGCCAAACAGTTTGACACCTAGGCGTTTACTTTCGGAATCGCGTCCGTTACGCGTACTACCACCGGCTTTCTTGTGTGCCATGACTCTTTACCTCTGAGTTGCTTGTAATCAGTCCGGCTTGGGCCCGGACTGAAAAATGACGGTTACAGTTTTAGTCGCTATTAGCTGGCGATGCCAGTAATTTTGACTTCAGTGTACCACTGACGATGTCCCTGACGCTTCATGTGGTGCTTACGACGACGGAACTTGATGATGCGAACCTTGTCGCCGCGACCGTGATCAACGACTTCTGCCGTGACCTTGGCGCCTTCAACCAGAGGAGCGCCAACTTTGACGTTTTCACCGTCAGAAACCAGCAGAACTTCATCAAAGTTCAGGGTTTCGCCAGTAGCGACTTCCAGTTTTTCCAGTTTCAGGGTTTGACCTTCCTGAACACGGTATTGCTTACCACCGGTTTTAATTACTGCGTACATGCTTATCTCCGCTTGCAGAAGTTTCACCTGTAGGATTTTCAGCTACTTACAACCTGCTTTGAATGGAAACGCTCTGGTAACCATCGAACAGGGAGCCAAGTCAGGCGAAAGGACGCGTGATTCTACGGTAAAAGCCTGCCACTGACAAGCAATTCCCTAGTTATCTGTGGCCTGCAAGGGGCTCTCGCTAGAACAGCGATCAGCACCCCAGCTGCGATAGAGGTAATCCTTGACCTCTTGCAATTCTTCAGCAGAAACCTGGTCGGCTTCTCCGCCTTCAAACTTGGCGGCAGCTTCTATGGCGTTCAGACTCCAGCCCAGCAGGGCAATATAGCCTTTCTGCTTATCATCCGGCATAGCTTTCTCCTCTTAGGCATAAACTCTAAGCCTAGCAGTTGTTGAGAAGCTTGCATTTTGAGGTTTAAAAACGGGGTGAATACCGGCTCTAAAGCGGCAATGGTTATTTGAAATATTATTTTTATAACCTTATGGTAACTCAGTATGAGAAATTTCCTGTTTTTTGGATAAACTGCTAGTAGTTTTTATTCCACACTTCTGAGTCAACCTGACAGACAAGGACTAAGCCACCATGAACATCTATCAAGATAATTCGGAAACCATCGGTAAAACGCCACTCGTCAGCCTCAAGCATCTTTGGCCGGGCGGTAATCTCTATGCCAAGCTGGAATCTCGTAATCCCGCCGGTTCGGTCAAGTGCCGCATCGGTGCCAGTATGATCAAGGCGGCTGAAGCCAGTGGTCAGCTCAAGCCGGGCGTGACCCTGGTTGAACCGACTAGCGGTAACACCGGTATTGCCCTGGCTTTTGTGGCTGCTGCCCGAGGCTACAAGCTGGTACTGACCATGCCTTCCTCCATGTCGTTGGAAAGACGCAAGCTGATGAAAGCCCTGGGGGCAGAAATTGAACTGACTGAACCCGCCAAGGGGATGAAGGGGGCGATTGCGCGCGCCCAGGAACTGGTTGATGCCAACCCCGATGAATACATCATGCTGCAGCAGTTCGAGAACCCGGCCAACCCGGCGATTCACGAACAAACCACCGGCCCGGAAATCTGGGAAGATACCGATGGTCAGATCGATGTGCTGATCGCCGGTGTCGGTACTGGCGGCACCATCAGTGGTGTTTCCCGCTACATCAAAAAGACCCAGGGCAAGGCTATCCAGAGCATCGCTGTGGAGCCAACGGATTCTCCGGTCATCACCCAGACACTGGAAGGCCAGGAAGTTAAACCGGCTCCCCACAAGATTCAGGGTATCGGTGCTGGCTTTGTTCCCAAGAATCTGGATCTGGAGCTGGTCGATGAAGTGGAGCAGATCAGTAATGAAGAAGCGATTGAAACAGCATGCCGTCTGATGCAGGAAGAAGGCATCCTGGCCGGTATTTCCTGTGGGGCAGCTACTGCAGCCGCCTTGCGCGCTGCCGCCAAGCCCGAGAACAAGGATAAGATGCTGGTCGTGATTCTGCCTGACTCCGGCGAACGCTACCTATCCACTGCCCTCTTTGATGGCATCTTCTCGGAAAAGGAAATGGTGCAGTAGCGCCAAGCTTGACTCCTCCTGAGCGGCTGCTAGGATGCTGAGTCCAAATATCAGCCCGCTCAGGAAGTTATCAAGATGTCTGCCAGCTCTTCATCAATTCATGCGGTGGTTGCGGAGGACTTTGCCGCAGTCAATCAATTGATTATCCGTGAATGCTCTTCACAGGTGCCGCTGGTAGAAAAAATCGCCCATCATATTATCGACAGTGGCGGCAAGCGCTTGCGGCCACTGTTGGTGCTTCTGGTCAGCCGTGCACTGGGCTACCAGGAGGATAAACACCTTCTTCTGGCCGCGCTGATCGAGTTCATGCATACCTCCACCCTGTTGCATGATGATGTCGTGGATGAATCCGGTCTGCGCCGCGGCAAGCCGACAGCCAACAGCCAGTGGAGCAACCAATCCTGCGTCCTGGTTGGTGATTTTCTTTATTCCCGCTCTTTTGAAATGATGGTGCGTATTGGCTCCATGGAGATCATGGAAATCCTGGCCAAGGTGACCTGTGTGCTGGCTGAAGGCGAGGTCATGCAGCTGACCAATGTGCGTAATCCGCGCATCAGCGAAGAAGACTATATGAAGGTCATCCATGCCAAGACCGCCAAACTGTTTGAAGGGGCCACCCAGAGTGCCGCCCTCCTGTCTGGTGGAAGCAGGGAACAACAGCTAGCCATGCGTGATTATGGCAAAAACCTGGGCATGGCTTTTCAGTTGGTTGACGATCTGCTGGATTATGAAGGTGATGCAGCGACCATGGGCAAGAATGTCGGTGATGATCTGGCCGAAGGCAAGCCGACCCTACCTTTGATTCATGCGATGAAAATGGGTGCTGATGACGAAGCCAAGCTGATCCGCCAGGCGATTCGCAAGGGCGGCCTGGATCAGCTCGATGCCGTTATGGAGATCGTGCGTAAAACCGGTGCCCTGGAATATACCCGCGAGCAGGCTCATAACTGCTCTGAAGCGGCCAAACTCTCTTTAGAGGTTTTGCCGGATTCCGATTGTAAAAATACCCTCTATCAGCTGACCGACATGGCACTGCAACGCAAAAGCTAAGAAACGCCTGCCGAATGGATACGCTTGCTTGCAAGTCTTACGAGGATCTTTGGCTTCTTAACAAGATGTAAATAAATAAAGCATATTTGATGCATATCAAATCCTGTAAAATAACCCGGTGCGAAGATTGAGAATTAACCTCGACACACCGGAGACCCCTGCTTTTGACTGCTTCAGCACCAGAACAGCAATTCCACAAGACCAATCCCCTGTTTGCTGAGATCGTTCAGCAAACGGCGGATCTTGTTCTGGTGACCGATACCCGGGGCGAGATTGTTTACGTCAATCCGGCCTGGGAAAGATGCACCGGCTATTCCAGCGAGGAAGTCCTGGGCCAGCGGCCTTCCATCTTGAGTTCGGGCAAGCATGATCGTGCCTTCTTCCAGCGTATCTGGGATTTATTGGTTGCGGGTCAAAGTGCCCAGGAAATCGTGATCAATAAAACCCGCTCCGGCGAGCTTTTCTACGAAGAAAAGACCCTGACTCCGGTTCGCAATCAGGACGGCCAGATCCTGTTCTTTGTCAGCATTGGCAAAGACATCACCCGGCAACTGCAACAGGAAGACAAGCTTACCTACCTGACCCACTATGATCCCCTGACCGATCTGCCTAATCGTCGCCTGCTGGCTGATCGCCTTGAACAGCGGATTCAGGAAGAAACGCCCTTTGCGCTCCTGTGCCTGGGCCTGGATCGCTTCAAGAGTATCAATGAAAGCCTGGGTAATCGCCTGGGTGATGAATTGCTCAAGCAGACGGCTGAGCGTTTGCAGACCTGCCTGCCGGATGATGCCACCCTGTCGCGTTCCAGTGGTGATGAATTTCTGGTGCTGCTCAAGAATATCAAGAATGCCCGTTCTGCCGCCTATATGGCGCACAAGATGATTCACGAACTGGAAAGGCCTTTTGATCTGGGAGCGACGGAAACCTATATCTCGGCCAGCGTGGGTATCACCCTTTATCCTGCGGATGGGCAGAACAGTGACCAGCTACTCAATAATGCCGATATCGCCCTCCACCGTGCCAAGCAGGCCGGAGGGCAAAACTATTGCTACTTCACTGACCAGTTGACTCGTGAAGCTATTAATCGCTTCCAAATGGAAAATCAGCTGCGCCAGGCCTTGCTGCACAAGGAATTCTACTTGGAATACCAGCCGCGCATCAGCCTGGTAGATGGCCATCTACGCGGAGTGGAAGCGCTTTTGCGCTGGCAGCAGCCGGATGGAACCCGCGTGTCTCCGGCTGAATTCATTCCCCAACTGGAGGAAATGGGCCTGATTACCTCTGTGGGCGAATGGGTGCTGCATTCTGCCTGTTTGCAGGCCAGTCAATGGCAGCAAGCTGGCTTTCCTGATTTCAAGGTTTCCGTCAATCTTTCCGCCAAGCAGTTTATGCAAAAGGATCTTTGCCAGATCGTCGACAAGTGTCTGCAGCATGCCGGACTGGATGCTGCATTTTTAGAGCTGGAAGTGACTGAAAGCCTGATGATCGAAGATCTCAAATCCAGTGTGACCATGCTGCAGAATCTGCGCGATATGGGCGTCAGTCTGGCTATCGATGATTTTGGCGCGGGTTATTCCTCTCTGGGGTATCTCAAGCATCTGCCGGTTAATACCCTGAAAATCGACAAGGCGTTTATCCGAGATCTGGCTGAAGATGTGGCCGATGCGGCTATCGTTCAGGCAGTAATCACCATGGCCCACCGCATGGGGCTGGAAGTGACTGCTGAAGGGGTGGAAGAGGCTGACCAGTTGGATCTATTGGTCAGTCTTGGTTGTGAAGAAGTCCAGGGTTTTTATCTGGCCCGCCCCATGTCTGCCGAGCGTTTGCAAACCTGGTTGGTCGAGCCCAAGGAATACAGTAAGCATCTGCTGCCGCTTGGGCTCTACTGATTGTTCTAAAAAACAGCATCCACACCCAATAACAGCTGATGACTGGTGTAGTCATAGCTATCCAGGTTGCTGGTGTTATACAAGGCCTGGAATTCACTGAAAACCTGTACTTCCGGCGTTAATTGGTAACCGGCCCGTAACCTGCCCAGCCAGCGCCAGTCCTGGCGTTTTTCACTGACCTCAATGCCATTGGCATCCACTTCCTTATCAGGATACTGGCTCAAGCGGGCTTCCAGACGGGTGAAAAGCTGCAGCCGGTTGCTAGCCTGCCAACTTTTCTGGCCGTAAAAACTGTGACGCAAGGGGGAATAGCTGTAAAAGGCCGGATCGGATGCATAGTCTTCCCGGCTATTCCATTCATTCCGGTAACCGGCTTCCCAAGCGTCCACAAAATCCAGGGCAAGCTTGAAGCGGTTCTGCCAGCCATCCAGATACCCGTAGCCTGTTCCGCCAGAGGTCAGGGAGAAGTCGTTGGCAAGCTTCAGGGTGTTTTCTCCCAGCGGGCGGCGAACACTGATATCCAGGGTTAAATCACGGGTATAGCTGCTGGAATCCAGTAAATAGGTGCCCAGTTGTAAACCGGTCGAGGTCTGCCAGCCGGAAAGCGGCTGATGCAGGTAGGCGCCTAGACTGGCTCCTGTCTCGCGTTCTTCGCTACTGACATGAGGGGAACGCAAGAAAACATAGCCCTGTAGACTCAAGCCCTGGCTGGCATCACCTTGCAAATAATAGCGGCCGCTGGCCAGCAGTTCGGAGAAGCTGCCGGTTGTTTTCTCTGTAGTGCTGTTATCGGCGGTTAGAGAGAGGTTGTCATCATAGCCCAGGCTGGCCGCCAGATAGATAAAACCGGGTGCGGGCTCGGATGCAGCCGCTGTCTGGCTTTCACCCGTCAAAACCTCCAGTCTTTGTTGGGCCAGGCGAGTCACCCGCGAGCCGGAGGCCTTGTCCTGAGCAAGACGATACTGGCGGATGGCCAAGGCGGTATTGTTCTGGGCTTCGGCCAGCAGGCCCAGATTGTATTCGGCCAGAGCCCCCCAGCGCTCATCCTGGGTGATGCGGGCAAAATAATCAGCAGCTTGTTGATAGTTGCCCAATTGATAGTGGGTGGAACCCAGGTTGTAGTAGAGCGTGGTGCGGGTATTGCCCCGGGCTTCTTCCTCTTGGAAAAAACTCAAGGCCGTGGCGTAGTCGCCCGCTTGGAAAGCCTCAAGACCTTTTTCAAATGCGGCAGAGGCAGCCATGAGAAGGGGTGCAAAACTCAAGGCCAGTAACAATAAAAAGCCAGGCAGTAGTCGGTGTTCTTGCATAGCTGTCCGGAATAATTGTTATTGAGCAGTAGCAGGCCGGTCGGGAACCACCTGATGTCCGGTTGGTTTGCCGGTTTCCTCCGGTAGAGAATCAGTTGCCGGCGATCCTTGTTGCTGGCTGTCTTCTCTGAAGTCAGGGCCTTCATCAGGCTCCCTGTCGGGCCTTGCACGCAAGGCTTCGTTTGTTGCTGATCTGGCCTGGTCACGAGTTTCGCGGCCGTTACGGTTGCTTGCGTTTTCCGGCTTTTGGCTGCTAGTGGCCGGAGGTGGCAGGGGAATGGCATTGATCACTTCATCCACGGGCGTGGATTCATCAATCACCGTCATGCTGGACTCCGCCTGAAGGCTGCTACTCAGGCTTAATAGCAACATAAAAAGCGCGCTTTTAATAAACGGGGTATTTGTCATCGTCAGGACCTCTTGATTAGCCCGAAGGCTGTTCTCCTCGAGCCAGTGGCAGCTGTAACGAATGGGTGTGCATGCCCAGGCGCGAGGTAACCTCCAACTGTCCACCTTTTTGACCGATCTGGATGGGCAGAGTGAGAAGATTCTGGCCTTCCTTCAAGGGCGTCCTCCAGCTCAGGTTTTTCTGCTGGTCATAGCCGCGCAGTTGTAAATCTTCATGCAGGGCCACCTGAATATGAGCATCCTGATAGTCCTGATCACTGACAATCAGGATTCTCACCTCTTTTAGCTGCTGTTCTGAAGTCGCCTGAGGCTGGAGCTGCATGGCTGTTTTAGGCGAGGGTGCTTCGGGCAGTTGCCAGCGCCCCACCAGCAAGAGCGCCACCAGGAGGGAAGCTGCCACGGCTGCTGTCCAGGCACGATGTCCCAGGGAAGCTCGGTGCTGGCGTTGCCCTGCTTGTTTCATGGCCTGCTGCAAAAAACCGGGATCAGGTTCGGGAACCGCAAAACTTTCCAGATGCAGCCGGAGACGAAAATCCTCATAAAAGTCATGGCACTGGTTGCAGTGGCGCAGATGTTCCGCGACCAGAGCAGAAGGTTGCTGATCCAGGTCGAGGCTTTGCAGTTGGCGTTGGGCGTCGATACATTGCATGCCTTTAATCCTCGTAGCTGACTACTTTAAGAAAACGCTCTGCGGAAGGAAAAGGTTCCTTTAACAGCAGCTTTTTCAGCTTTTCCTTGCTGCGGTGTAGCCTGGATTTCAGAGTACCCAGTGGAAGCTGTTGTATCTCGGCTACTTCAGGAAGGCTATAGCCCTCCATCAAGTGGAGAACGATCAGGTTTCTTTCTTCAGCATCCAGGTGATCCAGGGCCTTTTTCAGCAGCCTCTGTTGATCACTGTCGAGCGTGGCTTCCAAGGGCGTTACTTCTGCTGCACTGGCAAGCTGATAGGGTAGGTCATCCAGTTGCTTGCTTTTATCATTGGCTCCAGCCGTGCGCCTGCGTTTGCGATACAGATCGATATACAGGTTATAGAGACTTCGCAGAAACCAAGGCCGGGGGTTATCCAGGTGTACCCAGTGGTCTTGTTTTTGATAGAGGCGCAAAAAAAGCTCCTGTATCAGATCCTCCGTATCGGACTGATTTCCGGTCAGGCGATAGGCGGTCTGATACAGGGTCTTGGAGTGGGGTTCTACCAGGGCCAGAAACCTGGATTTCCTCTGTCTAGCAGGTGTTAACCAACTAGACAGGGAAGTCACTGAGACCATAAATGTCAGGTCTTAGCGAGCTGCATCGGGTTTGCGAGAAGAGGACTCCTCTTCCATATCACCACTTTGCTGGCGCTGGCTGGCAGCATTTTCCCGGCCAGCCTCACGCTGTTGGCGAGCTTCGGCAGCACGTTCCTTGGCTTCCTCGGCACGCTGCTGACCAAATTCACGCCCCATTTCACGAGCCTGGTTGGCTGTTTCCAGCCCTTTTTGGGCATTTTCCTGGGCCTCAGGGGCAGCATCTTCAGGCAGTTCCAGGGTTTCCGGTGCAGAATCCTCTTCAACAACCGTCATGCTGTCATCGGTTTCTTCTGCCAGCACCAAGGGGCTGGTGAACAGGCCGAAAGTGCATAACAGTGCAGCAGAAATCAGTAGCTTGCGCATGTTTCACCTCTTGTCTTTGCGAGTCTTTTGGTGGCTTTCATCCTTACTAACGCAGGCGACAGGCAAAAGGTTCCAAGAAATTTATAAAAATTATCTCGATGCTGCTGGCGCAGGCAAAGCCAGGGCAATCAGGGCTGCCAAAAGAATAAATACAGCCGAGATGGCCAGGCAGGCCAATAGGCCTGCACTTTGGTAAACATAGCCAGAGAGCAGAGTGCCTACCAGTCGACCCAGGGCGTTGGCCATGTAATAAAAGCCGACATCCAGGGAAACGCCTTCACTGCGAGCGTGGCGCACTACCAGGTAGCTGTGTACCGAAGAGTTGACGGCAAACAGTAGGCCGAAGACCAGCAGGCCGGAGATCAGCACCCAGTCATCAGGCCAGCCCCAGTAAAGACCGGCAAGGATATACAAGGGAGTGAACACCAGGGCCAGCCCCCAGCCACCGATGGTGGCAGCACCCGGCAGGCGACCCTGTTTCTTGCCGGTAAAGCGGGGGGCCTGGGTTTGGACCAGACCATAGGCAAGGATCCAGCTGGCCATAAAGCCGCCCACCAGCCAGTGGCTCCAGCCCAGGCTTTCGGCCAGATACACGGGCAGTGCTACCACAAACCAGACATCCCGGGCAGCAAACAGGAAGAAACGGGCTAGCGAGAGAATATTGATCGCCGGGCTTTTGGAGAAAATATCCCTGAACTTGGGTTTGGCCTGCATACGTCCCAGTTCTTGTTTTAATAACACCAACGAGCCGACCCAGACCCCAGCCAGAAGCAGCAGCATCGCCAATATTGCCCCGGCAAACCCCAGTCCGGTTAATAGCAGGGCGCCGACAAAAAAGCCCAGACCCTTGAGCGCATTCTTGGAGCCGGTCAGCAGGGCCACCCAATGGTAGAGGCGTCCTTGAGCCTCTTCCGGAACCAGGGTCTTGATCGCGCTCTTGGCGCTCATTTTATTGAGATCCTTGGCGATACCTGATAAAGCCTGGGCGGCCATCACCCAGACAACTGTAAGCCAGTCAGCAGGTACCAGCAGCATCCCCAGAGCCACCAGTTGCAGCCCCAGGCCAATATTCATGGTGCGGTTTAAACCCAGGCGGGCGCCCAGCCAGCCGCCGACCAGATTGGTGACCACCCCGAAAAATTCATAAAACAAAAACAAAAGGGCGATCTGCAAGGGGGCATAACCCAGCTGGTGAAAATACAGCACCACCAGCATTCGCAGGGCCCCGTCCGTCAGGGTGAAGGCCCAGTAGTTGCCGGTAATGATCAGATACTGCTTAATGCCAGGGGAAAGATGGGCCAGCATGATAAAAACTCGTGTCAGTAGGGCGAGGGATTATTGCAGATAGCAAGCAGGTTTCACTAAGGCCGTTTTTGCGAGGTATAGCCGTTCAGGACACTGCTATTTGTGAACACCAGGGAAAAGCAGGTGTTTGCCAAGTCAGGCTGTCTGCAACAGGACGTTGCAGTCAGAGCTTACAGGGATGTATTTGCGCGTCGTGACTGGCATGCACCTGCTATATGACCCGCTACACTCGCATAGCCTTGCGTGCCAACTCCACCAGTCGGTTGGCATAGCCCCATTCGTTGTCATACCAGGCATAGATTTTGACCTGGGTGTCGTTGATCACCAGTGTCGAGAGGGCATCCACGATGGTGGAGCGGGGATCGCCACGGTAATCCACCGAGACCAGGGGTTTTTCTTCATAGCCCAAAATGTTTTTGAGTTCACCCTCGGCTGCTTCTTTCAACAGGCGATTGACCTCTTCAGCAGAGGTGGCTTTTTCTACCTCGAAAACACAATCAGTCAAAGAGGCATTGGCCAGAGGAACGCGAACAGCATGACCGTTGAGGCGACCCTGAAGCTCCGGGAAGATATAAGTGATCGCCTTGGCTGATCCTGTCGTTGTCGGGATCAGGCTCATGCCACAGGCTCTGGCCCGGCGCAAATCCTTGTGCGGAGCATCCAGAATGGTCTGGGTGTTGGTGATGTCATGAATCGTGGTCATGCTGCCGTGGCGAATACCCAGTTTTTCATGAATGACTTTAACGATGGGCGCCAGGCAGTTGGTTGTACAGGAAGCAGCCGTCAGGAGGTCATCGGTGTCAGGGTTATAGAGGTGATCATTGACGCCCATTACCAGATTGGGAATGCCCTCTTCTTCCTTGACCGGTGCTGATACTACGACTTTTTTTACGCCCTGGCGCAAATAGCCTTCCAGCAGGTCGCGGGTTTTCATCTTGCCGGAGCATTCCAGCACCAGATCACAGCCTGACCAGTCAACTTCATCGAGGGTATGTTTGGCGGTGCAGCTCAGACGCTGCTCGCCAATCACGATTTGCTCACCTTCGCTTCGGGCTTCGTGATCCCAGGTGCCCTGCACCGAATCATAATTCAGCAGATGAGCCAGGGTGGCTGCATCTCCTGCCGGATCATTGATCTGCACAAATTCAAATTCCGTCCATTGCCAGGCAGCTCTCAGAGCCAGACGCCCCATACGGCCAAAACCATTGATACCGACTTTGATGGTTTGCATAGAGAAGGTCCTTTTAAACTTGAGTAGAAGCGGTTTCAGATGGGAACCAGTGGCGGGTGCGATTGGCAAAAGCCACCAGTGAAAGCATTACAGGTACCTCGACCAATACCCCGACAACGGTGGCCAGGGCTGCTGGGGAGGTGAGGCCAAAGAGGCTGATTGCCACGGCAACGGCCAGCTCAAAAAAATTGGAGGTGCCGATCAGGCTGGCGGGTGCAGCAATCGAATGCGGCAGTTGCATGCGCTTGGCGACCCAATAAGCCAGGAAGAAGATCATGTAGCTTTGGATCAGCAAAGGAATCGCAATCAGAAGGATGGAAAAGGGTTGAGTCAAAATACGATCGGCCTGCAACCCGAACAGCAGGACAACCGTGGCCAACAGCCCCAGGATGGTTGCCGGCTTGCTGGCCTTGAGCCAGGCATCCAGATGTTCACGACCGGATTTCAACAGCTGGCGCCGGGTCAGCAATCCAGCTAGTAGAGGAGTGGCGACATAAAGAAGTACTGAAAGCACCAGGGTTTCCCAGGGTACGGTAATTGACGAGAGTCCCAACAGCAGGGCAGCCAGAGGCGCAAAGGCAAAGATCATGATGATGTCATTGATCGAAACCTGAACCAGGGTGTAGCTGGAGTTGCCGCGAGTCAGATGACTCCAGACAAACACCATGGCAGTACAGGGAGCCACTCCCAGCAGGATCATCCCGGCAATGAATTCACTCGCCGTGGCCGGGTCCACCCATTCGGCAAAAAACACGCGAAAGAAAAGCCAGCCCAGGGCCGCCATGGTGAAGGGTTTAACCAACCAGTTGATGACCAGGGTGAGAAATAAACCCTGAGGTTGGCGGCCGACATTCTTCAGCGACTGAAAATCAATCTGCACCATCATCGGGTAGATCATGGCCCAGATAAAAACGGCCACCGCCAGATTGACGTGAAAATAAGTCAGCCCGGCAATGACTTCAAAGACCTGGGGCATCCACTCCCCTAGAAACAGCCCGGCCAGGATGGCCAGCGCTACCCAGATACTTAAAAAGCGTTCAAAAAGCCCCATAGCGTGTTTCCTTTATGTTGGTCATCTTCATCGGCTCTCTGGAGGCAGAGCCTGAAGGGTAAGGTGGATTAGATCCTGGGCCCAGGTATCCAGTTGTGAAGCCTGTCGGTAATAGACACGTTGCCCTTGTTTGTGAGCTTCTACGAGGCCAGCTTCACGCAACAGAGCGAGATGGCGGCTGACCTTGGGTTGGGATACCTGAAGTGCTGCGGTTAACTCCTGAACACAAACCGGTTGCTGCCGGTGAATCAGCTGCAGGAGTTGCAAACGACTGGAATCAGCCAGGGTTTTAAAGAGGCTTAGCGGATGCAGGCTCGGCCGGGGCGCATTTCTCTGATGAACACGGATGAAGTCCATGATCCTTTCCCGGATGGCATTCAGAGAAGACATGAAAACAACCAGCTCATCTCTGGTGGCCGGATCAGGGGAATCCCAGGTGAGGTGTTGTGCCGTCGGGCAAAGCCGTTGGCATTCATCGGCCGCCTGATCGCAGAGTGCAATCACATAATCCCAGTCCTGCTGGTCAACGGCTGAAAGCTTGCTGGATTGCAGATCGCTGGTTTTCAGTCCAGCAGCTGCCAGTGCCTTTAAAGCAAGTGGATGCGGTTTTCGGGGATGGGTTCCGGCGCTGGCTACGATAAAGTTTTCAGGAGCCAACTGGCGCAGCAGCGCCTCGGCCATTAGTGAGCGGGCGCTGTTGGCGGTGCAGATAAAAAGTACGCGCCTTTGCATGCGTTAAACCATATATAAATAAGCTTGCTGTTGAGTGCTTTTGTCTTCGTTTTAGGGTAATTGCTTGAAAGAAGGAAGGCTAGTCGGCTTTTGGCTTTTTTATGGAAAATAATAAATATGTTTTTCCATATATAAATGGCGGCACGCAAGAAAAACCGGACACTCTTTTTCAGTATCCGGCTGCAAGGGTTTTGATCAGCAGTTTCCTAGTTGGAAGGCAGTACGCGAATACGGCCCTTGTCATCCAGGGCGACCATGACAAAAGAGGCTTCAGTGACCTTGTAGAGGGTGTCTTCATCTCTTTCGTTGGGGGGTAGGATCCAGACCTCGACATTGAATTTCATCGAGCTGTTACCGGTTTCCAGCAGTTGCGTATGCACCTGGACCAGGCTACCTGTGCGTACCGGGCAGAGAAAATCCATGCTGTTGACGGAAACCGTGGCAGTGCGGCCGTGGGCCAGGCGGGCTGCCGCCAATTCTGCGGCCTGTTCCATCTGCGAGATCACCCAGCCGGCGGAGATGTCGCCGTGGAGATTGGTGTCCTGGGGGGTGGCAACCAGTTTCAGCATCAGTTGGCCTTCCGGGGCGGGTGCATCTTCCAATTCGTCTAATGGGCTCATGGAGACTCTGCTCTTATCGTTATTGGTCTTTTCGCAGTTGCGATATGGCTATAGCTTACCTTCTCCAGTATAGAAAGAAAATAAGTCTCTGCTTTCATCAAACTGTCATTTAAGCGCCCTAAGGTAGCGTTTATCGGATAACAACGCTTCCGAAACGCTGCTGACAGGCAGCATTAATTTAGTCGTAAAAATGATCGGAGAAAAGTATGAGCATCAAGTTGAAAGCACTCAGTGCTGCTGTAGGCCTGACCGCTTCCCTGGTAGCCGGTGTGGCTGCTGCCAATGTTGAAGATGGCATTCCCGAATACACTCAGGCCAGTGGCGTTTCCGGCAACCTGACCAGCATCGGTTCCGATACTCTGGCCAACCTGATGACCCTCTGGGCTGAAGAGTTCAAGCAGAACTATCCTAATGTTAACATCCAGATCCAGGCGGCCGGTTCTTCAACTGCTCCCCCCGCTCTGGCTGAAGGTACTTCCAACATGGGCCCCATGTCTCGCCAGATGCGTGACAGCGAAATCAAGGCTTTTGAAGACGAGTACGGCTACAAGCCTACCGCTGTTCCTGTTGCCATCGATGCCCTGGCAGTCTTTGTACACAAGGACAACCCCATTGAAGGTCTGACCATCCCTGAAGTGGATGCCATCTTCTCCTCCAACCGTCGCTGCGGTCTGGAAGAAGACGTAAACCGTTGGGGTGATCTGGGCATCACCGGCTCTCTGGCTGATCGCAGCATCCAGCTTTATGGCCGTAACTCTGTATCCGGTACCTACGGCTACTTCCGCAAAAACGCTCTGTGTGGCGGTGACTACAAGAACAACGTGAACGAGCAGCCTGGTTCTGCTTCTGTTGTTCAGTCTGTTTCCACCTCTCTGAACGCCATCGGCTACTCCGGTATTGGCTACCGCACTTCTTCCGTACGTGCCGTACCTCTGGCCGCTTCTGAAGGCGAAGACTTCCAGGCAGCGACCCCTGCTAACGCAGCCAGCGGCAACTACCCGCTGTCCCGCTTCCTGTATGTTTACGTGAACAAGCGTCCTAACCAGCCTCTGAGCACCATGGATGAAGAGTTCATCAAGCTGGTTCTGTCTCGCCAGGGTCAGGAAATCGTACACCGTGACGGTTACGTTCCTCTGCCTGCTGCAGTGGTTCAGCGCGTTCGTGAAGATCTGCAGATCGACTGATTCCAACCCGGTTGGAACTGAGAAAGGAGAGCTACGGCTCTCCTTTTTCTTTTTTTAAAGCCTGTAATCTAAATGTCATATAAGTGTCTTAGTCTGGCGCCAACGTTAATTCAGAAGGTTAGGTTATGAAGACTGCATCCTCGACCCTAGAGCGGGAATTGAATTCCCCGAAAACCCAACGAAGGCGCAAATATCGCCATCTGGGCGATGGTCTAACCCGCTACGGTATTGCCACCGGCGGGATAGGCGTCATCGTCGCGATCAGCTTGATTTTCTTCTATCTGCTCTATGAGGTTTTCCCTCTATTTCAGGACGCGGAAATCGAAGAAAGCAATCACTACAGCCTCCAGGGTGAAGCCGCAGAGGGCAGAACCCTGCGTTTGGTCGCTGAAGAGCAGAACGAGGTTTTTGCAAGGATTACCGACTCAGGTCAGGTGCACTTTATTCAGGTGGCCGATGGTCAGTCGCTGGGTAGTCATTCCTTGCCTCTGGGCGCCGACCAGACCATTACCAGTGTTTCTCCAGGCTTGCCGGGTGATGACATCCTGGCACTGGGTCTGAATGACGGCCGGGTGCTGCTGGTTGAATTCAGTTTCGGGGTGGAATTCGATGCCCAGGGCGAGCGCATCGGTGTGCGTCCGGAAATGACTTTCCCGCTGGGTGATGAAACCCTGATTCTTGATCCTGAAGGCCGCCCTCTGCAGGATGTTTCCCGTCAGGTCGGCCGTAACGGCTTTATCCTGGGGGGTATTGTCGACCAGGGCGAACCGTTGGTGCTCAAGCTGGCTACGCGGACTAACATGATCACCGGTCAGACTCAGGTGACGCCCCAGCCTGCACAGCTGCCTGCTCGTCATGCCTACCAACAGCTTCTTTTTAGCGAAGATCATATTTATACCTATGCCGTCAGAACAGATGGCTGGATGGATGTTTACAACACCCGCCGTCTGCGTGAACCCGAGTTGATGCAGCAGGTACGCCTGGTGCCCGATACCCAGGAAGTCACTGCAGTGCGCTTTCAGCTGGGTAGTGATTCCCTGCTGATCGGTGATAGCCAGGGTCGCATCACCCAGTGGATGCTGGCCCGCAATAGTGACGGTGAGCGTGAATTGACAGCGATCCGCCGCCTGGAACTGGGTGATCACCCCATTGCAGCTATCGAGCCAGAACACCGTCGTAAAGGTCTGGTGGCCGTGGATACCCAGGGTCGCGTGGGAATCTACAACACCACGGCGGAAAACAAGGTGATTGATGCCCAGTTGCTGGAAGCGGCACCTCAAGCGGTCGCTATTTCGCCCCGGGCCAGCATGCTGTTGCTGCAGGCTGCTGATGGTAGCTTCGTGACTTTTGATGTCGATAATCCCCACCCGGAAGCCTCCGCCAAGGCGCTGTGGGGCAAGGTCTGGTACGAGGGTTATGACCAGCCGGAATACATTTGGCAATCCTCGGGTGCCAGTAATGACTATGAACCCAAGTTCAGCATCACACCACTGGCTTTGGGTACGCTGAAAGCGGCTTTCTACGCCATGCTGCTGTCGGTGCCCCTGGCCATCTGTGGTGCCATGTACACGGCCTACTTTATGGCTCCGGCTGTGCGTAAAAAGGTCAAGCCGGTGATCGAGCTGATGGAAGCTCTGCCCACGGTTATCCTGGGTTTCTTTGCCGGTCTTTTCCTGGCGCCCTTCTTTGAACTCCATTTGCCGGGCATTTTTGCCCTGCTGGTGTTGATGCCTCTGGGACTGCTGGCCTTTGGTTATGCCTGGTCACAACTGCCGGATCGCATCCGCTTCCTGGTGCCTGATGGCTGGCATGTGCTGCTGCTTTTCCCCGTGGTCATGTTGATCGGCTGGTTCTCTTTTGCTGCCAGTCAGCCACTGGAAGTCTTCTTCTTCGATGGTGATATCCGCAACTGGCTGACCAATGATCTGGGCATTACCTACGACCAGCGCAACTCCATCGTGGTGGGCTTTGCCATGGGCTTTGCGGTGATTCCTACCATCTACTCGATTGCCGAGGATGCGCTCTTCGGGGTGCCCAAATCCTTGAGCCACGGTTCTCTGGCCCTGGGCGCTACAGCCTGGCAAACCCTGGTCCGGGTTATCCTGCCCACCGCCAGTCCCGGTATTTTCTCGGCGGTCATGATCGGTATGGGTCGTGCTGTGGGTGAAACCATGATCGTTCTCATGGCGACGGGCAATACGCCCATCATGAACTTCAATATTTTTGAAGGGATGCGCACCCTCGCGGCCAATATTGCCGTGGAAATGGGGGAATCGGCCGTGGATTCCAGCCATTACCGCATTCTCTTTTTGGCGGCACTGGTGCTGTTTGGCTTCACCTTTGTGGTGAACACCCTGGCCGAACTGGTCAGACAGCGTTTGCGCAAAAAATACAGCACTCTGTAAGGCAGGCTAAGGTTAGCAATTATGAGAATTTCATTTAAAGACTGGGTAAAAAGCGGCTCCCCCTGGATCTGGCTGAATGCCGGTGCTGTCGCCATCAGTGTGATGCTGGTTCTGGGTCTGGTCGCCATCATTGCTGTACGTGGTCTGGCCCACTTCTGGCCAGCCGAGCTGCAGGAGTCTCTGGCAACCGACCTTCAAGGCCAGCAGCGCATGCAACTGGGTGAAGTGGTCGAGGTTGAACAGGTCACCGCAGAACAGCTGCGCGGTGCGGGTTATGAAGTCCATGCCGATAGTGATTTTCTGAATCGCCAGCTGATGAAGGTGGGCAACCGGGATATCTACGGCTTTGACTTCCGCTGGGTACTACAGCGTGATCTGCAGGATATCTCCTATCCGCCTTATGCCGTGGCTATGGAAAGACGTGAGTGGGGTAACTTCTATGGTTACCTGCTGGGCATCACCGAAAATGGCGAACTGCTGGGTGAACAGGAGCGTGGCGAAAACCACCTCTGGGAAGAAGCCCAGAAACGTATCGACCGGGCCGTGGATATCTACTGGGAAATCCACGCTCTGGAGAAGCAGGACATCGGTGCCATCAACTATGAGTTGGAACAGCTGCGTCTGGAAGAAAGACGCCTGGAACTGGAAGGTGAAGACACGCCCGAAAACCTGGCTCGTCTGGAAGCAGAGAGGCAGAAATGGGACCAGGAATACCAGGCCCTGCTGCAGCGTTTGAATGCACTGAATGAAGACTTTTCCCGTGACTCCTTCCTGATGGAAACCACGGATGGCTACAAGCTGGAAATCGGTTTGGAAGAAGTGGTTCGGGCCTATCAGCCCAACAACATGAACCTCTTCCAGCAAATTGGTCACTATTTTGACAAGGTGTGGGAGTTTGTCTCCGAAGACCCGCGTGAAGCCAATACCGAAGGCGGTATCTTCCCGGCCATTTTCGGTACCGTGCTGATGGTTCTGATCATGTCGGTGATCGTGACGCCTTTCGGTGTCATGGCTGCGGTCTACCTGCGCGAATATGCCAAACAGGGCTTTTTGACCCGCACCATTCGTATCGCCGTTAACAACCTGGCCGGTGTCCCCTCGATTGTTTACGGGGTGTTTGGTCTGGGCTTCTTTGTCTACTTCGTGGGTGGCAACCTGGATGAAATCTTTTATCCAGAAGCCCTGCCAGCTCCTACTTTCGGTACACCGGGCCTGATGTGGGCCTCCCTGACCCTGGCTCTGCTGACTCTACCGGTGGTGATCGTTGCGACTGAAGAAGGGCTGTCGCGGATTCCCCGCTCGGTGCGTGAAGGTTCCCTGGCCCTGGGTGCCACCAAGGCGGAAACCCTCTGGCGCGTGGTTCTACCCATGGCCAGCCCGGCGATGATGACGGGTGTGATCCTGGCAGTGGCACGTGCTGCCGGTGAGGTGGCTCCCCTGATGCTGGTGGGTGTGGTCAAGCTGGCCCCCAACCTGCCGCTGGATGGCAATGCGCCCTTCCTGCACCTGGATCGCCAGTTTATGCACCTGGGCTTTCATATCTACGATGTCGGCTTCCAGAGCCCCAACGTGGAAGCTGCTCGCCCTCTGGTTTATGCCACGGCCTTGATGCTGGTGGCTGTGATTGCCAGTCTTAACCTGGCAGCTATCGCAATCCGTAATCGCCTGCGGGAAAAATTCCGCGCCCTGGACATGTAATTGATCACTTTTTTTGAGGCTAAAGAATGAACACTAGTGCACAACCCCGTACCCATGGCATGAATATGGGCGACCTGAACCGGGACGCCGCTTCAGCGGAGTTGTCCCTGAGCCAGGAAACCCCCTGTATCTCCACCCGGGACATGAGCCTTTATTATGGTGAGTCCAAGGCGCTGAAAAACATCACCATGGATATTCCCAAGAACCGGGTGACTGCTTTTATCGGCCCTTCCGGTTGTGGTAAGTCCACGCTGCTGCGCTCTTTCAACCGCATGAACGACCTGATTGATGGTGTTAGCATCACCGGTGAAGTCAATATCGACGGTCAGAATATCTATGACCGCCGGGTGGATGTAGCTGACCTGCGCCGCCGCGTAGGGATGGTTTTCCAGAAGCCCAATCCCTTCCCCAAATCCATTTACGAGAATGTGGCCTATGGTCTGAGAATCCAGGGCATTAACAACCGCCGTATTCTCGACGAAGCTGTGGAGTGGGCCCTGAAATCAGCCGCCATCTGGGATGAAACCAAGGATCGTCTGCACGAATCCGCCCTGGGCATGTCCGGTGGTCAGCAACAGCGTCTGGTCATTGCCCGTACCATTGCGGTCAAACCGGAAATTCTCCTCTTGGACGAACCGGCTTCGGCCCTGGACCCCATCTCCACGCTGAAGATTGAAGAGCTGATTCACGATCTCAAGGATCGCTTCAGTATCGTCATCGTGACCCACAACATGCAGCAGGCGGCTCGTGTCTCCGATTACACCGCCTTTATGTACCTGGGTGAGCTGATTGAATACGACAATACCGACACCCTCTTTACCAACCCCAGCAAGAAGCAGACTGAAGATTATATTACCGGTCGCTACGGCTAAGCCGGGAGGGGTCAACCCGTGGGAAACCGGCGCGGGCCGGCTTTCCCTGTTCAGCGTTCAATGAATAGAGATACTCGCCATGAAAATCAGTCAGGAAACACATACATCGCATATTTCCCAGCGCTTTAACGAAGAGCTGGAAGAAATCCGCAGCCAGTTGCTGGAAATGGGTGGTCTGGTCGAACAACAGGTCAAGGATGCCGTTCACTCGCTGGTGGAAGGTGACACCCACTTGGCCAGCGAAGTGAAAAAGAAGGATAAAAAGGTCAATCTGCTGCAAGTAGAAATTGACGAAGTCTGCACTCATATTCTGGCCCGTCGCCAGCCAGCAGCTTCCGACCTGCGCCTGGTGTTGGCGGTCATTCGTGCCACCTCCGATCTGGAGCGTATCGGTGATGAAGCCAGCAAAATTGCCAAGGCTACCCTGCGTCTGGCCGAGGAAGGCAGCTCACCGCGCGGCTATATCGAAGCCCGTCATCTGGGCAGCCATGTTCGCCAGATGGTGCAGGATGCCCTCAATGCCTTTGCCCGCTTTGATACTGCCCAGGCTCTGGCTGTTCTGCGTGAAGATGATACCGTGGATCTGGAATATCGCTCGGCCACGCGTGCGCTGATTACCTTCATGATGGAAGATCCGCGTTCCATCTCCCAGGTGATGAACATCATGTGGGTACTGCGTTCTCTGGAGCGGGTGGGCGACCACGCCAGCAACCTGGCGGAATACGTGATCTACCTGGTTGAAGGTGAAGACGTGCGCTACACCAAGCCGGAGAAAATCGAAAAGGTAGTCATGCATCAGGACGAGCTGGAGCCACCCCAGTTGGGCCAGTCTTCAGAAGATGAAGGTGAATCCAAGGAATAAAAGCCCTTCCATAAAAGAACCCCCGGTGCTGGGCTACCAACACCGGGGGTTCTTGGGTCATGAGAACCTCTCAGTCTCTATGGAAAATCAGCCTTCCCACTCATCCGTGGTGACGACTGATTCGGCCACCACCTGCATGGAATCGAGTATATCCTCGTCCATCCAGCCGGCCACGGAAACGCGATCACCCACTTCTATTTGCTGAAAACCCTTGTCATCCAGCGGATCATAAGCCATGTCCGAAGTATCCACGGTAATACGCTGGATGCCGTTATCAATGGTAAATTCATTCACACCGGGTGAAACCTCGGTGACATTGCCGCTCAAGTTGATGGCCACGTTGGGCACAAAACGGGTCAGGTGAACGGCAGGAAGAACTTCTTCCTCGTCGGCACTATTGGCGTAAAAATAGCGACCCAGGGATTCGACATAAACACTGCTGGCTTCAATGGTATCTTCAACAGAGAAGTTATCATCCACTTCCCCGTAGACCGTCACTTCATCCCCTTCCATGAGTGCCTGGGCTTCCTGGTCAATCCACGACCAGTCATCCATTTCCACGGTTATCTGGCCTTGGCCATAATCGAGCAGAAAGCTGCTGGGCGCGGTTTCTACCGCCGTTCCCTTGATAGAGATCCAGGAATCATCGGGCATGACCTTGGGGTTGGGCGTGGCCAGCGCCAGGCCGGGCAGGGCGGTTAGTAGAGCGGTAGCGATCAGCGTGCGTTTCATGCATACCTCCTTGATTTTAAAACCAATGAGTTCGCTTGAAATGCTTGCTTTAGCCAAGTGGTTTTACCCTAGAAAACACCTGCAGAGGCTGTCAAATCTGCAGGTGAATCGGGGAGGGTAGGAGGAGGCTAGCCGGCCTTGTCCAGCTCTTCAAGGATGCTGTCGGCGCTGCTCTGGTCAACGCCCTTGGGGTCCACCTTGAGGGCTTCAACCCGACCATCATCGACGATCATGGCATAACGCTGACTACGCTTGCCCATCTGCATGGCGCTGAGATCCTGGTCCAGCCCCAGGGTTGCAGCAAAATCACCCTGACCATCGGCCAGCATCAGAATATGCTCGGCATTCTGGGAGCGAGCCCAGGCATCGAGAACGAAAATATCATTCACGGCCGTGCAGATGATCTGATCCACGCCTCTGGCTTTGATCTCATCGGCCTTGACCACAAATCCTGGCAGGTGAGTCTGAGTGCAGCCGGGTGTAAAGGCACCGGGTACGGCAAAGAGGACGACGCGCTTGCCCGCGAAAAGATCACGCGTGGCTACTTTTTCAGGGCCTTCCTGGCCCATGATTTGAAGTTCCATATCAGGCAGGGAATCACCCAGTTGAATGCTCATGCAGGCCTCCTTAAAAGTTGACTGCTTTAGTCGGAAATCACCTTGCAGCCTAGCAGATGATCAGGCTTCTGCCAGGACTTTGCGAACCCAGTCAATTCTTTGGCTGACATCCTTGTGCAGGCTTTCTATCTTGTGCACTGCCTGTTGGGCGCCTTCTTCCATTTCCTTCATGTCCTGACTGAAGCCATCCACCTGGTGATGCTGACGGCTGGAAAGCTGCTTGCCTTCACTGGCGATCAGGGAAACCCGGCTGGAGCGTTCACTCAGATCGCGGGCACTGGCTTGCATTTCCAGGGCCAGATCCTTCTGGTAGCGGGTGGCATTACTGACCCCCTCGATTTGCCGACTCAGGCGATCCGTGGTTTTTTGCAGGGCTTCCAGCAGATGGGTGGAATGGCTGACCGCCCCCTGAGTTTTCTGGGACAGCTGGCGCACTTCATCGGCAACCACGGCAAAGCCTCGTCCCTGTTCCCCGGCACGGGCGGCCTCTATGGCAGCGTTGAGGGCGAGCAGGTTGGTCTGGTCGGAGATGCTGCTGACTTCTTCCAGAATCAGCATGACTTCCTCGACCGCCTTGACCAGATCACTGAGTGCGGTTTGGCCTTCGCTAATATCCGCCAGGGCCTGGTCACCGGCTTCAGCCACCTTTTGCGCGCTGGTTTCACTGGTCTGCATCATGCCCGCCGCCTCACTGGCAAAATCATGCATGCTGGTGGAGTTACCGTTCACCTCTTCGGCCAGGGCTTTAAGGGTCCGGCTGAATTCACCCGAGGCTTCCAACTGCTGGCGGGTTTGCAGAAAGTGGCTGCCCATCTGCTCGAAACTGGCCAAGACAGCCTCCAGAGTGGCATTCACTTCTTCCAGTTGGTGATTTTTCTGTTTCTCTTTTTTCTGCATCCCGGCGATCAGCTGATTAAAGCGCTTGGCGATGCGTCCCAGCTCCGTCTTGTCGGCTTCCATATCCACGGGTTGCAGCTGTCCCTGTTTGACCAGTCCGGTCAGGGCTGTTTCCAGTTTCTTCAGCTTGAGCAGCACCACCCGACGCTGAAAGTAATAAAGCAGCAGGGCCATGGCCAGCAGGGCCAGTGCAAAGGCAAAAAAGAGACGTTTGACCCAGCCCTCTACCCGGCTCTTTTCGGCATAAACCGCCTGTTGGCCCTGATCGATGGCTGTTTCCAAATCATCAATCAGCTGGTTGACGGCATTGAGGCTGGCGGTACGATCCTGGCGTCCCTGGCGGGATCTTTCCAGCTCCGATGGATAGCGGTTGTGTAGATAGCTCAGCTGGTGAGTAATGGCATCGGCAGTTTCTTCGGCGTCTTCATTGCTGGTTTGGGTATCCCAACCCATCATGGCCGCCATGGGGTCTTCTTCCTGTTCCGGGTAGATGCCTACCCGGGGTAGCTGGCTCAACTGGTCCAGGGCTTCCTGCTGGCTATCCCTGGCAGCCTGGAGTTGTTCCAGATAGTGCTCTTCACCGGAATGCCAGTAGCGTTCGCGGTAGGTTTTGATGCGACTGAGCTGATGGTAGAGGCTGCTGGCTACCTGCTGGTATTCATAGCCGCGCTCGGGATTCTGCTGGAAGGCCTGACGGGCGTAATCCTGCAGGCGCTGAAGCTCGGCCAGCATTTCCCGCTCATTCTGATAAAGCAGCGCCTGGGCATCACCGGCCAGCTTGCCTGCACCACGATAGTCATGGGTCAAGCCTTGCAACAAAGCCTGAGTGGGTTGCTGCAGGTTGTCGGCCAGTTCCTGGCTGGGTAATTCGGGGAGTACCTGGGTCTGGATTTGTTCCAGATCCTGAACTGCGGCATGCAGCTGTGAAGCATCTCCGCTGTCCAGGTAGGTTTGTATTTTTCCGCGTAGATCCACGGCCACCTGGCGATGCAATCCTGAATAATCCAGCGTGGTGATAAAAGACTGATGGAGTTGTCCCAAACCCCAATAGAGCGTGATAGCAAAGCCCAGAGCCAGTAACGCCAAGAGGCTGCTGGCAATCCGGGTAATGGTCACGATAGGCATAAATTCAAGCTCCGCTCATTAGGTATAAGCGGGAGGTTATGGCATTAATGTGACATTCATGTGACGTAGATCAATAAAAAAAGCCCCAGTCCCTGGGGCTAAAAAGAGAGGCGTGAATCGACGAAAAAGGCAGTATTACTGGGCGTTTAGCGTCTGATACTGCTGAATCAGCGCATCTGCAGGCGTGCCCTTGTTGTCACCGTTCTGAATAAAGACCAGGGTTTCACCTTCGGGGCCTTCGGCAATGCGGTTAACATGGTAGGTGGGTTCGCCGGTACGGGCAGAGTGAAACTCTTCCAGGCTGTCGGCGATGTAAATACGGTGGTCGCGTTGCAGCTGACCGTAGAAGTCGCCGTCATAATCGGCTGAACCATCATAGACCTGGATAAAATCGATTTCGCGTTGCTTGGCTTGATCCTTGCTCAGACCAAAGACCAGGGTCTGACCGTCAGGACCGGCACCAATCCGGTTAAGGTGGTAGGGCGGTTTGTTACCCATGACTGCAGCCTGATACCTGGCCACATCATCAAATACATAGATGCGACCATCGTCAGCGTGGTATTCAAACAACTGAACCGCATCAGTGGAGGAAGAATCCGTGCCCTGGGTGGCACAGGCAGTCATTCCGGCAAGGGAAAGGGCCAGAAGACCCATTTTGAAAGTTTTGCTCAGCATCTTGCTTTCCTGTCTGTAGAGTGGGTTTAAGCGTTAAGGTTTTGACCTGAAAGAAGAATAAGCAGGCAAGGTTGCAGAAAGGTGACTGTTTGGAGACGCTGGGATGACAAGGGAGTCAAGACAGCGTCATAAAAAGTCATTAACATGTATCTTATTTTCAATTGAACTCTGGGTGACCATGAAAAAAATTCGCCTCTTGACCGTGGACGATGACAAGTTCATCCGTAATCTGGTTCAGAAGACCCTAAAAACCGAGTATTCCAATTTTGATGTGCAGGAAGCCGACCATGGCCGTAGAGCCCAGGCCCTGATGCAAAAGCATTCCTATGATCTGGTGCTCTGTGACTGGGAAATGCCGGAAATGAACGGCCTGGAACTACTGCAATGGGTGCGCTCCGAGGAAGAGCACAAGGATCAGCCCTTTATTCTGGTGACCAGCCTGGATAGCAAGGACAATGTAATTCAGGCCGTCGAGGCGGGTGTGGATGACTATATCGCCAAGCCTTTTACCCCCGAGCAGTTGCTGGGCAAGGTGGTTAAGACGCTGGTTAAAAAAGGCCACCTGACCCAGGAAGAAGCCGCCGCCATGAAACACCGGGAAAGAATTGCCGCTGCCGGTGGTGCAGAGCTGCTGGCAGGTGGACGCAGCCTGCCCAAGACCAAGAAAGTGGCCAAGGGCCCCAAGAGCAAAGGTCTTCTGGTCGCTGGTGAAGCCAGGGCGCCGGTCACGGTCAAGGATGTTAATCGCCGCGAAGCTCGCTTACTGGCCAAGCGCAGCGAGATACAGCCGGCCCTGGGTAGTCTGGTGCACGTCGGCTTGATGGGCGGGCCGGATGAACAGCCGCTCAAGGTCAGTCTGCGCGCCTTTGTTTCCGGACTGAAACTGGGCGAGCTGAATCCGCGCACCGACCAGCTACAAATCCGGGTCGTCTTTCTCAAGCAGGAAGGGGAAGTGGCCGAGCAATTCGAGCGGCTGCTTAATAGCCCGACCTAGTCATCATCAAAGGTTTCGCCCGGAGCCACCAGATGGATGCGGGTAATGGGCAGATGGCAGGTAAAGCAACTGCCCTGGCCCACCTCACTGTTGATGCTCAGGCGGCCCTGGTGGCGCAGCATGACATGCTTGACGATGGCCAGTCCCAGGCCGGTGCCACCGGTGCTGCTGGCGCGGCCCTGATCGACCCGGTAGAACCTTTCAGTCAGGCGTGATAGATGCTTGGGATCGATGCCGGGTCCGGCATCCACCACCTCCAGATGAGCACCGGCGCGATCATGGTACCAGCGCACCTGTATCTCTGTGCCTGGTCCGGTGTACTTGACCGCGTTGTAGACCAGATTGGAAAAGGCGCTGCGCAGTTCCTTTTCGGAACCATAGACACGAAGCTGGCGATCCACATCCAGAGTAATATGGTGCTCGTTGCCGGACAGGGCCAGGGCATCCTGGCGAATGGATTCCAGCAAGGCCTCGATATTGAGTGGATCGACGGAAACTTCCAGATCACTGGTTTCCAGGCGTGACAGGGTGAGCAGGTCTTCGACCAGATGCTCCATCCGCGTGGATTGCTGGCGCATCAGGGTCAGGCCACGTTGCCATTTGGGCGGCAGGGTATCGGCATGATCACTGAAGGTTTCCAGGTACCCGGAGAGGACCGTCAGCGGAGTGCGCAGCTCGTGGGAAACATTGGCAATAAAATCCTGGCGCATTCTTTCCAGACGCTGCATGCGGGTGAAGTCGCGTACCAGCAGCAGGCGATCATTCTCGCCAAAAAGGGTGACCTGGTATTCCAGGGTGCGTCCCTCAACGATGGGCGAGGGCATGATCAGGGGTTCCTGATAGCTCTTGCGCTCAAAATAGTCGACGAACTTGGGTTCACGCAGCAGGTGGGTGATGGGGCTGCCCTTGTCACTGGGACTGCGTAACCCCAGAAGATCCTCGGCGGCATAATTCCACCATTCCAGCTCGCCCCGGGCATCAATCATGACCACACCATCCTTAAGGGCCTGACTGGAATCCTGAATACGATCCAGAATATGGCGCAGGCGTTGTTGGTGGTCCTGCTGGTGACGCTGATAGGTATAGAGGTTATCGAAGACTTCACCCCAGACGCCACTGGCTTCCGGGGGTTCCTCCTGGGAGTGCGCTTGCCAATAGAGCAGGCTGTAGAGCTGCTTGAGGTAGTAGCCGAGAAAAAACAGGGCCATGATCAGCGTGGCGACCAGAGGATAGTCGACCAGCCATCCTACCCCGGCTGCCAGCAGCAGCCAGAAAACCAGTTTTTTGATTTCCTTGCGAAACAAGAAGGGCATGCAAGCTTTTCCTTATCCGTGTCCATCAAGCCTGGGTGGAAAAACGGTAGCCCGTACCCCTGACTGTCTGCACCAGTTGTCCGTAGTTTTCGCCCAGCGCCTTGCGCAAGCGGCGAATATGCACATCAACGGTTCTTTCCTCGACATAAACATTGCCCCCCCAAACCTGATCCAGCAACTGGTTACGAGTATAGGCTCTCTCCTGATGCGTCATGAAAAACTGCAGCAGGCGAAATTCGGTCGGGCCGATTTCCAGAGGCTGGTTTTGTGCAGTCACACGATGACTGACCGGGTCCAGCCGCAGACCGTTCACCTCGACAGGGTCTTCAACGCCTGGTGGTGTGGTCCGGCGTAATACCGCTTTCAGGCGGGCGACCAGTTCCCGGGGAGAAAACGGCTTGGTGATGTAATCATCAGCACCGGCTTCCAGACCCAGCACCTTGTTATCTTCCTCGCTGCGGGCCGTCAGCATGATGATGGGCGTTTCCGCCGTGACCGGGTCGCGCTTGAGGCGGCGGGCCAGTTCAATGCCGCTGGTGCCCGGCAACATCCAGTCCAGCAGTATCAGATCCGGCTGATGGTCGATGACCTGGGAATGGGCCTGGGTCGCATCTTCTGCTTCCAGGTAGTTATAATCCGCCATTTCCAGGGCAACGGCTATCATCTCCCGAATCGGAGCTTCATCATCAACAATGAGTACGGTCTTGTTGTTCATAAGGGGTTCCTGTGATGCATCCACTTGTTTCAGCATCATTACACCCGCTAAAAATGACAGGAAGATGACAGCGATTCAAGAAGTTGCCCGGCTCTCCAGAATTCAGTCAATCAGGTAATCCGCCACCAGACCGGCAAAGACCAGCATACCGGCATAGTGATTGTTTAAAAAAGCCCTTAAACAGGGGCCGCGCTGACGATCACGGATCAGCCATTGCTGCCAGGCAAAGAGGGCAGCCATCAACCCCAGGCCAGCGAAATAAAGAAGACCGCGACCGAAAGCCAGACCGGCAGCGATCAGCAGGCCCAGCGTGGCCAGTTGCAACAGACCGATCATCAGGCGGTCATAGCGTCCGAAAAAAACGGCCGTGGATTTAATCCCCACCTTGAGATCATCCGGCCGGTCCTCCATGGCATAGGCGGTGTCATAGGCCACTGTCCACACCAGGTTGGCCGCAAACACCAGCCAGAGTGCAGGCGGCAGGCTGTTGGTCTGGGCGGCAAAAGCCATGGGGATGGCCCAGGAAAAAGCAGCTCCCAATACCACCTGGGGAAAATGGGTGTAGCGCTTCATAAAGGGATAGCAGGCGGCCAGCAGCAGGCCGACCGGGGTCAGCTTGAGGGTCAGGGGATTGGTGAAGAGGACCAGCACAAAAGCTGCCAGAGCCAGGAGTACAAAAAGAACCAGCGCTTCACGGGCAGAGATTTCACCGGTGGCCAGGGGGCGGTTCACCGTGCGCTCGACATGGCCATCAAAATTGCGATCGGCAAAGTCATTGATCACACAGCCGGCGGCACGCATCAGGATGACGCCCAGGACAAAAATCAGCAGCACCTCCAGATCGGGCAGCCCACCCGCCGCAAACCAGAGTGCCCAGAGGGTGGGCCACATCAATAGCCAGGTGCCGATAGGCCGGTTGAGGCGCATCAGACGAATAAAAGCGGGAAGGCGTTGATACCAGGGGCCGCGAGCAGCAGAAATCATCCGGTCAGTCTCCATAAATTCCGCGAGTGGGCAGCTGCAAACGCGCCTGCATGGCAGGCAGGAAGTGCTCAGCAACCAGCAAGCGTAACGAAGCCTTGTTAAAACAGGAAGCCCTTCCCCAGTAGCTGGCAAAGGGCAGTTGTCCCGGCGCACAAAAGTGTAGAGGGCCGCGCTGTATATGCGGGTGGGTAAAAAGCAGATGCCCCAGGGCCTTGTTGCCGGTGTTTTTCAGGCGGCGCAGCAGACTGCCCCGGCTGTCGAGCGGCAACAGGGAGCGGGCAAAAACCCAGGGTTCCCCGTCGACTTCCAGCAAAACCTGACGCACCCAGATACGCCGGTGCTGACTGGCCAGCCAGGCTGCTTCATGCTGGTTGATCGGTAGTAGCCCCTCATTGAGGACACGCACACGAAAGCTTGTGTGGGCCTGTTGTTGCAGGCGACGAGTCAGGGAACCCTCTTCCTGCAACCAGCTGCGCCAGTCACCACTGGGTGCAGCCGCCAGAAAAGCCGCCGGTTGCCAGGCAGGCGCAGGCCAGGAATCGAGAGCTCGCAGGTGGCGATCGGTGACTTGCATGCTGGGCGTGTACCCTCCTCGGGGCTTTCATCTATAATGCAGCGGATTCTAACACAGCCCAGGAGATTAGATGTCGACAGCAACCGAGACACAACCGCTCATCATTATCGGCTCCGGCATGGCGGGCTATCAGCTGGCCATCGAAGTGCGCAATCGCCAACCGGATCAGCCGCTACTCTTGATGACCCGTGATTCCGGGCATTTTTATTCCAAGCCGTTGTTGTCCACTGCTCTGGCCAAGAACCAGCCTCCCGAACAGCTGACCATTGCCGACCCACGTCAACAGGCAGAAAACCTGGGTATTCAGATCGTCACTTTTGCCGAGGTTGAAGCGCTGGATATCGATAACCATCAAGTGCACCTGGAAGACCAGAGCTATAGCTACAGCCGGCTGGTTCTGGCCCTGGGCGCTGAACCCAGAGAGCTACCGGCTCCACCGGGAGCCCTGCATTCGATCAACGATCTGGATGACTACTTTGTGTTCCGCAAAGCCCTGGAAGGCCGGCAGCAGGTCACCGTGCTCGGTGGTGGTCTGGTCGGGGTGGAGATGGCTCAGGATCTGCTTTCTGCAGGCTATCAGGTGACCCTGGTAACGCGCGCCAACAGCCTTCTGCCTGGTCTCTTGCCGCCGCAGGTGGCGGACTTGCTGGAAAAGGCGCTGGTCGACAAGGGCCTGAAATTGCTCAAGCAGGAAAGCTTCAAGCTGATCGATGGTCAACCCGGTGACTGGCAGCTGGAACTGGAATCCGGCGAATTGCTGCAGGCTGAAGTGGTGATTTCTGCCCTGGGGCTGGAGCCACGTACCCGACTGGCAGAAGAAGCCGGTTTGAAGGTCAAGCGCGGAATCTGTGTTGATCGCCAGCTGCGCACCTCCAACCCGGATGTGTATGCCCTGGGGGACTGCGCCGAAATCGAAGGCCGGAATCTCATGTATGTCCAGCCACTGATGGCCTCGGCTCGCACCCTGGCCGAACACCTGAGCGGTGAACCCGCTGCCCTGGAATTGCCGCCGCTGCCTGTTCTGGTCAAGACACCTTCTTGCCCTGTCGTGGCTGCACCGCCCCCTGCAGGCAGTGACGGTGAATGGCAGTTAGATCTGGACGCTGACAGTGCCGAGGGACGTTTTGTCAGCCCCGAGGGGCAGTTGCTTGGTTTTGCCCTGGCGGGCAAGGCAGTACGCCGCAAGGTGCAACTGGTCAAGGAATTGCCACCTCTGCTGGGGCCGGATGCTTAAAGCGCACTCACTTTGGCTGACTTTATCAAACGGATGTTTTAATCTGGCGGTTTTTCCGCCAATAAAAGGTAAACACCATGTTGCGACTCAGGTTTTTGCTCTGGATGCTGGGGCGACTCCTTACCCGGGCTCACAAGAAGAACCCGCAAGTACGTGAAAAGCTGCGTAGCCAGCCGCTGAATTTTGTTATCAAAACCCGCGACTGGAAGGGGCGTAGCTATCAACTGCAGGAAGACAAGGCACGTACGCAAGCCGGGGATCTGGATGAAGCCGACATGAAGCTGATCTTTGAATCCGCCGATCAGGCCTGGCAAACCCTGACCAACAAGGATCGCAATGCCTTTATGCGCGCCCTGCAGGATGGCCACGTCAAGGTCGAAGGCGATCCCAAAAGGTTGTTTCAGCTGCAGGGGCTGATGAAGCACCTGGGGGTATAAAACATGGGCTCCCGCTGGTTGTTTTTGCTTCTGCTGCTCCTAGCTTTTTCTTTGCAGGCCGAGCCTTGCAGCCAGCAGCAACTGGATCGTGAAGCCGCCGTTACCCGGGTTTATGATGCCGATACCCTGACACTGGCCGATGGCACGCGGGTGCGCCTGCTGGGCATCGATGCCCCGGAAATGGGCCGTAACGGCCAGCCTTCTGAAGCCTTTGCCGTGGCTGGCCGCGATTACCTGCGTCAACTGCTGGCCAACAACGGTCAGCGGGTGCGTCTGGACTATGGTGTGGAAAGCCGTGATCGCCACGGACGCCTGCTGGCCTATGCCTTCCTTCCCGATGGTCGCAACATCAACCGACTGCTGCTGGAAGCAGGCTATGTCATGCAGATGTTTGTAGCCCCGGACACCCGCTATGCCACCTGTCTGCAGCCCTATGAAGACCAGGCGCTTCAGGCGGGGCGGGGGATCTGGTCCCTGGCTGAAAACCAGCCGGGATTGGCCGCCACCGAGATTACCTCAGCCGATACCGGCGGTGCCCGTGTTTATGGCCGGGTTGTGCGGGTGGCTCGCAGCCGTCATAACCTCTGGATCAATCTTCAGGGGCGGCTGGCGCTGCAAATCCCTGCCGAACATCTACCCGCTTTTGAAGGCCTGCCTCTGGAACAACTTGAAGGACGCCGGGTCCGAACCAGAGGTTGGTTGGTTGAAGACCGTAATCGTTATCAGGACTGGCGCTTGCAAGTCACCAGTCCCCTGGCTTTGGAAGTTCTGGATTAATTATGTCGCTACGTCTGGCCCGGCAAAAAGATCTGCCGGAAATCGTGCGTATTTATAACGCCTCCATTCCCGCAGGCAAGGCTACCGCCGATACCCTGCCCGTAACCGTGGAGCAGCGCCTGGACTGGTTCGCCAGTCACCAATCGCCAGAGCGCCCCCTCTGGGTGTGGGAAGATGAACAGCGACTGGGTGGCTGGGTCTCCCTGGGGGATTTTTACGGTCGCCCTGCCTATCGCAACACCTGTGAAGTCAGCATCTACCTGGACCCGGCCTGCCAGGGTCAGGGGCTGGGCAAAAAACTGCTGCAACATGCTCTGGAGGCCGCCCGCGAGGTCGGCATTACCCGTCTGGTGGGTTATATCTTCGCTCACAATGAGGCCAGTCTGCGTTTGTTTGAGGCCGAAGGCTTTGAATCCTGGGGTTATCTACCCGAGGTAGCAGAAATCAATGGCCGGGTCATTAGCCTCTGCATCCTGGGCAAAAAACTCGATCAGGGTTAAAAACACCCCGAAGGGTCAATTTAACCCTGATGGTTCGGGTGGAAAGTACCCTCTTTCTTCTCTAAGCCGTGATTCATGGGCTGGCACACTAATTGAAGGTGAAATAGCAACCTTCTTCTTCAAGTGATCCGGAGCCTCGCATGACTTCACAAAATTTCCTGGAAAGCGCCGCAAAAAAGACCTCGGCACAACTGATTGATCATCTGCTGGATCAGTACCATGCCCGTCACCGGGAGCACCTGCCCCAGGTGGCTGAGTTGGCCCGTCAGGTAGAAGCCAGTCATGCCGAGCACCCTGAAGTGCCTAACGGCTTGACCCAGCTACTGTTATCTATGCTACAGGAGCTGGATAGTCATATGCAGAAAGAGGAAATGATCCTCTTTCCTATGCTGCGCCAGGGGCGCTTTGCCCAGGCGACCGGTCCCATTCATGTGATGCAACTGGAACACCGGGAGCATGATGCCTCCCTCCAGCGTCTTCAGGCCACAGCCAAGAATCTGCAATTACCCGCCGATGCCTGTGCCACCTGGACGCAGCTTTATCAGGAAGTGGACACCTTTATGCGCGAGCTTCAGGAGCATATCGCCTTGGAAAATGAAGTCCTTTTTGCAGCCCGCACCCGGGATGCCGGGCAGGAGGTCGTCGAGTGAGGACAGCCGTCTTCAACCTGGGGTTTCGTCCCTTTTTTATTCTGGGCAGCCTGGCCGGTAGCGGCCTGATGCTGGTCTGGGTACTGCTACTGAGCGGCCAGGGGGGCTGGACTTCGATTCAAAACCCGCTGGCCTGGCACCGCCATGAAATGATCTTCGGCTATGCCGGGGCCATCCTGGCCGGTTTCCTGTTAACCGCGGTACGCCGCTGGACGGGTAAAAAGACCCCGGATGGCTGGCCGCTGGCACTGCTGGCACTGGTCTGGTTGGGTGCCAGGTTGATGCCCCTGGCCGGTGGGCCGTTGATGCTCTATGCCCTGTTGGATCTGATCTTCTGGGCAGGGCTTTGGGTCAGCCTCTGGCCAGCGCTCAAGGATTCCGAACTATCCAACCGCGTCTTTTTGCTCTTGATTGCCGGGCTCTTCCTGGCGGCACTGGCCAGCCATGGCGAACACCTGGGCCATGCCTCGTTTTGGCTGGGTCATTTAGGTGCTCATCTGGGCCTGGATCTGTTTGTGGTTATCCTCTTGTTGGTTGCTGGCCGCATCCTGCCGTTTTTTATCCAGTTGGGTTTGCAAGTGCCTGCTTTTCCGCGCCCGGCCTGGCTAGAAAAACCCTTGCCGTTTTTATTCGCTGCGCTTCTGTTGGCTGATTTGCTGGCACCTTTCAGCATCTGGTCGGCTGCGGCCAATATCCTTTTGGCTGTCTGGATGCTGCCGCGTCTCTGGATCTGGCACCATCCCGGCATCTGGAAAACCCCGCTGTTGTGGAGTCTCTACCTGGCCTTTATCTGGCTGCTCTTGGGGCTAGTGCTGCGCGGGCTGGGCATGCTGGAGCTGATCAACCCCTACATGGGGATTCATGCCCTGGGCGTGGGTGGTCTAGGCTTGATGACGCTGAGCATGATGAGTCGTATCAGCCTGGGGCATACCGGGCGACCGCTCAAGCCTTCCCCCTGGATCGTTTTGGCCTTTGCCCTCATGTTGGTGGCTGCTCTGGTGCGTGTCTTTGCGACCAGTTCGCTGGGCTTGCCTGCCTATCATCTGGCCGCCACCTGCTGGAGCTTGGCCCTGTTGATCTTTGTGCTGGTTTATACCCGTATTTTGATCTCGCCCCGACCGGATGGGCAGCCGGGTTAGGAAACCTCAGGTTAACTATTGCGTTGCGACCCACATGGATGTGGTAAGTGCAGTGATTTGCCGGGAGTAAATACTGCCTTTACTGTGTTGAAATTGACCTCAGAATGCTCATTTACTCGGTGGCTAGAGTAGAGATCAATTGTCTTCTTCGTCTTCCTGCAGGAGCTGGCGGCGACGTTCCTGCTCCTTGAGATGACGGCGGTTCTGGTAGCGGCGCAACACAGCAATCACCAGCGCCGCTACCAGCATGGCGGCAAGAATTGCCAGCTGCCAGGGGCCAGCCTGACCACGGCCCAGCCAGGTTTCCAGCAGGATAATCAAAGTAAAACCCAGGGCCTGGGTGATCACGGCCCAGAATCTCAGGGGGTCGTTCAACATGCATACCTCCGAAGCAAGTCTTCGCTGCAGGTGACAGTGCGCCTCAAACTGGCTAACCTATCGGGCTGGCATCGTCACCCTTGAGTTCTAGTACCCAGTTTACCGGAGGTTTCCCTTTTCATGTGCTCTTCTGCCCGCTTCCTTTCTATCCTCGTGTTACTGACGGGCCTGCTGCTGGCCTCACCGCTTTGGGCTAACCTCTCTTCCGAAGATGCAGCTGCTCAGGAGGACTTGCCTGAAGTCAGCGAAGATGCGGTTTCCCAGGCCAGGGAACGCCCCGAACCCATCAAGCATCTGGAAAACCAGGGGCTGGATATCATTCGTGATTTCCCCGTGGGTGAATCCCTGACCGGCTGGGTGGTGCGCTTTCAGGACAGAGACCTGATCGTGTATACCACGGCCGATGGTGACTACCTGATCAATGGCGTGGTGCTGGATGCCCAGGGTATGGATTTGACCGAAGAGCACCAGAAAACCTGGCTGCCTCGCCCAGCCTGGGAAGAATTGGAGGCTGCACACTACCTGACTGAACCCAGCCTGCTGGAAAACGAAAACGGCCAACTGGAAACCCGCACTCAGTTGTATATGTTCTTTGATCCTAACTGCCCTTTCAGTCAACTGGCCTGGGTGGCCATGCAGGCCTATCGTGAAGTGGGTGCCGAGATTCGCTGGATTCCCGTGGCCTACCTGAAACCAGATAGCCGCAATCGTACAGCGGCGCTGCTGGATGCCGATAATCCGGCCGCCTTGCTGGCGCAGAACATGGAAAACTTTGGCGAGCCTCAGGAAGAGCTGGATGTGAGTGTGGAAAACCAGCACCGCGAGCAGATGCAGGCCAACATGGACCTGATGCAATCCCTGGGTATTAATGGCACCCCCGGTTGGGTCTGGCAGAATGCCGAAGGCGAATTGCAAACCCATTCCGGTATGCCGCGCCTGCCGCGTCTGGCTGAAATTACCGGCCTGCCCAAGCAGGAGCACCCTGAACCCGAACTCATGCGTTTTCGCTGATCGGAACTGAATCACTATGGATGCGCTTACCCTCGGCCCCTTGTTGCTCCCGCTGAGTCGCCTGCCCGGCATTATTGCCCTGGTTCTGGTGCTGCTGCTAAGCGAACTGCTGGATAAGCGCTACCCCGGACTGGCGCGCTGGGGATGGATGACCGCTTTGGCAGGTGCCCTGGGTGGCCGCCTGGTGTATGCATTGCAAACGCCCCAAGCCTACCTGGATCAACCCTGGACCCTGGCCTATTTCTGGCAGCCGGGTTACAGCTGGTGGGGTGCTCTTTTGGGTGGTCTGTTGGTCACTCTAATCGTGGCTTATCGCCAGGTTACCCTCAGACGGATGGCCCCGGTGCTGCTGGGGATAACCGCTGCCGCCAGTCTTTTGACCCTGGCCCTCTTGCCGCAAAAAGAGTTGGGCGAGCCGCTGCCTGATTTGCAGGTCTTCACTCTGGAAGGCGAACCCCTGTCTTTGCAAAGTCTTGAAGGCAAACCCCTGCTGATCAATCTCTGGGCCACCTGGTGTCCGCCCTGTCGGCGGGAAATGCCCCTGCTGCAAAGCTATGTCGGGGATGAGCGCCTGACACTGGTAATACTCAATCAGGGCGAATCCCGCCTGGCCGTGAGTAACTACCTGCAGGAATACGAACTGGAATTTGAACAGGTGCTGCTCGACCCGGAAAGCAGTGCCATGCAACACTTTGAGGCACCAGGTTTACCCGCCACCTTGTTTTACTCGGCAGAAGGCCAGCAGGTGAATCGCCACTTCGGCGAACTGGGGCGCGGCCAGATCGAAGAGTTCATCCGCGACCAGGCCGGGGGTCTGGACAAATAAGGCTCACCGGCCTACAATTCCCGCCTCTTCAAAAACCGCCCGTAGCTCAGCTGGATAGAGCGTCGCCCTCCGGAGGCGAAGGTCATAGGTTCGAATCCTATCGGGCGGGCCATTATCTGAATTTTGACCCTCGCTCTCAGTATCCAAAAGCTTTCACAATCCTTCTGTGACCGCCTGGTGACCACTCCCCTTTCTCTCTTTGAAGACCTCTCACCGATTGAGCAATTAAGATCCTTACACTTGGATTCAGAGAGCAATAGCAACACAGTGAATGGCTTTTAGGTTGTGATAAGATCAACCCAAGCTAATTTCACGCACTGGGCTGCCGCCTTTTGAAAGGGATTCCCTGTAATGACTGACGATAAAACTTCTGCCTCCCAGACCGCAGCATTCATCTGGTCGGTGGCCGATCTGCTGCGCGGTGACTTCAAGCAAAGCCAGTATGGTCGGGTGATTTTGCCGTTCACCTTGTTGCGTCGGCTGGAGTGTGTGCTGGAGCCCACCAAGGATAAGGTTCTCTCTGCCGCTAACGAACACCAGAATAAACCGGATGCCGTGCGGGAAAAATTGCTCCTGCGGGCGGCTAACCAAAAGTTCTTCAATGCCTCACCGCTGAGCCTCGCCAAACTCTCGGACACCCAGGTGGCCGAAGACCTGATGAGTTACGTCCAGGCCTTCAGCCAGGATGCCCGGGAGATCTTTGAGCACTTCCACTTTGAAGACTTCGTTCAGCAACTCAGTGCCAACAACCTGCTGTACCAGGTGGTGCAACGCTTCGCCAGTATCGACCTGAGCCCCGATTCCATCAGCAATTTTGGCATGGGGGTGATCTTTGAAGAGCTGATCCGCAAGTTTGCTGAAAGCTCTAACGAAACCGCTGGGGAACACTTCACCCCGCGTGACATTGTTCACCTGACCACCTCACTGGTTCTCACCGATCAGGAAGCCAAGCTCAAGCCCAACAGCATCGTGACCATTTACGATCCGACAGCGGGTACGGGCGGCTTTCTTTCCGAGGGCGATGAGTATATCCAGAAGATCAGTGATCAGGTCACGGTCTCCCTGCATGGCCAGGAATTGAACCCTGAGTCCTACGCCATCTGTAAGGCGGACATGCTGATCAAGGGCCAGGAAGTCAGCAACATCAAGTTGGGTAACACCCTGTCCAACGATCAACTGGCTTCCAATACCTTCGATGTGATGCTCTCCAACCCACCGTTTGGCGTGGAGTGGAAGAAGGTTCAAAAGCAGGTGAACGATGAGCACAAGCAAAAAGGCTTTGACGGTCGCTTTGGTCCTGGTTTGCCTCGGGTCTCCGATGGTTCGCTGTTATTCCTGATGCACCTGGTCAGCAAGATGCGTGACGCCCGTGAAGGGGGTTCGCGCATTGGTATTATCCTGAATGGCAGTCCCTTGTTTACTGGGGGTGCTGGCAGTGGTGAATCGGAGATTCGCCGCTACCTGTTGCAGAATGACCTGGTGGAAGCCATCGTCGCCCTGCCCACGGATATGTTCTACAACACCGGCATTGCCACCTATGTCTGGGTCTTGTCCAACAACAAACCGGCCCAACGCAAAGGCAAGGTGCAGCTGATTGATGCCACTGACCGGGCTAGCAAAATGCGCAAGTCCCTCGGCAGCAAACGTCAGTTCGTCAACGATGCCGACCAGGACGAGATCGTGCGGATGTACGGGGAATTTCAGGAAACCAAGAAGAGCAAGATCTTCCCAATCGAAGCCTTTGGCTATCGCCGCATTACCGTCGAGCGACCACTGCAACTGAACTTCCAGACCTCAGAAGAACGCGTGGAGCGTATTCTGGACGAGAAAGCCATTCAGAAGATGGAGGCCGAAGAGCAGGAGAAGATTCAGGCGGCCTGTCGAGCCATGGATTCAGGCAAGGTGTATCGCAATCGCACCGAGTTCCAGAAGGCGCTGAAATCTCAGTTGACCGATCATCAGGTTTACCCGAGTGCCCCGCAAACCAAGGCGCTACTCAATGCCCTGAGTGAGCGCGACCCCGAAGCGGATATCTGCACCGACAAAAAGGGCAAGCCGGAGCCGGATACCGGCCTGCGGGACTACGAAAACGTACCACTCACTGAATCCGTCTACGACTACTTTGAGCGGGAAGTAAAACCCCACGTACCCGATGCCTGGATTGATGAATCCAAGTGCGACGAGCAAGACGGGGAAGTGGGTGTCGTGGGTTTCGAGATTCCGTTTAACCGCCACTTCTACGAGTTCAGGCCGCCTCGTCCACTGGATGAGATTGATGCGGATTTGAAGCAGTGTACCGACCGGATCAAGCAGATGATTGAGGAGTTGTCTGCATGATGCCTCTCCAGGATGCACACTTCGGCGGTTTTGTGCGCCTGGGAGGCGAAAAAGCAGCGGCTCGCTTGCTGAATGGCCGATATATGTATATATTGCACTTAACAATACCCGCCAAGGCTAGGCTCTACGGAGCAACCTCAAACCGGCGGGTTACTTGTTTCTGAGGCGCTGAAAATGGATTTTAATAAACCAGCCACCCGTTGGGAGCAACAAGTAGACCTCCTGCGCGCCCGAGGTATGGTCATCCCGGATGCAGGCCGAGCTCTGCATTATCTGAGCCACATCAATTATTACCGCCTGACGGGCTACTGGCTTCCGTTCGAGGCCGATCATTCCAGCCATCAGTTCACCCCCGGTACCACCTTCGACGCAGTACTCAATCTTTATATTTTTGATCGAGAACTCCGGCTACTGCTGCTGGATGCGATAGAGCGGGTCGAAGTCTCCTTGCGCGCCCAGTGGGCCTATCATATGGCGCACCGGCACGGGCCCCATGCCTACCTGGATGCCAGCCATGCATCCAATCTAAAGCTGCATGCCAGACATCTGGCGCAACTGGAAAAAGAACTATCCCGCTCCGAAGAAGCCTTCATCCAGCATTATCAGCAAAAATACCAAAAGCCGGTATCGCCCCCGGTTTGGGCGGTGAGCGAGATAATGTCTTTCGGCATGTTGTCGCGTTGGATCACCCAGATGGTGCCATCAGACCGTGCAGCTTTGGCAAAAACCTATCAGATGGATCAGGGCATGCTGAAAAACTTCGCTCGCCATCTGACCTATGTTCGCAATCTTTGTGCGCACCACAGCCGCGTATGGAATCGCAAACTGACGGTCACCATGCCGCTGCCCAGGACAAAACCCACCGGGCTGAAAGCCAATATGAGCACAACCCGAACCCGAAACATCTACAACACCCTGGTTATGCTCGTGCATTTGCTGAGCGTGATCAGCCCTGGGAGCCACTGGGCAGAGCGACTGATCGCTTTACTGGACAAACACCAAATTGAAACCTCGAAGATGGGCTTTCCCTCGGGTTGGCGAGCAATGCCCATTTGGAAAACATCGGTGGAGGCGAGCCATGAAAACCATTAACGTCTGGCTCTTGGTTCTTGTTTATGCGGGACTGAAGAAGCGCACCGATGGAGTTAAGCAGATGATTGAGGAGTTGTCTGCATGAGTTTTCCTGTATACGAAAGCTACCGGCAGATTGGCTCTTTTTGGTTTGATTCCCTGCCATCTTACTGGGGAATAGCTCCTTTGCGTTGGATATCCAGCATCTATGCTGGAGGTACCCCGGATAAGAGGAACGTCGAGTTTTGGGAGAACGGTTCAATACCGTGGTTAAACTCGGGCAGCGTTAACCAGTCTGAAATAACTAAACCCTCAGCCTTAATTACCGTTGAGGCGTTTCGAAATAGTAGCGCGAAGTGGATTCCTGCAGGTGGATTAGTTGTGGCATTGGCTGGACAGGGAAAGACGAAGGGTACGGTTGCACAGCTCACCATAGAGTCCACATGTAATCAATCAATGGCTGCTATCGTCCCGTCGCAGCCAGGTTCGGAGAGATAGCTTTTCTGGTGGCTAAAGGCCAATTATCAAAATATTCGTAACCTTGCAGGCGGTGACTTAAGAGATGGGCTCAACCTTGAAATGCTGGGTAACATTTTATGTCCGCGTCCCCCGCTATTTGAGCAAACCCAAATCGCCCGCTTCCTGGACCATGAAACCGCCAAAATCGACGCCCTGATCCACGAACAGGAACGCCTGATTGAGTTGCTACAGGAAAAACGCCAGGCGGTGATTTCCCATGCGGTGACCAAGGGGCTGGATCCGGATGTGCCGATGAAGGACTCCGGGGTGGAGTGGCTTGGTGAGGTGCCGGCGCATTGGCGTGTAATGCCTGCGAAGTTTCTTCTTGAGTTTGTAACGAGTGGATCTCGCGGATGGGCTGAATATTATTCAGATGCGGGTTACCTGTTCTTCCGAATTGCCAATCTCACCCGGGATTCCATACGCCCAAAGCTGGAATCAGTCCAACATGTCAGTCCACCTGAGTCATCTGAAGGCGGCCGAGCAAAGATCAAAGCTGGCGATATACTCGTTTCCATTACTGCAGACCTTGGTTCTGTCTGTGCGGCAGATCAATCGGTAGAGGGAGGATATGTGAGTCAACATGTTGCCCTCGCGAGACCGGACAAAAGTCGCTGTCATCCGGATTGGCTGGCATATTTTATTCTCGGCGACGCTGCTAAAGAGCAATTATTGGGCTCTGGTTACGGTGGAACCAAAGTTCAGCTGAGCCTTGAAGATATTAGAGAGTTGGTAGTAGCGGTACCGCCGCTGGTAGACCAAGAATCGATTGCAAAAGTGTTGGCTGAGAAGTTAAACGGTATGGAGGCTTTGATTTCTGAGGCTAATCAAGCTGTCAATTTCTTAGCTGAACGCCGTTCCGCCCTCATCTCCGCCGCCGTCACCGGCAAAATCGATGTCCGCGACTGGCAACCACCCGCCGATGAAAGCGCCTACGATGAGGAAGTTCGCCAAACCGGCATGGAGGCCACCGTATGAACCAGGGTCGCAGTATGCGTTTGTTCCTGGTGGACGGCACACCCAATGGTTTGCTCACCGCCGAGATCATGAACTGGACGGGCCACACGTTGACCGGCCCACGTTCCAAACTCACCAATCTGGTGAAACGCCCCGAGTGTGCCCGCACCGGTATTTATTTTCTGGTAGGGCCAGACCCGGACAACGCCATGCGGCCACTGGTTTACATTGGCGAGTCGGACGATGTGGCCAAGCGATTGAAGCAGCACAACCGGCCAGAGTCCCAAGGTGGGAAGGACTTCTGGGAAAAGGTGTGTCTGGTGACCAGCAAGGACCAGAACCTGACCAAAGCCCATGTGAAGTACCTGGAAAGCCAGCTGATCGCCCTGGCCAAACAATCCGGTCGTTGCGGTTTGGTGAACAACACGGCCCACGATTACACCATCCTGCCGGAGTCAGACCAGGCGGATATGGCGTTCTTCATTGAGCAGGTTCGTACCGTTTTACCGGTGTTGGGTTTTGATTTCCTGCGGGATAGCCAGAAGCTAGTTGAGGCGCAGCGTGACAGTCGCGATGCTCCGCAAACCTCAGCCCGTTTTACTATGGAACTGTCCAAGTACGGCATTGCCGCCGAAGCCGAGGAAGTGGATGGCGATTTTGTGGTGCTGGCTGGCAGCAAAGCCCGGAACCATTGGGTCAGTAACAGTAGTTACGCCAGCTACCAGCCGTTGTACCAGCAACTGACTGAAGACGGTGTGTTGGTTTCCAATGAGTCCGGCGAGGTGGTCTTCTCCCAAGACCAGATGTTCTCCAGCCCCAGTGCTGCCGCTGCAGTGGTCTCTGGTCGGCCGGCCAATGGCCGGACCACCTGGCTGGAGAAAACCAGCCGCAAGACTTATGGTGATTGGCAAAGCGCCATGGTGGAGGCACAAACGCCCGCCATAGAGTCAGACGATTAAACATTGAAGCCCAGCGCACGTTAACAGGACCCCTTTTACCAGGAGCAGTCATGGCAGACAGCCGCGAAAAATTCTTCCAGAACGATATCCTTGCCGATTTGAAAAGCCAGGATTGGCTGGTCGGTCAAGCATCGGGTTACGACCCCATCAACGCGGTCTATACCGAAGACCTGGTGGCCTACTTTCAGGAAGCCTGGCCGGACCGTTGGGAGAAGTTTTGCCAGAGCAACCCGCAGAACCCTGAGAAGGTGTTGGTGCAAAAGACGATTCGTGCGCTGGAGAAAAAGGGCACGCTGGATGTGCTTCGCCATGGTTTCAAAGTGCCGGGGGTAAAGATTGACCTCTGCAGCTTCAAGCCAGACCATGGCATGAACCCGGACAGCAAACGCCGTTATGTCGCCAACCGTTTGCGGGTGGTGGAAGAGGTGTCCTACTCACCCCATGCCCGAACCGGCAGCTACAATCCACGTCTGGATCTGGTGTTGTTTGTGAACGGTATTCCCACCGCCACACTGGAGTTGAAGAGCGAGTTCAAGCAAACCGTTGAGAACGCCAAGCGCCAGTACAAAAAAGACCGCCCGGTAAAAGATCCGGTCACTCGTAAGCCCGAACCCCTGCTGACCTTCAAACGAGGCGCACTGGTTCACTTTGCCGTGAGCCAGGACGAGGTGGCCATGACCACTCGCCTGAATGGCCAGGATACCTTCTTTCTGCCGTTCAATCGGGGCACGGAAGACGGGGGTGCCGGTAATCCCAGAGCGGATGATGAAAACCGTTATGCCACGGATTATCTGTGGCGGAAGGTGCTCCAGAAGGATGCCTGGCTCAAGGTGATTGGCCGCTTCCTGCATTTGGAAAAGAAAACCGAAGAAGACTTTTACGGTAACCGCAAAACCAAGGAAACCCTGATCTTCCCCCGTTACCACCAGTGGGATGTGGTGAACCAACTGGTTCAGACCACCAAGGAAGAGGGTGCCGGTCATCGTTACCTGATTCAGCACAGTGCGGGGTCGGGCAAATCCAACTCCATTGCCTGGTCGGCACACCAGCTAGCTCAGCTGTACGCTGAGGATGGCCAGAAGCTGTTCAGCTCCATCATTGTGGTGACTGACCGAACCGTGTTGGACAGCCAGTTACAGGACACCATCTACCAGTTTGAACACGCTCAGGGTGTGGTTCGGCCCATTACCCGGGATATCGGTAACCAGAGCAAATCCGAGCAACTGGCGGAGGCGCTGGCCGAAAAGACCCGTATTATCATCGTCACCATTCAGACCTTTCCGGCACTTTTTGATGCCCTGGATAAACACCCGCAACTGGCTTCAGGTCGGTACGCAGTGATTGCTGACGAGGCACACTCTTCCCAGACCGGCTCTTCTGCAACCAAGCTGAAGGCCCTACTCGGTGGTGATTTGCCAGATGGCGAAGAGATCAGTGCTGAAGAGTTGCTGGACGCGGCGGTTGCCTCCCGCAAACCCAGCCAGACGATCAGCTACTATGCCTTCACGGCGACGCCCAAGGGCAAGACGCTGGAATTGTTTGGTCGTGTGCCTGATCCTTCGCAACTGCCGAGTGACACCAACAAGCCTGAGCCCTTCCATGTGTATTCCATGCGCCAGGCCATTGAGGAAGGGTTCATTCTGGATGTGCTGAGGCGGTACACCACCTATGCAGTGGCCTGGAGGCTGGCTCACCCGGATGGCGAAGACGAAAAGGTGGACTCCAAGAAAGCCCGTACCAAGCTAGCCAAGTGGGTGCGGCTGCATCCCTACAACATCAATCAGAAGGTGGAGGTGATTGTTGAGCACTTCCGGGAAAATGTGCGCCATCTACTGGATGGTCAGGCAAAAGCCATGGTGGTGACTTCCAGCCGCCAGGAAGCAGTCCGTTATCAACTGGCGATGCTTGAGTACATCAAGGAGCGAGGCTATAGAGATGTGCATCCCTTGGTGGCCTTCTCGGGCAGCTTGCCACCAGATGGGGTGTTGCCTGAAGAAGTAACGGAAACCAGCAGTCTGCTCAATCCGGGTCTTAACGGGCGCGATCATGCCAAGGCGCTGGATACTGACGATTTTAATGTGATGTTGGTGGCCAACAAGTACCAGACAGGTTTTGACCAGCCCAAGCTCTGCGCCATGTACGTGGACAAGAAGCTCAAGGGCGTGGAATGTGTGCAAACCCTATCCCGGTTGAACCGCTTATTCCCCGGCAAGGAAACCTTTGTTCTGGATTTTGTGAATGACGCCAGCGACATTCTGGAATCCTTCCTGCCTTACTACAACAAGGCGGAATTGAGTGGGGTGTCCGAGACTCAGGTGGTCTATGACCTGCAGGATGCGCTGGATAGCGAACAGATTTACCACTGGAACGAAGTGGAAGGCTTTGCCCGAGCCTTCTTTGACCCCAAAGCCCCCTCCTCACAATTAAGCTATTACTGCAAGCCTGCCCAACAACGCTTCAACCAGCGCTATAAATTGCTACGTGATGAACGCAAGGATGCGGAGAACGCAAGACGCCAGACTGAGAAAGAGGGCAATGATCATGGTTTGAAGCAAGCAGAGGCCACGCTTAAGGAGATAGGTTTAGGTCTGGATCAATTGGATCTGTTCAAGAAGAACCTGGGTAGCTTTGTGCGGGCCTATGAGTTCATGGCTCAGATAGTTTTCTTTGATGATACGGAACTGGAGCAGTTGTGTGTTTTCGCCAAACACCTGCTACCGTTGCTGCGCCAGGAAGCACTGGATGATGACGAGCTGGATATCACGGAGCTGCAGCTGACGCATTACCGAATCACCAAACGAAAAGAACACGAACTCAAACTGGCCGAGGATGAAGGGGACTATGTGCTGGACCCGGTGACAGAGATGGGATCCGGCAAAGCCCATGATCCGGAAAAAAAGCGACTTTCTGAAATCATCGAAACCCTGAATGATCTTTTCGGTGCGGAAGTCTCGGACGAAGATCAGCTGCATTTTGCCAATGGTATTGCAGATCGTGTACGTCGCGACGAGGCCGTAATGGCTCAGGTCAATAATCATTCCAGAGAGCAAGTGATGCATGGTTTGTTTCCTAAACGCCTGACCGACCTGGTGCTGGACTCGATGACCGATCACGAAAAACTGTCCATGGAAGTGCTGGAAAGCGAAAGCAAACAAAAAACCTTTGCCCTGCTGATTTTGAAGCTTCTATCCGAACAGGGCCAAGCGGGTTCTGATTACTACAGCTAGGGAAGTGCCAGCCTGTAACTGGCTGAATATGCAACAGGTTTAGAGGAAGGTGTAGGGAAATTTGCAAAATCTCAAATTTTTCCGCCACTGGCCTAGCTGATTGGGCTGACAGTTTTAGTAATACTCAACTTGCCAATGGCATAGAACCTATGCCGAATTTTATGTGGAAGCAGGCAGCAAAATTATCAGTAGGTTGAGCGCTGCTTTTTTTGTGAATTTGACTCCCAGGGAGGGACGATGACCATTATCAAGGAAACCGATAGCCTTCAATCAACGTTAACGAGTCTTGAAAGGCTGGCTGAACATACCGAAACGACTAATCCTGCTATTCATAACAAGGTCCTTGGTGAAATTAAAAATCGTAGGGCCGGTTTATCGACTGAAAAGCAGGTGGCCTGGTTGCTGGGTAAGGAGTACCGCGATCATCCGCATGCGGTTCTACTCAATGATTTACGCTTGGACATGGATGGTGATGTGTCACAAATCGACCACCTTGCGATTAGTGTTTACGGAATCGTTTCCCTGTTTGAAACCAAAAGTTTTAAGTCTGGTTTGAAGGTGGATGCTGATGGCACCTGCTGGACTTGGCGAGGAGGGAAGAAATATGAAATACCGTCACCTCTTCGCCAGTCTCAAAGACATGAATCAAGCGTGCGTAAGGCTTTAGAAGCTTGTGGTTATTCGGCTCTGGAAATCCGACATTTTGTTCTTGTTGATTACAAAGCACCTTTAACCAAGCCAAAAAAAGGTTTTGAAAATTTTTGCCGACCGGATCGTGTTCTTGAGGCTAAAGAGAAAGTTGGGTTGCGTGTAGGCACCACCTTTCGTGCTTTAGGGCGAGTTATGACCGGGCAAGCTCTGGCCAAGACCGACCTGGAAGAAATTGGCAGGCGTTTGGCTCGGTTACACCAACCCATAAAACCGGATGTTTGGGGGCGGTATGGGTTAATTGAACCACCTATTAAACCCGAAGAAAAACCAGCCTTGCTCACTTCCTCCAAGCTGGCCAAGGCACTGGGCTTGACCACTCAGGAACTCTTAATGCAATCCGCTCGTTTAGGCTATGCCTACGAAAAAGACGGAGTTTTTTTTGCCACCCTGGATGCAGAAAATCTGGGAGCCAGAAACTGCAAAGGGCGACATGGCCCGTATATTCTTTGGCCTGCTAATTATGATCCGGCCGATTTCAGCTAATTCCTGAAATGGCATATCTCAAGGGTGTATTGAAGGTAGCGGCTAACACTTTTGGTAAAAGGTTCGATTTTTGACCTGAGTGCTATAAAGGCCGCTTTTTTGCGCCACTTCTGGTGGACTGAACTGCAATGCATGTTTACTCTTTCTTACATTTCGCAGACACTTAGAGTTTGATGCTGCATGAATGCGATTCAGAGCAGCGCGGTGATTCAAATTCAGTCTAGTGGCGCCCCCGGCCCAAGATTCTTACTAAGGAGATTCACATGCATCAGCGTTTTACTTTGTGGTGGCAACCAGCCTTTTTTCTGCTGGTTGGCTTCTTGTTGTTGGGTCACCTTTCCGCCGCCTGGGCTGAAGCGCCCCAAGCGCTGGTGCTTACCAAGGGCGGAGAGCGTCAATCGCTTAGCCTGAGCGAGATTGAATCTCTCGGATTGTACGAAGTGACGATGCAGCATCCTGAAGGTCCGGAGGGCACCTTTGCCGGGGTCTGGCTGGATGATTTCCTGGCCAGCCAGGGTCTGGATGAAGCAGGCCGCGTGAGGTTTATCGCTGAAGATGGCTATACCACTTTTCTTACCGCAGAAGATCGTCAGGAAAAGTCCTACCTGCTGGTGACGCGTTTGGATGGTGAGCCGGTACCGCAGGAGGATCTGGGGCCCTTTATGTTGATTGTGCCGGAGGATGCTGAGGCGGCACTGGATGGTTCTGCTTCCATTACTCGCTGGATCTGGGCGCTAAGGCAAATCCAGGTGCAATGATGCTGATGTCGGGTAAACAGCTACAAGGGTGGCTCGCCGCTGCCTTTGTGTTGTTGTTGCTGGTCTGTGGACTGGCGACGGCCTACTACCTGAAAGAAGCCGAGCGCCATGTGGGGGCTGATTATACCTCCATGGTGACCGATGTGATCCGGGCTCAGGCCAGTGTCTCCGAGTTGCACCTGGCGTTGGATACTCTGCGCAAAGAAGGGGAAGAGCACCACCTTTATCAGCTTCAGGGCATACTCAAGAGCATCGAGCGGCGGGCGAGAACTGTTCTCCATTCACTGAGCCAAAGTGATTTATATGCGGCCGATTATACGGCTCCTTTTGAAGAAATTGTCAGGGCCGAGAGTTCACTGGCAGTGATGCTGGAGCCGCTGCAGACAGGTGAGAACGAGGCACTGGATGAAGCGGTTAAAGCCGAGCTTTTCCGTCAGGGAACGGTGCTTGAGCAGAATCTTGCCTGGGCCTATAGCGAACTCAACGAGATGCTGCACCTGGCCTCGGCCGACCAGCGTCAGCTGATGCAGTGGCTATCCGTGGCTGTTTTGAGTTTGCTGTTGTTGGTGGTGCTGGTGGTGGGGATCTTGATGCTGGCACTGTTGCGTATTCATCAACAGAAAGACGCCTTACTGCATCAAAGTCAGACGGATACGCTCACCGGCCTCTACAACCGCCGCCGCATGTATCAGCTTGCCGAGCAGGAATTGGCCAGGGTGCATCGCAATGGTGGTAGCCTGGGGCTGGTGCTGATCGATCTGGACCACTTTAAACAGATTAACGATACCTACGGTCACCCCACGGGTGATGCTGTCCTCAAGGCTTTTGCCGGGATGTTGGTTAAAGAGATTAGAGAGCAGGATGTCGCTGTGCGCATGGGCGGTGAGGAGTTCGCCGTTATCCTGCCGGATAGCGATCTGTCTTCAGCCTATGCTTTGGCTGAACGCATCCGTGAGGCTACCCAGGCTCTGTGTTTGCCTCATCAGGTCAAGCTGACCGCCAGCTTTGGTGCCAGTACCGCCCAGCAGCCTGACGAGACCTTTGAGCAGTTGTTCTCCCGCACTGACAAGCTGCTTTATCAAGCCAAGACGCAGGGACGTAACCGCACAGCAATCGACTGAGTCTCGCTTGGCTGACTCCACCCCTCTTTGTTTCAGTCCTGATTAATTACTAAAGAATTCCAGGAATCGCCGGTGTTTTTCCAGTAGCGGGCCACTACCCCGAGCTTTGAGTTGCACTTCCTGGCCGGGCAGGCATTGTGCCAGTCTGGAAGCGGATAGTGGCGTGAGCGCACCCAGGCGAGGGTAGCCGCCGATGGTTTGGCGATCATTGAGGAGTGCTATGGGCTGACCATCAGGAGGCACCTGAACGCTACCCAGGTTGATGCCTTCGGAGATCATGGAGGTGATCCGGCAATCAAGCCGGGGGCCGGTCAAGCGAACTCCCATACGATCAGCACGATTATCTACTCTCCAGCGACTGTTGAAAGCGGCATAGAGGCTACGACCAGTGAATTCGCCTATTTGCGCACCGGGCAAAAGTTCCAGCACCGGGGTCTGGCTAAAATCCAGGCGGGCGTCTTCCGGTGCTTGATGGGGACGCTCTTGTGGCTTTGAAGTCTGGGCGTGGACTGCCAGTCGATCCCCCTGAGCCAGTTTGTTGCCCCGGCCATCCAAACCGCCCAGCTGCTCACGGCTGACGCAGGCGACACTGTCCAGCACCGGCTCGGCTGCCAGGCCGCCCTGAATGGCCAGATAGGCACGTAATCCGCTTAACGGCGTGGCAAAGGCCAGGGTTTGTCCTTCTTTCCAGACCACTTGCTGCCAAAGCGGCAGAGGTTTTTGATCCAGGGTGGCACCCAGATCTGCACCGGTGACGGCGATGACCAGATCCTTTTCGGCCACCAGTTGCAGGCCGCCCAGGGTGATTTCCAGGCAGGCTGCACCCCAGCTATTACCGGCCAGATAGTTGGCCCAGGCCCAGGAATAGAGATCAGCTGCTCCCCCCTGGGTGACTCCCAGATGACGGCAGCCAAAACGGCCCTGATCCTGCAAGAGTGTCAGGGGGCCGGCTTGTTGTACTCGGATTGCAGCAGTGCTCTTTGGCAGCGTCATAGCTTGGCCTCCACCGGGGTGAGATCCCCGCCCAGGCGTACAAATTCTTCCCGATCCACCGCCAGAAAACGCACTTCATCACCCACCTGAAGCAGGCTGAAACCTTCCCGGTCGCGGTCAAAAAGACGGGCGCTGGTTCGTCCCAGCAGATTCCAGCCACCGGGTGTGGCAGCGGGATAGGCTGCAGTTTGGCGAGCAGCCAGGGCAACACTGCCCACCGGCACGCGTTGGCGGGGCGTATCAAAACGTGGGCATTCTATTTGCGGGTCGGCCAGCCCCATAAAGGCAAAACCCGGTGCAAAGCCCAGGGCAAAAACCCGGTAACTTTTTTCACTGTGGCAGGCAATAACTGCATCCACGCTCAAGCCGGTATGCTGGGCGACTCTTTCCAGATCCGGTCCCACACTGGGGTGGTAGTAGGTGGGTAGTTCATGGCTGCGACCAGGAGTCAGGGTGTCCTCGGGTTGCAGGCGGCTGATCACGACTTCCAGTTGCTGTCTGGCTGCTTGCGGAGACAGCTTCAAAGGATCAAAAACCACCAGCAGAGTAGTGTAGGAGGGCACCAGATCCACCAGGGCATCGCCCAGAGCCACCTCACAATCGTGGGTCAAGGCGGTCAGCCAGGGCAGATTAGTTTCATCAATCCGGTCAAACAGGCGTAGAATCCAGGCATCCAGTCCTGCGGATTCCAGCCGGGGTTGCATCGGGAGCCGGGTTTCAGTCATGAGGGGGCCTCAGGGCTAGCAGGGCTTCACGAATGGATTGAATGGCGGCGATGGATTCATTGTTGTCACCATGAACGCAGAGGGTATCGGCTTTCAGGGTGATGGGCTGACCGTCGATAGAGGTCAGGGGTTCGCCACGAGCAATTTTAATGGCCTGTTCCAGAATGATCTGGGGGTCTTCATGTACCGCACCGGGGGTTTGCCGGGAGACCAGGCGGCCCTGGTTGTCGTAGGCGCGATCGGCAAAGGCCTCAAACCAGAGACGTATGCCCAGGTTATCGGCGATCTCCTGTTGGGTGGAAGTATCACAGGCCGCCATGGTCATCAGGGGGAGGCCGGGATCAAAATCCTTGACGGCCTTGACCACGGCAGCAAACAACTCGGGATCACGAATCATGTCGTTGTAGAGAGCCCCGTGAGGTTTGACGTAGTGGATATCGGTGGCCTCGGCACGACAGATGCCAGCCAGCGCGCCTAACTGATAAAGCAACAGATCTTCTACTTCAGCCGGTGAACAGGCCAGGGAGCGGCGGCCAAAGCCGACCAGATCCGGATAGGAGGGGTGTGCGCCCACCCTGACTTCATGAGCCTTGGCCAGACGTACTGTACGCCGGATCACATGCGGATCGGAGGCATGAAAACCACAGGCAACATTGGCCAGATCCACGTGAGGCATGACATGTTCATCCATACCCATGACCCAGGGGCCAAAGCTTTCGCCCATGTCAGCGTTGATTAATAGACTGCTCATTCGGCCGCTCCTGTCAGGACTTTGCATTAGCTGTTAGCTAATCATTATCAGACAAAGCGGCTAGAGGGCAAAGACGACCTTCGATGCTGTGATGAAGTCCTGGCGATCAGGTAAACAGAAGTGATTGTTCAGTTACCACTGAGCCTTACACCACAGTTGCTTTTGCTGGGGCGTTGCGATGTTTCGGCCAGGCAAACGCAGTTACGCCCTCTGTTTTTGGCCTGGTAGAGCGCCCTGTCAGCTCTTTGTAGTGAGGCTTCCAGGGTTTCTTCCTGAGCCACCTGGGCCACGCCGATGCTGATGGTGAAATTGATTTCTTGGTGGTCGGCTAGAGGTAGACGCAGGTCTGCCACGGCTTTACGCAGTCTTTGGGCAAACTCACCTGCTTGTGAAAGGTTGCAGGCGGGCAGAAGAAGGACAAACTCTTCACCGCCAAAACGGGCCGCCAGATCCTTTTCTCGGCTGAGATTTTTGAGGGTGTTGGCTAGCAGGATAATCACCTGGTCGCCCAAGGGGTGGCCGTGGGTATCATTGATCTGCTTGAAATGATCGATATCCAGAATCAGCAAGGACAAGGGCTGGTTGTTTTTGCCCGGCTGGTTTTGCATGAAATCGCCCTGGGTGAAAAAGTGTCGGCGATTATAGAGTTGTGTGAGGGGGTCGGTTGCGGCCTGATGCTTAAGGTCTTCTTGCGAGGCTTTGATGGCTTCGAGAATCTTGATGCGATGGGCGAGTACAAAAGCCAGCATCAGGGCTTCCAGCATAATGCCGATACCCACTCCGTGGCTGGTGATGTAGTTGAATTCGATAATGCCCTTGTAAAAGAGAACAGCCAGACCGCTGAAGAGTACAAAAAAGCTGTGGCCGATCAGAAAGTATTTGGCCAGTGGATTTCCTTTGCGGTAGATGGAAATGCTGACTGACAGGGAAATCAGCATCATCAAGGCAGCCAGGCTGCTGGCGGGTTTAAGGGCACCAAGAATATCAAAAAGGCCGTAGCATAAATCCAGTACCAGAAGCAGAAGAATAAACTGCAGGAAGCGGTGCTCAAGCGGATATTGCTGAGGCGTTTCAAAGACTCTCATCATAAAGAGAATCAGAAACATGGGCATGGTCATCAAGGACAAATGCAGGGGCAGTAGCTGAGCACCGTAGAGGTTGAACTGGTTGGCAAAAAAACCGTAAGACAGAGCAATCCAGATCGCACCGGAAACCAGATAAGCCGAATAGTAGATGTTTTCTTTCTGGCTGGAAGAGTAGTAAAGCAGAAAGTTGAAAATCACCAGAGCCAGGAGAATACCAACCATCAGGGCGATATCGTTATGCGTACCTATCAGCTCACGGCGCGAATTGTTTTGGTCCAGGACCAGCAGACTGAACCACTGGTGAGAAAAGGAAACGTTTTTCACATAGAGTGTCTTGCTGGCACCTTCTTCCAGTTCAAACTCGTAAACAGCACTGCCGCGAAACATCAGGGGGCTGTTGCTGGCCGTTTCGAGATCCAGGTGCTGCCTATTCAGGAGGTTGCCGTTTTCCACTTCATAAAAAGCCAGGGCGCGATTGTGGTAGGCATAGGGATGATGAAGGGAAAGATTCAGCTTTTGCCCTGTCTGGTTTTGCAGATGAATGCGTGACCAGGTGGTTTTGGAATCGGTGCCCAGAGAAATGCGGTTGGGGCCTTCAGTGAAGTTCTGCTGCTGAATGCTGGCAAAATCCTGGGTCTGGCTGGTATCTACATAATGTTCGATGGTGAAGCGTGTGAGGCGAACGTCTGGCTGATGAAAAATATGAACCGGCTGTGCCCAGGTATCCAGGCAGATCAGCAACAAGCCAGAGAGGATTAAATGTTTGAAGATCCTTTGCATCTCAGTCGACCAACTAGCCAGAAGTGAGGTGGAGTCCGGGCGACTGTCAGCAAATTACAATAAGAGGCGTCTGGTAAAAGCTGCTTGCTGGTTGGTCGCATACAACGCAATGTTACTTAATGTTGCGCACTATTTCCAATTGTTTCTAGTGCAGAGGTGCTAGATAAAGCAATAAAAAGAGGAAGGCTTGATGCGAATCAAGGCCCGGCTGTGGCCGGACCTAAAGAAAGCAGGGGGTGGTAGGAAGGATTTCAGATGCTGCCGATGGCTTCTCGAAGCAATTCCCGAACCTGGGCAGCCACTTCCTTCAAATGGGCGTTATCAATGGCTTGCATGGAGGCTACAGGATCAATCGCGCTGACTTCTATGCCCTGAGGGGTCTCCCGGATCAGAACATTGCAGGGCAGCATGGCACCGACCTTGGGCTCAAGACCTATGGCTTCCCAGGCCATTTGCGGGTTGCAAGCACCCAGAATGCGGTAACCGGACATCTCCTTGTCGAGCTTGTTTTTCATGGTGGCCTGAACATCGATTTCAGTCAGTACACCAAAGCCTTTTTCGGCCAGAGCCTCGCGGGTGCGGGTATCGGTGTCTGCAAAGCTGCTGTCGGTAATCAGGGTATTGATGGTATAAGACATGGAGACTCCTTTTTATATTAGTGACACATGAAATGTGACAGGTAAAAAGGAGACTAATTCCTCATCCGAGGAAGATAAAGTAAAGATTGGGAGATTAAAGCGGGGTGTTTACTTTGGGCACAAAAAAAGCTCTGATAAACAGAGCCTTAATGGTGCCGACACCAGGAGTCGAACCCGGGACCTACTGATTACAAGTCAGTTGCTCTACCAACTGAGCTATGTCGGCAAGTCTTTAAGATGGCTGGGGTAGAGAGATTCGAACTCCCGAATGCCTGGACCAAAACCAGGTGCCTTACCACTTGGCTATACCCCAGCAGAACATCCTAAAAGTGGTGGCCAGAGGCGGAATCGAACCGCCGACACAGGGATTTTCAATCCCTTGCTCTACCAACTGAGCTATCTGGCCAACGGGTGCATATTAAATAGATCTCGAAGGCTTTCGTCAAGCGCTTTTTTAAAAAGTTTTTATTTTTTGTTCAGTTGCTTAGGTGTTTTCAGGTGGCACATAGCCTTCAGCCTGATCGGTTTCCTGGTTATCGAGGAATTTCTCCATCTGTTCGAGCAAATATTGGCGGGTTTCCGGCTCAAAGACTTTCAGATGTTTTTCATTGATCAGGCGGGTTTGATGTTCCAGCCAGGCTTGCCAGGCATCCCGGGAAACACTTTTCATCAACTCTTCACCCTTGGGACCCGGCATGGGGGGTTGGGCCAGAGCAGGCAGTTCTTTTTGGTATTTACGGCAGAAAACAGTCGTGCTCATTGTTGGAATCCTTGTAAAAGTCGTTTGATCGGGGTGGCAAGACCCAGATCGGGATTTTGTTCAGGGTTGTACCAGAGGGTAGCAGTTGTGGCCAGGGAAGGGGTATAGGTTGCGGCCTCTTCGTGTATTTGTGGTGCCTGGTCGAGATAAGCCACCCAGGGTATCAGCTGCAGATGGTAATGACTGAAACTATGACGTAGCCCAGGCAAAGGGTCTTGAATCAGCCTGGCAGGGGGGCAGGCGGCCTGCAACCAGTTTTTCAATGCCTGGGAATCGGGGAATTCGGGAAGGCTCCAGAGACCGCCCCAGAGGCCTTCTGAAGGGCGTTTGTAGAGCAGTACTTCCCGATCCTGATTATGCAGCAGCAAAAAATGCCGTTCTTTTTGCGGCAGCTGTTTTTTGGGTTTGGGGGTGGGCAGTTGATCGGTTAAATCAAGACTGAGTGCCAGGCAGCCTTCTGCGACCGGGCAGCGGTTACATTGCGGGTTGCGCGGTGTGCAGAGGGTGGCTCCCAAATCCATAATGGCCTGGGTATAGTCGGCAGCCCGGTTCGGTGGTGTGACCTCATCAGCATATTGCCAGAGCTGGCGGTTGATGGCGCTCTTGCCCGGCCAGCCTTGAACGGCAAAGTAACGGGCCAGAACTCTTTTGACGTTGCCATCCAGAATCACCGCGCGCTGGTTGCTGCTGAGGGCGATGATAGCGTGAGCCGTGGAGGGGCCAATGCCAGGCAGGCTGCGCATGGCTTCCGGGTCCTGGGTGGGAAACTGACCGTCAAATTCGCTGGCAACGCAGCGGGCACAGGCGTGCAGATTGCGTGCGCGGGTGTAGTAACCCAGCCCCGCCCAGAGCCCCAGGACTTCATCTTCGGGTGCTTCAGCCAGATTTTCCAGTTCGGGAAAACGCTGCATAAAACGCTGGTAGTAATCCTTAACCGTCGTTACCTGGGTTTGTTGCAGCATGATTTCTGATACCCAGACCCGGTAGGGGGTGGGATTCTGCTGCCAGGGCAGGCTTTTGCGGCCGTGTTTTTCAAACCAGTTCAGTAGTTGTTGGGCAAACGTCATGGGGGCGGTTGCTTTCAAGATCAGATTTCTCCGCTGGAGAGGCAATTATGAAAAAGGCCCCGGATTCTAGCCCGGGGCCAAGGCTCTCTGCATTCTCTCCCTTGCATTGCTTGAGATAGCTGGCTGGGGGTTAAGTTCCTTTTTGTTGCCATATATTTCCGTGTCAGGTCACCAAATGTAAAAAATATGATATATGCCCCGATATTGCATGATAAGCGCTGATTTGTCTGTGTACTTGTGTGGAGTCTGTGGGTGTTTGGTTAAAAGGGTTTGCTTTTACTTGAGTAACCTCTTAGATTGAATTTTTGTTACTCCTCGTTAATGACAAGAACGGACTGGCTTTGCTAGAGGTCTGGAGGCATACCGGTATCAAGAGGTGATCAAGGAGATGGAATCTCAGGCATCGCAAGCGGACTCGCAACAAGTGGCTCAGAAGTTACGTCTCCGCCGCTCTCTAATGGCCAGCGGCGCTGGCGCAGCTACTAGCTTGGTACTGCTTGTGGCTTGGTATCTTGGTTATGTGTACTGGACGGCGGGCGAAATTGCCGGTTTTTTACTCGCCACGGGTCTGGGTCACTGCCTCTTTCCCTGGTTGATCCATTCTTCCCGCAACCTGAACTTTTCTGATCCCAGTCTGACCAGCCTGCAGATTGGCTGGCATTTGGCTATTGGCAGCTATGCCATGTATGCCGCTCCCGAGATTCGGAGTCTACTGGTGATCAACCTGCTTCTGATCATGCTGTTTTCGGTGTTTCGCTTCCAACCGAACCGCCTGCCACTTCTATCAATGATTCTTTTTGCAGCCTACTCACTTTCGGTCATGGCCCAGGTGTTGTTCAGTCCTCTGGAAGTCCACTGGTCCAGAGAGATCCTGACAGGCCTGGTGTTCTTTCTGGCAGTCATTGGTACCAGCCTGCTTGGGGCTGAGATTGGAGGCCTGCGTTTGGCGCTAAAAAAGCGCAATGAGCACCTGGCTCAGGCCATGCAGCGTATCGAGGAGCTGGCTGTCACCGACGAGCTGACCGGGCTCTATAACCGCCGCCATCTGATGCGTATTCTGCGTCGCCAGAAAGGCTTGAGTGACCGGGGTGGCTATCATTTTTCCATTGGTTTTGTGGATCTGGATTTCTTCAAGCAGATTAATGATAACTATGGTCATGGTGTCGGCGACCAGGTCCTGGTCGAAGTGGCCGCGGAAATCCGCAATAGCCTGCGTGAGGTGGACTATGTGGCCCGGATTGGTGGGGAAGAATTTGTCGTGGTTCTTTCCCAGACCGCCGAACAGGAAGCTCTGAGAATTGCTGAGCGCTTGAGGGCAGATATCGAGAAGCTGGTGGTGGACGTTGGTGATGATCACCCCAGCCTGCGTTTGACGGCTTCCGTCGGCATTGCCAGCTATCAGCCGGAAGAAGGTGTAGAGCAGTTAATGGTGCGCGCGGACCGGGCTCTCTATGCTGCCAAGGAATGCGGACGTAACTGCATTATTGGTGAAACGGACTTACAGGGTTCATCCTTTCGACAGGTCAAGGCCACCAAGGAATTTGCCATCAGTGAAAACGAAGAGCCCTATGATCAGGTGTCGGTATCCTGATTCTTCCTTCTAGCCTGAAAAAAATCATCCAGTAGCTTTTTGCAGGCTGATTTGAGCAGGCCGCCTTCCACTTCCAGGCGATGATTGAACCAGGGTTGGGCGGGCAGATTGCAGACGGAAGCAACTGCTCCTGTGCGTGGCTCCTTGGCACCGTAGTAGAGTTTGTCTATGCGGGCATGGATGAGAGTGCCGATGCACTGGGTGCAGGGTTCCAGGGTGACATAGAGGCTGCAGCCGTTGAGTCGGTAGTTGCCGACTGTTTTACCCGCAGCGCGGATAGCCTGAACTTCAGCATGAGCTGAAGCATCCTGTTCACTGATGCAGGCATTAAAGCCCCGGCCGATGATCTTGCCTTCCCTATCCACAACTACAGCACCCACGGGAACTTCACCCAGGCGGGCTGCTTCCTGGGCCAGTTCCAGCGCCCGGTGCATGTAGTATTCAGGTTTTCTTGGCATCCACCAGCTCCAAGGCTGCTTCCAGGAGACGCTCGTGGCGGCCCTGCTGACAGGCACGCAGAAGGAGGAGTCCGGCGGTTTGGTTGCCGGGAAGCTGCTCGGGGATATCCAGGCTGACCTCTTCGCTCATGGCAATCAGGCGCAGGAAGATACCAAAGGTCTCTATGCGGTGCAGACGAATCTGTTCGCGGGCATCATCCAGAGGGCAGAGGGAAAACTGCATGGCATCAATCAGGCGGGTTGCTGCAACGGCAGAGCTTTGATTAATGGCTTGGTCTGGAAAGATGGCCTGGTGCTCGCGAGTCATCATCAGGCGAGATTTGATCAGTGTGATGCGGTGCTGCAGCGGGTCGACAAAATCCTCGCCGGAGCTGCTGACAGCAAGGCCGGAAAATACTACTAACCAGCCTGCCAGCAGACAGCTCCAGAGGCTTTTCACCTTATTCCCACTCAATGGTAGCCGGTGGCTTGGAGGAAACATCGTAGGTGACGCGGGAAACACCGGGCAGTTCATTGATGATGCGGTTGGAAACCTTCTCCAGCAGCTCATAGGGCAGATGCGCCCAGCGCGCCGTCATGAAGTCGATGGTTTCCACGGCTCTTAGCGCAATGACCCACTCGTAACGGCGGCCATCACCTACCACGCCGACGGACTTGACCGGCAGGAAGATGGCAAAGGCCTGACTGGTCTTGTCGTACCAGCCAGCTTCACGCAGTTCGTGAATAAAGATGGCATCGGCTTCACGCAGGATGTCGGCATATTCCTTCTTGACCTGACCCAGGATGCGCACGCCCAGGCCGGGGCCGGGGAAAGGATGGCGATAGACCATGTCATAGGGCAGGCCCAGTTCCAGGCCGATTTTCCTGACCTCGTCCTTGAAGAGTTCGCGCAGGGGTTCAACCAGCTCCATGCGCATGGTGTCAGGCAGACCACCGACGTTGTGGTGCGACTTGATCACATGAGCCTTGCCGGTCTTGGAGGCGGCGGATTCGATGACATCAGGGTAGATGGTTCCCTGGGCAAGGAAATCCACATCCTTGAGTTTGCTGGCTTCTGCATCAAAGACATCGATAAAGGTGTTGCCGATGATCTTGCGCTTGGCTTCGGGATCATCCACACCTTCCAGACGGTCGAGGAAGAGTTTCTCGGCATCAGCCCGGATGACCTTCACCCCCATATTGCGGGCAAACATCTCCATGACCTGCTCGCCTTCATCCTTGCGTAAAAGACCGTTATCGACAAATACGCAGGTGAGCTGGTCGCCGATGGCCTGATGCAGCAGGGCAGCGACTACTGAAGAATCCACGCCGCCGGACAATCCCAGCAACACCTTGCGATCGCCTACCTGTTCACGAACCCGGGCAACCTGGTCTTCAATAATCTGGGCCGGGGTCCAGAGCGCTTTGCACTGGCAGATGTTGAGCAGGAAGTGTTCCAGAATCCGTTTGCCTTGCAGGGTGTGGGTGACTTCCGGGTGGAACTGAACACCGTAGAATTTCTTGTCTTCCCAGGCCATGGCGGCAATGGGGCAGCTGGGTGTGGAGGCAGTGATGACAAATTCGGGCGGCAGGGAGTCAACCTTGTCGCCGTGGCTCATCCACACATCCAGCAGGGCCTGGCCATTGTCGGCGACGTGATCCTTGATGCCCTTGAAGAGGCCGCTTTCTGCTTCCAGTTGAATCTGGGCGTAACCGAATTCATGAACCTTGGAGCCCTGGACCGAACCGCCTAGCTGAGCAGCCATGGTTTGCATGCCATAGCAGATGCCGAGTACGGGAACACCCAGATTGAAAACACTTTCCGGTGCTCTGGGGGAACCGGCTTCGGGAACGGATTCCGGGCCGCCTGCCAGGATAATGCCCTGGGGGTTGAATTCGCGAACGGCTTCATCGCCCAGGTCAAAGGGACGGATTTCACAATAGACGCCGATTTCGCGAACCCGGCGGGCTATCAGCTGAGTGTACTGGGAGCCGAAGTCCAGAATCAGGATTTTGTAAGCGTGAATGTCTTGCATGCGTTGTCCTGTTAGCTGACCCGGTAGTTGGGTGCTTCCTTGGTGATCTGAACATCGTGAACATGGGATTCACGCATGCCGGCATTGGAAATCTTGGAGAAACTGGGCTTGGTGCGCATGGTTTCGATATCAGCACAGCCGGTGTAGCCCATGGAGGCGCGCAGACCGCCCATCAGCTGATGCACGATGGCACTCATGGCACCCTTGTAGGGAACCCGGCCTTCAATACCTTCGGGAACCAGTTTCTCGACGCCCGCATCCTTATCCTGAAAGTAGCGGTCGGAAGAGCCTTCGGACTGACCCATGGCACCGATGGAGCCCATGCCACGGTAAGCCTTGTAGGTCCGGCCCTGGTAGAGTTCAACTTCACCGGGGGCTTCTTCGGTACCGGCCAGCAGGCCGCCCACCATCACCACGTGAGCACCGGCCACAATCGCCTTGGCCAGATCGCCGGAGAAGCGTACGCCGCCATCGGCAATCAAGGGGATGTTATAGGGTTTAAGAGCGTCGGCGACATTGGCAACGGCAGAAATCTGGGGTACACCAACACCGGCCACGATGCGGGTGGTACAAATGGAACCGGGACCGATACCGACCTTGACCGCATCAGCACCGGCTTCCACCAGGGCAACGGCCGCTTCGGCTGTGGCAATATTGCCGCCGATTACGTCAACCTGGGGGAAGTTCTCCTTGATCCAGGCCACGCGGTTGATGACGCCAATGGAATGGCCGTGAGCGGTATCCACAACGATGACATCGACACCGGCTTCAACCAGTGCCTTGACGCGCTCGGGGGTCTCGGGTCCGGTGCCGACAGCAGCACCGACTCTCAGGCTGCCGTTTTCATCTTTTGCCGCCATGGGGTAGGTCTTGGCTTTTTCCACATCCCGGAAGGTAACCAGACCGCGCAGATGAAAGTCGTTATCGACCAGTAGCATCTTCTCGATGCGGTGCTCGTAAAGGCGTGCCTTGATGTCTTCAAGCGGGGTGTTTTCCAGTGCAGTGACCAGCTTGTCCTGGGGTGTCATGATGGCTTCAACCGTGTCACCAGCATGAGGCTTAACACGCAGGTCGCGTCCGGTTACGATGCCGACCAGCTTGCCTTCATCCACTACGGGGAAGCCGGAGAAACCATAATCCCGAGCCATTTCCAGCAGTTCGTGGATCTTGGTGGCAGGGGCCACGGTGACCGGGTCCTTGACCACTACGCTTTCGTGCTTTTTAACCTTGCGAACTTCCGCTGCCTGCTGGGCAATGGTCATGTTCTTGTGGATAATGCCCATTCCCCCTTCCTGGGCCATGGCGATTGCCAGGCGTCCCTCGGTCACCGTATCCATGGCGGATGAGATCAGGGGCATGTTCAGCTCAATATTGCGGCTCAGGCGAGTTTTGAGGGAGACGTCTTTTGGCAGGATGTCAGTGTAGCCAGGAACCAAAAGAACATCATCGAAGGTAAGCGCTTCTTCAACGATACGTAGCATAGATGACCTGCGAATCTGGGATGTAGGGAAGGAAGAAAAAGTTAATCCCCTATTATAGCTGAGCAGTTTTTTCAGGTAAACCAATCCCTCTGACGATTAACTCCTGGCAGACGGAATATGTTAGATTATTGCCCAATTAAAACCCGAGGAACTTTGGGGACCTCCGATCAAGGTAATGAGCGAAGTTTAGGGCTGAATTCATTTCTGATGAATTGCAGCACTTCCCACGTCCAAGTGGGTCGCAGCTCAGTCGTTAATCCTAGGTTTCCTCAGTTACAGGTTTCCAAATTCCGGCACTTCGCCCTGACCTCTGCAAGGACATACTCCGACCATGACTAGTACGACTGCCTCCGCCGCTGATTTTCCGGCTGATTCGGTAGGTCTGGTAACGCCCCAAGTCTTCGCATTCGATCAACCGCTGGCTCTGGAAGGCGGCTCCCACCTGAGCAACTGGCAGCTGATGGTGGAAACCTACGGCGAGCTGAATACCGATGCCAGTAATGCCGTACTGATTTGCCATGCTCTGTCCGGACATCATCATGCCGCGGGTTATCACTCAGCCGAAGATCGTAAGCCGGGCTGGTGGGATAGCTATATCGGTCCGGGCAAGCCGATCGATACCAACCGCTTTTTTGTGGTTTCGTTGAATAACCTGGGCGGCTGTCATGGTTCCACCGGGCCTTCTTCCATCAATCCGGAAAGCGGACAGCCTTTTGGCCCGGATTTTCCAGTCTTGACCGTAGCCGACTGGGTGGACTCCCAGGCACTGCTGGCTGATCGCTTGGGGATCAAGCAGTGGGCAGCCGTGGTAGGAGGCAGTTTGGGCGGTATGCAGGTGCTGGAATGGTCGCTACGCTACCCCCAGCGGCTGCGTCATGCCGTGATTATCGCCAGTACCTCCAAGCTAACCGCGCAGAATATCGGTTTTAATGAGGTGGCGCGTCAGGCGATTCGCACCGATCCCGAGTTTCATGAGGGACGCTACCAGGAAGCCGGTGTTATTCCCCGTTATGGTTTACGCCTGGCGCGGATGGTGGGGCATATTACCTACCTCTCCGAGCATTCCATGGGTCAGAAATTTGGTCGCGACCTGCGCAAGGATCAGCTTAATTTTGGCTATGACGTGGATTTTGAGGTGGAATCCTACCTGCGCTATCAGGGGGATACCTTTTCGGAAAGCTTTGATGCCAACACCTATCTGTTGATGACCAAGGCCCTGGATTATTTCGACCCGGCCAGTGATTATGATGGCGATCTGGTCAAGGCTTTGGGCAAGGCCCAGTGTCGTTTTCTGGTGGTTAGCTTTACCACCGACTGGCGTTTTTCGCCCAAGCGCTCGGAAGAGCTGGTGGATGCTTTGACGGCGGCACAAAAAAGGGTCAGCTATGCGCGCATTAAATCCCCGCACGGGCATGATGCCTTCCTGATTCCCGATGAGCGCTATCAGGCTGTTTTTTCGGCCTATATGCAAAGAGTTGCCGATGAAGCTGTAACCGGGGAGGTGAACTGATGCGCCAGGAACTTGCGATTATCGCCAACTGGATTCAGCCTTCAGCTCATGTGCTGGATCTGGCCTGCGGGGATGGCACCCTGCTGCACTACCTGGAGCACGAAAAGGGGGTGCGCGGTTATGGCCTGGAAATCGATCCGGAAAAGATCACTGCCTGCATCAGCCGTGGCGTGGATGTTATTGAGCAGGATTTGAACCGGGGCCTGAAAAACTTTGCTGATGATAGCTATGACACCGTTATCATGACTCAGGCGCTGCAGGTTCTGCGACGCCAGGATCTGGCGCTGGATGAAATGCTAAGGGTCGGGCGGGAGGCCATCGTGACCTTCCCCAACTTTGCCCACTGGCGCTGCCGCCTGTTTTTGGCTTTTCGGGGTCGCCTGCCGGTTTCCAAGACACTGCCCTACCAGTGGTATGACACCCCCAATATCCACTTGATTACCTTCAAGGATTTCGAGGCCCTTTGTGCCCAGAAAAACATCAAGATTCTGGATCGCGCGGTAGGCAATCTGGCCTATGAAGGCAACTGGAAAGCCAATCTCTGGCCGAATCTTTTCGGCGAAGTGGCTGTCTATCGAATCAGTCGTTAAAGGAGTGGATATGCTTAGAAAAACTCAAGCCCTGGTGCTGATGGTGGTTTTGGCCGGTTTGGCTCTGCCGCTCTGGGCTGATAGCAATCGCGGAGTACGTGAAGCTGGCGACTATCGCATCTATTATGATGTCCTGCCGACCAGCTTTCTGGATGCTCAGGTCGCCCAGGGTTATGGCATCACCCGTAGTCGTGGTTTTGGCCTAGTGCGGGTGACAGTTCGCAAGCAGCTGGCCTCCGGCGCCAGTGAACCGGTTCGTGCGCGGGTATCCGGGCAGGTGGGCAATCTGGTGGGGCAAGCCAATGGCTTGGCGTTTCGCGAACTGGAAGTCGGCCAGGATCGGGGTTACTCCTATGTGGCCGTGTTTCGTTACCGTGAAGAAGATTCCCTGCGCTTTAATCTGAGTGTGAACTTTGCCGGGCAACCGCTGGAGAGTCTGGATTTTGTTGCCCGTCTGAGTGGGGAGTAAGGCATGAGTCGTTTGATACTGGCCAGCGGTAATGCTGGCAAGCTGAAAGAATTCACCACCCTGCTGTCTCCCCTGGGTTGGCAGGTGGAACCCCAGTCCACCCATCAGGTCCAGGAAGCCGAAGAAACCGGCCTGACTTTTGTCGAAAATGCCTTGATCAAGGCACGTAACGCTGCCGAGGCCACCGGCTTTGCCGCCCTGGCGGATGATTCCGGCATTGAAGTCGATGCCCTCAAGGGCGCTCCGGGCATCTATTCTGCGCGCTATGCCGGTCCGGGCAGTAGTGATGCCGACAATAATGCCCGTTTGCTGGATGCCCTCAAGGGAGTGTCTGAAGAAAAGCGAACCGCTCGCTACTGGTGTGTCCTGGCTTTTCTGCGCCATGCCGAAGATCCCACGCCGGTGATCGTCCAGGCCAGTTGGGAAGGGCGGGTGCTGGAAGCTCCCCGAGGTGAAGGCGGGTTTGGCTATGATCCCCTCTTCTGGTTGCCGGATCTGGGTAAAACTGCGGCAGAACTGGATAAGGCCGAGAAGAATCGTCTTTCTCACCGCGGCAGAGCCAGCCAGGAATTGCTGCAGGCGCTCAAGGCCAGGTTTAACCAGTGACCCCTCTGCCTCTGTCGCTCTATGTTCACCTGCCCTGGTGTGTGCGCAAGTGTCCCTATTGTGATTTCAATTCCCACAGCCTGAGCCAGGGCGAAACTGCCCGCTTGGATGCGGCGACAGAAAGGGATTATATCCAGGCACTGCTGGCTGATCTTGATCATGAATTGCGGGCTTGGCCGGAAATAGCTGGACGCCCCCTGGTTTCCATCTTTTTTGGCGGCGGTACGCCTAGTCTGATTTCGCCAGAAGGTTATGCCACCTTTTTTCAGGGCCTGAAGCAGCGTCTGCAATTGACGCCTACTTGTGAAATTACTCTGGAGGCCAATCCCGGCACCCTGGAAACAGGGCGTTTCCAAGCTTACCGCCAGTTAGGTATTAATCGCCTTTCGATCGGTGTGCAGTCTTTCGCTACGCCTCAACTCAAGGCTTTGGGCCGTATTCACCAGGGTGATGAAGCTATACGCGCAGCAGAAGCAGCCAGAGATGCCGGCTTTGATAATTTTAATCTGGATCTGATGCATGGGCTGCCAGGTCAAACGCCGGATGCGGCCCTGGCTGATCTGGAACAGGCTCTGGCACTAAAACCCCAGCACCTGTCCTGGTATCAGCTGACACTGGAGCCGAACACCGAATTTTTCCGCAAACCGCCGGTGTTACCCGATGAAGATCATCTGGTGGCGATTCAGGATGCGGGCAATGCCTTTCTGGCTGCAGCCGGTTTTGACAACTATGAAGTCTCGGCCTTTGCCCAGCCGGGCCAGGAAGCCCGGCACAATCTCAATTACTGGCAGTTTGGAGATTACCTGGGACTGGGAGCCGGTGCCCACGGCAAACTGACCCGAACCAGTAAGGAAGAGCCGGGCGGTTTGCTGATTGAAAGACGCTGGAAGACCCGTCAGCCGCAAGCCTACTTGTCACGAATGCTGGAAGGCCGTGATTTTCTGGCGGGCACTGAAAAAGTGAGTGAAGACCAGCGTCCGGTCGAATTTATGATGAATGCCCTGCGTTTACGCCAGGGCGTGGAAAAAAACCTCTACCCGCAGCGAACCGGTCTGGAACTTGAGGACCTGCAGTCTCATCTGGAAGTCTTGCGCGCCCAGGGGCTGTGGACTCAGGATCAAGACCGACTGGCCTGTTCTGAACTGGGCTGGCGCTGGTTGAACCGGGTTTTGGAAGCATTTTTATAACAGGGGAAAGGGCCATGCTTGCTATCAGGAATCAAATCAAACTCGTGCTGTTGCTGCCTCTGGTTTTGCTGGCAGCCTGTGCAGGTGACGAGAGCCAGGAACCCCAGTTGCCGGTTCTGGATCTGGATAACCAGCGGTTTTATGTCAGTGGTCTGTCTTCGGGAGGCTATATGGCGCAGCAGCTTTTTCTGGCCTGGCCCGAGGAAGTTCAGGGTATCGGTATTTTTGCTGCCGGCCCCTATGGCTGTGCTCGTGAGGGGGTGAATACTGCCATCCTGACCTGCATGAAAACCAACCGCGGGGCACCCGATGCTGAAGCCTTGAGAGAGCTGGCTGAAGAGGCCGCTGCAGAAGAGCAGCTGGGTGATTTGAGCCGGTTACAGGAACGCCCTGTGTTTATCTACCAGGCCGGTCAGGACCCACTGATTGAAGCCGAAGTCACCCAGGCCCTGGTGGATTTTTACCAGCCGCTGGTCGGTGAAGGCTTGAAGTTGACTCAGGTTGAAGCGGCCGGGCACGGCTTTCCTACCCTGGATCAGGGCGTGGATTGCTCAGAGACAGCAGCGCCTTTTGTTAATGCCTGTGGTTTTTCCGGGGCTGGTGAAAGCCTGGATTATCTGGATGCACCTTTGCAAGAAACCGTTGCTGCCCAGCCCCAAGCCGAGCTGAAAAGCTTTAGTCAAAAGCCGTTCAATGAAGATGTTAAAGGTTTGGCGGATCAGGGCTATTATTACTTGCCGCCCGCCTGTGAAGCTGATCCGGCAGCCTGTGGTCTGCAACTGGTTTTACATGGCTGTGAACAGGCTGCAGAAAAAGTGGGTACTGACTTTATTCAGCAGAGTGGTTATCTACAGCAGGCCGATGCCCGCAACCTGATGCTGGTCTTCCCCCAGATAGAAGCCACCCTGGCCAATCCCAAAACCTGTTGGGATTGGTGGGGTTATGGTGGGGATGAATTTGATACCCGTGAAGGCGAGCAGGTGCAGGCGCTGCGCAGCCTTTGGCAACAGCTGCTTAACGGAAGTCCTTCTGAACCACGGTAAAATCAAAATAGCTGCCGTAGCTGGTGCCCCAATCCGGATGGATAAGGACGCTGGCTCGCCAGATCATGATGTCATCGGTGCAGATACCTAGAAGAGGGGCCGCGGTAAATACACCTTCACCCTGGTATTCCATCGGGGTGCGGTTGTAGCCCATGTACATATCCCGCCCCTGCAGATCCAACTCCAGCGTTAGCTCCTGAAGTTCTTCTTCCGTATAACCCTTGAGTTCTACACGCACGGGCAGGGGTTCCAGCGGTGTCGGCTGGTCACTGTTGAGGTCAAACACCAACTGGTGTTGGTCTTCCAACGTTGCCTGGCAGGTTTCTTCAGGCAGCTGACAGGGGTTGGCTTGATACCAGTCGACTTCACCGGTTTGGCTGCTACCCAGGTAGTCGCTGACATACCAGATGGCCAAGAGGATGGCCAAAAGGGTGACCAGTATGAAAATATTGAGGGGATAGTGGCGCTTGGACCTGGGGCTGTCTGGCTTCATCATGCTTCCTGAGCTTGCGGGTCGCCTGAGCTTAGCAAACTTATCGAAATCTTGGCCTGTGGCTCGATGCCGCATTGTTTTATTGGAATAATTACTGGAAGGATTTTACCGCAATGCTTGCTCTTATCCATGCGCTGGGTCCGGTTTTTATCGTTTTATTGCTGGGTGTTGTCCTGCAGCGCTTGCGATTTCCTTCTCCTGACTTCTGGCCACATCTGGAACGCCTGGTTTATTTCCTGTTGTTTCCGGCGATGTTGATTGCTCGTCTGGCTACCGCCGATTTTACCGGACTGGACGTGGGTCGTCTGCTGCTGGCGGTTCTCCTGCTCATCTTGCTGATGCTCCTACTGACCTGGTTGTTAAGAACCTGGATTGCAGCAGATGCTGCTGCTTTCACCTCGGTTTTCCAGGGGGCCTTGAGATTTAATACCTATGTAGCCCTGGCCACCTCTGCTGAACTTCTGGGCAGTCTGGGGCTGGCTCTGGCTGCGGTTATTATGGCCCTGATGATTCCCCTGTTGAATCTTCTGTGTGTGCTGATTTTTGCGCTCTATGCCGGGGATCAACGCTCTTCTGTAAAAACGACCCTGCTGGCCTTGGCTAAAAACCCGTTGATCCTGGCATGTTTGCTGGGGTTACTCTTGAATGTCAGTGGGATCGGCTTGCCGGGCTGGAGTGAGCCGGTCATGGAACTACTGGCCAGGGCGGCCCTGCCCCTGGGGCTTTTGGCGGTGGGCGTGGCGCTTAATCTGCAGGCCCTGGAAGGAGCGGGGCGTCCGGTCGTGGCCAGTTCTTTGCTGAAACTGCTGGTCATGCCCTTGGCGGCCATGCTGATCAGTCAGCTGTTGGGTCTGGATACCCAGGCCCAGTCGGTACTGGTGCTCTTTGCGGCCATGCCCACAGCTACCAGTGCCTATATTCTGGCCCGGCAGCTGGGCGGGGATGCCCCCCTGATGGCCACGATAATTACAGCCCAGACCCTGGCGGCGATGCTGACCCTGCCCCTGCTGCTCTACTGCAATCAGCTTTGGTTCAGTTGACCATGTTCGATCTTGGTACAGCGATCTTCCACATAATCCAGACCTTCTTTTTCGGCCAGCTGGCGGCACTCGGAATTACTGATGCCCAGTTGTAGCCAGATCCCCTTGGCCCCGATTCTAACGGCTTCTTCGGCAATCGGCAGGCAATCTTCGGACTTACGGAAAATATCGACCAGATCCACGGGTTCGGGAATAGCGTCTAGGCTGGGGTAGCAGGTGAGTCCCAGAACCTCTTGCAGACGAGGGTTCACAGGAAAAATAGTGTAGCCCGCCTCTTTGAGATAGGCCGCTACCTTGTAGCTGGCACGATCGGGTTTGTCGGATACACCAACGATGGCTAGGTTTTTGGCTTCACGCAGGATATCCTGAGGGTTAGTGCTCATTTTTTTCTTTCCTTATATTACAAGTGAATAATAATACTGGAGGATAGCATGTCTGACTCAACTGCAAACCTGGTGAGCCTGACTGATCTGGGGCAGGGCGTTGGTCTGTTGAAATTGAATCATCCCGAAGCCCGCAATAGCCTTTCTGTTGCCATGCTGGATGCTCTGGAAAAGCGCCTGGAAGAAGTGGCAGCCCTGGACTCGGTGAGAGTCGTGATTCTGGCTGCCGAAGGTCATGTTTTTTGTGCGGGTCATAATCTCAAAGAGGTGAAAGGCCAGTTTGATGATCACCAGGCTCAGCTGGATTTGTTTAACCAGTGCAGTCGGGTTATGCAGCAGTTGGTACGCCTGCCCAAGCCGGTGATTGCCCAGGTGGCCGGGGTGGCTACTGCAGCGGGTTGCCAGTTGGTGGCTTCCTGTGACCTGGCTGTTGCATCAGATAAAGCCCGTTTTGCGACACCGGGCGTGAACATCGGTTTGTTCTGCTCTACCCCCATGGTGGCTTTGACCCGCAATGTTAGTCGCAAGGCAGCCATGGAAATGCTACTGACCGGGGAAATGATTTCTGCCCAAAAAGCTGAGCAACTGGGATTGGTCAATCAGGTGGTCGGTGAAGAAGAGCTGGAAGATTCGACTCTGGCCCTGGCGAAATTGATTGCCAGTAAATCTCCCAAGACCCTGGCAATTGGTAAGGAAGCCTTCTATCGCCAGCTGGAAATGCCGCTGAGTGAAGCCTACGCCTATACCAGTGAAGTGATGGCGAAAAACCTGCAGACCCTGGATGCCCAGGAAGGGATTTGCGCCTTTGTAGAAAAACGTCCGCCGCAATGGCGAGGTGAATAACTAGCGGGTTTGCCAATAAAAGTAGCCAGCGACTGCCACCAGCAGGAGGGCTAGCAGCCCGCCGAGCAGGACCACTTTGTTCGGAGACTTCTGCGGGGCAGTTGTCTGGTCAGCAGCTGGGCGAACTGGACCAGGCGTTCCCGGGTTGCTGGCCGGATGTGAAGCAGGTTCCTCATCATCCGAGTCTTCGTCATCCGAGTCTGATTGGGGAACCGTGACCTGGGGTTGGGTATGGTCATTATCCTGCGCCTTGTCGATGAGCTCAGCTCGGGCCTGACGGTAGTCTGTTTTGGTCAGCAGTCCGTTGGCATATTGGCGAGACAGGTTTTTTAAATTAGTTTGCATGACTGAAGTCTCTGTTCTCACTGATTGGTTTCGGCTTGTGCACTCTGCAACTGCCGTGGAAGCACTTCTTCTCGAAGCAACCGGAAGCCGGTGACGCCATCGGCCGATCCCGAGTGTTCGCGCGCAAAATCCAGGCTGCATTCGGCATGGGGGTCCTGATAGGCACCACCCAACGCCAGCAGGCGGTTATCATCGCGGGCCAACTCCTGAACATTGCCGATAAAGTTTTGTAGTCCCCAGCCGTTTTGATGGCCGGTGGAAACCTGGTTTAACTGATCGCCTTTGAGAATATCGCCACCCAGGCGCACCCGGCAGTTGTAATCCCGCGGTGGTTGTTGGCCTTGGGCAGACGCGGCATAAAGCCATTCGTTTCGGGAAGGCAGCCGATAAGTCTGCCCGGTACGTTCAGACAGCCAGGCAAGATACTGCTCGATTTCCTGTAGGGAAAGATCGGTACGAGGAAGATCCTGGTCCTGGTTTTCCTGAACCGGGCACTGGCCACTCAAAAAGCAGTATTTGTTGTAGTCCTCGTTGGAAATCTCGTATTTACTGATGGCAAAGCCCGGCTGTTGTGCCCTGCCCGGGACCACCACCAAGAGAGGACCGCGAACCTGCTGGTGGAGCATGTCAAAACAGATGGCCCGGGCACGCCGCCCGTAACTGGCCAGCTCTTCGGTACAGGGACGACTGCTCTGCAGGGGTTCCCAGGGTTGGCCAGCCACATCGGCGCCAGTGATTTCATTCGAAGCCTGCAGGGAACGGATATCCATATCCCGCTGGAGAATCTGCCCCTGCCAACGTTGAGCGGCCATTTCTTCGCTCAGGCGGGCTATGGCTGCCCGATAGTCATTGTTATCCGACCAGAGTTGGCGGGCTTCCCCCAGAAGGCTACGGGCCTGTTCGAAATTCTTTTCTTCCAGTTGGGTCTCAAAACGGGCAAAGGTGGCTTCTGCTTCCTGGATGCGTCCTCTGAGATCTCTGGCAAAATCCAGGACTTCAGGATGCTCGGGCAGGCGTTCCTGGGATGCCTGTAAAAGCCCCTGGGCCTCGGTCAGACGTCCAGTGCTCAGGGCCGCTCGGGCGGTTCTTCCCTGAGCCCAGGGCGGTGGGGCTAGGTCAGCGCGCAGGCGTGCCAGGCGGCTGTTATCCGGGAAGAGAATGCTGGCACGGGTAGCCAGGCTTTCGGCTTGTCTGCGAGTACCTGTATCGGCAACTTCAAGAATTTTTTCGACCAGCAGGTTGGTGTACTGGCGTTCCAGCTCGGTATAGCGTTCCGGAGCAAAGGTGCGTATCTGATTGAGCTGAGTTTCTGCTGCCGGGGTATCAAAGTGGGTGCCTTCGGCAAAAATCTGATTCAGATCCTGGATATTGCCTTCAACCAGGTAGTTTTCCTGTGCGTTTTGTAGCTGCAGATCATTGGGCGCCACCTTGAGGCCGCGTTCCGCCATTTTGACCGCTTCATGATAAAGCCGATCATTACCGAGTCGATTGGTGACTTCCAGATAGGCTTCGGCCAGAGCATCGGCTGCGGTTATGGTCAGGAAGGGGTCATCATCACCCAGATAATCACGCAGCTGGCTGAGGGTTTCTTCGGCGGCATCCATTTCGCGGGCATCCGCTTCAACCAAAAGGGTATTTTTCATGCCCTCGATGCGGGCCAGGCGAGCGGCTTCTTCACGCTCGCTAAGAAAAGTCTGGTAATTTTGCTGGATTTCGCTTTCTGCTGTTTGCAGCTGGGGGGTTACCAATCCCAGAGCATCGGCCCGATCCAGTATCGATAGGGCCAGGTTGTAGCGCTGACTGCTTTCCAGTTCGCGGCTTCTTTGTTCATAGGCCGCTGCGATCCGGTTTCTCTGCTGCTGACGGCTTGAGTTATCCACACCCGGACTGACATCCAGCCAATCCAGGCTTTGTTTGATTTGCTGCTCCCATTCCTGGGTGAATTCAGGATTTTCAAGCAGTCCGCTGATCTGATCGGTCAACTCCTGGCTGGTGGGCGCCTGTCCCTGGTTAACCAGAAAATAGGCCTGACCGAGGGCCAGCCAGAGATCAGCATGTTCTTTGAGTAGCTCGCGGTCATCGGCTTCCATCAATAAAGGAGTTACCTGGTCACCGAGAATATAAAGTGCCTGATTGTCGGGGGAGAGGCGAGCCAGTTGCAGGAGCGTGGGCTTGGCTTCCAGATAGGCATCCAGGGAATCGAAGCCGGCCGCTTGAGTGGTGAAGGTTTCCTGCAGATGTTCCAGATTTAGGCGTTTTTCCTGCTCGCGATGAGCCAGCTCCCAGCGGTCCTGGGTATTGATCAGCCCGATATCATCGGGCATGCGGGCAAGGCCCACATCCAGGTAGGTGCGTGCGCTTTGGAGTGCATCCAGGTTAATGGCTTCCTGGGCAGCCGTACCATAGGCATCGGGAATCCTGGGGTCTTCCAATAGTTGGTGGTCCGGGTCCACGGCAATGATCAAGGACAGGATTTCACTGATACTTTCCGGGCGTTCGGCTCCGGGTAGCAGGTTATCAGCCTCCAGAGCTAGATTGAGTCGCTGGTTGAGTTGATGCAGGTAGCGGTTGCGTTCCAACTCCAGCTGATTACTAAGACCGATGGCTGCTGCTGAATCCGGGTAGAGCTGCTCCATGCGTGCCAGTTCGTTTTCGGCCTGGTCAAAATTGTAGCGCTGTTCATCAACCTTGACTGCGGCTTCCATGAGTTCTTCCAGATAGCCCTGAAGGATGTCCCGCGTAGTATCTGTAATCCGGTTGCGAGCATTCACTTCCAGGCTGGGCAGGGTGGTGATGACTTCTTCAATCTTTTCGGGCTGTTGGGTTTCCACCCTTTCGATCAAGCGGTCGACATGGAGTTTATCCAGGTAGCTTAGCAGGGGGTTGTAAGCGGCTACCCCGAGAATCACCGAGAAGGCGGTGCCCAGCACCCAGGGATTCTTGTGCCAGTTGGCTTTACCTTCCAGCTCTTCCAGAAATTTCTCAACGGTCGCGGTACGATCTTCTTTTTCGAACGCCAGTCCGCGAATCAACCCCTTCATCTGGCGCTTTTTCAGCCCCTTGATGGGCGCGGGCACCAGCTTGGCTTCCTGGGCCTTGAGTGCCGATTTCTTGTTGAAAGGGTGATAGCCGGTGAGTAGCTCATAGGCAACAACCGCCAGGGCATAGAGATCATCCTGAGTGGAAGGGTCTTTGCCCTGCAGCATTTCCAGGGAAGCATAGGCCGGTGTCAGAGCACCCAGGTCCCCGGCATCAAAATCATCCTGATTGCCCTCTTCTTCCTCTTTTTCTTTTTGCTCATCGGCCCCGGCGTTAACCGCTCGGGCGATACCGAAGTCAAGAGTTTTTACCGTTCCGTCATCACAGAGGAAGGCGTTCCCCGGTTTAAAATCCGAGTGCACAATATTGCGCTGGTGAGCGTAGGACAGAGCAGCACCCAACTGCTCGATCAGCGGGAAGGCCTCCTCGAAGGGAAGACCACCCTTGGGACGCACCACCTTACGGATAAAGGTATCCAGGGGTTTCCCCACCAGCAGTTCCATGGTGATGAAAACCTGGGTGCCGGTCATGCCGATACGGTCAAAATCGTAAACAGTGGCAATGTTGGGGTGGGCTAGCTTCTGTTGGCGACTGGCTTCACGCTGCAGGGCCACAAAAGCCTGGGGATGGGCTTTGAAGTCTTCGGTCAGAACCTTCATCGCCACGTAGGGGTTGCTGTCCTTGGCTTCCACTTTGAGCAGGTCACGCGCCTGGAACACCTTACCCATACCCCCGGCACCCAGGACCTTATCGAGAATAAAGCGGTCCTTGATGATGGAACCCGGCCCCAGTTTTTTCAGCTGGGAGGAGGAGGCCCCCGGCAGATCCCAGGATCTTTGTGAGGTGTTGGTGGTGCTGTAGGTGCTGCTGGTCATCGACCCCGAGGTTCGGGATGAGAAGGTGCTGCTCGGCTGGTCTTCAGCCATTACCGTCAGCTGGGTGTCTACATCCTGGGCAGGCGTAGCGATAACCGTAGCATCTTCATCTTCGTCATCCGAGCTCTCTTCCGGTTGGCCTGGGTGGCCACTGGGTGGGGTGGCTATAACCGTGGCATCTTCATCCTCTTCCTCTGCCGGAGGAGTGGCCCCGGGCGGTGGCGTAGCAATAATGGTGGCATCTTCGTCATCATCAGACGTGGCTGAAGCTTGAGGATAGGCAATTTGCGTGGCTTCTTCGTCTTCTTCTGCACCCGAGGCCGTATCCAGGCCGGAAGGGGGGTAAGCGATCTGGGTCGCATCCTCATCTTCATCGGCAACCATAGAGGAGGCTGCAGGATAGGCAATCTGGGTGACTTCTTCGTCCTCTTCACCATCAGTGTCAGGGAAATCCGGGGCGGCCAGATTAAGTCGGTCTGCCTGCTGTGGTGAAATCTGCCCTTGTTGTACGGCTTGATTCAAAGCCTCCTGCAGCTCACGGGTGCTGAGCTGACGTTTTTGCAGCAGGCTTTGAATCATTACCTGTACTTCTGGAATGGCAATTTCATTGGCTGCCAGGGATTCCAGAGTTTTTTGCAGATTCACCATGATGAGTTTACCGACCCCTAGTTAATATCAATAACAATAACAGTGACATTATCCTTGGCGCCGCGCTCGAGAGTCAGGTCAATCAAGGCTTGACTGGCTTCATCAGGCGTACCTTTTTGCAGAATTTCTGCGATTTCCCGGTCTTCCAGATGGCGGGTCAAGCCATCACTGCAAATCAGAAAACGGTCCTTCTGACTAAGTTCGCATAAATCCGCTTCCAGATAGAGCTCTTCATGACTGCCCACGGCCCGGGTGATGATGTTGCGGTCCGGATGAGAGCGTGCTTCTTCACGGCTGATAATGCCCTGGCGTACATAGGTTTCTACCTGGGAGTGATCAACAGTCAACTGGTTGAGTTGGTCGTAGCGAAGGCGATAAATACGGCTGTCTCCAGCCCAGAGGAGCGCACCCAGTTGGGCATTTTCAATCACCAGAAGTGCCAGGGTGCTGCCAATAATATGTTTTTTACCATCGTCCTGGATACTACGGTGAAGCAGATGCTCATTGACCTGGTCCAGGGCATCTTCGATTTGATCCAGGCGTTCGGCCAGTGTGGGTTGCAGTTCCAGCCCCTTCAAACTCTCCACGATCATACGACTGGCAACATCACCAGCATCATGCCCGCCCATGCCATCAGCAACCAGCCAGAGTCCCTCCTGACAGCGATCCAGAAAAGCATCTTCATTAACCGGGCGCACATGGCCTCGGTGGGTCTTGCCGCTGGAACTAGCCAGGGCACTTGCTATTTCTGCACTCATCATCCCTATCCTTTTCAGCTATTGCTATAAGAGAAACTGACCAGTTCCTGAGGGTTGTCGTTGAAAGCCCGACCCAGGCTGATTTTGCCTTCACCGATCAAGGGGACTTCTTCACGACGAACAAAGGCTTCACTGCCATCCGCTTGCTGGATGTAGGTGCCATTGGTGCTTTGATCGATCAGGAAGAATTTATCGCGGCGCAGTTCGATGGTGATGTGCTTGCGAGAAGCCAGGCTTTCCTTGACTGCCAGATCACAGGTGGCGCTGCGACCCAGGACTGCAATTTCGCGCTCACTGTTCAAACTGATCTGGGCATCCTTGTATTGCAGGGTCAGTTCGGAAGTCTCTCCCAGGGTTGCCAGGGCATTGGGGATATCTGCCGACATCTGGGTGGCATCGTCTTCTTTCCACTGAAATTTGACAATCTCTACGGTGCCTTTGCCTTTAATTGGGGCATAGTCAACAAACTGCATGTCTTCCTGAAGCGCCGGTGAGAGAACCTTGGAGGTTTCGCTCGTAGTGATGATCTGATCCGCCTTGGCCTGAGAAGCCATGCGTGCAGCTACATTGACGGCATCGCCATGAACATCGCCGTCTTCCATGATAGCCGGACCGTAATGGAAACCTACGCGGATGCTGACAGGAACCTCGGCAAAGCCCTCGTCATTGGCATCTTCCAGGCTTTCCTGCATATCCACCCCGGCCTTGAGACCGGATTCGGCATCCGGGAAGGTGCACATGATTTCATCCCCGATGGTTTTGATCACCGTGCCCTGAAAGCGTTTTACCGACTCGGTCAACAATGCCAGGGTGTCCGCAATGATTTTGCGCGCGGTTTCGTCTCCCAGGGTGTCATAGAGTCGGGTACTGCCGCAGATATCGGCAAACATGATGGACATTTTTTTAGTTTTGGTAAAAAGAGCCATAGTGTTCATCACCTTTAATCAAATGGCTGCTACTCAATGGGCAGCGGCTTGTGAGCATCTTCAAACATATTGAGTGTAACGTGTTCATTGGGATAGGGGACGTCAGGTCCTATATCAAAATCATCAAAGACAAACTGGTCCGCCCAGTTGCCTTCCAGGCTTTCCCTGTCAATGCGGGCTGCGATGGCCTGAAAATCGCTTCTCAGACGAGCGTAAGTCTGACCGACTTCCTGCAACTGTGAAATCAGCCCATCATACCTGCTTTCTTTGTTCTCCAGTGCTTCAGTGAGCAGTTGGATCTCGGTGGTTATGCGTTCTATTTCCTGATCTGTGAAGGCGGTCACGCAGTGAGGCTCATCTTCGCAGGCTGCCAGGGTTAGCTGCATGCCCGCCTGAAGGTTTTTCAACAGCTGGATTTCCTCTTCCAGTTGTTCAGGGGTCATGTCTTCAGGATCGGCTGCGAGAAGATTGAATTGTCGTTCTGCTTTTTCTTCTTCACCTTCCTGTGGCTGTTCTTGCGTACCTGGAACCGTTTCTTCTGCTACTAGCTCCAGGCGATCACTTTCTGCTTGAAGCCGGGGTAGAAAAAACAGACTCAGCAGGAGCAGCAACAAGGGAAACCGGTGCTTCACTTTATTCTCCATCCAGCATGCGTTCAATGATCGCCTCGGTTCTTTGTGCTGCTTTCATAGTGCTTTCAATAATTGCTTCCAGTCTTTCTTCGGTCAGGTCCATGCCGGTTCTTTGTGCAAACTCGGCCCGGCGTTCTTCATTGAATTGCAGGCTTTCCAGAAACTGTACCCGGGTATAAATAGTTTCGATGATTTTAACTTCGCGTTCGATGGCTTCCATGTCGATCTCATCTTCGCCACCTAGTTCATTGGCCAACTGCTCTTCAAAGCCGGTGAAGTCCTGAAGGTCTTCGCGATAAGCCAGGAATTCTTCTTTCTGGGCCTGGTATTGGGTTAAGAGTTCCTGGATTTGTTTGCGGCGCTCCGGGTCTTCCGTCGCATCCAGTTCAGCTTCCAGTTGCTGGATACGAAGATCCAGTTGGCTGATAGAAGCATTTAGCTCTTCTACAGTAACATTGGGAGTACAGCCTTCCACTTCTTCGCACTGGGCAAAGTCCAGGGCAACCCCCTCGCCTAAACGACCAAAGAGAGTGAGATCTTCTTCAAAGAGTGCCAGGTCGATTACTTCTATAGCTCTGACGCCCAGAACTGCAGCAGCCGGATTGGTAAAGCTGACCGAGACACTGACCAGTTCCAGATCCAGGGCTTGTATAAAGGCCTGGGTGGCAGCGCTCAGAGTCACACCCTGGGCATTGGAAGCCTGGTTGGGCTGGGAGGTTTCCTGTTGGTTGGCACTAACCGCCAGCTCAAAATCACCGCCGTTGAAATCCAGGCGCAGATCCTCGGAATTGATGATGCCGCCTGCAGCAATAACCCGGCCTTCGGTTGCAGTGACAGTGGTTGGTGTATTGATTTTCAGGTTACCTTCGCCCGTTAGCGAAGCCTCACAGCCATTACAGAGGCTACCAGTGGCCAGGAAGCTGGCACTGCCTTGAGTGCTGGTGATGGTGTCTGTGTTGATCTCAATATCCGCTGCAAGGAAAACCAGGTGGCTGCTGACATTAACTTCGTCATCAATGACCAGACGGTTGGTATTCACGGTGACGCTGGTGGAGCTATTAAGTGGTAAATTGGCTGGAGTCACCCGCCCGCCGATGAAAAGCGTTCCCGTATGTTCGGTGAAGCCTGTGAGTACCAGATCACTAGCACTTAGGCTCAGGGTTGAGCCAGTGCCGCTGGCCGGGGCTGCTATCGTCAAGCTGCCTGTTCCCAAAACCTTACCCAGTGTCAGGGCCTTGCCCGCCGTGTAATCCCAGCTACTGTTATTGGTTTCCAACAGGATATTACCGGTATATACCCCGGTTGAAGTGAAGGTGTTGTCGGCAGTACCGCTGACCAGTTGGTTCATGCCTGAGAAGCTGATAGTTTCACTTCCAGTGGTCAAAGTTCCTGCATTGGCACTATTAAGTGACCAGGCGTTGGCGTTACTGCTACTGCCTTTGAGGTTGTCGCCCTGACCGGTTACTTGTTGTATGCCGGTAAAATCCTTACCAACCTCAAGTGTAAGGGCTGTATTGGTTGCTGAGATATCCAGCGTATTACGACCTGTGCCCCCCTGGATTTGGCTACCAATCCGTCCCGTGGCGGTCAAGGTAAAGCTGTCATCAACATCGCCACCAACCAGTTGAGTAAAGCCGGAGAAACTGGCTGTATTCGCTGAACCGCTACCGGTAATGGTGAAGTTGGTATTATTCAGAGTGCCGCTATTACTGCTGTTCAGAATCCACTGGTTGGCCGTGGTGGAATAACCGGTCAGTTGATCATCACCATCGCCCTGCAGCAGGATGCTTTCACCATCCAGGGTTAAGCCGTTTAGATCCAGGCTGCCATTAAAGGCATCCACCTGGATACTGCCATCGGTGGTTACTTCCAGATCGAAGGTAAAGGGCAGGCGTTGCAAATAGATTGCACCCTGGTGACGGGATCCGGCTTCCTGGCTGCCAATTCTGACCTGAGCGGCTGTAACCTGAATCTTCTGGTTCAGTTGATAAACCACCTTGCTGGCATCAGACGGACAGTCGGTCATACAGACGTAGATGTCTTTACTGGTATCCTGCGCAGCCAATTGCGCGCGCCCACTGCCGGCATTGACAGTCAGTTGCCCTTGAGCCGTGAAACTGTCGGTGAAGAGCTCGATATTGCCATTAGTGGTCGAGGTATCCAGAGTAACGCCACTGGCAAAAGTCAGTGCCGCCGAGTTCAATTCTATTGAGTTGGCCGTCATGTTACTACTGACTTGGGTCGTGGCCGTTGCTTGGTTGAGCTGGAAAAGACCGTTGAGATTGACTGTCTGCAGCTGAACATTACGGGCTTGTTGCAGAGTCAAATCAGCATTGCCGGTTAGGGCATCAGAAAAAGTCAGATCGCCGCTGCTGCCCAGATTCAGGGTCAGATTGCTGTTGATGTTGACCTGGTTCTGGTAGCTTTGATCGTAATTTAGCGTGGTGATATTACCGTAAAGCTCGATGCCTCCAGCGCTGGCAAAAGTCAGATCATAGCTGGCATTCAGGCTGTTCAGGTGAAGTTTGCCAGCTTGACCACTATGTCCCAGAATCAAGGATTGGGTACTGATATTGAGATTATTGAGATCATAGTGCAGATCCGCTCCATGACCGGTCCAGCTGCCTTGGGAGACAGCAAAGCTGTTGCTACTGGTGTAAGGAGCCAACAGGAAGCTGCCATTATCGGTTCTTAGTTCGCTCGCTGTTCCCAGAGTCAGGCTATCAATATAGGCTTCGATGGCTTTTTGCGAAGAGGTGTCACTGCCTGTCGCCACGACCTGAGATGAAGCCGTTAATTCAGCCGCTGAGCTGGACACATCAATATATTGAGCCTGGAGGGTCCCATCCACTTGTAAGTTGCCGCTGCCACTATTCTGGCGGAAGGTGCCGGTCAGCGTAGTATCTTTAAGGCTGACGTTGCGAGCCTGGGTGATGGTCAGGTTGCTGATTTGGCTCCAGCTGGCAAGCGCAGTTATATCGCCACTACCGGAATTGAGAGTGAGTTGATAGCCGTTGCCGTTCAGAGTGCTATTAAAATCGATTTGTCCGGCCTGGAGAGTCAGACTGCCATTGAGGATGGCGGCGCTCTGATAGTCTTGGGTGCCGGTGGTGGTGACATTGGCACTTAAATTCGAGGTGCCGGTCACTGTTAGATTCTGGATATTGCTAACAGCCCCTTGGAGGACGGCATTGCTAGTCAACGTCAGATCATTGCCATCACCGGTCAAGGTGCTATTGAAGGTGGTTTGGGTGGCCGTCAGGTTACGTGTGGCCGTCAGGGTTGCCGCTCCCTGGTAATTCTGAGTGCCGGAAGTGGTGACATTGGCATTCAAGCTGCTGGTGCCGGTAATGGTGAGGTTCTGGATACTGCTGACAGCTCCATTCAGCACGGCATTACCAGTCAGTGTTAAATTGCTGCCGTCGCTCGTCAGGGTGCTGCCGAAAGTGGTTTGGGTGGCGCTCAGATTACGTGTGCCAGTCAGTGTAGCTGCCCCTTGGTAATCCTGCGTGCCGGAAGTGGTGACATTGGCATTCAAGCTGCTGGTGCCGGTAATGGTCAGGTTATGGATACTGCTGACAGCTCCATTCAGCACGGCATTGCCAGTCAGGGTCAGATCGCTACCGTCACCGGTCAGGGTGCTGGCAAAAGTGGTTTGGGTGGCAGTTAAATTACGGCTACCCGTTAGCGCTACTGCCCCCTGGTACTCCTGAGTGCCCGAGGTGGTGACCTCGGCATTTAAGCTGCTGGTACCGGTGACTGTTAGATTCTGGATGCTGCTAACAGCTCCGCTTAGCACAGCGTTACCATTCAGCGTCAGATTGCTGCCATCGCCCGACAGGGTACTGCTGAAAGTGGTTTGCGTGCCGCTCAAGTTGCGAGCGCCCGTGAGGGTGGCCGCCCCCTGATAGTCTTGGCTACCGGAGGTGGTGACATCGGCATTCAAGCTGCTGGTTCCGGTAACCGTCAGGTTCTGAATATTAGTGACAGCTGCATTCAGCACGGCATTGCCAGTCAGGGTCAGATCGTTACCGTCACCGGTCAGGGTGCTGTCGAAAGTGGTTTGGCTGGCGCTCAGGCTACGCGTGCCCGTCAGTGTTGCTGCGCCTTGATAATCCTGCGTACCGGTGGTTGTAACATTAGCGTTCAAGCTGCTGGTGCCGGTGACCGTCAGATTTTGAATGTTGGTAACAGCCCCGCTGAGCACAGCATTACCGGTCAGGGTCAGATCACTACCGTCACCGCTCAGGGTACTGCCGAAAGTAGTCTGAGTGGCAGTCAGATTACGGCTACCAGTCAGGGTTACTGCTCCTTGGAAATCCTGCGTGCCAGAGGTGGTGATATCGGCACTTAAACTGGATGAGCCGGTGACGGTTAAATTCTGAATATTGGTAACAGCCCCGCTGAGCACAGCATTACCGCTCAGCGTCAGATTGCTATCATCGCCGGTCAGGGTGTTGGCAAAAGTGGTTTGACTGGCGCTGAGGTTGCGGATACCCGAGAGAGTCACGGCGCCCTGATAGGTTTGTGCACCTGTGGTGGTCACATCAGTGCTGAGAGTAGTGGTATCACTATTGACGGTAAGGCTCTGCAGATTAATGCTTTGATCCAGTACCTGGGTGGCGGTTCCTGAATCCAATGTAAGCGCATAGCTACCACTGATACTGCCACCAAAAGTGATGGCACTATTTGTTGTGGACAGCTGCGCATCCTGATTGAGAGTGATGCCGCCCTGGTAATTTTGCGTACCTGAAGTAGTGATATTGCCGCTGAGGGTACTGATGCCTGTATCAATGTTTAAATTACCCAGGTCGGTAGCACCCGCCGAGCCTAGCGACCAATTGGCATTACTGATGGTCAGATTTGCAGAACCTCCATTCAGGCCTGCATTCATACTGATCAGTTGACCACTGCCTGCCGTTAATTGGCGATTTCCAGTCAAAGTCACCTGACCGGAATAGCTTTGTTGCTGCAGTGTTTCTATATCCGCATTGATTTTAATTGGGCTACTGCTGGTGACGTTCAAATAGTTCAGCTTGGCCAGACTGGCATTGGCACTCACAGCATTATTGAAAACCACCTCGGTTGCAGCATCTAGGGTCAGACCAAAACTGTTACCCGAGTCGATACCTGAAATACTATCTGTCCCACTATCCAGGGTGGCATCAAAAGTAATACTTCCGGATGAGGAGGTAAGGCTGATTCCTGCTGTGCTGGTCGAAGAATCGGGATCCATCAGAACCACGGCACCTTTGTAATACTGGTCGCCTTTAGTGGTAATGTCGTGACTGATGTTGATGCTTGTTCCGCCATCCAGAGAAAGACTGTGGTCACTGGTGAACTGGCCACTAATATTGATGCTGCCCGTCGTGGCCAGGGAAAGATCGAAAGCCGGTTCAAATTGATAAAGGGTGATGTCACCGGTTTGCGAGGGTTTGCCTATGGCAAAAGAACCGGCAGTATACGAAAAATCGCCACCGATATTGTAGAGTGCATGGTTGGGATCACTGCTGTCGTAATTGCTATCGGTTGTACAGCTGCCGCTACATACAAATAGCTCACGGCTGTCTACCAAAGGCGCCAGGGTGATACCACCCGTTCCCGCATCAAGAAGGCCCGAGATCGCTAGGTTGTCGGTAAACAGCTGAATGTCACCATTGGTGGCCGAAGTGGACAGGGACTTGCCTGAATCCAGCGTGATAGTGGTGGCATTGATTTCAAAAGAAGAAGCTGTTGCTGTTTCCAGAAAATGTGTATTACCAGAACCTGCATTCTGGACAAAAGCACCGGATAGACTGAGTGTGCCATTAAAGCTGGCATTGCCCGCATTGCTCAGGGTCAGGTCGTTCAGGCTGGCTGCCTGCAGGCTAAGATTTCCCGCGCCTGTATTCAGGGTCAGGTTATTGCTGTTGCCTTGAATCGCATTAGCAAAAGTGATGGCCTGGTTGCTGGTGGTGAGGGTGTAATTACCACCGGTCAGTTGGACAAGGCTTTGGTAGTTTTGACTACCACTCGTGGTGATATTGCCTTGCAGATAGATATTGCCACTGGAGCCTGCATTCAAAGATAGGGAACCGCTGGAATTGATGGTTCCATCCAGGGCACCTTGAACATAGATGTTACCGGTGGTGTTGACTCCCAAGGCATAGTCAAAAGCCAGCTCCTGAATATAAATATTACCGGTGTGGCTACTGCGGCCAAAAAGGATATTCCCTGCGGTAATGGAAAGATCGCCAAGATCATACTGAGTATCATGGGTGCCAGCCGCTAAGCAGCTGGTGTCACTACAAATTTCCAGGGTGTTGGCTGTGTTCGAGGATGATAGTTGAACACTGCCTGTGCCTGCATCAATAGTCGTGCCCGTGCCGGTGTCCAGCCCCTCATCAATGGAGAGACTGATGTTGCCGTTGGAGGCACTGGTGTCGAGATTGATACCATTCAGAGCCAGGCTGGACACGTCCAGGCTGATACTGCCAGCGCTCAAGCTACCACTAAAAGTGGTTGTGCCTGTTCCCGCTTGTTGAGTCAGTGCTCCTGTTACGGAGATGCTATTCAGTTGGGAGTCAACGGCACTGACCAGGGTTAAACCGGCCAGGCTCTGAGTGCTACCCAGGGCTCCATCAAGAAGGATATTGCCATTACTGGCCTGGAGGCTAAGGCTTTGGCTGCCTGCAGTTTGGCCATCCACAGTTGACTGGAAGTGGATCTTGCCCTGATTGCTCTTTAAGCTGGCTGTTTGATTAATCTGGACGGCATTGGCCAATATCAAATCTTTATGCGTGGTGATATCGCCTGCTACCACTATCTGCCCATCACTGGCCGTATTGAGTGTCAGTGCACCCGTGTTGCTTCCACTGCCACTACTGCTATCGTAACCACCATCAACAGTGAGCGTTTTGCCACTTCCTTGGGTAGTGACTTCTAAATCGAAAGGCAGCGTGAGGTTGCGCAGAATAATGTTGCCTTGATGTTCTTTACCTGTTTCCTGGCTACCTATATGAACCTGGCTGGCATCCACCGTAATGCTGCTGGTCAGGGTGTAAACAGCCGGGCTAGTCAGTCCAGTAGTATCACAATCCCCAGTTAGGCAAACCAAGAGGGTGGCACTGGTGTTTTGAGAACTGAGCGAGGCAACACCGGATACACTGCCCGCCGAGACGGTTAAATCTCCCAGTGCTGTAAAGGTATCCGTATATAAATAAATGGAGCCGGAATCCACGGCGGAAGCATCCAGACTGCTCTGGTGACCAAATTGCAGGCTGGCTGAATTAATTCTGATGGTTTCTGCAGTGATTTGGGTGGATCCGGCCAGTTGGGTTAGTCCTGACGCTGAGGTGATTTCGAAGGCGCCCCCGCTATTGATCTGCAGATTACCATTCAAGTTGATGTTGTTGGCAGAGGTCAGAGTGAGTGCTGACAGATTGCTAGCTGCTTGCAGGGAAATATCCCCAGTGCCAGCCAGAAGTTCCAGGCTATAACCTTGGCCGGAAACTGCAGAGCCAAGAGTCAGGCTATTGTTGTTGGTGTTGATCTGGGTGTTGCCTGTGAGGGTTAAGTCACCCGTCAAGGCCAGACTGCCATTTAAGGCCAGACTGGTAGTCAGGTTGACCGTACCTGCTGTGATGTCTAAACCTGTTAACGGTGTTGAGGCACCAACATTGCCTTGAAAAGCGACAGCGGCTGTTCCTGCGTCAAGGGTCAGAAAGTAGGCACCATCCAGCGTTGATTCAAAGGTGATATTGTTATTGGTCGTTTTTAATTGCAGGTCACTCGTTAGAGTCACTGCTCCTGAATAGGTCTGACTGCCGCTGGTGGTGACATTGCCGCCCAGCGAAGTCGTTCCGGCCACACTGAGCGAAGAGCCACTGAGCGCTGCATTCAGGACCAGATTCTGATAACTCTGAGCCCCGGTTGAGGTGAGATCAGCATTCAGGGTTGCCGTGCCAGCAGTGGTGAAGCTATTCAGACCGCTAGCGGTGCTATCCAGTTGGAAGTCAGCATTTTGAATCACCAGGCTGTTGCCACCGCCAGTGATGCCGCCCGTGGCGGTAATCAATTGACTGGCATCGGCAGTCAGCGTGCGTGTGGCGGAGGAACCGGTCAGAGTGATGGCGCCGGTGTAAGTCTGATCACCGCTGGTGGTGACATCACCCCCCAGCGAAGTCGTACCGGCCACGCTGAGCGAAGAAGCACTGAGTGCGGCGTTCAGGACCAGGTTCTGATAACTCTGAGCTCCGGTAGAGGTGAGGTCAGCATTCAGGGTCGCCGTGCCAGCAGTGGTGAAACTATTCAGACCACTGGCAGCGCTACCCAGTTGGAAGTTAGCAGTTTGAATCACCAGGCTATTGCTGCCACCCGTTATCCCGCCAGAAACAGTGACTAGCTGACCAGCCCCCGCCGTCAGCGTACGTGTGGCGGAGGTGCCGGTTAGGGTGATGGCGCCGGTGTAAGTCTGATCACCGCTGGTGGTGACATTGCCGCCCAGCGAAGTCGTTCCGGCCACACTGAGCGAAGAGCCACTGAGTGCAGCGTTCAGGACCAGATTCTGATAACTCTGAGCTCCGTTTGAGGTGAGATCAGCATTCAGGGTCGCCGTGCCAGCAGCGGTGAAGGTGTTCAGACCGCTAGTGGTGCTATCCAGTTGGAAGTCAGCATTTTGAATCACCAGACTGTTGCCACCGCCGGTGATGCCGCCCGTGGCGGTAATCAATTGTCCGGCACCTGCAGTCAGGGTACGCGTGGCAGAAGAGCCGGTCAGGGTGATGGCCCCGGTGTAAGTCTGATCACCGCTGGTGGTGACATTGCCGCCCAGCGAAGTTGTTCCGGCCACACTGAGCGAAGAGCCACTAAGTGCGGCATTCAGGACCAGATTCTGATAACTCTGAGCCCCGGTTGAGGTGAGATCAGCATTCAGGGTCGCTGTGCCAGCAGCGGTGAAGCTATTCAGACCGCTAGCGGTGCTATCCAGTTGGAAGTCAGCAGTTTGAATCACCAGACTGTTGCTGCCACCCGTGATGCCGCCTGTGGCGGTAATCAATTGACCTGCACCTGCAGTCAGAGTGCGCGTAGCGGAGGTGCCGGTCAGGGTGATGGCCCCGGTGTAAGTCTGATCACCGCTGGTGGTGACATTGCCGCCCAGCGAAGTTGTTCCGGCCACACTGAGCGAAGAGCCACTAAGTGCGGCATTCAGGACCAGATTCTGATAACTCTGAGCCCCGGTTGAGGTGAGATCAGCATTCAGGGTCGCTGTGCCAGCAGCGGTGAAGCTATTCAGACCGCTAGCGGTGCTATCCAGTTGGAAGTCAGCAGTTTGAATCACCAGACTGTTGCTGCCACCCGTGATGCCGCCTGTGGCGGTAATCAATTGACCTGCACCTGCAGTCAGAGTGCGCGTAGCGGAGGTGCCGGTCAGGGTGATGGCCCCGGTGTAAGTCTGATCACCGCTGGTGGTGACATTGCCGCCCAGCGAAGTTGTTCCGGCTACGCTGACCGAAGAGCCACTGAGCGCTGCATTCAGGACCAGATTCTGATAACTCTGAGCCCCGGTTGAGGTGAGATCAGCATTCAGGGTTGCCGTGCCAGCAGTGGTGAAGCTATTCAGACCGCTAGCGGTGCTATCCAGTTGGAAGTCAGCAGTTTGAATCACCAGACTGTTGCTGCCACCCGTGATGCCGCCCGTGGCGGTAATCAATTGACCGGCACCTGCAGTCAGAGTGCGCGTAGCAGAAGAGCCGGTCAGGGTGATGGCCCCGGTGTAAGTCTGATCGCCGCTGGTGGTGATGTTACCACCCAAGGAGGTAGTGCCTGTAGCACTGAGGCTGGCTGCTTGAATACTAAAGCCATCCGCCAATGTTAAAGAACCGGAACTGTTGATGGCTAAGGCACCCAAAGCACCGTCAGTGGCAGCACCTACCTGGTCATTAAAGCTGGTATTGCCAATCAGGGTGAGACCATAGGCTTGAGTGGCCTGAGAATTCAGGGTGCCATTAAAGGTAATTGTTTGAAGAACACTGCTGTTATTCTCAGCGGTAAGTTGAGCCGCTGAGTTAAGCACCACTGCTCCGGAATAGGTTTGGTTACCGGTGGTGGTTATATCTGCACCGAGCGAGATGCTGCCACCATTCGAATTTAACGTCAGGTTTTGGCCGGTGTAGTTTCCAAGGACCGAGATCTGGTGAGTGGCAGCGTTTTCCAGAGTGACATCAAAGCTGGTACTCAGTGTCTTGAGTGAAATATTACCTTCATGCGTACTTCGGCCGATTTGGATACTGCTTGCTGTTACTGCCAGGCTGCCTAAATCATAGACGGAATCAAAAATGCCGGTGCAGGATGAAGATGCACTTGAGCAGACAAGTAGACTGTTGGTGGTCGTCAGGGGTGCCAAAGTCACCTGGCCACTACCTGCATTCAATTCAGAAGCGGCACCAAAGGTCAGGTTGTCAGCATAGACTTCCAGCGTTTTTCCATCAGTAACTGTGAGCGTTTTATTGTCGGCTAATACCACTGTACCGGTTTGAAGACTGAGGGTGTCGGCGGTTAAGTCGCCCTGGAAAGAGGTGCTGCCACTTCCGGTGCTTTGAGTTAAGGCACCGGCCAGCGTTGTCGTTCCAGTAGCATTGAAATCGACATTGTTGGCATGCTGTACAGTCAGGTCCGTTAGTCCCGTAAGCTGCCCGGAGAAGCTGATATCAGCCCAGCTACTAGAAGTGCCTGATGTGCCTGTGGCAAGAAGCAGGTTTCTCTGGGTTGTATCAGCAGTACTAATAGCAGCAAAGCTGAGGTTCTGATTATCACCTGATGCCAAGCTGGTATCGCCACTGGCATGCAGTGTCAGGGTGTCGGCATAGGTTTGATAGCCAGAGGTCGTCACACTGCTTGCATATAGGGACGTGGTGCCATCAACATTTAAATTGAGCAGGCCGCTGGCACCGGAACTGCCCAGCGACCAGTTGGCTTGGTTGACCTCTAGGCTGCGACCATCACCGGTCAGGCCGCCAGTCATACTGATCAACTGTCCGGCATCCGCAGTTAGAATTCTAGTGCCTGCTGCTGTACCCGCCAGGGTGACCTGGCCTGTGTAGGTCTGGCTACCCTGGGTGGTAATATTACCTGCCAGACTGGCTGTACCGGTGATTTCCAGGCTGTCCAATTGAGTTGTGCTACCCAGATTATCGCTCAGGACAGCATTCCCTGTTATCAACAGGCTTTGCTGCCCTGCGCTGGAGGCATTAACACCACCACCCAGGGTCACTGTGCCTGCTTTCAGGTGATGGGTTTTTCCGGCAGTACCTGCCAGGGTGCTAGCTCCAGTTATTTCAAGTGATCCCAGGCCCGTTGTTGCACCCAGGTCACCAGTAAAGCTGGCTGCCCCGGAAATGATCAGACTCTGCTCACTGGCAGTCGTGCCATTGAGACTGCCATCAAAACTGACAGTTGTAGCGGTCAGTGTTTGAGTCGAACCATTGGCTCCGGCTAGTGTCAGTGTGCCGTTATAAGTCTGGGTACCCGTGGTGGTCACGTTTCCACCCAAGGAGATACTGCCTGCCGTTACATCCAGGCTGTTGAGGTTGGTCGTGCCACCGACATGACCAGTGAAGCTGGCCGTTCCGGTTCCCGCAGCCAGAGTCAGGGTCTGGCTACCATCCATGGTGGAAGCAAAGCTGATATTGCTGTTCGTAGTGGTCAGGGTGCGATCCCCATTAGCCAGGGTTACAACACCCTGGTAAGTCTGGTTGCCTGTTGTAGTAATGTCCGTAGCCAGAATCAGGCTGTTATTATTTTCCAGATTCAGGGTGGCGGCATCAGCCAGCGTATTAACCTGCAGGTCACTGTCCTTATGTAGGATATCAAGGCTGCTGCCGTTCATATTGGCAGTCAAAGTGACGGGGTCAGTTCCACTGAGTCTTTCTGTACCCAGCCAGGCATTTTTTCCATCGGTGCCAGATAGATTCAACTGGTTGGCTTTAACCATCAAACGCTGAGTGGAGGTTCCCAGGTCAGTACCAGCGCTCAGCTGAATTGTATTGGCCGAAGCAATATCATCCGCTGCTGTGCTAGTGATGGAGCCCGCCGCATTTAGAATCAGGGTGCCAGTTCCACCAACGCTGACGGCATCACCTAAAATCAGATTGCCTTCGTCACTGTCAGTGACGGTGGTGACGGACAGGGTTTTGCCATCCCCGGCAGACAAACTGGCTCCCCCCCCACCCAAAGTCAGATTGCCGGCATGGTTGATATACAGGGAGCCGCTTGCTGTACCACTGAGAGAACCAGCCTTGATTCTCAAAGACTCCGTACTGCTGCCGATGGTGTCCGCATTCAGTGTCAGGCTGCCGGTCGCGGCTAAACGAGACGTACCTGCTGCATTGAGGATAGAGCCGGTTCCTACATTCAAGGCCAGATCACCCGTTCGGCTGAAAGCCCCCTCCACCTGAATAGTGCCACTCATACCCGAGCGACCGATTTGCAGGGTGCCCGTGGTGATTTTTCCAGTCAGATCATCCGCAATATCCAAACGACCTGCTGTAGCGGTGCCACCCAGATGAATGGCTTTGGTTACATCCGATGTGGCCAGAATAACGCGGTTGGTTCCCGCATTAATTGTACCTGCAACGGTTGTGGTGATCTGAAGATCTGAGCGTAATTCGATATTGCCGCTGGCTGCTGTGATGCCGGTATCACTCACCGTCAGCACACCGGAAGTGGCATCAATCCGGATGGCGTTGTTGCCAGTAGCCACACTGCTGCTGGCTGTTGAAGCGGTGACGTTTAAAGAAGCCGCAGTACTGGTGTAAGTAATCGTTGAGTCAGCAGCCATGCCAGTGTTGGTCAGACTGACTAAAGCAATGTTATTGGCTCCAGTCAGATCAATCAGTTGGGCTGTGTTAACTGTTAACTGATCAAGGCTGGTGATGACACCAGCACCGGTGACTTGATAAGCATCCAGGTTCAGGTGACTGAAGTTGGTGGCAGCAAGGCTTTCGATGACCAGGTTGTTGCTGGCAGCCTTGTCGGTCGAAAAATTAACTCGGTCAGTGGTGATTAAAGCCAGCTCATCAGCAATCAGGTAGTTGGTAACTGCATCGGTTCCACCCAAAGTGGCCGAAGCAGCTCCAAGATTGAAAGTGATCTGCCCATCGGTGCCATTGGTGGACAGGCTGCTGCCGGTATTCAGAGTGATAGCGGGTGCAGTGATATTGATCTGGGCATTGGCTGCGTTGGCCTGAATGGCTCCGCTGTTCGTCAGTGAGGCGGCAGTAATCGCTAGAGTGCCAGTGCCGGTTAACTCCAGAGTTTTGATGGCAGCAGTGGTCAGGGTTCCTTCGCTATTCAGTGACAGGCTTGTTGCAACACTCAGGTTTTCATTGATATTCAGGTGACCGTTTGCAGTACCCGCATTAATATCAAGAGTGGCACTGTTCACTGTCAGGCCAGCGATACTATTCACAGTGCCCACACTCAGATCACCTTTATGCAGTAAATCCAGTGCCCCAGTGATATCACCGGCCAGGGTGGTGCTGGCCTTGGTGGAGTCAATCCAGGTATCGCCACCTGCACTGATATACACGTTCCCAGCGGCAGTCATGAGACGCTGAGAAGAGCTGCCCAAGTCAGTCCCGGCTTCTGCAATGACGCTGTCGCCAGTAAGTAAGCCCGCACCAGTCATGTTGCTGGTTGCTGTCAGATTGATTGTTCCGGTGGAAGTAATTGCTTCACTAACCGTTAAGTTACGGGCCGCTTCAGTGGTTGCCAGTGAGATCGTCGAAGAGCCAGTAATGCCAGCGACAGTTGTGCCACCTGCGGCCACAGAGCCTACCGACAAATGCCCCAGGCTCTGCGAGAGATCAAAGCCATTGGTGGCCGACCCGGCCACCAGAGTGGTGTCGGTACTGCTGGTTGCACTGCTGTCAATCCAGGCTTCATTGTCACTGGTGACAATCAGGTTGTTGGTGTGGGTGGTAATGCGGCTGCCACTGGCTCCAATACTGCCGGTGGCATTCAGATAGATGCCTCGGCCAGATAAGGAGCCTGTACTGGTGCTTGTGATATTACCATTCGCACCAGTAGAAAGTTTCAGGTCACCGGCATTAGCATTGAGTGCCTGATTCACATTCAGGTGATTGCCATCACCTGAAACAGCCAGTGTTATACCGGTTGCAGAAACGCCGTTCAACGTGGAAGCATCCAGGCGGCTGGTTGCGCCAATCGTCAAAGCACCACCTGCCTGGGTGAGATCAAAGGTACCGGTTGCTGTACCGGCCAGGGTCGTCGCCGAGGTCTGCGATGCAGCCCAAACATTACCGCCACCAGCGACCAGAGTCAGGTTGGTAGCATCAAGAGTCAGCCGGTTGCTGGTATCCGTGCCAATCGCGGCTCCGGCCTCAACAATGACATTATTACCAGAGAGCAGGCCGGTACCGGTGATATTGGCATTAGTAGCCGTTGACAGTTTTAGATCACCGGTACCTGCATTCACCGCTTGATTGATAGCCAGATGGTTGGCGTCACCCGTGACGGCGAGAGTAATGCCGGTTGCATTAATACCGTCAACTGCAGTGCCGCTAGAATCGGCTCCAGAACCAACAGTCAAGGCACCACCTGCCTGGGTGAGATCAAAGGTACCGGTTGCTGTACCGGCCAGGGTCGTCGCCGAGGTCTGCGATGCAGCCCAAACATTACCGCCACCAGCGACCAGAGTCAGGTTGGTAGCATCAAGAGTCAGCCGGTTGCTGGTATCCGTGCCAATCGCGGCTCCGGCTTCAACAATGACATTATTACCAGAGAGCAGGCCGGTACCGGTGATATTGGCATTAGTAGCCGTTGACAGTTTTAGATCACCGGTACCGGCATTCACCACTTGATTGACGGTCAGATGGTTGGCGTCACCCGTGACGGCGAGGGTAATGCCGGTTGCAGAAACGCCGTTCAACGTGGAAGCATCCAAGCGGCTGGTTGCACCAATCGTCAAAGCACCACCTGCCTGGGTGAGATCAAAGCTACCAGTTGCTGTGCCGGCCAGGGTCGTCGCCGAGGTCTGCGATGCGGCCCAAACATTGCCGCCACCAGCGACCAGAGTCAGGTTGGTAGCATCAAGAGTCAGCCGGTTGCTGGTACCCGTGCCAATCGCGGCTCCGGCTTCAACAATGACATTATTACCAGAGAGCAGGCCGGTACCGGTGATATTGGCATTGGTAGCCGTTGACAGTTTTAGATCACCGGTACCTGCATCCAGTGCCTGAGCGACATTCAAGTGGTTACCATCCCCAGTGATACCAATGGTGATGTTGTTGGCGATTAGCCCATTGATATTACCAAGAGTTCCACCTGCATCAAGCGTATCAACAGTGAGTTCTGCATTGTTTTTTAGATTGAAATCACCAATGCTGTTTGTACTATCTTCCTCATGCCGACCTGCCAGACGACCAATACTGTTGCCGCTACTGCCTAAGTTAACGCTTCGATTGGTTCCGTTGCCTGCAAGGATAATCAGCAATGAAGAAGCAGTGATACCGCCATGACCACCATCCTGGTTGATTGCACCACTGCCATCTGTGTTACTCATGGCCTCCATGCGCAGTCCACCATTGGTGGTGGATATTTCCCCTGTCAGAAGGCTAAAAGAAGAAGCTTTCAGGTGGATGTTGCTGCCGGAATTACTGTTGGTGATATTGGCATTGGTAGTCAATACCCCATTCACACCAAGGACAAGGTTGCCACTGTCAGTCGTGATGCCAGCCAAGCTGTCCACTGTGCCGATAGATAGCGCTTGGTTATTTTTCAAGCTGAGATTGCTGCCAGTACCGGTAATGTTGGCTGCCAGGGTTTCAATCAGGTTGGCGTTGCTGTGAAGATTCAGGTCACCTGTGGCAGCAGAATTCAGACGCAAACCTTTGGATACCAGGCCTCCATGGGCTGCTGCTTGTGCAATACTGTTGGCAGTCAAATTAATAAATCGGCCAGCTGCATTAGCGGTTACGGTTCCGCTGTTCAGGTTGAGTGCGTCAGTGGCAGTGAGTAGGATATTGCCATCACTAGCCGTTAAATCAGAGTCAAGAGAGAGTGTGTTACCACTCAGTGAGATACTGTTGCCAGCACCTGTAGAAGTGACGTTTCCACCACTGACGCTGCTGATATTTCTGGTGGCATTCAGCGTGATATTGCCATTAGCCACCAGAGACTTAGAGACTGTAATATCAGTATCGACACCGGTAGTAGATAGAGAAACAGGATTTGTGCCGGTGTGAGTGAGGCCAGTATAAGTCGTTCCGGCAAGGGTTAACTCACCTACATTCAAGTGACCCTGGCTCTGAACCAGGGTCAGGCCATTGGTTACAGAACCGGCTAGCGTTGTTGTATCACTAGTCGTGTTAGCTTTGTTGTCAACCCAGCCCTGATTGCCACTATTAATGACCAGATTGTTTGTTTCGGTGAGCAGGCTTCTGCCAGAAGTGCCAAGAGAACCGCCGACGTCCAGCACAACACTGTTTCCTTTGATGCTGCCTGTATTGGTGTTGGCTCTGGTAATATCACCACTAATGTCGAGAATCAGGTTGCTCGCATTTGTATTAATACTGCTGCTATTGCCAAGGGATAAATTACCGTCGCTGCTGATCTTGATAGTGTTAATGCCAGCATTATTCGGAGCATAAATAACATTGTTGGCAAGTGAGATACTGCTTGCTTTGAGCGTGGAATTCCCGGCAGTGGTGGCCTCTCCTAAAGTGAGAATTCCACTGGTTGTGAATTGAGCGATATTTGCACTGGACGTTATTCCTTCACTGATTGCAAGGCCACCGCTGGTGTTAGCAACATTGATATTGCCTGTACCAGCATTCATGCCTTGATTGAAAGTGAAATCTTTGGCTATTAGAGTAATGCTGCCGCCATTGCTGCTAAGACCTGAATTGGCATCTCCGGCAGAGCCAACGGTCAAGGAGCCAGTAGTGCCTTGTGTTGTCGCAGGCGAGTGGGCTTCCAGATGGATATGGCCGCCATTGGTGGTAATGCCGCCCTGGATATTGATGTTGTTGCCAGCCTGCAAAGTAATGCCAGTGCCAGCATTGGTAATATTGATTGCCGCTGCAGCGTCTTGGGTGATGTTATTGGTAGCTTGCAAAATGACATCGGCTGTTTGGCTGTTGATGGTGCTATTGAGAATATAATAATCTTTTCCAGCATCCGTAATGAAATCAATATTCGTACTAGTTGTGTCTTGTCCATCAGCGGGTAACGGATCTGGAATCGTGGCAACTATATTAATATCTCTGGGATCCAGCAATAGCGTCCCTGTCTTGCCCTCAGGTGCTCTCAGATCGGCACTGCCGGAATAGGCCAGGTTCATTTTGCCGGACACTTCGGCAAAACCGCCATCACCGCCCTGATCACCGCCCCGGGCAGTTAAGCTGCCGGAAAAACGCGTCCAATCATCAGCCCAGGTAATGATGCGTCCACCATCGCCTTGATCGGTCGCGTCGGCGTTGAGCTGCACCCCACTGGTGACGATTACCTTGTCGGCATTGGCAATATCCGGATTCAGACCCTGGTAATCACCACCCACCAGGATTTCCCCGCCTCCGCTAGCGCCGCTGACATCCACCTGGGTGCTACCGGACAAGGCAATATTCTGGCCCAGCAGATGGATCTGGCCGCCGGACTGGCTTGAAGAAGAGGCATCCAGCTGACTCTGGTCGCTGATTAACAGGGTGGAATCCAGAGCCTCCAGAGTAATCTGGCCACCCTGGCTGGCTTCATCCTGGGCCGAGGCATCGACCTGGCCGGTATTGATGATGGAGCTATCACTGCCGCCGCTGCCGACCAGTCGAATTTCACCGCCACTGTTATCAATCCGGCCTGCACGGACGATGCCTTCGTTATTGACGACACGGGAAAAAATTTCCTGAGCGACCCGGCCTTCCAGATGGATGCTGCCGCCTTGGGCACTCAGTTCACCCGAGTTGGTGAGGGCCTCTTCCAGGCCATCAATATTATCCAGTAATTCCTGATCAACGGAAAAACGCATCAGGCCATCGCCATCAAAATCGACTGCGATGCGCTCACCGACGGCCAGGTTGATGCGACCAGCTTGGGCAACAATCTGGCCGCTGTTCTCAACACTGGAACCCAAGAGGGTGATGCTGCCCCCCGTGGCTGCATGGATGCTGCCACGATTTACCACCCGCCCGCTGGTGCCCTCCTGGCGCTCAAATTCCAGATAGCCCTGCATAAAGTCATCGACGGAGAGTTGATGGCCCGATGCGATCAGGGAACCCACACTCAGCGTGGCGGTTTCGGTGAAATAAAGCCCATTCGGATTGACCAGAATGACATTGCCGTTGGCCTGAATTTGACCGCGAACGACACTGGCATTGGCATCCAGTATCTGGTTGTAAACAAAAGAGCTGGAAGAAGGCTGATTGAAGTGAACCCTTTCATTCTCGGCAACATTAAAACTGCCCCACTCCACAGCAAGACGCGAGGAGTTCTGATGGATTTCTGTTGTCGATCCGCTTTGGTTGATACTGCCCTGGCCACCGGTGATCTTGCCCCCTGTTGGAGCAGCGTGCAGGGGTGTACCCCCCAGGGCCAGCAGAGCAGTGGCCAGGGCGGTCGGAGCTAAACGGTGCAGCTCAGAAATGATAGGCGATGTCGAGCCAGACTTGGCTGCTCGCTTCTTCATCGGGATCGCTCTCGTCCGTTACCGGAAAAGCCAACTGCAAGCGTGAGCTTAGCTGGTTGGGTAAATTGAATCGGGCCCCTAAACCCAGGCTGGCCAATTGGTAAGCACCTTGAATCTCGCTGGGTTGGGGGTCATTTTTCTCGCCATAGGCCAGATCATAAAAAAAGGTAAACTGCAGTAAATCCCGCCAGCGCCATTCCTGGTAGGCCTGGATGTCGCCGATGAAAGGTGCCTGAAGGATATACTCTAAGGATAGCAGAGCACCGGAATCATAGAGGGTCCAGGATGATGGAAAACCGCGTAAATGATCGGCACCACCGACTGCATACTGTTCCATGGGCACCAAAAGATCCGGCGAGTATTGCAGCTCCGTGCGTACCAGCAAGGAGGAGTTGCTGGTCAGGTTCTGCAGGCGTGAATAAAAACCCAGGATTTTGGTAAATTCGCCTTCGGCATAGGGTAGCTGCCCATTTTTACGTGTTCCCGCTTGGCGGCTGGGTCTTTCGCCACGATCCAGCTCGTAGGCGCTGGCAGAATCCCCCATGGCTCCCAGAAGATCATTGAACCCCTGGCTGACCTCCAGACCGGCATAATTCAACCCGCCAAAGCGGGTATCCACGGAGTCATAGCTGACGCTTAATTTAAGCAGGGTCAAGCGATCCCGATTACTGGATTCACCATTGCGCTCGGTAATGGCTTCGCGCAGGCGTAGTTCGGTGCTGGTTGATAGATTGCGCTCACGGCTGCGAATCCAGATGCGCTCGCCCGAAAGCCCCGCCTGACTGGATTCACCGGATATATTGAGATTGGCAAATTCTCCGCCAACATCAAAGGTGTTGTAGCTGATATCCGCTCTAGCCTGGTAGAGACGATTGATGATGAGCTGATAATTAAGGGCCAGGTAACGGCTGTTATCCGGCTCGAAGCTTTGCTGCAGGGTGGTCGAAAGGCGATCAGCATTCCCGGTGATATTATTCCAGTGGAAACTACCGCGGGTACGAAATTCACCCGTGGTTTCGGAACCATGATTATCCAGACGCAGGTCAGCATTGAAGCGATCTTCATTGGGAACGCGTATCAGGAGATCGGCCTCGCCAACTTCCTTGCCGGGTTGAAACATCCCGAAGGCAGCAAGCCCCGGATAATCGGTCAGAATCAAGAGACCGGATTCGGCTTCTGCCTGGCTAACCGGCTTTCCAAGCAGATCACTGAAAGCCTTGGTTAAAGTGGAAGTGGCATAGAGTTCATTGCCTTCTCCCAAAACCTGCCCCAGTTTGCCTTCGATCACCTGGATAGTGACTAGCCCATCCTCAACCGTTTGCACGGGGACGACGGCCTTGGCCAGAATTAGACCGCGTGCACGGTAGTAATTGGTCACTCTGGCAGCGGCAGCTTCCAACTGGCCGATGGTGAAGCCCTCGGGCCTTTCCTGACGTGCTGTCTCCAGCCGTTCTTCCATTTCGCTTACCCAGATGTCCGCTTCTGGGTGGTTGTTGGCACCGGTCAAAACAAATTTTTCGACCTGGACCTTTCCACCTGCATCAGCGGCAAAGGGTCTCTCTACCAGCGGCGGTATTTCCAGCAGAGCACCGGGCGGCTGGGGTGGGATACGAGGGGTTGCCGCTTCGGGACGTTGGGCACCGGGACGCACTTGATCAGGTAGGGGAAGTTCTTCGGCTGGTAGCGAAGGAGCCAATAACAGTAGAAAAAAACCAGGTAGCCAGATACAGATCAGCCATTGCCTGACAGGGTAACCTTCAGCAAACATGCAATAACAGATCTGTCTGTTGATCCGACTCATCCCTTTGACTCACTCGATAAAGATCTAACTCTCTGTTTTATTTAAACTATGTTTTATTTATGTAATAGAGCGTTAAATCATTTTAATAATTGATGAATATTAGCATTGCGCTTGACTGGTGGGCAAATTGCCACTCAAGGCCCGGGGGCCGCGAATACGCCCTTCCATGGTAGGGGTATTTAGGCGTTTTGGTATCACTGATTTCAGGTAGATCAGAGGCAGGTTTTAATTAAAAATAGTAATTTAATGTTGTCAGGGGAGCTAGATGCGAAAGCTATGCAGGATTTTGTGGCATTTCTGATAGGAAGGGTCATCCCTGACCCCTGACACTTATTTACTTACGACGTCCTTCTTCCACGACAGCATCGAATTCTTCCAGAATTTCGGCATCGGGTTCGGGACTAATATTGCTCATAACAATCATGGCAATGGCTGCCAGAATAAAGCCGGGTACGATTTCATAAAGATCGAAGATGCCCCCGGTCATATTGGCCCAGACCACCACGGTGACCCCGCCAATGACGATACCCGCCATGGCACCCAGTGCTGTAGCGCGCTTCCAGAAAAGAGCCAACAACAGAACCGGACCAAAGGTGGCACCAAAACCGGCCCAGGCGTAGGAGACCAGATCCAGAACCGTGCTGTCATCATTCAGAGCCAGCAGCATGGCCGCCAGGGCAATCAGAATAACGGCAATGCGACCGATTTTGACCAGTTCTTTCTGGTCGGCATCCTTGCGGAAGATCGACTTGTAGAAGTCTTCAGTCAGGGCAGAAGAGGACACCAGCAGCTGAGAATCGGCAGTGGACATGACCGCAGCCAGAATGGCTGCCAGCAGGATACCAGCAATCACTGGGTGGAAGAGGGCGTTGACCATCACCATAAAGACGGTTTCACCATCACCCAGGCCGTTACTCAGGAAAACGGTACCAATCAGACCGATCAGCATGGCACAGAAGAGTGTCAGTGCTGTCCAGGAAACGGCGATACGACGTGCAGCAGGAATACGGTCGGCAGAAGAGATGGCAGCAAAACGGGCCAGAATATGAGGCTGACCAAAGTAGCCCAGGCCCCAGGCCAGGGAACTGACGATACCGATAAAGCTAAGGGCAGTGCCTGTCTCATCACTGAACCAGGTTAAAAGGTTGGGGTTGAGGTCACGGATACTGGAGAAAGTGGCATTCATCCCGCCCAGTTCGCCCATGGCCCAAAGAGGAACGATGGCCAGAGCTGCAGCCATCATCAAACCTTGCAACAGATCCGTCCAGGAGACCGCCAGAAAACCACCGAACATGGTGTAGGAGACTACAGCCAGGGTGCCGAGTACGACTGCCAGCTTGTAGTCGAGGTTGAAGACGGTTTCAAAGAGCTTGCCACCAGCAACCAGACCGGAAGAGGTGTAGAAAAGGAAAAACAGAAGAATAAACAGGGCAGAGACCACGCGCAGCATATTGGTCTTGTCGCGGAAACGCTGCTCCAGAAATTCAGGCAGGGTCAGGGAGTCACTGGCTTTAAAGCTGTAAAGGCGCAGGCGCGGAGCCATAAATAACCAGTTCAACCAGGTCCCGGCCAGAAGGCCTACAGCAATCCAGCTGGCACTCAGGCCGGATGCGTAGGCAGCACCGGGCAGACCCAGAAGCAACCAGCCGGACATGTCTGATGCACCGGCGGAAAGCGCTGAACTCCAGGGACCCAGAGCGCGGCCACCCAGAATATAGTCAGAAAGATTCTGTGTTCTTTGGTAGGCAATCCAACCGATACCCATGATCACCGCTATATAGACGATGAAGGTCCAGCCGACTGCGGAACTGCTTTCAATCATAGACTCACCTTTTGGCTTGTTTTTGTATAACGCGTTATGGAATGAATAGCAGTAGTCCATTTAAAGAAGCGCCGATGTAATCATTACAAGGGCGCTATAAAAACACGACTGCTATTCACGTAATGCCATTATTCACTTGCATCCTCGTCAGATTGAGCAAGCAAACTGGCATTGCCACCTATAGCAGCGGTATTGATCGTACGTGTGCGCTCAGTAGCAAAGCGCAGAAGGTAGTGGGGCCCGCCTGCTTTGGGCCCTGTACCTGATAGCCCCATACCGCCAAAGGGCTGGACACCAACAACCGCACCGATCATGTTGCGGTTTACATAAACATTGCCGACTCTTACCTTGCTGTCGATGTAATCGGCAAAACTTTCATTACGGCTCTGGATGCCAAAAGTCAGGCCATAGCCGCTCTGATTGATATTGTCGATAACAGCATCCAGCTCCGTGGATTTAAAGCGAATAACATGCAGGATCGGGCCAAACTGTTCTCTTTCCAGCTCATCCAGACTGTTCAACTGGATAGCCACTGGAGCAACAAATACCCCCTTGGCCTGCAGTTCTTCAGGGACCTGGGTTTCTGCCAGGATACGGCCTTCACTACGAAAGCGCTCGACATGGGCCTGAAGGTTGTTGCGGGCAGCTTCATCAATCACCGGGCCAACGTCCGTGGCGGGATCACGAGGATCGCCCAGTTTCAGCTCCTGCATGGCTCCAGAAAGGATATCCATGACTTTGTCAGCAATATCTTCCTGCAAATATAGTACACGCAGTGCAGAACACCTTTGACCAGCACTTGTGAAAGAGGATTCCACTACATCGGCAACCACCTGCTCAGGTAAGGCCGTGGAATCAACGATCATGGCGTTTTGACCACCGGTCTCAGCGACCAGGGCAGCCAGAGGCGCTTTATCACGGGCAGCCAGGCTGCGGTTGATGATCTGTGCGGTTTCTGTGGAACCGGTAAAGGCGACCCCGGTGACGCGTGGGTCCGAGGTCAGCACTGGCCCCAGATCCTTGCCCAGACCGGGCAGGAGCTGCACGACATCACGCGGCAAACCGGCTTCATACATGAGTTCAACACAGCGGCAGGCAACCAGGGAAGTTTGTTCAGCTGGCTTGGCGACTACACTGTTGCCGGAAACAGTGGCGGCCATGATCTGGCCGAGAAAGATGGCGACCGGGAAGTTCCAGGGGCTGATGGCAACGAAAATGCCGCGACCAGTCAGATAGAGTTCGTTGGATTCGCCGGTGGGTCCGGGTAGAACACTGGTTTCGCCAAAGAGTTTTTCTGCCTGGAGGGCGTAGTAGCGACAAAAATCCACGGCTTCACGGATTTCGGCGACCCCATCGGCCAGTTGCTTACCGGCTTCCCGGGCACACAGAGCCATCAGTTCGGGCAGGTTGTCTTCCAGGGTGTCGCCGATCTTGCGCAGCAGGGCCGCTCTTTCTTCGACAGCCACCTGATTCCAGTCATGGAAAGCCTTCTCTGCCACATCCAGTGCTGCCTTGGCTTGTTCAGGTGTGGCCCATTGAATTTCACCCACCTGCTGGTTGCGATCAAAAGGACTGGTAATGGTCTGGGTCAGTTGGGTGTCACCTTCCAGCTGGGAACCCAGCAGAGGTGCTCCCTTCCACTGATGTTGATCCCAGGCGTGAATGGAGTCCAGAAGCGGTTCTAGTTGGCTGTTGATCATTAAGCTTACACCTTTGGAGTTTTTACGGTTGGCACCATAGATATCCAGTGGCAGGGGTATCTGTGGGTTGCGATAGGTTTTCTTGTTGGCCAGTTGCTCGAGCGGGTGGCGGCAGAGGCCTTCCACGGGTACGCGCTCATCCACGAGTTGGTGAACAAAGGAAGAGTTGGCACCATTTTCCAGCAGGCGTCTGACCAGATAAGGCAGTAGATCCTTGTGAGCACCCACAGGGGCATAGATACGGCAGTAGGTGCCTTGAGGTGCACGTTTGAGCGCCTGGTTGTAAAGAGCTTCACCCATGCCGTACAGGCGTTGGAATTCAATGGGGCGGTCACCGGCCATATCCAAGAGGCAAGTCAGGGTATGGGCATTGTGGGTGGCAAACTGGGGGAAGATCCGGCCACGAGTCGCTTCAGAGAGGAGGAAGCGAGCACAGGCCAGATAGGCCACATCGGTGTTGGCCTTGCGGGTGAAAACGGGATACCCGCCCAGTCCCAGCACCTGGGCATGTTTGATTTCAGTGTCCCAGTAGGCCCCTTTAACCAGGCGTACCGGGATCTCGTCGCCCTGCTCCTGGGAAAGGCGGGTCAGCCAATGCAAGGTGGGCAGTGCACGTTTGGCATAGGCTTGAACAACCAGACCCAGCTTGCCCCAACCCTTGTTCTGATCGCGGTAAACCCGCTCGAAAACTTCCAGGGAGAGCTCCAGGCGATCCGCTTCTTCGGCATCCAGTGTCAGAGCAACATCCAGCTCCCGGGCACGCTGAACCAGTTTGCTCAGGCTGGCTGTCAATTCCTGCAGAATTCTTTCTCTTTTGCCGCGCTCGTAACGCGGATGCAGGGCGGACAGCTTGATGGAGACTGAGGGGGCGGGTGCTTCACCGGTAATGCCCGTATCCGCTTCACCGACCAGTTCGATGGCATTCAGGTAGGCATCAAAGTAGCGCTGGGCATCAGCTGCGGTACGTGCCGCTTCGCCTAGCATATCAAAGGAGTAGGTGTAGCCTTTTTTGAACAGGGGCTTGCCGTTTTTCAGGGCTTCGGGAAGGGTACGCCCCAGAACAAACTGGTGGCCCATGAGTTTCATGGACTGGGACATTACCTGACGAACCACGGGTTCACCCAGACGGCTGACCAGGCGATTAAGCACAGGAACCGGTTTGTTGTCACGCTTGTCCACGCCTACTACACGGCCGGTCAGCATCAATCCCCAGGTGGAAGCATTGACCAGCAGGGAATCGCTTTGCCCCAGGTGACGTTTCCAGTCAGCAATCGATAGCTTGTCACGAATCAGGTCCTCGGCAGTGCGCGAATCGGGAATGCGCAACAGGGCTTCGGCCAGGCACATCAGCAACACGCCCTCCTGGGTGTCCAGGCTGTATTGCTGCAGCAGGCGATCAATGCTATCGATGGCATCGCCCTGGCTGCGAACTTCACGAACCAATTCTGCTGTTTGCGTGGCCAGACGCTGGAAATCTTCGGGATGATGGTCGAGAACCTTGACCAGTTCTTCCATGAAGCTGTCTTCATCAACCATGTAATGCTGGCTGAGATCGGCGAAAATGTCGGCCAGCTGCTGGTTTTGCAGATCGGGATTCAACAGCTGGGCAGCACTCATATGCTCGCTGGTATTCTGTTGATGGAGAGGATGGCTATAGGACATAAAGTCGCTCCGGTGTTTTATTTTTAACCTTGTGGACAAGTTTGGTTGGCGCAGCCCTGTTTGTCTTGATTGAAACTCAGAAGCTTTTGTTCCAGACTCTGATAACAGCCTCGATCAGGTAAAAAACATGCAAGCCCGAATACGCAGTTTTCCCTTGCCGACCCGTTGTCTGCATCATGACCATGATTACCATCAGCTGGTCATTGCGCTTTCCGGAAGTGCCGAATTTGAGATTGCCGGCTACGGTGGACGGGTGGATGCCATGCACGGCTGCCTGGTTCCCGCCGGAGAGATTCATTTCTATGAAGGCTTGGGCAAAAATCACCATGTCGTCATGGATTTCCCCCTGCATACCGCCCAGCAGGAATTGGAAAGACTGTTTGACCGCCCCCGCTATTTCACGGCGGATGCCAGCTTGCGCCTCTTGTTGGGTTTTCTGGAAAAGGAGCAGCGTCTTTGGGAGGAATCCCGGGATGCCGTGGAAGGCATGTCCAAGGTGTTTTTGGGCAGCTTGTATCAGCGTCTTTTCGAACAACCCAAGGCCTTGCCGGCTCCTAAGGGACGCCTGGATCTAGTCAGTCTGGAAGTCTATATCCAGCAGCATCTGGCTGAACCCCTGCCGGTTGCCCGTCTGGCCGAGGTGGCCTGCGTCAGTCCGGGACATTTTCATGCCCTTTTTCGCGAGGCAACAGGCACCACGCCTGCCCAGTATTTGACTCAGGCTCGTCTGGAAAGAGCCCAGGATCTGCTCAGGGAAACCCGCTTGTCCATGTCGGTGATTGCCGAGGAAGTCGGGTTTGCCAGCCAAAGCTCCCTGGCTCATGCCTTTCAACGTTATTACGGCAAAACCCCGGGTGAAATACGCAATTTGCACTGATTTTTCCGGCCCGGCTTTGCGGTAAATAGTCACAGCCTGCCTAAGGTATTAGTACAAATGGTTACGCAGCCTGGCTTTCTTGGGTATAATTCCACTACCAATTTTCAGTTATGAAGTAAAAACAAACAGGCTGTGCTCGGCAAAGGCTTGCGAGCCGTATCCGGTTGGCCTGAAATCCAGACTACTAGAGGTGGTGAGAGTGAAACAAAGAATTCAGGTTACCCGCATTCTGGCGGCGGCAGTTTTTGGTTTGGGTGCTTTGCTGGCCCTGCAGGCTCAGGCAACCACAGGCTCTGCTGAAGAAATTGCTGAGCGTCTGAAGCCAGCCGGTGAACTCTGCCTGGAAGGCATGGATTGTGGCGGTGCCGCTGTTGCTGAGGCTTCCGGTCCTGCTCGCTCCGGTGATGAAGTCTATTCCGCTGTTTGTGCTGCCTGTCATGACACTGGCGCTGCAGGTGCTCCCAAGAAGGGTGATGCTGCGGCCTGGTCTGATCGCCTGAACAAGTCCATGGATGAGCTGGCTTCCAGTGTTATCAATGGCCTGGGTGCCATGCCTCCCCGCGGTGGCAGCAACGCTTCCGATGAAGAAATCATGAATGCGGTTGAATTCCTGGTTGAAGCCAGCCAGTAAGTTGATCGCCCCTAAAAAAACCCTGGTGCTTTGGCCCAGGGTTTTTTTGTGCCTGCTCGTCAGTTTTTCAGCAGTTCACGCAGGGCACTGGCGCGGCTTTGGTTTCTCTGCCGCTTGTCTTCTGCCGATTCCTTGGGGCTGCCTTTCTTTCCGTGCCAGTCCAGGTCATCTTCGGGCAGTTCATCGAGAAAACGGCTGGGCGTGGAATTGAGCAATTCGCCGTAGGTTTTACGCTGGCGAGCCAGGGTGAGGGTCAGTTTTTCCTGGGCCCGGGTAATGCCGACATAAGCCAGGCGTCTTTCTTCTTCGATGGTGTCTGCTTCGATGGAATTACGATGCGGCAGCAGTTCTTCTTCCATGCCCATCAAAAAGACCTGGGGAAACTCCAGACCCTTGGAAGCATGCAGGGTTAAAAGCTGAACCTTGTCCGAATCGTCTTCCTCTTCCTGTTGCTCCAGCAAATCCCTTAACACCAGACGTGCGATGGCCTCCTTGATGGTGGCATCCGGGTTGTCTTCCTGCATCCGCTTGAGGGTTTCGGCCAGGGACTCCAGCAACGTCCAGATATTGGCATAGCGGCGTTCGGCGACAGTGGGTGAGCTGGCATTCTGGTAGAGCCAGGCTTCGTAATCCATGTCACGGATCATTTCGCTGATGGCTGCGATGGGGTCATCGGTTTCACAGCGGCGGATAATGCCGTCCAGCCAGTGAGTAAAACGACGCAGGCGCTCGACCTGGCGTTCGTTGAGGTATTGTTCCAGCCCCATTTCATGGCAGGCAGCAAAGAGGCTGGTTTCACGATCCTTGGCATAAAGAGCGAGTTTTTCCAGGATGGCTGGCCCGATTTCCCGGCGGGGGATGTTGATGATGCGCAAGAAGGCATTGTCATCGGCCGGATTAATCAGCAGGCGCAGATAGGCCATGATGTCCTTGATTTCATTGCGCGCAAAAAAGCTGGTGCCACCGCTGATTTTGTAGGGGATCTGCAGGGCCTGGAGCTTGATTTCAACAATGCGTGCCTGGAAATTGCCGCGATAGAGGATGGCAAAATCCTTCCAGTGGCGGTTTTCCTTGAGCTTGCGAGTCATGATTTCACCGGCAATACGCTCGGCTTCGGCATCTTCGCTGGCACATTCGATAATTTGAATGGGGTCGCCAAAACCCAGCTGACTCCAAAGGCTTTTTTCGTGCAGATGGGGATTATTGGCGATCAGCTGGTTGGCGACCTTGAGAATACGACCGGTGGAACGGTAATTTTGTTCCAGTTTGATGATCTTCAGGTTGGCAAAATCCTGACTCAGCTGATTGAGGTTTTCCGGGCGGGCACCTCGCCAAGCATAGATGGACTGGTCGTCATCGCCCACCACGGTAAAGGTTTTGCGCAGGTCCGTCAGGTATTTAACCAGCCGGTACTGGCTGATATTGGTGTCCTGGTATTCATCCACCAGCAGGTAGTGCAGACGCTGTTGCCATTTTTCCAGCACCTCGGGATGTTGCTGGAAAAGAAGTACAGGCAGGCGGATCAGGTCATCAAAATCAACAGCGTTGTAGGCCCGCAGGTGGCGGTTATAGCTTTCATACACCTGGGCAGCCAGCTGTTCGGATTCATCTTCGGCATGCGAGAGGGCAACACCGGGTTCCAGCAGGTCGTTTTTCCAGTTGGAAATCAAATGCTGGACCTGGTTGATCACCTCCGCATCAACCTGGGCATCCTTGTGCATCAGGTCACGCAGCAAGGCCTTGGTATCTTCACTGTCAAACAGGGAAAAACCGCTTTTATAACCCAGGTGTTTGACCTCTTTGCGAATAATATCCAGACCCAGGGAATGGAAGGTCGAGACGGTTAGCCCCTTGGCTTCTTCACGACTGAGCATGCGCCCGACCCTTTCACGCATTTCCCGGGCGGCCTTATTGGTGAAGGTGACTGCACAGATATTGCGCGCGGCCATGCCCTGATTGCGAATCAGATAGGCAATCTTGGTGGTAATGACGCTGGTTTTACCGGAACCGGCACCGGCAAGCACCAGTAAGGGGCTGGTGACCTGCTGGACAGCTTCTAGCTGGCGCTCGTTAAGTCGGGAAAGAAGGGATTTCATCAGAATCGCTACTGGCTGCAAAAAAACAATTCTAGCAGGCTGATCGGTCGGGTGTCCTGTTTACTGGTTGGGGCTGGCCGTCAGCTGGGCACCCTTGAAGTCGAGTTGCCGCCAGGCTTCATAGACGATCAGGGCTGCTGCATTGGATAGATTGAGGCTGCGACTCCCGGGCAGCATGGGGATACGGATTTTTTGTTCACCTGGCAGGGTGTCGAGAAGACTGGCAGGGAGTCCGCGAGTTTCCGGGCCAAACAGGAGGAGGTCATCGTCACGGTATTCAATCTGGTGGTAAGGCTGACTGCCCTTGGTGGTCAGGGCCAGAAGGCGTCCGGGCTGCACACTGTCGAGCAGATCCTCCATGCTGGTGTGCAGGGTGATGCTGGCCCATTCGTGGTAATCCAATCCGGCGCGGCGTAAACGCTTGTCATCCAGAACAAAACCCAGGGGTTCGATCAGATGCAGGCGAAAGCCGGTATTGGCGGCCAGACGGATGATGTTACCCGTGTTGGGCGGAATTTCGGGTTGGTAAAGTGCTATATCCGGCATGGAGAACTCCTCTGTGCCAGCCGATTATAGCACCTTCCCGTGATCGAGCCCTGCTTGCAAGTAGAAGCCCCGCCTAGTGTTCCTCATCATCCTGGGCGCTCTTGATACCCAGTTCCTTCAGCTTGCGGGTCAGGGTGTTACGGCCCCAGCCCAGCAGCTCGGCCGCATCCCGCTTACGCCCGCCGGTGTGCTTGAGGGCAGCATGAATCATGATGCTTTCAAAGGCCGGAATGGCTTTTTCCAGTAGATTGCTTTCCCCGCGCATCAGTGCCTGTTCGGCCCAGTATTTGAGCGAGGCTTCCCAGTCACTGGCAATGCGGTTGGGTGTTTTTGCCAGCAGTTCCGGTGGCAGGTCTTCCACCAGGACTTCACGCCCGGAGGCCATGACGGTCAGCCAGCGACAGGTGTTTTGTAGCTGGCGCACGTTACCGGGCCAATCCAGCCGACACATGTAGTCGATGGTTTCCTGCTTGAGAAGCTTGGTTTCGGTATTGAGTTCACTGGCTGCTGCGGCCAGGAAATGCTTGGCCAGACGGGGTATGTCTTCGCGCCTGTCTTTCAGTGAAGGCAGGTGAACGCGGATGACATTCAGACGGTGGAAAAGGTCTTCACGAAAACCACCGGCCTCCACCAGACGTTCCAGATCCTGGTGGGTAGCGGCGATGATGCGCACATCCACCTTGACTGCGGTGTGACCGCCCACCCGGTAGAACTCGCCATCGGCCAGCACACGCAGAAGGCGCGTCTGGGTTTCAGCAGGCATATCCCCGATTTCATCCAGAAAGAGGGTGCCACCATTGGCCTGTTCAAAGCGCCCCTGGCGTTGAGCCGTGGCCCCGGTGAAGGCACCTTTTTCGTGGCCGAAAAGTTCCGACTCAATCAGATCCTTGGGAATGGCCGCCATATTTAGGGCGATAAAAGGATGGCGTGAGCGCGGGCTGTGTTGATGCAGGGCCTGGGCCACTAGCTCTTTACCGGTACCGGATTCACCGTTGATCAGAACGGTAATCGTGGAATGAGAAAGACGCCCGATTGCCCGGAATACCTCCTGCATGGCGGGAGCTTCACCAATGATCTCGGTGTTTTCCTGGGTTTGCGGGCTGGTATTGCTGTTCTGCTCCGATTTGGCTTTTTGCTCCTCGGCATGAGTCAGGGCTCTTTGCACCAGAGAAACGGCTTCATCGACATCAAAAGGCTTGGGCAGATACTCGAAAGCACCCCCCTGGTAGGAAGCCACGGCACTTTCCAGGTCGGAATGGGCGGTCATGATGATCACCGGCAGAGCGGGATAGAGTTCGCCGACTTGTTTGAGCAGGTCGAGGCCATCGGTTCCCGGCATACGGATGTCGGTAATCAGTACATCCGGAGCCTGGCGGACCAGTTGCCTTAAAGCCGTATCCGCACGATCAAAGGTAGTGACCTGGATGCTGGCCTGCTCCAGTGCTTTTTCCAGTACCCAGCGAATGGAGCGGTCGTCGTCGATGACCCAAACATGACCCTTGGTGATACTCATGAGCTAGCTCCTGTTTCAGGTGTCGCTTCTGGCGGAGGCCCGGCATCCAGGGGCAGCAGAAGAACAAATTCAGTGTGTCCCGGGCGGCTGGTGCATTCGATCAATCCCTGGTGTTTTTGCAGGGCCGCCTGGGCGATGGTCAGCCCCAGGCCGGTGCCTTCGGCACGACCACTGACCATGGGATAAAAGATATTTTCCAGCATGCCTTCGGGTATGCCCGGGCCGTTGTCGATAATCTTGACCTGGCAAACCAGGCGATGGCGCTCGGCACCCAGAGTGAACTGGCGCTTGGCCCGGCTTTGTAGTTGGATGCGGCCGTTGGACTGGCCGGATTCAATCAGGGCTTGCATGGAATTGCGTACCACATTAAGTACCGCCTGGATCAGTTGCTCCTTGTCACCCAGAAATTCCGGCAGACTGGGATCATAGTCGCGAACCAGCTTGATCTGCTCGCCAAACTCGGCCTGGGCCAGAGTGTAGACCCTTTCCAGCACTTCATGGATATTGAGCATTTCCAGGCTCGGCAGGTGTCTGGGGCCGAGCATGCGATCCACCAGATTTCTCAGGCGGTCGGCTTCATTGATAATGACCTGGGTGTAATCCTTCAGGTCCTGGTTGGGCAGAGTGCGTTCCAGTAATTGCGCTGCACCACGAATACCGCCCAGTGGATTCTTGATTTCATGGGCCATGCCGCGCACCAGCGCACGGACGGTTTCCTGCTTGTTAACCAACTCTTCTTCACGGGAAATACGCAGCTGACGATCACGGGGAAAAACTTCCAGGATGACCTGGGTATTGATCAGTTCAGCGATGGGGGATGCCGTGTAATCCACGGTGATGGTTTCGCCGTTATGAAGCTGAAAGAGGGCTTCACGCTTGGTGTAAGGATGGCCGGTGTCGGCGGCGTGAACCAGGGTATCCAGACCGGAATCAGGTTCCTGGAAAAGCTGGGTGATGGGTTGATTGCGAAATCGAGTCAAACTGGCTGCCAGGAGCATCTCCGCTGCAGGATTCATGTAGATTAGCTGCAAATCCTGCTCCAGTAGCAGGACTGCAGTGGTCAGATTCTCGAGCAGATGGCGTGGCAATTCCGGAGCCGAATTCATGCTGGTCTCAAATGGCTAGTCTCTGAAAAAGGGCGTCTTGGCAGTTTTGGGCAAACTTAATGCAAAAGTCGCACCAACATGGTTAATTCCTGTTGGTCCAGCAGGCTTGGGGAAATTCACCCTCTTCTAACCGTCAGCTTTAGAGAAAGTATTGCACTATAAGTGTGCTTTTTTCCAGTCGAGGCTCTTTTGTGGTGCGTCTGTCTATTGGGGAGGGATATCCAGAGGTGGCAGGTTTTCAGCCTGGGATTTGGGGAAGATTAGACTGAAGCGTGCCCCGCCAAGGTGAGGGCTGCGATCGACCAGTGCACTGCCGCGGTGCCAATAGATGATCCGCTGCACAATCGAAAGCCCCAAACCATAGCCGCCCGAGCTACGGGTACGACTGTCGTCCAGGCGAGAAAAGGGCATGAAGACACGTTGCCAGTCTTCTTCAGGGATGCCGGCGCCGTCATCTTCGACATCCACGCGCAGATTGTCAGCCTCCAGATGGCAGGTGATATGGATGCGTGCCTGGGCATAGCGAACGGCATTACCCACCAGGTTCTGAATAGCGCGTTGAAAATAGCGGCCTTCCAGATCTGCTTCAGTGGTGAAGTGGCCGGGGTTTTCGATCAAAAGCTGCAGTTCCATATCGGGATTAACCCGCTGAAAACCGGAGATGACATCTTCCAGCAAGCCTTCCACGTCCTGATTGACAAACTGCAGTTGAAGCTTTTCCTGGCCGAGGCGGGCATAGGTCAGAATTTCATCAATCAGGGTGTCCAGCTCATCAATATCCTTGTCGATCCCCTGAACCTGACGAACCAGTTCCTGATGCGGGCGCTCCTCTTCGCTCAGGTCTTCAATCATCTGCAGGCCGAAACGAATTCGGGCGACCGGTGTTCTCAGTTCATGGGAAACCGCATGAATCATTTCCTGCTGGGTTCTCAGCAGGCGCTGGATCTGCTCGGCCATGTGGTTGAAGGCGGCAGCGAGCTTGCCAATAAAATCCTTTTCCTGCTCGGCAACCCGGGCCTTGAGATTGCCTGCGGCGAGTTGACTGGAGGCTCTTTCCAAAGATCTCAGGCGTTCGCCCAAGCCATGCAGGAACCACCAGATACTCATGGCCAGAATAGCAAAGGAAGCCAGGAAAATACCGCCGAGTAGCGGGAAGGGGTAGGGATTGAAAAATTCTACAGGTCCTAGTTTCAACCAGTGGTTTTCATTCAATTGGATGTAGCCGACCAGGCTGGCAGGATTTTCCTGGTACCAGGTCACCAGCTGTCCAGGCGCAGAAGTTTGTTGCTGCAGGTCGGGGGCTTCAATAAAAGGGGTGTCGATAGGCTGCAAAGGATAGGCGTAGAGGGATTGGTAATCCTGCAGTAGTTGGAAGTCACTGTCTTCCTTCAGGCGGTGATACCAGAGGCGTGCAGTGGCTCTCAGTTGCTGTTCAGTCAGCTGCTGGAAATCAGTGGTGAGTAGCCAGCCTTGGTTGCGGGTAGGGTAGTAAACCCTGAGATCGCCATTTTGCTGTTCTTGCAGTAGAAGGCGCCTTTCATTCAGGCGTTTTTTTTGCAGTCCACTCAGTTCCAGTGTGTTTTCACGAACGAGCTGAAGGTCCAGCCCTGTTTCCTGGCGTAATTGTTGAAGCCAGTGATCACGTGACTGGGGGGTGTTGAATTGCTCTTGAGTCAGACTGGCAAAAAGGCCGCTTAAGAGGTTTTCCTGATGAGCTTCCAGGCGCACCTGATTGGCCAGGGTGACCAGCAGCGTACCCAGAAGCAGGATGCTGATCAGGGCAGCAAATACACCCAGATAAACCCTGAGAAAGATATTATCCAGGCGTCGGCGAAACAGGCGCAAGGTTTAGACTTCCTTGACGAAAAGATAGCCTTTACTACGAACCGTCTTGATGCGGCGAGGGTGCATGGGGTCATCCCCGACCTTGGGACGGATACGGGAAACCCGCACATCAATCGAGCGGTCCTGGCCGTCGTATTCGATGCCGCGCAGCGCAGTGAAGATTTCTTCACGGGTCAGTACGCGACCGGCATTGGATGCCAGCAGCCAGAGAAGATCAAACTCGGCACTGGTCAGATCAATGCTCTCGTCTTTCAACCAGGCTTCGCGCATGGCGCTATCAATGACCAGATCACCAAATTCCAGGCGTGAAGCTTCTGGTTCCTGGGTTTCCAGTTGGGCTGTCGGCTGGGTTTCGGTGCGTCTCAGCAAGGCACGGATACGGGCAAGAAGAACCCGGGGGCGGACGGGTTTGGCGACATAGTCATCCGCTCCCATTTCCAGACCCAGTACCTGATCCATGTCATCAGTACGGGCGGTCAGCATCAGGATGGGGACTTCGTTGTTCATCTTGACCTTGCGGCAGATGCTTAAGCCGTCTTCGCCGGGAAGCATGACATCGAGAATAACCAGGTCGGGATTCTCGTTGGCAATTCGTTCGGCAGCATTGGAACCATCGCTTTCAACACTGATCTGAAAGCCGTTGCCTTCAAGATATTCTTTCGTCAGCGATGCCAGGCGGGCATCATCTTCAACAATTAGAATGCGGGGCGATAGGTTTGCGTCCACTGTTTGCTCTCTCACTTATAGTTCCCAGTTGGCGTTCTGATTAGCATCATACCTTAATCGACGCCGGTTGAAAGACCTGGATCATAATTGCTGCCAGGTGAAAGGCCATAGGCGATGATTTTGCTCAATGATCTACCTAAAACTTAATACAAAAATTTCATTAAGACAAAAAAGCTAAACTTCTTCGGGCCTTGAAGCCAAAAAATCGGCTGCAGGATTTGTTGCACATTTTGTCCACAGGATACCCACTTGCAGAAGCGGCAAAACAACACTATCTTGTGCTTCGTTTTCAAAGAGGCCCTATATATAGGGTTTTTATAGGGTTATTCATCGACAGAGACCAAGGCAGAATGAGCACTGAAACGAGCGATTATCAAGCGGCAACAGCCGAGGATGCGACCGCGAGCGATCTACAAAAAACCGCGCCCGGTAAGCTGAGGGTTATCAAACGCAATGGCGAACTGGCCGGTTTCGATGCCAGCAAAATATCGGTTGCCATGCGCAAGGCCTATATTGCAGTGGAAGGTGAAAGTGCCGATGCATCCAGCCGTATGCGGGATCTGGTGGACAAGCTGACCCAGCAGATCATGGAAACCTTCATGCGCCGCATGCCAGAAGGCGGCACCCTGCATATTGAAGATATTCAGGATCAGGTCGAGCTGGCCCTGATGCGCTCCGGTGAACAAAAAGTGGCTCGTGCCTATGTGCTCTACCGGGAAGAACATGCCCGCCTGAGAGCGGCGCAGCAAGAAGGTATTGTAAAGCCTCACCCCACGATCAGTGTTGAACACCCTGATGGCCAGCGTCGCCCCCTGGATCTGGGTCGCATTGAAATGCTGGTTCAGGAAGCCTGCACCGGTCTGCAGCAGGTCGATGCCAAGAAGATTGTCGAAGACTCGGTCAAAAACCTTTATGACGGGGTGCCCGTGGATGGTGTTTCCACTGCCCTGATGATGACCGCCCGTACCCTGGTGGAAAAAGAACCTGACTACACCTACGTCACCGCGCGTCTGTTGCTGGACAACCTGCGCCGGGAAGCTCTGTCCTTTTTGGGCGTGGCTGAAGAAGCTTCTCAGGAAGACATGAAGCGTTTCTATCCGGAAGCCTTCAAGGTTTACATTGAAAAAGGCATTGAGTTCGAACAGCTGGACCCGCGTCTGGCGGAATTTGACCTGGACCGTCTGGGGCAGGCACTGAACCCTCAGGCCGACAACCAGTTTACCTATCTGGGCCTGCAAACCCTCTATGACCGCTACTTTATTCACCATGAAGAAGTTCGCTATGAATTGCCTCAGGTGATGTTCATGCGGGTGGCCATGGGTCTGGCTTTGAATGAAGACGACCGCGAAGGTGCAGCCATTGATTTCTACCAGCTGCTGTCCTCGTTTGACTATATGGCCTCCACACCGACCCTGTTTAATTCGGGTACGGTACGCAGCCAGCTTTCCAGCTGTTATCTGACCACGGTGCCGGATGATCTGGATGCTATCTATAACGCCATTCACGACAATGCCATGCTGTCCAAGTGGGCTGGCGGTCTGGGTAACGACTGGACGCCGATCCGCGCCATGGGTTCACGCATCAAGGGCACCAACGGCAAAAGCCAGGGTGTAGTTCCCTTCCTGAAGGTGGTCAATGATACGGCGGTTGCCGTTAACCAGGGCGGCAAGCGTAAGGGCGCTGTTTGTGCTTACCTGGAAACCTGGCACCTGGATATTGAAGAGTTTCTGGAGCTGCGCAAAAACACCGGTGATGACCGTCGCCGTACGCACGATATGAACTCGGCCAACTGGGTACCCGACCTGTTTATGCAGCGGGTATTTGAAGACCAGGAATGGACACTCTTCTCGCCCAACGATGTGCCCGAGCTGCACGATCTGTTTGGCGCTGCCTTCAAAGAAGCTTATGAAGCCTATGAAGACAAGACCCGTACTGGTGAAATCAAGCTGTTCAAACGCGTCAAGGCGGCCGATCTCTGGCGCAAGATGCTATCCATGCTGTTTGAAACAGGTCATCCCTGGATCACCTTCAAGGACCCTTGTAACCTGCGTTCACCCCAGCAGCATGCGGGTGTGGTTCACTCTTCCAACCTGTGCACGGAAATCACGCTGAACACCAGTGAAGATGAAATTGCCGTGTGCAACCTGGGTTCCATCAACCTGGTGCAGCATATTACCGATCAGGGCGAGCTGGATGTCGACAAGCTCAAGAAGAGTGTCCGGGTAGCGGTACGCATGCTGGATAACGTCGTAGATATCAATTACTACGCGGTTCCCCAGGCGCGTCGCTCCAACCTGCGTCACCGTCCTGTAGGACTGGGCATCATGGGCTTCCAGGATGCTCTCTATAAACAGGGGATTGCTTACTCCTCGGATGCCGGTGTGAACTTCGCTGACCGTTCCATGGAGCTGGTGAGCTACTTTGCTATCGAAGCCTCTTCAGATCTGGCGACGGAAAGAGGCAGCTACGAAACCTATCAAGGCTCCTTGTGGAGCCAGGGCATCCTGCCTTTGGATTCCATCGACAAGCTGCGTCAGGAGCGCGGTGATAAGTATCTGGAAATGGATACTTCCAGCACCCAAGACTGGGACGCCCTGCGTCAGAAGGTGATCAAGCAGGGAATGCGCAATTCCAATGTCATGGCCATTGCACCTACCGCGACAATTTCCAATATCTGCGGTGTTTCCCAGTCGATTGAGCCGACTTACCAGAACCTCTACGTTAAATCCAACCTCTCGGGCGAGTTCACGGTAGTGAACCCTTATATGGTGAAGGATCTAAAAGAAAGAGGGCTTTGGGATGAAGTGATGGTCAATGACCTGAAGTACTACGATGGTTCCCTGCAGCCCATCGAACGGGTGCCCGAAGATATCCGTCAGCGCTATGCCACGGCTTTTGAAGTGGAGCCAAAATGGCTGGTGGATGCTGCAGCCCGTCGACAAAAATGGATCGATCAGGCTCAGTCACTGAACCTCTATATCAAGGGGGTTTCCGGCAAGAAACTGGATATCACCTATCGCATGGCCTGGTTCCGGGGTCTTAAGACCACCTATTACCTGCGAGCGCTGGGTGCGACTTCGGTGGAAAAATCCACCGTGGATCGCGGCAACCTGAATGCCGTTTCTAGCGCAGCACCGACACCGGCCCCGGCGCCCCAGCCGGAACCACGTGGCCTGGATGACTTCCTGGAAGGGCGCAACGGCCAGTCGGTTCCACGGGGCGGCGATATTGATGATCTGGGCTGTGAAGCCTGCCAGTAAGAATTCGGATTAAGACGAGGTGGATGTCATGTTAAGTTGGGACGATTACGAAGAAGATACCGCAGTAGCAACAGAAAAGACTGCTGCACAACCTCAGCCAGCGGTGCAGCCTCAGGCTGAGGCTCCTGCTCCTGCCGTGGAAGAAGCGCCTGCTGAATCCCGGCAGTACCAGCCTCGTCCTCAGGGGGATCTGCACGCCCGCGCTGCCCAAGCAGTCAAGGATCTGGATGTTGCTGCCGGTCTGGAAGAGCTGGAAATGGGCGCCGCGCGGATTGAAGTTGATGACAAACAGATGATCAACGCCCGGGCTGACCTCAACCAGCTGGTGCCCTTCAAGTATGACTGGGCCTGGCAGAAGTACCTGGATGGCACGGCCAACCACTGGATGCCTCAGGAAGTTAACATGACGGCGGACATCGCCCTGTGGAAAAGTCAGGATGGCCTGACCGAAGACGAACGTCTGATCGTGATGCGTTCTCTGGGCTATTTCTCTACGGCTGATTCCCTGGTGGCCAATAATCTGGTGCTGGCGATCTATCGTCTGATCACCAACCCCGAGTGCCGTCAGTATCTGCTGCGCCAAGCCTTTGAAGAAGCCATCCACACCCATGCCTACCAGTATTGCGTGGAATCCCTGGGTATGGATGAAGGTGAAGTCTTCAACATGTACCGCGAAGTGCCTTCGGTGGCGGCCAAATCTGCTTGGAGTCTCAAGCACACCCAGGCCATTGCCCAGCCCACTTTCCAGACGGGCACACCGGAAACCGATCAGGAACTGCTGCGTAACATGATTGCCTTCTATGTGGTGACCGAAGGCGTTTTCTTCTATTGTGGCTTCTCCCAGATCCTGTCCATGGGCCGCCGCAACAAGATGACCGGCGTGGCTGAACAGTTCCAGTACATTCTGCGTGATGAATCCATGCACCTGAATTTCGGCATCGACATGATCAACCAGATCAAGATCGAGAACCCTCATCTGTGGACACCGGAATTTCAGGAAGAAGTCACCCAGATGATTCTGGAAGGGACCGAACTGGAAATCGCCTATGCACGTGACACCATGCCTCGTGGTGTTCTGGGCATGAATGCGGCGATCATGGAAGAGTATCTGCACTTTATCTGTAACCGTCGTCTGGCTCAGATCGGTCTGAAAGAACAATTCCCCGGCGCGACCAATCCTTTCCCCTGGATGTCGGAAATTATCGATCTGCGCAAAGAAAAGAACTTTTTTGAGACACGCGTCACCGAATATCAGGTGGGTGGTGCGTTAAGCTGGGACTAGCGTCCAGCAGGTTCTTGATTTGGAAAAGCCTGGCGTTTGCCAGGCTTTTTTTATGTCAGGCTGACGGGATTGCTGACTGGATGCCTGGGATAAAAAGTGGCTATTACAATACTTGTATAATAAATTGACCTAAGTATTTGCGGATTACTGGCTGCTATGGTTATCCTAGCAGTCTCTCTTCAGGGACAGACCAGAGGGTTAGACTTTCTAATAACCGATTCAATGGGGCAGAAACAGCCGGAAAAATAAGTAACTGGCACTTCTGCACAAGAATTAAGTGGGTGGACAGGATCAATGAATGGGAATCCAAGGCAGGCCGGTTTTTCTTTAGCTGGCCAAATTTTGTATAAGTGCAGTCGCCAGCTGGCGCTGGTACATCTACTGCTGGCTATGGCTTTGTTTTCCCTGTCTTCCCCGGTTTTTGCTTCCAATGTCTGGATGGTGGCCGTCCCTGTCGCTAATGTCCGTGCCGCTCCCCAGGGTGATGCGGCTCTGGTGACCCAACTGCCCCGCGGCGAAAAGGTAACCCTGGTCGGTCGTCAAGGTGTCTGGTTGCAGGTTGAGTTGCCGGATAATCAGCTAGCCTGGATGCACCAGGTTACTGTCACCCAGGCTGTGGATTTCTTTGGCCTTTCCCTGCAAAACGCGGAAAGAAGCGAACTGCGCGAAGCCATCAAGGCTGCCGGTGTCGAAGTGGTTAGAGAAGTCAGCGCCTACCCCTATGATCTTTACAACCCTGCACCCTGGTGGACCGGAGCAACAGAAATGGCTGTAGGCTATACGCCCGAAGACCAGATGTTTGCCATTGCCGAGATTACTTTCCGCTCCCAGGATGACACTGAGCAGGTTCGGGAAATCGCCGAACAGGTGCAGGACGACCTGGGCGACTGGGATAGTGTGAGCGGTCGTCGCGCAGAAGGGCCGGTGGAATTTGAATGGCAACAGGGCGGGGTTCGCGTCCTGGTTCATCGCGGCTGGCCGGATACCACCACCTACCTGACCTACGAAATCCCCGAGCGCTTTGCTCGCTTGCAGGCTGCCTTGCAATCCCGCTGAGCTGCTGTGTCGCCAGCTTGGGGGGAAAGTTTGCAAGGCCGAAACCTGCCTTTTTGATGCCGACGAGGAGCTATTGTGGAAATTGAACTCTCACCTCTGAAGCCCAATACCCGCTATCATCTGATGACCCAGACCATCATCCCCCGCCCGATTGCTTGGGTATTGACGGCCAACGCCGGGTCCACCAGTGAAGAGCCTTCCTACAACCTGGCTCCTTTTTCCTTTTTTAATGCCCTCTGTTCCGATCCCCCTCTGGTAATGCTCTCGATCGGTAAAAAGGCAGCGGAAGAACCCAAGGATACCCGTCACAATATTCTTGAAGGTCAGGAGTTTGTCATACACCTGCCCAGTGTTTCTCAAGCCGAAGCGGTGACAGCCAGCGCCGCTACGCTGGATTATGGGGAGAGTGAACTGAATCTTTTAGAAGGCCAAAAGCTGGTGGATTTTCCCGGTTGCCCTCTGCCACGTCTGGCCGATGTTCCTGTTGCATTTCATGCCCGTTTTTACGAAGTCCACTACCTGGGACCAGCCAAACAGGCGATTATCTATGCTGAGCTGCTGCGAATGCATGTGGAAGATGATGCCATTCAAGAAGATCAGGACAAGGGGCGCTACCTGATCGACCCCGAGAAAATCAATCCCCTGGCGCGCCTGGGCGGTGCCAGCTATGCCGGTCTGACTACCAGCTTTAGCGTCAAAAGGCCCTCTTGATCTGACTCAGTTCAACGGCCGGGCCAGTTTGAGCGTCCAGTAGCCACTGCCATCCTCCTTGCGGCTGGCAGCAATCCCCATCTCAGTGACATCTCCAGCCAAGAGGTTGGCGCAGTGGCCATCGCTATCCATCCAGGCCTGAACCAGGGCTTCTTCACTGGCAAAATAGCCGCCACCCAGATTCTCCCTGGCGGCTTGCCATTGATAGCCTTCGCGGCTGATGCGCTGATCAAAACTGGAGCCATCCGACCCCTGGTGACTCAGGGTTGCATGAGCCCTTTGGTCATTGGAATGCTTTTGAGCTGCTGCAGTCAGCAAGGGGTCAAGGCTGAGGCGGGTTGCGGTTCAAAAGCTCCCCGGCTTCCACAATGACCGCCCTCCTGGCGCTTTTGATTGATACTGGCAACCAGGGTCGCTACTTCGTCAGGGCTTAGCGGGTTGGTTGAAGTCCCTGATGAAGCCGGACTGGCAGGAGTGAACAGGGATAAAATCACGAGAGCAAAAATTAATCTGAACATGTTTTTTCCTCGGGTCGTCAGCTCAGTTCATCCTTTTGTGGTCACCAAGTCAAGCAGCAAAGCCTGAAGCCTTGCTGCTGGTTGCCTCCTCGATTCGCAGGGTTTTGCTGGCTAGGTCTGACTCTGCATATAGGCTCGCCAGCCGCCGTATTCGGTAATGTCCGTAGCCTCTTCCAAGGCCTGGGGCTCGCAAATAAAGCCCTTCACCTGACGACCATCTTTCAGTGTCAGATTGCCGATGCCCAGGGGCGCAGGCACTTCCTCCACAAAAGCACCGAACAGAGCTTTGGGCAGATCCCAGACTTCTACCTGAATTGCGGCTCCCCCTTCATCAACCTTGACCAGACCGGGCTTGGGTGGTTGGGTGCCGGCCAGGGCATAAAGGCGGTATTCGGCGGATGTTTCCGTGGTTTCCACCAGACGGGCTGCCCGACTGCTTAACTGGAAGTTCAAAGGCATACCGGTCAGGTGAGCACCTACTACGGCCAGACGTACAGCCTCGGGGGCAACAGGTTTCAGCGCCTGAGGCTGAGCAGGGAAAGGCTGGCCGGTAGCCCCCAGGGGCAGGGCCAAATGGCTCTGCCAACGCTGACCAAATTCAGCCAGGGCAGTGTCCTGCCAGGCCGTGGATATCAGCGTGATCCCCAGCGGCAAACCATCTTCACGAAAGCCAGCGGGTAGCGCCAGAGCGCTGAGATCAGCCAGATTGGTGAAATTGGTGTAGGTGCCAAACTGACTGTTATACACCAGCGGTTCCTGCTGCATTTCTTCCAGGGTTCTTAGGGTGGGCGAGGTGGGCACGACCAGAGCATCCACCTGCTGCAGCTGCTGCTGAATTTGACGGCTTAACTGCTGGCGCCGGTACTCACCATCAAAGCACTCAACCGCGGAGATATTACGGCCCTGGGCGATGATGGTGTAAATGCTGGGGTCCAGCTTTTCCGGCTGATCCAGGAGTTCACCCAGGGCATGGGTTCTTTCTGCAACCCAGGGGCCCTGATAAAGAAGTGCTGCCAATTCACTGAAAGCAGAGAAATCAATTTCCACCAGATCGGCCAGTTTCTCCAACTCCTGACGAGCTTGGGCGAAGGCAGCCTGCATCTGTTGATCGCCAAAAAACTCCAGCTGGTCGGGGATGGCCAGGCGAGGGCGCGCAGGCAAGGCGACCGGGGTGGTTTGCGGATGGGCTCTGGACCAGGGATCCTGGGGGTCGGGTTGTTTGCCACCCGCCAGACGTGTGATCACCAGGGCATCCTCAACGGTGAGGGCAAAAACCGAGACACAATCCAGACTTCTGCAGGCGGGCACCACCCCGCGGGTTGAGAGCCAGCCACGGGTGGGTTTGAGTCCGACCAGGTTATTGAAGGCTGCTGGCACCCGGCCGGAACCGGCGGTATCCGTTCCCAGGGCAAAGGGAACCAGTCCACGGGCAACCACAGAAGCTGAACCGGAGCTGGAACCCCCGGAGACATAATCCGGATTAAAGCTATTGGGAACCGCACCATAGGGAGAACGGGTGCCCACCAGGCCGGTCGCGAACTGATCCAGATTGGTCTTGCCGATGACCAGGGCACCGGCCTGTTTCAGTTCAGCCACGACGGCGGCATCCTCTTCTGCTTCATAGGCAAACGCCGGACAGGCAGCGGTCGTGGGCCAGCCAGCCGCATCAATATTATCCTTGATGGCAAAGGGAACACCGAATAACGGCAGGGTCTCACCGGCAGCTTTTCTTTGTTCGATCGCTTGCCATTGCTGCTCCACAGCTTCTTCCGGCGCCAGATACAGCCAAGCCGGGTCGCTTGATTGCTGTTGTTCTTCGCGTAGGTAGCTCAACAGGTTTTGCACCCGCTCCAGCCCCTGGCCTTGCTGCTGGGCATTTTGCCAGTCCTGCAGGGTCCAGCCTCGGGTTGTCAGACTTTTAGTCATCTTGGCTCTCCTTGGTTTTCCAGGGGTTGCAGAATACTGGTGATCTGACCGGGGGAAACCCGGCTACCGGGCTGAACCCGGTGTTCCAGTAGAATTCCGGCTTCAGCAGCTATCACGGGAATCTCCATTTTCATGGATTCCAGAAGCATCAGGGTTTCCCCGGCCCGAACCTCGTCACCGGGTTGCTTCAAGAGTTCCCAGACACTGCCAGCAACAGGACTATCGGCCAGCAGGCTGCCTTCCGGCCAGTCTTCCTCCTGCGTGGGTGGTTCGGCTTCTTCTTCGGCAAAGTTGAACTGGCCATCGGCATGCCAGCGGGCCAGTTCTTCATCAAAGGCCTGCTGCCTTTTTTGGGTAAAGGCCTGGATGCCCGTTGCTTCTTGTTCCAGGAAGGCCTGGTAATCTGCCAGGCTGAAAGAACCCTCTTCGATCTTCAGTGGGTAGCGCCCCTGGGGAAAATCCTTGCGGATCTGTTGCAGTTCATCATGGCTGACTTCATAAAAGCGCAGCTGGTCGAAAAAGCGCAGCAGCCAGGGCTGGCTGAATTCGCGTGTCTGGCGATAGCGGTTCCACATCTGCAGGGTACGACCAACAAATTGATAGCCGCCGGGTCCTTCCATGCCGTAGACACAGAGGTAGGAACCACCGATGCCTACGGAGTTTTCCGCCGTCCAGGTGCGTGCCGGGTTGTATTTGGTAGTGACCAGACGATGTCTGGGGTCCAGCGGTGTGGAAAGCGGCGCGCCCAGGTAAACATCGCCCAGGCCCATGACCAGGTAGGAGGCCTCGAAAAGGATGCGTTTGACCTCGTCCAGGCTTTCCAGGCCGTTAATGCGGCGAATGAACTCCAGATTGCTCGGGCACCAGGGCGCATTCTTGCGCACCAGTTGACTGTATTTTTCGATGGCCAGCCGACAGGCTTCATCATCCCAGGAAAGAGGCAGCCAGACAGTGCGTGAAGGCACGGCCAGATGTTCCAGTTCGCTGGCCAGGCGTTTTTCCGTTAGACGCAGTTGTTCAAGCAGTTGCTCACGTGGCAGCACCAGAGGATCAAAATGGATCTGCAGGGAGCGCACGCCGGGGGTCAGCTCGCGAATACCCGGCAAGGCCGCTTGCTGCAGTGCTTGCATCAGTGCATGGGCACGAAAGCGCAGCCGCAAATCCAGCTCCTGCTCACCATATTCCACCAGCAGGAAGTGATCACCCGCTGCGCGCACCAGGATGCGATCACGGAATTCCTCGGCCGGGAATTCGGCCAGCAGGGGCGAAAGATCCTGGGTCTCTGACCAGTTGACTTCTTGAGGTTGCAACTGGGTGATGGCTGTCTTTTGCGCTTTTTCCAGTTGTTCAGCGGTTTCTAGGCTCACCGGTTGGAAACGCAGACGATCTCCGGCCCGCAACTGACCCAGCTTCCACAGATCCGCCGTGATCACCGTGGCGGGGCAGACAAAACCGCCCAGCGAGGGGCCATCCGGTCCCAGAATGACCGGCATATCGCCGGTAAAATCGATACTGCCATAGGCATAGGCATTATCGTGGATGTTGGAAGGATGCATGCCTGCCTCACCGCCATCGGGGCGGGCCCATTGGGGTTTGGGGCCGAGCAGACGAATGCCGGTGCGGCTGGAGTTGTAGTGAACCTCCCAGTCGCTGGCAAAAAAGGTCTGGATGTCCTCGTCGGTGAAATAATCCGGGGCACCATGAGGGCCGGAAATTACCCGGATGCGCCATTCGTGACCCACCTGGGGTCGCAGTGCTTCGGGCACCTTTTTTTCCGGTGGTTCTGCGCCTGGGTTTTTCAACCGCAAGACATCGCCGGTACGCAGGGCGCGGCCATTGTGGCCACCAAATTGGCCCAGCGTAAAGGTGCTGCTGGAGCCCAGGTACTCGGGGCAATCCAGGCCGCCAGCGACACACAGGTAGCTGCGACTGCCGGTTTCGATGCGGCCAATGCTGAGTCGATCCCCGGCCTGCAATTGGATGATTTCCCAGCAGGAGCGAGGCTGATCATTCACCAGAACCTCGACCTGGGCCCCGGTCACCGCGACGGCTAAGGCGGTGGAAACAGCCAGGGTTGGGCCCTGGAGGGTGATTTCCAGCCCGGTGGCTGTTTCCGGGTTGCCCAGAAGCCGGTTGCCCAGGCGGAAAGAGTAGTGGTCAAAAGGCCCGGAAGGGGGAACACCCACATCCCAATAACCCTGGCGGCCGGGATAATCCTGCAGAGTGGTCAGGGTTCCGGCCTGAAGCACATCCAGACGTTGGGGCTGGTAAGTAAACTCGTTCAGATAAGCGGTGGTGACCTGACCGGCTTGCAGGCAGGGGTCTTGCAGCAGGGCCTGCAGGTAGTCCAGATTGGTTTCCGTGCCGTAAAGACGTGTGGCTTGCAAGGCCTGAAGTAGCAAGGCCAGAGCCTGGTCACGATTCTCTCCCTTCTGGATCACCTTGGCCAACATGGGATCAAAAAGTGAGGGGATTTCCAGACCAGCTTCGATCCAGGTGTCGACCCTTAAACCTGGCTGGTGTGGAAAATGAACGTCACTCAAAAAACCGGGGCAGGGCTGAAAGTTACGCCAGGGATCTTCGGCATAAAGGCGAACCTGAAGGGCATGGCCCTGGGGGTTCAAGGCCTGACGACGTTGATCCAGTTGCAGATCTTCACCGGCAGCCAGGCGCAGCATCCATTCCACCAGATCTACGCCATAGACTTCTTCGGTGACGCCATGCTCCACCTGCAGGCGAGTGTTTACTTCCAGAAAATAAAAATCACCGCTCTGGGCATCGTAGATAAATTCCACGGTCCCGGCGTTGCGGTAGTTTACGGCCGCCAACAGTCGCTCTGCGGTTTCATGTAGCTGCTGGCGCTCAGCAGTTGTGAGGCCGGGTGCAGGACATTCCTCGACGACCTTCTGGTTGCGCCGCTGGCTGGAACAGTCTCTTTCACCCAGCGCCAGGGCCTGGCCCTGACCATCGCCAAATACCTGAACCTCAATATGGCGGGCAGCCTCTACAAATTTTTCCAGAAAAAGGCTGCCATCAGAGAAGTTATTGCTGCTCAGACGACGAACCCGGTCAAATGCCTTTTCCAGCTCCCCGGCGCTGCGGCAGACTTCCATCCCGATACCGCCGCCACCGGCTGTGGATTTCAGCATTACCGGGTAGCCAATCCGTTCGGCTTCCTGCAGGGCTGCAGCCGGGTCAGCTAAAAGTCCCGAACCGGGCAGGAGGGGGACCTGGGCCTTTTCGGCCAGGGCCCGAGCTTGGTGCTTGAGACCAAAATCAAGAATCTGCTGGGGCGTGGGCCCGATAAAGACGATACCGGCTGCTTCACAGGCCGCTACAAAATCAGCGTTTTCACTTAGAAAACCATAGCCCGGGTGGATGGCTTCTGCGCCTGCTTGCTGGGCGATTTGCAGCAGCTTGTCAGCATTAAGATAGGTGTCTGCAGCACTGGCGTCACCCAGTGACCAGGCTTCATCCGCCAGTTGTACATGCAGGCTGTCCCTGTCCTGCTCGTGATAGACAGCAACTGCCTGGATACCCAGTTTTTTAAAACTACGCAGTAGCCTGACCGCAATAGCGCCGCGGTTGGCAATCAAGACTTTGGAGAACATAAGAAAATCCTCTGCGCGGGTCGTCCCGGCCAGAAGTTACGACAGTGGTCGTCCACTGAAGTCGTGAATCAATGATCCCAGACCAGGAGTTCAACCGGTGTGGGGTTATAGCCATTGCAGGGGTTGTTCAACTGGGGGCAGTTGGACAGCAGCACCAGGACATCCATGCAGGCGGTCATTTCCACGTATTTACCGGCTCCGGAAATGCCATCCTCGAAAGTCAGTCCTCCTTCCGGGGTGACGGGCACATTCATGAAAAAATTGATGTTATGGCCGATGTCCGCCTTGGTCAGTCCCAGTTCCGGCTGCTCGGCAATGGCCAGCATCCAGCTGTCTCGACAGGCGTGCATGCAGCGTTTTTCCAGGTCGTAGCGTACGGTGTTGCTTTCCGTGGCGCAGGCTCCGCCCAGGGTGTCATGGCGGCCACAGGTGTCGGCAACGATTTCCAGCAGGGGTCTTTGTCGGTTGGAAAGCAGGCGGCTGCCGGTCGTCAAGTAGACGGCCTGCTGGGCCTGAACTGTATCCTGGGCACTGTAGCGTTCCTGGGGATCTTCGGCATTGTAGAAGAGGGTATCTGCAGCCTGGTTGCCTTCCAGATCCAGAATCCTCAGGGTTTGTCCCTGCTTGATACGACCCAGGTAGTAATCGCCGGAATCGATGGTTTTTCTGAAGACAGCCGTTTCCGGGGTGCGCTCACTCGTGGTTAGCATGGTGATCTCCTCAGCGTCCGAGATAATAAAGGGCGTTGTTCTGGAAACCGCGCTGATTTTCAGGGCGGAAGTTGCGGTTGTAGTCGTCTTTCTGGACCGGCTCGGCCAATCCCAGTTCCAGTTTGACCGGGCTGGCCGGGTAGCTGTCACTGGTGTCCAGCGGGTGGGGGCAGGTATGCAGCAGCACCAGGGTATCCATCTCGAAACGTAGAGTGACCTGGTCTCCGGCCTGGCTGGCGCTGGTGTCCAGCTGCATTTTGCCGGCTTCATCGGTGCGCACCAGGCTGAAGAAATTGAGGTTGGAGGCCAGATCCTTCAGGCCCAGGCCGTATTTTTCCAGCTCCACCAAAAAGGCATCCTGACCATTCTGCAGCCAGGCATTGCGATCCTTCTGGTAATCCCGCTGGCCCCAGCGTTCTTCGGTCAGGGCCGCAGAGGTATTGCCGCAAACACTGTCGTGGCCGGGAGTGGAGTCTTCCGTGATGGAGGCAAAAATGCGCCCCATATCGGAATAGAGGCAATGCCCGCGAGTGAGTCGAAAGGTATGCTGGCATTTCAGAGTGTCCGGGGCGTTGTATCTTTCCAACAGATTCTCGGGGTTGTAAAAGAGCATGCCCAGGTTGGCACTGCCGTGAAGATCGGTCAGGCGCAAACAGGTGCCTCTGGCCATACGCAGGGACCAGTGGCCACCCGGGCTGATTTCCGTGGTGTATTCGATCGATTTAATCATGGGTAGACCCCTTGAGATTTTCTTCAATGGTTTCCAGTTCTTTGGGATCCGGCTGACCCACCGGCAGATCGTAGGTAATGCCCGCACCATAGGCATCGGGTGCCTGGGGGTCCTGACGCAGCTTGTCAAAAACCCAGAGGCGGGTGCCCAGATAAAAGCCTTCTTCCAGATCATGGGTGACCATGAAAACGGTCAGCTTTTCGGTACGCCAGAGATCCAGAACCAGCTCGTGCATATCCTTGCGAATGCCCGGGTCCAGGGCACCGAAGGGTTCATCGAGCAGAAGGATGCGTGGCTTGCCCAACAAGGCCTGGGCGATGGCCAGACGCTGGCGCATGCCCCCGGATAGCTGGTGGGGGTAGAGTTGCGCCGAAGCACTCAGACCGACCTTTTCCAGAAGAACCTGGGCTTTTTTCCTTGCCTCTCGGCGTTTTTTGCCCCAGAGCAGGCCGGTAAAGCCGGGTTGCTTGAAGCCTTCAGCGGCAATGACATTGTCCAGCACCGTCATGTGGGGAAAGACGGAATACTGCTGAAAAACGATGCCCCGGTCACGATCCGGCTCGGCCTTGATGGCCTGGCCATCCATTAGCAGTTGCCCGCGACTGGGTGTTTCCGTACCCAGCAGCATTTTGAGAAAGGTGCTCTTGCCACACCCGGAAGCACCCACCAGGGTAATGAATTCACCCTCCTCAACCCGGGCGTTAATGCCTTCCAGAACCACCTTGTCTCCATAGTTTTTCCAGAGGTTGCGTACTTCAATCATGCGCCACCTCCGTGACCATGCCAGGGGAAGAGTTTGCGATTGACGCTGACCAGCAGCCAGTCGAGCAGGAATGCCAGAAAGGTAATCCAGGCCACATAGGGCAGGATGACATCCATGGACATATAGCGACGGACCAGAAAGATGCGATAGCCCAGGCCTTCAGTGGAGGCGATGGCTTCGGCAGCAATCAGGAAAAGCCAACCGGTACCCAGCGACAGGCGCACCGCATCCAGCAGGCGAGGGGTTAGCTGCGGCAGCAGTACCCGAATCAGAACCTGGCTGGTATTGCCACCCAGGGTCTGGGCCTTGATCAGCTGTTCCCGGGGGATTTCCAGGGTTCGCTTTTGCATATCCCGGGCGATAAAGGGCGTGATGCCGATGGCAATCAGCGCGACCTTGGCCACCTCACCCAGCCCGAAGACAATAAAGAGCACCGGCAGTAAAGCCAGGGGCGGAATCAGGGAAATCACCGTCAGGACCGGAGAAAAACTGGCGCCCACCAGAGGCAGGGCGCCGGTCAAAAGCCCAATCAACAAGCCGAAGGAAGCAGCAATCAGCACACCCAGCAGCAGACGTTGCAGGCTGCTGAAGGTGTCGACCCAAAAGAGATATTCTCCGGTTCGGCGATTGGGCTCGAAAGCCATGCGCTGGATGGCTTCCCCCATCTGAGTGAAAGACGGCAAGAGCTTATCACTGGGATTGGCTTCCAGGCGCAGGTCGGATGCCACCAGATAGATCAGCAGCAGGACCAAAAAGGGCAAACTGCTCAGGAGCATACGACCGGCCGTGGAAGGCTGTTGATTGAGCAGGCGTTTCATTAGAGTTCGCCGTCAGCAGCCAGTTGCATGAACTCGGGGTTGAAGCGCAGTTGAACATTGTTGCTGCTACCCACGAGACCGGCGGGAGTTTCGATACCGATAAAACCGGCATCGGGTGCACCTTCGCCGAGAAGACCATGCTGGAAGGAGAAACCGGCGACCTTACGCATGGTTTCGGGCAGTTGTTCACTCAGGGTGAAATCGACCGCTTCACCGGCCTGATAGAACATCTCGGTGCTACCCAGTTGCAGTTCATAGCCTTCCAGGTCGGTGCCCGAGGCTTCAGCCATCCAGGTACGTGCTGCGGCTTCGGCTTCGCCACCGGAACTCATCAGGCTCATGGTTTCATACCAGGCACCGGCCAGGGCTTTCCCCAGTTCGGGGTAGGCTTCCAGGGTTTCGGTATTCACCACCAGCAGGTCGATAATCTCACCAGGGATCTGCGAGGAATCAAATACCAGGTTGGTCTCCGGCATGGACAGGATCTCGTTCAGCAGCGGATTCCAGGTGGTGACTGCGGTCACGGAAGGTGTGGAGGCTGCGGCGACCAGATCGGCATCCGAGGTGTTCACCACGGTGATATCCCTTTCGCTCATGCCTACGCTTTCCAGGCCACGAGCCAGCAGGTAGTGGGAAACACTCAGTTCGACCAGATTGACCTCCTGGCCGCGAATGGCTTCCAGTTCGTCTTCACCCTTCAGCAGGACGCCATCATTACCGTTGGAGAAATCCCCGACGATCATGGCGGTGGAATCCACACCACCGGCAGCAGGAATGGTCAGGGCATCCATGTTGGTCATGGTGCAGCCGTCAAACTGGCCCAGGGAATACTGGTTGATGGATTCGATGTAATCGTTGATCTGGACAACATCGATATTGATGTCGTATTTGTCGGCCCACTTTTGCACGATGCCTTGTTCCTGGGCATAACCCCAGGGCATCCAACCGGCATAAATGGACCAGCAGATGCTGAAATCGGTTCGTGCATGAACAGGAGAGGAAAGGACAGAGGCACTGAGTGCCAGGACGGATAGAGAAGATAAGAGCTTTTTCATGCTTTAACCCCCTTCGGGTTGGTCACAGTTAGAGGAGTATTCCTGGCCAGTGCCAGTAACCTCCCGGGCTTTTGTCCCGCCGTGTGACCTTCCGCAAGAAGGTTGAGTGCTCTCGGACCAGCCAGCCTGATCACAGACCCGGAACCCTAGCGCTCTATTGCATTAAATTGTTCAGCATCCTAACCAGAAATACTCGTGATGCCCTGTGAATATTGCAAGCCCCGTACCAGAAAGAGCAAAAACCTCCTGGAGAAACGATGCCTGCAGGCCTGAAGAAGTTCATGGCAGGCTCGGGATAGGCTGAAGAGGGTCAGGTCCGGTGAAGCAAAATGCATCATAAAGGTGCATTTATGAAGCGAAGGCTTGCAAATGGCGCAATAAAAATGGCTCTTCAACCGGGATAAAAAAGAGCTCCCTGGTCGCTGGACCGAGTTGCTAAATGTTAATGGCTATAAAATTTGTAACTTTATTGCTAATAAATTGCTTTGCATCATGCTGCTGCCTAGCCTTTAAATGGATGAAAGCCAAACCAACAAGGAGCCTATGCATTCTTTATTCGTGAAAGGGTTGGTCATTTTGGTCTTCTTACTGGGTATTGCTCCCCTGAGCTTGCAGGCTGCTGGGGTGGTGAGTGAAATGCAACGCTTGAATGCTGAACAAGAGTATCAGGAAGCCTTTTTGCTGGGCAGCCGGTATCTGGATTCGAAAGCAGGCGATCCCGAATTTGATCAGGCATTCGGCCGGGCCGCCCTGAAATCCGGTCAACTCTATCAGGCTCTTTTTGCCTTTGAGCGGATTCTAATCGTCAATCCCCAGGCTAGCGCACCGAGAATGGAATTGGCCCAGACACACCTGGAATTGCAAAACTGGTCTTTGGCCCGTGAGCACTTCCGGCAGCTTCTTGAGGCGGACCCGCCCCCGTCACCCCGAATGCTCGAGAGTATTCGTCGCTACCTGGTCGAGCTCGACCTGCGTGAACAGGAAGAGGCAACGCTGGTCAGAAGCAGCACAACAAATCGTTATCTGGGCTGGAACCTGGGTTATGACTCCAATGTCGGTGCCTTGACCAGTGATAATGAAGCCTTGCAACAAAGCCCGCAAGCAAGCAATGAAGTCTTGCCGGACCCGGAAAGTGATTATTTCTCCAACCTTTATGCAGGGGTTAAGCATTATCAGGTAACAACCGGGGAGCGTGGCTTTTTTTTAGCCGCCGAAGTGAACCGCAAACTTCACCGGCAAAAAAGCAGCTTCAACGAAACCGGCCTGGAATTAACCCTGGCCCCCGTTTTTTTTACCGGTGGAGGCCGTCTGGTTTTTCCCGCCAGTTTTCAAAGAAGCAGTCGGAATGATGGCAACGACCTGACCCGTCTTGCCTTGGGCGTTAATTACCGCAAACCGGTAGAAGAGACGACCAGCTTGCTGGTCATGGGACGAATGAATCGGGTGGATTACGGTGGCACGGGTGAACGCGATCTTCGCGGTCGCCTGGTGGGGATGAAGATGGAGTTTCAATTGGCTACCCGCTGGCAGTTGCGCCTGGGTCCCCTGTGGGGTCGTACTCAAGCAGAAACCGGCGGTTACGAGTATCTGGGGCGTGACTATCTGGAATTCAGCAGCCGGATCAGCTACCGGGTAGCGGAAGACTTGGGAGGAAGCCTGGCCTTGGCCACGACCCGCTCGAATTACCAGGAAGAGCATTGGGCATTTGCACGCACCCGCCAGGATGAACTGCAACGTCTGAGTCTGGCCGGCCACTACAAGCCCTGGAATGCCTGGGAGTTGGAAGTAAAACTTGAGCAGCTCAACAATGCTTCCAATATCGATTTTTACGCTTACCGGCGAACACAGCTATGGGTAGGCATTCAGAGAGGATTTTAAGTCATGTCTAACCGATTATTACAAAGCATCAAGCGAACCGGCCTGTGGTTGCTAGTGGTCAGCCTTTTGGCAGGTGCCCAACTGGCTGTGGCTGAACCCACACAGGTTGGCCGGGTTCTGGCAGCCAGCGCCGGGGCAACTGCTCAACAACCGGATCAAACACCCAGAGATCTGCAGCGGCGTTCTCCTGTTTACCTCGGAGACACCCTGAGAACGACAGAAGAAGCCCGCATGCAGCTACGCATGAACGATGGCGAGATTTTCTCCTTATCCGCAGGTAGTGAACTAGTGATCGAAGCTTTTCACTACGCCGGTGAAGATGAGGAGACAGCGGCCGAGGAAAGTAATATCAAGCGTTTGGTCGAAGGAGGACTGAGAACCATCACCGGTGCAGTCGGTGGTGAGCGTTATCGTATTGAAAGCCGTGCCGGAACCATCGGAGTGAGGGGGACTTCGTTTTACGCCTTCACCCAAGCGGGGCAAAACCTGTATGTACGCGGGTTGACCGGCCAGCTGTATCTGGAAAATGAATACGGGGTAGCCGAGTTCGGTGTTGGAGAAACCCATAATTCAGCCCGGATTGCAGCCCTGGGGCAAGCTCCCCAGAGCATTGATGCGCGAGATTTACCCGCCAGCTTTAACCGAGCCTTCCAGGAAAGCGGCCGTCCACCCGGATTGGAGAAGCAGTCGTCTCCGGGACGCAGCCATCGGCCTGCTGCGGGAGTCAATCCGGATGTTGCGCCTGACTTGGGTAACCCTGCACCCGGACGCGCTATGGACCCACCTGGCCGTGAAAACGACACCCCGCCAGGACTGGAAGGCCGGGAACCACCCGGACGCAATAAATAACACCCAGCTTGCCGATGCTGAACCCGGTTACTTCCCGTCGCCTGGCCAGTCTGCTGGGGCTCCTGCTGGGTGCATTTTTAATGCTGGCACAATCCGGTTGGCTGCCACTGCTGGATCGTCTCTATGAACGCCTGGAACTTCTGACTTATGACTTTCGCATGCAGCTGCATCTGCCAGCTTCTCCGGGAACAGCCACAACGCCGATCGTTATTGTTGATATTGATGAAGAATCGCTGAAGCGAGAGGGTCACTGGCCCTGGTCGCGAAGCAAGATCGCAGAACTGATCAAGGCCATGGATGCAGCAGGCGCAGTCATCATCGGGTTTGATGTGCTCTTTGCCGAAGCTGAACGCAACCCGGTTGAAGCCATTCAGCAGCAGCTGGATTCAACAGCACCTGCGTTAAGCCAGGATTTCAGATCACAATTGCAGGCTCTGGCTCCCCGTTATGACGGTGATCGGCTGCTGGCGCAAACCCTGGCGGATCATGAGGTGGTTCTCGGCTATATCTTCAGTCACCAGAACCCCAGTCACAGCGGTACCCTACCCTCTGCCCTGAATTTACAAAATCCTGGCCGGATAGAAAATTTGGCTTTGCCTTCCATGGCCGGATATACCGCACCTTTACCCCAATTGGCCGAGGCAGCCATCGGCAGCGGTTTTTTTAGTCTGGCGACCGATAGTGATGGGGTCGTGCGTCGAGCCCCGCTGGTAACCCGTTATGAGGACCAGCTCTATCCCTCTTTGTCGTTGGAAATGGTGCGCCAATACCTGTTGATTGAGCGACTACAACTGCACACCGAGCGCGTGGGTGGTGAAGAGCAGTTGGATTCGCTGGAACTGGGCGGCAGTCTGCGTTTGCCCACAGATGGCTCGGGTCAGTTGCTTATCCCTTTTCGTGGTGGGGCGGGTAGTTTTCCCTATGTCCCGGCCTGGAAGCTGCTAGCCGGTAAAGTTGAAGATTCACCGCTCTCCGGTGCGCTGGTCCTGGTGGGAACAACCGCCCCCGGTCTGTTTGATTTACGGGCAACGCCCGTGGATTCGGTATATCCCGGTGTGGAGGTGCACGCCAATCTGATTGCAGCCATGCTGGATGAACAGTTTCTGACCGAGCCTTCCTGGGCTGTCGGCGCTAACTGGTTGCTAGCCGGTTCAACCGGGTTGCTGCTGGCATTACTGCTACCCTGGTTATCCCCCTGGGGGCAGGTGGTGTCGGCCTTGTTGAGTGCGCTAGCCGTGACACTTCTAGTTAGCTGGCTCTGGGCCGTTGAAGGAATCGTCCTGGCACTGGCAATCCCCCTGTTGATGATTTTGCTGCTGGCCGTTTTCAATTTTACCTGGGGCTTTTTCGTGGAAACAGTGAACCGGCGGCGTTTGGTCAATATGTTTGGCCAATATGTTCCGCCTTCGCTGGTCGAGGAAATGAGCCAGCACCCGGATGCTTTCAGCTTTGAAGGGCGATCACGCGAGCTAACCGTACTTTTTTCGGATATCCGTGGGTTTACGGCGCTTTCTGAAAACCTGGAAGCCAACCAGCTAAAACACCTGCTCAATCGCTATTTTACCCCTATTACGCGGGATATTTTTCAGCACCGGGGCACCATTGATAAGTACATCGGTGATCTGGTCATGGCCTTCTGGGGCGCTCCGCTTAAAGACGCTGAGCATGCTGTCAACGCCATTAAAGCAGGTTTGCAGATTCTGGATACCACCCGTGAACTCAATCAGACTTTTATCGCGGAAGGCTGGCCGCAGATTGAAGTCGGTATCGGCATCAACAGCGGCTTGATGAATGTTGGTGATATGGGATCGGAATACCGCCGTTCCTATACCGTGCTGGGGGATGCCGTTAATCTAGGCTCACGGCTGGAAGGGGCCACCAAATACTATCAAGTGCCCCTGGTGGTGGGCCAACGAACACAGGAATTGGCTGCAGAACACTTTTTATGGCGTGAATTGGATTTGGTCAGGGTCAAGGGCAAGAGAGATCTGGTTCGGGTTTATCAGCCGCTCTGCCTGAGATCGGAAGCGACCTCCCAACAGGAGGCCGAAATAGAAGCGCTGGATCAGGCCCTGATTTATTTCCGCAGTGCTCGTTTGCAAGAAGCACGCAAGGCCTTTGCGCGGCTTGCTAAGGAGCAGCCCCAGATACGCCTCTATGCGCTTTACCTGGAAAGGCTGGACCTTTTGGAAGACCAGCCCCCGGCCCCTGACTGGGATGGAGGCTGGAGTTTGCAGGAAAAATAAAGCCACTCTTTGAAGGGGGCAGTGATCCTCGGTAATCGCAGTATTTTTCAACCTGAACAGCTTCTTTTGCTGCGAAACTGCGGGTTCATCAAACCCACTGCAGGGCCCCAACCAGCAGTAATGCCAAGGGCAGGCATCTTGAAAGCCATACGATCAAATCGGCGAGCCAAGGGGTTCTCAGACCCAGCTGGCGTTGCCAGAGTTCCACGGGCAAGGACCAGGCTAGAGCCGAGATCGACAGCAAAGCCAAACCCAGCACAGCATTGGTGCCCAGGGTACGGTCAACAAAATCAAGCACCGGCAGGCCGTTGATTTGCCAGTTCAAAGCACTGTAAGAGAAGGCGGAAGGCAGGCCCAGAAGAGCAATGGCTCCCAGTCCCAGGAGTACAGCCAGTCTGGAACCTGAACGCGAGATCTGTTCGCGAATAGCGGCAGTAACGACCTTGGCGCCGCCGATACAGGAAGAAAAAGCAGCCAGGAAAAATAACCAGAAAAAGATGGGTGCTAAAACCCGGCCCCAACCCTGGTTGGCAAAGGCTTCCGGAAGCGCGGTGAAGGCCAGGTCACTACCGCCGGTGGGGTCCAGATTTGCAGCAAAAAGCAGAGGGAAAATGGCCAGGCCAGCCAGTATAGCTACCATCGAATTAATCGTGGCAATGGATAATACCGAGCGGGCCACGTTAACCCGGCGAGGAAGATAGCTGCCGTAGGTGATGAGATAACCCTGGCCGATGGTCAAGGAATAGAAGGCCTGCCCAAAGGCTGCTCGCCAGACCGTATCATCGTTAAGTTGGGATAAATCGGGGTTGAACAGAAATTCTGCTGCTTGAAGGGCATCCCCCGTGTTGAGCGCAAAAATAGCAAGCCCCAACAGGACTAGAACCAAAGCAGGCATCATGACGCGTGCAAACTGCTCTATCCCGCTGATCCCGAAAAAAAGCACCAGAGTGACCAGGGCGCAGGTAATTAGAAAGTAGATAATGGAAGCGTAACCACTGGTGAAGGTTTCAAAAGCAGGCACAGCACCCAGAGTCGCTTCCACGGCATAGCCCAGTGTCCAGCCGCTGACCACAAAATAATAGCTATCAATCATCAGCGTCAGCAGCACGATGGCCAGCCCGATCAGTGCCATTCCCCGACCCAGGCCACCAAAACTGGCCAGGGTGGAACCATGTGCCCGGCGTCCTGCCGCTATCTCTATGGCTGCAAAGGGGACGGAGACAAAAACAACGGCAATCACATAACAGAGTAAAAAGCTGCCCCCGCCATTTTCTCCAACCAGGGTGGGGAAACGCCAAAGATTACCCAGGCCGACCCCGGCTGCAGCAGTCGAAAGAATAAAAGCACGTTCTGAAGACCAGACCGTATAGGGCTGCTCGCCTTTTTCCGCAGCGTTGCGGGAGACATCGGTAACGCAGGTTTCAGCCTGGCTGCGGCGATAGCGCGGCTGGGATATCGCCTCATGATCAAAAGAAGGCGGCTGTTCGGTGTCTGGGCCCTGCTGCCTGGGGCGTGTTTCTTTTTTGGCTGAGGAATCGGACATAGGCTCACCCCTTCTTGGCACTGCTGGCCAGAGCCAGCATCCACACGGAGCTAATAATAAGATCAATCCCCAGGAGTAAGCCGAGCACCCAGGGAAGCACCTCATTAAATTGAAACAGGATGAGTAGTGCCAGGCCCAGTGAACTCAAGCCGCTCACCAGAGTCCAGCCCCAACCAACGGCGGGCCTGATCCGAAATGCAAAAAAGGTTTTTGCCGTTCCCGATAGAAGGAAAAAAACCGTGACCAGCAGGGTCAGGGTGACAACCCCTGCCAGAGGAAACAGCAGCATCAGGATACCCGTGAGTAGGCCTAAACCCGACAAGCCCAGGCTGAGCAGGGTGCCTCGCCAGCGGGGTATGGAAAAAGAATGGAAGATTTGAGCCAAGCCAGCGATCATTAACAGGGTGCCGAGGATTATATCCACAGAGAGGGTGGCCACCCAGGGAAAGGTCACTGCCGCCACACCCAGTAGTAAGAAGACAATGCCCAAGCCTGTAAACCAGGAGCGATGGTTCTTGATCTCGCTAGTCAGCAGGTCGCGCGTCTGAACTTCCAGTTCGTTGATCGGTTCGCTCATGAAACACTCCATATATTTTGGCTTCCAAGGAGCCTCTGATCAACACAGCATAAGGCAGGATTCACTCCTGATGAATCGCTGCACTTCCCACATCCATGTGGGTCGCAGCGCAATAGTTAATCAGAGGTTTCCTAAGCAGATTTTTGGTTTGCTAATGACTAGGTGGACTCGTCATTTGATATTTCAACGGGTCAACAGGACTTCCCATCTTGATGAATAAAAGAGCGAGGAGTAGCAAGCCGGTTGGGATTTGAGTTGGAGCAAGGGGTTCGGCGGCACTGGGCGCGTTTGACGCTTGATCAATCGTGTTGCCCAGTTGCCACCCGATCAGGTTTTAATCAAAGGAAATAATGGCTTCAGCGGAAATTTCGTTCTCATCGAACACGTTCAGGTCAAGGTCCCCTGAAACGCTGACAAAATCACCTTCTTCAACTCTGACGACCCCCTTGTCATCCAGTGGGTTGTAGCCCATCTGCAGGGTGTCGACCGAGATCATCCTTGCGCCGGTATCGATCGTGAATTCGCGTCCCGTTACCGAGGTAACAGTGCCAGCAACCTGAACATCATAATCCGCAGGCACGGCTAGATAGCTGTGAACAGGGGGCAAGGCATCTTCTTCATCCGCTGCAGAAGGTGCCGTGACCAGCGTATCCCGATCTTCGATGTAGACGCCGCCCGCTTCTATCTTCTTGTTTTGGTAAAGGCCGTCATCAACACGACCGTAAACCGTGACCTGATCACCCTCGCTAAGAGACCAGACATCGCCGATCGAGTCCCAGTCGTCAGTTTCGACTTGGACGACGCCCTCTCCAAAATCCAGGGTGAAGGCGCTGGGCGTGTGGGAAGCGACCTGGCCGCTTAGCGATACCCAACTGCCATCCGGCTTGTCTTTAATCTGTGCACTGGCGGGCAGTGATAGCGTCAATGCTGAGGTTACACCGGCCAGCGTCATGGCTCTTAGAAGATTTTTGTTTGCTGTCATGGAGTTCATACTGATCTCCTTACAAAAACATAGTGAAATGAATCGTGATTACTGAATTCGCAAAACGATGGGTTTGCGTGAAACCTGACCTCCTTTTTAAGAAATCAACAAAGTTTCCCCTTGTTCTTCGCCGCAGTGGGCCTTCAGAGGGGGCGGATTATCCCGGGTTGCCAGAAAGCTTGGCCGGGGTGCCTTTCCGGAAAAAGGCTTATTCATGCGGTTCTCGACACTGTTGTAGACAAAGAAAAGATTGGATCTGGGCCAAGGCGACATATTGGCATTGGATGCGTGCAGGGTGTTGCACTCAAACAAGAGGAGCGATCCTGCAGGCCCCGTTGGCTGCTTAATACCGCCGCTATTGGCCAGATCAGCAATGTCCTCACGGGAGGGGACACCCACCATCTGCTTGCGCAGGGATTGAGTCCAGTTATTGTCAGGTGTCTCGCCCGGACAGGGAATAAAGGCCTGATGTGATCCGGGAATCAACATCAAGGGGCCGTTAAAGGCATTGTTGTCGGTGAGCATAATAGAGGCACTCACCGCTCTCATGGCAGGCATGCCATCCTCGCTGTGCCAGGTCTCGAAATCCGAGTGCCATTCGAAACCCTTGCCACAGAAACCCGACTTATCATTGATACGAGACTGGTGGATATAGACATCACTACCCAGGAGTTGCTGAACCATGGCCAGCAGGTGGGGGTGGCGAGTCATGCGATCAAAGGCGCTGGATAGCTTATGCATATCGAAAACAGAGCGAACCTTTTTCTGGTTCGGGTCCATGATCACCTGGTCTCGGGCACACATGGCCGAGTCCCTTTCGATGTCATCCAGCTCATCAAAGAAAGGCGCGACTGCCTCGGAAGAAAAGTAGCCCTCAAAAGAGAGAAATCCGTTGCGTTCGTAATCCTGTAATTCCTCTTCACTGAGAGGGCCATTGGCACGCTCTTGTGAATCCAAATGAATGACCGGCTCTTTCCTGGGGAAGCGCTCTTCAATGAAGTGCTCCCGGGTTGGATAGTAATCCGTCATCGGTTGCATTATTCTAAGTCCTCGTGTTGGGTGTTTTTAAAGCACCCTAACACGCAGTTTTTCAAGGACAGATAACCTAGGTTAAGTGATGGCAAACGTAAGGACCTTGCCCCCCCCGCCAACAAGAAAAAAATCAGGGCGCAATCTTATGAGGACCAGTAATGAGTGAGCAGCCAGCCGATAGTTGCATCATCAAACACTTCCAGTCTTACACAAACATTGATGACAAAGACCAGCAACTCTTACTTTCATTGGAGAAAGGTCCCCAAGAGTGGAGCAAGAACGCCATCCTGTGGCAGCAGGGTGATAAGTCCGATAGTTTTTTTACTTTAAATAAAGGCTGGGCCTGCTCCTTTCGCGATATGGAGGACGGCAGCCGCCAGGTGCTGGATGTGTTTGTACCGGGGGATATTATTGGCCTCAGGGAATTTGCCTTTCAGACGCGCATCACCAGCGTCGTCTTGCTCACGGATGCTGTTCTTTGTTCCTTTCCCAGGCAGCATCTGGATTCTATCTTTGCCAGCTCACTGACACTCTGCAATCTCATGTTCATGATTATTGCCCGGGATCAGGCGATTCTTCTGGAAAGGTTGGTGAATCTCGGTCGTCGTACGGCTCGGGAGAAATTGGCCCACTTTCTGGTAGAGCTTGCCCATCGCCTAGGGCGTACCAATGCGCTTGTTGAAAAGCATCTGTCTTTACCTCTGACCCAGAATATTCTGGCAGACGCTCTTGGGCTGACCAGCGTGCATATCAATCGCACCTTGCAAGACTTCCGGCAAGAGGGTTTGTTAAACACTGGAAATTGTCATTTGGAATTGCTGAATATAAAGGGCCTTGCAGAGGTCGCAGGCTTTGATGCCTTTTACCTGGAAACCTCCGTCTTCAGCCAGCCTGCAAAGTCCGGGTGCTCAATGCAAGAAGAGTTGTCTTGAACAGGATTCTTGCAATCTTCGCTCCCTAGGCTGCTACAGGGAGTAACCAGTTAGCCGGTTTCCTAAACAGAAGTAATCAGCATATAGACGGTGTTTTTTCCGGTAGGGCAGTAAGCCATGCTGTGTTGAATACTATCTTCTTGAAAAAGCTCACAAACTATTTTGAAGCTGTCGTCACAATCCTCTATCTCAGGAAGGTCATCTTTATGATGTAATATATGAACGCACTGGTAATCCTCGTCTTCTGGATGAACATCAGCCTTTACTTGTTCCAACGCCTCTCTGGTTAATTCAGGAAAGCTCTTGTCGGGGTCGGATGCTACGGTCACATACAAGCTTTTGGCAGTATCCAGCCAGTATTTGAAATCATCTTCATTAAACGAGGCTTCATAAGTCATTTCAGCGAGTTGCAGAAAGGTAGTGAGCAGCCACCTGGGGGTGGAGGGAACGGCGTAAAAATGGATTGAACCCTTCTTGTAGAGCCTGTGAATCCGCTTATTAAAATAGGCACGATCAAGGGATTGTTGATCTCTGGATTTGATATACATAAAACCTCCTTGTGTAGAAGCGGTTGGAAAGCAGACAACTACTTTACTCTGGGTAGATCACTCCAGCGAGTAGTATAGGCGGGTGACAGATAATCGCGCTTCATGCTCCAGCCTTTTTGGATGCCCTGGGCGGCAAAGAAAACCCGCCCCAGGCCCTTCTGGTTGATTTGATCCAGGGTTTGCATCAGTTGCCGGGTTTTGGGGTTATCCCTGGCTTCATCAAACAACTCCGGCTGAAAAGTGTAGGGATCATAAAAATCGGTCAGCAGAATACCGCCCTTGGCATAGCAATAGCCGTCCTTCCAGATGCTTTTCAGGCCCCGATGAGCCGCTTCGATCAGGCTGCGGGTATCATCCGTGGGAATCACCAGCTCCAGCGTGGCGGCATTGCTGTATTGGGCTTCACGGCTATTAAACTGGCTGGTGCGGATAAATACCGTTAGCTGCTTGGCGGTTCGCTGCTCACCGCGCAGCTTTTCCGCTCCACGGGTGGCATATTCACTAATCGCTTCGCGCATGGCCTGAAAATCCGTGATTCTTTCACCAAAGGAGCGCGAGCAGACAATCTCTTTTTTAGTCGCCGGGGTTTCTTCCAGACCCAGACAGGCGGTGCCATTCAATTCCCTGACGGTTTTCTCCACCACCACGGAAAACTGCCGACGTATTTGATGAGGATCAGCATCGGCCAGATCCAGGGCCGTGTGTATGCCCTGCTTTTGCAGGCGTGCCTTTAAACGCCGCCCGATTCCCCAGACTTCATCCACCGGCAGAAGGGCCAGCAGCTTGCGCTGTCTTTCCTTGCGGGTCAAATCCACCACCCCGCCTGTTGCAGGCCAGGCCTTGGCGGCGTGATTGGCCAGTTTGGCCAGGGTCTTGGTCGGGGCAATTCCCACACAGACGGAAATCCCGGTCCACTGGCCGACGGTGGCCCTCAACAACTGACCGAAGCCTTCCAAAGACGGGTTGGCAGGCATACCGGTTAAATCCAGAAAGGCCTCATCAATGGAATAGACCTCCACCCTGGGGGCCAGGTCTTCCAGAATCGACATCACCCGCTGGGAGATATCCGCATACAAAGCATAATTGGATGAAAAGGTCACCACGCCATGACGGTCCAGTTCCTCCCGAATCTGAAACACCGGCACCGCCATCTTGATACCCAGAGCCTTGGCTTCCGGCGAGCGCGCCACCACACAGCCATCGTTATTGGAAAGCACCACCACCGGCTTGTTTTTCAAATCAGGGCGAAAGAGCTTTTCACAGGAAGCATAGAAATTATTGCAATCCACCAGGGCAAACACCGGCATGGGCTACTTCCTCATGTGGTGGATAACATTGGTCACCACCCCGAGAATCTCCAAGTCACTGCCTTCGGGAATATCAATGGGCGAATAACGATGGTTGCAAGGCAAAAGGCGCGGCACAGGGCGCAACTGCAACTGCTTGACCGTCAGCTCACCGTTAAAACCGGCAATCACCGTATCGCCATCAGCAGGATTCAGGGAACGATCCACCACCAGCAGATCATCAGGGAAGATTCCCGCCTCAACCATGGAATCCCCTTCGGCACGGACAAAAAAAGTAGATGCTGGATGTTTAACCAGTAGCTGATTCAAATCCAAAGCCCGCTCGACATAATCCTGGGCAGGCGAGGGAAAGCCCGCCGCCACCCGCTCCAGGTAAAGCGGCAAGGGCATTTCCGGGAAGTCACCCGACTCACTCACATAACTGACATGCATGCTGCTGATCTCCAAAAACATAGACACTGTTCAAATATACAGTATCTCGAAACCTTGCGGGAAATCAAGCAAAAGCCACCATGCCCGGGATTTACTTGCTGGCCTTAGAGGGGTTTGATAGAAAGGAATAATAAACATCAAAAACCAGCCACCACCGCAGGATGCGAGGCCCTCCCTGACCCCTTCCCTCGGGCGGTAGCGTAAAAGCAGAAACCTAAGCCAGCACACCTTGTCTGCCAGAAATGCGCAAAAGATCGGAGAGAAATCCAAAAAGACCAAGGTACTCAATGGGTTGAAAAAGCAGCTACGGAGATAGTGAGCAAAGCAAACAAGGAGGGGGTGCATGCACAGTTTTACAGGCAAATAGTCAGCAGGTTTGTGCTAAATTAATAGCAAAAAATCAATGCATTAAGAACAGATGCCACCTTCGATAGGTTAAAAATAACGAGGGGTGCTTATGAATAAAAATGTTATGCGTGAACGGTAACGTAATTCAAATCTAATAGATATGAGTATTAATCCATACAAAAAAGCCCTGAAAGTATTTAGGGACAGACAACAAGGCTTGCCATTTTATATGGCAATGGAAAACTCATTTAATGCAGCCAGAAGAAATCATCAAAGTCTACAGCCAGATAGATTGTCACACTATTGCTCTAGTGAAGTGGCAATAAAAATCTTTGAAAATTGTATTATGTGGCTCACAGATATTAGAAAAATGAATGATAAAAGTGAGCTATTGTATGCCATTAATGCACTGAACGATGGCGCTGATAATTTGGAAATAGAGCATCCTTTGTACAAAGAATTCCCCAGCATAATACGCCAAGACATCAATAACTTGCTGGGTAATTCTGTAAACAATGATAAAGCACAAGATTGCGTATCATCCGTTAGAAATAAAATAGTTATGGCTACCTGCTTCTCGATCTATCACGATGATGCGAATATGTGGAGATTATACGGTGATAATGCAGCGGGGGTAGAAATAAGATTCAATAGTAAACTATTGGCTGTGGCTTCGGATTGTTTTGGGCACTTTATACCCAATGCGGGAGCCTATGAAACAGGATTTGTGAAAGTCTGTTATCAAGGTGATCGCTGTGATTGCTTGCAGATACTTGGCAATCAAGTTATTGATGCATATTTGGAAGCAGTGGATGACTTAGAACGCTCCATGCTGCGGTCGCTTATATATTATTCCGTTAGTGATTTCTTGATGTCGCATAAGCATCCATCATTTCATGGTGAGGGCGAGTACAGACTGTTTACACATATACCAATTAACAAAACATGGTCTGGATCTGATTATTTGTATGATCATCCAAATGGCATAACCCAGTACACTCCTTTCGCTTTTGGTGCAAATGCAATTGGTTACAGAGGTCTATCAGATTTTCTTCCTAAATTGATTCATTCGGTTAACTTAGGCCCTCATATTGAAGAGCAACATAAGGAATCATTGGTGGCTAGGCTTGCAGAGCTGGGTATAAGTGATAAGTTGCAGATGTCATCAATACCAATCAGAAAATAATCATGCATAACAATCACATCCAGTCCTACCCAAAATGCGCTGCTTGTTTGTGGCTGCTTTCAGCTTGCCACAATCGCTCATCACATTTCACATTTTGGTCGGCTGATGTGAGGCGTTACACGGCGGGGCGCCTGAAAATTTGGAGTTTCTGACTTGAGATTACCTTTTACTTGCATGAAGTGCACCTTTGGTGAGGGTGCCAACAGTCATCCGCCTTATCCTAAGTACGTAGAGCTTAGAGACGACGGGCGTTATGAGTTCACCTGTGAAAAAGGCCATACCACAGTAACGGTATTGCAAGAGCAGAAGTTCGAGGTGCTTTTTGATTTAGGAGCTTACGCAATTCTTGACGGTTACTACCGAGAGGCTGTTGCCTCATTTACCTCAAGCCTCGAACGGTTCTACGAATTCTTTATTAAGGCCGCCCTTTTTCAAGATGGATTAGAAGAAAGCGCAATCACTGAATCTTGGAAAATGGTTTCGTCTCAGTCAGAGCGTCAACTTGGAGCCTTTGTTTTTCTTTATCTGAAATATTTTTCCGAGAGCCCGCCGCTACTCCGGCAAAAACAGATAAAGTTTCGAAACGAGGTGGTTCATAAAGGTAAAATTCCGTCCCGCGAAGAAGCCATTGGGTATGGTCAGGAAGTACTAGATACCATTAGACCAATATTGCGGCGTGTAAAAGCTGACCTTCCCACAGGAATTGAGAGAACAGTCCTTCACCATCTCATGAGTAGCCGTAAAGCGGACGAGTCGCAACCGGTGGGTACGATGAGCATTGCCACTATAGTGAGCCTAAATGATGGTACGGGGAAAGAGCCCAATCTAGAAGAGGCTTTGTCCGAAAAACAATGGCGGCGGGACCAGTGGTGATTTTCGTGTAACCAGTGCATGCCCGGCAACGTCTACTACATTGTGCCTTAGGCTCCATTCCGTAGGCGGGCATGCTGCAAGCGTTAGAAGGAGAAGCATCTCGTACGGTTAACTGAATTTGAAACCTTGCCTGAGGTAGCTACTTGATGGTTTGTTTTCGAGAGGATGCGCATGAAACAGATCGAACAAAATGTCATTGCTGGTGTGCTGCCAGACCTTGATGGATATCGTTTTACTACAAAGCACTTCGTGAACCTTTTTGCTCGCCGTTATCCAGATGTTTACCAGGAGGTGGTGGACGAATACGGTGAAGGGGGGCGAGGATCAGGTCGCCACTATTCCGCTAACGTACACTTGGCTAAATCGCTTTCAAAATGTTCTAGCGAGCTTGGTGTCCGAATTATCGATGAGGTAAAGGCACCCCCCGACTGGGGTAATGCTGTTATTACGCTGTGGGATTATGATACAGAGGGGACAGGAACTGTACCGATAGAAAGGTCAGTTGAGAGAGATCTCGCCGATATTATTGAGAATCCAAATATTGAGGTCACTGAAAAAGAGCAATTAACTTTCGCTCGGATTGGCCAGGGCGCGTTTAGAAAGCGCCTGATCAAGTACTGGGGAGGTTGTGCTGTGACTGGTTGTAATGTTCTAAGTATGCTGGTCGCATCCCATATCAAACCATGGTCAGGCTCAGATCCTCGTGAGCGCCTTGATATCTATAACGGGCTCTTGCTCGTTCCAAACCTAGATCGGCTATTTGATCAAGGTTGGATTTCGTTTGATGGCAAGGGAAAAATTTTGATCTCTAACGCTATTGAGCGTCAGGTTCTTGATCTTCTTGGGGTTAAGAAAAACTCTAGGTTAAAGATAACGAGCGATCATGAGCACTATCTTGCGTATCATCGAGACCATATCTTTAAGGGATAGTATCTGCACTGTCTACTCTCATGGCAGAGTAGACAGTGCTAAGTAATTTTTAACGAGGAAATGAACCTGACAACCCTTCCGGGTCTTTGCGGGTTATTTCAGCATCATAATTTTTCTGCCAAATGCTGAGACTTTCAGAATCTTGGCTCTGGGTTGCAATAAAGCTTCTGTCTATAGACACTAAAACGAAAAAAGGCGAATCAACTTGGTTGTTGATTCGCCTTCTAGAATCTTGGTAGCGGGGGCCGGATTTGAACCGACGACCTTCGGGTTATGAGCCCGACGAGCTACCAGGCTGCTCCACCCCGCATCAGATGGCGCGTATTATATCGATTCCTGAGAGCCTGTCAAGACACTACTAAAGATTGTTTTAAATCAGTGGCCTAATCTGTAGCCTGTGGCTTAAAGTTAATGTCATTAAGGCACAGGATAATAACGATAAGCCCTAGACCAAAAAGAAAAGAAAGGGCGTCTGTGTAACGGCCTAAGTGCCGAATTTTGAGTAGTACAACACACTAGAGGGAGAAAATTATGGATAAGCAAGTAGCTTGGGTTACTGGTGGTACCGGCGGTATAGGTACGGGCATTTGTCGTGCGCTGGCCGATGCTGGCTATCAGGTGGTCGCCGGTTATTCCAATGAAGAAAAAGCCAAGGCCTGGCAGGAAGAGCAGAAGAAAGCCGGTTATGACCTGGGCATCAGCTATGCCGATGTGGCGGATTTTGATTCAGTGGGTCGCAGCCTGGCTGAAATCCGTGAAAATTTTGGCAAGGTTTCTGTTCTGGTCAATAATGCCGGTGTCACTGCGGATGGTATGCTGAAGAAACTGGATGTGGATAAGTGGCATGCCGTTTTGAGAACCAATCTGGACAGTGTTTATAACACCTCTAAAAACTGCCTGGACGACATGCTGGCCGAAGGTTATGGCCGTATTATCAATATCTCTTCAATCAATGCTGAAAAAGGCCAGATGGGGCAGACCAACTACTCGGCAGCCAAGGCCGGGATGCATGGCTTTACCAAGGCGCTGGCTCAGGAAACCGCCAAGAAGGGCATTACCGTTAATACTATTTCTCCTGGCTATATCGCCACGGACATGATCATGAAGATCAAGGAAGAAATTCGTGAGGGCATCAAGGCCCAGATTCCGGTGGGTCGCTTTGGTGAGCCAGAAGATATTGCGCGTATCGTGGTCTTTTTGGCCGACGAGAAGGCGAGCTTTATCACCGGCTCCAATATTTCCGCGAACGGTGGTCAGTTCATGCACTGATCACCCGGTGATCATTCGTTGTTTTTTTAAGCAGGCCATCCGGCCTGCTTTTTTTATTGCAAAAGGCTTTGCAGCGCAGTAATAAAGCGCTCGGCTTCCTGACCCTGACGGCTTTGGATTTTCTCTTCCCAATCCTTGAGTAGTTCCTGCGCTTCTTCCTGGCGATCACTGGCCGTGGCTTCACCTTTGATACCGGCATTGAGCCTTTCCACCTGTAGCTGCATCTTCAGGGCCTGATCGACTTCAGGCACCGGGATACCTGCCAGGGTCTCCATATTAATAGCCAGCTTGCGGGCTAATTCTGGGTCAGTGATTGCCTGATCCTGGGGCAGGGCTTCCCAGCGGGAGGCGAGTTGTTCCTGCAGGGCCTGATTTTTCTGCTGTTGCTTGCGCTCTTGCAGTTGCCCGGCGAACTGGGCGAGGTTTTCTTCCCAGGTGGCTTTTTCCTCACGAGGTACGGAAGTGATGCGTTTCAGTTCCTGATAAAGCCGGTTGGCTGCTTCCAGTTCGCCAGCTTGCAGGTGGTTCTGTGCGCTCTCCAGTTGCTGCTGGGCCGCTTGGAACTGCTCCTGACGCGCCTGCTGCTGGTGAGTTCGCTCTTGATCACGCTTGTTGAAGAGCTGATCGCAGGCGGCGCGGAATTCTTTCCAGAGTTGGTGTTCCAGGCTGCCGGGGGCGCGGCCTTGCTGACGCCAGTCCTGCTGCAGTTGTTTGCTTTTTTGGGTGGCGGCCTGGAGGTTGTCTTCTTCCAGCAGCTGTCGGGCTTCTTCAATCAGTTGACGCTTGGCATCGGCATTTTTCTGGCGTAGCTGATGCAGTTGATCCTTGATGGGTTGCAGTGCCTGCTGGAAGCGTTCTGCCAGGCGCTTGCCATCCGCCCGATTGACGGGGGTGAAGCGGTGCCATTCATCGTGAATTTTGGTCAGTAGCTGATCGAGTGCCTTTTCATCCAGCTGGAGTAGCTGCTCTCCCCGGCTGAGTTCTTCCAGTTCTTCACAGATGATGCGGCGTTGCTGCTGGTTGTACTGGCGTTGTTGCGCCTGTTCGGCAAACCAGGCTTTGCAGGGTTCATAAGCTTGATCGGCAGCCTGCTTGAAGCGTTGCCAGAGTTCTTTGCTGGCTGCAGCCGAGCCAAGTTCACGCCACTCCTGTTGCAGGGCCTGGATACGGTCGGCCTTGGCCTGGGGTTCCATGCTCTGGTCTTCAGCCAGTTGTTCCATCTGCTCGCACAGGCTTTCGCGTTTGGGCGCGGCCACAAAGCCTTGCCAATCTTTAAGTTCTGCCGTTAAAGCGGCCAGTTTTTTCAGCCGGGGGGCAAAGGGTTGGCGCTGTTTTTCGGAAACCGCATCCAGCTGCCCTTGCAGTTTTTGCAGGAGTTTCTGGGCCGGGCGGGTTTTTCCGGCATCCAGCAGCGACTGGAGTTCATTCAATTCGGCTTCAATTGCCTGGCTATCCAGTTGCTGGGTGGCTTCACGCGGTTTGACTGCCTGAGGGCGGGCCTGACGCAGGCGTTCCTCAAGCTGTTGCAGTTCCGTGCTGACCGCTAGCGATGCAGGCCAGGCAATTTTCTGCTGAAGTTTCTGGGCTGCAGCCAACTGTTGAGAGGACCAGTCAGGCTCGATCAAAAGAAGCTGTAGGTCTGGCCGGTGTTCGCTCAGACGCTCACAAGCCGCTTCGACCTCCTGCAGGAACTGCAGGGCGGTCTGCCAGTTCTTTTTCTGTGCCTTGGATGCTGGGTGGGCCTGCAGGCTGGTTTCCCAGCGCTCCTGGAGTGCTTCCCGATTGCTTCGAGTATCCATGGCGTCGGGTGCCGCGTTGCGGGCTTCTTCTGCCAGTTGTTGCAGATCTTCCAGCAGTTTTTCCTGGAGTTCGGCGGCCTGCTGGCGGGCGTGTTCCTGGCGCTGGCGCTCTGCTTCTTCTGCAGCCAGACGTTGGGCCTCTTCCTGGGCCAGTTTCAGTAGGCGATTGAATTCTGCTTCCAGGCTGTCGGCGGCAGTAAAGTCGGCCAAATCTTGCCACTGGCGTTGCAGGTGTTCCAGGCGGGCGGCAAAGAGCTGTTGTTCCTGGCTTTTCAGTAGTTGGGCCAGTTGTTCGCTAAGGCGCTGTTTTTGTTCCAAGGCATCCTGGAGTTCTTGCTCCTTGGCCTTGAGGGCATTGAGTTTGTCGCGGGCCAGACGTTGTACCCGCTTGTCACCGGTGGCTTCCTTGACCAGGGTTTCCAGGGCCGCTTCGGAAACGATGGCTTGGGCAGCTTCCTGACGAATCTTGGCCAGGCTGTTGCTCAGGGCGATTTCCAGCCATAGCTCTTCTTCGGTATCCAATTGCTGGAGGGCAGCCTGGCGTACTTCCAGCGCTTTTGCTTCCTGAATCAATTGGCGCAGCAGTTGCGGATGACGAAGGCTGTTGAGAAGCTGCTGTTGCTCTTCTTGTAGCTGGGTCCAACGGCTCAGTTGCTGGCCAAGAAAAGCAACCAGTGTTTTTTCCAGTTCTGCGCTCAGTCGTTGCTGGTCATGCAAAAGCTCGATCAGTGGTTGCAGATCGGGAAATTGGGGCAGGGCTTTTTCCAACAGTGAGGCGTCGGTTTCTTTTTGCAACCAGGCCAGGGCTTCCTGTTGTTGGGCAGGGTCATTCAAATCCAGCCTTTCCAGGGCCATCAAGCGGATACTACGCTTGTGATGAGCCAGCGTGGGTTTGAAAAAGCGCGGTGCTATACGGACTAACAGCGAATTCATGACTTGAGATTGCCCTTGCTACCAAGAAGTATAAAAAATAAAAATCGGTTTTTCAGTCAGTTGTCTTTCCGCCAGCAGGTGCAAAGCTGAATCAGGACGAATAGACTAGAAGAAAAATCAACTGCCCCGACGGGAAAACTCCTCATTCTAACAGATGAGACCGCCGGTCGCGCAGTATAAGTTGTCGCCTTTCAAGGAGTTTTTATGACCAAGGGTTTCCAGAACCACCCCGAAGACCTGTCTCATATCGAGCAGGAAGCCGCAAGATTAAGAGCTGCTAATCCTGATTTTGCTGCCTGGGCCGAGGGGCAGGGTGTGGTGGTTCATCAGCCGCAAACCCAGGTGCGGATTGCCGAATTGCTGGATTTGCTGGAACAGCGGGGAGGCTCCTCCAAGGAACTGCTGGAAGCACTCAAGGCCGCTGACCAGTTGGTTAACGCGGGTCTCTGGCTGGTGGTGCATGCGACCTATGCGCGCAGGGTCGACATTGACGGTCAGCCGCTGGCTGCTGAAGATTTCAAGAAGGACCCCCAGGGGCACACAGGTGGCTCCCTGAATATGGTGCCAGCCTATGTGGGCTATATGCTGGCTAATCAGTTGACCGGTTTTACCCGTAGTTGGCTGATGGAGCAGGGCCATTGTGTCGCTGCAATCGACAGCATCAATCTCTTGCTGGGCAACCAGAAAAAACGCCATGCCGAAGCCTATCCCGAATGGAATTCAGAAGTGCTCAGCCGTTTTGTTCAGGATTTTTATTCCTATGCTCTGACGGATGACGGGCGTCCGGCTTCGCCGCTGGGTAGCCACATGAACGTCAATACGGCCGGGGCTGTCAGTGAAGGCGGTTATCTGGGCTTTACTGCGCTGCAATATGTGCATGCCAGTGAAAAAAATGAGCGTCTGGTGACTTTCTTGTCCGATGGAGCTTTTGAAGAGCAGAGAGGCAGTGACTGGGCTCCCCTTTGGTGGCGTGCCGAGGATTCCGGCAGTGTGGTGCCGATCATGATTGCCAATGGGCGGCGCATCGATCAGCGTTCTACCCTGGTGATGGAAGGTGGAGCCGACTGGTTTGCCACTCATTTGAGTCATCATGGTTTTCAGCCCAGTATCATTGATGGGCGCGATCCGGCCGCTTTTGCCTGGGGCATCATTATGGGTGAGCTGTGGCTGGATGATGAAGCGGCAGCGATTGCCCAGGGTGAGGCCCAGTATCCGGCGCGCCTGCCTTATATTATTGCCGAAGCGCCCAAGGGTTATGGTTTTCCCGGTGCAGGCACCAATCGGGCGCATGGTACTCCGTTGCCAGGCAATCCTTCTAAGGATGCCGATTCCCTACGCCTCTTTAATGAAGGGGCTGCGCGCCTTTGGGTGAAGCCTGAAGTCCTTCACAAAGCCGCACAGGTTTTCAAGCAGCATGAAAAACAGCAGCGGCCACTGGAAAGGGATCACCCCCTGGCTGCCCGTCAGGTAGAAAGGCCTGTGATACCGGCCACGCCGCAGTTGGATTCGCAAACGAAGGCTTCTCCCATGGAAGCCGTGGACGTGGCCTTCTGTGCGCTGGTCAAGGCCAACCCACATCTGCGGGTCCGGGTGGGTAATCCGGATGAAATCTCCAGCAATAATATGAAACTGACCCTGGCCAAGCTCAAGCATCGGGTGGCTTCACCGGAAATATCCCAGGATGAAGCCCTGGATGGTGCGGTGATCACCGCCTTGAACGAAGAGGCCGTTGTCAGCGCGGCATTGGCCAATAAGGGCGGCCTGAATCTGGTGGTCTCTTATGAAGCCTTTGCCGTCAAAATGCTGGGTGCCCTGCGTCAGGAAATCATCTTTTCGCGTCATCAGCTGGAGCAGGGTGAGCAGCCGGGTTGGCGTTCCTTGCCGGTGATTTCCAGCTCCCACCTGTGGGAAAACGGTAAAAATGAACAGTCACACCAGGACCCTACTTTGGCCGAGGCCCTGCTGGGTGAAATGGCCGATGTTGCCCGTGTGATCTTTCCGGCGGATGCTGCTTCTGCGGCTGAAGCCCTCTTGGAGGTTTACCAACACCAGGGCCAGATTGCTAATCTGGTGATTCCCAAGCGCGCCCTGCCCCAACTGCTGACTCCCGAACAGGCCGGGCAGCTGGCTCGTGACGGTGGACTGCTGGTGGCCGGGGAAGCCACGGCACCCCTGCAACTGGTGGCGATCGGTGCTTATCAGTTGCAGCAGGCTTGGCAAGCCTGGGAGCGGTTGCAAGCCAAGGGGCAGGATGCCTCTCTGGTGTATTTGCAGGAACCGGCTCGCTTCCGTCAGCCGCGTGATCAGCGTGAAGCCGATTACCTGGCTCCTGCTGCCGTGGTCGAGTCCCTCTTTCCTGCTGCGGTGGAAAAACGACTTTTCCTCTGCCATACCCGCCCGGAAGCAATTCTGGGTCAACTGCGCCCTCTGGATCTGGGGCCTCAAGCCACACGGGCGCTGGGCTATATCAACCGGGGCGGTACTCTGGATGTCAGTGGTTTACTACTGGCTAACCGCTGCAGTTGGGCTCACGCCCTTCAGGCATTGGCCGAAATGCAGGGCATCGACAGTCAACAGTGGCTGGAGACGGAAGAAATTGCTGCCCTGGAAGGTCAGGGTGGCCTACAAAAAATCCTGTAAATATTGGCCTCTCGCCAGAGGGTGAAGTATTTTATAGAGGAGTCTTATGCAAATCAGAGTCGCACGTCAGGAGAGGTTTTATGGCTGATGCAGCACAACCCAGATTGAATCTGGTAACCCTGCCTCTGAAATTGAGAGGCACCTCCCTGCCTGCGACTCTGCTGCAGCCCATGACTGCTCAGGTGCCTGTGCTGATCAAGGCACTGGAAAAACGCTTGCAGGAAGGCTCGGCCCTGTTGGGTAAGGCTCCTCTGGTGATTGAGCTGGGGCATTTGCAGGAGGCCTTTGATCTGGCCGGATTCCAGAGTGAATGTGAACGCCTGAATATCCGCCTGCTGGCCGTGCGTTCTTCTGACCCCCAGCAGCAGACCCTCGCCAAACAGTTGGGGCTGATGGCCTTGAATACCCAGGAACGGCCTGCCAATGCAGCCAACCAGGAAGAACTGGCGCGTACTCAGGTGCACGAAGGAACCGTGCGCAGCGGTCAGCAAATCATCCAGGATAAGGGCGATCTGGTGATTCTGGGCGGTGTTAATCCGGGCGCGGAAGTCCTGGCCAGCGGCCAGATTCATATTTATGGTCCCTTACGTGGGCGGGCTCTGGCCGGTATCCACGGAGATCGTCAAGCGCGGATTTTTACCCTGCAGCTGGCTGCTGAGCTGGTCGCCATTGCTGGCAGTTATCAAACCAATTTCAATGGAGATTCTCAAGCCGGAGAGGGTGCCGTAACCATCTGGCTGGAGAAGGAAAGACTCCTGTATCGTCAATTGACTCCAGCAGGCTGATATCTGCTTTGAGGGTCCCGGCAATAAAAAGAAGGACAGTAACTTGGCCAAGATTATTGTAATTACCTCCGGCAAGGGCGGCGTGGGGAAAACCACCACCTGCGCTTCCCTGGGCACGGGTTTGGCATTGCGTGGCTACAAAACCGTCATGATTGATTTTGATGTGGGACTGCGCAATCTGGATTTGATGCTGGGCTGTGAAAGACGCGTGGTTTATGACCTGATCAATGTGATTCAGGGAGAAGCCAGTCTGCATCAGGCCTTGATCCGTGATAAGCGCGCCGATGATCTCTTCCTCCTGCCTGCCTCGCAAACCCGCGACAAGGATGCCCTGACCCTGGAAGGAGTCGAGCAGGTGCTGCAGGCCCTGACCCTGGATTTTGATTATATTCTCTGTGATTCGCCTGCGGGGATTGAGCGCGGCGCTCAGTTGGCCATGTATTTTGCCGATGAGGCTATCCTGGTCACCAACCCGGAAATCTCATCGGTCAGAGATACGGATAGGGTCATCGGCCTGCTGCAGGCCAAAACCCAGGCAGCCAAGAATGGTGGCAAAGTGGCTGAACATCTCTTGCTGACACGTTATAACACCCAGCGAGTGGTGGAAGGCGAGATGCTGTCGCTGGAGGATGTGCAGGATATCCTGGCGGTTCCCCTGGTGGGCGTGATTCCTGAATCCGAATCGATTCTCAAAGCATCCAATCAAGGGGTTCCGGTGATTCACGAAACCACCGCAGCGGCGAGTATTGCCTATCAGGATGCAGTCTCCCGATTGCTGGGTGAAGAGTGCCCGCTTAAATTCGTAGAACCTGAAAAGCAGGGCTTTTTTAGCCGCATGTTTGGAGGACGGAAATGAAACTGACCGGTTTTTTCCAGCGGGGCGCACCTGCATCCGCCAGTGCGGCCAAGGAAAGGCTGAAAATCCTGTTGGCCCATGAACGCAGTTTCAGGAGTCAGCCGGAATTCCTGCCCCGGATGCAGCAGGATCTTGTCGATGTGGTTAGACGCTATATCAGTGTCAGCAGCGACCAGGTGCAGGTGGATTTTAATCAGCATGATATGATCTCGGTACTGGAAATCAACGTGACCTTTCCAGAAGAGGAGTTCTCCAAAGTATCCAATTAACCAGGGTAGAAAATGACTTCCAAGGCTCAAGACACGACCTTCCTATGGCACGATTATGAAACCTTTGGTGCCGATCCGCGTCGTGATCGCCCCTGCCAGTTTGCCGCCATACGCACTGATCAGGATTTCAATGAAATCGGCGAACCGCAAATGTTTTACTGCCAGCCGGCCGATGACTACCTGCCTCACCCCCAGGCTTTGCTGGTAACCGGTATTACCCCGCAGGAAGCCAGCCGTCACGGGCTGCCGGAAGCGGAATTTGCCCAGCGTATTCAGGAGCTGATGAGCCAGCCGGGTACCTGCTCCTTGGGCTACAACTCCCTGCGCTTTGATGATGAAGTCAGTCGCCATCTCTTTTATCGTAATTTTTTTGATCCCTATGCGCGGGAGTGGCAAAACGGCAATTCACGCTGGGATTTGATAGATCTGGTTCGGGCAACCTATGCCCTGCGCCCTGAAGGCATTAACTGGCCGATGAAAGAAGAGGGGGTGCCCAGTTTTCGCCTGGAGGATTTGACTGCCGCCAATGGTATCCAACATGGCGATGCTGCCCATGATGCCCTGGCTGATGTTCGAGCAACCATTGCTCTGGCACGCCTGCTGAAAGACAAGCAGCCGCGTTTGTTTGACCACCTGTTGCAGCTGCGTAGCAAGCATCAGGTCAGCCCTCTGTTGCAGTTGGAAAACCCCAAGCCGCTGTTGCATATTTCCAGCCGCTATCCAGCCAGCCGGGGCTGTGCTGCCTTGGTATTGCCCTTGGCCAAGCATCCCACCAATCCCAATGGCGTCATTGTTTTTGATCTCTCGGCTGATCCGGCTCCCCTGGCAGACCTGACCAGTGAGCAGCTGCAGGAAAGAATTTTTACCCCCGCTGCCGAATTGGAAGCACAGGGCTTGGCTCGTGTTCCCCTGAAGGTGGTACACATCAATCGCTGCCCGGTTCTTCTGCCCGCCAAGGCGATGGAGCCTCATCTGGCCAACCGTGTGGGCATGGACCTGGCAGTGAATGAAGCCCACTGGCAGGCGCTGGTTGCCCTGGGTGACCTGACAGAAAAGGTTCAGGCCGTTTTTCAGCCGCGTACCGAGGGGCAGAGTCAGGACCCTGACCTGCAGCTTTATTCCGGCCCCTTCTTTTCCAATCACGACAAGCAGCTGCTGGCCCAGATTCGAGCCAGCCATCCCGAGGAAATGGGTGAGCTACAGCCGGGGTTTGAAGACCCGCGGTTGGATGAGATGCTGTTTCGCTATCGGGCCAGAAACTGGCCGGAGACCCTGACTTCGTCGGAAAGGGAACGCTGGGATGAATTTCGCTGGCAGAAGATGAATTCACCCCAACTCTCCAGCCTGACACTGGAGGGCTTGCAGCAGGAATTGATTCAGATGAGCCAGCAGCCCCTGGATGAGCAACAGATGTTTCTTCTCCAGGAGCTGCAGCTTTATGTGGAATCCATTCTGCCGCTGCAGTTTATGGAAGCCTACTGAAGGGGCCAGCTATCCGGTTTGGCATCACGGCCGGGTAGGAGGCCTTCATGGCGATCCGGCGAGCTGCCCAGGAGGTAGAAGCCCATCTCCACATTCATCATCTGGATGTAGTAGTCGATGATCTCTTCCTGGGATAGTTGCTGAACCACTTCGGCCAGAGCCTGCTGGCGATCGAATTCCAGTCGCTTCAGGCCGATTTCCCTCCAGAAACCCTCGACTCGCTGAGCCAGTCGCTTGTCTTTTTCGGTCAGGCGACTGACCAGGCTTTGTTGATGCTGGCTAAAGTCCTGCTCGGAAAGATCTTCCAGCCGCCTCAGATCACTGCGCAGAAAGGCTTCAATGGCTGAGGCTAGGTCGCTGGCAGCTGTTGCAGGCGACTGGATATAGTAGAAGAGTCCAGGCAGAGTCTGTAGCGGCAAGAAGTGACTGTAAACCGCATAGCCCAGTTGTTGCTGGGTACGTAGCTCATGGAAAAAAGCGGCGGCTTGCAGTTGGTTAATCAGACGCAGGCGGGCTTCCTCTTCCAGGCTGGCATTCCTGCCTTGAATATAGAAAAGCAGGCCCCGGTCGTTATGCACCAGGTGTAGCTCCTGACTCCAGTAGCCGGCCGGCACCTGACGAACCTGACGATCTTCCAGTTGTTCCTCGGCGATACGGGGTTCTAGTTGCTGATCCAGCATTTGCATCAGGGTGCCGGTTTGTTCGCGGGAGATATTACCCCAGGCCAGAACCTGCAAATGCAGTTGCTGGGTAAAATCCTCCAGAAAATGCTTGAGATCCTGGCTGTTGAGTTGCTGCAGGTTGTTTAGCTGCTCTTCGGGTGTCCAACTGGGGCTGGTGGTGTTGCGGAAAAGCTGGCGAACCAGTTGCTGGGACAAGCGCTGGCGGCTCAGATTATGCAGTTGCTGTTCCAGGCTTTGGCTGAGGCGTTGGTATTGGTCGTCTGTCACCTGACCTGTGAGTAGTGAGGTAACCAGTTCTTGGGCCAGTCGCTGTTGTTCTGAGGAATAGCCGCCCAGTACCAGAGTAATGCCCTTGCTGTGGCCATACACCTGGTAATTGAGACCGGCCAGGCGTGCCGGATAGCCTTTGGTATTCAGTTCGTCCTCCAGCCAGCGAGCAGCCAGCTGGCTGAGCAGCTGTTGATTGAGATCTCCGGGCACCTGGGGGTTCTGCAGGCTGATATGAATACGGGCCTTGGGTAATCCGAAACTGGTATCCAGACCGTGCCAGACCTGTATGCCTGCAGAGGTATCCAGGCGTTGGGGCCGGGTTTGATTCTCTCCCTCTAAAAGCTCCAGATTGCGGGGCAAATAGGGGTTGGGTTCGGGCAGCTGCAGTTGCAGGTCAGCCGGAGCTTCTGGCAGGCTGGCCTCCTCCTGGCTCAGGGGTTGCTGCAGCCGGTATTCAGTGGGCACCCAGGTGGTGGTTTGATCCGTTTCGACCTCGGGGCTGGTGTGGACGATCAGCCGGTTTTGCGGTGTTAGTTGATTCAGGTATTGCCGGATCAATTCAGGATTGAAGTGGTCCCAGGCATAGGGTGCTCTCAGCAGATCCTCCAGCGGGTAATCCTTCATCTGAACGGCCAGATGGGTGACCAGTTGTGAAGGTTCGGGTCTTTCCGAATAACGGAAATTAAGCCGGGCCATCAGGGCATTTTCTTCAAAGCGCCAGGCCTCTATACCCTGCTGGCGCACCAGGTCGATCCAGGCAAATACGGCTGCTTGTATCTCCTCCAGGTGGCGATCGCCTTCCTCGGTTAACTGCAGGGTGATGCTGAAAAGGGCTTCCTGGCCGAGGTGGTTTTGGGAGCCAGCGGACAAGGCAGTTACCCAGCCCCGTTGTTTCAGTTGTTCGAGAAGGCTGCCCTCACCTTCATGGCCAATCAGGTGGCCCAGGTAGCTGGCAGGCTTGCTGGCATACTGCTCAGTCGGGTCGGGGATGGGGAAGAGAAGTTGTAGTTCCCGATGCTGGCGTAGGGGTTTGATATCCAGGCGTGCTGGCAGGCTTTCTATGGGGAGCAGGCTAGGCCAGTCTGCACTGCTGGTCTGGGTATTTCCGTCCAGGTCGCTGAAATATTCTCTGGCCAGTTTTTCCAGTTGATCCAGATTTTGGGGGCCCAGAATCACCAGTGACATCTTTTGGGGTTGATAGTGACGCTCGTAAAAACGGACCAAGGCCGGACGCAGTTGCGGGTCCGTGACATCCAGGCTTTGCCGGTTGCCGGCAGTAAAGCGTGAAGCGGGATGTTCAGGATTGAGGGCTTGGCGCAGTGCATCAAGACGGCGGCGGCCATCATCCTGCAGGGTGCCGCTCCATTCGGAATCCACGGCCTGTACTTCGCGCTCCAGGTATTCGGGGGTCAGCAGAGGGTCGACAAAAAAGCGGGAAAAGCGATGCAGAGCCCTATCCAGGTGCTGGGGGCGGATATCAAAGAAGTAGTTGGTGGCGCGGGGAGCGGTAAAGGCGTTATAGCTGCCTCCCTGCTGGCGGATAAATTTTTGGTAGCCATCCGCTTCGGGAAACTCTTCGGTACCTAAAAAGAGCATGTGCTCCAGATAATGGGCGAGTCCGGGCCAGGCCTCGGGTTCATGGTAGCTGCCTGCAGCGATATTCATCGAAGCGGCTGCTTTTTCAGCCTGGGGGTCACTGATCAATAAAAGTGTCAGGCCGTTGTCCAGGCCGAGGCTGCGATAACTGCGCTGATCTTCAGGGCTGTTATGGGGTGTGGGGAGTCGATCCATAAATGACTGAATACCGAATTGGGAGCAGGCAGTCAGACTGGCCGTGACGAGGGCCAGAAGGAGTACCTTGGGAAAAAGATGTCTGATGCGGGTCATAGGGGTTCCTGAAACCTTGGGCGATAACTAGCTTTACGGGCATTAAAAATGGGTAAAAGTTCCCTTACGAAGGTCGACGCCTTTCGGCAATTGGCGAGGCAACCTGGGAGCTTTGATTGGCCGGGTCCTTGACCAGATCACTGACTGGGTAGCATTCCAGCGGGTAGTCGCTGGTTAATAAGGGTCGAAGCTGTGCCAGGGGTGTTTGCGGATCAAGCCAGGCGGCTAATTGCTGAGAGTCCAGGGCCAGGGGCAGGCGTTCTGTGAGTTTGCCCAGCCAGGGATCAGCGGCAACACTAATCAGTCCAAAGGAGTCATAGTGTCTGCCCGGTGCCACCGGGTAACGGGTCCAGAGGCCTGCCAGGAAAAACGGCCGGTTATGAGGGCGACGAACCGCAAAAGGCTGTTTTTGGCGTTTTAGCTGGGCCCAGATGTAGTAGCCCGTCACTGGTAGAAGACAGCGGCGTTGTTGCCAGCTCTCCTTGAACATAGGGCTGGATTCCAGTCTTTCGCTGCGAATGATGTAGGGGGCCTGATGTAACTGTTTCATCCAGGCGGGCGTGAAGCTCCAGAAGGCCTGATCCAGTGTCCAGCTTTCTCCGAACTGACGCAGTATCGACAGGGGCTGGCTGGGTGCCAGATTGAACCCGGTTATCAGGTCTGCCATCTGGGTGACCGGACGCCCCGCTTCCAGCTCGATGTTGAAAGGGGTGATGATCAGACGACCACTCATTTTACTTAGCCAAAGCGATCTGGTTGCGCCCGCCTTTTTTGGCCTTGTAGAGTGCCTGGTCGGCGGCTTTGATGACCTCTTCGGGATTACCCAGTTCCGGCCCTCGCTCAGCAATACCCATGCTGATGGTGACACTGACCCAGTCGCGATCGGTTTTCGATCTTTTCTTCTTACCTTCTTTATCTTTATCAGGGCGACTCTTCTCGTCCCTGATCTTGACCTGATAGTTTTCTATGGCGACACGCAGTTTTTCCAGGTAGGGCTTGGCCTGCTCCGCCGTCTTGCCGGGGAACACCAGAGTAAATTCTTCCCCGCCATAACGATAGGCCTTGCCACCGCCACTGACACGTTTGAGCTGGGCAGCAACCATCTTGAGGACCTGATCCCCGAGGTCGTGACCATAGGTGTCGTTAAAGTTCTTGAATTTGTCGACATCCGACATGGCGATGGCGTAGTTTCGACCCAGTCGCTGAAGGCGTTCATTCAGGGCCCGACGACCGGGAAGACCGGTGAGATCATCACGAAAAGCCATTTGAAAGGCCTCATGCAAAACGGCCAAACTAAGCATAACCAGGGCCATAGCGGTGGCCAGCTGTGGAATCAGTTCTTCGGCAAAATGCGGCAGCATGAGAACGCTAGCCGTTAAAGCGACCCACTGGGCAGCAAAATACGGCTGGGGATTGAGTAGCAGTTGTATAAAGAGGACAACAAGAGAGATCAGAAAGACAAAAAAGGAGATTTGTGGCAGTCCCAGACTTTCCAGGTAAAAAGAAGGGTAGTGAACCGGCGTGAACAGTTGATCCAGCTGCAAAGGGAAACGCAGAGCTACAGCCACTGTAATGGTAAGGATTAGACCGAAAACCAGACTGCGAAGCAAAAGGTCTTGGAGAAGATGAAAGCGCTCCGTCCACAGGGAGTTAACCAGTATAAATAGCGGTAGAAAAAAACTGAGCAGGTTGTAAGCCATTTCAGGTTGCAGGATGGCTGCTGCGCCCTGAGTGGCGGGCTGGTTAATCGTCAGCATTAACGCCTGGTAGCCACCAAATACAAAGAGGATGGCAAAAAAGTTACGCGTGCGGGCATAACTCAGGGTAAGCAGGGCACCAATTAAAGCAAAGAGCCAGATACTCAGATCTACAAGATGAGTAAGCTCACCAGGCAGGAGCTCAAACACAAGAATAAAGAGAACAGCAGCTGCCAGAAGAAGAGGGGCAATGAATAAAGAAAACAAATGGGTCAGACGGTGACGCACGGATAATTCCTTCTATATATAAGGGCTGTAGGTAGACCCCTGAACCACATTAGGATGCTCATCGAGTATAAAGCTTCAACACCTCTTTGCGTAGTCTGTAATTTTTTTTCACCAACCCCTTGCATCTGAAAAATTAGTGCCTATAATACGCCTCTCTTGTCGGGGAGGCAGCGGTTTCGACCGGTGTTGAGGAGCTGGCAAGAGGTCTGCAAGAAGTTGTTTTTTGGAAGTTTTTT
>NZ_QFWJ01000020.1 GCF_003336805.1 Marinospirillum perlucidum
ACTTCAAACAGGCTCACTTCTCGATGGAAAAACGCCTGGACGACTTCGATTACCGTCATCAGACCACCATCAATAAACGCCAGATCAGTGCACTGCTGGACTTCAACTTCCTGGATCAACGTCAGAACCTGGTGTTTATCGGTCCACCGGGGGTGAGCAAGACCCACCTGGCCATCGGCCTGGGTTACAAAGCCATCGAAGCAGGTTATCGGGTGGTCTTCAAAACCGCCATGGCCCTGGTGGAAGAACTGGAGCTGGCTGAAAAGCGAGGTGAACTGAAAAAGCGGATCAGCCTGCTGGCCAAAAACGACCTGCTGATCATTGATGAGCTGGGCTATCTGCCCATGAGCCGCCAGTCCCGCTACAACCTCTTCCAGCTGGTCAACAGCCTGTATGAATACCGCTCTATTATCTTGACCACCAACAAGGACTTCACCGACTGGGGAGAGTTCTTCCATAACGACAATGTGGCTATCCCCATCGTAGACCGGATTATCCATCACTCACACATCTTCATGCTGGGAGGAGAGAGCTATCGACTGAAAGAAAAGTTAACCAACTAACGCACCAGGTGGGTCAATTTTATTGGCCAAAGGTGGGTCAAAATAAATGGCCATTGACATCCGGCTATGATCAAATTATGGTCTCATTTTCAACTGATTGTTCTTACTATGATATCCAGCTATACGATGATATTGGTCAGCCGATTGGTAGTCCACTGACAGTTTATAATTGATTTAATTGAGCTGGCTTTTGAATATTCTGTTAATTGATGATCACCCTGTATTCTCTGATGCCCTGGCTATGATGCTGGAGGCAAGAATAGAAGATACTCAGGTGCTTTGCCATTACTCGGTTAAAGATGCTATAGGCTATCTGGATTCAGCTCAGAAAGTGGATCTGATTTTAGTTGATATCCAGATGCCAACACTGGACGGTATCGCTTTTATCGGCTGGTTAAAGCGAACCGGGTTTAATATTCCCTGTGCTGCCGTTTCCGGGGTGGACGATCCGGAAACCATTCTGGAGTTTCGTAACAGTGGTGGCAGGGGTTATATTTCCAAGTCAGCATCTTACGATCTGCTCATCAAGGCTGTGAAGGAGTTGGCCGCAGGCCATGAATATTTCCCTTCTCTTAAAGTCAGCGAAAAAGATGAAATTCTGATATCAACACTCACGAACAAACAGCTAAAAATAGTGATGTTACTTCAGGATGGACACAGTTATGCCGGTGTTGCAGAAGCGATGGGGATTAGTATTAATACTGTAAAAAGCCATGTCCGAAACATCTATGAGTTAGTCGGTGTTAGCAGCAAAATAGCCTGCCTTAATAAATTAAAGGAGCTTGGTGTTATTGGCTGATACGCTTATTTATTTGCAATCTTGTAGTTAATAAAGAGCGAAAAAACTGTCCCTTTTCCATCCTTTGATCTCAGGCTGTATCGGGCATTAATCATCTGGCAGCTTTCTTCGATGACTGATAGACCCATACCTGAGCCATTTTTAATATCTGTTGTTACGCCTTTCTGTCTGACTTTTTTCAAATGGTCACGCTTTATTCCAACGCCCGAATCCGCAATAGTTATTTTGAGAATTCCGTTCGGTTGTAACTTAGCTTTCACGAAGATAACCCCGGAAGGAGTGAACCGGCTGGCATTATGCATAGCGTTATTCAGTATTTTTCTGACATACACCGCGTGATGCACCATGATTTCCGGGCAGCCCAAATGCTGGATCTGCACAGAATCAGAGAGAAAAATCTTATAATTGCCGATCAGTTGGTTGAGTAAGTTTGACAGTTCGGTGTTTCCGGAAATCGCATTTGCAGCCTCTTCGATCAGCATTTTTGCTGTATTGGTGGTTTGGGCAATTTTTTCCAGTGTCTCTGTAATCTGTTCCGGTTTGTTCTTTTGCGCCAATAACGCTGCGCTATAGAGATGAATGGCTTGAATAGGCTGTTTAATATCATGGCTCAGGGCAGTTAATGCCCGTGATTTTTCCTGATGCAGTTGAGTATTTTCTTCTGATGATGCTTTGTGCAGAATCCTCAAACGAATCAGCTCAGTCTGCTGCTTGGATGTCATTCGACTGAAAATCAGTAACATCAGATAAGACAGAATAGGCAGAATCACAACCATCTTTTGTTCTATAGGCAGAGCATTGGCCATGCCATAGGTTAAGGCCAGAAAAACCGGGGTTAAAAAAGTGATATAAAGCCCGGGGTAAACCGCCATAGTGATCGATGGCATACTGCAACCGATCAGTATGAGGGTAAACACAGTAAAGGAGGTGACCAGATCCGCATTAGTCAGAAAGATTAACGGGATGGAACCCCAGTGAATTCCCCAGATTGCAGCCAGATAAATATGCTTCCATTGGTGCTGGTGGGTTTTATCACGGTTACTGTTTTTAAGCAGGAAAAGGGAATTCAGTGCTGCAATACAGAGTGTACTCAGCCAGATAATGAGGTTTTCAATGGTGGTTTGCTGGTAAAAGTACAGGCCTATGCCGCAACTCAGCAAAAATGAAAACAGCATGCGGGAGCGAACTTCTTCTATAAAAAGATGATGCTTCTCTCTGTTTATCAGGCTTTCGATATCCAGCCGCGTCCTAGCTGAAGCCGGAGTGTCATTCCGTTTTACATTTTCCATTGCATTAATCCTATACGTCAAAAAGCAGATACCCCTTATGGGGTACCTGCTTTTTTATAGTACCAGCTCTTTAAGTATTAAGGATAAACTGGAGAGTTTAGCTCCAGAATGTTGCCTTTATCCGTTGCGTCATGGCACCACATTTTATCACCGACATTGCCATTATATTTCAGCACTAATCGGTCCTCGCAGCGTTCAGTTAAAGTATCAGTTGATTTAGCGAAGGTTCGGGCTGGTTTTACGCCAGATCTGTCATACGCGGCCATGACAATACCTGTATCTCCATAGTTTGAAGTCATATAGATCAGATCGTAATCGGAGCTTTCAATCACAGCGATATCACTGATACGCATCATCTGCTCAAGACCTGTAAAAGCATCTGTTTCAGTAGTAGTAACGGTTGATATAGTCGGCGTTGTTGGGTTCGGATTCATGAAAAGCAGAGAAGTTTCACTATTGACCGAGTCGTTAAGAGTAAAATAAACCCCATAGTTATTGGCAGCAATGCCTGCTAATTCGTCAGCGCCACTTGCCTTGTATAGGTTTTCCGCATTGTCAGTAGCTCCTGATTTCAGGGCAATAGCTCCAGATGCATCAACGTCAACAGTTTTATCGATCGTCAGACGGGTACGAACAACTCTGTCGTTGTTGGTCATAGGAGAACCTGATGTCATCATGGAATTGCCGACCGTGTAGATAACAGCTTCGTAGGCAGTTGAAGTGCCTCCCGTAAACCTGGCATCAATGGAGTGACAATCCCGCATCTCGAACCTTCCATATGCGTCTAAACCGGTCAAGTCGAAAGTGACTACCTTACTAGGATCATCACGCTTAAAAATCTGCAGGCTTGCTGCTGCTGTGTATCCTGACGTGTTACTACCGTCCTGACACAACACTACATAGTCTTCCATGGTATCAACATCAGCGTAATCCATTGTGTCATTAAGGTTGTCAATGTTCTTAATTTCGGCAAGAACCGTAGAATCAGGAGCGGCAGAGCGTACAGAGAAAATATCACCGTCCTGCCCATCTTTTGGCGTGCCTTTCAGAATTGTGATGGTATCGCTGCCAGAACCATGACGGGCCAAACCCAGAAGGCGATCATTGCCCAGGTCCCAGGTTTCATCGTGCAGTTGTACGACGCTGCTGCCGCCACCTGTACTGCCGCCACCTGTACTGCCGCCACCTGTACTGCCTGCTGTACTGCCTGAACCACTACCATCACCACTGCCGTTACTACCACCGCTGCCACCCAGGCAGCCTGTTAGTGCTACAGACATAGCAAGTGCTAATAAGGTCAGCTTAGATTTTGAATCAAAAATAGACATGAGTATCCCCTTTGAACTTTCCGATTAAGTCAGCACAGACTAGCGTTTTGATTGATTTCTGAACCTCGCGAAAAAGGGTGGTTTTGTGTAACACCTTGTAATTTTGCGCAGGGGTTATCAGTTTTGGATAGAGTATTTGCCTGATAAGGTCATAATTATTTAAAGAGCAATCAGGTTTCAGCCCGATTACGTTCGACATAGATATTGAAAACGAAAGAGGCAGATACTCCACATGAGTATCTGCCTCTATGTATAAGCCAGCTTATTAGGGAGCCTCTGATCAACGTGATGAGCGCAGGTTAGGGCTGAATTCATTCCTGATAAATTCCAGCACTTCCTACATCCGTGTAGGTCGCCAGCGAAATTGAACGAAAAAGCGGAGTTTACAAGTA
>NZ_QFWJ01000021.1 GCF_003336805.1 Marinospirillum perlucidum
TCACTCACACATCTTCATGCTGGGAGGAGAAAGCTATCGACTGAAAGAAAAGTTAACCAATTAACGCATCAGGTGGGTCAATTTTATTGGCCAAAGGTGGGTCAAAATAAATGGCCATTGACACCTTTCTATCAATGCCTTGCCTCTGGATCAAGCAGCCTGTTCTATTTTTGCCGGTTTCTTGATTTGTCTCTGCTTCTCGCAGTACTGTATAAGTATCAGTATCAGTATCAACTATTTTGGAGACTTTTCGATGCGCGTCAGTTACGTCAGTGAGTCCGGTGATTTCCCGGAAATGCCCTTGCCGCTTTACCTGGAGCGGGTTGCAGCGGGTTTTCCTTCTCCGGCTCAGGATTATGTGGAGCAGGCGCTGGACTTGAATCAACTACTGGTTAAACGTCCAGCTTCTACTTTTTTTGTTCGTGCTGAAGGGGATTCGATGATTGAAGCGGGAATCTTCCCGGATGATTTGCTGGTGGTGGATCGCTCTTTGAACGCTGCCGATGGCGATACGGTGATTGCCGGGTTCAATGGTGAGCTGACGGTTAAGCAACTCCAGCTGCACCCCACTCCGTGCCTGGTGCCTTGCAACTGCAATTATTCCCCGATTGTGATTCCTGAAGGGGCTGAGCTGGAGATCCTGGGTGTGGTGACCAATGTCATTCATCACATGAGGAAGTAGGCCATGCCGGTGTTTGCCCTGGTGGATTGCAATAACTTTTATGCCTCCTGCGAGAAGCTGTTTCGGCCTGATTTGAAGCACACGCCAGTGGTGGTGCTTTCCAATAACGATGGTTGTGTGGTGGCCCGTTCCAAAGAGGCTAAGGCGCTGGGCATCAAGATGGGTGTTCCGGTGTTCAAGATTCGCCATGAGATCGAACGCCATGGCATTGTGACCTTCTCTTCCAACTATGCCTTTTATGCGGATATGTCCCAGCGGGTGATGTCGATTCTGGAAGGGCTGGCCCCGCATGTGGAGGTCTATTCCATTGATGAAGCTTTTCTGGATCTGACCGGTGTTGAGGCCTGCACTTCACTGGAAGCCTTTGGGCAGCAGGTACGCGGTACGATTGGTCAATGGACGGGTATTCAAGTCTGTGTGGGCATTGCCCCCACCAAAACCCTGGCCAAGCTGGCCAACCATGGAGCCAAGTCTTACCCGGCCACTCAGGGGGTGGTGGATCTCACTGCTAAAGAACGCCAGCGCAAACTCATGGCCCTGCTGCCGGTAAATGAAGTCTGGGGCATTGGCGGCAAGCTCAAAGCTCGGCTGGAGTTAATGGGCATCAAAACTGCCCTGGCTCTGGCCGATGCCGACCCCCACATGATCCGCAAACGCTTTTCCGTGGTGGTTGAGAAAACCGTGCGGGAGCTGAATGGCATTGCCTGCCTGGGCCTGGAAGAAACCCCGGCGATCAAAAAAGAGATTGTCTGTTCGCGTTCATTTGGGGAGCGGATTACGGGTTTTCATGCCATGCGTGAAGCCATCAGTGAATACGCCACCCGAGGCGCTGAAAAACTGCGCGGTGAAGGCCGAATCGCCAAGCAACTGGCCGTGTTTATCCGTACCAGCCCCTTCAACAATCAGGAACCTCAGTACAGCAATGCTGCCACTCTGGAAATGGTCACTCCCACCGATGACACCCGCAGCCTGATTGAAGCCGCTCACCGGGGCCTGGAAACCATCTGGAAGGATGGGTTTCGTTATGCCAAGGGCGGCATTCTGCTTTCTGACTTTTACGACCCCTACTGCTACCAACCCGAGCTGTTTGATGATGTGAAGGACAAACCCAAGAGCAAAGAACTCATGCAGGCTCTGGATCACATCAACCAGAAAGGCTTGGGCAAAGTTTTCTTCGCTGCCCAGGGCATTCAGAAAGGCTGGAGCATGAAGCGGGATTACCTGTCACCGGCCTATACCACTCGCTGGAGTGATGTGCCTAGGGTAAAGTAGTTGTCAGCATTCCACCCGTTTCTACACAAGGAGGTTTTGTGTCTTTTGAAATTATCAAACCCGTCGATCACCTTCCCCTTGATCGTGCCTATTTTGATAAGCGGGTGCGCAGGTGACGTGGTCAAGGTTTTTGTGACACCCAGTTAAGCCGCTTCTTTCACTTCCGACCACTGCTGCTCAAAATGATTTGGGCTCATATAGCCCAGGTAGGAGTGCAGCCGCCTGCCGTTATAGAACATA
>NZ_QFWJ01000022.1 GCF_003336805.1 Marinospirillum perlucidum
TGACGTGGTCAAGGTTTTTGTGACACCCAGTTAAGCCGCTTCTTTCACTTCCGACCACTGCTGCTCAAAATGATTTGGGCTCATATAGCCCAGGTAGGAGTGCAGCCGCCTGCCGTTATAGAACATACTGATGTACTCCAGAATGTCCTGTTGGGCTTCATGGCGTGTCTGGTAACTCCTCCAGTGCACCCGCTCCTGCTTCAGGCTGCCAAAAAAGCTTTCCACAACAGCATTGTCCCAACAGTCACCTTTCCTGCTCATGCTGCCACGGATGCCGTGAACTTTCAGCAAACGTCGGAAGGCTTTGCTGGCATACTGGGAACCCCGGTCCGAATGGTGGATTAACCCGGCCTGGGGTTGTCGTTGCCACAGGGCCATCTGCAAGGCATCACAGACGAGTCTTGCCTTCATCCTTGAACCCATGCTCCAGCCCACCACGCGGCGTGAACACAGGTCGATGACCACAGCCAGGTAAAGCCAGCCTTCCTGCGTCCAGATGTAGGTCACATCGGAGGCATAAGCCTGGTCAGGCTGAGGCACATCAAACTTGCGCTTGAGCAGGTTGTCGAAGACCGGCTGACCATGGTTGCTGTTGGTCGTGACCTTGTATTTTCTGCGCTGACGGGCCTGAACACCCGCTTCACGCATCAGCTTCCTGGCCTTGCTCCGGCTCACAGGATAACCCAGTATATTGAGTGCTCGCTGCATCCGGCGGCTGCCATAGACATAGCCTGCGCTCTCGGCAATACTCCTGACCTCCTCCAGCATTTCCTGATGCAAGGGGGCATCCGAGCCCTTTCCCATACGCTTCTGGTACTGGTAATAGCCATTGCGACTGACACCCAATACCTGACACTGCAGGCTGATGGGGTAGGCATTCTTGTGCTGGGTGATGAACGAATATTTTATTTCGTTTCGGCTGCAAAGAATGCCGTCGCCTTTTTTAATATATCTCTTTCCATTTCAAGGCGTTTGACCTGGGCCTTGAGCCTTCTGAGCTCTTCCTGCTCGGGGGTCAGCTTGCCATTACCACGAAAGGACTGACCCTCATCAGACCGGTGTTCCTGTACCCAGCGCCCCAGCATCTGGGAGTTGATGCCCAGGCTTCTTGCGGCTTCAGCTCTTGTGTAATTTTGTTCAAGCACCAGACTGATGGCATCCAGTTTGAATTCTTTGGAGTATTTCTTGCGTGTTGTCATTGCTTTCACCTCAGTTAAGTTGATTATGCTTAACTGGGTTGTACAAATCCATTAGACCACCTCA
>NZ_QFWJ01000023.1 GCF_003336805.1 Marinospirillum perlucidum
TGTAGTGGTTCAATGATTCTGGACACCAGCGTAGGTGGTAAGATCACCACCATAAACGAGGTGTCTGATGACCAGAAAACGACGTTCCTTTACTCCTGAGTTCAAGCAGGAAGCAGCCAGCCTGGTGCTGGATCAAGGTTACACCATTCCCCAGGCCAGTACGTCCCTGGGCGTGGGCGAGAGTGCCCTTCGCCGCTGGGTCAAACAGCTGAACGAGGAGCGTGAGGGTGTCACCCCAAAGGGTAAAGCTTTAACCCCGGAGCAACGCCGGATTCAGGAATTGGAAGCCCGCTGCAAGCGCCTTGAGCAGGAGAAAGACATACTAAAAAAGGCTACCGCTCTCTTGATGTCGGACGACATGAATCCTACGCGCTGATAGACCAGTTGAGTGAGCAGGTGCCTGTTGAAATGGTCTGCAATGCGTTCGATATCAGCCGTTCCAGCTATTACGAGTATCGCCAACGACGGAAACACGTGGATGTTGAGCGTCTGGCTCTAAAGGCTCAGGTGAACCGCCTGTTTACTAAGAGCCGCAGTTCTGCTGGCAGCCGGACAATCAAAAGCATGCTCAACGATGACGGCGTGGTGATTGGTCGCTTTAAGGTCCGACGACTGATGAGTGAGCTGGGGCTGGTCTGTAAGCAACCAGGACCTCACGCCTACAAGCAAGCTACCATTGAGCGGCCGGATATTCCGAACCATCTGGCTCGTGAGTTTACGGTAGACCGGCCCAATCAGGTTTGGTGTGGTGACATTACCTACGTCTGGAGCGGCCAACGATGGAGTTATTTGGCTGTTGTGCTGGATCTGTATGCCCGTCGCGTTGTTGGTTGGGCGATGTCATCCAGTCCGGATGCCGATCTGGTTGTCAAAGCTCTGAACCACGCCTGGGAACAGCGTGGTCGACCGGAGAAAGTTATGTTCCACTCGGATCAGGGGAGCCAGTATGCCAGCCGTAAGTTCCGTCAGAGGCTCTGGCGCTATCGAATGACTCAAAGCATGAGCCGACGTGGTAACTGCTGGGACAATGCACCGATGGAAAGGCTGTTCCGGAGCCTGAAATCTGAATGGATACCGGCTTTGGGATATCGGAACCTGCCTGAGGCTAAACAGGATGTGGGTGGCTACCTGATGGACTACTACAACCGGCAACGACCTCATGCATTCAACGACGGTATTTCGCCCGTTGCAGCTGAGGAAAACCTTAAAACACTGTCCGGGATTAGTTGACCACTACA
>NZ_QFWJ01000024.1 GCF_003336805.1 Marinospirillum perlucidum
ACCAGGCTGGCTGCTTCCTGCTTGAACTCAGGAGTAAAGGAACGTCGTTTTCTGGTCATCAGACACCTCGTTTATGGTGGTGATCTTACCACCTACGCTGGTGTCCAGAATCATTGAACCACTACAGGCATCACCTCCAACTGATAGGGAAAGCTGGCTGGAAAGAGGTTTTTCTACGGGCTCGTTAGCTGTGATTGCCCCACCTAAAAAAGTGATACTATAGTGTCACTATTAGTCTGATTCAGGGTTAGCCCATGAAAGTTGAGCTAGTTACGAACCTTAAGCGCCAGGCCACAAAGATTCTGGCAGAGCTGCACTTGTCCAAAGAGCCGGTACTGATCACGGAGCATGGTCAGCCATCCGCCTACCTTGTCGATGTGCAGGATTACGAATTCATGCAGCGCCGACTTGAGCTGCTTGAGGGGCTCTCACGGGGAGAGCGGGCTGTACTTGAGGGACGGACGTACAGCCAAAGTGAGGCCAGGGAGAAAATGAGTAAATGGCTGAAGTAATCTGGACGGAGCCTGCACTTCAAGAATTGGATGCCATTGCTGAGTACATTGCTCTGGATAATCCTGTTGCCGCAAGCCACTTGGTCCAAGAAGTTTTCGATAAGACCGAGCGTTTAGAAGATTTTCCCCAATCCGGTCGGATTCCTCCAGAGCTCCCTAATTCAGTATACCGGGAGGTAGTAGTCCCACCGTGTCGCATTTTTTATCGTGAGGATGATCAGCGAGTTCTCATTCTTTATATCCTGCGAGAGGAGCGACAGCTTCGGGCGTACATGCTTGGGAACAGCTAAGAAACCTCTGATTAACTATTGCGCTGCGACCCACATGGACGTGGGAAGTGCAGTAATTCATCAGGAGTTAATCCTGCCTTATGCTG
>NZ_QFWJ01000003.1 GCF_003336805.1 Marinospirillum perlucidum
AAGCCAGCTTCCAACCCGTTACGCCTGACGACCTTAGCGAGTGGGAACCACCTGATCCCTTGCCGAACTCAGTAGTGAAACCACTCAGCGCCGATGATAGTGTGGGGCCTCCCCATGTGAAAGTAGGTCATCGTCAGGCACCTATACCCTACCCCGGTTCGCAAGAACCGGGGTATTTTTTTATCTATAAAAAATGCTTGGACTTGCTGTTATTCTAGTGCTGTCAATACTGCTCAAGAGGTTAAAATGATCAGACGTAACCCCAATGGCGATTCTCCCCAGATCCATCCCGGCGCCTACGTCGACAAGACTGCCATTATTTGCGGCAAGGTTATTATTGAAGACAATGTTTTTGTTGGTCCTTATGCGGTTATTCGTGCTGACGAAACCAATGAACAAGGCGATATGGATGCTATTGTCATCGGTGCCAATTCCAATATTCAGGATGGAGTGGTCATTCATTCCAAAGCTGGGGGTGCCGTTAATATTGGCGAATCGACGTCGATTGCCCACCGTTCGATCATTCATGGTCCCTGTAAGATCGGCAGTCGCGTTTTTATCGGTTTTAACAGTGTGGTTTTTAATTGCGAAATTGGCGACGGCTGCGCGGTTCGTCACAATGCCGTAGTCGATGGCTGTGATCTTCCCCCGGGCTTTTATGTGCCTTCTACCATGCAGTTGGGTCCTGAATCCAGCCTGGACGAGGTGCCCCGGGTTCAAGCCTCAGTATCCGAGTTTTCCGAATCGGTTGTGACTGCCAATATCGAACTGGTTAAAGGCTATAAGGCGCTCAGTAACGAGTTCTAGTCTTCTTTGCCTGCAAATAAAAATAAAGCCGCCCGTCACCGGGCGGCTTTTTTGTTTATCGAACTAGCTGGATTTTGCCTACGGCTTCACCTGAGTCGAGATAGGCATGGGCTTTGGCAATGTCGGTGAAGGAGAACTTCTTGTCTCCTATTAATGGAAGGAGCTTGTTTTCCTCGACCAACTGGGTCAAGGCAGCCAACTTGGCAGGTTCACTGGAAACGCCTAAACCGGTCAGCAATGGCTGGGCCCTGAAGACAACATGCAGGGTTAAGCCCTTGGCATGCATGAGAGTCAGATCATGGCTATTACGGGTATTGATGGAAATTACCTGTCCGCCGGGTCTGACTGCTTCAAAAGCGGTATCCAGTGATTTGCCACCCGCGGTATCAAATACGATCGCAAAACCTTCGTTACCAGTAATTCGCGGAACAAAATCGGCCGGTTCTTCCTCGCGATAATTAATCGTGGCATCGGCTCCTAGCTTGCGGGCAATTTCAGCCTTTTCTGCGGAAGAAACACTGGCAGCTACCTTGGCACCCTTGGCTTTGGCCAGTTGGACAGCTTGATGTCCGACACCGCCGGTTCCACCTTGGATGAGCACCCATTGATCCGGTTGGATATTGGCTCTTTCCACCAAAGCATCCCAAGCAGTCAGAAAGACGAGTGGCAGGACAGCAGCATCTTCCAGGGGTAGATTCTTGGGAGCCAGGCCCACCAGGCGGGCATCGGCCACCATAAAATCTGCCAGAGCACCCTGGCGACCCTTCAGGCCCCCCGCGCAGCCAATTACAGCGTCGCCTACTTGTAGATGAGTGACGCCTTCGCCCACCTGATCCACTAGACCACCCACATCCGCATTAAGGATAGCGGGTAGCTCAGGACCTGCGGGCACCAAACCTGCGCGTATTTTCAGCTCCAGTGGATTGACGCTGCTGGCCTGGACGCGAATGCGTACTTCCCCGGGGCCTGCTTGAGGTTCAGGCATTTCTGCTTCTTCAAAAACATCGTAATTGCCGTAATCTCTGATCACCATTGCACGCATAGTTGTTTTGCTCTTTTGTCTGGTTGCTTGTAGAGTCAGCGAAAACATCAACTGGCCCCTAATTATTCAATCATACTAGCAGGAAATTTACGTGTTCCTCACTATCATCAATATAGTTTTCCCTGTCTTTCTGATCATTGCCGCCGGGGCGGGTTATGCACGCTATTTCAAACCTGACTTGGGCTGGATCAATCGTATCAACATGGATGTTTTCATACCGGCCCTGATTTTTTCGGTACTCTCTGATAGTGATTTTGATCTGGCGGTTTACTGGAAGTTGGCGTTGGCAGCTCTGGTGGTCTCCCTGGGATCAGGGTTGCTTGTCTGGCCCTTTTTACGCTGGATGCGGGTCAGTGCCAAAACCTTTTTGCCACCGATGATGTTCAATAACACCGGCAATATGGGGATTCCTCTGCTGGTGTTGGCTTTTGGAGAGGCAGCCTTGCCAGCTGCAGTGACGCTTTTTATCACTGTGAACCTGCTGCATTTTACGTTGGGCATTTATATTCTCGACCACTCGGCCGGATTTTCCTCGTTACTGCGCAACCCCATTATTCTTGCTACCTTTGCCGGGCTTGTCTTTAGCCATTTTGACTGGACACTGGTTGCGGCCCTGGCCTTGCCAATCGAGATGCTCGGACAAATTTCCATCCCTCTGATGCTATTTGCTTTGGGGGTGAGGTTTCTGGATGTGGATTTGAAAGACTTGCGGCTGGGTATACTGGGAGCCTTGATTTGCCCGCTTTCCGGCCTGGTTATGGCTTATTTGATTGCCCCTTTGCTGGATTTGCCAGCCGAGCAGTGGGGGATGGTTCTGGTGTTTTCAGCTTTGCCGCCTGCAGTCCTGAATTTCATGCTGGCGGAAAAATATCATCAGGAACCCCAGAAGGTGGCCTCTATCGTCCTGGCGGGCAACTTTGCCAGTCTCGGTTTTGTGCCCGCCGCCCTCTGGTTGGCGCTTAACTAAAGGTTGTAGCGCTGCTTGGCATAGTGGTTTTCCTGTTCTTCCTGGAGCTGTTTGGCTTCCAGTGAGAGTTCGGCCGTGGGTCTGAGTAGCAAGCGCGGCAGGCCGATGGGGTCACCGGTTTCCTCGCAGTAACCGTAATCATCGTTGTCGATGCGTTCCAAAGCCTTGTCGATCTTGCTCAGGAGCTTGCTTTCCCGGTCAGCCTGACGCAGCAGGAGCGCCTTTTCTTCTTCCAGGCTGGCCTTGTCGGTCTCGTCACCTTGCTCCGGAGGAAGGCTGATGTCGCGACGTACACTGGCCAGATGCTCTTCCACCTCTTCACGTTCCTTGAGCAGTCGCTGACGAAAAAACTGCAGTTGCTGTGCATTCATATAATCGTCTGCCGGCATGGCCAGCAGTTCTTGTTCGGTCAGTTGTGGTTGCTCAGTGGACATGGCAAGTCTCCTCGGTCGCCCAAGTAAATTTCTGCCTTCACAGGAGTATAGACAGCAAGCAGCGTTTTACCTGTTAAAAACGGCTCACTTCATTGCGTTGAAAAATGATTTGAAAGTTGCGGATGATTTCCGGGCAGCCATGCAGGGAGCCGCAACCCCGGCCATCCTCGACACGTAATACATAGGTGCCAGGTGGCAGCTGGCGTTCTATCTTGAAATTGCGGCCGTCACCGCTGCTCCAGTCACGAGTGATGCTGGTGCCATCCTCTTGAAAGAGTACAGCATCCGGATAGACGGTATTGCTGCGATCAGGTGTTCTGCTTTCGAGCAGGATATTGGCTTCGCGTTCCAGAATAAAATAAAAGCGCAGGGGCTCGTTTTCGGGTAATTGGCCCTGGTAGTTGTCACCGGGGTGTAGCTCTATAAAAGAATCCGGTAAGGAGGCTGCTTGAGCGGCTGATATACCAAGCAACAAAAGACTAGCGAGCAAGTAACTTCTGAGCATTATTATAATCCCCGGTGCGGTGGCTATATCAGTGGCTGGTGCCTGTTAACCATTCTAGCAGTGAGACCGGCCAGGGCAGTAGCCAGATGAATACGAATAATAAGACCAGTCCAGCCAAGGATAGTTTACCGGCATCCCTGGCGTAGAGTTTAAAGGCGCTGCCAAAAGAACGTTTGATTCTGGCTCCCTCCAAGTCGACACTGTAGAGTTCATCCAGGAGTAGGTGCAAGATAAAGCCTAAAAAAAGAGCCAGCCCCTGCTGCCATAACAGCAGCTCATCGATCAGCAGCAAAGTCTGGCCCAGGGCTATCCAGCCCAGGCTCCAGAGTCCGGCGATCAAAAGGCTGTGACTTAAACCACGATGACGGGTGAACTTCTGAAAAAACCAGGCCAGCAGGTAGCGGGTGACTAACCAGGCGGCCAGGGCTGCAGCTAGTACTTCCCAGCCGGGCAGACTGGGCTGGTTGAAAAATAAAAAACTGGACTGAGGTTCTGGATGTACCAGACTGATGGCCAGGAGTACGGCTAATAATCCCAAACTGGAAAATAGCCAGCGTACTGGCCGAGACTTATCCACATCCACGTCGGGTAAGAGAGTGCCAGCCAGGAAAAAAATGACTAGCTGAACTCCCGTGCTCAAGGGCAGCTGCTCAGCAACCACCAACCCAGTAGCCAGGCTGCTTCCAGCAACTGCGGCTACGCCTAGATGTGTTGCAAAATTGGCCATAAAAAGCTTCCATAAAATCAATCAATTTCAAAAGCTTAACACCTTAACTGGATAAATGGACAGCTTTTTTGCCAGGGTGGCGGGTGTCGGTTTGTCATCAGGTGTTTATAATAGCGGCAAGAATTTTCGGCCAGGCTTTTGCCTGGAACTTTATTCAAGTCTATTGAGGCCAATGAATGATTATTAAGCCTAAATACCGCGGTTTTATTTGTACAACGACTCACCCCACTGGTTGCTACAAAAACGTGGAAGAGCAAATTGCAGTCACTCAATTGCAAGGTGTTAAAGAAAACGGTCCCAAGAAGGTGCTGGTTATCGGTGCCTCCAGTGGCTACGGTTTGGCGGCGCGCATCACGGCTGCTTTTGGTTATCAGGCCGCTACCCTGGGGGTGTTCTTTGAAAAGCCAGCCAAAGAGCGCAAGCCTGGCACGGCGGGTTGGTATAATTCCTGGGCATTTGAAAGTGAAGCCAAGAAAGCCGGCCTTTATGCCAAATCCATCAATGGCGATGCCTTTTCTCACGAAGTAAGAGCCCAGGCTATAGAGACTATCAAAGAAGATTTGGGTGAAGTGGATCTGGTTATCTACTCCCTGGCTTCTCCGGTTCGCAAGCTGCCCGACTCCGGTGAGGTGAAGCGTTCCTCCCTGAAGCCCATCGGCGAAACCTACAAGTCCACTGCCATCGATACCAACAAGGATGAAATCATCCATGCTGAGGTGGAGCCTGCCACCCAGGAAGAAATTGATGACACCATCCAGGTCATGGGTGGTGAAGATTGGGAGCTGTGGATCCAGGCGCTGGACGAAGCCGGTGTTCTGGCTCAGGGTGCCAAAACTACTGCCTTTAGTTACATCGGTACTGAAATCACCTGGCCTATCTATTGGCACGGTGCCCTGGGTAAAGCCAAGGAAGATTTGGATCGCGCGGCTAGCGAGCTAAATAACAAGCTGGGCGAGAAGTATTCCGGTTCGGCCCAGGTGGCGGTTCTCAAGTCAGTGGTTACCCAGGCCTCCGCCGCCATTCCGGTGATGCCTCTGTATATTGCCCTGGTCTACAAGGTGATGAAGGATCAGGGGCTGCACGAAGGCACCATCGAGCAGTTGAATCGCCTTTACCGCGAACAATTGTTCCGCGAAGATGGCCAGTCGATGGATCTCGATTCCGCGGGCCGTCTGCGTCTGGATGACTGGGAATTGCGTGATGATGTTCAGTCAGCCTGTAAAGAGCTCTGGGAAAAGGTGAATAACGACAACCTTTTTGAACTGACAGACTATGCCGGTTACAAGCATGAGTTCCTCAAGTTGTTCGGTTTTGATCGCGAGGATGTCGATTATGAGGCTGACGTCGACCCTCTGGTAGATTTTGAGCCTATCAATGTCTGATTAAAATCCAGGCGTTAAAAAGGGGAGCCCTGGCTCCCCTTTTTTAGTGGCGAAGGAATCAGATTTTGAAATAGCGCACTGATTTATTCAGCTCCTCGGCTATCTCACGCATGGATTTGGCTGCAGAGCTGGCCTGGGTCGCAGCCGCAGCGGTTTCCACGGTCATGCTGGCAATATTCTCGACCTGTTGCGCGACATCCTGGCTGACCGAAGTTTGTTCTTCCAGCGCCGTGGAGGTCTGGTTGATGACGTCGGCCGTGGAGATAGCACCGTTACGTATTTCTTCGATCACCAGTCCGGCTTCTTCAGCTTTCTGAGAGCCCTGGCTAACCACCTTGACGGTGCGTTGCATGGAGCCAACAGCCTCTTCAATTTCCGACTGGATGCCACCAACCATGGAGGAGATTTCATCAGTTGCTTCACTGGATCTTTGTGCCAGCTGCCGCACTTCATCTGCGACAACAGCGAAACCCCGGCCGTGCTCACCGGCTCGGGCAGATTCAATGGCCGCATTGAGGGCCAGAAGGTTGGTCTGTTCGGCGATTGCCTGAATCTGGTCAACAATCAATGAAATTTTGGTGGAGCGTTCACTCAGTTCATGCAATTGGTTAGCTGTTGCCGTGGACTGCTCGGCAATACTCTTCATGCTGCTGACGGTCGATTGAATGACGTGGCTGCCGGTATCACTGCTGATTTTGGCATTTTCAGAGTAATCATAGGCCTGGCGGGCACTTTCAGAGACGTGACCAATACTGACAGTTAACTCTTCGATGGCAGCCGAGATTTGATCACTGGCTTGCGATTGTTCCTCGGTCGCCTGGCTGATGGAGTCCGAGCTTTCCGCAACCTGGCTACTGGAAGTGGCTAGTTGTTCAGACTGTGTCTGCAGATTACCCACCAGTTTACGCAGTTGGTTGCGCATCCGCGCAAAGCTTTTCAGGACCCGGCTGATTTCATCCCGGCCAGTGGCTTCCACAGCTTCGCTTAGGTCCCCTTGTCCGACCTGCTCTGCTACCTCAATCACTTCATTCAAGCGGTTGGCAATGCTGCGCACGACCGGTAAAGCCAGCAAGACAATCATGGCCAGGATGGCTGCAACGGCCAAAAGAGTAATAAGTTGCAGCTGATCCAGCTTTTTGGCGGCTCTTTCTGTGCGTCGGTAAAAGCTGTCTGACACTTCAACTTCGATGGTGTCGGCCTGATTCAGTAGTGAACGCAGGGAGGTAAATGCAGTTTCCGGTAGCTCACGGCTTTCCCCGGCCTGAGCTGCAGCAATTACAGGCTGATAATAGTCTTGTTCATGCTGGATAAAGCTGTCTTCCAACTGCTGGAGAGCGCTCAGCCTTTCTTGATTGTCTTCACTGGTTTGCTCCCTGGCTACGTCCAGCTCGCTCAAAAGCAGATCATGCATTTCGTTGTAGTATTCCAGCGCCCGGTTGCGGTTATTCTGGGCAAAGGTCTGTACGCTGGAGTCCATGCCATTAATCGCAGTGGTAATGTCGCCCAGGGCTTCAAGAATACTGCCCGTTCGGCTGGCATTGTCCAGGGTTTCTTCCAGTGAGTTTTTCTCGTAAACAATAATAGCAGTCATGCTCAAGACAAGAATGAAGATGACGGCAAAGACAAAACTCAGGCGTCCTTTAATACTGGATAAAAAGGCCGGCATGATGTCCTCCAGGGAAGTGTTTATCTGATTTTGTTTATATAGATGCAAGCGTCGATAGACGAACAAGGACTTTGCCTGTCCATCCAAAAAAGCTGGTGAAAAGCTTCCTTCTAGGAAACCTCTGATTAACTATTGCGCTGTGACCCACATGGATGTGGGAAGTGCAGTGATTCACCTGGAGTGAATTCTGCCTTATGCTGCGTTGAAATTGGCCTCAAAATGCTCATTTACTACTTGTAAACTCCGCTTTTTCGTTCAATTTCGCTGGCGACCTACACGGATGTAGGAAGTGCTGGAATTCATCAGGAATAAATTCAGCCCTAACCTGCGCTCATCACGTTAATCAGAGGCTTCCTCGCTGACGATCAAAGCGGCTATCCACCAAACTGGCTGGCATCCGGGATAGGCTGATCAGCCATGGAGTCAGAAGCTTCTTAAGTTGTTTGCTACCTGCAACATTATTAAAAGCTTAGTCGGTTATTAGAAAAAATAAAGGTCTAAAATTAAATAGCGTGTAACTATTTAATGACGTTGGATTGGTTAATAAACTGTTGATGATTATAAAGATGTTATTGCCGTTTCCGGCGCGGGATAAAGAGGGGCATCCAGCGTTAAATGAGTACTGCTTGGAAAGGCAATGCAAGGCAGGATCTGTCCCGCTTCTATTGCCTCGGCCGTCAGTGCATGAGGTTGGCGTTGCCGATAGTCCACTTTGCCCTGGGTCAGGTAGCAAGCGCAGACACCGCAAACACCATTGCGGCAGGATTCTCGCCAGGTGACTCCGGCATCCTGAAGTGCATCAAGCAGAGGTTTTTCGCAGGAGGCAGGCAACACCTGCCCCTGTACATCGATTTGGCTGGACACTAGTGAGCCTCTTCCCAGTTGTCGCCACTGGCTGCTTCCACGATGAGAGGAACCTCCAGACTGGCGGCTTCTTCCATACAGGGTTTGATGCCCGCGATCAGCTTTTCGACCTGATCTTCCCTGACTTCAAACACCAGTTCATCGTGCACCTGCATGATAATGGCGGCATCCAGGCCGGATTCATCCAGCCAGGAGCTTACCTTAAGCATGGCGGCTTTCATGATATCGGCAGCGGTTCCCTGCATAGGGGCGTTGATGGCTGTCCTTTCTGCACCCTGGCGTTGATTGTAGTTACGCGAGTTGATCTCGGGGAGATAAAGGCGACGACCGAAGAGGGTTTCCACATAACCTTTTTCCGCAGCAGTCTCGCGGGTTGTGTCCATGTAGCGTAGTACGCCGGGATAACGATCGAAATAACGGTCGATATAGGTTTGTGCCTGACCGCGCTCCAGATGCAGTTGACGGGCCAGGCCAAAGGCACTCATGCCATAAATCAGTCCGAAGTTGATCGCCTTGGCACTGCGACGCTGATCCGGGGTGATCCTGTCGGGTGGGGTACCAAAAACTTCTGCTGCTGTGGCCAGGTGAATATCCTGATCTTCGGCAAAGGCCTTGAGCAATCCCTGGTCACCCGATAGGTGAGCCATGATGCGTAGTTCAATTTGAGAATAATCGGCTGCCACCAGCTTGTAGCCAGGTTCGGCAATAAAGGCCTGACGGATGCGTCGTCCCTGCTCGGAACGTATGGGGATGTTCTGCAGGTTGGGGTCGGAACTGGAGAGGCGACCGGTGGCGGTAACCGCTTGGTGATAGCTGGTATGTACCCGACCGGTGTGTGAGTTAACCAGTTGCGGCAACTTATCGGTGTAGGTGTTTTTCAGCTTGGATAGCCCGCGATGCTGCATGATGATCTTGGGTAGAGGGTAATCCAGTGCCAGTTCTTCCAGCACAGCTTCGGCAGTGGAAGGCGCTCCCTTGGGGGTCTTCTTTTTGACCGGCAACTGTTGTTCCTGAAACAGGATTTCGGCCAGCTGCTTGGGCGATCCCAGATTGAAACTGCGTCCGGCCAAGCTATAGGCCTCTTCTTCAAGCTCCAGAATGCGCTGAGCCATTTCCTGGGAATGCTGCTGGAGGTGAGGGACATCAATCTTGACGCCCTTGCGCTCTATCTTGGACAGGAGCGGCACCAGAGGTAGCTCCAGTTTCTCCAATACCTCCTGCAGACGACCTTCTTCACGAACCTGCGGAGCCAGCGTCTGGTGGAGTCGCAGGGTGATGTCGGCATCCTCTGCAGCGTAGGGACCCGCCTTGTCGATTTCTATCTGGTTGAAGGTCAGTTGTTTTTTACCCTTGCCGGCCAGGTCTTCAAAAGTGATGGTCTGGTGGCCTAGGTATTTAAGGGCCAGCGAATCCATATCATGGCGGGTCGCCGTGGAATTGAGCACATAGGACTCCAGCAGGGTATCGGCAGCAATGCCTTGAAGCTGGATGTCATAACGGGCCAGAACGCTTAGGTCGTATTTAAGATTCTGGCCGATTTTTCCCTTTGCAGGGTCTTCCAGCAGGGGTTTGATAGCCGCCAGAACTTGATCTCGATCCAACTGGTCGGGGGCACCAGGGTAGTCGTGTGCCAAGGGTAGGTAGGCCGCTTCACCGGGTTCAATTGCAAAGGAAAGTCCCACCAGCTCAGCCTCCATATAGTTCAGGCTGGTGGTTTCGGTATCCACGGCAAAGACGTCAGCCTTTTGCAGTTTGTCCAGCCAGGTCTTCCAAGCCGCCTCGGTGGTGATGATCTCGTAGTGACTGGTATCGATTGCCGTCTGCTGCTCACTGGCAGGTGCTTCATCGCTAGTATCTAACTGCTTGAGCAGACTGTTGAATTCCAGGCGAGTATAGAGTTCGCGTAGCTGCTGGTTATCCGCCTCTCCGGGTTGCAGTTGATCGTAACGCAACTCCAGATCGCAATCCGTCTTGATGGTGGCCAACTGGTAGGAGAGGTAGGCCTGCTCCTTGTGTTCTTCAAGTTTCTTGGGCGTTGACTTGGCGCCGCGAAAACCCAGTTCGGGAATGGCACCCAGGTGGGCATAAAGCTCATCCAACCCGCCAATGCCCTGAAGGAGGGCCTGGGCGGTTTTTTCACCGATACCCGGAACCCCTGGGATGTTGTCCGACTTGTCGCCCATCAGGGCCAAAAAATCGATAATCAGCTCAGGGCCAATCCCGAATTTCTTTTTCACACCTTCTACATCCAGTTGGCTGCCGGTCATGGTGTTGACCAGGGTGACATAAGGGCAAACCAGCTGCGCCATGTCCTTGTCCCCGGTGGAGATGATGACTTCTTGGCCTTCATCGGCAGCCTTGCGTGCCAGAGTGCCGATGACATCATCCGCTTCCACCCCCTCGACAGCCAGGAGCGGCAGGCCTAAAGCCCGGACACAGGCATGCAGAGGCTCGATTTGCTGGCGCAGATCATCCGGCATGGGGGGGCGGTGGGATTTGTATTCGGCAAAGAGTTCGTCACGAAAAGTTGGGCCCTTGGCATCAAAAACAATACCGATCGGGCTGTCCGGATAGCTGTTCATCAGGCTGCGGATCATGTTCAACACCCCCTTGATGGCACCCGTAGGTTGTCCGCTGGATGTCATCAAAGGCGGCAGGGCATGGTAGGCGCGATAGAGATAAGAGGAGGCGTCGACCAGGAGCAGGGGTTTTGCAGCGGTGTCAGTCATTCACAGTATCCGAAATCTAGGGGTCAGAGAGTCTTTTGAGTTACAATCAAAACATTAACTCTAGGATACCAAAGGAGAGCTGGCGTGATGCAAAAAATAATCGCGGCTGGCGTTGCCCTGATCGCCACCGGTTTGCTGGCAGCCAGTCTCTGGGCCAATGACCCGGTGGATTCGGAAATTGTGATTCGTGAAAGCGAAGACAAGGTGATCGAAGAATTTTGGGTTGCAGGAAAGCTCAAGGCGATCAAGGTTACACCGCGTCGCGGTGAACCCTATTTTCTGGTGGATCCGGATGGTCTGGATCTGGATGATCAGGAGCGAGGCAGCATGCGTCTGCCCAGTTGGAAGATATTTCAGTGGTAAAGAAAAGAAAGAAATCACGCCGTCTCAAAGGCATCATTATCAAATCCGGTTGGTGGCTGATGTCGCGTCTGCCACTGGCATGGATTCAGGGGCTGGCTGTTTTTCTGGGCAAGCTGGTGTGGCGCTTCTCCAAGCGTGAACGCCGGGTTAGCCAGATCAATATCGAGCTGTGTTTTCCCGACAAGACACCCTGGGAGAGAGACCAGCTGGCGCGGGGTTCTCTGATTGAAAGCGCCAAAACCATGCTGGAAATGGGCTATGTATGGATGGCACCCAAGGACATCGTTCTGGGCAAGGTCAAGCAGGTTCACGGCGGGGATTTGATTACCGCCTGCCAGGCCCGTCAGGAGCCGGTCATCATTCTGGGGCCGCATATCGGCCAGTGGGAAATGATCGGTCAGTGGTTTTCACGCGACTACCCTTTAACCTGCATGTATTCGCCACCACGAATTCATTCCTTGGACCCGGTGATCCGCAAGGGGCGCTGCCGCACCGGGGGTGGTCTGGTTCCTGCTGATGTGAAGGGAGTCGCCGGATTACTCAAAGCGCTCAAACGTGGGGAAATGGTGGGCATCCTGCCTGACCAGGAGCCGGATCACGGCCAGGGCGGGGTTTTTGCCCCTTTTTATGGGGTGCCTGCTTTAACCGCCACGCTTTTGCCCAAGCTGGTCAAGAAAACCGGAGCCAAGGTTTTTACGGCCCTGGCCAAGCGCTTGCCTCATGGCGAAGGCTATGAAATCCATATCCTGCCTGCCAATGACAAGGTCTACGCCGAGGATGAGGTGACTGCAGCCGAAGGCGTGAATGCCAGTGTCGAAGAAATCATTGCCTATGCGCCTTTGCAGTACCAGTGGTCCTACAAGCGTTTTCGCAAGCGCCCTGACGGTGAGCGCCACCCCTATATTTTCTGAGGTAGGCCAGCTCAGCCAATCAAAATCAGCTCTGGCTGCTGTCCTTGATAAAGGCGGCATAAAAGAAACCGTCCGTCGCCTCTTCGCTGGGTAGCAGTTGCCTGCCCCAGCGCGTCGTCTGCCCCCAACCGAGGTCATCCAAGGGTATTCTTTGCGCATCGGGATGCTGATAAGTGAAGGCATCCAGTGGCTGCTGGTTTTCTTCCGGCAGTAACGAGCAGGTAGCATAAACCAGACGGCCACCTTCTTTGACCAGTGGCCAGAGTTTTTCCAGGAGTTTTGTCTGTACTTGGGCCAGCTGGCGGATGTCGCTATCCCGGCGCAGCAACTTGATATCAGGATGTCGACGAATCACGCCGGTCGCTGAACAGGGGGCATCCAGAAGAATACGGTCAAAGGCTTGTCCGTCCCACCAGGCTTCAGGTTCGGAGGCATCGGCACAAACGACCTGGGCATCCAGTTGCAGGCGTTTGAGATTGTCATGAACCCGGGGCAGGCGTTTTTCTTCACTGTCCAGAGCCAGCAACTCAATATCCTGGGTTTCCAGCAAGTGGGTGGTCTTGCCTCCCGGAGCACAACAGGCATCCAGTACCCGTTGACCGGGTTGCAGATCCATCAACAGGGGTGTCAACTGAGCGGCTTCGTCCTGCACACTCAGCCAGCCCTTTTCAAAACCCGGCAGGTGAACCGGGTTGCAGGCTTCTTCCAGGCGGATTCCCCAAGGACTCCAGGCTGTAGCAGAAGCTGCCAGACCGGCATCATTCAAAACCTTCAGGTAGTCGTCTCTCGTGATCTTGCGCTGATTGATTCTGAGTACCAGTGGCGGTTGCTGGTTGTTGGCGGCACAGATGGCGTGCCATTGCGTCGGGTAGGCTTTTTTGATTTTTTTCAACAGCCAGGGTGGATGGGCCGTTGCCGGGCTTTCCTTGTTGTCGGCCAAAGCCCGCAATTCATCTTCTTCACGCTGGAAGCGGCGCAAGCAGGCATTCAGCAGTTTACTTGCCCAGGGCTTTTTCAATTTCTTGCTGGCTTCTACGCAGGTGTCGATGGCGGCATAGTCAGCCACCCTTTTTTCCTGCAGCTGGTAGAGGCCGACCATCAATAGAGCGAGAACATCAGTATCTCGAGCTTTGAGGGGTTTTTGCAGCAGCTTCTGGGTATAAAACTGCAGGCGTGGATAAAAGCGGCAAACACCAAAAGCCAGGGCCTGGGTCAGGGCGGCATCTTCACTGCTGAGTCCTTCCTGAGCTGGTGGTAAGGTGGCACTGAGAGAGGCTTCCTGTCTGAGCACCGGGACCAAAGCCTGAACACTGCTGAGCCTTGCGGCCAGGCCTTCACTCATGCGGATTCCTCGGGCAGCGGCAGGATTTGTCCGGCCTGAAAATAGTCGGGATGGCCATTGAGAAGATCACTGGCATTGAGTTGCTTGGCACCCGGCAGTTGCAGGCGGGTCAGCTGCAGGCAACCTTCGCCACAGGCAATGACCGGGCCTTCTTTCTCGATATCCAACAGGGTGCCCGGTTGGGCATTGTGCTCGATGTCCAGCGGGCGGGCTTTCCAGATGCGGATCTTGTCTTCGCTGCCATCGGGTTTGGGCAGCAGGCACCAGGCGACCGGCCAGGGGTTGAAACCGCGAACCTGCCAGTCCAGCTCTTTGGCGGACAGGGACCAATCCAGTTGTGCTTCCTCTTTGCTCAATTTGCGCGCATAGGTGGCTTCCTGATCATTTTGAGGCTCGGCCTTCAGGCTGCCTTTAACTAGCTGCGGCAAGGCCGTGATCAGGGCTTCGCCTCCCTGTTGAGCAAGCTTGTCATGCAGGCTGGCGCTGGTGTCTTCAGGTCCGATCAGGCAGTGAGTTTTATACAGCTGGTCTCCCGTATCCAGACCTGCATCCATCTGCATCAGGGTGACGCCGGTTGCCCTGTCTCCTGCCAGCAGCGCCCGCTGAATAGGAGCTGCACCCCGCCAGCGAGGCAGGAGGGAGGCGTGCACATTAATACAGCCCAGACGGGGTATATCCAGCACTGTCTGCGGCAGAAGCAGGCCGTAGGCGACGACGATCATCAAATCCGGTTGCAGGGCAGCCAGCTCTTCGCGGGCTTCCTGGCTTTTAAAGTTTTCCGGTTGATAGACGGGCAATTGATGCTGCTGGGCCAATTCTTTGACCGGACTGGGCTTGAGTTTTCTTCCGCGGCCAGCCGGGCGATCGGGCTGGGTATAGACGGCCACTACTTCCCATTCAGGGTTTTCGGCCTGAAGCAGTGCTTGCAGACTGGAGGCAGCAAAATCGGGTGTTCCGGCAAAAACGAGACGCATGAATAACCTTTAAGCTTTTTGGCGCTGCAGTTTAAGCAGCTTCTTTTTCACTCTTTCCTGCTTCATGCGGGAAAGGTAATCAACAAAAACGATGCCCTTGAGATGATCGCATTCGTGCTGGATGCAGTGAGCCAGCAGGCCGTCGGTTTCAAATTCCTGGGGCTTGCCATCACGATCCAGCGCCTTGACCTGGATGCGCACATAGCGTTCAACGTCAGCATAGTATTCGGGGACAGATAGACAGCCTTCCTGCATCATTTCTACACTGGCATCTACCGGGGTGAACTCCGGATTAATCAATACCAGAGGTTGATCCTTGTTCTCCGATACATCAATGACGATCAGCTGCTTGTGGTAATCCACCTGGGTTGCGGCAAGGCCGATACCTGGCGCGTCATACATGGTTTCAAACATGGAATCAATCTGCTGCTGCAGCTCCGGGGTGAAGTCTGCTTCAGTCAGAGGGGTTGCCCGGGTTCTCAGGCGAGGATCTGGATATTCCAGAATATTCAATAGACTCATTTCGGGTCTCTCGTCACTCAAATTAAACGGTTTGCCTCTTGCTCAGCCCTGGGCTTTCAGGCAAAGTGTAACTGAAAGTAATTGCATGGAGGCTTGGACACTTCCAAGACTCAAGAGTTTTGGTCTTATGGCAAGGGTAACCTTATGCTGACTGGCGTAGTACGTAATCTACTGGTTTCTTTGGTGTTGCTGGCATTTTCTGCCACGGCTCAGACTCTTAGTTTAAAGCCTGACGCGCCTGAACGCTATGAAGTTAAGCGTGGCGACTCCCTTTGGTCGATTGCTTCCCAATATCTGGATGATCCCTGGATGTGGCCACAACTCTGGCAGGCCAACCCCCAGGTCAATAATCCGCATCTTCTCTATCCCGGCGATATTATCCAGTTACTGGAAGGTGAAAACTTCCTGCGCCTGCAGCCTCGCCTGCGCATTATGACCCTGCAAGACCCTATTCCCATGATGCCGTTGAATCGGGTCGAAGCCTTCCTCAACCGGGATATTATGGTCGACCGCAATGAATTCGAGGATTCCCTTTATATTCAGACTATTGAAGAAGGCCGCACCCTGGGCAGTCAGGGCGACCTGATAAAAACCCTTGGTGATCTCAGTCCCAATGTCAGTCACTACGGGATTTACCGCAATCTTGAAGAAATTCGCGACCCCATCAGTCGTCGTCTACTTGGGCATCTAGCCCGCTCTGTTGGTTCAGCACGATTGGTACGTGATGGCGAAGGCTATGAAGCCACTATGGAAATTACTGCCACCCATGCAGAAATCCGCGTGGGTGACCGGTTGATGCCCTTTACCGCATCACCTTTTGGAGCCGGTTTCGACCCAGCGCCGCCCCAGGAACCGGTCAGTGGCTTGGTTATCCGCTCTCTGGAGCCCAATCAGACCCGCATCGGCCAGTACCAACCGCTGCTGCTCAATCAGGGTCGCAATCAACTGCGGCCCGGCCACCTGCTGCAGGTTATGGAGCCGGGCAAGCAGCGACGCGAGCCTTATGAAGGCTATAACATCTTTGCAGCGGAAAATCCGCGTGGAACCGTGATGGTTTACCGGGTCTTTGAAAACACCAGTCTGGCGCTGGTCATGAATTCCAACCAGCCGATCTATCCGGAAGATACCTTCAGGCAGGCCCCGGAACCCAACGCGACCCCCTAGGGCAAGCCTGGGGGCTTCATGGAAGGAGCGCCCTATGCCACTGACAAGCCATCCTGAAACCAGCCTGCTAGATCTCTGCTGCTGGCTGCTTCCCGGTCTGACCCCGCATCGCCTGCAAAAACTTCCCGCGCAAATGCTGGACAGCCCAGAAAAGTTGCTTCAGGCGGCCCAAAACCTTTCAGGTCTGCCCGTTAAAACCCGCGAACTCATTGACCTGGCACTGGTCGACCCCTGGAAGCTGCCTTTTGCCTCGCAACTGGAGGCGCATCTCAACTGGCTGGAGCATGAAAACCACTGGCTGGTACCTCTCAGGCAGCAACCTGAATTGCTGCGCCAACTCCCCGATCCACCAACACTGCTGCTGGTGCAAGGTGATCTTCGATTGCTTGAAGGCCCTAATCTGGCCTTTGTGGGTAGTCGCAGGCTGAGCCCTGAAGGTCGTTGGGTCGCGCAGGAATGGTCGAACCTTTTGGCTTGGCAGGGCTTGGGTATTGTCAGTGGGCTGGCCAGAGGTGTCGATGGCCAGGCTCATCAGGGTGCTCTTCAGGCCCAAAAAGAGGGAGCAAGCGGCAATACCCTGGCGGTTTTGGGGCAGGGGCTGGATGGCATCTACCCGCCCGAGCACGCCGGTCTGGCCGAGGAGATTCTGGCCTGGGGTGGGGCTTTGGTGAGTGAATACCCGCTGGGTACACCGCCACGAGGCCGCAATTTTCCGCGTCGTAATCGCATCATCACCGGCTTGTCGCTGGGCGTGTTGGTGGTGGAAGCTACCCTGAAGTCCGGTTCCCTGGTCAGTGCTCGCCTGGCTATGGAGCAAAATCGTGAAGTCATGGCTGTACCCGGGTCCATCCGGCGGCAACAGAGCCAGGGTTGCCATCAACTGATTCGTCAGGGTGCTGAATTGGTGACTTCACCTGAAGAGGTACTGTTGGCTATTCGTCAGCCGTTGCAAAATGCCCTGCCGCAGGACCTCTCGTCAGAGGTCGATCGACAACCCGCCCCGCATTTGCAGCCCCTCTATTGTTTATTGAGTGATGCACCCCTATCTCTAGATCAGTTGCTTGAATTCAGTGGCCTGAAGGCAGCAGAAGGCATGCTTCACTTACAAGAGCTGGAATTGGAAGGCTGGATTGAGCAACAACCGGGTGGCTGGTGTCGAAGTACTTGAGTCCTTGCCGGTAGCGGGGTAATCTGCCCCACCTTGCCAGCCAAGTTGTTGGCAAGCTTTTCCCTGACTTCAGGATTATTGAGTGAATTGAAATGAGCGAACAACCTGTTGATCCTCAAGCTGTTGCCGAAGCAGCAGCGGTATTGCGCCAGGGAGGAGTGGTGGCCTATCCAACGGAGGCCGTTTGGGGACTGGGATGCGACCCTTTTAATAGCAGGGCGGTTCAACGCCTTTTGCTACTCAAACAAAGAGACCCTGCCAAGGGAGTCATTCTCATCGGTTCCTCCCTGCAGCAATTCAAGCCTTGGTTGATCGGCTTGGAGGCAGAGCAGCTGGCCCGTCTGGAAGCCAGTTGGCCGGGGCCCTACACCTGGCTGGTCAAGGATAACGGCCATACCCCGGAGATTATTCGTGGCAAGCATCCCAAGGTGGCGTTGCGAGTGACGGATCACCCCTGGGTGGTTGCTCTTTGCGAGACCTTTGGTGGTCCGCTAGTCTCCACCTCGGCCAATCTGGCGGGGGAACCGACTTTGACGACCTTTGCTGCCATCGAGGAAGCCTTTGGCGATGAAGTCGATTATATTCTGGATGGCCCCCTGGGCGGTCTGGAAGCACCCAGTCGCATCAGTGATCTGGAAACCGGTGAGGTTTTAAGGCCGTGAACGTCTGAAATTGTGAGGAGAAATTTGTGTCCCGGGTCGATATCGAAGCCGTAAAAAGCTATCTGCTGCAACTCCAGGATCGTATCTGCCAGGCTCTGGAAGAAGAGGATGGTCAGTCTTTTGTGGAAGACAGCTGGGAGCGACCAGCCGGGGGCGGAGGACGAACCCGGGTTCTGGAAGAAGGGACACTGATTGAAAAAGGCGGGGTTAACTTTTCCCATGTTCAGGGTGATCAACTGCCTGCCTCGGCCACTGCCTCGCGTCCCGAGTTAACTGGTCGTAGCTTTCAGGCCATGGGCGTGTCTCTGGTTATTCATCCTCGCAACCCTTATGTGCCGACCTCGCATGCCAATGTGCGCTTTTTTGTCGCCGAAAAACCGGGTGAAGAACCTGTTTGGTGGTTTGGTGGTGGCTACGACCTGACGCCCTACTACCCTTTTATGGAAGATGTGATTCACTGGCACCAGACTGCCCGTTCTGCCTGTGAAGCCTTTGGGCCGGAGGTTTATCCGCGCTACAAGGACTGGTGTGATGAGTACTTTTACCTGAAGCACCGGGATGAACCCCGAGGAGTGGGCGGCCTTTTTTTTGATGATCTTAACGAGCCTGATTTTGCTACCTGCTTCCAGTTTATGCAGGCGGTAGGAGATAGCTATCTGCCTGCCTATCTCCCCCTGGTGAGAAAACGTCGTGAGCATACCTACGGCGAGGGCGAGCGTGAATTCCAGGCCTATCGTCGCGGCCGCTATGTCGAATTCAACCTGGTTTGGGATAGAGGCACCCTCTTTGGTTTGCAAAGCGGTGGTCGTACCGAATCCATCCTCATGTCCTTGCCGCCCCAGGTACGTTGGGGCTACGACTGGAAACCCGAAGCCGGATCGCGTGAAGAAGAGCTCTACCGGGATTTCCTCAAGCCCAGAGACTGGCTGGGCGAAGCCGGTTTGTAAGCCCGAAAGCCACCATGGAAAAGCTGGATGCAGTCGTAATCGGTGCGGGTGTCGTGGGGCTGGCTGTGGCCCGCTCCCTGGCCCGGGCCGGACGCGAAGTGATTCTGCTGGAAAAAAATACCCGCTGGGGCGAAGAAACCAGTTCTCGCAACTCCGAAGTAATCCACGCGGGTCTCTACTATCCGGCCGGCAGCCTTAAAGCGCGTACTTGCGTTCAAGGCAACCGGCTGCTTTATCAGTATTGTCGGGATCGACAAATCCAGCATCATAATTGCGGCAAGCTGATCGTGGCCTCGAATGCTCATCAGCTGGCGCAATTAAAACAACTGCAGCAAACGGCCCTGACCAATACTGGCCAGCAACTGCCCTGGTTGGACAAGCAGGAATTGACCCGCTGGGAACCTGAGCTGCAAGTCGAAGCCGCACTTTATTCACCGACCACCGGGATTATCGACAGCCACGCGCTGATGCAGTCGCTGCTGGCCGATCTCGAAGCGGCAGGCGGGCAGCTGGTGACAGCGCAAAAGGTGACCGGCGGTCACTTAACACCGCAAAAAAAATACCTGCAAATCGATGACTATGAAATCCAAGTAGAGCTGCTGGTCAATGCAGGCGGCCTCTGGGCGGTCGACCTGGCACGTCAGCTGCATGCGAATCCTTCCTGGTTGCCCCAGGCCCACTTTGCCCGAGGCCAGTATTTTTCTCTGATGGGAAAGAACCCCTTTAGCCATCTGATCTACCCGCTGCCCGAACCCGGTGGCTTGGGAATCCACTTGACGCTGGATTTACAGGGGCGGGCGCGTTTTGGTCCGGACGTCGAATGGCTGCAAACGCAGGATCCGGCTAAGCTGGACTTTTCGGTGACTGAAGAGGCGCGCAATCGTTTTGCGCAGGCGATCCAGGCTTATTGGCCAGGGCTGCAGCCGCAACACCTCCAGCCGGATTATGCCGGAGTGCGCCCCAAGATCAGCCGTGAAGCACAGCAGGATTTCATGCTGGTCGGCGAAGCCATTCACGCCTGCCCGGGTGTTATGCACCTGCTCGGAATCGAATCACCGGGATTGACAGCCAGCCTGGCCCTGGCCGAAGCAGTAACCCAACAACTGACAGCTACAGGAGTTTGAAGTGACGGATCAATATGCGGTTTTTGGCAACCCCATTGCCCATAGCAAATCACCGCAAATCCATCGCTGGTTTGCCGAACAAACCCAGCAGGATCTGAGTTATCAGCCGATTCTCGCCCCTGAGGAAGACTTTCAAGGCAGTGCCGAAGCCTTTTTTAACCAGGGTGGGCAAGGGGCTAATGTCACCGTACCCTTCAAACTCGATGCCCTGGTTTTTGCCGAAAAGCTGTCGCCACGAGCGCGTCGGGCCGGTGCCGTGAATACGCTGCAAAAAGGCAAGAATGAAGTGATCTACGGAGATAATACGGATGGAGCCGGGCTGGTCAGAGATCTTCAGGGGCATCTGCAATTGAATTTGAATAACCAGCGGGTCTTGCTGGTCGGTGCCGGAGGGGCTGCAAGAGGGGTGGTGGAACCCTTGCTGGAAGCGGGTGTGGCCAGCCTCAAGATTGCCAACCGTACACCGGAAAAAGCCCAGCAACTGGTGCAGATTTTTCACGGCCTGCAGCCTCGGGCCCAGGTGACTGCCTGTAACTGGGCAGGGCTGGAAGGCCAACAGTTCGATCTGGTGATCAATGCCACCTCTGCCAGCCTGAGTGGTGATCTGCCGCCCTTGCCTGCTGGTCTCTTTGCTACCGGAGCAACTGCTTATGACATGATGTACGCGGCCCGGCCGACCCCCTTTATGCAGTGGGCCGAGAAGCAGGGTGCCGAGCAGATCAGTGATGGTCTGGGCATGCTGGTTGAGCAGGCTGCTGAAGCCTTTTTCCTCTGGCGTCAGGTCAGACCCGAAACCTCTGGTGTGCTGCAGCGGCTACGCCAGGAAATTCAGGCAGGTTAAAATGTCCTTGATTCAGCAGTTGACTGCACTTCGACCCTATCATCATGAGCTGGCCGATAACTATCGCCTGGCCGTGAAGGGGCTGGGCTATTTTGAGGCCCAGTTGGAGAGTGACCGTGGCCGGGTGATTAACTCGGCTGCCGTACGTCGCCTGCAGCAGAAAACCCAGGTTTTTCCTCTGGAACGCAATGCAGCCGTTCGCAGTCGCCTGACCCATTCCCTGGAGGTTCAGCAAACCGGTCGTTTTATCACGCGCAGCGTTTTTCATCTGCTGCGTGAGCGAGGAGCGGACCGGGAACTATTGGACTTGGAGCGTTCGGCTGAAAGCCTAGTGGAAATGGCCTGTCTGCTGCATGATATCGGCAACCCCCCTTTCGGGCATTTTGGCGAGGCGGCCTTGTCACGCTGGTTTGCCGAGCACCTGCCCGAGCTGCAGGCGTTTACTCGCCCCCTGGAGGACCCTGCCCAGGAAGACTTGCGGCGGCAATTGATGCAGGAGTTGGTCAATTTTGAGGGCAATGCCCAGGCTGTGCGCCTCTTGGTGAATCTGCAAAAACTCAACCTGACCTATGTGCAGGTGGCAGCGGCACTGAAATACACTCGCTGCGCCACCCAGCCGCGTCCGGATAAAGATCAGCCATTGGATTATCTGCAGAAAAAGCCTGGTTATTACTTTTCCGAAAGCCAGTACATCCAGTCGCTTTACGAAGCCTTGCAGCTCAAGCCAGGCCATCGCTTTGCCTTGAGCTACCTGATGGAAGCAGCCGATGATATTGCCTACTGTCTGGCTGATCTGGAAGACAGTGTCGATAAAGGCATTCTGACCCACCAGAAACTGGCAGAGCTTCTCAAGCAAGAGTTTACCGAACGCTATCCCGAGGACCCGCAAGGCCAGCATTTTCAGGGTTATTCCTTTATCCAGCTGGTGGATTTTGCCCTCGACAAGGCAGCCGAAGAAAGCATCAACAAGGATCATGAATTTTTTGTCTGGTTGCGTGTACGCTTGATTCATCCCCTGGTTCAGCATGCCGCAGAAACCTTTGTCGATCGTTGGGATGAGATCGAAGCCGGCAGCCTCAATCGGGCTTTGCTGGAGGATGATTCCGCCTGCCATGCAGCGGTAACAACCCTCAAGCGAGTGGCCTTCAAGCATGTTTTTAATGTTGATGAAGTCTCCACGCTGATGCTGCAAGGCTACCGTATTCTCTTTGGTCTGCTGGATTTCTATCTGCCCTTGCTACGCCTCTCCCAGGAAGATTTTAAGGAGCTGGAAAGCGGCGAAGCCTGGAATGACTATCTGTTGGAAAGCCGCCTCTTCCAGCGTCTGCCGCGCAAACACCTCAAGGCCTATCAACAGCTTCGTGCTTCTGCTGCCAGCCTGGGCGCTGGGCAGCTTCCGGCCGATGTTTGGGAGGCCTATTGTCGCTGTCGCCTTTTGCAGGACATGATCAGCGGCATGACGGATCAATTTGCCCTGGATGAATACCAGACCCTGGCCGCTGTACGCTAACCGGAGAAGCCTGTGACACCTGCTGTCAATTTACTGAAGAAACGCAAGACTGCTTTTCAGCTGCATGAATACGACCATGAACCCGGATCGGCTTCCTACGGTCTGGAAGCAGCAGAAAAGTTGGGACTCTCCCCCGAGGAGGTCTTCAAAACCCTGGTCGCCGAGCTGGATAGCGGTCAGTTGGTGGTGGCTATTTTACCGGTAGATCAGCAACTCAACCTGAAAAAACTGGCCAAGGCGGCCAAAGCCAAGAAGGCAAGCCTGGCAGACCCGGCCAAAGTGGAAAGAACCACGGGCTATCTACTCGGTGGCGTCAGCCCCCTGGGGCAGAAAAAAGCCCTGCCGACCTTTATCCATCAATCAGCCGAGCCACTGCAGCAGATGAATGTTAGTGGCGGCCGCCGAGGGCTGGAAATCCAGCTGGCACCCAAGGATCTGCTGGCCCTGACACGTGGGCAGCTGGCTGACTTGGTCAGCTAGAAGGTCGTTCGTTAGGCATCAAGCTAATTAATTTTATTAATCATTGCGATTCACAAGATCGACTTCTCTTTTGAACGCCAGGGGTTTAGACTGGTCGTTCTACTTTTTCTTGTCTTTTTGCTTCTTGCTTGTTTGTCAGGAGATTCTCTTGTCTCAATTGAAATTGGCTGTGCTGCTGGGGATGACCGTTGCTCTGGGCCCCCTGGCACTGGATGCCTATTTGCCCGCTTTTCCGGAAATCGCCGAGGGCTTTGCCATTCCCCATTCTGAAGTGGGGCTGACGCTGAGCGCCTATGTGATGACCCTGGGGCTGGCTCAGCTGGTGGGTGGTCCCCTGTCGGATCGTTATGGGCGAAAACTGATTCTTGTCACCGGCCTGCTGATTTTTGCGATTGCCGGCAGCCTGGTGGCCCAGGCCGACTCACTGGTGGAGATGGTGAGCTGGCGTATTCTGCAAGGCATTGGCGGAGCCTTCTGTGCCGTCTCGGTTCCAGCTATTGTACGCGATGAATCCGGTGGTCAGGATGCAGCCCGCCTCTTTGGTTTGATTGGCCTGATCATGTTTATTGCCCCGGCCGCAGCACCCTCACTGGGTGCTTTAATGCTGGCGATGGGGGATTGGCACTGGATCTTCCTGGTCTTGACCGGCTATGCGGTGTTTCTGGCCGTCGTCTTGCAGCTGGCGCTCTTTCCGCATTTGACGCCCCGGCCTCCGGCCACCACCCCTGTGAAAACACTGGTCACCAACTACCTGCTGGTGCTCAAGCACAAGACCACCATGCGTTTTGTGGGTATTCAGGTGCTCTGCTTCAGCACCATGCTGCTGTTTATTACCCATTCCTCGTTTATTTACCAGGAGTGGTTTGGCTTGTCCAATACGGCTTTTTCGCTGCTTTTCGCTGCAAATATCGCTTTAATGGCAACGCTTAACTTGATTAACCGCCCTCTGTTACGCAAGGTACCTTCGGTCATTTTGCTGCGTATTCAGGTGATTCTGCAGTTTATGTCCATGCTTTCCCTGGTGGCCGTGGTCCTGCTGGATGGTCCCTTCTGGGCGGTGGCTGCCTGCATTATCGCGGCAATTGGCTTTCAGGGCGGTATCATTCCCAACAATATGGCCAATGCCCTGGAGTTCTTCCCGCATCTGGGTGGAACCGCAGCGGCCCTTCTGGGAGCAACCCAGTTTACCGTCTCTGGAGGAATCAGCGCCCTGTCCTCGGCTTTTGCCGGCGATTCCTTGATCACCATCGTACTGAGTATGTTGATTTGCTCAACAGGAGCCTTTCTGCTCGTACTAGGCGCTCCGGCGGCCGTTGCGAAAGAAAAGGCTGCTATGGCAGCAGCTGAAAACTGCTAGTCTTCGGCGAGAAAATCCTCACGCGATAAGCCGTATTTTTTCAGCTTGTCGTAGAGGGTCTTGCGCGGGAGGCTGAGGTCTTCCAGCGTGGCCTTGATAGAGCCCTTGTTGCGTCCCAGTGCCTGTTCAATCAGGCTTTTCTCGAACATTTCTACCTGCTCGGGCAGGGTGAGCGGCTGACGGCTGGAATTGCCAAACATCAGTTGCTCCAAATCGTAGTCGCAGGTGGCACCCAGAAGTACATAGCGTTCAGCCAGGTTGCGCAGTTCCCGGACATTGCCCGGCCAATCGTGGCTCATCAGCAGGGAAACCTGAGCCGGTGTCGGTGTGGGAGCTTCCAGGCCGGAGCGGGTGGCGGCAACGATGGCAAAGTGCTGGAAGAGCAGGGGCACATCATCACGGCGATCCCTGAGGGGCGGAATATCCAGGGTAACCACGTTCAAGCGGTAGTAGAGGTCTTCACGAAAGCTGCCTTCAGCCGAAGCCGCCTTAAGATCGGTTTTGGTGGCGGCTATAACGCGGATATTCAGGCTGATGGCATTATTGGAACCCAGGCGTTCCAGTTGCCTCTCCTGGAGAACGCGCAGTAGTTTGACCTGCAGGCTCAAGGGCATGGATTCGATTTCATCCAGAAACAGGGTGCCGCCATTGGCATGCTCGAACTTACCGATGCGCCGCTTGCTGGCGCCGGTAAAGGCTCCTGGCTCGTGACCGAAAAGCTCGGATTCGATGATGCTTTCCGGCACGGCCCCGCAGTTGATGGCGACGAAGTTTTTTCCGGCGCGGCTGCTTTGCTCATGGATATAACGGGCGAGCAGATCCTTGCCGGTGCCGGTTTCCCCCCAGAGGAGCAAATCCGTTTCTACCTGGGCCAGCTGATTGGCCATGGACATCAGGCGTTTAACGGCCTGGGTTCGCCCCAGAACCCGAGGGCCGGGCGTGGAATGGCGGGCCAGCTCCTCACGCAGGCTACGGTTTTCCAGGGTCAGACGGCGCTTGTCCAAAGCCCGGGCGACAACATCCAGGAGCACCTCGTTACGAAAGGGTTTTTCCAGAAAATCATAAGCACCTTCGCGCATGGCGGTGACGGCGGTGGAGATATCGCCGTGGCCGGTGATCAGGATAACGGGCAGGTCGGTATCCAGGGTGCGAGCTTCCTGCAAAAATTCCATGCCGTCCATGCCGGGCATGCGGATATCGGAAATCACCACGCCAGGCCAGTCAGGTGTTAATGCCTTGAGAGCCTGGCTGGCTTTTTCAAAGCTTTGCACCTGATAACCGGCCAGCTCCAGGGTTTGACCCAGACTGATGCGCAGGTGCTTTTCATCATCGAGAATAATGACGGGGAGAAGCGTTTCAGTCATGAGAGTTACCTGTTGATGATGGGAGGTCTTCCGGATAACTGGGCGGCAGGTAGAGGCTGAAAACGGCACCCGTTGCCTTTTCCGGTTCCAGAGGCTGAGTGGGCAGCTGGAAATTCTGATGGTTGTCAGCTTCCAGCCAGCCGTTGAGATCACTGGCGATGCGATTGGAAATGGACAGGCCCAGGCCCAGGCCCTGCCCCGGTTCCTTGCCGGTGACGAAGGGATCGAAGATTTCATCCAGACGATGCCTGGGAATGCCGGGGCCGGAATCCCAGACCTGGATTCTGACCCATTCGCTGCCTTCCCGGATCAGCGAGTCTGCACAAATTTTCAGCTGCTTGCCATCATTTTCCTTGAGCGCATGGAGGGCGTTGGAGAGCAGGTTGACCAGCACCTGTTCCAGGCGAACCATATCGGCCAGCACAAAAACCTCCTGTTCGGGAAAGTCGAGCTCGACCTGGATGGATTCCTGTTCCAGAGGGCTGCGATAAAGGCGCAGGGCATAATCACAGGCAGCCTGAACAGAAACCGGCACCAGTTTTTCGCCACTATTGCGCGAGAACATCTTCAACTGGGCGCTGATTTCACCCATGCGTTCGGTCAATTCCAGAATCTGCTCCAGGTTGGAATCGGCTGTCTCCACCCGGTTGCGGGCCAAAAAGGTGCGGGCATTTTCGGCATAGCTGCGCAGGGCTGCCAGGGGTTGGTTCAATTCGTGATTGATGCTGGCTGCCAGCTGACCCAGGACCGCCAGTTTGGCGGTTTGTACCAGTTCTTTTTGTGTGGCCCTCAGTGCTTCTTCGGTTTGTTGATGTTGATGAATTTCATCCAGCAGGCGCTGATTGCTGGCCGACAGATCCGAAGTTCTTTCCAGAACGCGGGTTTCCAGCTCGTCATGGGCAGCCTGAAGGGCCTGGTGAGCCTCTTCCTTCCAGGCTTCATGCTCCTGCTGGGTGCGTCGACGCTGGAGTAGATAAAAGGCGGTAAAAGCCAGAATGACCAGGGTGAAGCCGGTCAGCAGCAGGATCTGGAAGGTTTGTTTACGCACCGGGTCCAGTTTTTTCATGATATGAACCTGCCAGCCGGCTTCCGGCATGGCCTGGCTAAGCTGCAGGTAATCCTGGGTAAAGCCGCTTTCCAGTTGCAGAGCCAGGCGCTGGGCACCGGATTCCAGCGTTTCTCGTTCGTTGACGGGCAGGGCACTTAATTGGCGTCCGGCATAACGTCGTGATGCCTGGATGCGAGCCTGCGTCTGACTTTCCAGGGGTTGCAGGGTGGAAAGTCGCCATTGCGGGCGCGAGCTGATAAAGATGACGCCATCCGGGTCGGTGACCAGGAGTTCTCCGCTGGGGTCCTGCCAGGGGTCTTCTATGGCATGGATCTCGATCTTGACGACCAGAACCCCCTGAACTTCTTCCTGATAGAAAACCGGATAGGAAAAATAGTAACCGCGCGCGCCGGAAGTGGTGCCCAGCCCATAAAAGCGCCCCCGTCGCCCTTGCATGGCTTGCTGGAAATAGGGGCGAAAGGCAAAGTTCTGGCCGATAAAGCTATCCGGCCGCCACCAGTTGCTGGCGGCCAGGGTTTTGCCCCGGGTGTTCATCAGGTAGATATCGGTGACGCCGGAAATGACCCGATAGCTGTCCAGGGCCAGGTTGAGTTCCTGCAGTTGTCGGCTACTGACATCAGCCTGCAGATAAGCACTGAGGTTTTCCTGGGTGGTCAGTAACTGGGCCAGATATTCGTATTTTTGCAGTTTGCCTCTCAAGGCGGTGACGTGCAGGCGCAACTCATTACTGGCCTGGTTTTCCAGACGCTCTAACTCCTGGTTCCAGGTCAATCGCGCGGTTTGCCATAACAGGAGGATGGCCAGCAACAGTAAACTCAGCAGATGCAGGCTCTTCCAGGGTTGCTGCCAGTTCAGAGGGTCGACCGACTTCAAACGGCCACCTGTACTCGTCTCAGGGCTCTTTGGATACGGGTTTCCTGCTTGGATAGTTCGAGAAGACCATCTTCGACATACACCAGATGCTGGTGGGATTTGCTCTGGGCTTTTTCTGGATCACCCGCGAGGATGGCATCCAGCAGCTCCTTGTGCTGCTTATAAAGCAGGGGGCGGGAATCCTTGCGCTCAAACAGACTGGATAAATTATCCACAATGCTTTTTTCCAGCAGGTTAAAAAGACCGCGCATGGAATGCAGCAGCACTACGTTATGGGCGGCTTCAGCAATCGCCAGATGGAAGGCGGCGTCGGCTTCGGCCTCCTTGACCGGGTCCATTTCATCATAGGTTGAGGTCAATTCTTCAAAGCGTTTTTCCAGCAGTTCCTTATCGGCATTGGTCGAGCGTAGAGCCGCATAGTAGGCAGAAAGGCCTTCCAGCGCATGGCGGAACTCCAGGAGGTCATAGTGGAATTCCGAATGACTGCCCAGCAGTTGCATCAGGGGGTCGCTGAAAGCGGAACCCACCTGCTCACTGACGTAGGTGCCGCCCCCCTGTTTACTCACCAGCAGGCCTCGGGCAGCCAGTTTTTGAATAGCCTCTCGAAGCGAAGGGCGGGAGACGCCGAACTGGGTGGCCAGCTCCCGCTCCGGGGGTAACTTTTGTCCGGGTTTAAAGCTGCCCTCGACAATCATGCTTTCCAGCTGCTGCATGATGACATCGGAAATACGGCGGGTTTCCACTCGGGTGTAAGACATGAAGCGGCTTCCTGCAAACAGTGTTTAATTGGTATGACCAATAATCTAGCAAGTTTTCGGGCCGAAATAAAGCTGTGGTTGGTGCGAACAGCAAACCCTTACCCATCAGCCGGCCGGTAAAAACCAGCCTATTTTAAGCCATGATCCGGCACTTGAGCGAAGGCAGGATTTTATGTCTAAGCTGAAAGAAAAATAATTAGGAAGGGCAGTCACTTAGAAGCAAAATCCTGACTGTTGGCAGCAACAGGAGGTGATTTGGCGTCATTAGACAAAAGTAGCAAAAAGCAGCTTCCTTGTTTGACAGCTGCCAGTAAGCTGCCTAGGATTAGCGCATTCAAGCTTGTAAATTGGTATGACCAATTATTTCAAGATAAAAACACAAGCCAGGTAGTGACTGATGAGTGATCCGATCAAGATGTATCCGTCCAAACCCCAGAAGGTGTATTTCTATGCCACCTGTCTGGTCGACTTGTTTTATCCGGAAGCAGGGATGGCCGGTGTGCAGCTTCTGGAGCGAGAAGGGATAGAGGTCATCTTTCCCGAGAAGCAAACCTGCTGTGGCCAGCCAGCCTACTCATCAGGTTTTAACGACCAGGCGCGCGAAGTCATTCTCCCGCAGCTGGGTCTCTTTCCAGAAGACTACCCCGTTGTCGTGCCTTCCGGCTCTTGCGCCGGAATGATGCGCAAACACTATCCTGAACTCTTTGCCGGCACGCCTCAGCAAAGCCAGGCTGAAGCCTTGGCTGGTCGTACCTGGGAACTGACCGATTTTCTTTTGCGGGTTTGCAACCTGCGCCTGGAAGACCAGGGGCAGCCAGTGAAGGTGGCCATGCACACCTCCTGTTCGGCGCGTCGTGAAATGGGAATTGCCGAGGTCGGCCCTGCCCTTTTGCAGCAGTTGGATCAGGTGGAGTTGGTTGAGCAGGCGCGTCCTGCAGAATGCTGTGGTTTTGGCGGCACCTTTGCCGTACGCCACGAAGAGATTTCCGGTGCCATGGTGCAGGACAAGGCCGAAGCCCTGGCCGCTGCCGGTGCCGAAGAATTTGTGACCACTGACTGTGGCTGCCTGATGAACATTGCCGGTTACAGTGAAAAACAGCAGCTGCCTCTCAAGGGCGAGCATATCCTCAGCTTCCTGTGGAAACGCTTGCAGGCTGCAGACAAGGCCCCCGTGAATGCCGGAGGTAAAGTATGAGCCAGCACCAGGAAGCCGTTCAGGAATTTCATCCTCGCGTTCATGCTGCCCTGCAGGATAGCCAGATTCGCAATAACTTCCGCAAGGCGATGGATGGTCTCATGGGTAAACGCCAGCAGGCTTTTGCCGATTGGGATCTGGAAGGCCTGCGTGACTTGGGTGCAGCAGTACGCTTGCGTGCGCTTTCGCGGTTGCCGGAATTGCTGGAAGAGCTGGAAGCCAATTTAACCCGCCAGGGTGTACGTGTTCACTGGGCGGAAAACGGGGATCAGGCCTGCGAGATTATTCGTGATATCTGCCAGGCGCGCGATGCCAAGAAGGTCATCAAGGGCAAGTCCATGGTTTCTGAAGAGATGGAGCTGAATGCCTATCTGGAAGAAGCCGGTATCGAGGCCCTGGAATCCGACCTGGGTGAATACCTGGTGCAGCTGGCTGAAGAAACTCCTTCGCACATCATCATGCCGGCCATTCACAAGAATACCGATGAAATCTCGGCGCTGATGCATGAAAAAACCGGGACTCAGCCTTCGCGCGATGTTGCCTATCTGACCGCCAGTGCGCGTCAGCAACTGCGGGAAAAATTCATGCAGGCTGATGTGGGTGTATCCGGGGTCAACTTTGCCGTGGCAGAAACCGGAACCCTTTGTCTGGTGGAAAATGAAGGCAATGGTCGTCTGACCACGACCACGCCCTCCTGCCACATTGCTGTTACCGGCATCGAGAAGGTGGTGGAGAAACTGGAAGATGTCACCCCCTTGCTGGCGCTTCTAACTCGTTCGGCCACCGGCCAGCATGTCACTACCTACGTCAATATGATTTCCGGCCCGCGCAAGGAAGAGGAAAAAGACGGCCCGGAAGAGGTCCACCTGGTCCTGGTGGATTCCGGTCGCTCCAGTATCTACCAGGATGAAGAATTGCTGGATACCCTGCGTTGTATCCGCTGCGGGGCTTGCATGAACCACTGCCCGGTTTATACCCGCGTGGGTGGTCATGCCTATGGCACCACCTATCCAGGTCCCATCGGCAAAATTCTGATGCCGCATTTACTCGGCCTGGATAAAACCCGGGATCTGCCTTCAGCCTCCACCCTCTGCGGTGCCTGTGGTGAAGTCTGCCCGGTGAAGATTCCCATTCCCAAGCTGCTTCAGCGCTTGCGTAAGGAAGCGGTCGATGGTGATAGCCTGCGGCCTTCCGTGGTTTCCGGTCACGGTGTCAAACGCCGTTTTCTGGAAGTTCTAGCCTGGAAAGGCTGGGCCAAGATGCATGCCCATGCCGGTTTTTATCGCTTGGGTACGCGCATGATGACCAGTCTGCGCGGTCTGATGCCCAGCAAGCTGGGTGGCTGGACGCGTTATCGCACGCCACCGCGTATTGCCAGCAAATCCTTCCAGCAGATGATGCGTGAACATGCCCAGAAGTCCAATGCCGGAGGCCGCTCATGAACCAGGCTCGCAGTAATATTCTCAGACGCCTGCGTGCAGGCCGCAAAGCCAGTTTTGCTCTGCCAAGAAGTGATTTTGCTCCGGTGCGCGATCGTGACTGGAGTGCAGCGGAAAAGCTGGATCTCTTTCAGCAGAAAATCGAATCCGTCCATGGCGAGGTACATCGGGTTCCTGCCCAGCAATGGGTGCCTGAATTGTTGCGCTTGTTGGCAGAAAAGCAACTGAGCAATCTGCTGGTCAGTCCCGAGCGCAAACCCGGCCAGGAATTGCGTGAGCAGTGGCATGGCGACCTGCCTGAATTACTGGCCTACGATCAGCCCATTGAGAACTGGAAAAGCGAGCTGTTCAATCAGGTGGATGCCTCCCTGACAACCTGTCGCGGGGCGATTGCTGAAACCGGTTCCCTGATTCTCTGGCCGGATACCCAGGAACCGCGTTTGATGACCCTGGTGCCACCGGTGCATTTTGTCCTGCTGGAAGCGGACCAGATTTATGCCACCTTCCATGAAGCCCTTTCCACTCAGGGCTGGGTTAATCAAGGCCTACCCACTAATGCTCTGCTGATTTCCGGTCCGTCCAAGACGGCAGATATTGAGCAGACCCTGGCCTACGGCGTGCACGGACCTGCTGAGCTGGTCGTCTTGGTGTTGGAGTAGTGCTACCGGGAGTTGTGAAGCTGTCACTAAAGCAGGGAGGTGAAGCTTACCTTCCTGGAGTGATTTGTCCGGCCGCTTGCCGGACAAAATTAAAGAGGGCTTAAGCCCCGTAAAAAGATCCCTGAGACCCCCTTTGTGAGAGGAGGTGGTCCCAGGGTGCTGTCAATAATGACAACAAGAGCAATTAAGCGATAGGAAATATACCATGTCTGAAACCCTGCTGTCCCTAGTGGCCTTTGCGCCTTTGGTACTGGCTGGCATTCTGCTGTTGGGTCTGAATCTGCCCGCACGCCTGGCCATGCCGATTGTATTTATCGTCACCGCCCTGATCGGTTTGTTTGCCTGGGATATGACTCTGAACAGAGTGTTGGCTTCCAGTTTCCAGGGCCTGATCCTCACCGGCGCCATCCTCTGGATTATCTTTGGTGCCATCCTGCTGCTGAATACGCTCAAGCATTCCGGTGCCATTACCGCCATCCGTACCGGCTTTTCCGGTATCAGCCCTGACCGTCGTGTTCAGGCTGTGATCGTTGCCTGGCTGTTCGGTTGTTTTATCGAGGGTGCCTCAGGTTTTGGTACCCCGGCTGCTGTTGCTGCGCCTCTGCTGGTTGCCCTGGGCTTCCCGGCACTGGGTGCGGTCATGATCGGCATGATGATTCAATCCACGCCGGTTTCTTTCGGTGCCGTGGGTACGCCCATCGTTGTGGGTGTTTCCGGTGGTCTGAATAAGTCCGGTATCAGTGAACAACTGGCTGCCCAGGGTTCCAACTGGGATGTTTTCTACCAGCTGATTACTTCTGAAGTGGCGATTACCCATGCCATCGTTGGTTTGTTCATGCCGCTGTTCATGTGCATGATGCTGACACGCTTCTTTGGCAAGAATAAGTCCTGGACCGAGGGTCTGGCTGTGGCTCCTTTTGCCATCTTTGCCGGTCTGGCCTTTGTTCTTCCCTATGCTGCTGCCGGTGTCTTCCTGGGTCCTGAGTTCCCCTCCATGATTGGTGCCCTGGTTGGTCTGGCGATCGTTGTTCCTGCGGCCAAGGCAGGTTTCCTGATGCCCAAGACGCCTTGGACTTTTGCTGATCCTAAAGACTGGCCTGCCGAGTGGATGGGTAAGCTGGAAATCAAAATGGACCAGATTGCTGGCAAGATGCCCATGTCCGGTGTTAAAGCCTGGACCCCTTATGTTCTGCTGGCTGCAATTCTGGTTGCTTCACGCGTTAGCCCTGAAATCAAAGGCTTTTTCACCAGCTTCCTGAGCTTTGGTTGGAGCAATATTCTGGGTGAAGAGGGCATTTCCGGCGCGATTCAGCCGCTCTACCTGCCTGGTGGCATCATGGTGATGGTGGTCGCGATTACCTACTTCCTGCACCAGATGAAATTTGGCGAACTCAAGGCGGCTTTGAACGAGTCATCCCGTACCCTGTTGGGTGCCGGTTTTGTCCTTATCTTTACCATTCCCATGGTCCGTATCCTGATCAACTCGGGTGTGAATGCAGCTGACCTGCCTTCCATGCCGGTCGCCATGGCGCAGCTGGTATCTGAAGCCGTGGGTGGCATCTATCCGCTGTTTGCACCACTGGTTGGTGGCCTGGGTGCCTTTATTGCCGGTTCCAACACGGTTTCCAACCTGATGCTGTCGCAGTTCCAGTTCAGCGTGGGTGAACTGCTGGGTATTTCCAGCGCCATGCTGGTTGCTCTTCAGGCTGTGGGTGCTGCTGCCGGTAACATGATTGCCATTCATAACGTGGTGGCTGCTTCAGCGACTGTGGGCCTGCTGGGCCGGGAAGGACGGACGTTGCGGATGACGATCATCCCCACCATCTACTACTTCCTGTTTGCCGGCATTATTGGTTTGATTGCTATCTACGGTCTGGGTATTGCCGATCCGCTGCTGGGTCAGTAATTCAGCAGTCCTTTCCGGGCCGCTTGCGGTCCGGGTCAGCACCAGGGAGGGTGCTGCTATTCGATCAGGAGGACAGGGCAGCTGGACTGCCCAATCAAGTTCAACTTTTTCCTGGAACACCGCTTATGTCTTCTCCCTACTCTGAATTGCACCAGGCCCTGGCTCAACAGCTTCCTGAACAACGGCTGATCAGTGATGAGCTGCGTACCCTGGCTTATGGTACGGATGCCAGCTTCTATCGCCTGGTTCCCGGCCTGGTCGTGCGCGTGGAATCCGAGCAGGAAGTTCAACTGGTGCTCAAGGAAAGTGCTGAACGGGGTTTGCCGGTCACTTTTCGCGCGGCGGGTACTTCCCTTTCCGGTCAGGCCGTGACCGATTCGGTTCTGATTCAGCTGGGTAACGGCTGGAAGGATCATGAAATCCTCGAATCCGGTGAGGCCATCCGCCTCAAGCCGGGTGTTATCGGTGCCCAGGCCAACAAGTATCTGGCACCCCTGAATCGTAAAATTGGCCCGGATCCGGCATCCATCAATGCCTGCATGATCGGCGGTATTGCGGCTAACAATGCCTCCGGTATGTGCTGTGGTACAGCACAGAACTCCTACAATACCCTGCAGGATATTCGTGTGGTTTTTGCCGATGGCAGCCTCCTGGATACTGCTGATCCGGAATCCGTTGCCGCTTTTCGCCAGTCACATGGAGACTGGCTGGAGCGGCTGGCAAATCTTGGTGAGGAGACCCGCCATAATATTGCTCTGGCCGAGAAGATCCGCCACAAGTACCGCCTGAAAAACACCACGGGCTATAGTCTCAATGCGCTGGTGGATTTTGTTGATCCGCTGGAAATCCTCAAGCATCTGTTGATCGGCTCCGAGGGTACTCTGGGTTTTATCAGCGAGATTACCTATCGCACGGTGCCGGATTATCCCAATAAGGCGGCCGCCCTGATTTATTTCCCGGATATGGCTTCGGCCTGTCGGGCCACCACCGCCATGAAGCCGACACCGGTATCGGCAGTGGAGCTTCTCGACCGCGCGGCTCTGCGTGCCGTGGAAGAGATGCCGGGTATGCCTACCGACCTTAAAAGTCTGCCCGAAGAGGCGGCAGCCCTATTAGTCGATGTGCGGGGTAGTGACAGCGAGCATCTGGAGAAGAATATTGCTGAGGTGACGGCTGCCTTGGAAGGTATGACCACCCTGCAGCCGGTTCACTTCACGCTGGATCTGAAAACCTACGAACTCTACTGGAAGATTCGCAAGGGCACCTTCCCGGCGGTGGGTGCGGAGCGGGTGATCGGCACCACGGTCATTATCGAGGACGTGGCCTTCCCTCTGGAGCGCTTGGCCGAAGGGGTCACTGAACTCCAGGCTCTGTTCCGCAAATATGAATACAATGAAGCCATCCTGTTTGGTCATGCGCTGGAAGGCAATCTTCACTTTGTCTTTACCCAGGGTTTTGATGATCCTGCCGAAGTTGAGCGTTATGAAGCCCTGATGGATGAAGTGGCCCAGTTGGTGGCTGTTAAGTATGGTGGCTCCCTGAAAGCGGAGCATGGCACCGGGCGTAATATGGCCCCCTATGTCGAGCTGGAATGGGGCAGTGAAGCCTATGCCTTGATGAAAGCCATCAAGCAGCTGTTTGATCCAGCCAATCTGCTGAATCCGGACGTGATTCTTTCAGATAATGCCCAGATTCACCTGCAGAATCTCAAGCCTCTGCCCGAAGCCGATCCGCTGGTCGACAAGTGTATCGAGTGCGGCTTTTGTGAAGCGGTGTGTCCGTCACGTCGCCTGACGCTGACCCCACGTCAGCGCATCGTGATCTGGCGTGAATTGCAGCGTCGTCGCCAGCAGGGAGAGGATGCCGAAAGCATTGATCGCCTGGAAGCGGCCTACCAGTACCAGGGCCTGGATACCTGTGCTGCCGATGGTCTTTGTTCTACCCAGTGTCCGGTGGGGATCAACACCGGGGATCTGGTCCGGGGGATTCGACGCCAGCAGAACCTCAAGCATCAAAATAAGGCGCGCTGGATTGCCAGTCATTTTGATGGGGTGACTCGCATGGCCCGGGGAGGAATCCGCCTGGCTCAGATGGGCCGCAAGGTGATCGGTGATTCCGGTATGGCTGCAAGCATGACCCTGGCGCGCAAGGCCGGTGTCGAGGCCGTAGGCCACTGGCTGCCGAGTATGCCCCAGCCAGCCAAAGCTATGAACAAGCTAGGAACAAGGGTGCCCGCACCCAGCGACCCCGAGGCACCGGCTGTAGTCTACTGGCCTTCCTGTGCCAGCCGCGTTCTGGGACAGAACAAGGATGCCTCCACCAGCGAAGACCTGAGTGAAGTGACCATCAACCTGCTGCACAAGGCAGGCTATCGGGTCATCTTCCCTGAAGGTGTGGATGCACTCTGCTGCGGTATGCCTTTCCAGTCGAAGGGGCTTTTTGAAGTGGCTGACAGCAAGCAGGCGGAATTGGTGGCTGCCCTCTACAAGGCATCCGAACAGGGGCGCTGGCCGGTGATTGCCGATACCAGTCCGTGTAATTTCCGCCTGGAAGAAAACGGTGTTCTCCCGCAACTTCAGGTCTATGAAGCCAGCGAATTTGTCGCGGAAAAGCTGCTGGATCGTCTGAAACTGACGCCCAAAAAAGCCAGGGTGGCAGTGCATGTGACCTGCTCCACCACACGTCGGGGTAAGGGTGATCTTCTGGTCAAACTGGCCAAGGCCTGTGTGGAAGAAATTGTTCTGCCTGAATCGGTCACCTGCTGCGGTTTTGCCGGTGATCGGGGATTCCAACAGCCGGATCTGAATGCTTCGGCCTTGCAGGATCTGCGTAAAGAAGTGGCAGGCTGTGAAGAAGGCTATTCCAATAGCCGTACCTGTGAACTGGGTCTGACCCAGCATAGCGGGGTCAACTATCAGTCAATTCTCTATCTGGTGGACGAAGTCAGCACTTGACCCTAGCTGGCCTCCAAGTGAGGCCGGCTTTTACTGCCGGGTTTGAACCTTGTCTTCCTTGAGGATGAAGGTGACCTTGTCCAATTCCTTGCTGACCTCATAATCACGACCGGCAATCTTGAGCAGCGTGCCTGGATAGGCGCGTCGATTGACCTGGATCTTGGCGGCATAAAAGCGCTTGAGCTTTTCTTCCAGTTCGTGCAGATCCTTGTTGAGCTGAGCCGAGCGGAATTGCAGGGTTTCCTTGGCGCGAATCAGTTGGTCCTTCTTTTTGGCCAGCTCTTCCTTGCCCGCTTTGCGCGTTTTGCGAGCCAGTTCAATCAATTGGTACTTCTGATCTTCAAGGTGCTTGAGCTGGCCCAGCAGCTCAGTGTATTCCTCTTCCAGCTTGCTGCATTCGCCCACTTCCAGATGCGTCTCCGTGTAGGCGAGCGCGCCGCTGGTGCTCATTTCCAGGGAGTCTGCCGCCTTTAGGTGACCGCCCACGACCTGCCCCTTTCCCTGAACCTGAATATAAGAACCGGCAACCAATTGCGAGTGCATCACCTGATTGCCGATGATGATCTCCTGGTTGGCCTGCATTCTGGCCTCATGGGCGAAGCGCGCCTTGATACTGCATTCGGCCACCAGCGCAGCCTTTTCAGTAATGTATTCGCTGCCGGTGTGGCCTATTACCCCACCGACACATTCTATATGTCCACCGGATTTGATAAAGGCGGCATCGACGACTCCGCCAATCTTGATATCACCCGTGGCGATGACCTGCATACCATCGCGGACATCACCCTTGATTTCCACGCTGCCACGATAGCGAACATGCCCGGTTTCGATATCCACCTTATCGATTTTCAACAGCTGCTCAATGTGCACGCCCTTGTCGCTGATCACCGGAATACCACCACTGGCGGCGACCAGGAGATCCTCGTCATCTTCAGCAGTCTTGACGCTGGCATCCTTGATACGGAACTGGATATCCTTACCATCCTTGGCGCGTAGCGTCTTGCCGGTGACACTCATGCCAGGCTGACCCTTGGTAGGAGGGTGGCGGCGCATCAGAGGGGTGTCTTCCTCGATAAAGGGAAATTCGCCATAGTCGAGAAAATCCACCCGACCGGTTTCATCTTCGAGTGGACGGCGATCAGAGGCATCCTTGACTAGGGTTTCCAGCCAGGCATCCTGACCGTTATAGGCCGCTTCACCGTAAGCGATGACCGTACAATAGACCTCTTCGGTGTTACGAAGGCGTTCATTTAATTCGGGATCGACCAGGGTCTCAAGAACATCCTCCATCAGGCCATGGCTGATTTTGGCTTTTTTGATGACCTGCTGCAGCTGCTCCTGATCAACAGCCTTGCCCCGGCCCTGAGCACCAAAAATCACGACACCGGCGAGTAGCTTGCTAGGGTTGAGAAAGACCTCGGCACGCCCATCCACGGGAATGCTGATACAAATATCCTTGCTTTCCTTGCGCCGAACAGCATCCAGGAGCACGCTGATATTCTGGTTGATGAGAGGAAAATCCCGGCTTTGGAAGCCTGCTTCCTGAACCACCTGATGGAACTGTTCCTTGGTCAGCTCACGGCTGACTTCCAGGGGTTCAAAGGCGACCCAGAGCTCCTGGGTATCCTCGTGAAGTTGAAAAGCAAAACCAAGCTCCAGGGCGCTGGGCAGCTCCTGGGGTGTCTCTTGATCTTCTTCTTTTCTGGCCATCTGCTTTTTCCTTATACAGTAATTCGACCTTGGCTTTTAGCCCAGCATAAAGGTAGCCGGTTTTTTTGACTAGCAGAAGATAGCGTAAATTTGACTCAATAAGCCTGGATGATTGTACCCGGGCGTCCAGTGTCTTTATAGTGGAGGTCTACTCAGTAAAAGGAGATGCAAAATGAGTAATGAAAGTCTCAGTATTGCCTTAATCGGTGCTGGACGCACAGGCACACCCTTGCTCAAGGATTTGATGCAATACAGCTATATCAGAATTCTCGGTGTGGCCGATATTGATGCCGAATCCCCCGGCATGCGTTTGGCCAAGGATCAGGGCATTGCCTGCTATACCCAGCCAATGCAACTGGTCAAGGCCGTGGGGGAAGTGGATATTCTGGTGGAGGTTTCGGGAGATCGTCAGCTAAAAAGCGAGATCAAGGCCTATTACGAGGAAACTAATAATCGCAAGACCCTGATCATGCATGATTTGATAGCCCGCCTGCTGATCAGCCTCTGTGATCGCAGTCCGCATCTGGTGCCGTCTTTCCATCCCGATGATGAAGGTATCGGCTAACACCTGGAGCCCGGTTGTGACCGGGCTTTTTTAGCGCTTCTTTTTGCGATTTTTTCTGGCTTCTCGAGTCAACTTCAACTGGCGAGCCTTGGCGGCTTCACGGCTGGTTTTGGCTTCCGGTGCATAGGGGTTGTCCCCGCTACGGAATTCAAAACGCAAAGGCGTACCTGTCACCTTGAGTACCTTGCGGAAGGCATTCATCAGATAGCGCTTGTAGCTATTGGGGAGCGAATCCGTCTGATTGCCATGCACCACGATAATGGGCGGGTTAACGCCGCCCTGGTGGGCATAGCGTAACTTGATGCGGCGTCCATTGATCATGGGGGGCTGGTGCTCGCTGACCACATCCTGGAGCAGATTGGTCAGGCGATTGGTTGACCAGTGACTGGTGGCTGAGCGGTAGGCTTTTTCCACCGAGCGGAAGACTTCACCCACACCTGTGCCATGTAGGGCTGAAATGTAATGGATATCGGCATAGTCGACAAAGCCCAGGCGCCGGGTGACATCCTTCTTGATGTTGTCCTTGACCTCGGCATCCAGCTTGTCCCACTTATTAACAGCCAGAACCAGGGAACGACCCGATTCCAGGATAAAACTGAGCAGGTGCAGATCCTGATCCACCAAGCCGGTGCGGGCATCCATGACCATGACCGCAACATTGCACTCGCGAATGGATTGCAGGGTCTGGACGATGGAGAATTTCTCGGCAGTTTCCGTGACATTCTTGCGACGGCGGATACCGGCGGTATCCACCAGGGTATAGCCCTTGCCATTACGCTCAAAAGGAATGCTGATGGAATCGCGCGTGGTGCCCGGCTGATCGTAAACGATGACCCTTTCTTCACCCAGAATGCGATTGACCAGCGTGGATTTACCCACGTTAGGGCGGCCGATAATACCAAAGCGAAGTTCCTTGGCGGCTTCGCGTTTGGCGGCTTCAGCCACAGCCGCATCGTCTTCTTCCAGATGTGTCTCGTCTTCCTCTGAGCCTGTTTCTTCAATGGCCTGGGTGGAGTTGGCCGGTAGGGTGGCCAGAAGCTCAGTAATCATACTGGTCACGCCACGGTTGTGCACGGCAGCAATCAGATAGGGATTGCTGCTCATACCCAGGGCATAGAATTCCGCACTCCAGGCTTCGGCATCCAGGCCATCGGTCTTGTTGACCACCAGATAGGCTTTCTTGTCATTCTCGCGCAGATACTGGGCGATCATTTCATCCGCGGCGGTAAGACCGGCACGGGCATCGACGATAAACAGAACCAGATCAGCCTCATCTACGGCTCTCAGGGACTGGCGTGCCATTTCGGCATCAATGCCTTCCTCGTCTCCGCTGATACCGCCCGTATCGATGACAATATAAGGCTGGCCACCGACCTTGCCCTGACCATACTGGCGATCCCGGGTCAGGCCGGGAAAGTCAGCGACCAGAGCATCACGGCTACGGGTTAAACGATTGAAAAGTGTGGATTTGCCGACATTGGGTCGGCCCACCAGGGCAATAACAGGAAGCATAATTAGTCTTTCTTAAGGGTGAAAAGCCCGATACGGCCGCGAATTGAATGTACCAAAAGGCGGTCTTCGTTGACTAGAGGGGGAGTTCGAATGCCATCGAGATCAAAGGCTTCCCGTCCGGTGATCTCACCCGTGGCCGGGTCGAGCAGATGCAGATAGCCCTGGTAGTCAGCAACCACCAGTTGATCCTCCAGCAGCACGGCTTCAGTAAGCTGGCGGCCATAGAGCTCGTCCTGGGTCCAGAGGCTGCTGCCGGTGGCCAGATCCAGAGCATGAACCCGGCTGGCTTCATCCACCAGGATAACCTGACCGTCGATCAACAGGGGGGCGTGATAACTGGAGAGGTCACGACTCCAGCGACTGCGACCTGAATAGGGGTCGAGGGCTTGGGTTTGGCCCTGATAGCTGTTGACGATCAAAAGACCCTGGGCCATTCGTGCCTGGCCATCGACATCCACCAGGCGTTCAATATCAGTACGCCCCTGGGGCTGGGCAATCTGAGTACTCCAGCGAAGCTGACCGGAGTTGTTATCGATGGCTGCCAGCTTGCCATTGGCAAAACCGGCCAGTGTCTGGGTTGAGGTCAGCGTGGGTGTGGCTGTACCTCGCAAGGTCAAATTGGGAATGAGGCTGTCATAGCTCCAGAGGGTGCGACCACTGGTTGCGGAAAAGGCATGGAGCTTGCCATCGGCAGTCTGAAGTATCAGCAGGTCGCCGCGCACCTGGGGAGGAGCCAGTGCCTCACTGGATACCTGGGTACTCCAAAGGGTCTGGCCGCTATTTGCATCCAGAGACAGGAGCTCACCATTCTGGGTGGCAACCAGCAGTTGGTTGTTATTAAGTGTTAGGCCAGCACTCACGCCGACGCCAAGTTCACGGGTCCAGAGCATCTTGTCAAAACCTAGAAAGCCTTGCTCCAGATCGAACGTCTGCAGGTAGCCCTGGGCGTCAGCTGTGATCAGGCGCTGACCGTCCAGCAGGGGAGCCAGCTGGTAGCCACGCCAGCCTTCTCCCGCACCGGAATGATCCTGCCATTGCAGCTCCAGTTCGGCAGAGCCGTTGGTGTCAGGAAGTGGCTTGGGCTCGTATTGCGGACTCGGCAGACTACTGCACCCCGACACCAGAAGAAGTGTCAGGGGCAGTAGGAAATTTTTTTTTAGCAGGGATGGCAGGCTAGCGCGCATCAAGCATCACCGCGGGTAGCCAGGCTATCCAGCTTGATTTCCACCAGAGGGCTGGATTCGCCGTTGGCACGACTGGCTTCCAGGGCTTTTTGATAAGCCTGGCGAGCCTGGAGGGCTTCACCCTGGGACATCAGCAGGTCACCGCGCAGGGATTCAAAATCAGCAGTAAAACCCCCGGCATTGGGAACATCCAGCAGAGTCAGGGCTTCGGTGATCTGATCCTGGGAGTTGAGAATACGGGCCAGGCGTAGACGTGCTACCAGTTGAATGGCATCCACCTGACTGGATTCCAGAGTTGAACGCAGGTGAACCTGAGCCTGATCAAACTCATCTCTTTCCACAGCCAGACGGGCAGCGAAAAGACGCGCATAGTCAGCGTAGACGGTTTGATCGAATTCACTGGTCAATTGGGCAATCAGTTCTGCAGCCTGGGTTTCACGTTCTTCGCCCAGTTCACTGCTGACGACCTGAGCCAGCTGGGTGTAGAGCGTAGAAGCGGACTCGGCCTTGCTGTTCTCGTAGCTTTCCCAGCCTTTCCAACCACCAACACCGGCCACAGCAATGACAACACCGGCAATCAGGGACTTACCGTTTTTACTCCACCATTCTTTGAAGGATTCAATCTGCTCTTCTTCGCTGCGCATAGTCTGTCCCAGTTATTCTTTGTCCAAAATGAGAGTTATCTTAACCGACCTTAGTGGCTTTGCAAATGCTCTTTAATGGTGAGTGCTAACTCACTGACAGGCACTTCGATCTGTTCCTTGTCTTCCCGCAGGAACTTGATCGAGGCCACGCCCCGGCTCATCTCGTCTTCGCCCAGAAGCAGGGCCAAGCGCGCGCCGGACTGGTCGGCTTTCTTGATTTGTTTTTTAAAGTTACCGCCACCGCAGTGCGTCTGAATTCTCAGTTCGGGCTGCTCGCTGCGCAGCCTTTCGGCCAGCAGCAGGGCGTAACCTTGGGCCTCTTCACCAAAAGCGGTGAGGTAGGCATCCAGGCGTTGGTCCAGTTCCGCCGGGAAGGCTTCCAGAGTTTCCAGTAGCAGTACCAGGCGTTCAATGCCCATGGCAAAGCCTACAGCCGGTGTTGCTCGCCCACCCAGTTGGTCAACCAGACCGTCATAACGTCCACCTGCACAAACCGTGCCTTGTGAACCCAAGGCTCGGGTTGTCCACTCGAAAACCGTCTTGCCGTAGTAATCCAGGCCTCTAACCAGTCGAGGATTGAGGGTGTACTGAATGCCGGCGGCATCCAGAAGCTGGCAAAGACCGGCAAAATGTTGCCGGCTTTCCTCATCCAGGTGTTCCTCAAAGCGAGGGGCTGCCTCCAGGATTTCCTGGGTGCGGGCATCCTTGGAATCAAGAATACGCAGAGGGTTGGTGGTCAGGCGGCGCTGGCTGTCTTCATCAAGATCCTGGCGATGCTGCTCCAAAAAAGTGGTCAGGGCGGTGCGGTATTGCGCCCTGGCTTCGGAGCTGCCCAGGGTGTTGAGTTCAAGAGTCAGGTGATCCAGGATACCCAGCTCTTTCCACAGGCGTGCCGAGAGAAGAATCAGTTCGGCATCAATATCCGGCCCGGTGAGGCCAAAGGTTTCCACGCCGATTTGGTGGAATTGGCGATAGCGCCCTTTTTGGGGGCGCTCGTGCCTGAACATAGGGCCCTGGTACCAGAGCCGCTGTTGTTGATTAAAAAGAAGGCCGTGTTCTTCAGCAGCACGTACGCAACCGGCTGTCCCTTCGGGGCGCAGGGTCAGGCTGTCGCCATTGCGATCCTCGAAGGTGTACATTTCTTTTTCCACAATATCGGTGACTTCCCCGATAGAGCGCTTGAAAAGAGCCGTTTGCTCCAGCACCGGCATGCGGATTTCGCTATAGCCGTAGCGGTCGAGCAGGGTGCGTACTTTCTCTTCCAGGTACTGCCAACGTGGGCTGGCATCGGGAAGGAGGTCATTCATACCACGGATGGCTTGAATCTTCTTTGCCACTGAAATTTCACCTTAATCTTTTGCAAGTAGTTGATCGAGTCGGGCCTGTTTTTCGGCTGCCTTGGTGCGGATGACTTCTTCCAGCTGATCCAGCAGTTGGGCCGAATCCACCTTGCTGGCTGGCTTGCCATCGATATACAGAAGATGCTGGGGGCTACCCCCGGTCAAACCCAGCTCGGCTTCGCGGGCTTCACCCGGACCGTTGACCACACAGCCGATCACGGCGACATCCAGGGGGGTCAGCAGGTCTTCGACACGGTTTTCCAGCTCATTCATGGTGGCCACGACATCAAAATTCTGGCGCGAGCAGCTGGGGCAGGCGATAAAGTTGACGCCTTTGCTGCGCAAGCGCAGGCTCTTGAGGAGATCAAAGCCCACTTTGATTTCCTCGACCGGATCGGCAGCCAGAGAAATCCTCAAGGTATCACCAATACCATCCATCAGCAGGGCACCCAGGCCGACAGCTGATTTGACGGTGCCGGATCTCAATCCACCGGCTTCGGTAATGCCCAGATGCAGGGGTTGTTCGATTTCCCGGGCCAGTTGGCGGTAGGCTTCCACAGCCATGAAAACATCCGAAGCCTTGACGCTGACCTTGTATTCCTGAAAATCCAGGCGGTCCAGATAGTCCACATGTCTGAGTGCGGATTCCACCAGGGCAGCCGGGGTGGGTTCGCCGTATTTTTTCTGCAGGTCCTTTTCCAGTGAGCCGGCATTAACGCCGATACGCATGGAAATGCCCTTGTCACGAGCCGCAGCAACCACTTCGCGAACCCGGTCTTCGCGACCGATATTGCCGGGATTGATCCTCAGGCAGTCCACGCCCAGCTCGGCAACCCTCAGGGCAATGCGGTAATCAAAGTGGATGTCGGCCACCAGCGGCAGCTCAATCTGCTCGCGGATTTTACCAAAAGCCTCGGCGGCTTCCATAGAGGGAACGGAAACCCTGACCAGGTCAGCTCCGGCTTTTTCCAAGGCGCGGATTTGGCCCACCGTGGCCTCGACATCGCAGGTTTCGGTATTGGTCATGCTCTGGACGCTGATGGGCGCATCGCCCCCCACCAGCAGGGAGCCCACCCGGATTTGCCGGGAGGGACGTCTTTTAATCGGTGAAATGTGTTGCATGCAGACTGGTTACCGTCTTTTATTCAACTGAAATGGAGGTGTAGCCATTGGAGCGGATGCGGCTGGAGAGATCCACTTCTTCACCCTGGTAGAAAACATCCACGGCCCGCCCCTGGCCAAAGACCAGGCGGAAAGGTGGCTCGCCTTCGAGAAGGATGGCATCACCGGAACGATTGAGGCTGGCGTGGAGGACACGGCCTAAACTATCTCTGATTTCAGTCCAGCAATCCCCACTGTAGGTCAGTGCTAGTTTACCGGGCTGATTAGCCGTTACCACCAGCGGATCGCCAGTAAAGTCTTCAACCGGCGGCGGGCTGGGCTGGTCATTGGCTGCAGTCTGGTCGTCACCTTCGCCGGATTGAGACTCGGCCTGAGGCAGCGCCTGCAACTGGGTGGGTTCCTGATCGGTCTGTAGTGCCGAGATGGGTTCAACGACCTCTTCAACCACCCTGCCTTCAGCGGTGTTGGCGTTCTCTTCGGCGGCAGCAGCTTCTTCGTCCTGGGCTTCCTCAGGTTGATCCAGCGGTGCGCTGATTGTCTGGCCATCCAGCGTGTCCACCTGGACATCCGGAGAGGCTAGCGAAGGTAGAGGCTCCAGATTACGGCTTTGCCACCAGAGGATAATTACTGCCACCAACGCAAGAATAATCAACAGGGTGAAGAGCTTGAAGACCAGGCTGCGCCCTGACTTGGGTGGCTTGATGCCTTCAACTGGCTGGATGCGCTCCTGGTTTTCCAGTTGTGGATGGTGCTCAGCAAAACATCTGAGTACTTCATCGGCATCGATCTTGAGAAAACGTGCGTAAGCCCGCATATAACCTTTAATGAAGGTTTTGTTGTGCAGGGCAGTGAAGTCTTCGTTTTCCAAAGATGGAACGTAGAAAGGTAAAAAGTTCAGTTGCTTGGCAACCTCTGCCTGGGAGAGTCCCTGATCTTCGCGGGCTTTTCTCAGAAGTTCACCCGGGCGGCTGCATGCAGGGGTAGCCTGTCCCTGATTTTCAGAAGCAGCCTTGGGCTGTTCGTCTTGCTGTGTCTCTGTCATGGTGTCAGAAGTCCTCGATTTAAGCAGCAGGCCGTTTATAGAGTTAGTGGTTAGCCAACAGTTGTTGCAGTCGCTCTTGTTCCTGCTGGTTTCCAGTTATTTTGGCCAGTTCCAGTCCCAGAGTTAGGCTATCCTTGTCCTGAATGTCTGCTTCCTGCAGGAATTGCCAGTGATTAGAGGCTTTTTGTGGGTCGTCCGGTAGATACAGCCGCAGTAATTCCCGATGGGCATTGACGGCTCGGGCATCCAGGGTCAGGCAACGTTTAAAAAAAACTTTTGCTGCCTCAGGGTCATTCTGTTCCAGAGCGACGTAGCCCAGATTCTCGAAAATCAGTGCCCTGTCTGAGTAAAAAATATCTTCACTGGCTCGTTGAAGCTGAATCCGTGCTTCATCATAACGATTTTGTTCAAATAAGAAAGCGGCATAATTGTTTCTGGCAGCAGTATTCCTAGGGTTAACTTGTAAAACTTTTTTAAAGTAGTTTTCTGCTAACTGATTTTCAGCCTGGGCCTGCAGTGCCAGTGCCATACCGTGTAAGGCTTTTTCATGCTCCGGGCGCACTTCCAGCGCTCGGTTAAAGTTACGCAGTGAGCGGGTATATTCCTCTTCTCGCAGATAGCCCATGCCCAGGTTGGCATAGGCTTCAGCCTGGCGCTGAGGATCGGTCTTTTCCCAGGGGGCCTGGGTCGCACAACCACTGATCAGCAGGACGAGGAGAAGCAGGCTGCGTAGCATAGGGCACCTAGTTGGCGGGTTGCCAGTTGTTGTCGACCAAGGCGGCGGGAATGCGTTCTTCCGCGTAGCGGGCACTGCGCCGCGTTCTATCCTGGACCCGACCCACCAGCTGGCCACAGGCAGCATCTATGTCATCTCCACGGGTAGTGCGGATAGGGGCGGAATAACCTAGCTCATGCAGCCAGTTCTGGAAACGCATCACCTGATTGCGCGAAGGTCGTTCGTAACCGGAATAGGGAAAGGGGTTGAAGGGAATCAGATTGATCTTGCAGGGGAGCCCCTTGAGTAACTGGCCCAGTTGCTGGGCGTGTTCTTTCTGGTCATTGATCCCGGCAATCAGTGTGTACTCGATGGTGACATCACGCGAGTCACCACATTTTTTCAGGTAGCGTTTGCAGGCAGCCATCAATTCCTGAATCGGATACTTCTTGTTGATCGGTACCAGCTGGTTGCGCAGCTCGTCATTGGGTGCGTGCAGGGAAATCGCCAGGGATACATCCACTTCATCACCCATTTTATCCAGCTGCGGGACCAGCCCGGAGGTGGAAAGGGTGACGCGACGCTTGGACAGGCCGTAACCATTGTCTTCCAGCATGATTTTCATGGCCGCCATTACCGGCTGGTAGTTCATCAGAGGTTCGCCCATCCCCATCATGACGACATTGGTGACGGGGCGCTTACTGGAATCCTTGCGTGGACCAAAGGACTTCTGGGCGACCCAGACCTGGCCGATAATTTCTGCAGGAGTCAGGTTGCGCTGGAAACCCTGCTTGCCAGTCGAGCAGAAGGAGCAATCCAGCGAACAACCTACCTGTGAGGAGACACAAAGGGTGCGTCGATTGCCACCTGCAGGAATTAGAACCGTTTCTACATGACTGCCATCGCCCACTTCCAGCACCCATTTGCGGGTGCCATCGCTGGAAAAGTCTTCCAGAACCACCTTGGGGGGTCTGACTTCAGCTGTTTGCTGTAATTTCTCACGCAGTTTTTTGCTGAGATCGGTCATCTCGTCAAAACTGGCCGCACAGCGGTGATGCATCCATTTCATAACCTGGGCCGCACGAAATTTCTTTTCTCCCATTTTTAGAAAGAAATCTTCAAGTTCGGGCAGGGTCATGCCCAGAAGATTGGTCTTTTCTTCCTGACTGGGTGAAGGCGAAGGGGTCTTTTCGGAAGTCATCATCAGTGCCTGCAGCAGCGGGTTGTTGGCTGGGAAGTTTGGCGAAAAAATCTTTGTCTTACAAGCAGTAAAAGGGCAGCTGTTGAGCTTGCCCTTTTACTGGGAGTGCCTCGAGGCTTTTTGGAGTCCGGCTTGCGGCTGCAAGCTCTTGGCCTAGAGGTTTTTTTATGCCTTGCAGCTGATAATCAGCCGCGTGGGCAGATTTCTTCAGTCTTGAAGAAATAGGCTACTTCACGTGCTGCGGATTCGGGAGAGTCCGAGCCATGAACAGCGTTGGCATCAATGGAGTTGGCGAAGTCAGCACGGATAGTGCCGGCTGCAGCTTCCTGAGGGTTGGTGGCACCCATGAGATCACGGTTCTGGGCAATGGCATTTTCACCTTCCAGTACCTGCACAACAACCGGGCCGGAAGTCATGAAGCCGACCAGATCCTTGAAGAAGGGGCGTTCCTTGTGCTCGGCATAGAAGCCTTCAGCCTGTTCCTGGCTCAGGTGCAGCATTTTTGCAGCAACAATCTTCAGGCCTGCTTTTTCAAAGCGGGACAGAATTTCACCGATAACATTTTTAGCGACGGCATCGGGTTTAATAATGGACAGTGTACGCTCAACGGCCATTTACATCTCCAGGATTGGGTTGGGGGTTAAACTTTCGGCGCAATTATACGCTGAAGCTCTCTCCACAACCACACTCGTCTTTAACATGAGGGTTGTTAAAGCGGAAAAAACGGTTCAAGCCCTCCTGAACATAGTCCACTTCCGTGCCTTCCAGCATGGGGAGGGAATCCTGATCCACCAGAATCTTCACGCCCTGTTCTTCAAAAACGGCATCGTTGGCTTCAATGCGGTCTGCAAAGTCGAGCACATAGGAGTAGCCGGAACAACCACTGGGCTTGACCTTGACTCTCAGGCCTTCACCCTGGCCACGATCCTGCAGACATTTTTTGATGTGGTCTGCTGCTGAAGCAGTAATGGAAACAGACATGATGCTTCACCTCTTGATTAGGAGTTCAGACGTTCCAGCGCCTGATTGACCAGTTGTCCGGCCTTCAGGGCTTCTTCGCGGGTTAGATAACGTCCGAAACTGAAACGTACGCTGCTCAGAGCTTCGGCTCTGGGCAAACCGACGGCTGTTAATACATAAGATGGGTCCAGCGTGGCCGAGTTGCAAGCTGAACCCGTGGAAACGGCCAGATCAGGCAGGGCCAGGATCAGGGTTTCCGCTTCGATACCCGGAAAGGCCAGGTTGATAATACCGGGCCAGTTATCCGCAGCTGTTCCTGTCTGACGATAAAATTGCGGATCTAGTTGCTGTAAAAAAACAGTTCGGCAATCGCTGATGTGCTCGGCATCTGCCTGCAGGTTTTCCTGGGCCAGACGGGCGGCTTCGCCCATGCCGACCAGCTGGTGAGTAGGCAGGGTGCCGGATCGCATGCCTCTTTCGTGACCACCACCATGAATCAGCGCTTCCAGTTTGACCTGGGGTTCCCGGCGTACATAAAGCGCGCCGACTCCCTTGGGGCCATAGAACTTGTGGGCACTGAGCGACAGGAGGTCGATGTTCAGGGCTGTGACATCGATGGGCAATTTGCCCGCTGCCTGGGCAGCATCCACGTGCAGTAAAGCCGGATGTTCCTTGAGTAGTTCACCCACCTGGGTAATGGGATTGAGGCTGCCCAGTTCATTGTTGATCAGCATCAGGGACACCAGGAGGGTGTCTTCGCGAAGTACTTCGGCGACCTGTTCGACCTGGATGCGGCCCTGGTTGTCGGGTTGCAAACGGGTGATCTCCCAGCCCTGGGTTTCCAGCCAGTCACAGGTATCCCCCACTGCCTTGTGTTCAATGCGCGAGGTAATGATATGCCGTCCCCGGTCAGGGTTGGCTCTTGCTGCACCGATCAGGGCCAGGTTGTTGGCTTCGGTGGCTCCCGAAGTCCAGACAATTTCTCTCAGGTCAGCGCCGATCAGATCAGCGACCTGGCTGCGGGCTTTTTCCACGGCCTGCTCCGCCTGCCAGCCGGACAGGTGAGAGCGCGAAGCGGGATTGGCAAAGCAGCCATCCAGCGTCAGATACTCGGCCATCAGTGCGGCAACTTCAGGTGCTGCCGGCGTGGTGGCAGCATAATCCAGGTAAATTGGGGTCATCTTGGCAGGCTTAGACGGCAGATAGCTGAATTTTTTCTTCCTGCAGAGCAGTTGTGGATTCGTCCGCTGCTTCCAGGTTGAGGGTTTCTTCCTTGGCCACGAGTTCTGCCAGGCTAATGCCATTAAGGAATTGATGGATTTGATCGGACAGCTGGCACCAGAGATGGTGGGTCAGACAGGTTCCACCCTGGCGACAATCGCCCTTGCCTCGGCAGCGGGTGGCATCCACGGATTCATTGACCGCATCAATGACCTGGGCGACATAGATATCGCTGCTATTTCTGGCCAGCTGGTAGCCACCGCCGGGTCCGCGCACACTGGTTACCAGCTCGTTGCGGCGCAGGCGGGCAAACAGCTGTTCCAGATAGGACAGCGAAATTTCCTGGCGGCTGGAAATATCAGCCAGAGAAACCGGCCCCTTGCGGGCGTTTAAAGCCAGATCCAGCATGGCGGTGACGGCATAACGGCCTTTGGTGGTCAGTCTCATGGTGCTAGCCCCTGATTCGGTGGTAAGTCACCTGATTATGCAAAGACCTTGTATTTTAGTCAAGTAATACTGGTTATTTGTCGCCAGAAGCCTTGTCGGGACGTCGACCTATCTCGTCAAGGCCGCAGATGGCACAGATATCCCCGTCTTCAGCGAGATCTTCTTCATTGAGTTCGGGCATGTCTTCTTCCCGGAAACTGCTGTCCAGCCGATGCAGGGCCCTGCAGATTTCACCCATGCGTTGATCCTGGGCGTGCATATGATCGAGCAGGCCGCGAATCGATTTGGCCACAGGGTCGGGCATTTCCTGACTGATCCCGTAGGCATCAAAACCAAAGCGTTTCTGGGCGGCGGCACGTCTTTCTGGATCGACATCAAATTCTTCATCGGTGTAGTTATCCGGCTGGCTGCGCAGCACGATACGACCGGGAATCCCGACTACGGTGGCACCGGCGGGGACTTCTTTGGTGACCACGGCATTGGAGCCCACCTTGGCGCCTTCACCCACGGTAAAAGGGCCGAGAATCTTGGCTCCGGCACCGACTATCACGTTGTTTTCCAGGGTAGGGTGGCGCTTACCCTTGTTCCAGCTGGTGCCGCCCAGGGTGACGCCGTGATAGAGGGTGACGTCATCACCGATTTGAGCGGTTTCACCGATGACGATGCCCATGCCGTGGTCAATAAAAAAGCGTTGGCCGATTTTGGCGCCGGGATGGATTTCAATGCCGGTAAACCAGCGGGCCCAGGTTGAAAGCCAGCGAGCCAGCCATTTGAGTCCCTTGTTCCAGAGCCAGTGGTTAGCCCGGTGAAAAAGCAGGGCGTGTAGACCTGGGTAGGTGGTTAGCACTTCAAACCAGTTGCGGGCAGCCGGGTCTCTGGCAAAAACACTGTTAATGTCGTCTCGGATTTGTCTGAACATCAGAAATCTCACTTTTGGGTTCCAGCGACCTTTTGAGTGCTGGTCAAAATGCCTCTCAATATATTGACCTCGGTGGTATCGGGCCGGGCGCGCAGATAGAGGCGTCGGAGGCGGCTCATCAGTTGCTTGGGGTTATTGGGATCATGGAAGTCGATATCAACCAGCGTGGTCTCCAGGTGTTCAAAAAAACGCTCCAGTGACCGGCTGTCGGCCAGAGGGGCATCCCATTCGGTGCCAAAGGGCAGGTGGGCAGTCTGTTCTTTTTCAGCCGTTTGTTCATTTGCCGACATGCGTAATTCATAGCTAAGTACTTGCACGGCAGCGGCCAGGTTCAGCGAGCTGAACTCCGGGTTGGTGGGGATATGCACGTGCAGGTGGCATAAATGCAGCTCTTCATTGCTCAGACCTCGGTCTTCACGACCGAACACCAGGGCGATCCGGTGTTCGGGTTGTTCCAGTTCTGCATGCAAACGCCCTGCCAGTTGCCGCGGATTAAGTAGCGGCCAGGGTAGATGGCGCGAACGGGCACTGGTGCCGGCAACCAGGGTGCGGTCCTCCAGGGCTTCTTCCAGGGTGGCGGCTACCTGGACGCCATCAAGGATGTCCGTGGCCCCGGAAGAGCGGAAAACCGCTTCGGGGTGGGGGAACTGGGCTCGCGGTGCAACCAGCCAGAGGTCTTTAAGGCCCATGTTTTTCATGGCTCGGGCGACACCACCAATATTGCCCGGATGGGAAGTGCCCACCAGAATAATACGAACAGAATCCAGCAAGGCGTTTTGGTCTGACATGGAGTTTTCCTGAAAAAAGACTGGAAAGAGTCTGGATGGCTTGTTATTACGTGAAAACCGTCTATCATACCCTTCCCCTTAGTTCCTTAACAATCACAGCCGGTGAAGTATGCATCCGACACTGCAATTGGCACTGCGCGCAGCTCGCAGTGTCAGCGAACACTATGAATACGTATTAGAGCGTCTGGATCTGGCGCGTAGCGATAAAACCCTGCCTGATTTGCTGGCCACCTGCGGCAAACGGGTAGAGCAGTCCATTCAGCGTCAACTGGTTCGCGCGCATCCGAATGCTTCCTTCAAGGGCGGTCGCGTGCAGCTGGAAGGCAGTGGTGAACTCTGCTGGAAAGTGGACTCGTTGGTCGGGAAGGCCAACCTGCAGCGCGGTTATCCGGCTTTTGCCCTGTCCATCTCCATCTATCAGCGTGATCGTCTTGAGCATGTGGTTCTTCTAAACCCAGCGACGGGTCAGGAATACCTGGCCAGCCGCGGTCGCGGTGCTACCTTGAATGGGCGCCGTATTCGTGTGCTCAACGGCTGGAATGCCCAGGATGCAGCGGTTGCGCTGCCCTTGCCGGCAGCCGGTCTGCGCGGCCAACTGATGCCGACCTATCTAAAGCTGCTGCAGGTGGTGATGGATATTAGCCAGATTTATGCCAGTGGCTGTGATCTTCTCGATATTTGTGCGGTAGCGGCCGGTCAGCTGGATGCGGCGATTCTCCTGGGTGCCGATGAAGAGCAGCTGGCGCCTGCCTTGCTGATGCTCAAGGAAGCAGGCGGTCTGTCCGGTGATCTCACGGGTGCGCCCAGTCTGGGTGAACAGGGTCGCCTGCTGGTGACCAATCCCAAGGCCTTCCGCTCTCTGGTCAGCCAGCTGAAATCCCAGCTCAACTAAGCTTTACTGCGAGTAAGCTGATAACCCGGTCTTTTTAGGCCGGGTTTTTTTATGGGTGCTAGTTGATAGGTGCGAGTACAAGTGATTGTAATTATCATTTACACCCTTGGTGCAGTTTGATAAGCTGACGCTATTGGTTTGATAGTTGAAACTTCATGCGAGGAAAAATGATGTCCAAGAAACTCTTTACTCCCCTGGCGCTGGCTGGCGCTCTGCTGGTTGCTCCTGTTGTCTCTGCCACCACCCTGACCCTTTATTCCGGTCGTGGTGAATCCATGGTGCAGCCACTGATTGACCAGTTCTCCGAAGAAACCGGCATCAGTGTTGATGTACGCTATGGTGGAACCGCGCAGCTGGCTGTTCTGCTGCAGGAAGAAGGCGACCGCACGCCTGCAGACCTCTACTGGGGTCAGGATGCCGGCGCCATGGGTGCTGTGAGCAAGGCTGGCCTACTGGCATCTCTGCCCGAAAGCCTTTACCAGGATCTGCCCAGCATCTACAAGAGCGTAACCGGTAACTGGATTGCTACGACCGGTCGTGCACGCCTGTTCGTCTATTCTCCTGAGCGCACTGATGCTGAAGATCATCCTGAAAGCGTTTTCGATCTGACTGATGAACAGTATGAAGGCCGCGTTGGTTGGGCACCCACCAACGGTTCTTTCCAGTCTTTTGTCACCGCCATGCGCGTTGAATACGGTGATGAGCGTACTCTGGAATGGCTGGAAGGCATGAAAGAAAACAATGCCAAGGTATTCCGCAACAACTCCACTCAGGTTCAGGGTGTTGCCGATGGCGAGATCGACTATGGCCTGGTTAACAACTACTACCTGCCTCGCTTCACCAAAAACGATGCGGACTTCCCTGCTGACCAGGACTTCTTCCAGGATGGCGACATCGGTAACCTGATGAACGTGGCTGGTGTGGGTATCCTTAAAGCCAGTGATGAGCAGGAAGCTGCGCGTGAATTCATTCGCTTCTTGATTTCTCCTGCTGCCCAGCAGTATTTTGCTCTGGAAGTGAACGAATACCCGGTCATCGACGGTGTGATTCAGAACCGTCATTCCGAGCCTTACCAGGAAGCTCTGGAAGCCAGCCCTGAGATTGACCTGGATGATCTCGATGATCTGGAAGGAACACTTGATCTGCTGCGTCAAGCAGGCCTGATCTAAGCCTTTCAGGAACCGAACCGGGGCCCCGTTGCCCCGGTTTTTTTACGAGAAGCTGATGAACAAATTTTTTACCCTCCCCGCCTTCTTTGTTCTTCTTATCTCCATGAATGCCTGGAGCCAAAATACCGACAGCCAGGCATCCCGCGATCTGGAAGCGGCTACCCAGGAGCAGGCTCGTGTCATTCAAGCCGAGGTGGAAGCCCTGAGCCAGGAACGTCAGGCAGACTTTCAGGCCTGGCGCCAGATTAGACGCGAAACCCTGGTGCTGGAAGCCTATAACCAGCGTTTGCAGGCTTGGAATCAGCAGCTGCAAGAGCAGATAGATCGCCTCAATACCCAACTGGAAAGTCTGGATACCACCCGCGAGCAGTTGGAACCCCTGTTGTGGGAAATGGCCGAGCGCCTGCAAGCCTTTGTCCGTCATGATCTGCCTTTCCGTCTGGAGGAGCGCCTGGCCAGGGTTGAAGAACTCCACCAACTACTGCAGCGCGTGGATGTCAGTCATGCAGAAAAACTGCGCCAACTTTTAGCAAGCTACCGTCAAGAAGTCAGTCAGGGGCGGGAGCTTCAGATCTCGCGAGAACTGATTCAATTATCGACCAGTTCGGATGCGCAGATGGTGACCCTACTGCGTCTGGGTCGTGTGGGCCTTTATTACCTCAGTGAAGATCAGCAGCGCGCCGGGGTCTGGCAAGCAGCCACCCAAACCTGGAAGCCCCTGGATTCCAGTCAGAGAAATCAAGTAATCCAGGGCATAGAACTGGCCCAGGAAAGAGGCCTGCCGCAACTGCTGGAATTACCTCTGTCAGTGCCTTTGCGTGAAGCTGGGGAGGCCCGTCATGAAAACCTGTAAGCTGCTTTGTTTAACGCTTGTCCTGCTTCTGCCCTGGAGTGGAGTGACTGCCGAATCGCGCTTGCCGGAAGATCACTGGCGTGAACTCCTGGAGACCACCCGCGAGGCAGCAATCGAACGCCAAGTGGATGAAGAAGCGCGTTTGCAGTTGCAACGCGAAGCCGCGACGGCCCAGGCCCAGGCTTTGGCTAATGCCCGTGCCCAGTTGGCTGCCGCTGAACAGCAAAGAAATGAGCTGGAAGCTCGTCAGGAAGAGCTTGAAGCCACCCTGGCCACCACCCGAGAGCAACTCAGCCGCCGTTCCGCCTCCTTAGGTGAAGTCTTTTCGGTCTATCGGGAGGAAAGGGGCAGCTTCCACGCTTTATTATTGGACGCTCTCTTTTCCCTGCACAATCCCGAGTTGCTGGAGAAATTACAGCCCGGCCAAGGGGAAGAAGTACCGGCCATTGCTGACTTGCGTGACCTCTGGAAAGCCATGCAACAGGCTTGGCTGGCTTCCGGTCAGCTACAAGCCTTTACCGGGCCCTGGATTGATGCTCAGGGCCAGCAGCAGGAGAGTGAGCTGCTGCGCGTGGGGGATCTGCAACTGTTAAATTCCCAGGGATTGTTGCGCTATGAGCGCCAACAGCCCCCCCAGCTCTGGTCACGCCAACCGGATGCCGGGGCAGAATTAACCCGGGATTATCTGGCGGCTGAAGGGGAAAGCCTCTTGTTGGACCCTGCCCGAGGCCAGACCTTGAATCTCTACAATCAACAGCCCGGTCTGCTTGAGCGTCTGCAACAGGGTGGCCTGGTGGGTTATCTGATACTCTTTTTAGGCGTGGTGGGGCTGCTGGTTGCCGCTGTTCAATACCTGCGTCTGAGTGCTGAAAAGAAACGCCTGAAAAAGCAATTGCAGGCTTTGCAAAGCCCGCAGAGTGATAACCTGCTAGGCCGCATTCTGGTCAAGATGCAAAGGGAAGCTGCTGGTAAGGAGCGTCTGCCTGAAGCCCTGGAAGCTCGCCTGGATGAACTCCTGTTGAAAGAAGCCGGTCAACTGGACAAGGGGCTTTCCTGGGTTAAACTCCTGGCGGCCATAGCTCCGTTGCTGGGACTGCTGGGAACTGTGACCGGGATGATTGCTACCTTCCAGGCAATTACCCTGTTTGGCACCAGTGATCCCTCGATGATGGCCTCGGGCATCTCCCAGGCATTGATGACTACGGTACTGGGTTTGATTACTGCTGTTCCCCTGCTGCTGGCTCACTTACTCTTGCAGGGGCGCTGCCGTCACCTGGCGCGCATCCTAGAAGCGGAAACCTCGGCTTGGCTGGCTGGATGTCTGGGGTCCGAGCGGGAGAGGCCCGCAGGAGATCCCTCTTGAATCTCAGCTGGATGAGTTTTCTGCCCCTGGAGCAATTAATGCTTCAGGGCGGGCCCATCATGTGGGTGATTTTCCTGGTCGCCATCATTTGTTTGTATCTGGTGATTCAACGCTGGCTGACCTGGACCCTGGAGGGGCCCTATCATCCGCCTGCTGCGCGAAGCCGAGTCGAAGCCCTGCAGGCTCACGCCGTGCAGCTACACAGCCAGAATCGTCTGGAAAAGGGGCTGCCGCTTCTCAAGGGCTTGGTGATGATTACCCCCCTGCTGGGCCTGGTCGGTACAGTCAGCGGTATGATGCTGGTTTTTGATGGCCTGAGTCTGGGGTCTTCTGCAGATCCCCGTTTGCTGGCCACGGGCATTGCCCGGGCAATCCTGCCGACTTTTGCCAGCATGGCCCTGGTCGTTCTCGGCCTGTTCTTCGTGCACCTCTGGCAGCGCAAGATGCGCCGCCTTCTGCAACAAAACTGATAGCGGAGTCTTGGATGCGTCGTTCGCGTTTACTCAATCAGGAGCAGGAGGATTCGGAGGTCAATCTGACCCCCATGATCGATGTGGTCTTTATCCTGCTGATCTTTTTTATCGTTACCACCTCTTTTGTTCGCGAAAGTGGTATTCAGGTGGATCCACCTCAGGCCGCTACGGCCGAATCCCAGTCGCAGACCAGTATTCTGGTCGCCATTTCGCCCCAGGGTGAAGTCTGGGTGGATGGTAACCCCCAGTCTCTGGCTTCTTTGGGCCCCAGAGTGGCCCGCCTTCTGTCAGAGCGTCCCCAGGCCAGTGTAGTGATTCAGGCTGACAAGGAAGCCCGGTCTGGGCGTCTGGTGGAAGTTATGGATCGGCTACGTCAGGCCGGGGTGAATAATCTTGCCTTGGCAGCAGACCCATGAAACCAAGATTTCTGCTGATCTGGATAGCTGCGCCCCTTTCCCTGTTGGGCGTTGCCCTTTTTTTTGCCGGTTTGAGCTGGATGATTCAGCCGCCCTCCGGTGAAATGCAGGTGCCCCAGCGCCTGTCGCTGAACTGGGCCGAAGTGACCCCCGAACCGCCCACCCAGGATATCCAGCCGCCGCCACCACCGCCGCCGGAACCACCTGCTCCACAGCAGCCACAGCAATCCCTGGATACTTCCACTACCTCATCGAGTCCACTAGACTCACCCTTGGCCCTGGATGCAAGTGTGCCGTCACTGGATGCCAACCTGCTCGCCGGGGCCAGCACTTCGGCTTTGCCGGAGGGTATTCAGGTACAGGCGACGCCGGTGCATCGAGAGCAACCTCGCTACCCGCGTCATGCCTTGTCACGCCGAATTGAAGGCTGGGTGGAACTGGGTTTCAGTGTCGATGCCGAGGGTGAAGTGATTCCCGAGTCCATCGAGATACTTGCTTCTCGACCCGAAGGGGTGTTTGATCGCGCTGCCCGCCGTGCCATAGCACGCTGGCGCTTTGCCAGTCATGAACTGGGTGAAGGTGAAACCCGTCTGAAGCAGCGTTTGGAGTTTCGTTTGGAGTCGAATGGATGAAGATAAACAGGCTGCATATAACCGGGCTCGTGGGGTTGCTGTTGGCCACCAGTCTGCAAGCTAGTCCTCCGGAATTGACCCCACGTCAATATGAACAGATGACACTACTGGGGCAGCAGCTGGAGGAAGGTCAGCTGAATCAGGTGATTGACCAGGGGCAGACTTATTACCAGCAGGTGCAGGGCAATCCCGCCCAGCAGGCCTATGTGAAAGCTTTTGTGGCCCGCGTGGTGGCTGCGGCCTACCTGGAACAGCAACAGCCGGATGCGGCCATCCCTCTGCTGCATGAAGCCCTGGACACCGCTGAATTGCTCGATAATGACAGCCTTCAGGCCTTGCAATGGCTGTTGATGCAGGTTCGCATGGACCAGGAAAACTACCGCCTGGCGCTGATTAACTTGGAACGTTGGTGGGCTGCCGAGGAGCAACCTTCGGCTCAAGCCCACTACCTGCGGGCCGCTTTGCTGACCGAATTGGAACGCTGGCAAGAAGCTGAGCCCTGGATAGAAAAAGCACTGGAAGAGGCTACCCGCCCCCAGGATGCCTGGCTGGGCTTGGCTGTGTATATCTTTCAGCAACAGGAAGACTGGTCCCAAGCAGCCCGGTATCAGCAGCAAAGAGTAGATGCCTTTCCCGAAAAACAACGCCTCTGGCCCAATCTGGCTCAGTTGCAACGCCTGGCTGGTGATGAGGAAGCTGCTTTAGTGACCCTGGAACTGGCCCAACGTCAGGGCTACCTGAACCGTAATCAACAGGAATACCTGGGGCGAGCCCTCCTCACCTCCAGCCAACCGCTGAGAGCCGCCCAGGTTTTTGAAAAACTGCTGGAAAGCCTGCCACAGGCAGCGGCGCAAGAAGAAACGCTGCTGCGTCTGGCTGCCCAGGCCTGGTTGCAAACCAGCCAACCTGACAAAACGATTGCCGCCTTGCGCAGATTGGCTGAACAAACGGGAAGCCTGCGAGACAGGCAACGCCTGGCTGATTGGTATTACAGCCAGGGTCAGTGGCAGGAAGCAGCAGAGATCTGGCAGCAGTTGCTGCCGGAGCAGGAAGGGGAAGAAGCGTCCGAGACGCGTCTTTCACTGGCTCGAAGTCAAATCGAACTGCAGGATTACTCGACAGCTCGAAGTCTACTGGAAGACCTGCTGGAAACCTCTAAGGCTGAGCAGGCCCGCCAGTGGCTGAACTATCTGGATGCCCTCTAGGGGCGTCCATCCTCTTCTAGTACTCCCTCTTTAACCGGCAATGCCAGGTCTTCACGGCTGACCTTGAGTGACAGCAGCAGGGTGCCTGCGATATAAATCGAGGAGTAGGTACCGACCAAAACCCCCACGATCAGTGCCAAGGCAAAGTTGTGGATCATCTCGCCGCCAAAAATCAGCAGGGAAAAGAGCACCAGCAGGGTGGTCAAGGAAGTTATAGTGGTCCGAATCAGGGTCTGGTTGATTGACAGATTGATCAACTTCATCGGCCCGCCTTCACGCACTGTCCGGAAGTTTTCACGGATACGGTCATAGACCACGATGGTGTCATTCAGCGAGTAGCCGATAACAGCCAGCAGCGCAGCCAAAACGGTCAGGTCAAAATCAATCCGCAGGATGGAGAAGAAACCCAGCAGCAGCAGGACATCGTGGCCCAAGGCCAGAACCGACCCCAGAGCAAACTTGTACTGGAAGCGGAAGGCAACATAAACCATGACACAAAGCAGGGATACCAGCATCCCCAGGCCGCCCTGGTCACGCAGTTCTTCACCCACCTGGGCACCAACAAACTCGGCACGGCGCAGTTCGACGCTGTTTTCATCACCCAACAGGCTGCGGACTTCTTCACCTACCTGGGGCGAAAAGCCCTGACTCAGGCGCACCAGGATATCCTGGCTGCTGCCGTAGTTCTGAACCACAAAATTCTCGTAACCGGCTGCTTCCAGCTGATCACGGACCTGGGGTAGATCCGGTGCTTCCTGGTAGTGGAGTTCTACCAGGGTGCCGCCGGTGAAATCCAGTCCCAGCTTCAGCCCCTGGGTAGCCAGAGAGCCTACGGATGCGAGCAGCAGAACAGCAGAAAGAATAAAGGCAAGGCGCCGGGCGCGCATGAAATCAATATTGATATTTAGCAGCTTGGACATCTTTGGCTCCTGACCTTAAATGGGAAGGCGTTGGATATGACGCTTACCGTAGACCCAGTTGACCTGCATACGGGTGACAGCAATCGCGGTAAACATGGAGGTCAACAGACCCAGTGACAGGGTCACGGCGAAGCCCTTGACCGGCCCGGTTCCTACCGAGAAGAGGATGATAGCCACCAGGAAGGTGGTGATGTTGGCATCCAGAATGGTGGCAAAGGCTTTTTCATAACCGGTGTTGATGGCCGCCTGGGGGCTGACACCGCGATGGTAGATTTCTTCTTTAATCCTGGCATTAATCAGTACGTTGGCATCCACGGCCATACCCAGGGTCAGCACGATACCGGCGATACCTGGCAGGGTCAGGGTCGCACCCAGGGCTGACAGGAGCGCCACCAGCAGTACCAGGTTGGTGGTCAGGGCGACGCAGGCAAAGATACCAAAAGTGCGATACCAGGCCAGCATGAAGAGAACCACCAGGGCCAGACCGATCTGGATGGAGAGAATGCCGCGTTCGATATTCTTCTCACCCAGGCTGGGGCCAATCGTTCTTTCTTCCACAAAGTAAATGGGCGCAGCCAGGGCACCGGCACGCATCAGCAGGGCCAGTTCCGAAGCTTCCTGGGTATTGCCGATCCCGGTGATACGGAAGCTGGAACCCAGCTGGCTTTGAATGGTGGCCAGAGAGATAATGCTGCGCTCGGTATAGGGTTCGCGTACTTCCACTCTCTCGCCATCTTCGCGAACCACCTTGGTTCGGGTTTTATGTTCGATAAACAGCACCCCCATGCGGCGGCCAACATTGGGCGCCGTGGCCTGACTCATCAGGCGGCCACCCTGGCCGTTAAGGCGGATATCCACCTGGGGGTTGTTGTTTTCATCAAAACCGACACTGGCATTAGCCACATTGTTGCCGGTGGTGATGATATTACGCTCCAGCTCGGCCGTACGTCCTGGTCGGTCGCGGTATTCAAATTCTTCCACATCCAGAGGGTCAGCACTACGCTTGGCTTCCAGGCGGAATTCCAGGTTGGCAGTGGCCCCGAGTACCCGCTTGGCGGCTGCCGTATCCTGAACGCCGGGCAATTCCACCACAATGCGATCACGACCGGAACGCTGTACCAGGGGTTCGGCTACACCCAGTTCATTGACCCGGTTCCTGAGGGTGGTCAGGTTTTGATCCACGGCATAGTCTTCCACCTCACGTACCGCATGTTCATCCAGGCTAAGCACCAGGAGGCGGGCTTCCGGTTCCTGGGTGAACTGGTATTCACTCAGATCGGACATCAGGCGGCTTTGCGCAGGGTCGAGCAGATCTTGCGAGGCCATAAGGACACGGACCTGGCCATCTTCCACACTAACCTGGCGGTAACGCAGGCGTTCTTCACGCAGGGTGGTGCGGATCTCGCTGGCCGTGACGTTTAGTTGCTGTTCCAGGGCAGCCTGCATATCGACTTCCATCAGGAAGTGCACCCCACCGCGCAGATCCAGACCCAGATTAACACTTCTGGCTCCCACGGATTTCAGCCATTCCGGGGTAGTGGGCGCCTGGTTAAGGGCCACGACATAGTCATCCCCCAGAGCAGCCTGCAGCAGATCCTTGGCCCGGATTTGTTCGTCAGCATGGTTGAAGCGAACCAGCAGGGTGGAGTTTTCCTGGCTGACAGCCTTAGGGGTGATACCCCCGGCTTCCAGTGCTCTTTCAACCCGATTTTGTTGACTGCTGCCCACCTCGATCGCGCCACGCGAGCCGGTGATCTGTACAGCAGGATCTTCGGGAAACAAATTGGGCAGGGCATAAATAATGCCGACAGCAATAACCAACAGGATGAGCAGGTTCTTCCAGAGGGGGTAGCGATTGAGCATGGCGGCCTTGCAACTTGATCTCAGGGTTAGCCGGGATAACCAGCCAGAAAAAAGCCCCGGTAGACCGGGGCGCGAGCAGGTATTACTCGGATTCGATAGCCTTCAGGGTACCCTTGGGCAGTACGGAGGTAACCGCTGCCTTTTGTACCTTGATGGAGGTGGAATCGGTGATTTCCAGAACCAGGAACTCTTCGGTTACCTTGGTAATACGACCCATGACACCACCGGCCAGGCTGACTTCGTCGCCCTTGGCCAGATCGGCCAGCAACTGCTTGTGCTGTTTAGCACGCTTTTGCTGAGGACGGATCAGCATGAAATAGAAGATGGCAACAAAACCCACCAGCATGACAATGCTGGAAATCGGGCTGGCTGTAGCGCCACCTTCAGCGTGGGCAGCAGAAATAAAAAAGTCCATTCAGGGCTCCTTAAAACATTAAGTTAGGGGTTAGTACTAGAGTGTTCGTTATCTACTCGTCCAGCGGCGGGGTTGACTGCCCTCGACGAGCGTAGAAGTCATCCACAAAGCAAGACAATTTACCTTCTTCTATCGCCTGACGCAAACCGGCCATGAGGCGCTGGTAATGGCGTAGGTTATGGATACTACCCAGCATGGCACCCAGCATTTCACCGGAGCGATCCAGGTGGTTCAGGTAGCTGCGACTGAAATGCTGGCAGGCATAACAATCGCATCCTTCTTCTATGGGGCGGGTATCCGTCTTGTGTTTGGCATTGCGGATCTTGACCACGCCTTCGTCGGTGAAAAAGTGGCCATTACGGGCATTGCGGGTAGGCATCACACAGTCAAACATATCCACACCCCGACGCACGCCTTCCACCAGATCTTCGGGTTTACCCACACCCATCAGGTAACGGGGCTTGTTTTCAGGCATCAGGGCAGGCAGATAGTTCAGGGTTTTCAGCATCTCTTCCTTGGGTTCACCCACGGAAAGCCCGCCAATGGCCATGCCATCAAAGCCGATTTCTTCCAGACCTTCCAGGGAACGCTTGCGCAGATCCGGGTACATACCACCCTGAATGATGCCAAAGAGGGCTGCGGGGCTGTCACCATGAGCTTCACGCGAGCGCTTGGCCCAGCGTAGGGACAATTCCATGGATTTTTCCGCTTCGGAAAAAGTAGCCGGGTAGGGGGTGCACTCATCAAAAATCATGACGATGTCCGAGCCCAGCTCCTTTTGCACCTGCATGGATTCTTCCGGGCCCATAAAGACCTTGGCTCCATCATGAGGCGAGCGAAAATGCACCCCCTCCTCGGTGATTTTGCGCAGCTTGCCCAGGGAAAAAACCTGGAAACCGCCGGAATCGGTCAGGATGGGTTTTTGCCACTGCATAAAATCATGCAGATCGCCGTGAGCCTGGATGATCTCGGTGCCGGGTTTCAGCATCAGATGGAAGGTATTGCCCAGGACGATTTCGGCACCCAGTTCTTCAATATCCCGGGGCAGAACCCCCTTGACGGTGCCGTAGGTGCCCACGGGCATAAATGCCGGGGTTTCGATGCTGCCACGGGGAAAGGTGATACGACCGCGACGGGCTTTGCCATCAGTTTTTAGCAGATCAAACTGCATGGAGGATTCAGGACGCATGAAATCAGTTGCTCTCGTTTAAATCGGATCGGCTCAGTAGCATGGCATCGCCATAACTGAAAAAACGGTAGTTTTCTTGTACGGCTTCCCGGTAGGCCTGCATGATCGGCTGGTAACCGGCGAAGCTGCTGACCAGCATCAGCAGCGTGGATTCGGGAAGGTGGAAATTGGTGATCAGCAGATCCACGCACTGCCACTGGTAACCCGGGTAGATAAAAATATCGGTATCCCCGGTAAAGGCTTGTGGCTCGCCGCTACGACAGGCGGTTTCCAGGCAGCGGACGCTGGTGGTGCCCACAGCCAGGACCCGGCCGCCAGCTTCACGGGTCTGGCGGACGGCTTCGGCCACCTCGGGCGTGACTTCCAGCCATTCCTTGTGCATGACGTGATCTTCCAGCTTGTCGACCTTGACCGGCTGGAAGGTGCCGGCTCCCACATGCAGGGTAACAAAAGCCGTCTTGATGCCCTTGTCCTCCAGCTGTTGCAAAAGCTCATCATCAAAATGCAAGCCGGCCGTGGGGGCGGCAACAGCACCTGGGTGCTGGGCATAAACCGTCTGGTAGCGCTCCCTGTCCTCCAGTTGATCTTCGCGATCAATATAAGGTGGCAGAGGCAGGTGACCATGAGCTTCCAGCAATTCCAGCAGGGGTTCATCATTGAGGAAGGTCAGGCAGAAAAGCGCGCCTTCACGACCGGTGCATTCGGCCTGAACACCGCCTTCCAGTTGCAGGCGGCTGCCAGGCTTGGGGGATTTGCTGGAGCGAATGTGAGCCAGAGCGCGGTGCTCGTCCAGGGGTCTTTCGATCAGGACTTCTACCCGGCCACCGGTCTCCTTGTGACCAAAGAGGCGTGCAGGAATCACCCGGGTGTTGTTGAACACCATCAGGTCACCCGGCTGGAGGTAATCGATTAAATCGGGAAATTGGCGGTGGCTGATGTGCTCGCCTTCCAGAACCAGAAGACGGGAATCCCGGCGTTCCTTGGCCGGAAAGCGGGCTATCAGCTCGTCCGGAAGTTCAAAGTGAAAATCACTGCGCTGCATGGGGGATAAAAACTCTGGATAAAAAGGCCGGTTGGATGCGGCGGCATTTTAACCCAGAAAAGAGTGGAGGTCATGATCTGCGCACAAGTTCGTGGCAGGCTTTACAGCGGTAGGCGGGTCTGGTTGATACAGAGTTCCTGGATAGCGGCCATCTTTTGGGGACGACTGAAATAATAGCCCTGGAAGCGCTGACACTGCATGATCTTCAAGGCTTCAGTCTGCTCCTGGGTTTCCACGCCTTCCACGACCACATCCATATTATGGCTGCGGGCAATAAAAATGATGCTCTCGATCATATTGGCCGCCTTGTCGTCTTCCAGCATGCTATCGACAAAACTCTTATCGATCTTGAGTTCATTCAGGGGTAGACGTCGTAGCAGGCTGAGTGAGGAATAGCCGGTGCCAAAGTCATCCATGGACAGGCGAATACCTTCCTGCTGCAAGCGCTTGATGGTCTCCAGCATCTGATCAAAGTTGGTCATGACCAGCGATTCGGTGACTTCCAGTACCAGATCCTCGGGTGGAATTTGATGCTCGTGCAAGAGCTTGAGCACTTCATCAACAAAATCGGGTTGCTCAAACTGAATCACGGAAATATTGATGGCCAGGTCGATCCTGCAGTCGCTCGCCAGATGGCTGCAAAGTTCCTTGTATTCACGCAGGCTGGTGTCCATGACAAATCGCCCCAAAGCCAGCATCAGTCCGGATTGCTCGGCCACCTCCACAAACTCGGCCGGGGAGACAAAGCCCAGTTTCTTGTCCTGCCAGCGCACCAGGGCCTCCAATCCGACTATGCGGCCCTGAAGGTCCGTCTGGGGTTGATACTGCATGTGCAGTTCACGGTTAGACAGGGCCAAACGTAGCTGTTGTTCCACCTCCAGGCGACGCAGGTAATCCATCTCCATTTCCGTGCGATAAAAGCTGACGCTATTGCGGTTACTCTTGGCCCGGTAAAGCGCCAGGTGGGTACTGCGCAACAGCTTGCTGGAGGAGTCGCCATGTTCGGGAAAGGTAGCCACGCCGATACTGGCAGTTAACTGCAGCTTGAGGCGGTCGACCTGAAAACTCTGACCCAGGCGGTCGAGCAGCGACCAGCAGGAGGTATTCAAGGCATCCAGGTCGGTGTTGGGGGTGATAATGGCAAATTCATCACTACCCAGGCGGGCAAGCAGATCCTGATCGTCCATCACCTCCTGAAGCTGGCGGCTGAAGACCACCAGTGTGGAGTCGCCAATCTCCTGGCCGAAGCGATCATTAATGCCGCGAAAGTGATCAATGTTGATGAGTACCAGACTGAATCTTTCGCGTTTCTCCATCAATTCAGATAACTGGCGCAGCAGACCTGAACGGTTCAGGGCACCAGTCAGGTCATCATGTTGGGAGAGGTAAAGAAGTTCACGGGTTTTTAATTGTTCAGCCCGGTCAATAACGCGAAAGAGGGCAAAGAGTACGCCGCTGATCAATAGGTAGATCAGCAGATATTGCAAAACTTCCTTGCTGAAAGCCTGTTTGATGGGAAGAAATTGCGTTTCTGAGACCACCCAGAGTTGATAGCGTGGGTTATAAAGTGCAGCAGTCAGATACTGAACACCATTTTTGTAATGCTCGACCGTAAAGGCTTGTTTTTTTGCCCTGATTTCGCTGGCGCTCAGTCCCATCTCTTCCAGGAAGCGACTGTGGTTAGCGCGGCGTTCGCTTTCAGTGGCCCAGGGCTGGGCATAGATGTTGCTGTCGTAGAGATCACTGGAAATATACTGGACATAGTTATCCCGATCGCGGATCAGCATGACCTGATCATAGCGGGTGTCATGCAGGACCGAATTAAAAACAGAGGCCGAAGAATCCAGGCGTAATCCTGCCGTCATTACGGCCAGGAGTTCGCCTTCTTCTGTTCTGAGTGCTTTGCGAATGGGGATGACGAGGCTATCCATAGCCTCCATATAATAGGTGCGCCCCATGATCATCTGATTGGATTCCAGAGCCTGCTGAAAACTGTCCGCCGTACTCGGGTGAGTTCGTAAATTGGGCAGCGAATCTATATCCAGATTGGAGCTGACATGAACCAGAGTGCCATCCGGGCGGGCCAGACCAAAACCGATGATGGCGTGGTTGACTTGCATCAGAGTGTCCAGCAAGGGGAGTTGCTGCTGTTTATCCATCGGATCGCCATGATTCAGCAGTTCCCTGCCTACAACATCCAGAACCAATTCCTGAGTACGCAGCACGCTATCAACGGCCTGGGCGAGTAATTCTGTGCGGTTTTCATGGTAGTTGGCAGTATCTTCGTAAAGGGACTGCCAGCGGAAATATAGAATAACCAGCAACAAAAGAAAGCCGCCAAAAATCAGCAAATGGAAGAGGGTCCAGATGTTGCGTTTCAGGGCGGCCATAAGAACTCCTGATGCCGGCTGCTTTGATTGGTTGTGATAAGAAGCCTGGGATTAACGGCAGCCTTTTCTTGACCAGTGCTGTCATTGGCAGCAACCAGGGGCTCAGGCAGTAAAAGGCAACAAGTAAAACCTGAACTGGTGCTTAATCCGAGTCTCTTTAATAGATATTTATAAATAATATTTATTGGAGCAGCAAGCGGTGTTTTTTGAATGTATTAATAATTGCATTTAAATCAATATCTTGAAAAGTTTAATCAGAGATTTCTAGAGCCTTCTTTCTTTGTAGCCAGCCTTGACGGAAAGCGGGCCAACGATTGATTAATATGGCAGAGAAGATCAGCAGACAACCGAGTAGTTGATAGCTTGTCATGGTTTCGGCAAACCAGAGGCTGGCCGCCAGGGCGGTCCAGACGGGTTCCAGCGTCATGATGATGGCAGTATGACTCGGTGGAGCCAGACTCTGGGCCCAGGTTTGCAGTAAAAAACGCAGGCTGGTGGCCAGTAGCAGACTGGCTGCAAACCAGCCCCAGATCACCGGTGACGAGTTCAGTGTCAGTGGCTCACTGAGCAATGAAATACTGCCGGTAATCAGGCCGGTAATCAGTAATTGAATACTGGTCAGGGGAAGTGGCGCTAACCGGGCTGTTGCCTGGCTATTAAAGAGAAACATCAAGGCCAGGAAAAAGGCGGCCAGCATAAAGCTGAATTCACCCCAGCCCAGGTGAAAACTCGGGTCCAGGGAAAGCAGGGCCAGCCCGCTAATGACCAGAGGCAGCGCCAGGTAACTGAAGGTTGGCGGTGCCTCCCCGCCAAAGAGGCGATTCAAAAAAGGCAGCATGACAATGCCCAGAGTGGCCAGAAAGGCACCGACTCCCAGATGCTGGGCGTGTTTTAACCCCAGAATCCAGAAAATCATGGCCAGACCGAATACGCAGCCCACCTTGGCGGCCGCCCGGAATTGCGGCCAGGTCAATTGCTTAAGCGGCAGCAGGCAGAAACAGGCCAGCACCAGCCCGGCCCCGGCAAAGCGCAGGGCAATAAACTGCAAGGGCTGCATGCCAGCGAGGGTTTCCTTGGAAAAAATCCAACCGGCTGCAGCAATTAGGGTGGTTAACAGCAACAGCAGATCAGCCTGCAAATGCTGGTGCTTGGAAGTTGTCGTCATGATGCGAGTGCTTGTGTGGGCTAGATTAATGAGCGGTTGCTTTTACCGGCAGCCGCGTTGCGAAGGCAAAAGAGTATAGCAAGATGAGGGATGAGGCTGTCCCTTAAAAAGAGGGACAAAGCCTGATATTTTCAAGAGACTGCACAGAGTGAAAAAAGCTGGGCGCGACTGGTGATTCCCAGCTTTTCGTAGGCGCGTTTGCGATAGGTGATGACACTGCTGGTGGCCAGCTGCAGTTCGGCGGCAATGGTTTCGTTCTTTTTGCCTTGAAGGACCGCGCGGCACACCTGCTGTTCCCGCTCGGAAAGGAAGGCCAGAGGGCCTTGAAGCCGCAAGGAGCGATTCAGCGCAAAGTGCTTTTCCAGCAGCAGGCTGATGAGTTCGCCAAGATGGCGGGTGAAGTCGGGATTGTCAAAACGCTGATCAAAAGCAGCCGTGCGTCGGTAGAGGTTGATGTAGTAATGACCTTCCGGGGTGGCCTTGAGGATGGCCAGCTTGTCGCAAAAACCGGGGGTTTCAAAAAAGGTTTTGCGATACTCCAGGCTCATATTGGGACTGAGCGCTTCCAGTCGGCTGACGGCCAACTCTTCGGGGGCGAGTTTTTTAAGGCAGGCAAAATTGGGGTCCTGCAGATACTGGCGCTGGCCGACATAGGCCTCAGCGAGGCGCTTGGCCGAGGCTTCGCGGGCATAATCCCTGAACATCAGGGTGCTGACACCCTGCTTGGCTTCCCAGAAAAACACCATGCATTGTTCACTGCCGAATTCCTGATTTACCCAGGTGAGAAAGGCTTCATGAAAGTCCGGCTGTCCCAAAAGCTTGAATAGCTGGAGCAATTCAGAGGTGATTCCAGCCTGGGCGGTGGTTAGGGGAAACTGGGTCATGATCGGTAAGCGGTGGCTGAAAAGCCATTCAGTCTAAAGCGCTGATCCGATTTAAGAAAGGCAGAGCAGGAAGACACCAGCCGGACCTGAGTCCGACCGGTGTCGAGCAGCATCACCGGAGAAAGTGATGTTCGGGGGGGACTCAGCTGCTTAGCGACCTGCCAGCTGCTTGAGTACCTTCTTGAAGGTGGCCACTTCTTCGTCACTGAAATCAGCAAACATCTTGTCTTGTTCCTGGCGGGAGAGATCCCAAAGGGCTTCGGCCTGGTCTTCACCCTGTTGGGTGATCCGGTAGCAGTCGTCCTCGAGGGAAACCAGCCCCTTGCGCTGCAGGATTTCAGCGGCGTTATCCACTTCAGCCTCGGGCATGTTGACCTCTTTGAGGAGATCCTTACGGCACAGCTGGGGCGTTTCCTGCAGTACCATCAGCATCCGCGCTTCACTGGTTCTTAGACCCGTGGACAGCTGCAGGGGGGCATAGTCCGCCTGGTAGGCACGCACAGCCTGCACCATCAGGTAGTAGAGGTTGTCCTGGAAGCGCGATTTGAGACGCTCGATGGCCGCAGGTTCATTATCCTTTTTCGCCGGGAAGCGGGAATGGGGCATGACCACGGAGTAGCTGCCCTGGTGATAAACCAGCGGCGCTCGTCCGGCATCTTCAAAGGCGACTACCTTACCCACCAGTATCCAGTGGTCACCGCCATCTAGGGTTTCATAGGCTTCACACTGGAAGGTGGCGGCACAATCGGGCAGCAGGGCGGCTCCGCCGAGTCCATCTTGGAAATCCACATCAGCAAACTTGTCATCGCTGGGGCGGGCAAAATGATTGGAAACATCTATCTGGTCCGCAGCGAGGACATTGACGGCAAAGTGGCTGGCCTTTTCAAAAATCTCGCAGCTTCCCGAGTTCTTGCCGATGCTCCAGAGAATCAGGGGTGGCTCCAGGGAAACAGAGTTGAAGCTGTTGGCGGTTACCCCTGCTCTTTTGCCATCGGGCGTGGTCGCGGTAATAACGGTGATCCCGGTGGCAAAGTTGCCCAGCGCACGACGGAAGGCTTTGGGATCAAATTCAGTGGTTGCATTACTCATAACAGCACCTGATATCGATTGGGCAGTTTCTTGCCAGTCGATGAACGACTGACGCTGCCGGATGAGGATGGCTCTCCGGTTAAAATGGAGAGAGAACGCCCCTCCCGAATCGGATGGGGCGTTCTGCTTGCTTCTGCCGGTGAATTACAGCAGGGAGGGGTCAGGTTCCAGACCCAGCAGCTCACGTCCCAGAATCTGGGCACAGACATCATAGTCGGTGTAGGCGTGAGCGGCAGTCATGTTGGACTCGTGCCACAGACGCTGGCTTTCGCGGTCTTCGTACCAGTTGGAGGCACCCATCACCGCCCAGAGGCGATTGACGGCTTCTACACACATCTTGATGGCATAAGCCTGGTTGGTACGCCAGTGGGCCAGAACATAGCGCGTGGGGTATTCGTGACGCTCGCCATATTCCTTGTGCTCTTCCCAGGTTTTTTCCAGGTAGGCACGGGCCGCAGCAACCTGCTGGTAGGACTCGGCAATACGCAGGATGGGAGGAATGGACTCACGAACCTGAGCACCCGTGTAGGCGCGAACCCGGTTCTGGGTGAGTTCCTTGTAAACCTCCAGCATACGCTCGGCCACACCCAGGCTCATGGCGGCAAAGCCACAGGCAAAGTAGGGGCGGTAAGGCGTGTGGTAAATCTTGCTGTCGGGGTAGAGATCACGTCCGGCATGACGACCTTCCATCATGTCGGCAGCTGCCTGGATACGGTGCTCAGGCACGAAAACGCCTTCAATGCGGGCGGTTTTGGTGCCACTGCCCTGCATGCCTACTGAATACCAGTCATCAATGATGGTGAATTCACTGCGCGGGATAACCGCAAAGCTGTAAACCTTCTCGCCGGATTCGTTCGGACGCAGGAAGCCCACGATGATCCAGTCGGCGTGGTCGACACCGGAACTCCACTTCATGTCACCGGTGAAGATGATGCCGCCTTCGGTTTCCTCGTGCTTACCAAAGGGCGCGATACTGGAAGAAGCCACAGCATCGGGGTTGTCGCCCCAGAATTCTTCTTGGGCCTGCTTGTTGTACATGGCCATCTGGTGGTTGTGGGTGCACAGCAGGCTGTAGGCCCAGGCAGTGGAACAGCAGGCACCGGCCAGGGCAGCAATGCAATCAGTGAATTCGGGCAGGCTGATTTCCAGGCCACCGTAAGCTTTGGGCAGGAAAGCGCGGTTCAAACCGATGCCGTGCAGCATCTCAATGTTCTCGTCGGGTACACGACGCAGTTCGATCGCTTTGTTGGCGTTGGCACGGATCGCCGGAAGAATTTCTTTGAGTTTTTCCAGCATGGGGTTTTCTTGTTTCATGGAAACAGATCCTCTCGTTTTATTCGGTTTTCTTGTGTTTTTGAGAGCAGGTTCTCTTGGATGCCAGGCATCGGAGATAAAAAATCAGGCAACCTCCGATTAACTATTGCGCTTGTTTATACTGCGTTGAAATTAAACTCAAAATGCTCATTTACTCGCTGTAAATTCCGCTTTCTCGCTTAATTTCGCCTTGGCTAATCGGCGCTCATCACGTTAATCAGAAGTTCCTTAGCCAGCTCCTAGCATTGAGCTGGGAAAAATTATGGTCAGGGAAAACCAGGGTAGAAAGGTAAAAAATACTTTATTTTTTGCACTTTCCTGTATTCGAGTGGACGCAGAATTTTGTCGTCATTTCTGAAAGCCTTGTCATAACTGGGCTTTAGCTAAGTGTGCAGTGCAGGAAAATGACAATTGACAGCTGCAAAAGTAACTGATGCAGATGGATTGACAGCCAGCAAGCGTTTGGACTAGGATTACTTAACATGTTAAATAATTATTTCGCGAGCAAGAGACTGCCGGGAATAATTCGAGGTTTCCTAACCACCAGATCAACAACAACGAAGAAGGTGCTTCATCATGGGCGAAATCGTTTTATCTGCAAAAGTTACTCACGTTCCCACCATGCTGCTGTCCGAACAACCGGGCAAGCTTCAGGGCTGCCGCCAGCAGGCGATTGACGGTCATCGGGAAATCATGCGTCGTGCCCGTGAGCTGGGCGCGGATACCGTCGTTGTTCTGGACACCCACTGGCTGGTCAATGCCGGTTTCCATATCAACAGCAACCCGGTTTTCAAGGGCAAGTTCACCAGTCACGAATTCCCGCATTTCATCCAGAACCTGGAGTATGAATACCAGGGGTGTCCTGAACTGGGTGATGCCATTGCCGAAAAGGCTACCGCCAAGGGCGTACACACCCTGTCTCACCAGGTAGAAACCCTGGATCTGGAATACGGCACCCTGGTACCCATGCACTTTATGGAACCCGGCGATATGCCTATCGTTTCCATTGCTGCCTGGTGCACCGTTCACAACCTGCAGGATTCCCGCAAGCTGGGCGAAGCCATCCGTGAAGCGGTGGAAGCCAGCGATCGCAAGGTATTGCTGCTGGCCTCCGGTTCCCTGTCGCACAAGATCTGGGAAAACGAACTCTACGCTGAAAATAATGGCACCTTCACCATTTCCCGCGAATTCAACCGTCAGGTGGATCTGCGCGTCCTCGAACTCTGGCAGCAGGGTGAAATTGCCACCTTCCTGAAGATGCTGCCCGAATATGCCCAGCACTGCTCCGGTGAAGGCGGCATGCACGATACCGCCATGCTGTTTGGTGCTCTGGGTTGGGATCAGTACACCGGCAAGGGTGAAGTCGTTGGTGAATACTTCCCCAGCTCCGGTACCGGCCAGGCTAATGTGATCTTCCCTGTTCAGTAGGCTTTCTTGCCTTTGGCAGTCAGCCTGAGGTTGGCTGCCTTTTTTATTTTCCGCCCCTGTTTTCTGGAGAAACAGCGTCATGCTGCAAGCATCCTATCCCTATTATTTGGCCAACAAGGCCGTGACACCCAACCAGGATCTGGTTGTTTATGACAAGTATTCCGGGGAAGCAGCTACCCGTGTTGCCCTGGCTGATGCTGCAGCAATTGATCAAGCCATAGCCGCAGCCGCGGCCGCAGCCGAACCAATGCGCAAGCTGCCGGCTTACAAGCGCCAGGCGATTCTGAATTTCTGTGTAGAGCGTTTCGAACAGCGTTTTGAAGAGCTGGCCGAGGCCCTGTGTATTGAAGCGGGCAAGCCCATCAAGGATGCCCGGGGTGAAGTCACTCGCCTGATCGATACCTTTCGTATTGCCGCTGAAGAAGCCGTTCGTATTGGTGGTGAAGTTCTGCCGTTGGATATTACTCCCCGTGCCGAAGGCTATACCGGCATGTGGAAACGGGTGCCCATCGGTCCCTGTTCCTTTATTTCACCCTTTAATTTTCCCTTGAACCTGGCGGCACACAAGGTAGCCCCGGCTTTGGCTGCAGGCTGCCCCTTTATTCTCAAGCCAGCCAGCCTGACGCCCATAGGTGCTTTGATTATCGGCGAGATTCTGGCCGAAACCGATCTGCCCGAAGGGGCCTTTTCCATCCTGCCTTGCCGTCGCGATGGCGCAGACCTCTTCACCACCGATGAGCGCCTTAAGCTGTTGAGCTTTACCGGCTCACCGGAAGTGGGCTGGCAGCTGAAAGCCAAGGCGGGCAAGAAACCCGTGGTGCTGGAACTGGGTGGTAATGCCGCCTGCGTCGTTGATGAGGGCACCGATCTGGATGATGCCGTGGCCCGGATCATCTTTGGCGCCTATTACCAGTCTGGTCAGAGCTGTATCAGCGTGCAGCGGGTTCTGGTGCATGAAAAGCATTATGACGAAGTCAGGGACAAGCTAACGGCAGCGGTTAAAGACCTGGTTCACGGTGATCCTCGTGATGAGAATACCTTTATTGGCCCCATGATCTCCGAAAAAGAAGCTGAACGCCTGCATGGCTGGATCCTTGCGGCCAAGGATGCGGGTGCCCAAGTGCTGGCCGGAGGCGAGCGCGAAGGTGCGATGCTACAGGCAACGCTGATGGAAAATGTCGACCCCGCCCTGGATGCCAATACCCAGGAAGCCTTTGGTCCTCTGGCAATCCTGTCCAGTTTCAGCAGTTTTGATCAAGCGCTGGAAGAAGTGAATGCTTCGGACTTTGGTCTTCAGGCCGGTATTTTTACCCGTGATATCTATAAGATACAAAAAGCCTGGGATGAACTGGATGTGGGCGGTGTCGTCATCGGCGATGTACCCTCCTGGCGGGTGGATAACATGCCCTATGGCGGCGTCAAGGACAGTGGTCTGGGACGCGAAGGCATCCGCTATGCCATCGAGGACATGACTGAAATCCGACTGCTGGCTATCCGTAATCCCGGATAATCCCTGTTCAGGGCTGGTTTGCAGCCCTGAAGTTTCTGGTGTCTGAGCGATGAACAGCAAACCGCCGATTACCCTGCTGGTCTTTATTGCCATGGCCAGTCCTCTGGCCCTGAATGCCTTTGTGCCAGCCATGCCGGAGGCTGCTGAAGCCCTGGGGACGGATGTTGCCAGTATCCAGCTGACTTTTACCCTCTATCTGCTGACGCTGGCGATCGGTCAGTTAATCAGCGGGCAGTTGGGTGATTACTTTGGTCGGCGTCCGGTGTTGCTGACCGGTTTTGCCCTGCATGTCGGGGGCAGTTTTCTGGCAGCAGCGGCAGTCAACGTGGAAATGCTAATTGCCGGGCGAGTGCTCCAGGCTCTGGGCGGCAGTACCGCCATGGCGCTGGCGCGCACCATTCTGCTGGATGTGCACGGGCGCGAAGGGGCGGCTGGCCGCATGGGTTATCTGGTGATGGCTATCGCTCTGGCTCAGGCTCTGGCTCCGGCCATCGGTGGTTTGCTGAATATCTGGACCGGCTGGAATTCGATTTTCTACCTGTCCGTGGTTATGGGCAGTCTGGTCTGGCTGGTGGCTCTGAAATACCTACCGGAAACCAGTAGTGAACTAACTTCCAGCCTGCGTCCGGGGCAGATGCTCAAACGCTACCGTGAAGTACTGCGCTCGGCCGATTATCGCGGCTATGTTCTGGCCACAACAGCCCTGGCTTCGGCTTTCTATCTGTTTGTCGGCAGCACGCCCTATATCGTGGTGGAACAGCTGCAGGGGAATTCAGCTGATTTTGGTCTCTGGTTTTTGACCATCTCCTTCTCTTTTATGGCTGGAAGTTTTCTCTCCACCCGCCTGGCCCCTTTTTTTCGGGTGGATCAAATGCTGCTGTTGGGCAATGGCCTGGCAGTGGTGGGCTCGGGTTTATTGGTATCGCTGGCCTGGGTGGGCGAGTTGAGTTACCTGGGATTGTTTCTGCCCATGGCCCTGGTGGTCTTGGGGCGGGGTTTAAGTCAGCCCAATGCCCAGTCGGCTGCGATCAGTGCCACTCAGGGGGCTGCAGCTACAGCTTCGGGGCTGATGGGCTTTATCCAGCTGTTGATTGGTTCGGCCATAGCGCAAACAGTGCCCTACCTCTTACAGCTGGGTTATCTCTGGGTGTTTGCGGGCCTTTTTGTGGCCTGCATCCTGCCGGTGGTGGCTCATCTCTATGCCTGGCAAAGGCGAGCTGAGCCCACTGCAAAAGAAGAGTAGAAGGCGCGCCTTCTCAATTCATGTCGTTAAATGAGGTTTAATCATGGGTGAACTGGCCCTGGCTGCAAAGATTACACACGTTCCTTCCATGTATTTATCCGAGCTGGATGGCCCGCAAAAGGGTTTTCGTCAGGCCGCGATTGATGGCCACAAGGAGATCGGTCGCCGTTGCCGGGAACTGGGTGTGGATACCCTGGTGGTCTTTGATACCCACTGGCTGGTCAATGCCAGCTACCACATCAATTGTGCGCCTGAATTTGCCGGTAATTACACCAGCAATGAATTGCCTCACTTTATTTCCAATATGCCCTTTGAATTCAGTGGCAACCCGCGTTTGGGACAATTGATTGCCGAGGAATGCCAGGCACAGGGCGTGGAAACCCTGGCGCATGACCAGACCTCCCTGGACCCTGAATACGGCACCCTGGTACCCATGCGTTATATGAATGAAGACCAGCATTTCAAGGTGGTCTCTATCTCGGCCATGTGCATGGCCCACTATTTAAATGACAGTGCCCGCTTGGGCTGGGCGCTGCGCCAGGCCGTGGAAAAGCACTACGATGGCAAGGTAGCCGTGCTGGCCAGTGGCTCCCTGTCGCATCGTTTTGCCCAGAATGGCCAGGCACCGGGATTTGCCACCAAGGTTTGGAGCCCTTTCTTGGAAAGGCTGGATCAGGATGTGGTGCGCATGTGGGAAGCGGCGGAATGGAAGGACTTTTGTGAAATGCTGCCTGAATATGCCGTCAAGGGTCATGGTGAAGGCTTTATGCATGATACCGCTATGCTGTTGGGCTGCCTGGGCTGGTCGGAATATGATCAACCCGCCGAGGTGGTGACTCCCTACTTTGGCAGTTCGGGAACCGGGCAGATCAATGCCATCTTCCCGGTTTCGCCCGTCAGTGGTGAGCAGGTGCCCGGCCCCCAGGCCTCGGTCAGTGACGCTTCGGCTGCCAGCGGCGGTCGCCTGTAATTTCTGTCCCCAGCGGACCCAAGAGGATGCCATGTCCACGATAAAAAATCCCCACCGGCTGATTATTCTGCTGGCTGCCCTGGTGGCTTTCGGTCCTCTGTCGATCGATATGTACCTGCCCAGTCTGCCGTTGATTGCATCAGATCTTCAGGCGGCGGAAGGGGATATTCAGCTGACCATCAGCGCTTTTTTGTTGGGCCTGTTTATCGGTATGCTCTTTTACGGCCCGCTATCGGACAAGGTGGGTCGGCGTCCTCTGCTATTGGGCGGTATCGGCCTTTATCTGGCGGCCAGTGTGGCCTGCTTTCTGGCCACCTCGGCGGATTGGCTGATTGCAGCACGTTTTCTTCAGGCTCTGGGGGCGGCTGCCGCTTCGGTGCTGGCTCGCGCCATCGTGCGTGATCTCTTTCCGCTGGAAGAGGCGGCGCGGGTGCTCTCGCTGATGCATCTGGTCACCATGATTGCCACCCTGATGGCCCCGCTGGTCGGTGGCTATCTGATTCTCTTGGCTGGCTGGCGCTCCCTGTTTGTGGTGCTATTCGTTTTTGCCACCCTGATGCTGTTGTTCAGTAGTTGGAAAATTCCCGAGACCCACCACGGCAGCTCCAGGGGCTCGAGTGTGGCGCGGGTGTTTAAATCCTATGGGCTGATCCTGCTGCAGCCGGTGGCTGTGGGTTACATTCTCAGCATGTCGCTAACCTTCGCCGGGATGTTTGCCTACATCACGGCCTCACCCTTTGTTTACATCGGTTTTTTTGATGTCTCCCCACAAAACTATGCCTGGCTGTTCAGCCTCAATATCGGCGGGATTATCCTGCTGGTGAGTCTCAATGCCCGCTATGTGACCCGGATTGGCACTCAAAAACTGCTAACGGCTGCTGCTTTTCTGGCTGCGGCCTCAGGGCTCTTGCTTGTCCTGGCCGGAACCACGGGTTGGGGTGGCCTGCCTCTGATCGTGGTGGCCCTTTTGGGCTTTGTCAGTGTGACTGGCGTGGTGGGTTCTAACTGCATGGCCAGCCTGCTCTCGCGTTTTCCCGAGCAGGCCGGAGCAGCAGCAGGCATTGCCGTGGCTTGTCAGTTTGGGATGGGGGCTTTGGCCAGCTCTCTGGCCAGCGCCCTGCACGATGGCACCCCTCTGCCCATGAGTCTGATTATCGGCCTGATGGGGATGGGGGCCTTGGCCGCTCTTTTGCTAACCCGTCAGCCCGTCAAGTGATACCAGAGTCTTAGATGCAGGAGCCTGGCTTATGTTGACAAAACTTAATATGTTAATTAGATTTGACAGAAGGTCGCTTGCAAGGCGTTGCCCGGTTTTTCGACCTGCTATTACAAGAATCAAGAGGTAGTCTTATGCCGCATTTTATCGTTGAGTATTCGGGCAATCTGCACGAACGCCTCGAATTTCAAAGCCTCTTCAAGGAGCTGCACGAGTATGTCGTTTCCACCGGTGAATTTCCACTGGGTGGTGTGCGCAGCCGGGCTATCCGTTGTGATGATTTTCGGGTAGCCGATGGGCGTGAAGACTTCGCTTTCCTCAACCTGACCCTGAAAATCGGTCATGGTCGCGACCCTGATCTCAAAAAAGAGGTAGCCGAAGAAGTCTTTCGCATCCTCTGCAACTGGATGCAGCCCATCACCGATGAGAGCTACTGCCAGATTTCCTTTGAAATGACTGAACTGGACCCGGTTCTCAAATTCAACAAGAACAACATCCATCCGCTGTTTAAAAAATAGCGCAGCGGTGTTGGTTACCCGGCCTGCATGCAAGCGGGCGGGGTGACACCCAGAGATAAGCACTCGATTAAGACGTGTAAGACAATAAAAACTACTCGGAGACACGCCATGAAAAATCTAGGCACTCAAGTCAAAACCCTGGCTGCTGCTTCCCTGCTGACCGTTGGTCTGGCCGGAACCAGCGTAGCTACCGCTTCTACCACCCTGGTTGTCGGCACCTGGATGCCACCCAGCAACCCCATGAATACCGTGGTTTGGCCTACTTGGGCTGAATGGGTCGAAGAAGCCACCGATGGCCGCGTTGAAGTCAAGATTGAACATGACCTGGGCCATCCACGCACCTACTTCCAACTGGTTGAAGATGGCGTTATCAATGCTGGCTGGAGCTACCACGGTTACATTCCCGGTCGCTTCAACCTGCCCATGGCCGTAGAACAACCCGGTATGGGTGTAAACGCCGAAGCGGCTTCTGCAGCCCTTTGGGACGTTCACCAGGAACACTTTGCCCAGGCCAATGAATACCAGGGTCTGGAGCTCCTGGCCCTGCTGACTCACGGTCCCGGCCAACTGCATACCCGCGAGCCGATCGAAAATCTGGATGACCTGGAAAACAAGCGCATTCGTAGCGGCGGTGGTGTTCAGGCCGAACTGGCCGAGCGCCTGGACGTGACGCCTGTTTCCGCACCCGGTTCACGTGTTTATGAAATGCTGCAACAGGGCGTTATCGATGGTGTTTTCATGCCTGCTCAAGAACAGCGCTCACTGCGTCTGAACGAAGTGGCCCCCAACCTGACTGTCTTCCCTGGTGGCATGTACCTGGGCAGCTTTGCCATGTTCATCGATCCCTACTTCATGGAATCCCTGGACCCGGAAGATGCCGAAGCCATCCGCAGTGTTTCCGGTCGCCAGCTGTCCATCCTGGCCGGTCAAGCCTGGGACGAAGCCGACGAACAGGGTCTGGAATACGCACGTGAAGAAGGCGTGAACGTGGTAGTTCTGGAAGAAGACGATGCCATGGTTCAGGAATTCCGCGAACTGACTGAAGGCATGGATCAACAGTGGATCGACAGTGTGACTGCCGAGGGTGTTGATGCTGCCCAGGCACTGGAAGATCTGCGCCGCATTGCTCGTGATTACCAAGAAAACAATTAATAGCCCTGCAGGATGCAAGGTGATTGTGCGGGCTAGTCTGAACCTTGATTCAGTCTAGCCCAAATCAGCCGCCACAGCTGATAACTGCTGACGGCAAGACAATAAAAACTACTCGGAGACACGCCATGAAAAATCTAGGCACTCAAGTCAAAACCCTGGCTGCTGCTTCCCTGCTGACCGTTGGTCTGGCCGGAACCAGCGTAGCTACCGCTTCTACCACCCTGGTTGTCGGCACCTGGATGCCACCCAGCAACCCCATGAATACCGTGGTTTGGCCTACTTGGGCTGAATGGGTCGAAGAAGCCACCGATGGCCGCGTTGAAGTCAAGATTGAACATGACCTGGGCCATCCACGCACCTACTTCCAACTGGTTGAAGATGGCGTTATCAATGCTGGCTGGAGCTACCACGGTTACATTCCCGGTCGCTTCAACCTGCCCATGGCCGTAGAACAACCCGGTATGGGTGTAAACGCCGAAGCGGCTTCTGCAGCCCTTTGGGACGTTCACCAGGAACACTTTGCCCAGGCCAATGAATACCAGGGTCTGGAGCTCCTGGCCCTGCTGACTCACGGTCCCGGCCAACTGCATACCCGCGAGCCGATCGAAAATCTGGATGACCTGGAAAACAAGCGCATTCGTAGCGGCGGTGGTGTTCAGGCCGAACTGGCCGAGCGCCTGGACGTGACGCCTGTTTCCGCACCCGGTTCACGTGTTTATGAAATGCTGCAACAGGGCGTTATCGATGGTGTTTTCATGCCTGCTCAAGAACAGCGCTCACTGCGTCTGAACGAAGTGGCCCCCAACCTGACTGTCTTCCCTGGTGGCATGTACCTGGGCAGCTTTGCCATGTTCATCGATCCCTACTTCATGGAATCCCTGGACCCGGAAGATGCCGAAGCCATCCGCAGTGTTTCCGGTCGCCAGCTGTCCATCCTGGCCGGTCAAGCCTGGGACGAAGCCGACGAACAGGGTCTGGAATACGCACGTGAAGAAGGCGTGAACGTGGTAGTTCTGGAAGAAGACGATGCCATGGTTCAGGAATTCCGCGAACTGACTGAAGGCATGGATCAACAGTGGATCGACAGTGTGACTGCCGAGGGTGTTGATGCTGCCCAGGCACTGGAAGATCTGCGCCGCATTGCTCGTGAGTATGAAGCTCAAAACTAGGAGTTGAAAATGTCATTTGTTGCCTGGTTGAAGGCTCATTATGACGAGAAGGGGCCGGCCCGCTGGCTGGCCTTTCTACTCGAACTGATTGCAGCCGTCATGCTGATGGGGCTGATGCTCCTGACCTGCATCGATGTGGCCGGTCGTTACCTGTTCAATAATCCGGTACCGGGTGCAATTGAGCTGACCCAGATCGGCTTGGCGATCATGGTCTTTGCGGCCATGCCGGTAGTGACCTGGCGCGGTGGGCATATTGTGGTCGATCTGCTGGATCGCTATCTGCCCACGGGGTTGGTGAAATTCCTGTCCCTGGTGGCGGCCCTGGTGATGTCGGTTTCCTTCTATTTTCTGGGAACCCGGATTTATGAGCTGGGCGAGCGCTCCATCCGTCGTGGTGAGGTGACCGAATTCCTGGGTATCTCCAGTGGCTACGTGGTGCAGTATATTGCCCTGATGAGCTGGGCAACCGCAGCCGGGATGATCACCTACGGGATCTATCGCATCCTCTTTCAAGACCCCTCCAAATAGAATCCAAAACGAGTATTCATTATGTCAGTCTTGCTGATCGGCTTTGCTGTTCTTCTTTTCCTGATCGTATTCGTGCGGATGCCGATCGCATTCGCCATGGGCTTGGTGGGCTTTTTTGGCTTTGCTGTCATGATGGGGTTGAGCTGGGACAATCTGGATTCCTATCGTTGGGTCGGGGTTTTGTCCATGGCTTCCAACCGGGTGGTCAGCACCGTCCAGAACTACAGCCTGTCAGTGATCCCCCTGTTTATTCTGATGGGCAACCTGGTGATGCGCTCCGGGTTGTCGCATGAACTCTATCAAGCTTCCAATGCCTTTTTGGGACACCGCAAGGGTGGCCTGGCCATGGCTACGGTCGTCGCCTGTGGTGGTTTCTCGGCCATCAGTGGTTCCAGCCTGGCGACTTCAGCGACCATGTCCCGCGTGGCCATGCCGCCTATGCGCAAGTATGGCTACAATGATTCCCTGGCTGCTGCCACTATCGCTGCTGGTGGTTCCCTGGGTATCCTGATTCCACCCAGTGTGATCCTGGTGGTTTATGGTTTGCTGACTGAAACCAGTATTCGTGAACTCTTTGCTGCCGGTTTCCTGCCCGGTCTTCTGGGTGTGGCCCTTTATCTGGCGGCCGTTCGTTATGTGGTCTGGCGCAATCCGGCGGCTGGTCCTGCCGGTGAAAAAACCAGCTGGAAAGAACGCTTTCAGGCCCTGCGTGGTGTCATCGGTGTTTTGGGTCTTTTCGTTCTGGTGATGGGTGGTATCTACCTGGGGGTTTTCACTCCCACGGAAGCAGCCGGTATCGGTGCCGGGGGCGCTTTTGTGATTGCCCTGCTGCGTAAATCCCTGACCTGGAGCAGCCTCTTTGACACCCTTTCGGATACAGCACGTACTTCGGTCATGCTTTTTGCCGTGGTCATCGGTGCCCTGATTTTCTCCGACTTTGTTAACCGGGCCGGTCTACCCGACATGCTGCTGGGTTTTGTCACCTCCCTGGATGTTGCTCCTATTGTGGTCATCCTGGCAATTATGGGGATTTACCTGCTGCTGGGTATGGTCTTTGAGAGCCTGTCGATGATGCTTTTGACCATCCCCATTTTCTATCCGGTTGTTGCCAGCCTGGGCTTTGATCTGGTCTGGTTCGGCATTGTGGTAGTGATTGCCATCGAAATCAGTCTGATAACGCCACCGGTGGGGATGAATGTCTTCGTACTCAGTGCCGTTATACGCGATATCAAGACAGGCACTATCTTCAAGGGGGTGACTCCCTTCTGGTTTGCCGACATTATCCGTTTGCTGCTGGTGCTTTTCGTGGCCCAGATAGCACTTTTCCTGCCCGAACTCCTGTATCGCTAGGGATGGGAAGAAGTACAGACTAACTGCCAAAGGCAGGAGGAATAATTATGCTGTCCGATTTTCGCAAGATTCTCTATGTGTCTGATCTGGAAGCTGGCTCACGGCCAGCCTTCCGGGCTGCGGTGAGTCTCTGCAGTCACTATGATTCCAAGATCACCTACCTCCATGTCATCGAGTCCCTCTCGGGAACAGCTCGCAGCGTATTGAGTAACATGATGGAAAAGCAGGATATGGAAGGTATGCTGCAGGAAGGCATCGCCAAGCTGAGAGACAAGGTGGCCGGTCGCCTGGAGCGCTTTTGCCAGCAGGAGCTGGAAGACCAGGACAAGCTGACACCGGAACAGGTCGATGTGCGGGTTGAAGAGGGCACGCCCTGGAAGGCAATTCTGCGGGTCGCAGATGAAATGGATGCGGATGTGATTGTGATGGGAACGCGCAAGCATTCCACCCTGGGTGAGATTTTTGTCGGCTCAACGGCGGGGAAAACCCTGCATCACTCCAAACGCCCGATTCTGATCGTGCCCCTGAATGATGAAGAATAATAGCAAAGGCCTTAACCTTTGCTGAGTTCCTGTAGATACTCGGCTGCGCTTTCGGCCAGCTGGGTATCTTCGGCTTCACTGGCTCCGGATATACCCAGAGCGCCCACCTGAATCTCGCCTAATTTCAACGGCACCCCACCACCAAAAAAGGCCAGTCCTTCTTGCAGCGGCAGACCGGTTTTGGCACCGGGCGACACCTTGTCAAAGCGTTCATCCCAAAGATGAGTCGGGGTGGAAAAAGCCAGCGCCGTACGCGCCTTGCGCAGGGCAATCTCCTGGCTGGGTTCCGGAGCCGAGTCCATTTTAAGACGCAGGATTGCCAGACCACTGGCATCCAGAAGCGTCAGGGCGATGTCTTTGCCCAGGTGCTCAGCCTCTTCAAGAACTCGATCAGCAAGCAGGCGAGCTGCTTTTAAATTAAGGCTGGTGGTTTGCCGAGTTAATGAGTGCATATTAATTTTCAATTCTTTCCAGGTTTGATTTGCGAGAGTTTATTCAAGAGTTCGCTTAACTGATCCATGTTTTCCTGGGTAAATTGGCGACTGATTTCCTGATAACGACTTTCCAGCAGGGGAGAAACTCGCTCAAACATTTCCTCGGCCTTGGGCGTTAAACTGATTAATACCCGGCGTTGGTCTTCAGGTGAACGTCGCCGCTGGATATAGTCCTGCTGTTCCAGACGACTGATAATACCCGTCAGACTGGGACTGAGAATGCAGCAGAAATCAGCCAGTTGTTTGGATTCCAATTCCTGGTGTTCTGCCAGAGCCCGGATGATGCGCCACTGCTGCTCTGTAAGGGGAATCTCTTGCAAGAGGGGGCGGAAAAAATTCATGGTGACTTCCCGCGCTTTGAGTAATTTCAGCGGCAAGGATTCTTCGTATTTACGCATGGGCTCTAGTATTAAATGTCTGACGTTTAGCTGGGCCAGAAAAGTGAAATTTAATCAGGGTTAAAGCGCCCAATTTTAGCCTTTTATGAGAGATTGATAAAGGTTTGGTGACTCCTGAGTCAGGCATTTTTATTGGCTTTTTCAGGACTGGGTGACTTATTGAGCAGTCATTCTTTTTAAATTTATTTTATTCCTGTAAGCTCTAAAAAATATAGCAATAATATGGTGAAGCCAAGCAGTCCCAGCGAATAAATCAGATTGTTTTTTACCAGGAAGACCGCGCGGGCATGAAACCTGGCTTGCAGGATAAAATTTACCCCGCTAAAGGCACTGCCGGACATGGACAGTGAGGTAGCAGCAATATAGGCCAGGGCCATGAGGGTGGGGGTTGTGGTGACCTCGGCCAGCAAACCGGCAAAGATGGCTACCAGGGCAAACTGATGAATACCGGCATAGGCCAAAACCACGATAGTGACCAGTACCAGGGAGGCCACGCTGGCATTGGTTTCGGCAACTGGCAGACTGACTAAACCGACCTGAATGCAAGCCTTGACCCCGGCTGCCAGAAAACCGGCACAGAGAAAGAGCGCCACTTCAGCTCGGGCATCGGCAAGTTTTTCCTGAAGATGTTGCACAAAAGCTTGGCCTGCCTGAAGAGGCCCGGAACGCCAGGTTAGCAGTGTCAGAGGAGTCAGGATAGCAAGCAGGGAGACCAGTCCTATCGTGGGCTCTTGGGGCCAGAGCCAGTGGGCCAGCAAAATGCTGGCGACCAGAGTCAAGGGTAGCAAAAGCGTCTCGGGTGTCAGTGGATAGCCGGAATAGCGCGCCAGTTGGCGTGGATAACGCAGGCGCAGATCTATCCCGGTAAGGACCAACCCTGTAGCGGCTAGCAGGAGCGCCGGTGGGTAGATACTCCCCAATTGACTGCCAGGCACCTGCTCCAGCACCAGCGGCAGGATGCTTAAAAAAGGTGACCAGATCACCGCCAGACTGAAGCCGCGAGCTACGATGATTTGCGATAGTGGCGGCAGGCGCTGGCCACGTTTAAGCTGCTCGCCAACCAGTAGCATTGAAGAAAAGTTGGCCACTGAAGAAAAGATATGCATGCCGCCCAGGGTCCAGAGGGCATTGGCCGGACCGGGTTGCTGTTGGGAGCGATGAAGCTGAGTGCTCAAGCGGATAAAATTGACCGCAGCCAGGAGCATTGCCAATTTCAGATGTTCTTCCAGCAGGCGCAATAAACTGACCTGGGAGCCAGCCTGCCAGGCCCAGCTGGCAAAACCCAATCCCACCAAAAATAGCACCAGAATCTGGATTTTCTGTTTACGCTTGAGACGGGCATATTCCAGCAGTACAAAAGCCCAGGCAGTGAGGGTTGCTGGCTGGATAAAATCCAGGTGGGTCAGGGTGGAAATCAGGGCCAAAATCAGGGTGGTAAATAACAACCAGCCGGATAGGCCCAGCAGGGCCGAGGATTGATAGCCTCGTTGAAGTTTGGCCATTAACAAGTTCACACCGGACTCCTAGGAAACCTCTGATTAACTACTGTGCTTGGTGATACTGCGTTGAAATTGACCTCAAAATGCTCATTTACTTTATGTAAACTCCGCTTTCTCGGCCAATTTCGCCTTGCTTGACCTGCGCTCGTGACGTTGATCGGAGGCATCCTAGTTTTGCGACTGTCGGTATTGTTGGGTAGTCAGGCCGGTGTTGCGTTTGAAAAAGCGCGAAAAATAGGCAGGATCGCTAAAGCCGAGCTGATAGCAGATTTCACTGCTGGAAAGATTACTGAAGGTTAAGAGTCGCTTGGCTTCCTGCAGCAGGCGGTCGTGGATAATCTTTTTGGGTGAGCGGTTGGCAATGCGCTGGCAAATTTGATGCAGGCGGCTTTCGGAAATGCCCAGTTCTGAGGTGTAGGCGCGCAGTTGCCAGTGATGCTGGTAGTGCTCCTGTATCAGGTTGGAGAACTGGCGGAAAAAGCGGAGATCATCATTATTGACCGAGGTGCTGGCCGTCCCACGATTGGAAAGGCGGCTGATCTGGATGAGTAGCAGGCGCACCAGGGTCTGCAGGGTCAACTGCTTGGCCGGATAATCATGATTCCATTCCCGCCCCAGGGCTTCCAGGGTATGCACGATCAGCCCCCAGTGAGCGGTTTCCTCGGCATCCAGGTCTTCCAGCGACAGGCTGAGTTCTTGATTGAGTTGGGTCTCCAGCTGCTGCTGAAGGCCGTCGCGTAGCAGATGCCAGATAATCGATTGATGCAGAGTAAGCACATGCCCGCAGGCATCCGGCGAGGTCAAAAAGGAATGCGGCACCGAGGGCGGCGTTAGTACCAGCGTGGGCCCCTGGCTGGAATAGATCTTGTCATCGATGTGAAAGCGCACTTCACCGCGATCGATATAGTGGATTTGCAAATACTGGGCATGGCGATGAACGGGCATATCCCGGCCAAAAAAGACCGCCAGATTCTCCAGGACATCATAATGAATCGGCGCATCCAGATAGCGCCGGTCATAATCCTGCCCAAGGATGATATTGGGTATCCACTCGTTCTGATCCATAGGCCTGATCATAAAGCACGGAGGTTAAAAAAGGGAAAAACACACCTTGGGATGCCTCTGATTAACTAGTGCACTCATCAAGTTAATCCAAGGTTCCCCAGGCTTCTAAGTGTTCTTCCCTTACGGGAGCAACCCGCTTTAATGCGGGTTGCCGGTCAATCACAATAAAAACTTGCGATTAACGCTTACCCAGGGTGGGAACCCGATGGGTGCCGTGGGCGACACAGACGTTTTTGGTTTCCATGTAGAAATCAAAACTCCAGTCGCCACCGTCACGGCCAATGCCGGACATCTTGATGCCACCAAAAGGCGAAGGCAGGTTGCGGTTGTTCTCGGAGTTAACCCAGAGCATACCCGCTTCGACATGCTTGGCCATACGCATGGCACGACCGGTATTTTCCGTCCAGATATATCCGGAGAGGCCATACTCGGTGTCATTGGCGATGGCAATGGCTTCTTCTTCGCTATCGAAGGTAATGGCTGTCAGAACCGGACCAAAGATCTCTTCCTGGGCGATGCGCATCTTGTTGTTGGCTTCAGTGAAGAGAGTTGGCTCCAGGTAGTTGCCCGCAGGGTCGATCTGGTTGCGCGCTTCTTCGATACGCTTGCCACCCACGGCAATCTTGGCACCATCATCCTTGGCGATATCAAAGTAGCTGAGCACCTTGTTGTAGTGCTCGGTGTGAACCAGTGGACCAACTTCTGTTTCCGGGTCGAGGGAATGACCCACGCGCAGGTTGCGAACGCGCTCTTCCAAGGCAGCAAGGAATTTGTCGCGGATACCGCTCTGGATCAGCAGACGACTGGAAGAAGTACAACGCTGGCCATTGAGGCTGTAAATCATGAAGACAACCGCATCCAGCGCGCGTTCGAAATCGGCATCATCAAAAACAATCACCGGGTTCTTGCCACCCAGCTCAAAGTGCATCCGCTTGAGGGTATCGGCACCCTGGCGCATGACATGGGAGCCGGTGGCGGATTCACCCACCAGAGCTACCGCCTTGATGGCGGGGTGTTCGGTCATGCGCTTGCCAACGCTTTCACCAAAGCCGTTGACCATGTTCCAAACGCCCTTGGGCAGAACTTCATCGGCAATCTCGGCCAGGATGCGGGCACTCAGCGGGGTCAGTTCCGCTGGCTTGTGTACCACGGTACAGCCGGCAGCCAGGGCGGGAGCAATCTTCCAGGTGGAGAGCATGAAAGGCGTGTTCCAGGGGGTAATAATGCCCACGGGACCGATGGCCTTGCGGATGGTGAAGTTGGTGTGCTCTTGCTGGTGCAGAGCCTGACCATCCTGGGCTTCAGGTGCCTTGTCGGCAAAGAAGCGGAAGTTGGCGGCACCGCGCTCAGCTGCTTTTTTCATAAAGCGGATGGGCTGACCGCAATCCATGGATTCCACCAGGGCGATTTCATCGGCGCGCTCGACCAGGCGATCGGCGAACTTGTTGAGCAGGCGCTTGCGCTCTGCACCCGGGGTAGCGGCCCAGCTTTCAAAGGCATCCTGAGCGGCCTGACAGGCGGCATCCATGTCGGCGGTGCTGCCGGCCATGATTTTACCGATGGAGGTGTTGTCGATCGGCGTGATGTTGTCGTATTCCTGGCCACCCTGACCCAGGGTGAATTCACCATTGATGTAATGGCCAAAGGTGCTGCTCTTAAAGCGTTCCAGGTACTGCTGGGCACGTTCCAGATTGCTGCTGAGAGTTTCGCTCATTGTTTTTCTCCTGCAACTTAGTAGTTGTCGCCGTAGTATTCCTGCTCGCTGACCATGCGGGTCTCGAGAGAGCAGACATCTTCAATTGAACAGACGATGGTGTCGCCTGGCTGGCAGTCGACGATGCCGTGAGGCGTGCCGGTGCAGATCATGTCGCCAGGATTCAGGGTCATGATCTTGCTGAGGTACTCAATGATGAAGGGCACATCAAAGATCATGTCCTTGGTGGAACCATCCTGGGTCAGCTTGCCATTGACGGTGGTGGTCAATTTGAGGGCATTGGCATCAGGGATGTCAGCGGTATCCACGATCCAGGGCCCCATGGGCAGCAGGGAATCGCGGCTTTTGACGCGCAGGTTGGGGCGGTAGTAGTTTTCCAGGTAGTCGCGAATGGCAAAGTCATTGCAGACGGTATAACCCGCGACGTAATCCAGTGCGTCTTCACGCTTGATGTTCTTGCCGCTCTTGCCAATGACCGCGACCAGTTCGCACTCATAGTGCTGGTAGTCGATGTTGTCAGGGCGATAGCTGACCTGCTTGTGGCCGGTCAGGGTGTTGGCATGCTTGATGAAGACCAGAGGCTCCTTGGGCGGCTCGAAAGCCAGCTCGGTGGCATGGTCGGCATAGTTGATGCCCAGCGCGAAAATGGTGCCGGGTTCCTTGACCGGGGGCAGCCAGGTGATCTGATCGGAATCCAGGCTCACATCCAGTTGCTCGCCTTCACTGGTGGTGATGCGATCCTGGCCATCGATGGTGATGTCCAGTTCGCGGCCATCAAAAAGTATGCGTGCGTGTCTCATGGTTCAGGCCCCTCCCAGCGTGTTTTTCAGGGTGCCGACACCCTCGATGCTTGCTTCTACCTGGTCGCCCTGGGCAACCGGCACTCGATCACCGGCAAAGCCGACGGCGATGATTTCACCCGGTTGCAGGGTCATGATGTAGGAGATCTTGCTGATCAACTCGGCGACACTGCGTTCCATCTGGCTCAGGTCAAAACGGCTTTTTTCTTCGCCCTTGACGCTCAGGGTCACGGTCAGGGCATCGGGGTTGCTGATTTTGTCAGCAGGGACGATTTCAGGACCGACCGGTGCAGTGGTATCCAGGCATTTGCCCTTGATGTCAGGGCGGTAGTAGCTTTCTTCAGGCAGGGAAAAATCACCCACCAGGGTGTAGCCACCGACATACTGCAAGGCTTCTTCGGGGCTGACGCGGCAGGTTTCCTTGCCGAGCACCACGCCCAGGCTGGCACCGACGACCATGGATTCCACGGCCTGGCCTGAAAAATCCTTGGCCCATTCGATGGTGGCACCATCGGTGTTCCAGGTATTGCGTGGCTTGTAGTAGAGAACCGGCTGGGTGGGCGGCTTCTTGTAGGGCGCTTCGTTGAACGTCCCTTCCAGGGCAGCAAGCTGCTTCTTGTCGTTCAGGGCGACACAGATCAGTTTGCTGTTAACCAATGTCTTTTTAGTCATGATTAACCTTCTTGTGTTGTTGGCGGCCTGTCAGTAGCCGGCCTGAGGTTTCTCTTCAGTGGCAGGCTGACCCTGTTTGAAACGCTGGGCCAGTTTGCGGGTTTCGTTAGCCAGAATCAGGGTGTCCACACCCACACCGACAAAATCAGCCCCTTCGTTGACATAGTCAGCGGCCAGATCAGGGTCGAGGCACAAAAGCCCGGCATACTTGTCGGTGGCGCGTATCTTGTTCAGTCCCTGATTGATGGCTTCGACCACGGCAGGATTTCCGGCATCACCGGGATAGCCCATGGAGGCAGAAAGATCCGAGGGGCCGATAAAGACACCATCCACGCCTTCCACTTCCAGAATGGCATCCAGGTTTTGCAAGGCACTGGCGGTTTCCACCTGAACCAGCAGGCAGATTTCCTCATTGGCTTTATGCAGATAACCGGGCACCTGGTTCCAGCGGGCTGCTCGGGCCAGGGAGGTGCCCAGACCGCGAATACCCTGGGGTGGGTAGCGCACAGCCTGTACCAGCTGCCGAGCCTGTTCGGCGGTTTCCACCATGGGCACCAGCAGGGTTTGCGCACCGATATCGAGTAGCTGTTTGATCAGGGCGGTATCGCCTTCCACACAGCGCACAATGGGCGCAACGTCATAAGGGGCCAGGGCCTGCAGATGGCTCATGATGGTGCGCAGATCAAAGGGCGCGTGTTCGCCATCAATCAACAGCCAATCAAAACCGGCCAGACCGGCAATTTCTGCAGCGGAGTTATCTGGTAACCCCAGCCAGAGGCCGTACTGGGTTTCACCTGTGGCCAGCCCCTGCTTAAAACGATTCTTGGGCAGTTCCATATGCGTCTCCTTCACTCGCTAGCCGAGGATTTACTCGAAATTCAGGGTAACGCCACCCAGGGAGCCAAAGTCAGCATGCACGGTATCGCCTGCCTTGACCGGAACCGGGCGGGTAAAGGAGCCGGACAGGATGATTTGACCGGGTTCCAGGCCCACACCGTGAGGGGCAAAGCGTTTGCAGACCCAGCTAATGCCCTTGAGCGGGTTGCCCAGGACACCACCGGCCAGACCGGTTTCTTCGATCTGACCGTTGAGATACAGCATGGAGCCAGCCCAGCGCAGGTCGATATCCAGCGGCTTGATGGGGCGGCCACCAAGAACGATCCCGGCATTGGCGGCATTGTCGGAGATGGTGTCATACACCTTGCGGGTGTAGCCGGTTTCCGGATCGGTTCTCAGGCAGCGGGCGGCAATGAGTTCCAGCGAGGGGATGACGTAATCGGTGGCATTGAGAACATCAAAAATGGTGACATTTTCACCGAAAAGCGGCTTTTTCAGGACAAAAGCCAGTTCAACCTCAATACGCGGATCGAGAAAATCCGAAGCCTTCACGGTGGCTCCGTCTTCAAACAGCATGTCATCCAGCAAGACACCATAATCGGGCTCATCGATATTGGAGGACATCTGCATAGCACGGGAAGTCAGGCCGATCTTGTAGCCCAGAACCTTGCGGCCATCTTCCAGCTTGCGATCCACCCACTGCTTTTGGATGGCATAGGCATCGGCCATGGTCATGTCGGGATAATCAAGGGTAAGGGCCGGAATCTGCTTGCGGTTGACTTCTGCTTGGTAGAGGCGGTCTGCTGCTGCTTGGATTTGTTCTTGATTTAACATGCCTGGAGCACCTTGTTAGCTGTTGTGCGTTGGTTAAGAAATGCGTCTTGCGGCCTGGATTTTTGATGTCTTTATAGAAAGCCGTAAGTAATCACTCTCGGTATTTTAGTTAATATATTAAGTAAGTCAATATCTGATCACCAGCAAAGTGAAGCCCGGTTCGGGCGGCAAAGCAGGGGGCAGTCAGGCGACACTTTTGCGCTTAAAAGAAGGCATTTAAAAGCAGGTATCAGCAGCAAGCGACTGCTTGAAGTGGCTTTTTTTGAGGCGTTAACCGGTGGGCTATTGACGGTCGGGGAAACATCTCTATAATGGCGGGCACCTACCAAGCGCAAACGCTTGATCCCTGTGCCGGAATGGCGGAATTGGTAGACGCAGTGGATTCAAAATCCACCGCCCGAAAGGGTGTGCCGGTTCGAGTCCGGCTTCCGGTACCACTTAAGATTCAATCTTTGTTTCTTTCTCCTTCATTTCGACAAGTCTCTTGCTTGCTTTCAAGCAGGCTGCTTAGCTCCCCTTTTTTGCCCCGTACCAAGATGCTCTTACCTATATCAATGCCTTTTCGGAGTATTAGGCAAGAAAGCAATATTTTCGTGTCTTCAAATAAAGTGGTGGATCCTCGAAGATTTTATGGGTCACTAACTGCTAGGAGGATCCAGAATGATTGCTGATGAAAACTATACACTGGCTAATGGCGTAGCGATTCCCAAGTTGGCACTGGGCACCTGGATGATTGAGGGTGCGGATGCCGTTGAAGCTGTGAAACAGGCCATCCAGATGGGTTATCGTCAGCTGGATACTGCCCAGGATTATGGTAATGAAGCCGAGGTGGCTGAAGGTGTGCGCGCCAGTGGTGTTAAACGCGAAGAGATTTTTGTCACCAGCAAGCTGGCGGCCCAATACAAGTCTTATGAGGAGGCTGCGGCAGCCATAGATGCTTCGTTGGAGCGCATGGGTTTTGATTATCTGGACATGATGATCATTCATAGTCCGCAGCCCTGGGGTGATTTTGGTTCCAGCGATCGCTTTGCCGAAGGCAACCAGGCGGCTTGGCGAGCACTGGAAGCTGCCTACAAAGCGGGCAAGTTGAAAGCGATTGGCTTATCCAATTTTCAGGCAGTGGATATTGATAATATTCTTGAACACTGTTCTGTCGCTCCCCAGGTTAACCAGATTCTGGCCCATATCAGTAACCTGCCTCGTGATCTCATTGATTATTCCCGCGATAAGGGACTCTTGGTGGAAGCCTATTCTCCCGTCGGTCATGGTGAGCTGTTCAAAAACCAGGATATTATTCAGATGGCCGCGAAATACGCGGTTTCCGTGCCTCAGCTTTGCATTCGCTATGACCTGCAGCTAGGGCTTTTGCCTCTTCCGAAAACGGCGAACCCCGAGCATATGAAAAACAACCTGGATGTGAATTTTGAAATCAGTGATGAGGACATGGCCTTTTTGGATGGTCTTGAACTGATCAAGGATTACGGCGAAGCCAGCGTCTTTCCGGTTTTCCAATAATCGGGTTAGCCGGATAAAAATAGCTTCAGGCCCCCTCCTCAGGGTGGGGGCCTGCTTTCCGATAGGGGCTTATCCAACAGATCCTGGTTATAGGAACTTTCATGTTTGGGGATGCCTGGCGCAGCTCTCCTGCTCTTGCCTGCTTTTCACCAACTGAGCCGGTTTGCCAGGAGCAATTAAAGCCGAATTGAGGCGTGCAATGACGGCTGGGCAGGCCAGCGGGTTGATCTGACTAAAAGTAGGGGCTGGAAGTATGACAAGAGGGCTTATGAAAGTGGTTTACTGGATTCTTGCAATCGTCGGTATCGCCTGCCTGGGTGTTCTTCTCTATTTGCATCATCCCAAGTTTGGTGACTTGCCGGAAGGTGAGGCCCTGGTCGCGATTGAAGCCTCGCCGCATTATGAAGAAGGTACTTTTCGCAACCTGATACCTACGCCGATGTTTGCCGGAGACAAAACCTTCCTGCAGGTACTTACCGAAAATCTAGCCTCAAGTAACGAAGGTTTGACCCCTGAAGAAGCCCTACCCACTTGGGCGACTGAGCTAGATGCTCTGGACCCTAACAAGAATCTGGTGGTCTGGTTGGGTCATTCTTCCTTTTTTATCCAAATCAATGGGCTGCGTTTATTGCTGGATCCGGTATTGAGCGACCAGGCCGCACCCCTGGGGTTTTTAAATCCCGCCTATGCAGGAACCAATCTTTTCTCCGCGCCCAAGCTGCCGGCCATTGATGCCCTGTTGATCAGTCATGATCACTGGGATCACCTGGATTACCCCAGTATCCGAGACCTTGAGCCCAAGGTTGAACAAGTGCTTGCTCCCTTGGGAATCGGTAGTTACCTGCGTGGTTGGGGCTATTCTGAAGAAAGAATTCGTGAAGGTGACTGGTTTGATCATTTTGATCTGGGGCGGGAGGTGCGCGTTCATCTGATTCCGGCGCGTCACTACTCCGGCCGTTTGCTGACTCGCAATAAGACCCTCTGGGCCGGTTTTATTCTGGAAACGCCTGAATTGCGTCTACTCTTTAGTGGGGATTCTGGCTACGGGCCGCATTTCAATGAATTAGGTAGGCACTTTAACGGTTTTGATTTTGTCGCCCTGGATAGCGGTCAATACGATGAGCGTTGGCCCTATATTCACATGAATCCTGAGGAAGCGGCCACTGCGGCTGAAAATTTGGGGGCCCGAGCCATGATGCCTGCTCATGTGGGTCGGTTTACCCTGGCCAGGCACCCCTGGCAGGAACCCTTCCAAAGATTAGTCGAGGCAAGCCGGGATAAACCCTACAAGCTGGTTACGCCCAGAATTGGTCAGGTTCTGTTTTTGGATCAATTGGAGCAAACGCCGCTGGATCGCTGGTGGCAATAAGTAGCACCAGTTGAAAGGACAAGAGGCGGGATTTTTAGCTCAGGTGTGTGGAGGTGGGAAATGGTTGGAAAAGCACTAACAGCGGGTGAGCGGAGCAGCTTCAATTCCTTGAAAGCCTCTGCGGAATTGGCCCAACAGATCGATCGTCATACACAGGGCGTTCACCTACAGCCCACTGCTGTAGAAGGGCTGAATCTGCATCGCTGGGAGCAGCCCACAGAACCAACCAGTTATATGTTGGCCCCCAGTATTTGTTTGATCGGCCAGGGGCGCAAGCAGTTGGTGGTGGGCGAAGACACCTTTGTCTACGATAGCAATCATTTTCTGATTACATCCATCGATTTGCCCGTCGTCTCCAGAATTCTGGAAGCCAGCTCTGAAGCGCCCTACCTGGGTTTAACCATGGAAATCAATTTGCGCGAGCTATCCAGCCTGGTTCTGGAAAACCCGATCAGTGATCGTGACCGCTCGGAAGACTCTCTGGGTGTTGCGGTTAGCCGGGTTGAAGAGCCTTTGTTCGATGCTTTTGAGCGCCTGCTCAGGCTTTTGGATACACCTGAAGATATTAAAACGCTGGCGCCACTGATTCAGCGGGAAATTATCTATCGTTTGCTAAAAGGCGAGCAGGGCGGGCGTTTACGTCAAATCGTTGCTTCGGGGCGCAACAGCTATCGGGTGGTACGCACGCTGGAATGGTTGAAAGAGCACTACAACGAATCGATCAAAGTGGATGAAATGGCGAGTCGGGCGGGGTTAAGTGTCTCGGCTTTTCACCACCATTTTCGGGCGATGACAGCGATGACTCCCCTGCAATACCAAAAACGTATCCGTCTGAGTGAGGCCCGGCGTCTGATGATGACAGAGCATCTGGATGCATCCCGCGCGGCTTTCCAAGTGGGTTATGAAAGCCCTTCACAATTCAGTCGTGAATACAGTCGCATGTTTGGTGCGCCGCCGATGCAGGATATCCGTAAGCTCATACAGCAGTCAGCCTGAATTCGGTGAGAGGGTCGCCGTGCTTAGAGTTTAATTTTACCCCTTGCTTAGGCGGTTCAGGTTTTATAAAGCAACAGGAACTTTATTATGCAGTTAAAACGCTTGGTCCAATTAGCCCTTTTCAGCTTGTCATTGGGGGTTCTGGCCCCGTCTGCAGTCGCAACAGAAGAAACCTTGAGTACGGCAATCAAGACCCTGGTTATTGTTTCTCATCCCTATCCTGAGCGTTCGGTCATGACGCTCGGCATGCAGGAAGCTGCCGAGCGGGTTGAAGGTGTGACGGTAAGAAATCTGGAAACCATCTATGGTTTTGATACCCGGGCCATAGATGCGGCCAGAGAACGGGAATTAACTCGCCAGCACCAACGGATCGTGTTCATGTTTCCGACTCATTGGTTCAACATCACGCCGATGATGAAAGCCTATCTTAATGATGTCTGGGGAAGTGCCGGGCCGGGTTTGTGGCAGGGCAAGGAAATGCTTCTGGTGACCACAGCTGCCGGAGGAAGCTCTACCTATGGTGAAAGCGGTCGCGTGGGTTTTGAGTTGAGCGATGTCTTTGCCCCGATGAAAGCCAGCGCCTTGCATGCAGGTATGACTTATTTGCCGCCTCTGGCCTTTGAGGCCTTTTCCAGATCGAAGTTGCCCGATTACCAGCGTCAGTTGATTGAACGACTGCAACGCTAGTTGCAATAAAACCTGCCTTACTCGCATTTCTCAAACGGTTCTGATCTCGTCCCCGGCTGGGTTGCATAGAAGCCTGGAGGCACTGTTATGAATCGACCTGCTGGCTTGCACCGGTGAGCATCTGCAGGTCGACAGTTGGAGGTTGCGGGTCAAAACTCAATAAAAACAGTGGAATATGTTCTAAATATAGCATCGAGTACATCTAAATACCTATCTTTTAAAGGGATATTTATCTGTTAATCTTGGCAAGCTTTTAAGGCTGATGGGCAGTCTTGCTGATTGTTAAAGGTTAGGTGAGAGAAGGAATATGAAGAAGAAAAAGTACTCGCAGGTCTTTTTTGGGGTGATCGCAGTGATTGTTGTGGTGCTTGCGGTCATGCGCCAGTTAGAGGTGGCCAAGTGGCCGGAAACCCAGGCGACGATCGTTCTGGCCGAGGTGGTCAAGGAAACCGAACTGGAAAGCAAAAAGGACAGCAATGGTAATAAAACCACCTATATCGAAGTCGAGTACTACGTTGAGATCGAGTACGAATTTGAGGTAGATGGTCAAGTCTATCGAGGCGACTATGAAACTGAAGACTTTGAGAGTGAAAGCTATGTTGAGCGCCTGCGCGATGAACGTTATTCAGAAGGTACTCTCCTGACCGTAAAATACGATCCTGAAGATCCTACCGATAATCTGGTTCATAACTAATCAGGCTTCAGGGGCTGGTTTGCGGTCCCTGGCACTAGCTAAGTGTGTCTTTAGAGGGTTCGATCACCTCGGTTGCTGCAGGCCAGAAATCACCGGGCCCCTTGCTATGGGTGTGACGTTTAATGAGTTGCATCAGTTGTTGCTGGCTGGAATGCAGCTCCTGATGCGAGCAGTTTTGACTGGCCAGACGGGTATACAAACGGTGGGAGGCTGTAGCCAGTTCCCTGTGTCCGAGCTGGGTGGCTGTGGTGGTGATTTTTTCCAGTTTGTATTTGAGTAGCTGGGTTTCTGCCGCCTGGGGCAATCTCTTTGCCTGTAGACAGGTTTCCAGTTGTTGCGCATGCCAGATTAAACTGGCATGGGCTGGGTGCTCCGAATCCTTGATTTTGCGGCCTTGCATGGGTTGAATCCCCTTTTAAATCTTATCGGTTTTAAAAGAACAAACGGTAACTTTAGTTCCACCTTCGGTATAGTTTATTTGGTCAAAACATAGTTCTCGGGCAATTTTAATGCCCTGGCCACTGATGGCCGGTTGCAGGTTTTGTTGCTCCTGGTGATTCTTGTAATCAAAACCCTGACCCTGATCTTTAATGCTGATTCTGGTCTCTGTTTGATTTTTGAATACTTCCAGTTGCAGGGCGAGTTTTTGTCGGGGTGTAGCCTTGATGCATTTTTCCAGGTGCTGGTAATACTTGCCCGCCTGGAGAAGCTGGCTTTTTTCCTTGGAGGTGATGCCAAGGTTGCCGTGTTCCAGAGCGTTAGTGAGGAGTTCAGTCAAGCCGATTTTGGCCTTGACCGGTTGTGGAAAATGCTTGGCCAGCCGGTCTGCCAATTCATTGACCTCTTTCAGACTGCTGACCAAATGGGTACGTCTCCTCGGTTTTTTAAAAATACGGTTAATTAAATTTTCAGGAACTTCTTTCAGTCGATTTCCCGTCATGACTTTTTCCTTAGGTTGGGACAATAACCTTATTTTTGTTAGGTTTGTTTTTGGTGCCCAAGTTATTTAAAGTGTTTAAGACTAGAGCATTTTTTGGGTCTTAAACATATTTTTTGTTAGTTTCTTGTTTCCTGTTTATTTTTAGCAATTATTGGGCCTTAATAGCCTTTTTAAAATTATGGTTAACTTTTGGTGCAGGTAATAGAAAATTCCTGTTCGGATATTTTCCGGGTGGGGTTTAATTTGCCGGGGGTTGCCCAAATAGTATTAGTCAATACTAATCAATCGTGAGGATGACTATGAGTAATGTCTCTCTTGTGGCCTGCCCTTCCTGTCTGGCCTTTAACCGGATACCAACAGAACGCCTTAAAGATGGTCCTAAATGTGGCCAGTGCAAAAATGCAGTGCTTCCAGGCGAACCGGTGGAGATCAATCAGCAGAATTTCCAGCCGCTGGTGCTCCAGGGGGATTTGCCGGTAGTGGTGGATTTCTGGGCCAGTTGGTGTGGTCCCTGCAAAATGATGGCGCCTGTCTTTGCCGAAGCCGCACAGGAGTTTCAGGGAACTTTTCGGTTTGCCAAGGTGAATACCGAGGATAATCAGGCCTTGGCGGCCCAATACGGGATTCGCAGTATTCCTACGCTAGCTGTTTTCAAAGGTGGGAAGGAGATTGCCAGGCAGGCTGGTGCGCTGCAGGGCAGTCAGTTAAAAAGCTGGTTGCAGCAGTTTGTTTGATTGCCAGTAAAAAAGCCGTGCTCGTTTGAGCACGGCCGTGAAAACGGGGGGATGGGTCGGTTTAGGCGACCAGTTCACCCTGCATCGCAGTTTTTACCTTTTTCATGGCGTTTTTTTCCAGCTGCCGGATTCTCTCCGCAGACACACCATAGGTTGCAGCCAGTTCATGCAGCGTGGCCTTGCTTTCATTGAGCCAGCGTTGCTGGAGGATATCCCGGCTACGCTCGTCAAGATCGGCCAGAGCGGCTTGCAAGCGACTGCTGGCATCAGCTTCGGTGTTATCGGCTTCAATCATGCTGGCCGGGTTGTAACGCTGGTCTTCCAGGTAGTGAACCGGGGCATAGGAGGCGCTGTCTTCATCGTCATCCTGGTAGCCATCAAAAGCTGCATCATTGGAGCTGAGGCGGCTTTCCATCTCGCGCACTGTCTCGGGTTTGACGTTGAGATCAGCAGCGATGGCATCCACCTCGTCACCATTCAGCCAGGTCAGACTTTTTTTGGCGCCGCGCAGATTGAAAAAGAGTTTGCGCTGGGCCTTGGTGGTGGCCACTTTGACGATACGCCAGTTCTTGAGAACAAATTCGTGAATTTCCGCCTTGATCCAGTGAACGGCAAAGGATACCAGGCGTACGCCCAGGGTAGGATCAAAGCGTTTGACGGCTTTCATCAGGCCGACATTGCCTTCCTGAATCAGGTCAGCCTGAGCCAAGCCGTAGCCCTTGTAGCTCTTGGCAATATGCACAACAAAACGCAGGTGGGAGAGAACCAGTAAACGGGCAGCTTCCAGATCTCCCTGGTCCTGCAGACGGTGGCCAAGGTCTTTTTCTTCCTCGGCAGTCAGCAGGGGAATGCTGTTAACGGTCTGGATGTAAGCACTTAGATCACGACCGGGTGAAAAAAGGTCAACAACCTGAAGTTGTTTGCTCATGTTGGTCTCCGTAAACCGAAAAGCTCATTAAAGTCGATTGAACCTTAAGACTGGTTCGGGCTTTAAAAGTTCTCTGGAAGTCCTAATCCTTACAGTTGTTGCCCGTTTTGCAAGGATCAGAGACCTTCTCAGGCGAATGATTGGCTGCTCGCGACCTCTATCGAGGTTCGATTTTTCCCAGATGCCGACCCACGGCAATCCAGGCACCCAACCAACCCAATATTGTACTTGAAAGTAGCAGCAATAGGGAATCCCGTAAACCCAGGCCGATCAGGCTGAAATCGCTGGCGTAGGCGCTGGCTAGGGAGCTGACCGGGCCTTTTAACCAGAACAGCGAGAGGTTGATCAGTAACCAGGCCAGCAGTCCGCCACCCAGGCCATACCAGATGCCGGTATAGAGAAAAGGGCGGCGAACAAAGGCATTGGTGGCTCCAATCAGTTTGGTGACCAGGATTTCCTGGCGCCGGTTCTCGATGGCCAGGCGGATGGTATTACCTACAACCAGAAGAACGGCTATCCCCAGTAGCAGGGCCAGAGCGGTAATCAGCCTTTGTCCCAGTTCCATAATATAAAAGAGCCGCTTGACCCAAGCCAGATCCAGCTGGGCTTCTTCTACTTCAGGTAGCTGATCCAGTTCGGTGACGAGCTGTTCCTGGGCTTCCACCCCCTGGATGCTGGGGCGGACCACGATGACTGCAGGTAGAGGATTGCCATCCAGGTAGTTGAGAGCTTCACCAAAACCGGAAAACTCGCGAAACTCTGCCAGGGTTTGTTCCTTGGAGAGATAGCGGGTTTCGGCGATGTCCTCGCGCATTTGCAGTTCCTGCATCAGGGCTTGGCCGCGGGCATCATTGACACCGGCTTCCAGATAAAGCGACATCTGGGCATTGCCATCCCAGTTGCTGGATACCAGCTGGGCATTGTTCAGGAAAATATACAGGGCCACCGGCAGCGACATGGCGATGGCAATGACCGCCCAGGTCATGAGGCTGGCAAGAGGGCTACGCAGGAGTCTCTGTAAACTATCCACCGCCATGTTGGCGTGGTGGCGACGCCAGGCACGGAAACGGGTAGCGGTCTTCACCTCGCTGATCCGCGCTCCTCCGCTGCTGGGCTTGGGAGAGGGTTCATTCCTCAGGCGGTTGGCTGGTTTGCGCTTGGCCTGGGGAGCCGGGCGTTGGTTGCGACGGCCATCCTGAAAGGTGGCTCCGCTGGGTCGTGAAGAGGTGCCGGGACGTTTACCTATCATCTGGGAACTCCATCATGCGTGATGCTGCCTTCCGTGAGAGCAAGCATTCTCAGACCCATGCGGGTAATCAGGTTGAGATCGTGCGATGCGATGAGTACGGTGACCCCGACCGCATTGAATTGACGGAACAGCTGCATGATTTCTGCTGAAAGCTGGGGGTCCAGGTTACCGGTCGGCTCATCCGCGAGCAGAATGGGGGGCTTGTTGACCACTGCCCGGGCGATACCCACCCGCTGTTGTTCACCCCCGGACAGCATGATGGGGGTGAATTTTTCCTTCGACAGGAGGCCAACCTTGTCCAGCGCCGCCCTGACTCGTTTGCCGATCTCCCGAGGGTCCATGCCTTCGATAATCAGGGGCAGGGCAACATTGTCATAGATGCTACGATCAAAGAGCAGCTGGTGATCCTGAAAAACCACCCCGATCTTGCGTCTAAGGAAGGGAATGTGGCGGCTTCCCATTTGCGATAGATGAGCCCCATCGATCTTGACTTGACCGCGGGTAGCGATCTCCATGCGCATGATCAACTTGAGCAGGGTACTCTTACCGGCCCCTGAATGCCCCGTCAGAAAAGCCATCTCCCCTTCATTCAGGTGAAAGTTGACGTTTTGCAGGGCTTCGTGGCCGTTTTCGTAGCGTTTAAAGACATTGCTGAACTGAATCATGGGCCCTCCGGGTGGCCTTCAGGGGATCAGGAAGAGGCCTCTTCCAGCTGGATATCCAGCAGGGCATCAACAAAACTCTCGGCATCAAAATCACGCAGATCATCTGCCTGTTCACCCACGCCGATAAAACGCACAGGGATGCCTAGCTCCCTGGCCAAGGCAAAGACAATGCCGCCCTTGGCAGTGCCATCCAGTTTGGTCAAGACCAGGCCGGTCAGGGGAACCGACTGGTTGAACTCTCTGGCCTGGGCCACGGCATTCTGGCCGGTGGCCGCATCCAGTACCAGCAGGGTTTCCTGGGGGGCTTCGGGGTCAATTTTTTGCATTACCCGGCGCACCTTGGAGAGCTCTTCCATCAGGTTGCTTTTGTTATGCAGACGCCCGGCAGTGTCGGCGATTAGCAGGTCGGTTTTGCGGGATACGGCTGCCTGGAGGGCATCAAAGACCACGCTGGCGCTGTCGGCACCGGTATGCTGGGCAATGACCGGCACTTCATTGCGCTCGCCCCAGACCTTGAGCTGTTCCACGGCGGCAGCGCGGAAGGTATCACCAGCGGCCAGAAGAATCTTCTTGCCTTCACCCTGGTAGCGTTTGGCGAGTTTGCCGATGGTGGTGGTTTTGCCGACGCCATTGACGCCTACGGTGAGAATGACAAAAGGCTTGTCGCTGTTTTCAGGAAGCTCTAGTGGTTGGGCAACCGGCTCCAGCAGTTTTTTCAGTTCCTGCTTGAGGGCTTCGAGAAGAGCCGGGGCATCCTGCAACTGCTTGCGATCGACCTTTTCGGTCAGGCTGTCGATGATTTCACGCGTGGCCGTCATGCCGACATCGGCCATGAGCAGGCGGGTTTCCAGTTCTTCCAGCAGTTCGTCATCAACCTTGCGCCCGCCACCAAAAAGGCTGGCCAGGCCATCGGTCAGGCCGCTACGGGTTTTGGACAGGCCTTTTTTCAGGCGACTAAAAAGCCCTTCTTTGGTCTGGGGCTCCTGGTCTTGGGGTTCCTGGGAGGTGGTCGCTGGATCTTCCGGGTTTTCAGCCTCTTGCGACTGTTTTTTATCGCGTTTAAATAGTCCTAGCATGGGTGTTGGTATCTTAATCGTTTATTGAATGGGTTATCCTATCACCTGCTTGCCCCTGAAGGTAGAAAACACCGGTCAGCGGGCACCTGGAGACTGGATGCAGAGGCGGGCGAAAAGTCGGTTGTCCTCTGTCATCGACTTGCTCGGATAGAGTCAATCAGGGTTTATTGCAGTAACTGGAGACACGATGCCAAAACGTCAAAAAAGTTTAAAGCAGGGCCTACAGGGCCAGGTTCGGATTATCGGCGGTGACTGGCGGGGGCGCAAGTTACCTGTGCCTTTTTGTGAAGGTTTGCGGCCAACGTCGGATCGAGTCAGGGAAACCCTGTTTAACTGGTTGCAGTTTGATCTGCCCGGTAGTCGTTGTCTGGATGCCTTTGCCGGTAGTGGCGCTCTGGCTGCAGAAAGCCTGAGTCGAGGGGCTTCCCAGGTGCTTCTTCTGGAGAAGGAGCCGCGAGTGGCCAAGCAGCTAAGAGAGCTATTGACAGAGTTGGCTGGTGATCAGGCCCAGGTGCTCAATGCCGATACGCTTCAATATCTGGAGCAGGAAAGCAAGGAGGCGTTTGATCTGGTGTTTCTGGACCCTCCCTTTACCCAGGGGTTACTGGAGCCAACCTGTCGCCTTTTGGAAGATCAGGGCTGGCTGGCCGAGTCAGCAAAAATCTACCTGGAGATCGAAAAGCAGGCTCCTGTACAGCAGCTACCCGATAACTGGTCGTTGCTGAAAGAAAAGGAGGCTGGTGAGGTGCGCTATTCGCTGTATCAGCGTGCTTCAGTTAATGCTAATATAAGCGCTTCCTGACGGTTACTTGGATAGAAGCAGAGCTTATTTGAGCCGAAGAGGCCTTTTGGGTAAGATGCATCCTCTTTTTGCTGGGAGGTTATCATGAGCCTGGTTGTTTATCCTGGAACCTTTGATCCCCTGACTCGCGGTCACGAGGACATCCTTGAGCGGGCCTGCAGGATGTTTGATCGGGTCATTTTGGCCGTAGCAGCCAACCCTGGAAAGAAACCGGCTTTTTCTTTGGATGAACGTCTGGCTTTGGCACAAGAGGTTCTGGCCTCCTACCCGCAAATTGAGGTGAAGGGTTTCTCGGGTCTGCTGGTGGATTTCATGCAGGAACAGGACGCGCAGATCGTTTTGCGAGGTTTGCGCTCCGGGGCTGATTTTGATTATGAATTGCCCCTGGCCCAGTTGAACCGGAGTTTGACCGGCGTGGACAGCGTCTTTTTGCCGCCTTCTCCTGAATTGTCTTTTGTGGCCTCATCCCTGGTTCGGGAGGTGGCCAGTCTGGGCGGCGAGATAGATCACCTGGTGCACCCGGTTGTTGCCACTGCCCTGAAGAAAAGATTTGCCTGAACCCTTCGCTCAAAAAACTATCAAAATTCCAACAGCCCACTCGCTATTTGAAGAGGACAAAGTGTATGGCTTTGTATATTACTGACGAATGCATCAACTGTGACGTTTGTGAGCCTGAGTGCCCCAATGGTGCCATTTCTCAGGGTGATGAAATCTATGAAATTGACCCGAACCTCTGTACGGAGTGTGTGGGCCACTATGATGAACCCCAGTGTGTGGATGTCTGCCCGGTTGAGTGTATTCCCAAAGACCCCAACCATGAAGAATCCAAAGAAGAGCTGATGGAAAAATACGAGGCCATTCAAGCTGCTCTAGGCTAAGTAGCCTTGAAGCCCAACTAAAAAGAGCGAACCCCGGGGTTCGCTCTTTTTTTATATTAGCCAGGTTCAAAAACTGCCTGCTTTACTGATGACCTGGCTACCGCTGGTTGTTGATGTTTGTCGATGTGCCCGAGCCTGAATTTTGTTGTCACTTGCCCAGACCAACATGAAGGTCTTGTCATCGTGTAGCAGATCCATACCTTCAATGTCCTGAGTACCAGTGGACATCTGCATGGCATCACTCCAGTTACTGCCCAGTTGATGATAGCGGCGGCTGTAGACCTGCTGATTACCTGATTCATCATTCTGCTTCCAGGCAAAAACCTGATTTCCTGCTCCATCTACAGCCCACACGGGGGATGAATTGTAGAGACCTGAATCAGCAAAGACCTTCGGGGTTTCACAGCTTTTTGTGGTAAAGCTGCATTGAGCAGTCAGTCCCTGGTTGTTCTGTGCCCAAATCACCTGGCTGGTATTGGCATCGTAATCGTAGGCTTGGGGGTAGGAAGCGACCTGGGTGTTGCTGCTGGCATCGACTTCAAAGGGGGTCCCCCAACCATCTGCACTGGTATAAAAAGCGGCATAAAGGTTGGTTGCGTGGCTACTCGCCTGCCCATTGCCCTGCGCCCAGACCAAGAGAAGATCACCTTCGTCACTGACATTGATAGCCGGAGCCTGGGTGGCTGCGTTGGCATAGCCACCGGAAAGAGTGTCCACTTCGGTGGGTGAAGTCCAACTGGTTCCATTGTAGATGCTGGCATAGATGCTGGTGCCTAAAGAGCCATTGTCCTGGGCCCAGGCAGCAACGCCCTTGCCATCTGCAGTAAAAGCAACTGCAGGGGCATAGGCATCGTTGGTGTCATCAGTTTCCAGTTTCGCCGCGCCACTCCAGCTGCTGCCATCGTGGTAATTATAGTAAATCGATGGCTTGCCACCGGCGTCGGACTGCAAAAAGGCGACCAGCGTGTGGCCTTGGGAATCCATGGCCACAGCGGCCTGGGTTACATCACCGGCACCGGCGTCGGGATCGTGAATGCTGGTCGAACTTGAGTCGATGACAGCATAAAGCGCATCACTGCCACTGGTGGGTGATTCCAGATAAATGACAGTTTCATTGTCAGAAGTGTTGGCGACAATCTGAACCTGGTCGCGGGTTTGTCCGCCGGTTCCTGGATAAGTACCCGTCGGGCTGGAGTTCCAGCTACTAGTGCTCAAACTATAAGCGTTTCCAGCCAGCTGTTCCCCTTGTAAGGGCATGCTGCTTTCCCAATAGGCGAGGACACTAGTGCCATTGCTGGCCAAATCGGGGTTGATGGATTCGGTAGCGGTGGATGAAGAAATCTGGGTGCTGCTGTCTTCCCAGTCTCGGCAGTTGATATCCAGATTGCTTACGGATGCCTCGTTGATGCTGCCGCTGAGCCCTTCCACAGAACAAATCTGCTGACCTGTTGGTGCTGCAGCTAAAGTGATTTCATAGGTATCGCCGTTACTGAAACCTTCAAATTTGAAGCTGCCATCGGTCACGCTGAGGGTTTTTCCGCTTTGTGATTCTTTTAACTCCAGGGAGCCATCAAGTCCGGTAATAGTGCCGCTCAGGTCGTAGCTGCTAGTCGAAGTGTTGTTCGATGAAGTGTTTTGATTGCTGCTGGAACCGCTATCACTACTGCTTCCACAGCCACTGATAAAAAAAGCTGAAAGAGTCACGCTGAGTAGGGGGAGGGTTAAGGGTTTCATTGTCTATCTCCGCAAGTTTTGGATCGGGTGATGACAATTTTTTCGTATTTACCGGGAGAAGAAATCCTCAGGATTGGGGAAGATGCGAGCTGTTTTATCCCCAAAATTGGGGAGAGGGGTGAAAGGTGTGAACGACTTCACATGGGTTTCAAGGCTTATTGAGGTAAGTGCCGAGTGTGGAATTAAGCACCAGGGCCACCAGTTCTGCCTGGCGCTGGGTGTTTGTTTTGCGTAAGAGGGATTTTATATGGCTGCGGAGAGTCGAGGTTTCACGGCAGAGTTCGTCCGCCAGTTGATCTACGGATTTGCCCTGACACAAGCCTAGACAAACACGAGCTTCGGCATCGGAGAAACCAAACAGGTCTTTCCACTGTTCCGGGGAGGGGAGTTGGTTATTCCACGCCCTTAGGCTAAGCAGACAGCCAGCAATCGGTGTGGCAGGAGTCATGGGGGATGCCGGACTTTGGCTGGCTAGAGGTGATAACACCAGAGTCGCTCCCGTTTCTTTGCCTGCAGGCAGATAAAGTACCTGATCACTGGTGGTATCCAGATGAGTCGAAGCCTGAATGCTGAGAGACAGTTTGTGCATGAAGTCTGCATGCAGGCGGGGTTCGGTAAAGGTAAGGATGCCTTCATCCAGTTGGACTCGCTCATCCTGTCTTAACCAGTTGTCGGCAGCCTGGTTGAGAAAAGTGACTTGGAAGCGACCATCAACAATGATTAGCGGCTGATCAAGGCTGTCCAGAATCTGTAGCAGGGGCTGCTGCGCATTCTGGTTCGCTTGAATCAACCAGTGAAGAGTCATAGCACGGCGAAGATGAGGCAGCAAACGATCGAATACTTCCACTTCCCTAACAGTAAAGGGTGGCTGGGCCTGGTTTCTGCCAAGCGTCAAAAAGGTGTGTTGGCTGGCTGTGGAATGAACCAGCGCACAGGCTCCATCATGAATGCCCGAGGTCGTGCACCATTCCTGAAGTAGCGGGCTGTGCAGGGGGACTTCCTGTTGTTGGCTGGCAATGCAAAAGCTACCTTCTCGGGCAATCGCTTGTTGAACCAAGGGGTCCCGGTCTGCCAGATTGGCGCTATACCAGTGCACGGCGGCATCGGAAATACCTGCCATCCAACCACCGTAAAGGCGGTTTTTTTTGCGATCGAATAATCCCAGGGTAGCGCTGTAACAGCTAAAATCCTGGCAAAGCCTTTCCAGAAACCCGGTGAAACCCTGATTGGATTGTATGGATGCATAGAGCTGATGCAAAAGAGCATCGTAGTGCGCTAGCTCCTGGCTGGGAGGCGTTGCGGCATCCGTTTGAGGCAGGGATGACTGCATGGGGAACACCCCTTGTCTATTGCAGGATTTTCACCACCTGAATGGCATCCTTGGGGTCGGCTTCTGTCTGGTTGACCCGGGTGGGGAGTTCTTCAGGCATTTCCAGCGACATGGAGTCGGTAAAACCACACTCAACGCACTCGCGATGTTGATAGCCGTCTTCCTGCCAGGCTTTGAGGCGATCCATGGCCGAACATTTGGGGCAGATGGCCCCGGCTATAAAGCGTTTAATGGACATTTATTTCTCCATTGCTAGGTTGCAGGAGTGCTGTCCTGTGGGAGCGCAGTCCTCCGCGCGACTATCACCAATATCGCTCTCGGAGCGAGCTCCCACAGTACTGCTTACCACCAGAATTACAATTAATTAACCCATTTGCGGGCGTTGGCAAAAATATGCTGCCAGGGGCCCTGCTCGCCCCATTCATCGGGATGCCAGGAGTTGTTCAGCGTTCTGGCTACCCTCTCCGGGTGCGGCATCATGATGGTGGCGCGACCGTCATCACTGGTCAGGCCGGTGATCCCGGCAGGTGAGCCATTGGGGTTGAGAGGATACTGCTGGGTTACCTGACCCCGGTTGTCCACGAATCTCAGGGCCACCTGACCAGAGGCTTCCACGGCAGCCAGTTGCTCGGCGCTGGCGAACTCGGCGCGGCCTTCACCGTGAGAGACGGCGATGGGCAGACGCGAACCCTCCATTCCTTGCAGGAGTATAGAAGCATTGCGCTGGATTTCCACCGTGGCCACGCGGGCCTCGAACTGCTCGGACAGGTTGCGCACAAAACGTGGCCAGTGATCCGTGCCGGGAATCAGTTCCTTCAGTTGGGAAAGCATTTGACAGCCGTTACAGATCCCCAGGGAGAAGGTGTCCTGACGCTGGAAGAAGTCGGCAAAAATCTCCCGGGTTTGTGGATGGAAAAGAATGGACTTGGCCCAGCCGCCACCGGCACCCAGGACATCACCAAAGGAGAAGCCGCCGCAGGCTGCCAGTCCCTTGAAATCTTCCAGGGTCAGCTCGCCTTTCAGCAGGTCGCTCATGTGCACATCGACCGGATTGAAACCAGCGCGATAGAAGGCGGCAGCGGTTTCCAGGTGGCTGTTGACCCCCTGTTCACGCAGAATGGCCACCTTGGGCTTGGTGTTCAGATTGAGGTAGGGCGCAGCCTTGTCTTCATGCAGGTCAAAAGTCAGACGCGGGCTGATACCGGGATCTTCGGCATCCTTGAGCAGATCGAATTCCTCGCGGGCACAGTCGGCATTATCCCGGAGGGCCTGAATGCGGTAGCTGGTTTCGGCCCAGGTACGTTGCAGGTGAACACGGCTGGCCTGAAAGAGGTTGTCCCCTTCCAGAGAAATATTGATTTGATCATCTTCACTGGGCTGGCCGATTACCTGAACGGCGTCACCCAGACCGGCGGCAGCCAGTTGCATGAGGACGTATTCGGTGTCTTCCTGGCGAATTTGGACAACAGCGCCCAGCTCTTCACTGAACAGAGCCGCCAGGGTTTCTTCATTTGAAGCAGCCAGCAAATCCAGTTTGATATCCAGGCCGCTATGGCCAGCGAAGGCCATTTCTACCAGGGTGGTGAAAAGACCACCATCGGAACGGTCATGGTAGGCCAGCAATTTGTCTTCACCGGCCAGTCCCTGGATGACGGCAAAAAAGGCCTTGAGATCTTCTGGGTCGTCCAGATCCGGTGCCTGGTCACCAATTTGCTTGTAAACCTGAGCCAGGGCCGAGCCACCCAAACGGTTTTGACCGCGTCCCAGGTCGATCAGCAGCAGATCGGTCGCTCCCTGATCCTTACGAATTTGTGGCGTTAGGGTAGGGCGGGCCTGGGTCACGGGTGCAAAAGCTGTGACCACCAGTGACAGGGGCGCAGTGATGGCTTTTTCGCTGCCATCTTCATCCTGCCACACGGTGCGCATGGACATGGAATCCTTGCCCACGGGAATAGCGATACCCAGTTGCGGGCACAGCTCCATACCTACGGCCTTAACGGTTTCGTATAGAGCCTGGTTTTCTCCGGGGTGATTGGCGGCTGACATCCAGTTGGCGGACAGCTTGATATCACCCAGCTTGGCAATTCGCGAAGCGGCGATATTGGTGATGGATTCAGCCACGGCCATGCGCCCGGAAGCAGCGGGATTGATCAGGGCCAGCGGTGTGCGCTCGCCCATGGCCATGGCTTCACCGGTTTCGGTAAAAGGTGTGGTGGTAGTCACGGCACAGTCGGCAACCGGCACCTGCCAGGGACCAACCATCTGGTCACGGGCCACCAGGCCGGTGACACTGCGATCCCCGATGGTGATCAGGAACTGTTTGCTGGCGACCGTTGGCAAACGCAGGACTCTTTCTGCCGCTTCATTCAATTCAATAGCATCGGTAACCAGTGCAGGCAGCTGGGCCTGCTGGCGCTGGAATTCGCGGGTCATCTTGGGTGGTTTGCCAAAGAGAACACTCATGGGCAGATCCACCGGCTGAGTCTTGAAGTGACCATCTTCAACGGTCAAGCGGTGTTCTTGCAGGGCTTCACCCACCACGGCGTAAGGCGCTCTTTCACGCTGGCAGAGGGCATCAAAGGTATCCAGGTTTTCCGGTGCTACGGCCATGACATAGCGTTCCTGGGCTTCGTTACACCAGATTTCCAACGGACTCATGCCGGGTTCGGCATTGGGAACCGCACGCAAGTCAAACAGACCACCGCGTTTACCATCCTTGACCAGTTCCGGCAAGGCATTGGACAGACCGCCAGCCCCGACATCATGGATAAAACAGATGGGATTCTTGTCACCCAATTCCCAGCAGCGATCGATGACTTCCTGAGCACGGCGTTCAATCTCGGGGTTGTCGCGTTGAACCGAGGCAAAGTCGAGGTCTTCACTGGAAGAACCACTGGCCATGGAGGAGGCCGCACCCCCGCCCAGACCGATATTCATGGCTGGCCCGCCCAGAACAATCAGCTTGGCACCTACCGGAATTTCACCCTTTTCAACGTGGTTGGGGCGAATGTTGCCAAACCCGCCGGCCAGCATGATGGGTTTGTGGTAGCCACGGCGTTCGCGGCCATTAAGGCCTTCGGCTTCTTCTTCAAAGGTACGGAAATAACCATTGAGATTGGGGCGACCAAATTCATTGTTGAAGGCAGCGCCGCCCAGAGGACCATCAAGCATGATGTCCAGTGCCGAGACGATGCGCTCCGGTTTACCGTAATCCTCACCTTCCCAGGGTTGGATAAATTCGGGCAGGCGCAGGTTGGAGACACTAAAAGCCGTCAGGCCGGCTTTGGGCTTGGAGCCAATGCCTGTAGCCCCCTCGTCACGAATTTCACCACCGGCACCGGTGGCTGCACCCGGATGGGGTGCAATCGCTGTGGGGTGGTTATGGGTTTCCACCTTCATCAGGATATGGGTGGCTTCCTCAGTGGTTTGCCAATCCTTGCTTTCAGGGTTGGGGAAGAAGCGGGGGGCAGTAAAACCTTCGATTACCGCAGCATTGTCCTTGTAAGCGGACAGGACGCCCTCGGGCGAGGTTTTGTGGGTATTACGGATCATGCCGAACAGGGAGTGGTCGGCAGGCTGACCATCAATAATCCAATCGGCATTAAAAATCTTGTGGCGGCAGTGCTCCGAGTTGGCCTGGGCAAACATCATCAGCTCAACATCGTTGGGATTGCGTCCCAGATCAGTGAAGCTGGTCACCAGATAATCAATTTCATCATCGGCCAGGGCCAGCCCCAGTTTTTGATTGGCTTCGACTAATGCCGTGCGACCGCCATTGAGAATATCGACGGAATAAAGAGAGCGAGGCTCGTCCTGAGTGAACAGCTGCTCGGCGGTGAGAGTATCCCTGAGCAGGGTTTCCGTCATGCGGTCATAAAGTTGCTGACCCAATTGGGTTTGCTCTTCCTGGCTAAGAGGCTGACTGGATTCCAGATAGTAGGCGATGCCGCGTTCCAGTCGGCGAATGCTTTCCAGGCCACAGTTGCGGGCAATGTCCGTTGCCTTGGAGGACCAGGGGGATTGGGTTCCCAGTCTTGGGATGACCAGGAAAAACTCTCCACGGGGCTGCTGTTGCCGAGCTTCAGAGGGGCCGTATTCCAGCAACGAATTGAGCAGTTGTTGCTGGGCAGCGTTCAGGCTTTCCGTGACATCAGCCAAATGCAGGTATTCGGCATAAACCCCCGTGACCTGGGGACAAAGGGCCTGGAGCTGGGTCAGGAGCTTGGTGGAACGAAAGGCAGAAAGTGCGGGGGCGCCTCGCAGTTCGAGCATTACAGAAGCCTCTTGAAAGAGCGGAAATCATGGGACAGGAAAAGAGGGCCAAATGATAGCGCAAAGGAAAGGTGAGGGCTATCTCGGGACATAAAATGAACCTTCAGTCACAGAAAAATGTCTCTTATTGACGCTTTTTTGAACAGCTTTTGATAAAATTACATAAATCAACGCTACGAAACCTAACTATAAAAATAAGCCAAACAGGCAAAAGTTTGATATCTATCAGTTTTTCTTTGATGGACTCAGCCCCGGCAACTCAATCCGGGATGGTTGCAATTAAACAATCGAATATTGATTCGATGAGTTAGGCGCTATGAAATTCAAGATTATTTCACTTTTTCTTATCCTTCTGATTGCTTTGGTTGGCTGCAGTCGGGTGGATCCTCTGGAAGAGGTGCTACAGAAGGGGCATCTGAAGGTTGCCCTGCGCAGCTCCCCCGCAGTTTTTTATGAGCATCGCGAAGGTCACGCCGGTTTCGAATATGAACTGGTCAAGGCTTTTGCTGATCACCTCGGGGTCGAGCTGAAAATAGTGATGGCTGATAGTCAGCAGGAAATGGAACAGCTCCTGGAAAACGGCGAAGTCGATATGGTAGCCGGTGGTCTGGGTCGCACCCGCTTACTTGATGAACGGTTTACACTGACTAACCCGCTGCTGGAAACGGCTCAGATGGTAGTTTATCGCCGCGGTCATTATCGCCCCAAAGCTTGGGAAGATATTGAGGAAACGACTGACTTGGCGGTGCTGTCGGATTCGCGCCAGGCTGAAGTGCTGCGTCAGCAGCAGCAGGAAAACCCCGGGCTAAGCTGGATTGAAACCCATGACCTGGCCGTTACCGACCTTTTGAAGTTGGTTCAGGATGGCGAGCTGGATTATGCCCTGGTCAGTGCCCAGGACTTTAACCTGAATCGTTTTTTCTTTCCGCGTGTAGGCGTTGCTTTTGATGCCAATGCCGAAGCTTCACTGGTGTGGATGCTGCCAGAAGCAGCGGAAAACTCTCAGCTGGCTTCTGCCGTCAATGGCTTTATCGTTTATGCCGACAGTGTGGGCAAAATTGAAGAGGTGCGTGAGCGCTACTACCGTCACGAGAAGCACCTTGAGTATGTCGGTGCACCTCTTTTCCTGCGTCACGTGCGCAACCGTCTGCCGCGTTACGAAGATCATTTTAAAATGGCGGCCCAGAAGCAGGAGTTGGATTGGCTGCTCCTGGCAGCTGTCGGTTTCCAGGAGTCCCACTGGCGGCAAAATGCCGTGTCTCCGACTGGTGTTCGCGGCCTGATGATGTTGACTCGCCGTACTGCCGGTGAGCTGGGGGTTGATCGCTTGGATCCTTTCCAAAGTATTGAGGGGGGGGCTCGTTATCTGCGCCATCTTTACGACCGGATTCCAGATCAGATTCAGGGTGAGGATCGTCTTTACATGGCTTTGGCTGCCTACAATGTTGGCTATGGCCACATGGAAGATGCCCGGCGAATTGCCGAAAGCCGTGGCTATGATCCGGATCGTTGGGAAGATGTCGCCAAGAACCTGCCGCTGCTGACTCAGCGCAAGTGGTATAGCCGTACCCGTTTTGGTTATGCACGGGGTAATGAGCCGGTTGCCTATGTAGAAAATATTCGCCGTTATCTGGAAATTCTGGAATGGCACCAGCGTAGTCAGGAGAACTTCCTGGAGCAGCTGGAGGAGAGAGCCGCTCGGGTTCATTTTGAAACGGCTTTCCGTAAGGTTCCGCCCATGATTTAAAGGCTTGGGGAGATGTAAAACCTTGGACCAGGCTCTTTGCCTGGTCTTTTTTTGCCTGTTTATCGGTTGACTACCAAGGAAGCAGATTTATCGAAGTCTTCTATGTTATCAAGCGATTCACTTGGGGATCTGGCCAAGGGTTCGCTTGCCACGCTAGGCAGCAGGAACTCATAAGCACTTCTAGACTGATGGCTGCCCAGAGTAAAGAGGGTAAGCCGTTTGTTTTGACAGTGGTGGGCGCTACCTTGGTTAGAGGCATTTCTTATGCCATAAAAAAACCCCGCCGAAGCGGGGTTTTTTGTCTCTAGTGACTACTGCTTATACAGAGTAGTACATGTCGAACTCAACAGGGTGAGTAGTCATGTTCAGACGATCTACTTCTTCCTGCTTCAGTTCGATGAAACCATCCAGCATGTCGTCAGTGAAGACGCCGCCTTTGGTCAGGAACTCGCGATCCTTGTCCAGAGCTTCCAGTGCTTCGGACAGGCTGGTAGCAACCTGAGGAATCTCGTTGGCTTCTTCGGCAGGCAGGTCATACAGGTTCTTGTCCATGGCGTCGCCAGGGTGGATCTTGTTCTGGATGCCGTCCAGGCCAGCCATCAACAGGGCTGCAAAGCAGAGGTAAGGGTTGGCTGATGGGTCTGGGAAGCGAGTTTCAACGCGACGTGCCTTGGGGCTGCTGACATAAGGAATACGGATGGAAGCAGAACGGTTCTTGGCAGAGTAGGCAAGCATTACAGGCGCTTCAAAGCCGGGAACCAGACGCTTGTAAGAGTTGGTGGAGCTGTTGGTCAGAGCATTCAGGGCTTTCGCGTGCTTGATAACGCCACCGATGTAGTAGAGGGCCGTTTCAGACAGGCCGCCATAGCCATCACCGGAAAACATGTTGTTGCCGTCTTTAGACAGGGACATGTGAACGTGCATACCGGAACCATTGTCACCGACCAGAGGCTTGGGCATGAAGGTTGCAGTTTTGCCAAAGCCGTGAGCAACATTGTGTACGCAGTATTTCAGGCGCTGAACTTCATCAGCTTTTTTGACCAGAGTGTTGAAAGCAACACCGATTTCACACTGGTTAGCTGTTGCAACTTCGTGGTGGTGAACTTCAATTTTCAGACCCATGGCTGTCATGGCGTTACACATGGCAGCACGGATTTCGTGGGAAGAGTCAACAGGAGGAACGGGGAAGTAACCACCTTTAACACGTGGGCGGTGGCCCATGTTGCCGCCTTCGATGGTGGCATCGGAAGACCAGGCTGCTTCTTCGGAGTTGATCTCGTAAGCTGCGCCGGACATGTCCTGCTTCCACTTAACGTCATCAAAGATGAAGAATTCTGGCTCAGGACCGAAGAAGGCAGTATCAGCGATGCCGGTAGACTTCAGGTACTCTTCAGCACGACGAGCGATGGAGCGAGGATCGCGCTCGTAGCCTTGCATGGTGCTGGGCTCAATGATGTCACACTGCAGGATCAGAGTAGGTTCATCAGTGAAAGGGTCCAGAACGGCAGACTCGTCGTCAGGACGCATGATCATGTCGGATTCGTTGATGCCTTTCCAGCCACCAACAGAAGAACCGTCAAACATCTGACCGTCTTCGAAAAATTCTTCGTCCACACCGTCGGCAGGGATGGTGACGTGCTGTTCTTTACCGCGAGCGTCGGTAAAGTGCAGGTCAATCCACTTGACGTCGTGTTCTTTAATAAGGTTTAGGCTTTTTGCAGACATGTGCGCCTCCGTTGATTGGCGTATTGATCAAAGGGTGTTTCCTATTCTTGCAGTATGTTAGCAAACATTATGCCAAGGATAAGTTATGAAGCCCAAAACTGCATCAAAGCTGGCCCGGGCAGAAATTTTTAGCCTCAACATGAGGCAAAAAAGGATTTTACAGCTTAAAAGCTGCACCCAAATAAAGCAAAAACAAAAACAGAGCACCAATATGGTGCTATTGGTGAATCTTGGTGCATTGATTTATATCCAAGGGTTAAAAGGCTATTACTGAAACCCTTCTGGCGTTATACTGTCGCGCCCTTTTTTCAGGTTGGCCGGGCGAACAAGATCACTCTTCTGGCTGCCTGGTTATTTGACCACCCTTCCGGCTCGTCCGGGGAGCAGCTTGTGATAGAAAAACTTCGTAATATTGCCATTATTGCCCACGTTGACCATGGAAAAACGACACTGGTTGACAAGCTTTTGAAACAGTCAGGAACTCTGGAACGCCGCGATGCCGATGCTGAGCGGGTGATGGATTCCAATGATCAGGAAAAAGAGCGGGGCATTACCATTCTGGCCAAGAATACCGCCATCAGCTGGAATGACTACCGCATTAATATCATTGATACACCGGGTCACGCTGACTTTGGTGGTGAGGTCGAGCGGGTTATGTCCATGGTGGACTCGGTACTTCTGCTGGTCGATGCCATGGATGGACCCATGCCTCAGACCCGCTTTGTTACCCAGAAAGCCTTTGCCCGTGGTCTTAAGCCTATAGTGGTCGTTAACAAGATCGACCGTCCCGGTGCCCGCCCTGACTGGGTTATTGATCAGGTTTTCGATCTATTTGATAACCTGGGTGCAACCGACGAGCAGCTGGATTTCCCGATTATCTATGCTTCGGCTCTCAATGGTATTGCCGGGGATGATCCTGAAAACCTGTCTGAAGACATGACTCCGCTGCTTCAGGCAATCGTTGATCTGGTGCCTGCTCCTAATGTTGATTCCGAAGGCCCTCTGCAGATGCAGATTTCTGCCCTGGATTACAACAGCTATGTCGGTGTTATCGGTGTAGGTCGTGTAACCCGTGGTCGTGTTAAGCCCAATCAGCAGGTCGTGGTCGTGGACCGCGAAGGCAAGCAGCGCAAGGGTAAAGTGGGCCAGGTTATGACCTACCACGGCCTGCAGCGCAATGAGACGCCTGAAGGTGCTGAAGCGGGTGACATTATTTGTGTAACCGGTTTTGACCCTCTGAATATCTCGGACACCCTGTGCGATCCTGAAGCCCCCGAAGCTCTGCCAGCACTGACGGTTGATGAGCCGACAGTAACCATGACCTTCCAGGTTAATGATTCGCCTTTTGCAGGTAAGGAAGGCAAGTTCGTCACCAGTCGTAATATCAAGGAGCGTCTGGAAAAAGAACTGATCCACAACGTGGCCTTGCGTGTTGAAGAAACGGAAAGCCCGGATAAATTCCGTGTTTCAGGTCGCGGTGAGCTGCACCTGTCTGTTTTGATCGAAACCATGCGCCGTGAAGGCTATGAGTTGGGTGTTTCCCGTCCTGAAGTAATTATTCGCGAAGTGGAGGGTGTCAAGCAGGAGCCCTACGAAGAGCTGATTGTCGACGTGGAAGAAGAGCATCAGGGCGCTGTGATGGAAGAGCTGGGCAAGCGTAAAGCCATCATGAGCAACATGAATCCTGATGGCAAAGGCCGGGTTCGTCTGGACTTCACCATTCCTTCTCGTGGCCTGATCGGTTTCCGTAACCAGTTTATGACCCTGACTTCCGGCTCCGGTATTCTGACCAGTATCTTTGACCACTATGGTCCTCTGGCAGAAGGTGCCATGGCCAGCCGCATCAATGGTGTGCTGGTATCCATGACTGCTGGCAAGGTTCTGGCCTATGCCCTGACGACCCTGCAGGATCGCGGCAAACTCTTCGTTGAGCCGGGTATAGAGGTTTACGAAGGCATGATCGTGGGTATTCATGCTCGTGATAATGACCTGGTTGTTAACCCCACCAAGGCCAAGAAGCTGGATAATATGCGTGCTTCGGGTAATGATGAAACCATTCAATTGGTCCCACCCGTACGCTTCAGTCTGGAGCAGGCCCTGGAGTTTATCGATGATGATGAACTGGTTGAAGTCACGCCCCAGCATATCCGCATGCGCAAGAAGCTGCTGAAAGAAAATGAGCGCAAGCGCTCCAAGAAGTAAGCAGTTACTAAAAACGGTCCTCAGGGGCCGTTTTTTATTTGAGTGAACCACAAAGCCTGAGGTGGATGATGAACTTTCAGCGTAAGCTTTTATTACTGGTTTTTCTCATGTTGCTCGGGGTTCTCCTTTGGCCCAAGGCAGAAGAGGCCCCGGCACCTGAAACAGCAATTCAGGATCAGGGGGCAGCCCCTTCCGGATCTTCCCTTCCGCCCGACCCGGGGTTTGATGATCAGGATCTGGCTTATTTAAAAGATCAGGGGTTGGCCCGCCCCATTAAGCAACTGCTAACCGATCTATTGGCTCATCCTGATCTTTTGCCCCAGCAAGAAGCAGGCGAAACGCCTTTTGTTTTTGTGGAGCGTCAATTGCGTCTGCTCAACCGGCGTTGGTTGCTGGTGGACTTTACCAACACCCAGCGGAGCGGGCAGGCTCTTTATGCCTTTGAAGTGACTGCTGAAGGGCAAATTGAGTGGCAGCTGCTGGATTATTATCTGAATGAACAAGCCGCTGAGGAATCCAGCTAATAGATGCTAGCCGCCCACAGCAAATACACTTCAGTCGGAGTGGCTGCCCTGTAGCTCTTTTGCTTGCAGTTAATCAGAGCCTTTGGGTGGTTTTGCCTGCTTCTGGCGGCGTTTGAGTTGGCGAATAATAAAGCGTCCGGGATGCAGGGCTTCCACCAGCTCATCGGCCAGGGGTAGAGGTTCCGAGCAGATTTGAGAAGCGAGCAGCTCAGCCGTTAGCGGTATGCTGGCCAGTCCCCTGGAGCCTTGCCCTGCCAGCAACCATAGCCCCGGATGCACGGGAGCAGGCTCGTTTTCCTTCCAGAGGGCATTGCGTGTCAGCGGTTGCAGTTGTTCTTCCCAGGCTGCGTGATCCGGTGCCGGGCCAACGATAGGCAGGTAGTCGGGGCTGGTACAGCGAAAGCCTACGCGCCCTTCCAGTCTTTTCAGATCCAGTGGTTCTGCACCCAATTCCTCCAGCAGGTGGGGTAAGCTGGTGCTGAGTTCTTCCAGATTACCCAGATGATCTTCAGGGTTAAGAGCTGTTTCCTGAGTGTGCAGATTAAAGCTTGCACCAAAACAGAGCATTTGTTGTAAAGGTGGGCTGACGTAACCGCCACCACAAACAACACTTTGGGGCTTTTGTAACCCAGGTTTGTTTAAGGGGAGATGGGAGACCTGGCCGCGAATGGATTTGATGGGTAGCCACTGGGTGGCAGGCCATTGGCGACTGGCAAAAGCCGAAGCCAGGATGACGGTGTCATATTCTTGCTGGCCCTGACGGCTTTCCAGAATCCAGTGGTCGCCACGCCGCTGCAACTGGTCGACCGGTGTCTGGGTGAAAATACGGGTTGCAGGCAGTTGTGCGGCCAGGTGGTGGCAGAGCTCACCCGGTTTGACCCAACCAGCCCGCGAATAAAAAAGTCCGCCAGCAGCAGTGGCAGTTGCGGCCAGTTGACTGGCTTCATCCTGACTGACGCCGCGAACCAGTTCCTCGGGCAGGTCGTTGTTGTCCAGAAAGCGTTGCTGGCGGTCTTTTTCCTTGTCGGTAACCGCCAGTTGCAGGACGCCGCTTTCTTGCCAGTTTTTTTGTTCGGGGTCGAGTCTTTGCAGCCAGCGGCGCGAATATTCCAGCCCCGTCAGATAAAAGCAGCTGGCGGGATTATTGGCTACGGCCAGTTTGATGTAGAGCACGCCCTGGCGGTTGCCAGAACCACCGCTACCCACTTCATCCGCTTCATAGAGGTCAATAGTCAGTCCGCGTCGGTTAAGGGCTTCGGCAGTGGCGAGACCGGAAAGGCCGCCGCCGATAATAGCCAGGCGTCCGGGCGGGGGCGATGATGGAATTTGTAGTGAAGGGTTGGGGCCGTAGTCGCTGGGCTGCCCTTGGTAGCGGCCTCTGAGCATTTCCCGCTTGCGTCCGTAACCCGGCACCTTTTCCAGTTCAAAGCCGGCTTCCTTGAGTCCACGCTTGACGGGCCCGGCGCAGGTAAAGGTGGCAAAGGTGGTCTGATCATGGCTGGCCCTGGCCAGAGCCTGAAAGAGTTCCGGGGTCCACATGCCGGGGTTCTTGCCGGGAGCAAAGCCATCCAGACACCAGGCATCGACCTTGCCGGCTAGTGCCGAAAGGTTTTCCGCAGCATCGCCCAGAAGCAGATCCAGGGTAATACGAGGATGGATATGCAGGCGATGAAAACCGGCGATGGGCAGAGGATAGTGGTCCTGCAGGTTTTGACTAAGCTGAGCCAGTTCCGGCCAGTGGCTATGGGCCAGACGCAGGTCCTGGGGCTGCAGCGGGTAAAGCTCAGTGGTGATCCAGTGAAGCCTGGCCTGGGGCGGGGCCTGGTTTAAGAACTCCTGCATCGCAACCAGCAGGTTAAGGCCGGTACCAAAACCGGTTTCACCGATGACAAAAGCCCGCTTTTCCTCCCAGTTTTGCCAGCGTTCACCCAGGTGGTTCTGCTCCAGAAACACATAGCGGGTTTCTGCTGGCCCCTGGTCGCGAGAGAAGTAAACATCCTCGAAATCCCGGGCGACGGGCGTTGTTTTTTGCCAGTCGATTCGGGCCGTTTCCAGGGTGCGCGGATGACGGTATCCAGGCCGGTCGGACATCAGGGCAGGACTTTTTTGAAGGGTTTGATGGTGACCTTTTCGTAAACCCCGGCATCTACGTAGGGGTCGGCGTCCGCCCAGGTTTGGGCAGCTTCCAGGGAATCGAATTCGGCAACCACCAGGCTACCGCTGAAACCGGCTTCGCCCGGGTTGTCGCTGTCGATGGCTGGATGTGGGCCGGCTAGGACCAGGCGGCCTTGATCTCGCAGGCTTTCCAGGCGAGCTAGATGGTCGGGGCGGGCTTCTAGGCGTTTTTCCAGAGTGCCGGGCTTATCTTCACAAATCAGGGCATAGAGCATAGGGGTCTCCTTGGCTGGGGCTTGGGCAGGATGCAATTATCTCAGGAGGATCCCGGTCAGGTGAAGTCCCGGGGATTAAAAAAGCTTTTTATCTGCGCTTGTGATCCAGATAAAAGGGGCTGCCAGGCGGTAAAAATGTTAATCTAGACCTGTCTGGACTACCCGGCGTCCGTAGCGGTCGGGTAATCCCTGTGCCTACTTTTTCTCAGGTTGTGGTTTCATGGCTCTAGCAGCATCCCAGTGTGATTATCATATGCATTCCACCGCTTCGGATGGTGCTCTCTCGCCAACTGAATTATTGCATCTGGCTGCCGATAAAGGGGTTCAAGAGCTGGCCCTGACCGATCACGATACCTTTGCCGGTTTACAGGAAGCTCGGGCGGTTGCCCGGACGCTGGAACTAACGCTGCTGGAAGGCATGGAGTTCTCCTGTGCCTGGAAGGGTATTACTATCCATCTGGTCACCCTCTGGCCACAAGGCCTGACGGAGACCGCCCGGGAAGTGGCGGTTATTCAGGAAAAAGCTCGCTGGCAAAGAGCCGAGAAAATTATTGAAAAGCTGAGCAAAGCACGCATTCAACTGGAACTGGATGAGGTGGTTGAAGCAGCCGGTGGCCGCGTACCGGGGCGTCCGCATTTTGCTCGCAGCCTGGTTGAGCGAGGCTATGTCAAGGATCAGGGACAGGCCTTTCGTAAGCTGTTGGGGGCCGGTAAGCTGGGCGATGTTAAAAACCACTGGCTGGAGATTGACGAGGCCGTGCCTTTGTTAAAGGATGCTGGCGGCTGGTGTATTCTGGCCCATCCACTGCGTTATAAACTCACGCGAAGCAAACGGGTGCGCCTGGTGCAGGCTTTTGCTGCAGCGGGCGGCCAGGGTGTGGAGGTGGTCAGTGGCCGCCAGGATCAGAACCAGACTGCCAGCATGCTGAAGCTGGCCGAAGAGTTGAATTTATTACCCAGTTGGGGCAGTGATTTTCATGCGCCAGGACCGGCTTGCCCTTTTCCGGGGTGCTTTGCCAGAATTCCGGCCGCTTGCCAGCCACTCAGTGAAGTCTTCGCTTAATCAGAGCAGAGGTAAATTATGAGCCAGTTTTTTGAGATACATCCGGAAAACCCCCAGCCGCGCCTGATTAAACAGGCTGTTGATATTCTGCGTTCCGGCGGGGTGATTGCCTACCCTACCGACTCCGCCTATGCTCTGGGTTGTTGCCTGGGTGAGAAGAAAGCGGTCGAGCGGATTAAATGGCTGCGCAGCCTGGATGACAAGCACAACTTCACACTGGTTTGCGCCGACCTCTCCGAGCTTTCCACCTATGCCAAGGTCGACAATGTTGTTTTCCGGGCTTTGAAGAACACCACACCGGGTCCCTATACCTTTATTCTTAACGCTACCAGCGAAGTACCGCGGCTGCTCCTGCATCCCAAGCGTCGCGCCATCGGTATCCGGGTACCTGATCATGTATTGACTCATGCGCTGCTGGAAGAGCTGGGCGCCCCCCTGATGAGTGTGACCCTGATGCTGCCAGATGAAGACCTGCCCCTGCATGATGCCGAGGATATTCGTGAAAAAATCGGTAAGCTGGTGGATCTGGTGATTGATGGCGGCAACTGCTCTATTGATCCGACGACCGTGGTGGATATGCGCAGTGGTGCACCGGAAATTCTTCGTGAAGGCCGGGGCGATGTAACCCCCTTTACCGACTAATCCAGTTATGAATCAGCCAGCTGTTGCCACGGATCTGCTTGCCCGGGTCGAGGGTAAACCCTTTACCGAGATGCCTCAGGACCTGTTTATTCCGCCCGAGGCCCTGAAGGTGTTTCTGGAGGCCTTTGAAGGGCCACTGGATTTGCTGCTCTACCTGATTCGCAAACACAATCTGGATATTCTCAGTATCAATGTTGCGGAAATTACCCAGCAGTACATGGGCTATCTGGATCTGATGCAGGAGCTGCAGGTAGATCTGGCCGGGGAATATCTGGTCATGGCAGCCATGCTGGCAGAAATCAAATCGCGCACGCTTCTTCCGCGCCCCCCGACTGAAGGTGACGAAGAGGATGAAGAAGACCCGCGTGCACAACTGATTCGGCGGCTGCTGGAATACGAGCAGTTCAAGACGGCGGCCGAGCGTCTGGAAAATCTGCCCCGACAAGACCGGGATTTGTTTCCTTCCACGCCGGAAAGACCGGAAGTCAATATCGAGCAGCGTCATCCCGAAGTATCGCTGGATGAATTGCTCAAGGCTTTTGGGCGTTTGTTGAAGCAGGCGGAACTGGTCGCTCATCACCATATCAGTCGTGAACCCCTGTCGACGCGGGAAAGAATGTCCAGCCTGTTGGAACAGTTGGATACCAGCAGCAGCTATCGGGCCTTTGCTGATTTGTTCGATCTGGAAGAAGGACGTCAGGGGGTGGTGGTCACTTTTATGGCGCTTCTGGAGCTGGTCAAGGAGCAGCTGGTGGAGCTGGTGCAGACCCGTCTTTTTGCCCCCATCTATGTGCGCCTGCGTCAGCAGGAAGTCGTGGCCAGCAGTGAATTGCAGGAGTCCTGATGTCTTTGCCCTTGCCCGAACTGGTACGTATTCTTCAGGCTCTGCTGTTGGCGGCACGTGAGCCTCTGAGCCTGGATCGTCTCCAGGCACTTTTCAGCGATGCTGAGCGGCCTGCGCGAGAAGAGCTCAAGGAGGCGCTGCAGATGCTGCAGGCAGAGGCAGAAAATACCAGTCAGGAGTTGGTCGAACTGGCCAGTGGTTTTCGCTACCAAATCCGTGCGGATTATGCCGCCTGGGTCAGTCGTCTTTGGGAAGAAAAGCCGCCGCGCTATTCTCGGGCACTATTGGAAACCCTGGCTCTGATTGCCTATCGCCAGCCCGTGACCCGGGGCGAAATCGAAGAGGTGCGTGGTGTGAGCGTCAGCTCCCAGATTATTCGCAGCCTGGAAGATCGTGAGTGGATTCGGGTGGTGGGTCACCGTGAGGTTCCGGGTCGCCCTGCCCTCTATGCCACCACCCGACATTTTCTCGACTATTTTAATTTACAGAGCCTCAAGGACTTGCCGCCACTGGATGAAATTCGGGAGTTGGCGGAAGTGGAAGAAAAGGAATGGCAGGATGAGCTGGATCAGGCTCCGGTTTCGCCTCTGTTGCAACTGCCTGATGAAGAGGCGGGCGATGAGTCGCTGGATCAGGAGCAGGACGAAGCCCTGCTGGAAGCACCCTTGCCAGAGGTTAGTGAATTGACCTTTGCTGATCTGGCCCAGCGTTTTGATCCTCCTGATGAGGATGCTCAGGATGAGCAAGACCAGTAGTTAAGCCCGATTAAAGCGGATCTAGATACTTGTTAAGCGTGTGTGAACACCCATGAAAAAAACAGAAAACCCCTCGGCAGCAGCTTCCACCGATAAAACCGAAAAACTGCAAAAGGTTCTGGCCCGCAGTGGTCTGGGCTCGCGCAGGGAAATGGAAGCCGTCATTGAAGCCGGTCTGGTAACCGTCAACGGACAAAAGGCCACCCTGGGGGACAGGGTCAGCATCCGCGACCGTATTACTGTCAGAGGTCAGCCCATCAGCGCTCGTAGCGAAGAAGAGCTGCCTCGTCGCATTATTATGTATAACAAGCCTGAAGGCGAGCTGGTGACCCGCAAGGACCCGGAAGGTCGGCGCACCGTATTTGACCACCTGCCGCGCCTCAAGGGCGAGCGTTGGGTGGCCATCGGTCGCCTGGATATCAATACCAGCGGGCTGCTGTTGTTTACCAATGATGGTGAGTTGGCCAATCGCCTGATGCACCCTTCCCACCAGATTGAACGTGAATACGCCGTGCGGGTAATGGGTGAAGTTACTGAAGAAATGCTCCAGGCCATGCGCGAAGGCGTCATGCTGGATGATGGCCTGGCCAGTTTTACCGCAATCCAGTGGGTCGGTGGTGAAGGCATCAACAGCTGGTATCACGTGGTGATTACCGAAGGGCGTAATCGTGAAGTCCGTCGTCTCTGGGAATCCCAGGGGGTGACCGTGAGCCGTCTCAAGCGGGTGCGCTACGGTAATATCTGTCTGGACAAGCGCACCAAGATGGGGGAGTGGGTCGAGCTGACTCAGGCGGAAACCGACCAGTTGTCTGCTTTGGCCGGACTTGAACCCAAGGCTGCTGCTCCTGCCGCTGCCCCGCGCAAAGGCTTTAAAACCCGTAAGCCGGTTCATGCGATAGGGCGTCGACGTAAATAATCTTAACTTTTTTAGGTTTTGGGGGTTGCAAGCGGCCAAAAAAAAGCTATTATATGCGCCGCGTTGACGGGTCGTTAGCTCAGTTGGTAGAGCAGTTGGCTTTTAACCAATTGGTCGCAGGTTCGAATCCTGCACGACCCACCACCGTCAACCGCTATGAGCTGCAGTAGTTTGTAAGGGTCGTTAGCTCAGTTGGTAGAGCAGTTGGCTTTTAACCAATTGGTCGCAGGTTCGAATCCTGCACGACCCACCAGTTTTAGAAAAGGCCCGCCTCAGTGCGGGCCTTTTTGCGTCTGGATATTGGCTCTTTCTTCCTTCTCTTGCCACACTGAAAGTCCGCTGACTGTCCGAGGTGTTTATGTGGCGAGTTCTGCAAGCTGTCCTGGCTGCTTTCTTCGGGGTGCAATCCGAGCGCAAGCGCCGGGAGGATTTTCAGCAGTCTTCACCCTGGCCCTTTATTCTGACGGGGGTGCTGATGACCCTGGTTTTTGTGGTCGCGGTGGGCTTCCTGGCTCACTGGGCTTCTTCGTAACCTAAGCATGATCCATATCATTGCAATTTACATGTCGTTACAAAAGAGTCACCTCCTTTAAGCCAACGCCTGCCTATACTCCGAATAACTATAACGATAAAAACGGAGATCATCATGCCTGCATGCCTGCCAAAGGTCTGGCGGCTCCTTCCTGCTGGATTCTTGTTGATAGCTCTTCCGGTTGCCGGTTCGCAAGTGAATACCTCGTCCGGTTGGAATATGCCGCCGGGTGTCACCGGAATCAGCCAGAATATCTTTAGTCTGCACATGATCATTTTCTGGATCTGTGTAGTCATCGCCCTGGTTGTTTTTGGTGTGATCTTCTGGTCGCTGTTTGCCTATCGCAAATCCAAGGGTGCCAAAGCAGCCCATTTTCATGAAAATACTCTCGTTGAGGTCATCTGGACGGCCCTGCCACTCATTATCCTGGTTGCCATGGCTGTTCCGGCAACGGCTACGCTCAAACAACTCTACGATACCTCTGAAGCCGATATGGATATCCTGGTGACCGGCCACCAGTGGCGCTGGCATTACCAGTATATGGAAGAGGATCTGAGCTTTTTCAGTAATCTGGCCACACCCAGAAGCCAGATCGAGGGGCAGGAAGACAAGGGCGATTTTTATCTGCTGGAAGTGGACCAGCCTCTGGTGGTGCCTACAGGCCAGAAAATCCGTTTTCTCTTCACCTCCAACGATGTGATCCACTCCTGGTGGGTGCCGGATTTAGGCATTAAGAAAGATACCCTGCCGGGTTTTATCAATGAATCCTGGACCCGGATTGAAGAAGAGGGCACCTATCGGGGCCAGTGTGCCGAACTCTGCGGGCGCAATCATGCCTTTATGCCTATCGAGGTCAAGGCGGTCAGCCCCGAGGCTTACCAGTCCTGGGTCGAGGAACGCAAGGCCGCTGCCGCTTCTGAAGCAGCCAATGTCGATCGCGAACGCAGTCTGGATGAGCTGATGCAGCGGGGGGAAGAAGTCTATACCACCTACTGTGCAGCCTGCCATCAGGAAGATGGTGGTGGTATGCCGCCCGCTTTCCCCGCCCTCAAGGGTAATGCGCTGGTGCAGGAGGAATCGGGGCGTCAACAGCATCTGGAAACGGTGCTCCATGGTCGATCGGGAACGCCCATGCCAGCCTACAGCGACACCCTCTCTTTGGCTGATATCGCCGCAGTCATTACCTATGAGCGCAATGCCTGGGGCAACAACTCCGGAGACCGGGTGCAGCCTGCAGAAATTCGTGAACTGCTGGACAGCGATGACTAGGAGCCCCTTATGTCTTCCACTTTGCCTCCCCATTCAGACAAGCAGCAGGCGTTGAGCGATTCAGCCGCTGGCGGAGCCGCTGCTTCAGCAGCGGATCACCACCAGTCAGCTCCCTCGGGACCGCTGCGCTGGCTTCTGACCACCAACCACAAGGAGATCGGTAGTCTTTACCTACTCTTTTCCTTGCTGATGTTCTTTATCGGCGGGGTGTTAGCCCTGGTGGTGCGGGCCGAACTCTTTCAGCCGGGTTTGATGTTTGTACAGCCCGAGTTTTTTAACCAGATGACCACCATGCACGGGCTGATCATGGTGTTCGGGGCCATCATGCCGGCCTTTGTCGGTCTGGCCAACTGGATGCTGCCGTTGCAGATCGGAGCACCGGATATGGCTCTGCCCAGGCTGAACAACTTCAGTTTCTGGCTGTTGCCTGTAGCTTTTACCCTCTTGTTGTCGACCCTGTTTATGGAAGGTGGTGGTCCCAATTTTGGCTGGACCTTCTATGCCCCTCTATCAACAACCTATGCCCCGCCATCCACCAGCTTTTTTATTCTGGCCATGCATCTGGCGGGTATCAGCTCGATTCTCGGGGCCATCAATATTATTGCCACCATCCTAAATCTGCGCACACCTGGCATGCGTTTGATGGACATGCCCCTGTTTGTCTGGACTTGGTTAATCACAGCCTTTCTGTTGATTGCGGTTATGCCGGTACTGGCCGGGGTAGTGACCATGATGCTTCTGGATATCAATTTCGGTACCAGCTTTTTCGATGCGGCCGGGGGTGGTGACCCGGTGCTCTTTCAGCATCTTTTCTGGTTCTTTGGTCATCCTGAGGTCTACATCATGATCCTGCCTGCTTTCGGGATTATCTCCGCCATCGTGCCCACCTTTGCCCGTAAGCGTCTGTTTGGCTATGCCTCCATGGTGTATGCCACCGCCTCGATAGCACTGCTGTCTTTTGTTGTCTGGGCACACCATATGTTCACCGTGGGCCTGCCTCTGGTGGCCGAGCTTTTCTTCATGTACACCACCATGCTGATTGCGGTTCCCACCGGGGTGAAGGTGTTTAACTGGATGGCGACTCTCTTTCGCGGCTCCATCAGCTTCGAGTTGCCCATGCTCTTTGCTCTGGCCTTTATTGTGCAGTTCACGATTGGCGGCCTCTCGGGGGTGATGCTGGCGATTTCACCGGCTGATTTCCAGTATCACGACACCTATTTTGTGGTGGCCCATTTTCATTATGTACTGGTGCCCGGCGCTGTCTTTGCCATCCTGGCCGCTGCCTACTACTGGCTGCCCAAGTGGACGGGCGTTTATCCCAGTGAAAAGCTGGGGCAGGCCCATTTCTGGCTATCGGTGATCGGGGTCAATCTGACCTTCTTCCCCATGCATTTTTCCGGGCTGGCGGGTATGCCGAGGCGCATCCCGGATTACGCCCTGCAGTTTGCCGATTTCAATCTGCTCTCTTCGATCGGTGGTTTCCTTTTTGGCACCTCCCAGTTGTTGTTTCTGGCGGTGGTGATTTTGTGTATGCGCAAGAAAGGCAAGAAGGCACCGGCCAACCCCTGGGAGGGGGCAGAAGGTCTGGAATGGCAGCTGCCCAGCCCGGCCCCCCTGCACACTTTTGATACCCCGCCGGAATTTATTCCGGAAAGGGATTCACCTTCACGTTCCTGAGGAGTGGTGTCCATGTCTGCTAACAGTCGGCAAGAAGTACAAAGGGGGATCGCGCGTACGGTCCGCCGCAGCCTGCTGCTGTTGCTGGCCATGGTGGGTTTTACCCTGGCGCTGATTCCGCTGTATGACGTCTTCTGTGAGGTCACCGGCCTGAATGGCAAGACCGCCGCCCAGGCCCAGGTGATCAGCGGTGAACAGATCGACACTTCACGCAGTATTGAAGTCCAGTTCATCACCCGAACCCATGCTGGCTTGCCCTGGGCGCTGGCGGCAGAAAATACCTCCATGAGAGTGCATCCGGGTGAAGTGGTCAGGGCGGATTTTGAATTTGTGAATCTGGGCCAGGAAGCCCATTGGGGAAAGGCCGTGCCCAGTGTTAGCCCATCTGAAGGGGCACGCTACTTTCGCAAGATGGAATGTTTTTGTTTTCGTGAGCAGCGTCTGGAAGCTGGTGAGCGTTCACAGATGCCCCTGGTCTTCCAGGTGGATCCCGATCTGCCGCGGGAAGTGAAACAGCTGACACTGGCCTATACGCTTTATTCGCATGATCAGGCCCTGGGAGAAAAACCATGAGCACGAGTCATTATTATGTTCCTGCATCCAGTAAGTGGCCGATATTGGCGGTTGTTTTTCTGGGATTTCTGGCTCTGGGGGCCGGTTGGCAACTGACTGAAGGTAAAGGGCTGCTGCTTCTTTTGATCGGTGTGCTGGGGGTGGCCTGGGTGATGTTTGGCTGGTTTGCCGATGTGGTGCGAGAATCCCTGGCCGGGCTTTATGATGCCCAGATGGATCGCTCCTTCCGGCAAGGGATGGCCTGGTTTATCTTCTCCGAGGTGATGTTCTTTGCGGCCTTTTTCGGCACGCTTTTTTATATTCGTGTGTTTGCCCTGCCCTGGCTGGATGGCGAGGGTGCCAAGGGGGTTACTGCCCTCTTGTGGCCGGATTTCACCGCCAGCTGGCCGTTGATGTCAACGCCGGACCCTTCCGTGGCCAGCATTGAGGGTCAGGTGAATCCCTGGACGCTGCCACTGATTAATACCCTCTTGCTGGTGACCTCCAGTATTACTCTGACTTTTTCGCATCATGCCCTGAAAGCCCAAAAAGCGGCAGCGGCCAGTCGCTGGATGCTGCTGACTCTGATTTTGGGCGGTGTTTTTCTGGTTATTCAGGGGGTGGAGTATGTGCACGCCTGGACCGAGTTGGGGCTGACCCTGCAGGCCGGGATCTACGGGGCCACCTTCTTCTTGCTGACCGGCTTCCACGGCCTTCACGTCAGCATCGGTCTCCTGGTCCTGGTGGTGCTCTGGTTGCGGCAGCTGCGAGGTCACTTCACCCCGGAACAGCATTTCGGATTCGAAGCCGGCGCCTGGTATTGGCATTTCGTGGATGTTGTTTGGGTGGGGTTATTTCTCTTTGTTTATGTTTTCTAGGTTCCCAGTTGCCCCTGGGTAAACCCAAACAACAAGAGGCCGACCAGTAGCAGGGTCAGTAGAATTCGGGTCTTCAGCGAGGTCAGCAGGCGCGTGGAGGAGCTGGGGTCCTTGACCAGAAAAAAAGCCCCCAGCAGCAGGCTGCACAGGATCGCAACAAAGACGACAGCAATCAGGAGTTTCAACATGGCCAGCTCCAGGCAAGAGAGTGAAGGGCATCTAGCTACCAGTGGAGTGGAAGCCCGCCAGGCTGTCAAGGAAAAGGCTTCCTGGGCCTGGTACTTGTTCTGGTTGAGCCTGGTGGTCCTGGGGTTAGTGCTGGCCTTTTGGCAGTACCAGCGAGGTTTGGAAAAGCAGGTAAGATTGCAGGCCTTGGCAGAGCAGCCACTCAGGATTCAACCTGAGCAACTGCCGCTCAACCTGGCGCCGGTTCAGCTCCGGGGAGAGTTTCTGGGTGAACGCACCCTGTGGCTGGATAACCGTATCTATCAGGGGCAGGTGGGTGTTGCTGCCTTAACACCCTTGAGAACAGGCGAGGGACGCTGGTGGCTGGTGGATCGTGGTTTTGTTGCCACGGGGGCGGATCGTAGCGGGGTTCCCCGGTTGACCACTCCTTCGGGCCAGGTGCAGCTAAGCGGAAGCTGGCAGCTTCTAAACGATGAGGACTGGGTGTGGGGACCGAATCGCGAGGGGGAGAGATTGCAAGCGGTGGATTTGTCTCCCTGGGCTGATTTACCCGGTGAGGCTTTTGCCGGAGTGCTGCATCAGCAATCCGGACCAGGGTTGCTGCAACCCTGGTGGTCGGCCAATTCCATGCCCCCAGCCCGGCACTGGGGTTATTCGGTGCAGTGGCTACTTCTGGCTTTGCTGGCGTTTTGGATGGCCTGGGGCCCAGCGCGCCCCGGTAGAAAGAGGAAGAGCAATGCGTAATAAAATTTATCTGCTGTTACTGCTTGCCCTGATGGCTGCTCCGGTAGCCACTTCCTGGAGTATGCAGCTTTTTTCCTGGGGGATTCCACAAAGTGATCAGGCCCAGGGGCAGCTGTTGCCGGATCGGCCACCCTTGCAGGAATGGCCGCTGGCTTGGCAGCCGGATGGCCACTGGTGGCTGGTTATGGCCGAGGTCGAGGGCTGTGGCGCTCGTTGTTCCGAGCAGGCCGATAAACTCTGGCGCATCCATCGGGCTCTGGGTCGGGACGCCGACCGGGTATTGCGCTTACGGGCTGGCCAGCAAACAGCCAGCTTGCCCGGTGAGGTGGCTCTGGACTGGCAGGCTACACCACCAGCCGGTATCCAACCCGGACAAACCTGGGTTGTGGACCCTGAGGGCAGGGTTGTACTAACTTATGCAGCGGATGTCAGTCCGGAAAAAATACATACCGATCTTTTGCATCTGCTCAAATTCAATCCGGCCAGGGAGATCTAGCTGATGAACTCCCAGGCCACCTCTTCTCTTATTGCTCTGCGTCTGGCGCGCAAACTGGCTGTTTTTGGTGTTTTCTTCACCCTCACGGTACTTCTGGCCGGTGCCTGGACACGCCTGGTGGATGCCGGTCTGGGCTGCCCGGATTGGCCGGGGTGCTATGGAGCCTGGGTGGTACCGGATGCCGAGAGGGCGGCCGCTTTTGCACCTGAAGCACCGCTGGAAGCCCCCAAGGCCTGGATGGAAATGCTGCACCGTTATCTGGCGACCTCTCTGGGGATTCTGGTTGTGGTGCTGGCAGGCCTGGCCTGGAAGCAGCGCCAGGTTTCCGGTTATCCGCTGGGATTGAGTCTTTTGCTGTTGCTCGTGGTGTGTATTCAGGGTGCTTTTGGTGCCTGGACAGTAACCCTGCAACTCTGGCCCCAGGTGGTGACCCTGCATCTGCTGGGTGGCTTTACTCTTCTGGGGTTATTTTTCTGGTTATACCTGCGACTTGCCGCTCTGGAAAAGGGACAGCCTTCACCCTCTAGCCCCTCTTGGCTCTGGTGGGGTGTTTTTGTTCTGTTGCTACTGCAGGTAGCTCTGGGGGGGTGGACGTCCAGTAATTATGCCGGTCTAGCCTGTTCCGGATTCCCCACTTGCAATGGTAGCTGGTGGCCTGCTGCCGATTTCAGCGAGGCTTTACACATCACTCAGGGAGTGGGGCCCAATTACCTGCATGGCCAATTGCATGCTCCGGCACGTACTGGGATTCATTGGCTGCACCGGCTGGGGGCGCTGTTGTTGTTGCTGGGTTGTGTGGCTTTATTGCTTCGCTATCGCTTCCAGCCACAGGTTCGTGGCAGCTTGCTGTTGCTTTTCCTGGCTCTGGGCACCCAGGTCGCCTTGGGAGTTGCCAATGTGCTCTGGCTTTTGCCGCTTACTCTGGCTTGGGCGCATACCGCCGGAGCTGCCTTGTTTTTACTGGTTTTTTTACGTCTGGGCTGGCAATTGGGTGGCCTACCCTTGTCAGGATCCCAGCGTTGGGAGGTAAGGCATGCGTAATCTGAATCAGGTTCAGGTTTATTCTCGTGCACAACCACTGGAGTGGCGGGATTTTTGGGAGCTGGGCAAACCCCGGGTGGTGGCCGTCATGCTGGTCTGTGCTCTGGTGGGGATGGCCTTGGCCGTGCCCGGCTGGCCGCCTCTGGGCCAGGTGGTTCTGGGTCTGGCCGGTATAGGGCTGGCAGCCATGGGGGCTGCAGCCTTTAATCACCTGCTGGATCGACGTCTTGATCGCATGATGTTGAGAACGGCCAGCCGTCCCCTGGCAGAAAAAAGAATAACGGCTGTACAGGCTGCTGCTTATGCCAGTTTTCTTTCCCTGGCCGGGATCGGCTTGCTGGCGCTGACGGTTAATCCTCTGACCGCCTGGCTGACCCTGGCCTCCCTGCTGGGTTATGCCCTGGTTTATACCGGCTTTTTAAAACGGGTGACGCCACAAAATATTACCCTGGGTGGTCTGGCAGGCGCCGCTCCACCACTGCTGGGCTGGACGGCCATGACGGGTCAGTTGCATCCCCATGCACTCCTGCTGGTGCTGATTATTTTTGCCTGGACACCACCGCATTTTTGGGCGCTGGCCATCTACAAGCAGGAGGAATATGCCCGGGCCGGTGTTCCCATGCTGCCGGTGACTCATGGCGAGCGCTTTGCCCGCCTGCAGGTCTGGCTGTATACCTGGTTAACCCTGGCGGTCACTTTGCTGCCTTTTGTGACCGGCATGAGTGGCTGGCTGTATCTGGCGGGGGTGCTTTTGCTGAATCTGCGTTTTCTATATTGGAATGCTCGCGTCTGGAGGGGGAAGGATAAGGCCACGCCTCTCAAGTCCTTCTGGTTTTCCATTCGTTATATTCTGCTGCTTTTTTTGCTGTTGCTGGCGGATCATTATCTGCAATTGCTGCTCTAAGAATTACAGGCAGTCTGCATGAACAGCTGCCGGTAAAAGGGCCGGGATCGGATGGATCCAAGGCTCAATTACAAACCCTGGCAGGGACGCTGCTCTAGCTGGAGGTGTCCTATGTTTATTCAGCATATGTGGGGGGTGTTTTATCACCCCGAAAAAGAATGGGCCAAGGTCAAGCAGGAAAACTATTCGGTGGGTGACTACTATGTCCGGGATTTAATCTGGATGTGTGCGCTTCCACCCCTGGCCCTGTTTTTTGGAACCACCCAGGTGGGTTGGAGTTTGGGGCTGGGCGAATACGTCAAGTTGACGGTGGCCAGTGCGCTACCCATAGCTCTGGCCTTCTATGTTGCTCTGCTGGTGGGAACCGGGGTGATGGCGCGCATCATCTACTGGATGGAAAAAACCTATGGTGCCGATGCCAGCAAGGAAAGATGCATGGCCTTGACCACCTACACGGCAACACCCTTGCTGCTGGCCGGGCTGGCCGGTTTCTGGCCCCATGTCTGGTTTGTCGTGGCGGTGGGTCTGGTGGCTTTGGGCTACACCATCTATCTGCTCTATACGGGGGTGCCCAAGATCATGGAAATTCCTGAAGAGCAGGGTTTTATGTTTTCCACATCCATATTGACCGTTGGTCTGGTGGTTCTGGTGGGTATCCTGGCAACCAGTGTGCTTCTCTGGGGAATGGGGTTGTCGCCTTCCTACATCAGCTAGTGGCTGCTTTTGCCCTTTCAGCAGGCCTAGTGCCTGCTTTTTTTTGTCTTAAGTCTGGCCGCTAAGCTGGGTTACTACTTTTTGATTATGCTATCATCCACATCACTTGTTTAGTTATCAGGGCAGTAATTTCACTTACCATGACCAGTGTTTACGATCAGCTGCTGGTGCGCGAGCACCTGGCAAAAGCAACTCCCGCAGGCAGTCTGTCACAGGCGGATGAAACGCGCTTGAAAGAGCGTATCCAGGGCTTGTTACAGGAAAAAGACGCGGTATTGGTTGCCCACTACTACACCAGCCCTGTTATTCAGGCTCTGGCCGAAGAAACCGGCGGCTTTATTGGCGATTCCTTAGAAATGGCCCGTTTTGGTGCCCAGCATTCGGCTAAAACCCTGGTAGTGGCCGGTGTCCGCTTTATGGGAGAAACCGCCAAGATCCTCTCGCCCGACAAGCGGGTGTTGATGCCTACTCTGGAAGCGACCTGTTCTCTGGACCTGGGATGTCTGGCTGATGAGTTTGGTGCCTTCTGTGATCAGCACCCTGACCATACCGTCGTGGTTTATGCCAATACCTCGGCTGCGGTCAAGGCCCGGGCCGATTGGGTGGTGACCTCGAGTATTGCCCTGCAGGTTGTTAAATCCCTGCATGACCAGGGCGAAAAAATCCTCTGGGCACCGGATAAGCATCTGGGTGATTATATCAGCCGGACCACGGGTGCCGAGATGCTGCTTTGGGATGGTGCCTGTATCGTGCACGAGGAATTCAAGGCCAAGGGCATTTTGGATCTGAAGAAAATCCACCCCACTGCAGCAGTGCTGGTGCACCCGGAATCCCCGGCTTCCGTTGTGGAGGTGGCTGATGTAGTAGGTTCCACCAGCCAGCTGCTCAAGGCGGCCGGTGAGCTACCCAACGAAACCTTTATCGTGGCAACAGACCGGGGCATCTTCTACAAGATGCAGCAGGAAAATCCCGATAAGCGTTTTCTGGAAGCGCCCACGGCTGGCGATGGTGCGACCTGTCGTAGTTGTGCCCACTGCCCCTGGATGGCCATGAACAGCCTGGAGCGGATGCTGACTTCCCTGGAAGAAGGCAGCGATGAAATCCAGGTTGCACCGGAGCTGATTGAAAAGGCCCTGGTGCCCCTGACACGGATGCTTAACTTTCCGAAGAGCTAGTTCTTAGCTGCTCCCTTTCTTCTTCAGGATGCAAGGCTCGAGGCCAGGCATTGATAATGGCCTTGAGCAGTGTCGCCAAAGGAATGGCAAAAAAGACCCCCCAGAACCCCCAAAGACCGCCAAAAAAGAGCACGGCCAGAATGATGGATACCGGGTGTAAATTGACTGCCTCGGAGAACATCAGAGGAACCAGCACATTGCCATCCAACGCCTGGATGACTGCATACACTCCCAGAACCCAGGCCAGTTCCGTAGTGATTCCAAACTGAAAAAGGGCAATCAGGGCGATAGGTACCGTCACCACAGCTGCGCCTATGTAGGGCACCAGTACTGACAGGCCCACCAGCAGAGCCAGAAGTTCGGCGTAGTTGAGTCCCAGCCAGGCAAAAGCTACCCAGGTCACCGCACCAACAATCAGGATTTCCAGAGCCTTGCCGCGAATATAATTGGCAATCTGGATATCCATCTCATGCCAGATACGAGTCATCAAGGCCTTCTTGCGCGGCATCATGGAAGTAATAAAACCAACAAGCTGCTGCCGGTCCTTGAGCATAAAAAAGACCAGGATAGGGACCAGAATCAGGTAAACCAGCCAGGCAATCAGGCTGGGAATACTGGACAGGGACAGGCTGACCAGCAAGTGACCCAGCTGGCGAATTTCACCGATGGCATCATTGATCAGGGAGTTGGCCTGTTGCTGGGAAATGACCTGGGGATACTGGGTGTGCAGCTGATCCAACCAGACCTGGACCATCTTCAGCATGTCCGGGATTTCCCGTGTGAGGCTGACCAGCTGATTCCAGATCAGGGGCAGCAGCCAGAAAATCAGGGTGACCAGAATGCCGACAAAAAGGCTGAAGGCGAGGATGACGGCCAGAAGAGCGGGTAGATGGTATTTTTCCAGTTGGGAAACCAGCCCTTGCAATAGATAGGCAAAAACCATGGCTGTCAGAAAAGGAGCCAGCATGGTGCCGAAAAATAACAAGGCGACAAAAAAGGCGGTTAGTAGCAGGGCTAGAATAACGGCTTCTTCATCGGAAAAATAACGATGAATCCAGCCGACAAAAACATCTCTGAATGACATGGCTAGTCACCTTTTTGCAGGATAAAGAAAAAATCCTGTCCCTGTTTTTCTCGAGTGGCCAATTGATGGCTGCTTAGCTCGGTATAGCGGGCAAAATCCTCCCAGGAACCCGGATCGCTGGCAAGGACAGCAAGACGTTCACCTGTTTTTAGGCGGTTAAGAGCCTGCTTGGCCTTGAGAAGGGGCAGGGGGCAACGCAAGCCTCGGGCGTCCAGATACTGGTCATAGCCCTGAGTTGCGTTATTATCTTCAGGTGAACTTGGGGAATCCATGCTGCTTTGCCTTGTCTTAGTCTGCAAATCTATTTGCCTTGCTGTTGCACAGGAACGTCTATGTCTTTTTTGTCTGCCTTCAGACCTGCTCGTGTCGCCCTCTTTGCCTGGAAACCGGGGCTGCTGGGTCTGCTTCTGGGCCTGGCTCTGATAAGCCCGAGTATATCAGCTCAGCAGCAGGAGCTGCCCACCCTGGGTCTGGGTAGTAGCTACAGCATCAGCCTGCATCAGGAGGCTGCCCTGGGACAGGCCTGGTTGCGGCGTTTCCGGGCGCAGACAGAGATCTACTATGACCCGCTTTTACAAAATTATCTCGAAGGTCTGGTGACTCGCCTGGCCAGTTATCATACCGGTTTGGATGAAATTGAACAGGATCTTGTGGTGGTTGACCAGCCACAACTCAATGCCTTTGCCGTACCCGGCGGGATTCTTGGTGTGCATACCGGACTCTTTGCATTTGCCAGCCATGAAGATGAGCTGGCTTCGGTGTTGGCCCACGAGCTGGCGCATTTGAGCCAACGCCATTATGCCCGGCGGGTCGAGGCCTCCCAGGGTGCTCAATGGTCCACTCTGGCCGGTTTGCTCGCGGGTATTCTGGTAGCCAGTCAAGGGCATGCCGATGCCGGTATGGCGGCAATAGCCGGAACCCAGGCTGCCGCCATTCAGGAGCAGCTGGCCTGGAGCCGCACCTATGAACATGAATCCGATCGTCTGGGGATGGAAACCCTGGCCGCAGCCGGCTTTTCTCCTGAAGCCATGCCCAGCATGTTCGAGGAGATGCAGAAACTGACCAGCCTGAATGGTCGCCCTCCCGAATTCCTGATGACTCACCCGCTGACCGCCAGTCGCATTGCCGATGCCTGGGCACGGGCCGATCAGTTGAACTCCTCCCAGCCAAGAATCAAGGGGCGGGACTACGAACTGCTGCGGGTGAGGATTCTTTTTCATCAGGCCAGCTCACCGGCAACGGCTTACCGGCGTTTTATGCAGGAGCAGGCCTCTCCGGCTGCAGCGCGCTATGCCGCGATTCTCAAGGTTCAGGCCGAGGGTCAGTCGCAACAGGCCCAGCAAGAAATCACCGCCTGGGCTGCCGAGCATCCCCAGTGGCTGCTGGCTCAGGTGATCCAGGCAGAAATTTTGCTGCAGGAAGAAGAGCTGCAAGCGGCAGTGACGGCCTTGAAGGCTATTCTGGCTTTTTCACCCGAATACTATCCGGCCCTTTATCTTCTGGCCCAGGCTCACACCCAAGCTGAAGACTGGCAGGCAGCCCAAGAGGTTTGGCAGGATTTGACCCGGCGACGCCCGGAAGATCCCCGGGTTTGGTACCAGTTGGCCGAAGTGGCCGGACAAGCCGGTCACAGTATACAGGTCCACCAGGCCAGAGCCGAGTATCTGCAGCTGACCGGGCGTTTTCGCCAAGCCAGGTCACAACTCGAGCTGGCTTTGGAAAAGGCCAGAGAGCAGCAGGCTCCCTGGCAGCGTCAGGAAGTCATTCGTCAGCGGCAGCGTGAACTTCAGGCGCTACAGGAGCGCCTGGATGTTTAATGAGCGACGGCCTAGTGGTCGAGTTCCTCTACTGCTTCGAGTACTTCCTGAACGTGTCCGGGTACCTTGACCTTGCGCCACTCCTTGGCCAGCTTGCCTTCCTCGTCGATCAGGAAGGTGCTGCGCTCGATGCCATAGTGTTCCTTGCCGTAAAGCTTTTTCAGCTTGATGACATCAAATAGGCGACAGAGCTCTTCTTCCTTGTCACTGATCAGCTGAAAAGGGAAGTCCTGTTTGGCCCGAAAGTTTTCATGGCTGCGCAGGCCGTCGCGGGAAACACCGTAGATGACGGTATTTGCAGCCTGGAACTGCGGGTAAAGATCACGGAAATCCTTGCCTTCATTGGTACAACCAGGTGTGCTGTCCTTGGGGTAAAAATAGATGACCACCTTCTTGCCGCGCAGCTGGGATAAGGTGACTTCTTCTTCGCTGGTGGCCTGGGCCGTGAAATCTGGTACTGGATCACCGGGTTGAAAGCTCATGTATAACTCCTTGCTCAAGGGTATCTAAGAAGTTGCAGCCAGCCATGCAATAGCAGCAAAAGGGGCTGGTGACCGGCCTGGATACAGGCAATAAGCAACTATAGCACAAGGAATTTTTGACCAGGGCGTCAAAAAAAATCGTTAACTTGCAACGCAATGCTTGAGCCTAAAGCCCTGAAAGGCAACAATACGCTTCTATAGCGATGCATTAACCTGTTTTATTGGAGACGCAGCATGATTAAAGGCAGCATGGTTGCCCTGGTAACCCCCATGACCCTGTCCGGTGATGTTGATTGGGAAGCACTGGACCGTCTGATCGATTTTCACCTGGAACAGGGAACCGATGGCATCGTGGCTGCAGGCACAACCGGTGAGCCCTCTACCCTGTCTTTCGCCGAACACTTTGACGTGATTCGCCGCGTGGTGGAGAAGGTGGAAGGTCGTATTCCTGTAATTGCCGGTACAGGTGCCAATGCCACTGCTGAAGCCATAGAGCTCACGCGTTATGCCAGCAAGGTGGGTGCTGACTACTGCCTGTCCGCTACTCCCTATTACAACAAGCCGACCCAGGAAGGTCTCTTCCAGCATTACAAGGCCATTGCCGAGGCCAGTGAATTGCCCGTCATCCTTTATAATGTGCCCGGGCGTACTGCTGTGGATATGCACAATGAGACGGTTTTGCGCCTGGCTGAAATCGACAAGATTGTCGCCCTCAAGGATGCCACGGGCGATCTGGAAAGAGCCAAGGTATTGATTGATAGCCTCCAGGGCAGTGATTTCAAGCTCTTCTCCGGTGATGATGCCACCGCCTGCGACTTTATTCTCATGGGGGGGCAGGGTGATATCTCGGTCACTGCCAATGTCGCACCCAAGCAGATGCACGAGATGTGCATGGCGGCCCTGAAGGGCGATGAAAGCCTGGCTCATCAGATCAATACCCGCTTGTTGCCCCTGCACACGGGTCTTTTTGTGGAATCCAACCCGATTCCTGCCAAGTGGGCGCTGTATGAAATGGGAATGATCGAGCGAGGCATCCGTCTGCCCCTGACTCCCTTGTCAGAAAAATACCGCACGACCCTGCACGAAGCCCTGGAACTGGCAGGAGTACTCGGCTAATGACTTCTCTACCGGCTTCAGTACCAGCTCTTCTGCTGACCGGTCTGGTCCTGGCCGGTTGTTCCACTGGTGATTTTCGCGATCGCTCCGAGGACTATCACCGTGCCGAAGCGGCTGACTACCCTTTGCCAGAGGATTATGACCAGCAGGATGCCCTGCCTGTCCCTGAGGCCGAAGGCCGGGCCAGTGGTCAGGAAGCGGTGCCCCGGCCTCAGCCTCTGGCGGTCAGTGATGCGCAAGAGGAGGTGGTCACTCTGCGTACCGATTCCGACTCCGCCTGGTTACTGGTTCAGGAAGCGCCGGCCAGTGTCTGGCCGACACTGCAGCAGCTTCTCGAAGATCTGGATCTGAGTGTGGTGAGCAGTGATCCGCGCAGCGGTGAAATTATCTGGAGTGAAGGTCAGAACCTGCCTCCTCAGGAACTGGCATTGCGCCAGGGCATCCGCCGCGGTAGTTCGGAAATTCGGGTGCGTTCCCTGGATGACGGCGAAAAGCTGGCTTTCAGTGAATATGATCGCACCCGGCTTTTGACCCTGAAAAACGAACTGGAAGTTCGCCTGGGTCAGTCCGGGCAAGGCGTTTCCCAACAGGCTCAGGCGCTTCAGGGGGATGAAGCGGTTCGTCTTGTTGATCGTGATGCGCGCAAGGTTCTGGTTCTGCGCCTGGATTATGATCGGGCCTGGAGTGAACTCAGCTATCTGCTGGAAAAAGAGTTTGATGAAGACGTCCGCAAGCTGAAGGACCTTAACCGCGATGAAGGACGTTTTTATATCCGTTTCGTGCCTCGTGAAGAGCGCGAGCAGGGCTTCTTTGCCAGTCTTTTTGGTGCCGGACCCGGCCCTGAAGAACACCATTACCAGCTGTATCTGGAAGAGTACGCCAGCGAGCTGGATCTGGTCTTGCAAACAGAGCCCGGACAGGCCGCCCCTGCAGCAGTGGAAGAGGAAGTCCTTCGCTGGATTGAGCAACAACTGCGCTAATGAAGGCAGGTTTGCGTTTTGCCTCTCTGGGGAGTGGCAGTAAGGGTAATGCCACCCTGGTGGAAAGCGGTTCCACCCGGGTGCTGATTGACTGTGGTTTTTCCCTGAAGGAAACCAAGCGACGTCTTGAACAGCAGGGAGTTGCTCCCGAGACGCTAACAGCGGTACTGGTAACCCATGAGCATGCTGACCATATCAACGGGGTCGGAGCCCTCTGCCGCCGCTATCAACTGCCTCTCTATACCACGCCGGGCACACGTTTATCCGGACGCCTGGGCAATCAGCTGCCGGATTGGCGTGCCATCCATCCTGAACATCCCTTCGCTGTGGGCGATCTGGAAATTTGGCCGGTGACCGTGCCTCATGATGCGCGTGAACCGGTGCAATTTATTCTCGGAGACGGGGCTCGGCGTTTGGGGGTGCTGACGGATCTGGGGTCGATCACTCCGCATATTTTGCGCCATTACCGGCGCTGTCAGGCGTTGGTGCTGGAAGCCAACCATGATCCCCAGATGCTGGCCCAGGGCCCTTATCCACCATCTTTGAAAAGAAGAGTTGGCGGGGATTACGGTCATTTGAGCAACCAGCAGGCGGGTGATCTGCTTAGCCAACTGGAGATTAACCACTTGACCCACCTTGTCGCCTCCCACCTTAGTGAGCAGAACAACTGCCCTCAATTGGCTGTGGAGACCCTGGCTGCCAGTTTGAATGCTTCCAGTGACTGGATCTGTCTGGCTGATCAGGAGGCCGGTTTTTCCTGGCGGGAAGTGAGTAGCTGGAACTAGATTTTAGATGCAAAGCTGCGTGACTTTTGAAGCCAGCCTGCTATCCTTGTCGGCAATTTCAATCCCGAAAGTTTTTACCTGAAGACCCCCCGGAGAAGCAAGTGGAAAAGCGTGAAGAACTCTATTCAGGCAAAGCCAAATCTGTTTTTAAAACAGAGGATCCTGATCTTTTGATTCTGGAATTCCGTGATGATACCAGCGCCTTTGATGGCAAGAAAAAAGAGCAGCTGGAGCGCAAGGGCCGGGTCAATAATATCTTCAATGCCTTTATCATGGAAAAGCTGAAGGCAGCGGGCATCCCCACCCATTTTGAAAAGCGCTTGAATGATCGTGAATCCCTGGTCAAATGCATGCAGATGCTGCCTGTGGAGTGTGTGGTGCGTAATATCAGCGCCGGTAGTCTCTGTAAGCGTCTGGGTGTGGAGGAAGGGCAAACCCTGAATCCGCCGACCTATGAGCTTTTCCTCAAAAACGATGAGCAGGGAGATCCCATGATCAATGAATCCCTGGCTGTTACCTTTGGTTGGGCTACAGATGAACAGCTGCAAAGCATGAAAGAACTCACCTACCAGGTGAACGCAGTGCTTCAGCGTTTGTTTGCCGAAGCCGGACTTCTGCTGGTGGACTACAAGCTCGAGTTTGGTGTTTTCAAGGGGCAAATTACCCTGGGCGATGAGTTCTCACCGGATGGCTGCCGTCTCTGGGATGCCGAAACCCGTGAGAAGCTAGATAAGGATCGTTTCCGTCAGGGCTTGGGCGGTGTTGTCGAAGCCTATGAAGAAGTGGGCCGGCGTCTGGGTATTCAATTCGACTGATTTTTCCTGCTAGTCACCTGGACACCTGAGGCTTCAGGCCTGGGTGTTCAGGCATCCCCCCTATTCATCAATCCCTGTGTTTGCTTAAACTTGGTTGTTTACTCTAGGCGAAGTTTTTAGCTAGAAAGCAAACGCTTGTTTTCTACTGCTTTCCTGCTCGTCACTTCGTGCTAGTATTAGGACACCGCTGGATGCGGTCTTCTATCAATTAGCAAGAGTCGACAGAACACATGTACAGGAAACTTCTGACCTCACTGATGCTGGGTAGCCTGGTTGGCCTGACGGGCTGCCAAAGCCTGCCCAAACCCGAAGCCTTGACCCCCGAGCAAACCGCTCGTGGCGAGCTAACCTCCGCTAGTCAACTCAACTACAAGGATGGCAGCCGCTATGCCCTCTATAGTGTGAGTCTGCAAGAGGATCAGGCTTTCAAGGCGGAAATTAGCGGCAATCTGGAAGCGACTCTGAGCGTTTTTAATGACTGCCAGGATTTGCTGATCTCCGGTGGTTCCCCCTTGTATTTTCGTAGCGAAGAAGCTGGCAACTACCAGTTGGCCGTAAATGGTCTTTCTGATGCCAGCTATGGCCCCTATACCCTTAAACTGACCGAAGTGGAAATCAGTAACCGGACTCATCTGAGCGGTGAAGAATCCCTGACCGGCTGGCTGGGCCAGGATAACCTGACCACCTACACGCTCAGTATCGAGGAAGCAGGCGTCTACGAAATGGCTGTCAGCTCCAGTAGTTTTGATACGATTCTGGAAGTGCGTGGACCAGGTGGCCATTTCCAGGATGATGATAGCGGCAATTCCACCAACTCGCGTTTGAGTCGTCCGCTGGAGCCGGGTGAATACCATCTGGCCGTGAGTGGTTACGATGAGGGTTCGACCGGTCTGTTCGAACTGATCATCAATAAGCTGGAAGTGGACTTGTCTTCCCAGGAAAGCCTGGAGATTCCCGGTACCCTGAATGGTTGGCTGCCCAGTGGGGGAACCCAGACTTATCAGGTTAGCATCGATGAAGCCGGTATTTACCAGTTCAATCTGACTTCGCTGGATTTTGATACCGTCCTGGAAGTACGCAGCAATACCTATTTTATGCAGGACGATGATGGCGGTGATGACACCAACTCGCGCCTGGGAGATCATTTGCAGGCGGGTGAATATGTGGTGGCTGTTTCTGCCTATGGCGATGCTTCCGGCAGCTTTACCCTGAATGCTGAAAGACTCAATATCGAAGTGGATAACGTCAGTGAACTGACAGCTCCAGCAGAAGTGAATGCCTGGATGGGGGCGGACCCTGATGTTTATACCCTGACCATCGAAGAAGCAGGCCAGTATCTGCTGGAAATGCGTTCTTCCATGCTGGATTCCGTTTTGAGGGTGGAAGGCCCCAATGGTGTCAGCCAGGAAAACGATGATGGGGGTAGCCAGCGCAATTCCCGCATGCAGGTTTACCTGGATGCAGGCGAGTATACGCTGACTGCCCGCAGCTACGATTCCAGCTCCGGTGCTTACCAACTTCTGGTCCAGCCCCAGTAATCAGCCTCGCTAGCTGTCCGGGGCGGTTTTGCTGCCCCGGTTCTCCAGTCGCCTAGAGGGCGATCACCTGCAGGTGCTGCTCGTTCAGGTAGCGGAACTTGACGTTGTGGCCAGCAAGGCGGACCCCGTAGTCGCGCTCAGGATCGATTTTCTGATAGGCCGGTCGGGGGTTCTGTTGCAGGACTTCCCGGATCAGCTGGCGCAGATAATCACCCTGGGAATCTTCCCGAAGCTTTTCTTCAGCCTGGTTGGAGAAGCTGACTTCGACATCTTCCGGTGCGGCGGGAGCCCAATCCGCCCTGGCTGCAGGCACTGCATCCACCCAGGGTAAATAGGGCTTGATATCCACAACCGGTGTTCCCTCCACCAGATCGATACCGGAAAGCTCCAGAGTCACCCCCTGACGGGTATCGATGCTTTCCAGCCGGACCACGGACAGTCCCAGTCCATTGGGTCGAAAGGTAGAGCGGCTGGCAAAGACCCCTATCTTTTTATTACCACCCAGTCGGGGAGGTCTAACCTTGGGTTTCCAGCCTTGTTCCAGGTTTTGGTGAAAAAGAAAGGTTAGCCAGAGATGGCTGAAAGCCTCCAGGCCATCAACCATCGCGGCTTGATTGTAGGGCGCAAGCAGCTTCAGAGAAGCGCGTGCTGAAGGAGCAAGTCCAGGCTGGCGGGGTATGGCAAATTTTTCCTGATAACAGGAAGCCAGGTAACCCAGGGGTTCTAGTTCCCACTTCATGCCGAATCGCTTCTCAGGGAAATGATCGGCCAACCCTGATTTTCGGCATAGCTGCGCAGCTCTGCATCGGGATCGACGGCTACCGGATGATCCACTTTTTTCAGCAGAGGCAGGTCATTGTGGGAGTCGCTGTAGAAGTAGCTGCCACCCAGAGTCATCTGCTGCTGGTTGAGCCAGTCGTTAAGACAGGTGATCTTGCCTTCACGAAAGCTGGGTGTACCCGTTACCCGGCCGGTATAGGCACCGTCTAGCATTTCCGGTTCCACGGCTATCAGTTCTTCCACCCCCAGAAGGTCTGCGATAGGCTGGGTGATGAAACGATTGGTGGCGGTGATGATGACCAGCTTATCCCCGGCCTGTTGATGCCTGGCCAGGAGGTCGCGGCCCTGGGGTAGTACCAGGGGAGCAATTCTTTCCTGAATAAATTCTTCACGCCAGGCATGCAGTTCCTTTAAGGGATAAAGGGTTAGAGGGCGCAGGGAAAAACTCAGGTATTCGTGGATGTCCAGAGTGCCTTCCTGGTAGGCGCGGTAGTAGTAATCATTGGCCTGGCGATATTCTTCGGCGTCCACCAGACCCTTGTCGACCAGAAAATCGCCCCAGGCGTGGTCACTGTCACCGGCAAGCAGGGTATTATCAAGGTCAAACAAGGCTAGACTCATTAGTAGCTCCAAAAATGGCTGGGGAATTCAGATTTTTTTACATTTTACCTCAGGGATAAATTGAATACTTTTCAATCTTTGTGGAACAATAGGTTGAAAACTTTTGTTGAGGGCGCAGCGTGATAGATGAGGATGGGTATCGCCCTAATGTTGGTATAATCATTGCGAACAATGATGGTCAACTACTCTGGGCAAGGCGTTTTGGTCAGGACGCTTGGCAATTTCCCCAGGGTGGTATCAAGTTTCGGGAAACTCCCGAAGAAGCCTTGTACCGGGAATTAAAAGAAGAAATCGGACTGACCCGGGATCAGGTTGAGCTTTTGGGCTCGACCCGGGGCTGGTTGCGTTATCGCCTGCCCAAACGCATGATCCGCAGGCATAGCCGCCCCTTATGTATTGGTCAGAAACAAAAATGGTACCTGTTACGAATCCGTTGTGAGGACTCGCAGATCTGCTTTGATTGTTCTCCCAAGCCGGAATTCGATAGCTGGAGTTGGGTCAGCTACTGGTATCCCCTGGGCCAGGTTGTGGCTTTCAAGAGGGATGTCTATCGCCGGGCCTTGCTGGAATTGGCACCTCGCCTGCACAGGATGCTGCGCGAAACCTAAATCAGATTGACGTCGTGAAGACGCAGTCCTGGGGGATATATGCTGGACATTTTGCGAAAAATTGTGCAGGAAGTAAGCAGCGCACGAAATCTGGACACCGCCTTGTCCATCATCGTGCGTCGCGTTCGCAAAGCCATGAATACCGATGTCTGCTCTGTCTATCTGCTTGACAGCAAGCAGGGTCGCTACGTGCTGATGAATACCCTGGGGTTGAATGCAGCAGCCATCGGTCATGCCAGTCTGGCTCCCTCCGAGGGTCTGGTCGGCTATGTTGGCCAGCGTGAAGAACCGCTTAACCTGGAAGATGCGCCTTCGCATTCCCGTTACCGCTACCTGCCGGAAACCGGCGAAGAAAAATACCATAGCTTTCTGGGGGTTCCCATTATCCACCAGCGCCATGCGTTGGGTGTATTGGTGGTCCAGCAGAAGGTCAAGCGCAAGTTTGATGAAGGCGAAGAAGCCTTTCTGGTTACCATTGCAGCCCAGCTGGCGGCTGTTTTGGCTCATGCCCAGGCCAGTGGCAGCCTGCAGATCAACCCCGCCGGACACAAGGAAATGGCCTATTTTACCGGCCTGCCTGCAGCACCGGGTGTGGCCATTGGCCAGGCGGTGGTTATTATGCCCCCGGCGGATCTGGACAGTGTGCCGGAAAAAGAATGCGCTTCCATTGAAGAGGAAAAAGAGTTTTTCCGCACCGCTCTTAAGGCGGTAAGAGATGATATTCGTTCAGTGGGGCAAAAACTGGCCAATCGTGTCAGTGCCCAGGAGCAGGCACTTTTTGATGCCTATTTGCAGATGCTGGATGAAGAGTCTCTGGGTGCGGAAGTCTTTCGTCAGATTGAAGAGGGACACTGGGCCCAGGGAGCCCTGGCCTATGTCGTCAAGCGCCATGTCAAATACCTGGAGAAAGTCGAGGACTCCTACCTGAGAGAAAGGGCGGCCGATATCCGTGATATGGGGCGGCGAGTGCTTTCTTATCTTCAAGCTGGCGGTGAAATTGCCCGTGAGTATCCTGACAATACCCTGCTGGTTGGTGAAGAGTTATCACCTGCACTCTTGGGAGAAGTGCCGCGAGAAAAGCTGGCCGGTCTGATTGCCGTCAAGGGTTCCAGTAACTCCCATCTGGCTATTCTGGCCAGGGCCATGGGTATTCCCACCGTGATGGGGTTGACCGATCTACCCTATGCCCGCCTGGATGGCCAGCAGTTGATTCTGGATGGCTATCGGGGCCAGGTGGTAACCAATGCCGAGGAGCGTCTGCGTCGCCAGTACGAACTCTTTATCGAGGAAGAAAAAGCCCTGACCGAAGCTCTGGAGGCCGAGGCAGGACTGCCTTGTGTCACCCAGGATGGTCATCAGGTACCCCTGATGTTGAATACAGGGCTGGCTGCCGATCATGTCCGCGCTCTGGCCTATGGTGCTGAAGGGGTGGGTCTTTACCGTACCGAAGTTCAGTTCATGATGGCCGAACGCTTCCCCAGCGAGCAGGAACAGGTGGCGCTTTACCAGCAGCAGCTATCAGCCTTTGCCCCGCGTGAAGTGACCATGCGCACCCTGGATATTGGCGGTGACAAGCCGCTGCCCTATTTCCCGATCACGGAAGATAACCCCTGCCTGGGCTGGCGCGGGATACGTTTTAGCCTGGATCATCCCGAGGTTTTCCTGAGCCAGGTCAGAGCCATGCTCAGAGCCAGTGTGGGTCTGGATAATCTGCGTATTCTCCTGCCCATGATTTCTTCGGTACGCGAGGTCGAGGAAGCCAGGGCGCTGATTCGCCGGGCCTGGGTAGAACTCAAGCAAGGTGAAGGCCTGCCGGTGAAAAAACCCAGCGTCGGGGCCATGATCGAGGTTCCGGCTGCTCTCTTTCAGATTCAGGCATTGGCTGAGCGGGTTGATTATCTCTCCGTAGGCAGTAATGACCTGACCCAGTACCTGCTGGCTGTGGATCGGGACAATCCCAAGGTGGCCGGACTTTATAGTGGTTATCATCCGGCCGTTCTCAATGCCCTGGCCAAAATTGCCAGTGATTCCCATGCTGCACGCCTGCCCGTCAGTCTTTGTGGTGAGTTGGCCGGGGACCCGGCCGGTTCTATTCTGCTGCTGGGCATGGGCTATCAGAGCCTGTCCATGAACCTGGCCAGCTTGCCTCGCGTTAAGGCGGCCATCCGCCGGGTACGTGTGGAAGACGCCCGTGACCTGCTGGAAAAAGTCCTGGGTTGTGCCAGCACCGATCAGGTGGTGGGCCACCTGGGTGTTTTCATGAATGATCTGGGGCTGGGCTGGTTGGCCGGGCCCAAAACCCAGCCGCCAAGTCACTGATTCTGACGGGCCAGTTGCCTTTCGCGGGTAAACTGGTCCAGGTGATAGAGGTCTTCCCGCCACTGCAGTTGACCCTGGGCATCCGTCCAGGCTGTCCAGTACATCAAATAGACTGCGACTCTGGGCCTGACCTGGAGGTAGCGTTCTTCACCTTCTGCATAGATGCTTGCCACTGTCTCGGGCGTCCAGGTCTCGCTGGGTGCCAGGAGCACACTTACCAGTCCTCGTGCATCTTCCAGGCGAACACAACCGGAGCTGATGGTTCTGGGAGTCTGCTGAAAAAGCTGCTGGTAGGGGGTGTCGTGCAGGTAAATGGCTTTCTGATTGGAAAGGCGGAATTTGGCCCGGCCCAGTTGGTTGTGATTGCCCGCTTTCTGGACCAGCCGGTAGGAAGGATTGGCTGGTGTGAAGGCATCCTCGGGTAGCTCCTCCAGATTTACATAGTGGGCGGGCGTATGCCAGCCCTCCACCAGGGCATAGTCGCGGGAGGCCAGGTAGCCGGGATTATTGCGTGCCCGTGGGAGGATGCTTTCCTGGGCAATACGAGGGGGGACATTCCAGATGGGATTTAGTACCAGAGAAGTCAGCCACTGACTCATGATCGGCGTACGCTGACCGGAACGACCGGCGATTACGCGCATCGCTAGACGGGTTTGGCCGTTCTCACGGAACTCCAGCTGCTGGTCGGCCAGATTGATCATCAGGTGACGAGCGTTCAATTGCGGGGGAAGGTGATACAAACGCCGCAGGTTGTGAGCCAGCCGCCGCATTCTTTCCCGAGGGGGAATGTTTAACCGGTGGCGGGTGGCTTCATCCACGCGGCCGTGATCCGGTAGTTGGTGACGGCGCTGAAAACGCTTGAGCGCGGTTTGCAGGCGTTCATCCAATTGAGGCTCCTGGCTGTCGGCAACAAACAACCAGGGAGTTGCGGTGTCCAGATCACCAAGCCTGGACAGTTGCAAGGCTAGTTGAGCTACCTGGGGGTGGTGGTCACCGGGAAAGAGACTGGTTTCCAGATGCGGCCAGTCACCGGCTCTATCGGCTTCCTGGAGACGGGCAAAAGCAGCCCGCCAGGGTTGGTAGAGTTCTTCCAGAGGGCGGGTTTCGCGGATTCTTGCCTGGGCCCAGGCCTGGGGTGTCAGGGTTTGGAGTTCTGCCAGCCAGCGGGGAAAAACTTGCTGCAGAGTGCGTTGGATGACTTCATCGGGCCAGTCCTCCCAGGTTTCATTGGCATTGATAATGCCGTGATCGCCGGTTTCATCGGTTTGGGTCCAATAGCGGCTGAGTAGGTCCTCCTGATAACGCAGGAAGAGATCGCTGATGACCAGGTCGCGGGAATGACGATGACGAGCCGGTGCCTGCAGAAGCGGGCTTTGCAACAAGTCGGCCAGCTTGCGGTAAGTCTGCAGGCGGGGATGCTCTTCCAGGGCCAGCCAGGGCTGCAGGTCCTGAAGGAGAAGGCGCGCAGCAGGTGTGGGGCGGCCTTCCTGGTTGAGCCAGAAATAGCCAAAGCCAGCCTGACGATAAAGTAGCCCCAGCAGCTGAGGGTGGGCCAGTTGGATTTCCGGATGCAGGCGTTCCCCCGTGTTTTCTACCCAGCGATTCAAAGTGGCATTGCTGGCGGGGAGATCCCGGCCGGTAGAAGGAGACAGGCTGGCACAGGCAGGAAAAGCCAGGAAAACCCAGGCGAGCAGCAGGAGCCGAAAAAGTGAGTGAGGTGGCCAAGGGCACTCAGGCCAGGGGCCAAACCAGCTTTTTTTCCTCTTTAAGACAGGCATCGGCATCAAAGCTTCTTTCCCAGAGAGTCATGCTAGGTTCGTGATCCTGCCACAGGAGAGTGGAGGCACGCGTGCCATAGTTTTCTCCCTGAATAAAAATGGGCGACAGGAAGCGTTCCAGTTCCAGTCCCACACCCGTTTGCGGCAGGTCTTCATCAGGGGCTGGAGAAGAATCGCCCAGTTTAGCAAAAAGATTCTCTTTGCGTGGATTTTTATCCTGGCACCAGGCGGTAAAAGAGCGACCCAGTTTTTCCGTCTTGGGCCAGGGAGTATTGAGTCGGGCATTGCTGAGCAGGTGAATGCCGGGTTCCAGTTGGTGGGCCTTGTCACCACTGCGATTGTTCAGGTACCAGGCCTGATCGCGATTGCCCCAGAGTAGATTAAAACCGGCATAGTCAGCCGCTCTTTCCTCAAGCCTTGCAGCCAGTGTTTCCAGAGGCTGACGTACGGCTTGAACCACCAGGTCGCCACGGCTGAGTCCACCTGCCGGTGGTTGAGCACCGGGTTCGCGGATATTGGTCAGGGCGGCCCAGCGGCCTTCGCGCGTAGCCACCAGCCAGCTACCACCGGCTTCCAGGTCTCTGCCTCCGGCAATTTCCGGATAATCGGACCAGAAGGCAGCGGCCCGGGCGGGTCGCTGATGAAATTCATCACGGTTGGCTGCCAGCAGCAGGGGGTAGTCGGGGTGGTGTTTCCAGGCAAGGGCAAGCAGACACATGAGAGATCCAGTAATTTGCTCAGGGGGCTGTTATACTCAGCTTTTTTGACGTCAAGATTCAAGGAAAAGTTCGTGTCTGCCCAGCCGAAGTCCCGGTCAGAACTGAAAAACTGGATAGACTCCAACCTCTGGTGGGGAATTATTCTGCCCGTGGGGCTGTTGGTCGCGATCCTCTTTGTCGTTCTGGTGATCCTGATCAACCTGAGTAATCGTACCAGCCAGGATCTTTTCGAGCGCCAGGCAGAAGCTCAGGTACTGGAAGTCGGCAGCCTTCTCGCCAACCAGCTGGAACAGGAGCTAAGGGCCATTGAGCAATTGGGGCAGCTACTGGCCCATCAGGTGGCTCTGAAGCTACAGGATGACCGCCCACCTCAAGCGGGGGAGCTGTCCCAGGTCCACAAGGGCGAACAGGGAATCCTCTACTCCGCCGATGAAGATGAAGCGGCCCTCTATTTTTCCGCCCGCCAGGACCGTAGCCTGGAGAAGGATGCTCAACGTCTGGTGCAGTTTTTGCGTCTCTCTCCGTTGTTCAAGGATATCCAGGCCAGTCATGAGTTGATCACCCAGGTGTATCTCAATACTCCCACGACTGAAACCCTTATCTACCCCTGGGTCGATGTGCAAGAGCAGTTTGCTCCGGATCTGGATGTTCGTGATTTCCCCTTTTTCTATCTGGCTGACCTGACGCATAACCCCAGTAGAGAGCCAGTCTGGATTGATGCCTATTTTGATCCGGCCGGACAGGGCTGGACGTTGAGTCTGGTTGTTCCCGTGGTCATTGATGGTCAGCTGCAGGCCGTAGTGGGTGTCGATCTAACCCTGGATAGTCTGGTTTCCCGCATGCTGGAACTGGAAATTCCCTGGAAAGGCTATGCCATGCTGATGGGCCGTGAAGGCGAACTGCTGGCCTATCCTGTTGAAGGCGAAAAACACTGGGGAGTCAGTCTTCGCGACCGTGAAACCAGTGCTAATGAAGACAAGTTGAACCTTCTTCTACGCAAGGATTTACGTGCGGAACTGGATCCTCTGCGCCAGGATGCCTCCGGGCTTTTGCAACTCAAGTTGCAAGATGAAGATATCCTGCTGAGCTGGTCGAGCCTGGAAACCACCGGGTGGAAACTGCTTTTGGTCGCGCCACGCGATGCCATTTTTTCTGCCCGCCAGCAATTGCTGGAGGATTACCAGCTGTTGTTCTGGTTGGGCACTTCCAGTCTGCTCTTGGGTAGCAGCTTCTTTATCTTTCTTTCCCGGCGCCGGGACCAGCGTCTCTGGCATCGACTGCTGCAGGAGGACGATCCTGACAGCCAGAATTCACTGACACAGGAGGGGGCTTCGGTAGAAACGGGCCATCTCTTCCAGCTTCTTCCCGGCCCCATGCTGCTGGCCCGTTTTGATGCCCGGGATCAATTGCAAGCTTGTAATACTGCTTTTGAGCACTTTGCAGGTGCTAGTGAAGAGGAGTTACGCGGGCGGCCTTTGGCTCCCCTTCTGGGCTTGAGCAGCCTGCCAGGTGATTCCTGGGTTAAAGACCTGGAGCTGGAAAGCGATCAACAACAGGTTAAAAATTGGTGGACCTGCGTCAGTCGTCAGGAAGACCAGAGTGGTTTGGTAATGCTGCTGGATTTAACGCCCTACAAGCTGACCCAGCAGCAGCTGCTGAGTGAACGCCAGCGAACCCGGCAGGCGGCAAAAATGAAGGCGGAGTTTTCTCAAGTGGTCGCTCGCGAGGCCAAGAGTCTCCTCTTGGAGCTCCAGGAAGCCTCCCAGACTGTGCGTAATCAGGATAGCAGTCGCAGTTGTCGCGAGAAAATCCAGTCTCTGCTGCGTTTACTGGATGATCTGCGGGATATTTCCGAAGATACCCAGGTACAGGAAGACCTTTCTGAAGAGAAAGAAAAACTGGATTTACACCCCTGGCTGGATGAGGTTCTGGCCAGCCTGGATGGGGAGATAAACCAGGAAGGCGGGGTGCAGGTGACCTTTTCCGAAAAACTGCCGGCGCAGTTTTATACGGACCGGCGCCGCCTGACTCGCCTGGTGCGCCACCTGCTGCGTCAGAGTCTGCAGCAGGCACCGGCCCGGGATCTGACCCTGCAATTGGATTGGGTTGCCGTTTCCGGCAGCCTGAAAATGACCCTGCTGGATAAAGGAGGAGCTCTGGCGGATCAGGAAAGGATCAAGCGCTTTCAGGCATCGACACCGCTGGGGAATAACTATGAGCCAGCCGCCGGAGGTTTTACCCTGGGTCCCTTGCTGGTTCGCCAACTGGTTCAGGAACTCAAAGGCCGTATGGATATCCAGTCGCGGCCGGAAGGTGGCCTTGAGATCACTCTGGAGATTCCGGTGGAGGCCGCGGTCAAGCAGCCATCTAGACCTCGAATTCTTGTGGTGGATGATGGGCCGGTCAACTCCATGCTGGCTTCCAGTGTATTGGAAAAATCCGGTTTTGTTGTGGATGTTGCCAATACCGGCCGCAAAGCACTGGAGTTGGGGCAGCAGAAGAGCTATGCCCTGGTATTGATGGATATCTTCATGCCGGAAATGGATGGCCTGGAGGCCAGCCGGCGCTGGCGACAGTTGCCCGGTAAAAACGCTGCTATTCCCTTGATTGCACTGACGGCCAATGCCTTGGAAAGTGATCGGGAATATTTTGTAGAGCAGGGTATGGACGACTATCTAGCCAAACCCTACCGTCCGGATGAACTCAGGCGGATGGTGGATTTCTGGTTGAAACAACAAGAGGTTTGATTTTGACGCTGCTGATTTATTTGCTCTTGGGTGCGGGTGCCGGTCTTTTGGCTGGCCTCTTTGGTATTGGCGGGGGGCTGGTGATCGTCCCCGTCCTGGTCTTAACCTTTGCCGCCCTGGGTTTTCCCGCTGAGATTCTGGTGCATCTGGCGGTGGGAACTTCTCTGGCAACCATTGTTCCTACTTCCATCAGTTCGACCTGGTCGCACCACCAGAAAGGCGGTGTCAGCTGGCATTGGTTTCGTCTGATGGCCCCCGGCATTCTTTTGGGTGCTCTTCTGGGTGCCTGGACGGCCAGTCTGCTCTCGGGTCTGGCGCTGCAAAAGATTATCGGTATTTTTGTGCTGTTGGTGGCCATCAAAATGGGGCTGAATCTTAACCCCCGGCCAGGTCAAGCTGAGGTCAAGGCCCCTCTGATGACCCTGGCAGGTGCTGTTATTGGCTGGGCTTCTGCCATTTTCGGGATAGGCGGCGGCACCCTGACAGTGCCCTTTCTGACCTGGTGCAAGGCGGCCATGCGCAAGGCGGTGGGAACCTCCGCCTCCCTGGGGCTGCCCATTGCAGTTTTTGGTGCTCTGGGTAATCTCTGGACGGGCTGGGAACATCCCCAGTTGCCTGAAGGGGCTTGGGGCTTTGTCTATTGGCCTGCTTTTCTGGGGATCGTATTGATGAGTGTGCCCTTTGCCCGTCTGGGGGCCAAACTGGCTCATTACTTACCGGAAAAGCTGCTCAAGCGGCTCTTTGCCCTTCTGCTTCTGGTAGTCGGTGCAAGATTTCTGTTGGCCTGATCAATAAGGAGAGATGGCTTGTTGGAGTATCCACAGATTGACCCGGTGGCTTTTAGCCTGGGGCCGGTATCCGTGCACTGGTATGGTTTGACCTATCTGGTTGGGATAGGTCTGGCCTGGTGGCTGGCCCGCCAGAGAGCCAAGCGCCTGGGCTTGACCCATGAACAGATCGGAGACCTGGTGTTCTATGCCGCGCTGGGGGTCGTGCTCGGGGGGCGTCTGGGCTATGCCCTCTTCTATCATTTTGACCGAGTTCTGGCGGATCCGCTTTGGTTGCTGCGCGTCTGGGAAGGCGGTATGGCCTTTCATGGTGGCTTCCTCGGTGTAGTCGTGGCTCTGATTGTCTTTGCCCGCCGCCACCGTTTGCACTGGCTGGAATTGGGTGACTTCGTGGCTCCCCTGACACCCATCGGCTTGGGTCTGGGGCGTCTGGGTAACTTTATTAATGGCGAACTTTGGGGACGAACCACCGAGGTGCCCTGGGGCATGGTTTTCCCGGGTGCAGGCGATATGGCACGGCATCCCTCCCAGCTTTATCAATTTGCGCTTGAAGGCCTGCTACTGTTTATCCTTCTTTGGATTTTTTCGCGTCAGCCCCGGCCGCTAGGTAGTGTTTCCGGCCTTTTCCTTCTGGGCTACGGCAGTTTGCGCTTTCTGGTGGAATTTACGCGTGAACCCGACGCCCATCTTGGCTTGCTGACTGCAGGACTGAGTATGGGGCAACTCCTGTCACTACCCATGATATTGGTAGGGGGCGGACTCATCTATTGGGCCTATAGGAATAAGCAGGCATAATAGTAGGATTTACTTTTAGCGAGCTGAAGATATGCAAGCCTATCTGGATTTAATGCGCCATGTGCGGGAAAACGGGGTCTATAAGTCAGACCGGACGGGAACCGGAACCTATAGCGTGTTTGGCTACCAGATGCGCTTTGATCTGGGCAAAGGCTTCCCGTTGGTCACCACTAAAAAACTGCATCTGCGTTCTATCATCCATGAGCTTCTCTGGTTCCTGAAAGGCGATACCAATATCGCCTACCTTAAGGAAAACGGCGTTTCCATCTGGGATGAGTGGGCCGATGAACAGGGCGACTTGGGACCGGTTTACGGCTATCAGTGGCGCTCCTGGCCTGATCCGCGTGGTGGCAGTGTCGATCAGATCGAAAAGCTTTTGCAGCAGATCAAAAATAATCCCGATTCGCGGCGGCTGCTGGTATCTGCCTGGAATCCAGCATTGGTCGATGAAATGGCACTCCCACCCTGCCATTGTCTTTTCCAGTTTTATGTTGCTGATGGCAAGTTGTCCTGCCAGCTTTATCAGCGATCGGCGGATATCTTTCTGGGCGTGCCCTTTAATATTGCCAGCTATGCCTTGCTGACCGAGATGATTGCCCAGGTGACCGGCCTGCAAGCGGGCGAGTTTGTTCACACTCTGGGTGATGCGCACCTCTACAGTAATCATCTGGAGCAGACAGACCTGCAGTTAAGTCGTGAACCTCTGCCTGCACCCCGGCTGGAATTGAATCCCGAAGTGAAAAATCTGTTTGATTTCACCTTTGATGACATTGCCATCAAGGACTATGAATTTCATCCACATATCAAGGCACCGGTGGCTGTATGAACCTGAATCTGGAAACCCCTGTTGCCATTATTGTTGCCGCTGCACGTAACTGGGTCATCGGGCATGAAAATGCCATGCCCTGGTATCTACCCGAAGAACTTCAGCATTTCAAACGCACGACCCTGGGCAAGCCACTGGTCATGGGGCGAGCAACTTTTGAATCCATTGGCCGCCCTCTGCCCGGGCGAACCAATATCGTGATCAGTCGCAATCCTGAATTTTCCCATCCGGGAATCCGTGTGGCGGCCAGTCTGGAAGAAGCACTGAAACTGGCTGACAGCCAAGCCATTATCGACGCTTCTCCGGAGATTATGGTGATGGGCGGCGGCCAGATCTATCAACAGGCATTTCCTCTGGCTTCGCGCCTCTACCTCACCCAGGTGGAAGCCGAACCTGAAGGCGATACCTGGTTTCCGGAAGTTAAAGAAGACGAATGGCAGGAACTCAGTCGTGATACCTACCCAGCCCAGGAAGGTAATCGTTATGGCTACCAGATCAAGTATCTGGAACGCAGACGCTGAAATAGCGAGCAGGTTTCTGGCAATGGGCGGTAAATAATGCTAAAAAAAACCTGACTGCATGCGTAGGAAGAACAAAAATGGCGTTCGAGCAAAAAGTGGATGATCTTTTTGATCAGTTGACCAGTTACGCCGATCAGGGTGTTCAGGCCCTGAATCTGGCCCATCAGGAAATTGATCGTTTACAGCAAAGAAACCAGGATCTGGAACAGCAGGTTGCCGAATTGGAAGGCAAGCTGACTCGCCTGCGTGAAAAAGTAGATGCTGGTTTAAAGGATCCGGAAGCGGCCAAACTCCTTCATCGCCCTGATGCCTTGATGGTACTGATTCGTGAAACCCTGGGATTGGAGACGGCACCGCCAGGGGTTGCGCCTGAAGAAGGCTACCCGGAACTGGAAGAGTTGAACCCTCAGCAGCGTCTGGAGCACTGGATCAAAAGCTATCCGCGCGCGTTCATGCCGGGCCAGCCTCAGCCTTTGAAAATCGGAATCCATGAAGACCTGCAGGAAGCTGAAGGCGGTGATCAGAAAAAAATTCGCCGGGCTTTGGCCGGTTATGTAAAGCTTCCGCGTTACCTGCGTTGTTTGAAAGCCGGTGCAGTGCGTTTGGATTTGCAAGGCCAGAACGCTGGCTTTGTCACTGAGGAGGAAGCAGAATTTGCTCGCAACCAACTAGTGGAATGGGAAGAGCAGAAAAAGCAAAAGGATAGCCGCCGTCGCCAGCAGGAAGCTGAACAGAAAAAACGCGCCGAAGACGAAAGGATGCAGTCCAAGCTGGATCAACTGCTCAAGCTGAACCGCCACTAGGCTGGATCAGGTATCCAGCTCGATTCTCTGGTTGGCTAGTCCCAGCATCAAATCCGAACGAGTGACCAGACCCAAGAGCTCACCCTCCTGATCCAGGACAGGAACAGCTCTGACCCGATGCTTGAGCATCAGTCGCGCGATATCTCTGACATCCGTGTTTTCCAGAGCCGTAATCAGGGGAACTTTGATCAGTTGGCGAACCTGGATGCTAGTTAAGTCAATTTCTTCCTCTTCCTGACTCCAACTGCCGACGCCGGCTGCTTCGGCCAGCAGGTCGCGATCATTGACGATGCCTTCCAGTTGGCCTTGATCATCAACCAGTACTAAATGGTGAATCTGATTCTCTGCCAGGACTTCCCAGGCCTGGTTAATGCTGGCGCTGGCCTCCAGGGTGATGACTGGAGAGCGCATCACCCGACTAGCAGGCAGATGCAGTTCGTGGTGGGTATGGCTTTGTTCCACCTGATTGTAAGCGTTGACGGCTCTTTTCCCTGTCACCAGTTGGCTTTCATCCTCCTGTTGGTGATCCGCTTCCTCTTCGTGCTTTTCCCCTGCAGTCAACTGTCGGTTTAACCAGGTCTGGTCGGTGATGTTCTGTTCGTGCTCCCTATCACCATCGTGATCCACCAGGCGACGACTGGCCGAGGTGGCTTGGGTTTGGCGGATGGCAGGTCGCTGTAGCAGCTGATTTTTGGGGGTGTGGATTCGAAGCCCCTGTTCGTGAATGGGGAATACCATACCCTTCTCCTTGGTTATTTAGCAGAGGTCTTGATTATAGACTCAAGCAGAGGTTTCTATCCTGCCTTTTTCGCTGTTTTTTGTCCATTGCTGCACTGCGAGATAATTTTTATCTTAAATATCTGAAATCTCGATAAAAAAATCTTTTCGTACTGGCCTGGCATCGCGGCCTTAATTGGACTACTTTTAGTGTGGGCATTACGCCCTGAGCAATTTTCAAAGCCTAACAGGCAGAGGGAAATATGAGTGAAGAAATGTTGTTGGCTCTCGCCGCAGAGCTGCAAGCCAGACAGGCTTGGGAAGAGGCCTTTTGTGCCGATGTTGAGCAGATGCCACTGAAGATGGCCGCTTGACGGGATTCCCGACTGTAAATTTCTTCAAGCTTCCATCAAGAGAAGCCAATAAAAAACCGGAGCCCTAGGGCTCCGGTTTTCTTTTGCGGCTTGATCAGTTCAGGTTAACCCAGATACATAATCATGATGCCTGCCGCAACGGCAGAACCAATAACCCCGGCAACGTTGGGTCCCATGGCGTGCATGAGCAGGAAGTTCTGGGGGTTGGATTCCAGACCGACCTTATTGGATACCCGCGCCGCCATAGGAACGGCGGATACACCGGCAGAACCGATCAAGGGGTTGATGGGCATCTTGCTGAAGCGGTTCATCAGCTTGGCCATCAAGACACCACAAGCGGTACCGATACCAAAGGCCACAATACCCAGTGACAGAATGCCCAGAGTTTCCACGGTCAGGAAGAGATCCGCGACCAGCTTGGAACCAACAGACAGACCCAGGAAGATGGTCACGGTATTGATCAGAGCGTTCTGTGCAGTATCCGACAGACGCTCCACCACACCGGATTCACGCATCAGGTTACCCAGACAGAACATGCCCAGCAGAGGTGCTGCCGAAGGCAGGAAGAGTACAACCAGACCCAGAACGGCAATCGGGAAGATGATCTTCTCCTTCTTGCTGACCGGACGCAGCTGACTCATCTGGATGGATCTTTCTTCCTTGGAGGTCAGGGCACGCATAATGGGCGGCTGGATCAAAGGCACCAGTGCCATATAGGAATAGGCGGCTACAGCAATGGCACCCAGGAGTTCAGGAGCCAGAATACTGGATACATAGATGGCTGTGGGACCATCCGCACCACCGATAATACCGATGGCTGCTGCCTGGTTGATGTTGAAATCAACCACACCCAGAGCAGACAAGCCTACCGCACCGAGAACCGTTGCAAAGATACCAAACTGAGCTGCAGCACCCAGGAAAAGGGTTCTGGGGTTGGCCAGCAGGGGGCCAAAGTCAGTCATGGCGCCCACACCCATAAAGATGATCAGCGGGGCAGCACCAGACGCGATAGTCACCTTGTAGAAGGTATAAAGCATGCCATCCGTGTAGCCTTGGGCTGCTGCAATAGCTTTCAGGTTCTTGTAGATAACCGGGTCTTCAAGGCCTTTTACGGCAGCCTTGATGGCCAGGCGGTTTTCTTCTTCCGCTGCGCTTTGCAGGGTGATTCCCAGTTCCTGGGCAAAGAGACGCGCTGTCTCAGGGTTGAGAACACTGATAGCCTGATCCAGGGCCGACAAGGCCAGCCCGGCTTCAGGAATGTTGGCCAGGATGCCGCCGAAACCGATCGGCAGCAACAACAAAGGCTCAAATTTCTTCGCAATTGCCAGATACAGCAGCACCAGGCAGATCGCAATCATGATGAACTGGGGCAGGGTCAGGTTGTAGAGACCTGAACCTTCCCACAGCAATAACACTTTATCCATGGGTAAAGCTCCGCTAGAGAATCCGTCAATTAAAGGGTGAGCAGGGTGTCACCAACCTGTACGGCATCCCCTTCACGTACATCAACACTACCGACGGTACCGGCACTGCTGGCACGAATTTCGGTTTCCATTTTCATCGCTTCCATGATGATGACGACCTGATTGGCTTCTACTGCATCACCGGGTTTGACCAGAATTTTGAAGATGTTACCAGCCAGAGGTGCGGTAATGGCTTCGCCACTGCTGGCAGCAGGTGCTGCAGGGGCCGCTGGTGCCGGTGCGCTGCCGGTTGGGGTAACACTGGTGATGTCACCACCCTCGGCCACTTCGACGACATAGCTGTTGCCATTGACCTTGACGGTGTAAACACCGGGTTCATCACCGGAAGCAGCCTTGGCTGGTGCAGTCGCTGCCTGGGCGGATTCCAGAGTGGGTACGGGTTCAAATGCTGAGGCATCACCACGGTTACGCAGGAATTTCAGGCCGATTTCCGGGAAGAGTGCATAAGTCAGGACGTCATCCAGTTTGTTTTCGCCCTTGGCCAGCTCAATACCTTCATCCTTGGCTTTGGCTTCCAGTTCTTTTTCCAGCTTGTCCATTTCGTCATCGATCAGGTCAGCAGGACGGCAGGTAATGGGTTCCTTGCCTTCCAGTACACGATCCTGCAGTTCCTTGTTGAGTTCGGAAGGTGCAGCACCGTATTCGCCCTTGAGGACTTTCTGAACTTCTTTACTGATAGACTTGTAACGCTCGCCCATAAGGACGTTCATGACCGCTTGGGTACCCACAATTTGCGAGGTAGGCGTGACCAGAGGGATGTAGCCCAGGTCTTCACGAACCTTGGGAATCTCGGCAAGTACATCATCCAGCTTGTCGCCGGCACCCTGTTCTTTCAGCTGGCTTTCCATGTTGGTCAGCATGCCGCCTGGAACCTGGGCCACCAGAATGCGGGAATCAACGCCGCGCAGTGAACCTTCAAACTGAGCGTATTTCTTCCGCACTTCACGGAAGTAGGCAGCAATGTCTTCCAGCAGTTCGATATCCAGGCCGGTATCCCATTCGGTATCCTTGAAGATAGATACCACGGATTCGGTGGGGCTGTGACCATAGGTCTGGGACATCGAGGAGATAGCCGTATCAACGTTGTCGATACCTGCTTCCACAGCCTTGACGATAGCAGAGGTGGACAGGCCGGTGGTGGCGTGACACTGCATATGAATGGGGATGCTGAGGCTTGCTTTCAGCTTGGAAACCAGTTCATAGGCTACATAGGGGTTAAGCAGACCGGCCATGTCTTTGATGGCCAGGGAGTCAGCGCCCATGTCTTCGATTTTCTTGGCCAGATCCAGCCACATCTGCATGGTGTGAACCGGAGAGATCGTGTAGGAAATAGTACCCTGGGCATGCTTGCCTTGTTGCTTGACGGCTTTCAGGGCGGTTTCCAGATTGCGAGGATCGTTCATGGCGTCAAACACACGGAAGACATCAACACCGTTGGTGGCCGCGCGCTCGACAAATTTGTCGACCACATCATCAGCATAGTGGCGGTAACCCAGCAGATTCTGACCACGCAGCAGCATCTGCTGAGGGGTGTTGGGCATGGCCTTTTTCAGTTCACGAATGCGATCCCAGGGGTCTTCACCCAGGTAACGGATACAGGAGTCAAAAGTCGCTCCGCCCCAGCTTTCCAGAGACCAGAAACCAACCTGGTCGAGTTTTTCTGCAATAGGCAGCATGTCGTCAATACGCATGCGGGTCGCCAGCAGGGATTGGTGGGCATCACGGAGAACGACATCGGTTATGCCGAGTTTTTTCTTGGGTGCATTCATCGTTAATTACCTGTTTAGCAATTGAAAGCGGTCATGCCACGGGTGGTGGCGGTTAATTTTTATTTCGATGACGGTGCAGGTGAATAGCGGCAGAGATGGCCGCGATAACTTCAGAGTTCTGCTCTGTTGGCAAGGCTGCGGCCTTACCTGCTTTGGCTGGAGCAGGTTCTTCTGCTTCCGGAAAAAAGTGGTTGATTGACTTGGACATCAGGGTGGTGGCCACCACCAGCAGTGTCAGAAAGACAAAGACAAAACCCATCCCCAGAATCAGAAGGTTGAGGCCTTCCGTAATCAAATCAGGTTCTTGCATTGCAGTTCCTCATTTTAGGTCTAAGCAAGCCGAAACTGGCTTAAGTTCGGCAAAATGCGAAGATTGCTGCCTGTTAAAAGTGTGATCTGTTTAACCTTGCACCAGTTTTATTTTTGTAGCAACTACAAGAATCACTACCAACTTGACAAAATGTCTCAGGATTACAGATTAACGCTGGGAGTTTGCTGGCCCCTTCGGGCTTGGCGATAAAAAACGACTTGCCAGTCATCAGTTTTGGCAAGCTCTGAGGTAAAATGGCGGTTTCCCAGTAAATGCAGCTTTTTTTAACCAGTGAGCCAACGAGTGACTCCATCCCTGACTGAAATCAATCCCCAGGTCGCCCTGGCACCCATGGAAGGAGTGTTGGAAGCCACGGTTCGTGAGTTGATCACGGCGCAAGGTGGCTGGGATTTTTGCGTGACCGAATTTGTCCGTGTCTCTCATGAGCGCCTGCCCCTCAAGGTTTTTCATCGCTGCTCACCGGAGCTGCGCCAGGGTGCGGTAACGCCTTCCGGTGTGCCTGTCCACCTGCAATTGTTGGGTAGTGATCCTGAATCCATGGCAATTAATGCCCGGGTGGCTGCCAAGGCGGGTGCCCAGGTGGTGGATCTTAATTTTGGTTGTCCTGCCAAGATCGTTAACCGTCATGGTGGGGGTGCCAGTCTTTTACGCAAACCCGAACAGGTGGGCGCCGTAACCCGGGCGGTGGTGGAAGCCTTGAAGCCCCTGCAGCTTCCGGTTACGGCCAAGATGCGCTTGGGGTTTGAAGATACTTCGCTGGCCGTGGAAAACGCTCAGGCCATAGAAGCTGCCGGAGCCACCCAGTTGGTGATTCATGCCCGTACCAAGGTGCAGGGCTACAAGCCACCGGCCCATTGGGCCGAGATAGGCCGAATTGCACAGGCAGTTAGCCTGCCTTTATTCGCCAATGGTGATATCTGGACTCTGGAGGATTACCAGAAATGCTGCCAGGCTTCGGGTGTGAACCAGGTGATGCTGGGCAGAACTGCCATGGCGGACCCCTGGTTGGCGGCGCGAATCAAGGCTTATGCAGCCGGACAGGCGTTTGCGGAAACCCGCTTCAGTGATCTGCTGGGGTTGATGTTGACCTGGATGCAGTCAGGAGGCAGCCAGTATAGCGAAAGGGTCAGGGTCATGCGCATCAAACAGTGGCTGTTGATGCTGGTTCCGCGTTGGGGAGACCTGGCCCGCAAGGCTTTTGATCAGTGCAAACGTCTGGAGGAAGAAAGCCAGGTAATCGAGCTGCTGGAAGCTAAAGGCGGTGCTGCTTTAATGCCCAGCTGACATGTTCTCTGACCAGGGCTTCAGGATGGTCAGCCCTGGCTTGCAGGGCCTGGATTACCTCAGTGCTACCGGGGGCGTTGCCGAGAGCCACCGCCAGGTTGCGCAACCAGCTGATATAACCCGTACGCCGAATGGTCGAGCCCTCGGTATTTTTCAAAAAAGTAGTTTCATCCCAGGCAAAGAGATCGACCAGATCGGCGCTGTCCAGCTGGTGGCGCGGATGAAAATCCTTTTCTGCGGTAGGCTTGGCAAAACGGTTCCAGGGGCAGACCAGTTGGCAATCATCACAGCCAAAAATGCGATTGCCCATCAGGGGGCGCAGCTCTTCGGGGATGCTGCCCTTGAGTTCGATGGTCAGATAGCTGATGCAGCGGGTGGCATCCAGCACTCCATCGGCGACAAAAGCATCCGTGGGGCAGGCGCTATGGCAGGCTGAACACTGGCCGCAGTGATCCCGGCCAAAGGCAGGATCAGGCGGTAAAGGCAAATTCAGGTAAAGCTCGCCCAGAAAAAACCAACTACCCGCCTTGGGGGTGATCAGCATGCAGTTCTTGCCAATCCAGCCCAGGCCGCCTTGCTGCGCCAGGGCTCTTTCCAGTACCGGGGCGGAATCGGTAAAAGCCCGGCTCTTGAGTTCAGGAAAAGCCTCGCGTAATTCCGGTAGTGCATCCAGTCGCTGGTTGAGAGCTTTGGCCAGCTGGGCCAAGCGCTTGCGCACCAGTTTGTGGTAGTCACGACCCACGGCATAGCGGCTGATGTAGGCTTTTTCAGGTTTGCCCAGGATTTTGACTGTTTCGGTTTCCGGGGGCAGGTAATCCATGCGTAGGGTCACCACGGCCAGGGTGCCGGGTTCCAGTTCGGCCGGATCACAGCGTTTATCCAGATGCCGGTGCATCCATTGCATTTCGCCTTCATAGCCAGCATCCAGCCATTTCTTGAGATAGGCCGGATGTTCGCCCAGATCGACGCTGCTGATACCTGTCGCCGCAAAACCATAATCCTTTGCCAGGTCTTTGATTTGCTGAGCCAGATCGGCAAGGCAGGCTTGTTGTTGTGAATCCAGTGGTATCATCAGGTTTTCAAATCAGTCGGGATGCCGGTTATGCGAATTTGTTTTTTCAGTGCGCAGAAATATGATCAGCAGTTTTTTGACCAGGCCAACCAGCAGTATGGTTTTGAGCTTGTCTATCAGGAGGCCGCTCTGGATGCTTCCACGGCGCGTTTGGCCGAGGGTGCTGATGGTGTCTGTGTTTTTGTTAATGATACGCTGGATGCAGATTGTTTGCAGGCCCTTGAGCGTCTGGGCATTCGTTTTCTGGCGTTACGCTGTGCCGGTTTTAACCAGGTGGATCTGGAGGCGGCTCGATCCCTGGGATTGGCTGTGGTTCGAGTGCCTGCCTACTCCCCTGAAGCAGTAGCCGAGCATACCCTGGCTCTGATTCTTACGCTCAATCGCCAGACGCATCGAGCTTTTAACCGGGTGAGGGAAAACAATTTCCAACTCAACGGTCTGCTAGGGTTTAACCTGCACGGGCGCAAGGTGGGTCTGGTGGGCACCGGTCAGATCGGGTTGAGTGTCGCCCGCATTCTCAAGGGCTTTGGCTGTGAGTTGCTGGCTCATGATCCCTTTGCCAATCAGGCGTTTCTGGCCCTGGGCGGCACTTATGTTTCTCTGGAAGAGCTCTACGCCGAAAGCGATATTATAAGTCTGCATTGCCCCCTGACACCGGAAAACCATCACTTGATCGATCAGCAGGCGCTGGATCAGATGAAGCCGGGAGTCATGCTGGTTAATACCAGTCGTGGTGCCCTGATAGATACAGCCGCAGCAGTTCATGCCCTTAAATCCGGCCAATTGGGATACCTGGCGCTGGATGTCTATGAGCAGGAAGGGGATGTCTTTTTCCATGATCGCTCGGATGAAATTCTCTCCGACGACCTGCTCGCGCGGCTGATGACTTTCCCCAATGTTTTGGTGACCGGCCACCAGGGCTTTTTTACCCGTGAAGCCCTGACCCAGATTGCCGAGATTACCCTGGCTAACCTGCAACAGCTGGATCAGGATCAGCCCTGTGATAATGAGCTGACCCATAAACTCAGTGCCTGATTGTAGGCTAGAGAAGCATGGCCGCCAGCCAGCCAAAGGCAATCAGCGGCAGATTATAGTGTACGAAGGTGGGGACGACGGAATCCCAGATGTGGTCATGCTGGCCATCGGCATTCAGGCCGGAGGTCGGACCCAGGGTGGAATCGGAAGCCGGGGAACCGGCATCCCCCAGAGCCGCAGCTGTGCCTACCAGGGCAATGGTTGCCAGGGGCGAGAAACCAAAGCTTAGCGCCAGGGGTACATAAAGAGCTGCAATAATGGGAATGGTGGAAAAGGAAGAGCCGATACCCAGCGTAATGAACAGGCCCACCAGCAGCATGATTAGTGCGGCCATGCCCTTGTTGTCACCAATAACCTCTACCGAGGTTTCCACCAGTTCAGGAATGGCACCGGTGGCCTGCATGACGCCAGCAAAGCCTGACGCCGTGATCATGATAAAGCCGACCAGGGCCATCATGCGCATGCCTTCGGTGAAAATATCGTCCTGCTCGCGCCAGCGGAACACGCCGCTCAGGGATAAGAGAGCAAAACCGGCCAGACCGCCCAGGACCATGGAATTAAAACCCAGTTGAACCCCCAGGGCAGTCAGGATAGAGGCCAGAATGATCAGCCATTGCCAGGGTTTTAGTGGTGTTTCCCTGACTGGCTGCTGGTCACCAATGGGTAGGGAAGCATAGTGGCGTTTCTTGCGGTAGCTGAAAAATACCGCAACGATCAAGCCTAGCGCCATACCCAGAATCGGCAGCAGCATGGCCTGGGGGATGCGCTCTGCCGAGAAAACAACGCCTTCAGCGGCCCCGGCAGTATTCAGGTTGGTCAAAAGGATGTCATTCAGGAAGATGGCGCCAAAACCGACGGGCAGAAGCATGTAGGGAGCAGTGATACCAAAGGTGATCACACAGGCTACGGCACGGCGATCCAGGTTAAGGCGATTCATTACAGCCAGTAGCGGGGGTACCAGGATGGGAATAAAGGCGATATGAACCGGAATCAGGTTCTGGGAACTGATCGCCATCAGCAGTAATGCCCCGAGAAGAAGGCTGCTCAGCCACTGGTTGCTGATTTTGGCCTGGTCATGCAGGCGCTGGAGAATAAAGCCTGCCAGGCGATCGGTAATTCCCGAACGAGCCAGGGCCACGGCAAAAGCACCCAGGGCAGCATAAGACAGGGCGATTCCGGCACCCTGGCCGAGGCCATCATTAAAGGCGGCGAGAATTTCTTCCAGGGGCATCCCGGCTAGAGGGCCGCCCACCAGGGCCGCAATAATCAGGGAGAAGACCACGGAAACCCTTGCCAGACTCAGGGTGACCATGACTAAGATAGCAACAACGACTGCATTCATGAGGTTTTGCCTCGACTGAAAAAAGCGCGCAAGGTTAGCAGAAAGATTTGACCTTGTCTTCACGGGAGAAAAAAGCATGCTGATCGACCCTCGTCGCCAATCACCTGCTGATCCTTCGGCAGCCTGGCCACTCTACTCAGCGGCTTCGGCTGCTGCTATTGACCAGCAGGTGATAGCAGCAGGAACCCCAGGTTTTGAACTCATGCAAAGAGCGGCCAAGGCGGCTTGGCAACTCCTGCGTCAGCGTTGGCCAAAGGCAGAACGTATCAGTGTTTTTTGCGGTGGTGGCAACAACGGGGGCGATGGCCTCCTGCTGGCGCTGTTGGCCCAAGAGGCGGGTAAAACAGTGCGTCTCTGGATTACAGGTGATCCGAGTGCTTATATCGGTGAAGCTGCCGAGGCCTGGGCAGCTGTTCAGGCTGCAGGTCTGCAGCCGGAGGCTGGTGAGCCGGAGCTGCTGGATCAAGATGAAGTGCTGGTGGATGCCCTCTTGGGGATAGGTCTGCAGGGGGAGGTGCGTGGACGCATCAAGGAATGGATTGAGATTCTGAATGCTTCATCAACACCCATTCTTGCGCTGGATACCCCCTCGGGACTGCTGGTGGATGAGGGGGCCGTGGCCGGTTGTGCGGTAAAAGCTCAACTGACCCTGACCTTTATTGTTCTCAAGCCGGGTTTGTTTACCGGACAGGGACCAGCATTTGCTGGTCGGGTTTTCTGGGCGGATTTGAGTATTACCCAGGAGCAGATCGAAGAGGAACCCCTGGCTTGGCTGCAGGCACGGGAAGAGGGACAGAAGCTGCTGAAGCCCCGCCAGGCCGATGGTCATAAGGTCAGTCACGGGCGCTTGTTGATTGTGGCTGGTCAGACTGGCATGGGAGGAGCTGCCCTATTGGCCGCTCAAGCTGCTTTACGAAGCGGGGCAGGGATGGTCAAACTGCTGACTGCTGCGGATAATGTTATGCCGGTTCTTGTCAGCCAGCCGGAACTTCTGGTGGAAGCCTGGCAGCAGGACCCCGAGGCCCTGACAGAGCAGTTGGAAGAGAACTTTCGCTGGGCCGATGCCCTACTGATTGGTCCGGGTTTGGGACAGGGCGCAGTGGCTCAACACCTTTGGGAAACCAGTTGGCTATTTTCCGGTCCCTGTCTGGTCGATGCCGATGCCTTGAATCTTTGTGCAGCGGGGGTTAAACCTTCTGCTCAGCTGGCCACGGACAACTGGGTTATTACCCCGCATCCTGGAGAGGCAGCCCGACTGCTGGGATGGTCGGGAGCAGAAATCCAAAAAAACCGCTTGCAGGCTGTCCGTTTGTTGGCCTTGCAGACCGGAGCTGTCAGTCTGCTCAAGGGGGCTGGCTCCTGTTGCCAGCGACCGGATGAAATAACTGGGGAAAGCTACTTGCCGCTTATCTGCCCTTTTGGCAATGCTGGCATGGGTGTGGCAGGCATGGGCGATCTGCTGAGTGGTTGTATCGCCGCGCTTCTGGCGCAGGGTTTGCATGCTTCCCAGGCAGCTGCACTGGGTATGCGGATTCATGCCCAGGCGGGGGATAAGGCTGCTGGTGATCAGCCCCGTGGTTTGCTACCCAGCGATCTTCTACCCTTTTTGCGTGAGGGTGTGAACTGATACGGGTTGCAGACTTATCTTTCTTTCAGTAAAAGTTTTATAATGCACGGTTTACAGGTGAACGCTATGCAAGCCCGATTCTATCTTGCTGATGAAAATGAACAAATGGCTCTGGGAGCTCGCCTGGCCAAAGTGTTGGATCAGGGCGTCATCTTCCTGGAAGGTGATCTGGGGGCCGGAAAAACCACGTTTACCCGAGGGTTTATTCGCGCTCTGGGTCATCAGGGCGCAGTCAAGAGCCCGACCTACACCCTGGTGGAGCCCTATGTGCTGGATGACCAGAGTGTGTATCATTTTGATCTCTATCGCCTCAGCGACCCTGAAGAGCTGGAAATGATCGGTATCCGCGATTACTTTGAAGAAGGGGCTCTGTGCCTGATCGAATGGCCCGAAAAGGGGCAGGGCTTTCTGCCCGAAGCCGATCTTGTGGTTACCTTCGCCCTGGCCGAAGACGAGGGTCGGGAAGCCAGCATCGAGGCAGGAACAGCGGTCGGTGAGGCTGCCCTGCAACTGCTCGGACCGGCGTCCAACCCTGCATAACATTTAATTGTCTCGTAACTGGTTCCTAGTGCATGATCAAGTCTTTTAGCTACCGCCTTTTTGCCCTTTTGCTGCTGGGAATGCTGGCCAGTAATGGAGCCCTGGCCTCAAGTATCGAGGGGCTGCGTATCTGGCCCGCACCTGACCATGTGCGCCTGGTTTTTGATCTTTCGGGGCCAGCCAGCCACCGGGTTTTCAGCCTGGAAAACCCCCACCGATTGGTCATCGATATCAGTGATGTTCGCCTGGCTACTCGCTTTACCCAGGCCAATCTGGATAACACGCCCATCCGGCGAATTCGTCATGCGGTCAGAAATGGGGATGATCTGCGCGTGGTTCTGGATTTGGAAAGATCCATTCAGCCCCGCAGTTTTCTGCTGCGGCCCAACGAACAGTATGGCGACCGTCTGGTGGTGGATCTGGTGCTGCCGGGTGAAAGTCGCATCGATGAAGCGCCGCCCCGAGAAACCCTGCCCCGTGAACAGCGCCAGGTCGTGATTGCCATCGACCCGGGGCACGGCGGCGAAGATCCGGGTGCTATTGGCCCCAGCGGCACCCTGGAAAAGGATGTGGTTTGGGAGTTGTCGCGTCGACTGGCCGATATTATCAATGAAGATCCTGCCTTCGAAGCCATACTGACTCGCACGGGAGACTACTATATTGGTCTGCGTCAGCGTGTGGAGCTGGCACGCCGAGCCAGAGCGGATCTTTTTCTATCCATCCATGCCGATGCCTATCGTTCTCCTGAACCCCAGGGGACCTCGGTTTATGTGCTTTCCCAGCGGGGTGCCAGTTCCGAGTCTGCCCGCTGGTTGGCAGACAGTGAGAACCGTGCCGATCTGATTGGTGGTGTTGAGGGGGTGCTGACCCTGGGAGACAAGGATGAAACCCTGGCCGGGGTGCTGGTGGATCTATCCATGACGGCAACCCTGTCGGAAAGCATGAAAGCCGGTTCGCGGGTACTGACCAATATGGGGCGAGTCAACCGCTTGCACCGTCGCAGTGTGGAGCAGGCTGGTTTCGTGGTGCTCAAATCACCGGATTTGCCCTCCATGCTGATCGAGGCTGGTTTTATATCCAATCCTCAAGAAGAAAGACGTCTGCAGGATCCGGCTTTTCAGCAACGCCTGGGCCAGCAGATCGCTGCAGCGGTCAGGGAATATTTTCTTGAAAACCCACCACATAATTCGGTTTTGGCGGGCAATTCCGAGGCTTCCCTGAGTCGTTATACCATTCGCAATGGCGACACCCTTTCAGAAATCGCCCGCAGTCAGGGCGTGGACATCAGCGAGCTGCGTGAATTGAACAACCTTTCCGGGGATACCATCCGCGTGGGGCAAACGCTACGGATTCCTTCTTCATGATGCAACAAGCTCGACCGATTCAGGTTTTAACGCCACGTCTGGCCAACCAGATTGCTGCCGGGGAGGTGGTTGAACGCCCGGCGTCGGTTCTCAAGGAATTGCTGGAAAATGCCCTGGATGCCGGAGCCACCCAGATCGATGTGGAAGTGGAAGAAGGCGGCGTTCGCCTGCTGCGCGTCAAGGATAACGGACGCGGTATCGACCAACAGGATTTGCCGTTGGCACTGGCACGCCATGCGACCAGTAAGATAGCAACCCTGGATGATCTGGAAGGAGTGGCTACTCTGGGTTTTCGTGGAGAAGCTCTGGCATCCATCAGTTCTGTCTCTCGATTGGAACTGATTACCAGCACCGATGCCAGTGGCAAGGGCTGGCGCGTGGTAGCCGAAGGTCGGGAAATGCAACCAAGGGTCACCCCGGCACCGCACCCCCAGGGAACCAGCCTCGTGGTTCGGGATCTTTTCTTCAATACCCCGGCAAGGCGAAAATTTCTGCGTACCCAGCGAACCGAATTTGCTCACCTGGAAGAAGTCTTCCGGCGGATCGCCCTGTCACGCCAGGATGTCAGTTTTTCTCTCAAGCATCAGGGTAAGGTGCTGCATCAGCTGCCAGCCGTGACCGCAGAGGCAGATGAGCGACATCTGGCCCGGCGTATCAGCCAGCTATTAAGCAAGGACTTTCTTGGGCAATCCCTGCAGGTCGATGCGGTCGCTTCAGGTATCAGTCTGACCGGTTGGGTGGGTTTGCCGGTTTATGCTCGGGCCCAGGCGGATCGCCAGTACTTTTTTGTCAATGGTCGCGTCGTCCGTGACAAGCTGGTTGCTCATGCCATCCGTCAGGCTTATCAGGATGTGCTCTATTCCGGGCGGCATCCGGTGTTTGTGCTCTGGCTGGAGGTTGATCCGACCATCGTGGATGTCAATGTGCATCCGACCAAGCACGAGGTGCGTTTTCGGGATGGTCGCTGGGTGCATGATTTTATTTTTTCCTCCCTGCACAAGCGCCTGGGTGCGGCCCTTTTGGGGGCCGAGCAGGAGCCGGTTGCCACGCCCCAGTCAGCTTCCGCCCAGCCGCCTGGAAAGCCAGCTGCAGCAGCACAAATTCCTCAACAGGAAATGCCTCCGCTACCGGTTTCCTCCCCGCGTGAGCAGGAGCGCTTGGACTGGCGCTCTCCGGCCAGCAGTCAGGCTTCAGGCGCTGGCGTGGCGGATACGCTGGCTTTTTACGAAAAGTTGGCGCAGAGCCAACCGGCTGCCTCCCCGTCTACTCATGAAAACCGCAATGAAGGCGAACTGCCACCTCTGGGCTATGCCTTGGCCCAGTTTCAGGGTATCTACATCCTGTCTGAAAATGCTCAGGGACTGGTGGTTGTGGATATGCATGCCGCTCATGAACGTATTACCTACGAAGGCCTGAAAAAAGCTTGGTTGCAGCGCCCTTTAACCAGCCAACCGCTGCTGGTACCGGAAACCCTGACCCTGGATGAAGAGTTGGTGGAGGTGGCGGGCCAGCAAAATGCTTTGCTTCAGGATTTGGGCGTGGAGCTGGAACCCCTGGGCCCTTGCGAGCTGGTGATCAGAGCCTTGCCAGTGCTTCTTCAGGGAGCTTCGGGGCCGGATCTGGTAACCAGCCTGCTGCAGGAGTTGCAGCGTTATGGCAGTGCCCGCAGCCTGGAAGCGTCGATTAATGAAGTCCTGGCCACGATTGCCTGTCATGGTTCGGTCAGGGCCGGGCGTCAGTTGAAACTGGCGGAAATGAATGCCCTTCTTCGGGATATGGAAGCCACCGAGCGCAGTGACCAGTGTAATCATGGTCGACCCACCTGGTTTCAGCTGACTCTGGGTGATTTGGATCGTATGTTTTTAAGGGGGCGTTGAAGCATGAGCAGGAATACAGAGACACGCCCTGGCGCCATCTTCCTTTTGGGACCGACTGCTTCGGGTAAAACCGATCTGGCCGTACGCCTGGTAGAAGACTTGCCCTGCGAAATTATCAGTGTGGATTCAGCGTTGGTGTATCGGGGGATGGATATCGGCACCGCCAAGCCGGATGCCGAAACCCTGGCTAGGGCTCCTCATCGTTTGATCGATATACGCGATCCGGCTGACAGCTATTCAGCCGGGGATTTTCGTCGTGATGCCCTGGCTGCCATGGAAGAGATCACCGCAGCCGGACGTATTCCTCTACTGGTCGGTGGAACTTCTCTTTATTTTCAGCGCCTGCTGGCTGGCGACTCGAATCTGCCGTCTGCCGATCCCGGAATTCGCCAGCGCCTGGAAGAGGAATTGCAGAAAAAGGGTTGTCCTGCCCTGCATCAGCGGTTGGCAGAGCTGGATCCGGCTTCTGCTGCTCGCATTGCTCCGACTGATCCCCAGCGAACCCTGAGAGCTCTGGAGTTATGGGAAATTACCGGCAAAACCCGCACCCAGCTGTGGCAGGAACAGCAAGCCGATCAGCGTCCCTTTCCCTGGAGAACCCTGCAACTGGGTCTGGCACCAGCCGACAGAAAACTCTTGCATCAGCGCATTGAACAGCGCTTTGCCAAAATGCTTGAGGCAGGTTTTGTAGCCGAGGTAGAGGCCCTGAAAGCTCGCCCTGATTTGCATTCCGGCCTGCCTTCAATGCGTTCAGTCGGCTACCGTCAAGTTGGCCAGTATCTGGATGGTGAACTCAATGAGCAGGAGATGTTCGAAAAGGGGGTTGTGGCAACTCGGCAGCTGGCCAAGCGGCAACTGACCTGGATGCGCTCCTGGGAGAACCTGGAGTGGCTGGTGGCTGAAGACCTTGAAGTGACCAGTCAGACACTGAAGCTGGCTGACAAATTTTGTCGTTCGGCAACATAAATGTCAGACAGAGGCTGGATAAGCTGGTTATAATTGTTCATGTTTATCAAGAGCAGTTAAGCCTAGTGCTTAAGAACCACTGATTAACCGATGCACTGCTTCAGTCAGTGCCCTGAGGGTTGCTCAGCGGCTTCATGAATAAAATTACACTAAGATAAAATTCTAATGTCAAAGGGAGACATGCCATGTCTAAAGGGCAAACACTACAAGATCCTTATTTGAATCTACTGCGCAAAGAGCGTATTCCCGTTTCCATTTTTTTGGTTAATGGAATCAAGCTGCAAGGGCAGATCGAGTCCTTTGACCAGTTCGTGATTCTGCTGCGCAACACTGTCAGCCAGATGGTCTACAAGCATGCAATTTCCACGGTGGTGCCAACCCGCAGTGTTCGCCTGCCCGCTCAAGACGAAGAAGATGAGTCCTGAGCTTTGCATGACCTTGAAGGCTAGGAGTTATTGATTGTTTTTTGAACGTGAAAGGGGCGGTGATCGTGCCGTCCTTGTCCATTTGGACATGCAGGATGAGGCGGATCGTGAAGATTCCCAGGAATTTCAGGAGCTGGTTCGTTCTGCCGGTGGTGAAGCCGTAGCCCTGATCCAGGGGCGGCGTAACCAACCCTCCCCCCGCTTATTTATTGGCCAGGGCAAACTGGAAGAAGTCCGTCAGGCCGTCAAGGATAACGAGGCTGATCTGGTGCTTTTCAACCACAGTCTTAAACCTTCCCAGGAACGCAATCTGGAACGGGAACTGCAATGTCGTGTTCTTGATCGTACCGGACTCATCCTGGATATCTTTGCCCAGCGAGCCAGAACCTATGAAGGCAAGCTTCAGGTTGAACTGGCTCAACTGGAGTTCATGAGTACGCGCCTGGTACGTGGCTGGACCCACCTGGAACGCCAAAAAGGCGGGATCGGGTTGCGAGGTCCGGGTGAAACCCAGCTGGAAACCGACCGGCGACTCCTTAGAACCCGTATCAGTGCCATCAACAAGCGGCTGCAAAAGGTCCGCGTGCAGCGGCAAAACAGCCGCCGGGCTCGCGTTCAGGCAGAAATACCCGCTGTGTCCTTGGTGGGCTACACCAACGCGGGGAAATCCACCCTGTTCAACAACCTGACCCGTTCCGGCGTTTATGCCGCTGACCAGCTATTTGCTACGCTGGACCCTACCCTGAGACGCCTTGAGGTTGGTGATCTGGGGCCGGTGATCCTGGCTGATACCGTGGGATTTATTCGTCATCTTCCACACAAGCTGGTTGAGGCTTTTCAGGCTACACTTCAGGAAGCTTCAGAAGCGACCCTGCTGTTGCACGTTGTCGATGCAGCCAGTGAAGAGCGGGAAGACAATCTTTACCAGGTCAACGAAGTCCTGGATGAGATCAACGCTGGAGACGTACCTGCGCTGCTGGTGTTTAACAAGATTGATCTGCTTGAACAGCAGCCACGAATTGATCGGGATGATGAAGGTCTGCCAGAAAGAGTCTGGCTATCGGCACAAACAGGCGAAGGCCTGGACCTTTTGTTGCAAGCCATCAATGAACGCCTCTTGCCGCGATTGGTCAAAGGTGTTCTGGAGCTGGCGCCTGCGGATACGCGGTTGCGTGGCAAGCTGTTTGATCTGGGCGCCGTGGTCAAGGAAGATTACGATGACCAGGGTTATTGCCAGCTGGAAATACGCTTGCCGCAAAAGGATTTTAATCAGCTACTAGCAGGCCTGAAGCTGCAATCAGAAGACCTGAAATGGCTGACAAAACCATGACCTGATCACGTTTTTCAGGTAGCATTGCGCAAAATTAAACACTTTCCTTAAGTGGAGACAGAAAACTATGGCGTGGAATGAGCCCGGTGGTGGCAATCAACACGATCCCTGGAGTGGTGGCGGTCGCAAACCCGGCGGCGGTCCCGGCAAGGATCAGGGGCCTCCTGATCTGGATGAAGCCCTGAAGAAAATGCAGGACAAGCTGGGTGGCCTCTTTGGTGGCAAGGGCAACAAAGGTGGTGGCTCTGGACGTACGCCCGGTAAATTCGGCGGTTTTGGCCTGACGGCTCTGGTCGGTGTTCTGGTTCTGGCCATTTGGGTAGCCAGTGGCTTCTACCTGGTCGACCAATCGGAAAGGGGCGTCGTACTGCGTCTGGGTAAATACCATGAAACGGTTACCCCGGGTCTGCACTGGAATCCGCCGATTATTGATTCGGTCACCAACGTCAATGTTACGCGTATTCGTTCGCTGAGCCAGACGACCAGTATGCTGACCAAAGACGAAAATATCGTAAAGGTCGAGATTTCCGCTCAATACATCGTTCAGAACCCCAAGGATTACCTGATCAATGTGCGTTCACCTGAACGCAGTCTGGAATTTGCATTGGATTCTTCCCTGCGTCACGAAGTGGGGACGACCAATCTGATCGCAATCCTGACCGAGGGTCGTGAAATCCTGGCCCAGGGCGTTTTTGATCGTCTGCAGCGTTATCTGGATACCTATGGCGTTGGCTTGCGTCTGCAAACCGTCAACATCGAGAACACCTCGGCACCGGATGAAGTTCAGTCAGCCTTTGATGATGTTATTCGTGCTCGTGAAGACCGCGAGAGAACCATCAACCAGGCACGCTCCTATGAAAACTCGGTGATTCCTGAAGCGGAAGGTCGAGCAGCCCGTATTCTGGAAGAAGCCCAGGGTTACCGCGAAGCGGTTGTGGCACGCGCAGAGGGTGAAGCCCAGCGTTTTTCTGCGCTCTTGACCGAGTACCAGCGTTCACCTGAAGTGACGCGTGAGCGTCTCTACATTGAAGCCATGCAGGAAGTGCTGAGTAATTCCAGCAAGGTGCTGGTTAATACTGAACAAGGCAGTAACAACATGATGTATCTGCCTCTGGATCGTCTGGCCGGTGGCAGTGCGGTCAGTAACCGTGCTTCCGGATCAGGTTCTAGCTCCTCATCTTCCTCGTCCACCAATAATCTGGATGACTATGAGCTGGATCAGTTGACAGATCGAGTCCTGGAGCGCGTACGTGAGCGCCAGGGTAGCAACAATGGTATTCGTCGGGAGGGTCGCTAATGCACGCACGTTCTTTTGTGGCGCTGGCCTTACTTGCAGTTGTTGCCCTGCTCGCCAGCAGCAGTCTCTATGTGGTTAATGAAACCCAGCGAGCCATTCGTCTGAAGTTTGGTGAAGTGGTAGAAACCGATATTCAGCCGGGTTTGCACTGGAAAATTCCCGTGTATAACACCGTGCGCTTGTTTGATACCCGGGTACAAACCCTGGATGCCCAGTCTTCGCGCTATCTAACCGGGGATCGCAAGGGTGTGATTGTGGACTCCTTCGTTAAGTGGCGGATCGTGGATGTCACCCGCTACTACGAAGCCACCTCCGGTTCGGAACTGGCTGCAGAGCGTCTGATTGCACCGCGTGTGGATGAAAGTCTGCGTAACGAATTCGGTCGCCGCACCCTGGCAGAAATTGTCAGTGAACAGCGGGATGAGTTGATGACTCGGCCCATTGATGAACTGAATACCGCCCTGGTTGACGAGATGGGTGTTTCCATCATGGATATTCGGGTTAAGCAGATTGACCTGCCCACGGAAGTATCCAACTCAGTCTACGAGCGGATGCGCACCGAGCGTCAGCGTGAAGCTCGCGAGTATCGCGCCGAGGGTAACGAACAGGCCGAGCGTATTCGCGCGGCAGCTGACCGTAACCGCGAGGTGATTCTGGCCAACGCCCAGCGTGAAGCCGAAATCCTGCGTGGTGAAGGGGATGCTGAAGCAGCCCGCATTTATGCCGATGCCTTTGGAGAAGACGATGACTTCTATAGCTTTGTCCGTTCCATGCAGGCCTATCGTGCAGCTTTTGCCAACAAGGATGACATCCTGGTAGTCAGCCCCGAAAGCGAATTTTTCCGCTTCCTGGAGACGCCCGAAGGGCAACGTTGATCTATCCCCTGTTATCCTGAGCCGAGGGCTGGTCCCTCGGTTTTTTTGCGTTAAAAATACCATTATCTTGAGTAGGTTGGAGACTTAGATGAGTTTTGCAGATCATTGGCTACTTCCCGATGGCATGGATGAGGTTCTTCCGCCCCAGGCCCGCCAGATAGAAAGCCTGCGCCGGCGTCTGCTGGACCAGTTTCATGCCTGGGGCTATGAGCTGGTTCTGCCACCCAAGGTGGAATTTCTGGAATCTCTGCTGACCGGTGCTGGCCATGATCTGGAACTCCAGACCTTCAAGGTGACCGATCAGTTGAGTGGTCGCATGATGGGCGTCAGCGCTGATGTAACTCCTCAGGTGGCGCGCATGGATGCTCACTCCATGCGTACCGAGGGTGTCACCCGCTTTTGCTATTCCACCGAAGTGCTGAGAACGCGTCCGGAAAATCTGCTGGGTTCACGTTCGCCCATTCAGTTGGGTGCCGAGCTGTTCGGTCATGCCGGTACCCAGAGTGATCTGGAAATTCTCTGCCTGATGACGGAAAGCCTGCTGGCTGCCGGTGCTACGGATCTGTGTCTGGACCTGGGGCATGTGGGTATCTATCGTGCTCTGCTGGAAGCTGTTGATCTGGATGCCGAAACTGAAGAGAAACTCTTTGATTTACTGCAGCACAAGCGCCTGGGTGAACTGGATGCTCTTTTTGCCGGGCAAGAAGGACAGGAAGTAGACTGGTTGAAAAAACTGGCTCACTTGAATGGCGGAGTGGAAGTCCTCGAAAGGGCGGCAACCGAATTACAGGCGGCACCAGCAGGTGTCCAGCAAGCCTTGGCTGAATTGCGCGAGCTGTCCCAGGCCCTGCAAAGCATCTACCCTCAAGTTAATCTTTACTTGGATCTGTCGGAATTGCGGGGTTACCACTATCATACCGGTTTGGTCTTTGCGGCCTATGTGCCCCAGTTGGGCCAGGCTTTGGCCAAGGGTGGCCGCTATGATGAAATTGGCGGTGTTTTTGGTCGAGCCCGTCCAGCGACAGGCTTTTCTACCGATCTGAAGGTTCTTGCCGGTCTGACTCAAGAAGCAGCCGCACCAGAATTGATTGCGGCACCGTCCGGCTGTCAAAGGGATGCCCAGGGACGCGAACTCCTGCAGCAGCTTCGCGCCCAGGGTAAAAGAGTTATCCTGGATCTGGAGGGTGCCAAGTTGCCTGCCAGAGTGACTCAACGCATCGAATATCAGCAGGGACAGTGGCTGCTGGTCAAGGCTTAAGTAAGTCGTTTAAATCAAGTTATAGAGAGCTGAACATGGGTAATAATGTTGTTGTTCTGGGTACCCAGTGGGGTGATGAAGGCAAGGGCAAGGTTGTCGACCTCCTGACTGAAGAAACCGAAGCGGTCGTTCGCTTTCAGGGTGGGCACAATGCCGGTCATACCCTAGTGGTGAATGGTGAAAAAACCGCCCTGCATCTGATTCCCTCCGGTATTCTGCGGGAAAAGGTTACCTGCGTAATCGGTAATGGTGTGGTTCTGGCACCGGATGCCCTGATCAAGGAAATCCAGATGCTGGAAAAGCGAGGCGTGCCCGTACGTGATCGCCTCAAGCTGTCTGCTGCCTGTCCCTTGATTCTGCCCTACCACGTGCGTCTGGATCTGGCGCGCGAAAAAGCCCGCGGTGAAGCAAAAATCGGTACTACGGGTCGGGGTATCGGTCCAGCCTATGAAGATAAGGTGGCTCGTCGCGGTTTGCGCCTGGGTGATCTTCTGCACCGTGAGCGTTTCGCTGCCAAGCTGGGCGAAGTCCTCAACTACCATAACTTTGTTCTCCAGAATTACTTCAAGGAAGAGCCGGTCGACTTTCAACAAATCATGGAGCAGTGCCTGGCCTACGCCGAGGAACTACGCCCCATGATCACGGATACTACCGCCTATCTGCATAAGCTGCGTGCGGAAGGTGCCAATATCATGTTTGAAGGGGCCCAGGGTTCGCTACTGGATATCGACCATGGTACCTATCCCTTTGTAACCAGCTCCAACACCACGGCTGGGGGTACGGCGACAGGTTCGGGCTTTGGTCCTCTCTACCTGGATTATATTCTGGGTATTACCAAGGCTTACACCACTCGAGTCGGCTCGGGCCCCATGCCCACTGAACTCTTTGATGCCGATGGCGAGCATCTGGCGGAAAAAGGTCATGAGTTTGGGACTACGACCGGACGTGCCCGCCGCTGCGGTTGGTTTGATGCCGTAGCCCTGCGCTATGCCGTGCAAATCAACTCGGTTACCGGTGTTTGCCTGACCAAACTGGATGTTCTGGATGGTCTGGATGGGCTCAAGGTTTGTATTGCTTACAAGGACAAGGATGGCAATGAAATCTCCAGCCCAGTTGATGCAGAAGGTTTTGCAGCAGTTGCACCTGTCTACAAGGAATTGCCCGGTTGGAGTGAATCCACTGTCGGTGTCAAAAAGCTGGAAGATCTGCCTGCCAACGCACGCAGCTATATCAGCTACCTGGAAGAGCAGATTGGTGTGCCCATCGATATCATTTCCACCGGCCCGGATCGTGAAGAAACCATCGTTCTTCGTGATCCTTTCAAGGTCTAACCTGGTGTAAATCCTTGCGCCTGGAGCTGATTCCGGGCGTAAATCGCCTTCCCGGTCTGACGCAGAAATCTCGGTCAGACCGGACCCTCTCACTACCTACCCGCTTTGATGTTGATGGCGATCCGGTGAACTGGATTCTATGAGCAGCCTGCAGCAAGATAAATCCTTTGATGGTTTGGCCGAAAAATTCGCCCGTAATATCTATGGCACTGCTAAAGGGCGTCTACGTCTGAAGGTCATACGCGATCGGATGTTGGCAGAGCTGCCTGTGGAGACATCCAGGCTCCAAGTGTTGGATGCCGGGGGTGGCTTGGGACAGATCAGTGCCTGGTTGGCTCGCAAGGGTCATGAAGTACTCCTGGCGGAACCCTCTGAAGAAATGCGCACCTTTGCAGCACGTCGGCTGCACAGAGCTGGCGTGACGCCTCTGGCAGCAAGTATTCAGGAATTGCCGGACCGCTTGCCTGCTGATCAGCAGGATTTTGATCTGGTGGTTTGTCATGCTGTTCTGGAATGGCTGTATCAACCCTATGCTGCTCTGGAGCAGTTGATAACAAGAATCCGGCCTGGCGGTTATCTGTCGCTGATGTTTTTCAATGCGGATGCCCTGCTTTTGACCAATGTCTTGCGAGGTAACTGGCAAAGAGCTTTACAGGGGCAACTGCAGGGTAAGGGAAAGGGCAGCCGCTTGACGCCGATCTCACCCTTGCCCCCAGAGGCCGTGATAGATAGGTTGCAACAGGCAGGTCTGGATATACTTGGAGTGAGCGGTATCCGTGTCTTTAATGATTACCTGCGGCGGGAGTTGCCGCCTGAGGCCCGCCAGGAGCGTCTTTTGCAATTGGAAAAACGTTACTGTCAGGTGGAACCCTTTTGGCGGCTAGGACGCTATTTGCTGGTACACGCCCAGCGTCCTTGAACTTAACTGTCCTTATTGGGGTGAGTGAGGCCGGTATAAATGATATCCAGGAGGTCGGGACCTTCATCCTCCTCGCAGCAGATATTAACATGGCGGTTCAGCATCAAGCCTCCACCGACCTGCAGAACCGGGTTATCCACACCCACCAGGCGCATATCTTCCCGCAGCTGTTTGATGAGTCCACGCATTTGCAAAGGGTCGGGGAAATCCAGGCCCAGGTCTTCCAGGTAGCTGCGCAGGCTGTCATTAGGCAGGGCCACCAGGGGCTCCTGCTGAAGAAGCCGCTGCAGTATCACTGCAGATAACTGATCGATTTCCACTCGTACTGCACCCCGGTTCAAGGCAGGCGGGTGAAGGCTGAGTAGAATGCTTGCATCATGCATGGGCTGTTATTCCGTTACTATTCGTTACCAGTTGTTAAGAGTACAAAATTTAGCCTTCAGCTAAAAGGATTAATTCCTGAGTTTACTCCTTAGTGACCAGGATTTCTGTGCCAGGGTTCAAGTCTTTGTAAAGTGTGTATCCAGAGTCGCAAAAAAGCTATAATTAGCGGCAAACAGAAGTAGCCTGGGCTGAAATGCTGGATGACCAGTTGCTGGTCAGCGGCTTGACCTGAAGATCCTCCGGTAGGAGGTTGAGGCTCTAGCTCCGGCTTTTCTGCAAAATTATTTGATCCTGATTGCTTTTCTCTGCAAGTTCCAGCTAGTAGTACTCTAAACCGGGTTGAATACCTGGCTTTTCTGCTTTTACAGCAGGCTGGAAATCGGCTATTGGCGCAGCCTAGCAGTCAGGACGCCAGTCATTCGCTCTCAGAACCAAGTCTTAAACGGGATTTCCATGACCAGCAAGCCTGAAGCTTCACTCGACAAGACCTATCAACCGGCCGACATTGAAAAACGTTGGGCCAAGGAGTGGGAAGAAAAGGGGTATTTTCGTCCCCGTGGTGAGGGTGCGCCCTACAGCATCATGATTCCGCCGCCCAATGTGACCGGCAGTCTGCACATGGGCCATGCCTTCCAGGATTCCATCATGGATACCCTGACGCGCTGGCAGCGAATGCAGCAGAAGAACACCCTCTGGCAGGTAGGTACTGACCATGCGGGTATTGCCACCCAGATGCTGGTGGAGCGCAAACTGGCTGCTGAAGAAGGCAAAAGCCGCCACGACCTGGGGCGTGAAAACTTTCTGGAAAAAGTCTGGGAATGGAAAGAGCAATCCGGTGGCACCATTACCCGTCAGCTGCGCCGCCTGGGTGCATCCGTCGACTGGGATCGTGAACGCTTCACCATGGATTCCGGTTTTTACAAGGCCGTTCAGGAAGTCTTTATTCGCCTTTACGATGAAGGCCTGATTTATCGCGGTAAGCGCTTGGTTAACTGGGACCCTAAATTGCATACCGCCATTTCCGATCTGGAAGTGGAAAACAAAGACCAGAAAGGAAAGTTCTGGCATTTCCGCTACCCCCTGGCCGATGGCGTTAAAACACCTGAGGGCAAGGATTATCTGGTGGTGGCGACCACCCGCCCGGAAACCCTGCTGGGTGATACCTGTGTCGCTGTTAACCCCAAGGATGAGCGCTATGCCTCGCTGGTGGGCAAGGACATCATTTTACCGCTGGTCGGGCGGCGCATTCCGGTCGTTGCCGATGATCATGCCGATATGGACAAGGGTTCGGGCTGTGTAAAAATCACGCCGGCACATGACTTTAATGACTATCAGGTGGGTAAACGCCATAACCAGCCACTGATCAACGTCATGACCATCGATGCCGCCATCCGAGATCAAGCGGAAGTTTATAATCTGGATGGTACGCCCAATGAAGCCATCGATCCTACGCTGCCGGAACTCTTCAAAGGGCTGGATCGCTTTGAAGCCCGCAAGAAGCTGGTAGCGGAGATGGAGGCGCTGGGCCTGCTGGAGGACATCGAAGAAATCAACAACACCCTGCCCTATGGGGATCGTTCCGGTGTTGTCATCGAGCCGCTTTTGACTGATCAATGGTTTGTCAAAATTGCTCCTCTGGCTGAACCTGCGATTCAGGCCGTGGAAAAAGGCGAGATTGAATTTGTCCCCAAACAGTACGAGAACATGTATTTTGCCTGGATGCGGGATATCCAGGACTGGTGTATCTCCCGCCAGCTCTGGTGGGGGCATCGAATTCCGGCCTGGTACGACGAAGTCGGCAATATCTATGTCGGTCAGAGCGAAGAAGCCGTTCGCCAGAAATACAATCTAGGTACTGAGGTTAGCCTGGAGCAGGACACCGACGTTCTGGATACCTGGTTCAGTTCCGGACTGTGGACTTTCGGTACCCTGGGCTGGCCGGAAGAAACCGAAGAACTGAAAACCTTCCACCCGACCGATGTACTGGTTACCGGTTTTGACATCATTTTCTTCTGGGTAGCGCGCATGATCATGCTGACCCTGAAGTTCACGGATCAGGTGCCTTTCAAAACGGTTTATGTCACCGGCCTGATTCGCGATGACAATGGTCAGAAGATGTCCAAATCCAAGGGTAATGTTCTGGATCCTTTGGACATGATCGATGGCATCGATCTTGAAAACCTGCTGCAAAAACGCACCAGCGGCTTGATGCAGCCCCAGCTGGCAGACAAGATTGCCAAGCAGACCAAAAAAGCCTTTCCCGAAGGCATCGGTGCGCATGGTACTGATGCGCTAAGGTTTACCCTGCTGGCCATGGCGACAACCGGCCGGGATATCAACTGGGACATGAAACGCCTGGAAGGCTATCGCAATTTCTGTAACAAGCTTTGGAATGCCGCTCGTTATGTACTTAGCAACACTGAAGGCGAGGATTGTGGTGTTCAGGGTGAGCCGGTAGAGCTGACCCTGGCGGACCGCTGGATTATCTCCAGGCTGCAGCAGACAGAAGCGGAAGTAACCCGCCATCTGGGCAACTACCGCTTTGATCTGGCAGCCAATGCCTTCTATGAGTTTGTCTGGAACGATTATTGTGATTGGTATCTGGAACTCTCCAAGCCGGTACTCTGGAAAGAAGATGCCCACCCTGAAGAGTTGCGAGGCACTCGCCGCACCCTGGTTCGGGTTCTGGAAGCCATCCTGCGTCTGGGCCATCCGATGATTCCCTTTATTACCGAGGAAATCTGGCAGCGGGTTAAACCTCTGGCTGGCGTGGAAGGTGATAGCCTGATGCTGGCTGAATGGCCCGAAGCAGCCAAGGATCAGATCGATGATCAAGCCATTGCTGACTTGGAATGGGTGAAAGGGGTCATCCTGGCCGTCAGGAACCTGCGTGCTGAAATGAACCTGCCACCCGGTAAGCTTCTGCCCTTGCTGCTGGACAAGGCGTCACCGGAAGATCAGCGTCGCCTGCAAGAGAACCGTATCTTCCTGCAAAAGCTGGCCAAGCTGGAAAATCTGCAGCTAGTGGGTGAGGAAGGTCTCCCCATGACAGCCATGCAGCTGGTTGGTCAAATGGAAGTTCATTTGCCTTTGGCCGGTTTGATCGACAAGGAAGCTGAAATCGCCCGCCTGGATAAGGAAATTGAACGTCTGCAAAAAGATATGCAGCGTACTGCTGGTAAGTTGAAAAATGAAAGCTTTATCAGCAAGGCTCCTGCAGCCGTAGTGGAGAAGGAAAAAGCCAAGTTGGCGGATGCTGAAGCGGCATGTGAACAGTTGAAGAAACAGCAGCAGGAACTGCAAAAGCTGTGATCGACAGGACTGAAACACCGCAACAGCATAGTCTGGTGGAAGATGGTCTGGCCCTGATTACGGCCACGCCCCTCGTGGCCTTGGGGATTACCCTCTACAGTGAAGCCGAGCTGTTGACGGGCAGTACTGCGGGTCTGGCATTTCTGATCAAGTACATGAGTGGATGGGGTTTTGGCCCCATCTTCTTTCTACTTAATCTGCCTTTCTACCTACTGGCTTTCTTGCGCATGGGGTGGAAATTCACCTTGAGAACCTTTATGGCGGTGGGCCTGGTTTCGGTGTTTGCAGAATGGACGCCCTACTGGATAGATTTCAGTCGAGTCGAAGCTGTCTATGCTGCTCTGTTGGGCGGCATGTGCATGGGCCTGGGCATTCTTATGCTTTTTCGCCATAGGGCCAGCCTGGGCGGGGTCAATATTCTTGCCCTTTACCTGCAGGACAAGTTTTCCATTCGTGCGGGTAAATTCCAGATGGGTGTAGACCTCTGTATTGTTCTGGGCGCTTTTTTTGTTCTGCCTCCTGACAAGGTGCTGTTGTCCATTTTGGGTGCAGGCATGCTCAATCTGATTCTGACCCTTAACCACAAGCCCGGACGTTATCAGGGGGTTAGTTAAGTTTCCCCTGCAGGGTTTACTAAGCGGCACTCAGATTTTGCTTAGCTTCATCCCTCCAGTCCCAGTTTGTCTGGCAAGGGTTAGTTAACGATTCTTGCCAGCATTCATTTGAATATTAAGGCTGGTTTTAATGGCCAGAGGTTCTTTGGATGCTGGAGGTGCAGCAGGAACCTCTTTTTCTATCCCGGTGATAAAAACCTCGACTTCTTCACTAGCCTGTAGTTCTGACGGTAGAGTCAAACGTAGTTCTCCATCAACCGGTTTTGCAGTCAAGCGCACCGTTTTCATATTGACCTCCTTATAAACAATAAAAAACCCCCGCTCTTGTGAACGAGGGTTTATCAGCTTGCATAAGCAGACTGGCTTAGGCCAGTAGTAACTTAGAAAGCGTAGCGAGCTTGCAGACGTACAGTCATGTCGCCATCGGAATTGCCACCACTTCCAAGCAGGGGGCCACCAGAAGACGCATCTGCTGATACGGTACCTACTTCAGCACCCCATTCCAAACCAACTGGAGTAGTGTAGATGGCGTTTACGAACAGAGCGGTGTAGTCTGAATCGTCAGCATCCATCATCGCTTGCTCAACAACCAGGTTGGCGCGAACAGTTTCTGTTGCACGGAACTGAGCGGAACCTGTTACCCACATGTCATCAACATCTTGGGTAAAGGCTGCTTTAACAGTTGCAGGGCCAGCAGGGACAGCAACACTACCAGTAATACGGGTTTCGGTAGTGGCGGCAGCGCCGTTACCAATTGCATAGTTTTGTGCAGCGGCGAATACACCAATGCCACCAAAGTTGCCGTTAAAGTTAACCGTGATATCTGGCATCATTTCTGCGTCGGATGAGCCGCGGTCTTCAAGAGAAACACCTACAGACATGCCATCAGCCAGAGTGAAGGTTTTACCCAGAACTGGGTTACGATTCGTGGCGGCACTTCTTACGGCGTTGCCGTTATGGTCGATAGTTTCACCCAGACCATTCAGGTTGGAGAAGAAAGACCAAGTGTAACCAGCTGTCCAACCATCATACTTGATGACGGCATGGCGCAGGCGGTACCCAGGGGAGCTTCCTGTTGGTGTTCCACGGAAATCATTTTCATAGAAAATGGTGATGTCGCCAGCATCTGTTTTCTTGGTGTGAGTGAAGTTCAGACGAGAAACACCCAACTCCATACCATGGTCATCTTCCGTGGTGTCAGCATCGTACATGCCAAATACGTGTTGAGCTTGAACAAAACCACCAACTTTAAAGGTTTGTTCATCGTTATCAACGATAGTTGCAGCATTGGCAGAGGAGGCTACAGCAAGGGCGAGAGGCAGGGCAACGGTGCCCGCGAGAGCATGACGCAATTTCATAGCGTTTGTACCTTCTTATTTGTTGTTAGATCGAAATCACTTTCGTTTCAGGTTCAAGGGGCGGCGGGGTGTTCCCTGACCGCTGAGTGCAGACTCTCATGGTTTTTTATGCTTTGTCAATGGCTTCTCTGTACAGGTTTAGACCAAAGTTCAAAGCAATGAAAAAAACTTATAAAAACTTGATCTGCATCGTCTTCTTGCCCCTTGAGTAGAAAGATTTAAGCTGATAGTGCTTTAGTAACCATTTCGTAAAGATCTGGACTCAAATCTTGTTTATGGATGCGCTCAAGCTGCTCTTTCATCTTGTCTTTACGATAGTCATCCAGTTTCTGGAAGCGCGTTAGGGGCAAGACCAGTCGTGATGCAATCTGAGGATTGAGACTGTTCAGTTGGATCACTGCATCAGCTAGCAACTGGTAGCCTGCACCATCGCGGCGGTGGAAGTTGTGACGGTTTTGGCCGGCAAAAGCACCCAGGACCGCTCTGATTTTGTTGGGATTTTTCATGGAAAATGCCGGGTGCTCGAGGAGTGCCTGAACTCGCTGAAGGGCATCCGGATGCGGGCGGGTGACCTGAATACTGAACCAGGTATCCATCACCAGCGGGTCGTGAGCCCACTGACGGGCAAACTGCGCCAGAGCGGCTTCGCCTTGATTGGCTTCCTGGGCATGAACCAGGCAGGTCAGGGCAGCCTGTTGATCGGTCATATTATCGGCGTGCTGGAACTGTTTTTCGGCCAGTTGCAGGGCTTCATCCGTATCGGTCACGACCAGGAGGCTGAGGCAGGTGTTTTTTAGCCTTCTAGCCGCAGCTTCTTTGGCATCGGCAGACCAGGGCTTCTGCTGGTTAAAAGCCTTGTAGAGGCGTAGTAAATCCGGATAAAGGGCCGTTGCCAGGGTTTTGCGGGCATAATCGCGAGCTGTGTGGATGGCATCGATATCCACTTGGTCATACTGTTCGGCAATATAGGCTTCCGAGGGGAGCTGTAACAGTTCGGCCAGCATTTGTGGGTCTTCGGGTTCACCTTCCAGGAGTTTTTGCCAGGAAGCGATCAGCTCCGCATCCAGGACCAGATCACGGCCTTCCTGCTGGGCAGCCACGAGCTCCTGGAGGGCTTGCAGGGCCAGACGCTGTCCAGCATCCCAGCGATTAAAACCATCAGGGTCTTGTTGCAGAAGGAAAGCCAGATCCTGGCGGCTGTAGTCATAGTCCAGCTTGACCGGAGCCGAGAAGCCTCTGAGCAATGAAGGCAGGGGTTCGTCTTCCAGGTGATGGAAGGTCCAGCTTTGTTCCGCTTCTTTTAAATGCAGAACCGTTTCAACCCCCAGGTGCTGGCCATCCACTTCCAAAGGCAGAGGCTGTCCACCTGGGCCGACCAGCCCCATCTTGATAGGAATTAACAGGGGTTGCTTGTCAGCCTGACCCGGTGTCGGAGGCGTTTCCTGTTTGAGGGTCAGTGTCCAGGTCTTCTCGGCAGCATTGTAATCACCTTTTGCCGTAACTCTGGGGGTTCCGGCCTGACTGTACCAGAGCAGAAATTGGTCCAGGTTCAGGCCGGAAACCTCAGCCATGCACTGGACAAAATCCTCGACCGTGACGGCTTGACCATCAAAGCGTTCAAAATAGAGGTCACTGCCCTTGCGGAAGGCATCCCAGCCGAGCAGTTCAGACAGCATGCGTACAATTTCCGAGCCCTTTTCGTAGACGGTTAGGGTGTAAAAATTATTGATTTCGATGTAGCTGTCAGGTCTTACCGGATGCGCGGTAGGGCTGGCATCCTCGGCAAATTGAGCAGTGCGCAGCAGGCCGACATTTTGAATGCGCTCCACTGCGGGGGAGTGCTGATCGGCACTGAACTGCTGATCACGGAAAACGGTAAACCCTTCTTTCAAGGAGAGCTGAAACCAGTCCCTGCAGGTCACACGATTGCCCGACCAGTTATGAAAATACTCGTGCGCGACCACGCTTTCTACCCGATGAAAGGCGGCATCCGTTTCACTTTTGGGGTCAGCTAGCACACAGGCTGAATTAAAAATGTTGAGCCCCTTGTTTTCCATCGCCCCCATATTAAAGTCGTTGACCGCCACGATCATGTAGATATCCAGGTCGTATTCACGACCATAGGTGGCTTCATCCCAACGCATGGCGTTTTTAAGCGAGGCCAGGGCATGATCGCACTTATGCAGGTTTTCCTTTTCCACCCAGATTTCCAGTGCGACTTGACGACCGGATGCCGTGTTGAAGGTGTCTTTAACTGCGTGGAGATCCCCTGCGACCAAAGCAAAGAGGTAGCTGGGTTTGGGAAAGGGGTCTTCCCAGGTGACATAATGCCTGCCCTGGTCCAAATCCCCTTTTTCGGTAGGATTGCCATTGGAGAGTAGAACCGGGAATTGAGTTTTGTCCGCTTCGATGCGGGTCGTGAAAGGTGCCAACACATCAGGACGATCCGGATACCAGGTGATGCGACGGAAACCCTCGGCTTCGCATTGGGTGCAGAAGTTACCACTGGATAGATAGAGACCTTCCAGGGCCGTGTTGTTTTCCGGATTGATTTCAACCTGGGTTTCCAGAACAAAGTTATCCGGCACCCCGGCCAGTTTCAGGGTGTCAGCCTGGATGGCATAGCCTTCTTCTCCCAGAGGTTGGTCATCGAGTTTAATGGATAGCAGCTTCAGCTCCTGGCCTTTGAGTTCCAACGGTGCCTGGGGATCCGGGTAAACCGGATTACGGCTCAGGTATAAACGGCTTGTAACCACGGTGTTCTGTGGTTCTAGGCGAAAATCGAGTTCGACCTTTTTGACCAAAAAGGCCGGGGGTAAATAATCCTTCAGGTAAATAGTCTGGGGGGAAGCGTTCGGAGACGTGTTGGAAACTGCCTGATTCATCCTGATAAGCCTCGAAAAGGTAAAAAAAGGGTGTTATTTTTAACTCAGTGTAACTTAACAGGAGAATTCCATGTCAGAAAAGTACCGTTTGGTGACCCGCAGCGATTTTGATGGTTTGGTTTGCGCGGCTCTCTTGAAGCACCTGGATCTAATTGACGATATCCAGTTTGTGCATCCCAAGGACATGCAGGACGGTAAAATTGAAATTGGTGCCGGGGATATCACCACCAACCTGCCCTACGTACCTGGCTGCCATCTGGCATTTGACCATCACCTGAGTGAAACCCTGCGCAATGAAGATCGGGCGGATAACCATATTATTGATCCTGATGCACCTTCGGCGGCTCGTGTGGTTTGGGATTATTACGGTGGCCATGATGCCTTCCCGGCGCGCTGGGATGACATGATGGAAGCTGTGGACAAGGGGGATTCGGCGCAGTTTACCGAAGATGAGGTTTTGAATCCCGAAGGCTGGGTACTGCTCAACTTTATTATGGATGCGCGTACTGGCCTGGGGCGCTTCCGTGAATTCCGCATTTCCAACTATCAATTGATGATGCAGTTGATTGATTACTGCCGTAATCACTCGATCGAGGAAATTCTGGAGTTACCCGACGTCAAGGAGCGTACCCAGCTGTATTTTGAACATGACAGCAAGGCTCGCCAACAGATTCAGAAGTGTGCCCAGGTGCACGGTAATCTGGTGGTTCTGGATCTGCGCGAGCAGGACACCATCTATGCCACCAACCGTTTCACCCTCTATGCGCTCTACCCCAACTGCAATATCTCCATCCATGTGATGTGGGGCCTGAAAAAGCAGAATACGGTTTTTGCAGTGGGCAAATCCATCCTCAACCGTAGCTCCAACACCAATGTGGGCGAGCTGTGTCTAAAATACAATGGCGGCGGCCACCTGAATGCAGGCACCTGTCAGGTTGATAATGATCAGGCAGAAAAAGTTCTGAATGAACTCATTACCAAAATCAACCAGGATGGTTAATCTGAGGTTTCTTAAAGGATCCGGGCAGGGTTCTTCGCAACCCTGCCGTTTTAATCGAGAGCTTCAACCAAAACAAAAACTTCAGGGTCGGCTGCACGGCCCATAAACCTGACCCCTCGAACCCTCACTTGGCGCGTCAGCGTCATTTCTTCTGTGACCAGTTGCATGGAATAATGGCCACCATCCAGCTGATCCAGCTGTACCTGATCACTGCGAATGGCAACGGCCTGGCTGCGAGCCAGTTGCAGGAGCGCGTTGCGCAGAGCATATTCAATTCTGAGTGATATCAGGTTGTGGGACAGAATGCCGGAAAAGTGGCCGATGGCCAGCTTCTCACCCGGGCTGGCCAGGTTCTCATGCCAACGGCTGTTGACCGGCTCAAGTCCCAAATCCGGGTTGGTAACGCCGAGAAGTTCAACTCGCCCGTAGAGGGTGTCTTCCAGGCGGCAGGCATTGGTGAGCACTAGGGCTTGTTGATCATTGGTTTCGGCAAATTCGATTTGGGTGTTCTGGCGTTCCCGCAAATAGACTTGCAGGTTGGTCGCACTACCGGAGCGAGTTGTGAGCTGGGTTCTTTCTGAAGCCAAGCGCACCCCGTGAGTGGTTTTTAGCTGTTTCAGTGCATTTTCAAACAGGTAACGATACTGTTCGCTGGCATTAGCCGCCAATTGACTGACGGTGACAGCTGCCAGATATTCGCCCTGATTATCTTCACACAGCCAGGCTGGCGAACAATTTTGGGGTTCACAGCTGGCCGGAGAACAACCCGATTTTACCCAGCGATCTGCTTGTGGATTGGCTAGATAGGCATAGCTGTAATGGCGGCCCTGGTGAGTCCAGGTTGGAGCTAGACCCAGATTTCTGCCTCCCAGAGTGACCCGGCTTTGACTGAAATCCAGTTGATCGAGATTGTTGGTCGGCAGGTTCAAGGCTTCGGCCAAAGAAGTGACGGCCTGACGGCGACTTAGCACTAGTGTATCGCTGCTACCGAACTCGCTGGTGATGGCAAAGACACCCTGAGCATTTTCGCCATAGGGTGTCGATAGCCAACAGGGTTCCAGGGCGTAATGGCCTTGTAGCGAGGGTGTATCCTTGACCTTGGCATTAATACAGCCGGTCAGCAGGCTGGCCGTCAGTAACAAGGCCAATCCCTGAACTAAGTTCCGCATGGTTTTTCCTTTCTTGTGCTGGCCTCCTGGGCCCAGTAAGCCGTAATTTTACCTGCAAAAAAGGCTAAAACCATGCTTCTTTGGGGGAAATACCAAAACTATGACTGGGAGCTTAATAGTTGAGGGGAACTCAAAAAGCCCGGAGGCTTGTGGTGAGTTTGTAGCAATAAAAAACCGGGAGTCAGGCTCCCGGTTTTTTGCAGAGGCAGGGGGTCATTCGTTTTCTTCTTCGTATTCACTGTCGTCATAATGATGGTGGCGTCCCTGAGGAAAGCCTTGAGCATTCAACTCATGGCTGCCTTTTACCTCACCTTCGGCATTCATGATTTCTACCTGGTAACCACCTTCTTCCAATTCGGTCACCTGTGCGCTGGAACCGGAGCCGTACATCATCAAAGCACGAGCTTCAGCCAGGGTAGTGATTTCTTCCGCTGTCAGGGGATCAGAATTTCTCTGGGTTGGTTGGCCTTCTCGCCCAGGCCCCCGGTGATGACGGTATTCACCTTCACCATGATGATGGCCGCCTTGCTGATGGTGACCACCTCGACGATCACAATCGCCATCAACAAAATGTGGGCCAGCCCAAGCCAGAGTAAGAGCAGTGTGGCCAACCAGTAGAGCTGCAACTAAAGCCAGTAGTAGCTTCTTCATAGGACTTCTCCGTTAGATCAGATTACATCGAACCCGTTATTGCGATTGCTCACCGCCTTTTTACGGGACTGTTTAGCATTAAAACGCCTGGATGTCGCTGGACTATGTCAGCCAATAAAAAAATTGTCGCAAAAGGTAGCAGCCGAGAATCTAGTGACATTTTGTGAAACTTTTACTGGCTTCAGGTTTTATACTGGGCAAAAGTTGTCAGGAAAGTCGTTATGTCTCTAAGTGCACATATTTTAGTTGTTGACGATCATCAGGACATTCGTGAACTTCTGGCCAGATATCTGCAAAAACAGGGTATGCAGGTGAGCCTGGCTTCTTCCAGCGAAGAAGTACGTCAACGTATTTCTACCTTGGCACCTGATCTGGTATTGCTGGATATCATGATGCCGGGTGAAGACGGTTTGAGCTGTTGCCGTTTTTTGCGTGAACACTTCCCCCAGATTCCCATTATTCTTTTGACGGCGCTAGGTGAAGATATGGATCGGGTGGTGGGATTGGAAATGGGGGCCGATGATTATGTCACCAAACCTTTCAATCCCAGGGAGTTACTCGCAAGAATCAAGGCAGTACTCAGACGTAGCCAGACACTGCCGCCTTTAGGTGAACTTCAGTCTGAGCAACGACTGGCTTTTGGCGAATGGGTGCTAGATAGTGATCGCCGTGCGCTCTTGACCAATGAAGGCGTAGAACTGCCCTTATCTACCGCTGAGTTTCGGCTTCTTCAGGTGTTTTTAAAGCATCCCCGCCGGGTCCTGAGTCGTGATCAGCTGCTGGATTTAACGGCAGGACGTGAAGCTCAGGCATATGATCGTGCGATCGATAATCAGGTCAGTCGTCTGAGACGTAAAATTGAAAAGGATTCCCGTCACCCCCAGTTGATCAAAACCGTTTGGGGTGGTGGTTATCAGTTTAATGCCGATGTCGAGGCGTTATCTCCCGGTAGTCGCCTATGAGAAAACTGAATCTCTTACCTCAAAGGCTGCTGGGGCGCCTGCTGCTCTGGGTTCTTCTGGCCGTTTTTCTGGGCCAGGTGATCAGTTTCTGGATTCTTGCGGATGAGCGTCGTCAGCGTTTGCATGAAGCCGGTCAGGAGTTGCTGATGCAGCGTCTGGTAACGATCTGGGAACTGGTCGAAGAGTTGCCAGCAAGCAGTCATGGCAATCTTCTTGAAGCCATGGCTGCACCCGGACAGAAATTTACTTTGACGCAGGAGCCAGTGGTTCTCCCCGGCCAATCAGCTACCGGTTGGGAGCTGGCACTGCGCCAGGCTCTGCCTCAGCCTGTGCCCCCCTCTGGGTTTCAACTGGTTTATCCGGATCATCCCCGATGTGAACGCGATCAGGATGAATATCGGCGGGAAGAGGAGGAGCATCGTTGGGAAAAAGAGGAGTATGACCACCACGAGCGACATCGGCGGCGTTTTTGTCTTCCAAGACTGAAAGCCAGTTTGCAGACCCCTTCCGGCCCTTGGTTGAATTTGGAATTGGTTGCCCCTCCTCAGGGTCCGCCCTGGTCATCAAGAGTCTGGTTGAGCCTGGTGGTTACGGCAGTTCTGGTTGCGTTGGCGGTTATTATCTCTGTCGGTCGCCTGATTCAGCCGCTTAAAAAACTCAGTGAGGCTGCGCGTAGCTTTGCTCGGGGACAGCCCCGCCCAATCAAGCCCAGTGGTCCTCGTGATCTGCAGGAGGTGATCCAAGCTTTTAACAGTATGCAGGAACAGGTCGGTCAACAGTTGGAAGAAAGAGCGCGGCTGCTGGCTGCTCTTTCTCATGACCTGCGTACGCCGATTACCCATATGCGTTTACGCGTTGAGCTGCTGCCGGATGGCCAGGATCGAGACAAATTGCTGGCCAGCTTGGAGGCCATGCAGCAATTGAGTGAGACAACCCTGGATTTTGTTCGGGGTAGTAATCATGAAGCCAAGAAACCGGTGGATATCCAGGCTCTCCTGCAAAGTCTTTGTGATGATTATGCTGACCAGGGACAGGCTGTTGACTACCGGGGTGGGCCAGGCCTGATTATTCCTATACGTACTCAGGCTTTGCGTCGTGCTCTGCAGAATTTAATTGATAATGCCTTGAAGTATGGTCAGCGAGCCAAAGTGATGCTGGAAGTGGATAAGCTGGAGGTGAAAATTACTATCACCGATGAGGGCCCGGGGATTCCAGAGAAAGAACGGGAAAAGGTCTTTCAACCCTTTTACCGCCTGGAAGCTTCACGTTCTGAAACGACCGGAGGTTCGGGATTAGGTCTGGCGATCGCCCGCAGTCTGATTCAGCAACAGGGCGGGCAATTGACGCTGGATTCCAGGCCAGATGGAAATACAGGCCTGGTTGCTAGCATTCAGTTACCGCGAAAACCCGATCAGTCCTAATACGGCAAGCAGGGATTAGCGGTAAAGATCTCCTGCAGCTTCAGGTTGATAAAGCAGCTCCTCAACCTTGAGCGCTGCATCCTTGCCGTTGGGCAGCTGCCAGTGTACTTCCTGGCCGACCCTTGCGCCTAGCAGGGCTGCTCCCAGAGGAGCCAGCACCGAGAGTTGATCGGTGGCCTGGGGATTAAGGTTGTGCGGGTACACCAACTCTTTTTCCAGCAGGATGTCAGCCTTCAGATCGCGAAACCTGACTCGGCTGTGCATGCTGACCAGGTCAGCAGGAATCTCGGCCGGGTCGGCTACATCCGCTGCATCCAGGCGCTCACTCAATGCCTGGGCAACAGCCTGTTTGGCATACTCAGGGCGATCCAGAAGTTTTTCCAGACGCGCGTGATCCAGTTCGTTCAGCAGCAAGTGAAGTTGTGCAATCATAATTTCTACCTTCCATTAAAAAAAACACACCCCCGCAGCCGTAACTGCGGGGGTGTGTTTCATTGATCATATTTAACGGCAGATTAACGATTAATAGCTTTGTCCGCAACCCTTATAAGTCTGGCCCTGAAAACTGATTTCCACCCGGTGCTGGAAGGGTTCGCCAGAGTTCACATCGATACAGATACGATTATCGACTTGGTAGGTAACTGTCTCGTTTTCAGGTGTCTGGGCCTGGTAGCGGCGGGTGATTAAATCCTGGTGGGTTTGTTCGATATTGGTCAACTGGTGTTTTTCAGTACCGTAATTAAACGTTAATTGACCGCTGCCTGCCTGGCGCACTTCCAGCGACCAGCCTGGATAGGCTCCTCTTGCCCTGAGGGTAATGGCTTCAGGTGAGGCATTGCCGGGTAGCGAGTCGGGTTTATCCAGCTCACCGGCCTGACCGGATTCCTTTAGTTGGCATTGCATCCAGGTTTTTTCCGGGGTTTCTACCCGGGCACGTTCGCCCTGAGTCCAGAAGCTGGTTTGCTGCTCGGCGTTGCGAAACAGTTGACCCGAGGCCGCCCGGCTGCGACCCAGTTGCAGCCAGGAATCACTAGCGGGCAGTTGCAACCAGAGATAGGAATCGACCTGGCGGGTTTCCATCAGTTCCTGATCTTCACACTGCCACAGGTGAGCTTGAGTGGCATCGTTCAGTTGCGGTGTCAGGAAACTGCAACCGGTCAGTCCCAGGACCGGTTGCAGCAGGATCAAGCCTTTAATCCAGTTTCGACAGGTCACGCACGGCACCCTTGTCAGCAGAGGTGGCGAGAAGGGCATAGGCTTTCAGGGCAGCAGAAACACGGCGCTCACGTTTCTTGGCCGGTTTCCAGCCCTTGGCATCCTGTTCGCTACGGCGCTGAGCCAGCTCTTCATCGCTAAGCTCTACCTGGATGCGACGGTTGGGGATGTCGATCAGTATGGGATCGCCGTCCTGAACCAGACCGATGGTGCCGCCAGCTGCTGCTTCCGGTGAGGCATGGCCGATGGAAAGGCCGGAGGTGCCACCAGAAAAGCGGCCGTCGGTTAGCAGTGCACAGGCTTTGCCCAGACCCTTGGATTTCAGGTAGCTGGTGGGGTAGAGCATTTCCTGCATGCCGGGGCCACCCTTGGGGCCTTCATAGCGAACGATCACGACATCGCCTTCCTTGACCTTGCCTTCCAGAATATTGGCTACGGCTTCATCTTGGGATTCAGTGACATGGGCCTTGCCACGGAAAACCAGAAGTTCATCTTCGACGCCAGCCGTTTTAACAACACAGCCATCTTCAGCCAGGTTGCCATAAAGAACGGCGAGGCCACCTTCCTGGGAAAAAGCATGGTCGAGACTACGGATACAACCGTTTTCACGATCGGCATCTAGATTATTCCAGCGCGTGGACTGGCTGAAAGCCTGTTGAGTGGGTATGCCTGCTGGCCCGGCACGATAAAACTTGATGACTTCCTCAGAGGGGTTGCGCAGGATATCCCACTCTTCCAGGGCCGCAGCCAGGGTATCGGAATGCACCGTGGCCAGTTGGTTGTTGAGTACCCCGGCTCGGTCCAGTTCACCCAGGAGCCCAAAGATGCCGCCAGCTCGATGGACATCTTCGATATGGTATTTTTGGGTATTGGGGGCCACCTTGCAAAGCTGGGGGACCTGTTTGGAAAGACGATCAATATCACTGAGATCGAAATCCACTTCGGCTTCCTGGGCCAGGGCCAGAAGGTGAAGAATGGTATTGGTTGACCCCCCCATAGCAATATCCAGGGCCATAGCATTGGTGAAAGCGCCCTGGTTGGCAATGGAGCGGGGCAGAACCGAGTAATCATCTTCTTCGTAGTGGCGCTTGGCCAAGGCGACAATGCGCTCACCCGCTTCTTCAAAGAGCCTGCGGCGATCAGCATGGGTGGCCAGCAGAGTGCCGTTACCCGGCAGAGAAAGACCCAGAGCCTCAGTCAGGCAGTTCATGGAGTTAGCCGTGAACATGCCGGAACAGGAACCGCAGGTGGGACAAGCTGAGCGTTCGTATTCAGCCACCGTATCATCACTGGCGTCGGAAGCAGCAATGACCATGGCGTCCACCAGGTCCAGACCATGCTCGGATAGCTTGGTTTTGCCAGCTTCCATGGGGCCGCCGGAGACAAAAATGACCGGAATGTTCAGACGCATGGCGGCCATCAGCATGCCCGGAGTAATCTTGTCGCAATTGGAGATACAAACCAGGGCATCAGCACAGTGGGCGTTGACCATGTACTCAACCGAGTCAGCAATCAGGTCGCGACTGGGCAGGGAATAGAGCATGCCGTCATGGCCCATGGCAATACCATCATCAACCGCGATGGTGTTGAATTCCTTAGCCACACCACCTGCCTTTTCGATTTCCCGGGCGACCAATTGTCCCATATCCTTCAGGTGAACATGGCCGGGGACAAACTGGGTAAATGAATTGGCTACCGCGATGATAGGTTTCTGAAAATCATCATCCTTCATACCAGTGGCACGCCAGAGGGCGCGTGCACCAGCCATGTTACGACCTGCGGTGGTAGTACGGGAACGATACGTGGGCATGACCTGACCTCTTGTGTATTTCTTGTCGATAGGCTTCATTCTACAGGGATGTGGGGCGCAGGATAAGAGGTTGCGAGTGTCGATTGAATAAATACTGTTTCGTTAATAAAAATTACATATTGCTTTTGAATCCAAAAAAACAATTTTTTTACTTGTTTTGATTGTGTAATTAAAACTTGAAAAAACAATAACTCCTGTGTTCTATTATCATATGACTTGTTAGGAAGTCATTTTGGAAAAAACTTCATGAGGATAGTGACAATGAAAAAGATTCTTGCTGCAGGTGCTCTGGCCCTGACCATGCCTTTTGCTGCTCAGGCAGCTCCTACTGACGCTGGTTGTGGTCTGGGTAGTGTTCTTCTGGCTGACCAGGACGACACCCTGGTAATGAACGTTCTGGCCGTTACCCTGAACTCCACTTCTGGTAACCAGACTTTCGGTATGACCACTGGTACCCTGAACTGCAGCCAGAGCAATTCTCTGTTGGCTGTTCAGACTTACATCGACGACAACATGGACTCTCTGGCGATGGACGCTGCCCGTGGTGAAGGTGAGTCTCTGGAAACCCTGGCTAGCGTTTGGGGTGTTGAAGAAGCTGACAAGGCTGACTTCATCCAGGCCACTCAGGCTAACTTCGCTGAAATCTTCTCTTCTGAAGATGTAACTTCCGATGAGGTTCTGAGCAACCTGAATCGTGTAGTTTCCGAAGACGAACAACTGGCTGCCTACACTCTGGGCTAAGCTTTTGTTGTTTTAATTCAATGCTGCTGGCATTTTTGCTGGCAGCATTTTTTTTGCTGACAGGTTTATTTGGTGCGCTCCTTCCCTCGATTTATCTTTCTTCTTTTCTTGTTTGTTTCCAGTAAAAGTCTGGCTGTCACGGAGGAATCCCTGGCTGAACTGAGCCAGACCAATGGCTGGCTACGTCTTTTGCATTACTCTTCTTCTTACGGTTTCAGCAGCAGCCAAATTGATCAGCCCGACTTTTTCTTGAGTCCAGCGGGAAATGCAGATCCTCTCGAAGAAATGCAAGCAACCTGGCAGGCTTTGCAAGTAGCCTTGGCAGCTGAGCCTCTTCTTCCTGAAGATGAAGATGTGCGCTGTACCTACCCTGCCCGTATTGCTTATCTAAGCAGAAAACTGCAACTGAACCTTCCGGCTCGTTCCTGTCCTGAGCTGGATGAATGGATGCAGCAGTTGGATGCGGGCAGTCTGTCAATGATTTTTCCTGCTGCCTACATGAACAATGCTTCTTCCATGTTTGGGCATACGCTCTTGCGAATTGATGCCCAAGACCGGGAAAGAAATCCTGATTTAGTCGCCTGGGCGGTCAATTTTGCTGCCGAAGTGGATGCTGAGGATGGCGGTGCAGCCTATGCCATCAAGGGCATGCTGGGTTTTTATCCGGGCTACTTTAACCTTATTCCCTATTATGAAAAGGTCAATGAATACAGTCAGCTGGAAAGTAGGGATATGTGGGAATACCCCTTACAGCTGAATGATCGGGAACTGCAGCGAGTTATCTGGCACCTCTGGGAGTTGGATCATGTGCGTTTCGATTACTGGTTTTTTGATGAAAACTGCTCTTACCAGCTATTAGCATTACTGTCGGTTTCCCGTGATGACCTTCACTTGACCCGTGGTTTTGATATCAAGGCGTTACCTGTAGACACTCTGAGAGCCTTGGATGAAGTCGGCCTTTTAAGTGACGAGGGGAATTATCGTCCATCTTTTGCGACTCGCCTAGAAAACCAGAGCAGCCAATTGAATGACCAAGAGGTGGCCCTTGCCCGTGAGTTGGTGTTTGCTCAGGTAGACCCTCAGCAGCTCGATCTGGAGCCGGGACTCAACGCTGCTGGTATTTATGAATTTGCAGCAGAATGGCTCAACTTTCGTTTTCGTCACCAGGGGCTTTCCCGGGACCAGGCCGCGCCCCAGATTCATCGTTTATTGTTAGCCAGGGCTCGTTTACAAGCCCGTGCTGATTTTCAGCCACCTAGCGTGCCCGAAACGCCGCCGCATAAGGGGCACGCAACGGCTCGTTGGGGTTTAGGCGGCGGCCAGCATGAAGGAGAAAACTTCCTGACGCTGGAAGCTCGACCATCCTACCATTCGCGGTTTGACGATCTGGGCGGTTACCTGCCCAATGCTGAAATCAACCTGCTTGATCTGCAGCTGCGTTACTACCAGGAGCAGGGAAAGCTGGAACCCTGGCGACTGACGATTTTGGAAATTGGCAACTATTTGCCCTCTTCCCCGGTTTTTGATCTTGCTGCCTGGAAAGTTAAAACAGAAGTGGAGCGGGTTGAACCTCTAGCTTCCAGTCGTGATGCCTGGCGGTCGCGACTGGAGGGGGGATACGGGCGAGCCTGGGGCGATGGCCGGGATCTGATGATCTTCGCTTTTGCCCGAGCAGAACTGGAAGCGGGTCCTGCCGCTGCTTATCTGGCTGAAGAGATAGAAGAAGACTGGAATTTGGGCGTGGGTGCCCACTCGGGTTTGGTGTGGTCGCCCTGGTCACCTTTGCGTCTGGGGCTGGATGTCAGTGCAACCCAGCTGGTTGCGGGTAATCCTGGAACCCGCATTGAAGGCGAGATAACCGGTCAGTGGAACCTGGATTCAAAGCATTCGCTGAGACTGGGGCTCAGCGGTGAGCAACGCGATGACGAGACCTGGGAAGCCAGTTTGACATGGTTAAGATTTTTCTAAGAAGCACTCTCGTTGTATTTCTGGGTCTAAGTCTGACCGCTTGCGGGCATCTGTTTTATTGGCCCGAAAAAGGCCTGCGAGGGACTCCGGACGAGCTAAATCTGCCCTATCAGGATGTTTATTTGCAAACCGATCGAGGCTTGCAACTGCATGGTTGGTGGTTGGAGGCCCGACTGGAATCCGGTCAGCAAGAAGAAGGCATTATCTATTTCCTGCACGGAAATGCAGAAAATATCAGTACCCATTTTTTTGCACTCAACTGGATGACCAAACAGGGGTGGCATCTTTTTGTACTGGATTATCGCGGTTATGGGCTATCTGAAGGTACGCCAGATATCCAAGGGGTCCACCAGGACGCGTATCAGGGTTTGAAATGGGCTGTTCAGGAATCACAGCGTCGGGAATTGCCGCTAGTCGTCGTGGGGCAAAGTATTGGTGGCGTCACAGCGCTTACCTTGATGTCTTTAGCCGAAGAGGCCAAGCAAGTTGATGCCTTGGTAGTGGATAGTGCTTTTTCCGGCTACCAGCGGATTGCCCGTGAAAAAATGTCGGAAAGTTGGCTGCTCTGGGCTTTTCAATACCCCTTTTCCTGGCTGGTGACCGATGATTACAGCCCTGAACGTCACTTGGGGCAGTTGCCGGAGGGTTTGCCAGTGCTCTACCTCCATAGCTGTGCCGATCAGATCATTCCCTGCTCTAACAGTCAGCGTCTCTATCAACAAACTCGAGACCCCAGCTACTATTGGCAAGACGAAGAGGCTCGGCATATTCAAATGCTCAGACACAGAAACTGGCGCAGTCGTCTGCTGGAATGGCTGGATTTACAGCTTCAATGAATTGATATCTAATATTTTGAGTTCTTGATGTGGATCATGGACTTTAAAGACGCATCTTGAAGGAGTTTTCTTGCAAGGTATTCTAGTTGGCCAGTTTTGACAATAAATATTAAAGGAGATGTGATGAAAACTATCAAGTTCACTAGTTTGCTGTTTCTTGTAGGTCTGCTTTCTGCATGTGCAACTATCCTGGGAGGTAGCCAGGAGAAAGTAACCTTTAACTCCACGCCGACAGGTGCTGAGATTTATATTAATGGTGAATACCGAGGCGCTACTCCCTTGACCATCAATCTGGAAAAGAAAGTTTACACGGTCGAAGTTAAAAAAGAAGGTTATATTACTCAAGAAATACGAACCACTACCGGATTGAACCCGGTTATTACTGGTAATGTCGTAACCGGCGGTGTGCCGGGAACCGTCACCGATGTAGTCACAACTGCTGCATTTAAATTCGATCAGAATCAATGGATCATCAATCTACAGGAAGAAGGTTCTGCAGCCGAAAATGAAGTGGCTCTGAGTGATGAACAGGTAAAGTAATTTACTACATATTGCAGAACTCTTTTTTAATAAAGCAGCAAGCGCTTAGTGGGGAAGGTGAATATCTGGATGCTCTGGCTGTTGTCTTGGGGCGAAGGCTGTCAGTAGAAACTCTTGTTGAGCTTTTAAAAAGCCATCCTGATAATTTCAACTTTGCCCTAAGTTTTCTGGAATATGTAGATTGATCATTAATTAAGGACGTCAAGATGTCTAAAAGGATTAAACTAAAGGTGTCATTGATTGGAATGATGCTTTTTACCGCTTCTTTTTTAGTTCCTGCAATGGCGAATGCTGCCAATGAACGCACCAGTTATGCAGGCCTAACCTTTCATCAAATCGATTATTCTGAAGATAATGGGCTTTGGGATAGTTTGAACAGAAAAGAAGATTCAACCAGCAGTTGGGGGGTTATTTTTGGTAGTCGTCGCGGGAAGTTTTTGGGCACCGAACTGGCCTACCATGATCTGGGTAGCTATGATGCAGGTTCTTCCGGTGAAATCTCAGCAGCCAATTTTTCCTATGCCCTGACTCTTAGCTTACCCTTGGATGTGGTTGAGCCCTATCTGCTGGGTGGTTTTGGCTTCGGTATGGTGAGCTATGATGTTGGTAGCTGGAATGATTCCGGCTCCGGCTTTAGCACCCGTCTGGGTTTGGGTCTGAGAATTCCCCTGGGTGAACGTTTCAATTTGTCCTTGTTCACTGAGAAGGTCAGATTTGATATTGAACTAGAGAGCAGTAGCTGGAGCAGTACGACAACTACCCATGAGCAGGAGTTCAGCTTAACGGGCCTAGCCCTTGAGTATCGTTACTAGTCGTTGAGCTGTGGCACTGAAAACCGCCTTCTCTTTATGAGCTTGGCGGTTTTTTTATGTGTTCAATGATGTCTAACCCAGTTTTTTGTAGAAAACCCTGGAGTTTCTCTGCCAGTTATAGAGGTTACGCCGGGCAGCGGGGAGGTGTTCTACATCGGCTGGCAGGAAGCCTCTTTCCAGAAACCAGTGAGCAGTATGCGTGGTGAGTACAAAGAGTTCGTGAATCCCTTGACTCAAGGCCTGCTTCTGCAAGCTTTCCAACAGGCGATCACCTCTTTGTCCCTGACGGTAGGCGGGATCAACCACCACACAAGCCAGTTCACCTTGCTGTTGTTCGGGGTAGGGGTAGAGGGCGGCACAGCCGATAATGCTGCCATCCAGGTCAATGACCGTAAAACGCTCGATTTCCGCTTCCAAGAGTTCGCGCGAACGGCGAACAAGAATCCCATTTTCTTCCAATGGCTGGAGTAGCGCCAGAAGACCACCAACATCTTCAATTCTTGCCTGGCGCAGGTTTTCGTAGCGCTGTTGGGTGATCAGGGTGCCATCACCGTCGCGGGTAAAGAGTTCCTGTAACAGGGCACCACTACGCTCATAACTCAGTAGGTGGGCACGAGGAACACCTTTGCGGCAGGCGCTACAGGCGGCCTGAAGATGGCGCTGCAGCATTGAGCTGGGCTGCATCTCATCCAGCCAGCTGCGCGCTTCTTCCGGACTCAGATCACGAATCAGCTCACCTTGAGGATTCTTCAGGCCTTCGCTGTCACCAAAAAGGATCAGCTTGTCTGCTCTTAATTGTATGGCCGCTTCTCTGGCGACCTCTTCAGCATCCAGATCAAAGGTTTCACCGGTAGCGGAGTAGCCCAGAGGAGGCAGCAAAACCAGTGCACCCTGGTCGAGCAGGCTGGTTATGCTCTTGCTATGAATGCGACGAACCTGCCCGGAATACTGGAAGTCTACACCTTCCCTGATTCCCAGGGGTCTGGCCGTGACCAGGTTGCCACTGAGCACTTTGAGCCCGGCACCCTGCATGGGTGAATTGGCCAAACCCATGGAAAGGCGAGCTTCGAGCTCACAGCGTAGAGCCCCTGCTGAGGTAAGCAAGACTTGCAGGCGCTTGTTGTCAACCAGCAAGCGGCCCTGATGTTCCTGCCAGTCGAGCTGCAGGCGTTCAAAGCCTTCTTTTAACTGGGGGCGAATTCCATAGGTGATGACCAGGCGGATACCCAGGGAGCTGAGCAGTGCCAGATCAGCAATGAGTTCGTTTAACTGCTTGCAGCGCAGGGCTTCGCCATCCAGATGGATGACGAAGGTACGCCCGCGGTGGGCATTGATGTAGGGCGAGGCATGGCGGAACCAGTATACGGACTGGTCAAAACTGGTCGCTGACAAGGCTTTGCTCACTTAATCATTAGGCAAAGCAGTCAGTTTAACCAAAGCTGGCCTTGAGAATAAAGAAAATGATGATGGAGAGGATCGCCCCTGCAGGTAGAGTCACCAGCCAGGATGCAAAAATGCTACCCACCACCCTCAGATTCAGCGCAGCCAGGCCACGTGCCAAGCCAACCCCCAGGACACCACCCACCAGTGTATGGGTCGTGGAAATGGGCATGCCGATGCCCGAAGCCAGAACCACAGTGGTAGCTGTTGCCAGGGTGGCGGCAAAACCGCGACTGGGAGTGAGTTCAGTGATATGGCTGCCCACGGTTGCGATAACCTTGTGACCATACATGACCAGACCGGCTACGATACCGCCGGCACCGATCAGCAGCACCCAGCTGGGCGTGGCTACCTTGGAAGTCACTTCACCGGCTGCATTGATGACGCCCAGAATGGCGGCCAGAGGACCGATGGCATTGGCAACATCGTTAGAGCCGTGAGCAAAGGCCATGGCGCAAGCAGTGAAAATCATCAGCAGGGCAAAAACCTTTTCTACATTGGCGATCTGCAGTTTGCCGGGGGTCTGCTCACGCTTGATACTTTTTTCCAGCCAGAAGCCCAAGAGCGCCAAGGCCAGGCCGGAGAGGACAGCATAACCAATGGACTCAAGGGTGGTGATTTCCAGACCCAGGTGCTTAAGCCCCTTGGTAAAGGTAACCAGGGCAACAATAAAGCCGACCAGGAAAATATAAACAGGTACATAACGCTTGGCGGCAGCAAAAGGGTCTGCCGCATCAAAAATCAATTTTTGCACACTGCGAAAGAGCAGGAAGCCCAGTGTACCCGAGAGCAGTGGCGAGGTGACCCAGCTCATGGCGATCTTGCCGACACCATCCCAATGCACTGAATCCATGGAAATACCCACCGCAGCAAAACCCACGATGGCGCCGACAATGGAATGGGTGGTGGATACCGGCCAGCCAAAGTAGCTGGCAATCAAGAGCCAGGTGCCTGCAGCCAAAAGGGCTGCCAGCATGCCATAAACCAGTAGTTCCGGATTACCGACAAAAACCTCGGCGTCGACTATGCCTTTGCGGATGGTGGAGGTGACTTCACCCCCGGCCAGCCAGGCCCCGGCAAATTCGAAAATAATGGCGATGATGATGGCTTGCTTGATGGTGATGGCTTTGGAGCCAACAGATGTGCCCATGGCATTGGCGACATCGTTGGCACCGATGCCCCAGGCCATGAAGAAGCCAAACAAACAGGCCATTAGAATAAAAGTGTTACCGTGTTCGAGGATAATAGACATAAACAGGCGGTTCCGTTTTTAATACTGTAATTAGCGAGCCATAAGAATCTGCAGGCGACCGCCTACACGCTGTGCCCGGTCGGAGAGTTCACCGATCCACTCAATGATGCGGTAGAGAAACATCACATCCACAGGAGGCAGGTCTTTTTCCAGTTCGAAAAGCTGGCCACGGATTTCAATTTCCAATTGGTCCGCTTCGTGTTCCAGAGAATCCAGTTTTTCGATCATACGGGTTAAAAGATCAGTGACCTGACGCCCAAAACCGGATTCAAGTAGTTCGTCAATTTCATTGATGGTTTGCTGGGCCTGCTCTACGGCATCAATCCCACTGCGGATGAAAGCCTGCATGGGCTCCGCAATTGGCTGGGGAATTTGCATCTTGCGCCCGAGCATCAAACCGGAGATATCCTTGGCCCGATTAGCGATCTTGTCCTGAAGACTGACGAGTTCCAGAAGATCGCTTCTGGAAACGGGCATAAACAGACTGTTGGGTAGACTAAGGCGGATTTCCCTTTTGAGGTCATCGGCCTGGTGCTCGAGATTATTGATGGTATCGCGAATCTCACTGGCCTTATCCCAGTCCCCTTCCAGCGTTGCACTGATGAAATGCTGAAGCTGTTCACTGGCAGCATAGGTTTTGCCAATATGTTCTTGCAGGGGGCCAAAGGGAGAGCGACCAAAGAGTCTGGAAAGCGGATTGCTTGAGGGCATACTGATCACCTTGTGGGGTGGGTACAGGTCGATATAATGACTAGCCGGTTTTGGCTGGGCGCATTATAAAAGCACGTCCGACATCTTGTCACAAATTTTTAACAAAAAAGTCGCTTTGGAGAAACCTATGGCCGAGGAAATCGAACTGAAACTCTTGATGCAGCCCCAGGATTTGCCTCGGCTGGATGCATTAATGCAGCAGTTGGAGGTTACCGGACCTCAAGTCAATCGCCTAGAAAACACCTATTATGATACGCCCGAGCTGCATCTCAACCAGGCCAAGGCTGCTCTTCGCTTACGCCATACGGGCAAGGGCTGGGTGCAAACCTTGAAAACCAGCGGCCAGTCAAGAGGGGCGTTAAGCCAGAGAGGGGAGTGGGAAGCCAATATCGACCAACCACGCTTGCACCCAGAGTTGCTGCCTGAGGGTATTCTTCAAGCTGACTGGCTGGATAAGCTGCAGCCTATTTTTACCACTCACTTTACCCGTAAGACCTGGTTGCAGGAAAAAACCAGCGGCCAAGGATTAACCTGCATCGAAGTTGCGGCTGATTCGGGAGAAGTCGCACTGCCTTCCGGTCAGAGTGACCGTATTAGTGAACTGGAGCTGGAACTGAAAAGCGGTAAACCTGAAGCGCTGTTTACTCTTGCTGAACGCCTGGCTGAATCCATCTGCCTGCATCCGGGTCTGGCCAGTAAAGCGGAACGGGGGCTAAGACTGCTGGATCCAGAGCGCCCAGCTTTCCGTCTTGCACAAGACAGTCTCCAGCAGGCCGATATGAAGGCTTTGAACCAGCTGGCAGAAAATCAACTGAATCGCTGGATTCAGGGACACGAAAACTGGACCTTCAATGCCAAGGAAGCGGAAATTCATGCAGCCCAGCGCGCTCTTCTGGCTCTGCAGGGATTATTGGTCATTATGCAGCGTCTTTGTCCTGAGGCACCTCTGCACCAGGCCAGAATAGACGTCAAAAAGCTTCTGGCTCTTTTGCAGCCATGGGTCAAGCAAAGTCATGCCGATCGGGTGCTCCAGCAGCTTTATCTGGAAGAGGCTCCCTCGGCAAATTGGCGGCAGCAGCAATTGGGCTACGCAACAAGACGCCAGGAGTACCGCAGCCTCTGGCAGCAACTCTGGGTTGGACAGGCCAGCTTGCAGCTGGTTTCCAGTCTCTATGCCTGCCATAGCTTCAGTGACAGTTTTCACAGCGAACAACCCCAGCGACTCTTGCAGGCTGCCTGTGCCCACCTGCGTTTACCGCGTCAGCCCATGGAAGCAGAAATCTGGCTACAGCGTTATCCGGCCGTCGTACGTCTGGAGTACCTGCTCAGAGTCTTGCCCACTGCTGCTGAGGCAGACAGACAGTTGGCCAGGGACCTGGTCAAGGGTATCGAGGATTTGCAGGGATATAGCTACTGGCTGGTGCAAAAAGAGCTGCCTAGCGAGGTGCAGCAGCAGCTGACGGATAAACGCAAAGAGCTGCTCTTCAATCTGGGACGCTGGGCTCAGGCGTTATGGACTAGCGACCAATAAGCTTCTGAACCGGCTTGAAGCTGCGCCGGTGCTCAGGCAAAGGACCCAGTTTTAGAAGTGCTTCCTGATGCACTGCTGTCGGGTAGCCCTTGTGGCGGTCAAAACCATAGTCTGGGTGCTGTTGATGCAATTCCAGCATCTGGGCATCGCGCTCCACCTTGGCCAGGATGGAGGCAGCCGAGATGGCAGGATGGCGGGCATCGCCCTGAATCACTGCTAGGGCAGGTTGTTGCAGCTGGGGTGGTAGCTGTTTGCCATCGACCAGCACAAATTCAGCTGCTGGCTGGAGTTGATCCAGTGCGCGCTGCATAGCCAAGAGGCTGGCCTGGAGAATATTCAGGTGATCAATTTCTACAGCTGTGGCTTCTGCAAGGGCCCAGGCCAGGCTCTGATGACGTATCTCTTCCGCCAGTCGTTGGCGCTTTTTATCACTCAGCTTTTTGGAATCCATCAGTCCTGCAATGGGGCGCTCAGGATCAAGAATAACGGCTGCAGCAACGACACTACCTACCAGCGGACCTCGACCGACTTCGTCAATACCTGCTAGCAGTTGGCCGGAGTAAGGAATTTCACTTGATTCCAGAGGAGGGAGGGGGGCTTGCTTACTCATGCTGACCGGTCATCAGTTTTTGAATGGCTTGGGCGGCAGTGTGGCTGGCATCAGCTTGTAGCTGCTGATGCAGTTCATAAAAAGCCTGACGCTGCAGCTCAGCCGCTTCGTTTGAACTCAGCAATTGGTCAAGATCAGTACTTAGCTGTTCTGGGCTTGCTGCCTCTTGTAAGCGCTCAGGCACCAGTTCTTTTTGAGCCAGCAAATTGGGTAAGCTGACCCAGGGAGTTTTGACCAGTTTTTGGCCCAGCCACCAGGTAAAAGGAGCCAGCTTGTAACTGACCACCATGGGCGTCTTACAGAAAAGAGCTTCTAAGGCAACGGTGCCGGAAGCCAGAAGCGCTGCATCAGCCGCCTGCAGGGCTTCATGGGCTTGGCCATCAAGTAGTTGAAGGTGCTCCAGAGGCTGCTCTTCAAGTAGAGCTTCCAGCTGTTGGCGGCGCGCTGGCGTGGCAGCCGGTAGCAGGAACTTCAGGTGTGGATGTTTTTGTTGAAGCAGGCGGGCACTTGCCAGAAAAACCGGGGCCAGGCGCTCCACCTCACTACCGCGGGAGCCGGGCAAAAGAGCAAGAACCTGGTCTGCATTGCTGATGCCCAGGCTTTTTTTAGCCGCTTGTTTATCCGGCTCCAGAGGCAGGCGGTCAGCAGTGGGGTGACCTACGAAAGTGACCGGCATCTGGTGCCGCTGGTAGAAATCAGCTTCAAAGGGCAGGAGAGTCAGCATGAGATCACAGCTTTTCTTGATCCCTTTTATACGCCCTTGGCGCCAGGCCCAAACCGAGGGGCTGACATAATGCACGGTTTTTAAGCCTTGCTGGCGCAGTTTCTTTTCCAGACCCAGATTGAAGTCGGGTGCATCGATACCGATCATTAGATCCGCTTGCCAATCCAGCGCATCCTGATACAGGTGTTTGCGAACTTTCACCAAGCGAGGCAGGTGCTTGATCACTTCCACCAGTCCCATGACTGACAGGGTTTCCAAAGGATAGAGGCTGGTTAATCCTTCAGCCTCCATTCTTTCTCCACCCAGGCCGCGAAATTCCGCATTCGGGTAGATGGCTCGCAAGGCGGGTATCAGGCTGGCTCCAAGTAGATCGCCAGATACCTCACCGGCTACCAGATAGATTTTCACCGGGTGATGCCGCGTTGCGAGTTCTTGATGGAATCGATAAAGACCTGGAGTTCAGGCAGAGCTTCCTGCGCTTCCAGTTCGGCAATAGCATCCTGAAGATTCAGGCCTTTACGGAAAACCGTTTTATAGGCATTGCGTAGCGCCTGCATGGCTTCCTTGGAAAAACCGCGGCGTTTCAGGCCTTCATAGTTGATGCCGTGGGATTCTGCCGGGTGACCACTGATCATGGTGTAAGCAGGCACGTCCTTGAGGATGATGGAGCCGCCACCACACATGGCATGGGAGCCGATACGACTGAACTGGTGTACTGCAGACAGCCCGCCGAGAATGACAAAATCGCCGAGGGTGACGTGACCAGCCAGAGTGGCCTGATTAGCCAGAATACAGTCGTTGCCAACAATGCAGTCATGGGCAACATGGGAATAAGCCATGAATAGATTACGGCTTCCCACCTGGGTTAATTGACTATCCTGGACTGTACCCCGGTGCAGGGTCACCCCTTCACGAATCACATTGTCATCGCCCATTTCCAGGCGGGTGGGTTCACCCTTGTATTTCTTGTCCTGGCAGGCTTCGCCGACACTGGCAAACTGAAAAATCTGGTTGCGTTTGCCCAGCTTGGTCGGGCCTTGAATGACGACATGAGGGCCAATTTTGGTGCCTTCGCCGATAACAACATCAGCCCCGATAATACTGTAGGGGCCTACCTCGACATCTTCAGCCAGTTGGGCACTGGGATCTATCAGCGCCGTTGGATGGATCAGGCTCAAACTTTTTTCTCCGCACAGGTGATTTCGGTTTCACAGACGGTTTCCCCATCAACATGGGAGCGACAGGCAAAAACCCAAATGCCGCGTTTTTCACGCAGAACCCTGGCTTCCAGAGTCAGGCGATCACCGGGAACCACCGGACGCTTGAAACGGGTTTTCTCACTACCTACAAAATAGTAGAGGTGACCATCTTTGGGTAGTTTGTTGACGGTTTTGAACCCCAGAACACCAGCAGCCTGAGCCATGGCCTCAATGATGAGAACGCCCGGGAAGATGGGATGCTCGGGAAAATGTCCCAGGAAGTAGGGTTCGTTAACAGTAATATTCTTGTAGGCAACGATCGACTCACCCAGTTTCATCTCGGTGACCCTGTCGACCAGCAGGAAAGGATAACGGTGGGGTAGGTATTCTTTGATTTCGTTTACATCCATGATCATGGACTTTCTGCCTCTGCAAAGACGCGCGGTGTTCAAACCCGTGAAATACGGCGCGTGTACTGGTTAAATGCCTGGTGTCAGGCTGTTTTCAGGAATCGGATGGATCCAGCTTGGCCAGCTGCTTTTCCAGACGTCTGATTTTCTGGTGAAGTTCGTCCAGCTGTCGAAAGCGGACAGCACTTTTGCGCCACTCATTGCTGGGCTGTAGCCCGGTACCTGATGAGTAGACGCCGCCTTTATTCAGGCTACCGGTAATCATGCTCATGCCCGTTGCCTGAACGCCATCAGCAACCTTGATGTGGCCAGCGATACCCGTCTGCCCGCCAAACATGCAGTTGGCTCCAATTTCAGTGGAGCCAGCGACACCGACCTGGGCGGTGATGGCTGTATGCTCGCCCACTTTGACGTTGTGAGCCAGATGAACCAAGTTATCGATTTTAACATCCCGGCTGATATGGGTGTTACCTAAAGCACCTCGGTCAATCGCGGCATTGGCACCAATTTCAACCTGGTCCTCGATAACGACACTGCCGAGCTGGGCGATCTTTTCCCAACCCTGGCGGGTTGGAGCAAAACCATAGCCATCGGAACCGATAACGCTACCTGAGTGGATAATACAATTTTTACCCACCTGAACTCGACGATAAAGCGTGACCCGAGGGTAAAGTTGTGTGTTTTCATTTATCCGGCAGTCTTTGCCCAGATAGCACTGGGCACCAATGATGACGCCGGCAGCTAGTTGGCACCCGGCCTCGATCACTGCGCCCGGACCAACATGCACGCTGGGATCCAACTGAGCAGAAGCGTCAATGACGGCTGTAGGGTGACGAAAACCTGCTTCAGGCTTGGGGTCATCAAACAGATGGCTAAGTCGAGCAAAACCCCGATAGGGGTCTTGCAGCAAAAGGGCATTGCCGGAAAAGCTATCGGCCTGTTCCGGCTTCAGCAGTACAGCTCCTGCCTGACTGGTCTGCAGATAGGCTGCAAATTTAGGATTGCTTAAAAAGCTGATCTGCTCACTGGTTGCGTTCTCCAGTGAACCCAGGCCACTAATGATCTGCTCGGGTTCTCCACGCAGTTCGGCATCCAGATAATCAGCCAGATAGGCCAGAGTAAAGGTTTCCATGGCCAGTCCTATTCCTGTGACGGGGCATCGGCATTGAGCTTTTCAGCCACGGCTGCAGTCAAGTTGAACTCGGGTTTGACAAAGTGAACGGCCTGGCTATTGATAAGAATATCAATATTGTGCTCTTCCAGGAGTTCATTGATGGCTGCTTCCAGTTGAGGCCGGTTGTCATTGATAACCTGCTGCTGCATCTGTTGTTGGCGCTGTTGTAATTGAGCGCGTCTGGCCTGGAATTCCTGCATTTTGCCTTGCATCTGCTGAGCTAATTGGTTGCGCTCAGTTTCACCCATGATGTCGCCATCGCGTTGCAGACGCTGTTGCAGGCTGCGCGCTTCTTCAGCCAATTGGCGGATGCTCGCCTCTTCGTTACTGAGCTGTTCTTCGATTTCAGAGAAGGCCTGACTGATGCGGTCGGTTTGCATCATGGCCTGTTGCAAGTCCAGAACAGCAATGCGCTGACTTTCTTCGGCCTGGCTGCTCAGGCTAAAAAAAAGGCCGATGAGTAGCGTCAGGATCAGTGAAGGTTGTTTAAGCACGTCGAGTCTCCTGGTTAAAAGGTTTGTCCAATGGAAAACTGGAAGAATTCGGTGTCATCCCCATCCTTGGCATTCAGGGGTTCTGCCATACTGAACGCCAGAGGGCCTATGGCTGTCAACCAGGTCAGGCTGATTCCGGCCGAGAATCTCAGTTCATTTTCATCAAAACCCGTGTTGCAACCACTGGTGTAGCAACGGGTGGTAAAGACGTTACCGCCATCCACAAACAGACTGGTTTGCATAGAGCGTCGGTCTTCAATAAAGAACAAGGGGAAAATCAGTTCAGCTGAACCTTCGGTCAAGAGGTTACCACCAAAAGCGTTGCCGCTGGAATTTTCAGGGCCCAGACGACTGCTTCGGTAACCTCGAACGGAGTTCAGGCCCCCTGCATAATAGTGCTCGTAAAAGGGTAGCCGGTCAAAATCACTGCCCAGACCATCACCATAGCCCAGCTCTGTACGGAACTTCAGCGACCACTCATCAGCCAGGGGGAAATAGATTTGCCCCCGGTATTCGGCCTTGTAAAATTCGTAATCAGAGCCGGGTGCTGCCAGTTCCAGAGATAAGCGCTGATAGCTGCCATCGGTAGGGAGTACCCCACGATTGAGTTTGTTCTGTATCCAGCGACCGGTTAGCTTGTAATTTAAAAACTCCAAGCCGTAGAGATTATCAAAAGTTTCCACTTCATCAATGAGGTAATCACCGTTGCTGTCGCGACTGGATTTGATGTCGGTATTATCCAGCCCCAGGGATAAACTCAGACGGCTATCGCTACTGATGGGGTAGCCATAGCTGACATTACCGCCGTAGGCATCGGAAGCAAAATTGGAGACCCCCAGGGCATCATAATCAGTTTCGCGGTAAAAGAAATTGAAGCCGCGGGAGACGCCATCAATGGTGTAATAGGGGTTCTGGTAGGAGAAGCTGTAGTTGGTGCGGTAATCACTGCGATTGGCGCTTAAGCTCACCGTATTACCCGTACCCAGAAAGTTGCTCTGCGAGACAGATGCACCGAAGACCACACCGCTGGACTGGGAGTAACCCACGTTGGCCGATATCGAGCCGGAGGGTTGTTCTTCTACTGTATAGGTGACATCGATGAGATCCTCGCTACCAGCTACCGGAGAAGTCTCGACGCTGACCTGGCTGAAAAAGCCGAGTCTTTCCATTCGTGCCTTGGAGGCCTGAATGAGATCAGTGTTGGCTGACGCTCCTTCAAGCTGGAGAAGTTCACGGCGCAGGACTTCATCCTGAGTGGCCGTATTACCGCGAAAGTTGACGCGGCGAACATACATGCGGTTGCCTGGTTCGACCAGGAAAGTCAGTTTGACCTCGCGGGTCTCTTCATTGATTTCCGGACGGCCGCTGACTTCGGCGAAGGTATAGCCTTCACTACCCAGGCGTCTGCGCATGGCTTCACTGGTGCCAGTCATGGCACTGCGCGAGAAGATATCTCCGGCCTGGAGCTGCTGCAGCAGTTGCATTTCGGCAGCAGGAATAATCAGGTCACCCGCCAGCTCTACATCACTGACACGGTACTGTTCGCCTTCATGCAGGTTGATGGTGATGTAGATATCCTGCTTGTCAGGGCTGATGGAAACCTGGGTGGATTCGATATTGAACCTCAGATAACCGCGATCCAGATACCAGGATCTCAGGCGTTCCAGATCGCCACCCAATTTTTCGCGGGAGTACTGGTCGGCTGAAGAAAAGAGGGTCCAGGCCTGGTCTTCCTGAAGTTCGAAATTGTTGATCAAAGTGGCCTTGTCAAAAGCCTGGTTACCCACCAGATTGATGCGGCGAAGCGTAGCGACACTGCCCTCAGAGATATCCAGGCTGACTTTGACCTGGTTGCGGGGTAATTCCTCGACCTGGCTTTCGATTCGCGCTGTATAGCGGCCCTGGGCGTGGTACATCCGCTGTAATTCCAGTTTGATCTGGTCCAGGGTCGAGCGCTGGAATATCTGTCCTTCCTGGAGTCCGGCCTGGCTCAAGCCACCCATCAAGTCTTCAGTGGTTACCTTCTTATTCCCATCGATAGCCAGTTCATGCAGGGTCGGCCTTTCCTGAAGATCAAAAATAAGTACGCCCTGATCAGCATACACGCTCAAGTCATCAAAGAGGCCGCTGGCGTACAGCTCCTTGGCGGCCGTCGTGATTTCGCTGCTGCTCACCCTGTCACCGGTTTGCAGGGGGAGGGCACTGAAAACACTGCCTGGTGACACCCTTTGCAGGCCCTGAAGACGAATATCTTCAATCAGCAGCATTTCTTCCCGGGCAAAAAGAGAACAACTTAATGTCAGTAAAACGAGGGCAAGCAAACCTCTAACGGCTAGGCTGGAAGCGCCGGGATTGGAATTGAAAAGTTTCACGCTGCTAGTGATCCGTTATCAAGTGACTGGAAACCGGTAATAACTCAAGGGCGCAACCTTAGCGGATATGCCCCTGAGGGAACAAGTACTAAAGGCGAAGCAGATCAAAGTAAAAGGCCATGAGCATCAGGCTGCCCAAGAGCAAAATACCGAGCCTGGCAGCCTTTTCCTGAATATTTTCCGATACTGGCTTGCCGGTGATGGCTTCAATCGCATAGTAAAGCAAGTGTCCGCCATCAAGAATAGGGATGGGCAAGAGGTTGAGTACCCCCAGACTAATGCTGACATAGGCCAGGAAGGTAATAAAACTATCCCAGCCGGACTTGGCGGAATCACTGGCTACCCGGGCGATGGTAATCGGACCGGACAGATTGGTCGGGCTGATCAGGCCAGCCAGCATCTTGCCAATGGAATGAACGGTCAGCCAGCTCATTTCGGCTGTTTTCTCTGTGGCCTTCCAGATGGATTCCAGAGGGCCGAAACGCTGTTCCCTCAAGAGTTCGGCTGGCCACTCAGGCATTTGTACGCCCGCACCGATAAAACCAACTTCACGGCCATCATCCAGTTGCCGAGTTGCCGGGGTCACCCGGGTGGTTAACTCCTGCCCCTGTCTTTGCACAGTCAGGGTTAGTTGAATGCCAGGGTTAGCTTGTAAGCGATCAACCAGGGATTGCCAGCTATCGATGGGTTCGCCATTGACGGCCAGAATTCGATCATCCGGTTTGAGTCCGGCCGCTTGTGCAGGACTGGCGTCCTGAATGCTGCCCAAAAGGGGTTCGATTTGCGGCCGCCAGGGCTGGATACCCAGACTTTGCAGGGGGTTGGGTTCATCCTGCCCAGCCAGAAAATTTGTGACCTGCACTTGCAGGTCACGAGTCACACTGGTGTCTTCACCGCGGACCTGCAGGCCGATCTGGGTGGTTTCGCCCATGTGGCTGAGAAAGCCCATGCCTACTTCCTGCCAGCTGGGAGTCTCCCGACGATCGACACTGATCACTTCATCACCGGCCTGAAGACCCGCTTCGGCAGCTGGAGACTGATCGGCTACCTGACCGACAATAGGAGCGGGAACACTGGTACCCAGGACAAACAAAAGCCAGTAGGCAGCGATGGCGAGAATAAAGTTGGCCAGAGGGCCGGCTGCCACGATCGCAAAACGCTGACCGACGGGTTTGCGGTTAAAGGCCTGGGGCAGCAGTTCTTCGGGAACCTCTGCTTCGCGTTCATCCAGCATCTTGACGTAGCCACCCAAGGGCAGAAGTGCAAGCACATACTCGGTGCCCTGGCGGTCATACCAGCGAAACAGTGGCTTGCCAAAGCCGACAGAAAAGCGCAGCACCTTGACCCCGCAGCGGCGGGCGACCCAGAAGTGCCCGAACTCGTGAAAGGTGATGAGGACACCTAGGGTAATAATCAGTGCAAAAACGCTATGCAAAAAATCCATGGTCAGGCCCGGAAATTAGTTGGTGATAAAGTCTTTCAAGGTCTGTTGAGCCAAGTCTCTGGCGCGACCATCTTCTGACAAGAGAATTTCCAGATCGTTTGCTGGACGAGGTTCACTGGCCTGAAGAACCCGGTCGATAACTTCCGGAATCTGGGTGAATCCCAGTTGGCCTTGCAAGAAACTGTCCACAGCCACTTCATTGGCGGCATTCAGCTGGGCTGGATAGCAGCCGCCAGCTTTGAAGGCTTGGCGGGCCAAATCCAAACAGGGGAAGGCGTCATCATCAGCCGCTTCAAAGGTCAGCGCACCTGATGCAATCAAGTCCAGGGGGGCAACACCGGCATCAATACGTTCCGGCCAGGCCAGTGCATGCGCCAGGGGAGTACGCATATCCGGGTTACCCATCTGGGCCAGTACCGAGCCGTCTTTATAACTGACCAGTGAGTGAATAATACTCTGGGGATGGACCACCACCTGGATGGCCTCCGGCTGAAGGGAAAAAAGCCAGCAGGCTTCGATCAGTTCCAGTCCCTTGTTCATCAGGGTGGCTGAATCCACCGAGATTTTTTGGCCCATGGACCAGTTGGGGTGAGCTACGGCCTGGGCAGGGGTTACCGTCTTGAGCTGCTCTTTTTTCCAGCCGCGGAAGGGGCCGCCGGATGCGGTTAGCAAGAGTTTTTCAATGCCCTGGTCGGCCAAGGGCTTGTCAGCAAATTGTTGGGGCAGGCATTGGAAAATAGCGTTGTGTTCGGAATCTACCGGCAGAAGAGTAGCCTGGTGTTCCTGCACGGCATCCATAAACAGGGCACCGGACATTACCAGGGCTTCCTTGTTGGCCAACAGGATACGTTTGCCAGCCTTGACGGCAGCCAGGGTGGGCAGCAAGCCTGCAGCACCGACAATGGCAGCAACCACGACCTGGGTGTCGGTGTGTTGTGAAACCCAGACGAGCCCTTCTTCGCCTTCCGCAACTTGTGTGGTCAAACCCGAGGATTTAAGCCTCTGTTGAAAGCTAGCGGCGGCCTCCTTGGGAACAACAGCATATTCGGGCTGAAAGTGCTGGCAAATTTGCAGAAGTTCATCCAGACGCCGGTAACCGGAAACAGCAAAAAGGCGATAGAGGTCCGGGTTGCGGGCCAGCACATCCAGGGTGGATTCGCCAATGGAACCGGTTCCGCCCAGCAGGGTAACAGCGATCACAGCAGGCTTCCTCCCCAGGAGAGCAGAAGCAGTGCAAAGAGAGGTGCCGCAGAAGTCAGGCTGTCAATACGATCCATAATTCCGCCGTGCCCTGGTAAAAGCTGGCTGGAATCCTTCATACCCGCTTCCCGTTTGACCAGGCTTTCGGTCAGATCACCCAGAACCGAAACAGCAGTAATAATCAGCGTGATGGTTAGTAAAAGCAGCAGGTCGGTAACGGCCAGTTGCAGATACAGGCCGGTTACCAGGCTCAAGAGGGCTGTTCCCACTAATCCACCGGCAACCCCTTCCCAGGATTTACCAGGGCTTACTGCCGGAGCCAGCTTGTGCTTGCCCAGAGCGCGACCGGCAAAATAGGCAAAAATGTCAGCCACCCAGGCAATCAGCAAGAGATAGAGTAGCCAGAAGGTGCCTTCTTCACGTAGCAGTACCAGGCCCGCCCAGGCTGGCAAGAGAATAAACAGGCCCATAAAGGCGCGTCGGGAAGGACAGCGCCACCAGCCCACTGTTTTCGGGTAGGAGATCACCAAAATCAAGGCGAGCACCCAGAAAATCGCTGACGCCCAGAGGGCTTGTGTCAGCAGATGGGGCTGGCCCCAGGCACTCCAGAGGGCCAGGGCAATGGCCAAAGGATAGAGGAGCTGGCCAAGCTGGGGCAGCTGTGACAGGCGTGCCCATTCCCAGGCGCCCAGACAGATGACAGCGCCGATAAAAATGGCAAAAGCCGTTCCTTCAAGAGCAAAAAGTCCGGCAAGGGCAGCAGGAACCAGAAAGAGGGCGGTTATTATTCTTTGTTTGAGCATGGCTCAGGCGTCTCCTGAAGTCTCGGTGCGGCCACCAAAACGTCTTTGACGGCGCGAGTAATCGACCAGCGTGGCATAAAAGGCATCCTGACGAAAATCCGGCCAGTGTTCTTCGGCAAAAACCAGTTCGGCATAAGCCAGCTGCCAGAGCAAAAAGTTACTCAGGCGCTGTTCGCCACTGGTGCGGATGCAAAGATCGGGATCAGGGAAGTCACTCAAAGCCAGCGCTTGAGAGAGATCTTCTTCAGTTAGCTTGGCCGGATCTTTTTTGCCTTCGACTGCGGCAGAGGCCAATTGCCTGGTAGCCTGCAGCAGATCCCAGCGTCCACCGTAATTGGCAGCAATGATCAACGTCATGCGTTGATTGTCTGCAGTGGCGGCTTCGGCCTTGGCCATGAGTTCTTGCAAATCGTCACTGAACGCCGAGCGGTCGCCTACGATCCGTAGCCGCACTTGATACTTGTTCAGGCGTTTGGTTTCGCGCTTCAAGACCCATTTGAAGAGTTCCATCAGGTGACTGACTTCTTCCGGCGGGCGTTTCCAGTTCTCACTGGAAAAAGCAAACAGCGTCAGGGCTTGAATGCCCTGACGCAAGGCCACTTCAATGACTGCACGAACTGAGTCAACGCCTGCTTTGTGCCCGGCTACACCCGGTAGCTTTTTTGCTTTGGCCCAGCGGTTGTTGCCATCCATGATGATGGCCACATGCCGGGGCAGCTTGTCCAGTTGTGGATGGGCTTCAGCAGCATTTTTCATCAGATTTGCATCAGGTCTTCTTCCTTGGAGCCCAGCAGCTTATCGATCTCAGCAGTATGCTTGTCGGTCAGCTTCTGGATTTCATCCTGAGCGCGGCGCTCATCATCTTCCGTGATTTCCTTGTCTTTCAGCAGAGCTTTCAGGTGATTGTTGGCATCGCGACGAATATTGCGAATGGCAACGCGTGCATTTTCAGCCTCGCCGCGTGCCTGCTTGATGTAACCCTTACGGGTTTCTTCGGTCAGCGCAGGCATGGGTACGCGGATGTTGGAACCGGCTGTGCTGGGGTTGAGGCCCAGATCCGATTTCATGATCGCCTTCTCTACGACAGGGACCATGGTTTTTTCCCAGGGTACGACGACCAGGGTACGGTTGTCTTCGACGTTGACATTGGCCACCTGGCCGATGGGGACGTCACTGCCATAGTACTCAACCTTGATGGCATCCAGGATGCTGGGATGGGCACGACCGGTGCGAATTTTATTGAAGGCGCCATGCAGGGACTCGATGCTCTTGTCCATGCGCTCTTGTGCATCTTTCTTGATTTCGTTAATCACGGTATTTGCCTCTTGATTTACAGACGGAGGAAAACTCTGATGGTTATTCGTTTTTGCCCTGGTCGATCAGGGTTCCTTCCTGGCCGCCAACGACCAGATTCAGCAGGGCACCGGGTTTATTCATGTTGAAGACGCGAACAGGCATGCACTGGTCACGAACCAGACAGATGGCCGTCAGATCCATGACTTCCAGTTTTTGCTCCAGGGCAGCATCATAGGTCAGGTGTTCGTACTTGACCGCTTCTGGATGCTTGACCGGGTCCATGTCATAAACGCCATCCACCTTGGTAGCTTTGACAATAACATCTGCGTCCACTTCTATGCCACGCAGGCAAGCTGCAGAATCGGTGGTAAAGAAAGGATTACCGGTACCGGCCGAGAAGATGACGACATCGCCGGAAGTCAGGTAACGTATGGCGGAGCGCCGGTCATAGTGCTCTACCACGCCACTCATGGGAATGGCAGACATGACACGGGTGCGGATGTTGCTGCGTTCCAGGGCATCGCGCATGGCCAGACCGTTCATGACGGTGGCCAGCATACCCATATGATCACCGGTTACTCTTTCCATGCCAGCGGCATTCAGGGCAGCACCACGGAAGAGATTACCACCACCAATGACCAGACCAACCTGTACCCCGATACCGACCAGTTGACCGATTTCCAGGGCCATGCGATCCAGAACCTTGGGATCAATGCCAAAATCCTGTTCGCCCATCAGGGCTTCGCCACTGAGTTTCAGAAGGATACGTTTGTATTTGGCGTTGCGTTCATTGGTGCCCATAACCGGTCTCCGTAGCAGGGTGATTTTTCAGGTGTTCATTTGCACAAAAACGTGCTGGGTTAACCCAGCACGTTTTTATAAAAGCCACGCCAGCAACTGCTGGGTGGTTGGCAACCAGGATTACTTGCTGCCAGCAACCTGTGCTGCAACTTCTGCAGCAAAGTCTTCTTCTTTCTTCTCGATGCCTTCACCAACTTCAAAACGCTGGAAGCTCAGAACTTCAGCACCGCCTTCTTTGGCGTACTGGCCAACGCTCTGGTCAGGGTTCTTGATGAAAGCCTGCTCGGTCAGGCTGTTTTCAGCCAAGAACTTCTTCAGGCGGCCACCAACCATTTTTTCAGCGATTTCGGCAGGCTTGCCAGCCATGTCAGGCTGCGCCAGGATGATGTCTTTTTCCTTGTCCAGGTCTTCCTGAGGCATGTCGTCTGGACGGCAAACCTTGGGGTTAACCGCTGCTACGTGCATGGCGACATCTTTAGCGATTTCTTCGTTGCCACCCTTGAGGACGCTCAGTACACCGATACGGCCGCCATGGACATAGTGACCAACCAGGCCGCCATCAGCAGCTTCAACCAGCGCAGCACGGCGTACAGTGATGTTTTCGCCGATTTTCTGAACCAGCGCTTCGCGGTCAGATTCCAGGCCGCCTTCAGTCAGCTTGGCGACGTCAGTTTCGCGGGTTTCCAGCAGCTTGTCGGCTACCTTGTTGACGAAGCCCAGGAAGTTGTCGTCACGTGCAACGAAGTCGGTTTCGGAGTTGACTTCAATCATCACGCCGTAGCTGCCGTTTTCAGCAACGCGAGTAGCGATAGCGCCTTCAGCGGCAACACGGCCCGCTTTTTTGGCTGCTTTCAGACCGGAAGATTTACGCAGATTCTCGATCGCCTGCTCGATATCACCGTCAGCTTCCTGAAGTGCTTTTTTACACTCCATCATGGCCAGACCGGTACGTTCACGCAATTCTTTAACCTGGGAGGCAGTAATTGTTGCCATAACTTGTTAAACCCCTTGGAAACTTGTAAACAGAACCGGCTGCAAGAGGTTCTTGCAGCCGGCATGAAAAGGCTTATTCAGCAGCTGGTTCTTCAGCAACTTCAACCAGTTCGTCAGAAGCAGCGCCTTCTTTGGCTTTGCCACAGGCTGCAGCAATAGCGCCAACGTAGAGTTTGACGGCACGGATGGCATCATCGTTGCCGGGGATAACATAGTCCACGCCATCGGGATCAGAGTTGGTATCGACAACACCGATTACGGGGATACCCAGCTTGTTGGCTTCATTGATAGCCAGACGCTCGTGGTCAACGTCAACCACGAAAAGAGCATCAGGCAGACCGCCCATGTTTTTGATGCCGCCGATGGAGCGTTCCAGTTTTTCCATCTCGCGCTGGTTCATCAGCACTTCTTTCTTGGTCAGCTTGTCAAAAGTGCCGTCCTGCTGCTGGGCTTCCAGGTCACGCAGGCGACGGATGGACTGACGAATGGTTTTGTAGTTGGTCAACATGCCGCCCAGCCAGCGGTGGTTGACGTAAGGCATACCAACCTTGTCAGCTTCTTCGCGAACTGTTTTGGCCGCTGCACGCTTGGTGCCAACAAACAGAATCTTGTTTTTGCTGCCAGCCAGCTTTTCGACAAAGCTAATGGCTTCGTTCAGGGCAGGAACGGTTTTTTCCAGGTTGATGATGTGAATCTTGTTGCGAGCACCAAAGATGTATTTGCCCATCTTGGGGTTCCAGTAACGAGTCTGGTGACCAAAGTGAGCGCCGGCTTGCAACAAATCACGCATGGATACTTGTGCCATGAAAATCTACTCCGAAAGTTACGGGTTAAGCCTCCATATACCCCAGACATCAACTCGGCTGACTTGCAGTTTGCAGCCTGAGCACCCAGATGACTGTGCCGGTATATGTGTGACGTTATTAAGCCCTATTAAAGGGCAGGTTTTTGCTCAAATCAGCTTCCCCTAGGGAGCGGTTAGCAGGGTGTTTGCCTTCGGCTAACCCTTGCCGTATCCTTCGGGGGTTAATTTGAGCGCGCACTTTATAGCATAGTCCCGCGTGAACATAAAGCCTGCATTTTAATGTGGGCCCTATTCATGAAGAGTTTTGCGATGATGGTCACCATTAAAACCCCTGAAGAAATTGAAAAAATGCGTGTTGCCGGCCGCCTGGCCGCAGAAGTCCTGGAAATGCTGGAAGAGCATGTCAGGCCAGGAGTCACCACTGGTGAGCTGGATCGCATCAGTCACGAATACATTACCCAGCAGCAGGGCGCTATTCCGGCACCGCTGAATTACCATGGCTTTCCCAAGTCTATTTGTACCTCGATCAACCATGTGATCTGTCATGGTATCCCCGATGATAATAAGAAGCTGAAAAAAGGTGATATCGTCAACATTGATATTACTGTCATCAAGGATGGCTACCATGGTGATACCAGCAAGATGTTCTACGTGGGCGAGCCCACCATCATGGCCCGGCGACTGACAGAATTTACCCAGCAGGCGCTTTATGCAGCCATCCGCTGTGTGCGTCCCGGAGCCCGGCTTTCAGAGATCGGTAAAATCATCCAGAAAATGGCCGACCAGGAACGCTTTTCGGTGGTGCAGGAATACTGCGGCCACGGTATTGGCAAGGTTTTCCATGAAGACCCCCAGGTGCTGCATTATGATGGCTACACCTCCCAGAGTGATCTTGAACTCAAGCCGGGCATGTGTTTTACCATCGAGCCGATGATTAATTCAGGCAAGCGCTATTGCAAACTGATGAAGGATGGTTGGACGGTCGTCACCAAGGACCATTCCCTCTCGGCACAGTGGGAACACACGCTTCTGGTCACGGAAAGTGGAGTGGAAATTCTGACGCTGCGCAAAGACGAAGACTTTTCTTAAGGCAAACAGGAGGCAGGGCAATGAGCGTCAATTATCAATTTACACCTGACCCCACCCTGTTTGACTTTGCCAAGCTCGAAGAGCAGCTGCATTCCCGAGCTGCTCCTCCCATTCCCTTGCTGAAAAAAGCCCTGGGGCTGATCGACCAGCGACTGAATCAGGCCTTTTATGATGGCGCTGATATCCGTGACCTGATCTATGGCCGGGCCTGGGCGATGGATCAGATTCTGGCCGCTGCTTGGGGACTTTTTGACTGGCCGGATGATCGTGTCGCGCTTTTGGCGGTCGGTGGTTACGGTCGTGGCGAACTTCATCCCAAATCCGATATCGATCTGCTGATACTGCTGCGTGATGACGATGACACGCCTTATCGGGAGCTACTGTCCGACTTCATTACTCTGCTCTGGGATATCAAACTGGATATCGGCCACAGCGTGCGCTCGCTGACCGACTGTGAACGTGAAGCCCGCGGCGATATTACCGTTGCAACCAACCTGCTGGAGAATCGCACCCTGGTGGGTAATGACTGTCTGCGCGAAGAAATGGTGCAGCGGTTGAGTACCGAGTGCATGTGGCCTTCGGCCAAGTTCTTCGAGGCCAAATGGCAGGAGCAGATCGCCCGCCACTATAAGTTCAACAATAGCGAATACAGCCTGGAACCCAACATCAAGAGTTCACCCGGTGGTCTTCGGGATATCCAGATGATCGGCTGGGTAGCCAAGCGGCATTTCAATGCCCGTTCGGTCAAGGATCTGTTTGATGAAGGTTTTCTAACCGAAACAGAAATGCGCATCCTTGAGCAGGGGCAATGCTTCCTCTGGCAGGTGCGCTATGCCCTGCACCTGCTCGCCGGGCGCCCCGAAGATCGCCTCCTGTTTGATTACCAGCGTCAACTGGCTGTGCTCTTTGGCTATCTGGACAGCGAGAATCGCCTGGCAGTAGAGCAGTTCATGAAGCGCTATTTCCGCGTGGTGACAACCCTGACCGAGTTGAATGATGTGCTCTTGCAGCACTTCGAGGAAGCGCTACTGCACAGCCAGGAAGAGGAAAGCCTGGAACCGCTTAATAAGCGCTTTCATATTCGTAATGATCTGATTGAGCACACGGCCGACGAGGTTTTTGAAAACACGCCCTTTGCCTTGATAGAGGCTTTCCTGCTAATGGCGGAAAACCCCAAGATCAAGGGCGTTCGCGCTTCCACCATCCGCGCCTTGCGGGACCATCGCCACCTGGTGGATGAATCCTTCCGCCGTGATTTACGCTGCAGCAGCCTGTTTATGGAGCTGTTACGCTCACCGGGTGATGTTGCCCTGCAGCTGACTCGTATGAGTCGCTATGGGCTGCTGGGCCGTTACCTTCCCGAATTCGGCCATGCCGTGGGCCTGACCCAGCATGATCTCTTTCATATCTACACGGTTGATGCCCATACCCTGCATTTGCTGCGCTTTTTACAAAGCTTTCGGGATGCTGGGAAGGACAACGAACACCCCCTGGCTGCACAACTGATTCAGCAGCTGCCCAAGCTGGAGATTATCTGGATTGCAGGTCTTTATCATGATCTGGGTAAGGGGCGCGGTGGTGACCATTCGGAATTGGGCGCCGAGGATGTACGTGACTTCTGCCAGCGTCACCAGCTTTCACACCGGGATACTCACCTGATCAGCTGGCTGGTGGAAAATCACCTGCTCATGTCCATGACTGCCCAGAAGCAGGATATTTCCGATCCGGATGTGATTCGCCATTTTGCCGAGAAGGTCAGTGATCAGGTGCGCCTGGACTATCTCTATGTCCTCACGGTTGCCGATATCAACGCCACCAACCCCAGTCTCTGGAATGGCTGGCGGGCTGCTTTGCTGAACCAGCTTTATGCCGAAACCCAGCGAGCTTTCCGGCGCGGACTGGAAAACCCCATCGATCCGGCCGAGTGGATTGCTGAAACCCAGGAACAGGCTCTGACTCTGCTGCGCGCTCTGGGCCAGGATGAAACGCGCATCCAGCAGCTTTGGGCAACCCTGGATGATGACTATTTCCTGCAGGATGCGCCCAGCGAAGTTGCCTGGCACACCCAGGGCATTCTCGAACAGGAAGACCCGACCCAACCCTTGGTGTTGGTGGCTGCGCCAACCAACGACATGCGTGAAGGGGGGACCAAGGTCTTTATTCACACCCGCGATGCTGCTTTCGGTTTTGCCGCTACAGCCGCCATTATGGACCGTTTGGGCCTTTCTATTCACGATGCCCGGATTTCCACCAGTGGCCAGGGTTATACCCTCAACACCCTGATCGTGTTGGAGCAGGATGGTGAGGTGCCCCGCAGTGAAGAGCGTCTGGAAGAAATCCGCCAGGAGCTGATCAAAGAGCTTAACAGTCCCGAGGACTTTCCGGCTCTGGTCCAGCACCATACGCCCCGACAGCTTAAACACTTCACACTGCCGACCCAGGTTTTTATCAGTAATGATCCCAGTAATCTGCGTACACTGGTCGAGGTGATAACCCCCGATCGACCCGGTCTGCTGGCGCGGATAGGTCGTATCTTCGTGGAATTTGATCTTTGGCTGCAAAATGCCAAGATCGCCACTCTGGGGGAAAGGGTCGAGGATGTTTTCTTTATTACCCAACAGGATGGCAGTCCTCTGTCGGACCCTGAACTCTGCCTGCGACTCCAGGCCCGCTTGTGCGAAGAGTTGGATCGTCAGGCTCGCCTGCCCAGTTACTAACCCTCTTTCAGGAGATTTCCAGTGAACCCTGCTCTGGATCAGTTGCACCCTTATCCCTTTGAAAAACTGGCTAAGCTGACAGCCGGTGTTAAGCTTCCCGAAAACCTGAAACGCATTGCTTTTACCATAGGCGAACCCCAGCATCCGGCTCCTGAAGCCGTGCTGAAATGCCTGCACGAATCCCTGCCACTGGTGAGCAAATACCCGGCAACCAAGGGGATCCCCGAATTGCGTCAAGCCATTGCTGACTGGTGTCAGCGACGCTTTCATCTGGATGCCCAGCCACTGGACCCGGAAACCCAGGTATTACCGGTCAATGGTACCCGTGAGGCGCTCTTTGCCCTGGTTCAGGCCGTTGTCGACCGCAGTCGGCCGGCCCGGGTGGTCATGCCCAACCCCTTCTACCAGATCTACGAAGGGGCCGCTTTGCTGGCTGGTGGCCAACCCCATTACCTGAATGCCACTGAAGAAAACGGGTTTCAGCCGGATTTTGATCAGGTGCCCGCTGAGGTTTGGCAGGAAACTCAGGTGGTTTTTCTCTGTTCACCGGGCAATCCCACCGGTGCTTTGCTTTCTGCCGAGCAGCAAAAGAAGCTGATAACCCTGGCTGATGAGCATGATTTTATTATTTGCGCCGATGAATGCTATTCGGAAATCTATTTTGATGAAGACCAACCCCCTCACGGCCTCTTGCAGGTTTGTGCAGAAACCGGGCGGCAGGATTACCGCCGCTGCCTGGTCTTTCACTCCTTGTCCAAGCGTTCCAACCTGCCGGGCCTGAGATCGGGTTTTGTCGCCGGGGATGCCGAACTGATCCAGGCGTTTCTGCGTTACCGCACCTACCACGGTTGTGCCATGCCTTTGCATCATCAGCAGGCCTCGATTCTGGCCTGGGGCGATGAAGCCCATGTCAAAGCCAACCGCGATCTCTATCGGGCCAAATTTGATGCCGTTCTGGAGATACTTCAGCCGGTAATGGATGTGCAGCGTCCGGATGCTGGTTTTTACCTCTGGCCGGCGACGCCAACGGATGATGAAGATTTTACCCGCCGCCTGTTGGAATCCCAGAATCTGGCGGTTCTACCGGGGCGCTACCTGTCACGTGAGGTCGGGGGGAGTAATCCTGCCAAGGGGCGTATCCGCATTGCGTTGGTGGCTGAGCTGGAAGAGTGCATTGAAGGGGCAAAACGCCTGCGGCGTTTTATTGAAACAGGCTGCTAAGAAACCCCTGATTAACTATTGCGCTTGGTAATGCTGTGTTGAAACTGGCCTCAAAATGCTCATTTACTTCGTGTAAACTCCGCTTTTTCGTTCAGTTTCGCTGGCGACCTACACGGATGTAGGAAGTGCTGGAATTCATAAGGAATGAATTCAGCCCTGACCTGCGCTCATGACGTTACTCAGAGGTTTCTAATATCCGTGCAGGCGGTGCGGGGTGACTTTTGTCAGGCTGTCTACAACAGGATGTTGTAGCCGACCCACATGGAAGTGGGAAGTGCAGGCATTCATCAGGAATGAATTCTGCCAGAGTTTACAGGGATGTATTCACGCGTCGTGACAAAAGCTTACCCCGTACTGATCTAGCCAAGTTTTTTGTGACAAAAAAGGTTAAAATGCTGACCCTTTACGGAATACCCAACTGCAACACCATGAAAAAGGCACGTACCTGGCTGGATGAAAATCAGTTGGAGTACAGCTTTCATAACTATAAAAAATCCGGGATCGATGCCCCGACCTTACAGAACTGGATCGGTCGGGTGGATTGGGAGCTGCTGGTTAACCGCCGCGGTACCACCTGGCGCCAACTGCCTGAAGCGGTGCGCCAGGCAATTACTCGGGATTCGGCAGTGCAATTGATGCAGGAAAATCCCAGTCTGATCAAACGCCCCGTCGTGGATGATGGGCAGCAGTTGCTGGTGGGTTTTGATCCCCAAGTCTGGCAGGCACAGCTCCTGTCTTGAAGACCTGATTATTCAACAAAGGGCCTGCTGCCAGGATCCAACAGGGCAGTAGTCCAGAATTTCATTTTTTATCATTTCAAGAGGATAGATTGATGAGTAAGAAACTTTTTGCCTGTGGTCTGGGCGTCGGTACTCAGAATACTCAGGGCGAATGGCTGGAAGTCTATTATCCACAGCCTCTCCTGAACCCTGACGAGGAAGTGGTCAAGGCCCTGGCAGAAGCCACCGGTTATGAAGGCGGCAACCAGGTGCTTTCTATTACAGCCGATCGTCTGGAGCCTCTTTCGGAAGCACTGGATGCAGCCCACCGTCTGGATCTGGCCGTTATTGCCCAGCAACTCAAGCGTAGCCACCGTCCGCTGGTTGTAAGCCTGTTGGAAGAAGACAAGGAGCCGGAAACTGCTCCTGAAGTTTACCTGAAGCTGCACCTGCTTTCGCACCGTCTGGTGAAACCCCATCAGGTTAATCTGACCGGTGCCTTTGGTCTGCTGAAAAACGTGGCCTGGACCAGTGACGGCGCCATTGATCTGGAAGAACTGACCCAGCGTCAACTTCAGGCGCGGATGGAAGGCAAGATCCTGACCGTGGAAAGCGTGGATAAATTCCCGCGCATGTGTGATTACGTGGTTCCTGAAGGTGTGCGTATTGCCGATACGGCCCGCGTTCGTCTGGGTGCCTACCTGGGTTCAGGTACAACGGTCATGCATGAAGGCTTTGTTAACTTCAATGCCGGTACGGAAGGCCCCAACATGATTGAAGGCCGTATCAGCGCCGGTGTCTTTGTCGGCTCCGGTTCTGACCTGGGTGGTGGCTGCTCGACCATGGGTACCCTGTCCGGTGGTGGCAATATTGTTATTTCCGTGGGTGAAAAATGCCTGATTGGTGCCAATGCCGGTATCGGTATTCCACTGGGTGATCGCTGCACTGTGGAAGCTGGCCTTTATATTACGGCAGGCATGAAGATCACTCTGCTGGATGACAAGGGTGAGGAAGTGAGCCAGGTGGCTGGTCGTGCCCTGGCTAACCAGGATGACCTGCTTTTCCGTCGTAACTCCAACACTGGCCGTGTTGAGTGCCTGGGTAACCGTTCAGCTGTTGAGCTCAACGAATCCCTGCACGCCCATAACTGATGGGGAAGGGGTAAAAGGTGAGGGTGAGGAAGCTTCTGATCAACGTGATGAGCGAAGTTTAGCCAAGGCGAAATTGAACGAGAAAGCGGAGTTTACAAGTAGTAAATGAGCATTTCGAGGCCAATTTCAACGCAGGATAAACAAGCGCAATAGTTAATCAGATGTTTCTTAGGCCTTTTGCCCCTTGGCTTAGCTAGATTAAGTGCGCATAATGCACTGCTAATAACTGCAGTCTTTCCCGCTTCGGAGATCCATCATGAAAATGCTCAACCGTTCTGCCATCAGCGTCAAACTCAGGCAGCCTTTTGTTGACTGGATCAACAGCATAGATGGCGGCGAAGAGGAAATGACTCTGGAAGAGGTCAACCAGGAAGCGACTATCTATCTGGTGCCTGAGCTTGAAGATGACGAGGAGAGTCTGGAAGCGCTACTGGAAGAGCGTTACCTTGATATTCTCGAGAATGAGCTCTTTTCCTGGGAGGAAGACGAAAACAACTGGCCGGAAGAGCTGGATCGTAACCTCTTTGATGATTTCATCCGTATTGAACTGGCCTTTATGGCTTTTGATCTGGACGATCAGGCGCCGCTGATGGGGCAGGTTTTGGATGAACTGGAAGACCTTGACTGAAAACCTCTGATTAACTACTGCGTATTGGTAATACTGCGTTGAAATTGACCTCAAACTGCTCATTTACTACTTGTAAACTCCGCTTTTTCGGTCAATTTCGCTGGCGACCTACATGGATGTAGGAAGTGCTGGAATTCATCGGGAATGAAATTCAGCTCTAACCTGCACTCGTGACGTTCATCAGAGGCTTTCTAGACTAAATTCCCTCAAGTTGGCCGAGTAAAACCAGGGGTGAGTTTGCTTCCCCCTGGTGTTTTACTCAAACCCCAGCTTTAATCTTCTTCATCCATGCGGTGGTTTTCGATTTCGATATCCACCAGATTGCAGGCACCCGGTTTTAATACCAGAACACCATATTCCTCGATATGGTCTTCCTCGTTTTCCAGACTACCCACTTCCAGCGACAGGCTGCGCTCCTTGAGATGTTCAGGATCAATCAGCAGACTTGCAGGTAGACCTTCATCCCAGCTGATTTGAATTTCGCTCAGGGCGGGCAGTTCTACTTTCTGGCCATCAGGTGTGAGGCCGACGAGACGGGCTTTGGACATGAGCTGACTCCTGGTTAGTGATCTCTTCAGCATACACCCTGGTGGTCAGGCCACCAAGGTGCAGTTTGCCAAGACGGCCTGCTGTAATGACAGGCCGCTACAGACTTAAGGCAGGAGCGTCTGCCCCATGAGGTCGCGATCAATTTCACGAGCAGCTTCACGGCCTTCGTTAATCGCCCAGACAATCAGGCTCTGGCCACGGCGGCAATCACCGGCTGCATAGAGACCCTTGACGGACGTACGATAGTCGCCGTAATCCGCCTGGATATTGGAGCGGCCATCTTTTTCAGCCTGGAAGGCTTCCAGCAACTGACCTTCAGGGCCCAAAAAGCCCATGGCCAGAAGCACCAGATCAGCTTCGATTTCACGTTCACTGCCTGCCACGGGTTGAGGCCCCATGCGGCCCTGATCATCTTTCTTCCACTCGACACCGGTCAGGTGAAGCTTCTTGACCTGGCCATTTTCACCCGCGAGTTTCTGGGTTAGCTGCAGGTATTCACGAGGATCCTCGCCCTGGATGGCTATGGCTTCAGACTGGCCGTAATCCACCTTGAGGGTGCGCTTGAATTCCGGCCAGGGGTTGTTGGCCGCTCTTTCCAGAGGCGGCTTGGGCATGATTTCCAGCTGGATCACACTTTCACAACCCTGGCGCAGCGCAGTACCTACACAGTCAGTGCCGGTATCACCACCACCGATAACCACCACTTTCTTGCCCTTGGCAGAAATATACTGACCATCCTGATGCTGGGAATCCAGCAGGCTCTTGGTGTTAGCCCCCAGGAATTCCATGGCAAAGTGAACACCGTTCAGTTCGCGGCCTTCGATGGGAAGATCACGGGGAACCGTCGAGCCTGTTGCCAGCAGAACGGCGTCATAGTCAGCCTGCAATTGGCTGGCGCTGATGTCCTTGCCTACTTCAGTGTTGGTGACAAATTCCACACCTTCCTGACGCATGAGTTCCAGGCGGCGTTCAACAATCGGCTTTTCCAGCTTCATGTTAGGAATGCCGTACATCAAGAGGCCGCCCAGGCGATCATCTCTTTCGTAAACCGTGACCTGATGACCCACGGAGTTCAGCTGCGCAGCAGCGGCCAGACCGGCAGGGCCGGAACCGATGATGGCGACCTTCTTGCCAGTCCGCTCAGCTGGGGGTTGAGGCTGAACCCAGCCTTCGGCAAACCCCTTCTCGATGATGGAGTTCTCGTGGTGCTTGATAGTTACCGGGGGAGCATTGATACCCAGCACACAGGAGTCTTCACAGGGCGCAGGGCAGACGCGGCCGGTGAATTCCGGGAAGTTGTTGGTCTGCAGCAGGCGCTCCAGGGCTTCCTTCCAGCGGCCCCGGTAGATGAGGTCGTTCCACTCGGGGATCAGGTTGTTCACCGGGCAGCCACCAACCTGAGGGGCGGAGGCGGAATCCCCGGCATGGCAGAAGGGCACGCCACAGTCCATGCAGCGGGCACCCTGTTGCTGGATATCTTCTTCCAGCATGTGGGTGTGAATTTCCTGCCAGTCTTTCAGGCGCTCTACAGGATCACGATCAGCCGGCAGAGCACGTTCAAATTCTAAAAATCCAGTCAGTTTTCCCATGGTTATCTCCTAGGCTGTCGCTTTGCTGTCGGCCAGTTTTTTCAGGTGCAGATCGAAGGCTTCAACAGCCACTTCGTATTCATCATCCAGCTGTTTTTCTTCACGAACCTGCTGCATATAGCCCTGCATGCGTTCGTAATCGACGGGCATGACGCGGGTGAATTCCTGTAGGGATTTTTCCCAGTTTTCCAGGAGTTCAGCAGCCACCTCTGAGCCAGTCAGCTGATAGTGTTTCTGAACCAGAGTTTTCAGGCGTTCAGCTTCTGCTTGATCACTAACGGGGCCTAGCTTGACCATTTCCTTGTTGCAACGGGCATCCAGCTGACCGGAACGGTTGAGCACATAAGCCACGCCGCCAGACATACCGGCTGCAAAGTTGCGTCCGGTTTCGCCAAGAATCACGGCACAACCACCGGTCATGTATTCACAACCGTGATCGCCAATGCCTTCAACCACGGCGGTGGCACCGGAGTTACGTACACAGAAACGCTCACCGGCCAGACCGCGAATAAAGGCTTCACCGCTGGTGGCACCAAACAGGGCCACGTTGCCGATCAGGATGTTGTCACTGGCTTTGAAGCGGGCTTTCTGGTTGGGATAGACCACCAGCTTGCCGCCGGACAGGCCCTTGCCAAAGTAGTCATTGGCATCGCCTTCCAGATCAAAACGCACCCCGGCAGTGGTGAAGACACCAAAGCTCTGACCCGCAGAACCGGTGAAGTGAACCTTGAGGGTGTCTTCAGGCAGGCCTTCGGCACCGTAGCGCTTGGAAATCTCGTTGGAGACCATGGCGCCGACACTGCGGTCGGTGTTTTCGATCGGGTAGTCGAGTTGCAAGGCTGTTTGGTTTTCCAGTGTTGACTGGGCATCTTCCAGCAGGCGACGGTCGATGATCTTGTGGATCAGGTGTTTCTGCTCTACGGATTTGTAGAGGGTGTCTTCTGGATGGGCTTCCTCTTTATGCAGCAGAGGCGACAGATCCAGGTTCTTCAGTTTCCAGTGATCGCCCAGTGGACGTACCTTGAGGCACTGGGACTGACCCACCATCTCGTTGATGCTTCTAAAGCCCAGCTCGGCCATGATCTCGCGCAGGCCTTCCACCATCATCTGGAAGAAGTTGACCACGTGCTCCACCTGGCCGTTATAACGACCACGCAGTTCACGATCCTGGGTGGCTATGCCCACCGGGCAGGTGTTGGTGTGGCATTTACGCATCATGATACAGCCTTGAGCCACCAGGGCAGCGGTTGCTACGCCCCATTCCTCGGCACCCAGCAGGGTAGCGATGGCCAGGTCACGAGGCGTTTTCATCTGGCCGTCAGCCTGCAGGGTGACACGGCTGCGCAGGCGGTTGCGTACCAGCGTCTGGTGGCTTTCAGCCAGACCCAGTTCCCAGGGCAGACCGGCATGCTTGATGGAGCTCAGGGGAGAGGCCCCGGTACCGCCATCGTGACCGGCAATGAGAACAACATCGGCATAGCCCTTGGTTACACCCGTCGCGATGGTGCCGACCCCGGCCAGGGAGACCAGTTTGACGTTAACCCGCGCTTCACGGTTGGCATTCTTGAGGTCGTAGATCAGCTGGGCCAGATCTTCGATAGAGTAGATGTCGTGGTGCGGGGGTGGTGAAATCAGACCCACACCCGGCGTCGCCAGACGTGTTTTACCGATCCAGGCATCCACCTTATGGCCGGGCAGCTGCCCGCCTTCACCCGGCTTGGCACCCTGCGCCATTTTGATCTGCAGCTCTTCGGCGTGGGTCAGGTAATGACTGGTCACCCCGAAACGGCCGGAGGCCACCTGCTTGATCTTGGACAACATGGAATCGCCGTTTTCCAGAGGAACAAAACGACGGGGATCTTCACCGCCCTCACCCGAGTTGCTTTTGCCGCCCAGGCGGTTCATGGCAATGGCCAGGCAGGTGTGGGCTTCCCAGGAGATGGAGCCGAAAGACATGGCACCAGTAGCAAAACGCTTGAAGATGTTTTCCGCAGACTCGACTTCCTCCAGCGGCACCGGCTGGTGCTCGGGGTTCCAGTCGAGCAGACCGCGCAGGGTGAAGGCAGCTCTGGCCTGATCATCAACTTCGCGCGTGTATTCCTCGAACAGTTGCTTGTCCTTGGTGGCACTGGCCTGTTGCAGCAGACGAATCACCTTGGGGCTGAAGAGGTGACGCTCACCGCCTTTGCGCCAGGAATAGTCACCGCCGACACGCAGGGGCAGGCTGGCCGGTGTATTGGCAGCAGCCGGGTAGCCGACTCTATGGGTCATCAAGCGCTCTTCGGCAATTTCATCCAGTCCCAGGCCACCGATGCGGCTGATGGTTCCGGCAAAGTAGTTGTCGATAACTTCCTGACTGAGACCCAGGGCTTCGAAAATCTGGGCACCCTGATAGGACTGGAGGGTGGAAATCCCCATCTTGGAGAAGATTTTCAGCAGACCGCCGTTGACCGCCTTGATGTAGCGCTCGACCAGCTCGTTATTGGACCAGTCTTCGGCGATAGCACCCTGGTCCCTGAGGCTGTAGAGGGATTCGAAAGCCATGTAGGGATTGACCGCAGCCGCACCATATCCCAGCAGGGTGGCAAAATGATGGGTTTCGCGGACATCACCGGCTTCCACCAGGATACCGGTGGAAGAGCGCAGGCCTTCACGGATCAGGTAGTGGTGAACCGCCGCTGTTGCCAGCAGGGAGGGAACACCGGCATGGTCGGTATTCACCTTGCGGTCACTCAGGATGAGGATGGAATAGCCATCTTCCACGGCGTCACGCGCGTGACGGCAGATGCGATCCAGCGCCCGCTTGAGTTCACCGGCTTTGCCCGTGGAACGGAAAGTAATATCCACAGTGGTGGACTGGAAGTGATTGTGGTCAATGTGCTGCAGCTTGAGCAGTTCTTCATTGGTCAGCACCGGCTGCTTGATTTCCACCATCCGGCAGTGCTCGGGGGTTTCATCCAGCAGGTTCAGGGAGCTGCCTACATAAGTCTGCAGCGACATCACCATCTCTTCCCGGATGGGATCGATGGGCGGATTGGTGACCTGAGCAAAGAACTGCTTGAAGTAGTTAGCCAGATGCTGGGGCTGGTCGGATAGAATCGCCAGGGGATTGTCCGCACCCATGGAACCCAGAGGCTCCTTGGCAGTGCCCACCATGTCGGTAAGGATGACATCCAGATCTTCACGGCTGTAGCCAAAGGCCTGTTGACGGCGCAGCAGGCTCTTGGGGCCATGGGGTCTTTCTTCGATGGGGGCAGCAGGCAGCTCATCGAGAACGATCTTGTTCTTCTTCAGCCAGTCGGCATAGGGCTGGCTGGAGCAGACCTCGGCCTTGACCTCGTCATCACTGATAATACGGCCCTGCTCCAGATCGGCAATAAAGATACGACCCGGCTGCAGACGGCCTTTTTGAATGACCTTGGATTCATCCACCACCAGGGCACCGGTTTCCGAGCCCATCACCAGGGTATCGTCTTCAGTGACTAGATAACGGGAAGGACGCAGACCATTACGGTCCAGGGTGGCACCAATCACGCGGCCATCAGTAAAAGAGACCGAAGCCGGGCCATCCCAGGGTTCCATGATGCAGGCATAGTATTCATAGAAGGCGCGTTTGACGGCTTCCATGTCTTCCTGCTTCTGCCAGGCTTCGGGAATCATCATCATCATGACTTTTTCCAGCGGACGCCCGCTCAACAGCAGCAGTTCCACCACCATGTCCATATTGGCCGAGTCGGACTGCTGGGTGTTGCAAATCGGCTTGAGCAGTTGCAATTCTTCATCGCTGAAATAATCACTGGAAAGCAGCTCGTCGCGAGCCCGCATCCAGTTGATATTGCCCTTGACCGTGTTGATTTCACCATTGTGAGCCAGGTAGCGGAAAGGCTGGGCCAGACGCCAGGCCGGGAAGGTGTTGGTAGAGAAGCGGCTGTGGTGCATGGCCAGGGCCGAAACGGTCTTCTCGTTCTGCAGATCCAGGTAGTATTCACGCACCTGGGCAGTGGTCAGCTGCCCCTTGTATACCAGGGTGCGGGTGGACATGGAGGCGATATAAAAGTTTTCTTCGGCCTTGTCCAGGGATTTTTCCACCAGGTGGGTGGTGTGCTTGCGCAGGACATAGAGCTTGCGTTCAAAGGCCTGTTGTTCCCAGCCTTCACCGGGGGCAATAAAGACCTGCTGAATTTGCGGTTCATTATCCAGCGAGGCCTGACCCAGACCGGAATTATCGGTGGGGACTTCACGGTAACCCAGCAGGCGCATACCCAGTTTTTGAATGCTGCTTTCCAGCAGGTTGCGGCAGGTTTGGCGTTCTTCAGCATCCTGGGGCAGGAAAAGCATGCCCACACCGTAACCGCCTGCTTCAGGCAGTTGGATCGCTTGGGTTTGGAGCGAAGCACGCAGGAGTTCATCGGGAATCTGAATCAGAATACCGGCACCATCACCGCTTTTAACATCAAAGCCGGTACCGCCACGGTGTTCCATGCAGGTGAGCATGGACAGGGCATCTTCAATGATTTGATGGCTTTTCTTGCCTTTCAGATTGGCAACAAAACCGATACCGCAGCTGTCATGCTCCAGATCAGCACAGTAAAGTCCCTGAGACTTTTTCATTTCTGCGTTCATGGGTCTTTCCTATAGTGAGTGAAAATTAAATTCTTATAAGTTATGGGTAAACGCGGGGGGCAACAAAGAGCCGTCCGCAAGCAGATGCGGACAGCTGTGCCGTTTGTTAAGGGGGTCGGCCCGGCCGGAGTTCCAGCCGGTAGTGACTAATTAAACCTTGAGGTAAGACAAGATGCCTTCTGCAGCCTGGCGGCCTTCCCAGATGGCGGTAACCACCAGATCGGAACCCCGAACCATGTCGCCACCGGCAAAGACTTTCTCATTGCTGGTCTGGAAGGGATAGCGGGCGGCTTCAGGTGCCTCGACCAGTCCCCAGTCATTGGTTTTGATCTGGTGCTTGTCGAACCATTCCGCCGGGCTGGCGCGGAAACCAAAGGCGATGAGGACAGCATCAGCAGGCAGGATCTCTTCCGAACCGGGAACTACCTCGGGCTTGCGACGACCGTTTTCATCAGGCTCGCCCATCTGGGTGCGAACCACCTTGACGCCTTCCACCTTGTCTTCACCGACAATAGCGATAGGCTGACGGTTGAAGAGGAACTTGACCCCTTCTTCGCGGGCATTTTCCACTTCCTTACGCGAGCCGGGCATGTTTTCTTCATCACGGCGATAGGCGCAGGTAACGCTGCGTGCATTCTGGCGGATGGAGGTACGGTTACAGTCCATGGCGGTATCCCCGCCACCCAGGACCACCACTTTTTTACCTTCCATGCTGATGTAATCAGCCGGGTCTTTTTCATAACCCAGGCAGCGGTTGACATTGGCGATCAGGAAATCCAGGGCATCGTAAACGCCGGGCAGATCTTCGCCGGGGAAGCCACCCTTCATGTAGGTGTAGGTACCCATGCCCATGAAGACGGCATCATAGTCTTTGAGCAGCTCGTCCATGCTGACATCCTGGCCGATCTCGGTGTTGAGACGGAATTCGATGCCCATGCTTTCAAAAATCTCGCGGCGGCGTGACATCACGGTTTTTTCCAGCTTGAACTCGGGAATACCAAAGGTCAGCAGGCCACCGATTTCAGGGTATTTATCGAAGACGACCGGACGCACGCCATTGCGTACCAGGACATCGGCACAGCCCAGCCCGGCAGGGCCGGCACCGATAACGGCCACTTTTTTGCCGGTCCATTCAACTTCGCTCATGTCCGGACGCCAGCCCTGGGCAAAGGCTGTTTCTGTAATATATTTCTCCACCGAGCCGATGGTGACGGCACCAAAGCCGTCATTCAGGGTACAGGCACCTTCACAGAGGCGATCCTGGGGGCAGACCCGGCCACAGACTTCGGGCAGGGTATTGGTGGAGTGACACAACTCGGCTGCTTCCTGGATATTGCCTTCGGTAGCCAGGGCCAGCCAGTTGGGAATGTAGTTATGAACCGGACACTTCCATTCGCAGTAGGGGTTGCCACAATCCAGACAGCGATGTGCCTGGTTTTTGGCCTGCTTGGGTTCCAGGGTGTCATAAATCTCGATGAAAGCCTTCTTACGCAGGGAAACCGGCTTTTTGGCAGGATCCTGACGACCTACATCAACAAATTGAAAATCATTGTTCAGACGTTCAGCCATGGTGGTTATCCTCAGTCATCAATTCGGTTACTGGGCGCTTTGCCGCGTTGTTTTCAGAAGATCGCCCAGGCCGGCAGCCTTGGGTTTGACCAGCCAGAAGTGACGGATAAAGTCGGAAAACTCTTGCAGGATCTTGCGTCCCCAGGCTGAGTTGGTTTCTTCCACAAAACCCTGGATCATACTGCGCAGATGGTTGCGATGGCCTTCCATCTGTTCGGTATTGATGCGGTGTAGATCCACCAGTTCATGGTTGTATTTGTCGACAAAAGTGCGGTCGAGGTCGAGCACGTAGGCAAAGCCGCCGGTCATGCCCGCACCAAAATTGTAGCCAGTCTCACCGAGAACACAGACGATACCGCCGGTCATGTATTCGCAGCAGTGATCACCCGCCCCTTCGATAATGGCGGTAGCCCCGGAGTTACGGACAGCAAAGCGCTCACCGGCACGCCCGGCAGCATAGAGATGACCGCCCGTGGCCCCGTAAAGGCAGGTATTGCCCATGATGGAGGTCTTGTGGCTGGCAAAGCTGCTGCCTGTGGGGGGAACCAGAACCAGCTTGCCGCCGTTCATGCCTTTACCGACATAGTCGTTGGCATCCCCTTCCAGGTGCATATTCAGGCCCTTGGCATTCCAGACACCAAAGCTCTGACCAGCTACACCCTTGAGTTTCAGGTGGATGGGGGCGGTTGCCAGACCATCATCACCGTAGCGGCTGGCAATCTCACCAGAGATTCTGGCACCGATAGAGCGGTCACAATTGGTCAGGGTGAATTCAAATTCACCGCCGGTCTGATTATCCAGAGCCTCTTTCAATTCTGCGACCATACGCTCGGCCAGTTCACCCTTGTCAAAAGGCACGTTGCGATCGATCTGGCAGAAATGCGGCGCATCTGCGGGAACATCATCGTTACCCAGAAGGCGGCTGAAGTCGAGACGACCCTGACGCTCTGTCTGGCCTTCCAGAACTTCCAGCAGATCCACCCGGCCAATCAAATCGGTCAGCTTGGCGATTCCCAGGGCGGAAAGGATCTCGCGCACTTCTTCAGCGATAAAGCGGAAGTAGTTCTTGACCATCTCCACGGTGCCACGGAAGTGTTCTTCGCGCAGGTACTCGTCCTGGGTAGCAACACCGGTTGCACAGTTGTTGAGGTGACAGATACGCAGGTATTTACAGCCCAGGGCCACCATGGGGGCAGTACCAAAGCCGAAACTCTCGGCACCAAGAATGGCCGCCTTGACCACATCCAGGCCGGTTTTCAGACCGCCATCGGTTTGCAGGCGAATCTTGTCACGTAGTTGGTTCATGCGCAGCGCCTGCTGCACTTCGACCAGACCCAGCTCCCAGGGGGAACCGGCATACTTGATCGAGGTCAGCGGTGAGGCTGCGGTACCGCCATCGTAGCCGGACACGGTAATCAGGTCAGCATAGGCCTTGGCGACACCAGTTGCGATGGTGCCGATTCCGGGCTCGGAGACCAGCTTGACCGATACTTGAGCACGCGGATTGATTTGCTTGAGATCGAAGATCAGCTGGGCCAGGTCTTCGATGGAATAGATATCATGGTGCGGTGGTGGTGAAATCAGGGTCACGCCGGGCACGGAATGGCGCAGACGGGCAATCAGAGCATTCACCTTGCCACCAGGCAGCTGGCCACCTTCACCGGGCTTGGCACCCTGGGCAACCTTGATCTGGAGTACTTCGGCATTGGACAGGTAAGCCGGAGTAACCCCGAAGCGCCCGGAAGCAATCTGTTTGATCTTGGAAGATTTCAGCGTGCCATAGCGGGCCGGATCTTCGCCGCCCTCACCGGAGTTGGAGCGAGCACCCATCTCATTCATGGCCTGGGCCAGGGCTTCATGGGCTTCAGGCGACAGGGCACCCAAGGACATGCCGGCGGAATCAAAGCGCGGCAGCAGCTCTTCGACGCTTTCCACTTCTTCCAGGGGCAGCGCCTGCTCGGCGGTTTTCAGTTTCAAGAGGTCACGCAGGGTAGCGGCTGGGCGTTCATTAACCAGCTTGGCAAAACGTTTCCAGGCCGGATAGCTGCCGGTTTGAACCGCTTCCTGAAGTGCCTTGACCACATCGGGGTTGTAGGCGTGATATTCGCCACCGTGGACGAACTTCAGCTGGCCGCCCTGGGTGACGCGGGCGGATTTGCGCCAGGCGGTTTCCGCCAGAAGTTCCTGATCCATCTGCAGGTCGGCAAAACTGGCCCCCTGAATACGGCTGGCTACGCCTTTAAAGCAGAGATCCACGACCTCATCATCCAGACCCACGGCTTCAAACAGCTGGGAGCCACGGTAGGAGGGTAGAGTGGAAATACCCATTTTCGACAGGATCTTCATCAGCCCCTTCTGGATGCCCTTGCGATAGGCGCGACGGGTGTCGCCAGGCTCACCCTGAAGTTCACCACTGCGGTGCAGATCGGCAATAACCTGGTAGCTGAGCCAGGGGTTGATTGCTGTCGCCCCAAAACCGAAGAGGACAGCCATATGGTGGGAATCCCGTGCCCAGCCGGTATCTACGATGAGGTTACTATCACAGCGCAGGCCCTTGGCCATCAGGCGATGGTGAACAGCACCCGTGGCCATAACAGCATTGACAGGCAGTTGACCTTTTTCCACCTCGCGGTCGGAGAGTACCAACAGAACCTTGCCGGAACATACGGCATCCTCGGCTTCCTGGGCAATCCGCTCGACTGCCTGCTTGAGGCCCTCTTCCTCCGGCTTGAACTGGAGGTTGATAAACTGGGATTCGAAACCGGGGCGCTTGTCTTCAACCAGGGATTTGAATTTGCGTGGTGACAGTACCGGGGTGGTCAGAATGATGCGGTTGGCATATTCGGGCTTTTCTTCAAAAACATTCATTTCCCGGCCAATCACTGTTTCCAGCGACATGACGATGGATTCACGCAGCGGGTCGATGGCCGGGTTGGTGACCTGGGCAAATTTCTGGCGGAAGAAGTCAGCCAGATGGCGAACTTTTGTGGAGAGAACCGCCATAGGGGTGTCATCGCCCATGGAGCCGACGGCTTCCTGACCGGAATCAGCCAAGGGCAGAAGCACGGAGTTGCGCTCTTCCTGACTGACATTGAACATCTTCATGGCCGTGGTCAGTTCCTGGCGGTCCATGGCTTCAAAGCGAGGGCCGGTTTCCGTCAGGGTGGATTCCAGATAGGTGGATTCCTCACGCAACCACTGCTTGTAAGGGTTGGCCGACTTGAGTTTGTCGTCGACATCCTTGGTGTGAAGGATGTCGCCGGTCAGGGTGTCCACCGCCAGAATCTGGCCAGGCCCGACACGGCTTTTTTCCAGCACATCTTCCGGCTTGTAATTCCAGACGCCGATTTCCGAGGCCAGGGTAATGTAGCCGTTTTTGGTAATCACAAAACGGGCCGGGCGCAGGCCATTGCGGTCAAGCATACAGAGAGCATAGCGGCCGTCGGTCATGACCAGACCGGCCGGGCCGTCCCAGGCTTCCATGTGCATGGAGTTGTATTCATAGAAGGCGCGCAGGTCGCCATCCATGGTCTGAACATTCTGCCAAGCGGGCGGAATCATCTTGCGAACGGCCTGGAAGAGATTCATGTCACCGGTCAGCAGCACTTCCAGCATGTTATCCATGCTCGAGGAGTCGGAACCTTCGGTATTGACCACCTGATCCAGGGTTTCGATATCCGGCAGGTAGTCATTCTTGAAATTCTTTTTACGGGCATTGGCCCAGTTACGGTTGGCCTCGATGGTGTTGATTTCGCCATTGTGGGCCAGATAACGGAAAGGCTGGGCCAGCGGCCATTTGGGATCGGTATTGGTGGAGAAGCGTTGGTGGAAAACGCAGATGGCGGTTTCCATGCGCTCGTCACCCAGATCCTTGTAGAAATTAGGCAGATCCACCGGCAGGGTCAGGCCCTTGTAGGACAAGACCTTGCTGGAAAGAGACGCGACATAAAAGTCTTCATCGTCTTTCATGGCCATTTCTGCACGGCGGCGGGCCATAAAGAGTTTTACGCCCAGCTCTTTTTCTTCCATGCCCTCGGGCGCATTAACAAAGAGGTGTTCAAACTGGGGCATGCAGGCCAGGGCAATTTCACCACAAACCGAAGGGTCGGTGGGCACGACACGCCAGCCAACCACTTCCAGACCCTGGGCGTGGATCTGCTGTTCCAGTGCCTGACGGCCCTTCTGAGCACGATCGCTATCCTGGGGCAGGAAAATCATGCCCACGGCATAGCGTTCGTTCATGTCACGGCCAAAGTTCTCTTGGGCCAGGGTGCGCAGGAAGCTGTCCGGCTTTTTAATCAAGAGCCCACAGCCATCACCGGTTTTGCCGTCGGACGCAATGCCGCCACGGTGGGTCATGCAGGTCAGAGATTCAATCGCTGTTTTCAACAGATCGTGACTGGCTTCGCCATGCATCTGGGCGATCAGACCAAAGCCACAGTTATCTTTAAATTCACCCTTTTTATGAAGCCCGGTGTTTTTCGCTTCAACCTGGTGGGAAGGATTGTCAGCCTTTAAAGGTGGGTTTAGGTGTGAATTCATAAGCGAGTTCTCTCTTGTTATGCAAATATTGCAATGCCCATGCCGGTTATTTTGGTGAGTGAGGCATATTACACTCAGCTTCATCGAGTAACCAAACGAAAAAAGGGGACAAAAGCGGTTTTTTTTGTTAATCGATAACCTTTAGGAATTGATTCAAGAAAAGCTATTCGGCAAGGTTTTGGAAAGGGAAGAGTGGTTCTAAAGTGGTGCAAAATCAACTTATGCGCAAATATGGTGCACTCCAGCCTGCCATTGATCGGCTGGGCTGGAGTGTATAAGGAGGGGGTTAGCGCGTGCGTAAATCTTCCTGGATACTGGAAAAGGGACGCAGCCAGGGTTGCTGGTCGCGAAGTGCCGCAGGTAAGGCTGAACGGGCTGCTTCTGCTGCATCCCGGTTGGCAAAATCACCATAGACAACCACCCAGGGGCTACTGGCCAGGCCACGACGGTAGTAGACAAAGTCATCCGGCGTGTTCTGATTGTCGATAAAATCGTTGGCAATCGCTTCTTCGGAACTGGCCAGCATCTGTAGGGTAAAGTGGCCGGGATCTCTAGCCATCAGCCAGGCTTCACGCCGGTGGCCCTGATCCTGCCAGCGAGGTGTCGCGACTTGAGGTTCTGGCTCGGGTTCTGGCTCAGGCTCAACGCTGACTTCAGGTTCGCTGGTTTCTGCTGGTGCCTGCTCTTCAGGAGCCGCTTCTTCGTTGCCAGCTGTTTCCGGTGGAAGAGCATCCGGGGTATCCAGGGGCTGGGTTTCAGCCTGAGGCTCGGGCTCCGGACTGCTTTCTGTTACAGCCGGTGGTCGGTCGTCCGGTGAGTCGGGTTGTGCGCCTTCCACCGGTGGTGGCGGAGTGGCATCGGGTGTATCGGCCTGGGCCGCTTCCTGAGTTGGTGCAGGAGCCTCTTCCCTGGGTTCGGGCGCTTCAGTAGTGCTTGGTTCGGGAGTGGGTTCCAGGCTTTCCGTGTCCGGTGGCGGGAGATCCTGGACGCGGTTTTCCAGGCGATCAAGTACTTCTTCACTCTGCCCGCGCGGACCGGACTGGCTATCCTGGCGAATCTCCTGGGAGCGGGAAATCAGGCTCATGCCGGTTGTCGACATGGAGGTATTGCCAACATCGTCAAAATAGAGGAAGCCAACCAGGATACCTGCCAGCAAGACAGCACCACCCAGCAGTGGCCAGAGAGGCGTCTTGTTGCGTTTTTTCTTTTTATTGGGGGCTGCCTTCTTGGGTTCAGGCGTGACTGGAGCACTGGTATCTTCAGAAGCACCTGTGTTTTCCAGCTCCTGGAGCAGGGCCTTATTGAGAAGGCCCGGCCAGCCATGAGAGGCCTTGTAGACGCGGTGGAACTGATCATCATTAAGGGGCAGGTGGTCCAGGCCCACACTGTGGCAGCGGTGTTCCAGGTAGCCTCTGGCTTCTACCTCACCAAAAGCTTCCAGAGGCAGGTGGTGGCCGACAGCTTCAAAACGTGGCTGGTTGGAACGGTCATGCAGGCGCTTGAGGAGATCCTCCTGACCAAACAGGGCCAGGTGAGGACGGCGGCTATCATTGCTGGTGGTTGCCAGTTCCAGGACTACATCCAGAGCGCCCTGGTCCAGGGCTTCGGCATTGTCGATCAGGATCAGGCAGCTGCCGCCATCTTCAGTGAGCAATTCGGTGTAATTGCGAATTTCTTCCAGGTACTGACGATTATCGGCACGTGGTGGGATTTCCAGGCGCAGGGCAGTTTCCAGGCTGGAAAGCAGTTTAGGGCCCTGGGAAACCTTGTTGGCATCCAGGCTAACAGCCGTCACACCGGAATCCAGCTGTTCTTGCAGCCGGTTTTTTAAATGGGATTTACCACTACCGGAAGGGCCGGTAATGGTTAGCAGCAAATTACTGTAGCGACTGAGGTGCAGCAGCAAATCCAGGTGCTTGCCGTGTTGGCGTCCCGGATAAAAAACCGCTTGGTCGTTGATGCTTTCCAGTCGTTGCAGTATTTCACTGGAATTATCTTCTGCACTACTCAGTGACGGTTCCCTGGATGGCATACCAGCGACTCCCTAGACTAGTTGGGATGCGAAAATTGCAAATTAAATCATACCAGAGCCAAGACTGTAACGCCTGCTCAACAAAAGCAGGTAGTCTTTTGTAATCCTGCTCTCGGGGTTTTAGCTGAGGGCGTCGTTCAGACAAGCCTTCAACAGTGCCTCTTCGGTCAACTGGTGCAGTTGAGCTTCACCCAGGCGGGATAAGAGTATCAGGCGTAGTTGGCCATCAATATTCTTCTTGTCCACAGCCATGTGGCGGAGAAAATCTTCTGTCTGCATTTCAGCAGGAGGGCGAACAGGCAATTTTGCCGCCTTGAGGATGGCCTCAACACGGTCACAGGCAGCCTGATCCAGCCAGCCCAGTCGGCGGGACAAGTCAGCAGCCAGCCACATGCCTACAGCAACGGCTTCACCATGCAGCCACTGGCCATAGCCCATCTGGGTTTCTATAGCATGGCCAAAGGTGTGGCCCAGATTGAGCAGAGCACGCTTGCCGCTTTCGCGTTCATCTTCAGCAACTATGCGGGCCTTGCATTGGCAGGAGCGGGCAATGGCCTCGGTCAGGGCTTCCTGGTCGCCAGCCATGAGCCGAGTCATGTTTTGTTCCAGCCACTCCAGAAAAGGTAGATCGCCTAAAAGACCGTATTTGATCACTTCCGCCATGCCTGCGGCCAGTTCACGATCTGGCAGCGTGGTCAGACTGCGGGTGTCAGCCAGAACCAGACGGGGCTGCCAGAAGGCCCCCAGCATATTCTTGCCCAGAGGGTGGTTGACCCCGGTTTTGCCTCCCACCGAGGAATCGACCTGTGACAGCAGGGTCGTCGGGATCTGGATGAAGGCGACGCCTCGCTGGTAGCAGGCGGCTGCAAAACCGGTCATGTCGCCGATAACGCCGCCACCCAGGGCAATAAGGGTGGCCTGGCGATTGAAGCCCGCCTGGAGCAGGCGATCCCAGATTTTTCCCAGGTGGTCGATGTCCTTGTAGGCTTCGCCATCCGGCAGAATGCAGGTTTCAATTTGCAGGGAAGGCTGGGCCTTTTGCAGGCTTGTCTGGAGTCTCTCCAGATACAGGGGAGCAACACGGGTGTTGCTGACCAGCATCACCTGTTTTCCGGTGAGCAGGGGGGCGATGAGATCACCACGATCAATCAGGTCGGCGCCGATATGGATGTCGTAGCTGCGCTCACCCAGGTCAAGTTGAAGGCTTTGCATGACTTCAGGTATCCAGGTATTCAAGAAGTTTCTGTTTGATATCCAGGACCACCTGGCGGGGTGGTCTTTGGTCGGTATCGATAATCAGATGAGCTGTTTCTTGGTAGAGAGGCTCGCGCTCTTCACGCATGGCCTCCAGGCGCTGGCGAGGATTGGCCGTCTGCAGCAGGGGGCGATGAGTGCTTTTGCGGGTTCGGGCCAGTTGCTGATCCACCGTGGTTCTGAGAAAGATAACCAAGCCACTCTGGCGCAGTTGCTCGCGGTTTTCCGGACGTAATACCGCGCCGCCTCCTGTGGCCAGAACGATTCCCTGCATCAGCCCAAGTTCGCCCAGAATCTGGGTTTCCCGGTTACGGAAACCCTCTTCGCCTTCGAGATCAAAAATCCAGGGAATGCCAGCCCCGCAACGCTCTTCAATGACCTGGTCGGAATCATAGAAGGGGCGCTTGAGAGCCCGGGCTAAAAGACGCCCGAGGGTACTCTTGCCGGCCCCCATGGGACCAACCAGAATGATATTGGTGGTGCAGGTGTCATCACGCTGCATCTTGGCATTACTCCTGACCTGCCCTAATTAAGCGATGGATAACCCGGTAGCTTCTGGGCCAGGGATTGAGTGCCTGCAGATGGGGCGGCAAATCCTCGATGGCTGCTTCGGCAGCTTCCAGATTGGCATAGTCTCCATAGACTGCCAGATACCAGTCTTTTCCATCCATATAGGCAGGGAAAAAGGTTAATTCTTCGGGTTGCTGTTGCGCGGCAACAAAGTCTTTTACCCGTTGTTCGTCTGTATCTGCATACACCTGCAGCACAAAGCGGTCTTCCGGTTGTTCCAGAAGGTACTCGATACCCGAGCCGCTGTCAGCTGCGGTTGCCTGATTGGCTACCGGCTGGGGACCCGTTTCGGTATTTGTGCCTCTGCTGGGTCTTGCCTGGTTTTCAGTCATGACGCTGTGATCAGAATTCGTGGTCATGGGCTGATTCAGGTTGTTATTCAATACCCTGGGTGTAATAAACACGAGCAATTCTACCTTTTCCTGCTGCTGAAAGGAACGCCGGAATAACAGGCCGAGCAGGGGGATGTCTCCCAGAATGGGGGTTTTGGCTTCCGCCTCCAGGGTTTGAGAGGTGAAAATACCGCCGATCACCAGGGTTTGGCCGTTATCCGCCAGAACCTGGGTAGTTACGGAATTGCTGTTAATGGTATAGCCGTCGGCCGTTTCTTCGCCCTTGGAGTCATTATTGATCTGCAGTTCCATGAGAATACGACCGTCATTGGTAATCTGCGGCGTTACTTCCAGAGCCAGTTCTGCATTCTGGAATTCCACGGTGACACTGCCATCCTCTACTTTGCGATAGGGGATCTGTTCGCCCGAGCGGATGGTGGCGGTCACCCGGTCGGAAGTGATGACTTTGGGTTGTGAAATAATTTCACTGCGGTTTTCCGTTTCCAGTGCGGCCAGCTCCAGATCCAGCAGGAAGTTTTCATTCACAAAACCAAAACCGATACCGTTCTGTGGATTGAATTCCAGCGTCGTGCCCTCGGTGCCTGAAACTGCACCTTCAAATTCATAGCGCGCATCCGGACCCAAGCGGGCTCTTTCTGCCAGTACGCTGGAAGTGGGTGAGCCGGAGGAGTCACTGGCCCCCCAGGTGACGCCCAGCTCATCGCTCACCCCGGTGCGGGCTACCACGATGCGGGCCTCGATCATGACCTGGTCCACGGGAATATCCAGAGCTTCGATAATCGAGCGTACCCGTTCAACATGCTCGGCAGTATCCCGGACATAAACCTGGTTGGTGCGCTGATCCACCATCAGATGGCCGCGCTCGGAGAGAAATCGCCGGTTGTTGGTATTGCTTTCGGCATCTGAGTTCAGAAGCCCCTGGCCCATCAGGGTTTGGGCCAAAGAGGTAGCCGGGGGTTGGGCAGTCGGTGCTTCCTGCTCCCCGAGTATAAAATCGCGCAGTTGCGTAGCTGAAGCAAAGTGCACGCGAATGAAATCATCCACCAGGGGTTCGACGGCTTCCTCGGATTGGCGGGCTGCAAACTGTTGTTGTTCCAGTTCAACCAGGCGATCAGCAGGTGCGACCAGAAGCACATTGCCAACCTGACGGCTGGCCAGATTGTGGGTAGTGAGCACCAGATCCAGTGCCTGATCAGAAGGTACGTCTTCCAGTTGTAGGGTGATATTGCCGGTGACTTCTTCGCCTGCAATCAAATTGAGATCGAGAAAGTCAGCCATCTCCTTGAGCAGTTGACGCACAGGGATGTCCTGGTAGCTGAAACTCATCGGCTCACCCGTGTATTGGTAGCCACTCAGGTTGGAGCCACCGGGATTGCGTTCTTGTGTGGATTGACCTTCTTGGGGTGATATATCCAGACGCAATTGATTTTGCTGGCGGTGCAGGGAATAACTGTAATTGCCTTCGATTTCCAGCTGGACCCGGGCACCTGAGCCCTCCTGATCCAGGCTGATCGTCATCACCTGGGTATTAAAATCGGCTGCATCGTAGAGGTGTCTTAGCTGCTCTTCCACCTGAGCGTTGGCAAAGTAAAGTGCTAGGCCGGTTTCAGTGCGTTGCGTCTGGGGTAGTGAGGGTGCTTGGGAAAATTCTAGAAACAGACGCGCCTGATTGTCGGCTGAGCGCTGGAAATCCAGGTTACTAAGGGTTTGCTGGGCAGCCACCACCTGGCTGACAGAGAAAAAACAGATCACCAGCAGTAACCGTTTACTGGTGCGATACAGGGTCTTCAGCAATACAGTCATGATCGACAAATCCTACCTGGATAAAGTGAGCTCTTGCGGGCGTTCCTGCCAGTTTCCCTGGCCATCGTGGATCAGCTCGACAAGTTGAATACTGTGGGTGTTAATAGCAATAATTTGGCCGTGATTGCGTCCTAAATAATCCCCTTTGCGCACACTGACCAGTTCACGTGTCGGGGTGAGAATCAGAGCCCTAGCATGATCTCCACGACGCATGATGCCACGCAGGGATAGCTCTTCGAGACTCCATTGTTCTAGTGGAGAGCGGTCGCGTTCAGGATCAGGTGCTAGCAAGTCAGTGTCACCCAGAAGTTGGCTCATGCTGCGATCCGCAGTAAAAGGGTCACGCTGATTACCCTGGGTGTAATGGGGTGTTGGTGTTTCAGGGAAATCTGGCAAGGGCGCGATTTGGCCGCTGGGTCTTTCTTTGAGTTCGCTTAGGCGATCCTGGATATAGCCGCTACGGGGTTCCTGACTACAGGCGTTCAGAAATAACACCAGTAAGCCGAGAAGAATAAGGTTGCGGACAGACATCACTGATTACCTCCAGACGAGGCTTGTTGATCCTCGTCATAACGATAGGTACGTGCCTGCAAAGTCAGATTCATTACGGTTGGCTGGCCGCTTACTGCAGGGGTCAGAATAAAGTCATGCAAGGTGATGATGCGATCCTGGCGCGAGATACCACTAATAAATGCAGCCAGGTTGTGATAACTGCCCTGGGCGCGAATTTCAAAAGGTAGCTCGGTATAAAAATCGCGTTTTTCTTCATCACGCAGGTTGACTGCCTGCAGGGTGATACCTTGGCGGGCAGCCTGATTCTGAATGTCTTCAATCAGACGCGGGATTTCGCGTTGGATGGGAAGTCGGGATAAAAGCTCTTGAAAAACACTTTCCATGGCCCGCATCTGTTGTTGATAGGCCGTGAGGTTGGCTGCCTGAAAAGCACGCAGCTGATATTGCTCGAAAAGTTCTTCCTGTTCACGGCTCAGTTGATCGACCTGGTCGCGAACCTGGCTGATTAACAGCCAGTTGCTGGCGAACATCACTAAAAGCAGAATTCCCAGTAAAGCCAGCCCTTTGAGCGCATCCGGCCATTGCCCGGCACGCTGAAGTTCCAGATCATCCTTTTCCAAGCGCCTGATCGCACGGCCTTGACTGGCCAGCCAGCTTTTTAAGGGTTGCAAGTTATAGGTGAGCTTCATGGCGTAGCCTCCACTGCCAGAGGCAAGAGCAAGTCAAAACGGCTGGCATTGCGGCCTTCGTCGGAAGTAACACTGCGAAGTACAGGCTCATGAAAGCGGGGCTGGGATTGCAGGTTACGCATCCAATCGGATAAAGCCTGGGAAGGTTGTGCCTGCCCTTGGATGACCAGGCGGTTGTTTTCCCTGCGTAAGTTTGTCAGGTAGATGCCATCATTCAGGCTGGAGGTCAGTTGATTGAGCAGCTGGATGGTCACAGGCCTTTCCTGTTGCAAGCTCTGGATCACTTCCATGCGTTGCAGCAGCCGTTCACGCTTGCTACGTAATTCGGTGACTTCACGTATTTCTGCATCCAGTACTTGCAACTCCTCACGGATGAGCTGGTTTTCCTGTTTTAACGCTTCTGTCGTGTTGCTGTTGGTCCACCACCACAAACTGCTGAGGAGCAATCCTAAAAGCAGGCTTGCTGAGGCCAGATAGTTGAATTGCTTCTGGCGGAGTTGTCGCCGTTCCTCCCGCCAGGGCCTGAGATTAATCCCTTCACTCATGATTCAATCCTCATCGCCAAGCCGCAGGCAATCATCATGGCCGGTGCATCCAGAGCCAAAGCAGAGGCATTGACTTTGCTATTCAGAATCATGCGTGCAAAGGGGTTGGCTAGCAGAGTGGGAACCCCGATATTTTCCTGAGCCATTTGCGGCAGGCCTTCTATAGCAGAAGAGCCGCCAGCCAGAATCAAATAGTCAATATCATGGTAGGTTGACGAGGAGTAAAACAACTGCAGTTGGCGCTCGATCTGGTGCACGGTTGCGGTTTTAAAGGGCTCAAGAATTTCGGAGAAATAATCAGAGGGTAGATCGCCGCGTTTTTTGGCAAAACCGGCTTCTTCACGCGATAGTCCGTAATGGCGCTGGATCTCGTCGGTTAACTGTTTGCCGCCAAACATCTGGTCGCGGCTGTAGATGATTTCACCATCACAAAAAACGTTCAGGGTAGTCGTTGTCGCCCCTATGTCGGCAATAGCGATAATCTGACCGGCTTCCTGGTTGGGTAGTTCGCTGACGATCAGGTTGATGGCTCTTTCCACGGCCAGATTTTCAACATCAATGACCACCGGCTGCAACCCGGCTTCTTCCAGAACGTGATCAAGTTGATCCGTGGTTTCCTTGCGGCAGGCCACCAGAAGTACGGGTTGAGTGTCGTCATCCGGATTCAGCGGAGGCTGGCGTTCAAAGTCAATGGCAACTTCATTGAGTGGGTAGGGAATGTGCTGGTCCGCTTCCAGCAAAACCTGGGCTTCCATCTCTTCATCATCCAGATCCCGAGGCAGGCTCAGGGTGCGGGTAATGACAGCTGCTGAAGGTACGGCTACAGCTGTTCGAATGGTGCTGGGTTGGGTGCGATCAATGACCCGTTTAATGCTGCGGGCGACCGATTTATAATCCTTGATTCTGCGATCACTGACTGCACCGCTTTCCAGGGGAGCGACCCCGTAGCTGGCAACCTCTAATTGATTGCCTTGAGGATGGATTTCAAGAAGTTTTACAGCCGAGGAAGTAATGTCGATGCCAATTAGAGGTAATTTTTTCGGGCGAAGAAACGGAAATTCAGGCATCCTGAGCATGGTTAGCTTATCCTTGGCTGTTTCAAATGAGTAAGCTGTCTATTGAGCTAGTCAGTGGCCAACTTGAAATTAAGGTAGCAGCTTGCCTCTCAGGCCTTTTGTATCAGATTGTAATGAGTTGTGCAAATATTTGAAGATCATGCTGCTTAGGAGATGAATTTAAAGGTATGCCGGTGATGAAAAGAATTTTAAGGAACCTTGTTTGGCTGGGTATCGGAGCTGCAGGTGTAGGTGGTGTTTGGGCATTAGCCATCGTGCTTTATTTCTGGCCGGGTTTGCACGAAGAAGTCGCTCAGTTACAAGATGTTGAAAATTTGCTGGATGAACAACTGGAAATGCCCTTGCGAGTTGTTTCCGCTGAGGGCGACTTGATCGCGGAATTTGGTAAGTACCGGCGCACACCGATCGAGTATGAAGCCATTCCTCAAATTTACCTGGATGCGCTTCTGGCTGCTGAAGATGCCAGCTACTACCAACATCCGGGTGTGGACATTCGCGGTTTGCTGCGTGCTGCTGTTCAACTGGTGACGACCGGCCAGATACAATCCGGGGGCTCCACCATTACCATGCAGGTAGCCCGTAATTACCTGCTAACCCGGGATAGAACCTTTGCCCGTAAAATCCGGGAAATCCTGCTGTCACTGAAAATGGAACAGCTACTGACCAAGCAGGAAATCATGGAACTCTACGTCAACAAGATCTACCTGGGGCATCGTTCCTACGGCATCGTTGCAGCTGCTTCGGTTTACTATGGTCGTCCTCTTCAGGAGCTAACCCTGCCCGAGCAAGCCATGCTGGCCGGTTTGCCTAAAGCCCCTTCTGCTTACAACCCGCTTGCCGATCCCAAACGCGCCTTGATTCGACGCAACTGGATTCTCTCGCGTATGTACAAATTAGGCAAAATTGATGACGTCAGTTATGAAGAGGCGCTACGTTCTCCCATCACCGCAGCTTTTCATCCTACAGAAGTTGATTTACAGGCGCCTTACGTAGCGGAAGCGGCACGCCAGTTTGTGCTTGAGCGCTTTAGTGAAGAAGAAGCCTATACACAAGGGATTACTGTTTTTACCTCGATTCGTTCCTCTCTGCAAAGAGCAGCTAACGAAGCCATTAACAAAGGTATCCTTGATTATGATCAGCGTCGCGGCTGGCGAGGCGTTGAACAGGAAGCCATCCCTCTGGTCAGCGAAGAGGATTCTTTAGAAGAAGATGCCTTGGCACGTCTGGAAGCCGAGCAGTCCGGCGGGATGGAGCAGGTGCAAGAAGCCTTGGCTGACCCTCGTGCAGAACGCTTGCAAGCAGAATACGGCGTGGATTTTTCCAACTGGTTGAAGGTCTTGGATGAAATACCGGTTTATGGTGGGCTGCAGCCAGCTATAGTGATGGAGGCTGAATCGGATCGCCTGCAAGTGCTGAAGAAAGGTGGTGAGGTGGTCGAACTCACTGCTGATGCCTTTGCCTGGGCAGGACGCTATCATTCGCCCTACTGGAAGGATCGCAGTGCCCTACCAGGTGATCGACTGGCTTCCCGTGGGGATATGGTGCGCCTGAGACCCAACGCTTCTTCGGATTTACCTTGGATGCTGGCCCAGTTGCCAGAACTGGAAGCAGCAATGGTGTCCATGGATACGGCTTCTGGTGAAGTGACCGCCCTGGTCGGGGGGTTTGATTTCCAGCAAAGCAGCTTTAACCGTGCCCAGCAGGCTGCCCGCCAGGCGGGTTCGGTGTTTAAACCCTTTATCTATCTGGCTGCTTTAGAAAAAGGCTACACTCCAGCCACCATCATTAATGATGCCCCCGTCGTTTTTGAAGATCCAGCGTTGGAAGGCGTCTGGCGTCCGCAGAATTCCAGTGGCACCTTCTATGGCCCCACACGTTTACGCGAAGGTCTCTACCGTTCCCGTAATCTTATTTCTATCCGCGTGCTGAATTATGTTGGCATTGCCCGTGCAATTCGCTATATCGCCCAGTTTGGTTTTGATACCGATGCCTTGCCGCGCGATCTTTCTTTAGCCTTGGGTAGCGCCAATGTGACACCTTTCGATATGACCCAAGCCTATGCCCGGCTGGCCAATGGCGGTTATGAAATTGATGGTCACCTCGTAACACGAATTGAAGATAAAGACGGTGAGTTGTTGTATGAGGCTGAATTTCCTCGAGTTTGCCGCAATTGCAGTGGAGGTCAGCAAGAAGTCAAACTGGATGGACGCAACTTCCCGGTTGCCCAGCGTAATGTGGATGAAAAAGCGGTCTACACCATGCACTCGATTCTGAGAGATGTAATCGATGAAGGCACAGGGCAGCGAGCCCAGGCCCTGCAGCGTCAGGATATTCGCGGTAAAACCGGGACTACCAACGAACTGCATGATGCTTGGTTTGCCGGCTTTAACCGAGATCAAGTGGCCACTGTATGGGCTGGATTTGATCAGCCAGCCAGTACCGGTGAATATGGTGCCAACCTGGCTCTCCCCATGTGGATCAATTATATGCGCGTGGCCTTGCATGGCCAGCCGGAGCAGACGCTGGCGCGGCCGGAAGGTCTGGTGACTGTGCGCATCGATCCGGAAACGGGTGAACGTGCCCGCCCAGGCCAGGAAAATGCCATTTTTGAACTCTTTTACCAGGATCGTGTGCCTGAACCCTTGTCAGCTGCTTCCGGGGGGGAAAGCCGTTCTGAAGCAGAGTTGATGAATGAAGACGAGTATTCTGCACCGGAATCCCTCTTCTAGACAGGCTGGCCCTAGCGCGGGTGCTTGATCCAGTGCGGGGCTGGCTGAAAAAAAGACCGGGCTAAAAGCCCGGTCTTTTTGTATGCGCTGCGGTAGCAGTTAGAACTAGTTACCGTAAACGTCTTCGATGCCCTTTAAAGGGTAGTGAGCCGGGAAGGGTTGACGAGCAACACCGGAATCCACGGCTGCCTGGGCAACGGCACCTGATACAGCAGCCAGCAGGCGCTTGTCCATGGGTTTGGGGATGATGTATTCAGGCCCAAACTCCAGGGAATCCAGCTCGTAGGCTTCCAGAACGTCCTGAGGAACAGGTTCCTTGGCCAGGTTTTTCAGGGCATTAACTGCAGCGACCTTCATTTCTTCATTGATGGCTGTGGCTCTGACGTCCAGAGCGCCACGGAAGATGAAGGGGAAGCCCAGTACGTTGTTGACCTGGTTGGGGTAGTCAGAGCGACCGGTGGCCATGATGACATCACTGCGCGTGGCCTTGGCCACTTCTGGCTTGATTTCCGGATCAGGGTTGGAACAGGCGAAAACGATGGGGTTGGCAGCCATTTTTGCCAGTTGTTCGCTGCTCAGCAGGTCAGGGCCGGACAGACCGACAAAGACGTCTGCGCCATCGATGGCATCATCCATAGTACGCTTGTCTGTTTCATTGGCGAACATGGCCTTGTACTGATTCAGATCTTCACGACCCGTGTGAATAACACCCTTGCGGTCGAGCATGTAGATGTTTTCTCTTTCTACACCGCAAGCAACCAGCAGTTTCATGCAGGCAATGGCAGCGGCGCCGGCACCCAGGCAGACGATGCGGGCTTCAGAAATCTTTTTGCCAGCCAATTCCAGGGCGTTAATCATACCTGCTGCGGTGACGATGGCTGTGCCATGCTGGTCATCGTGGAAGACAGGAATGTTGCACTGTTCGATCAGGGTGCGTTCAATTTCAAAACACTCGGGTGCTTTGATGTCTTCCAGGTTGATACCACCGTAGGAATCAGCAATACGTGCGACGGTATCAATAAAAGCCTGAGGGCTTTCGGCATTGACTTCCACATCGACGGAGTTAATACCGGCAAAGCACTTGAAGAGTACGCCCTTGCCTTCCATGACGGGTTTGGAGGCCAGAGGACCCAGGTTACCCAGACCCAGAATGGCACTACCATCGGAAATAACGGCAACCAGGTTGCCCTTGCCGGTATAGCGGTAGGCCAGTTCAGGATCCTTGGCGATTTCACGAACGGGTTCGGCAACACCAGGGCTGTATGCCAGGGCCAGATCTTTTGCAGTCGCTGTTGGCTTGGTCAGTTCAATACTGAGCTTGCCTGGAATTGGGAGCGCATGGTAATCCAGAGCTTCTTGCTTTTTATCTTGAGACATTTGATTTTTTCACTATATCTAAACTGTGTGAGCGTTGTTGCAAGCGTATGCAGAGGTTGGTAAAGCCTCAAGTACAGCTGGCTTGTGGCGATCGCTGTGCTTAGGCTTTTTACTAAGGTCTAATCAGCATATATAAAATAGCTACGCCCCACAAGCGGCTAAAGTGCCGGAATGCGTAAATATTATGGACAAAATAGGGAGTTGCGACCTTTAGCCGCAAGAAGCTGCAGGCATAAAAAAAGCCGGGTTTTGACCCGGCTTTGGTGCAGTTAAGCTGCTTCGGCGATATCAGCTGACCTTGCGCTTGCCGAAACGCTTGGCAAAACGCTCAACACGACCGCCAGTAGCTGCTTGCTTCTGCTTACCAGTGTAGAAAGGGTGGCAGTTGGAACAAACGTCCAGTTCGAAATCGGAGTCGTGAGTTGTTCCAATGGTGAAAGTAGCGCCACAGGAGCAGGTTGCCTTGACGTACTTGTAGTTAGGATGAATGCCTTCTTTCATGTTGAGCCTCTATAGCTGCTGCGCCGCCACCTGATCCTCTTGCCAGGCACCGCACAGGGTGTAAATGGAAATTTAGGTCGCGTATTCTAGCAGAGCCTTTTCATTGCGCCAATCAATTTCAGAGTAAAATATATGCCGCTTCTCAGGGTCGCCTTGCCGACACCCCTGCGCAGATTATTTGATTACCTGCCCGCCAAGGGGCAACACCTGCCCCAGGTGGGGGTCAGGGTCCAGGTTCCCTTTGGTAATCGTCAACTGGTGGGGCTGGTGGTCGAACTGGTGGAAGAGTCTTCCATTCCGGTTAGTAAATTGAAAGCGGCCAGGGATTATCTGGACAAAGATCCTCTGTTTACCCGTGAGCACCTGGATTTTCTGCTCTGGGTGGCTGGTTATTATCATCAACCGGCCGGTGAGGTGATTTCTACTGCCTTACCGGCGCTTCTGCGCCAGGGACAGGCGCTGCATCCACCCCAGCAGCCACGCTGGCAGCTGACGGATTTGGGTCGTGAAACCTCACCTGCAGATCTGAACAGGGCCCCGCGTCAGGCCGCCCTGCTGGAGTTTCTGCAACTACGCCCTTCGCCTCCCTTGCAGAAAGAAATTCTGGGTGCGGGATTTAATCTCACCCAAGTACGTGCCCTGGAAGAAAAAGAGCTGGTCACCAGCTATCTATTACCCCATAAAACCCAGGGCGTTGGCTTGCCCGCTCTGCCTCAGGAAGAGGCTTCACCGCGCGAGGTGTTGGCAGAGCTACCTCTGCAATTAACTGCCGAGCAAGAGAAGGTGCTGACTCAGCTTAATGACAGCCTGGGCCATTTTCAGCCTCATTTATTACTGGGCGTGACCGGTAGCGGCAAAACGGAAGTTTATCTGCAGTTGATCCAAAAAATTCTGGAACGGGGCGAACAGGCCTTGGTGTTGATTCCGGAAATTGGTCTGACACCTCAGACACTCAGTCGTTTCCAAAAACGCTTTAATCGTCGAGTGGTGGCTCTGCATTCCGGCATGACCGATCGGGAAAGATTGAATGCCTGGCGCAGTGCTCTGGAGGGCAAAGCGGGGGTGGTTCTGGGAACTCGCTCGGCTATTTTTACACCCTTGCCCAGACTAGGGGCAATTCTGGTAGATGAAGAACATGATGCCTCTTTTAAACAGCAGGATAAGGTGCGTTATCAGGCGCGGGATTTAGCGGTTTTGCGTGGCAAGCGCGAAGGAGTTCCTGTGGTGCTAGGTTCTGCCACGCCTTCTTTGGAAAGCCTGGCACATGGTCTGGCTGGCGATTATCAACTGCATCATCTAACGGAACGGCCAGGACAGGATGTCGAGTTACCTCAGCCCAAGCTGCTGGATATTCGCAGCCGTAAGCTTCAGGGTGGCTTTTCCGAACCCCTGCTCAAAGCCATGGGGCAACATCTGCAGGCGGGTAATCAGGTGTTGGTGCTGCTTAACCGGCGGGGGTTTGCACCCGTGCTTTTTTGCAGCGAATGCGGTTGGATTGCAGGCTGCAAACACTGTGATGCGAGAATGACCTGGCATCGTGAACCGCCCAAACTCCACTGCCACCACTGTGATACCCAGCAACCTCTTCCACCGGCCTGTCCTCAATGTGGTCACCAACCGCTACAGCCGCTAGGCTCGGGCACGGAAAGGGCAGAGGAAACCCTGCAAGAAAGATTTCCCGATATTCCGGTGATTCGTATTGATCGGGATGCTGTTAAAGGAAGAACTGCCCTGCAGGAAAAACTCGATCAGATTTTTCATGCTCGACCGGGCATCCTTCTGGGCACCCAGATGCTGGCCAAGGGGCACCATTTCCCCGATGTCACCCTGGCCACCCTGCTGGATGCCGATCACGGCCTCTACTCCAGCGACCCACGTGCGATGGAAAGAACCGCCCAGCTACTGGTGCAGGTCGCTGGCCGGGCTGGTCGGGCCGAGAAAAAAGGCGAAGTGATCATTCAAACGCATCACAGTGATGATCCACGTTTGGAAAAGCTCTGTGTAGCGGGTTATGAAGCCCTCGCCAGAGATCTTCTGGATGAAAGGCGTCAGGCCCACTGGCCTCCTTTTGCTTACCTGGCCTTATGGCGGGCCGAAGCACCCCAGGCTGCACAGGTTGAGGCGTTGATGCAGGCTTTGGCGAGCCAGTTGCGCAGTTTATTGGCAGAACAGCCGGAAGCTGTTTCCCTCTTGGGGCCGGTGCCAGCTCCCATGGAAAGACGCCAGGGGCGTTATCACATGCAGCTGGTTTTGCACGCAGAAAAACGAGCGCCCTTGCATCGTCTGCTGGCTCGGGTATTGCTCTGGATGGAGGCCGCCCCCGAAGCCAAAAAGGTACGTTGGTCGCTGGATGTGGACCCGGATGATTTGTTTTAACGGTGATCTTCGCAGTGTTGCAGTTTGTCTTGCTATTGTGAAATTGGGTGAATATAGTAAAACTAAACTGGAGCGGTCATATAAGGAAAGCCACCCATGCCGCAGCATTCACCCCAATTATCACGTCATTACCAATCAGGTTTTAATCTGATTGAGCTGTTGGTTGTCCTGGTGATTGCCGCGGTGGCTTTTGGCGTCCTGCTCCCGGCGGGCGAATCCCTGCTTAATCGAAGTCGTTTAATCGGGGCAACCAATGAAGTCTATGCCAGTCTTTTGTTTGCAAGAAATGAAGCCACACGCCGGCGTCAGGCCTTTAGTGTCTGTGCACTCAGTACAATGAATTCAACCACCTGTGCATCGGGAAATCAGCCGGTTTTGGCTGTTTTTTCCGGTGATAGTGGCAGCCAAATAGCCAGTGGGCGAACCAATCCGATCGACCTGCCTGAGGGCGTGAGTGTCAGTCTCAATAATATTTCCAACCAACGCTTGGTCTTTCAGCGTTTGGGCAATCGTGACCCCGGTGCCGATAAAGCGCAGCCCGTGTTTCTTGCCGTCTCTATAGACGGACAGAGCCGCAATATTGATGTTTGTTTTAATGGCCGCATTCTGATTAGAGACGCAGGCAGCAGCCAAAGCGAGTGTGAGCAATGAAGGGGCCGATCAAAAAACAACAGGGCTTCAGCTTGATAGAAGTTCTGGTAGCTGTCTTTGTCATTACTTTTGGTCTGGTGGGGATGGTACTGATGCAAACCCATAGTCAGAGAGATGCTTTCAAGGCACACCAGCTCAGCCTGGCCGGGCTCTATGCCCAGGATATGCAGGAAAGGCTGAGATCCAATCTTTGTTATCTCAATCATACAGCCAACGGCCCTGAAACCACGACCGAACTGGAAACCTTCCTGGATAATCAACTGGATGAATGGCGCAGTGCCCATCAGTTAACAGCTCGGGGTTGGACCAGTAGTTGGCAGAATGTCAGCTATGATGCCAGCCAGTTGAACTCCAACGGCTATTGGCAATTTGAACTGCGTTTATTGCCCCCTAACCCCTCGACCCAGGCTAGGGTTCAAACCCTTTTGATCGATTACCGGGACGAGGATTGCTCGTCATGAAGTCACTTCCCTCACAGCAGGGCTTTACCCTGGTAGAAATGCTCATTGCCTTGGGGCTGGGTGCCTTGTTGATGGCTGGTCTGGCGTCCAGTATGGGGGCGATTACCCGTTCCCAGAGCCTGGCTCAAGATTATGAGCAGGTGCAGGAAACCCTGCGTTTTACCACCAGCCTGATGAGCCGCAGTTTAAGAACGGCTGAAGAATTGGTGAATATCACAGGTGTTGCCGAAACCACCGCTAACCAGTTTTCTGTTTTGCGCCAGAACACTTCTGATCGCTATAGCTGTAACGGCGATCAACCTACGGGCCCTTTTTATGAAACCTACTACCGAGTTGCAGCCAGCAACCAGTTGGTTTGTCTGGTCACGGCTGAAGATGGTGGCACCTATGATTGGGAAGGCTCGGAAATTCTGGCAAGGGGTATTAGCGGTTTTTCCCTTACCTGTCTGGAATACGATGCCAGTGGTGAACAGGTGGCTGCGGACTATGAGGCCTGTACCGGAGTTACTCACAGCAGTGTGATTGCATTGGACCTAAGCTTAAGTTTTGCAGCCAGTTATTTTAATGAATTGGATGCCTACCCGAATCATGGTTTTGTAGCCACCTTGCGCAGTCGTTTGCGCGAGTGTTCCCAGAATGGCTGCTAACAACTTTGACAAGGAGTTAATGGAGAAAGCTATGCCGCGTAACAGTCATGCCAAACCCCAGGAAGGTTTTGTTCTGGTTCTAGCACTACTGACCCTGTTGTTTGTCGGTATCGTTGTTGTTACGGGTTCCGAGCGAACCGGACAGGAAACCCGCGTTTCCCAGGCTGAAGCGCCGATTGCAACCCTGCAGGCTGCCGCTGAAGCCGGTTTGCTGACCCTCAGGCAGCAGATTGATCTGGCCGGTCAAACGGGCGGTCTTTGCGATGATGAAACGGATGATGCAAAACAGTTTTGTGAATGTCTGGTTGATTCAAATGATGAAGTATCCAGTACGCGGTTAGCTGAAATTATGGGTGATGAAGGCTATACGGACAGTGAGTCTTTGTTTAGCAGTCAAGAAGGCTTGCCGGATACCTACTGGTGGTTCAAGAGCAATGATAGTTTGTTGGTTTGTTTTGAAGGGACGACTAATACTGAATGTCAGAGCAGGGATCTGATTCCCAAGGATAGTAATGGCAACTTTATTGGTAATGCTTGTAGCATAACGGCGGATGTCTTTGCGGGTGATCCTGCTAATAATCCAGGCTATTTTATGGCTGCAACAATTAATATCCAGACGAATACCTCGCCTTATTCAGGAACTCCTTTTGAAGATACACCTTTTGAAGACCTGTTAGACCCAGAAAGCTTTGAGTTGATTGATGAGAATGCCTTGGATGACTTTTATTCTGACGACTTTTTAAATGGAGACTACGAGGGACTAGATATTCAAAGCGTTACAGGAGGAGGGACGATAACTCCCGAAGATTTGTCTGATGATAAGGTTAATGTATTGGTTTTAGAAGGGGACCTCAATCTGACTGGCACAATGCCAGGTAAGAAAATAGTAATCATTAATAGAAATGACTCTTCAATCAGCTTTGCAAAAGAAACAGGGCAAAATAAAGGTAAACCTGAAGGGTGGATCATTGCACCGAATAGCACCATTACAACTCAGCAAGGCTCACCTAAAATTCCTATGAGTGTTATTTCTGAAGAATGTGAATCGGGTAGTCAGAATACCTGCACCCATGAATCTGGGGGCAGTGCTTTTCAAGGCTATGAATTGAGTGGGTTTGGCTCGACCAGCACGGGTTCTGAAGATTCAAATAGTACCGGCAATGTCCAAGTAGACACCTCCGAAGATATGCAGATGGACTTTGATTACTAAATAGGAAACACCGAATGTCTTTTCGTTTGCACCCGCGTCTTGAAGCCGATTCCTTTTTGATTGGCCGCTTGCCTTTATCTGAGCTGCGGATGATCAATGATCAGCGCTATCCCTGGTTGCTATTAGTGCCGGCCTTGCCGGATCTGGTCGAGATTACCGACCTCTCCGATGAGAACTACCAGCAGCTTTGGGAAGAAGTGCGCTTGGTCAGCAAGGCTTTGCAGGAGTTGTTTGAACCGGATAAATTGAATGTTGCCACTCTGGGCAACCTGGTGCCTCAGTTGCACCTGCATGTGATTGCCCGTTTTAAAAACGATGCTGCCTGGCCTGGGCCGGTTTGGGGGCAGGGTGAGGCTCTGCCCATTTCCAGTGCTTTGGCTAATGACCGCATCGAATCGGTGAGCCGCATCCTAGCGACTCATTTGATCCAATAAGACTAGCCTGATTAAAAGGCCTTTTTACCGGTTTTTTTGCTGCCTTTTCCGCGCTTGGGTTTGCTGATCTTTCCTTTGCTTTTGTTCCCTGCCGGTTTGCCTCTGGGTGGCAGACCAGTATGCTGGGTCAGTGCAGGCTTGCCTTGTTTTTTAAAGGCTTCGGCCTTGGGCGTTCCCTTGATGGGGTCGGTGGGTGGAATCAGGTGCTTCTTGCTATAGCCAATCAGATCAGCCCGTCCCATTTCCTTGAGCGCCTTGCGCAGCAGTGCCCAGTTTTTGGGGTCGTGATAGCGCAAAAAGGCCTTATGCAGTCGTCTTTGACGCTCGCCCTTGAGAGCCAGTAGTTTTTCACTCTTGTAGCTGATTCGCCGCAGCGGATTACGCTCACTGTGGTACATGGCTGTCGCTGTGGCCATGGGAGAGGGGTAAAAAGCCTGAACCTGATCCGCCCTGAAACCATTGCGTTTCAGCCAGAGTGCCAGGTTCATCATGTCTTCATCCGTGGTCCCCGGATGGGCCGCGATAAAGTAGGGAATCAGGTACTGTTCCTTACCGGCTTCCTTGGAGAACTGATCAAACATCTTTTTAAAGCGATCATAGCTGCCAATTCCCGGTTTCATCATCTTGGAGAGCGGGCCTTCTTCAGTATGCTCAGGCGCTATCTTCAGGTAACCGCCGACGTGATGGGTAACCAGCTCCTTAACGTATTCGGGCGATTCCACAGCCAGGTCATATCTCAGTCCCGAAGCAATCAGTACCTTTTTAACGCCGGGCAGATTACGAGCCTCCCGGTAGAGATCAATCAAGGCTGAGTGATCGGTATTCAGATTGCTGCAGATGCCGGGATAAACACAGGAAGGCTTGCGGCAGGCGGCCTCGATTTCCGGGCTTTTACAGGCCAAGCGGTACATATTGGCCGTGGGGCCGCCTAGATCGGAAACGATGCCGGTAAATTCAGGAATCTTATCCCGCATGGCTTCGATTTCACGAAGGATGGAGCCTTGCGAACGGTTTTGGATAATCCGGCCTTCGTGCTCGGTGATGGAACAGAAGGTACAGCCACCAAAACAGCCGCGCATAATGTTGACGGAAAAACGAATCATCTCCCAGGCGGGAATGCGGGCATTACCGTAAGCCGGATGCGGTGCACGGGAATAGGGCTGGTCAAAGACCGCATCCATTTCTTCGGTGGTCAAGGGCAGTGGCGGGGGATTGACCCAAAGATCCTGGTCACCGTGTTTTTGCACCAGGGCGCGAGCATTGCCCGGGTTGGTTTCCAGGTGCAGAACCCGGCTGGCATGAGCATAGAGTACCGGGTCTTTGCTGACCTTCTCAAAGCTGGGCAGGCGGATCACACTTTGATCTCTGAGCTCTCCGCGTAACTGGCGCTCCAGTTGTTTGCGCTGGCGTGCTTCTTCAGCAGAAAGTAGATCCAGTGCCTGCTCTGTGGGATCAGGAGCCTGATTTTCCTGCTCGAGGCTACAGGCCTCCAGGTCCTGGGTGTTTACATAGGGGTTGATGATTTTTTCGACCCGGCCAGGGCGATCGATTCGGGTGGAATCAATTTCCAGCCAGTTTTCCGGCGTGCCCTTGCGAACAAAAACACTGCCGCGTACATCGGTAATGGCCTTGATATCTTCACCCAGGGCCAGCCGATGGGCAACTTCCACCAGGGCTCTTTCAGCATTGCCATACAGGAGTAGATCAGCCTTGGCATCCATCAGTAGTGAGCGGCGTACCTTATCCTGCCAGTAATCATAGTGGGCAATACGGCGCAAGGAGGCTTCAATACCGCCAAGAATGACCGGTACTTCCTTCCAGGCTTCCTTGCAGCGCTGGGTATAGACTAGGCTGGCGCGGTCGGGGCGCTTGCCTCCTTCACCGCCGGGTGTATAGGCATCATCCGAGCGAATTTTACGTTCAGCGGTATAACGGTTGATCATGGAATCCATGTTGCCTGCTGTCACACCGAAGAATAGCTCGGGTTTGCCCAGCTTCATGAAGTCCTCTTTCGAGTTCCAATCCGGTTGGGCAATAATACCGACCCGAAATCCCTGGGCTTCAAGGGTGCGCCCGATAACGGCCATGCCAAAGGAAGGATGATCGACATAGGCATCACCGGTAACCAGAATGATGTCGCAGCGATCCCAGCCCAGAAGATCCATTTCCTCCCGGCTCATGGGGAGGAAGCTGGCAGTGCCGAAGCATTCGGCCCAGTATTTGGGGTAATCAAAAATCTTACGGATGGAAGATTTTGCAGAAACACTTGAGGAAGCAGACATGGAAATTCCGGTACAGCAGGGGAAAGGAAGTTGATGCAGGTCATTTTACCTGATCGACTGGAGAGCGTCAGTTAAAAACTCGGATGCAGCGGTTATTTTTTAGTCAGTGGCAGCTAATCAGAAAAACAGCTTTTCCAAATCACTTGCTGCTTTGATGTAAACTAGGTGGTCAAATGCTTCGAGGTGCTTATTGTCACCAGTGACCCAACTTCATGCTGATCAGAGGCCTGCTCAGGACACATGTCTGCAAGGATAGGAAAGGAAAAATGTTGAAGTCAGTAGTATCAAGTCTTGCCGGTGTGGCGCTTTTGGCCAGCCTTGCAGTTCAGGCTCAAGAGCCGCTGGGTGACCCTTTCATGGGTGTGGGTGGATCCCTGGGTCATCTTGATCTGGAACCGCTGGATTCTTCCCAGGCCAGTGGTATCGGGGTGCGGCTGGGGGTGGTTTATCCGGATCACCGCCTTCATGCCCAATTGAATTTTCATACCTGGGACGAAGCAGAAACCCGGGTTATGGCCGCTCACTATGATCGCCTTTGGTCGCTGACATCGGGACTGGAGCTTTTTGCCGGCGTTCGCGGCGCCCTGGTGGATCTGGATCTAGCAGCCAAGCATCAAACTGAAGAGTATGTCACCGGACCGGGATTGGGTTTGCAGTCCGGGTTGATCTGGGAATTTAGTCGCGGCTGGTCCCTGGAAACGGGGCTTCGCTTTACCCGCTTTCAGGTCGAGATTGATAGCCAGCTTGCAGGTAAGACCGAGTTGCAAGCCTTGAATGAAGGTTATGTAAGTTTGAACTACCGCTTCTACTAGTCTCTGGTCTGGCCACCTGAGCCCCGGTTTAATCTCCAGGGCTTCAGGCTTAAAATCTGAATTCCAGTTCAATTCCGGCCCAGGCCGGTTCTCTGGCTTCTCCCGGGTGAAGGGCATTATTCCCGCTATTAACCGCCAACCGGGTTTCTGCTTCCTGGATAAATGCCGTATCCTCGCCCAAGGCAGAGTTAATTGCCTGGGAAACACTACCGGCCGGGTTTAAAAAGAAGAGGGTGGCGCTGCCCAAAGCAGATGAACCCCACACCAGGCCATCATTGGCCAGAATGCGTTGCTCCCAGATGTAAAAGCCTTCACCGACCAAAGAGCCGATTATGGGCGTGATCAGGATATCCTGGCGCGAAGGCGTTTCGGCAAAAGCCTCCACACCCATTTCCCAGAGGAAGGTAGACATCAAGAAGGAGTAACCAAAGGATTCCAGCTTGGTTAAGCCTTGGTTTCTAGCCACCATATAGTAGGCAGCACCAAAATAGGGGTGACCAATGAGGTTGAGATTCCACTCATCCTTGTCCCAGACAGGCCCTTCTTCATTATGCTCTACCCAGCGATCACCCAACTGATCGGGCGTCATTTCGCTGCGATCCCATTTGGAAACATCTTCAGGCAAGGCATAGATAACGGCCATGATACCCAGCGACATGATGGCCATGTTGCGGGTTTCCCGGGCCATACGTTGAAATTTGCTGCCATTCATTGGCTGCGAACCAGACTCAGCCACAAGAGGGTATTGTTCGGAGGTGGAAGCCAGAAGTAGAGCCTGGTAGGCCTCTTGATCAATGATTCTGCTGACTTCTTCTGATGTGAGTTGATACTTGCTTGCAGCAGCCCAAGGCGAGACCAACAACAACACGCCTGCGAGCACTGCGGAGACTTGACGCCGCAGAGAAATATCCATGGTTAACCGAGGCCGTTTAAAAAGAGGGGATGATAACACAGACAAAAAATAAGGGCGGCCTAAAGCCGCCCGGGGGATTCCTTTTCATCGTCCTTGTTCACCTGCCATCCTGGCGGGTATCCTTTGGGGTGGTCATCCAAGCCTTCACTGGCTGCAATCAACCTTTCCTGGTAACAAGTCTTCCACGACTTTTCCTGATGCTTTCCTGCCTGATTATCCTTAATCTCCTTTGGCCTGCACCGTGCATCCTTTTTTCCTTGTCATCCTGCTCCTTGCTCCCTGACGACAATTTCAGAATACCACCTTTTGAGTCGAAAAAAAGTGGGTGTCCCACTTGTAGTACAGAGGTAAGATCTGTTTTAAGTCTTTAAAAAACAATGGTTTGTGATTTTTAATTGATTTCAATCAAGTGTTTTTGGTCAAGATTCTGCGGATCGGCTTCAGCAATGTACGCAATTGCATACAATAAAAAACCGGCTGGATGACAGCCGGTTTAGGTAGCGGGTGAGATGGGAATTAGTGGGAAAGAACTGCATCCAAATCCACGCCTTCTCGATCAAGCATTTTGCGCAGACGCTTCAGGGCTTCCATCTGGATTTGACGCACTCTTTCACGAGTTAAGCCAATTTCCTGACCCACTTCTTCCAGCGTGGTCGCTTCATGGCCTCTGAGACCAAAGCGCCGGGCAACGACTTCGCGTTGTTTCTCGCTGAGTTCATTCAGCCAGTTTTCAATATTGCCGGTAATGTCCTGATCCTGAATGGAATGCAGCGGATCAGCTTCCTCTTCACTGGCCAGGGTTTCCAGTAGTGGTTTATCAGCGTTTTGACCTGCAGGATAATCAAAAGAGGTGTTTCTTTCATTCAGACCCAGCAGTTTCTTCACTACTGCCACCGGTTTATCCAGGTGACGTGCAATCTCTTCCGGCGTGGGTTCGTGGTCCAGGATTTGCGAAAGTTCCCGAGCGGTTCTCAGGAAGGTATTGAGTTCTTTCACTACATGAATGGGCAGGCGCACGGTGCGGGTCTGGTTCATCAGAGCCCGTTCGATGGTTTGACGAATCCACCAGGTAGCATAGGTCGAAAAGCGAAAGCCACGTTCAGGATCAAACTTTTCCACGGCCCGGATAAGGCCCAGATTGCCTTCTTCAATCAAATCCAACAAAGAAAGGCCGCGATTGTTATAGCGACGGGCAATCTTCACGACCAGACGCAGGTTACTTTCAATCATGCGGCAACGACCCGCTGGGTCACCCTTGCGAGCAAGACGCCCGTAATGAACTTCCTCTTCTGCGCTTAGTAGCGGCGAGGCGCCTATCTCATTCAGGTAGAGCTGGGTTGCATCCAGGGTTTTACTGGGGGTCAGAGATTCATTTTCCAAAGCCTGTTCAAAGGCTTCGGCCTCGCTGATTTGAGTGGCATCCAAGTCCAGGTCTTCATCCTTGGTATCCAGAAGCTCCCTGTTTAACTCCAGTTCGGCATCTGCATCGGTGAGTGCTTGTTCTTGTTTCAAGTCTGCCATAACCCTGCTCCTTATTACGAAGGCTTCTAAGGCCCAGAAATCAGTTACCTGATCAAGCCGGTCAACTGTATTACCTGGTTTTATTGAAGCAAGTAATATGCCACTTAAGTTGCAAGCTCACTAATCTGATCTTGGGGCCAAGTAAAGCACCAGTATCCAGCCGATCAATGTACAAATTGTGACAGGGATGAGGTTCGAGGGTTCACCTGTTACCTCAAAATACTGCCAGGGCAGTAACACTTGTGTGTCTAAAGGAATCACATTTTGCTGTTCATCCAGACGGTAACGCGTTAACTGTTGCCACGGCCAGAGATGCTTTAACGACGCTACCACAAAGCCAAGAAGGGCGGCAAAGGTGGCCGAGCGGTAATGATCAAATAACCAGCCCAGCAAATGGGAAAAAACCAGCAGACCCGAGGCAGCGCCGCCTGCGAAGGGCAGAATCAAGCTCAGATTGAAATTTTTAATGGCCTCGATAAAGGGACCATAAACACCCATGACCAGAAGCAGGAAACTGCCGGAAATGCCGGGCAGGATCATCGCGCAGATGGCAATCATTCCAGCGATAAAGAAGGTAGTGGGTGAAAGACTGCCCACACTGGGTAATAGCAGGCTAATAAAATTGGCTGCCAGGGCACCGGCCGCCAGGAACAGCAGGCGCTGCCAATTCCAGCCCGTAACTTGACGGCTGATCATCAATGCGGAACCAGCTACCAGGCCAAAGAAAAAGCCATTAAGAGGTTGAGGGTGGTTTTCCAGCAGCCAGCTCACCAGGTGGGCCAGCAGTGCTACGGCGCTGAAAATGCCCGCTAAGAGGCTGACAATAAAGGGGCCATCAACCGCTTGCCAAACACCCTTGAGGCCCTGGGTTCTCCATATCTGCCAAAGGCGCCAGTCGAAGCTGCGGAGGCAATTGATCAAACGCTCATAGATACCGGTTATAAAAGCCAGGGTGCCGCCGGAAATACCCGGGACCATATCGGCCGAGCCCATGGCCAGACCGCGAAGATAGATTTGCCAGCTGCGCATTATTGAGCTCCAGGTAAAAGCGGCACAAAATAAACCGGCTCGATATCCTTGCGCACCAAGCGGCCATTATTTTTATCGAAAATACAGAGAGTTTGTTCTTTATCGCCCAAGGGAAGAATCAGGCGTCCTCCCTCATTGAGTTGTTCAGTCAAGCTTTCAGGCAACTCTTTTGGTGCAGCGGTTACCAGAATGGCATCAAAGGGTGCATGAGCACTCAGCCCCATCTGGCCATCGCCATGACTGATACGGGCATTTCTCAACCCCAGTTCCTGCAGGCGTTTGCGCGCCTTACTCATCAAGGGTTCCAGGCGTTCGACACTCCAGACCTCTTTGATCAGGCAAGCCAGCAGGGCGCATTGAAAGCCTGACCCCGTACCGATTTCCAGTACCTTTTCGGGTTGGTTTTCCAGCAGGATTTCGGTCATGCGGGCAACGATATAGGGTTGGCTGAGTGTCTGACCGTGACCGATGGGTAGAGCCGTATCTTCATAGGCACGATGGGCCAGGGCTTCATCGACAAACAGATGGCGTGGCAGTTGACGCAAGGCCTCCAAAACAAGCGGGTTTTTGATTCCTGCTGCTTCCAGACGATCCACCATGCGCTTGCGGGTGCGCGGTGACGTAAAGCCAATTCCCTGTAGTTGTGGTTTTAATTGCAGGAGTTCAGCCATGTTTCTACCTGATCCAGACTTTCATGTCGTGTCATATCAAACTGCAGCGGTGTAATGGAGACGTAGCCTTCCTGGATGGCATGAAAATCAGTGCCCGGTCCTGCTTCCAGCGCTGCACCGGGCGGGGCTATCCAGTAGCGTTTTTGTCCGGCCGGGTTAAGGATTTCCACCGGTTTTTCTCCACGGCCACGATGGCCCAAGCGGGTAATCTGGTAGCCTTTCAGGGCAAAAGCAGGCACATCGGGGATATTGATGTTCAACAGGCTGCGGGCAGGCAATTTGAGTGCTTCGGGCTGCTGAAGAAAGAGTTCCAGCAGCCGGTGAACCACCTGAGCCGCCGTGGCCAGATGATTGTTGCCGGCCAGAGAAAAAGCCAGAGCCGGAAGACCCAGAAAACGCCCCTCGGTTGCCGCCGCAACAGTACCGGAATAGAGGACATCATCACCCAGATTGGCACCATGGTTAATGCCTGATAGAACCAGATCCGGTTGACCATCAAAGAGTCCGCCCACGGCCAGATGCACACAGTCGGTCGGGGTGCCATCCACTGACCAGAAGCCGTTGGGTAGTTGCTGTGGATTAAGCGGGCGATCCAGGGTCAGGGAATTACTGGCCCCGCTGCGATTTCTATCCGGGGCCACTACCAGGAGTTCACCCAGATCCTTGGCGACATCAGCCAGGGTCGCCAGGCCATCGGCATGAACGCCATCATCATTGGACAAAAGCAGTTTCAAAGGAGATTTCTCCGTCATAGGTTTTGAAGCTGGCTTTACTTATTGGTCAGCTACTTTACCACATTCAGCCTGACTGGCATCCCTGGCTGTAACCACCTCTCGCAAGAGAGAAGTGGCAAAACTCCCGGCTGGTAAAGAAAAATTCAGGGTCACCCAGGGAGCCTGCCACTCCAGTGCCCCCATTTTTGGCAGCAGACGCTGACTGCGCCTTTCTAACTGCAGGCCCTGTTTACCCAGTTCAGTGACCAGGGGCTGCCACTCCTGCATAAAAGCTGCTTCCAGTTGCCTCGCTTGAGTGTGAGAAGGCTCTCCCGCTGTAGAAGGGGCACGACCAGCCAGGGGGCCACAGGGATGCAGGTCACCCTGGCTGATTCTTGTCTGCAGGTCTTCAAGTGAATCTTGTTCAGTGGCAAAAAACTGGCTACGGGTTGCCGCGAGATTGAAGCAGCCACCTTCCAGGGCCTGGTTCCAATCCCCGCGCTGAACAGCTTCAGCCAGCCAGCGGTTAAAGAGCGCTGAACGCAGGCTGGATAGCCAGAGGCTTTTTTTCTGACGGCCAGGTCTGCGCGCGTTCTTTTCCATTAGCCACTGCCAGGCAAAGTGCAGATTCTGTCCCTGGCGGCCAAAACGCTGGGGACCAAAATAATTAGGCACACCCTCCTGGCTTAATAGCTGCCAGCGCTCTTCCAGCCAGTTCTGTATGTTCGGGTCCTGCTGGTCGATACGAATCCGCAGCCGGAAATGATTACTGCGATGTACGCCACGCTTGAGTTTTTTACGGTGGCGACTGGCTGCCAGAATTTGCCAGTTCTCACTATTCAAGGTGGTCCAGTCGGGATCGTCCTGGCCGGGTAGATGAAGGGAAAACCACTGGCGGGTAACGGCATGACGATCTTTGAGGCCGGAAAAACTCACCGCCTTGGCCGGTAGTTGTAAACGCCGGGCCAGCTCTTCAGCCAGGTATTGGGTGTTGGTGCCTGTTTTTTCGATCCATAAAAACAGGTGCTCGCCTTCGCCCTCAGGTTCAAAGCCCAGCTCCTCGGTGACCTGAAAATCTTCGGGATTTAGCCGATAGCAACCGCTCCAGGGCGAAGCGGGCCAGGCCAGGGGCAAGGCATCACCGGTAGCTTCCTCCAGGGCAGGCGGTAGACTCATGAACGAGCTTCCAGCAGGACCACAGCCTGGGCAGCAATACCTTCTTTGCGACCGGTAAAACCGAGTTTTTCCGTGGTCGTGGCCTTGATATTGATAACGTCCTCACTGACTTGCAGATCCTCAGCCAGGCAGGCTTTCATCGCCTCCAAATGCGGGGCCATCTTGGGTGCCTGGGCAATCAGGGTCATGTCGGCATTGACCAGACAGTAGTTTTTGGCAGTCAGAGTAGCCATCACCTGACGCAGAAGTTCACGACTGTCAGCCCCGGCATAGGCAGGATTGGTGTCGGGAAAATGATGGCCGATATCGCCACATCCGGCCGCACCAAGCAGGGCATCACAGAGTGCATGGATCAACACATCACCATCCGAGTGGGCCACCAGTCCTTGGTCATGGGGAATGGCCACCCCACCAAGGATAACCTGATCACCGGGACCGAACTTGTGGACATCAAAGCCTTGGCCTATGCGCATACTGGGCTTTTCCTCTGCAAGAAGTTTTTCCGCCAGGGGCAAATCTTCCGGGCGGGTGATTTTGATATTTTCGCGACTGCCGGTGATTAACTGTGGCTGATAGCCAGCCGCTTCCATGGCCGAGGCTTCATCGGTGATCTTCAGGCCTAGTTGCAGTCCCTTTTCCAGAGCCTTTAACAGAGGCCCATAGGCAAACATCTGGGGGGTGAGAGCCTGCCAGAGATGATCCCGGTCCTGGGTGGCAATCACCTCCTGGTTGGGACCGCTTCGCTTGAGCGTATCGGCAACCGGTGCCGCCAGCAGACCGCCCTGTGATGATTGGCTGAGCGTCTGGTAAAAATGCTGTAAATCCTGCGAGGAAACACAGGGCCGGGCGACATCGTGAACCAGAACCCAGTCGTTATCGGCGGCTTGGCCACTGAGATGTTTTAATCCGGCTAAAACCGAGTCGGCCCTTTCTTGACCGCCCTGGCAGGTGATGAGTTTCAGTTGCGGGTGAGCCAACCGTAGTTTCTTCTCAACTTCAGGCCACCAGTGGTCTTCAGGATGCAACGGAAGAATCAGTGTGGCTTCAGGAAAATTGCTATGCAGTTTTTCCAGGGTGATTTCGATCAGGCTGCGTCCCTGCAGGGTTAAATACTGTTTGGGCAGGGTCGCTTGCATACGCTGGCCGATGCCGGCAGCAGGGAGCAGGCACCAGAGTCGGGGTGAAGATGAGGTCATGGATTTTTGTCCAGGGATTCGGGTAGCTCTAAAACCTGTGGAGGTTCTCCAACCAGCCAGAAAAAAGTTTCCTGTTCACCGATCATGCCCAGGTCATAGCGGGCTCTTTCTTCCACTGCATCCAGGCTGTTTTTCAAATCCTGTACTTGCGCTTCCAGGCGTTGGTTACGGCGGCTGAGACGCTGGTTTTCCTCTTCCTGAATGGCAACTTGGGCGGCAACCTGGCGCAGCTCCAAAAGACCATTTTCACCCCACCAGAGACGGTATTGGGTGATGGCCAAAAGCAGAATGAGAAAGAGGGTGAGTAACCTGGTCATGCGGCTATTATACGCACAGAGCGAAGTGACTCCAGCGGGGAAGTGAAAAAAAGGCCTGCACGGAGCAGGCCTCAAGTCCTTGTTTAGGTCGCTACTTAAAAGGTGTAGCTAATAAACAGGGAGGGCAGAAAGAAGGGAGATTCAGGCTTGCCAACGGTTTCATCAATACCGCCGTAAAGCTGAACAGAGCCGCCAGCGACCACATGGCGAACCAGGCTGCGCTCATAACCCAGGGCACCCAGTACGCCGATGGAGTCATCGTTAGGGCCATCCCACCAGCTGCCACCGATTTCGTAGAAAACACCCTGATGATAACGATCGATGTAGGCCTTGAAGGTCACATCGAGAATGCTCAGGTTGTCACCGGTGGAATAGCTGGCACGTACGGCAGTCGAACGACTGAGAGAGCCTTGCCAGGAAAGGTTGAACATACCGTCATCCATGTTGCCATCAAGCAGGCGAACCAGATCGGTTCCCAGCGTGTGGGTCATGGCTGAAGCCTGCAAAGGCAGGAAGGCGATAAAAGAAAAGGCCAGGGCGGCCAGGAGTTTTTTCATGGGCATAATGCGAGTCCTTTTGAGAAGCAATCGAAACACCAGTCGGTATTCATCCTTACCGAGAGTTGCCTGAAATATGGTATGTCTAAAGTAGCGGTTAAGCAATTACAGACTTGTGACTCAGGTCACAAAAAAAGCCACCCGAAGGTGGCTTCTTTATGCAGCATTCAGGCTGGGATTACTGGCCTTTGATGGCTTTCAGGCCGGGGTAAGGGGCCTTGCTGCCCAGCTGTTCTTCGATGACCAGCAGGCGGTTGTACTTGGCCACCCGGTCAGAGCGGCACAGAGAGCCGGTTTTGATTTGTCCGGCAGCGGTGCCCACAGCCAGGTCGGCAATGGTGGCGTCTTCGGTCTCACCGGAGCGGTGAGAAATAACTGCGGTATAACCGGCATTCTTGGCCATCTTGATGGCTTCCAGGGTCTCGCTCAGCGAGCCGATCTGGTTGAACTTGATCAGAATAGAGTTACCCACACCCTTTTCGATGCCTTCTTTCAGGATCTTGGTGTTGGTCACGAACAGGTCGTCGCCGACCAGCTGTACCTTGCTGCCCAGTTTTTCAGTCTGGTATTTCCAGCCATCCCAGTCGGACTCGTCCTGACCGTCTTCGATGGAAACGATCGGGTAGTCATCGCACAGCTTGGCCAGGTAGTCGCTAAAACCTTCAGAGGAGAATTTCTGACCTTCACCAGCCAGGTCGTATTCACCGTCTTTGTAAAATTCAGTGGAAGCACAATCCAGTGCCAGGGTGATGTCCTTGCCCAGTTCGTAACCGGCTGCAGCTGTGGCCTGCTTGATCACCGCCAGAGCATCGGCATTGGAAGCCAGGTTGGGTGCAAAACCACCTTCATCACCGACTGAGGTGCTCAGGCCCTTGTCTTTCAGAACCTTTTTCAGCGCGTGGAAGATTTCCGCACCGGCACGCAGGGCTTCGGCAAAAGTCGGGGCAGAAACCGGCTGAACCATGAATTCCTGGATATCGACATTATTATCCGCGTGCTCACCACCGTTGAGGATGTTCATCATGGGCACGGGCATGGAGTAGTTGCCGGGGGTGCCATTGATATCAGCGATGTGTTCAAAGAGTTCAACACCCTTGGCCGCAGCAGCAGCCTTGGCTGTTGCCAGAGAGACCGCCAGAATAGCATTGGCACCCAGCTTGGCTTTGTTGTCGGTGCCATCCAGGTCCAGCATGATCTGGTCAATACCGCCCTGGTTGGTGGCATCCTGACCCAAAAGCGCATCACGAATGCTGGTGTTTACGTTTTCCACAGCCTTGAGTACGCCCTTACCGAGATAGCGGGATTTGTCACCATCACGCAGTTCCAGCGCTTCACGAGAGCCGGTGGAAGCACCAGAAGGTGCGCAGGCACTACCCTTGAAACCGCCGTCCAGGGTCACATCGGCCATGACCGTGGGGTTGCCGCGTGAATCCAGTACTTCACGTCCTTTAATCTCGATAATTTTAGCCATGAATGGAAGTCTCCAAAGTTATGTTAGTCGATTTGAATCGCAGGCAGGGATTTAACCAGATCGTCCACTGCTTTCATTTGTTGTAAGAAGGGTTCCAGCTTATCCAGCGGCAGTGCAGAAGGGCCATCGCACTTGGCCTGATTCGGCTCGGGATGAGCCTCCAGGAAAAGACCGGCAATGCCCTGGCTGATGCCTGCACGGCCCAGTTCGGGGGTGAGTTGGCGACGCCCGCCGCTAGCGGCACCCGTGGGGTCACGCATCTGCAGGGCATGGGTCACATCAAAAATCAGCGGGACATTGCCACTGACCTTTTTCATCACATCAAAGCCCAGCATATCCACGACCAGGTTGTCATAGCCAAAACAGCTACCCCGCTCGCAGAGCATCACCTGACGATTACCGCACTCGGCAAATTTCTCCACCAGATTGCCCACCTGGCCGGGCGACATGAACTGGGGTTTTTTAACATTAACCGGTTTGTCCGTGGCGGCCAGGGCTTGAACCAGATCAGTCTGGCGGGCCAGAAAAGCCGGCAGTTGCAGAATATCCAGAACCTCAGCAGCCGGTTTGACCTGCTCGATTTCATGCACATCACTGATGACCGGCACCTGAAACTGCGTTTTGATTTCGTCCAGCAGCTTCAAGCCTTCTTCCAGGCCAGGGCCGCGGAAGGAGTGAATCGAGGAGCGGTTGGCCTTGTCAAAGCTGGCCTTGAAAACATAGGGAATCCCCAGTTTTTGCGTGACCTCGACATAGTGTTCAGCCACCTTTAACGCCAGATCACGCGATTCCAGCACATTCATGCCGCCCAGCAAAACAAAGGGGCGGTCATTGGCCAGCGTCAGACCACCGGCCTGCAAAGCGGGGGCCGCAGTCATACGCCTGCTCCGGCTTGCTTGCGGCGAGCCTTTTGATCCAGGGCGGCATTGATAAAGCCGGTAAACAGCGGATGGCCGTCACGGGGGGTGGAAGTAAACTCCGGGTGGAACTGACAGGCGACAAACCAAGGGTGATCAGGCAGTTCGACCATTTCCACCAGTGCCTTGTCAGCACTGCGACCGGAAATCACCAGACCGGCTTTCTCCAGTTCATCAATAAACTGGTTATTGACTTCATAACGGTGGCGATGGCGCTCCACGATATTCTCGGCAGCATAGGTTTCGCGGGCACGGGTGCCTTCTTCCAGATGACAGACCTGACCACCCAGGCGCATGGTGCCACCCAGGTCAGAGTTGGTATCGCGGGTTTCGATTTTGCCTTCGGGCGATAGCCATTCGGTAATCAGACCGACCACCGGATGCTGGGTATCCATGGTGAATTCGGTGGAGTTGGCATCCTCCCAACCGGCGATATGGCGCGCAAATTCGATGACAGCCACCTGCATACCCAGGCAGATGCCCAGGTAGGGAATCTTGTTCTCGCGGGCAAACTTGGCAGTCAGGATTTTGCCTTCAACACCGCGCTCACCAAAGCCGCCGGGAATCAAAATGGCATCCTTCTCAGCCAGGCGATCTGTGCCCTTGCGCTCGATTTCTTCCGAGTCGACGTAATCGATTTCCACCTTGGTGCGGGTCTTGATACCGGCATGCTGGATGGCTTCAATCAATGATTTGTAAGCATCCAGCAGCTCCATGTATTTACCCACCATGGCAATCTTGACGGTCTTCTGGGGGTTCAGCTTGCCATCCACCACCTGAACCCATTCGCTCAGGTCGGCAGGCTGGCAATCCATATTGAACTTGGCGGTGACGATTTCATCCAGACCCTGTTCGTGCAGCAGGGCTGGCACGCGGTAGATGGTGTCGGCATCGGGCAGGGAAATAACCGCGTTCTCATCAACATTGGTAAAGAGGGCAATCTTGCGACGCTCGTTGGATTCAATTTCCACATCCGAACGACAGATCAGAATATCCGGCTGAATACCGATGGAGCGCAGTTCCTTGACCGAGTGCTGAGTCGGCTTGGTCTTGGTTTCACCCGCAGTCTTGATATAGGGAACCAGCGTCAGGTGCATGAAGAGTGCCCGCTGGGAGCCCACTTTGACCCGCAGTTGGCGAATGGCTTCCAAAAAGGGCAGGGATTCAATATCACCCACGGTGCCACCGACTTCCACCAGGGCAATGTCATAACCCTCGGCACCTTCCTCGACACGGCGCTGAATCTCATCGGTGATATGAGGCACCACCTGAACGGTTCCGCCCAGGTAATCGCCGCGACGTTCCTTACGGAGCACATGCTCGTAAACACGGCCGGTGGTGAAATTGTTCTTCTGGGTCATGCGTGAGCGGATAAAGCGCTCGTAATGCCCCAGGTCCAGATCGGTTTCAGCACCATCTTCAGTGACAAAAACCTCACCATGCTGGAAGGGACTCATGGTGCCCGGATCCACATTAATATAAGGGTCCAGCTTCATGATCGTGACCTTTAAGCCACGTGCTTCCAGAATAGCTGCCAGAGAAGCTGAGGCGATTCCTTTACCCAAGGAAGAAACCACACCACCAGTCACGAAAATGTAACGCGTCATGAACACCGCCCAAAAAATAGATCAGCACCAGCCTTTGCAGGCCGATATCAAGGAACAGGAAGGAAAAGTTTTAGATGGGAGCGCAGTTTACCAGAAGCCGCCAGAATTCCAAAGCTTTCAACCCGGCATTAAAACCTTACAAAATGTGCGTTAAATAACACGCGATCAGTGATGGAGTTCACAGTTTTCCATATTCGCCACTGCTAATCTCCTGGTCAGGATTCCCGGAATTTAAGGAAAAAACCATGAAATCAACCAGCATTACCGCTTTGTTCGCCCTGTTTTTACTGGTTGGCTGCGATAGTTCCAGTTCGGGCAGTAGCTCTTCCGACAGTGGCTCCTCCTCGGATTCCAACAGTGATTCCACCACAACACAAGCTACTGATTTTGTAGCTGAAACCACCTTGCTGAGTTACGATTTTGAGGGCACTACCCATAACTGGGATTCCTACGGAACCAGCAGCAGCCTCAATTCCAGCATTCAGCGCTCGGGCGATTCTTCCTTGCAAGTCAGCAACCGCACCTCCGCCTGGTTTGGCTCTATGTATGACCTGCACACTGCTGGCGAAGCCCTCTATCCCCTGGAAGCCGATACCACCTATATACTGCGCGGCTATATCCGTCAGCAGGATGCCAGTGCCAGCAATAATTACAATCTGGATCGGCTGACCACTGCAGAAGATCAAAATGATGACGGGGTGCGTTTAAACCGTGTGCATCTGGATGATGACCAGTGGACCCTGTTTCGTGGTTACCTATCCACCTACGACGGGCTTTTGGATGACGGAGTGACCCTGCGTTTGAACTCCGATAACAACGGCAATTTTTTTCTCGATGACATCAGTGTTTCGCAAACCCGTTATGAACCCGATAATTCCGGAACACCGCTAAAAATACAGGGAACCCAGTTGGTCAATGCCGAAGGCGAAGTGGTTCAGCTGCAAGGTATCAACCTGATTGCCTACGGCGATGAAACCGATGATTCCGGTCAGCCCGCTGTTTTTTCCAATTTCAACACCTACTCCTACTTCAATTATGACCGCCAGGATTTTCATGACATCAAAGCCATGGGCTTTAACTCGATCCGTCTGGCACTCTGGTACCGGGCTTTTGAAGAGGATTCCGCCCCCGGTGTCTGGCTGGAAAGCGGTTTTGATTGGCTCGATATCGTTTTGGGCTGGGCCAAGGAAGCCGGGCTCTATGTGGTTCTGGACATGCACGCCCCACCGGGCGGCGGTTTTCAAGGGCCGAACAACGTCACTGACTTCTGGCGTGATTCCAGCGTATATGATGGCGATTACAGCGACTGTGCCGCAACGGCCTACCGGTGTCGCTACATCCATCTTTGGGAAGAGCTGGCCAGGCGTTACCACAATGACCCGGTGATCGCCGCCTACGACCTGCTCAATGAACCCAACCCGGATGTTCAGAGCGAATACCCGGAGCTGATGAAAGCCACCATCGATGCCATTCGCAAAATCGACACCACCCGCCCCCTGATGATTGAGCACAGCTTTAATGATGCAGCTGAAGTCAGCAACTTCCTGCTAAAAAATGATCAAGGCGAAGACTATGATGACCAGCTGATCTACGACATCCATATCTATGATCCCTGGAGTGAATTTACCGCTCACGCCACCTCCGTCTACGATCAGGATGTGGATGACACCGCCCTGCAAAACGCCATGTCAGAATTTCAGGTGATCTACAACAACTACCCTTTTCATGTCGGGGAATTCGGTCAGAAAAGTGATGACTTGCAAAGGTACCAAGATAAAAATGCAGCAGGCTGGATTACTGACCTCATGGACCTGATGGACGCCCGAGGCATCCATTACCACTACTTTGCCTACAAGGGTAATGAATTCGGCATCTTCCAGGATGAAAACAGCTTTGCAGCCAACAGCCCCAAAAACCAAAGCCTGATTGACCTGCTAAAAGCTAGGTTGGTGGACTAATCGAGTGCTGCCTGGGCGGCAGTGAAGGCACAGGCATCGCAATCTTGAAGCCAAGCGCTTTTCTGAGCTGCCTGGGCGGCAGTGAAGATGGCTTTCTCGCGCTTCATGCGCTCCTCAAATTTCTGAGCTGCCTGGGCGGCAGTGAAGCAGTTTCTGTATCGTGTTCAGGGAGGCTCTGTTTTCTGAGCTGCCTGGGCGGCAGTGAAGTACAGGGTCTCGGTCTTTCCACTCTTCCAGCATTTCTGAGCTGCCTGGGCGGCAGTGAAGTGAGCCAGTACCAAAAGGCGAAAACGCCACGTTTTCTGAGCTGCCTGGGCGGCAGTGAAGTAGACTTGCGTAAAAAATACGATTCAGGAAATTTTCTGAGCTGCCTGGGCGGCAGTGAAGTTTTATTGCCTTTTTTGGGGCTGTGGTGGTATTTTCTGAGCTGCCTGGGCGGCAGTGAAGACTTGATTTTGCTCATTATTTGTTGTTGTGGTTTTCTGAGCTGCCTGGGCGGCAGTGAAGGAATCTTCACCGGGCCGGGAAATTACCGATCTTTTCTGAGCTGCCTGGGCGGCAGTGAAGAATGTCAAAAAGGTAAGCGGTAAACTCTGACTTTTCTGAGCTGCCTGGGCGGCAGTGAAGTTCAGGGTTGGGGTGCCGCAGCTCAAACAGTTTTTCTGAGCTGCCTGGGCGGCAGTGAAGAAAACGCCTTGGTTTCGCGGACCTCTTGGTTATTTCTGAGCTGCCTGGGCGGCAGTGAAGGTTTTGATGCCGCCGCTTTCGACATCGTAGCCTTTCTGAGCTGCCTGGGCGGCAGTGAAGGCTTTGAACAAGCGAAAAAGTCCGCCGCAAAATTTCTGAGCTGCCTGGGCGGCAGTGAAGACTGCGATCCCCATTTGGATTATGCATGCTGATTTCTGAGCTGCCTGGGCGGCAGTGAAGAATCAAGCCCGCACCCAGCGGGCTTTTTTTATTTTCTGAGCTGCCTGGGCGGCAGTGAAGCGCCTGACACCGACGGTTACCACTGACTCCCTTTTCTGAGCTGCCTGGGCGGCAGTGAAGGTCTGGCCCGTCCTGGCTGCCCAGTGTTCGGGTTTCTGAGCTGCCTGGGCGGCAGTGAAGTGATTTATACCGGGGCCGCTACGGTGCTGACATTTCTGAGCTGCCTGGGCGGCAGTGAAGTCAACGCGGACAGCTCACTGCGTTCGCCTGCCTTTCTGAGCTGCCTGGGCGGCAGTGAAGCTAATGTCAGAATGACCCAGTATTTTCTGCAATTTCTGAGCTGCCTGGGCGGCAGTGAAGCTGCATGGCCATCATCATGCAGGCGGCTCAGTTTTCTGAGCTGCCTGGGCGGCAGTGAAGAGTCCTCAGGCGCTTACGCAAATGTCGAGCCATTTCTGAGCTGCCTGGGCGGCAGTGAAGCTGCTCTGGCCAAGCGGGGTTCAGTGCTCGCATTTCTGAGCTGCCTGGGCGGCAGTGAAGGTAATATTTTTAGAGGACTAAGCCATGGCTCTTTTCTGAGCTGCCTGGGCGGCAGTGAAGGCGTAGCCGCTTCTTCACCTCGGCCACTGTCTTTTCTGAGCTGCCTGGGCGGCAGTGAAGTGCCAGATGTCATCAAACAGCTCACCGGCTGGTTTCTGAGCTGCCTGGGCGGCAGTGAAGAGGCCTTCGGCTTCGCTCCAACGTGCTCCAGTTTTCTGAGCTGCCTGGGCGGCAGTGAAGGGGATAGGCACTGATCGGCTTTTGCCGCTTTTTTTCTGAGCTGCCTGGGCGGCAGTGAAGTTTGCGGCCTGTTGCTTCGTGGATGAACTTCTTTTCTGAGCTGCCTGGGCGGCAGTGAAGGCGTCTCTTTTGCGTGATCCCCAGTGATTTGATTTCTGAGCTGCCTGGGCGGCAGTGAAGTAGAGATCCTACCTGATAAGTTGTTCATTGTTAAAGAGCTTTAATGAAAAAAAGCCAGCAACCCTATTTTTTAGAGTGCTGGCCAAGCAGCTGATTTTTCAGGCTTTTTATGTGGCCAGAAAAAAAGGGTTAAAACCAGGGTAAGGTTGCCGTCTGGCTGAACCCATAGCTATTAAAAGTGCCGGAGACGGCTTCTGTTCCAACTGCTTTTTGTTCAAAGTGCAGTGGGAACTGTTGCCCTGTTGATTGGCTTTTGAGCATTAGATAGGGCAGTTTCAGCGGCTGACGTTTTTCCAATAGCTCGGTTGCTTGTTGCTCATCCAGGCTTTTGTCGGTATTTCTTGCTACGCTTCTGCGAATTCTTGCGGCAGTCATTTTGCTTTGAATTCGTCTGATTCTTACTTGCTGCAGATCAGCAGGTACGAGCTGAAGTTCGGTGGTAGCAGTATAGTCACCGAGTCCTTTGATCCAATTGAGTTCCATCAGGCGTTCCAGGTCCGGCTTTGTCCCATGCAAGCGCAAAAGATCGCCTGGTGTTTTTCCTGCTGCAGGAAAGCTGACACCCAGGCTTTCATTTTGCAGGGTCACCAAGCCTCTATGCAGCTTGGCATAGAGGGCATTCATGAGAGTGGTTGCATTGAATTCCGGGTCTGGCAGTACTTTAATGTCAATAAAGTGATCCATAGCCTTTTCCTTTTAATCTGCTTTACCAAACACTCCACCACGGATCAGGGTAGCCATGACGTAATGCTGTTGTTCGGGTTCCGGGGCCTTATCTTTGCCGATCCAGTTATCCAGCAGATTATAAAAGTCCATTTTATCAGCAGGCTGACGATAGGCTTTACCTCGGTTGGTGACGGAGCCATAGGGCTCAACAGCTATGGGGCCAAGATCACCTGCATCCGGGTACCAGGTATCAATGGTGCGCAGCGCATTGCCGACTTTTTGTGAGTGTAGTGCCGCCACACCGTCCACTTCATAAAGAACCTTGCTTTTGCCGCCTTTGCCCTTGTCGAGAATCAGTTCCTGTGAAGGGAAAACTTCCTGGCCTTGGCCCAGTTTCACAAATGCATGAACCGTTAGAAACACATAGCTTTCACTGGTTAGCCCTTTTTCAATCACATCAGACAGTTGTTTGAGCTGGGCATTATCTGAGTTGAATTGGCGAAGATTGAATTCGTGGCTATCGAAAACCCATTCCTGATCCTGGTGCTGGATACGAACTTCAACCTGTTCAGACCCCACTCGGTTACGCCAGAGAAAACGACCGTTAGCCAGATTTTCTGCGTAGCGGGTGGCCAGCTCGCTGAACCCCTGCTCTTGAATGTATTGATCAATTTTACTGGCTAGCGCTTCCTGGTAATCAGGATTGTTGCAGGCTGAAGGGGTGCTCAGGTTGCCCAGAATTCGCAGCGTAAAGCTGAGTTTCAGGGTGTCTTTTTCAAAGGGGAGAGCCGCCACATCAACTTTTTGTAGGTTAGGGTTTTCAATCGCTGCATTGACTTTGGCAGGGTCATTCGCCGTGGTGCTTTTCATGCGGTTGGAGATGGTGCCGCGAACCGCTTTTTCCTGAATTTTGATTGCTTCCCAGGAGTTTCTTTGGTCACGTTCATTCCAGTTTCCGGCATACATCAGGGCATCTGAATTGGCGAGTTTGCGTTCAAAGGCCAGTACACTTGCTTCTAGTTTTGCCATGGTGGTTTCCTTCCTTTTGATGTTGTCTGCTTGTTTATTGAATCGGTGCTTCCGGTTGGTAGTGATTAATACCCAGATAGCTGTCATCTTTTTGGTGATAACGCCAAATAAGATGTTCCAGTTTTTTGATGCGGTGAGGACTGAGCCATTGGCCTATACCGTAGGCTGACTCAACAAAGCGAAAAGGCACTGAAGGGTCACGTGTGTGGGCCACTTCACCCGGTTCGTAGAGTGGTGAAATGGCCTGATAGCCGGTCATGATGGGTACCAGCCAGCCTTCAGCAGGTTTGGGTTGTAGTTCCCAGGTGGCCGGAGTCTTTTCCGTCAGCTCTTCAGCATCCGGGTCAGGCCGGGCCTGGTACTTCAAGGCAGCAAAGTCCAGCCAGGCATCCAGAAGCTCTGCCTCAGGTTGCTCTTCTTTAAGTTGCTGAAAATGTTCAGTCAATAATTCGCTGCGATCAACCAAAGCAAAACCGGGCAGTAGCTTGAGCAGCTTTTTGCGCGTCCACTTCTGTTGTTCTTCGGTGGTTTCCGGCAGAGTTTCAAAGCGAACCTGCTGGATGCTCTGAATGCTTCCTCCCGCCAATCGTAGGGTCAGCAGTTTTTCCTCGATTGTTCTGGTGAAAAGTTCAATGTCTTCTTCATCGTTACCTGTTTCAGCAGGGAGGTCATAAACATCAAAATCACATTCGATTAGCAGGCTGACTTCAAGGTGCATTTTGCCTTCTTCATTGAAGGGCGCAGTGACAGCTTCTTTGCCTTTCATGATCAAGGGGTTGCGGGTAAGTCCAAAAACATGTTCTCCATAGCCGCCAGGTTGATGCGCTTTAACTTGATGCCAATGGCAAATCACGCCGCAACCACCCAAAGACACGCTTTGTCTTTCTTGGGTGAAGCGAGACAAAGCATGGGTAAAACCCAGAAAGTTGGTGATGGCCGGGAAGCCCCAGGTTATACCTGAAATGGCATTGGCATTCTCCACGCGCAGGCGTTCCAATATCAGTAAGGACTTCATAGGCTGGCCTCCAGGTCTTCTTTCAAGAGTTTGAGTTTTTGTTCAACCAGTTTTTTCCATTCATTGAATTCATCCTCCCCGGTGGTCAGTTTGGTCTGGGATTTCCTGATTTTGGTTTGGTTAATGGCATGGTTAAGCCAAAGAGAAAAATTTCTGGCAACTGCTCCTTGCCATTCGCCTGTTTCTCTTTCCAAGGCAAAACTTGCATCCTGTTCTGTTCTCAAGGGGTCAAGCCAGAGTTGTTCAGCAAAAGGTAAATCAGAATCAAGACTCCAGCCCGCGCTCTGCTTTTTGCTTTGAATTTCAGCAGCCAATTGGAGAAGCTGGTCGATCAGATCATCAACGAGTTGTTCACGCTTCTGACGAATGGGGAGAGTGCTGCTGCGTTGAAAGCTAATGGCTAAATGCTTTTGCAGACGTTTTGCCAGGGGCCAGGTACGACGAGTCAATTCTTTCCAAAAAGCCTCGTCGCCTTTTCGGGGCAAAAAGTCTTGAGTTGTCCAGGAGGGTGGCTGGCAAGATAAAAGGTATCCCTTGCCATAGCGTTGTGTATTGAGCTGAGAAATATTCTGGGGTTTGGTACCACCAAAAGCCTGGACAGCCAGGTTGGGAAAAAATACCAGGGTTCGAGGGTCGTAAAGTTCTTTCTTGCGCGCTTCACGGGCTCTCTTGGTTTCTTCAGAAAAGAAAGCGGAGGTGATCTTTTGGTGAAGCTGATGTGCAAGGGAGCTGGCATAAAGTGGGCTGATCAAGTGATAGTGACCATTTTCGAGTGGAAAATAGACTTGCTTGGTCAACTGGCCGGATTGAACTTGCTTATCCTGAAGGGCTGCTTTGAAGCCCTCCAGCCACTCTAAGTACTGTTCATCAGATTGAGACAAGGCTTCAAGTGCAGGGCTCTGCCCTCTGGCGATTTCATCCAGCAGTTTGTTTTTGCCGGATTCCAGTTGTAAAACGCGGGCAACATCCAGCGCAGCAGCATTACCAACTACGTCAACATCTAAACTTGAGAGACTGGCTGAAGAAAGGCAATGATTTTTTGGCGGTTCTGTTGAGCTCTTTGAGAAAAGAACCCCTGAGCTGCGAGTATCCGAGTGAGTGTATTTGGCCGCATGAGTGACCATGCTGATCTGCTTGGCTCGCTTGGCTGCATCGGTAAGCCAAATATGAGTCTTGAACTGCTCCAGCAAATTTTCACGCTGGCCCTGTAGTTTTTCCAACTGGTCTTGATCAGTTGTGGCCCTAACTTTGTCCATCTCCTTGTCGTGCTTTTCCAGCTTGTCATTCAGGCGGTTGTTGATGTACTCCAGAACCTTATCAGTCAGTGTTATTTCCTGCTCTTGCATGGAAAGACTCCTTATTATTTAAGCTCTTGGTGGATGCCCAGCAGAGCGTGGTAATGCCACTGCTGTTCAGCCCTTAAACGGATTTGCATAAACTTTTTGCAGATGGTCGCTACTTCTTCATCCTGTCTTTCGGCTTGTTCATCAATTAGCTCTTGAGGATTAGTGTTGACCCAAGGCTGAATGCGATCAGCCAAGTGCAGATCTACTGAATGAAACCGCTGGTCTTGACTGTTGGGTTTCTCCCCAGGCTGCCAGGAGTGAAACTTTAACTCGTCCAGTTCATCTTCCTGATAAAGCAGTAGCAATTCATCCGGGCTGCTTTGACGAAAGGGGGTGCGCCTTTGGAGTTCATAACTCCAGGTAGGGTTGGACTGCCACCAGAGGGCAGCAAATTCTAGCTTGGCGGCCAGGTGTTCGTGTTCCAGGTCAGCGAGATTATTAGCTGGATCATGATTTTTGCGACGCAAGAGTCTGGGGGTGGCATTGATATGCTGATACTGACTTTCTTTCAGAACCTCTTTCAGATCATGAAATAGCAGTTGGAAGTCCTCGGATTCAAAGCCAGGTTTCAGGTAAGCCGGTTTTTTGTTTTGCAGGGCTTTGAAGTTCTTTCTGGGTATCAGAAGGTTAGGGTGCTGGGGTGCCATTTGCCGGTGGCGTTGAATGCGTCCAGCCAACTGGATCAATGAGCGCATGGAGCTGGGTTCGGCAATGGCCCAGTCATAGTCATGGTCACGCCCCACCTCAGTAACTGCTGAACCAAGAACAATGAAAATATGCTGGGTTTCATCGCCCTGATTCAGAGCATCGGTGATCACCGAGTTTTCCCATACTTTGTCAGGCTTATTGCGGTTAAGAATTTCATCCAGAACCCTTTCAATGCGTGAGCGCATCAATAGCGGGTATTGGCCATGATAGACACAAAAGTGCAGGCGATAATTTTCAGGTAAGGGCTTGGCGAGTAGTTTTTGAGCCACGGCAACCAGGGGGTTGATGTTGGCCATACGAATCAGCCCAAAGGAAATCTCTTTACCTGCAACCTGGCCACCAGAAGGTTGTTTGTGGTGGTCATGCAACACAAGCAGTTCCTGATGAAAAGAGTCAGCCAAGCCTTGTGCCACCTCTTCCGAAGAAGGGGTCTCACTGCTGACATCCAGAAGTTGACCCCAGCGCAGGGGAGCTTCTTTTTGCTGTTTTTTTGCCAGTTCCTTGATTCTGTTTTTTACAAATTCCGTATGAGCTGCCGCAAAATCCTGTTCGTTCTGGAGGGTATGGCTGACTGAGTTGAATTCATCAAACCAGGCACAGGGCAGGGCGTTGGCTTGCTCGGATGGTTCGCCTCTGGCTTGCAAGTAGCCGTGTCTGCCAGCCTTATAGGCAGAAAACAGAGCTTCAACCAGTGCCGGTGGCAGAGTTGCTGATGAAAGCAGTACACGTGAGCCGAGCAGGCCAGCCCAGTGAACCAGGCGGCAGAGTGCTGGTAGGTCTTCCAAGCCAAAATCATCCGGTTCATCCAATACCAGATCCGAGGTCATCAACCGCAACATGGGGGCAATTTGACGTCCGCCTCTGGCTCCTTCAGTTGCAGGCATCAGGTAATCCAGGGTGCTGATCAGTACCGGGGCACTGACCAGTTGTTGGAGTTTTGGGCTGGCTCTTAACCAATTCGACAAGTTCTCATCCAGTATCCCGTCATAGTGAACATGTAGGTCAGACTCCATCAGTTCCTCAGCTGATTCGCTGCCCATTTTTTCCCAGACAGATGAAGAGTCTTCAGTTTTCTTTGAATTTTCTTTGGCCTGGTCATAAAGCACTTTAACGGCTTGGGAGCCGACCAAGGTGGCCAGGTCTTCCTTGTCGAGTTGCAGCTTTTCTTTTAATGCATCACCCGTTTGCAGGGTCAAAGTTCTTAAACCCAGGGCAACATTAAAGCGGCAGCCTCGTTGCTCATTGGCTAAGCCATACATGATCCGGGCATTGGCAAAGGTTTTCCCGCACCCTGTTGAAGCCAGATTGACACCAAAAAACCCCTGTTTTTCTGAGCGCGGTCCAAGGCTTCTTGCCAGGTCATAGGCCTTGTCTTGCCAGCGAAAACGACTGATGGTTACTCTTTTTTTCAGGGCTTTAACACGGGTAATGGCAGGCAGTTGCCTGGAAAGATCAGGCAATCTTCGTGCAAGCAGGTAAGCCTGATGAGCGACACCCAGGTTGTGCTCATCCAGCTTTTGCTTGAGTTGGCTAGTTTCGCGATCCGTATTGGCATAGGCTTTGTAAGCTTTATCCTGCCAGATGCTTGTGGGATCACTGGCTGAATAAATATGGTCAGCCAGCATTAAAACCATTCGAGCAAGGTGGCTGGTGTAGAGGTCATTCAAGCCCGGGTGTTTTTTCAGGCTGCTGGCTTTCAAGGCTCGCTTTGCCAGGCTATGCGCTTTATTACACCAGGTTTTGCTGCGTAAGGGTGTGCCTTGTGGGAATTCCCACACGCCTTGCCAGTCTTCGGGCTTCCAGTCACTGTAAAGTTGCGGTGAATTCCAGCCAGCGTTAAAACTGCGTTGTAGCCACTGGTCTACTCGTGCGCTAGGTGGTTCGTTGACGGGTCTTGAATCTTCTGGGTTCTCGCTTTTTCCCTTGGGAAATACAGGAAGTCGGTGGTGACTGACGATCAGCCAGGCAACGGTTAAGGCAAGGGGCTGGTTTGTCCACTTAGCCCAAGGCGCTTTGGGTCTTTGGCTAGTGTCTTTTTCCAGCTTTTCAAGCAGCTCATTTTCCATCTCAGCTGAAGCCAGATTCAACTTTTCCAGCCACTCTTGATCCTTCAGTTCTCCAACAAACGCCATAAAAAGGCGTAAGGAAACCCATTCGTGCCTTAGGGGTTCGCTTTGCAGTGTTTTCTTCTTTTTAGGATTGAGTTTGCCCTGGAATAACTTGTTGGCTTTACCAAAATCGTGGAAAAGCCCTGCAATAGCAGCGAGCAAAGCCAGGGTATCCAGAGTATGCCAGTCGTTTTCATCTTCTTTTCTCAGAATATCCAAACTGGTGGTATTGGTGGGAACGGCGCCTTCTGCATTAAAGCGACTGGTATCACCCACAACCCACATCAGCTCACTGTGATCCTTACCCCTGATCCAGTGGCAAGCAACCGCCGTGTTTTTGCGAGCGGTTTTTTTAAGCAGCTTTCGAAGAGTCAAAAGACCATCCCAGGTGATCGGAGTTTGCCAACTACGGTCGCCTCGGCGTTCAGCAAATTGATCCAGCACACGGCGGGTTTCTGTCAGTGCATTCTTGCTGCATTGGGAGACAATCAACACATTCATGGTTTGGCACCCCCTAATTTCATGGCAATATCTTTCAGGGTGTCCAGCATGAAATCCAGAGCTTCGGCACGGGTCAGGGATTCAATACAGTTGCGGCGGAATTCCTGTTCTTCATCACCACGAGCAGCAGAAAGGAAAGCCTGGGGTAAAATCAGCGCATCTTTGACCAGGTCGGCAACATCAAAAACCAGGCCACCTCGCCGAGTTTTGCCGTGAAGTACCGCTAGGCCATGAGGCAAACCCAGAACCCAGGTGGCTGTAGCTCCCAGGCCATAGGCCAGGTAGTTGCCGTGATCAAGAAAACGGTTAGCCGGGTCGCTGCCTGAACCCCGTTTGGCGCGGGTGAAGTCGCCGTATTGCAGAAGGTTGACGGCTATTTTGTAGAGATGCTTGGTGAGTCGCGCTTCTTCGGTTAGAAGCTGGTTGGTATCAATGGCTTCCACGACCCGGTTATGGTGCTGTTCAAGTAGTGACTGGAGAAGTTCTGGCTCAACAGCAAAGCCTTGTTCACGCAGTTGGCGATTATTGAGCCAGTGTTTTTTAAGCTGTTCGATGCGTGCCAGCTGAATGAGCTTGGCTGCTTGAAGACGTTGAGAATCATCAAACCAGAAGCTGACCCAGGCTTGAAGGTATTCGGTGGGTCGGTACTCACTTTGTGGTGAAAACCAAGCGACTTCAATATCCACTTCGTTGGCGGAAAAAAGTGGCGTCCCACCGCCTCCACAAAACCCGACTAGAACACCGGCTTTGGCCAGTTCACGCATGGCAGCCTGGGTGATGGAGGTGCCTGTGCCCAGCAAAACAGTTGTTGTATTGGCTATGGGGATATTCCAGTAATGTGAACGCTTACCTTCATCGGTGACATATTCCACCCGCCCGCCTTTTACCAGAACTCGGCAATGTTCCAGGTAGTAAATATGGGCACGTTTGGAGTGCAAAATTGTTTTTAAATCCGAGGGTGAAAAATCATCCATTGCTTTCTCCTTTTATACTACCCTGCACCTATGCCGCGGTTCATGCAATTTCGACTAAAGCCGGGTGTCAGCAAATCTGACACCCAGGTGAACCTCTCTTTGCTACAGGTCATCTTTCATATTGATTTCACCCAAATAGCCAGGGTTTGATGTCGTTTTTGTTGACGAGTACCAGTTGCTGGGCTTCAGGTTCACCTTCCAGGATGCGTGGGTGAATTTGCAGGTTTTTGAGCAGGTAGTTGGCGAGGCAGGCGCGGGTGGTGAGTTGCAGTTGCCCGTTTTCCATCAGGTACTCTTCTTCCAGTAGCCGTTTTTGTTTTGGGTTTAAACGAGGATCAGGCTGTAGGATCAGGGTGATTTGGGTGTTCCAGGCTACATCCTGATCTGGCGTGACGTGAGAGGTATCCAGCAGTTCGGGCTGACCGCTAAAGCGGCTGAGTACAAAGTCTTTAAAGATTTGGCTTTTTTCACACCAGGCGCGCAGGTGCCAGCGTTGACCGTTGTGTACAAAATGGTGGGGAACGATATTGCGGCCCTGGTCATCCGGGTTCGCCAATGAAAAGTAATCGACATCCAGGCGGCGGTTTTCGCGCAGGGCTTGAATCAGGGGGCGCAGGATTTGCGGGGTGATCCGTCTTCGTGGTTGTTGCAGGATTTCGTGAGCCAGATGGGGTGGTACTGGCTGGGGTTGGGGATGATTTAACCCCGTCGCCCAGTTGAGGTATTCGTGGGCATCCAGGTTGATTTGCAGAGGCTGAAAAGTTGAGGTGGGGTGGTAGGTTTGGCTGGCGGGGTCATAGGCAAGGTTGTCTGGATAGGCTGATATATAGCGCTTTAACAGCTGGCTGGCGTGTTGTCGGCTGACTTGCCAGTGTTCAGCCAGTTGGCTTGGCGTGATCTGGCCTGCCCACCAGGCCAGAAGTTCCAGTAACCAGTCGCGTTGGTCTTCCGTGTTGAGCATGGCTCATCTTCCCTGTTTCTTTAATACCTCTTTAACCTTACAAGGCTTCCCAGCCTTCGGCAATCAGTAGTGAACCCACGGCGATGAGTTCTTCTCCCTGCCAGATAAAGGGGAGTTGTTGGCGTTGCCAGGGGGGTAGGCCGCTTTCCTGAAGCAGGCGTTTGACGTCACGGCTGCCGCGCCTGGGTAGGCGGATTTTTTCTCCACCCTGGCGGGCGGTGACTCGAAGGGTTTTGGGAAGATTGTCAGAAGCTTGCTGGCGCAGCTGGAAGTCAAAGCATCCACAGGGGGTCTCAAGAGGTGAACGGTTATCCCAGTCAAGCTGCCAATTTGCGGGCAGGGGTGCGAAGGCTTTTTCAGGTTGGATAAACAGCTGATCTTGATGACGGCGGGCCTGGATACGTGCCTGGGAATCTCCCCAACTGAGTTGAGGCTGGGCATCCTGGCGAGCCTGCAGCAGTTTTTGCAGTTCTGCCCAGAGGTGTTTGCCGGGCGGCGTCAGGCCACGATCCAAAAGCCAGTGACGCAGAAGGTTGATCTGTCGGTATTTGGGCAGTTGCAGCAGTGCTTGAACCGGCAGAGCTGCGGATGTGGAAGGTTGCAGATGTTGTCGATCCAGTTCAGCCAGGTCACGGTTGAGCTGGTTGCTCTGGGTGGCCAGGCGAGCCACTTCGGCCAGGTTTTCCTCGCAGGCAGGGAAGCGCTCTTGTAGTAGCGGCAGTACTTGCAGGCGGATGAAGTTGCGATCAAAACGGTTGCTTTGGTTGCTGTCATCTTCCACCCATTGCAGTTGTTGCTCATGGGCAGCTAGTTCCAGATCTTCACGGCTGAGATGCAAAAAAGGGCGCAGCAGTTGGCCTCGGCCCAAGGGGCGTTGCCTTGGAATGCTGCTCAGGCCCAGGGTGCCTGCAGCTCTTAACAACCGTAATAGCAGGGTTTCTGCCTGATCCTTGCGATGATGGGCCTGCAGCAGGTATTCACCTTCCTGGAGTTGCTCGGCAAAGACCTGATAACGCGCTTGGCGGGCTCTGGCTTCGAGGCTGGAGCCAGGGTAGTCGTTGGGTTGAACCGGATGGATTGTCAGAGGTAACTGCTTTTGTTCACAACAACGGCGGCAAAAATCAGCCCAGGCGTCAGCCTGATCAGAGAGCTGGTGATTGATATGCAGGGCTCTGAGCTGCAGGTCGTTGGGGTTTTGCTGTTGTAGTTGCCAGGCGGCTTCCAAGAGTACGCGGGAGTCGAGGCCACCACTGAAGGCAATACAAATCTGGAGTGGCTTTGCAGCAGGCTCCAGTTGTTCCAGAGCCTGCTGCAGTTGCTGAACCGGAAGGTTCATAGAAGGCTTATTTGTTGAGGCTTTCCAGTGAGGAGTAGCTCATCAGGCGCTGGTAGCGGTGCTCCAGCAGGCCGTCGGTGTCCTTTTTGTCGAGCTTGTCCAGTGCCTGGAGCAGAGAGGCCTTGAGGCTTTCAACCATCTTCTCGGGGTTACGGTGTGCACCACCCAGAGGTTCGGGCACCAGGGTATCCACCAAGCCCAGCTCTTTCAGACGCGAGGCAGTCAGACCCATGGCATCGGCAGCATCAGAAGCCTTGCTGGCGCTTTTCCAGAGGATGGAGGCGCAGCCTTCAGGCGAGATGACCGAGTAGGTGGAATACTGCAGCATCATGAGTTCATCGCAAACACCGATGGCCAGAGCACCACCGGAGCCACCTTCACCAATGACGGTAGCAATGATGGGTGTTTCCAGGCGGGACATGGCCGCCAGGTTGAAGGCGATAGCTTCGGATTGGCCGCGCTCTTCAGCATCAATACCTGGGTAGGCGCCAGGGGTGTCGATGAAGGTCAGAATCGGCATCTTGAAGCGCTCGGCCATTTCCATCAGACGCAGGGCTTTACGGTAGCCTTCAGGACGAGGCATACCAAAGTTGCGCTTAACCTTTTCTTTAACGTCACGGCCTTTCTGGTGGCCGATCACCATCACGGGACGCCCGTCGATACGAGCCATGCCGCCGACGATGGCCGCATCATCGGAAAAGTGGCGATCACCGTGGAGTTCATCAAAATCATCAAACAGGAGATTGAGATAGTCCAGCGTATAAGGACGCATGGGATGGCGCGACAACTGGGATACCTGCCAGGAACTCAGGTTGGAAAAAATCTGCTCGGTCAGCTTGGTGCTTTTTTCCTGCAGGCGGGTGATCTCGTCTGTCAGGTTGACATCAGTATCATTGCCCACCAGGCGAAGTTCTTCGATCTTTGCTTCCAGGTCGGCAATGGGTTGTTCAAAATCAAGATAGTTAAGATTCATGATATCTACTGGTTTTGGGTGAGCGTAAGCAGGTAAAAATCTGCTGCTACTATAGTGGAAAAGCGCGCAAGACTCAAAAATTATGCCTTATAGAGTAGTCGAATTCTGTCCTTTCCGAAGTGGCGCATCAGCTCTTCCAGCAGGTGGTCATGCGGGATCACCTGCCAGTTTTCGGGAAAGCAAAGCTGGGCACTACCCACCTGACTGTGAAAAGCAATTTCCAGGTTGAGACCCTGTTCACTGACCCGATAGGGGGTCAGCGTGGTTTCCAGCTGATCAGCAAATCCTGGGGTGTATTGATTTTCATCCAGGCGGATTTCCACAGCGCGGGCATAGCGGCTGCGGGCATCGGCCATGGCAGTGATCTCCTTGCAACGCAGGGCCAGCCCGCCGGTAAAGCTGTCTTCTCGCACTTCGCCTTCGACGATCAGCAGGGTGTCCTTTTCCAGCAGATGCTGGTAACGATCAAAGGTTTCTCCCATGACCGCCACTTCGATTCGACCCGAGCGGTCATCCAGGGTTAAAAAGCCGAGGGTGTCGCCGCGTTTGTTTTTCATGGTGCGCAGCGCCACCACCAGGCCAGCAACCCGCTGACTCTCGCGGGAGGCCTGGAGTTTGGCAATCTTGCCCCCGACGAAGCGCTTTAATTCCTGCTCGTATTCATCGATGGGGTGGCCGGTCAGGTAGAGGCCCAGGGTTTCCTTTTCCCCGGCTAGGCGCTGTTTGTCGGTCCACTGCGGCAGGGCGCGATAGTCGGCATAGGGGTCGGTGGATTCAGCTTCGCTGGGTTGATCGCCGGCGAGGATTTCCCCAAAGAGGTCATCCATGCCGATATTGGCATTGTGTTTGGTTTGTTCGGCGGCCTTGAGGGCATCATCCAGCGCTGACATCAGCAGGTGGCGGCCATCAGCCAGTTGATCCAGGGCGCCACTGCGGATCAGGGCCTCGATACTGCGTTTATTGAGGCGTTTCATGTCGACCCGGGTGCAGAAATCAAAAAGGTCGCTGAAAGCGCCGCCTTCATTTCTGGCTTCAACCACGGCTTCAACCGGACCTTCACCCACGCCCTTGATTGCTCCCAGACCATAAACGATCTGGCCTTCCTTGTTGACGGTAAATCGCCAGCTGCCCTGGTTTACATCCGGCGGTGTGATGGTGAGTTGCATGGCACGGACTTCCTCGACCAGCATCACGACCTTGTCGGTGTTGTTCATCTCCGTGGAGAGAACCGCAGCCATGAAGGGGGCAGGGTAGTGGGCTTTGAGCCAGGCCGTCTGGTAGGAGACCAGACCATAGGCGGCCGAGTGGGATTTGTTAAAACCGTAACCGGCGAATTTTTCTACCAGATCAAAGATTTGCCCGGCCAGAGTGGCATCGATGCCGTTTTTCTGACTGCCTTCCAGAAAAATGGCCCGCATCTTCTGCATTTCTTCGGGTTTTTTCTTACCCATGGCCCGGCGCAGCATGTCCGCACCACCCAGGGTGAAACCGGCCATGACCTGGGCAATCTGCATGACCTGCTCCTGGTAGAGGATGATCCCGTAGGTGGGTTCCAGTACCGGTTGCAGCATCTCCAGTTGGTAATCCGGGTGGGGATAGGCCAGGGGGGCCTGACCGTGTTTACGCTGGATAAAGTCATCCACCATCCCGGATTGCAGGGGGCCGGGGCGGAAGAGGGCGACCAGGGCGATCATGTCTTCCAGGCTGTCCGGCTGAAGCTTTTTGATCAGCTCTTTCATGCCACGGGATTCCAGCTGGAAAACCGCGGTGGTCTCGGCACGTTTGAGCAGATCGAAGGTGAGCTTGTCATCCAGTGGGATCGTGGAGATATCCAGCGGCGGCTGGCCATCCAGGGCGCGCACCTTATCGACATCCTTGAGGGCCCAGTCGATGATGGTCAGGGTTCTGAGACCCAGAAAGTCAAATTTGACCAGACCGGCATCTTCCACGTCGTTTTTGTCGAATTGCACCACCAGACCGCTGCCGTCTTCTTCGGCAATCAGCGGGGCAAAGTCGGTCAGTTTGGTGGGCGCGATCACTACACCCCCGGCGTGCTTGCCGGTATTACGGGTGATGCCTTCGAGTTCGCGGGCCATGCTCCAGACTTCCAGGCCCTCCTGGTCGAGTTCTTCCAGATCCTGGTCGGTCAGCTCTCTTTCCTGGGAGGTCTGGTAGGCTTTTTCCAGCAGGCCCAGGTCTTCCACCTCTTCAGCGGCTTTTTCCAGGGTCATGCCCACTTCAAAAGGAATCATCTTCGACAGGCGATCACCCACGGCATAGGGTTTGCCCTGGGCTCGGGCGACATCACGAACCACCGCTTTGGCGGCCATGGTGCCGAAGGTGGCGATCTGGGATACCGCCGCATGGCCGTAAGTGTCGGCCACATATTCAATCACCCGGTCGCGACCATCCATGCAGAAGTCGATATCAAAGTCGGGCATGGAGACCCGCTCGGGGTTAAGGAAACGCTCGAACAGCAGGCTGTAGCCGATGGGGTCCAGGTCGGTGATTTCCAGGGAGTAGGCGACCAGCGAGCCTGCCCCCGAACCCCGCCCCGGGCCGACCGGAATCTGGTGGTTTTTGGCCCACTTGATGAAGTCCATAACGATCAAGAAGTAGCCGGGGAAACCCATGTCGAGGATGGTATCCAGCTCGAAATCCAGGCGTTTGCGATAGCGGGCCTCGATTTCAGCAAAATCCGGGCGCTGGGTATCAAAGAGTTTTTCCAGGCGGCGTGTCAGTCCTTCATGGGAGATCTGGCGGAAGAATTCATCCTGGGTCATGCCCTCGGGAATGGGGTACTCGGGCAGGAAGTATTCACCCAGGCGGATGTCGACATTGCAGCGCTTGGCGATTTCGACCGTGTTTTCTAGGGCTTCGGGCAGATCGCTGAACAGCTCCTGCATCTCTTCGGGGCTTTTCAGGTACTGCTCTTCGGAATAACGCTTTTCCCGGCGGGGGTCGTCCAGGGTGCGGCTGTCACCGATGCACACGCGGGTTTCATGGGCCCAGAAATCCTTGCGCTCCATAAAGCGAACGTCATTGGTGGCCACCAGCGGGCAATCCAGCTGCGCGGCCAACTCGACACTGGCGTGCAGGCAGTCTTCGTCGCCCGGGCGTCGGGTGCGCTGTACTTCCAGATAGAAGGCATCGGGGAAGACCTGCATCCAGTGTTGCAGGCGCTGGGCTGCCATCTCCTTGTGCCCGGCCAGTAATAGCTGGCCAACTTCACCTTCCTTGGCCCCGGACAGAGCCAGAAGCCCTGCTGCTTTTTCCTGCAACCACTGGGGGTGGATAAAGGCCTTTTCATCACGTTGACCTTCCAGCCAACCGCGTGACAGGAGTTCAGTCAGATTGCGGTAACCCAGGTTGTTCATGGCCAAGAGAGTCAGGCGGTAAGCCGGTGCGCCTTCCTCTTCCTGCACCCAGATGTCACTACCAATCAGCGGCTTGATCCCGGCACCCTGGGTAGCCTTGTAAAACTTCACCAGGGCAAAGAGATTGCTGTCATCCGTCAGGGCCAGGGCCGGGTAATGCAGGGCCTGGGCTTTCTTGATCAAGGGCTTGAGACGAACCAGGCCATCGACCAGAGAAAACTCCGAATGCAGGCGCAGATGGACAAAGGAAATGGACATGGGGCTCCGCTGGGTTGCGATCAATAAAGGGAAAGCATTTTAACAGTTTCTCTGTTGAAGTTGGTTGGTGGTCAGTGAATAATCGCAAGTGTTTTTAGATGACTACCAGCAAGCCTTCGCTGCCCTTGGTCAGCATAGAAAAGGGCCTGGCTGGTCAGGTAATCGCTGGTTTGAACAAGGATATCTATGCCCCCGGCTTCGAGGAAAAAGAAAGCAACCCGCAAAAAGAATCGCCATCCCCTGGTGGAGAAGCTGCTGGGCTGGTTGCTTTTGCCCTGGCAGTGGCTGAACCGCCTGGTTTACTGGTTGGGTTGGTTGAGTCTGGCGCTTATTCTGCTGTTGGGCAGTGGCATCTTTTTCTTCTTTTATACTCTACCCGGTGTGGCGGAGCAGTCTTTTGCCAATTTGCAGGCCCAGGCCGAACAGCGGGTCGAGGCGCGGCTGGAAGCACCGAATGCCCACTACCGCTGGACGCCTTTGCGACGGGTTAATCGGGATCTGCTCTATGCGGTGGTCATGGCCGAGGATGCTCGCTTTTTCGAACATCGCGGGCTGGATTATGATGCCCTGCTGGATGCGTTTATCACCAACTTGCGCCGCGGAGAAACAGCCTTTGGGGGAAGTACGCTGAGTCAGCAGACGGTCAAGAATCTGTTTTTGACCCCCCAACAAAGCTATTACCGCAAGCTGCGCGAGGCAGTGATCACCCGGCGTCTGGAAGCCAACTTCTCGAAAAACGAAATTCTTGAGCTCTATCTGAATGTGGCGGAATTCGGCCCGGATATCTATGGGGTGGATGCGGCCAGTCGCTATTACTTCGGTAAGCCGCCAGCGGCGATTAATGCCGCCGAAGGGGCTTATCTGGCGCTGATGCTGCCCAGTCCCCGGCGTTATCACTATTCCCTGTTTCAGAATCGCAACCTGACCTCGGGTTTGCAGCGCAAGTATCAGCGCATCCTGCGGGGGATGCGTTTGGCCAATTATATCTCCCGCGACCAGTACAACTACTATCTGCCGCTGATTCAGAGAAATGACTGGCCGCAACGCCGCCCTTGACGGGTGACTTTTGTCGGCCTTCCTTGGATAATGGCAGGCTTATTTTCACTAACCCGCAAATCTGCAAGGTCCGTTCAATTTCATGAAAGCCTTTATTACTTCCCAGTTAGATCAGCTTGTTTCCCAGCTTAAATCCGAAGCCTTGTTGCCCGAAGATTTTCAGCCCCGCATTCAGATCGATAACACCAAGGACAAGGCTCATGGTGATCTGGCCAGTAACCTGGCGCTGATGTCTGCCAAAAAGGCCGGAATGAATCCGCGCGAGCTGGCCGGACAAATTGTTGAGCGCCTCGAGGCTAATGGTGAGTTCATGCAGCAGGTCAGCAAGATGGAAATTGCCGGGCCGGGTTTTATCAACTTCTTTTTATCCACCAGTGCCCAGACGGCGGTCATCAAGGAAATCCTGGAGCAAAAGGCTGCTTTTGGCACCAGTAACCAGGGTCAGGGCGAAAAGGTGCAGGTGGAATTTGTTTCCGCTAATCCCACCGGCCCTTTGCATGTTGGTCATGGTCGCGGTGCAGCCGTGGGCGATTGTCTCTGTCGTCTGCTGGAAGCCACCGGTTGGTCGGTAACCCGTGAATTCTATTACAACGATGCCGGTGCCCAGATATCCAATCTGGCCCTGTCGGTTCAGGCTCGAGCCAAGGGGCTGACACCCGAAGATGCCGGCTGGCCCGAAGATGGCTACCGCGGCGAATACATCCAGGAGGTTGCGCGCGCCTATCTGAACGGGGAAACCGTCACCGCCGATGACCAGGAAGTAAAAGCCGCCGGGGATGCCGAGGATCTGGAAGCTATTCGTCGTTTTGCCGTGGCCTATCTGCGCCGTGAACAGGATCTGGATCTCAAGGCCTTTGGTGTGGCCTTTGATGTCTATTTTCTGGAATCCTCGCTCTATGCAGAAGGCAAAGTGGAAGAGGCCGTGCAACGTCTGATTGAGAAGGGTTACACCTATGAAGACGGTGGCGCTCTGTGGCTGAAGACCACCGAGTTTGGTGATGACAAGGATCGGGTCATGCGCAAAACCGATGGTGGCTACACCTATTTTGTGCCCGATGTTGCCTATCACCTGAACAAGTGGCAGCGGGGCTTTGGTAAGGTGATCAATGAGCAGGGTGCGGATCACCATTCCACCATTACCCGGGTTCGCGCGGGTCTGCAGGCGCTGGAGGTTGATATTCCCGAAGGCTGGCCCGATTATGTATTGCATCAGATGGTGACGGTGATGCGCAGCGGCGAAGAGGTGAAAATCTCCAAGCGTGCAGGCAGCTATGTCACCCTGAGGGATTTGATTGACGAGGTCGGTTGTGATGCGACTCGTTATTTCCTGGCGGCGCGGGCTGCGACTTCCCAGCTGACCTTTGATATTGATCTGGCGCGTTCCCAGACCAATGATAATCCCGTCTACTATATTCAGTATGCTCATGCACGCCTGTGCAGCGTGGCTCGCCAGGCACAAGAAAAGGGCATGAGCTGGACTTTGGCAACAACCGATTTGGACGCTCTGCAGAGTGAGCAGGAGCAGGCCTTGTTGAATCAGCTGGCACGCTTCCCGGAAGTGGTTTCTATCGCCGCCCGGGAACTGGAACCCCACCAGATTGCCCAATACCTGCGTGAACTGGCTGCTGCCATGCACTCCTGGTACAACGCCTGCCAGTTCCTGGTCGAGGATGAAAAGGTTCGTTCCGCGCGACTGGCTCTGGCGGCTGCAACGCGTCAGGTGCTGGCCAGCGGCTTGCAGCTCTTGGGTGTTTCTGCACCTGAATCCATGTAATCAAGAGGCCCCAGGGCCAGTGAGGTGAACCATGGCTCATGATTTTGCCAGTCGGCCGCGTAAGAAAAGCCCGACTGAAACCGCTGATGCCCGGGTTCGGGGGGCAACCCCCCGGTCCCCGGAAGCCGCTCAGCCGGAGTCTGTCGGCATCTGGTCGCGGCTGCCCGGTTGGGGCTGGTTGGCTATCGGTTTGATCGTGGGCGTGCTCTTGGGTCGGACTCTGGATTCCTCGCCCGAGCCCCAGGTTGCTGCGACTACCGAAGAGGCTGTGGCTGATCCGGTGGCCGAGGAAGCTGCTTCTGCGACCCGCGCCGAAAATTCGGCTAGTGGAGAGCATCAGCCCCGCTTTGATTTTTATACCCTCTTGCCGGAAAGCGAAGTCATTGCACCCAAGGTGGAAGCCTATGAATCCACCCCGCGGGATGCCACGGATCAACCCAAGTTTATGTTGCAGGTGGGGTCTTTCAGTCAGCCCCAGGATGCCATACGTCAGCAGCAGCGCATTACTCAGTTGGGCTTTGCCCAGGTCAGGATCAATACCGTGGAAACGCCGTCAGGCGATATCTGGCACCGGGTTCAGGCCGGTCCCTTCCAGGATCGCCGTAACCTGGCCCGGGCCCAGGATGATTTAGCGGCGGCGGGTATCGATTTTATGCTGCTGCGCTTGAGAGAAGAGCCTGAACAAGCTGCTCCGGCTCCCGCAGAAACCTCGCAAGCTCCGGCAGCAGCGGCAACCGAGACAACTGCTGAAGCTGACCCCGCAGCTCCGGCTGCAGTCAGCCCTCAGCAACCCGAGAACAATTAATTGAAGGAGACAGCATGACCACTATTGTTTGTGTGCGTCGTGATGATGAAGTCTATCTGGGCGGCGATGGTCAGGTTTCCCTGGGCAATACCGTGATGAAAGGCAATGCCCGCAAGGTGCGGCGTTTGTATCATGACAAGATCCTGGCCGGTTTTGCCGGGGGCACAGCCGATGCCTTTACCCTGTTTGAGCGTTTTGAAGGCCAATTGGAAAAACACCAGGGCCAGTTGGTTCGTGCTGCCGTGGAAATGGCCAAAGACTGGCGCACCGATCGGGCTCTGCGCAAGCTGGAAGCCATGCTGGTTGTAGCGGATGAAACCGCAACCCTGTGTATCAGCGGCACTGGCGATGTGGTCGAGCCGGAGCATGGTGTCCTGGCGATTGGCTCGGGCGGTAACTACGCTTTGGCAGCTGCCCGTGCCCTGCTGGAAAACACCGAAATGCCAGCAAGAGAAATCGTTGAGAAGAGTCTGCGTCTGGCGGGCGATATTTGTGTGTTCACCAATCACGACATGACCATAGAAGGCCTGAAAAAATGAGTAGTATGACCCCGCGTGAAATTGTCAGTGAGCTGGATCGTTTTATTATCGGTCAGGCCGAAGCCAAGCGTTCTGTTGCCCTGGCCCTGCGCAATCGCTGGCGTCGCATGCAGCTCGACCCGGACCTGCGCTCGGAAGTCACCCCCAAGAATATTCTCATGATCGGTCCTACCGGCGTGGGTAAAACCGAAATCGCCCGGCGTCTGGCCAAGCTGGCGCGTGCCCCCTTTATCAAGGTGGAAGCCACCAAATTTACCGAAGTGGGCTATGTCGGCCGGGATGTGGAAACCATCATCCGTGATCTGGCTGAATCAGCCGTGAAGATGCTGCGTGAAGAGGCGATCAAGAAAAACCGCCACCGTGCTGAAGATGCGGCTGAAGAAAGAATTCTCGATGCCCTGTTACCCCCGGCGCGCGACAGCAACAACCAGCCCCTGCACGAAAACGAGGAATCCTCCACCCGCCAGCTGTTTCGCAAGAAACTGCGTGAAGGCCAGCTGGATGACAAGGAAATCGATATCGAAGTGGCTGGTCCTCAGGTGGGCGTGGAAATCATGAGCCCGCCCGGCATGGAGGAAATGACTCAGCAGCTGCAGAGCATGTTCTCCAACATGGGCCAGGAAAAGCGCAAAACCCGCAAGCTGAAAATCCGTGATGCCCTGCGTATCGTACGTGATGAAGAAGCGGCCCGCTTGATCAATGAAGAAGAAATCAAGCGCGAAGCGGTGGATCTGGTCGAACAGAATGGCATCGTCTTTCTGGATGAGCTGGATAAAGTCTGCAAGCGGGGTGAAAACACCAGTAGCGATGTTTCCCGTGAAGGGGTCCAGCGGGATCTGCTGCCCTTGATTGAAGGCAGCACCGTGACCACCAAATACGGCATGATCAAGACGGATCACATTCTCTTTATCGCTTCCGGTGCCTTCCATCTGGCCAAGCCTTCAGACCTGATTCCCGAACTCCAGGGTCGCCTGCCCATTCGTGTTGAACTCAAGGCCCTGACGCCGGAAGATTTCCGCCGTATTCTGACCGAGCCGGATGCTTCTCTGACTCGTCAGGCCACGGCCTTAATGGGTACTGAAGGGGTGGATCTCAGCTTTACCGATGACGGCATAGATCGTCTGGCGGAAATTGCCTTTCAGGTCAACGAAAATACCGACAACATCGGTGCGCGGCGTTTGCATACGGTCATGGAGCGTCTGCTGGAAGAAGCCAGTTACAATGCCGACAGTCTGAGTGAGAAGCTGGTGGTGGATGCCGCCTATGTTGATCAACAACTGGGAGAGCTGGCACAGGATCAGGACCTGTCCCGCTATATTCTCTAGGAGTTCGCCATGCAAGAGGCCGCCCCTCAACCCAGCAAGATTAACTACAGCAAGAGTCGGGCTTGCCTGGAACTGAGCTATGCCAGTGGTGAGTTTTTTGAACTCTCTGCCGAGCTGCTGAGGGTGCTGTCACCCTCGGCCGAGGTGCAGGGCCATGGCCAGCCGCGTCTGCAGACGGGCAAAAAGGAGGTGCGTATCTGGAAGATCGAACCGGTCGGCCGCTACGCCCTCAAGCTGTCTTTTGATGATGGCCATGATTCCGGGTTGTTTACCTGGGACTACCTCTGGCATCTGGGTTGCAACAAGGAAAAACTCTGGCAGGACTACCTGGATCAGTTGCAAGCCGCAGGAGAAAGCCGCCAGCCCAAATTGATTCCCCTGGCGGTGGATGCAGGACGGTAAGTGAATTTTTAATGAGCGGCAGGGTAGGGGCCTGGCAGGAAAGCCTGCTCCCCCTGATCCGTTGGCACCTGGCTCCTTAGCGATACAGGTGATTTGCACAACAGTTTTCAGGACACAGACATGAGCCAAGAAACAAACGATCAGCAAAAAAAGACGACTGATTTTGGTTATCAGGAAGTTCCCTACGAGGAGAAGCAAAAGCGGGTGGCCGGTGTTTTTGACTCGGTAGCGGCCAAATACGACCTGATGAATGATCTCATGTCCATGGGGATTCACCGTCTCTGGAAGAAGTTCACCATTGAGCTTTCCGGTGTACGCAAGGGCCATCGAGTCTTGGATATTGCGGGCGGTACCGGTGACCTGACCCAGCAGTTTTCGCGTCTGGTGGGGCCGGAAGGCGAGGTTTATCTGGCCGATATCAATGCCTCCATGCTCAAGGTGGGGCGGGATCGCCTGCTGGATAAGGGCTATGCTGGCAACATTCGTTTTGTGCAGGCCAATGCCGAAAGCCTGCCCTTCCCCGATAACCACTTCGATGTCATTACCATTGCCTTTGGTCTGCGCAATGTCACTGATAAAAGCCGCGCCCTCAAGGATATGGCCCGAATTCTCAAACCGGGTGGCCGCTTGCTGGTGCTGGAATTTTCCAAGCCCACCAATGCGCTCATGAGCAAGGTTTACGATGCCTATTCCTTTACTGCGCTGCCCTTCATGGGCAAGCTCTTTGCCGGTGACAGTGATTCTTACCGCTATCTGGCCGAATCCATCCGCATGCATCCGGATCAGGAAACTCTCAAGGGAATGATGGAAGAAGCGGGTCTCAGTGAAGTGGAGTACCACAACATGACGTCAGGTGTTGTGGCCTTACACCGGGGCATCAAGCTGTAATCACTGCTTAAGGAAGAAACGATGCAATTACCTCTGGCTGCACTGACTGCACTGGAAAGTCTGATCAACCCGCTGCTACGCCAGGCTGCTGCCCAAGGCGGGGCGACGGCCCTGAGTCTGCAAGAACTCAGTGGCAGCCTCTTTGAGCTGCGCGTGCATCCCCAGGGCTGGCAGGTGTTTGTTCAGGTCAGTGATTCAGGCCTGTACTTTTACCGCCAAACGGAGGAGACGGCGGATGCCTGGATGGAAGCCAGCCTGCCAGCCTACTTGCAGATGGCGACTCGACCCGATGCCCAAGCCGTGCTTTTCAGTCCCGAGGTCAAGGTTGGTGGGCAAACTGCGAAGCTGGAAGCCTTTCAGGGTCTGCTGGCTGCGCTGGGGCTGGATGCCGGTGAACTGCTCAATCAGGTTGCCGGCCCGCTGCCCCTGGCCGGTTTTCAGGCCGGTTTATCCCAGTTGCTGGGCTGGACCCAGAGAACGGCTAACGCAGCACGTCAGGATTTTAAGGACTACCTGGAAGAAGAAACAGGAGTGATGCCCGGAGAAAACAGTCGGCATCTGCTGGAAGACAGTCTGGATGAATTGCGTATGGATGTGGATCGCCTGGAAGCCCGTATCCGCCTGCTGGAAACAGCCCAACAACAAGCGGGGGATCACTAGTGGGTCGTTTGTATCGTGCTTTCAGAATTGCCTGGATTATTGTTCGCTACCGACTGGATGTCCTGATTCCTGTTGAACGCCTACCTGCCCCTTTGGCTTTTCTCTTAAAAATCAACCCTATACGTCTTTTTCCTCTGGGTCATTACACCCGGGGTGAGCGCCTGAGACTCTCTTTGGAAGAGCTAGGCCCGATTTTTGTCAAATTTGGCCAGATGCTCTCCACTCGCCGGGATCTGCTTCCGGACGACGTAGCCAATGAATTGAAGAGGCTTCAGGATCAGGTGCCTCCCTTCCCGGCGGCACTGGCCAAGACGACCATTGAAAAATCTCTGGGAATGCCGGTTAGCGAAGCCTTTGCCGAATTCGGCAGTGAGGCCCTGGCTTCAGCCTCGGTGGCTCAGGTGCATCCGGCGCGCCTGCACACTGGCGAAGAGGTCGTGGTCAAAGTGATCCGCCCCGGTATCAGCCGCATTATTCGCAAGGATGTGCAGCTTCTCTACATGCTGGCCTATCTGGTTCTCAAACTGGTGCCTGATTCACGCCGTCTGCATCCTGTTGAAGTTGTGGCGGACTATGAAATCAGTTTGATGGATGAGCTGGATATGCAAAAGGAAGCAGCCAACACTTCACAGCTCAAGCGCAATTTTCTTAATTCAGCACTCTTGTATGTGCCGGTGATTCACTGGCCCTTTACCCGCAAAAACGTCATGGTGCAGGAGCGCATCTATGGAGTGCCTGTCGCTGATGTGGATCAGCTGCGCCGCGATGGCGTGAACATGAAAAAGCTGGCGGAAAGGGGTGTGGAAATCTTTTTTACCCAGGTTTTTCGGGATAACTTTTTTCATGCCGACATGCATCCGGGCAATATCTTCGTGGATACCAGCAAGCCGGAAAGTCCGCGTTATATTGCCATTGACTGTGGCATCGTCGGCTCCCTGAGCATCGAGGATCAGAATTATCTGGCGCGCAACCTCCTGGCCTTTTTCAAGCAGGATTACTATGAAGTGGCTCGTCTGCATATTGAATCCGGCTGGGTGGGTGAAGAAACCCGCGCCAATGAATTTGCTGCAGCCATCCGGGCGGTTTGTGAGCCCATTTTTGAAAAACCGCTGAAGGATATTTCCTTTGGTCAGGTGCTTCTGGGGCTTTTTCAAACCGCGCGCCGTTTTAATATGGAAGTTCAGCCACAGCTAGTCTTGCTGCAGAAAACCCTGCTGAATATCGAGGGCTTGGGGCGTCAGCTCTACCCTGAGCTGGATCTCTGGACCACAGCCAAGCCCTTCCTGGAAAACTGGATGAAACAGCGTGTCGGCCCCCGTGGCATCCTGCTGAAAGCCAAGGAAAAACTCCCCGATTGGTTGGAGCAGATTCCCGAGTTGCCACAGCTGGCGCACGAGAGTCTGACTCAGTTACGTTCCTGGGAAGAAAGCCAGCGCGAACAGCGTCAATTGCTTCGAGAAATGCGTCAGGAAATGGCCCGCTCGCGTCAACGCAATGGCCAGGTTTTGCTGGGCCTCTTGCTGATGCTGGCCGGACTGGCGGGCGGCGTGGGTGAACACCTGGCCCCGCTACTGCATGAAGAGTGGATTCCCTGGGCACTGGCCGGTGCAGGCTTGTTGGTGCTAGTGCGACGTTAGGACCAAGCTTGCAAGATGGTGTGGCCGGGCGCTTTAAGCTATGCTAGCTCCTTTTTGAATGACCCTAAGGTTTAACCAATTTATGAGTGATATTCTTCAGCAACTGGAAGCGCTTCTGGATGAAAGACGCCAAGCCTCTCCGGATACTTCCTATGTTGCTCAGCTCCATGCCAAGGGATTGAACAAGATACTGGAAAAGGTAGGCGAAGAGGCAACCGAAACCCTCCTGGCCGCCAAGGATGCCCAGCGTAGCGGGGACCACCAAGAGGTCATTGCAGAAACTGCGGATCTCTGGTTTCATTCTCTGGTTATGCTCTCCCATCTGGGGATCAGCCATCAGCAGGTGCTGGATGAACTGGCAAGACGTATGGGGATATCCGGTCTGGAAGAAAAAGCCAGCCGTAACCAGTAACTAACAACGAAAACAGCAGGAGAAAAACATGGGCTTTGGTGGCATTAGCATCTGGCAACTACTGATCGTTCTGGGCATCATTATTCTGATTTTCGGAACCAAAAAATTGCGTAACCTGGGTGGTGATCTGGGTGGAGCCGTTAAAGGCTTCAAATCCGCCATGAAAGATGGCGAGAAGGAAATGGAAGACGAACTGAAAAACAAGCAGGAAGATGGGCGTCTGGAAAAATCCAAAGCGGACAAGGACGCCATTGATGTTAAGGCTGAAGAAGTTCGAGATCGGGAACAGGAGCGCAAGTAAGCGCTACAGACTATGTTTGATATCGGCTTTTTTGAGCTCGTCCTCCTGGCTGTTTTGGGTCTGTTGGTGCTGGGTCCCCAGCGCCTGCCCCAGGCGGTAAGAACCCTCGGCCTTTATGTAGGCCGTATTCGCAAGGCCGTTTCGGGCATTCAGAATGAAGTGAATGAACAGCTGCGCCTGGAAGAAATGCATCAACGCATGGCTGAGCATGAACGCAAGGTCAAGGCGGGCTTGCATGATGCCGAGCAGGAGCTACAGGAAGACTTTAAACCTACGACCCCGCCGACCGCTCCAAGCACGACCAGCTTAAGCAAAGATGGCGAAAAGCCTAAGTCCCCGGATCAGGAGAGTAAGTCCTCATGAGTCAGCAGGAAGAGGAAGCGATGCACTCCACTTCGGAAAATCACCAGCCCGAGTCTACTCAGACGGCTCATGCTCCTCTGGTTGAGCATCTGGTCGAGCTGCGCAACCGCATTCTGAAAATGGTGCTGGCAGTTTTACTGGTTTTTCTGGGGCTTTTTTACTTTGCCAATGATATCTACCTGTTCATCTCTGAACCGCTGCGCCTGATTATGCCGGAAGGCACCCAGATGATTGCCACCGAAGTGGCATCGCCTTTCCTTGCTCCCTTTAAGCTGACTCTTTTTGCCGCTGTGGCTATTAGCATGCCCTATATTCTTGGACAGATCTGGGGGTTTATTGCACCGGGACTTTACGATCATGAAAAGAAACTGGCTTTTCCGATCGTTTCTTCCAGTATTCTTTTATTTTACGGCGGTATGGCCTTTGCCTATTTCGTTGTCTTCCCGCTGTTGTTTGCCTTTTTTACCACTGCAGCCCCTGACGGGGTGGCGGTGATGACCGATATCAATGCCTACCTTAATTTTGTGCTGAAATTATTTTTTGCTTTTGGCCTGGCATTTGAAATTCCCGTTGCCACCGTTTTAATGGTATTGGCTGGTGTTACCAGTGTGGAAAAGCTGTCATCAAAACGCATGTATGTGATTCTGGGGTGTTTTGTAATAGGAATGTTACTGACTCCGCCGGATATATTTTCCCAAACTTTATTGGCCGTGCCCATGTGGCTTTTATTTGAGCTGGGAATATTGATTTCCAGACTGCTTCCTAAGAAGAAAGGAACAGAGTGAAATAAATAATTACAATCTTGCATGATAAACCCAGCTTATGGCTGGGTTTATTGTTTTATATCAATTGTGGGCCTGGTGTTTTATTGATATATATTAAGACACAGGAAATTCTTGCCCGTACATGGAGCCTGAAATGGTAGAAAGCAGTAAGGTCTTGTTTGAAGATGACGAACACCAATACATCTGGTTTGGCTGGGAAGATCCGGATTCTGATGAAAGCCTGGTGCAGTCTAACCAAGTGCTGGTGATTAATCAGGATCAAGGCTATCTTTTTGATCCAGGCGGCGCTTTCATTTTTTCTGAAGTAGCTTCGGAAGTGAACAAATACATCCCCTTGGATCAGATTCGTTATTTGCTGGCTACCCACCAGGATCCCGATGTACTTTCTTCAGTGACCCTCTGGCTAAAAGCCACTAATGCCCGTCTGCTGGTTTCACGCTTGTGGATTCGTTTTGTATCCCACTTTGGTTTTAGCGATAACAATCGCTTGGTCGCTATTGAAGACAAAGGCAAGATGATCAAGTTACCGGCCGGTGGTGAAATCGTCATGTTGCCTGCTCACTTTTTGCATAGTGAAGGGAACTTCTGCTTTTACGACAGCCGCTCGAAAATTTTATTTTCCGGTGATATCGGGGCAGCAGTGTTCCCCAAAGGCAAGCGTTACTTGTTTGTAGAAGACTGGGAAGAACATCTACCCTACACTGAAGGCTTCCATAAACGATATATGGGTAATAATGCAGCCCTGCGTAAATGGGTGGCCATGGTGCGCCAGTATCCAATAGAAATGATTGTTCCCCAGCATGGCGCCATCATCGGCAAGGACAAGATTCCGGCCTTTTTGGATTGGTTGGAAAACTTACAATGTGGTACTGATCTGCTTGATGAATTCTACGGATTTTGAGCTGGCTCAGTTTTATGGCCGGATAAATGGCCTAGAGTAGCAAGATAACCAACAAGGATTAGGAGCCTGCTACGATGACTGCAAACCTGGAAGATAACCGGCTACTTTACGAAGATGATGAGCACCAGTTTGTCTGGTTTGGCTGGGAAGAAGAGGAGGGTTCCAACTCCTTTGTCCAGACCAACCAGTGCATGGTGATCAACGGTGACCAGGGCTATCTTTTTGACCCAGGTGGAACCTACGTATTCCACCAGGTTTTAGAGCAGGTGACGCGTTATTTGCATCCGCGTCAGATCAATACCCTGATTGCCACGCATCAGGATCCGGACGTCTGTTCCTCGGCTCCTTACTGGATGAAGGCGACGGATGCCAAATTACTGATTTCCAGGCTATGGCTGCATTTTGTATCCCACTTTGGCCTGGATGAGCCAGAGAGGGTGGTGCCTCTGCCGGACAAGGGAGCCAAGTTGAAGCTGCCCACGGGGGATCACCTGCTATTACTGCCCGCACATTTTTTGCACAGTGAAGGCAACTTCAGCATTTTTGATGAGCGATCGGGCATTCTCTTTTCGGGGGATATCGGCGCTTCTATTTTTCCACCGGGCAAGAGAGCGCTTTTCGTAGAGGATTTCGAGGAGCACAAGGCATTTATGGAAGGCTTCCATAAACGCTACATGCACTCCAATGCGGTCTGTCGGCAATGGGTCAAACAGATCCGTAATCTGCCGAAACCGGTTAAAATGATAGTGCCTCAGCATGGTTCCATGTTCGAGGGGGAGCAGGTAGAAAACTTCCTCTCCTGGTTCGAGGCTTTAGAGTGTGGTGGTGATCATTTACAGGCGATCTATTCGGGACAGCCTGTATAGGTTGCAGACCTACTGCAAGGATTAGCTTATGTTGTTGCGTGATTTCGAGTTATCCAGAATAACTCCTGAACTTTTGAAAATAGAACAGCCGGTACCCTGGCCCATCTACGACGAATTTGGCAAGTTGTTGATGGCCAAGGGCGCTATTCTGCGCTCAGAAAGGCAGAAAGAAATCCTGACACGGGTGGGCCTGTTTGCGCGCGAAATTCAGCCTGACCCTGAGAGTCTGATCCCCCAACCTGTTCGTTTTCGCCGCAAGGTTAATCCTTTTGCCGAATTTGATGAGCTTTGTCTGAAGCTGGAAGAAGTTTTCAAGCTGATAGAAAAGGACAAGACGCCCAACCCAGGTGTGGTTAAGAAGCGCGTCTACGATATTGCCACCCATCTTCAGGGTTTAACCGAATATGATGCTGATGCCCTGCTCGGTGCTGTGCATCTGGCGGATCAGTTTCCCTACCATGTTCACCATCCCATGCAGATTGCCGTTCTTTCTGAACTGATTCTTGAGCGTCTGCAGGTTGAGCAGGAGGTGCGCCTGTCTGTTCTGGCGGCAGCCCTGACTTGTAATCTGGCAATGAACCCTTATCAGCAGCGTCTGCACCAGCAGAAGCAGCCGTTGAATGATCAGCAGCGCAAGGTCATTGAAAAGCATCCCGAGCAAAGCCGTCAAAAGCTGGAAGAGGTGGGTGTCGATGATCAGCTCTGGCTGGAGCTGGTAGCCCAGCACCATGAAAAACTGGATGGTACCGGCTATCCGCGAGGCCTGAAAGATGAAGATATCCGGCGTGAAGCTCGTGTGCTGGCCCTGGCCGATGTTTATACCGCGATGGTGACACCGCGTCCCTATCGCAATCCGATCAAGCACAAGGATTCCTTGAAGGATATTTTCACTCAGCGTGGCAGCAAGTTTGATTCCAAGCTTACGTTGCTGTTCCTCAATGAGCTGGGTCTTTATCCGCCAGGAGTTTACGTCAAGCTCAACAATGGCGAGCTGGCTGTAGTGGTCGGGCGTACCCCTGACCCCAAATCGCCGCTGGTAGCCAGCGTCAAAAAACCCAGTGGCGATCTATTCCTCTCGCCTCGCCGGCGTAACACGGGTTCCCAGAATTTTGCCATCAAGAGTGCCTGCAACGTTAACGAACGCATCAAGATTAACCCTGCAACCCTTTGGGGGATCGATGCTATTCGCCTGAGCACTTCCCCCGATCTATCCGGTGTGACCGATCTGATCTGAACCAAAAGCCCTGCTTTTGCAGGGCTTTTGACGGTCAAGCCATTTCCACAACCTTGTCGACCAGTTTAAAAATGCCTGCCTGGGCTTCGGTCAGTCGCTGAGCCAGCATATAAGCCGGGGTGGTCACCAACTTGTGTGTTTTATCCACAACGATTTCATCGACGGCCGCTGATTTGTGCAGGGCTCCCATGCTAGAGAGGGCCCCTTCGACACCAGCATCCTGGCCGATGGTACAGAGAGCTCCTGGAGCAACCAGTTTTGCGGTTAGAGCAGGTGCAATGCACATCAGGCCGATAGGTTTGTCCGCTTGATGAAAGGCCTGAACGAAGGCAACGATTTTCGGATTGACTTCACAATCAGCTCCCTGAGTCGCAAAAGTGGAGAAATTTTTTGCCACACCGAAACCACCTGGTAACAGCACGGCGTCATAATCATCCGGATTGGCGTCGGCCAGATCGATAAGCTCGCCACGGGCAAGGCGGGATGCTTCGGTAAAGACATCGCGATCACCGGGCATTTCCTCGCTTTTACTGTGATCGATCACATGCATCTGAGGGATGCGGGGGGCAATGCATTGATAGTCGATATTCAGTTGATCCAGACGCAAGAGGGTTAGAACTGTTTCGTAGATCTCTGCGCCGTCTTGAAAACCGCAACCGGATAACAGGACAGCAAATCTTTTCTTGGCCATGATTTCATCTCCTTGTTGCTTGGGGGTTAACTTGACTCTAGTGGCAGACTCGTGGAGTGGCAAGGTGACGCTCTTCCCTTCATCCTGGCTACTGATATACTCCTGCAATAGATTAGTTTAAGAGGATTGTTTTGTGTTAGTAACCAACCGTAATTTTCCTGCAACCCGGATGCGTCGCATGCGGGCAGATGACTTTTCGCGCCGTCTGATGCGGGAAACAGTGCTCACGGCCAATGATCTGCTGGTGCCCCTGTTTGTTCAGGAAGGTGAGAATAAACGTGAACCTGTGCCCTCGATGCCGGGTGTGGAACGTTTAAGCCTGGATTTGCTGGTTAAGGAAGCCAAAGAGTTGGCTGATTTGGGCATTCCCGCTATTGCTTTGTTTCCGGTGGTGGATGGCGAAGGAAAAACCGAATTGGCCGAAGAAGCCTACAATGCTAACGGTCTGGTACAGCGCAGTATCAAGGCCATCAAGGATGCTGTTCCTGAGCTGGGCATCATGACGGATATTGCCTTGGATCCTTATACCTCGCATGGTCAGGATGGCATCATTGATGCTAAGGGCTATGTGCTGAATGACCGCACCGTGGAGACACTGGTCAAGCAGGCCTTGTCCCACGCTGAAGCGGGTGCCGATATTCTGGCCCCTTCAGACATGATGGATGGGCGCATAGGCGCTATTCGTCAGGTGCTGGAGCAGGATGGCCTGGTGAATACACGTATTCTTTCCTACGCTGCCAAGTATGCTTCGGCTTTCTATGGCCCCTTCCGTGATGCAGTGGGCTCTGCCGCTAACCTGGGCAAGGCTGACAAGGCCAGCTACCAGATGGATCCGGCCAACTCCGATGAAGCCCTGCATGAAGTGGCATTGGATCTGGCTGAAGGTGCCGATATGGTCATGATCAAACCCGGCATGCCCTACCTGGACATCGTTCACCGGGTCAAAACCGAGCTGGGTGTTCCCACCCTCGTCTATCAGGTGAGCGGTGAATACGCCATGCAGATGGCCGCCATTGAAAAAGGCTGGCTGGATGAAGCCGCCATGATGGAAGCGCTGCTCTGCTTTAAACGCGCAGGCAGTGACGGCATCCTCACCTATTTTGGCAAGCGTGCCGCTTATCTGTTGAATCAGTAACGACCTCCAATCGCATTCAGTCAAGGAACCAGGCAATGACCGAAAAGACCAGCAGGCCGGAATCCTCCAAGACAGCCACGTCAAGCAATGACTCGGAAGGGCTGAATACTACTTCAGCCCCCAGGGCGATCCTCAGGATTAACCAGAGCAAAAGTGGGGTGCGTCGCCGCAAGACGGATGATAGCGTGGATCTGGATAATCCGGAGCTCTATTTCAACCGCGAGCTATCGCATCTGCAGTTTAATATCCGTGTTCTGGAGCAGTCACTGGATGTTAGCCACCCACTGCTGAACCGGCTGCTGTTCCTGCTGATCTTTTCCAGTAACCTGGACGAGTTCTTTGAAATCCGTGTGGCAGGCCTGCGGCGTCAGGTGGCCCTGGATCGGGAGAAATCCGGTGTCGATGGGCGTCGCCCACCAGAGGTCCTCAAGGAAATTGCCCGTGTCTGTCACGAGCAGGTGGAGCGCCAGTACAAGATACTTAATGAGTTGCTGATTCCGGCCCTGGAAGAGCAAAAGATTCGTTTTATACGCCGCGATCAGTGGACCAAGGCACAAAGCCAGTGGGTCGAGGATTTCTTCAAGGAAGAGATTCTGCCGGTAATCAGCCCGATCGGCCTGGACCCTTCGCATCCCTTCCCGCGCCTGGTTAACAAGAGCCTTAACTTTATCGTGTCTCTGGAAGGCAAGGATGCTTTTGGCCGTGAAGGCGGGATGGCCATTCTCCCTGCACCTCGCTCCCTGTCGCGCTTGATCCGTATTCCCGATGAGCTCTGTGAGGAGGGGGATAACTTTGTTTTCCTCTCCTCGATGATCCATGCCCATGCCGAACTGCTCTTCCCCGGCATGAAAATTCGCGGCTGCTACCAGTTCCGCCTGACCCGCAATGCCGATTTGAGTGTGGACTCTGAAGAAGTATCCGACTTGGCCAGTGCGCTGCGGGGTGAGCTGCTATCGCGTCGTTACGGCGATGCCGTGCGCCTGGAAGTGGCTGATAACTGTCCTGATGATCTGGTGGATTTTCTGCTGCATCAGTTTGGCCTGGGCGAAGAAGAGCTTTATCGGGTCAATGGGCCGGTCAACCTCAATCGCCTCATGGCTCTGATGGGGCAGGTGAATCGGCCCGACCTGGAATACGCTCCCTTTACTGCTGGCTTGCCCAGGCCTCTGCGTAAGGAAGAGGGCTCGATCTTTAATGCCATTCGCCAGAATGACCTGCTGCTGCATCATCCCTTCGAGAGTTTTTCGCCGGTGGAAGACCTGCTGCGCGAAGCGGCCAGTGATCCCGATGTCGTGGCCATCAAGCAGACGCTCTATCGCACCGGCCCGGATTCCAGCATCGTCAATGCCCTGGTGGAAGCGGCCCGTAACGGCAAGGAGGTGACGGTTGTCATCGAATTGCGCGCCCGTTTTGACGAGGCCGATAACCTGACCCTGGCCAGCCGTCTACAAGAGGCGGGTGCTATCGTGATCTACGGGGTGGTTGCTTATAAAACTCACGCCAAGATGATGCACATCCTGCGGCGCGAAAACGGCCAGCTGCATCACTATGCTCACCTGGGTACGGGTAATTACCACGCCAAGACCTCACGCCTCTACACTGATTACGGCCTGCTTACGGCCAATCAGGAGCTGTGTGAGGATGTTCACCGCGTCTTCCTGCAGCTCTGTGGTATGGGGCAGGTGCTGAATATGCACAAGCTCCTGCATGCCCCCTTTACCCTGCACAAGCGTCTGGTGGAAATGATCGAACGCGAAGCGGAACTGGCCAAGGCTGGCAAAAAAGCGCGTATCGTTATCAAAACCAACTCAGTCACCGAACCCAAGCTGATCAAGGCGCTCTACCGGGCCAGCCAGGCTGGCGTCAAGGTGGACATGATCGTACGCGGTATCTGCTGCCTGAGACCCGGTCTGCCCGAGGTTTCAGAAAATATCCGCGTGCGTTCGATCATCGGGCGCTTTCTGGAGCACACGCGCGTCTTCAGTTTTTATAACGATGGCAAAGAAGAGATCTACTGCGCCAGTGCCGATTTTATGGAGCGCAATATGTTCCACCGGGTAGAAACCTGCTTCCCGCTGCTGGATGCCAAACTGGCCGTCCGGGTGCGTAAGGATCTGGAAACCTACCTGCTGGATAACTGCCAGAGCTGGGAGTTGCAGAGTGATGGCACCTACTTGCTGAATTCTCCCGGTAAAGGCAAGGATGAAGTCAGTGCCCAGGAAACCCTGCTGGATGCTTATGCCGAGAAGATATCCTGACGCTTGTGCTAAACTGGCCGGGTAGATGTAAAAACACGGGAGTAATAATGAGTCAGGCACCGAAAGACCAGCCCCAGGTTGCAGGCCTCTGTTGGATTCGACCCGAGCAATGGGATCGCCTGTTGGAAGTGGCTGAAGACAGTGACCGCCTGGAATCCAGCTGGGAAGAGTGGGAGGCCAAAAGCCTGGAAATGATCGAAGTCTTTGCGACCCGGAATATTCTGATCGAAAAGGTGGATGTCGACCTGGAAGCCCTGATTACCTGGTGTCAGGACAAGGGCAAGCCAGTCAATGCCTCAACAAGAGCAGAGTATGTGACTGCCTTGATGATGGAACAAAAGAAACTGGATGCGGGTAAGCTCGTTAAGCACTGATGACTTCTAAAAACGATTGGAATGAAAAGTTTAGAGAAATTATTGAAGCCGCCAAACGCCTGATTATTGCCGGTCAGGAAGTAACCGGTGAGGCTTTGGCTGATTTCTTTGATGACTATAGTCCGGAGTATCTGGAAAAGATCTGGGATGATCTTTTCAGCAATCATCCGGAGTTGGCCCGTGTTCACCTCAGTGATCGCGTTGCCGTGGAACTGGAAAAGCATTTTGAAAGGCAGAATGTACCTGTCTATCATCATGCCCTGGTGATTCAGGAAGTGCGAATTGGCAGTTGAGCCCAAACACTTTTTGTGTTTGACTGTTAATAACACTACCGCAAAACAGAGTTTTAAAATGCAAGTTAATCTGAACAACAACCCAGTTTTTGCAAAAGGCTATTGGTTTAGTTCAATAACTTGCGTCTGAACATCAGGTTTCGGGCGCCCAGTGGCTGCCCAGGCAAAGAAACTAAAAACCCCGGTGCAGCCACACCGGGGTTTTTTTATGCCTGGAACCCATCCTGGGATTAAAGGAATCAAAATGAACAGTCAATTACAGCAGCAAGTGACCAGCCAGCCTCTGATAACCCGGGAGCAACTGCTTCAGGAGTTGCCCTTAAGTAACCGGCTGGCTCGGCAAGTGGATCAACAGCGAGCGGCCCTGTGTCAGCTGGTAGCAGGTGACGATCCGCGTTTTCTAGTCGTGGTAGGGCCTTGTTCGGTACACGATCGGGAAGCCACGCTGGATTATGCTAGACGCCTGGTCGCCCTGCAGCAGGAAGTGGGTGATCAGCTACTCCTGGTAATGCGGGTCTACGTTGAGAAACCACGTACCTGTCTGGGCTGGAAAGGCCTGGTAAATGATCCCCAACGGGATGGCCAGACCGACATCAATAGTGGCTTAAGGGTCTGCCGCCAGCTAATGCTGGAGGTCGCTGAACTGGGCTTGCCAATTGCCACCGAGGCGCTGAATCCTTTTCTGGCCGATTACTTCTCTGATTTGATCAGCTGGTATGCCCTGGGTGCCCGAACCACTGAATCGCAAACGCACCGCGAAATGGCCAGCCATCTGCCGGGTGTGCTGGGTTTCAAAAATGCCACCGATGGCAGCATCGATGTTGCCATCAACGCCCTCAAGGCAGCAGCCCAGCCCCAGGCAACCACAGTAATTAATACCCAGGGGCAACTGGTGCAATTCCAGGCGGCTGGTAACCCTCATGGTCACCTGGTTTTGCGTGGTGGAGCCTCGGGTCCCAACTATCGTTTGTCTCAGGTGCAGGCTGCCAGCGCACGTCTGGCGGATGCGGGCCTGAACCCACGGGTGCTGGTGGATGCCAGTCATGCCAATTGCGGCAAGGTAGCCGAGCGCCAGGCGGAGGTTCTTGAAGATCTGGGCCTGCAGCTGGGCGAGGGGTCACCGCTTCTGGGCGTGATGCTGGAAAGCTTTCTGGAAACCGGTAATCAACCCCTGCAAGCCGGAGAGGGGGTTTATGGCCAATCCATGACTGATCCCTGCTTGGGCTGGGAGGCCAGCCGCCAGGCACTGCACAAACTGGCAGAGCAGGTTAAACTGCACCGCTGTGTTGCTGAAGCTATCTGAGGAAAAGCTATGATGAACCCGTTTTGCCTGCAGGAAATAGACCCTTTGCACTATCGTCGCCAAACCCGCAAAAGCAGTTGGGTGATTATTGCGGTTTTTGCGGCTCTGGGCATGCTGCTCTCACAACTGCTGGTAATCTTGTTGGGGAGTGAGGGAGGCAATAACTTTCGCTGGAATCTTTTGGGCGTCATCCTGGCTGTTGGCTGCACCTATCTACTCGTTCGCTACTACCTTAGCCAGCAGCCGCTGATGAAGGAAGCCGTCTACGGCTGGCACCTCAAGCGTAACCTGATGCGGATTACCAATGTCATGCACCGCCTTAAACCTCTGGCAGAAGCCGGGGATGCCGAGGCGCTCAAGTTGCTGCGTTTTTACCATCTGGCCGTGGAGCAGATGCATCGTTTGGATGGTGATGAATCCAATAGCCTGGAGATTAAGGCGGAAAAAAAACATTTTGAAGAGCGGATGCAGGAATTGGGGCTGGATAGTGAACAAACCTGTCTTGATCCGGCCTGGTTGGCTGCTGTGAAAGATAAAAAGGTCGATGAATAACGGCTTCTTATAGGTATATCTGATCTAGTGTTTTCCTCTCTGGAATTTAGCGTTATATTGGGCTGTGACGCTTGACCGCAGGGGGTTGCGACTAAAGTTGGTCTCGGTTGAGGAACCCCTGGGGGATAATGATCGTCATAGGCTAGAACCTTGATACAGGTTAATGCCGGGCCGGGATGATTGCGGTGCAATCAACCGGCACACAAAAAACTAAAGATGATGAGGATGAATACTATGTCTAACAACAGCCGTCGTGCGTTTCTGAAAAAGGGCCTTTTCGGTCTGGCTGCTCTGCCACTGGGAATGGGCGTGCTCTCAACCCAAGCCTTTGCTTCTTCTCTGCCCGCTCTGAGCGAAGATGCCCCCCAGGCTGCTGCCCTGAACTACGTTAAAGTTGCAGCAGATGCCTCCGGCCACGCCAAGTACCAGGAAGGTCAGCGCTGCGACAACTGCATGTTCTTCAAACCGGCTAACAACGGTTGTTCTCTGTTCCCACAGAACTCTGTTGAACCCGGTGGCTGGTGTCAGTCCTACGTTCAAAAGCCCTAAGGTTTTGAGAACGAAAAAAAACCCCGATTATTCGGGGTTTTTTTATGCCTGCTTTGGCCTGATTTAAACTCGGAAATGATTCAGTTGCTCATTGAGTTCTTCTGATTCTTTCTGAATCTGCTGACTGGAGGTGACGACCTGATTGGCTTCGGTGCGGTTATGCTCGGCAATGCCGGCGATGTGCACGATGCGTTGGTCGATGTCCTGAGCGACCTGGTGCTGTTCCTCAGCTGCAGTGGCAATCTGGTTGTTCATGCCACGAATACTGTCCACTGCCGAGACAATGGCATCCAGAGCTGCAGTGGCTTCTTCGACCTGAACCACGGTTTGTGAAGCCTGATCGGAATAGGTCAGCATGGATTCCGAAGCCTTGTGGGCATCTCCCTGCAAGCGGGCAATGATGGTTTCAATTTCACCGATGGAATCCCGCGTACGACTGGCCAGATTACGTACTTCATCGGCAACTACGGCAAAGCCGCGTCCGGCTTCACCTGCACGGGCCGCTTCAATGGCCGCGTTCAGGGCCAGAAGATTGGTCTGCTCGGCAATGGCCGTGATAACTTCCAGCACTGTTGTCGCATTATTGGTTTCATCACGTAGGCGGTGTAACTGATCAGCGCCCTCTTTGAGGTTGTTGGATAGCTCATTGAGTTGGTCGGAGGTTTGACGAACCAATTGCTGCCCCTCACGAGCACGATCATCAGCAGTGTCCGCTTCCTCAGCCGCATTGGCCGCATGATTGGCGACTTCAGCTACGGTTGCGGTCATTTCATTCATGGCGGTTGCCACCTGATCCAGGTCCTCGTGCTGCTGGGCTACCCCTTGGTCGGTGGCCTGAGCAGCCCGGGCAGTATCCTGAACATGCTGGTTGGTGGTCTCGCTGGTTTGCTTGACCTGATTTAATAGCTGGGATACCTGCTCCTGCATATGGTTGTAGGCAGTAAACATCTGGCCGATTTCATCTTCCTTGTATTTGACCGCTACCCGATGGGTGAAATCGCCTTCACCCACCCGGCGGAGTCCTTTGAGGAGCACCTGAATCTGATCCATCAGCTGGCGCATACCGAATACCCGACCCAGAACAACCAGCACCAGAATCAGGGTGACGCTGGTAAAAGCCAGCCAGACCTGTAGTTTCTGAGTGGATTCCACCTGGGCTGTCATCATGCCCACAGCTTCATTCATGGTTTTTAGTAGCTGAATGGATTGCTGATTCAGTTCCACCACACTCTGGCCATCACCCTGGTTCAGGGTGCGTTGGATCTGTGTCTGCATTCCGGCCCAGAGACGATCAACTTCCTGCATCTTGGCCTGGATATCGGCTTCCTTAAAAGCCGTGATCCGGCGTTCAGGGTTTCCCTGAAGAAGATCCTGGTGGGCTTGAGCAAAACGCGCCTGGGTGGCTTCCAGAGTGGCTCGGTCACCGGCACCTTCCAGCAGCAAGAGGGTTTCCTTGGTCATCTTCTGACTCAACATTCTCTGGGCACCGGCCACGTTGATGGTTTCTGGAGAGACCATCTGGCTCAGATAAAGCGAAACCGAAGCCGTAGCCGCTAAACAGAAGATCAGGGCGTAGGAAAACAGGAATTGTTTATCCAGGGTTTTCAGGCCCAGCAGGCGTAAAATGGACGTTAGCAAATGGGCCAGGGCGTTGCTCATGGGAGGGCCTCCGTGAACTGGTGAGGAGTTGCTTTAATTTCGGGTTAATATACATTTTGTGTTAGCTTTTAACTACTGCTATTGCTCCTTATGGGAGTAATCTTTATTTTGCCAGGCGGAAATATCAAGAGGATGCTTAAATGGATGAATTGATGGCAACAGAAGCCGTAGTCGATCGGCTTTGGGGAATTTTTGACAATCTATGGCCTGCGTTGCTGCTGCTGGTTTTTGGCTGGTGGCTGGTCAAGCAGGTCAGAAAGCTCTGCGTTAAAGCGCTGGCTAAACGTATGGATGAATCCGCAGCTCATTTTCTTGGGCAGATCGTTCATGCACTCCTGTTAATTGTTCTTTTTATTGCCGTGCTGAGTCAGCTCGGGGTCAATACCACTTCTTTACTGGCTGCTCTGGGTGCCGCTGGTTTGGCGGTAGGCCTGGCTCTGAAGGACTCCCTGCAAAACCTGGCTTCAGGTTTCTTGCTGGTGGCGCTTAAGCCCTTTAAAAAGGGTGATTATATTGAAGGTGCGGGTACCGGTGGCAGTGTAGAGCGTATGGCCATGATGCACACCTATCTGAAAACACCGGATAATAAGGTGGTGATGATTCCCAATTCATCCCTGGTGGGCAGTAATCTGGTGAATTACTCCACCGAGCCGCAAAGACGCATGGATATCCGTGTCGGCATCAGCTATGACGATGACCTGCGCAAGGCCAAGCAACTCCTGCTGGATTTGGTTGCAGCCGATGAGCGGGCTCTGAAAGACCCTGAACCCCGGGTCATCATTACCGATTTTGGTGATAACTCGGTCAATCTGTCCTTGAGAGTCTGGGCCACGCTGGATGATTTCTGGTTTCTGCAGTGGGATTTGATGGAAGAAGTGAAACTGAGCTTTGATGCCAACGGCATTACCATTCCCTTCCCGCAGCGCGATATTCACCATTATCAGCATTAAAAGCGCATCTTTGCCTTCCGGAGCGTTTATGCAATTATTTTTGCGTGAACGCTCTTTTTTGTCTTTTTTTGCCGATTTTTCTAGTTTTTCTTGCAAATATTTGCGCGTTTCTGTAAAAGTCCCCCTCTAACTAACAGACTTAAAACCAGTTTAGCCTGCCTACCGGAGGAGACGGACTATGAACCAGCGTGTATCGCTTGACACCCCGGCCATAGAGGCCCGCCCCTTTAAGGTTTATACCCAGCGTCAGTTGGACAAGATCGAAGCTCTGGAAAAGCTTCCGGAAGACTTGCGTTTTGATATGCGTGTGGTCAGCCAGGTGCTACCTTTTCGAGTGAACAGCTACGTCATCGACGAGCTGATCGACTGGGACAAGGTACCCGAAGATCCCGTTTTTCAGCTCACCTTCCCGCAGCGTGGCATGCTCAAGCCCGAACACTTTGATGAAGTAGCAGCACTGATGAAGGCAGAAGCGGCTCCGGCTGAATTGAAAGAAGCCATAGAGCGCATCCGGGCTGATCTGAATCCTCATCCTGCCGGGCAAATGGATCTCAACCTGCCTCTACTGGATGGTCAGCCTTTGCAGGGTATGCAGCACAAATACCAGGAAACTGTACTTTTCTTCCCCAGCCAGGGTCAGGTCTGTCACAGCTACTGCACCTTCTGTTTCCGCTGGGCCCAGTTTGTGGGCGATAAGGATCTGAAGTTTGCTTCCAACGAAGCGGACTCTCTGCATGCCTACCTGGCCGAGCACAAGGAAGTTACCGATCTGCTGCTGACCGGCGGTGATCCCATGGTGATGAAGGCCAAGCACCTGCGCATGTACCTGGAAGGTCTGATGAAACCGGAACTGGATCATATCCAGAATATCCGTATCGGCTCCAAGAGCCTGACCTTCTGGCCTTACCGTTTTGTCACCGATGACGATGCCGCTGATATCCTCCAGCTGTTCCGTGAACTGACCGCTGCGGGTAAGCATATTGCCTTCATGGCTCACTTCAACCACTGGCAGGAGATGGATACCCAGGTGTGCCGTGAAGCCGTGCGTCGTATCCGCGATACCGGTGCCGAAATTCGCACCCAGGCACCACTGCTGCAGCATATCAATGATGATGCCGACCAGTGGGCCAAGATGTGGAAGATGCAGGTTCAGCAGGGCATGATCCCCTATTACATGTTTGCTGAACGCGATACCGGGGCACGCCACTACTTTGAAGTGCCTCTGGTCAAAACCTGGGAAATCTACCGCGAAGCCATGAAGCAGGTGCCCGGTCTTTGCCGTACTGCCCGTGGGCCTTCCATGTCCGCTGATCCCGGCAAGGTCGAGATTCAGGGGGTAACAGAAATCCAGGGTGAGAAGGTTTTTGTCCTGCGCTTTATCCAGGGCCGTAGTGCCGATTGGGTACAGCGTCCTTTCTTTGCCAAGTATGATGAAGAAGCCACCTGGCTGAATCATCTCAAGCCTGCTTTTGGGGAAGAAAAATTCTTCTTTGAAGACGAGTTTGCCGCCATGAAGGCCGACAAGAAGGCGTTGATCATGAAGGCCTGATGGCTTCCTGTTAGGCGTTGAGCTTACAAAACCCCGGTATCCGTGAAGGACCGGGGTTTTTTGTGGCGGGACTACTGGTATGATGACCTTTTAAGCGCTTGCTGTGGAGAAAAGAAAGCGATGCTGTTGAATCCGATCCAGGCCAGCTTTAACGAACTGCTGGAACTGCTGGAAGAAAGCCTGGACCTCTACCAGGATATGCGTGAACGCCTGCCGGTCACCAGCCGCAAGGCGCAGTTGGATGCCATGCTCGAACAGCGGAAAACCCTGCACCAGCGTTTGCAGCAAGCGGCTGTAGAAGAACTGGATATCCGCCCGCGGGCAGCCGACCAGGATATTGAAGGCCTGACCCAGTTGCTGGAACAGTTTCGTCGCCTGTGGCAGGACCCGGAAATCGTGGCTCTGGATCTTCTCCAGGATCACGAGCAGGAGTTGCAAAGGGCCTTTCAGGGGCTGATGCAAGAGACGGATTCCTCCAGCCTGTCCCTGCAGTTGCAGACGCTACTGCAGGAGCTTAAGGAGCATCTGGAGGCCACCGAAGTCTGGCTGGTTCACTGACCCGACCTGGATGGGTGATTAATGCCCCAAGGGCTCAGGGTCATTGAGTAGGCGGGGTTCCCGGTGCCAGATAAAAAGATCACCCAGTGTTAGTAGGCGGGCTGCCAGTTCGCGGAAGAGGATATTCTTCATGGCGGACCACCGAGGTCCTGGCGCGGTACAGCCATAGCTTTCCATCTCCAGAGACTTGGCAATAAAGAGAGCACGGGGCAGATGGTAGTCTTGGGTGATCAGTAGGGCCTTGTCGATGCCGTAGACTTCCTTGGCTCTTTTCAGCGTATCAAAGGTGCTGAAACCGGCATGATCCAGCAGTAAAGCACTGGCTGGCACGCCTCTTTCACGTAAGTCTTCCTGCATCCGCGCCGGTTCATTGTAATAACGCGTACGGTTATCGCCAGAAACCAAAAGGCGCACGATCTTGCCCTCACGGTAAAGGCGGGCTGCCGCTTCGATGCGCCCATAATAGTGAGGGTTGGGATGCCCAGAACGTAAGTACTGGCTGGTGCCGAATAGAATCCCCATCTGCAGGGGGACACAGCCTTCGTCCAGTGTTTCGATGCGATCACTGGTCTGGCCGACAAACCAGGCATTGATTCCAAAAGCCAAGCTCAGTCCAAGTGCACCCAATGCCAGCAAGCGCCACCACCAGACCAGCAATTTTCGGATAATTTTGCGCATGATTCGCCTGAAGGTTCAAATACAAGGTCTATTTTAGCTTAAATTGAAGCATTTAAGTAATTGAGGCAGCTTCTTGGCTTTGCAACCAGTATTGGATAGACTTTTTAGTCTTTGAAACAGACGCTTGATTGACTGGCAAGGGCCAACGAATTGAATTCATTTTAACAGAGGCAGGGAAGATGGCTTTTCGGGGTATCAGAGTTTTAGTGGCGACTGGCTTGCTGATAGCCAGTTTGCCGGCAGCCGCCAATTGGAGTGCCGGTGTTGGCGGAGCCTTGGGACAAAGCCCTTATCGCGGAGTGAGTACTAATCCTAATACTATTCCCGCTTTTGTCAGTTACCGTGGTCGTTTTGCCTATTTGCGCGGTATCGAAGCCGGTATTAATGCCTGGGGAACGGGTGGTGAATGGGGCGGTGTCCAGGCCAGTGTGTTGGTCAAGGGGCGTCTGGCAGGCTATGAGTCGAGCGATTCCTGGTATTTGCATGGCATGGAAGATCGTGACTGGTCGATAGATGGGGGCGTGGGATTTTCCGGTCGGGTTAACGGTCACCAGTTTTCCGTTCAACTGATCACCGACCTGCTCGACAAGCACCAGGGCCAGGAAATCGGCACCAGCTACAGCTATGGGTTCAAAATAACCCCTAAACTGAGAATGAGTCCCGGTGTGAGCTTGAGCTGGCAAAGTTCGGACCTTTTAAGCTATTACTACGGCGTCAGGGCTGAAGAGGCGGATGCCAGTCGTGAACGTTGGGCTTATCAGGCGGATGCAGCCTGGGTGCCCAGTTTAAATCTGAATACGATCTATTCTTTCAATCAAAGCCACTCGATCATGCTGGTGGCCAGTTCCACGCGTTTACCCGATGAGGTAACGGCCAGCCCTCTGGTCAGTCGGGAATGGGTTTCCGGCGGCTTTTTTGCATATCTGTATCGCTTTTAAAAAAACGGGGAGCAGCTGCTCCCCGTTTTATTAAAGATTCAGTTCAGCGAGAGGCTCACCCAGTTTAACCGGGGTGAGGTTTTCCAGATCGTCACGCCATTTGACCGCATCGGGACCAAACAGCAGGATCACGGTCGATCCCAGTTTGAAGCGTCCCATTTCCTCACCTTTTTCCAGTACTACTGGCTGGGGGTCGGTGAAGTCCTTAAGGGTAACCTGGCGAACCGGCGGCGTTACCTGGCCGTCCCAGACGGTTTCGATACCGGCCACGATCATGGCACCGACCAGCACCATGGCCATGGGGCCGGCCTGGGTATCAAAAAAGCAGACCAGGCGCTCATTGCGGGCAAAGAGGCCGGGTACATTATCCGCTGTGGCCTGATTCACCGAGAAGAGTCGACCCGGTACATAAAGGGTTTCCTTGAGGGTTGCCCCCAGAGGCATGTGCACGCGGTGATAGTCGCGCGGTGACAGGTAGATGGTGGCAAAACTGCCGCCCATGAAGGGAGCGGCCTTGTCGGCATCATCACCGAGCAGGCGGGTCAGGCTGTAATGAATGCCCTTGGCCTGAAGCACCCGTCCATGCTCCAGACTACCCAGCTCACTGATGGCGCCATCGGCCGGGCAGGCCAGTTGTTTGGGGTCCGGGGTAATGGGACGCGCACCTGGCTTCAGAGGACGAGTAAAGAAGTCGTTAAAACTGGCGTAGGCGGTCAGCTGCTCTTCCTGAGCTTCGCTCATATCCACCTGGAAGTGCTTGGCAAATCGAGTGATCAGCAGGTTCTTGACCCAACCGATTTGACAGGCGGCCAGGTGTCCGGTCAGTCGCGACAGCAGGTGATGGGGCAGCAGATACTGGCTGAGCGCAAATAACTTGGCTTTATTCACAGAGCTTTTCCTGTAGAGTTGAATGTCGGCATTATTGTAGCGGATAAGCGCCACAGCCTAAAAACTTTGCAGTAATTTACCCCTGGAGGCCGCAGCAGGTAAACTGAGAGGCTGGTTTACAAGGGCCACCACAAGACCGCCTACTTCCCGTGCTGAGGGTGAAGCTTAACCCGCGGCCGATTGATCCAAGAGACTAGTGATTGCTGACCATGGCATTTTTTACATTTTTTTCACCCCTGACTTTATTTTTTATCGCCCTGATTCTGGGAATGACCGCCTATTTTCATGGGCCCGTCTACTCCCTGAGAACAGTCAATGCCGCACCCTCGATCCTTACCAGTGTGGGCATTTTCGGTACCTTCTTCGGTATCGCCCTGGGTCTGATGGAATTTGATGCTGGGGATGTTGAAGCCAGTGTTCCCCAGCTGATCGAAGGCCTGAAAACCGCCTTCTGGTCATCCATTGCCGGTCTGCTCGGAGCCATGACCATCAAACTGCGTCATGTCCTCAACCATGTGCGTGGCATGGATGGCAGCACCCAGGTCACCGGTGCGACCATGGATGATCTGGCAACCCTGCTCGGGGATATCCGCCTGCTGCTGAAAAATTCCGGACTGACCCGCATTGATGAATACATGAAAAGCAATGACCAGCGACTCCAGGCCAGCCTGCAAAAGCTGGGTGAGGGTATTGGTGACTACCAGCAGAAGATGGCGGATGCCAACTCCAAGGCGCTGGTTTCCGCGCTGGAAACTCTGCTGCAGGATTTCAACCAGCAGATCAATGTCCAGTATGGCGAGAACTTCCAACAGTTGAACCAGGCCGTGGGCCAGATGCTGCAATGGCAGGACAACTACAAGGAAGAACTGGAAGCTCTGCTTAACGAACAAAGAGCCAATGGCCAGGTGCTCGACAAGGCCACCGAAGCCTACAAAACCATGGTTGAACACACCCAGTCGTTTAACGTGGTGGCTGATACCCTGGGCGAAGTCATGGGGGGGCTGCAGCAGCAATCGGAATCCCTGGGCAGCTACCTGGATTCTCTGGCCAATCTGGTCAACAAGGCCGGAGGCGGGTTGCCGCGTCTCGAAGACCGGATTCATGCCCTCACCGATGGCCTGGCCGGACAACTGGATCGCCAGCACAGCCAGATGCAAAAATTGCTGGATAGCTCGGCCAAGCGGGTCGCTGATAGCGTGGAAAATCTCAATCAGATCCTGGGCACGCGTCTGGATGAACAACTGGCCCGCCAGCAACAACAGGCCAACAAGACCCTGGATCGCAGCGAACAGCAGCTGGTGCGTCTGGATGCAGCCCTGGAGCATGAACTGACGCATTCCCTGCAGACCTTTGGTAGCCAACTGGCGGCCCTGTCCGAGAAGTTTGTCAGTGACTACACCCCGCTGACCGACAAGCTGCGCGAGCTGGTCCAACTGGCGGAAAAACTGGAAGCCCGAGACTCGGCCAAACCCGCCAGGACCCAGGCAGGTGACGCATGACCCGTCTGGACCAGAATCCGGAAGAAGAACTGCTTTCCGGGGAAGAAGGAGCCCACTGGATTTCTGTCAGTGACCTCATGGCCGGTCTGATGATGGTCTTCCTGCTGGTTTCCGTGGTTTTTATGGTCATTGTGCAAAAGGAAAGCGAGCGGATGCGTGAAATCGCGGAAATCTACCTGGATATCCGTGAAGCCCTCTATGAGGATCTGCTGGCCGAATTTGAAGAGGATCTGCCGCGCTGGGGGGCTCAACTGAGCCCCGATCTGGTGATTACCTTTCAGGACTCCGGAGCCCTTTACGAAATCGGTTCTTCCAACCTGCGTCCGCGTTTTGCCGAAATTCTGGGAGAATTCTTTCCCCGTTATGTGCGAGTCATTACCGCTCCGGAATACCGCGATGAAATTGAAGAAGTGCGCATCGAAGGCCATACCTCCAGTGAATGGACTAACGCCACCAGCGAAAACGAGGCCTACATCAACAACATGCGCCTGTCCCAGGCACGTACCCGTTCCAGTTTGGAGTATGTGATTAACCTGCCCGGTGTCAGCCACGAGCAGACCTGGCTAAAGCGCAACCTGACCGCCAACGGGCTGTCTTCCTCCCAGCCGATTCTCAACGAAGACGGCAGTGAAAACGATGAGCTCTCGCGGCGGGTGGAATTTCGGGTCAGAACAGATGCCGACTCGCGCATTCGTGAAATTCTTGAAGAACACCGGCGACCCCAGGTCACCGAGGAGACCACCGAGCAATGAAGCTGCCGGATTTCACCGAGTTTGAACCCTTCAAGCAGCTACGCCTGCAGATGGGAGCCCGAAAAAACGGGCACTTTGAACTCTTTGATCCCGAACGCCATCTGACCGGACGTGAGCGCTCCGAACTGGATCGTGAAGGCCGCCAGCTGCCCCTGCATCGGCTCAAGCGTTTTGCCGACCTGACCTGGGGCCTGAAGAACTCGCGCCTGGTGGTCTACCGTGAAGACCAGCAGGATTACCATCTGGCCCAGTGTGCACAAACAGCTAGCTGGGACCCTCAGCAGAGCGTCTGGGTCAGCAGTCGGCGCACCGGTGCTCTTCCTCTGGGAGAAAACCAGTCCAGCCCGCGTCAGGTCTGCCCCGATTGTTTGCAACTACTGGCCTACAAAGGCTTTGATTTAAAACGCAACCGCAAGATTGCCTACAGCAAACAACTGCTGAAAAGCTTTTCCCGTGAAGAATTCTTTCAAATCTACAAGCTTTATCCGGTTCAGGGGGTGGATGAAGTGAAGGCAGCTGCTAAGCCTTCACCCCCGCCGTCAGCTTCTTAAACCCTTTTGTCTTGATCAAAAAATTCCTAGGGAGCCTCTGATTAACGTGATGAGCGCAGGTTAGGCAAGGCGAAATTGAACGAAAAAGCGGAGTTTACAAGTAGTAAATGAGCACTTTGAGGCCAATTTCAACGCAGCATAAGCAAGCGCAATAGTTAATCAGAGGTTTCCTAGAAAGCTTCTGATCAACTTTTTTAGATACCAAGGAGACAGCATGCACTACCGTCCACTGGGAACAACATCCTTGCAAGTATCCAAGATCTGCCTGGGCACCATGACCTGGGGGGAACAAAACACAGAAGCCGAGGCTCACGAACAACTGGATCGAGCCATCGCAGCAGGCGTCAATTTTATCGATGCGGCGGAAATGTACCCGGTGCCGCCCAAACCGGAAACCCAGGGGCTGACCGAGCAATACCTGGGCAGCTGGCTTAAACAGCAACCCCGGCGTGAAGACCTGGTGATTGCCAGCAAGGTCGTGGGTCGTTCGGACATGAAGCACTTAAGAGGCGGCCCGCGCCTGAATGCCGCGCAAATCAAGGAAGCCTGCGAAGCCAGCCTCAAGCGTTTGCAGACCGACTATATCGACCTCTACCAGATTCACTGGCCGGAGCGTAAAACCAACTATTTCGGTCGCCTGGGTTATGAACACCAGGGCGATGACGGTGCCATCAGCATCGAGGAAACCCTCAAAGCCTGTGAAGACCTGGTCAAGGAAGGCAAGGTGCGCTATTTGGGTATTTCTAACGAAACTCCCTGGGGCATGCATGAATACCTGCGCCTGAGTGAGCAACAAAACCTGCCACGTATTCAATCCATCCAGAACCCCTATAACCTGCTGAATCGCACCTTTGAAGTAGGTCTGGCAGAAATGGCGATTCGTGAAAACGCCGGTCTGCTGGCCTATTCTCCTCTGGGTTTTGGTGTCCTGAGTGGCAAATACCTCAATCAGGCCCAGCCGGAAGGGGCTCGCCTGACGCTCTACCAGCGTTTTCAGCGTTATACCTCGGCCCTGGCCGAAGAAACCACGGCGCGCTATGTGCAACTGGCCAAAGACTGGAACCTGGACCCGGCACAAATGGCCCTGGCCTTTGTGAATGATCGTCCCTTCGTCACCAGCAACATCATCGGCGCAACCCGCATGGACCAGCTGGAAAGCAACCTGGCCTCGGCCGAACTGCAACTGCCTCAAGAGCTGCTGGAAGCCATCGAAGCCATTCACCTGCAACAGCCCAACCCCTGCCCCTAAAGCAGAAATAAAAAAGGCCCGGAGGTTGTCCGGGCCTTTTTCACTTCAAGAACTGACTCGATCGTTAGCGCTTAACTCACCTGCTCGATTCGATGGAAATCGAGGATATTTTCTTCAGGTGATCCCTGGATGCCAGCCACTTCAGCGCGACGCTTGATCAGGATGTAGAGTGCGCAGCCAAAGTAGAGGGCAATCACCAGCGCACCGACCCACTGGATTTGCAGGAATTCCAGTTGGAAGAGCAGCGTCAGCCCGACCATGGCAATAAAGTTGAAGATCACGTAGTTGATGCGCCCCAAACGCTCGGCAGTCAGGTTCAGGTTGTCGGTGTAGAGACGAATCAGCGAATCCAGTGAATTCACCACCATCAGCACGCCCACGGTGATCATGGCCAGATTGGTCAGGGTGGCTACCTCCAGGCTTTCGACATGGTACTGGTAGAGCACGATAAACCAGACACCAATGGCAATAGAGGGAATCATCAGCATGGCAATCAACAACTGCCAGGTGCGGATACCACTGACAAAGCGCGCGGTGAACTGACCGATCATGATGCTCCAGGCGAACCACCAGTAGAGATAGAACTCGTGGTAGTCATTCAGCGGCAGCACAAACTGGTGGATGTTGCCGAAGTATTCGCCCAGCAAACCCGCTGTACCGAAGAAGTCGCCCGGTGAACCTGAGCCCACCACAAAAGCACGCACCCACATCAGGGCAATCAGGGCAATAAAGAGGGCACTGGAAGCCAGACTGAGAATGCGCACATACTTGATTCGCGAGCTGGAGTAGACCGCCAGACCGATAGATGCGAGCACGATCAGATAAAACTCGGGCACGACACTTTCGCCATCACCCAACTGCGGCAGATACCAGGGCAGGTTGACCAGCAGCAGATAAGCAGTGAAGGCGCAGGTGCCGATGATCACCACATTATTGATGATCTTCACGACCGGAATTTCAAAAAACTGCACCCGCGGTTCGATGATGGCGAAATAGAAGCAGGTGAGGAAATAAAATCCCCAGATTAAAAAGGCCCAGAAGCCAAATTCAATCGCCAAGGGGTTGGCAAAGCTGTATTCAGGGCTTTCCGCCAGATTGGCGTAGCTGCCGAACTCGGTCAGCGGGAACATGATCAGCCCCACATCCAGGCCGGAGGTAAACAAAATGGCGACAAACGTCAGGGTATGCACCGGCGTAACACCGATGACCTTCATCGTGCCCCATTTCAAAAGAATCGCCAGGATGGCGGCAAAAGTAAACAGCATGCCTGCGGATAACCAGAGTGTCATGGGTTGATCCTCCGTTGGGCAGGTTGGTTGCTGGTGATTAACATGGGTGCTCCTCCTCGTTAATGAATCGGACACAAACCCAACACTTAGCTATCGTGCGCTCCCTCGGAAACCTCTGATTAATTAATGCGTTGCGATCCACAGAGTGTGGGAGGTGCTGGAATTCATCAGGAATGAATCCAGCCCTGAACTTCGCTTTTCACGTTAATCAGGTGCTACCTGGCCGCCAGCGAAGAATTTCGCGGCGATAGGTAAGTGCTGCCGGTTTGCAAGTGGTTCGCCGGCGGTTAAACCGGCGTAGGGAAAATAGCTAGGGGTGGCCGCGCTTGGCGCTTCCTGGGCGCTGGCGCTCTTGCCAGAGATCATCCATCACCACGGGGGCGGTGGAAGCTTTGAGTGGTTCCAGACCACGAATGAGATCGGCGGCACGCTCGGCCACCATGATGGTGGGCGCATTGAGGTTGCCGTTGGGAATCGTGGGGAAGATGGAAGAATCCACGACTCGAAGTTGGTCGATGCCGTGTACGCGGGTCTCGGGGGTGACCACTGCCTGCTCATCCTGACCCATTTTGCAGGTGCAGGAGGGATGATAGGCGCTTTCCACGGCTTGACGCACAAAGGCGTCTATCTCGGCATCCGTTTGCACCTCGGTACCGGGCTGAATCTCCGAACCGCGATAGGCATCCATCGCTGGCTGGTTGATGATCTCCCGGGTCAGGCGCACACAGTCACGAAAGCCTTCGCGGTCGTCTTCGTGCTGCAGATAGTTGAACAGGATGCTGGGGGCCTGGCGTGGATCAGCCGATTGAACCCGGACATGACCACGGCTCTTGGGCTTGTTATGACCGATGTGCAGCTGAAATCCATCGCCATCAAAGGCTTCCCGGCCATCGTAGCGCATGGCAGCGGGCAGAAAATGGTATTGCAGATCCGGCCATTCCACACCCGCCTTGGAGCGGATAAAACCGCAGGATTCAAAGTGGTTGGTCGCACCCAGGCCGGTTTTGGTGAGTATCCACTGGACACCGATTTTCAGCTTGCTGAACCAGTCCAGCTTGCGGTTGAGTGAAACCGGCTGCTCGCAGCGGAACTGGAAATAGAATTCCAGGTGATCCTGAAGATTGGCACCGACACCGGGCAGCTCGTGCTGAACCTCGATTCCGGCTTTTTCCAGCACATCACGCGGACCGATACCCGAGAGTTGCAGCAGGTGGGGTGAACCGATGGAACCGGCCGAGAGGATGACCTCTTTGGCAGCACTGACTTCATGGGTCTTGCCGCCTTTTTCATAGCGCACACCCGTGGCTTTTTTGCCGTCGAGCAAGACTTTATGCACCAGGGCATGGGTGACCAGGGTCAGGTTTTCACGGTTCATGGCCGGGCGCAGATAAGCATTGGCGGTTGACCAGCGACGACCGTTTTTAACGGTCATGTGCATGGGGCCAAAGCCTTCCTGCTGGGCAGCGTTGTAGTCGGCCGTGTGAAAATAACCGGCATCCTGACCGGCCTCGACAAAGGCCTGGTAGAGAGGGTTTTGCATCTGGTTGCCGTTATTGACGCCCAGGGGGCCCTCGCTGCCGCGGTAGTCATTACCACCAAAGGCCCAGGTTTCGGCTTTCTTGAAATAGGGCAACACCTGGGCGTAATTCCAGCCCTGGGCACCTTCAGCTTCCCACTCATCAAAATCGCGTGCATGGCCGCGTACATAGACCATGCCATTGATGGAAGAGGAGCCACCCAGTACCTTGCCGCGTGGACAGTGCATCCGGCGATTATCCAGATAGGGTTCCGGCTCGGTTTCAAACTGCCAGGCGTATTTCTTGGTGTTCATGGGAATCGACAGCGCAGTCGGCATCTGGATAAAAATGCTCTTGTCGCTGCCACCGGTTTCCAGCAGGAGTACACGGTGCTGGCCGTCTTCACTCAGACGGTTGGCGAGTACGCAGCCAGCAGACCCCGCACCCACGATGATGTAGTCGTATTGGTTTTCTTTCATACGCTTTCTCCTGGTGAGGGGTTGATTAAAAGGGCGCGTCCAGATCCTTCATGCCCACATACACCGACTTGATCTGGGTGTAGTGAGTCAGGGTTTCACGCCCGTTTTCGCGGCCAATCCCGGATAGCTTGTAACCACCCACCGGCATTTCCACCGGGGAATCGCCATAGCTGTTGATCCAGCAGATACCGGCTTGCAACTGGTGAATGACTCGATGACCCCTGCGGATATCCTGAGTGAAGACCCCTGCGGCCAGCCCCAGATCAGTAGCGTTGGCACGGCGAATCACTTCGGCTTCGTCTTTGAAGGTCAGCACCGACATGACCGGGCCAAAGATTTCTTCCTTCACGATGGTCATCTCATCGCTGCAATCGGTGAAGATGGTCGGTTCGACAAAGTAGCCACCGGGTGCAGATTCGGGGCTGGCCGCCTGGCCACCATAGGTGAGGGTGGCACCCTCAGCCCGGCCTTTTTCGATATAACTCAAGACCAGATCACGATGCTTACTGGAGATGAGTGCACCAAAGTTGGTTTCAGGGTCGGCTGGATTGCCCATCTTGATGTTGTTGCGGGTACGCTCCAGCAGGCGCTGTATAAAGGCGTCGTAGATGCTTTCGTGGACAAACACCCGAGTGCCGTTGGTGCAGATTTCGCCCTGGGTGTAGAAGTTGCCCACCATGGCTGCAGAGACGGCGTTATCCACATCGGCATCATCAAAAATGATCAGCGGGGACTTGCCGCCCAGCTCCATGGTGACCTCCTTGAGCGAGGTGGCCGCACCGGCCATGACCTTCTTGCCGGTAGCCACTTCTCCGGTGAAAGACACCTTGGCAATTTCAGGGTGATGGGTCAGCCAGGCACCCACTTCGCCAGCGCCATGAATGACGTTGAACACGCCTGCAGGAACCCCGGCTTCGATGTAGATTTCGGCCAGTTTGACCGCTCCCAGAGGCGTTTCTTCGGAAGGCTTGAAAATCATGCTGTTGCCAGTGGCCAGCGCTGGAGCCGACTTCCAGCAGGCAATCTGGATGGGGTAGTTCCAGGCACCGATACCGGCACAGATGCCCAGGGGTTCGCGGCGGGTGTAAAAGAAATCCTCGCCCAGATCCTGCTGCATGCCCTCGATGCTGGGCGCAGCATTGGCAAAATATTCCACCGCATCAGCACCGGTGACGATATCCACGGCTTCGGCTTCCTGCAGGGGTTTGCCGGTGTCGATGACTTCCACCGCAGCCAGCTCATCATTGCGTTCACGCAGTAGATCAGCCGCCTTGCGCAGAATGCGGCTGCGCTCCATGCCGGTCATGGCAGACCAGGCCTGAAAACCGGCACGGGCACTTTCGATGGCGGCCTGCTGGATTTTCTCATCCGCAACTTCCACCTCATAGGCCAGTTCACCAGTGCCCGGATTGATGACCTCAAAAGTCTCGCCCGAAGCGTTAGCCACAAATTGGCCGTGGATAAAATTCTGATAGCGGGTTACTGCCATGATTCAGCTCCAGATTACCGGGATCTTCAAGATCCTGAATTCAGTGTTTTCAGTGCAAAGTCTTTGCACAGGATTTTTGCAGCCTCAAAACCTTCAGTCGGGTCTTTGCTCAAAGCACTGCGCAGCCAGAAACCATCAATCATCGAGGCCGTCTGGCGCGCGGCGGCGGTGGCTGCCTCCTTGGGCAAGCGGGCAGCAAAGGCATAGCGCAGATTGCTGTACAAGCGGGCATTGTTGATCTGTTGCAAACGCTGCAGCCCCGGCTCGTGCATGGATCTGGCCCAGAAACTCAGCCAGGTCTTGGCGGTCATTTCCGATTGCTGGAAGTCGGAGAAATTGGCTTCAACAATGCACTCCAGGCGTTGCTCAGGAGTGCCATCACTCAAGGCCAAACGTTCTTTCAATTCCTTGCCCAGTTGTTCCAGCAGATAGCGCAGGGCCGCTTCAATCAGACCCTCTTTGCCACCGAAATAGTGGCTGATAATGCCCGAAGACAGGCCCGCACGACGGCTGATGCTGATGATCGTGGTTTTCTGCATTCCCAGCTCGGCAATCGAGGCCATGGTGGCTTCAATCAATTGCTGCCGGCGGGTGTCTCGCATTCCAATTTTGGGCATAGCAATTCAATCCATTATTTTTAATTGAACGTTCAATCAATAAAAACCTTACACAAACTTCAGCACCAAGACAACAGCCTTCCCTTGACCGGTGAGTTTTCCGGGTACTGGTCAGGATCAAAAAAGCGCCTATCTGGATTATTTAATAGATCTTTTAAATCAATAGCTTGGAAAGCTTCTGCACAGGGTAAGAAAATGCAGCTCTGGACGGATGAAAAAAATTTCAGGCAGGGGGAAGAAGTAACTGCTGGGAAAAGCCAAAGGCCGCTTTAGAGTCAGCCGATTTTGCTGTTACAGCACCTGGGTGGTGGTGATAAAGGTTTGCAGTTCATCCTCGGTAAGGGCATCGGGTGTGCCCTTGGGAGCCGTGGCGATCTGGGTGGAATTGATCACCCGTTGCTGGGTGGCATCCGGAGTCAGGATGAGCGCACTGTGAAAAACGCCTTGCCAACCCGGCTGATCCGAGGATAGCGGCAGGCAGGAATTATTGACGCAGAGAATTTGAAAATCCGTTTTTGCAAAGCTGGGCAGGTGGGTGGTATAGGGCTGAAGTTGCTCGCGGCTGGGCGGAGAAAGAGGGGAGTGCTGGCTCAGATAAGCTTCCGGCGTCAGGCCCAGATCTCGGGCAAAGCGGGAGAAATCAGCAAGGCTTACTTCTGCTTTCACCCCAGTGGGTTCATAGCCCAGCATCAAAAGGCTTTCTGCTGGCCCGCCATCGCGATGAAAACCGGTGCTTTTTTGCTGATCAAAGCGCCCGGCCGACTGATAAACCAGCGTGCTTGCAGTTCGGGTTTCATGCAGCGCCGCCAGGGCCTGTTTGAGATCCACCATCAACTGGCGCTGCGCCCGGGAATCCAGGGCCGCACCCAGATTAACCAGGCAGAAACCCGGTGCCGAAAAATCCGTTCGGCAGGTCAGCCGGTAGACCTCTTGTGCCAGCGCGGTCAGGTCCAGTGTGGAAGGCCGCAGGCAAAACGACTCTTCGGGCCAGTTGAGGGGGTGGCTGCTCATGATTCAATCCCGGGTCACAGGTGATTTTTCAGGGGATTTTCAGGGTGCTGCTGCTGATTAAGGATCATCCTGATATTCACTGTGGTGGTTTACTCCGGCGTATTCAAGCCAGGGAACCTCCTGCGAAACCCAGATATGCGCTTGGGGCCTTAACCCTGGATCGTCATCCAGAGTGGCCACCCGCAGGATGACATGAGGCTGCGCGGGTCTTTCAGCGAGTAAATGCGAGCCGCAGTGCTTGCAAAAATGGCGCAGCTTTCCCGGTGAGGATTCAAACGTGGACAAACTGCTGGTGCCCTGAAGCCAGCGAAACTGCTCGCGCTTTACCCCTGCGGTCGTCGCAAAGGGAGCGGCATGGGCCTTGCGGCAAGTCTGACAGTGGCAATGCTGGATCGGCATTGCCAACGCATCAATTTCATAACGGATCTGGCCGCATAAACAGCTTCCTTTCAGTGCCATCGGTTGCGCTTCCTTCTTGGTTTTAGGCGGGTTAGGTCAGTGTTGCTGGCGCTCTTCATCGCGAAGGGTCAGCACTTCAAAGCCATCAGCGGTAACGGCGATCGTGTGCTCCCACTGGGCGGATAGCTTCTTGTCGTGGGTGATGACCGTCCAGCCATCATTCAACTGCTTAATCTTGGCTTTGCCCTGGTTGATCATGGGTTCGATGGTAAACACCATGCCTTCTTCCAGAACCAGGCCTCGACCCGGCTGACCATAGTGCAGTACCTGGGGGGCTTCGTGCATTTCCCGGCCAATCCCGTGACCGCAGAATTCACGCACCACCGAATAGCCGTTTTTCTGGGCATAACGCTGGATGGCATAACCGATATCACCCAGGGTGGCGCCGGGTTTTACCACGCGGATACCGCGCCACAGGGCCTCATAGGTTTTCTCGACCAGTCGGCGGGCGATGGGATTGACCTCACCGACCTGATACATCTTGCTGGAATCGGCAATAAACCCGTTTTTCTCCAGAGTGATATCAATATTGACGATATCCCCGGATTTGAGCTGCTGGGTTGCCGAAGGCACACCGTGGCAGATGACCTCGTTGATCGAGCTGTTCAGCACATAGGGATAGCCATACTGGCCTTTGCTGGCAGGGCGGGCCTTGAGTTCTTCGGTGATGTAATGATCTACCCGGTTATTGATCGCCATGGTGGTGACTCCGGGTTCAATGAAGCGATCAAGATGATCAAAAACCGAAGCCAGCAGACGGCCTGCCTCGCGCATGAGATCCAGCTCTTCAGGATTTTTCAGCGCTACACTAGCCACCGATCACCTTCCTGAGATCCAGGTCGACATCGGCCTGTTTCATCTGCTCACGGATCAGCTCAGAGAAAGTCATGCTGGGGTTGGCTTCAGCCAGCATACCCATTTTTATCCAATACTCAGCTTGAGCATTAATGGAGCGAACCATGACTGAGCTGGCCTTGCGGATTTCTTCGTGCAACTCGTCGTTAATCTTAACAATCCCCATAGCAAACCTCTGAATATATGATCTATATATGGATCATATATTCGGTAGGCGCTGATGTGCAAGCATAAGGCTGGATCAGGTGTCCTGAATCGAAGGTTTTTAAATATCAGGTTTTTTGAATTTTGCTTGAATTATTAGTTATTTTGCTGCATTTGGCGTGTTTTGTTGTCAATTAGCCTCGCCTTTGTATTTGAGGCGGTCAATCACCAGGCGAAAGGCCGAGCTGATATTACGACGCCCCGAATAACAGAGGTAATAGCCTTCAAAGGGCGGGCACCAGTCGGTAAGGAGTTCGCGCAGGTTGCCTTGCTCCACTTCTTCACGGATTTCCGGTTCAGTGACAAAGGCAATGCCATGTCCGGCTTTGGCCGCTTCGATGGCGATATCGCTTTCACTGAAGATAAAAGGGCCGTGGACTTTCTTAACGATCTCTTCGCCGTCCTTGGCAAATTCCCAGTCATAGGCACTGGCGTGGGAATGAAAACGCAGGGCCAGGCAGGCATGCTCATCCAGATCGTCCGGGTGTTCGGGGATGCCATGCTTTTTGATGTAGTCAGGTGAGGCCACGGCAGCCAGACGTATCCGCGGACTGATGGGCACGGCAATCATGTCCGGGCTGACAAACTCGCGCAGGCGCACCCCGGCATCAAAGCGCTCTTCGGTTAAATCCGTCAGGCGACTTTCCAGGTTGAGTTCAATCTGTACTTCAGGGTAATCACTGATGATCTTGGAAAGCTTGGGCCAGAGAAAACTGTTGAGGGCCGCCTTGCTGGTGGAAATCCGCACCAGGCCCTGGGGGGCATCGCCCAGCAGACGCAGTTCCTCGATGCGTGAAGTGATCATGCCCAGTCCGGGGCGCAGGGCTGCCAGCAGTTTTTCCCCGGCATCCGTGGTGGAAACCCGGCGCGAGGTACGGTTCAGCAGCCGGATTCCAACGTGGGCTTCCAGACGTCGCACAGCATGACTCACCGCCGACTGGGATAAATCCAGCCGGGCTGCGGCTCGGGTAAAGCTTTTTTCTTCCGCCACGGCCATAAACAGGGCCAGATCATTCAATTCCTCACGCATGGCTGCCTCGCTGGTTAAGCGGTTGATTTCCAGAGGCCTGGCGCTTCGGCAAGCAACTGGAAGATCGATGATTATTTTTAAGTGATTATTGGATTTTTTTCAGTCTACACCAACTTTTTATAGCGATTGATCGATTTGATTCATGGCTTCGATGAATCCAGGGCTGTTGTTGGTGGGTTGGGCTGCTCCTAAGCTGAGATCCAGCTGATCAGGATCTACAAGGGTCAGCGGTTATTTGAAAACCAGTAACCCACAGGAGCCACCATGTCATCACGTTTTTTACCGCCACTGCTGAGGAGCCTGCTCCTTGGTTTGCTACTCATCCCCGTTTGGGGTCTGGCTTCAACATCCAACTCGGAGGACAACGCCATGTCGACCTCGCAAACTGCCCTGAGTGAACGCCAACAAGCTCTGATCCCCGTTGCAGCTCTGGGTGCAGCCGGTGATCTTGAAGCCTTGAAAGACGCCCTCAATGCAGCCCTGGATGCCGGTATGACCATTCATGACGGCAAAGAAGTTCTGGTTCAGCTTTACGCCTATGCCGGTTTTCCACGCAGCTTGAATGCCCTGGGCACCTACATGCAGGTGATTGAAGCAAGGCGTGAAGCCGGTATTGAAGATGAAGTCGGTCGAGCGCCCGAAGCCCCCATCCCCCAAGGCGACGAGCTGCTGGCGCAGGGAACCGCCAACCAGACCGAGCTGGTCGGCCAGCCGGTTGAAGGTGCTCTGTTTGATTTTGCCCCGGCGGCTGATGAGTTTTTGAAAACCCACCTTTTTGGCGACATCTTCGCCCGCGACAACCTCAGTTGGAAGGATCGTGAAATCGCCACCCTGGGCATGCTGGCTGCGCTTCCGGGTGCCGAGCCGCAATTCCGGGCCCACCTGGGGATTGGCATGAACAGCGGTCTGAGCACCGATGAACTGAAACAACTGGTCGAGGTACTGCACGAGCGAGTCAACGCAGAAACCGGCCAACGCGCCCAAGGCGTCCTTGAAAATTACCTGGAGCAATAACCATGAAAGAAGCCCCCGAACAGGAAACTACCAATCTGGAACGTCGCAATCTACTGAAAATGACAGGAGCAGGCATCGCGGCTATGAGCATTGCATCCACAACGCCCGTTTTCGCACATTCCCGCGTGGAATTGACTAGCGAATGGGACAAGACTTTTCCCAAGAGCAACCAGGTCGATCACCAGAAAGTGACCTTTGTAAACCGCTATGGCATCACCCTGGCAGCCGACCTCTATAAACCCAAAAATGCCCAGGGCAAGCTGGCCGCCCTGGCCTTGAGTGGCCCCTTTGGTGCCGTCAAAGAGCAGGTCTCCGGCCTTTATGCCCAGACAATGGCCGAGCGAGGCTTTATCACCCTGGCGTTTGATCCTTCCTACACGGGTGAAAGTGGTGGTCAGCCACGCAATGTGGCCTCGCCGGATATCAATACCGAAGACTTCAGTGCTGCCATCGACTTTCTGGGTCTGCAGGAACAGGTGGATCGCGAAAAAATCGGCATTATCGGTATCTGCGGTTTTGGCGGCATGGCCCTGAACGCTGCAGCCGTGGACAAGCGCGTCAAGGCAGTGGCGACCAGCACCATGTACGACATGAGCCGGGTCATGGCCAAGGGCTATTTTGACAGCATGACCGCTGAAGAGCGCACTGCCAATCTGGAACAGCTCAGCCAGCAGCGCTGGGTTGATGCCGAAAAGGGTGAGCCCGCCTATGGTCCTGTTTCCCTGGAGTTGGAGGGTGGCGAACCCCAGTTCGTGGTGGAATACGCCGGCTACTACAAATCCAGAGAGCGAGGCTTCCATCCGCGTTCGGTTAACTCCAACGCCTCCTGGACGCTGACCAACCCGCTGTCCTTCATGAACATGCCGCTGCTGACCTACATCGACGAGATTTCACCGCGTCCCACCCTGTTTATTCACGGTGACAAGGCGCACTCCCTCTACTTCAGTGAAAGTGCCTATGCCGATGCGGCCGAACCCAAGGAACTGATGATCATTGAAGACGCCAACCACGTCGATCTCTACGATCAGCTCGACAAGATTCCCTTCGACAAGCTGACCAGCTTCTTTGAAGAAAACCTGGCCTGATCGCCAGAGCTGTTGGATAGCACGAGTGCCTAAAGGAACCGGGGAAAAGGAATTCCCCCTATTTATATTCTTGAAAGGTCTGATTCCAAGCCGTATTAGAGATTATTTGATTTCATTTCTTCATCAGAGTACAAAATTCCACTTATCACCGCGATTATTTTTTGGGGGGATTACCCTCTGAGCGAGTGGGCTTACACCGGCGCTGAACCTGAAACTAACTGGAACTGTAAAGTAACCCGGTTTTTGAATAGGACAGCTGCTGGTTAACCGATGAATGTCTAGTGCCCCAGACCGACCTGCAAGGAGCAACCTGGTCTGGCAGTGGTGAACCACCACGTTAAGAGAGCCTCAGTAGGCGACCGCAGGAGGTGCCCTCGGGTATGTTTGCTGTAAGCCACCAACAGCCAACGATGACAGATGAAGTAGGATCACTGGCTCAGGGATTTGATATTGGCCGCTGACGCGGCCAATAAAAAATCCCTACGTTCTATTGACAGCCAGAAGGCTCATAGGTGTTAGGCATCACCCTTATCGTCCTCTAAATATCGCTTCATGAATTTTGCAACACTATCAATCTCTGATTTTTCATCGCCGTAAATTTTCAAGCACTCTGCTTCATTATTTAAGCAAAAGACCGACACCCTATTTTTAAGCTCAGGGTAGCTTTCAAATTTATTCGAAACTATTGATTCTGCTCCCCATGCTCCCCACTCAGCCGCACTTATAATGCCAATCATCAGTTTTAGTAGATACTCATCACTAGATTTATCTACAATGGACTTTTCAATAACCCCGAACTTTTTCGAGAAATTGTTAGCTGTATCAAACGTGCTAGAACCAGCCTTCGACAACAATATATCTTGATACTGACCCCATAAATCGTCATCAAAACTTGCAATCCTCGGAGACAAAGGCAGATAGGAGTGCTTCTGAATAAATTGAACGCACTCATTTTTTAAAGCTTTTATTGCTGGGGGGTTATATCTCAGTATATTTTCAAAAAGATGTGCAGGACTATTTACGGATGAGCTATTTGGCATTTCTTTTGTGTTGGTTTCAATCGACTGTCTAAGTCGCTTCATCGCTGTTTCAGATAGCTCCTCAATCAACTTTGGATTCAATGAAACAGCAGCTAAACACTGAGAATCATATTTATCATCTCCGAGCTTCTTTTCGAGCAGTTTGGCTACAATAATACCATTCCACTTATCGTGATTAAGTGAAGACAAGCCATCTAAAAAATAGCGAGAGTTTTGAGTCAAATATGTGTTTTTGCTCGTTACCCCTTCGATCAGTTTAGATAGAAAGTATGGAAAAGAGTCACTGTGAAGCAGTTTGATTTCATGAATGACAACTGATCTAACGTCTTCAATTTGATTTGAAGGAAAAAAGCCAGTATTTTCGAGTCTCTCCAAAATTTCGTCTGCTAGTACTTTTGAATTAAACGATTGCTTGCTTAGAAACTTGTCAATAACTTCAAAATAAATATAGCGAGCTTCTTCTGCTGACGGCTTGTGACCGCTGGGATGAGCCGCTTTGTTTCTACGAGCTTTAATGGTATTAATCGTCGCTGAATCAAGCTCCGAGATCAGTTTGTTAGCCGATAATTGATCCAAAAGATAAGATTCGAATACATCTTGCTCTTTTTGGCGACGGACAACCTCATCATGTATTTCCTTCGCTTTCTTATTGAAGCCTCTGATATCAGCCAGCTTGTTTACACTGTCGTCAAATAGAGCAATGCAACTAAGAACAATGCATCCTCTGTAAGCCCCTGAGTTATAGCACTGTAGGGCTTCCCTCATGTAATCTGAAATTTGAGGATTAGGAATATTCTGTAAAAGCTCTTCCATGTCTGATAAATGTGCCAATTCTTACCTCTGCTCTTTCTAAGTGCCTAACGAGGCTGTAGAAAAACCTCAGCCTATAAAGTTGATCATTTTTTGTACTAAAAATGGCGACCCTATGTAAATTATGGATCACTTTTCATCATCAAAAACTTCAGAATTTATGTAGAAGCGAGATAAATTCTCAGAAACCGAAACCTCTTAGGTTTTTCTACAGCCTGAACGCCTAAATCAGGTGCGCCGTAGGCGTCACCTGGATTTACTTGTTATATTATTTTTGCAATGTAATCTAACTGATATTCGCAAATTTGAACTAGCTTCCTTTGCTGAATGAGCTGAGCAAACTGGAGTAAAGTTGTAAGCCTATCCTTAGACATCGATAATAGGTTTTTATAGAGTTCAGTATGCAGGCGATGATACTCAAGACCTAAATGAGTGGAATTTAGTCCGCTTTGGAAAAGGCTGGTAGAGTGTCTTGTTATTTCATTTGGTTCTTTGTTAATTTCACCAAAAAACAACTCAATTCCAAGACCTGTTTCTTGACTTTTTTTCAAAAACAAATCCAGATCATATCTATGGGGATTCACGACCTTATCGTAGCTAAAATGTTCAAGGTACTCACTGCTTTTTATATAAGAACAAATTTCATCATCAAGGTCTGGGTGTGACATCAAGGCAGTTTGAACATCATTATCTGTTTGAATTACTATTCCTTTTTTCTTGAAGCTATCCCTTGCTTTATTAAGCCAGTCAAACATTCTTCGTTGGTTTTCTTTAATGGGATCTGATGTTTCTGAAAAATCTACTTCTTCTTGGGTTGCTTCCCTTAAGCAATCTTTAACTTCTATGAGAGCTTGGGACTTATTTAAATCCTCTGGTGAGCAATAATCTGGGTTTTTTACAATTGAAATGCCGGCTTGTAGATATGATTGTGACACAAGGCGAGAGCAAAATTGGTCTGTTGTAATTGCATTTTTTTTTGCTTTGTTAAGCAATAAGCTAGCGCCAGCCTCAGGTATGTTATATAAACTTCCAGACAGATTTCGAGCATATTGTGTAATAATGGCTTTGCTCTTGTCAGTTAATTTATCCTTTGCTCTAAGGACCTTAAGACATTTTTCATCATCAACAATAATTCTCTGAGGGTTTTTAGAATAAACGCCATCTGTTAGAGCATGAATGATTGAACTCCCGACATAAATCATTGCGTGGGAATATTTGCTCCCAGTTCCAAACTTAATCAGACCACTAAACTTAGTAGTTCCTGATTCTAGGATAATATCACCGAGTTCTAATTTTGATAAATCTAAGATGTATGGCATGAAACTCTCTAAATAATATAACATTTTTATTCATAAGGCCCCCTCGTTATCAAGCATCCAGTCAAAGGCCTCTAGAGCGTTTAAAGCTCTGATTTTAAACAACTTACTCCCTGCCTACCCAGTAACTTTTTGCCTATAAAACCGTGCATGCACGTTTTCCCCTGTTTGCCCTGCTTACTATCTACGTCGCTGTACTTCCAGTTCATTGAATACTTTGGTCTTTCTGGATTTTGCTAGGAAACCTCTGATTAACTATTGCGCTTGATTATACTGCGTTGAAATTGACCTCAAAATGCTCATTTACTCGCTGTAAACTCCGCTTTTTCGTTCAATTTCGCCTTGTCTAACCGGCGCTCATCACGTTAATCAGAGGCTCCCTAGTGTCTTTTGAGCATTACCGGCAAACAAAGTGTGCACGTCTGGATTACTGCTTTCACGATGCCGCCCCAGGGGATGGGTCAGGGTAAGACTCGCATCCTGCGGTGGTGGCTGGGTTTTTATGATCCTTATTCCTTTCTATCAAACCCATCTAATGCCAGCAAGCAAATCCCCGCTGTCTTGTCTTTTGCTTGATTTCCCGCAAGTTTATTGAAGCTGTATAAATATACAGTCATTATGTTTTGAAGGTTTAAGTCTACCCATCTGTTGGGTGATTTATGGGCTAAAGAGCCTGCTATGCCAGTTTTCTGGCGGTTACTGGCTTTTCTTTGTGTGTCTCTGCTGCTGTTTTTACTGAAATCAAAAGATGGATTGATGCTGTATAAATATACAGCTTTATGTGTTTGTATGATGATCTGCATTTTTTATGCAATCTAACCCATATGGGGCATGCGGGTTGTCACTGAGCTGGCTAGTCTTTGCCCGAGGCAGATAGTTTCAGGTCTGTGTGGGTGTCGAGGTTGCAGGCTGGTGGTCGAGACACCTTCTTGATTTCAATGCTGAGGAGATGACCCATGCGAATAAAAAGAAGATTTCCACAAATTCTGGGGGTTACTACAAGTGCCCTTTTATTGACGGCTTGCCTGGGCGGTGATGGTGGTAGTGGTTCATCTTCCGGTTCCGATACGAGTGATCAGACGCTGACGGGCAGTTTTGTTGATAGTCCGGTGGTGAACCTGGCTTATTCAACCGCTTCTTTCAGCGGCAGAACCAATGATCAGGGCGAATTCCAGTATAAGTCGGGTGAGACGGTCACTTTCAGTATTGGTGATCTGGAATTGCCTGCTGTCACAGCCGGTGAGGTGATGTCGCCCTTGACCCTGGCAGGAACCACGGATGTCAATAACACCACTGCGGTCAATATTGCCCGCTTGCTGCAAACCCTGGATGCTGATGGTGACCCGGATACGGGCGGCATTAAAATTGATAACCAGGCCCACGAAAGCGCAGCAGGCTTATCCATTGATTTTGCCAGTAGCAGTTTTGCCAGTGATGTGGAAACGCTGATCAATAACAGTGGTTCTGTGACGACCAGCCTGGTGAATGGCAGTGATGCCATCGCTCACCTGCAAAGCCATACGCGAACATTGCAACTGCAGGTGGAGAATCAGGAAGGTGTCTTTTATGACAAGGGCACGCGCACCCTGGATTTGGCAAGCGGTTATACCGAGGCGGATATCTCCGGCAAATCACTGGATTTCAAGGTGTTTGATCTGGATGCCTGGACGCTGATCTTTAGAAGTGGTGGCACGGGCAGTATTAAATTTAGTGCCGATGATTCCAATAGCATTAGCTGGCAGATCAGTGATGGCAAGATTATTTTTACCGAAACCGATGATTACGGTGATACCTGGACCTTTACCCTCACGCCCATAGAAACAACAGCGGCTGGGGAGAATATTTTGGTGGAGGTGACTTCACCGTCCGGCCAGGAGGATTTTACTCGCGGTGCGGGTCTGGGCACCTTGGGTGACGACATCTCCTGGGCAGCAGGCAATAAAATCACTGTGGATCTCTCGGCTGAAAGTGAAGGCAGCATCTTCTATGACAAAGGCAGCCAGGAGCTAACCATCGGTACGCTCTTTACCGAGGCGGATATCAGTGTAAAGAGTTTTAGTTTAGAGGCTTTTGATTTACCAAAATGGAATCTCAGTTTTTATGATGATGATCGAGGCATAGTTAATTTCATTGGTGGCGATTACAATTCGATCACCTGGAAGGTTACCAATGGTCGGCTTTACTACACGGAAACCGATGATCATGGCGATAGCTGGAGCTTTATTCTTACGCCAATTGAAAGGTTGCCCAGTGGCGCCAATATCCTCATAGAGGCTAGTACGCCGGAAGGTCAGGCTGATTCTCTTAATGGCAAGGGCTTGGGGGTTTGGATAGAAACTAACTAACCGAATCCTTCAGTGGCTGCATCCAAGTTGGGTGCAGCCGTTTTGATGTGCCAGAGGTGGATCAGGTCAAAAAGACGGGGCTGGTCAGTAACAGGGATACCAGTTGTCCCTGGGAGTTGGTGCCGGTTTTTGAGAAGACGCTTTTGAGCTGAGTTCTCACGGTGGTGTTCTGGCGTTGTAGATAATTGGCGATGGCTTCAATGCTCATGCCTTGTGCGAGCAAGAGGGCGACCCTGGCTTCTGCCGGTGTTAGATGAAAAAGTTCGGCAATAACCGGCACCTTTCTCTCATCAATCCACTGTTCTTGGTGGTGAATAAATAGCAGGGCTCCTCCGTTGGTGCCCGAACCTGGGGCGGCATCCACCTGCTGCATACAGAAAGCCAGGTGTTCACCCCCGACCTGAGTATGAATCACCGATTGCCCACTTCCCTGTTCAGCATGAATGTAGGCGGCGTTGGTCATTAAAAAGGAATTAAAGCGGTTGCGCAGTTCCTTCACACTGGAAGTCAGCAGGTTGTTTTCTATACTGATCCAGCCGCGTTGCGTCATGAAGGCTTGGGCGGTGGTATTCACGTGTTTTACCAGTCCTCGGGAGTCGAGCAGGATCGTGGGGGTGGCCAGGGCATCAAGCACGTTGGGAAGCGTCTGGTTGGCCATGTCCTTCGCGGCCAGTCGCAAGTAAAGGCTAACGGATCGCTGGATGTGAGGGACCAGGGAATTGAGGAAGTGAACCTCCTCATCGGTAAAGGGGCCCTGAGCGGTCTTTCTTTGAATAAACAGGGTGGTCTGGATGCTGCCCTCGCTTTTGATCATGCAGCCCGCTGAGTCGATAATATCCTGGGGTTCGACCCACCGCTTGTAGATAGTCTCCTGTTTGAAACTCTCCCAATCAATGATTTTTCTTATGGCAATAAACTGACCAGGCGGTGAGCTCATGATTTTTTGGGCGATGGGGTCCTGATTGATCAGGTTTTCTTCCATGTAGAGGGCCAGATCCTCTTTTTTGAACCCGTAAATCCAGCCGCCGACAAAACAGCCTTCACTTACATTAACGGTAGACAGATTGGCCGAGCCACTTTGAGTAAAAGCACAGAGTTTTTTGAGGAAGTATTCAAAGGCTTCCGGGTGGGTTGCTGAATCATAGATGGATTCCAGCAGCTCATTGTAAGCCTGGCTCGGGCGGGCAGGTGTTTTCTGATCACTGGGGTAGGCAGCCATCACTCATACCCGGGCAACAAGGCCATAAAAAATGCAGGGCAGGAAGGGCTAGGACATACCAGCATGGAAGCAGAACTCGTTTTCTTTTTAATGTTATGTTCGGATCATCTAACTTTAGCGAATCGCTACCGGGGATGCCAGCCAATGCATGAACTTGAAAGGCTTTTGCCGCAGAGTTGCTTGAAAAAAGCGGGGGGCTTTCAGTCTGTAGAAACGGATGAAGTGCTGCTGGAAGAGTGGTACCCCAAGCAGGATTCGAACCTGCGACCTTCCCCTTAGGAGGGGGACGCTCTATCCAGCTGAGCTATTGAGGCACGCTTGCGAAGCGGCTGAATTATAACGTTTAATCTCGGCCAGAGTCCAATCGCAAGGCTTCGCGCTGGAGAAACATCACCAGGCGGTCGATTTCTGCCTGGGTGGCTCCATCAACATTGATAAAGCGGATGCCGCAGTGCACGGTTTCCTTTTTTTCATCGGCGCTGATGCGGCGGATTTCAGCGGGAACGGTGATGCTGCGTTCAAAGTCCTTTACATCCAGGGTCAGTTCTTCAAAGATTTCCATATTACGAAGCGGCGGGTCGGGCAGCTCTTCGCAGATCAGGTTGCAGCCGCCGTTGGAAAGGTCCACCAGTCGGCCCTGGATGGGTTTGCCTCTTTCATAGGCCAGCAGGGTGATGGGGGCCTGCATGGAAGCCAGTACACGGGCGCGATAGGCTTCACGTTTCTGGTTGTGTTGTACGGCAGTGGGGAAGGCGACCTTGTAGACCAGGCCTTTTTCGTCTTCCAGAACACTGATTGCCTGGCATTGACTGAAGAAAATGGAGAGCCCCTGGGTGTTAGCTCGTACGCCAAAGCTTTCTCCGGCCAGGGCCAGTTTGTGGCCGCTGGGGGGATTGAATTCATCCAGATAAAAGACCTTCTGGTCTCTGTCTACTTCGACCAGCATACTGGCGTAATGCTGGCTGCGGCCGTGAAAATTGATCGTGACCGAGGCATGCTGGCGATGCAGGGAACTGAGCAGGCTGGCAATTTCGGAAGGATCGGTTACCAGATGGGATGCATCTTTGGCCATAGTGAACCTCCGTCCTTCAGGCTTTGCCCAGGTTGCGGGGGATGTTGAGATCTCCGGCGCCACCGGAAGGGTGGTAGACCTTAACCTTGCCCTGGGTGGATTGCAGGGTATTGAGCAGAATATCAAAGTGCTGCATGGCGCGGTTGATCAGGCGACCATTAACGTTATTTTGCTGATGCACTTTTTCCAGCAGGGTTACCAGTTGGTTCCAGCCCTGGCGCAGGGCCTTGGCATTGCCTTCAGGCAGGCTGGCAAAGAAGGCTTCCAGTCCCTGGACGTCGGCACTCAGTTGCTGTTCTTCCAGAAAGGCTTTGCGTGCATCCACATCCTTCTGCACGTTTTGCAGCAGGCGGGTCTTTTCTGCAGTGACTCTCTCCAGCTCTTCTGGTGAATCCTGGGCACCCTTGAGTAGCTGGTGCTCTTCTTCAACCAGTTGCAGTAGCTGCTTGAGATGACCGATTGCTGTCAGCAGCAGGTCTTTGAATGTCTGGGCCGGGGTCTGGGGCACGCTTGAACCTTCCTGATTAGTCGCTAATTAACCGCAGTGTAGCCGATCAGCAGAGACGACAAAAGAACCCGCTGCAGTTTCCTGCAGGGGTTCAAAAGCGTTTTGCTGTATCAAGGGAGCCTTTTAGAGCTGGGATTCCAGATCGATCAGCTTACCGGCCAGTTTCTGGTAGTCTACAGAGTAGCTGCCTTCTTCAATCTGCTGGCGCAGGGCTGCGACCTTGCTGGAATCAAAAGAGTCGTCACCTTCAGCCTTGTAGAGGTTTTGGGCGTGACTGCTCAGCTGGACACGATCTTCGGCAGCGGCTGGCGTTTCAGCCTTGGTAGTAGTGGCTGCGCTGTCTTTTGCCGAACCCTGATCACTACCTCTAACCCGCGGGTTGAGGTTATTGCTGATTCCATTGAGTTCGATAGCCATAATTGCATATCCCGTTAGTTAATCATGATGCCTGTTACTAAGGGTTTCGGCGCAGCGGGAAAAAACTTTAGATTTTTTTACACGAAATTCGGCAAAAAGTTACGTAAAGCCTAAAGAGCAACTTCAACCAGCCCTCTGGCAAGGATTCTAGCACGAATTATGCGTCCTGACTGAAGATTGCGCACCCGGATCTGGTCACCAATGCGCCCGCCTTCCAGCGCTTCGCCGGTAATCCGGATGGTCAGCGAGCTACTGCGCGCCTGGATGATGACTTCATCCCCGGCATTGACGGCCTGGGTGATGTTCAACTGGCGGCCTGTCAGGATGCTGCCTGCCTGGATGCGCCGCTTGACCTCCATGCCGATCACCGCCTGGGGGTCGGTAAAGTAGTCGTATCTCAGGCGGGAGATGTCTCTTTCTTCCAAGCGAATCTGGGGGCCAGTCACCAGGGAGCCGCGCGCCAGATGGTTGGCAGCAACGACTACCTGGGCCATTACCTGAATATCGGCGGTGATGTAGATAAACCAATTGGCCTGATCGCAAATGACTTTAATGGGGGTGCGTCCGCGCAGCTCCTGATTGCTGTGGAGTTCAAAATCCAGCGGGGCCGGGCAGTTCTGCAGCCTCAGGCTGGAATCCAGGGTGTTGAACTGGATTTGGTGGCTGGCGCTTTCCTGATCCAACTGGCTGTTGATCCAGGTGCGTGCTTCTTCCTGGAGGGCGTCCAGGTCCTGATAGGGGGTTGCAGCGGCTGTAGTGGCCATCAGGCTGAGGAAAAAGGCCAGAAGGAGAGGCCAGGAGCCGGTTTTTAGGGGTTTCTTGTTCGCCGCCGGATGGCTTTTGATCAACATGGTCAGTCAACTTTTCAAGGTTTTTAGAAATCTGGGCGCTTGCAGTTTATACTCTGGATTAGTTTGTGTAATAACGATCCTTACTGTTAAAGAAGAGTGCCTATGACCACTTCCGCAGGCAAGCTGGCCGACCGCAACAAGGTTGCTGGCGGCAACCGTATGGAATTGCTGCTTTTTCGCCTGAATGGCCGGCAGCTGTATGGCATTAATGTGTTCAAGGTCAAGGAGATTATACCCTGTCCACGCCTGACGAATCTGCCCCATCACACGCCGCATGTGCGTGGGGTTGCGCATGTTCGCGACGGAGCTGTTTCCATCGTTGATCTGGGTATGGCCATACGTCAGCCAGCCATGCAAAACCCGGAAAAGCATTTTGTCATAGTAACGGAGTACAACCGCCGCACCCAGGGGTTCCTGGTTCGCGAAGTCGACAGGATCGTCAATATTGATTGGGAGGCCGTGCATCCACCACCCCGTGGTAGTGGTAAAGACAGCTTTCTGACAGCGGTGACCCAGATGGATAACCAGCTGATTGAAATTGTCGATGTGGAAAAAATCATCGCCAGTGTTGATCCCTTTGCCCAGGGCGTTTCTGATCACATTCTGACGGACGAGGTCAAGGCGATAGCGGGCAATTACCATCTGCTGCTGGTGGATGATTCCAGTGTGGCGCGGCATCAGGTGGAAAGAAACCTGAAGGAAACAGGGATCGGCTACACCAGTTTGACCAATGGTAAGGAAGCTTTGGAATATCTGAACCGCCTGGCGGATGAAGGCAAGCGGGTTCAGGATGAGCTGTTGATGATTATTTCCGATATCGAAATGCCGGAAATGGACGGCTATACCCTGACGCGCCGTATCAAGGAGGACCCACGCCTGGCAAACCTGCCGGTGCTGCTGCATTCCTCCCTGAGTGGTATTTTCAATGAGGCGATGGTCAAGAAAGTGGGTGCCAACTTCTTCTTGCCCAAATACGATGCCGATGAGCTGGCCCGCGTGGTGATCGGCCAGATTCAGGCAGTAGCAGGCGAGAAAGTGTGATGCAAATCGTAGCTTTTAGTCATTTGAGTTACTATTATGGTTAGTCATTTGCTGGTCAAGGGTGGTATGGATGTCTGTCACTAAAACCTTAAGCCCTCAGGAGTTCGAGGCCTTCCGCAATTTTTTGCAGGAGGCCTGTGGGATATTGCTGGGTGATAACAAGCAGTACCTGGTGACCAGCCGTCTGAACAAGATCATGGCGCAGCAGAATCTTGCCAGTCTGACCGATCTGATGCGCGCCATGCAGCGCAATCCCCGCTCGGGTCTGAAAGAAGCCGTCGTCGATGCCATGACGACCAATGAAACCCTCTGGTTTCGGGACGTGCATCCTTTCAATATTCTGGAACAGAAAGTCTTGCCCGAATTGGCTGCCAACCAGTCGCGTGAACCCTTGAAAATCTGGTCAGCGGCCGCTTCCACCGGGCAGGAGCCCTATTCCATCTCCATGGTGCTGGAAGAATTCAAGAAGAAGAATCCAAGTGCTTTTCGCATGGGTGAAAAAATTCTGGGCACGGATATTTCCGCTTCGGCACTGAGTAAGGCGCGTTCGGGTACCTACGAGATGCTGGCGATCGGGCGGGGTCTTTCCCAGGAGAGGCTGACCAAGCACTTTACCCAGACCGGCGAGGGGCGCTGGAAGGTCAATCCCAATATTCAGCGGCGCGTGGAATTTCGCATGATGAACCTGCTGCACAGCTACACAATGCTGGGCCGGTTTGATGTGGTCTTCTGCCGCAATGTGCTTATCTATTTTTCGGCGGATCTGAAGAAGGATATTCTCAAACGGATTCACGCCACTCTCAAACCGGGCGGTTATCTGTTCCTGGGGGCGTCCGAGGCCTTGTCCAACATGCCTGACAAGTATGAAATGGTGCAGTGTCGTCCGGGTATCATTTACCGAGCAAAATAGGTGAGCCTATGGTGACGGAGAATGTGCATAACTACTATGAAACGGCCCTGAAATCCCTGCTGTCACGAGAAAAGCGCCTGGATGGCAAGGATCAGGATTTTGTCGAGGATGTTATCTGCCTGACTCTGAATCAACTGCCTGCTTTCTATGTGCGCTTTGATGTCGATACCACCTTTTATATGTCCGAGGTGGAAATTCTGCAGATGGAAGAGCGACTCAAGGAGGCACTGGAAGTGGCACTGGCCAAAGTTGAAGCCCATCCCAGCCAGTAACCCGCTTTTACCTCTGATCACTAAGCACCCTTTTGCGGGTGCTTTTTTTATGCCTGCAAGCCGGTGGCGGAAGTTCGCCTGCCGATTTTTCCATCTGTGCGGATATCCGCACACCTAATGCGGCCTTCAGGGCCGCGAATCCAGTATCTGGGGCATTTTTACGCTTGGCATGGGCCTTGCAATTCTAGAAGGCGCTATTTAGCAATCGACGAAAGAAAAATCCTAGAAAAAAGATAATCAGGAGAAATCCCCCTATGCGTTTTAACACTGGAAAACTGCTTGTTGCGACTTGCACCGCAGCACTGATGTCCACGGCCGCTCTGGCAGATGATCACCGCAGCGATTGGCCCAACAGCATTACAGTTGGTACTGCCAGTCAGGGCGGCACCTATTACATCTACGGTTCCGGCTGGGCCAACCTGGTTGGTGAAGAGCTGGGTATTTCTGCAGGCGCAGAAGTAACTGGCGGTCCTGTACAGAACGCCACCCTGGTACAGATGGGCGAGCATGACTTCGGTATGGTAACAACCGGTCCTCTGGTTCAGGCTCTGCAAGGCAAGAGTGAACTGGCTCCTGGCATGATGCACGAAGACGTACGTGCTGTTTTCCCCATGTACCAGACAACTCTGCAGATCATCGCTCTGGCTGATTCCGGTATCGATTCGGTTTCCGACCTCGACGGCAAGACCGTTGGTGTAGGCCCTGCCGGCGGTACTGCGGATATGTACCACCCTCAGCTGTTTGAAAAACTGGGTCTGGATGTGACCACCACCAATGGCGGTGCTTCCGATCTGGCCGGTCAGCTGCAGGATGGCCTGATTGATGCCTTCGCTTTTGCTGCCGGTATGCCGGTTTCTGCTTTCAGCCAGCTGGAAGCCCAGGCTGACGTGAACATCTTCTCCTACTCCAACGAAGACATCGCCCAGATTTCTGCGGATTACCCAGAACTGAGCCAGGGTGTGATTCCTGCCAGCGTTTATTCTTCTGTTGATGAAGATATTCCTGCTCTGTCTCTGTGGAACTTTGCCATCACTCACAAGGACATGCCTGCTTCTCTGGTTTACCAAGTCACTGAAGCCGTTATGGAAAACCACGAGCGCATGCTGCAGATCCACGGTGCAGCCAAGGAAACCCTGCCTGAGAACGCCCAGTACAACACTATTGTACAGTGGCACGAAGGCGCAGCTCGCTGGTTTGAAGAAAATGGCGTAGACATTCCTGACAATCTGCAGGACTGATTCTAGGCTTTGAGTAAGTAAAGCTGACGCTGGCCCTCGGGCCGGCGTTTTAAGAAACCTCTGATTAACGACTGCGCGGGTTCTGCTGGCCACGTAACGTTAATCAGAGGCTCTTTAACACGAAAAATGTGAATTTCTGACGATGACCGATAAATCTCCTGCAGCTGCAGAAGCTGAAGCCTCAGATAAAATCGGTGCCGAAGGGGTATCCGATATTCCGCTGGGTCACAACGAGCGGGATCTGACCGGTATGGTGGGCAAGGTGATCTTTGCTGCCTGTGTTTTCTATACCCTGCTGCACCTCTATGCACTGAACATTGAACCCATTGAAACCTGGGCCTTTCGTATTCTTCACGTTGCGGGTGGCTTGTTGGTTGGTTTTGCCCTGATTGCGGCTTTTACTCTCGACAGAAATCGCGAGAAGTCCCCTATTTCTCCCCTGCAATGGCTGGTGTTTATTCCTGCCGGTCTGTTAATGCTGCAAGCCGCTCTGGGCATGGTTTACGCCTGGATCGCGCGGGAAGCCTACGGCCAGATGCTGCCTCCCGATTTACCCCTGGGAGATGGAATCGCTGTCTTACCCCTGGCTGCCTGGACCCTGGCTGCTGGAACCGTGATCGCTATCGTCAGTAGCTGGATCTGGAAAGAAGGCAATAACCGTGATATCCACTGGGCCGACTGGCTGCTGATGGTGGCTGCTGTTGTCGTGGCCGCCTATCTGCTGTTTGTGCTGGGTCGCTGGCGTTTGGCTGCAGGCACACCCATGGTCAGTAATACCGATTTCCTGGTGGCTTTCGCCGGGGTGATTCTGATCATGGAGCTGACTCGTCGTGTGGCGGGGATGGCGCTTCTGGTGATTACTGCGGTCTTCCTGATTTATGCTTTTGCCGGTCCTTATCTGCCCGGTATCCTCGAACACCGCGGCTATGATATGGATCGCTTCTTTACCTATATCTACACCGATAACGGCATTCTGGGGCCAACCACTGCGGTTTCCTCAACCTATATCATTCTTTTCATCACCTTCGCGGCCTTCTTGCAGGCTTCGCGCGTGGGTGATTACTTTGTTAATTTCGCTTTTGCTGCCGCTGGTCGTACACGGGGTGGCCCTGCCAAGGTCGCTGTTTTTGCATCCGGCCTGATGGGCATGATCAACGGTACTTCTGCCGGTAACGTGGTTGCGACGGGTAGTCTGACCATTCCTCTGATGAAGAAAGTGGGTTATCACCCCCGCAGTGCGGGCGGTATCGAAGCGGCTGCTTCGACCGGTGGTCAGATCGTGCCTCCCATCATGGGGGCGGGTGCCTTCATCATGGCCGAGATTACTGGCATTCCCTACACCGAGATTGCTATTGCAGCCCTGTTGCCTGCGGCTCTCTACTTCCTGTCCATCTACCTGATGGTTGATCTGGAAGCGCGTCGTGAAGGCATGTCCGGTCTTTCGCGTGACCAGCTGCCTCAGTTCGGCAAGATGGTGCGCCAGATCTATCTGTTCCTGCCGATTATTATTCTGATCTCCACCCTGTTTATGGGTTACTCGGTGATTCGTGCCGGTACTCTGGCCATGCTGAGTGCGGCCGTGGTGTCCTGGTTGACGCCTTTCCGTATGGGGCCAAAACAGCTGCTGGAAGCCCTGTCTCTGGGTGCGCGCATGGCGATTCCCCTGATTGCCGTCTGTGCCTGTGCCGGTATTATCGTGGGCGTGATCAGCTTGACCGGTGTGGGCGCTCGCTTTGCCTCCATGCTGCTGAACATTGCTGATGCCAGTCATCTGCTGGCGCTCTTCTTTGCCATGTGTATCAGCATTCTGCTGGGCATGGGTATGCCGACCACTGCGGCCTATGCCGTAGCAGCTTCCGTGGTGGCACCCGGTCTGCAGCAGATTGGCATTCCACCGCTGGTTGCTCACTTCTTCGTGTTCTACTACGCGGTTCTGTCTGCAATTACTCCACCGGTGGCCTTGGCTGGCTATGCGGCTTCGGCCATCTCGGGTACTGACCCTCTGAGAACAGCCATGACCTCCTTCAAGTTCGGTCTGGCAGCCTTTATCGTGCCCTTCATGTTCTTCTACAGTCCTGCACTGCTGATGGACGGTAGCTGGGATCAGATCCTGCGCGTGGCCATTACTGCCGGTATCGGTATCTATCTGCTCGCCGCTGCCGTTCAGGGCTGGTTCTTGAACGCAAGGGTCAACCTGATTCAGCGAGGTCTGCTGCTGGTCGCTGCACTGGCCATGATTGCCGGTGGCTGGATGACCGACCTGGGTGGCCTGGCACTGGCTGCTCTGATTCTGGTTTGGCAGCTACTGACTGGCAAGTCTTCCGCACCTGCTGAGGCGAGCCAGGAAAACAGTTAAAAACTCCTTGCCGAAGGTGTTTGGACCCTGCCTGGAAACAGGCAGGGTTTTTTTATGCTTCAGTCACGCACTGTCAGCACGGGAATGCTGGAGTGGCTGACTACCCGCTCAGCCATGGAGCCCACCAGTGCGCGTTCCAGGCCAGAACGGCTGTGAACGCCCATGATGATCATGTCAGCAGGGATTTTTTCGGCTGCTTCCAGGATATCCTGATAGCCACTGCCGACCAGGATTTCAGTGGTGATTTCCAGGCCTTCAGCAATTGCTGGAGCAAAATACTTCTGCTTGAAGGTTTCCATGTCTTCTTCGGCGTGCTGGTTGATTTCACGGATAAAGACATCGATGACATCAGCAGGGATGCGGCGACGACGCTTGTCAGCCAGTTCAGTGATAATATGCAGCAGATGCAGGCGGGCTCCGCTCATTTTTGCCAGACGGATCGCCTGATCAACGGCATTTTTGGAGCCTTCGGAAAAGTCAGTTGCGAGAAGCAGTGTTTTATATTCGGACATCTTGTCTACCTTCAGTTGTGAACACCTTGCCGAAGTGGCAAGTGAGTGAGCCTGCAATTAATTGCAATTGCTGTGCCATAAAGCGGCTGGTCAAGCTGGCATAAAACCTCTATCTTTAGCAGCCTTGAAATTCACCCTCTGAGAAGTTGAGTTATGTCGTCTGCCACCTCCAGCAGCCCCTTGGATGAAGTTATCCTGCGTCATCTGCCAGACTGGCAGGATCAGCCTCTGAACCTGGTTGCCCCGCCCGGGGATTTTCGTTTGGCAGCGCTCACGCCTGCAACGGCAGGGCTGAAAAAACGTCTCTGGTCAGCAGATTACCGTCAGTTGAATCCGGCCAGTCAGGCGGGCTGGACCCCATTTTTTGTCAGTGACCGGCAACCGGAACACCTGGATGGCCGCAGCCTTCTCTTCTGGCCTAAGGCCAAGGAGGAGGGCTACTGGTGGCTGCAGGAGTTGATGCCCAGGGTCGGTGAAGGCCTTTATCTGCTAGGCGATAACAAGGGCGGCATCAAGGCAGCGGCCAAGGCGTTGGAGAAGGCGGGATTTCAGCTGCACAAGGTGGATTCGGCTCGCCGTTGTTCACTTTATTATCTACACAAGGATGCTTCCCTGAGCCTGCCGCTGGAACCTTCTCATGAAGTGATCAGTGGCCCGGATCAACTGCAGTTGTGCAGCCTGCCCGGTGTTTTCAGCCATGGCCGGGTGGATGAGGGCTCCCTGTTGCTGATCGCTGCCCTGCGCGAGTCCTGGCAGGAGCTACCCCAGCAGGGGCGCTTGCTGGACATCGGCGCAGGAGGCGGCCTGCTGGGAGCCTGGATGCTGCATCAGGGCAGTGAGCTGGAGCTGACTGCCTGTGATGTCAGCGGTCTGGCCTTGCAAGCCACACGTCAGACGCTGGAACTTAATCAACTCAAGGCAGAGGTTCAGGCCGCCGATATCTTTACCGGACTGGACTTGAGCAAGCCGGTGGATCTGATTATCACCAACCCGCCTTTTCACACCGGTCGGGGAACAGACTATGAGTTGGCCAGCCGACTGATCAGAGAGGCCCCGCAACACCTGAAACCCGGTGGCCAGCTGTGGTTGGTAGCCAATCGCTTTTTACCCTATCCGGATCTTCTGGATGCGGCTTTCGGCGGCTTTAAACGCCGTGCAGAAACAGGAAAATTCACAGTTTATCAAGCAGTTAAATAAAGCCATGACCACTTCAAAAAAACGGGTTCGCCGTGATGCCCTTTTTGCTCATCCCCAGGATGAACTGGCCAGCTTTTCATTTGATGAAGAGGTAGCCCGTGTCTTCCCGGACATGATTAAACGTTCCGTGCCGGGATATTCGCAAATTCTGGGCATGGCCGGGGTGATTGCCCGCCGTTATGTTCCTGAAGGGGGACGCATCTATGACCTGGGAGCCTCCCTGGGTGCTTCTACCCTGAGTGTCGCCCAGCAGCTGGACCACCTGGAGCGGGTGCAGATTCATGCCGTGGATACCTCCGAAGCCATGAACGAGCGTTGCCGACAATTACTGGATCAGGAGTTGCCCCAGCGTGAGGTGGAAATTCAGTGTGCGGATATTCGCACACTCGATTACCAACCCTGTGATCTCATTCTGATCAACTTCACCCTGCAGTTTTTGCCCTTGGCGGATCGTCAGCCTCTATTGGATCGGCTCTTTGCGGCGCTGCGTCCGGGAGGGGCTTTGCTGCTGAGTGAAAAAATTCACTTTGAGGACTCGCGTCAATCCCAATTGCTCTACGAGCTTCACCATGACTTCAAGCGTGCCAATGGCTATTCCGACATGGAAATTAGCCAGAAGCGCACAGCCCTGGAGGATGTGCTGAGAACAGAGCTGGCCTCTACCCATCTGGAGCGCTTGGAAAAAGCTGGTTTTGATTTTGCCACCCAGTGGTTTCAGTACCTGAATTTCACATCCTTTCTGGCCATCAAGGGAGGCGAGGCATGAAGCAGCCGGATTTTTCCGATGTTTATCAGCTGATGGCCCACTATGGGCGCGAACACCCGCAGCTGCATACCTGGTTGGCTCTTTTACCGGGCCAACTGGCTGAAGCCCTGGATCGCCAGCGGCATCCCGAGTTTCACGGCTGGTGGCAGCGTATTCGCCAGCTGCCAGAGATAGAAAGTGCAGATTTTAACCTGCAAACGGCCGCAATAACCGCAGATCAGGGAATCCAGCCCGATGGGCAGCCACTGAGTGCAAATCAGAAAAAACAGGTCACCGGCCTGCTGCGCAATCTGATGCCCTGGCGCAAGGGGCCTTTTGATCTGCAGGGCACCTACATCGATACCGAATGGCGCTCGGATTACAAATGGGATCGGCTCCTGCCTCACCTTGGGCCTCTGCGTGGTCGTCGGGTGCTGGATGTTGGCGGTGGCAGTGGCTACCACGCCTGGCGAATTGCCGGGGAGGGTGCTGAATGGACCCTCTGTATCGATCCTTCACCACGTTTCTTTGCCCAGTTTGCTGCTGTCAAAAAACTGCTGGGCCGTGAAGGCCTGCCCCAAGTGCAGCATTTGCCTCTGGGAATTGAAGCCCTGCCTGCTGATCTGGAAGCCTTTGATACCCTCCTGTCCATGGGGGTACTTTATCACCGGCGTTCACCACTGGATCATCTGGCAGAACTCAAGTCAGCCTTGCGTCCGGGTGGTGAGTTGGTCTTGGAAACCCTGGTCGTGGACGGAGATGAGCAAACCTGTTTGCTCCCCAGAGGACGCTATGCCGCCATGGGCAATGTCTGGTTCCTGCCGTCAGTGGCTTGCCTCACGCTTTGGCTGGAGCGCCTGGGTTTTGCCGAGGTGCGCTGTGTCGATATCAATCAGACTTCTACGGCTGAGCAGCGCAGCACCGACTGGATGACCTTTCAGTCGCTTAGTGATTTTCTTGACCCGCAAGACCCCAACTTAACCCGTGAAGGCTACCCGGCACCCAAAAGGGCGATTCTGCTGGCCCGAAAACCGGAGTGATGTTCTATCAAAATAACTTTTTATAGAATAAGGGTATAAAAACAAAAGATTTAACCTCGGGATGCAAAAGCCCTAGAATACCCGATTAAATTACTAGGCTAAGCGTCGAGAGGTTACTCAATGAGCAAGTTTTATGCTGAAGAAGTCACCGGGGTTCACCACTGGACAGAGAGCCTGTTCAGCTTTACCACGACCCGTAGTGATGGTCTGCGTTTCAAAAATGGCCAGTTTGTGATGATTGGTCTGCAGGTGGAAGGCAAGCCTCTGATGCGGGCCTACAGCATTGCCAGCCCCAATTATGAAGAGCAGCTGGAATTCTTCAGCATCAAGGTACCCGATGGCCCTCTGACCTCTCGTTTGCAGCACCTTCAGCAGGGTGATGAGATCATGATCAGCAAGAAGCCAACCGGTACTCTGGTGCTGGACGATCTTCTGCCCGGCAAGAATCTCTACCTGTTCAGCACTGGCACCGGTCTGGCGCCTTTCTTGAGTGTGATTCAAGACCCGGAGACCTATGAACGCTTCGAGAAGGTCATTCTTCTGCACGGGGTGCGTTACAAGAAGGATCTGGCCTATGAGAGCTTTTTAACTCAGGAACTGCCCAAGCATGAATACCTGAGTGAAGAAATCCAGAAGAAGTTTATCTACTATCCCTGCGTCACTCGGGAAGATTTTGTTCATCGCGGGCGGATTACCGACCTGGCTGCCAGCGGCCAACTGGCCCAGGATTTGGGCCTGCCGGAACTGAATCCGCAAACCGATCGCGCGATGATTTGCGGTAGCCCCAATATGCTCAAGGATATCAGCAAGATGCTGGACGACCGAGGATTCAATATTTCGCCGCGAATGGGTGATCCCGGTGACTATGTGATTGAAAGGGCTTTTGTCGACTAAGATGCTGACGAGCTGAAAAAATCCCCCGGAGGTCATGGCCTTCGGGGGATTTTTTTATTCGTTTTTATTGCTGAGGCGACGTGTTGCTTCAATGTAGTCAACCAACAGGGTGCGGGTTTCCGCCGGCATGGGTTGAAAACGTGTCGCCACGCGGATTTGTTCAACTCTGGAGGGATGCGTGGGATCAGCTTCGAGACGAATTACCTGGCAGGGGAGGATGAGTTCCTGTTGGGTGCTCGGATGTAAAACCTTGACTTGCAGCTTGTCAAAGACAGTTATTCCACGTACAGGTTCATGCTCACAGAGGATCAGCATGCCGGACAGGGAGATATCGATCAGATCGCCATCCACACTGGTTTCAGTGCCAAACTTCATTTCAGCCTTTTGGCCCTGGGAGGCTTTGATGCGCTCGGCGTTGCGCCTTTCCATCCGGCCTCGCGCCAGGAAGACCTTTTCCACCAGTTTTTTGGCGGTAAAGGGTTTGACCACAAAAGAGGTCACTCCCAGTTGAACAGCTGTTACCAGCGAGTCGCGGTCGCCCTTGGAGGTGATCATGATAAAAGGCAGGTGGGCAGTCTGGGGGTTTTCACGAACGGCAGCCAGAAGTTCATCGCCAGCCATGACCGGCATTTCCCAATCACAAAAAATCCAGTCAATTTCAGGATGCTGGTTCAGTAGCTGCAAGGCTTCTTTGCCATCATTGGCTTCCAGGATTTCTTTGCAGTAGAGGCGGTCTCGCAGGACGCTGGTAATGGCTGTACGGGCTGTTGCTGAGTCATCAACTACCAAGACAACATCTTTTTCAAGCATGGGCTTTTCCCTAGGTAACAGCTTCACTTGACTTGCTAGTCTAAGTTGAATAAAAGAAAAATTATAGGCTTAGTGACAATAAATGCACATTTTATCACCGTAAAAAGGCAGTCTTTGCAGACTGCCTTGCTGAATTGTTGCTTCTTGTCCGGATGCCAGTGATCAGGGTCAATTAATCGAGTTTGAAATCCTCGACCAGTTGTTCCAGATGATCGGCCAATTTTACCAGATCATCACTGACTTGCGATGATTTGCGAGCATCGGCCGAGGTTTGTTGGGCAATGGTGCCAATATGAGAAACCTGGCTGTTAACCCGGCCGGCCACTTCCTGCTGCTCATTGGCAGCATTGGCCATCTGGGCATTCAGGTTGCTGATGTTATTCACCGCGTCGGCAATGGTAATCAGGGAGTCCCCGACCTTCTCTACATCGGAGACGCTTTTTTGAGCTCCCTCGCGGGCTGTTTCCATCATGGCAACAGCACCCTTGGCTTCTTCCTGGAGGCGGTCAATGGTGCGTCTGACTTCCTGGGTGGCTTCATGAGTACGGTTGGCCAGCGAGCGGACTTCATCGGCAACCACGGCAAAACCCCGTCCACTTTCACCGGCACGGGCTGCTTCAATGGCGGCGTTTAAGGCGAGAAGGTTGGTCTGTTCGGCAATGCCAGTGATGATTTCCAGTACCTTACCAACGTCGTCACTGTATTGATCCAGCGCCTGGATGACTTCTGAAGCCTTGTTGAGGTGATCGGTCAGTTCATGAATACCGGCAATGGAGGTATCGGTAATGCTGCGGCTGGAGCTGGCTTCCTGATCAGCCTGGCTGGAAGCTTCGGCAGTACGTACAGCATGTTCACGGGTTTCGTGGGCACTGGCCTGCATCTGTTCCATGGAACTGGCCATCTGTTCGGTTTCACTGTGCTGGGCACTGACCGCATTGACGGTTTCTTCTGCCACGGTAGAGATGGTATGGGCTGAAGATTTCAGGGTGCGGGTGGTGGAGGCCACCTGGCGCAAGCTGGCAGCAAAGCGTTCCAGCATATTGTTGAAGGTCGCTGCCAGAACCCCGATTTCGTCCTGGCTTTTGATGGTCTTCAGGCGCACCGTCAGATCCGAGTTATTTTCCACCTGTTGCATGGCCGAAGTGACTCTTTGCAAGGGGCGAATGATCAGGCGGTAAAGGAGATAGGAAATGAGCACCAGGCCACCGATAAACAGCAGGGTCTGGATGCCACCCAATTGCAGCAGGTTGGTGTTGATCTGGCTATCCAGTTCGGCCAGGGAGTAGCTAAGGCGAATGGCACCCAATTGCTGGCCTTCTTCGCCCAGGTGGCAGTTCATGCAGTTGGTGCCACGGTAATCCGTCTGGTTATAGACAGGCTGGAGAACAGTCAGAATACGGCCTTCGGGCGTATCGCGGATTTCGCGTATGGCCTCACCCTGAAGCGCGCGTTCATCCAGTTGGTCCTGGGGTTGATCGATATCTGCACCAGGCCCAAAGAGTTTGCGAACCTGCTCTGCCCGGAGTACACGGGCTTCGGTAATACCGGGTTGGCTGAGCACCTTCTCGCGATGGACTTCCCGGAACTGGGCCAGGGTGCCCGTCAGCATCATGATGTTCAGGGTATCCAGATAGGAATCGGCCATGTCGGAAACATTTTGTTCCATGGTCTCTTCCACCATGGCCCGTTCACTGCGAACAGTGAATACCATGGAGGCGATCATGACCACGAGCAAAACACCCAGCAAGGCTGCATTGACTTTGGTTTGGATAGAGGCGTTTGCAAGCGACTTATTCATTCATGTTCTCCGCCTTGAAGACGTTTGCTGTCTGGACCCGAGTAAGGTGTATTCTACGCCCATTTTAAAACCAGGCTAGATAAAATTACCTTGATCCAGAACAGCAAGCAGAGGCCTGGCCGAGTGGTCAGAGGTTTAGTTTTTCAGCCACAAAGTCGGCATCCTTGTCGCCGCGGCCTGACATATTAATCAGTATACTGGTTTGTGGACCCAGTTGCTTGGCTTCCTGCATGGCCCAGGCCAGCGCATGAGCAGACTCCAGAGCCGGGATAATACCTTCCAGCTGAGACAGCTTCATAAAGGCATCCAGACAGCCTTTATCATCAATGGCATGGTATTCGGCGCGGCCCAGATCCTTCAGGTAACTGTGGTGAGGCCCGACGGAGGGGTAGTCGAGTCCCGAGGCGATCGAGTAAACCGGATCGGGTTCACCTTCCGTGTCCTGCAGCATATAGGAGTGGAAGCCATGCATGGTGCCAGGCTTGCCGTAGGAGAGGGTAGCGGCATGCTCACCCTTGCCCAGGCCATGGCCGGAAGGCTCGACACCCACCAGTTTGACCGCCTCTTCATCCAGAAAACCGGAGAAGATACCCATGGCGTTGGAGCCGCCACCGACGCAAGCAACAACGTAATCGGGCAACTGGCCGGTCATTTCCGGGAATTGCTGGCGGGCTTCACGACCGATGATGGACTGGAAATCACGAACCATCATGGGGAAGGGGTGGGGGCCGACCACCGAGCCGATGGCATAAAAGAAGTTGTCCGGGTCTTTCATGTACTCTTCAAAAGCACTATCCACGGCATCCTTCAGGGTCTTGGTGCCGCTTTCCACGCTGATCAACTTGGCACCCAGGATTTTCATCTTGGTGACGTTGGGGTGTTCCTTGGCAATATCGACGGCCCCCATATGGATTTCGCAGGGCAGGCCGACGAGGGCACAGGCGGTGGCCATGGCAACCCCGTGCTGACCGGCACCGGTTTCTGCCAGTACCTTGGTTTTACCCATGTGCTTGGCCAGTAGGGCCTCGCCCAGAGCGTGGTTGATCTTGTGCGCGCCTGTGTGGTTGAGGTCTTCACGCTTAAGATAAATCTTGGCGCCGCCGCAGGCTTCGGTCAGGCGTTTGGCAAAATAAATGGGGCTGGGGCGACCTACGTAATGCTGGTAGAGTTCGGTCAGTTCGTGCTGATAGTCTTCGGTCTCACGGATCTTCAGATAAGCCTGGGCAATATCATCCATGATGGCTTTCAAATGCGGGGGAACGGCCTGACCGCCATAGGGGCCGAAATAACCTTCTGCGTCAGGAAGCATCAGGGCACTGGGTGTTTTCTTGGTATTATCGGGTGTTTGAGTCATCTTCTGCTAACGCCTTGTGAATCAATAATTAAATAAGTAGCCAGACTACTCTAACCTGAGTGGCTGTTACCTCCAATACCCCTGGTAACAAAATGATATGCTTGGAAGTTGAACTGCCATAGCAGCAGCTTATTATTGAGCAACAATAATCAACACTTGGATTATCTTTTATGGACCTCATTAACGAAATTCTTTGGCGCTCGGGCAACTGGGCCCATTCACACCTGCAGGATATTACTCTGGCTTTTGTAGCCACTTTGCTGGTGGTTTACGGTGATAATATTAATGGTCTGGTAAAACGCCAGCTGCGCCCCTACCCGCGAATCGTCCGCATCAGTGGCTTCGTTCTTTTGTGTGCTTTTGGTTATGGTGCGCTGACAGTGCTTTTGACGCCGGTTTTGGGCAACTGGCTGGGACTGATTCCGGTCAAGTGGCTGTTGCCTTTGGTAGTGGCACTTTTCCTCTTGATTGGATGGATGGCTGAACGTAAGCGCCAAGTCTAGTATAATTAGATAAATCTAATTAACTGGAGTGGCCTCATGTCAGTAGCGACCCCTATCTCAGGAGTATCCGGTGAACTCAGGCAGCGGCCTGCAGCTTCCAGTCCCTGGCAGTTCTGGCAATTTTTTTCCTTCAAGGACAAGAGTTATTCACTCTATGCCTTGCTGGAAGCGGGCAAGTTGCACCCGGCCAGAGCTTTGCACCTGGGTGTTTTTGATGACCCGGGGAGTCTGGCGGCGCAACAGGTGCGTTTCCTGGATGAGCCCAAGACCACGGTTGCTTTGGAGCTGGCACCCGAAACCCTTCAGGCATGGCTGGCTGATCCTGAAAACAGGCAGGCCCCGGCATTTGTGGGCCAGTTTGGTACGGCCTGGAGTGGTTACGGTCTGCGTCCGGCTGATGATCAGGGCAATCGGGTGGAAGTCATCTATGCGGCTGACCGGCGTCATGAATGGTTAGGGGTGTTTACCCAGGCCGAAGCTTTTGCTCATATTGAACTGGATTACGATCGGCGCAGAAGGCGCTGTCTCTTGTGTTGAAATCAAAAATACAGAATAAAAAAGGGCGGTTTTCAGACCGCCCTTTTTTATTAATCGCTGTAAATCATACCTGCTTCTCGGTACTGGGCCAGGCTTTCCGGCGCCAGGTTATCAAAGCGGGTGAATTTGCCGGTAAAGAGCAGATGCACGCTACCGACAGGGCCATTACGCTGCTTGCCGATAATGACTTCTGCCAGCCCCTTGTTGTCCGGGTTTTCGGGATTGTAAACCTCATCCCGGTAAACAAAGGCAATGACATCGGCGTCCTGCTCGATGGCCCCGGATTCACGCAAGTCCGACATGATGGGGCGCTTGTTGGTACGCTGCTCCAGCCCCCGGTTGAGCTGCGACAGGGCGACCACGGGGCAGTTGAATTCCTTGGCCAGCGCTTTGAGCGACCGGGAGATTTCCGAAATTTCGTTGGTCCGGTTTTCAGTATTGCCGGGAACCCGCATCAGCTGTAGATAGTCGACCATGATCAGGGCGGGGTTGCAGCCCTGTTCCTTGGTCAGGCGGCGGGTACGGGTACGCATGTCATTGGGGGACAGGCCGGGGGTGTCATCAATAAATAGCTTGGTGTCCTTGATCAGGCGGATGGTGCCGGTGATTCTGTCCCAATCAGCATCTTCCAGGTTGCCGGTTCTCAGGCGGTTTTGCTCGACTCGACCCAGCGAGGAAACGATCCTCATCATCAGCTGGGAGGAGGGCATCTCCATGGAGAAAACCAGAACTGGCTTGCCGGTGTGGACGGCGGCATTTTCCACCAGGTTCATGGCAAAGGTGGTTTTACCCATGGAAGGACGACCGGCGACGATGACCAGATCCGAAGGCTGCAGGCCCGAGGTCATTTCGTCCAGATCCGAGAAGCCGGTTGGCAGGCCGGTAATACCGGACGCATTAACATCCAGCGTTTCCAGCATGGTGACCACTTCCCCGGCAATGTCGGTAATATGCTGGGGGCCACCGAATTTGGGTCTTTCCTCGGCAATGGCAAAAACCTGTTGCTCGGCTTCATTCAGCAGTTCATCGGTGTTGCGACCGGCTGGGTTGAAGGCGGCATCGGCAATGCGGTTGGCGGCCTCAATCAGGTGGCGGCGCACCGAGCGGTCACGCACGATTTCGGCGTAGGCACGAATGTTACTGGCGCTGGGAGTGTTACGCCCCAGTTCATACAAGTAGGGAGAACCGCCGACTGCCTCCAGCAACTCCAGCTCGCGCAGGTGATTGCTGAGGATCAGGGGATCAAAAGGCGAGAGCTTGTCATTCAGTTCGCGCATGGCGCGAAAAATCAGCTGATGTGCCTTGATATAAAAATCGGTTTCCACCAGGAGTTCAGCCACTGCGTCCATGGAGGCGTTATCCAGCAGCAACCCCCCGAGCACGGATTGTTCGGCTTCCTTGGCGTGGGGTGGCAGTTTTACCTGAGCGGTTTCTTGATCATCGGCTGACTGGAAACTGGACATGGCCTGACCTCAATCGAATCCTGGGGAAACAACAAGTCCCTGCTGATAAACGAATGTCGTTGTTTTCAGCAAAGACAGGCTAAAAAAAAGGCACAGGAAAACCTGTGCCTTTTTGTTGACTGCCGAGTAAAGCTTATTCAGCAACAACAGCAACGCGCAGCAGGCTTTCCACTTCTGGGTGGAGCTGAACCAGCAGTTCGTATTCGCCAGTCAGGCGCAGAGGGCCTTCAGGCAGACGAATTTCGCTTTTGTTCAGTTCGATGCCAGCAGCAACAGCGGCTTCAGCCAGATCGCGTGGGCCGATGGAACCGAACAGCTTGCCTTCTTCACCGGCTTTGGAAGCGATGGTGACTCTTTCCAGGCCTTCCAGCTGAGCCTTGCGAGCTTCGGCAGCAGCCAGGCGGTCGGCAGAAGCTTTTTCCAGTTCAGCGCGGCGCTGTTCGAACATTTCCCGGTTTTCTTTGGTAGCAGGAACGGCTTTACCCTGAGGGATCAGGTAGTTACGACCATAGCCATTTTTTACACTGACTTCATCACCCAGTGCACCCAGTTTACCAATTTTTTCCAACAGAATTACTTGCATGTTTATATCCTCAAGACGTTAGGCCTCTCCGTCCCCATCGGATGGCGGGGATGGAGGCGCCAGTCGGTGACGAAAGTTCATCAGACTGTCCGCCATGGCGATCAGCACCAGCAGAACACCTAAATAAGGCAGGGCAAAAAGCAATAACACATACAACATGCCCAGCCAGAAACTGTTGTAGCGTTTGATGGCAACCACTGCATGAGCCAGCGACAAGCCGGTCAGAACCAGAGGCACCATCACTACCGGTACCACCGGAAGCAGAAAGTTCATGTTCAGGCTGGCCAGAATCAGAATCACCAGAGTCAGACCGACATACCACAAGGGCAGGCGTAACTCGTGAAATTCCTTCTGGAAACCACCCGGATTATAAAGAACGGCCTGCCACCAGCGGCCCAGAAACAGACTGATAAAGATCAGTAGTAGCTGCACGGCGGTAATCATGCCATTGAGCAGCTGCGCAAAGATCCTTTCGAACTCCTGCTGCTGATCAGCAGTGAGTTCTGCTGTTTCTATCACGCCCCCTTCTTGAACCAGCATGCGAATAAATTCGGTGCGGATTTCTTCAGGGAGCCACTGAAAACCCAGGGCGACCAGACAGGCGGCAATAACACCGGCCATCAGGACATAAAACCATTGCTGGGTGGAACGCAGAATTTCCGCGAACAACCCGGCAGCCAGAAGACTAAAGAGAACATCAGGATTATTCTGGGTCACCAGGAAATAAACACCCGGCAGACAGGCCCAGAAAAGTACCAACAGCCCTTCCCTGCGTCCCATGCGCAACCACACCAGTGCCAGGATGGCACCACTGAAGATGGAGAGGACAGGAAGAAAAGCCGCAGCCGTAGCAGAGCCGATGGCCCTGCTACGGCTTTTTATGACGAACTCTGCTAGCAAGCGCATTGCTTAAGCCCTGGCTTGGGTTTCCAGAGATGCGGCATGCTTACTCGTGGCTGTCAGAGAAAGGCAGCAGAGCCAGGTAGCGAGCACGCTTGATAGCAGTAGACAGCTGACGCTGATACTTGGCTTTGGTACCGGTGATGCGGCTGGGAACAATCTTGCCGGTTTCGGTAACGTAGCCTTTCAGCAGGTCGATGTCTTTATAGTCGATCTGCTTGATGCCTTCAGCAGTGAAACGACAGAACTTGCGACGACGGAAAAAACGAGCCATTTTGCTTCTCCTGATATTCGGGTTTATTCAGCAGCTTCTTGAGTTTCAGCTTCAGACTGCTCTTGACGCTTGTTTTGATCTTCGCGGTCATCACGGCGACGATCTTCGCGGGATTCGCTGGCTTTCATGGGAGAAGGCTCAGTGACCGCTTCGTTCATGCGAACAATCAGGTTGCGAATAACAGCATCGTTGTAGCGGAAGATTTCTTCCAGCTCGGTAATGACGGACTCTGGGCATTCCAGGTTCATCAGTACGTAGTGAGCCTTGTTGATCTTGTCGATGGAGTAGGCCAGGTGACGACGTCCCCAGTCTTCCAGACGATGAACAGTACCGCCGTTTTCAGTGGCCAGGGTGGTGTAACGCTCGATCATTGCAGGCACTTGCTCGCTCTGATCGGGGTGAACCATGAAAATGATTTCATAATGACGCATTGAATGCTCCTTACGGGTTAGTAGCCTTTTACAGCGGCTGCTTGCAGCCTGCAGCAAAAAGCAAGGAGGAAACTTCTTTAATTGTTCACAGGCCACTCGGCCTGTCCTGACTGGGTCAATTTCCAGGATACCCCAGACAAGCGCGGCATTTTACTCTGCCGCCCCGCCTTCTGGCAAGCGCTGACGTACGGCTTCGTAAAGAACGATGCCGGTGGCGACCGAGACATTGAGGCTGGATACTTCCCCGGCCATGGGCAGGGCAACCAGTTGATCACAGTGTTCACGCGTCAAACGCCGCATGCCCTTGCCTTCCGCACCCATAACCAGGGCCAGGGGGCGGGCCAGATCCGCCTGGTAAACCTGGGTCGGGGTTTCGCCCGCGGTGCCCAGAATCCAGATGCCATAGTCGGCCAGGCTGCGCAGGGTGCGGGCCAGGTTGGTAACCTGGATCAGCGGCAGGGTTTCAGCCGCGCCACAGGCAACCTTGCGTACGGTGGGGTTGAGCCCTGCCGATTTGTCCTTGGTGGTAATGACTGCATGGGCTCCGGCGGCCTCGGCCGAGCGCAGACAGGCCCCCAGATTATGAGGGTCGGTGACGCCATCCAATACCAGCAAGAGGGGCGTGGCTTCCAGGTTTTCCAGCAGGTCTTCCAGGTCTTTTTCACTCCCGGCCTGACGCGGTTGGGCCCAGGCCAGTACACCCTGGTGGACGCCAGCCGTTTGCTGATCCAGTTGTTCACGTTCCTTGGTGACCACCGGAATTTGCAGTTGTCCGGCTTCTTCAACCAGTGCCTGAAGACGAGCATCCTCGCGGCCCTGTTGGACCCAGAGTTCACTGACCTGACCGGCGCGATGCTTGAGCAGGCTGGTTACGGCGTGGATGCCAAAGACTGCAGCCAGACTGGCTGGCGCAGCAGTTTTTTTGGAGAAGTTTTTGCGACCTTTAGCGGGTTTTGCCATGATCAGTCTTTCTTAGCCTTCTTTTTCTTAGCGCGTTCTTTTTTACCCGGACGCTTCTTGCGTTTCTTTCCGGATTTCTTGGACTTGTCCTCGTCGCCAGCTTTGTCCTTTTTCTTTTTGGCTTTTTTCTTTTTCTTCTTGCCGTCTTCTTCGAGTTCGGGTGATGCCACCCGGGGTTCGAAGGTTTTTTCTTCTTCTGCCGGACTGGTTGCTGCCGGTTTGCTCTTGGCTGCAGGGCGGCGGCGTTTGTGAGGCTGGCGGGCGGGTACGGCCAGGGTTTCAGTCAGATCAAAATCAATCTTGCGATCATCCAGATCCACGCGCGAAACAATGACTTCCACCTCGTCGCCCAAACGCCAGGAGCGCCCGCTGCGCTCTCCACGCAGGCGCTGTTTCTCCGGCTCGAAGCGATAATAGTCGCCCGGCAGGGAGCTGATGTGTACCAGCCCTTCAACAAAGAAGTCGTGTAGTTCCACAAAGAGACCAAAGCCCACCACGGAGGCGACCCGGCCGGTGAAAACTTCGCCGACATGATCGGACAGGAATTCACATTTGAGCCAGTCGGTCACATCCCGTACAGCTTCATCGGCGCGTCTTTCGGCCATGGAGCAGTGCTCACCCAGTTCCACCATCTGTTGGGTGGTGTAGGGCAGCCATTTTTCCAGTTTTTCCTGGGGGGTGGTTTCAAGGCGCTCGACATTGCTGCTTTTCTGACCGCTACGAATGAGCCCGCGAATGGCTCGGTGAACGAGCAGGTCAGGATAGCGCCGGATGGGCGAAGTGAAGTGGGCGTAGGCATTGTAAGCCAGGCCGAAGTGACCTTCGTTTTCCGGGGTGTAGACGGCCTGGCGCATGGAGCGCAGCATCATGGTCTGGATAATTTCGGCATCCGGTCTTTCGCGAATGCTGTTGAAGACCTCCTGGTAATCCTGGGGCGTGGGGTCTTCGCCGCCTTCCAGATGGATACCCAGTTCGCCCAGGAAGGCTCGCAGGGTTTCCAGGCGTTCTGCCTTGGGGCCTTCGTGAACCCGGTAGAGGGCAGGCAGGCGGTGTTTTTCCAGAAAGCGTGCGGTGGCCACGTTGGCGGCCAGCATGCATTCTTCAATGATCTTGTGGGCATCATTGCGCTCGACCGGCACGATTTTTTCGATCTTGCGGTCAGCCCCGAAAATAATCCGGGTTTCGCGGGTTTCAAAATCGATGGCACCGCGTTCTTCACGAGCGTGACGCAGAGCCTTGTAGAGGTTGTGGAGTTCGTAAAGACCGGGCAGCAGCTGGGCGTGCTGGTCATAGAGGTATTGGGCCGCTTCGGATTCGGGGGCATCCAGCAGAGCGCCGACCTGGGTGTAGGTCAGGCGAGCCTGGGAGCGCATCACCCCTTCATAGAATTTGTAGCGGGTCAGCTTGCCCTGTTTGCTGATGTTCATCTCGCAGACCATGCAGAGACGGTCCACTTGAGGGTTGAGCGAGCAGAGACCATTGGAAAGGGCCTCGGGCAGCATAGGGATTACGCGGCCGGGAAAGTAAACCGAGGTGGCGCGCTTGTGTGCTTCCTGGTCCAGGGGTGATCCGGCCCGGACATAATGAGAGACATCGGCAATGGCAACCCAGAGTTTCCAGCCACCGGTTGTGCTCTTCTGGCAGTAGACAGCATCGTCAAAATCCTTGGCGTCTTCACCGTCGATAGTGACCAGCGGTAGATTGCGTAAATCCACGCGGTTTTTCTTGTCGTCTTCTTCAACCTGGGCGCTGAGCTGGTTAGCCTGGCGGGTGACTTCGTCCGGCCATTCAAAGGGTAGGTCATAGCTGCGCAGGGCGACTTCGATTTCCATGCCCGGCGACATGAAATCACCCAGGACTTCGGTAATGCGACCGACCACCTTTTTACGCGGGGCTGGATGCTCCAGGATTTCCACCTGAACCATCTCTCCTTCTTTGGCTCCCATCAATTGATCGGGTGGCACCAGGACTTCGTGGTGCAGGGAAGGGTTTTCCGGGATGACCAGGGCAAAGCCGCTGGACTGGAATTTGAGGCGGCCAACCAGTTGCTTGACGCCTCTTTCCAGTACCTCGACGACTACACCCTCGCGGCGACCACGTCCATCCTTGCCGACTTCGCGAACCAGAACCAGATCGCCATCCCAGACTTTGCGCAACTGCTTGTTATGCAGGAAGAGGTCACTGCCACCGGCTTCAGGCACAAGGAAACCGAAGCCGTCACGGTGGGCCTGTACTCGTCCCTTGATCAGATCCAGTTTGTTGATCAGGGCGTAGGCACCACGGCGGTTGGAAAAGAGTTGGTTGTCCCTGGCCATGGCAATCAAGCGGCGGCGCAGGGCTTCAATGGAATCCTCGTGGGTCATGCCGTAGGCCCGGCAAAGCTGTTCGTGGGTCATGGGACGACCGGCTTCCTCCAGGCACTGGAGAATGTACTCGCGGCTGGGAACCGGATGGTCGTAGCGGTCAGCTTCACTCAAGGCCTGGGGGTCTTGATCCAAGGGCCAGCTAGTTGTCATGGGGCGCTATCCTTTCGTCGGTCAGCAAAAAATTTGCATCTGCTTCAAGTCTAACATGTCACTGAAGATAAAAAGTTTTTAAAAAAGGCTTGCACATTAAAATTTAACTTGTAGAATACGCAGCCGTTGAGTTGCCCAGGTGGCGGAATTGGTAGACGCGCTGGTTTCAGGTATCAGTGACCGAAAGGTCGTGGAAGTTCGAGTCTTCTCCTGGGCACCACGCTCAACATCTTCAAACTGTAGCACTTCTTGCCCAGGTGGCGGAATTGGTAGACGCGCTGGTTTCAGGTATCAGTGACCGAAAGGTCGTGGAAGTTCGAGTCTTCTCCTGGGCACCATCGAAGTGGCAGTTATTCTGAATTTCCTTCCTCTTTGTTTTTAGTCATCCTGCCCATTCATTTTTGGTTTTTTTGCGTTTTCCCGCTTTTATTATTCAGCAACCTCTGACTCACGTAACGAGCGCAGGTTAGGGCTGAATTCATTCCTGATAAATTCCAGCACTTCTACGTCCATGTGGGTCGTAGCTTAATAGTTAATCAGAGGTTTCTTAGGCTTAGTCTGAGCCTACTTCCCTGTAAGCTCTTGCCGTCTTTACTCGCCTGCCTTTTGCAGCGGTGAAAAGGGATCGATTAAATCCAGACGATCGCCGGCTTCCGGTGCCCTTGCCTGAGTCCAGGGGGCCAGGGCTTCGATCAAGGCATCCTGGGCTTCTTCCTCGCCGTGAACCAGCAGTAGTGGCGGCGCATCGTTCAGTTGACGGTACCAGTCAATCAGCCCTTTTTGATCGGCATGAGCGGAGAAGCCGTTGATGGTATGTACCTGGGCGGCCACTTCGATTTCCTCACCCCAGAGTTTGATGGTTTTGGCCCCTTCCACCAGGCGACGGCCCAGGGTGTTGCGAGCCTGAAAACCGACAAACACCAGGTGATTGCCCTCGCGCCAGATGTGATTCTTGAGGTGATGGCGGATGCGACCGCCTTCGCACATGCCACTACCGGCAATAATGATGGCACCCGACTTATGCTGGTTAATCTCCATGGATTCATCCGGTGTGCGGGTAATGGTCAGATTGGGCAGGAGGTTCTTGTACTGGTGCTTCTGCCAGAGTTTACGGGTCTCGGCATCGTAGAGATCACTATGGTGGGAATAGACCTCGGTCGCCTCGATGGCCATGGGGCTGTCCATGAAAATCTTCCAGTAGCCCATGTTCCAGTCTTTATAGTGCTTGGCAAAGAGGTAAAGCAGCTCCTGAGTACGGCCTACGGCAAAGGAAGGAATGATGACATTGCCGCCGCCTTCGCGGGCTTCCTCGAGCACCTGGGCCATTTCTTCAAAGCTTTCATCCCAGCTACGGTGACAGCGCCCGCCGTAGGTACTTTCCATCAACACTAGGTCGGCCTGATGCAGATAGGTGGGATTGCGCAGGATGGGGGCTCCGGCATGGCCCAGATCACCGGTGAAAAGAATCCGGCGTTGGTGACCTTGGTCGTCCTCGATATCCAGTTGAACGATGGAGGAGCCGAGAATATGGCCAGCATCAAAGAGGGTGGCCTGAACGCCATCAGCTACCTGAAGACTGCTTTCATAATCCATGCCGCGAAAATGTTTGAGGGCTTTTTCGGCATCCTGGGTATCAAACAGGGGTTCGATGGGGGGCAGGTGTTTGCGTGCCCGCTTGCGATTCTGGGTAAAAGCATCCCTTTCCTGAATATGGGCAGCATCCATATACATGACGCGGCACATTTCCTGGCAGGCTCTTTGGGTGTAGATTTTGCCCTTGAAACCCTGTTTGACCAACAAGGGGATGCGGCCACTGTGATCCAGATGGGAGTGGCTTAAAACCACGGCATCGATACTGGCGGGGTCAAAGGGAAAGTCAGCCCCGTTTTCTTCACCGTCCTTGGCTTTGCCATTGCCCTGAACCAGCCCGCAGTCCAGAAGAACCCGGCTACGGCCAACTTCAATCAGATGACAGGAGCCTGTGACTTCCCGGGCGGCACCAATAAATTCTATATGCATTCCAACTCCTTAGCCTGGATGGCAGTGTCTATCTGCATAGCATGTACCAGTCTGCACAGCGCAGCAAGCAGGAAAATGTCGGAGATCAGGCGTTTACAAGCTATCCGGCTTTGGCTAGGCTCTGCTCGCGGCCTCTGGGTCGGGAAACCTCACGACTTCTGCGGCACCTGTTGCCTGCAAAGCTTTCAGTCATTACTAGGAGACCGGTTCTGTCATGCGCTTGATCCACACCTCGGACTGGCACCTGGGACGTCTGTTTCACAATCTTTCCCTGCTGGAAGAACAGCAGGATTTGCTGGAGCAGCTTTTTACCCTCCTCCAAGAGCAGCAGGCTGATGTCCTGCTGATTGTCGGGGATATCTATGACCGCTCGGTTCCTCCGGCCAAGGCGGTGGAGGTGCTGGATGCTTTCCTGCATCGGGTGATCGAAGACCTGCAGGTGGCCGTTATTATTATTCCCGGCAATCATGATTCCAGCGAGCGTCTGGGGTTTGGTTCGCGTCAGTTGCGGGCAGCAGGTCTGCATATTCTGGCAGACCTGAAACAGGTGGATGAGCCCGTAACCCTGGAGGTGGGCGGTGTCCAGGTCGATTTTTACGGTCTGCCCTATGCGGATCCGGCTACAGTCAAAAGTCTTCTGGCGGATGAATTGGAAGAGGACCAGATTACCGATTTTAACTCGGCTCACACCTATCTGGTCGAACGGATTAAACAGCAGTTCACTCCGGGTCGTCCGCGCGTTTTACTCAGTCACTGTTTTCTTGATGGCGCAGCAGAAACTGACTCCGAGCGTCCCCTGGCCCTGGGTGGGGCTGATCGGGTTGACTGGCAGCCGCTGGCCGATTTTGATTATGTGGCCCTGGGTCATCTGCATTCCCCGCAATACAAGGGCCAAGAATTTATCCGCTATAGCGGCTCGCTGATGAAATACAGTTTTTCCGAAGCGCGCCAGAACAAATCCGTCACCCTGGTGGAGTTGAATGCCGAGGGGTTAGTGGATTATCAACTCCTGCCTTTGCAGCCCCGGCGGGATTTACGAATCCTGGAGGGAGACCTGGAGACCCTGCTTGCCCAGGGCGAGACAGACCCGCACCGGGATGATTTTTTACTGGTCCGCCTGACCGACACGGAAGCTCTGCTGGACCCCATGAACAAACTGCGCCAGGTCTACCCCAATCTTCTGCACCTGGAAAAAACCGGCCTTGCGGCGGGCAGTGACTTGCAACTGGCCAGGGAAAAACTCAAGCGCGGGGAGATGGATATGTTCGCCGATTTTTACCAACAGGTGCAAGGCGAGTCCTTGTCGGCAGAGCAGCTGGAAGTGGTAAAAAAAGCCCTGGCTGACATCCATCGGGAGGACAGTGGCCGATGAAACCGCGTCAGTTGACTCTTCAAGCTTTCGGGCCTTTTGCAGGAAAAGAAGAGCTGGATTTTACCCGCCTGGGCGAAAGCCCGCTCTTCTTGATCAATGGCCCCACCGGTGCCGGAAAAAGTGCCCTTCTGGATGCCATCTGTTTTGCTCTTTACGGCCAGACCACGGGAAATGAGCGCAGTGGGCGGCAAATGCGCTGTGATCGTGCCGATGCCGGGGATTTAACCTGGGTCGACCTGACCTTTAGCCTGGGCTCACGCTGGTATCGGATTTACCGGGCACCGGAACAGGAACGTCCCAAACAAAAGGGAGAAGGCTGGACGACTCAAGCGGCACGTGTGGAATTCTACCGCCTGAGCTCTGAAGGCGGGGAAGAACTGCTGGCGACCAAAAATGGTGAAGTGGCTGCTCAGGTACAAGAGCTGTTGGGGCTGAGCGCCAGTCAGTTTCGTCAGGTCATGGTCTTGCCCCAGGGACAATTCCGCGAGCTGCTGGTGGCCAGTTCCAGTGAAAGAGAGACTATTTTCAGTCAGCTGTTCCAGACACAGATTTACAGGCAACTGGAAGACAAGCTCAAAGCCGGTGCCAGCAGTATCCAGCGGGAAATGCAGGATCACCAACAGCGGATTCGCGGGCTGTTGGATAGCTGTCAGTTGCAAACAGAAAAAGCGGTGGCCGAGGAACTCAAGGATCTTAAAGAGCGCCATCAGGAAGCCTGGGCTCAGCAGGACAAAGCAGCAAAAGCTCACCTGCAAGCCTACCGGGAACTGGAACTGGCTCAGCAGCTGCAACAAGAGTTCGAACGCTTGCAAAAGTTGCAGTCGGATTATCTGCAGCATGAGCAGGGACAGGCGGAGCACCAGGCCCGTGAAAAAAGTCTGGCAAGACATACCCAGGCACTGAAAATCCAACCCCTGCAGTTGGAGGTTGCAAAGCTAAGTCAACAGCAGATTCAACAGCAGCAGGCGTTACAAGACTGTCACACCCAATTGCAGGAAGCCGAGAAGAAAAAACAACAGAGCCAGATCGCAAGAGAAAAAGCGGATGCGCGCCTGCAGCAGGAAATGCCCCAATTACAGCAGCAGCAACACGACCTGCAAGGCTATCGGGAAAGAGTGGAGAAGCTGGCGGCACAACGGACTGAGGCTGAAGCAGCGGTAAAAGCCGATGAGGCCGCTGCCGAGAAACTTGAGCAACTGGAGAAGCAGCGAGCCACCGCCGAGCAAAGGCTGGATCAACTGGAGCAAAAGTTGGCCGAAGGGGCACAGCAAGAGGGCTACTGGGCTGAATTGCCCCTGCGACTGGAACGCCTGGAAAGCCGTTTGGAAAAACGTCGACAACTGGAAACACTGCGCTTAGGCGGCCAACAGTTGGAGGCGCAACTGCAACCGGCCAGAGAACAACAGCAGGTGGCTGACAACTACTACCAGCAGCAAAAACACCAAGCCGAAATCAGTGAATACCACTGGCATCAAAGTCAGGCTGCCGAGCTCGCCCGTCGGCTCTTTCCGGGCGAGCCCTGTCCGGTATGCGGTAGTCCGGAGCATCCGGCACCGGCTCGAGGCGAAGATAACCCGGCACAAATTACCCGCGAACAGCTAAAAGCTGCACGTCAGTCAGCGGAAGAAGCCCGGGAGATGCTCTCCGGCTGGCAAAACGAAGTCCAGCGGCTGGAGCTGTTAAGCAAAGAAAACCAGGGGCAGCAGCAGGATCTGCAAGCCGTCTTGCAGGAAGTAGCAGAACAGCCACTGACCGCTGTTCAGGCAGAAGTGAAGCAGTTGCAACATGAAGTGAACCTGGCCCGAAAAGCTCAGCAGGCCCAGCAGCAGATCAGTCAGGAAATGCAGCAATACCAGCTGCAACTGCGTGATCTCAGGCTGCAACTGCAGGAGGCCCAGCAACAACACCAACAAACGCATGCGGAGCGGATACGTCAGCTCAGCTATCAGGAGCAGCTGGAATCCGGTGTTCCCGAGCAGTGGCGGAGTCTGGAGGCCTTGAACCAGGCCGAGAAAAACTGCCAGCAACAGCAGCAAGAACTGAGGCAACAGCAGGAGGCGGCCCTAGGTGAAGATCAGCGTCAGGGGGAGGGCTTGGCCTCTCTCCGGGAGCAGCTGAAAAATTGGCAGCAACAGCTGGATACGACTAACCGGGAGCACAAAAGCGCAGAAAAAGCCTGGCAGGAAGGCCTGCAACAGGCCGGTTTTGCCAGCGAAGCAACCTGGCAGGAGGCGCTACTCAGTGAACAGGAAGCCGCAGCGCTGGATCACCAGGTTAAAGCCTGGACAGAGCAGCAGCTGTTGCTGAAAGATCGTATCGCCTCCCTTCAGCAAAGTCTGGCAGAACGTCAGCACCCGGACTTGGCCGCTTTACAGCAAGCCGAGCAGACCAGCAAAGAAGCCCTGGAGGCGATCCAGGCTTCTTTCCGCGAGCTGGATCAGCGGCGTCAGCTCTTGCAGTCGACCCTGGAACGCTTGGATCAGGCGCATGAGGATAATCGCCAGCTGGAAGAACGCTATCGCATTCATGGCACCCTGGCCGAGGTGGCTACAGGAGCCAGAGGCAGCAAAATCAGTCTACAGCGTTTTGTGCTGGGGGTGCTGCTCGATGATGTACTCATCCTGGCATCCCGGCGTCTGGATTTGATGAGCCGCGGCCGCTACAGCCTGGTCCGCTCTCTGGAAACCGGTGGTCGGGGAGCATCCGGCTTGGATCTGGAAGTTCATGACAGCTATTCTGGTAAACGCCGGGATGTTGCTACTCTTTCCGGTGGCGAATCCTTTATGGCTGCTTTGGCGCTGGCTTTGGGCTTGTCCGAGGTGGTGCAGGCTTATGCCGGCGGCATCCGCCTGGAAGCCTTGTTCATCGATGAAGGTTTTGGCAGCCTCGACAGTGAAACCCTGGATTTGGCTGTAGCCACCCTTATGGATCTACAAACCGGAGGCAGGATGCTGGGCATTATCTCCCATGTGAGTGAGCTGAAAGAGCAATTAAAGCAGCGAGTTGAGGTGATTCCGGGGATTCGTGGCAGTCATCTGGCGCTACAGGAGTAACTTTATGTTAATTGCTGTTCCTGCCCGACTTAGCTAGTATTGAAGCGTTAACATTGACGTTGAGTTCACGGGTGATTACATGAAAGAAAGCAATGCAACGGAAGTAGGCTCCATGTCTTCGGATTATTGCATTGCCTTGCAACCCATCTGCAACGCCAAGATGCAGCATGTGGCCGATGAACTCCTCTACCGCTCCAATCATCTGGCACGCAGTTCCCATTTTGTTGATCCCATGCAGGCCACAGCCCGGGCATTGAATGCTGCGGTCTATGAAATCGGTCTGGATAAATTGATTGGCCAGCGCAGTCTTTTCTTTAATGCCCCACGAGAATGGCTTTCCCAGAAAGAATTGCTACCCGAACACCAGGATCGCCTGATTATTGAAGTGCAGAACAGCATGCGCGTGGACAGTGGCCTGGTGCAGGAGCTCAAAGCGCTCAAAGAGCAGGGTTATGCTGTAGCCCTGGATTATTTTGAACTCAATGATGCCACGCGACCTCTATTGGAGGTGGTGGATATCGTCAAGATAGATCTACTGACTCTGCCACCGGAAAAACTCCAGTTGGATGCGTTTCATGACAGCAAGGTAAAGTTGCTGGCCGAAAGAGTCGAGGATCTGGCCACTTTCAATAAATGCCGGGAGCTGGGGTTTCACTTCTTTCAGGGTTTTTTCTTTGCCAAGCCCCAGGCCATTCGCGAAACCAGCAAAAACCGGGGCAGCAACCGGACGGCCCAGGTGCGCATTCTGGCGGAATTGCAAAAGGAAGAGCCGGATTACGAACACCTGGAAGAATTGCTGGCCCAGGATCCTCAGCTCTGTGTTCTCCTGCTGAAATATACCAATTCGGCCATGAATCGGGGCCGGGAAGAGATTACCTCGATTTCCCAGGCTCTGAAACGCCTGGGGATGGAGCGGATGCGCAGTATCGTCACCACTCTGATGCTGGCAAGTAATAGTCCCTGTAGCCGTTTGATGATGCTGCTGACTCTGACCAAGGCAGCCATGTGCCAGCAATTGGCCAAGGGCATGAAACTGGATGAACGTAGCGCCTTTATGGTGGGACTCCTGTCCAAGGTGGATGTGCTCATGGGGGAAAAGCTCGCGGTTCTTTTACAGCAACTGCCTCTGGAAAAACACCTGGTTGCTGCCCTGCTGCGTCGCGAAGGCCCCTACGGCAAGATGCTGCGTCTGGTCGAGGCTTTTGAGCGGGGCTCTCTGGCCAGTAAATCGCCCAAATTGACCCAGCGGCTGAATGCCATCTACATGGAGTGCCGGGGTTGGTCGACTGAAATTCTTGATCAGGCCAGCTAGAAAAGCCTTCTGGCTATCTTCTCGATTGTCCTTCTCTTCACCTGAAAGGATTCGGCATGGATCTGCACCACTGAGTTAAGGCCAAGCTCGGTTTTTTCAAACCCAGAGTTCACTGATCGGGGTGTCGGGACTAAAACGATAGGCGATCTGGGCCTGGAGTAATTCGGCCGTGGCCAGAGCATCATTAAGTGCATGGTGAGGTCTGTACCAGGGCAGGCCATAGCGGGCTCGACTATCGGCTAGACGGATGGAGGCCGGTTTTTGGCCCAGTAGACGTTTCCACCAGCTTAGTGCTTTCTGACGGTGCAGCCGGGCTTCCAATTCCATGGTATCGATGACCGGAAACTGCAAACCTTCGCCCAGGCGTGTCTTGATCGCCACATCCAGAAAGGGCCTTTCTATTCCTCGATGATGCACGACCAGAACGTGGCCACGAAAGGTTTCCAGCAGATCATCCAGTACGACTTCCAGGTCAGGCGCCTTCTTGATGGCTGAATGGGTAATGCCGTGGATGGCGACGGATTCGTTATTCAGTCCACTGAGTGGATTGACGATCCAGTGCTTGGCTTCACTGCAGCGGATGCGATTCAGGGTCATGGGCAGCATTCCCAGGCTGACAATGCTGTTCTTGCGCGGGTTCAAGCCGGTGGTTTCCACATCCAGGGCCAGCAAGGGGACGTCTTTCAGGGGCGTTTGGGCATCCACCACGCCTGCACGATAGAAGGCTTGCAGACGTTTTTCCCGGGTTTGCTTGGCCAGTTGGGCAAAATGGGCTTGCCAGTCCGTAATGGTGACTTCCTGCTGGCGCGTCCGGTCTTCATCCTGCTGTTGCGGGTCTCGCAGTTTTTGGGAACCCAGATAGAACATTCTGATGGCTCCTTGTTTACAGGGGATAGCGGAATTTGAGGAATTTCTGCGCATTGCTCAGAATCTGGAAGGCATCTTTCAGATTCTTGCGTTCAAAATCCGACAGGTTTTCAGGAGCAACATTGTTGTCCGGTTCCTGGCCTTCTTCCAGTGCCAGAGCCTGATGGCGAATACGGACCATGGCAATCAGCTCCAGGGCATCACGTAAATCCTGGCCGCGGCCTTTAGGCAGTATCTGGGCGGCAATAATATCCTGCAGGCGATCAAAGGAATTGTGGGAGCGGGAACCCACCGCCAAAGCATGTACCCGGATCAAATCAGCCACCGGAGCTGTTCCCCGGCGCTTCATGTTGATGGAGTTGTTGTGCTTGCCATCCTTTTCCATCACAAAGTCTTTGAAAAAGCCCAGCGGCGGTGTGCGGTTGAGCGCATTGCGGGCCATACAGGCCAGAAAGCGGGGGTTGCGTTTGGTTTTTCTGAGGATCAGGTCATTTAGCTTGTCGGCCCACTCTTCCTTGCCCCAGACGCCATCCAGATCAAAGAAGATGGAGCTGTTCAACAGAGCTTCGGGTGCAGGTGTCTCTATCCAGTCGGTAAAATACTTTTCCCACACCGACAAAGGCTGGCGCCATTTGCGATTGGTGGCCATGATGCCGCCGGTGCAATAACTGTAGCCACAGGCTGCCAAACCATCGCTGACAAACTGGGCCAACTGCAGGAAGTAGTCGTCATGCTGTTTGGGATCAAAACGGTTATCCAGGATCATGGCATTGTCCTGGTCGGTAACGATGGACTGTTCATCCCTGGCCATGGATCCCAGTGCCAGAAAACAATAGGGGACCGGTGGCGGGCCGAGTTTTTCCTCTCCCAATTCCAGCAGCCGCTGTTTGAAACTGCGGCCTATTACAGCCATGGCACTGCCGATCATGTGTGAGTTGGCATCCTCATTGACCATGCGCACAAAACTGGATTTGACTTCCTTGGCCAGATTACTGAGTTCCTCGACCGTCTGCTGGCGGAAAATGCTGCTGACAACAAAGAGACTGTTCTGGGATTCGTAGCGAATGATATCGGCCAGGGCAATGACACCCAGGGTTTTCTGGTAGCGAACCACGGGAAGATGATGACGATTGTGGCGCAGCATCTCCAGCATGGCTTCAAAAACAAATTGCTTGGCATCGATGGTAATGGGGTCAGGGGTCATGATGGAGCCGACCGGCGTATCATAGCCCAGGCCTTCAGCGACCACCCGGTTGCGCAAATCCTTGTCGGTAATTATGCCGACGATGTCGTGTTTTTCCGGTTCGGTGATCAGCAGTGAGGAGACCTTTTCTTCACTCATCTTGATGGCGGCATCGCGAACACTGGCGGTCTGCTCCAGAGTAACGGGATCACGGCCGATCAGGCGAATGACACGAGAAGTCATCAACTGGTTGGCATCTTCACGGCGGGACACCGCCTGGCGCAGGCGAGTGCGGTCCTCCACCTCTACGGCATCGGCGAACAGCTCATTGTTTTCAAACAGCTGAATAAAGACTTCAGCGGGAATAAAGTAAACCAGGGTATCTTCCAGAGCCGTGACCGGAAAGCGCACCCGGCGATTACGCAAAAGTGCAAACTCGCCGAAAAAGCCGCCTTCACTCAAGCGGTTGTAAAGATCGCCATTGCGGCGAAAGACTTCCACTGCACCGCTGCGAATCACGTGCAGGGCATCGATTTCCTGATTCAGTTCCAGTATCTGGGTACCCGCCTTGAAATAGCCGACTTCCACCTGGCTGGCCAGATGGGATAAATCTTCCTCGGGCAGATCACCAAAGGGCGGGAAGCGGCGTAAAAAATCCAGAACTTCAAGCTGCTCAACTTCCATAGTTTCACCTCAGCATACAGGCATTAAAAAAGGCGGATACCCTAAGAGTATCCGCCCTCGTTACGGTCAAACGCAAGTTACAAGCTGTTAGACCGCTTTGGGTTCACTGGCCAGTCCTTTGTACAAGGAGACACAGGACATCAGCAGTACGAGCGTGAAGGGAAGACCGGTGGAGACGGCCATCGCCTGTAGTGCTACCAGCCCACCACCCAGAATCAGGGCAATGGCAACCAGACCTTCAAAAGTACACCAGAACACTCGCTGGGGCGTGGGGGCATCCACCTTGCCGCCAGCAGAAATGGTGTCGATGACCAGAGAGCCGGAGTCCGAGGAGGTCACGAAGAAGACTACCACCAGGATGATCGCAATAAAGGAAGTGATCTGCGCCAGAGGCAGCACATCCAGCATGGTGAACAGCTTCAGCGACAGGTCGGCACTGGCAATGGCATCATGGCCTTCCAGGAACTTGCTAATCGCAGTGCCGCCAAAAACGGACATCCAGATCACACAGGCCAGGGAAGGAATAATCAGTACCGAGATGATGAACTCACGTACGGTACGGCCACGGGAAACCCGTGCGATGAACATGCCGACAAAAGGTGACCAGGAAATCCACCAGGCCCAGTAGAAGGCAGTCCAGCCCTGGGAGAAGTTGGCATCTTCACGACCCACAGGGTTGGCCAGGGCAGGCAGATGCTGCAGGTAAGCCAGGAGGTTGTCCACAAAGCCGGTAACGATCGCCAGAGTGGGGCCAACGATGATGACAAAGAGCATCAAAAGGGCGGCCAGAATCATGTTGATTTCGGAAAGACGTTTTACGCCCGCTTCCAGGCCGGCCAGAACCGAAACCAGTGCAATCAGGGTGATGCCGATGACCAGCAGGATTTCCGTGGTGCTGCCTTCGGGAACGCCAAACAGATAATGCAGACCGGCTGCTGCCTGGGAAGCACCCAGACCCAAAGACGTGGCCAGACCGAAGAGGGTCGCCAGAACAGCCAGGATGTCGATGATGTTGCCGGGCCAGCCCCAGACTCTTTCCCCCAGCAGAGGATAGAAAACGGAGCGAACAGTCAATGGCAGCCCCTTGTTGAAGGAGAAGAGCGCCAGACCCAAGGCCAGAACTGCATAAATTGCCCAGGGGTGGAGAGCCCAGTGGTAGATGGTTGCGGCCATGCCCAGGCGAGCAGCAGCTTCAGCATCACCGCCAGCGGCTCCCAGAGGGGCCCAGTCGGTGCGCACGCCGTTTTCCATGCTGGTTCCACCCAGAGAGGAGCTGAAGTGGGACAGGGGTTCGGAAACGCCGTAGAACATCAGGCCGATACCCATACCGGCAGCAAAAAGCATGGAGAACCAACCCAGGTAGGAGAAATCGGGTTTGGCTTCAGTACCACCCAGGCGAACCTTGCCCAGGGGAGACACGATCAGGAAAAGACAAAGCAGTACAAAAATATTGGCCGCGCCAATAAAGAACCAGTCCAGATTGGAGGTCAGCCAACCCCTGAGGCTCTTGAACAGAGGTTCAACGTCAGCCTGGAAAATCAGGGTCAGAAGAACAAAAGCAATCACCGCCAGGCCTGAAATTGCAAAAACCCGGTTGTGAATATCCAGCCCGAAGGGGCCGACCTGAACCGCCAGGTTATCCTGGCCGATTTGATAATCCGTATCGATTGGATTTACTTCACCATCAGGCACCATGGGATCATTGGCATCCGCCAGGGCCTCTTTTTCAGTTTGCTGAGTCATGATGACATCTGCTCCCTTCAGTCAGAAAATTGACATACCTCAGAATAAAAAAACAAAACTACTCTTCGACTATAGTACAAGGCTTGTCAAGACTACAGTTTTAGGCCCCAGGCTTGCAAATGAGAAAAAATTCCAAGCTTGTCATCAAACTGTCCTATTTGTCGCCTAGATTGCATTTTGAGAAATGAAAAAAATTGTACAAGTTTTGGAACCTAAACGCGTTCTGACCGCCTAAGCAGTTATCGATAATGATCCTAGAAGGTTTTTTGTCGCTCTCTGGTCAATTCGCAAGGAGTTACTATGCAAGCCAAAGATTTGAAAAAACTCATGCAACAACGTGATGATGTCGAGTTAAGAGTCATCAGCCATGCCGCGAGTCGCTTTTATCTGATCCAGATCAGTTGGGGCGAAGATACGGATTTGCTCAAGGGCTGGCGGGGTCAACCCAAGGTTTACCGCAGCCTGGATGAGGCAACGGGTGAGCTAAAGCGTTTCGGTGTTCACCGGGCAGTGCTGCTCAATCATGTCGCCCATGATGAAGTGCTGGGTCGGGAAACCGGTTCTTCTCCTCTGGCTGCAGCCCTTCCGCTGAGTCTCTAAGCTAGCCTTCACTCCGCTTCTTTCTTGTTTTAATACCACTTTTCCTGTTCTCCTGGTTGTTAGTCAACCGGGCCAGGGTTATTATTGTACGCAACTTATACGTACTAGCCCTGCAGGAGTCTACAAGTGCCGACTGTCAAACCGCCTCCTTTTGCCGTTATGTTGGTGAATCTGGGAACTCCGGATGCACCGACACCTTCAGCAGTGAGAAAATATCTGGCTGAATTTCTCTGGGATAAACGCGTGGTGGATGTCAGTCGTCCTCTCTGGTGGCTACTTCTCAATGCGATTATTCTGCGCGTGCGTCCCGGCCCCGTGGCCAAAAACTATCGCAAAGTCTGGACTGAGGAAGGCTCTCCTCTTCTTGCCATAGGTCGCCAGCAACAGAAGGGACTGGAAAGCTTGCTCAGCGACAAGCTGGGTGAAAAGATTCCTGTTTTTCTGAGCATGACCTACGGTTCGCCTTCCATGGAAGAGGTCGGACGAGAAATTCGTAAAACCGGCGCGGAAAGACTGCTGGTACTGCCTCTTTACCCCCAGTATTCAGCCACCACGACCGCAGCGGTTTTTGACCGCTTGGCTGCCAGCCTGAAACCCTGTCCTCATTTACCGGAAATGCGCTTTGTTCGTGATTATCACCAGCATCCGGCTTATATCCGTGCTCTGGCGCAATCCGTGAGAGCTTCCTGGGAAAAAAATCAGCAGGAACCCGAGAAGCTGGTGATGTCCTTCCACGGTATTCCCCAGCGTTACGCCCGCCAGGGCGATCCCTATCCGCAACACTGTGAGACCACGGCCCGTTTGCTTGCCGAAGAACTGGGTCTGCAGGAGGGGCGTTGGTTGCTGACCTATCAATCGCGCTTTGGCCGTGAGCCCTGGTTGCAGCCCTATACCGATGCCACACTGGAGCAGCTGGGACAGGCTAAGACATCCAGCCTGTCGGTTATCTGTCCGGGGTTCAGTGCGGACTGTCTGGAAACCCTGGAAGAAATCGAAGAGGAAAACCGGGAAATCTACGAAACTGCTGGAGGCCAGGGGTTCAGCTATATTCCTGCCTTGAATGCCAACCCCGAACACCTCCAGCTACTTTATGAGCTGGTTGAACAGCATACTCAGGGCTGGTAGTCGTCAGCGTTTTCTTCATTGCGCCGTTTGGCTGCATCCCTGACCTCTAGACCCCGGGTTGAGTCTTCTACCCGGGTTTTTACGTGCAAGCCGGCTTTGGCCATCATGTGGGCGCTAACCGGTGCAGTAATCAACAGGAAGAAGGTGATCAGCAGCTCGTGGATACTGAAATAGCCACGAAGACTGGTGAAGTGAATCATGGAGGCCAGCAGCAGGGCTCCCAGACCCAGGGTGGTTGCCTTGGTGGGAGCGTGCAGGCGCATGTAAAAATCCGGCAGGCGGCTCAGACCGATGGAACCGATCAGAGTAAACAGGCCACCAATGAGGATGAATACTGCTGTGATGATTTCTATCCAATCCATCAAAAGCTCCTTACTCGATAATATCGCCGCGTAGCAGGTATTTGGACAGGGCAGCCGTACTGACAAACCCTAGAAGAGCAATCAACAGAGCCCCCTCAAAATAGAGGGGAGAGCCCATATGGATGCCGTAAAGGATAATCAGGGCAATACTGTTGATGTACATGGTGTCCAGTGCCAGAAAGCGATCTGCCATGCCCGGACCCTGGATCATCCGCCAGAGGTTGAGAATCAGCGCTATGCTGACCAGCGCACTGACCAGCACCAAAACAAAATTCAACATCCGAAAATCTCCTTCAGGGGCGCTTCGTAGCGCTCCTTAATCGTGGTGATGAGTTCTTCTTCATCCACCAGATTGAGTGCGTGGATATACAGAAAACGCCGGTCTTTGGACAATTCACAGCTAACGGTCCCGGGAGTCAGGGAGATGGTACTGGCTAGCAAGGTGATGGGCAGCTCGCGCTCAATATCCAGGGGCACGGCAACAAATCCCGGTTTCATGCGTGACAGGGGGCCCATGACAAGAATCGCCACCTCGATATTGGCCTTGACGATATCTCCCAAGACCAGAAGAACCTGTTTGACCGCCAGCAGGGGTCTACGAACCGAAGGCTGGGTATGTTGCAGGGGGGCAACCAGCAGTGGGATAGCCAGCGCCAGAAAAGCCGCCAGTAGCAGGTGTCCCAGAGCCAGGGTGTTATTCAAGAGCAGCCAGACCATAAACAGCAGAACGCTGTGCATGGGCATGGGTAAAAATCGAAAACGACGGGTATTTTCCATTAGTTACCTCCACTGCCCAGAATACTTTCCAGAGTCTTCTGGGTATTGAATAGATCTTCGGCAGCCAACAGGGTCAGTTCAGTGATAGGACCGCCAAACACCACCATCAGTGGTGAACAGAACAGTAGCAGGGCTATACCGGATAACTGCAGCAAACCGGCAGCTTCACCCTGGTTGTTATTGCCGCTGACCCGCCAGAACAGGGTTGTCCCGGCACGTGACAGCGCGATCAGTGAAGCGAGACTACCCAGTAGTAGGGTGGGCCACATCCAACCCATCTCTGCGGTAGTTTCAGCGGCCTGCAGCAGAAGCACCTTGCCGAGAAAACCGGAGAAGGGAGGTAAGCCGATCACAGCCATGGCGGCTATGAAAAATGCAGTTCCTAAAAGCCTGGGTTGCAGCAAAGGTCGTCCGACCACCAGACGATCACCGGGTTTGCCCCGTTGATCGCCGATCACTCCGGCAAGCAGGAAGAGCGCAGCAGAAATGAGGGTACTGTGGAGGAGATAATAAAGTCCGGCAGCCATGGCCTCGGGGCTTTCCAGGGCTGCAGCCACCAGCAGGGTGCCGACCGAGATAAGCACCAGGTTGGCTGCCAGCAAGCGCAGACTGGGGCTGGCGAGAACGCCGATCATCCCGGCGGCCAGCGTCAGCAGAGCAAAAGGCCAGAGCCAGGGTTGGGCCAGACTGGCCAGATCGCCAGCCTGGGGACCAAATACCAGGGTATGAACCCGGTAGATACTGTAAATGCCTACCTTGGTCATGATGGCAAACAGGGCGGCTACCGGGGGGCTGGCTGAGGCATAGGTACGAGGCAGCCAGAAATGCAAGGGCAGCAAGGCAGCTTTGAGCGCAAAAACCAGTAAAAGCAGCAGCCCACCCGCCTTGGTCAGGGCCAACTGATCTTCCGAGAGTTCATGCGTTTTCATGGCCATATCAGCAATATTCAGCGTGCCCAGGGTGCCGTAGAGAATGCCCAGGGCAAACAGGAAAAGGCTGGAGCCAACCAGATTGAGAATGACATAGTGCATGCCCGACTGGGTTCTCTGTTTGCCACCACCATGAATCAGCAGGGAGTAGGAGGCGATCAGCAGTACCTCGAAGAAAACAAAGAGGTTGAAGAGGTCGCCGGTCAGAAAAGCCCCATTGATACCGGCCGCCTGGAACATCATCAGGGGATAGAAGTGCAGGCCTGTGGTGTCTTCACCGCCAGTGGCATAAAGCATACAGCCCAGCAGCAGAAGACTGGTGAGCAGAACCAGTAGCGCGGAAATGCGGTCACCGACGAAGATGATACCGAAAGGTGGCTGCCAGTCACCGAGAAAATAGAGCTGCATCCCCTGGGTATGAGTCACCTGCAGCAGCCAGGCACAGACAGCCACCATGACCAGGGTGACGGCCAGAGAGAAGGCACGGTGACGAGGCAGGTTATTGGCCAGAGGCGGGAGCAGCAACAGGCAGCCCGCCAGCAAGGGTAGCAGTATGGGAAGAGAAACCAGGTGTTGCGTCAACATCATTTTTGATCCTTGGGCGAAGGTGGCAGACGACCATCCACATGGTCATTACCCAAATCGGCACGCGAGCGCATGGCCAGTATCAGCACAAAGGCAGTCATAGCAAAGCCGATGACAATCGCGGTCAAAACCAGCGCCTGGGGCAGAGGGTCGGCGTAGCTTTCTGAAGCACCGAGCACTGCTGCGCCATCCATCTTCAGGCGGCCACTGGAAAAAAGAAACAGGTTAACGGCATAGGACAGTAGAGTAATACCGACGACCACCGGAAAGCTGCGGCCCCTGAGCGTCAGGAAAACACCGCAGGCCGTCAAGAGACCGACGCAGAATGCATAGAGGGCTTCCATTAGCCTTTCTCCTTGATTGCTGGACTGTGGCTGGTGGTCAATTTACCCAGATTCGCCAGGATCATCAGGGTTGCCCCCACCACGGTCAGATAAACACCAAGATCAAAGAGCATGGCACTAGCCAGCTCAAATTTATCGATAAAGGGTGGTTTGAAATAGTCGAACCAGGAGGTCAGGAAGGGGCGACCGAAGATCCAGCTTCCCAGCCCGGTTAAAAGGGCTATAAAGAGACCGCTGCCGACCACCCACTGGTAATCCATGCGCATGCGTTCTTTCACAAAATCTACACCCTGGGCAATATACTGCTGAATGATCGCCACCGAGGTGACGAGGCCAGCGATAAAGCCGCCACCGGGCAGGTTATGGCCGCGCAGGAAGATATAGACAGACACCAGCAGAGCCAGGGGCAGCAGGGATTGGGAGACGATGCCCAGCATCATCGGGTGCTTGTCGGGAGACCAGGGTAGGCCTTGGCTGTTGGTGCTGGGCATGTAGAGGCGCATGCGCACGATCAGCTTGTAGATACCCAGTGCGGCGATCCCCAGAACCGTGATTTCACCCAGGGTATCCATGCCCCGGAAGTCCACCAGGATGACGTTGACCACATTGGTGCCACCCCCGCCGGAGTAGCTGTTTTCCAGGAAGAAGCTGGAAATGGAATCCAGCGGGCGGGTAATCATGGCGTAGTTGATGGTGCCGATAACACCACCGATCAGCCCGGCGATACTCAAATCACGAACCAGGCGCCGCGGGTTGGATTCCTTGGGTGTCGATTGGGGCAGGAAGAAAAGCGCCAGTAGCAGGAGGATCATGGTGACCACTTCCACCGACAACTGGGTTAATGCCAGGTCAGGGGCCGAGAAGCGCGCAAAGGCCAGGGAGACCAGCAGGCCCACAACAGACAGCATGATCAGGGAAATCAAACGTTTGCGGTTTAACAACACCGTTGCCAGGGCGCTGACGGTAAGCAGCAGTGCCCCGACCAGAGTGATCGGGTCGATTGGCAACTCCGAGTAATGACCCTTGGTGGCATTCAGATCGATCATGGGGCCGGCCATCAATACCAGAGCGGCCAACAGCATCAGGAAGATGTAGCGTTGCAGGGAGTGGTTTTCCAGCTTGTTGACCACCAGGGTGCAGATGCCGGTTAGACGCTGGATGATGCCTTCAAACACCAGCTTGGCATCCGGCTCGGGGAAGAGTGCCTGGAAACGAAACAGGTGACGACGGTTACGATAAATGGCCAGACCGCCCAGCATGGCCAAGAGGCTCATCAAAAGGGGCAAATTAAAGCCATGCCAGATCGACAGGCTGTATTCAGGCAGTTGGCCACCGATTACGCTGGACGAGGCCTGAGACAAGAGAGGACCCACAAGATAAGCGGGAAAAACCCCCAAAAGTAAACACAAGGCAACCAGGATCTCCACAGGAACGCGCATATAGCGGGGCGGTTCATGCGGGGTTTTAGGCAGATCAATCGGTTCGCCATTAAAGAAAACATCATGAATAAAACGGGCCGAATAGGCGACCGAGAAGACAGCACCGATGGTGGCCAGAACCGGTACCATCCAGGAGAGAGAACCCAGGGTGACCTGATCCAGGGTTTCGGCAAAGAACATTTCCTTGGACAGGAAGCCATTGAGCAGGGGAACACCGGCCATGGAAGCTGCCGCTACCATCGCCAGAGTGGCAGTATAGGGCATGTATTTCCACAGGCCGTTCAACTGACGCATATCCCGGGTGCCCGACTCATGGTCGATGATACCGGCCGCCATAAACAGGGAAGCCTTGAAGGTGGCGTGGTTAATGATATGAAAAACCGCTGCTACGGTGGATAGCTGGGTATTCATGCCCAGTAGCAGGGTAATCAGGCCCAGATGACTGATCGTGGAATAGGCCAGTAGCCCTTTGAGGTCATGTTTAAACAGAGCAACATAAGCCCCCAAAAGCAGGGTCATCAAACCGGTCATGCTGACAATCAGGAACCAGAGCTCGGTTCCGGCCAGTACCGGGTAGAAGCGGGCCATGAGGAAAATACCCGCCTTGACCATGGTAGCCGAGTGAAGATAGGCACTCACCGGCGTGGGTGCTGCCATGGCATGGGGCAGCCAGAAGTGGAAAGGGAATTGGGCCGATTTACTGAAAGCCCCCAGCAGAACCAGAATCAAGGCTGCCGGATAGGCAGCATGTTCGCGCAGAAGATCGCCGCTGGCCAGCACCTCGCCCAGGTCATAGCTACCAACGATGCGCCCGATCAGGAGCAGACCCGCCAGGAGAGCCAGTCCACCCGCACCGGTAATGGTCAGAGCCATGCGGGCACCCTTGCGGGCTTCTGATTTGTGCGACCAGAAACTGATCAGGAGGAAGGAGCTGATACTGGTCAATTCCCAGAAAAACCACAACTGCAGAATATTACCCGAGAGGACGATGCCCAGCATGGCTGTCATGAACAGAATCAGATAGGCATAAAAAAGGCCCATGTTGTCTTTGGATGACAGGTAATAGCGGGCGTAGAGGATGATCAAGAGGCCGATGCCGAGAATTAACAAGGCAAACAGAAAAGCCAGACCATCCAGGCGCAGGGCCAGATTTAAACCGGCAGAAGGAATCCAGCTTAAAGAAGCGGAAAGAATCTGGCCGTCAAAGACTGTCGGAGCGGCCAAAAGCAGTAAAACCAGAGCGATAAAAGGAGCTATGGCGGTTAAAAAGGCAATGACACTTCGGCCTAGGTTGGCGGCCAATAAAGGCACCAGGGTACCGAGCAGGGGTAGCAAAAGTATCCAGATTAAGGCCATTATCAATCGGCTCCTTGGTTCAGCTGGTTAAGCAGGGACTGGAATGCAGGATTTATACCGTTTGCGGGGCATCAAGTCCATGCCAGTACAGGAAAAATTTTGATACAAAATGCCGCAGCCTTGTACAGGGAAGAGCTACAGGGTTAATCTTACGAATAAAGTGTACAACTTAAAAGTGAGGTTAGCATGCCGCTCAATTCTTCCGCTTTTCAGGGCGAATCCCGTGTCAAACTCCGCTCGACCGCCTATCTCCTGGGTTATGCGGGGCTGCTGCCCTTTATCGGTCTGGCTGGTGCAGCCTACTTTATGCCACAAAACTATCAGGAGGTCTCCCTCTCTGCGCTGATGGGTTATGCCGCAGTGATCCTTTCCTTTCTGACCGGCATCCACTGGGGGCAGGGGATTCAAAGTGGCTCTGCCGGACGTCTGGTCTGGAGCATTCTGCCTGCCCTGGTGGCCTGGATTGCGGTGTTGATGCCGCTGCGTTTGGGGTTGCTGGCCTTGATGTTGGGTATGCTATTGGTCTGGGTAGCTGAAAAAGGCTGTGGCTGGCCCAGCTGGTATGCCAAATTGCGCTTTCAGCTAACGCTGATCGTGGTGCTTTGCTTGGGCGCTGCCTGGGTTGCTCAGGTACTTTAAGTCGAACCTGATTAAAACAGCCGGGCCAAGAGAGCGGTCACGGCTGTTTCCACCCTCAGAATTCGTGGTCCTAGCTGAACAGCGGTAAAGCCCTGCTCCTGCAATTTTTCAATTTCATAATCGACAAAACCACCTTCAGGACCTATAGCCAGGGTCACGGCTTCATTCAATCCACGAGGGCATTGCGGATAGTTTCCGGGATGGGCCACCAGCTTGCGTGTATCGCAGATCAAACCCGGCAATTCATCTTCGACAAAAGGGCGGAAACGGGTATGCAGGTGGACCCTGGGTAAAAGGGTGTCCCTGGCCTGTTCCAGGCCGAGAAGCAGGTGCTGGTGAATTTTTTCGGGCTTGAGTTCCGGCGATTGCCAGTAGCTTTTTTCCACCCGTGCTGTCTGCAATAAATGAATATCCTTGACCCCCAGGGTGGACAGATGTTCCAGGCTGCGGGCCAGCATGCGGGGGCGGGGTAGTGCCAGTAACAGACGTAATGGCAGGGGAGGGGGTGGCGACTGCTCCAACTGTAGATGGATGCGGGTTCGTGTTTCGTTTTGCTCGATGATTTCGGCTGAACCCATGAGGCCACCCACAAGCCCTGCTTTTAGTTGGTCCCCGGTTGTTTTTTTATGCACTGTCTTCAGGTGCTGGTGCTGGCGACCGGTTAAAAGTGCCGTGTGGGAATCCAGCAAGTCCTCTTGCTGCAGTAGAAGTAGGTTCAAGCAGGTGTCCTAGTTCAGCATGCTGGCCGGTTTGGCCTGGTTTGAAAGAGCTTTTTCCAGTCTTCGCTGAAGTTTACGTTGATCGCTTTCCGGGATGTCACAGAAACGAAAGCCCACCTTGAACTCCTTTTGCGAGTAGCGGCGGCAAAAGGCAACCTGCAGTTGCAGTGCAAGAGTTTCCTTGCCATCCAGCTCCAGAAAAACCTGATGCAGAATCTTTTCATCGGGGCGATGATGCGCGGTACGTGGAACCAGACGGGGAATCTGGGCTGCCGGACAATTAACGCGCACCTCTTCATGCGAGATTTCTGCCGTTTCCAGACGGAAATTATCACCTTCGAGTTTGAAGGTGACCGGGAGACTCAGGCTAAGCAGGGGGTAGCGCTTACGAATAAAGCGGGGAGTCCGGGCTGGTTGGGTTTGGGTGTCGAGCGTCATGGGCTGGGACATAAAGATCCTGTTTCCTTTCACTGGTTGGATTTGAGAAAAAGGCAACTTACGCAGCCTACCCCGCACATTGTAGGGGCTTTGCTCCGTAAACTTCTACGGGTAAAGCCTGTTAAGGTGTAACGACAGGTGAAATAAAGTTGATTCGACCCTTTTCGGCTCACTTGGCTATACTCAAGCATCAATTTACTTACAGGATGTCAGGAATGCAACGTCTTCTGTTGGCTTTTCTCCTCCTTTGCGGGGCCATGGCTTCACCAGCACAGGAAACTAGCTCGCGCGAACTACTGGTCTTGGATCTTGAATCGCTTCAGGTTGAAGAGATGCTGCCACTGTTAAAGCCCCATCTTCCCGACACAGTCGTTGCTTCCGGTCGTAATCAGCGGCTTTTGGTGACCGGCCCTGAAGCGGAACTGGTCACGGTCAGGCAGCTGGTGGCTGCCCTGGATGTCGCTGCCCAGGAGTATCGCGTGTATTTCTCCCGGGGGCCGCTGAACCCGGAAACCCGTCAGGCTTCTCGTAATCAACACCTGTCCACGGCCCGCAACCAGGTGACCCGGCTAACGCTGACCCAGGCAAGACCAGCCTATCTGGAAGAGGGTTTTTGGTTGCCAACAGGCAGCGCGCATCCCTGGAGAGGAGAAAGTGGTTACCAGTGGATGAGCGGTGGTCTCTGGGTCGTTGCCAAGGCCCAGGGAGAGCGCGTGGTTCTGGAGTTTTCAAGCCGTCAGCTGGAGCTTCTGCCCAGGGAATGGCCAGGCCAGCCGACCCCAGTCAGTGGGGAACAATTGCAAACCCGCTTGGCTCTTGAACCGGGGCGGTGGCGCACTCTGGCTGGGCGTCAGCTCAACCGTAACGAGGAAAGGAATCGGCAAAGGTCGACTGCCGGGGCAGCGACCCATTATGCCGTTTGCCTGGAAGCTGTGGATCAGGAGTCGGGGTGTCCAATCTATTAGTTGTTGCCAGGATCAATCATTATTCAGGATCTGTCCATTCAGTGCCTGGCGAATGGCTAGGTACTCGTCCAAAGCTTCGGGTAGAAAGTGCAGGGTATAAAAACGTCTTTCATGCAGACGGCGGTCTTTATCTTTTTTATCCTCGTAGGAAGCAAAAGTCGGAGCCAGAGTGATGTGCAAGACCTTGGTGTCTGGCGTCAAGGTCAGCTTTTTACCCTGGTGGTTCTGCTTTTCCAGCGAAGATTTCAGCGTATAGTGTGAAAGTTCAGTAATTTGATGCAGGTTGAGATAAAGGTGACTGCTCAGGTTGATTAGGCGACCTTTTGGTGTATCGTTGGTAATAAAGTAAATAGCACTGCTTTTGCGAATTTTGAGTAGCATTTTTTTCTCCTTGAGTTCTTTTCTTAGTTTAGTTGAACACAAGAAGATGACAAGAAGTGAACAGCCTGCAGATGAATAAATTAATCATAATGCTAGAATAAACCTTCAACCCCTTGGGGTTTTATGTTTTTTCAAGTGAGGTGCCCTTTGCGAGTTATCCGGAAATATGCCAATAGACGTCTTTACGACACCTCGGAGAGTCGTTATGTCACCCTTGAAGACATACGTCAGTTGATTGTTGACCGGGAAGAATTCAGGGTCGAAGACTCCAAGTCCGGTGAAGATCTGACCCGCAATATTCTTTTGCAGATCATTACCGAGCAGGAAAACCGGGGCGGGAGCGATGACGGTACGCCCATGTTCAGTAACAAGGTGCTCCAGCAGTTGATCCGTTTTTACGGTGATAGCATGCAGCATTCCATGAGTGGTTATCTGGAGCAGAGCATCGGAACCTTTTTGGAGCAGCAGAAGATTCTGCGACAGCAAATGCAGCAGGCCATGAAAGGCAACCCTATGCAGGCTGCTAACCCCATGGAAGTGATGCGCAAGGTCGCTGAACAGAATCTGCTTTTGTGGAAGAACCTGTCCCGCAGTGGCTATCCACGCTCATCCCAGGATAAGAACGAGGGAGATGATTCTTCTTCCAGTTGATCGTGCCATAAAAAAGCCCAGCCAACCGGCTGGGCAAGAAAACAGCTTATCAACACAGGCAGAGGGAGTTGCTGAGTAATAAGCTGTTGAACTAAAAAGAGATTTAGGCCGCTTTTGCGGTTTTTTCCTGAGCCTTGGTCTTGATGCTTTCCAGCTCGCTGGTGGCCTCATCTCTTGCTTTGCTGAGGATGTCCATATTGGTCTTGAAGAGACGACCAACACGATCCTGCATATCCTGAGCAAAATTGAACTGGGACTCCTGCAGGCCTGCAGGGTCAGACTTGGCACCCATACCTTCAATCTGCTTGCTAAGGGCGTCAACGCATTCGCTGTAGAAACGAGTCTGCTCAGCACCCAGTTTTTCCAGGGCCTGGGCCTGAATCTTCATCAGGTTGGTAACCGGCTTAAATTGCTTACCATCAAAGCTTTCCTGGTAAGGCTTCATCATGGCTTGCATATCGGACATCATTTTATCGAACATAGCGGGTACCTCTCTGTTATGAAAAAAACGTTGCTGCGCTGCAGCAAGTGATTTCAATATAGTGCACTGCACAATGAGGGTCAAACAGGAAAATTCAAAAAAGTGGTAATTAATAGTTTTCCACTTTCTGCCAGTATAAATTGCTAAAAAAATCGCTTTGTTAGGTCTCAAGCAGATCGTTTTTCTTTTCCCCTTATTCAACAGTTTCCCCTAGCAAGTCTTTTGTCCGCTTCCTGGCCAAGCCTAGCGAGCGAAAATCTGCCATAATGCCGCTTTTGCTACTCAAGAGTCTCTAAGAGGAACGCTAAGCATGAACGTATTGGTAATTGGTGGCGGTGGCCGTGAACACGCGTTGGCCTGGAAAGCAGCTCAATCCCCGCAGGTTAGCCAGGTATTCGTGGCTCCCGGCAATGCCGGCACGGCCCTGGAACCCAAGATGACCAATGTGCCTCTGGATGTACTGGATTTTGCCGGTCTGGCTGATCTGGCCAAGAAAGAAGAAGTGGCCTTGACCCTGGTTGGTCCGGAAGTGCCTCTGGTTGAAGGTATTGTGGATTATTTCCAGAAAGAAGGCCTGGCTATTTTTGGCCCCAGCAAGGGAGCCGCGCAACTGGAAGGCTCCAAGGCCTTTACCAAGGACTTCCTGGCTCGTCATCAAATTCCCACTGCTTTCTACGGTGTCTTTACTCAGGTTGAAGAGGCTTTGACCTACCTTCAGGAAAAGGGTGCTCCCATCGTGGTCAAGGCTGATGGTCTGGCAGCTGGTAAGGGCGTGATCGTTGCCATGACTTTGGACGAAGCTGAAGATGCCGTTCGCGATATGCTGTCCGGAAATGCTTTTGGTGATGCCGGTGCTCGGGTTGTTATTGAAGAATTCCTGGAAGGTGAAGAAGCCAGCTTTATTGTCATGTTGGATGGCAAGAATATTCTGCCCATGGCCACTAGTCAGGACCACAAACGCGTCGGAGATGGTGATACCGGCCTGAATACCGGCGGCATGGGTGCCTATTCACCGGCGCCAGTGGTTACCCCTGAAGTGCACCAGCGTATTATGGATGAGGTTATCCGACCCACCGTTGAAGGCATGGCTGCTGAGGGTAATGACTATACCGGTTTTCTTTATGCCGGCTTGATGATTGATGCTTCGGGTGCTCCCAAGGTGATCGAATACAACTGCCGCTTTGGGGATCCGGAAACCCAGCCGATTATGCTACGCCTGCAATCCGACCTGGTTGAACTCTGTCAGGCGGCCGTTCAGGGGCGTCTGGATCAGGTCCAGGCGCAGTGGGATGAACGAGCTTCACTGGGCGTGGTTCTGGCAGCTGGAGGCTATCCTGGCAGCTATGCCAAGGGCGAGGTGATCCAGGGATTGCCGCAGGACGAAAGTACCGAAGCCAAGGTGTTTCATGCCGGAACCAAAATGCAGGATGATCAGGTCGTAACGGCTGGTGGACGTGTACTTTGTGCCACGGCACTGGGTACCAGCGTCTCCGAAGCCCAGAAAAAAGCCTATGAACTGGTAGAAGCCATTCATTGGAAGGATAGCTTCTATCGCCGTGATATCGGTTATCGGGCTATTGCTCGCGAGCAGGGCAGGGGTTAAGCTGCTTGATTAAACGCTCGTTTTTAAAAGGGTGCTGTTTGCAGGCCTGTGCCTGAAGCAGTTGCCCTCTCATCGAATTGTCATCTTTTTAGCCCAGCCTGTCTGGGCTTTTTTGTCCTGGGAGGTTTTTTATGGCCCGTGTCAGCCTGGAGTTTCCGGAAAAGGTTGTTTTTCGTAGTCGCCAGCTACTTCGCATCAGCGATATTAACTATGGCCAGCATCTGGGTCATGACACCCTGATTAGCCTCTTGCATGAAGCCCGTTGCCACTGGTTGGCTTCTGAGGGGCTGAGTGAGTTGAGTCTGGATGGTGGCCAGGTGGGCTGGGTCGTCGGTGAGCTGGTGGTGAATTACCAGGGAGAAGCCTTCTATCCGGATGAACTGACTATCGAGCTGGCTGGCGGTGATCGTGGCTCTAAAAGTATTGAAATCTATCACCGGGTGTTGAGAAGCGATGGAACCCCAGTAGCCTTGGCAAAAACGGGGCTGGTTTGCTTTGACTATGCCTCCCGCCAGGCGGCTCAGGTGCCTGCAAGGCTTCTTGAGTTGTTGGATAAGGACTAGGTCATGTCACGCGAATACCCCATCATTGCCGTCACGGGTTCTTCCGGAGCCGGCACCACGACCATCAAGGATGCCTTTGCGCGGATGTTTCATCGCCAGGATGTGCAGGCAGCTTTTGTTCACGGGGATAGTTTTCACCGCTATACCCGCCAGGAGTTGGCGGAGGTTCTGGCTTTGCAGCCGGAAAAAGAGGAAAGCCTCTCCCACTTTGCGGTAGAGGCCAACCTGCTGGACCGGCTGGAAACCCTGTTTCAGGAATATTCGCTGACCGGCACCGGCAGCTATCGCCACTATATTCATGCCGAAGATAAATGGCTGGTGGAGGCGGGGCATCAGGTAGGTACCTTTACTCCCTGGGAATCCCTGCCTGAAGGCACGGATCTTCTGCTCTATGAAGGCCTGCACGGTGGTTTGGTCACTGAAGATTATAATATCGCCCAGTATGTGGACCTGTTAATCGGTGTGGCCCCTTCGATCAACCTGGAATGGATCCAGAAGATCGATCGCGATACCAAGATGCGCGGCTATTCCCAGGAAGCCGTGATCGAGACGATTCAGGCACGCATGGAAGACTATATGCGCTTTATTCTGCCGCAGTTTTCCCGTACCCATATCAACTTCCAACGGGTTCCGGTGGTGGATACGGCCAACCCCTTTGAGCCACGCAGTGTGCCCACCTCGGATGAAAGCCTGGTGGTTATCCGCTTCAGAGGCCCGCAGAAAGTGGATTTTCCTTATCTTCTGGCGATGATTAAGGACAGTTTTATGTCGCGGCCTCATACGCTGGTCATTCCCGGTTCCAAGTTGCCGCTAGCCATGGAGTTGATCATGCTGCCGCGTGTGCAGGAATTGTTGGAAGGACGAAGATTTAAATAGGAATAATCTGCCAGGGAGGGTGGCAAATAATTTGAAAAAAGAAGGAAAGCAAAGAAGAATTTGAGGAGGCTGTTCGAGAGTGGCGCGCTCGGGAGGATTCGAACCTCCGACCGCCTGGTTCGTAGCCAGGTACTCTATCCAGCTGAGCTACGAGCGCGCAATCATCTCAAACAAGTCATTTTAGTGGCGCGCTCGGGAGGATTCGAACCTCCGACCGCCTGGTTCGTAGCCAGGTACTCTATCCAGCTGAGCTACGAGCGCACTATCTAAAATGGTAGTGGCGGAGAGAGAGGGATTCGAACCCTCGATAGGGGATTGCCCTATACTCCCTTAGCAGGGGAGCGCCTTCAGCCACTCGGCCACCTCTCCAACACGGCGCATATAGTACCACGTTCTTTTTATTTGTCTACCCCTGTGAAGAAAAACTTTGCTTTCCAAAGGGTTAAAGTCCCATAAAACAAAAAAACCACGGTAGCCCTGAGGCTAAGCCGTGGTTTCAAGAGAAGAAAAGCCGGGGTTTAGATATTGCCCTGGTTGCCCTCTTCTTCCTTTTCACGTTGGATACGCTGGTAGATTTCTTCACGGTGTACAGCCACCTCTTTAGGGGCATTCACACCGATGCGAACCTGATTACCCTTGACACCGAGTACGGTTACGGTGACGTCGTCACCAATCATCAGGGTTTCGCCAACGCGACGGGTTAAAATGAGCATCTTGGAATCTCCTTATCAAGTTATCCAGATAAATGAACTCTCAACAGGCTGGGTTCGTTGACCGAGTCAGTGCGAACCCTGGGTTGTTAGCGAAGAAATCGTCTTGCATCCCGAAGACGTACCAGCCTTTCATGACGCTAACATTAAAATTATCTGCCAAATATATAAAAATGTTAAATCATTTTTGCCTATCTGGCAGATCCTATTTTTTAATTGTAGCTAAGAAGACTTAGTCCTGCTTGTCAAGATTAAACGCAGTGTGCAGAGAACGAACCGCCAGTTCGGTAAACTTCTCATCCAGTACCACGGAAATCTTGATTTCAGAAGTAGACACCATGCGGATGTTGATGCTGTTTTCTGCCAGGGTCTTGAACATCAGGCTGGCTACACCTGCGTGAGAGCGCATGCCCACACCGACCAGAGTCACCTTGGCAATGGCGGTATCGCCGATAACCTTGCCAGAACCCATTTCCTTGACCGCATCTTCCAGAATCGCCTGGGCTTTTTTGTAGTCGCCACGTGCCACGGTAAAGGAAAAGTCAGTGGACTTGCCATCGGGCGAAACGTTCTGAACGATCATGTCCACTTCGATGTTGTTGTCACCGATGGGGCCCAGAATCTTGGCAGCAACACCGGGAATGTCAGGTGCGCCCAGAACAGTCAGTTTGGCTTCGTTGGTGTGGTGAGCAATACCGGAAATCAGTGGTTCTTCCATCGAGGGAGTCTCCTCATCGTCTGCAATAATTAGAGTGCCTGGACCTTCGTTGTCTTCAAAACTGGAGAGGACGCGCAGGGGGACCTTGTACTTGCCTGCAAATTCCACGGCGCGAATCTGCAGTACCTTGGAACCCATACTGGCCAGTTCCAGCATTTCTTCTACAGTAATGGTTTCCAGGCGCTTGGCCTTGCTGCAGATGCGAGGATCTGCGGTATAGACGCCGTCAACATCAGTGTAGATTTGGCATTCATCGGCTTTCAGGGAGGCAGCCAGGGCGACACCGGTGGTATCGGAGCCACCGCGGCCCAGGGTGGTGATGTTGCCTTCTTCGTCCACACCCTGGAAACCGGCAACGACAACCACTCGACCTTCATCGAGATCTTCACGGATGGAATCGGTATCGATTTCCTTGATACGTGCCTTGGTGTGAGCCTGGTCGGTGACGATGCCGACTTGAGCGCCCGTGTAGGAGGTGGCGGGGACGCCCAGTTGCTCCAGAGCCATGGCCAGCAGGGCAATGGTCACCTGCTCGCCGGTTGAGACGAGCATGTCCATCTCACGAGGGGAAGGCTCTTCATGAATTTGTTTCGCAAGGTCGATCAGGCGGTTGGTTTCACCGCTCATGGCGGAGACCACGACCACGACATCGTGGCCTTCCTTGCGGAAACGGCCAACGCGTTCAGCGACCTTTTTGATGCGCTCGGGGGTGCCGACTGAGGTACCACCGAATTTCTGTACGTAAAGTGCCATAGATATCCTTTTGGGTTGTATAGGGTTATTTGTGAATTAATCCTGACCCAGTTGTTCAGCCACCCAGGCGTGTACCGATGCCAGGGCGTCTGGCAGGCTGGCCGCATCTGTGCCCCCAGCCTGCGCCATGTCGGGGCGTCCGCCACCCTTGCCACCGACCTGTTGGGCAACCTGGTTGACTAGCTTGCCGGCATGCAGCCGATCTTTTGCATCACCGGAGATCCCGGCTACTAGACTCACCTTGTTGCCATCAACTGCTGCCAGCACCACTGCCGCCGGTGCCAGCTTTTGTTTGAGCTGATCCATTAGCTCGCGCAGGGTCTTCATGTCTGCGCCTTCTACTTGAGTAGCCAGAACCTTGATTCCGGCTACTTCCCTGGCGTCGGCAGTGAGGTCTCCCCCAGCGCCGGAAGCCAGTTTTTTCTTCAACTGCTGGACTTCTTTTTCCAGCTGACGCGAGCGTTCCTGATTGCTTTCCAGACGCTCCAGAAGTTGTTCGGGTTTGGTTTTCAGCTGGGCTGCAGCTTGCAAGAGTTGTTGCTCACGACCCAGCAAGAAATCTAGGGCAGCAGCTCCAGTGACCGCTTCGATACGGCGTACACCGGAGGCGATACCTGTTTCGCTGGTGATGTGCATCAAAGCGATATCACCGGTGCGCTCAACGTGCAGGCCGCCACAGAGTTCGATGGAGAAGGGACGCTCCTCTTCATAGGTGCCCATGGTCAGGACACGGACCTCTTCCGAATATTTTTCACCAAACAGTGCCATAGCACCGCGTGACTTGGCGCTTTCCAGATCCATGACTTCAATGCTGACCGGTGCATTGGCCCGGATCTGGGCATTGACCAGCTGCTCCACTTGCTGCAACTGTTCGGGCGTAACCGCTTCGGGATGGCTGAAGTCAAATCTCAGGCGCTGGGCGTTGACCAGAGAACCCTTTTGTTGCACACCTTCGCCCAGTACTTTGCGCAGAGCTGCATGCAGCAGGTGGGTAGCCGAGTGATTGAGACGGGTGCGCTGGCGCAGGCTGTTATCCACCTGGGTCTGAACAGTTTCACCTTTTTTGAGGCTGCCTTCGGTCAGCATCCCCTGGTGAGCATGGGCTTCACCGGCTTTGGTGGTGTCTTTGACTTCAAAGCGGTTGCTACCGGCCAGAATGTAGCCGGTATCGCCGACCTGACCGCCGGACTCGGCATAGAAGGGGGTGCGATCCAGGACCAGGATGCCTTCCTGGTCAGCCTGGAGTTGATCCACTTCCTGGCCTTCATGGTAGATTGCCAGAATGCGGGCTTCGCCCTGATGTTGGTCATAGCCGGTAAATTCGGTGGCCTGATCAACCTTGATCACGGCATTGTAGTCAATACCGAACTGGCTGGCCGAACGGGCACGCTCACGCTGATCCTGCATCTCTTTTTCAAAACCCTCTTCGTCCACGGTCAGTGAACGCTCTCGGGCAATATCTGCAGTCAGGTCCAGAGGAAAACCGTAGGTGTCATAGAGTTTGAAGGCGATATCGCCGGGGATGACATCACCTTGGAGGTCGGCCAGATCCTGCTCCAGGATCTTCATGCCCTTGTCCAGGGTCTTGGCAAACTGCTCTTCTTCCAGTTGCAGGGTCTTCTCGATGCTGGCCTGGTATTTCTTCAGCTCGGGGAAGGCTTCACCCATTTCAGCGACCAGAGCGGCAACAATCTTGTAGAAGAAGCTGCCCTGGGCCCCCAGTTTATGGCCATGGCGGCAGGCGCGACGAATAATGCGACGCAGGACGTAGCCACGACCTTCATTGGATGGCTGGACACCATCGGCAATCAGGAAACTGCAGGAGCGAATGTGGTCGGCGACGACGCGCAGCGAAGGTGCAGAATCATTTTCGCAACCTATGGCTTGAGCACAGGCTTGCAGCAGGTTCTGGAACAGATCGATTTCATAGTTGGAATGCACGCCCTGAAGAACGGCAGAAATCCGCTCCAGGCCCATGCCGGTATCCACCGAAGGTGCAGGCAGGGGGTTCATTTCCCCATCGGCGCTGCGGTTGTACTGCATGAAAACCACGTTCCAGATTTCGATGTAGCGATCACCATCTTCCTCGGGGGTGCCGGGAGGCCCGCCCCAGATTTCTTCGCCGTGGTCATAGAAGATTTCGGTACAGGGGCCGCAAGGGCCGGTATCACCCATGGCCCAGAAATTATCCGAAGCATAGGGTGCGCCCTTATTGTCGCCGATGCGGATAATACGCTCGGCGGGAACACCAATTTGCTGGTTCCAGATATCAAAGGCTTCGTCATCGGCGGCGTAGACGGTAATCCAGAGTTTTTCCTGGGGCAGCTTGAGGACGCCGGTCAAAAATTCCCAGGCAAAATGGATGGCATCCTTTTTGAAATAGTCGCCAAAACTGAAATTGCCCAGCATTTCAAAGAAGGTGTGGTGTCGGGCGGTATAGCCGACATTTTCCAGGTCATTGTGCTTGCCGCCTGCCCGCACGCATTTTTGCGAAGAGGTCGCACGGGTGTAACCGCGGTTTTCCAGACCCAGAAAACTGTCCTTGAACTGGTTCATCCCGGCATTGGTGAACAAGAGAGTGGGATCGTCCTGGGGAACCAGAGAACTGGAGGGCACAGCGGTGTGGCCTTGGGATTGAAAGAACTTCAGGAAAGCCTCGCGAATTTCGGCGCTTTTCATCTTGCCTCTCTATAGTGTGCGGGTTGGCGTATTTGGGGACACTATTATACGGGGTTCACAAAAAAATGATAATCATCCCTTGGGTCGAGGTTTTTCAGTCGAAAACAGCCTGGCGAATCTGCTCCGGGGTAAAGCCTCGGGATGCCAGAAAACGCTGCATTTTAGCGGCTTCTCGGGCATCGGCCGGGGGCGCTTCGCCAAAGCGTTTGCTGCGTACGCGCCAGGCTTGCTCTTCCCACAAGGGGGCCAGCCAGTCGAGGAGGGGGCGGGTGATCTCGGTGGCCAGTTGGTGTTGCTGGTATGCCTGCTGCAGAGCCAGTAAGCCCTTGCCTTTGCGTAGATACTGGCGTGTCAGGTTGTCCGCAAAACGCTGATCACTCAATAGATTATTGGCTTCCAGCTTGTCCAACAGGGTTTCCACTTCGGCTTCTTGTTGTGCCCTGGACATTTCAGCCGGTGCACTCGGTAGGCGATGGCGGGTGGGGGAGTTGGGTGGAGTCAGGAGTTTGTCGCCTAATTCCTTGCGACTGTGTTCGCGTCGGGCGAGTAGGCGAAAGGCTCTTTCGCGCAGGCTTTTCAGCCAGACCTCCAGGTCGGGGTCTGGCTGAGGCAGAGCTGATTCGGACATGCTGCCGGTCAGGATCAATCGTCCAGAGGTGGCAGTTCATCCGCTGCGGCTTCTTCCTTGCTTTCGGCAGCCTTGGGTTCCACCTGGGTCAGCAGCTGCTCGCGGATACCGTTTTCGATTTCTTCCATGATGGCGGGGTTGTCTTCCAGGTATTGCGCAGCATTGGCCTTGCCCTGGCCGATCTTGGTGCCCTGGTAGCTGTACCAGGCACCGGCTTTTTCCACCAGCTTGCATTGCACACCCAGATCGATGACTTCACCGGCGTGGTAGATGCCCTTGCCGTAGAGAATCTGGAATTCAGCCTGTTTGAAAGGTGGAGAAACCTTGTTCTTGACGACTTTAACGCGGGTTTCATTACCCGTGACTTCATCGCCCTGTTTGACGGCACCGATGCGGCGGATGTCCAGGCGAACCGAGGAATAGAACTTCAGGGCGTTACCACCGGTGGTTGTTTCGGGGCTACCGAACATGACACCGATTTTCATGCGAATCTGGTTGATAAAGACGACCAGACAGTTGGCATTCTTGATGTTGCCGGTAATCTTGCGCAAAGCCTGGGACATCAGGCGGGCCTGGAGGCCAACGTGGGAATCACCCATTTCGCCTTCGATTTCGGCCTTGGGCGTCAAAGCTGCGACCGAGTCGACAATCAGGACATCCACCGCGCCGGAGCGAACCAGCGAGTCGGTGATTTCCAGAGCCTGCTCGCCATTGTCCGGCTGGGAAACCAGCAGATCATCGATGTTGACGCCCAGTTTTTCGGCATAAACAGGGTCCAGAGCGTGCTCGGCATCAATAAAAGCACAGGTTTTTCCCTGCTTCTGAGCCTGGGCGATGACCGACAGGGTCAGGGTGGTTTTACCCGAGGATTCCGGCCCGTAGATTTCGACGACACGGCCATAGGGCAGGCCGCCGATGCCCAGGGCAATATCCAGCCCCAGGGAGCCGGTGGAAACGGAAGGCAGGGCTACACGGGGCTGATCACCCATGCGCATGACAGCGCCCTTGCCGAATTGTTTTTCAATCTGGCCCAAAGCGGCATTCAGTGCTTTTTGGCGGTTTTCATCAATTGCCATGAGTGAAGATCCTTGCAAAGTGTTGGTGTATTCGATTGACCGAGATTCTATAAAAATACTGTATAGGTTGCCAGTAAAAAATGCAAAGCGGCCTGAACGACAAGGCCTCCACGAGAGCAGGTTTAGCCAGTTTTCTGCTTCTAGAAGTTTGATTGCAATGAAGAAATTTTATTGCAGGCTGCTAGGGGAGGTTTTACCCCGCTGCAGCTTTTTCCAGGTGATTTTTTAGCAGCTGAAGGGCTTGGTCAATACTGGCTTCGCGGATCGCGCGCCGGTCGCCGGGAAAATGGCATTTCAGCGCTTGCTGCAGGTTGGCTGACCCCCAGGCAATCCAGACAGTGCCTACGGGCTTTTCAGGCGTTCCACCGCCGGGACCAGCAACTCCGCTGGTGGCCAGGGCAAAGTCGGCACCAGTGCGTAGGCAGGCTCCGGCAACCATCTCCTTGACCACAGCCTCACTGACAGCTCCCCCGGTAGCCAGGCTGGCTGGCTGCACGCCCAGAAGCTTTTCCTTGCTGGTATTGGAATAGGTGACCAGTCCCGCTGTAAACCAGGAGGAACTGCCTGCCACTTCTGTCATTGCCTTGGCTATTCCGCCGCCGGTGCAGGATTCGGCCGTAGCCAGCATCCAACCCTGTGAAGTGCAGATTTCAGCCAGGGATTCAAGCTGTGTCAGCCGTGTTGTCATGAGCGATCTCCAGTTGTTGCCTGCTTTGTTGATGAGCAAAAAAACGTCCCGGTGTTTGCCCCAGTTGTTCGCGAAAGGCAGCAATAAAGGCAGACTGGCTGGCATAGCCAGCATTGAGTGCAATATCGGTAATTCTCTGCCCCTGCTGCAAACCGGGCAGTGCAGAAAGGATACGACAACGTTGTCGCCATTGGCGAAAACTCATTCCGGTTTCCCGGTAAAAAAGGCGGGTCAGGGTCTTGCCGGTTACACCGATTTGCTGGCCAAAGGCATCCAGCCCCTGTTGTAGTGAGGGTTCCTGCTGAAGCTGTTGGCAAAGCCGTAACAAACGTCTATCCCTGGGCCAGGGTAAAACCAACGGTAAGCCTGGGGCCAGAGCCAATTGGTCGAGCAGTACTTGGGTCAAACGGCCTTGGGCACTGTTTTGGTCATAGTCGACCGGTAACAAACTGAAGGCCTGGATTAGTTCCCTGAGCAGTGGGCTGATCTGGATCACCAGGCAGCGATCGGCAGCCAGGGGCAGCCAGTTGCGACTGATATAGAGGCTGCGAATCTCCGGTTGTCCCGAAGGCAGGACTGCATGTTCCTGGTCCGGTGGAATCCAGACCGCCTGACCGGGTGGAGCCAGATAGCGGGCCGTGGGCGTTTCTACCTGTAACAGGCCGCTCAGGGTATGGGAAAGCTGCCCCCAGGTGTGTTGATGAGGTTCGCTGATGGCACGATTGGGTAGGGTATCCCGGTGACCGTAAACAGGGCGGGGCAACTCCCGGAGGTTTGCCATTTCTTCCAGGCTGGCGGTTGGGGTTATCTTGTCCGTTTGCCGATACATATTGCTCTTCTGTCGTTAAACGCGATTCAGTCGTCAGTTTATCCTTGCCGTTCAATGATCACGAGTTCTTTTTTTAAGGATAAGCATGCTCAAGCTACTTCGTTCACTGCTGGACACCTACACCCTGCTCCTCTTTGCCATGATATTACTGGCCAGTCTCTGGCCGGCCGAAGGCCAGGGGGAGGTCATCATGACCTGGATAACACGTCTGGCCATTGCTCTCTTGTTTTTTCTGCATGGAGCCCGGCTATCGCGCCAGGCCATACTGGGGGGGCTGATGCATTGGCGACTGCATCTGTTGGTCTTTGCCTTTACCTTTATCGGTTTTCCCCTGCTGGGACTGATTTTCTGGCCGGTCTATGAGCCTCTGCTGGGAGAAACCCTGGCTTTGGGGGTACTTTATTTGTGCGTCTTGCCCGGTACCGTGCAATCCGCCATCGCCTTTACCGCTCTGGCGCGGGGCAATCTGGCTGCGGCCGTCTGCAATGCTTCGGCCTCTAGCTTGATCGGTATTCTGGTGACGCCCCTGTTGGTTTGGTTACTGCTGGATCTGGATACTTCCTCAGCGCGTTTTTCCTTTCTGGATACCCTGGCAGGGATCAGTCTGCAGCTGCTGCTGCCCTTTATTAGTGGCCACCTCTTGCGCCCCTGGATCGGCAGTTGGATCGAAAAGAATCGCAGTTGGTTGGGGCGAGTGGACCAGACTTCGATTTTGCTGGTGGTCTATACCGCCTTCAGTGCTTCGGTGGTGGCCGGGCTTTGGCAAACCGTCGCCCTGGAGCGCTTGCTCTGGTTGACGCTTTTTTGTTCGCTGTTGTTGGCGCTGGTGCTGGGTTTGACCACCTGGTTGGCCAGGCGTTTGGGGTTTAATCGCGAGGATGAGATAACGATCGTTTTCTGTGCATCGAAAAAAAGCATGGCGACGGGTGTGCCCCTGGCCCAGTTGCTTTTTTCAGCCAGCTTGCTGGGGCCAATGCTTCTGCCCTTGATGATTTTTCATCAAATACAGCTGGTGGTTTGTGCCCGGCTGGCACAGGTTTACCGGAGCCGGGCAGAAACCGATGAAAGTGGGGGGTGAGCAGTGATCAGGAGGCCACCCAATGCTTGATAACACTGAGATGGTTGCCCAGCTCCAAAGAGGAAATCATCCACTGCAAGGAATCCTTGCAGTCACCATGCAGGGTGATTTCTTTCTGCGACTGGGAATCGGCAAACTGAACGAGAAAGTGAAAAGTGAACATGGTTAAGCTTCCTTATTTATAAACCTTTGTGTCTTTGTGGTTTGGATCTTAGCAGCCCTACTTCTTTTGGGGTTTATACTTGCGTTTAAAATACATTGTTTATTGTAATTGGACGGCTTGTAGGGTTAGTCACAAAACACTCGTTTTTGTAGGTAAAAAGACAAAAAAACAATCACTTATGAAAAAGAGGGTTGAAAATACAGGTTACAAAAGATTAAGAAAGTCTAAACAAGTTTGCACTTAGCTTGCCTTCTGCGGTGGGGAGAGCCGATGCTAAAGCTTGTTAAAGTGAAGGCGCACGAGGAATGTGAGCGGGTATTTTCCTGCTTGCTTCTCTGGCCTACAAACAGGGAAAATGAGTCCTCAATTTTTTGCCCTCTGCCGGTCACTGCTTGTTACTGCTTTCAAGCCAGAGATCTAGACCGGGATTTGCCATTCAAGAAATCAACTTAGAGTTACTTGCTGATGCCGCAGGACGATTTTTCCAAGCACACCCCCATGATGCGCCAATACCTGAAGATCAAGCAGGAGTATTCCAAGACGCTGCTTTTCTATCGCATGGGGGATTTTTATGAACTCTTTTATGAGGATGCACGCGAAGCCGCACGGCTTCTGGATATCACCCTGACGCAAAGAGGGCAGTCGGGTGGGCAACCCATTCCCATGGCGGGCATTCCTTATCACTCGGCTGAAGGTTATCTGGCCCGCCTGGTCAAAGCCGGTTTGTCCGTTGCCATTTGTGAACAGCTGGGGGACCCGGGCACCAGCAAGGGACCGGTCGAGCGTCAGGTGGTAAGAATCGTCACCCCCGGTACTCTGACTGATGAAGCCCTGTTGGACGAGCGACGCGAAAACCTCTTGGTGGCCTTTTATCAACAAGGCGAACGTCTGGGTTGGGCCAGCCTGGATTTGGCCAGTGGTCGCTTTGTTGTCAGTGAAACCCGCGATGAGAAGGAGCTGGAAACCGCCCTGGCCCGTCTGGCTCCTTCCGAGCTGCTCTGGGATGAAATGGCCGAGGTTCCTACGGCCTGGCAGGATTTTCGCGGGTTGCGACGTCTGCCACCCTGGCAGTTTGATCGCGAAACGGCCGAGCGTAAGTTGTGCGAACAGTTTGGTGTTCAGGATCTACGCGGTTTTGGTTGTCAGGAATTGGATGCGGCCATCGCTGCAGCCGGGGCTCTTTTGGAGTATGCCCGGGAAACCCAGAAGTCTGCGCTGCCTCACTTGCGTTCCCTGGTGGTAGAGGATGAAAAAGAAGCCATCCTGATCGATGCCGCCAGTCGTCGAAACCTGGAATTGGACACCAATCTGGGCGGGGGGAGTGAACACACCCTCTTGTCCGTTTTGGATGCCACAGCCACGCCTATGGGGTCTCGCCTGTTGCGTCGCTGGCTACATCGCCCCTTGAGAGATCAACGGGTGTTACAAGCCCGCCAGGAAGCGCTGCAGGAATTGCAACAGGAAAGCCTGGAGCTGGATCTGGCCGAACGCCTGAAAGCCATCGGTGACCTGGAGCGCATCCTTTCGCGTGTCGCCTTGCGCTCGGCTCGTCCCCGAGATTTGGCGCGCCTGCGGGATGCTTTGCTGGCACTGCCTGACTTGAAAAAGGTATTAACCCCTCTGCAGGCTCCACTTCTGCAAGCACTCAATCAGCAGCTAAAAACCTTGCCGGAATTGGCGCAAAACCTGGACCAGGCGATTATCGACAACCCGCCGGTGGTTTTGAGAGACGGTGGCGTCATAGCGGCGGGCTATGATGAAGAGCTGGATGAACTGCGCTCTCTGAGAGAAAACGCAGGTGGCTATCTGCTGGAATTGGAAACCCGAGAAAAAGAGCGCACCGGTCTTTCCACCCTGAAGGTCGGGTACAACCGTGTCCATGGTTATTACATCGAGATTAGCCGGGCTCAATCCGATCAAGCCCCGGTGGAGTACCAGCGTCGCCAGACCCTAAAAAATGCTGAGCGCTTTATCACCCCGGAACTGAAAGTCTTTGAAGACAAGGCTCTCTCCAGCCAAAGCCGGGCCCTGAGTCGTGAAAAGCAGCTTTATGAAGACTTGCTAGATCGCCTCAATGAAGCCCTGGCCGATCTGCAAAGCAATGCTTCGGCCTTGTCGCAGCTGGATGTGCTCCAGAACCTGGCAGAAAGAGCCATGAGTCAGAACTGGTGCCTGCCGGTCTTGAGCGAGGATGAAGGTCTGCAGATCACTGAAGGTCGCCATCCGGTGGTGGAACAGGTGGTTACTGACCCCTTTGTTGCCAATGACCTGAATTTTGATCCACAAACCCGCATGCTGGTCATTACCGGCCCCAATATGGGGGGTAAATCCACCTATATGCGCCAAATTGCCCTGATTACCCTACTGGCTTACATCGGCTCGGGGGTTCCGGCCAGTGAGGCCCGTCTGGGTCCCGTGGATCGCATCTTTACCCGCATCGGGGCCTCCGATGATCTGGCCTCCGGCCGTTCCACTTTTATGGTGGAGATGACGGAAACCGCCAATATTCTGCATAACGCCACCCGCCAGAGTCTGGTACTCATGGATGAAGTCGGACGGGGCACCTCCACCTTTGACGGTCTTTCCCTGGCCTGGGCCAGTGCTGAACAGCTGGCGGAACTGGGCGCCTGGACCCTGTTTGCTACCCACTACTTTGAGTTGACCAGCCTGGCCGAGGATCTGGAAACGGTAGCCAATGTGCACCTATCCGCCAGTGAATATGACCAACGCCTGATTTTTATGCATAAGGTGGAGCCGGGGCCAGCCAGTCAGAGTTATGGCCTCCAGGTTGCGCGTCTGGCGGGCGTGCCGGAAACCGTCATCCAGCGCGCTCGGGAAAGACTGACTCAACTGGAAAAGCAGGAAGTCCAAGGCCAGCAGCAGGTGGTGAGTGAGCGAGCCCAGACCGATGAGGCTTCACCCTGGCAACCGGATATGTTTGCCAGTCAGCCACATCCCGTCATTGAGGAGTTGGAAAAGTTGGCACCGGATGATTTGACCCCGCGTCAGGCATTGGAGTGGATTTACCGACTACAGGAAAAACTCCAGGGCTGAAAAAACACCCCCGGACGTCTAGAATGCATCCTTAAAGTGAAAAACTGCCTCCCTTGTCGTATCCCTTGATACTTCGCTAGGGTGGCTGTCCAAAAAAGAATTGCTGGAGGTTGAAGTGGCCTTTGTCGTAACCGAGAACTGTATTCGTTGCAAATACACTGATTGTGTTGAAGTCTGTCCTGTTGACTGTTTTTACGAGGGGCCCAACTTTCTGGTCATCCACCCGGATGAATGCATCGACTGTGCGCTTTGTGAGCCGGAATGTCCGGCAGAAGCCATTTTTTCTGAAGATGAATTGCCCTCAGGGCAGGAAAACTTCATCCAGCTCAATGCCGAGCTGGCCGAAGTCTGGCCCAATATCTCTGAACAGAAGGACCCTCTGCCGGATGCCGCAGAGTGGGACGGTCAAGAAGATAAGCTTCAATATCTTGAGAAATAAGGAAAAACCATGCAAGACTGCCTTTTTTGCAAAATCATTAACCGGGAAATTCCGGCCAAGATTGCCTATGAGGATGAAGAGCTGCTGGCTTTTCACGATATTGATCCCCAGGCACCGACTCACCTGCTGATTATTCCCAAACGCCATATCACCACCCTCAATGATCTGAATGAAGAGGATGCCGCTCTGGTGGGCCGCTTGCAGATTACCGCGGCCCGTCTGGCCAAGGAAATGGGTTTTGCCGAAGACGGCTACCGGGTGGTGATGAACTGCAATGAACATGGCGGGCAGACCGTCTGGCACATTCACATGCACCTGCTGGCCGGTCGCGCCCTGACCTGGCCACCCGGCTGACACAGCTTTGCAACCTAAGGGTGACAGCCTGTCGCAGACACTTTTTTCACGCACCCCATCTAAGGAAAGCGCACCATGAATGACGAGATTAAAAAAGTATTGGCTCCCCATGCTTTGGAAGTCAAAGATGTTAAGCACTATCAGCTGGAAAAAATTCTGCAACAGGCCAAGGATGCGCCACCGGTTCCCACCGGTGTTGTCCACCCGGTTGATTTTAATAGCCTGGAAGGGGCGCTGGAAGCTGCAGAAGCTGGCATCATCAAGCCCTTTTTTGTCGGCCCTGAATCCAAAATCCGTCAGGTGGCCAAGGATAATGGTCTGGATCTGAAGGACTACCCCATTATCAATACCGAACACAGCCACGAGGCGGCAGAAAAGGCCGTTTATCTGGCCAAGTGTGGTGAAGTCCATGCCCTGATGAAAGGCAAGCTGGGGACTTCCGAATTGCTGGGTGCTGTTGTGGCCCGTGATGGCGGCCTGCGTACCGATCGCCGTCTTTCCCACGTTTTTGCCATGGATGTGCCCAGCTACCACAAGACCCTGTTTATCTCAGATGCGGCTATCAACATTGCCCCCAATCTGATGGAAAAAAGGGACATTCTGCAAAATGCCATCGATTGCGCCCATGCTCTGGGTGTGGATCTGCCCAAGGCCGCCATCCTCTCGGCAGTGGAAAAAGTGAAGCCCAATATCCAATCCACGCTGGATGCAGCAGCCCTGTGCAAGATGCTGGACCGCAAACAGGTCACCGGTGCTATCGTTGATGGTCCTCTGGCTTTTGATAATGCCATCTCCAGCGAAGCCGCCAAGGACAAGGGCATAGAATCACCCGTTCCCGGTGATGTCGATATTCTCATGGCGCCGGATCTGGAATCCGCCAATATGTTTGCCAAGCAGCTGCAATACCTGGCCAATGCCAAGGCTGCCGGGATCGTCATGGGGGCCCGCGTGCCTATCATCCTCACCAGTCGCGCTGCCAAGCCACTGGAACGCCTTTCTTCCTGTGCTGTAGCGGTGATGGTGGCACGTAAACTGGGACGCCTGGAGTAAGCTATGTCTGATAAAACCCCCATGGTTCTGATCGTCAATGCTGGTTCTTCCAGTCTTAAATGCTCGCTGTTTGATGTTCGTGATCAGGCGGTCAACCAGCACTTTCGGGTCAAGGTCGCCAATCTGGGCGGCCCGGCACGTCTGGAAATTTACGACCACAGCGAAAATATCGACGGTATCCTGGTCGACAAGGAAACCCTGGATAAAGAGCAGTTGGATGTAGCTCATAGCCAGGCTCATGCGCGTGCCCTGCAGGTTGTATTGGACTGGATCAGCCAGAATACCCCGCACTACGAGGTCTCCTGGATCGGCCATCGCGTGGTTCATGGTGGCGATCGCTATTCCAGCCCGGTGGTGGTGGATGATCAGGTGCTGGAGTTTCTGGAGACGCTGGTTCCCCTGGCACCTCTGCACCAGCCTTACAATCTCAAATTGATCCACCTGTGCCGTGAATTTCTACCGGACTGTCCCCAGGTGGCCTGTTTCGATACGGCTTTTCATACCAGTATTCCCAAGGTGGCGCGGGAGTTTGCCATTCCCCGTAAATTCACCGAAGAAGGGGTGCGCCGCTATGGGTTTCACGGCCTTTCCTATGAATACATTCATGACAAACTGAGTCGTCTGGACAGCGAACTGGCCCAGAAAAAACTGATTGTGGCCCATCTTGGAGCTGGCAGTTCCATGTGTGCGCTGGATCAGGGGCAAAGTAAAGCTTCCACCATGGGCTTTACTGCCGTGGAAGGCTTGCCCATGGGCACCCGCTCCGGTCAGCTGGATCCGGGCGTTCTCCTTTACCTGATGCAGGAAAAGGGGATGGATGCCAAGGCCCTGGAAAAAATGCTCTACAAGGAATGCGGCTGGTATGGTGTTTCCGGTGGCATAGCTTCCGAAATGCTGGCGCTGAAAGAATCGGATAATCCCCACGCCCAGGAAGCCATTGATATGTACGTCTACCGGATTGCCCGGGAGACGGGTTCTCTGGCTGCAGCCCTGGAAGGTATTGATGTGATGGTCTTCACCGGCGGTGTGGGGGAAAATGATGCTGATCTACGGGCCGCTGTGGTGGAACAGAACGCCTGGCTGGGCATGAAAATCGATCCGCGTCGTAATCAGGCCAATGAATACCTGATTTCAGCAGACGACAGCCGAGTCAAAATTTTCGCCATTCCCACTAACGAAGAGAAAATGATTGCCCGGCATACCCTGAAACAACTGGGTGTCGCTGGCTAATCTTTTTTGGCGGAGTTTGCTGCCTCGGGTTAAAACCAACTGAGGCAGTAAGCTCTTGTTAGTCTGATTTTAGTGAAGCTTGCTTTGCGAGCCTGATTAACCAAGACCTTTACCACCGGAGGCATCCTCATGTCCCTGACACGCCACCAAAGCCCTGTCGACCAGGCGATTGGTCAATTTGATACCCTGCTGCGCACTCTGGTGCCCAAGGCGGCTCAACCCTATCGCCCCAACCCCATGAACCAGCAGGAACAGCCGGATCTGGACGAAGCTGAGCGCAAGCATGCCGCTGGCCTGATGCGCATTAATCACACCGGCGAAGTCTGTGCCCAGGCGCTCTACCAGGGGCAGGCACTGACCGCCAAGCTGGAGGAAGTTCGAGACCAGATGACCCAGGCTGCTCGCGAAGAAATCGATCATCTGGCCTGGTGTGACCAACGTCTGCAAGAGCTGGATAGTCGTACCAGCCTGCTGAATCCCGTGTTTTATGCCTTGTCCTTTGGTATTGGTGCGGCGGCAGGAGCTGCAGGGGATAAATACAGCCTGGGTTTTGTGGCGGCCACGGAAGATCAGGTGTGCAAGCATCTGGAAGAGCATTTTGAATCCCTGCCTCCTCAGGATGAGCGTTCGCGTTCGGTCTTGCGTCAAATGCACGAGGACGAAGCCCATCATGCCGACTGGGCTTTGCAGGCGGGTGGGGTGGAATTTCCCAAACCCGTTAAAAAAATGATGACCTTGATGTCAAAGGTGATGACCAAGAGCGTTTATCGTATATAATTGCGCGCTTTTTGAGGGATCACAATGCTCAAAACGCCCTACTACCTGATCGATAAAACCAAGCTGCTGCGTAACCTGAAGATTATTCAGCAGGTGCAGCAGGAGTCCGGTGCCCAGTGTCTACTGGCCCTCAAGTGTTTTGCGGCCTGGGGCGTTTTTGATCTCATGCGCGAATACATGGCAGGTACGACCTCTTCATCCCTGTATGAAGTCAAGCTGGGCTACCAGAAGTTTGGCGGTGAAACCCATGCCTATAGCGTGGCCTATGCCGATGATGAGATCGAGGAAGTCCTGGCGCATAGCGACAAGATCATCTTCAACTCCATTAGCCAGTTGCAGCGTTTTGCCGCAGTATCCGCAGACAAGCCCAGGGGCATCCGGGTCAACCCGGGTGTCAGCAGTTCCGATTTCATCCTGGCCGATCCGGCCCGCCCCCACAGCCGCCTGGGTGAAAGTGACCCTGCCAGGCTGGAAGGCATCTTGCCGCTGATTTCCGGTTTCATGTTTCACAACAATTGTGAAAATGCTTCCTTTGAACGTTTTGACCAACAGCTTACGCAGATTGAAGAGCGCTATGCTGCTTTGTTGCAGCAGGTGAGCTGGGTCAGCCTCGGGGGCGGCATTCATTTCACAGGTGAAGACTATCCCCTGGAAGCCTTCTGCCAGCGCTTGAAGGATTTTGCCGAGCGTTATCAGGTTCAGGTCTATCTGGAACCGGGAGAAGCCGCTATCACCCAATCCACCAGTCTGGAAGTGACCGTGCTTGATCTGATCAATAACGGCAAGGAGCTGGCGATCGTGGACTCCTCGATTGAAGCTCATATGCTGGACTTGTTGATCTACCGGGAAACAGCCAAGCTGGAACCGAATCAAGGCCCCTATGCCTACCAAGTGTGTGGCAAGTCCTGTCTGGCGGGGGATATTTTCGGAGATTTCCAGTTCGAGAAACCCCTGCAGATTGGCGACCGCCTTTCCTTTCAGGATGCCGCCGGTTATACCCTGGTCAAGAAAAACTGGTTCAACGGCGTCAAGATGCCAGCCATTGCTGTAAAGCAACTGGATGGCCAGGTTGAGCTGCTACGCGAGTTTACCTACGCTGATTTTGTGCAGGCTTTGTCATAATTTATCCGCTGCAGGGAGCTGGTCTAGCTGGCAGTCTCCCTGTTGAGTTTTAAACGAACAGCTAAAATTGGAGTTCAGTCCGGAAATGAAAAAAAATGTCCTGATTATTGGAGGTGGGGGCGTTGCCCAGGTGGTTGCGCATAAATGTGCCCAGAATAATGATGTTCTGGGCCAGATAACCCTGGCATCCCGGACGAAAGAAAAATGTGATGCCATTGCCCAGAACGTGGAAGAAAAAGGCAGCATGAAGGTGCCAGGCAAAATCCAGACCTTTGCTCTGGATGCCCTGGATATCCCGGCTACCGAAGAACTGATCCGCAAGACGGAAGCAGGCATCGTAATCAATGTTGGCTCCGCCTTTATCAATATGTCGGTGATGACCGCCTGTATCAATACCGGTGCTGCCTACATGGATACCGCGATTCACGAAGAACCCGACAAAATTTGTGAAGATCCACCCTGGTACGGCAACTACGAGTGGAAACGCAAGGACGAGTTCGCTCGGGCCAAGACCACCGGTATTCTCGGTGTGGGCTTTGATCCCGGTGTGGTCAATGCCTATGCCAAGCTGGCTGTGGATGAATATTTTGATGAAGTGGAATCCATCGACATCATTGATATCAATGCCGGTGACCATGGCCGCTACTTTGCTACCAATTTTGATCCGGAAATCAATTTCCGTGAATTTACCGGTCGCGTCTGGTCCTGGCAGAACCGCCAGTGGGTCAAGAACAAGATGTTCGAACACCAGCGCACCGATGACCTGCCTGTCGTGGGTGAAAGAACCAGCTACATGACCGGGCATGATGAGATCCATTCCCTGTCGAAAAACCTGGATGTACCCAACATTCGTTTCTGGATGGGTTTTGGCGAACGTTATATTAATGTCTTTACCGTTCTCAACACCCTGGGCCTGCTATCTGAACAGCCGGTCACCACGGCTGAAGGTCAGGAAGTGGTTCCGCTGAAAGTGGTTAAAGCCGTTTTGCCCGATCCTTCTTCACTGGCACCGGATTACACCGGCAAAACCTGCATTGGTGATCAGGTCAAAGGCAAGAAGGATGGCCAGGAGCGCGAGGTCTTTATCTACAATGTCGCTGATCACAAGGAAGCCTACGAGGAAGTGGGCAGCCAGGGGATTTCCTTTACTGCCGGGGTTCCTCCCGTGGCAGCAGCCCTGCTGATTGCCGAGGGAACCTGGGATGTTGGCAGTCTGGTGAATGTTGAGGAACTACCACCCAAGCCTTTTCTGAACAAGTTGAATCAGTTGGGTTTGCAAACCTTTATTCGTGATGAGCAAGGCGATCGCCCTCTGAACTTCTCCTGAATATAAAAAAGGCCGGTTTAACCGGCCTTTTTTAATTGGCGCTAACGTTTAATTAGGCTTCGCGAAGCTCGTAACTGTGGGTGATTTCCACTCCGGCACGGGCGAGCATAATGGAAGCCGAGCAGTATTTATCTGCGGATAGACTAACGGCCTTGGCGACCTGTTTTTCTTTAAGTTGCTTGCCGGTGACCACAAAATGCAAATGAATTTTGCTGAAGGTGGCGGGTACTTCATCCACCCGCTCGGCAGTGACTTCGGCCTGGCAGTCAGTAACCTCCTGACGAGCTTTCTGAAGAATGGTCACCACATCAAAACTGCTGCAGGAACCCAGACCCATCAGGAGCAGTTCCATAGGGCGGGCACCGGTGTTGTTTCCGCCTTTCTCGGGTGGGCCTTCGACGACCACCGCATGGCCGCTGCCAGACTCAGCAACAAACTGGACGCCCTCGGTCCACTTGATCTTCGCTTGCATTTTTTATCCCGTGTCTAACCAAAATAAGTGACTTTTATCTTATCACTCTTGGTGTTCTAATGGGATTCTTGTTAACAGGGTATTACCAGGAGTCAGGCATGGCACAGCCTCAGTCAGAGGAGCAGGCAAAGGCATTACGCATTTATCTCGAACAGGCTCACAACAGACGCTACAACAAGCGCTCTCTGGTGATTCACGCCGGTGAAGATGCACATTCGGTTTACTACCTCATCAAGGGCAGTGTGGCGGTCTATATCGAGGATGAACAGGGTCGCGAAATGATCGTTTCCTACCTCAACCAGGGCGATTTCTTTGGCGAGTTGGGTCTGTTTGATGAAATCAGCCGCCGCAGTGCCTGGGTCAGGGCTAAATCCGACTGTGAAGTGGCGGAAATGAGCTACCAGCGTTTTGCCCAGCTGGCCGGTGAACACCAGTGCCTCTGGTTTCTTTTGGGGAATCAACTGGCCGTACGTCTGCGAGCCACAACCGAAAAAGTTGGCGACCTGGCTTTTCTGGATGTTACCGGCCGCATCGCCCGGATCTTGCTGGAATTGGCCAAGCAACCCGATGCCATGACGCATCCCGAAGGCATGCAGGTCAAGATTACCCGTCAGGAAATCGCCCAGCTGGTAGGCTGCTCACGGGAAATGTCCGGTCGTGTTCTCAAGGACCTGGAAGAAAGGGGGCTGGTGGATGCCGAAGGCAAAACCCTGGTCATCCGTGACCCTAGTTTAAGACCAGTCTATACCCCCGAGACTTCCAGCTGATTGCTGTGATGGACTCTCTCGGGATTAGTGAGCCGGGAGCGGCTCACTGAAAAAGAGTTGATGCAGGGCCTGGCCCGGATCTTCGGCACGCATAAAGGCTTCTCCCACCAGAAAAGCATTGACCGATTTGGCCTGCATGGCTTTTACATCTTCCTGATTGAGAATTCCGCTTTCGGTAATCACCAGGCGATCGTCAGGGATTTCCGAGAGCAGCTCCCAGGTGTGTTCCAGGCTGACTTCAAAGGTATGCAGATTGCGGTTGTTGATGCCCAGCAGACGGTTGGGCAGCTTCAGGGCGCGATGCAGTTCTTCACGGTCGTGAACCTCAATCAGCACATCCATGCCTAATTCCTGGGCCAGCAGGTTGAGTTCCGCCAGTTGCTGGTCATCCAGACAGGCGGCAATCAGCAGAATACAATCGGCACCAATGGCCCGGGCTTCATAGACCTGATAGGGGTCCACGATAAAATCCTTGCGGATCACCGGCAGCTCACAGGCTGCTCGCGCTGCTTGCAGGTAGTCTTCATGGCCCTGGAAAAAATCCCGATCTGTAAGTACGGACAGACAGGCCGCACCGGCTTCCTGGTAGCGCTGGGCTATTTCAGCAGGAATAAAATCCTCGCGTAGCACTCCCTTGCTGGGAGAAGCCTTTTTGATTTCTGCAATGATGGCGGGCTGGCCCTGGTTGGCCCGATTCCACAAGGCCTGACTGAAACCCCGGGGAGCAGAAGCCTGAAGCGCCTGTTCACGTAGTTTTTCCAGCGAGACCTGGTGCTGGCGTTCAGCGACTTCTTCGTATTTACGGGCAACGATTTTTTTTAAAATGGTCGGGGTGTCTGTTTTCATGCAAGCAACCTGTTTATTTCAAAGCCTGGGTGAAATTGACCAGGGCTTTGAGTTTTTCTGCTGCCTGGCCGGAAGCCAGGGCATCCTGGGCGAGTGCAACGCCTTCGATAATGGAATCGGCAATATCAGCCGCGTAAAGGGCGGCACCGGCATTCATGAGTACCATGTTGAGAGCTGGCCCCTGCTCGTTATTCAACACCTGGCGAACCTTTTCCAGGGATTCTTGAGCCGTTTTGACCTTGAGGCTATCCAGTGGGTAGCGATCCAGTCCCAGGTCTTCGGGCTGAATAGTGTATTCCAGAATCTCGCCATTGCGGCATTCAGCAACCCGGGTGGGCGCAGCAATGGACACCTCATCCAGACCGTCCTCGGCACTGACTACCAGAGCATGCTGAAGACCCAGTTGATCCAAAACTTCGGCCAGAGGGCGCACCAGTTCCGGTGTATAGACACCTAAAAGCTGGTATTGGGCAGAAGCGGGGTTGGTCAGGGGGCCGAGGATATTAAAGATGGTTCTCACGCCCATTTCCTTGCGGGGGCCGACCGCATGCTTCATGGCACTGTGATGCGCAGGAGCAAACATGAAGCCCACACCCAGTTCTTCAACACAACGCGCTACCGCTTCAGGACTGATATCCAGATTGACACCCGCTGCTTCCAGAAGATCGGCACTACCGCTGGAAGAGGAAACCGAACGATTGCCATGCTTGGCAACCTGACCACCGGCTGCAGCAACGACAAAACTGGTGCAGGTGGAAACATTAAAAAGGTCGGCGCCATCACCGCCGGTGCCGACGATATCCACCAGCCGATCCGAGTTGATTTTGACCGGGGTAGCCAGACTGCGCATTACCTGAGCCGCAGCCGTGATTTCATCCACGGTTTCGACTTTCATTCGCAGGCCGACCAAAAAGCCGCCCATCTGGGCCTGGGTGGCTTCGCCGGTCATGATCAGTTGCATCACCTCACGCATTTCTTCCAGGGTTAGATCCTGGTTGCGGGTGATGGCATCGAGGGCACCTTTCATATCCATGCTATTTCCTCTCTCTGGCAGGGTAACGGGTGGCGGACCGCCCGCCGCTTTATCCCTGACCTTAATTCAGTTTTAGTATTCCAGGAAATTCTTCAAAAGTTCATGCCCCTGCTGGGAGAGGATGGACTCGGGATGAAACTGGACCCCCTCAATGGGCAGGGTTTTGTGTTTGATGCCCATGATCAGGCCGGGGGTGGGGTCGTCCTGACTGACGCGGGCCGTGACCTCCAGGCAGGAGGGCAGGCTGGCTTCATCCACAACCAGTGAATGATAGCGGGTTACGGAAAGAGGCTGATCCAGCCCCTTGAAAACGCCCTGCTGTTGATGATCCACCCAGGAGGTTTTGCCATGCATCACCTGGGGAGCACGGACAACTTCTGCTCCGAATACCTGACCGATGGCCTGGTGCCCCAGGCAGACGCCCAGGATAGGCAGCTTGCCAGCAAAATGTTCAATCGCCTGAAGAGAAATACCGGCTTCGTTGGGGGTGCAGGGGCCGGGGGAAATGACCAGGTGACTGGGATTGAGGGTTTCGATCTGTTCCAGGGTCAGGGCATTGTTGCGTTCGACGCGAACATCGGCTCCCAGCTCTGCCAGGTATTGGACAACATTAAAGGTAAAGCTGTCGAAATTATCGATCATCAGCAGCATGGGCTGGTCTCTATAGCTCGTTTGAAATCGGTTCGTTGATCCCAAGGATTATACAGAGAAAGGTGAGTGGCAGTAACCGCCGAGTGACAGCATAAATATGTAATGTATTGGCATAATCCCAAGACTCTTGCTAGTATTGGACTGGCAAGACTAATTTTCTCTCAAAGGAGACCTTATGGATATTTCAGGTGCTAGTTCTGTGATGGCGCAGGCCGCCATGAAGCAAAACGAAGGTCAAAGTCGAACGGAAGCCCAGGTCAGTCTGCTCAAGGATGCCCAGGAGCAGCCTAGTAAGACGATTGCCGATTTGATTAATGCGGTGCCTCAGCCGGAAGGCCAAAAGGGCATGAATCTGGATGTTCACGTCTGATTGAACAGCCTGGATCAGGGGAGGCTGAGCGCCTCCCTTTTTTATTTGTAACCGGTCCGCAAGAATTTTGGGAGTCGTAATGGATATATCCGGAGTTAGCCCGGAGTTGGTGGTTCAGGCGGTGGCCCAGCAGGAAGTGGCCACCAGTCGTCTGGAAGCCCAGGTGGGTTTGGTCAAGAAAGTCAGGGAGCAGCAGAGCAATACCCTTCTGTCGCTACTGGAGGCTGTGCCTGAACCCCAGGGGCGCAGTGGCCATAACGTCAATCTGAAAGTCTGATGGTCTACGCCCCTGCCTGGTATGGATGCAGGCAGGGACGCTCTCACCCTTATTCTTCAACTTCCAGGCGGTCGACCTTCTGAAAGCCACGCGGCAGCTTGTTGCCCCGACGTCCGCGTTCGCCCAGGTAGTGCTCCAGATCAGCCGGTTTGAGCTTGAGCTTGCGCTGACCGGCCAGAACTCTGAGGGTGGCTCCTTCGGGTAGCAGGGCTAGAGCGATCACTCTTTCCTCGCGATTGGCTGCCCGGCGGGCCGGGATATCCAGAATCTTGTTGCCTTTACCCTTGCTCAGCTGTGGCAGCTCGGTCACGGGGTAAACCAGCAGGCGACCCTCGTTGGAAAGCGCAGCCAGATAGAGGTTTTGGCCTTCTTCACAGCCTGGCAGTTTTTGCGGCGGCAGAACTTCCGTGCCCTTGGGCGGATTAATCAGCGCCTTGCCCGCTTTGTTTTTGCTGGCCATATCACCCAGGGTGGTGATAAAGCCGTAACCGGCATCCGAGGCCACCAGCACCTGTTCTTCTTCCTGACCGATCAGCAGCCCCCGGAATTCGGCACCGGCTGGCGGGTTCAGTCGGCTGGTCAAGGGTTCACCCTGGCCTCTGGCCGAGGGCAGGCTGTGAGCGGGTAAACTATAGCTGCGGCCGGAATCATCCAGCAAAATGGCCTGCTGGTTGGTCTTGCCTTCGGCCGCCAGGAAGAAGCTATCACCACTTTTATAGTTGAGGCCCTCGGGGTTGATATCATGCCCCTTGGCCGCGCGAATCCAGCCTTTTTGTGAAAGCACGACCGTCACCGGATCAGCACCAACCAGTTCGGTCTCCGAGAAGGCGCGGGCTTCCTGGATACTTTCCACGAGTGCCGAGCGGCGATCATCGCCAAAGTCTTCGGCATCCTTTTCCAGTTCGTCCTTGAGTAGCTGGCGCAGTTGGCTGTCACTACCCAGCAGTTGAGTCAATTTCTTGCGTTCTTTTTCCAGCTCGTTTTCTTCCCCGCGGATTTTTTCTTCTTCCAGACGGGCCAGATTACGCAGCTTCAGATCGAGGATGGCATCGGCCTGGCGATCCGACAGTCCGAAGGCGCGGATGAGTTCCTGCTTGGGGTGATCTTCTTCGCGGATAATGCGGATGACTTCATCGATATTAAGGTAGGCAATCAAAAGGCCGGCCAGCAGATGCAGGCGATCTTCCACCTTCTTGAGACGGTTTTGCAGACGCTTGACCACGGTGCTGCGGCGAAAACTTAGCCATTCGCCCAGGAGGGTGTTTAGTGGTTTAACCTGGGGGCGGCCATCCAGACCGATGACATTGAAGTTGGCGCGCTGGTTTTTTTCCAGATCCGTGGTGGCAAACAGATGGGCCATCAGCGCATCCATATCCACGCGTTTGGAACGGGGCACCAGGACCAGGCGAACAGCGTTTTCATGGTCGGATTCATCGCGCAGGTCCGCTAGCAGGGGCAGCTTTTTGGCCTGCATCTGGGCAGCGATCTGTTCGAGTATCTTGCTGGGTGATACCTGATAAGGCAGGGCCTGAATAATGATTTCACCGTCTTCGACTGTCCAGGTGGCGCGGCTTTTAATCGAGCCTCGGCCGCTGGTATAGATTTTTTCCAGTTCTTCTTTCGGGGTGATGATTTGTGCCCCGGTGGGGAAATCCGGCCCCTTCACGAACTGCATCAGCTGGGGCACAGTGGCTTCGGGATTTTCCAGCAGATGCACACAGGCTGCGGCTACCTCGCGAGCATTATGCGGCGGAATGTCCGTGGCCATACCCACGGCAATACCACTGCCACCATTGAGTAGCAGATGGGGCAGGCGAGCGGGAAGTACTTCCGGCTCCAGCATGGTGCCGTCAAAATTGGGAACCCAATCAACGGTGCCTTGGCCCAGCTCCTTGAGCAGGAGTTCGGAAAAGCGTGCCAGGCGCGATTCGGTATAACGCATGGCAGCAAAGGATTTAGGGTCATCCGGGCTACCCCAGTTACCCTGGCCATCCACCAGTGGATAGCGGTAACTGAAATCCTGGGCCATGAGCACCATGGCTTCGTAACAGGCCGAGTCGCCGTGAGGGTGGAATTTACCCAGAACATCACCGACAGTACGCGCTGATTTCTTGTATTTGGCCGTGGCATTCAGGCCCAGCTCACTCATGGCATAGATGATGCGCCGCTGAACCGGCTTCATGCCATCCCCGATATGAGGCAGGGCACGATCCAGAATCACGTACATGGAATAATCGAGATAGGCCTTTTCGGTGTACTGGCTCAGGCTCTGGCGTTCAAAATTATCATCCACAAATTCGTTATAGCTGCTCATCGGGCTGGCCTTTTATTTTGAGGTCACGGCTGATCTTGAAAAAAACCTGCATAGCTTACTGGATAAATCCTCATTATTCACCAGCCAACTTTGTTTCCTTGTGTAGACAAGGCTATCCCCCCCATCAGGCAGCCGCTATAATCAGCTTTAGCCTAATGACTGAGCTTCCCCGAGTGTCAGGGAGACATGCGATGATTTTGAAAGATTATATCCACCGTCCCGATGCCGACCCCAAGTCGGAAGAGACTTGTGCCGATGCGGCAACCCGTCTTCGTAATGCTTTTAAAAGCAATGAAGATGTTGTCGTATTAAATGATATTCGTGTGCCCTATGACGAAGGTCGGACGGTCAATGTCGATCATGTCGTTCTGCATAGCTATGGCATGACGCTGATCAACAGTCGGGCTATTCATGGCAAGATCGAAATCAACTACCGTGGGGAATGGAGTCGCAGTATTCGGGGCCGGGAAGTGGCCATGCAGAACCCCATTGAGATGTTCAAATATGTCAGTCGCAACCTGCGCCAGATGATGACTGAGAACATCGATCAACTCTTGACGCGCTCCAAGGGAAGCCAGAAAACCTTTGAGAACATGCCCATAGATACCCTGTTTATTCAGGCCCCCAAGAGCGCTATCGTGGGAACGGGCATTAACAATTCCAGCATTATTTTTGCCGAAGCCCTGACCCAGAGCATCAACCGGACCTTCAGTGCTTACAAGAAGCGCGAATTCCAGATGTACGGTGGTCTGGACACCTTCAAAATCTCGCGCTCGGATATGTACGCCATTGCCGATTTCTTAATGGGCAATGATATTGATCGCAGCAGCTATCCGGACAGCAATGAAAGCGGTGAGACCACCCGTACCGAGCAAGCCCCCCAGGGTAAACGCGGTATTATCAAGGCGCATTCCACCCTGCCCGTGAAAATCATTAAAGGGCGCAATATCAAGCCGGGCAAGAAAAAGCGTCATGAAGAAGCAGGTCATGAAGCTGAAGAAGAAAAGCAGGATAGTCTTTCTTCTCACTAAAAGATGCCTTTACTAAAAAAGCCGATCCCAGGATCGGCTTTTTTATTGCTTGGCTGAAAGGGCTGGCTAAGCGGTTGTGCTTAAACACCCCAGCCCTGCTGCGTGTGAAATGACCCCGGAATCAATTTACTTCCGCAAGATTACCCTTGGATTCCAGCCAGCTTTTACGATCAGAAGAGCGTTTTTTGGCCAGGAGCATATCCAGCAGTTCGCTGACTTGATCGCCTTCCTCGCGATAGAGCTGCACCAGGCGGCGGGTCTCCGGAGCCATGGTGGTTTCACGCAGCTGCTGAGGGTTCATTTCACCCAGACCCTTGAAGCGTTGGGTATTGATCTTGGCCTTGCGACCACTGAGGCGGTCCAGCACCGCTTCTTTTTCCCCTTCATCCAGGGCATAGAAGACTTCCTTGCCACAGTCGATGCGATACAGCGGGGGCATGGCAACAAAGACATGGCCCTGGTCAACCAGCGCCGGGAAATGACGCAGGAAGAGCGCGCAGAGCAGGGTGGCGATGTGCAGGCCATCCGAGTCAGCATCAGCCAGAATACAGATCTTGTTGTATCTCAGGCCCTTGAGATCATCGGAGCCGGGGTCAATGCCCAGCGCCACGGCAATGTCGTGAACCTCCTGGGAGGCGAGGATCTGCGAGGAGTCCACTTCCCAGGTATTCAGGATTTTACCTCGCAGCGGCATGATGGCCTGATAGGTTCGGTCTCGGGCCTGTTTGGCCGAGCCGCCTGCCGAATCCCCTTCCACCAGAAAGAGTTCACTGCGGGCGATATCCGTGCCGGTACAGTCGGCCAGTTTGCCGGGCAGGGCCGGTCCCTGGGTGACTTTTTTACGTACTACTTTCTTGGCCGCACGCAGGCGTCTATTGGCACGGCTGAGTACCAGTTCGGCCAGACGCTCGGCATCCAGGGTGTGCTGGTTAAGCCACAGAGAAAAGGCATCCTTGATCACGCCACTGATAAAAGCAGCGCTCTGGCGTGATGACAGGCGTTCCTTGGTTTGACCGGCAAACTGGGGGTCCTGCATCTTTAGAGAGAGTACAAAAGCACAGTCCTGCCAGAGATCTTCCGGAGCCAGACGCACTCCGCGTGGCAGCAGGTTGCGGTACTCGCAGAATTCTTTCAGGGCATCCAGCAGGCCGGAGCGCAGGCCGTTAACATGAGTGCCGCCCTGGGGGGTGGGAATCAGGTTAACGTAGCTTTCCTGGATGAGTTCACCGCCTTCGGGCAACCAGAAGATGGCCCAGTCTACGGCCTCATGCTGGGCACTGAACTCACCGCTGAAGGGTTGTTCGGGCAGGGTTTCCCAATCCTTGCAGCTTAGCGTCAGGTAATCCCTGAGACCGTCTTCAAAATACCATTCGTCTTCACTGACCAGGCCGGTTTCGGCATCCTTTTCCTGCTCGTTGATAAAGCGGATTTTCAGGCCCGGACAGAGTACGGCCTTGGCCCGTAGCAGGTGCCTGAGACGGCCCAGGGCATAGCGCGGGCTATCAAAATAGCTTTCATCGATCCAGTAACGCAGACAGGTGCCGGTATTCTTTTTGCCACAACTGCCAATGATCTCCAGTTCCGAGGCCTTTTCGCCATCGGCAAAGGTGATGCGTTGCACCTGCCCCTGACGCCAGACGGTGACTTCCAGCTTGTGGGACAGGGCATTGACGACCGAGACACCCACGCCGTGTAGACCGCCGGAAAATTCATAGTTCTTGTTGGAAAACTTGCCCCCGGCATGCAGGCGGGTGAGGATGAGTTCCACACCGGAAACACCGTATTCAGGGTGAGGGTCCGTGGGCATGCCGCGGCCGTTATCCTGCACGCTAAGACTGTTATCTTCATGCAGGGTAACGGTAATCTCGCTGGCGTGACCGGCCAGGGCCTCGTCCACACTGTTATCGATGACTTCCTGAGCCAAGTGGTTGGGACGAGAGGTGTCGGTGTACATGCCCGGGCGTTTACGCACGGGATCAAGGCCGGTTAAAACTTCAATGGCACTGGCGTTGTATTGGCTCATCTGACTTATCCTGATTACACCGAGGCTAGTGGAAAGCGCACTAGTTTGCCCTGAAGCAGGGGCGGGTGTCGAGTGACTACTGTGTTTTTATTCAAGGTTTTTGTAGTAGACAGGCATAAAAAAGCCTGCAGACCTCAAGAGGTTGCAGGCTTATTCTTCACGCAGGCGAATTATTCGCTCAGCGTTGGGCCTGCCTGGATGATGGCCTCGTCCACACCGGAGAATTTACGGAAATTCTCGATAAAGCTGGAAGCCAGCTCTTTGGCCTGACGATCATAGGCATCTTTATCTTCCCAGGTTTCTCTGGGGTTCAGCAGGCTGGCATCAACACCGGGAACGTGCGTAGGAATCTGCAGGTTCAGGGTGCGCAGGGTTTCAGTTTCGCTATCAGCCAGGGCACCGTTTTGTACCGCATTAACGATGGCACGGGTTGTAGGAATGCTGAAGCGGTTACCGCCCTGGCCGTAGGCACCACCGGTCCAGCCGGTGTTAACCAGGTAAACCTTGGAATCAAAGGCTTCGATACGTTTGATCAGCAGATCGGCATACTCACGCGCAGGACGCGGGAAGAAAGGCGCACCGAAACAGGTCGAGAAGGTGGCTTCCAGACCGGAAGTGGAGCCCATTTCTGTAGAGCCCACCTTGGCGGTGTAACCGGACAGGAAGTGATAGGCAGCCGCTTCCTTGGACAGAATAGAAACGGGAGGCAGAACACCGCTCATGTCACAAGTCAGGAAGATAATGGCATTGGGTTCACCTGCGCGGTTTTCCATAACGCGTTTTTCCACGTGCTCCAGCGGGTAGGCTGCGCGGGAGTTCTGGGTCAGGCTGTCATCGGCATAATCCGGCTCGCGCAGCTCGTCCAGTACCACGTTTTCCAGTACGGAACCAAAACGAATGGCATCCCAGATGATGGGTTCGTTCTTTTGTGACAGGTCGATACACTTGGCGTAGCAGCCGCCTTCGATGTTGAAGACAGTGCCCACACCCCAACCGTGCTCGTCATCACCAATCAGGTAGCGGGATGGATCGGCGGACAGGGTGGTTTTGCCCGTACCGGACAGACCAAAGAAGAGGGTGGTTTCGCCGTCTTCGCCAACATTGGCCGAGCAGTGCATGGGCAGTACATCGGCATCCGGCAGCAGGAAGTTCTGCACGGAGAACATGGCTTTTTTCATTTCCCCGGCATAACGCATACCGGCGATCAGAACGCGACGCTCGGCAAAGTTGATGATGACACAGCCATCGGAGTTGGTGCCGTCGCGGGAAGGATCACACTCAAAATCAGGTGCATTGAGAATGGTCCACTCTTCCTTGGCGGAAGGGTTGAAGCTGTCAGGGCGGATAAACAGGGTGCGACCAAACAGATTGTGCCAGGCAGTACCTGTGGTGACACGTACAGGCAGGTAGTGTTCGGGATCGGAACCAACATGAAGTTCGGAAACAAAGTGATCGCTTTCTTTCAGGAAGCTATCAACACGATCCCAGAGCGCGGAGAACTTTTCGGCACTGAAAGGACGGTTAATGGCGCCCCATTCAATTTGTGTGGAAGTGGAAGGCTCATCGACAATAAAACGATCCAACGGTGAGCGCCCGGTGCGTTGACCAGTATTGACAACCAAGGCTCCGTTGTTGGCAAGGTGGCCTTCGCCACGTTGAATGGCAAGTTCGATCAGTTGGGCATTGCTTAGGTTGGTATGAGTTTTCACAGCGCTCTCGTTAATGTTGGTCATTAGTCAAGGGTGGCCTTTTTATCTTAGTCGCCCGAAAAAAGAGGGCGCTATTATGTCAAAAAAACCTTTCAGGGCGAAGACTTGCGCTCAGTCAAAAAGTGACCAAAAGCCAGTGTAGGCCCATTACATAAATAAAATCGTTTAAAAACAGTTGGTTGCAGCCTATAAATAATAATTATTCCACTTCTGGTCAGAAAGTGTTCAATAGTGACTACAGAGTGTTTTTAGCGAGGTTTTTTCAGGCCTGCCTGCACAACTGTTTTTTTGGCGTTCCAGCTCTTGGAAAAGGCTGCCCCTGTCAGGGCAGCCAGGTTTTGTTAGTGCAGTTGGTGGCCATCCGGCAGGTTTTTGGCACCGGGTTGCCCGAAGATTTCCGACAAGTCTTCTTTGCCAAAAGTGTAGCGGGTATTGCAGAAATGGCACTGAGTTTCCACCTTGCCTTCTTCCTCAAGGATTTCCTGCAGTTGCTCTTCACCCAGGCTGGCTAGGGCTTCACCGGTGCGTTCACGCGAACAGGTACAGCCAAAAGCCAAGGGGTGGGCCGGGAAAAGCCGCAGGGTTTCCTCATGGTAGAGGCGGTGCAGAAGCTCTTCAGCAGGCAGCTCCAGGAGTTCTTCTGCCTTCACGGTTGCTGCCAGTTGGGTAATGCGATTCCAGGCATCCGGGTCCTGATTATTGTGATCATCCGGGAGCTGTTGAATCAGTAAACCGGCTGCCTGTTGCTGATCAGCCTCCAGCCAGATATGGGTGGGCAGTTGTTCGGAGTTGGCAAAATAGCTTTCCAGGCAGTTGGAGAGCCGATCGGAATCCAACGCCACTATGCCCTGATAGCGTTTGCCTTGGGCCGGATCTAGGGTGATCACCAGTTGACCTTCGCCCATAAGCGCTTGCAAGCCCTCTGCTTGCGGCTCGCCTTCATAACGGGCAATGGCCCGCAACTGATCGCCACCCTGGCGGCCGGTATTGCATTCGGCCATCATCAGAGTAACCGGCCCCTTGCCGCGTACTTCCAGGCTCAGGGTGCCTTCCAGCTTAACGGTGGCTGTCAGTAGTGCAGCGGCGGCCAGCAGTTGACCCAGTTGGGTTTCCACAGCCTGGGGATAATCATGCCGATCCAACACTTCCTGGAAGGTGCTTTGCAGGTGCACGAGTTCGCCGCGCACGGCGGTCTGGTCAAACAGAAAGCGTTGTACCTGATCCTGGGTCGGGGCCTTGTCTTGAGTAGTCATTCAATATCCTGCCGTTTAAAGCGCTGAAGTTGTCTGCGAGATTTCTTGTCCGGACGCTGTTGAGGCGCCAGGGTGGCAGCGCCGGCCAGGCGACGCTTTTCCGCTTCCGCTGCTCTTTTGTCCTGACTGGCCTGGGTTTCCTGGTAGAGTTTCTGGGCTTCACTGGCCGGGCCGCGCTGATTCGATAACGCCAGGACTTCAATCTCCTTGCGATCCCAGCCCTGAGCAATTTTCAGGCGGGCACCCACTTCGACCAGACGGCTGACTTTGGGGCGTTGGCCGTCATATTCAACCTTGCCGTTTTCAATGGCGGTTTTGGCCAGGTTGCGGGTTTTGAAAAAACGGGCCGCCCAGAGCCATTTATCCAGACGGACCTCCTGTGAAGATGCAGCGCTTTTCTTGTTCATGATGCCGGTGATAAGGGTGGTTTGTTAACAGGTTGCAGTTCGGCAAAGCGGGTTACTGCCGGAAATTCGGTCATCTGGCGAATCGGGGTTTGGCTATCCGGCTGGGTGATGGTAATCAATTCGGCAATGCCGTAGCGCTTGGCCGAGGCGAGCACCTCTTCATTGTCGTCGATTAACAGGGTGCGGGCCGGATCAAAGGGTTCGATTTTCATCAAGGCTTCCCAGTAGCCCTGCTCTTCCTTGGGGATGCCGACATCTGCCGAGCTGACGATGGCATCCAGGTAGTCATCCAGACCGGTGAGGCCGAGCTTCAATTCCAGGCTTTTACGGTCGGCATTGGTGGCCAGTATCACCCGTGGATGAGCTTCCTGTAACCAGGTGAGAAAATCCACGGCATCAGCTCGAAAACCAATCAGATGCTGGATTTCATGTTTTAAAGCAACAATGTCCACACCCAGGCGGTCAGTCCAGTAATCCAGGCTGTACCAGTTGAGCTGTCCCTTTTCGGCCAGGATTTTGGGAACCAGATCAGCCTTTACAGCTTCCGGGTCCAGCTTATGCAGTTCGGCATAGCGACGCGGCAGATGCTCCAGCCAGAAGTGGCTGTCAAAGTGCAAATCCAGCAGGGTGCCATCCATGTCCAGCAAAACTGTGTCGATGCAACTCCAATTGATCATGCTCGGCCTTGTGGGTCGGTGGGATAGGGTTGATAATTAACTGGATTGTAGCTGAAGTTGAGTTCGACCAGAACCCATATCACCTTTTGATCGATAACAACCGAGGAGTGGCTCCCATGCCGGTTCGACCCAGTATTCTGCAGCGGAAAATCGTGGCGCAAAGCCGCCTCTTCAAGGTGGAAGAGATGCACCTGGAATTTGCCAATGGGGTTCAGCGCCATTATGAGCGGCTGGTCAGCCAGGGGCTCGGGGCTGTCATGGTGGTTGCCCTCACTGATCAGGGGGAAGTAGTCCTGATCCAGGAATATGCCGGGGGTATGCATGACTATGTTCTGGCTTTACCCAAAGGGTTGGTGGAAGCCGGTGAGGATCTGTTGGTGGCCGCCAATCGCGAGCTGATGGAAGAAACCGGCTATGGTGCCCGCCAACTGGAACCCCTGACACAACTGTCTCTGGCTCCCAATTACATGGGCCACAAAATGCAGGTGGTCCTGGCCAGGGATCTCTACCCTTGCAAGCTGGAAGGCGACGAACCGGAACCCCTGGAAGTCAAACTGCATCCGCTGGATCAGCTGGGTGAGCTGCTGGGCCGGGATGATTTTCATGAAGGGCGTTCGATTGCGGCGCTTTATATCGCCCAGGAAAGGCTTAAGCAAGATGATTCCTGGCAAGGCCAGGGCAACTGGCAGGAACTGAGTTAAGCGCTGTTTAACAACCAGGCCGGTAAACTTTTAGGATTACCGGCACTTTTGACGGCGTTTGGGTCTCCATAGGCAGGGCGTAGGCTTAGGTCATGACTTGAAATTCAGCGCGAGGAGCCGCATCAAGGGAATCATAAGTTAACTCCTTGTGACTAGAGGCCAGTGCATGACTGAAGAACAGGATTCCCAAGTGCACGCAGGAGAGTTGGTACTGTCGAATGAGTACCTGCCCGAGCGTATCTACCTTCTGCCTATACATAATCGCCCGTTTTTTCCGGCTCAGATTCAACCCCTGGTGATTCCCCGCAAGCGTTGGGAATCCACCCTGGAGCGCGTAGGAGATACCCCGCATCAAGTCGCCGGTGTCATCTATGTGGGCGAAACGCCGCCGGAGAAACTCGATCTGGATGCCCTCCCCAAGGTGGGCACCGCAGTAAAGACCCACCGTGTGGAAACCGAGGACAACCGCATCCAGTTTATTGCCCAGGGTCTTAAGCGTTTTCGTATCGACCGCTGGATTTCCCGCAAGCCGCCCTATCTGGTGGAAGTCAGCTATCCTCGCGAACAGGAAGATACCAGTGATGAGGCGCGTGCCTATGCGCTCTCCCTGATCAATGCCATCAAGGAGTTGCTGCCACTGAACCCTCTTTATGGCGAGGAACTCAAGCATTACCTCAATCGCTTCAGCCCCAACGAACCAGGTCCCCTGGCTGATTTTGCCGCAGCTATTACCTCGGCCAAGGGCCAGGAGCTGCAAAAAGTATTGGAAACCCTGCCACTTTTGCCCCGGATGCAGAAGGTGCTGCCTCTGCTGCGCAAGGAAGTGGAAGTCGCTCGCCTGCAGGATGAAATCAGCGAAGAGGTAAACCAGAAGATTCAGGATCGCCAGCGTGAATTTTTCCTGCGTGAGCAGCTCAAGGTGATTCAGCGCGAGCTAGGGATCAGCAAGGATGACAAGACTGCCGAAGTGGATGAATTCAAGGAGCGTCTGGAAGACAAGGTGGTACCCGAGGATGCCCGCAAGCGCATTGATGAAGAACTGCAAAAATTCGCGGTACTGGAATCCGGTTCCCCTGAATATGCCGTGACCCGTAACTACCTGGATTGGATCACCAGCCTGCCCTGGGGCATCCGCTCGGATGACAACCTGGATTTGCAGCATGCCCGTCAGGTGCTGGGTCGTGATCATGATGGCCTGGAAGATGTCAAAGACCGCATTATCGAATTCCTGGCCGAAGGGCATTTCAAAGGGGATGTCGGCGGCTCCATCGTCCTGCTGGTCGGCCCGCCCGGTGTGGGCAAGACCTCCATTGGTCGCTCCATTGCCGAAGCCCTGGATCGTAAGTTTTACCGCTTCTCGGTCGGGGGCATGCGTGATGAGGCTGAAATCAAGGGGCATCGACGTACCTATATTGGAGCACTGCCCGGCAAGCTGATTCAGGCTTTGAAAGAAGCGGAAACCGAAAACCCGGTTATCCTGCTGGATGAAATCGACAAGCTGGGAGCCAGCTACCAGGGTGATCCGGCCTCGGCACTGCTGGAAGTACTGGACCCTGAGCAGAATGTTAATTTCCTGGATCACTACCTGGATGTGCGGGTGGATCTATCCAAGGTGCTGTTTCTGTGCACTGCCAACCAGCTGGATACCATCCCCGGCCCCTTAATGGACCGGATGGAGGTGATTCGCCTGGCCGGTTATATCACTGAAGAAAAAGTCGCGATTGCCAAGCATCACCTCTGGCCACGCTTGCTCAAGCGTGCCGGTCTGAAGAAAAAGCAATTGAACATCACTGATGCTGCCCTGCGTCAGATCATTGAAGGCTATGCCCGTGAAGCCGGGGTACGCAAGCTGGAAAAAATGCTCCACCGGATTCTGCGCAAGGCTGCGGTTGAACTGCTGGAAAAAGACGAGGTGGATTCGATTCGTGTCGGGGTGAAAAACCTTGAAGACTATCTCTCCACGCCTGCTTTCCGTAGTGACCAGTTGATGAAAGGCGTGGGGGTGGTTACCGGACTGGCCTGGACAGCCATGGGCGGGGCGACTCTGTCGGTGGAGGCGACCCAGGTGCATCAGCTCAACCGGGGTTACAAGCTGACGGGCAAGCTGGGCGATGTGATGAAGGAGTCAGCAGAAATCGCTTACAGCTATGTGCAGGGTAATCTGAAAACCTTTGGGGCTAACCCCAAGTTTTTCGACAAGTCTTTTGTCCACCTGCATGTGCCCGAAGGGGCTACGCCCAAGGATGGTCCCTCTGCCGGGGTCACCATGGCCACAGCCCTGATGTCACTGGCGTTAAATAAAAAGCCAGCCAAGGTAGCCATGACAGGGGAATTGAGTCTGACCGGTCAGGTGCTGCCCGTGGGTGGAATTCGCGAAAAAGTGATTGCTGCCCGGCGTTCTTCCATCCGTGAACTGGTGTTGCCTGAAGCCAATCGCCAGGATTACGAAGAGCTGCCGGACTATCTGCAGGAGGGGATGAAGGTTCACTTTGCCAAGCATTTCAAAGAGGTGGCCGAGGTTGCCCTGAAAACCCGCTAAAGGCTTGCAAAGCATTGAAGGTAGAGTATACTAATTAAGATAATACTTAATTAAGTGATTGCTTTTGGAGAAAGAGATGAACGTTGATCGCGCTCTACTGATGTTTGCAGGCATCATGATTCTAGTCAGCCTGGCCCTGACCCATTACGTGCATCCAGGCTTTGTCTGGTTTACCGTTTTCATTGCGGCCAACATGATGCAAGCCAGTATTACCGGCTTCTGCCCGGCGGTAATGATCTTTAAAAAGCTGGGGATACAGACGGGTTGTGCTTTTAAGTAAACCTGTCTGGAGACTGCTAATTAACCCGCCTGCTGGCGGGTTTTTTTATGCCTATATTAGTAGGTTCTGTTGACAGAGATCAGTTCGCAGCTTATTTTTAGGTGTAAATGTTATCTTGAGATGCAAAATGTTACCTAAAGATTTCAGGCTGTTAAAGGTTGCACCAGGTGAGCTGCTGCTGAACCAGCCTGTTCCCTGGACAATCTGTGATAACCGAGGAGAAGTACTCCTGCAGCAAGGAAGCCTGATCGATTCAAAGGAACTGAAAAAACTCTTGGAACAGGTGGGCTTTTTTGCCCGAGAAGAAGCAGCAAATTTGCCACAACCGACTCGTTTTCGGGGTAAGGTCAATCCCTTTGCCGAATTCGATGATCTTTGCGTGCAATTGGACGCACTTTTCAAGCGCCTGGAATCCGGCAAAAACTTTGCGCCTGGACTGATTGCGAAAAGAGTAATAACTCTGGCTACTCAGATTCAGGGCTTGGTGCATTACGATGCCGATGCCCTGATGGGGGCGGTGCACCTGACCGAAAGCTTTGACTATCCTATCCAGCACCCCATGCAGATTTCGGTACTAACCGAATTGATTCTGGAACGCCTGAAAGTCGAACAGCCGATCCGGCTCAGCGTAATCTGTGCAGCCCTGACCTGTAACCTGGGAATGAACCCTTTTCAGAAGCGTCTGGATCAGCAAAAGGGGCCCTTGACCGCAGCCCAGAAGGATTTGATCCGCCGTCACCCGCTGATCAGTAGTGAACTCCTGCGTGCGGCCGGTGTTGAAGATGAGCTCTGGCTGGAGTTGGTGGCCCAGCATCACGAAAAACTGGATGGTCAGGGCTATCCTCGCGGCCTGAGTGGTGAGGCGGTACGTCACGAGGCTCGAATCCTGGCCTTGGCCGATGTTTATTCGGCCATGGTGACGCCAAGGGGCTATCGGGGTCCGCTAAAACTCAAGGATTCCCTCAAGGATTTGTTTGAGCAGCGCGGCAAGGCCTTTGATGGCCAGTTGACCGAATTGTTTATTATGGAACTGGGTCTCTATCCGCCCGGGGTTTATGTGCGTTTGAGTAACGATGATCTGGCTGTTGTTGTCGGCCGAACAAAAAACCCCAAGGCTCCCCAGGTAGCCAGCATTCGCCGTTCGGATGGCTATATGTATCCTTCTCCCCTTAAAAGAAATCTGGATTCCAGTGATCTGGCGGTCAAGTATGTGTGTGATGCCAGCGAGAAAATTCGGATCAATCCTGCCACCCTCTGGGGCATTGATGCCTTGAGAGTGGACAGCAGAACCGACCTTTCTTCGGTTGATCCCTTTATGCGTGGCCTGATCTGAACCTTTTGACGTTGCAAAATGTAAATATGTATTGCGTCCGTTAGAGGTTCGGGTTTCAATAATCGTCAGGCACCGCTTCGGGAGACCCCGCCTATGAGCAAGCTGCTCCGCAATGTGAATCAACGTACGCAGATGGCGGGTGAAAACCGTCTGGAGTTGTTGCTGTTTCGTCTGCAAAATGGCCAGCTGTACGGCATCAATGTCTTCAAGGTCAAGAAGATCATCCCCTGTCCCCCGCTAACGCAGATGCCCTACCACCATCCGCATGTGGCTGGCGTGGCCAATACGATGGATGGTTCCCTGCCGATTCTGGATATGCTCAGTGCGATTCAATCCGGCAAGGTGGATAACCCGCGTAGTCAGCAGGTCATTCTTTGTGAATACAATCGCAAGATGCAGGGTTTTTTGGTCGATAAGATCGAGAATATTGTCAATATGGAGTGGAGCGACATCGTTCTGCCGCCCAAGGGTATTGGGAGTCGCCATTATTTGACCTCAGTGACCCGCTATGACGGACGTTTGGTCGAGATTATTGACGTCGAGAAGGTGATTTCGGAAGTTACCCCTCTGCCCGAAGACATGAATGCCCAGATTACCGAGGACTTTGGTGAGCTCAAGACCTCTGAAGTGCCACGTAAGGTGCTGGTGGTTGATGATTCGGTCGTTGCGCGTAACCAGATTAAACGCTGCCTGGAAAAAGTAGAGCTGGATACCGTACTCCTCAAGGATGGCAAGCAGGCCCTTGAGCATTTGAAAACTATGGCTGATGAGGGCAAAAAGCCTTGGGAAGAGTATTTGCTGATGATTTCCGATATCGAGATGCCGGAAATGGATGGCTATACCCTGACTCGCCAGGTCAAACAGGATGATCGCCTGAGTGAACTCTTTATTCTGATGCACACCTCCCTGTCCGGTGTTTTTAACGAGTCCATGGTTAAACGGGTAGGAGCCGATAACTTTATCGCCAAGTTTGATGCTGATGATCTGGCCATGGCGGTACTGGATCATTTTCGTAAACGCACCACCCCGGCAGCCAGCTAAAAGCTGGTCTGGCTGGCTCCCTTACCTCCCGGCAGCCTTTCTGACGGTTTCCACCACCTTGGTGCCGTTGAAGGGTTTGACAATGTACCCTCTGGCGCCGGTTTTGATCGCTTGTTGCACGCTGCTGGCCTGACTGTCGCCGGTGACCATAACCACGGCAACATCTTCGTATTGCGATTGAATGCGGGCCAGCACATCCAGGCCATTCATTTCCGGCATTTCAATATCCAGACAGACAACATCCGGCTTGAGGCGGCTGACCATATCCAGCGCCTGGGGACCATCGGCAGCTTCGCCAACAAGGTTCATCCCCTTGTCGGTGAGAATTTGTCTTAGCAGACCGCGCATAACTACATTATCATCAACAATAAGCACAGATATGGGTGTGGCAGTAGGACTCATAAGCGGAAACTCTTGTTCGGCCTTCAGGTAGCAGGGCGAACAGTGTAGCGGCTTGCATCCAGCTGCTAAAAATGAATAACGTTACATTTTGTTAGCCAAGCCTGGCGAAGCCAGCCTGCCAGACCAGAAGGCGGATCTGGTTCTTTCTGTTTGAAGGTTTTACTGCTGCATGAAAACACCGCATTTGAAGCCGGTTGAGCTGGCTCACCTTCATCACCAGCGTTTTCGTACCAGCGTACTGGTGGCCGGTGTTTTCCTGGCATTTGCCTTTATGGGGTTGGCGATCTGGTTGCTGGAAGGTCTGGGGCAACTGGAAACCAGCCTGCCTTCAGGTTTTTATCTACAAGACCAGCGTTTCTGGATTTTCTTTGTTTTGGTGATCCTGGTTCTTCTAGTGGGCATTGCCCTGCTTTACTGGATGGATATCCGCCTGGCCCGGGCTTTACAACTGGCTCGCGATCAGCAGCAGGCCTTGAGTGCCACCCACGAGCAGCGTCAGGAACTACTGGATGACCTCAGCAGTCATTACCACCTGCTGCAGGAAATTCTGGAAGCAGTGCCCCTGCCCGTGTATCTCAAGGATCTGCATGGCCGTTTTCAAAGAGTAAACAGGGCCTTCGAGGATTTTTTTGCAGTCAAGCGAGAGGAGATCCTGGGGCAGACGGTCTTTGCTTTAGTCGATGCCCAGGCCGCTGAGCAGCATTTGCGTGAAGATCACCAGTTGCTGGATTCAGCGGGGGTGCAAACCTATCAGGCTGAGCATGAGCATCCGGATCAGGGACGGGTAAGAGCCATCTATAACAAGGCAGCCCTGAAAACACCCGATGGTCGGGTGACGGGTCTGGTCGCAGTGATTTTTGATATTACCGAACGATCCCAGTGGGAAGCCAGTTTGCTGGAGGCCAAGCAGGCTGCAGAAGAAGCCAATCAGGCCAAAAGCCAATTTCTGGCCAATATGAGCCATGAAATCCGAACTCCCATGAACGGTATTCTGGGCATGACTGAGCTGGCTTTGCAGACTTCCTTGAATCCGACTCAGAAAGACTACCTGCAGCTGGTGCATTCATCAGCACAAGCGCTAATGCAGCTACTCAATGATCTTCTGGATTTTTCCAAGATAGAAGCAGGTAAACTGGTTATTGAAGAGCAGCCTGTGCAACTGGTCGATGCCCTGGCGGAGATGCTCAAACCCCTGGCTATTCGTGCTCATGCCAAAGCATTGACCCTTGTCTGGCAGCTGGACCCCCAGTTGCCGCAACAGTTGTTGGCTGATGCCGGGCGCCTGCGTCAGGTGGTCACTAATCTGGTGGATAACGCCATCAAGTTTACCGAGCAGGGGGAAATACTCCTGGCTGTTCACTGGCAGCCAAGCGCAGAGCAAGAGGGGTGGCTGCGCCTGGAAGTCAAGGATACCGGTCGGGGGATTAGCCAGGAGCAGCAGGCACGAATTTTTGCGGCCTTTGCCCAGGCGGATACCTCCACCACCCGTGAATATGGCGGGACGGGGTTGGGGCTGTCGATCAGTTCCCGCCTGGCTGAACTCATGGGCGGGAAATTGGCTGTAGAAAGTTGCTTGGGGCAGGGCAGTCGCTTCTGGCTGGATGTACCGCTCAAAATTTTACCTAGCCAGCAGCAAGCAGAAGCTTCTTTACCGACTTCCATTTTGTTGCTGGACCCCCATCCAACCAATCGCCAGAGTCTAACCTTACAGTTGAGCCGCCTGGGCTGCTCGGTGATTGCTGCTGGAAGTGAAGAGATGTTTCTGGATTATCTGCAACGCTATCCACACCTGCCGGTGGTAATCAAACACCAGCCCCCGGTCTTTGATGCGCTGGCCTGGCTGGAAAGCGTAGACTGGAGTCAGCTGCCGGTTTATCCGCCATTACTTCTTCTCTCTCCTCTGGTGGCCCAGCAGGAACAGCAAAGGGTCACCCGGCTCAAGCCAACTGCCTACCTGACCTGGCCGGTTACCACCCAGGAAATGGCTGAGGTCATCGAGCGGCAACTGCTAGCCAACGAAGCTCCACAGCTGGATTTGCAAACCCCGGCGAATTTTGACTGGTCTTTTTCTTCAGCAGACAAGGATGTGATTGAAGGGCTACTCCCTGTACTCTTACAACAGGGAGGCCCACTGGTGGAAGAAGCCAGAGATGCAGCTGCACAGAGACGCCAGCAGGATTTACAGAATTCACTCCAGTCACTTTGGAGCAACCTGTCTTTGCTGGGTGTCGATCATCTTGCCCAGGCAGTGGAGACGCTTCTCAAGGCCCTACAGACTCGTGATGCTGTGGACGACCTTTGGTTGCAACAAGTGCTGGCTGCCGTGGATTCCTGGTTGGAAGAGTTATCTCGTCAGGTCAAGGCCTTAGGTTTATCGCAATCCCTGTTAACGGAGAATCAGTGACCGTGAATTCAACTCAGCAAACGGAAATTCTTTACGAGATCGCCTTGTCCATGGGCTCGAGTCCCGATCTGGATAGCATGCTGACCCGTACGCTGGAAGTGCTTCTCGAGAAACTGGATTGCTACCAGGCTGAAGTTTTCCAATCCGATTTTGTCAATGAAGAAGTCTGCTCAGAAGGCCTGGGTGAGGAAGCCCTATGCCGGCTTAAAGTGAACTGGCAGGCGCGTTTACTGTTACCGGCTGAGGCCGAATCCTGCTGGTCACACCCCCAGGTAAGCGAGTTCTTACAACTGCCCGCTAGCGTGCAGGAGTTAGGGCGCTGGCGTCAGAGTCTGCCATTCAGTCAGGCTTTTTCCGATTGTTGGCTGCAGATTTTTGATCTCCCCGGCTTTGGTGTTCTCTTGCTATGGCGTAGGCAAGAGCCCTTGTCGCACGACCTTCTGATTGCCCTGCAGGAGTTGATGGACAAACTGGCCCAGTTCTGTCGAGGCTGTTTGAATGAAGCTCGCTTGCACCAGCAGATTGAAGCAGCAAAAACCGCCAGCCGGACCAAAAGCCAGTTTCTGGCCAATATGAGCCATGAAATTCGTACTCCCATGAACGGCATTATCGGGATGCTGGATCTGGTTCTGGGAACCTCGCTGGAAAGAGAGCTACGCGAACACCTGGATCTGGCGCGCCTCTCGGCGGAACACCTGCTGGAGATCATCAATCACCTCTTGGACATCTCCAAGATTGAAGCAGGCAAACTGGATTTGCAGCCCCAGGTTTTTGATTTTCTTGAATTGCTGGGTCAGACGCTACGCAGTCTTTCCAGTCGTGCCCGGGTCAAACGTTTGAGTCTGCGTTACAACATGGAACCGGACCTGCCGCAGTTTGTTTATGCCGACCCGTCTCGCATTCGCCAGATGTTGATTAATCTTCTGGGCAATGCCATCAAATTTACCCTGGCTGGCGAAGTTCAGCTGGACGCGACCTGTGAATCCCTGGATGCAACAGAAGCCTGGGTGCGTCTGGATGTGACGGATACGGGCATCGGCATGGCTCCTGAGCTTTTGGAAAAGGTGTTTGATCCTTTCGAACAGGTAAACAGTGACCGTAATCGGCAATTTGAAGGCACGGGCTTGGGGCTTTCCATTGTCAAGCAGCTGGCTGAAATGATGGGTGGTGAGGTTTCTGCTCGCAGTGAGCCAGATCAGGGTTCCACCTTTACCCTGCGCCTGAGGTTGCCCCTGGCTTCGGCACCGTCCGAAATTCAGCCGCCACTGGTGGATTTTTCCGCTTATCGCATTCTTCTGGTTGATGATCAGGCTGTAAATCGTCGGGTTTTATCAGCCATGCTTACTCAGTTGGATATTCCCCATGCCTATGCCACTTCAGGTCCTGAAGCGCTTTTCCAGCTGCGGCATGCCCTCGAGGAGGGGCAGCCTTACGATCTGCTTCTGCTGGATGCCCAAATGCCGGGTCTGGATGGTTTCAAGGTGGCCGAAAGGATTCAGCAGGATAACGAGCTGGCCAGCACCGAGATCATCCTCCTGACTTCTTCCGCTGAAGCCGGAGATGCACAAAAATGTCGTGAACTGGGATTGACCGGCTATCTGACCAAGCCGCTGATCACCACGGAACTGAGATCCACCCTGAGTCATGTGCTGGGTAAAAAACACCCTCATCAGCAGACCTATGATGCGACTGAGCCGGTAGGAAGAATGTCCGGACTCAATATTCTTTTGGCCGAGGACAATGTGGTCAATCAGAAGCTGGCCGTGAAACTGCTGGAAAGGAAGAAACACCAGGTGACCCTAGTGGCTGATGGTCAGGAAGCCCTGAATGCGCTGGAGGCCGAAGACTTTGACTTGGTACTCATGGATATCATGATGCCCGTTCTGGATGGTCTGGATGCCACCCGCCTGTGGCGGCAAAAGGAGGAAGAGACGGGGCGTTCCCTGACACCGATTATTGCCATGACCGCCAATGCCATGCAGGGAGATAAGGAAAAATGCCTGGCTGAAGGCATGCAGGGTTATGTTCCCAAGCCTGTAAACCCCCAGCTGCTTTATAGTGAGCTGGATAGAGTCATGGAGGCTTACCCCCGTTCCGAAGAAGAGACCATCCCAGCCAGTAATGAAGGCTCGGGTGAACTGGATGACCTCCTGGATCAGGCCGAAGACTGGTTTCGCGAAGTCAATCCTGGCAGAGATGAAGCAGCGGTCGTCCAGGCAACGCCTCCAGAACCCCAGCTGGATTATAACTGGCAGGAAGCCCTCAGTGCTCTAGGTGAGGATGAAAGCCTGTTAAGAATGGCCTTGAAGCTCTTTGTTGAGGAGTATCCGGTGTATCAGGCACAGCTGGTGGATGCCTGGGAGCAGGATGATAGGGAAGCACTGGCCACTGCCGCCCATACCCTCAAGAGTCTTCTGGCCACCTTTGCAGCCTGGAAGCCTTGGGAACTGGCCAAGCAGTTGGAGTCTCTGGCCAGAAGCGATGCTCCCTGGGCGAGTCTGGAACCAGTGTTGCTTGAACTACAAAACCAGCTGGATGTTCTTTTGCCACAATTGCAGGCTTTGTTGGAAGCCTCGTGAACCCTTTTCGTATTCTAGCTGTAAGGGCTGGGTCAGCAGCAGTGGGTTTGTTGATGTCTGTCAAGGGTTTTAGGCTGGATTTCATCTAAGGTTGGGGGCTTCTCTATAGAATGGAGAACTGGCTTGTTCGGACAATAATAATAAATGGCCCGGACTTTGCAGGAGTTATTTCAAGCCAGAATTGACCAAGAGGATGTCCCCATGAGGATTAATGAGCCGGTCACCGGTAATGAGTTGAAGGTTCCCGATGATGTTCAACTGATTACCATTACTGACTTACGCGGTATCATTACTTTTGCCAACGATGCTTTTGTCCAGGTTTCAGGTTACTCGCGTAAAGAGTTGGTTGGTCAAAACCACAATATTATCCGTCATCCCGACATGCCGCCAGGCGCTTTCCAGAATCTCTGGGATACCCTTGCTGAAGGGAAATCCTGGAAAGGCCTGGTTAAGAACCGCTGCAAAAATGGTGACTTTTACTGGGTCGATGCCTATGTCACGCCGATCCGTCGTGAAGGCAAGGTGGTGGAATATCAATCGGTTCGTATAGCTGCTCCTCGTGACGCGATTCCCCGTGCAGAAAGAATTTACCGCCCCTGGCTTAATGGAAGTCTTCCCGGATTTATTAAGCGTCCCCCCTTGGCACGTCGCTTGCGCGTGTTTTTGGCAGCTTTACTGCCGGGAATTTTTTCGGCTGCTGCTTTGGCTTTCATGCAGGCATGGTTGGCCGCGGGTGTTGTAGCTGCTGGCGCTGTTTTGGCAGGCTTGCTGGTCTACTGGCAAACTCAGGGTTTACAGGCACTCACCCAATATGCGCGGCGTGTAGTTGATAACCACATCATGCACTACATCTACACCGGTGAGCGTGATGAATTAGGGGCTATCGGTTTTGCGATCAGGACACGCAGTTCCGAATTGCGTGCTGTGGTCGCTCGACTCTATAACAACTCGGGGTATTTGCGGCGCAGTAAATCCCGCTCGGATGAACGCCTGGAAGAAGCTTTTCATTACATTGAAAGGCAAGGCAGCCGTGTCACTGAAATTCAGCAGGCTATGCAGGACCAGATGCAGAGTCTGGAAAGTGTGATGGCCAGTACCGAGCGAACGGCCGAAGCCGCGCATCAGTCTCAAGCAGCGACTCAGGCCGGTCAGGATCATATTGATCAGGTAGCAACAGCGATTGCTGCCCAGGCCCATGAACTGGAAGAAGCCAAGCAGCAGGTAGCCAGTCTGGCCGCCAGCAGTGAACAGATAGGTACGGTGATTGATGTGATTACCAATGTGGCCGAGCAGACCAACCTGCTGGCGCTGAATGCCGCCATTGAAGCTGCGCGTGCTGGCGAAGCCGGTCGCGGTTTTGCCGTGGTTGCTGATGAGGTTCGGGGGCTGGCCCAGCGTACCCATGATTCCACCCAGCAGGTGCGCTCTATTATCAATCAACTGCAACAGGACACCCAGGGCTCGGTGACCGCTATTGAGAAGGGGGTGGCTGCTTCTGAAGAAACTGTGGAGCTGGCAGCCAGCATGCGTTCTTCACTGGAAGAGATTCTGGAGGCTGTGAAGCAGATCAATCAGTTGGCTGTTGAAGTTTCACAGATGACGGAAAACCAGTCGGTACTCAGTGAACAAACAAGCCGCCAGGTGAGTGAGTTGGCCGATCTGGCTCAGCAGTCGGTAGAATCGGGCGAAGCGGCGCGCGTCGAATCAGACAAGCTGGATAATCAGGTCGGCAACCTGCATCTGCTGGCGGAAAACTTTATTGGTAGTCTCAATCTTCAGCGGCGCAAGTAACTGATTTCGGTAATAATAAATTGAGCTTTACCCTCGGGCGTGGGCAGGACAACTTCAGCATCAAGAGGTTGGCCTAGCAGCAAACGCGCCCGGGGAGCGTCAATGCTGATCCAGCCCTTGCTGGCATCCGCCTCATCAGGCCCCACCAACTGCCAGCGGCTTTCTGCTCCTTCTTCGTCCTCCAGGGTGATCCAGGCTCCAAAATAGACCTTTTCGGGATCTGCAGGCAGGCGGTCCACCACCTGGAGTTCATCCAGGCGTTTATCCAGATAGCTGATACGTGAAAGCGTGCGATTCAATTCGCGCTTATTGTAGGTATAATCGGCATTCTCGCTGCGATCACCATTGGCTGCCGCTTCCTGAACCTTGGCGGCCAACTCCGGGTGCCTGACTCTCCACAGAAAATCCCTTGTTGAACGTAATTTTTGATACCCTTCCGGAGTGATCAGATTGGTTTTGGCTTCTGCCCTGGGATCCTTGGCGGGATCTCGCCAGCGCTGGGTATAACGACCTTGCATGCTTGCCTCTTGATGAAATGGCGTCAGGGTAGGCGTGAATTGAAGCAGTTAATTTACCATCAGGAGACTTCTGTGACATCCACTGACCAGCAAGACAAGGATTATCAGATTCTGGAAAACAAACCTGTCTTCCAGGGTTTTTTTAGCATGCATCGCCTGCGCCTCAAGCATCGGCGGTTTGCCGGAGACTGGACACCGGTCATGAGTCGAGAACTCCTCTACCGGGGGCAGGCAGTTGGTGTTCTGGCTTATGATCCCCATCTGGATCAGGTGGTCCTGGTGGAACAGTTTCGTGTCGGTGCTCTGGAATCGGACAACCCCTGGCTGATCGAGGTGATCGCCGGCCTGGTGGAAGAGGGTGAAGAGCCCCAGGAAGTAGCTGTCCGTGAAGCGCAGGAAGAAGCCGGATTAACCTTGACCGGGCTACGCCATCTTTATACCTATTATTCCAGTCCCGGTGGTACGGATGAGCAGGTGCTGCTCTTTTGCGGACTGGTGGATTCCAGCCAGGCTGGAGGTGTACATGGTCTGGTCGAAGAAAACGAGGATATCCGCGTCCGGGTGCTGGCACGCGAGGATGCCTTTAGCGAAGCCTGCCGTGGGCAAGCGGGCAATGCCATGACACTGATTGCTTTGCAGTGGTTGCAGAGCCATTATCACAAGATCAGGGAGGAAGCTTCAGCCTAGCTGATTACTGCTACCTTGAATAAAGAGAGAGTCTATGCCACGTCGTTATGTCGCTGAATTACAGCGCTTGCAAAGAGATGCAGCCGCTAACTACCTGCTTTTACAGCGCCTCTGGCAGGCCCCGGAATCCGGCCGGGTTCGTTATGGTTTACGCCATCATGGCCGGGACCTGGGCTGGTTTAGTGTGGAAAGGCGGGAAGCGACACGCTGGACGGAATTACTGGAATTGTGCTTGCAGGTGGAAACCGGTTTTCAGGGCATTAAACCGGCCCAGCTTCAGGTTCGCAGCTATCATGATGTGCGCCTGACCGAAGTGGTGGCCTTCCAGAAAAAACAGGCCAGAGAGGGACGTTATGACTACCCTAATGAGGCCATGTTTCATCCCGATGAAAAGGTGCAGGTGAACAGTTTTTTGAGTGAACTGCTGCGATTTGTACTGGACAAGGGCTACAGCCTGGAGGTGGAGTTGAGTCATGACTTCTAGCTGGCGGCTGGTACAGCTGACGGATTTGCATCTACTCGCGGATGACCAGGCCCTCTTCAAGGGTGTGGATTCACGTCGCCAGTTTTTGCAGGGTCTGGATTTGGCTACTAGCCTGGCACCGGATTACCTGCTTTTAACCGGGGATCTGGCCCAGGATGAGAAGGCTGAAACCTACCAGTGGTTGGTGGAGCAATTACAGGCCTCGGGACTCAAGTGGCTATGGTTACCGGGCAATCATGACGCCCCTGAACTCATGCAAAACTGGGCGGAGCCCGGCTTCTGGCAACAGGGCCCGATTTGGCAGCTGCTGGGACTGGACAGCCGTCAGCCGGGTAAAGCCTCGGGGTATTTGCCGGAGGCACAGCTGCTCCGGCTTGATCAGGCCCTGATGCAACCCCGGCCGTTATTGCTGGCCTTGCATCATCATCCCCTGGCTGTTGGTAGTCGCTGGATGGATGCCATTGCACTGGAAAATGCTGATGCTTTCTGGCAGCGTCTGCAGTTGGCTCGGTCACCCGTGGTGGTGGTGTGTGGACATGTCCACCAGACGCAAACCTGGCAGCATCAGGGTGTGAAGGTTTACTCCACACCCTCCACCGCCCTGCAGTTTGCACCGGGCAAGGATGAATTTATGCTGGATTATCAGGCTGCTGCAGGTTTGCGTTGCCTGGATTTATACGCCGACGGGCAATGCCGTACCTGGGTGGAAAACTTTTGATGCAGGCTTTTACTCACAGATTGCGTGGACAGGGATGTGGATAACTTTAGTAAAACTCCTCTTAGCCAGCCAGGACCCCTGGCTGAATATTTCTGGTTAATTAATCACCAGTGACAGGGCTGGATTTATGACGCACAAAACAAGGTGGATGCCACTGCCCCAGGTGGATGGCTGGTTGATCATCGGTGCCCGGGAAAGGGTGTTCTTTCCGGATCATGATTTTTGGGTCAAGGCCAAGGTGGATACCGGTGCCAAGACCTCCAGTCTTCACGCTCGTGATCTACAGGTCGAAGTTAGAGGCCAGCAGCAGTGGGTGAATTTCTATACTTTTCAGGATAAAGAAGGCACAGAAGAAATTGCCATGAGTCTGCCTGTGTATGACAAGCGCTGGGTTCGCAGTTCCAATGGCGCTGAAACCCAGCGTTACGTCGTACACCTGTTACTGCGTTTGGGCGAACTGGAGAGGAAGGTGGAAGTCACCCTGGCCGATCGTTCGCAAATGAAATACCCCATGCTTCTGGGGCGTACGGCCCTGGAAGAAGGCATCCTGGTCGCACCAGGGGTCCGCTATCTTTTGAATACCCATTAATCAGTGGATGAAGTTACTATGCATCTAGGCATTCTTTCGCGTAATTCCTCTCTGTACTCAACCCGTCGTCTGATGGAAGCTGCTGAAGCTCGGGGTCACACGATTCGTGTCGTGGACACCCTGCGCTGCTACATGAACATTGCTTCGCATAAACCCCGTATTCACTATAAGGGGGAAGACCTTGAAGATTTTGACGCCGTTATTCCACGCATCGGTTCTTCCATCACCTTTTACGGTGCCTCCGTGGTGCGCCAGTTCGAGATGATGGGTGTTTTCAGCCTGAATGAATCCGTGGCCATTACCCGCTCGCGAGACAAGCTACGTTCCCTGCAGCTTCTCTCGCGCAAAGGAATCGGGCTGCCGGTAACCGGTTTTGCGCATTCGCCGGATGATATTCCCGATTTGATTCAGATGGTCGGCGGTGCTCCGCTGGTGATCAAGCTGCTGGAAGGAACCCAGGGCATCGGTGTGGTCCTGGCGGAAACAGAGAAAGCAGCCGAGAGTGTTATCCAGGCATTCATGGGCTTGAAGGCCAATATCATGGTGCAGGAATACATCAAGGAAGCGGGTGGGGCTGATATCCGTTGCTTTGTGATTGGCGATAAGGTGGTTGCAGCGATGAAACGTCAGGCACCGGATGGCGAATTTCGTTCCAACCTGCACCGGGGTGGTCAGGCTGAACTGATCAAGATCACCCCGGAAGAGCGATCCACCGCCGTAAGAGCGGCCAAGGCCATGGGATTGAGGGTCAGTGGTGTGGACCTGTTGCGCTCCAATCATGGCCCGGTTGTGATGGAGGTGAACTCCTCGCCCGGCCTGGAAGGCATAGAAAAAGCGACTGGAAAAGATGTCGCTGGCCTGATTATTGACTATATTGAAAAGAACGCAGCGCCCTATAAAAACAAAACCCAAGGCCGCGGTTAGGAAACCTCTGATTAACTACTGTCTTAGTGTTGCGGCGTAGATCAAAGGCTCCTTAGTCAATGCCTGATTCATGCTCCTTGCCGGGTTTGGCGTTAATGACGTGAATCAGTGGCCCAAGTCATCCAGGAGGTCGGGACATGGAAATTTTTGGTTCGGAAAAAGGCAAGGCAGAACTGAAAAAACAGCCGCTGAGTGTTCTCTATGTGGAAGATAACGATGACGTGCGCGAGCAGTTAACACGTTTTCTTCAGCGGCGTTTTCAAGACGTGAAGATTGCCACCAATGGTGCTGAAGGTTTGGAACTTTATCATGAGGGGGTCAACCCGCCGGATCTGGTGGTCAGTGATATCCGTATGCCCCGCCTGGATGGATTGAGCATGGCAGAAGAAATCAGGCAAACCCGGCCACGTCAGCCAATCGTCATGACCACCGCCCATGAAGAAACGGAATATCTGCTCAAGGCTATCGATCTGGGCGTAGATAAGTTTATCCTCAAACCGGTCAACACCCGCCAACTCCATTCCACCCTCATGAACCTGGCTGAACAGCTGTATCTGCAAAATGAGCTGGAGGCCGCACGCTTGGCTTTGCAGAAAAGTGAAGCACATTACCGAACCCTTTTTTGGACAGCCATGGACGCCTTTTGTATTTTTGATTGGCAAAACCTGGAAATCCTCGAATTCAATCGCAAGCATCAGCAGCTGTTTGGCCACACGCTGAAGCAACTGGGAAAACTCAGTGTGACAGATCTTTTTAGCCAAAAAGACCCGGCCGGTATCCGTCAGCTGCTGGAAGAAACCGCGGACCAACAGGACATCATGCTGGTCAATATGCAAAAAAGCTCAGGCCAGCCTCTCCCTGCTGAGTTATTGGTGGCTCATTTCTACACCGGTCATCAGGAGCTGGGTGTACTGACTTGTCGTGATGCGACGGAAACCCTGGCTAGCCTGGCAGAGCAGAAGGCCCTGGTCGAAGTGTTGGAAATGACCATGGAATCCCTCTGTGAGCTCTCTTCTTTCCCGGAGGATTGATCTTGACTGACTAGCATCATCGAATGTTTTTCTCTCAGTCATTGTTCAGAGATTTCCAGGCACTTTTCAAAGAACTTCTTTTCTCAGAGGACCATACAATCAATTATCTTTCAGAGCTTTAACTTGGCTGTTGGTTTATTTTTATTATTTGATTCGCTTTATCAGGATGGATCTGCTATTTTTTATTGGTTATTATAATTTTTTTGCAGATAATTTTTATTTAAATATTTTAATAAAAAAATTGCAGCTCTATTAACAGGGTCTAATTACGGAGTCAGGACAATGACGGATGCCCCTTCCTCTACTTTACCCTTAAAGAGTTGGCTTAATAAGGAAAGGCAGGATCTAAGGACTAGAGTGAAAAAAGCCCAAAAACAGGGCCAGGAACTGGCTTCGAGACTAGCCATAGCCAATCATGATGACCTGCAGGAATCAGAGCCTTCGGTACTGCTTAAGCAGTTGGTGGCCACCGAAATCAAGATGCGGGATTTATTGCTCAGTCATCCGGCTCCTTTGATGGTCGTGGATCAGGATACCTGTCTGCTTTTGACCAATGCCGCTGCCCGTCAACTCTTTTACGCGTCGGGGATCACCCGTGAGCAGCTGCAAAGGCAGGGGGCTTGCCTGGCCGATTTTTTACCTGCCCTGGTGGCTGATCAGGAATTGTTCGTGAAGGTAGATAAGACCTATCACCCAGGTGGAGAGGCGGTCTTTCTAGTCAAGGAAACTCCGATTCAATGGCAGCATCAGCCCGCGCGAGTGCTTTTGTTGCATGATGTCAGTCTGGAAATCGAGGCTCGACGCAAGCTGGAAGAAGCCGTCTCCAGCCTGGAAGAAGTGAACCGGATGAAATCCGAGTTCATGTCTATGGCCAGCCATGAGCTGCGTACGCCCTTGGCCAGTGTTTATTCCAGCTTGCAACTGATGGAAAGCTACTGTGAAAAACTGGAAGCAACAGTCAATAGCCCCTGGCTGGATAAGTTAAACGATCATATCCGGCTCATGGAAAATACCGTGGAAGGCCTGGAAGGGCTGGTCAAGGAAATGCTGGTTTTGGAAAAGAGTCAGGCGGGACGCATCCAATTCAAGCCGGGGTCGGTTAACTTGAGTCGCCTGATCGATGAAGTACTCGGCAGCCTGGCTCCCTTGGCAGAAAAACTGGATATTAGTCTGGTTTTTTCCTGCCAGCCTCCATTAAAGAATAAAGTTTTTAACCTGGATGTTTATTTGGTGCAACATATTCTGACCAACCTGGTTTCCAATGCTATCCGTTTTAGTGATGCTGGCGAAAAGGTTTTTATTAATCTGGGTTGTGAGCAAGATTATTTATATCTGGAAGTTAAAGATCAGGGATGCGGTATTCCCGAAGATGAGATTTGTTATTTGGGCGAGTCCTTTTACCGGGCCAGTAATGTCGCTGATGTACCGGGAACAGGTCTCGGCTTGTCAATCGTCAAACATTTTGTGGATTTGCACGGCGGGGCTTTGAATATCCAGACCCGGCTGGATATTGGCAGTTGCTTTCGTATCAGCCTGCCTTGGGCACAAGTAATGGAGGAGCAAGCAAATGGATAAAACCCTTCTTCTGGTCGAGGATGAACCTCATTTGCTGAATAATATTGCCGAGATGCTGGAGCTGGAAGGCTATCAGGTGATTCAATGCAAACAAGGGCAGGAAGGTCTGACTGCACTGAAAAACCAGCTTCCGGAACTGATCATTTGCGACATCATGATGCCGGTTATGGATGGCTTTGAGTTTTTAAAAGCTGTCCGCAGTCATCCTCAAACAGCTCACCTGCCATTTATTTTCTTAACCGCCAAATCCTCGGAACAAGATCAGGAGTTGGGTCGTAAGCTGGGAGCCGATGATTATCTGACCAAGCCCTTTACCCGCGCCGGATTATTGAAAGCGATCCAGTTGCGTCTGGGAAAGCATCATTCACTCAGCCATCTTAAGCAAGAGCGTCAACAGCTAAACGGGGGTAGTCATAATCAGGCCGTGGCCCTGAGAATTGCTGCTGTGGAAGGCGATACTCAGACTCTGGAAGAGCTGGTCGAAGAGCTGGGGGATATCGATTTGCCTGATCAGCAGGGCAATTCGGCGCTGATGTTTGCGGTCATGATGCGTAATGAAGAGGCTGCACGTTTATTGTTGCAAGCAGGTGCCAATCCCAATTTGCAACATCAGAAAACCCGCCTGAGTGTCAGAGCCATGGCCTGGGCCATGGGCTTGCGAAGGCTGGCGCGGGAAATGGATGGCTAAATGCTGATGCCCTCGCCGTCATCCCTGCTGGTTTGGGGCGGATTAACCCTACTGGCGTGTCTAGGTAATTATTTCCCTCTGCATCTTTTGCCTGGGGTAGATCTGCTGTTGGGTGGGGTTTTTATTTATCTCATCCTTTTATATTGGGGGCTTTTACCGGCTTTCTTGGCAGCCTTGCCAGCCTATCTGCTGACCTGGCTGCTTTGGGAACAACCTTGGTCGGGATTGACTCATGTTCTGGAGTTAATCTTTGTTGGCATCGGCTTACGTTATTTACGTTTTCGCAGTCTTCCCTTGTTACAGGTGTTTTTCTGGCTGTTGTTGGGGCTGCCGCTTTCGCTGATGACCTATATCCTGTTGATGGATTTTTCCTGGGTCGAAGCCTGGATGCTGTCGGGCAAACAGGCCATGAATGCCCTGGGGGGCGGGACCCTGGCACTGATTTTGGTGTATTCCCTCTTTCCACAGAGTTCACGGCTGGGCGATCGGCGCTCGCTTGCCATTACGGATCTCTTCTTTTATCTGCCGACTCTCTTGTTGATGCTGGGCAGTCTGCTCTTGGTGACCCTGAGCGGAAACTATCATCTGGACAAGCTTAAAGCGGATATTCATCGGGAATTGGAGAACAGCCAGCAATTTTTGGCTTTTCAGCTGCAAACGGAAATTTCGCAACTGCATAATCAGTTGTATCAGGCCAATAACCTTTGCCAGGAAGTGGCTTTCAGTGACCGCATCAAACAGCAGCATTGCTATAATCGCAGGGCCCTTTTCGGGTCTTTTCAGCAGTTTTTCCTGTATGAAACGGAAACCACTGCCTGGTCTGCCTTGAATGCTCTTTCGCCACGTCAGCGGTTAACTCCTGAATTGATTGCTGCTTTGACTCAGGCTCGTAGCCAGCTGATCGCCCGTCAGGAAAATACCTATCAGCAATTGGCTGGCCGCGGCCGCCTGCTGATCATGCGACAGGTTCTGGGACCACGTGGAGAAAAAACCTGGTTGGCCGGTCTCGTTAACCTCTACCGTATCCAGTCCGAACTCCTCTCTGGTAGCAACCATCCCCACTTGGATTACCTCTGGATAAACCAGGAAGAGCCGGTATTGGTGGACCCCAAGGGCGATTATTATTCTCCCCTGCCTCTGGATACGCCATCCAGCGCCTCCAATGCTCTGCTGCACTGGGTGCCCAACCAGGGACGCATGCTGGTTTCCCGCTGGGCTGATTCGGTTTTTTATCTACAAACACCCTGGACCCAGTTGGGTGTGGAACTGCCAGGGGAGTTAAGGGTGGAACTCTCGCCTCGTCAGGAGCAGGGCACCATTTACCAGATGTATGGCCTCCTCTTTACCCTGGCAGGCATCATGATGGCGTTGGGGTTGGTTCTCAACCACTGGCTGGCCGCCTGGGCAGCGCGCCCGGCCAAGCAGCTGGTAAATATTGCCCGTACTATTCCCGAGCAGCTAAAGCTGCCCGAACCTCATTACACCTGGCCGGCCACCCATCAGATTCTGGAATTTTCTCAGTTGAGTCAGGAATTGCAGAAGATGGAAGGGCTGCTTAGGGATCAGTTTCAACGTCTGCAAAACAAGGAGTTGAGACTGGAAAACACGGTGGTTCAAAGAACCCAGGAACTTATGGATGCCCATATTCACCTGCAGAGCGTTATGGACTCCATGGAGGCAGTTCTCTGGTCGGCCAGTCTGGATAAAGAGCAGGACAAAGCACGTTTTAAACTCAGTTATATCAGCCCCAGTGTACTGGCCATGACCGGTTATACCGCCGCAGAATGGTTGCAACAGCCTCTGGTGATCCTGCGTTCTCATCTGGATCCCAAGCAGGCCGGTAGTGTGATTCATGAATTACAGAATATGGCCTCGCGTGGACGGGGACAAAGAGACCTGTTTTTCTTTAATCCCCGGGATGAATCCTGGCGAGTACTGAGCCTACGTTATTGGCTGGTCTACCATGATCGGGGCAGCCCCCAGAGGGTTGATGGCATCATTCTTGATATTACCGAAAGCCATGCAGCGGAAACCAAGGTTAAAGAACAGGAACAGCTCTTGCGGCATCAGGCGCGCAGGGCTGCGATGGGTGAGATGGTCTCCAATATCGCCCACCAGTGGCGTCAGCCTCTGAACAGCCTGCGTTTGACGCTGGGTAATCTCAGTGATGCCAAGGAATTTGGCGACCTGACCGAAGAGGTGTTTGAAGAAAACCTGGAGCAGGCAGACAAGCTGATTAACCAGATGAATCAGACCGTCAGGGATTTTGTCACCTTCTTTCGACCGCGCAAACAGGCAGAGAGCTTTAATCTGGCGACCATTGTGGAAAAATCCGTGGATATGCTGACCAGTAGTCTACAGCAGGTGGAACTGGAAATGGATCTGGACCCCACCCTGGCAGTCTTGGGCTACCCCAATGAGATTATTCAAGTGATTCTGGTGTTGCTGCAAAATGCTCGTGAAGCCATCAAAAACAGGGAGATCGATCAGGGCTCTATCAAGATTGAATTGCATAAACGTCACGATCAGGCCAGCTTGACCATCAGTGATAATGCCGGGGGGATTCCCGAGGATATTCTCAGCCAGATTTTTGATCCCTACTTCACGACCAAGCCTGAAGGCAGTGGGATCGGCCTCTATATGGCCAAGATGGTCATTGAACAACAGATGCACGGCAGTATTCAGGTGGAAAATACCCCGGAAGGGGCCTGTTTTACCCTGCAGTTTTATTTAGCCGAAGCTGCGGCTGCAGGCAGTGTGCACAAACCTTCCCCTTTATGAGTTGAGCCTTTAGGACGTTCGGGGATCCAGTTTGCGGGTAAAGGTTTTCCAGTTGTTGCGACCTTCCTGTTTGGCTTGATACATGGCCAGATCGGCGCGGCGGATCAGGTCTCTGGCTTCCAGGCCATCTTCGGGGAAATGGCTGATTCCCAGAGAAGCCCCCAGGTTGATCAGCTGTTGCTCCAGTTGAAAGGGTTCCTGAATGGCCTGGATGATACGGGTAGCCAGGCGTTCGGCTGTTCCTCTGTCCTGGCTGGTATCCACCAGAATCAGGAATTCATCGCCGGATAAGCGTCCCAGCAGGTCTTCCTCTCTCATCAGACGGCTTAAGCGTTGACCGACCAGTTGCAGGATACGATCGCCCGCCTGGTGACCCAGGCTGTCGTTGACTTCCTTGAAATAATCCAGATCCATGAAAATGACGGCCAGACGTTTGGATTGGTGTCGAGCTAGGGCGACACGACGTTCGAGCGTCTGTTCCAGTTGGTTGCGGTTGGCCAAACCGGTCAGACTGTCTTGCAGACTCTGCTCACGGGCATCCTGAATCAGAGGTTGCAGGGTTCGGGTCATGACCAGGGTTGCCAGCACCAGCATGCAAAAAGTCGTGATAAAAGGAAGCCAGAGCCTTTCCCATACCGATAGATAGAAGAGGCTGGCCGGGCGTTGGATGACCAGTGTCCAGCCCTGACTGCCCAGAGGAGCGGAAAAAGCCAGCTGTTCACGATCTGACATTTGAGAGCGAACCAGCAACTCCTGCTGGCGAGTGGACAAATGCCCCTGGAGGCGATTGAGCTGTTGATCCACCGCCTGGAGTTTCAGGCCAGCCAGTGGGTGCCCCACCAGCTGCTGGCGCGTTGGCCAGTGAATCAGCAATTGTTGGGCTTCTTCACCAAAGGAAGTGGGAGCAACCAGTTGTTTAGCCAGTTCCTGCAGATTGAAAAACAGAATATCCTGACCCAATTTTTCACCTTCTTCATCAAAGATGTCGGCAGTGATCATCAGTTGCATTTTGCCGCCACCACTGAAAATATACTGCTGAGTCGAAGAAGGATGGCGCAGGAATTTATTGACCTCATGGGGGTTGACCAACTGCCCCAACTGGGCAATCACCTCGCCGTTGCGGCCCAGGCGTAACAGCGCATCCACCGCAGGCGATATGCGCATGGCATCAGCCAAACGTGGTTGTGTAAAGGCACGAATTTCGGCCAGCGAGAGCTGCTGTTGTTGATAAGCTTGCAGGCGGCGGCGAATTTCCGTGCGGCTGGTAAACTGGCGGGCAATGCCTCGGTATTTTTCCAGCAGATTATTGATCGCTGCAGCCTGGGCCTGGGTGCTGATGCGATTGTTTTCCGCCAGACTGGTTCGGGCATTCTGATAAAGAGGGATAGCAGTGGCCAGACTGACCAGTAGTCCTGTCACCAGAACCCCCAGCAAGGCAACCATGAGGATGCGTTTGTGAAGAGTCAGAAGACAGGATGCTTGCATAGTAAAACCGGGAGCCTTGTTGATGGATCAGGTATTGCTAATCAAGCAGTCTATCCCTTATTGAAGGCAAAGTGTAGTCGGGGAAAGAGACCCGGCGTGTAAAACTGGTGAACCGCTTTTTTCCGGACTCAGTGAGAAGCTCAACCTGTGGTATCTTGATCCCTAAAGTGAAGCAGAGAGGACATCATGCTAGATGCACAGATCGACTGGCAGTCGCTGGCGATTCAGGAAGCCGTATTGACGCTCTACAAGCACCACCAGGTTCGTCGAACCCAGGCCAATGCGGGTCTGGTGGATGAACTGATAACCAGCAATTGGCTGCTGCCCAGTGAAGCGGAAGACTATTTCACCCTGAGTGCCCGGGGCAAGGCGGGGCTGGTGGAACTGCTGGATCTGCGTTTGCCGGAATGGCGCGAATGGCTGGAGGTGCTGGATGGTGAAGCTCCCCTGGTCAGCGAAACCTTCGATCGGCGTTGGCAGTTTGTACAGAAGGAATTACGCTCCGATTTGCCCCGGGTCATGAACCGGGCCAGTCTGCAGCAGGCTCTGCTGGGTCAGGAAATGGACGAGTTTCCCGAGCATCTGTTCAAACAGCTTCCCAAGTTGGAAATGTGTGAAGACCGCTGCCTGCACCTGAGAGGTAATCTCGATCTTAAATTGGTCAAGCGGCATGGCAGCAGCATTGAGCTGAAAAAAATCTGGCGACAGCTGAGTGAAGCGGTACTGCCGGAAAGGGATTTTGAACAGGTACGTGAGCTGGATGGTGAATTGCCCTACCTGGTGATGACCATAGAAGACCGGGGTGTTTTTCTGGATATTGATCTGCCCGAGAATCTGCTGCTGGTTTGGGTTGCACCCGAGCAACTGGAACTGGCCGGAGCCTTTTTGCGTTTTCTGCCCCAGTTTGTACCCCATGTGCATTTTGGCGATCTTGATCACCAGGGCTTGGTAGTTGCCGAGCGACTGGGCATGCTCAGTCAGCGGCCGGTGCGCCGCTTTATTCCCGGTTTCTGGCGGGATTATCTGGATGCTTTTGCCGAACCGGTTGACCCCGGCAGTGAAGACAAGGGAGCCAGCTGGCGCGGCCCCGTGCTTTCCATTGATCTGTTGCGCGAGCTGATGACAACGAACCGCTGGTTGCGCCAGGCCCCTCTGACCCTGGATGCCCGTTTGCATGATGAGATGCGTAAATTGATGGATTAACCCTAGTGCATTAACGCTCTTTGAGGCTATTGATCAGGTGCTGGAAGCTGGCAAAGCGGCTCACACTAATCTCACCCTGATCAACGGCTTCCTGCAGGGCACAGCCGGGATCGCCCTGATGGCGACAATCGCGGAAGCGGCAGCGTCCCAGAAAGGGTCTGAATTCACGAAAGCCCTGGGCAATGTCATCGGCTTCAAGAAAGCCCAGAGCAAATTCGCGAATTCCCGGAGAATCGATTAGTTGGCCACCTAGCGGAAAATCAAAGAGTTGAGCCGTGGTGGTGGTATGCCGCCCCTTGCGGCTGTCTTCGGAGAGGCTACCCACCCGCAGATCCACCCCCGGTAACAGCTGATTGATCAAGGAGGATTTGCCCACCCCCGATTGCCCCACAAAAACACTGATACGGTTTTGTAATTGTGTCTGCAGGGTTTCCAGGTCAGCAGCTGACTGGGTGGACGTGGTCAGAACGCGATAGCCGATTTGCTGATAAAGGTGGATGAATTCTTGAAGTCGGGTCACGATCTTGTCGGTCAACTGGCCTTGAGTGACCAGGTCCCATTTGTTGATCACCAGCACGGGTTCCAGCCCCGAATCCTCGGCCGCAACCAGATAACGATCAATCAGATTGGCAAAGGGTTCCGGTTCGGGAGCCACGACCAGCATCAACTGGTCGACATTGGCGGCAACAGGTTTCATCACTCCGCGCATATCGGGGCGGGCGAGAAGGCTCTGGCGGGTTTGCCGGGCTTCTACGACACCGATTTGCTCGTTTTCCAGTGAGGGGCGCCAAGTGACTTTATCGCCAGTGACCAGGGTTTCGACATTGGCTCTGACATGGCAGCGTTGTTGCAACCCAGGCTGTTCCGGGTGATCCAGGGCCCGAACTTCAACCTGTCGCCCGAAGTGAGCGGTCACCTGCCCGCTGATGGCCTCTGCCAGGCGGCCTTCTTCAACCGCAGCCGTGAGTTGCTTGTCCTTGTTCTGAGCCCGCTGGGTGCGTTCGGCCTGAACCTTTTCTATACGCCAGCGCTGTTGGCGGCTCAGTTTACGTTTGCTCATGCAGGCTTGGCAGCTGCCGTTTGTAGCAGGGTTTCACGATAATGGCGCAGTTCTGCCACGGATTCACGAATGTCATCCAGTGCCAGATGGGTGTTTTGTTTCTTGAAACCCTTGAGCGCTTCTGGATTCCAGCGCTTGGCCAATTCTTTCAGGGTGGAGACATCAAGGTTGCGGTAGTGGAAAAAAGCTTCCAGTTCGGGCATTTCCTGGACCAGGAAACGCCGGTCCTGGTGCACGCTGTTACCACACATGGGGCTGGCACCGGCTTCAACATACTGGCGCAGAAAAGCGAGGGTGGCTTCTTCGGCTTCACGTGTGGTGATCTGGCTTTCCTTGACTCTCTGGGTCAGGCCGGAAGCGCCATGGGTCTTGGTGCACCAGTCATCCATGGCATCCAGCAGGCTATCCGGCTGCTGAATGGCCATGACCGGGCCTTCCGCGATAAGGTTCAAATCACTGTCAGTGACCAGGGTGGCGATCTCGATGATTCTTTCCTGACGCGGATTGAGACCGGTCATTTCCAGGTCGATCCAGATCAGATGTGGGGGTTGTTCTTTGGCAGACATGCGGCTTGATAATCCTTGCTCTGTTTTTTAGCAATTTTAGCACAGCCGCTCTGCTCATGACTAAAGATGCAGCTTGAGCAGATCTCCGGTCCAGTCTGCCAGTTTTTTTAGGTAGCTGATTTCATCGTCCACGAAGTTCCTGGGTTGGGAATCAGCCAAGCTGAGGCTGCCAACAAGGTGTTCATCGAGAAAGATGGGGACACCGGCATAGCTGCGCATGCCCAGGGCAACGGCAAAATGCGGTTGCATTTCCTCGGGAACTTCATGTAGATCGGGAATCACGACCTGCTCGCCGGGAATCACCAGGGGTAGCCCGCAAAGGGCATCATCCAGCAGCATCCGGCGCTGGTAGGCGTTGTCATAGTAAAGTCGGAGATGGCGGTCTTCACGCAGCGCAATAGCGGCCAGGCTGACCTGGAAGTGTTTTTTACAATTATTCGTGACCCGGCGAAAACAGGGTGAACACACCTTGCCCAGCTGGGGGGTTAGGGAATCAAGATTTTGATGACCTCGTGTGGTCATGGCTCTTCATCTCCAAAGCCCTGACAGTGCAAGTTACTGTCAAGGAGCGTTATACTGGTGCATGAAATATCCCTATATTAACAAATGATTTCAGTATAGAAATTTTCTGTTTTTCTGCATGAACAATTTTTTTATTTCTACAGGCTACGAATGAATATCCAGGATCGCAGCATCGTGCTCATCAATCTGTCCGGCCATGATCGTCCGGGGATCACCTCGGCCATTACCGAGATACTTGCCAACTATTCTGTCCAGGTTCTGGATATTGGTCAGGCCGTCATCCATGACACCCTGGCTTTGGGGCTGCTGGTCCACCTTCCGGCTGAAGCTCAGCATTCGCCTGTTTTGCAGGAACTGCTTTTCAAGGCGCATGAATGGGGCATGCAGATACGTTTTACCCCGGTTGCTGAAACCAGCTATGAGCACTGGGTGGCCGGTCAGGGGAAGAGCCGTTATATCGTCACCCTCTTGGGTCGTCAGATCACGGCAGAACAGATTGCCCGGGTGACACGCACGGTTGCCGATAATGGTCTGAATATCGATCGCATCAATCGTTTGTCCGGACGGGTCAGCCGTTCACAAATGAATAATCCCGGGCGGGCCTGTGTGGAATTCTCCGTCAGGGGGGAAGCCCTGGATCCGGCTGAACTGAGACGCCATTTCCTGGCTCTGGCCGGCGAGTTGGAAGTCGACATTGCTGTTCAGGAAGATAATATTTATCGCCGCAACCGCCGCCTGGTGGTCTTTGATATGGATTCGACCCTGATCGAGACCGAGGTGATTGATGAGCTGGCGCATGAAGCCGGTGTCGGGGATCAGGTCGCTGCAATAACCGAAAGGGCCATGTGCGGTGAGCTGGATTTTGGCGAAAGCTTTCGGGCCCGGGTGGCGCTTCTGGAAGGACTGGATGCCTCTGTACTGGAAAAGATTGCCCAGCGTTTGCCGATTACCGAAGGTGCGGAGAAACTGGTTTCCACACTCAAGGCACTGGGCTATCGTACGGCCATACTTTCGGGTGGTTTTACCTATTTTGGCCGCTATTTGCAGGAAAAGCTGGGTATTGACGAAGTCCATGCCAATGAACTGGAGATCGAAAATGGCCGGGTAACCGGTCGCGTTGTGGGCCGGGTGGTTGATGGTGAATGCAAGGCCGAATTGCTTCAGGAAATTGCCCGCAAGGAAGGCATCAACCTGGAACAGTCCATTGCCGTAGGCGATGGTGCCAATGATCTGCCCATGTTAGGGCTGGCCGGGCTGGGGATTGCTTTTCGGGCCAAGCCTCTGGTTCGTGAGACGGCACGCCATGCGCTCTCCACCCTGGGGCTGGATGCCATTCTTTACCTGATCGGGTTTTCTGATCGGGATCTGGATCAGCAGTGGGGCGCTTCTCAGACGAGTACCCAAGAGCATGACCGCTGAATCAGACGCCCAGTGGTATCTTTATATTCTCAAGCTGGCCAGAGGCCAGCTTTATACCGGTATTACTACCGATGTTCCCCGTCGTTTTGCAGAACACCAGGCTGGAGGTCGCCGCGCCGCCAAGAGTTTGCGGGGCAAGGGGCCTTTGCAACTGGTGTTTTCCTGCCCCGTTGGTGATCTGAGCCAAGCCCTGCGGCTGGAGCGCAAAATCAAAAAACTACCGCGTTCACAGAAACTGCAAGTGGTGCAACAAAAACGTCTTCCTACTGACTTGACGCTGTCAGAAAGTTTTTCTAAAACTACTTGACGTGGGGCCTGAATTGGATCAGTCTAGATCCTGTAGGCAGCAAGGTAGCAAAAAGTAGTGTCGTAACGCAGTTGTAATCGAAATATCGGTAACACCAGTCAGTTCGTCATACGTACTATCTTGATTCCCGCAAGACAGAGCAAAATCCTCATGACTAGGGTGGCGCTCAAATTTAAAACAGTAACACATAGGAATTATCGATATGGCAACTGGTACAGTTAAGTGGTTCAACGACACTAAAGGTTTTGGTTTCATCACTCCAGACGACGGTGGCGACGACCTCTTTGCTCACTTCTCCGAGATTCAAGCTTCCGGCTTCAAATCTCTGTCTGAAAACCAGAAGGTTTCCTTCGACGTAACCGAAGGTCCTAAAGGTAAGCAGGCTGCAAAAATTACTGTAATCTAAGAATTACTTCTTAGTTTTACGTAAAAAACCCGCCTTCTGGCGGGTTTTTTAATGCCTGTGATTTTTTGCTAAGGGCCTGACTTGGTCTTTGCAGACCCTTTAATTATTTCTTTTACCCTCTTCCTTCACTGCTAGCCGCCTTGACTAGACCTTGAAGCGACCCACCAGCGCTTGAAGTTCTTCCGAAACCTGGTCCAATTCCCGGCCACTGGATGATGTTTCCCGAGTCGCCTGACTGGTGGCACCACTCAGTTCAACGATCTTTTCCAGGTTGTAATTCAGTTCATCAACGGTTGCACTCTGTTCTTCTGTCGCTGAGGCGATCTGAATATTCATGCCCTCGATCTTTTCAATCGCCTGGGTAATACTGCTGAGTGCCTGGCCGGCGGCTTCTGCTTCAGCAACACTGGCAGTAACCTGTTCGGTTGTAGTGCGCATGGAGCTGGCGGCCTGGGCAATTTGTTCGCGCAGACGCTCGATGGTGGAGCGAATTCCTTCGGTTGATTCCTGGGTACGAGCAGCCAGGGAGCGGACTTCTTCGGCGACCACGGCAAAGCCACGACCGGCTTCACCGGCACGTGCAGCTTCAATGGCTGCATTCAGGGCCAAGAGGTTGGTCTGTTCGGCAATGGCGCTGATGACTTCCATGACTTCGCCGATTTCCTCGCCGGATTCCTGCAGTTTTTCCACTTCCTCGGCCGTTTCCCCAATCACTCCTGCCTGCTGTTGAATAGAGGCAACCACGCCTTCGACTCGCTGGCTGCCCTGAGTGGTTTCACTGCCACCATCCTGAGCGGCAGTAGAAGCTTCCTGAGCATGGCGAGCCACCTGATCCACAGTGGCTACCAGTTGATTCATGGCCGCTGCTACCTGATCGACTTCTGCTTGCTGATTAGCCATGTCTGCATCCATCTGTCGACTGCTGCTGCTGACCTGTTGAGCCGTTGCGGCCAGTTGTGTAGAAGTGGAGGTGATATCACTGACCAGCTGGCGAATGGAATCTATGAAGCGGTTAAAAGCCTCGGCCAATTGCCCCATTTCATCACTGCGATCCACCGGCAGTTTGTGGGTCAGGTCGGCTTCCCCCTGGGCAATGGCCTGGAGCTGTTTGACCACACGGCGAATGGGCAGAACCAGTTGCCGCGAAATCAGGAAAATCAGACCCACCAGTACTGCCAGAGTGATGATCAAAAGCAGACTCAGACTGCCCAGCAATTCTGCAGTTGTGTCCGTGAAAATATGGTCCGGGACGGAGACTCCCACTGTCCAGTTGGGCGTGTTGGCAATGGGGTTCCAGATCAGGGTCATGTCTTCACCCTGATGGTTACGAATACTGCCTAGACCGGCTTCCCCCTGGATCAGTCGTTGGCCCAGTTCATTCATGCCTTCAAAACCGGATTGGTCGGCCTGGGTAACTTGCAATTGCATGCGAACCTCGGGGTCTGGATGGGCGACCATCATCCCCTGGCCATCCACGACCCACCCATAGCTACCTTCCCCCATTTCCAGAGCGGCCACTATCTTGGAAAGTTCCGACATGGTCAGGGAGATGCCCAGCAGGCCACGAACCTGGCCATCGGCATCCACAACCTGGCGAGCCAGAATGGCTACCGGCTCCTGGGAGATCAGGGATAAAACCGGATTGGTGAGCGCTTGCTCCTGTTGCTGTTCAACCACCAGCTTTTGGAAGTAGTCGCGGTCATTGATTCTGATCAGAGCGCCACGATGGGTAATGGCACGACCCTCGAGATTGGCAAAAAAGAGAGATTCTATGGCCGGGTCTTCATCCAGCCAACTACGCAGATGGATCTGCAAGGCTCTTAAAGGGACCTCTTCAAGAAGACGGGGGTCACTGGCCAATGCATCCAGCCACTGGCGGTAACCTTCAAGCCAGCGACCCACTTCGTCACTGCGAGCTTCGACCTGAAGTTGGCTGGTGTTTTTGATCAGGGAGGGCACGCTGGTGTTCAATTGCCAGGTCATCAAAAAACCGAGGAGTAAGAAGGCAATCACCAGCGGCACCAGAAGGGCTGCGAGAAGACGTTGGGTCAGGGATAACTTGAACATGACTTTCCTTGAGTGGGGTTTCCGCCGGATGCAGCTTTAATCTTACGGTATCGAAGTGATCCGATTCAAATGACACTAAAATGCATCCAAAAGAAAGGAAAGCCAGAGACTGCATAAAAGTCGCAAATCCTTTATCCTTCTGCTCCTGAAAACACCCTTGAATTCAATGCGGAGATTTTATGTCGCAGACAACCGCTGATGTGGTCATTATCGGAGCCGGGGCCGCAGGGTTGATGGCTGCGGCGACAGCGGGCTATGCCGGTAACCGGGTCCTGCTTTTGGATCATACCGATAAACCGGGCAAAAAAATTCTCATGTCGGGAGGTGGGCGCTGTAATTTCACCAACCTCAACACCACACCCGAAAACTTTATCTCGAGCAATCCTCATTTCTGTATTTCTGCATTGAAACGCTACACGCCTCAGCATTTTCTGGAATTGGTGGAGCGCCATGGCGTGGATTATGTGGAAAAAGCCCCCGGGCAGTTGTTTTGTGCAGGCAAGAGTCGTGAACTGCTGGATATCCTGCTCACTGAAGCAGACTGGGCCGGTGTGGATTTACGCATGAAAACACGCATAGAGGCGGTTGAAGCGACGGCTTCAGGCGTTAATCTGGCTACCTCCGCAGGTCGGATTGAGGCAGGCCATCTAATCGTGGCAACCGGAGGGCTGTCCATTCCCACCCTGGGTGCGACAGGCTTTGGCTATGATCTGGCTCGGGATCTGGGGCTGGACGTTCTGCCTCTGCGAGCAGGTCTGGTGCCCTTGACGCTGCATCCTGACCTGAAAGAACACCTAGCTCCCTTGTCCGGCCTGAGTACAGAGGTGAGTGTCACCACGGGTGGCCGAACCTTTCAGGAACCGCTTTTGATCACCCATCGAGGACTCTCCGGCCCGGCCATTTTGCAAGCCTCCAGCTATTGGCAGGCAGGTGAAGAAGTGGTGATCAACTGGCTACCGCGTCTGGATCTGAAAGCGGAATTGACACGATTAAGAGAGCAGCAGCCTAAAACCTCTTTGGCCAGCTGGCTGGCTGAGCAGTTGCCCAAACGCCTGGCTGCGACCCTGGTTGAGTTCTTGGAGGCTTCCCAAGGCTCCTTGCCTTTGCGCTTGGCCGATTTTTCCAATAATCGTCTGCAGGAAGTAGCTGCTTTTTTACAAGCCTGGTCGTTCATCCCGGCAGGCACAGAAGGTTATCGCACCGCAGAAGTAACCCTGGGGGGCGTGGATACACGGGCCTTGTCATCGCGGGATTTCAGTGTACAAGCCTGCCCCCGGATTCGCTTTATCGGTGAGGTGCTGGATGTGACCGGCCACCTGGGCGGCTATAACTTCCAGTGGGCCTGGGCTTCAGGTGTGGCGGCCGGTCAGGGACTGGAAGCCTAGAGCCCCAGTCTGACTTCCAGTTTTTGCATTTCCTGGAGAATAAACTCCACAGCAACCCGTATTTTGGGAACCTCAAAACGCTGGGGCTGGTAGAGGAGGTAAACTTCATTGCTGGGGGAGCGGCTGATTCGCACCGGATCGCTGAACTGCAAAGGCAGGAGTTCCCCTCGCTGGATCAGGTGAGCAGATGCCCACCTGGGTAGCATGAGAATGCCCTCACCGGCCAGCGCTTTTTGCAGTAGCCAGGGGGTGTGATTAGAAACAGCAACCCTGGGGCCGGAAACATCCACCCATTGCCCGTCCAGATAAGCCAGCCAGGGTGTAGGCCCCTGGGGAGTGCGGTAGTAAAGTCCCCGATGTTGAGCCAGTTCACGGGCCGTTTTCGGGTAACCTGCTGTTTCCAGATAGGCCGGTGCCGCAACCGGATAAAAGTGGTTATCCATCAGACGATGGGCCAGAACCCGGGTGTTTGGAGCTGTGCCACCGCGAATGGCCAGATCCAGATCGTCGTAATCCAGTGCCGAAAGGGTATCTGTCAGGTGCACATCTAGCTGAATCTGAGGGTACTGCTGGTTGAATCTATCCAGTAGGGGTAAGAGGAGCTGCTCACCAAAGGTCACCATGGCACTGATTTTCAAAAGCCCGGAAGGCTGACGCTGATAACTGCTTAGCTTTTCGTGAGTGGCAGCCAACTGCTGGGTCAAGGGCTTGATGGTTTGTAGATAGATTTGCCCCATTTCCGTCAGGCGCACCAGGCGTGTGCTGCGTAGCAGTAGCTGCACACCCAGATGTTTTTCCAGATCTGCGACTCTGCGGGAAATCGAAGAGGGGGGAAGCCGGAAGCGTCTGGCCGCTGCGGTAAAGCTGCCTTCTTCGGCAACGGCAATAAAATAGTGTATAGCCTTGAGCTGGTCCATGATGATTATTGCCTTAATGACAAAAGAGATTATCAGATTACCCTCTATAAAATTCTTTATGAAGGTTTAGGATCGGCTTTTTATCCTAAGCAAGCGAGGACTTATGCCACAGAATACCGCCATCCATCTGGTTCGCCATCTGGATACCACCCCTCTGGGACCACAGCTTTTTGAAACCCGGCAGACACCCTTGCCTACAGTGGCAGATGGCCAGTTGCTGGTACGCCAGACACACATGTCCCTGGACCCGGCCATGCTGGGGTGGATGACCAGTGACCGCAACAGCTATATTGCTCCGGTTGAACTGGGCGAGGTGATGCGGTCTTTTGGTTATGGCGAGGTCGTGGAGTCTCATCATCCGGATTTTCAAGCCGGTGATCGAGTTCAGGGGGGCTTTGGCTGGCAGGAGTATGCCCTGGTCTCAGCGTCAGAGGTGAATGCAGTCGACCCTGATCTGCCACCAGAGATGGTGCTTTCGGTTCTGGCACTGCCCGGGCTGACGGCTACTCAGGGGTTGCTCAATATCGGTCGTCCCCAGGCCGGGGAAACCCTGGTGGTTACAGGTGCAGCCGGTTCGGTGGGATCTCTGGTCGGCCAACTGGGTAAGGCCCGAGGCATGAAGGTGATTGGTATCGCCGGTAGCCAGGAAAAATGTGACTGGTTAACGCATGAACTGGGTTTTGATGCCGCCATCAATTACAAAACCGAGGCTATCGGTGAAAAGCTGGATGAAGTGGCTGCCGAGGGCATCGATGTCTTTTTTGAAAACACCGGGGGGGCCGCCCAGGAGGAAGTCTATTACCGTATGAATGCCCAGGGTCGAATCGTGGTTTGTGGTTTGATTGCCGACTATACAGCAGCGACTCCTGCACCCGGTCCTAACTGGATGCAAATTATCAAGAAGCGGCTTCTCATCCAGGGCTTTACCATGCCGGATCATCTGCACCAGACAGGCGAACTCTTGCAGCAACTATTGCCGCACGTGCAAAAGGGAGAAATCAAGTATCGTGCTCACGTGATCGAAGGGCTGGATGCAGCAATTGATGGCCTACAGTTGTTCTTGACCGGTGAGAACCAGGGTAAGCTGATCGTTAAGCTTTAACACGGGCTTGAAGTTAAACACCTAGAGCGTCTGCGAGGAGGAATCCTTGCAGGCGTTTTTTATTTTGCGAGGGAATGCTAGGGTTAGGTTGATCAGTTGAACGTTAAAAGAGTAGAGCCATGCGGCTGGTACCTGGCCGGATCAAAACCTTCCCTGTTGATCAACAGGGAAGGTTAAATGCAGGAGGAACAGAGGGCGTCTGTTTTCCTCTTCCAGACCAGCAAGGGTTTATCCCAGCAGGCGGGCAAAAAACTGACGAACCAGTTGTGCTTTGGCAGCACGAACCTGGCGATGGACGCGCTGCAGATCAATGCGGTCATTGTTCAGACGGTATTCCAGAGGAAGCACTTCCTTGATCTGCAGATGCTGGTCGTTGGCAGCGGCTGCAGTGGTGTTCAGCAGGTCGGTGGTGTATTCGGGAAACTGGTTTGCGGCCTGTTGATTCATGGCTTTCCTCCTATGTCTTGTGAATTGGGATGCGCATGCTAATCTGAAGTCGGGTGCAATAAAATTCCCTAAAATTAAAAATGGAGTTTGCAAAATCGAACAGAAGAAACGACGCCCCAAAACAGGCCCCAATCGCATCCACTGGGATGATTTTGAGACCCTGCTGGCCATTGCTGATACCGGCTCTCTATCGGGTGCTGCCAGAGAGCTGGGCGTCAGTCATGCAACGATTTTCAGGCGTTTGGGTGAGATGGAAAAACGCCTGGGGGTGCTGCTGTTTGAACGTTCACGTCGGGGTTATGCGCCCACCCAGGCCGGGGAAGACCTGGCTGCCACTGCCCGAGAAATCCAGGCTTCGGTGCTGGCTGTGGAAAGAAAAGTGGCCGGACGGGATCTGCAACCGCGTGGGCCTATCTGGGTGACTACCACTGACTCCTTGCTGGCCGGTTTGCTGGCGCCTTTATTTGTGGATTTTCGTCAGGAGTTTCCTGAAATCAGCCTGGATATAGCGGTTTCTAACCAGCCGTTCAACTTGACCCGGCGTGAAGCTGATGTGGCCATCCGCGCTTCCAATTCACCACCGGATCATCTGGTGGGACGCAAACTGGTGGAAATCGGCATGGCTGTTTACGGGCGTAAATCCGATTATCCCCAGGCAGTGGCCAATCTTGATGAAGAACCCTGGGTGGGGCCGGGCGCCCGTTTGATGGACCAGCCATTGATCGATTGGATGACCGACCAGGGCTATGACGACCTCTGCTATTTTCGGGTGGATACCCTGATCGGCATGCTCAGTGCCGTCAAAGCCGGTATGGGCATAGCGGTTTTACCCTGTTATCTGGCTGACTATGAAACCGATCTGATCCAGTTGACCGATCCGATCGAATCCCTGAGTTACCCCTTGTGGTTCTTATTGCACCCGGATTTGCGTGGCGTGGCCCGGATCAATTCCTTACTGGAGTTCATGACGGAAGCCGTGCGTCTGCAGAAAAAAAGGCTGGCAGGCCAGCCTAGAGCTTGATTCCTATCCTTCTTGATATTCAAGGGAGCCCTGGCTGTGAAAACTGATGATCGTTATCTACAACTGGCAGAAGGACAGGTGTTTGTACGTCGTTGGACACCTGAGTCTCTGGTAACCTCGACCCCCTTGATTCTCTTGCATGATTCTCTGGGATGCGTGGATCTTTGGCGAGATTTTCCCGAACGGCTGGCCGAAGCGCTGGAAAGGCCGGTAATCGCTTACGACCGCCTGGGGTACGGGCGATCGGATTCGCGTCAGGCCTTGCCTTCTTTGGGGTTTATCCAGGAAGAGGCGGAGCTGTATTTTCCACCTCTGGTCAGGGCTCTGGGTCTAGAGCGCTACGCATTACTGGGCCATAGTGTTGGTGGCCCTATGGCTGTGACTCTGGCTGCTATTCAGGGCAAGGCTTGTGAGTGGGTGGTGACTCTGGCTGCCCAGGCGTTTGTTGAGGTCAGAACGCTGGAAGGCATTCGCAAGGCAAGGGGGGAATTTGGTCGGCCCGAGGTCTTTGAACGCCTGGCCCGTTGGCATGGCGAGAAGGCGCGCTGGGTTCTGGATGCCTGGACAGAAATCTGGTTATCCGAGGATTTTGCCGACTGGACGCTGAAACCCTGGGCTCAGCAGTTGCAGGTGCCTCTTTTGGCCATTCATGGCGATGAAGATGAATATGCATCCCTGGCCAGCCCCGAGGCGCTGGTGAGCGCAGCAGGCGGCCCGGCCCGTTCCCTGATACTGGAAGGCTGCGGGCATTTTCCCCAGAAGGAGGAACCGCAAACCTGCATTAATGCCATTCGTGAATTTGCCCGGGGCTAACCCCGGGCTTACGAGCTAGCGATCCTCTTCGTTGATCAGTTGGCCCAGATCGCGGGCAATCTGACGTAACTGCTCGACTACCTGGACAGCTTCCTGAGCCTGGCTGGAAGTATTCTCGGCCATCTGGCTAATCTCAATGATATTGCGATCGATTTCATTGGCAACGCTACTCTGCTCTTCAGCAGCACTGGCTATCTGGCTGGTCATGTCGCTGATGGAATCCACCCCTTCAGTGATGGTGTCCAGCGCTTCATCACCCTGGCTGGCCTGCTGCATGCCTTCTTCAGCCTGTTTACGACTGTGCTGCATGACTTCCACAGCCTTGCGGGTTTTTTCCTGCAGGCGGGCAACCTGATCTTCAATATCCTGAGTGGAGTCCTGGGTTCGTTGGGCCAGATTGCGGACCTCATCAGCGACCACGGCAAATCCGCGCCCGGCTTCGCCTGCCCTGGCTGCTTCGATAGCAGCATTCAGAGCCAGCAGATTGGTTTGTTCAGCGACATCACGAATGACCTGGAGCACTACACCGATGTTTTCGGTATTGCTTTCCACTTCCTGAATGACCGAGTCGGCTTCCTGGATATCCCGGGCCAGGGTATTAATCATGGCAATGGTCTGCATGACGACTTCCTTGCCATTTGCTGCGCGATCACGGGCATTTTGCGCTGAATCGGCAGCACTCACTGCACTTTGCGAGACCTCCTGAACCGTGGCGGTCATTTCGTTCATGGCTGTGGCCACCTGATCGGTCTGATCCTGCTGGCTAGTGGCCGCCCGGGAAGTGGTATCGGCTACCTCGGCCAGGCGTTCGACCGAGCCTTGCATACCGGTTACCGAGTTACGAATGGCTTCAACCAGGGTGGCAAAGCGTTGCAGCACCTGATTGAAAGCGGAGGAGGCCTGGCCGATTTCATCCTGCCCCTTGACCTCCAGCTGGTGCTGCAGGCTGTTTTTGCCGCCACGAGCCACTTCCTGCATGCCTTTTGTCATTTGATGCAGGGGGTTGGTGATGAACAGGCGCACAAAGATATAGACAATACCCAAAAGGATGAAGCTGATGATTACGGCCAGAGTGAAGAGTTTGATGCTGAAGCTGTTGGCTTCGTTATTCACATCCTCCAGCGAGATATTCATGGTCACGGCACCCAGAACCGCACCTTCGGGAGCCATGGCATGGCAGAGGGTGCAGTTTTTGCCCAGGTAATCGGTGCGATTGAAGGCAGGAATAATGGCTCTGAGCACCTGGGCTTCGTTATCTACTGCCAAATAGGGAGTACCCTCGCGCAACACCTGCTGCTCCAGGGCATCCTGGCTTTGTTCGCTTTCAGTCCCTTCGCCAAACTGCTTTTTAACATGTTCGCTGCGGATCACGCGTAAATCGGAGACGTTTTGTAGTTCGGTGATTTGATCCAGAAAGGCATCCCTTTGATCTATGGTACCGGTCAGCATCATGGTAGTCAGGCCTGCCATGGTGCTTTCATAGAGTGAGTAGGCAAAGACCTGAGACTGGTCATAGGCCGTTTTGCGTTGTTCCCAGGAAGCCCAGCCAATCATGCCGGTCCAGGAGAGTACCAGTAGCAGCCAGAGAACACCGACCAGTCGAATCCAGAGTTTGACGTTATAGAGTTTTTGCAGCATCAGCCCCGTCTCCGCAGCGCCTGTTATATTGAGCGCATTTTTTTAAAGGTTATTGATCCTACTAAAAATTTACCAGAGCGCCTAGAACTTCATTGACGTCGGCGGAGATTTTTAGATCCAGCAGGTCATCGGCCCGGGTTTTGCCACGATTGATGGCCACCAGGGGCACTCCTTTTTGTTGGGCCAGGCGGCAAAACCGGAACCCTGAATAGACCATCAAGGAGGAGCCGACGATTAAGAGTCCACCGGCTGTTTCCAGTGCTTTTTCTGCAGCCAGGCGCACCGATTGGGGAACCAGATCACCGAAAAAGACCACATCCGGTTTGATAATACCACCACAGCGGGGGCAGGGAAGCAGGTGAAAAGCTTCAAAATTCCGGTTTTCAAGGTCGGCATCGCCATCAGGTGCTATCTTTGCAGTGAGGGTGGAGAAATCTGGATTCAGTTCTTTAAGTTGCTGATGGTAGGCGTAGCGCATACTGCGGAAACCGCAGGTCTGGCAGCTGACGGTATCTCCCCGTCCATGCAGGTCGATGACCCGGCGAGAACCCGCCTTTTGATGCAGGCGGTCGACATTCTGGGTGATAATCTGGTCAACTAGGCCCTGATTTTGCAGTTGACACAAAGCCAGGTGACCCTGGGTTGGCTGAGCCTGCCGGAAGGCTTCAAAACCGGCCAGAGCTCTGGCCCAGTAGCGCTGGCGTACTTCGGGCCGGGTCATGAAATCTTGATGTTGGACCGGTTGGCGGCGTTTCCATTGGCCCTGATCATCCCGGTAGTCGGGGATGCCCGAACCCGTGCTGAGGCCTGCTCCTGAGAGGACCAGCCACTGCTGGTGGCCTTGCAGGAGTTCGGTCAGTTGAGTCCAGGGCAGGTTTTGCGGGAGTGTGAGTGACTGCATGCAGAATTCCGGGTAACCCCTAGATCGTTGTACAAAGCTATAGCTTAGAGCGATGTTTTCCAAGGAACAATAATGAAGTACTGGATGAATTCTTTACACGCACGCCTGATGCTCAGTCTGGGCCTGGGCTGGGTGTTGGTGGTCAGTGTGCTTCTATCCACCTCCTGGTATGTCGGTCGGGATATTACCCGTGAATCCCTGTTGGTGCAGTTGGACTATCAGGCGGAAATGCTGGGCCAAACGATAGAACAGAATATCGATAATCGTCTTCAGGCATTAGATCAACTGGGGCAGGAAGTTCAAAATCAACCTCAGCTTGCAGACAAGCTTCTTTCAGAGAACTCAGCGCTTCTAGCCTACTTTGACCGCTTGTTTTATGCTTCCGCAGCGGGGCGGATAGAAGCTCTCTGGCCGGATAACCCCAAAGCACATCAACTGGATATCTCCAATCGCGAATATTTTCGACGGGCCCGGGAAGTCCACCTTGGCTTTGTCAGTGAGCCCCTGATAGGGCGTATTAGTCATACGCCCTTGGTCGTTTTGGTTGATCCCATCCGTAATGATGATGGCGAATTTATCGGTATAGTTGGCGGGACGCTGCCAATCAGCGGCAATAATTTTCTGGGATTCCTGCAAAGGCACCGGTTGGGGCTGCAAGGTTTCGCCGGTATTGCTTCCTCTTCGGGACAAATATTGGTGCATCCGAATCACGAGATGATTCTGCAGCCCTTCCCAGGCAGTAATCCGTATCTTGAGCTGGCCCTGCTAGGCTGGGAAGGTGCAGTAGAATCCAGCTACTTGGATGTACGAGCTCTCCAAGCCTACCAGCAAATCTGGAGTGCCGATTGGGTGATAGGCGTTTTCCTGCCGATTGATGAGGCCTACAAGGCTTTTGATCGCCTCTGGTGGTTGCTCTGGATTATTGGTGGGGCTGTGATTCTGCTGACTCTGCCCTTTATCTGGTGGTTGCTCTGGTTTCTACTGCGTCCGGTGAAGCGCTTTTCCTTGCAAATAGAATCCATCACCCGGGGCGAGCAGGAGCGAATCGAAGCCCAGTCTCCACTCAGTGAATTACAATCGGTGGCGCGGCGTTTTAATACTCTCTTATCCAACCAGGCGCGTATCAAGGATGAGCTACAGCAGCGTCAGGTGTACTTGTCGGCGGTACTCGACTCTTCTCCGGCAGGCATCTTCCTGACCGATCTGGAAGGGCGCAGTATCTATGTAAATACGGCCTATATGCGCATGACCGGCCTGCCCGAGGAGGCATTGCTGGGTTGGAGGTGGTTGGAGCAGCTGCATGCCGACCATAAATCCTCCCTCTTGCAGGACTGGAAGCTGGCCATGGCCACCAAGAGCAATTATGAGGTGGAGTACCGCTACTGGACCTGGGACAAGCAGTTGATCTGGCTGGAGGCTCATGCCTCACCTATTGTCGATGAAGCTGGACAGGTCCAGGGGTATATCGGAACCATCAGGGATATTACCGAGCGTAAGAAGAAAGAGGAAGCTGATCGCTGGGCCGCCCACCATGATGGGCTTACCCATCTGCTCAACCGGCGGGGCTTTGATGCCGTCATGCATCAGGCCTTCAGAGCCTGGAAGGAAAAACGCCAGCCAGCCGTGTTGTTACTGATTGATCTGGACCACTTCAAACCCATCAACGATAACCTGGGGCATGATGTGGGAGATCGCTGGTTGATTCGTATTGCCGAGCTGATTGAGGAAAGGGCTGGCGAATCTGGGGCAGCAGCTCGCCAGGGGGGCGACGAGTTTGCTCTCTTGTTAAGCGGGATGTCTCGGGAAGAAGCTGCTCGCGAAGCTGAAATTCTGCGTCAGGCGGTTATGAATCTGACACTGCCAGGTTCTGAAGGCTTTCAAGTCACCACGAGTATTGGCTTGGCTTCTTTTGAAGACACTGATCAAGCAGCCAAGGATCTGGTTAAAAGAGCTGACGAAGCCTGCTATCAGGCCAAAAGTGAGGGGCGTAATCGTATTCGCTAAAAGCATCTTTAGGGGTCAGGAGTAGGCTAGCGACTAAAGACTAGGGTAAACTAGCCGCAGTTTTTGACTTGAATCAGAAAATCCGAGGTGAATTGATGCCGGATATCGTGGCCATGTTTTTTGTTCTGGGGGTGATTTCAGGTCTGTTGAAATCCGACCTCAATCTGCCTAAAGCTGCTTATGACACCCTGAGTCTTCTCCTGATGCTGACCATCGGTCTAAAAGGCGGGATGGCTCTGCATGGTAATTTTTCTTCGGATCTTTTGCTGGAGGCCTTAGTTGTCCTGAGTCTGGGGTTCGTTATTCCCTTGATTCTGATTCCTCTATTGAAACTGGTGGTCGGGCTGACTGCCCCCAATGCTATCAGTCTGGCGGCTCACTATGGTTCGGTGAGTGCGGGTACCTTTGCGGTGGCTTTGGCCTACACCATGACCCATCAGCTGGAAACCGGCGGCCAGGTGACTCTCTATCTGGTTCTCCTGGAGCTGCCTGCTCTATTGGTAGCTCTGAGTATCTATCAATTAACGCGTGAAAAGAGTGAGACAGCTTTCAGCCTCAAGGCGCTGCTGCATGAAACCTTTACCAACCGTAGTGTCGTGCTTCTGGTGGGTGGTGTCGTCATAGGTGCCCTTTACGGTTATGACCAAGGATCTCAGGTCACCCAGTTGCTGACTGGCAGCTTTGCGGTGGTTTTGGCGCTCTTCCTGCTGGAAATGGGTTTGGTTGCAGCAGAAAGCCTGCGCAATCTGCGCTGGCATTACTGGCGGGTGGTTGTCTTTGCTGCACTGGCACCAATGGTGCTATCCCTGGCGGGTATATTTGCTGCAGTACTTTTGGGGCTACCCGAAGGCTCTGCCCTGATTCTAGCAGCCTTGACGGCGAGTGCTTCCTATATTGCAGCCCCGGTGGCAATTCGTAATGCCATTCCTGAAGCGGATATCGGTCTGGCGATGTTGGCTTCACTGGGGATTACCTTTCCCTTCAATGTGCTCCTGGGGATTCCGCTCTACCATGAATTCTGGTTGCTAGTGCAGTAGCTTTAAGGCCTCTGTGGAGGCCTTTTTTATTGCTGAACTGGACATAGGTGATAATTGATAGTATTCTCATTTGATATATAGAATCATATGAAAAAACTGCTAACAGTTTTTGGTCCGTCCAGAAGGCAGGTTACAGCAAATGGATGTAAAACCTTCCCCGAACTCCAGCCCAGCGGCGACAACGCCACCTAAGGTTACGACGCGTGAGCTTTTTCCCGGTTCCTGCAAACAACTTCTCATCGAGCATGAGGGTGAGGTTTATAGCCTGCGCATCACCAGCAAGGGGCGTTTGATCTTGACCAAGTAACCCCGGTTTTCCTGTCTTGCTTCCCCTGAACCCGGCAACTGCCGGGTTTTTTCATTCAGGCTTGACAGGCATAGCAATACAAATGATAATGATTATCAATTGGTGCTGAGCCAGTGATAACCCCGCGTTTAACTAGCCAAGGCATCCCTTAAGGTTTGTTTGTATTTTGCCGTCAGGAGATCGTCATGAATGCTTTGGTCCAGCTTCCCCTTCAAGAGCAATTTCAGCAGGAATCCGCTCCCTCTCTGGTCTACCTTGCCTTGAGCGGCGTTCGCCAGGCTCACCCGCATCTTGGCTTGCAGCACTGGAGTCGGCTTTTGGCGACCAGTGAAGGTGAATTGCAGGCCTCACGCCTGGGTCAGGAAAATATTCATGCCCTGGAAGATGTTTTCTCCCTGCTCTATCAGTTGTCGAGTTTGGAGGAGGTAGAGGTCACCAGCTTTAATGATGGCGGCCAGGTCAGCTACCTGGGCAGCTTTTCGGCACCGGAACTCTGCCTGCAAGATCCCAGTCAGTTGGGTTTGAAATTTACCAGTGGATCTCAGGAAATCAGTTTTTTTCTTGAGGACTGGTATTGGGGTTGTGCACTGGAAGAGGAGGATGCTCAAGGCGAACAGCAATGGAGTCTGCAGTTTTTCGATCGTGAGGGAAAAAGGTTTCTAAAAATCGCGGCAGTGGCCGGCACAGCCTTGAACGCCTGGATGACGCTGGTGGAAACCTTCTCTCGGAGCCAGCAGCAGTTGGTCCGTCCACTCTTTGCTACCCGTACAGAGACAAGGACCCAAGCTTCCACGCTTAACCCTGATTCTTTTTGTCAGGCATGGCGGCAGTTGGGATCTCCCAGCCAGGTGAATCAGCTGCTGAATCAGCAGGGAATCAACTACCGTCAGGCTGTGGAGCTTCTGGAACCCAGATTGGCCCGTAGTGTCAGTATTGACAGCCTGGAAAGCCTGTTGGCCGCTCAGCAGCAATTAGGTGGTTGTGGTTGCAAATCCAGAGGTTTGCGTCTGGATTTTTACACGCCAGGCAGTGTGCAGGGATGTCGCGGTTACTTGAGGGCCACTCGACTGGAACGGCAAGAGTGGCAGCTGGCCTATTGCGGTGGCCGAATTGATCTAAACCCGGCGCAATTGGGGGAGGCTTTTCTGGTTCGAACACCCAAGGGGCAGGGGTGGATGACCTCACTGGATATTTTTTCGGATACGGGTCAGTTGGTTCTGCAGGTTCGTGAGGACTCGGATCCAGAAGCGGCAGAAAATCTGCTGGTGCGTAATCTTTTTACCCGGCTGCAATAAAGGAGTTGATCATGCTTAAAAGAAATCTTTGGTTGCAACTGGTCATGACAGGCTTGTTTTTGAGTATTCTGGCCCCTTTGCTGAATCAGTTGGGTTAGCAAACAAATCCTGTGAAAAAACCTTGCAAAGGTAAACGAGAAACATTAACATTAAAACCATGGGATCAAGGATCCTGACTTAAGGCAAGGGCAGGTCGCTGCTCAGATTGTTTTAGGTTCTCCTCATCATCAAGCGAGTTTTAAGCCGCCCTTTTCAAGGGCGGCTTTTTTTATTGCTGGCCGGTGACTCGATCCAGAAACCCGTCTGACAGAAAAGTTTTTAAAAAGTACTTGCAATCAAAAATGAGAATCGTTACCATTAACTCATGGGTTGAGAAATCCATGGCTTAAAGCAAAGGGTGTTTACAGGTTCCCTCATTGTTTTAGGTTCTCCTCATCATCAAGCGAGTCTTTGCCGCCCCCTTGGGGCGGCTTTTTTTTTGAGCATAAAAAAAGCACCTCCGCTGGGAGGTGCTTCCTGGCAGCTTCTGATTGAAGGAATCAGATTTGCGACTGCTGGTAGTTCTTCATGCCAATACGCTCGATCAAGCCCAGTTGGATTTCCAGCCAGTAGGCATGATCCATTTCTGTATCATCCAACATTTGACGCAGAATTTCGCGGGTTTGATAGTCCTGTTCTTTTTCACACAGGGCGATGGCCTTTTTCAGATCAGCCACGACCTGGTATTCCAGCTTGAGATCGTTGGTCAGCATTTCTTTGACGTCCTTGCCCACATTGATGGGGGGACGGGTCACCATGTCAGGTGTACCTTCCAGAAAGAGAATCCGTTCGATCAGAGCCTTGGCATGCTGTTTTTCATCATCAAACTCATGCGCAATTCGCTCGTGCAGTTTGCTCAGTCCCCAATCCGCGTACATCTCCGAGTGGATGAAGTATTGATCCATTGCAGTGAGTTCGCCGCCAAGCAGCTCGTTCAGTGCCTGAATTACTTTTTTATTGCCTTTCATGTCTTATTCCTCTTCCATCGATGCCTGAAGATAGTTTTCAATGCCCATTTCTTTGATCTGGTACTGCTGGGTTTCCAGCCAGTCCAGATACTCTTCTTCATCTTCCAGAATCTCCTGGAGCAGATGGCGGCTGATGAAGTCTTCTTCTTTCTCGCAGAGGGCAATGGCAGAACGCAGCATCTTGATAGCATCCAGCTGCAGGTCTTCATCACACTTGAGCATTTCCTGGGTGTGTTCGCCGATGCGAAGTTTATCCAGGTGTTGCAGGTTGGGCAGGCCTTCGAGGAAAAGAATCCGCTCAATCAGTTCATCGGCCTGCTTCATGTCCTTGATGGACTTCTTGTAAGCGGCTTTATTGAGCTTTTCAAAGCCCCAGTTGCGAAACATCCGGGCGTGGAGGAAATACTGGTTAATTGAAGTTAACTCCAAGGTGAGGACCTTGTTGAGTTCTTCCTTAATGGCTGAATTGCCTTGCATGTTAGTTACCCTGAGGTTGCCAAATGAATGAAAGCTGGCTTGCCATAGCGGCTGGCTGGCAAATTCAGGGTATAGGATAGTATGCCCAAGTAAATTAGGCAAAAAAAGGTGGGTTGTTTGTGCGGTCAGTTAGAGTCAGGCGGCTACTATTTCACACGAACTACAGGCTTCCTTCTGGTTGCGCAGGAGTTCTCTGGCCGTACAAACGCATTTGCCACACTGGCTGCCCAGTGAATGCTGTTTGTAAAGATCACGCATGCTCGCTGCCCCCTGTTCAATGGAGGTCTTGATTTGCTGATCGGTTATCCCCTTGCAAACACAAACATACATGTGGCTTTCTCCTGCAAATGCTAACTATTATTAATAAGGTTAGCGCCTTGTTGAGAGGTTTGCAAGTGGTAATTATTGTTATTTGTTTTTATTTCTGATCTGTCTTCCGATCAGAAAAAGAGCCAGACAACCGGTAGAAAGCCGAGGGTCAGGATGATCAGGATGGCCAGCATGGATAACAAAAAGCGACCAGGTCTTGCCTGTAGTTGCTCAAAAAAGCTCACTTGTTGGCCCTGAGCCCGTTCTTGCTCGGCATTCTCCTGGGCTGCCAGGTAGCGTTTTTGCTGGTATTCGTTGAGAAGGCGCCTGGCTTCCGGCAAATCCTCGTTATGAACCAGCCAGAGGGCATCTACACCCAGAAACCAGCGACCGGCTGAGGTTTCATAAAAGGCAAGTTCAGCTTCTTCGAGGAGTTCACGAACCTCCTGAGCTTCGTCTTCAGGAACGCCATAGAGTTTGAATAAGAGGGTGGCCATGGAGGGTATCTACTCGTTTACAAGAGGATGGCTTGGCTGATTGCGGGCTTGCAGAAAGGCTTGGACTTCGGTGGCAGAGCCGCGAAAAATCAGGCGTTCGCTTTTTTGTTGTTCATGGTAGTGGTACATGGGGTCATAGTAACGATCCAGCAGCCCCTCGATCCAGCGCCGGTGAAGAGCCAGACTCAGCTTCTCATCCGGACAGGCCAGTGCTTCCTGCAGGATTTTCAGTAGCTTAAGGTAGTTCTCTGACCCCAGACGCTTGCGTATGCGACCCAGAGCGGCCTGGAGGTGCCCCCCGAAGTTGGCAGGGCCACTGAGCTGACCGTCACGGTCAATAAATTCCTGTTGCAGCTTGATAACATACTCTTGCAGCAGGCGCTCAATTCTTTCCTCGCGCGGTGCTTCCAGGAGTACCAGAGGACTTTTCTGCATTTTTAAATAAAGGCTTCTGGGCAGGGCCAGACGACCGATCATGGGGTTTTCATCTTCCAGAATCAGGAAGGAGCCTTGATGCTGCTGTTTGAGTAAAGCTAGGGCGAGCTGATTCTCAAAATTGATTTGCGTGGGCTGGCCGCTGGCATGACGTCCAAAGCTGGAGCCCCGGTGGTGAGCCAGGCCCTCGAGATCGATACTGCCGGGAAGCCGGGGGAGTAACTCGGTTTTTCCGGTGCCGGTCATGCCACCCAGTAGCAGGGGCGAAGCGGCCTCAATCAGTGTTTCACTGGTATCCAGTAGATAACGCCTGAGTGCCTTGTAGCCACCGGGTACGCGTGGATAGTGAACGCCGGCATCAGCTAGCCACTGCTGCACCAGTTGTGATCTCAGCCCACCACGAAAACAGAACAGATACCCCTCTGGATGACGGCGGGTAAAGTCGATCCAGGCTTCCACCCTGGCCTGTTTGGTGGCTCCCTGGACCAGTTGGTGACCGAGCTTGATGGCCGCTTCCTGGCCTTTTTGTTTGTAGCAGGTGCCCACTTGGGCGCGTTCGTCATCGGTCATGAGTGGCAGGTTTTCTGCCGTCGGAAAACTGCCACGGTTAAATTCCACCGGAGCCCGGGTATCCATCAGCGGTGTGGATGCCATAAATAACTCGCGGTAAAGCTGAGACGCCCTTGTCATTAGCTAACCTCGACTGCCTGAGCAGTAGCCGCTTGCATCTGACCCAGTGACTGGAGTTGCAGACCGGCTTGGCTGGTAAGCGCAAGAAATTCTGTCTCTGCCTGGGGATGGACTGCGACCAGCAGACCGCCACTGGTTTGAGGATCGCAAAATAGCTGCTGCTGTTCGGGTGTCATCTTGCCCAGACGGTGACCATAGCTATCCAGATTGCGTCCGGTACCTCCGGGGATGCAGCCCATTTGTAGGTACTCATCGGCTGCCTCCAGTCGGGGAACTCGATCAGCCTGGATGCAAGCAGTCAAACCACTGCCATCAGCCATTTCCACCAGATGGCCCAGTAAACCAAAACCGGTGACATCGGTCATGGCAGTGACGCCGGCCAGACGAGCCAGTTCCTGACCGATCCGGTTTAACCGGCACATCCATTCGGTCGCCAGTCCCTGGTGCTCCGGGCGCAATTTGCCCTGTTTTTCTGCTGTCGTCAGGATGCCGATACCCAGGGGTTTGGTCAGAAAGAGCAGATCGCCTTCGTTGGCAGTGTTGTTTTGCTTGAGCTGGCTTTTTTCTACCAAGCCCGTCACGGCCAGACCGAAAATCGGTTCGGGCGCATCGATGGAATGACCACCCGCCAGGGCAATTCCGGCTTGATCGCAAATGGAGCGGGCTCCGGCAATGACTTCACCCGCTACTTCGGCAGGGAGTTTACTGATCGGCCAGCCCAGAATGGCAATGGCCATCAGTGGGGTTCCGCCCATGGCATAGATGTCACTAATCGCATTGGTCGCGGCAATGCGACCAAAATCAAAGGGATCATCGACAATGGGCATGAAAAAGTCCGTGGTGGAAACCACGCCCTGATCAGCATTCAAGGCAAAGACAGCAGCATCATCGCGCGAAGCATTGCCCACCCAAAGGCGTGGGTCAGCAACCTGGGAGCCAGCCTTGCTCAAGATCTGATCCAGCATTTTCGGGGAAATCTTGCAGCCACAGCCAGCACCGTGGCTGTATTGGGTCAGACGGTAGGTCGGGGTCATGTCAGGCTCTTGTGTAAAAGCCCTTAGACTAGCCGAGACAGGAGCGAGAAAAAAGCCCTTACCCGGCTCGCAGGGCAAATGGGTTGTACTGGGGAAAACACTTGCCTAGTAGAAAGGTGAGCTTGGCTTTTATTTACTGGTTAGCCTGGATGATCGTCTCCTTCCAGGCGATCAATGATTTTTTCACAAAGATTTCTTAACTGGATGAGCTCATTCGTATCCAGGGTTACCTTGCAGGCCATGGCTCCGGGCACGGTAAGTGCGCGTTCCCTGAGTTTTTTGCCCTCAGTCGTCAGGTTGAGTACCCGAATACGTTCATCGGTTTCACTCCGGCCTCGAGTCAGATATTGCTTGGCTTCCAGGCGCTTGAGCAAGGGAGTTAGGGTGCCTGAGTCCAAATGCAGCTGCTGGCCCAGATCCTTGACACTGACACCGTCTTTTTCCCACAGCAATAGCATAACCAGATACTGCAAATAAGTGAGTTCCAGCGCTTCCAGCAAAGGGCGATAGGCCCGGATCACCGCATTGGCGGCACTATACAGAGGAAAGCAGATCTGGTTTTTAAGCAGCAGTGCTTCTTCAGCGTCAAGGGTTGGTTTGTTGGTGCAGGAGGACATAGTCAGGCCTGAAAAAGAGTGAAAACAAAGTGGGCTCAATATAAATTGCGCACAACCTTCTTGCAAGCAGGGTTTTGCCGGTTATAATGGTTGCTAGCAATTAAATTGTGCGCAATCTATATAAGGAGGAATCATGGCAAATCTCTATTCAACTCGTGCAACTGCTTCAGCAGGACGTAACGGCCAGGTTAAAACTGATGATGGTCTTCTTGACCTGGATTTGGCCTATCCCAAGGAAATGGGCGGCAGCGGAGCTGCGACCAACCCAGAGCAATTGTTTGCAGCAGGCTATTCGGCTTGTTTTTCCAATGCACTTCTTCACGTAGCCCGTGAAGGAAAGGTTGCACTTAAGACAGCCCCGGTTACAGCCGAGGTGGGGCTAGGCCCTAATGCCAGTGGAGGTTTTGCGCTGAGCGTCAGTCTGGAAATCCAGCTGGATCTGCCCCAAGACGCAGCCGTCGAGCTGACACGCTCAGCTCATCAGATCTGCCCCTATTCCAATGCAGTTCGTGGCAATCTGGAGGTAGCGCTGAGTGTGAATGGCCAGGTGCTCTAATTCACGACCAGCAAAGCTTTCAAATGTTTGCTGACATAAAAAGCCCCGGCTTTCCAAGGAAAGCCGGGGCTTTTAGGGTCAGGCTGAAAAGCCGGGCGGATTACATCATGCAGGTCTGTTTCTTTATAAGCTCATGAAAGCATTGAATTTTGTGGGTTTGGCCATACATAGATTCCTACAAATCTTCCTACATTTCTTGCCGCCTAGAAAAATGAATGATCGTAAGTACCTGAAATTACGCCACAATACTTGGTATTTCCAGAAGCGCGTACCTAAAGCCCTGAAACCTCTGTACCCGGATGCTGACATCATTGAGAAGTCACTGGAGACCGGAGACATAAAGGAAGCGAGGCATCGGCGCGACATCATCCTCGGTCAGCTTCGTCAGCGAGAGCACCTAATCAAAATCGAGTCGGAGCCCCGCCAAAGGTTCCGACGCTACGTTGACGAGCTTCGACAGGTAGCCCAGGACAGGTTTGTCGGCCCAGATGTTGAATGGGAAGAAGTGCTTGATCCAGCTTCAGTCAGAAAAGAAGATGATCCCGAGTATGTCGAAGCCTACAAGGTAGTTACACAAGGAAAGACTGATAGTGATCGTTATGGAATTACCTTGAAAGAAACTCTAGCCCATCAGATTCGAGCCAGTGAACGAGAGCAACTCCACACAAAGGGAACCAGGGAGAGGTTTAAAAAGACAGTTGATTCCTTTCTGCTTTACCTGAATGAAGCTGATATTCAACTCAATCAGATTGAACGTTCCCAAGTGTTTGATTTTATAGATCATTGTCGAGAGAGGCTATCAGGTGCAACTGTACAAGGTCATATATCTCGACTGAAGACACTCTGGAATTACGCCTATTCTCGTGCTTGGGTTAAAGGTGATAACCCTTTTGAGAAACACAAGATAAATACCAGTAAAGGGCGTCAAAAGAAACAACCCTTCACTGAAGCTGAGCTGAGAAAACTCATGGTTGTTATAGAGGATCAGCCTTTTTCGATGCAGCTTTTGACGTGCATGGGTTTGTACACAGGAGCCCGGATTAGTGAACTGATCAGCTTGAGACTCCAAGACTTTAAGGAAGAAGATGGTGTTCACCTTATGGGTATAGCCTCGCAAGAGGATGGTAAGACAGAGGCAGCAACCCGATGGATTCCGGTGCCAAAGCCTTGCCTCTCCCAAGTTGAGAAACTCAGGATGGAGTCAGCCGATGTGGGCTCGGAATATCTTTTCCATGATTTGGTGAGTATTCGACCGGATGGTCGGCTTGCTTACCTGGCTACCAAGCGATTCGGCGAGATCAAACGCAAGCACGTAACCGAGCGCCAGGACAAAGGCTTCCATTCATTCCGGGTAATGATGGCTACAGCATTGCAACAGGGCGATGTCTCGGAGTTGGTAGCAGCCTACCTCCTCGGCCACAGCCGTAAGGGGCTCACCATGAGTTACGGCTATTACAGCAAAGGCTATGATGCCAAGAGGCTTCAGGAAGCGCAGGATCGTGCAATCGCAGTGATTGACGAGATGCTCGGCAAGAAGTCCGATCCGGCCACCGTTCGACCGCAACAGGCGGAAGTTGTGTAATCCGGTCCCCAGGTTCACTGACGGAGCCCCTGAACAGCAACGCGCAAGATCGCTGCAAGATCGGCGACGTTCAATTAGGGGCCAGTTATGGAGAACAATACAGAGCAGCGATGTCCGGCAACTAGGTGACAATTTAATTGAAGAGGAACGCATGTTCCCGGCTTTGTGTTTCTTGAAGACCTCACTGAGGGGTGCACATCCAGCGCCCCCAGAGGCCTACTCCCTTTGAGCTTCCGGCATGAGCTGTATGAACGCACCAGTTGGCACAACCAGACTGGTGGCAGTTGGGGCAGACGTGAACCGGGCAAGACTGGCGCAGATGATTTGAGGGGGCACTGCGTTGAAGTCGGCTACATCTGACGAATTTCAGATGGTGGTAGTAGAGGGGGCGAAGCCCCACTTTCAGTGGGTCTTATAGTTCTTCTATGAGATATCCATTACTTCATTACCATCATAAGTAATCACCTATACAGGTCTCTATCTGAAAGACCTACATCAAGTCTCTCTTGTGGTCTCTCTGTTGGCTAATCCTGTGAGTGACATCCACAAGATCACTTGATGAAACCATCCTGAACGGTTCTGACATGGATTGTGATGATGACTGATGAGCAGTTGTCTGAAGCATTCTGTCAGCACCCACCAGCTCTGTCGGCCACTCCCTGAGCCGACCATGAGCCAATCTCCAAGTTAACCCAGTGACATCCTCGAAGGCGACTGGTCAGGTAGGCGGTATGTATCCGCTCACTGGTCTGTCTGCCTGAAGGGAGCCAGTCGCTTTCGACGATGAGGATACAATCATGAAATCAGATATCAGCATTTACACAGACGGTTCTTGCCTGAACAACGGATCGGAGTTCGCACCAGGTGGCTGGGCAGCGGTTTTAGAGAACGACTGCAAGCAACTGCGAATCAGTGGACGAGAATGCCCGACGACCAACCAGCGGATGGAGCTGATGGCTATTATCAAGGGCCTGAAGGCGGTCCGTAGCAGTAGCAAGGTTATTAACGTCTACACAGACAGCGCCTATGCTCGTAATGGTTGCATCACCTGGCGACACAACTGGAAGAAGAACGGTTGGATCAAGTCCGACAAGAAGCCTGTTGAGAACCTGGATCTCTGGAAGCAGTTAGATGAACTGTTGGAGCAGTACGAAGTGACCTTCTACAAGGTGAAGGGCCACAGTGGCCACCCACAAAATGAACTAGCCGATAGCATGGCTGGGGCGGCAGCTCGCGGGCAGGTTTTCAAAAGCTACCGACAGGTCGGTGACTACCAGTTTGACTGGAGGGAAGCCGTATGACGAGAAAGGCTGTTGGTCATTCTTTAAGGGCAAAAGTCAAAATGGAAAACCGATTCTGACTGAAGTCAGGCCAAACAAGCGATACCGACGAAAGAGGACACAGGTTAGCTAACCCAGAATTTTTCCGGCGAAAATCTGAGGGGGTATTATACGCGCTGCGAGACGAGACTCCCCCCCGTGGCCCCAGGGATGGGCCTGTGAAAATGATGCCAGGCCGGGGCATGACCTAGAGGAGACTGCTGGCGCGGGTGCGTGATGGCAACTTGTACGCCAGCCCCCAATCCTGGGTCAAGTGGGGATGGTGTCAGGCAGGTCATGCAGCCGCACCCATCTTGATGGCTCGCTGAACTGTGCTTGGAGCACACCCAGCCAGTTCCGCCGTCTTGCGAATACTGAAGCCCTTGTCCCGCAGCTCCTTGATTTTGGCATGAAGCGCCTCATCAGCAGGACGCCCCTTGTAGATGCCCTTAGCCTTGGCTTGCTCGATCCCCTGGGCCTGACGCCTCCTGCGGTCCTCGTAGTCCTTCCTGGCAATGGCTGCCAGCATGTCCAGCAACATGGCATTCACAGCATCCAGCATCCTGGCGGTGAAATCGTCTCCGCTGGTCACCCGCATGGCGGCATGGCTCGTTGGCAGGTCCAGGGACACCACTCTCACACCAGCCCTCTGAATGGCGGTCTTCAGTGTTTCCCAATCATCGCGGGTCAAGCGGGTGAGTCGGTCCACCTGTTCGATCAGAAGGACATCTCCAGGCCCTGAGTCGGACAGCAGTCGCATCAGCTCGGAACGCTCTGCCTTGGTGCCACTGACGTTCTCGGTATACCACGCCGCCACGCGAGCGCCATGCTCCTGTGCAAACCTGCTGAGGGTCTCACGGGCTCGCTCGGCGTTCTGGTCCTCGGTGGAGGCCCTCAAGTACCCACGGATAAAAATGTGTGGTGACATTATTCGCTACCTCTCTCACAATCCCATGTACTCGTATGGGTGTGGTTATTTATAGCGTATCCGTTTGGGTTGTCAAGAATGCTATATCGGTACACCTAGAACCGGCCTATGGCCGTACTCGTTGAGGTATACCTAAATAGGTGCGGTTGTAGCTCACAAAAACTCAACTTCACACTGATCCCATAGCTGATTGAGCTCATCGAGGGTGAGAGTACGATTCATCTGGCTGTAGTGCATCAATAACTCTTTCATCTGGTTATTGAAGGCATTTTCACTTGTTGTGTCGAAAGAATAGCCCTCTGATGTTTTTAACCGAATGAGAGATGCTCCAGCCCTTTTTCGGGCTTCTTCAAAAATTGATTTAGCCTGTGGGTCTTCAGTGACTTGCCTAGAAAACTCAAATAGTGCAAAGCACTGTCCTGCATGGTTACTCGGTTCATTGATTTCAGCTGAAACGGTAAGTGAAGATACAAATAGCGTTAAGCCAACAAACAATAACTTGCGCATTTCTATGTATTATCTAAACGTGCTTGGGGGTGTTGATCGATTATTTTTATCTAGTGGGTGAGAGTTGAATAAACGCTCTGCCCACCGCCGTAGTAGCTGGTCATCAGGTGATGAAAGGCGGCATCACATTTCTCGTTGTAGATTTCCTCCTCGAAGCTATCCGGTAGTCCCCGGTCGAAGACGATTTCCAGGGTGCGGCGGACATCTCCCTTGGCCTGGGCCTTCTTCCGCCAGTCCAACACCAGCTTCTCCTCCTTGAGGGTCTCCAGTAGTTCCCGGCACATGGCTTTAACCTGGGCTACTTCCTTATTGGTCATTTCCGGTGCTGGCTTGGTAATTATATCAAAAAGTGCCAATTCTTCTTCGGTGAGACCCTCGCGGATAGCTCGTTGATCTTCTTCCTGAAGGTCCTCGGTGAATTTAATCAGTTCTTGAAAGAAGGTTTCGATGTTCACACTACCTGCGTTGTACTTCTCGATCAGCTTCTTGAATTTCTCCATGAAATCGGTGCGACTGGGGTTCTTGGCCATCATGCTTTCGAGCTTCTGGTTCAGCAGTGCACGTAGTTTTTCGGCCTCAGTACGTTGCTTCCCCCTGTTAAATCGGTCCTTGAGCTTCTCGAAGTCGATTTGGCTGAGATCGAAGAGCTTTTCCTTATCCGTATCCTCGATGACGTAGGGCACCGGAGCGACCGACTGATCCAGCAGGTCGTCCACGTCCTTCATCACCTGGGAGATATCCACTTCGGGCTCCAGCGCCTTGATCTTCTGGGCCAGCACGGACAGCAGCACCGCATCAGGGGCCAGATCATTTGCTGAGGGATCAGGGAGGATGGCTCGATAGACTCGGGAAGTGGCCCTGGCGAGGTTCAAGAAGGCCTTCTTGGTCTCCTCACTCTCCAGTAGCTTCTCAACGGCATCATCCAACAGGGCAACCTTATCGAAGCCCCCAGCCGTTTTGATAGCCTCGGGGTTGATCTGCTTCTCGGTCAGGAAAGTAATCCCCTTGGCCAGCAGATGCTTGAGGTACTCCACCAGCTCGGCCTTCTGGTGGATCGGTGTCTCACCGTCTTGAGGTGGCTCATCTCCGTATCCTGGCCTCGGCTCAGCTACCTTGGATGAAGCCCCACCGTAGATGGCCAGCGCCTCCTGCAGCTTCCTGAAGACACCCGCGTAGTCCACGATCAGGCCCGCTTCCTTGCCGGGGTACTTGCGGTTTGCCCTGGCAATAGTCTGCATCAGGGTGTGGTTCTTCATCGGCTTATCGAGGTAGATGGTGGAGCAAGATGGCACATCGAAGCCGGTGATCCACATGGCGCAGACAAACACCAACCGCAGCGGTCCATCAGGATCCTTGAACTGTTCATCAAGGTCTTCCTCCACCATGCGCTTGCGGTGGGGCAGGATGTCGAGCCCCTTGTCCGCCAGCTCCTTGACCTCGTTCTGTCCCTGGGAGACTACCACCGCCATATCAGTTGTCTCCAGCACCTCGATCTTGTGCTTTAGCGCCTCCTGCTGCTCCTTGGGGGTCGATGCCAGTTCAGCCTGAAGCCGGGCCAGGTAGTTTTTCCAGTGGGCCTGTACCTTGTCGTACATCTTCACGGCGGTGGCCTTGTCGATACAGACCATCATCGCCTTGCCCTGGTGGCCCCTACCGACGAAGTGCTGCACGAGATCCTCGGCGATGGCTTCCAAGCGGTCATCGCGGGTGATCAGGTGGTATTCACGGGCGAACACTCGCTCGACCTTCTTCTCCTGATCCTCGTCCAGCTCGGCATCTTCCAGCAGCTGGGTCAGATCGTCGTTGAGGTTCTCGTTGATCAGCTGCAGCTCAGGGATGCGGTTCTCGTAGTAGAGCGGCACCGTGGCCCCATCGGCGATGGACTGGCCGAAGTCGTAGATAGAGATGTAGTCACCGAACACCTCCTTGGTTTTCTCCTCACCAGCCATCAGCGGTGTCCCGGTGAAGCCCAGGAAGGCAGCATGAGGCAGAGCGGTCCGCATGTTCATCGCCAGGGTATCGTACTGGGAGCGGTGGGCCTCGTCGGTGATGACGATGATGTCCTGCCGGTCCGAGAGCTTGGGGTAGGTCTCGCCCAGCTTGGTGCCGAACTTCTGGATCAGTGTGAAGACGTAGCGGTGATCCTCGCTGAGCAGCTGCTTGAGGTGAGCACCGCTCTCGGCGTGGGCCTCTACCTCGTTGACGGCACCCGTGGCCGCGAAGGTCTTGTAGATTTGCTCGTCCAACTCGTTACGGTCGGTGACGATCACGAATGTCCAGTTTCCGGTGATGGTGCGATGGATCTTCTGGGTGAAGAACACCATCGAGAGAGATTTGCCCGAGCCCTGGGTATGCCAGAAGACCCCCAGCCGACCGGCCTCACCGGCAGGGCGGTTCTTGATCCGCTGCAGTTCGGCGATGGCCTTGTTCACCCCAAGGTATTGGTGGTTCTTGGCGATCTTCTTGATGGTGCCGCCCTGGGCCTCCTCGAATACCGTGAAGTTCTCCACGATGTCCAACAGCCGCGTCCGCTCGGCAATACCTCGGATGGCGGTCTCCAGGGACACTACACCCTTCTCGCCCTCGTCGTTGATCCGCTTCCACTCGAAGAGATGCTCCCAGGGGGAGAAGGTGCTGCCCACCAGGGTCTCGGAGCCGTTAGAGAGCATCACCACGGCGTTGTAGGTGAACAGCTGGGGGATCACCGAGCGGTAGTCGCTCAGGTTGCCGTCATAGGCGGCCTTGAGGGTCTTGTGGCTGGCCTTCAGCTCCACGAACAGCAGCGGCAGCCCGTTCACGAAGCCTACAAGATCGGTACGTCGTGTATGCAGTTCTCCCCTTACCCAGAACTGCGAGGTCAGCAGGAAGTCGTTCTCCTCGGGCTGGCTCCAGTTGATCACCCGCACGGTCTCGATAGCGGTGCCACCATCCTCCTCGGATACCTCGACCTTTACACCATCCTTGAGCAGCCGGTAGACCTCCAGGTTGGCGTTCACCGGGAGCAGCTTGGAGCGGTCGCGGGTCAGTTCCTCGATGGCCTTGTCCAGGGCATCGGCGGGTAGCTCGGGATTGAGCTTCTGAAGAGCCACCCGCAGCCGGGGCACCAGCATCACATCCTGCTGGGTCTGCCGTCCCTCGCTCGATACCGTACCCGACCACTCTCCGTAGAGATTGGCGGTGTCCCAGCCCAGGTCAGAGAACAGCTCGATGGCGGGCTGCTCGACCAGGGCATCCTCGGAGTAGGCATAAGCGGGGGATGGCGGGGGCGTCATGCGGCTTCGACCTCCTTGTCTTCGGGCATGGGAATGTCGGATACGTCGATCTCACCAGAGACCAGCTTGGGCAGGAGCAGGTCGCGTTGGGCGCGGAGGTTCGCGTTCTTTCGATCCAGCCTGTGAATAAGGCTTCTCATCGGTGCGACTGCTTTATCAAAGTCTGAGAGGATATCTCTCTGAGGCACGATGAGCTTCGCCTCTTTGAAGTCAGCAGCCTTCACAGCGGGGTAAGCTGCTCCGGTAGCTCGGTTGACCAAGTAGCTAACGAATTGATCAGCATGGACATACTGGTACAGGTAGTGCTTGGAGATACTCCCTGCTCTCAGCACAGCAAAACCAGTCGAAGCAACAGTATTTTCCCTTGGTTCAACGATCATTGCGCATGAGCGACGATTGGGCCTGACACAAGACCAGAGGACATCGCCAGACTTGACGATGCGCCTTGCTCTTCCTGGCGCGTTGGCGAATTGCATCGTCTCAGCTTTATCGATCTGTCCTGGCGATACAGACGCTATGTCAATGTAATGGATCTCATCCGGAGCAGACTTTGGCTTGATAGCTTCTGGGTTAATCTGAGCAACATCACCAAGCTCCAGAACCTCCCACCCCTCAGGAATCTCCCCAAGCTCACTCTCCTTGAAGCTCACCTCCTCATGCCCAGGGAAGCGGAAGTGAACGAACCACTCCTCGTACAACCGCCGGGCTATTTCCTCAAGGATCTCGATGCAGCGCGTGTTGTTTTCGATCAGGTCGTCGTAGGCGGAAAGGATGGAGGCTATCTTCCGTTGTATTGTTAACGGCGGAAGGCTAATAGGGAACTCAGGGAATTGAGTCAGTGGAACCCTGTCGACAGTTGCCCCAGCGAGCTTGTTTGCTTCAATAGTGTCTCGCCAGTCGTTGCTAAAGAAGTAGTAATGCAGGAACCTGGTGTCTATTCTATCGACATTGGGCCTTATCAAGGCCATCCTTCTTCCAAGGCAGCCACGGAAGCCATTAGGTATAATGGCATACCTATTCAAGGTTGCTTCGTAAGTGAAGACAATGTCGCCACTCTGAGGTGTAACTCTTTTCGTCCACCTGGGATAGTCGTCCTCCGAGATATGCCTAACCTTGCTAAAATCAAGGTGGCCGTCTTCAGTGACATTACCAATACCCAAAAAAACCGGACCTTCTTCTGACGGCTTGGGCGTAGCATGTGGACCATCGTACAGGCCTTCGTAAACCTTTTTTATTGGTACGCGTATCCAGTTTTCTGGCAACTTCATGAGGCGGCTCCCAGAATAGAACTCAAGTTCGAGTTGATGGCTTCCTCGAACTCTCTAGCCTCAGCGTTGAGTACTTCCAGCTCCTCGGACAGCTCTTCAAGCCGTTCAGCAAAATCCACATCATCAGCACCTCTTGCCGCTGCCCCGACATAGCGCCCCGGATTCAATGACCAGCCCTGCGCTTCGATCTCTTCCCTAGTCGCCAATTTGCAGAGCCCAGGAACATCGGCATAGCCGTCGGCTAGCCCCTTCTCGGTTAACAACGTCTTACTGCCCTGATCCAGCTCGATGGCCTCGCCACGGTAGAGCCGCACAATATTGGCCAGGAACTCAATCTGCTCCGGCAACCAGTCCCGATGCGCTCGGTCGATCTGGCGGTAAAGGTGGCGAGCGTCGATGAACAGTACCTTGTCGCCACGCTCGGTCTCGCTTTTGGCCCGGTCGAAGAACCACAGGGTGCAGGGCAGCGTGACGGTGTAAAAGAAGTTCGGCCCCACCGAGACGATCACATCGACGGCACCGGACTCGATCAGCTTCTGGCGGATCACTTGCTCACTTCCACGTGCATCCCCAGCTGAGTTGGCCATGACGAAGCCAGCGCGCCCTTGCTCATTGAGCGCCATGTAGAAGAGCTGAATCCACAGATAGTTGGCGTTATCGGTCTTGGGCAACCCGAGTGGATACCGTGGATCACCTTCAAGGCGCTCTTTGTCCACGCCTGACATGTTGAAGGGAGGATTGGCCATCACAAAGTCGAAGCGGCCACCGAGCTTGTCGACCGCATTGTGAGGGTCTTCGTAGTAGGTGTTGGCGACCCGGACATCGCCCGATAGGCCGTGCACAGCCAAGTTCATCTTATTCAAGTTGACTGTGGTCTGGTCCTTTTCGGTGCCAAAGATCGAGATTTCGTCCATGGCCGTCTTGTGGTGACGCTCCACGAAGTCTGCCGAGTGGACGAACATACCTCCTGAGCCACAAGCCGGGTCGAAGATGCGTCCGTGGTAGGGCTCGATGATCTCAACGATCAGTTTTACGATGGACTCGGGGGTGTAGAAGACACCGCCCTTCTGACCTTCCTTGAGGGCGAAGTTGCCCAGGAAGTATTCGTAGACCTTGCCAAAGGCGTCTCCTGACAGGTCAACCGGTGCAAGCTGCTTGAGCAGCTCCATCAGCACCCAGTTTTCCAGGCGCGTGTAGGTGCGCGGCAGGGCCCCCTTGAGGTCGGGGTTCTCGTCCTCGATGGCCTTCATGGCATCGTTGATCGCCTTGCCGATGTTATCGCCCTCGGTGAGCGACAGCAGGTGTGAGAAGCGGGCGGTCTCGGGGAGGAAAATCACCCCCTCGGCCAGGTAGTCATCCTTGCTCACCTTGCGGCGGCCACCGGAACCCACCGGCCCGAGCTTCTCTTCGGCTGCTGAGTACTTCTTGTCGGCGTACTTCAGGAAGATGAGCCCCAGCACGGGAGTTGAGAACTCGGCGGGCTTGAGGCCGGTATTGGCCCATAACTGGTCAGCTGCTGCCCATAGGCGCTTCCCCACGTCTCCGTTAACCAAGGTGTACTGCTCCTCATGTTCATGTCTTTGAAGAAATATCTTACTACAGCAAAGAGTTTACAGGGAGTTGCGCGTTTTTAAAGCCGCTGGCGCAACTAATCTGGAAGCGATTTAATTGCATAAGTGTGTTGTAAGTTGCTGATATTGATACTTTTAATCTGTTTTTCGAGGTGCTATATAGATCCTGTCTTTACTTGATATGAGAGGTAGATATGAAGATGGAAATTGGGCGCTGGGGTGCCGGTTTTAGAATTGGTGATTTCGAGCTGCGTTTGTTCCTTGGGGATTTCTATTTAAAGATTCCAGGTTGTTTGGAGATGGCTTGGAATTCGACTGGCTTCTATATCGATCCTATTCACCGACAGGGAGGGAAAGCTGATGGAAAGCATTGAAAAGCCAGCGATTACCTCTAATGCTAAACAGGCTGAAAAGAATCACTTGGTCGTTAAAATTGGAATCAAGCGTCTGCTTGGAGCTGTCGCTGCCATTCGTGAAGTTGCTCCTGAAATCGGTATTCAGGCTGTACATTTGCTGCTGGAGGTGGCCAGAAAGCCTGGAATTACGGTCAGTGAATTGATCAGTAAAACTGGTTTGTCGCAGTCCTCTTGCTCGCGGAATTTGGCACTGTTATCGGCTCAACACCGGCTGGGGAAGCCTGGGTTGAATCTGGTGTACACACAGGATGATCCCAAAGAAAGGCGTCGTAAGCTGGCGTATTTGACTGAGAAGGTGTCAATGGCCATTTATTTTGACCCACCTTTGGCCAATAAAATTGACCCACCTGATGCGTTAATTGGTTAACTTTTCTTTCAGTCGATAGCTTTCTCCTCCCAGCATGAAGATGTGTGAGTGATGGA
>NZ_QFWJ01000004.1 GCF_003336805.1 Marinospirillum perlucidum
CGTTACGCCTGACGACCTTAGCGAGTGGGAACCACCTGATCCCTTGCCGAACTCAGTAGTGAAACCACTCAGCGCCGATGATAGTGTGGGGCCTCCCCATGTGAAAGTAGGTCATCGTCAGGCACCTCTACTAAACCCCTTGAGCACTGCTCAAGGGGTTTTTTTATGCATGAAAATTGGCTCAGATGAAGGCTGCTAGGGCGAAGATCTCTTATAAATTGAAATACACCACCTCTAAACCAGCCAGCCTTTACTGATTTTTCTGAAAAGATCGGTTCCTGCTTTTTCCAGCCATTCACAGGCCACCATTTCTTTGCTGACAAGCTGTGCTCCGGCTGCTTGTAAGCGCGCTAGGGCCAGGTTCTTGTCATCAGCTCGGCGTGATCCCAGACCCTCTTCGACGAGAAATACCTGATAGCCGTGTTCAAGCAAGTCTGCTGCAGTTTGTAGGCAGCAAACATGGGTTTCGGTACCGACCAGAACAACCTGCTTGCGGCCCAGATCGGCAAGGTGGTTTTTGATGTGCTCTTCTCTCAGAGCGCTGAAGTGCATTTTCTGAAGGATTTCATCATCGTTAAGAAGTCTTTTTAAGGGGGAGAGAGTAGCTCCTAGTCCTTGTGGATATTGTTCTGTAGCTCTGACGGGAACTTGTATTTCTCTGGCTATTTCCATCAGCCATTGGCAGGTATTGACGACCTGGGAAGCCTGATGGATATGAGGGGCAAGACGACCTTGAACGTCAATAACAAGTAAAAGGCTTTGTGTTGGCTGTAACAGCATGATTAACTCCCTTACTAATGGTATTATTGTTAGACTTGAGTCTAATAAGGCAAGCCTTGTCTGGTTGCTGTGAAACTCCGCTTTTCATCCGGTTTTTTTATGAGGATAGTATCTTGACACGTTTTCTGGCCCTGAGTTTGAGTTGTTTGTTAATCTTTTTTGCCTGGGCTCAGGAGGCCGATGCAAGGCGTTTTGGTGGTGGCGTTTCAAGTGGCTTGTTTTCTCGTCAGGCTAAATCCTCTCCTCCCCCCACACGCCAGGAAACACCTGCAGTGAACCAGGCGGGCAAATCAACTGCTAGAAATCGAGGTTTGGCCGGTCCCCTGATGGGTCTGGCTGCAGGCGGTCTTCTGGCCAGTTTGTTTTTCGGGGGGGGCTTTGAAGGCATGCAAGGTCTGGATTGGATCTTAATATTGCTACTGGGATGGTTTGCTTTTTCCCTGATGCGTCGGCGCAGGGCCCAGTCATTAAGTCCTGCAGGGGCTTCTGTACCCGGGCAGCCGTTTGCTGAAAAAAACCTTTTTGATACTGCTCCAGGCAGCAGCGTCCAGCAGGCTAGTTATAGTCAGTCCAGGCAAGAGTATCCTCCGGGTTTTGATCAGGCAGGCTTTCTATCCCGTGCAAAGAGGTACTTTGTTGACTTGCAGCAGGCCTGGGATAACCGTGATTTCAGTTTGATTGAAGAATTTGTAACCCCGGCGCTCTTTCGCTTTCTGCAAGAAGAGCGCTCTCGCCAGCCAGGACAGACACGAACTCGTGTGGGCAAGTTGGATGCTGAAATCCTGCTAATGCAACCTGTCGGCAACAGCTACGAAGTGGCAGTCAGGTTTACCGGTAGTATTAGTGAGGAGGGTGCACCGGAGCAGCCTTTCTGTGAAATCTGGCATCTGACCCGTGACTGGAGTCAGCCCTCTGCACCCTGGTTGATTCAGGGTATCGAACAGGCAGAATAACGCTTAGAGGCCGGAAGAACCGGCCTCTTGGCTAGGTCTCCTTGCGCGTAAAGACCCAGCTATTGCCTTCCGACAGTGAAGAGTTGTAGGCGTAACCTTCCTTATCAAAACCCTTGAGTCCTTCGGGTTGGTCAATACGATTATCCAATTGATAGCGTGCCATTAGCCCCCGCGCCTTTTTGGCAAAGAAGCTGATGATTTTGTATTGGCCGTTTTTCCAGTCCTTGAAGACAGGTGTGATGACCTCAGCTTGAAGTTTTTTCTTGTCGAGTGCTTTGAAGTATTCCTGGGACGCCAGGTTGATAATCCACGGTTGTTCTTGTTCTGCTAGTTCTGCATTCAGGCGTTCGGTTAGGGTTTCTTTCCAGAAAGCATAGAGATCCGGGCCTGCTGGGTTCTTGAGTTTGGTGCCCATTTCCAGGCGATAGGCCTGAATCAGATCTAGCGGGCGCAAAAGGCCGTAAAGCCCTGAAAGTATCCGCAGGTGTTTTTGGCCGAAGTCCAGTGCCTCTTGATCCAGACTGGACGCATCCAGCCCTGTGTAAACATCGCCAGTAAAGGCCATGGCCGCTTGTTTGGCATTGTCAGGGGTAAAAGGAGGCTGCCACTCCTGATAGCGGGCTGCATTCAATGAGGCCAGCTTGTCGCTGATTTTCATCAACTCGGACAGCTCTTGAGGGGCCAGAGGCCTGAGTACATCAATCAGTTGAGCGGCTGGCTCCAGAAAATCCGGTTGGGTGTAGCTTGATGTGGTGGCAGGTGTTTCCAGATCCAGAGACTTGGCCGGGGAAAGCAGACTTAGCATGGGGGGACTCCATCTGAAGGTTTCTTGACCTAGTATATCAAGCCCTTGGGAAACACGGCAGGGTCAGCAGGGACTCCTGTTCCAGGTGGTTTTTTGATCCTGATCCAAAAGCTGTCATTTTGTTTGCATAAAATTTTAAAAAAAACTTATCAAATACCTCTCATATGATTACAATCCGCACACTTTCACAGATGCGAGCATTTTTGCTTGTTGAGCATCAACTTAATCCCTGTGCCCTGAAGCTTAATCATGAGGTCTTCATGCCATCATCAAACCAGCTCCTAGCCAGTTTGGAATTCTCACTTGCCGACCGTTTCTACAAGCTTGCCTGCAAGCCCGGCTTGAAGCTTTTCAGACACGCCACGCGTGCTCTGATGCATCATGCTGCAAAACTGGGGCACCAGCGCACTCTGCTGGTTTTTGGTCAGCGTTTGTTGACTGAGGGGACGACCAGCCGTGAGAAAATGCTGGGTGCTGAATATCTGATGCAAGCTGCCCATCAGGGTAACGCCGAAGCGCAATGGCTGGCGGGTTGCATCTATGAAAAAGGACTTCCTCCTTTTGTTTCCAGTGATCCCAATGCTGTGACCTGGTATGCCCGTGCAGCCGAGCAGGGACATGCCAAAGCACGCCAGCGACTGGCTCAGGCGTTCAGGCTGGGTGAGCTGGGATTGTCTGCCAGTGCTGAAAAAGCCAGTCAGTGGGATACAGACGCCTAACAGGCATCCTGCGCGGGCTTACCAAAGAGGCCCCGAATGAGCTAAACTCAGCTCAAGTTAAGTCTGTTTTCCAATGTAAGGGCACGGAATGGATATGCCATTCATTATTGATCTTGAAGCCTCAGGGTTTGGCCGCGGCAGCTATCCCATAGAAGTGGGTTTTGCGCGACCTGACGGGCAAGTGGCTGCGCGCCTGATAAAACCTGAACCTGATTGGACGCACTGGAGCGAAGAGGCTGAACAGGTCCATGGCATTTCCCGTGAACAGCTGTTTGAAGAAGGTCTTTCTGCCCGTGAAGTCGCACTCTGGTTGAACGAGGAACTTCAGGGTGAGACGGTTTACAGTGACAGCTGGGGGTTTGATAGCAGCTGGCTGGCTCTCCTTTTCCATCATGCTGGTTGCATGCAACGTTTTCGTATCGATACGCTTAACAAGCTATTGAGTGAAAAACAGCTGGCCGCTTGGGGGCAAATCAAGCAGCAGGTTCTGGATGATCTGCATCTGGTCCGCCATCGCGCTGCAGACGACGCTTATATGCTCCAGAGAACTTTCCGCATGACAGCCAGTCAGTGACAGGGCTTGTTTTTAAACGCCTGTTTGAATAGTCTTGTGAAAAATAACAACTCACGAGGCCCCTATGTCGACTCTATCGCTATCCAGCAGTTCCCCTCTCGAGGTCACCCAAGAAAACGGGGTGGCCGAGGTCATCCTGTCCCGGCCTGATCAACATAATAGCCTGAATATGCCCTTGATCGAGGCGTTGCTAGAGGTGATCCAGCAACTGCACGGTCAACGAGATCTAAGGGCTGTCATTCTGACGGGAGCTGGAGCCAGCTTTTGCAGTGGCTTGGATGTTGCCGGAGTCATGGCTGATCCCAAGAATATTCATTATCTCCTGAGTGGCTGTGACGGCTACCCGCATAACAAGGTGCAACACCTGGCTTTGGGCTGGCGTTCCCTCTCCGTACCGGTGATTGCAGCCATCCAGGGGCACTGCTATGGCGGTGGTTTGCAGATTGCTCTGGGTGCGGATCTTAGAGTTGCCCATCCGCAAAGCAAGTTGTCGGTGATGGAAGGCCGCTGGGGGATTATTCCTGACATGGGATTGAGCGTGACCGCACGTGGCTGTGTCAGGGAAGATTTGTTGCTGCGGCTGACTCTGACCGCCGAGATTCTAAGTGGGGATGAGGCTCTGCAAGCTGGACTGGTTACCGAAACTGCTGCAGAACCCCTGGCCCGGGCCAGGGAGGTGGCGGCTATCCTGACTCAGCGTTCGCCGGATATGGTCAAGGCCAGCAAACGCCTGCTACGCGACTCCTATACCCAAACCGATGATGAACGCCTGGCCATGGAAGAGAAATTGCAAAAAAGGCTTCTGGGTTCAGCCAATCAAATGGAAGCGGTAAGAGCCAACCTGGAGAAGCGCGCCCCCCATTTTAAAACGGAGTAGTCAGCTTCTGAGTGTAACCCTTCGTCCTTATCAACAGGAAGCCGTCACCCGGGTTTTGGATTGGTTTCGGCAAACCAGTCAGCCCGGTCTCTTGTGCCTGCCAACCGGTGCTGGTAAAAGTCTGGTGATTGCTGAACTGGCCCGTCTGGCGCGAGGCCGGGTTCTGGTGCTGGCCCATGTGCGCGAACTGGTTGAACAGAATGCGGCCAAGTATGCAGCCTATGGACTCGAAGCTGATATCTTCAGTGCTGGCCTGGGTAAGAAGGAGGCCGCCCGCCAGGTGGTCTTTGGTTCAGTGCAATCTGTGGTTCGCCACCTGGAGCACTTTGAAGATGCCGGTTTTACCCTCGTCGTCATTGATGAATGCCATCGGATCAGCCCCCAGGAAGACTCCGGCTATCAAAAGATTCTGGCTTTTCTGCATCAACTCAATCCGCAGTTGAAGGTGCTGGGCCTGACGGCTACCCCCTATCGTCTGGGGCAGGGGTTTATCTATTATCGCCACCTGCAGCAACAGGCTGTAAGAGGAACAGAAGAGGCCTTTTTCCAGGCCTGTCTTTACGAGTTGCCCCTGCGCTGGATGGTCTCCAAGGGTTATCTGGTTAAGCCGGTAAAAATGGATATGGCGCTTCTGGCTTATGATTTTTCTGCGCTGACTCCTCAAGCTTCAGGCCATTTTTCTCAAGATGAAATGCAGGCCGTTGTCGATAGCAGCCGCATCACTCCAGCGATTGTTGCTGATCTGCAGCGTCGAGCTGAAAAGAGACAGGGAGTCATGGTTTTCTGTGCCAGTGTTCGCCATGCTCGTGAAGTGGCCAGTCTACTCCCAGAGGAGGCAACCGCTTTGATTACCGGTGAGCTTAAAAGCAGCGAGCGCGAAGCTCTGATCCGACAATTTAAGCGCCGAGAACTGAAATACCTGGTCAATGTCTCTGTCCTGACTACAGGCTTTGACGCCCCTCATGTTGATGTCATTGCGCTTTTACGCCCGACAGAATCTGTCAGCCTTTATCAGCAGATTCTGGGGCGGGGGCTGCGACTCTCGCCGGAGACGGACAAGCAGGACTGTCTGCTACTGGATTACGCCGGCAATCCCTGGGATCCCTGGGCACCGGAAATTGCCGACCCCAAACCCAAGGGGGCAACCGAATTGGTGCAGGTACTCTGTCCGGCTTGTGGTTTTGCCAATAGCTTTTGGGGTAAAACGACTGCTGATGGCGAAGTGATCGAACACTACGGACGCCGCTGTCAGGGTTGGCTGGATGGGGTGGATGATCAAGCCGGACAAGCTTGCGATTTTCGCTTTCGTTTTCGAACCTGTCCTGAATGCGGAGGAGAGGCTGATATCGCTGCGCGCAGCTGTCCCCACTGTGATGCAATTCTGATCGATGCGGATCAGCAACTGAAACAGGCTCTGCAATTGCGGGATGCACGGGTACTCAGAGTCAGCGGTATGACGCTGGAAGTCTGTTTGAATGGCCGCGGATTGAAGCGTTTGAAGGTGAGCTACTACGATGAAGAAGGGTTAAGCCTCAGCGACTGGTATGGATTGGAAACCCCGGCCCAACGCCAGGTTTTTGAGAAAGTCTTTCTGCGCGAGCATCTCCGAGCCCCCGGGCTGCAATGGTCACCGCAAACGCCCGAGGAAGTGATTGCCAACCAGGAGTATCTGCGTTATCCGGATTTTGTCATTGCCCGTAAACTGCATAAAAAGCACTGGCGGATTCAGAAAAAGCTATTTGACTATCAAGGGCGTTACCGTACCGGGATTGCTGCCGGGTAATAACTTTACAAGTAAGTCTAAGGAGACCTTCTATGTACAAGCTAGCTTTCTATGTGCCGGAAGAGGCCGCTGAGGTCGTTAAACAGGCGGTTTTTGCCACCGGGGCGGGCCGCTTGGGGGATTACGCCGAATGCTGCTTTCAGACCCCGGGCCAGGGGCAATTCCGGCCACTGGAGGGAGCCAACCCTCACCTGGGAAAAAACGGACAACTGGAAAAAGTTGCTGAGTTGAAGGTAGAGCTACTTTGTCCCCAGGATTTGATTAAAGAAGCCCTGGCAGCCATTAAATCCAGTCATCCTTATGAAGAACCTGCTTATGAAGTCTGGAAGTTGGAAAACTTCTAATAATAGTAATTTTCTACCAGGCTGATAGTTTTATTTAAATATTAAAAGTGGTTTTTATTCGGCTTTTTTAAAATCCGTTTTATTTGTCTTTATCTTGATTTGGATCATGACTTCTGTCCGGGGCGTCTTGTTGGTTTAATGAAAACACTCTAGTCTCGAATCAGGGTTTATATTGATTGCTAAGTTATTGATTGATATAAGCTAATAGGCTGATAGTTAAAGGCTAATAGCTATACTATCAGTTCAATTAAATGAGGAGTAGGCTATGAGTTATCAACAACCCCTAAAGAAGGTCGCTGCAGTTTCAACCCTTCTGGGTGGGCTCTTAATATTGAGCCAACCGCTGCTGGCGAGTGATGGTTACTATGAGGACTATGCTGATCGTTTTGAACCCCTGCCAGCGATAGCTCCGCTTCCGGGTGATAATAGTCTGACACCGGAAAAGATTGAGCTGGGTAAGATGTTATTTTTTGAACCCCGTATTTCATCCAGTGGCGTGATCAGCTGTGCCACCTGTCACAATCCGGCACTGGGTTGGACGGATCGGATTCCCCGCGCTACGGGGCATGCCGGTCAAGTCGGGGAGCGCAATACTCCCACGGTATTAAACTCCGGCTTTTTTGATGCCCAGTTCTGGGATGGTCGGGCAGAAGATCTGGAAGCCCAGGCCCTGGGGCCGATTGAAGCCGGGGTGGAAATGAATATGCCTCTGGAAGAAGCCATCAAGCGCCTCAAGAGTTTTGAAACCTATCAACAGGCTTTTGCTGAAGCCTATGGGGCGCCCGACACCATTACTGAGGAAAACGTGGCCCGTGCCCTGGCCAGTTTCCAGCGCACCTTGAATACCCCCAATTCGCGTTTTGACCGCTACCTGCGCGGTGACCTCAATGCACTCACCGAGCAGGAAAAGCGGGGTATGGCCGCCTTTGCTGACAATGGTTGCACCGCTTGTCACTCGGGGCCAGCTTTGACCGATAGTAACTTTCATGCCATCCAGGTACCGGGTTCCACTGACGAAGGGCGTTATGGCGTGACTGGTGACCAGGGTGACATGCACCGCTTCAAGACACCAACCCTGCGTAATGTCGCTGTCACCTATCCTTATTTTAATAATGGTGGGGTTGCTGAACTGGATCGTGCGGTTCAGGTCATGGCCAGAGAAATGCTAGGCCGTGAATTTGATGAGCAAACCATTGAAGATGTTGTCGCCTTCTTGCATACCCTGACTGGGGAGATGCCAGACGTGGCAATTCCTGCTCTGCCCTGATGTTGGCGGGAAAGCTCAGGGAAGAGCTTTCTTATCCCGCTGACCCAGACAAAGCTTGCGCCCTGCCTAGCTTCACGGATAATAGTCTGCTTTGTACCCTTTTGGAGTCAGCAGCTTAAATGAGTGTAACAGCATCCCTGTGGCGTGACCGTCTGGAAAACCTGCGCAGCCACAAGTTTTTTGAACTGATTGTTATCGCCATCATTATCGTGTCGGCGCTTTTGATCGGTGCAAAAACCTATGAAGAAAGCAGCCATTTTGAACAGGTGATCTATTGGCTGGATTGGGCCGTCACCTTCTTTTTTCTGATTGAAATTATCATCCGGATCGCTGCTGAAAAACGAACACTGGATTTTTTCCGCCGGGGCTGGAACCTGTTTGATTTTGTCATAGTGACAGCGAGCCTGATTCCCATCGACGATTCGCAAATGGTATTGCTGGCACGCCTGCTGCGGGTGCTCAGGGTTTTGCGTCTGGTTTCCATGATTCCGGAACTGCGTATGCTACTGACCTCTTTGGTGAAATCCTTGCCGCGTATGGGCTATGTCGCCCTGATCATGTTTATTATTTTTTATATTTACGGTGCGATAGGCAGCTTTCTGTTCCATGATGTTGATGAAAAACTCTGGGGTAATATCGCCCTGGCCATGTTGACACTCTTCCAGGTGGCGACTTTTGAAAGCTGGGCAACTGCAGTGCTTTACCCGGCCATGGAGCACTACCCTTACAGCTGGATTTATTTTCTGAGTTTTATTTTCCTGAATGCTTTTATCTTTTTGAATATGATGATCGGTATTGTTTTGGATGTAATGCAAAAGGAAACGGCTCTTCAGGAGATTGAAACGGGTGAGGGGGAAGCCGCAGAAATTCATTGGTTGCGTGAGCATGTTGAACGCCAGCAGGCGCAACTCGATCGTATTGAAGCCAAACTGGATCGTTCCTAATGTTGGATTTATTGCGGCAAAACCTGGCCGGCCATCAGCCTTCTCAGCTCGAAGGAATTGATTATCCTCAGGCTGCTGTGCTCTTGCCGATTACCCGTGAGCCGGACCCCCAGCTGATTTTTACCCGGCGGGCGGGCCATCTATCCACACACAGTGGCCAGGTGGCTTTTCCCGGCGGTAAGCGTGATCCTGAAGATCCTTCGCTGGTGGCTACAGCCCTGCGTGAGGCCGAAGAGGAAATAGGGCTGGAGCCAGAGCAGGTGGAGGTGCTGGGCGCCTTGGGCGAATTGATTTCCCTGCATGGTATTCGTGTGACCCCCTATGTTGGCCTGATCCCTGCATCCCTGGAACTGGTTCCCTGTGAAGATGAGCTGGACGCCATTTTTTCTGTACCCCTGCGCTGGTTTGCCGAGGATCAACGTAGCCATACGGACCAGATCCAGGTTGCTGATCGCTGCCTTTATGTGCCCAGCTATCAATGGCAGGAATATCGAATTTGGGGGCTTTCGGCGATGATGCTGGTGGAGTTGCTTCAGGTAGGTCTGCAGCAGGATATCAGTCTGGATCAAAAGCCCGGCGGCGACCTGGTTCGCCACCCGGTCAGGCCTTTTCCACCGCGATAAAATGCCTTAAGTAAACCGGTGGTTAACTTGCCGAATGTGGGGGGAGTGATAAATTGTATTTTATGGATTTTATATACATGACAGATCAAGTCCGGAAGAGGATGATCTGAAGTAAACTGCAAACACGTTAGCGCAGGGTGGCAGCCACACGATGAGCCTGGATTCTTTTATTGATATTCGAACCATGATGGTGATGCTCGGAGTGGGCGGCATCGTTTTGGGGCTGGTGATTCTTCTTTACCAACATGAAAATCATCGTAACCCGGCTCTTTATGCCTGGCTGTGGGCTCAACTATGCAAGGGCCTGGCCATTTTTATTGTCGGTCTGCGTGGTTGGATTCACTATGATTTGAGTGTGCATCTGGGCAATACCCTGCTCTACCTGGGTTTTGCGCTGGAAGTCATGGCCTACTTCCATTATGCCTTCGGGCGCTGGAGCAGGCATTTTCTGCCCGGCTTTCTGCTCTTCAGTCTGGTGGTGATCAATCTAGCCGCTGCTCTGACCCCGCAAGAAGGCCCCCGAGGTCATCTGACCGTCATGGGTTCTCTGTTCATGGGCAGCTTTACCGCTATCAGCGCTTGGGTGCTTTTTCGTTCCAGGCCGAAGAAATCAGCCTTGCTGTGGTTGCTGATTGTTGCCCAGAGTATGGCTGTGGTGATTTTTGCTTTCCGTTGCCTGGGGGCTTGGGTGAATCCCGAGCATGCAGCGCTCACCAGCTCTTTGACCAACCAACTGGCTTATCTCTTCTATTATGCGCTGATGCTGGTCAACGGCTTTAGCTTTATTCTGCTGGTCAAGGAGGATACTGATGCCGCCATGCGGCGGATGGCGATTACCGATTCCCTGACCGGCCTGGCGAACCGGCGCTATTTTCTTCAAGCCAGTGAGCGTCAACTAGCCCGTAAAGCAGGCGGCTGCTTGATGATGCTGGATGTGGATTTCTTCAAAAAGGTGAACGACCGCTATGGTCATGCCGTGGGGGATAAGACCCTGCAGGTGGTGGCCCATATCCTGCAAGAACATCTCAACAAAAACCAGATATTGGCTCGCATGGGCGGGGAGGAGTTTGCCGCCTTTTTACCCGGAGAAAATTTACCGGCAGCAGAAAAGCAGGCCTGGAATATTTGCCGCGATCTGGCGGCTACCCCGATTTGCTTGGATGAAATCAATCTGAAGGTTACTATAAGCATCGGTCTGACTTGCTTTGATGCCGATCTGCCTCTGGATGCAGCCTTGACCCGGGCGGACGATGCCCTTTATCTGGCCAAACGCCAGGGGCGCAATCAAGTTCAGATCTATTCGGAACCAACCAGTATCCCCGTGGGTGGATAACTGCTTAAGACAGGTAAAGAAGATGCTTTATGATCTTGAAGACCGCCGGGTCCAGCTTCTGAGTGAAGAGATTTTTATCGCGCCCAATGCCACCCTGATCGGTAGTGTGATCCTGCACGAAGAAGCCAGCGTCTGGTTTAACGTTGTCGCCCGGGGCGATAATGATCCCATTACCCTGGGTCCGCAAAGTAACGTTCAGGATGGCAGCATTCTGCATACCGATGTGGGCTTTCCCCTGACCCTCGGGCGTGGTGTGACAGTCGGCCACAAGGCCATGCTGCATGGTTGCCAGATCGGCGATTTCAGCCTGATCGGTATGAATGCGGTGGTTCTGAATGGAGCCAAGATCGGTCGCTATTGCCTGATTGGTGCCAATACCCTGATTCCTGAAGGAATGGTGGTTCCCGATGGTTCCCTGGTGCTGGGTTCACCCGGCCAGATCAAGCGGGAACTAACCGAAGAGCAAAAAGCCCATCTGGAAGCCAGTGCCGCCCATTATGTAGAAAATGGCCAGCGTTATCTGAATAGCTTCCGTCCCCGCCCCTGATTTTTCTTCATTGATGTCTATAAGGTTTTATAACAAGCATGAGTAAAACAACCGTACTGACCGGTATCACCACCACGGGTACTCCTCATCTGGGTAATTACGTCGGCGCTATACGTCCGGCTATTGCTGCCAGCCGTGACCAGAGCATGACCCCCTACTTTTTTCTGGCGGACTTTCATGCCCTGATCAAGTGTCATGAACCCGAGCGGGTTGCAGCCTCGCGTCGTGAAATTGCTGCAACCTGGCTGGCACTGGGTCTGGATACGGACAATGCGGTTTTTTATCGGCAAAGTGATATCCCCGAGATTCCCGAATTAACCTGGCTGTTGACCTGTGTTGCCGCCAAGGGTTTGATGAACCGGGCTCATGCCTATAAAGCGGCTGTACAGGAAAACTTGGATGCCGGTGACAAGGACCCGGATGCGGGCATCAATATGGGGCTGTATAGCTACCCGATCCTGATGGCTGCCGATATTCTGATGTTCAATGCCAATCGTGTGCCTGTGGGTCGTGACCAGATTCAGCATATTGAAATGGCCCGTGATATCGGTCAGCGCTTTAACCACATTTTTGGTGAAGACTTCTTTGCTTTGCCGGAAGCGGTAGTCGATGACCGGGTGGCGGTATTGAATGGCCTGGATGGCCGCAAGATGAGCAAAAGCTACAACAACACCATTCCGCTGTTTGAATCGGAAAAGAAATTCCGCAAGCTGATCAACAAGATCAAAACCAATTCCCTGGAGCCGGGTGAACCCAAGGATACCGAGGGCTGCACGCTCTTCCAGATCTATTCGGCTTTTGCCAGTGAAGAAGAAGCCCAGGCCATGAAGCAGCGTTACGCCGAGGGTATTGCCTGGGGTGAAATGAAGAAGGAACTGTTTGAATACCTGAACGAACAGCTGCGTGGACCTCGTGAAGAGTACCAGCGTCTTCTTGACGATCCTGGGCATATCGAAGCCGTCCTGCAGCAGGGTGCTGAAAAAGCCAGAAGCTATGCCACACCCTTCTTAGAGCGTTTGAAGCAGGCCGCAGGTTTGGGCAATTTTGTATAAATGCCCTGGCCTCTAACCTGCTAATCAGCCGGTGGCTTCTCAAGAGCCGCCGGCTTTTTTCTTTTTACCCTTACGCTTCTTCGGGGAGACTTCCCAACAGCGAACCGCCTTGATCAGGTTCTCTTTGACTTCCAGTGTTTCGATGCGGTAGCTGCCAAAGGTTACGCAGGTATTGCCATCGGGGATGGATTCCAGGTATTCCAGAATCAAACCGTTGAGGGTCTTGGGGCCGTGGGTCGGTAGTTCCCACTCCAGCTGCTTGTTCACTTCACGAACAGTGGCGCTGGCATCAATCAGCCAGGAGCCATCCTGTTGTGGCTGGATATCATCCTGATGGTTGGGTACATCCGTGGTGAATTCGCCGACGATCTCTTCCAGAATATCCTCCAGAGTCACCAGCCCCTGAACATCGCCGTATTCATCCACGACGATGCCAATCCGGCGCTTTTCTTTCTGAAAATTGAGAAGCTGTGTCTGCAGGGGGGTGGACTCAGGGATGAAATAGGGTTCTCGGGTTTCCTGGACCAGCATCCCCTTGGTGGGTTCGGAGGCTGCCAGAAGCCTTAGACCGCCACGCAGATGCAGAATGCCAACCACGTTGTTGATGTCATTCTTGTAAACCGGTAAGCGCGTATGCTGGCTGTGTCTGAGCTGTTTAAGCAGGGTGTCCATATCCTGCTCCAGGTCCAGACCGACCACCTCCTGGCGGGGGATCATGATGTCATCCACGGTGATGTTTTCCAGATCCAGAATGGACAGGAGCATCGCCTGGTGACGGCTGGGGATCAGATTGCCGGCTTCGTTAACCACGCTGCGCAATTCTTCGCTGGTAAGGCTGTCCTGCTTGCGCTCGTCCGGGCGAACCCCCATGAGGCGCAAGAGGAAGTTGCTGAATAGATTGACCAGCCAAACCAGCGGGTAAAGCAATTTCAACAAGGGATGCAGGGCAAAGGAGGCGGGCCGGGCAAATTTTTCCGGATGCAGGGCGGCCAGCGTCTTGGGTGTGACCTCGGAAAAGATCAGAACCGTAATGGTAAGGAGCGTGGTGGCGACCAGTGGCCCCAGGCTTTCGCCGAGAAAATGAATCGCAATAACCGTCGCAATTGCTGCGGCAAAATTGTTGACGAAGTTATTGCCGATCAGGATGACACCCAGCAGACGGTCGGGACGCTGCAGCAGTTGGGTGATGCGCAGAGCGGATTTATCGCCCTGCTTGGCCTTGTGGTTCAGACGATAACGGTTGATCGACATCATTCCCGTTTCGGAACCGGAGAAAAAAGCCGAAAGGGCTATCAAAAGGGCGAGAAGTCCCAGTAATAGCCCCAGGGGTAATTCAGTGTTCAAACAAACTTATCCTCTATCCAGTTAAAAACTGCAGTACCAGCTTGCTGCCAAAATAGGCCAGGAGCAGCAAGAGGCTACCTCCCAGAGTCCAGCGCACGGCGATAATACCCCGCCAACCCAAACGCCAACGGCCAACCAGAAGAATGCCGAAGGTCAGCCAGGCGGCCAGGGAAAAGAAAGTCTTGTGGGCGTTGCCGCCGGTAAATAGCTGGTCAAGAAAAATAAAGCCACTAAGAATGCCCAGAGTCAGCAAAACTTGACCGGCGATCAGCAGGTCGAAGAGCAGCCGCTCCATGGTTTGTAGCGGAGGCAGTACCGAAATCAGCCCTTTTAAATGGTGATGCTTGAGTTGGCGGTTCTGCAGAGCCAGGAGTACTGCCTGTACGCTGGCCAGGGCAAAGAGGCTGTAAGCTGATAGAGAGGCCAGTACGTGGAATAGAAGTCCTTCTTTTCCAGCCGGGAGTTGATAGTGTTCTTCAGGGAGCTGTCCCAGCAGCAACAGAACACCCGCCAGGGGAAAAAGAGCTACGGCCAGATTCAGTGTAGGATGGCGCAGACTGGCCAGCAGGATGAAGGCGCAGATCAGCCAGCTCAGCAGCGAGGCGACATCCAGCAGGCCCAGGGAAAGTCCCGTGGCTAAATCCAGTTGGCTGTAGAGAACGATAGCATGATTGATCAGGGCGACCAGACCCAGGACACGGACCAGTCGGTTGTTTTCCGGGGCTCGGCCCAGCAGGCGCATACCCACCCAGGAAGCCCCGGCCAGGTAAAAGGCAATTGCCAGTAAAGTAAAAGGAAGAAAGGCAGCCATGCTCGGAAACGAATGCTCCTAAAAAGAAACGGGTTAACCGCCTATCCTAGCGGATTAAGACAGCTTTGACATCAATTCTTGCCGACTTCATGGAGTAATCAGGGGTGTCTAGTCTATAATCGCACAAATTACAATTTTTGGGGATGAAGATGTTTGAAAGTCTAAGTGACCGTCTATCGAATACGCTGCGTAGCCTATCCGGTAATGCCAAGCTGACCGAGGCCAATATCAAGGATACCCTGCGCGAAGTGCGCATGGCCCTGTTGGAGGCGGATGTCGCCCTGCCGGTGGTGAAAGCCTTTATTGATCAGGTGCGGGAAAGAGCGGTCGGTCAGGAGGTATCCAAGGCCCTCAAGCCGGGCGAGCAGTTTCTAAAAATTGTTAATGAAACCCTGACCCAGTTGATGGGTGAATCCCAGGTGCCTCTGGAGTTGAAAGGGGAGCCTGCGGTTGTGCTCATGGCTGGTCTGCAGGGGGCGGGTAAAACCACCACCGTGGCCAAGCTGGCGCGGTATCTGCGCGAGCGGGAAAAGAAAAAGGTGCTGGTGGTTTCCACCGACGTCTATCGTCCCGCAGCCATGGATCAGTTGCAGACTCTGGCGACCGAAGTTGAAGTGGATTGCTTCCCGGCCAAACCTGACCAGAAGCCTTCTGCAATCGTGTCGGCAGCGATGAAGGAAGCCAAGATTCAATTCTACGATGTGCTGCTGGTGGATACTGCCGGTCGTTTGCACGTCGATGAAGAAATGATGTCGGAGATCAAGTCTCTGCATGCCGAGCTGAAGCCTTCAGAAACGCTCTTTGTTGTTGACGCCATGACCGGTCAGGATGCCGCCAATACCGCCAAGGCCTTTAATGAAGCCCTGCCGCTGACCGGTGTCGTGCTCACCAAGGCAGATGGTGATGCCCGTGGTGGTGCGGCCCTGTCGGTACGTCACATCACCGGCAAGCCCATCAAGTTCATGGGTATGGGTGAGAAAACCGATGCTCTGGAGCCTTTCTATCCTGATCGTATCGCTTCGCGCATCCTGGGTATGGGTGACCTCCTGTCCCTGATCGAGGAAGCTGAGCGTACGCTGGACAAGGGCAAGGCGGAAAAGCTGGCCAAGAAGGTCAAGAAGGGTAAAGGCTTTGATCTGGAAGATTTCCGTGAGCAGCTGCTGCAGATGAAAAAGATGGGCGGCATGTCGAGCATGCTGGAAAAACTCCCGGGCATGGGCAATATGGCCAAGCTGGCTGAGCAGCAGGGGCCCATGAAGGAGATGGGTAAGATGGAGGCCATCATCAATTCCATGACGCCTTGGGAAAGACGCAAGCCGGAACTGCTCAATGGTTCGCGTAAAAGACGCATCTGTGAAGGTTCGGGCACCCAGTTGCAGGATCTGAATCGTCTGATCAAGCAGCATAAGCAGATGCAGAAGATGATGAAGAAGATGACCAGCAAGGGTGCTGTTGCCAATATGATGCGCGGCATGCAGGGTCAGATGCCTCCCGGTATGGGTGGCGGTGGTCCCATGGGTGGGGGCGGTTTCCCGCCTCGCTTCTGATAAAAGCAGGAAACGGCTTGCGTTTCGCGCGTTGGTTACTACAATAGCGCAACCTGAATTTTTATGACGTGAATTGGCGTAAAAATAAAGGCAAAGCTTCCCAAGGAAGAAGTTATCCATTAGAATACTTCGCCTTTCGGGTGCCTTGCCTTTTGAACAGGTTTTCAATGCGGGGTTGGCTACTCGAATTGAATATCCCTGGTCGCTAAATTTTTTTAGTGGATTCAGGCTAAAAGCAGCCTGATCTGCATTTCCGAATAGCTTAAAGGAAAGACTTGCAATGGTAACCATTCGTTTGGCTCGTGGCGGTGCAAAAAAACGCCCTTTTTATCATGTACACGTAACCGACTCTCGTAAGTCGCGTGATGGTCGCTACATCGAGCGTCTGGGTTTCTTTAACCCTGTCGCCCGTGGCAACTCTGAGCGTCTGCGTCTGGATCTGGACCGCCTGCAGCACTGGGTAGGTCAGGGTGCACAGCTGTCAGATCGCGTTGCCAAGCTGGCCAAAGAAGCTGCTGAGCAGCAGTAATTGCTGGCAAATCACTTCTTGTCGCAAGTGGATCGGGTTGTATGAACAAACCGAACTCTAGCGGCAACAGTGAAGTCCTTTTAGGACGCATTACCAGTGTTTTTGGTATTAAAGGCTGGGTGAAGGTCTACTCCTACACAGAGCCGATGGAAAATCTGCTGGAGTATCCCGAGTGGATTCTTTGGCATCAAGGCAAAAGTTTTTCTGTCACCAGAACCGGTGGCCGCAAACAGGGCAAAGGCCTGGTGGCCAAAATCAAGGGTTATGACACCCCTGAGGAAGCCAAGCTGTTAGCCGGAGCAGAAATACGTTTGCCTGAAGAAGCCTTGCCCCCGCTTCCGGAAGGGGAGTACTACTGGAACCAGTTGATTGGTCTTCAGGTGTATAACAGCGAAGGTCAGCTGTACGGCAAGGTCAACCATCTGTTGGAAACAGGCGCCAATGACGTTTTGATCGTCAAGCCCTGTAAAGGCAGTCTGGATAGTCAGGAGCGTCTGATTCCCTGGCTATTGCCGGAAGTTGTCAAGCAGGTGGATCTGGAGTCCGGTGTCTTGCAGGTTGACTGGGACGCTGACTTTTAAACAACTGAATAAGTGAGATGTGCAGGGTGTGGTTTGGTGTAGTTTCTCTGTTTCCACAGATGTTTACAGCTATCACCGACCAGGGGGTGACTTCCCGGGCTATTAAACAGGGCCTGCTGGAAGTGGATTTCTGGAACCCTCGGGATTTTACCCACGACCGTCATCGGACTGTTGATGATCGTCCTTACGGTGGTGGCCCCGGCATGTTGATGAAGGTTGAACCGCTGCGTGCAGCCATCCAGGCCGCGAAGCAGGCTGCTGGACCTGAGGCCAAGGTGATTTACCTGTCGCCCCAGGGGCGTAAGCTGGATCAGGCAGGCGTAGTGGAATTGGCGTCCAGGCAGAAGCACATTCTGGTTGCTGGTCGTTATGAAGGGATTGATGAGCGCCTTATGGCCTCAGAAATCGACGAGGAATGGTCTGTTGGTGACTATGTCCTCAGTGGTGGAGAACTGGCCGCCATGGTGCTGATGGATTCGGTATCCCGTTTGGTTCCGGGTGTCCTGGGGCACGAGGCTTCGGCAGATGAAGATTCCTTTGCTGAAGGGCTGCTGGATTGTCCACATTATACAAGACCCGAAGTGATCGACGGGCACGGCGTTCCCGAGGTGCTGCTGAGCGGTAACCATGAAGCTATACGCCGGTGGCGCCTCAAGCAGGCGCTGGGTCGAACCTGGTTGCGGCGACCTGATCTGCTGGCAGACCGCCAGTTGGATAAGGAGCAGCAGGAATTGTTAGCAGAATTTATCCGCGAATACGATGCCCCGCTTACCAGGGCGCAAGTCGAGCGGCCTTAGTCTAGGAGCGAGCAGCAATGAGTAACAGAAACCCTATTATCCAGGCTCTTGAAGCCGAACAGATGAACAAAGAAGTCCCCAGCTTTGGTCCCGGCGACACAGTTGTCGTTCAGGTCAAGGTTAAGGAAGGTAACCGTGAGCGCCTGCAGGCGTACGAAGGTGTGGTTATTGGCAAGCGTAACCGCGGCCTTAACTCTGCTTTCACCGTGCGCAAGATCTCCAGTGGTCTGGGTGTTGAGCGTACCTTCCAGGTTTACAGCCCGCTGGTTGACTCTATTGAAGTCAAGCGTCGTGGTGATGTACGCCAGGCCAAAATCTACTACCTGCGTGAGCGTTCAGGTAAATCTGCACGTATCAAGGAAAAGCTGGCTTAATTCAAGCCGAGCTTGCTGCCAGCTGGCAGTGCAGAGAAAAACGGGCGCCCCAGGGTGCCCGTTTTTGTTTTTTGGGCTACTCCTAGGCATACTGTCGCCTTGGATTCCCGGGAGAAATTTAATGCGTATTTTGCAGGTTATCTGGGCCTCACTGGTCCTGAGTCTGGCCCTGGCTGCTTCGGCTCAGGCCGCACAACCCGACCAGAGCTTCATCGAGCAGCAGCTACAAACCATCGACCCCCGGATTGCAATTGAATCCCTGGAGTCGACCCCTGTTGAAGGTGTTTTTGAAGTCCTGCTCAACTCGGGCGATCTGGTCTATGTCAGTGAAGACGGTGAGCATCTGTTTGCTGGCAGTCTGTTGGCGCTGAACGATGATGGTGTTACCGATCTTACCGAAAACAAACGCAGTCAACTGCGCCGTAGCCAGCTTCAGGCCATCCCTGCCGAAGAGCAGGTGGTGTTTCCTGCCGAAGGTGAAACACGCGCTATAGTTCAGGTCTTTACCGATATCACCTGCCCCTATTGCCGTCGTCTGCACGGAGAAGTGCCCGAACTCAATGCTGCGGGTGTGGAAGTACGTTATCTTGGATTTCCGCGTCAGGGCCTGCAAAGTGATGGTCATCAGCAGCTGGTCAATGTCTGGTGTGCCGATGATCGGGCAGAAGCCATGACACTGGCCAAGTCGGGGGAAAACCTGCCCGCGGCCGACTGTGAAACGCCGATTGCCGAGCAGTATCAACTGGCACGCAGTCAGGGCATCCAGGGAACCCCTGCAATCATTCTGCCCGAGGGGCGCATTATTCCCGGTTATGTACCGGCTGCACGTCTGCTCAGTGAGCTGGGTCTATAAACATAAAAGTCTGTAAGGAGAGTATTTTGAAACCTGTAAAAGTCGCTATCTGTGGCCTAGGTACTGTTGGTGGCGGTGTCTTCAATGTTTTGCTGCGTAACGCCAGTGAAATTGCCCGTCGTGCTGGCCGCCCAATAGTGGTTGAGCAGGTGGCTACCCGCAGCAACAACCCTGATTGTGATACCTCCAGTGTCTATGTCTCCCAGGAGATACTGGATGTGATCGATAATCCTGAAATTGATGTCGTGGTTGAGCTGATCGGTGGCTATGATGCTGCTTACGATCTGGTCATGAAGGCTATCGCTGCCGGCAAGCACGTGGTAACCGCCAACAAGGCCCTGATTGCCGTCTATGGTAATGAAATCTTCCAGGCCGCTCGTGAAGCTGGCGTCATCGTTGCCTTTGAAGCCGCTGTAGCCGGTGGTATCCCGATCATCAAATCCATTCGTGAAGGCCTGACAGCCAACAAGATTCACTGGGTGGCCGGCATCATCAATGGCACCGGCAACTACATTCTGACCAACATGAATGACAAGGGTGCCGACTTTACCGAGATGCTGGAAGAAGCCCAGCAGCTGGGTTATGCCGAAGCCGATCCCACTTTTGATGTCGAAGGTATCGATGCCGCCCACAAGCTGGCGATCCTGTCTGCCATTGCCTTTGGTGTACCGCTGAGTTTCGATAATGTCTACACCGAAGGCATTAGTCGTATCGATGTGGAAGATATCCGCCAGGCCGATGCCCTGGGTTATGCGATCAAGCATCTGGGCATCACCCGCCGTACTGAAGAAGGTCTGGAATTGCGCGTACATCCGACCCTGATTCCCAAAGAGCGGCTGCTGGCCAATGTTAACGGCGTTATGAATGCGGTTATGGTGTCTGCCGATGCGGTCGGCCCCACTCTTTATTACGGCGCGGGTGCCGGTTCTGAACCCACCGCCTCTGCGGTAATTGCCGATCTGGTCGATGTTGCCCGCGAGATGGGTGCCGAGCCGGATTCACGCGTACCCTACCTGGCCTTTGCCGAGCAGGCCGATGACCTGCCGGTGCTGCCCATGGATGAAATCGAAACGGCCTACTACCTGCGTCTGCTGGCCGTGGACCGTCCCGGTGTTCTGGCCCGGGTGGCAACGATTCTGAGTGATCAGGGCATCAGCATCGAAGCCATTATCCAAAAGGATACTCTGGAAGGAGACTTGATTCCGATTATCCTCTTGACCCACAAGACCAAGGAGGCGGCGATGAACGAGGTGATTCGTCAGCTGGAATCCCTGGCCGATGTGGCTGGTAGCGTGATGCGTATCCGCGTGGAAAGCCTGGAAGATCAATAATCCCTTACGAGCGAGATTAAAAACCGTGCGTTATATCAGTACTCGCGGGAAAGCGCCCGCACTGAACTTTGAAGAAGTTGTGCTCACTGGCATGGCCACTGATGGTGGCCTTTATGTGCCGGAAAGCTTCCCCCAGATGAGTAAAGAAGAAATTGCCGAGCTGGCAGGCCTTCCTTATGCCGAAGCTGCCTTCCGGGTGATGAAGCCCTTTGTCGGTGATTGCATCCCGGAAGAGACTTTCCGGGCCATGCTCAAGGAAACCTATGCCTCCTTCAGCCATGATGCGGTGGCGCCTCTGAAGCAGCTCGACAGCAATCATTTCCTGCTGGAGCTCTTCCATGGTCCTACCCTGGCTTTCAAGGATGTAGCCTTGCAGCTGCTCGGTCGTCTGCTTGACCACTTCCTGGGCAAGCGTGGTGAGCGGGGTGTGATCATGGGAGCTACCTCCGGTGATACCGGTTCGGCTGCGATCGAGGGCTGCAAGCCCTGCTCGCATGTGGATATTTATATCCTTCACCCACATAACCGGGTGTCCGAAGTTCAACGCCGCCAGATGACCACCGTGATTGCGCCCAATGTCCATAACCTGGCCATTGAAGGCAATTTTGATGACTGTCAGGCGATGGTCAAAGCCAGCTTTGCTGACCAGAGCTTCCTCAAAGGGCAGCGTCTGATCGCGGTTAACTCGATCAACTGGGCCCGTATCATGGCCCAGGTGGTCTACTACTTCACCAGCGCGGTCGCTCTGGGTGCGCCTCACCGGGAAGTTTCCTTCAGCGTGCCTTCAGCTAACTTTGGTGATGTTTTTGCCGGTTACGTGGCTCGTCAAATGGGCCTGCCCATCAAGCAGTTGATAGTGGCCACCAATGCCAATGACATCCTGCACCGTACTCTGGGCGAAAACGATTTCAGCAAGAAGCCGCTGCAGGCCACCCTGGCACCTTCCATGGATATCGTGGTTTCCTCCAACTTCGAGCGTCTGCTGTTTGATCTCTATGGTCAGGACGGGGAAGCAATTAACCAACTGCTGGATAACTTCCAGCAGGGGCCAACCCAGTTGGATGAAGTGGCCTGGAAGAAAGCCAGAAATCTCTTTTCCAGCTTTACTCTGGATGATCCGGGTATTCTCAAGATTATTGCCGAAGCCTTTGAGCGCACCGGCGAGCTCCTGGATCCTCACACAGCCACTGGTTATGAAGCCACTCGCCAGTGTGCCTGGGATGAGCAAACGCCAGTGGTGACTCTGGCTACCGCGCATCCGGCCAAGTTTGAAGAGGCCGTGATTCAGGCTGGGTTCCAGGGCGTTGCTTTGCCCAGTCACATGAGTGATCTGTTGCAACGTAAAGAGGAATACCAGGTGTTGCCGGCTGAACTGGAAGCCGTTCAGCAGGAGGTTGCCCGCCAGCAGGGCTGCTGATTCAGTAAAATCAACACCGACCATCTCAAGGGGAGCTCAGGCTCCCCTTTTTTTGTGCCTGAAAAACACATAAAAATAATAAGCAGTAGGCTTTTCTAATGTGAATGATAATGATTGACATTAACTATTCCTTTGATAAGATCACTTCTCATTAAGGTTTGGGTGCATAGAGAGGTGCTGTCTTGCCGGGTAAAAGTGATGCAGCTTTGTCTTCGTTGTTAGTGCAGCAGTTGGCTGGCATTTATCCGGGGCTGCAAATAACTCTGGATGAACCCCGGCCCGAGCACTTGAGTTTGCAGCAGGATAACAGCAGGAGTCTGCAAAGACTGCTGGAACATGAGATGCAGCAACACCCCCGAGCCGGTCGTCTTTATTGGTCAGCACGCTGTTGGAATCTGCTCCTCTGGCAGCCGGTTCTTGTCTCTCTGGTGGCTGTTCAGGGGCTGCAGTGCCAACTCAAGCTGGATCAGCTGGGCCAGCAATTTGGAGAAGGCTGGGTTGCAGGCATCGTATTGCCGCCAGGTGCTCTGGAAGAGTCGTCAGGCGAGCTGATTCAACACCAGGCTGCCGAGTTGGAGCAGTTTGCCGAAGCCTGGCTGGTGCAGCTGAACCGGGTCGTGCGCATGAATCCGGCACTGGCCAGAGGCCTTCTCGCCGACCGCCTGCTGGGTTTGCTTCTGCATTTTCAGTCGGCCTGGGGGATGAATAACACCGCTTTGCAGGCCTTGGCCACACACTGGCTGCAGGCTCTCAAGCTGGAAAAGACCAGTCGTCTGGTTACGGGCGTTACCACCCGTGGCCGGGAAGAGCTGCTGTTGGAGCGTAAGACCTGTTGCCAGCATTATCGGCGTGATGATGGCGAACTCTGTCTGACCTGTCCGCGTTTGCAACCCCAAGATAAACAACAGCGTTTGCTGCAAGAGAAAGCGATTCACTATGTTGCGACTTGAAAATATCGAGGTCATCCGTCAGGAACGTTCTATTCTCCGGGTTCCTCAGCTGGAGGTGGCTGAAGACCAGGTAACGGTCATCCTGGGTCACAATGGCTCGGGTAAATCCACCCTGATGAAGCTCCTGGCCCGACAGTTGCAGCCCGATCGGGGGGAAGTGTTTCTCGAACAAAAGCCCATCGCCCGCTTCAGTCAGCGATCTCTGGCTCAGAAACTGGCTTTTTTGCCCCAACAGCTGCCCGAAGTTGGCGGCTTGACCGTCAAGGACCTGGTGCTTCTCGGACGCTATCCCTGGCGAGGCCTTCTGGGACGTTGGCAAGCGAGTGATTTTGCCCGGGTGGATGAGGCTATGCAGGCCACGGATGTCCTGAAATATCGTGATCAATCAACCGATCTCTTGTCCGGGGGAGAACGCCAACGTGCTTGGATTGCCATGCTTTTGGCGCAGGAGGCACCGCTGTTATTGCTGGATGAACCCACCTCGGCACTGGATCTTTCCCACCAGTACGAATTGATGCAGCTGCTGTCGCGTTTGAATCGCGATACAGGCCGCGGGCTGGTGATCATCCTGCATGATATTAATCTGGCTTGCCGTTATGCCGACCGGGTTCTGGCTCTCAAACAGGGAGAGCTGGCTTTTGATGGTCGCCCGGATCAGCTTCTCGATGAATCTCATCTGTCCGGTCTTTACGAGCTGGATATCCGTCTTTGCCCCCACCCTTTGAACAAACAACCGGTTGCCGTTGTGGCCTAGTCGGGTTTTGTTGATTATCTGGAGTTAAAGCTATGTCTTCTGCCTGGTCCTGGATCAAGGTTTATCTTTTGGCTGCTTGTCTGCTGCTGCCCGTCACTGTTCAGGCGCAAGTGAGCGTGACTGATAGCCTGGGGACGCATGAATTTGCCGAGCGTCCCGAGCGAATCGTGGCCCTGAATTGGGCGGTGACGGAGAACCTGGTCGAGCTGGGAGTAGCGCCTGTGGCGATTGCCGATGTCGAGGGCTATCGCACCTGGGTCGTCCAGCCGCAACTGCCTCAAGGAATCGCTGATGTGGGCCTGCGTGATGAGCCCAATATTGAACGGCTGGCAAGCCTGCAGCCGGATGTCATTATTATCGGCACCCAGCAACTGGGTCTGAAAGACAAGCTCGAACAGGTCGCGCCGGTACTTTATTTTGACAACTACCGGGCTGATCACTCCAACCCCGAGGCCGTGGAGGGCACCTTTAGGGAGCTGGCGCGTCTGCTGGATCGCGAAGACCTGGCCGAGCAAAAACTGGCTGAACGGGATCGCCGCCTGCAAGAGCTGGCTACTCAACTTCAGGGCCACTTTCCCGAGGGCTTGCCCGAGGTGGCGGTGATACGTTTTACCGACGTCAATCATGTACGGGTTTACGGTCGCAATTCCCTGGTTCTGGCTGCCATGCAGGCCCTGGGTCTGGAAGCCGCCCTGCCACAGCCGGTGACTACCTGGGGGCAGACCCAGAAGACCCTGACCGAACTGGTGGCAGTCGATGACGGAATCCTGTTGTATATCCAGCCCTTTGCCCAGGAAGATCGCCTGGCCCAGCATCCGCTCTGGCAGCGTTTTCCTTTTGTTCAGCAGGATAGGATCGGGTCCCTGCCTCCTGTCTGGACCTATGGCGGGCCTCTGTCCATCCAATATCTGGGCGAAGCCCTGGCGACGACCCTGCTGGAGCGTGACTGGTGAAGCGACGCTATCTGGGGGTCTTGCTGCTTCTGCCTTTGACCTGGGTCTTGCATCTGCAGTTGGAGACCAGTCTGGCAGTGACTGAACAATGGCAGCTGCTGATGACTCGTGAGCTGAGCAGTTTTGCTGACTTCCAGTTTTTTTATTCCAGCCTGCCCAGAGCCGTAATCGCTCTACTGGTTGGTGCTGCCCTGGGCTTGGCGGGTAGTCTGTTACAACAGCTGTTGCAAAACCCTCTGGTTTCACCCATGACCCTGGGAGCCTCTTCCGGTGCCTGGCTGGGCTTGCTGGTGATGACCCTGGTCTGGCCTGCGGCGGCCGCGGCCTACGGAACCTGGGGGGCTTTTGCCGGTGCCCTGGCCTCCAGCCTCTTGGTGGGGTTGATTGCCGGTCGTGAAGGTCTATCCGGTTTGCCGGTGGTCCTGGCCGGGATGGCGGTTAATCTGCTGCTGGGGGCTCTGGCCACGGCATTGATTCTTCTCAATGATCAATACGCCCGCAATCTTTTTATCTGGGGGGCGGGCAATCTGGCGCAAAGCGATTGGAGCCAGGTGCAGGCGTTGGCAACTCGCTTGCTGATTCTGCCGCTGATCCTGCTGCTGGCCCTGCGTCCTTTGGCTCTGATGCGTCTGGGACAAACGGCCGCTCAGGCCCGGGGGTTGAACCTGCTGCCGGTTTTCGCCCTGATTTTCCTGGCTGCTCTCTGGTTGACGGCTTCTTCAGTCATGGCTGTGGGCTTGATTGGCTTTATCGGCCTCTTGACCCCGAATCTGGTGCGTTTGCTGGGTTGCCGACGCGCCGGCGAAGAGCTCTTGTTCAGCGTGCTTTTGGGTGCTTGGTTACTGTTGATCACCGATGCCCTGGCGATTTTCTTTTCCCAGCAGTTGCCCAATCTCGTACCCAGCGGGGCTGCAACTGCCTTGATCGGGGCACCGGCACTAATCTGGCTGGTACGCAAGCGGATGCAGATGAGCAGCGGCGGGCACTACACCCTGCCAGGCCGAGAACTGCAGTTGCCCCTTTACCGGCTTCTGCTCCTGTTGGGGGTGCTGCTGGTGTGTGTTGTGATTTCCCTGATGTTGGCGCCTTCCGAGCAGGGTTGGGTATTTGCCTGGCCACAAGACCTGGTCTTGTCCTTGCGTTGGCCGCGTCTCGTCGCTGCACTGGCTGCAGGCGGTATTCTGGCTGTGGCCGGGGTGCTGCTGCAGCGGCTGATCCGTAACCCCCTGGCCAGCCCGGATATTATGGGGCTGTCGGCCGGGGCGACACTGGCTCTGGTGGTTAGTGTGATTTTTCTGGGCGGTTCCCTACGCGATTACGGTCCTCAGGTGGCCTTTATTGGCTGCCTGCTGGTGATGTTTTTGCTGTTGTTGCTGGGACGCCGCCACCAGTATGCCCCCGGCATTCTGGCTTTGATGGGGATTGCGCTGGCCGCCGTTCTGGATGCCGTTATTCAGTTCACTCTGGCCCGGGGCGGTGATGAGGTTCGCCAGCTATTGGGTTGGTTGTCGGGCTCCACCTATCGGATTCAGGGCCAGGATGCCCTTTGGATGCTGGCAGGCGGCCTGGTCATAGGCCTTTTGACCTGGGTGGGGCGGCGTTCACTGGTACTCATCACTATTGGTGATGCCTTTGCTCTGGCACGAGGGCTGAATATCAATCTGGCCCGGGTTTCCCTGTTATTGCTGGTGGCTCTGAGCACTGCCTTGGTCACGGCCTTGATGGGGCCGGTGGCCTTTGTGGGGTTGTTAGCCCCGCATCTGGCCAGCCTTTTGGGTGCCCGGCAACTGCATCAACAATTGCTGGTGGGCGCTTTGGCCGGTGCCGCCATTTTAATTTTCTCCGATTGGCTGGGGCGGGTGCTGCTCTATCCTCAGCAGTTGCCTGCCGGTTTGATCGCCTCGGTTCTGGGCGGGAGCTATTTTATCTGGCTGCTGACCCGCCGCCGTCTGACGTGAGTGGTTGTACCCATGTTTCGTTTTTTTGAAAAACTGACCAATCCTCTGCCAGAGGTGACAGTTGAACAGCCACCCAAAACCCTGCTGGCGTTTTTCCGCCACTATACCCGGGGGTTTGAAAAAGCACTCCTGTGTCTGGGCTTGCTGACCTTTGTGGTTGCCGGTATCGAGGTGGCCCTGTTCAATTTTCTTGGCGATCTGGTGGACTGGGTCGGTCACTATGCACCGTCAGATTTACTCGCTGAAAAGGCCGGGGTTTTCTGGACGATGGGGCTTTTAGTGGGGGTGGTCTTGCCCCTGGCGGTGATTGGTCACTCGCTGCTCTTTCACCAGTCGCTGTTTGTAAATTACAGCATGGCCATTCGCTGGCGCGCTCATTTGTACCTCTTGCAGCAGAGTTTCTCCTTTTACCAGGACGAGGTGGCCGGGCGTTTGGGCAATCGGGTGATGCAGACCTCGGAATCCCTGCGTGAAGCGGTGATGAAGCTGCTGGATGTGCTGCTTTATGTACTGGTTTATCTAGGTGGCATGCTGGGGTTGATACTAGCTTCCGACTGGATGCTGAGCCTGCCTCTGCTGTTCTGGGCGGGCTGCTATGGCCTGCTGCTACGCAGTCAGATCCCGCCCTTGCGACGAGAGGCGGCAAACCAGGCTGCCGCTCAGGCCAGCATGATGGGCCAGCTGGTGGACAGCTACAGCCATTTTCTGACGGTCAAGCTGTTTTCCCATTCCAGCCGGGAAGCCGAGCACAGTCGACTCAGCATGGAAGAGTTCTTACAGGCGGTCTATCCACTGATGCGGCGCGTGACCCGGCTGAATCTGTCGCTGTGGATGCTGAATATTGTCTTGATCCTGGTGACAGCCAGTCTGTCCATTTATCTGTGGGCCAATAACCAGGTGACGGCTGGCGCCATTACGATTGCTGTGGCTTTGACACTGCGTTTGAAGAGCCTGTCGCAGTTCATCATGTGGGAAATTGCCGGTCTGTTTCGCAATCTGGGTAATGTCGAGGATGGCATCGCCACCCTCGCACGTCCTACCGAGGTACAAGACCAGCCGCAAGCGAAGAAACTGGAATTTCACCAGGGCAAAATTGAATTTGATGACATCCACTTTGCCTACCCCGGCCAGCCGGAATTATTCCAGGGGCTTTCCCTGACCGTGAAGCCGGGTGAAAAAGTGGGCCTGGTGGGGTCTTCCGGAGCGGGTAAAACCACGCTGATCAGCCTCTTGTTGCGTTTTTATGATCTGGACGCCGGGCAAATCCGAGTCGATGGCCAGTCGCTGGGTGATCTCGCCCAGGAGAGTCTGAGGGCTCATATCGGGATGGTCAGCCAGGATGCCGGGCTACTCAATCGCAATGTTCGCGACAACCTGCTTTATGGGCGACCGGACGCCACCGAAGAGGAGCTATTAAGAGCCACTCGTCAGGCTCACGCTGACGAGTTTATCGAGGGATTACGGGATCCCGAGGGACGCGAAGGCTATTTCGCTCATATCGGGGAAAAGGGCGTCAAGCTCTCCGGTGGCCAGCGTCAGCGTCTGGCATTGGCGCGGGTGTTGTTAAAGGATGCCCCGATTTTGATTCTGGATGAAGCCACTTCAGCCCTGGATTCGGAAGTGGAGGCTGCTATTCAGGAGAATTTGCAGCAGTTGATGGCGGGAAAAACAGTGATTGCCATCGCCCACCGGCTGTCCACCCTCACTGCCATGGATCGTCTCCTGGTCCTGGAAGGGGGACAGCTGGTTGAACAGGGAGCACCGGCCGATTTGCTGGCTAGAAAAGGGCGTTTTGCCCAGCTCTGGGCCCGGCAAAGCGGTGGTTTTATCAGGGATTAGGAAGGCCTTTTTATTTATCGGATCAGGGCCTGCCTTTGCTCATTAAAGTTAACGATTATCATTAACCAAGCAATATTAATTATACAAGAGAGGCTATTCATGCGATTGCAACGTAAGCAGCTGTTTGTGGCGGTAGTCACGGCGATCAGTGCGCAAGCGGCTTTGGCTGCCGATCAGGAAGGAACTCTGGAAACCCTGGAAATTCGTGGCAGCGAGCTTCAGGAAGATACCTACCTGGCTCCCCGGGCGGCCAGTGGTACGGGGTTGGCTCTGGATTCCCTGGAGACTCCTCAGGCACAAACGGTGGTGACCCGTCAGCAGATGGAAGATTTTAATCTTAATGATTTGAATCAGCTGCTCAGTCTGACTTCAGGAGTGACCGTGGAGAGGGTGGAAACGGATCGAACCTACTATACGGCTCGGGGCTTTGATATCACCAACTTTCAGGTGGATGGCACGGGTGTACCCTCGGCCTACGGTAATATCATGGGGGACCTGGATACCTTCTTTTATGAACGGGTTGAGGTCCTGCGAGGGGCCAATGGTCTGATGAGTGGTAGTGGCAACCCTTCGGCAACTGTCAACCTGGTACGTAAACGCCCAACCCGTGAATTCCAGGCGCAAGCCAGAATCCTGGGCGGTTCCTGGCAACAACTGCGTACCGAGGGGGATGTATCCGGTGCTCTGACGGAATCGGGCAGTCTGCGGGGGCGTTTGTCTCTGGCAGTTGAAGACAAGGAATCCTATCTGGATCGCTATGCCAAACAGCGCTTGCTGGGACAGGGCGTGATCGAAGCGGATATCACTGACAGCCTCTTGTTGACCCTGGGTCACAGTGAACAGGTGGATGCAACCGACAGCCCCATGTGGGGAGCCCTGCCTATGCAGTACACCGACGGCACCTCCACTGACTATGATGTCTCAACCAGCACCTCGGCGGATTGGGCTTATTGGGATAACACCACGCGCAGTAGCTATGCAGAACTGCAAAACCTGCTGGATAACGGCTGGACGCTGACCGCGCGTTTGACCCGCAACGAAACGGATTCTGAAAGTAAGCTCTTTTATGTCTATGGCAAGCCGGATGCCAGTACCGGTCTGGGCCTCAAGGCTTATCCCAGCCGTTATGATATGACCACGGAAACCCTGATCGGTGATATTCAGCTGAATGGCAGTTTTCTGCTGAATGGCTACCCGCAGGATTTTGCCCTGGGTGCCCAGTGGTATCAGGCCGAGGTTTGGGATGAATCCAACTACGGCCAGGGCATTGGCACCAACTTGGGCGCTGAAGAAGCCTTTGATGGTAGCTATCCCGAACCCAGCTTTGACTCCAGTGTTGATGGCAGTGAATGGACCTCGACCCAAAGCAGTCTCTTTGCATCGACTCGTTTGATGTTGAGTGATGAGTTCTCCGTACTGGGTGGTCTACGCCTGACCCAGTTGGATGTTGAAGGTAGTACCTATGGCGACAGCAAAGACTCGGACTATGATCTTGTGCCTGTTCCCTATGCTGGCGTGGTTTACCAGATGACCCCGGAGCTTTCTCTCTACAGCAGCTATACCCAGATTTTCAATCCGCAAACCAAGGAAGACCTGGATGGAGATTTGCTTGATCCGGTTGAGGGTCGTACCTACGAAGCTGGGATCAAGACCCTTCTTGCGGAGGGGCAGGCCCAGGCTTCGGTGGCTATCTTTGCCACCACCCAGGACAATGTTGCCGAAAAAGTGGGAACCCGGCCTGGTGGAACCTCAGGCGTGGATGACTACTACCGTGGAGTTGACGGCATGACCAGTCAGGGCGTGGAAATCGACTGGGTGGGTGAATTCATCCCCGGTCTGCAAACCCAGGCTGGCTTTACTCATCTGGTGATTGAAGATGCCGAAGGGGAAGCCACGCGTAAGCAGATTCCGCGTAATCAGTTGACCTTGGCGGCCAATTATCAACTGCCGGCCCTGCCTGAATTGCGACTGGGAACAGTGGTACGCTGGCAGAGTGAGGTTTCCAGCAGTGTTGCCGAGCAGGAAGCCTACGCCCTGGCCGATTTGATGGCAGTCTACCAGTGGACAGATTCACTCAAGATGAGTCTGAATCTGAACAATATTACCGATGAGAAATACATCAACAGTGTCTACTGGGATCAGGCCTATTATGGTGCCCCCCGTAGTGCTCAGTTGAGTGTCAGCTGGAACTACTGATGGCATCAAGCCCGGCTCACAGGGAGGTGAGTCTTGTACTTGTATTAACTTTTGCTACTTCATGTAAAATAGCTTAGATTCGTAGGTTGATTCGATGTGATCTAGCTAGATGGAGAGGGCCCGGATGCTCAGCAGGATGAATATTAGCAAAAGAATTCAATTGGGGTTTGTACTGGTACTGGCCTTGGGGATAGGCGTACTTTTGCCCCTGTTTCTGAATCAGCTGGATCAGCTGATGCAGCAAACCGAACAGAGAGCATTACAGCGCCTGCATCAGGCCGCACTGGATGAAATCCAGTCCCAGGAGGATCAAGCCGTTAATCTGGCACTGGCATTGGCCCAGCAACCCAGCATCCAACTGAGTTTTGCCCAGCAGGATCGCAATGCCCTGCGTGAAGAGCTGGTTCCTGTATTCAGCACCCTGAGCGAAGAAGTCGGGATCGAGCAGATGCAGTTTCACTTGCCGCCAGCCACTTCTTTTTTGCGACTTCATCGCGTGGGCCGCCATGGCGATGACCTTTCTTCTTTTCGCCATACCGTGGTGGCCGTTAACGAAACGCGTGAACCTGTTTCCGGGATAGAAGTGGGGCGTGCCGGTATCGGAATACGCGGTGTGGTGCCCATGTTCTGGCGCGGTGAGCATACCGGTAGTTTTGAATTCGGCCTGTCCTTGCACCAAACCTATGCTGACGCCTTCAAAGCCAGCCAAGCTGCAGATTTAGCCATATATCTGCCGGAAGGCGAGGGTTTTAAGCAACTGGTGTCGACCTGGCAGGGAGTAAAACTCTTTAGTGAAAGCCAGCTACAGGCTGTCATGGCCGGGGAAACCCAAATCAAGCGGGAAGAATATGAGGGCAAACAATTTGCCGCTCTGGCTGCTCCCCTGAAAAATTTTAGTGGTGACATCATCGGGGTCATGACCATCTATTCGGACCGCTCCCAGGGTGTTGCCGCCTTCCAGTCGACCATCTACTCCACACTGATTGTTGCTGCAGTCATCCTCCTGGCCGGGCTGCTGGTTTCCTGGTTCTTGGCGCAAAGTATTATTCAACCCATCAAGCGGCTCAATCGGGCACTCAAGAATATTGCCGAAGGCGATCAGGATCTACGCCGCCGTATTCCCGTTGAAGGTAGCAATGAACTCTCGGATGTGGCCGTTTCCTTTAACCTTTTTGTAGAAAAAGTTGAAGCAACTGTACTGAGTGTTTTACAGCGTGTTGGCCAGTTGGGCTCGCGGGCTGAATACACCTTTCGGGTTACTGATGAAGCTTCAGTGATTATCAAGCGTCAACAAGCCAGCACTGAAGAAGTCTCGGCAGCGATGAACGAAATGTCGGCTACAGCTGCCGAAATTGCCGGTCACGCTGCAGAAACAGCGACCGCGACCGAGCAGGCCGATCGTAGTTCCGAACAGGGCAGCCAAGTGGTTGAAAACAGCAGCCAGGGAATTTCGCGTCTGGCGGCTGATGTTGATGAGGCTGCTCAGGTGATTCGCAAGCTGGATGAATACAGTGAGCAGATTGGTAGTATTCTGGATGTGATTAGCGGTATTTCCGAGCAGACCAACCTGTTGGCATTGAATGCTGCTATCGAAGCCGCCCGCGCGGGCGAGCATGGTCGCGGTTTTGCCGTGGTGGCCGATGAAGTGCGTCAGCTGGCGCAGCGTTCCCAGGAAGCGACTACGGAAATCCACAGCATGATTGCCCGCCTTCAGGAAGGCGTGGAAAATTCCGTCAAGGTAATCGAACAGAGTCATCGCCAGGCCGAGGAAACGGTGGAACAAACCCAGGTTGCACGTCGTGCCCTGGAAGAAATCACCCAGGCCATGGATCGCATCAGTCAGATGAGCACCCAGATTGCTTCGGCTGCAGAAGAGCAGACGGCGGTTTCCGAAGACATCAATCGCCATATCATCACGATTAGCGATGGCGCCAGGGAAACCGTTGATCACACCGGCAATATCGTTGCCGCAACCAGTGATATTGGCAGCGAAATTTCTGCGCTGATGAAGGAAATGCGCACCTTCAAGGTCAACATTGATCCCAAGGTCGAGCTTTCTATGGCCAAGAGTGCCCACCGCGCCTGGAAGGTTCGCCTGCGTAGCTTCCTGGATGGTCAGAGCAGTCTTTCCCCGGATCAGGCTGTTGATCATCACCAGTGTGACCTGGGACGCTGGTATGACACCGATGGCTTGAAGCACTTTGGTGATTATCCGGAAATGCAGGCCCTGAAAGAACCGCATAAACGCATGCATCAGCTGATACGCCAGATTATTGAAGCCAAGCATGCCGGGCGTTTGCAAGAAGCCGAGCAGGATTACGAAGAAGTGGAAGTGCACTCCGAAGAGATTGTCGCGCTGCTCAATCAACTTATAGCCAAGCTGGATGGGTAGCGGCGGGTGACGGTATTTGTTCCTCGTCCTCTGGATCAGGGCCTCTATCAGCAGGCGATTGCTGAAGGCCTGCATCCCTTGTTGGCCAGAATTCTGGCCGGGCGTCTTGACCAGACCCAGGGTAGCCTGACCAGTCTGGTTCATCCCCACCTGAAACACCTGCCGCCCCCGGATCTGCTAAAAGATGCCGGGCTGGCGGCCCAGCGCCTGCTGACCGCTATTCAACAACAGCAAAGAATCGGCATCCTCACCGACTATGATGTGGATGGTATTACCTCGCATGTTGTCATCTATCAGGCTATAACGGAGTTTTTTGGTGTTGCACCGGCGCAGGTATCCAGCCTGATCGGTCATCGCATGAAGGATGGTTACGGCGTCAGTGATGGCCTGGTCAACCGGATTCTCGATCAGCAGCCCCTGCCGGATGTCATTATCACTGCTGATTGTGGTTCCTCGGATGAGCCGCGAATCGCTCGACTCAAGGCTGCCGGTATTGATGTGCTGGTGACCGATCATCATGCCCTGCCCAAAGAGGGGCCACCGCCTTCGGCCCTGGCCGTGGTCAATCCCACCCGTGAGGATTGCGATTACCCCGACCCGACCCTGGCCGGTTGTGGTGTGGTCTGGTTGCTGATGTCCGAACTGCGGCGTCAACTGGTTGCGGCAGGGCAGCTGGAAGCTTCCAGCCCCAAGCTGTCTTCGTTGCTACCTTTCGTGGCTCTGGGTACGGTGGCGGATTGTGTTTCCCTGGGTGGAAGTGCCGCCAACCGGGCTTTTGTCACTGCCGGTCTGCAATTGATGAATGCTTCTACAGCTCCCTGCTGGCAAGCATTTCGTGAGTTGCAGGGGGAGCGTTTCAAGTCTTTCACTGCATCCACCCTGGGTTTTCAGTTGGGGCCGAGGATTAATGCCCGTTCGCGTATGGCTGATCCCTATGCCGCCCTGCATTACCTCCTTGCCGCCACTCCGGCAGCAGCACGCCAGCAGCTGGAATTGCTGGATGAAGACAACCAGGACCGGCGCTTTGTAGAGGCGGAAATGACCCGCGAAGCCTTGCAGCGGGTGCAGGAGCAGGTGGATCAAGGCATGCAGAGTCTGGTGGCCTGGGTGCCGGAAGGGCATTCGGGGGTGCAAGGCATAGTCGCTTCACGCCTGGTCGAAAAATTCGGACGCCCCAGCGTAGTCCTGACTCCGGGACGCGAAAGCGGTCACTTATCGGCTTCGGCACGTAGTGTGCCCGGTATTCATTTACGCGAAGCCCTGCAGCGGGTGGATGATTTACACCCAGGCTTGCTGGTACGTTTTGGCGGTCACCGGGGAGCAGCGGGCCTGACACTCTGGGGGCAGCGACTGGCTGAATTCCAGCAGGCCTTTGAACAGGCCATCCTGTTGCAGCTGGGCAATCGCAGATTGGAGCCGAGTCTGTATACCGATGGTGAGTTGCCGCCAGAGTTGATGAATCTGGAGACCCAGCAGCTACTCTCGGGACTGGAGCCTTTTGGGCGGGAATTCGAGCCGCCTTTGTTTGAAGGTTCTTTTGTTATTGATGAGTTGCGCCTGATCGGAGCTGACCAGACGCATCTGTTGATGCAGGTGACGCGAGGGCCGGGAGAACCGGTTTTTCCGGCAATCTGGTTTCGGGCACTACCGGAAACAGGCGCAGAGCTTCCGGTGAGTCAAGGGCAGCGGGTTCGCTTGGCTTATAAGCTGGAAGCCAATCATTTTCGGGGGCAAACACGCCTGCAACTGCATGTCAGCCAGCTGCATCCAGAAGCTGGCTGAATTTCAGCTTACTCCAGGCATTCCTTGAAGTAGATACCGCGATAATCCCTCCAGCCTTCGCGTCCGTTGGTTTCCTTGTAGAGGTGAACCTGGCGGCAATAGTCTTCATAACGGTGGCCTTCACGCATGATGGCCGGATTGACATCATAGGTATTGAAAAACATAAAGGCACCCACAGCGACGGCCAAGAAAAATAGAAGGGCTGCGATCAGAGCGGCAGTGCTGTTTTTATCCTGCTGCGAAGGCATGGAAGTCTGCTCCTGAAATTAACTGGATCTGGATCGGGAATCTTAACCCAAAGTCTTGGGCTTGTCCGTAGTTAGTCTATACCATGGATGTAGTTTTTGGTTCCAGGCTGTTTCCTGCATGAATGTTTCACGGCGCTAAAGTGCCGGATCGACCAGCCCATTGACGGAGGTGTTGATCCGGAACCAGCCGGCAATACTTGCTCGATTCTTATTGGTGGTTAGCACCTCATGGGGAATTTCTTCGGATAAAAAGCAGATTAGTGTCCCCATTCTCGGCGCAACATCGAGTAGGCGTTCGCCGGTTTGCGGGTGATAAATCCGCATCTGTCCGGCATCCTCGGGTTGCCAATCGGCGTTCAGGTAAAGCACTGTGGTTACCACCCGGTTGGAGCGGCCCCGAAAAGCATCCAGGTGTTTCTGGTAAAAAGCCCCAGGCGGGTAGAAAGCATAGTGGCATTCATACTCAAAGAGCCCCAGAAACAATTCACGGTTGAGATAGTCCTTGAGTTCACGCATCAGTACGAGAAATTCTTGCTGGATCAGGCTGCTGCCATCCAGCCAATGGGTAAAATCCCCACGAATCTTTTCAGTCAGTAGATGATCCTTGCCGCGCCCTATTCCGGCTGCTGTGAGAGCCTGGGCCTGGCGCAGGTGATGGATTTCCTGCAATAGACCCTCGCAGAGTTCCCTGGGCAGGTAGTTTTCAGCAACAAACCAGTGGCGGTCCACCAGGCTTTCCACCAGAGAGGCAAAATTAATCCGGTTTTTAACCGGATTGGCTTCTTCAACCAGATCCGGAGCAGGTGGATATTCGCAGGCCAGTTCTTCAGCCAGGTGGGTCAAGTGTTCGGTCATGGCAGGATCACATTCTAAAAAAAGCAATTTTTATCTGTTTTCCGAGTCAAGTACAGCAAATACTGTCATCGACTCAAAAACACTCGCAAAAAGCATGGATGCCTAGCTTGGCAGTGTCCAATCTGCAATCTAGACGCAGGCATTCCGGGTGCATCCTGGCGACAAACGCATGCCTGGCTTGCTGGGAACGGAAACAAAAATCTGCCAGGAGTGGTTGCCGGGTCCAGCCGAAGGAGCTTTCAGAGCCCGCCGGGTGCAAGTCTGGCAGAGGTTTTTATCGCCTTTCGGCGTGCCGGGCGGCTATCAAAGACCTGCTTATTGATTTGAATGCTTGAGCCCTTGGCTGAGGCTGTTTATGCTGGCAGAAAAACCCTTCTCCCTGCCAAAGAAATCTTATGTCACAAGAACTTAAACCTGATCTTAGTCACTTGCCTGTCGCCCTTCAGGACGGTGTAAACCAGGCTTTCGGACGTGTTTTTTCAGCATTGGATAGCGCTGACTCCCTGGCCTCAACCCTGCAACGCCCGCCGGTTTCCGAGCGCTGGCGACAACTGACTCCCGAGCAGTGGCAGGGAGCTGCCCTGCTCCTGGCCAGCAGTGATTATGCTGGCGAAGAGCTGGCCAAGGAACCGGGTCTGTTACCCGACCTGCTTGACCAGGGTTGGCTGTCCGGCAGCCTGGATAAAAAGGCTTACCAGCAGTGGTGCCAGAGCTATCTGGTTGATGACCAGGGCCAAGCGGTGGCTGATGAAGCTGGTCTGCATCGTGGTCTGAGGCGTTTTCGCCGGGCTGTGATGCTGCGTCTTCTATGGCGGGATGTGCACCAGGCCGGTCACCCCCAGGCAGTCTGGCAGACGGCGGCAGAGGTTTCACAGCTTGCGGATGTGACGGTGGAAGCCGCCCTGAGTTGGCTAGAGGAACACTATGCTCCGGCCTGGGGGAAACCCTTTGCCAGAGGCGTTACCCCGGAGCAGGCCGAGTCCGGAGAAGCCTCACCTCTGCGTTTGGTGGTTCTGGGGATGGGCAAATTGGGGGCAAAGGAACTTAACCTGTCTTCCGATATTGATCTGATTTTTGCTTTTGCTCATTCCGGGGTCACCCAGGGCGGGCGGCGCAGTTTTGAGAATCAGGAATATTTTATCCGCCTGGGGCAAAAACTGATTACGGCCCTGGATCAGATGACCGTGGATGGCTATGTCTTCCGGGTGGATATGCGTTTGCGGCCCTATGGTGATGCCGGTGCCCTGGCGTTGGGCTTTTCCGCCTTGCAGGAGTATTACCAGGATCAGGGGCGGGACTGGGAACGCTATGCCATGATCAAGGCGCGTGTGATTGCAGGGGACCAGGAAGCAGGTGAACGTCTGCTGGCTGACCTGCGCCCCTTCGTGTATCGCAAATACCTGGATTTCAGCGCCATCGAATCCCTGCGCGCGATGAAGGCCATGATCAACCGTGAAGTGAAGCGTCGCGGTCTGGACAACAACATCAAGCTGGGTCGAGGCGGTATCCGCGAGGTGGAATTTATCACCCAGGTTTTCCAGTTGATTCGCGGTGGCCGGGATACCGAATTACAGGAAAGATCCATTCGCCGGGTGCTGCCGGTCATTGCCGGGTTGGGGCTTATGCCTCAAGAAGCGGCTGACCAGCTGCTCAAGGATTATGCTTTTCTGCGCGATCTGGAGCATGCTCTTCAGGGACTGGCTGACCGCCAGACCCAGGTGCTGCCGGATGATGAGATCCACCAGGCCAGAATAGCCCTGCGTTGCGGTTTTTCATCCTGGGCTGAATTGCTGGAGTCCTTGCAGGCCGTGCGCGACGAGGTTCGCCAGCATTTTGATGCCGTGATTGCCGATCCTGAAGAGGAAGACGAGGTGGCGACAGACGAGGATTTGTCGACCCTCTGGACGGATGATCTGGATGCAGACCAGGGCGCGGCCCTGCTGACCGACAAGGGTTTCCAGCAGGCCGAATCCAGTTTTACCCTTCTGCAGAAACTTCGGGCCAGCCGTCAGGTGGCCAGCATGCAAAAGGTAGGCAAGGAGCGTCTGGATAATCTCATGCCTCTGCTGCTGGCCAGCGTCACTGAAGTCGATAATCCCGATGTTACCCTGGAGCGCAGCCTCTGGTTGATCGAAGCGGTCTTGCGACGTACCGCCTATCTGGTTCTGTTGAGTGAGAATCCGGGCGCGCTTCAGCAGCTGATCAAGATGTGTTCAGCCAGTCCCTGGCTGGCCGAACAGCTGGCGCGGATGCCGATTCTGCTTGATGAACTCCTGAGCCCGGATACCCTCTACTCGCCGGCCGACAAGCAGCGGTTGCAGGATGAGCTGCGTCAGCATCTCAGCCGCATTCCCGAAGAGGATATGGAGGCCCTGATGGAAGCCCTGCGCTATTTCCGTCATGCCAATGTGCTGCGGGTTGCGGCTTCCGATATTGTCGCCGACCGTCATCTGATGAAAGTCAGTGACTACTTGACCTTTATTGCCGAAGTCATCCTGGAAGCCGTGATGCACTATGCCTGGAATGACCTCACCCGCCGTTACGGGCGGCCACAGCTAACCAACGGTGAACCCGCCGATCCCGGTTTTATTATTGTCGGCTACGGCAAATTGGGTGGGATCGAACTGGGTTATGGTTCCGACCTGGATCTGGTGTTTATCCATGATGGTCACTCCACAGCCGCCACCGATGGTTGCAAGGAGTTGGACTCGGTGACCTTCTACAGCCGCCTGGGCCAGCGGATTATCCACTTCCTGGCAACGGTTACCCCTTCGGGCCAGTTGTACGAGGTGGACATGCGCCTGCGGCCTTCGGGTAACTCGGGTCTTTTGGTCAGCAATCTCAAGGGCTTTGCCGACTATCAGCAGGAAAACGCCTGGACGTGGGAGCATCAGGCCCTGGTGCGTGCCCGTGCCATCTGTGGTGATCCGGCGCTGGTCGAGCGTTTTAACCAACTGAGGGCAGAGATACTGACCCAGCAACGTGACCTGCCCCAGCTGCGTAAAGATGTCGTCAGCATGCGCGAGAAGATGCGCGAAAATCTGGGTAGTAAAAAGACCGGCGGGGACGAGGTCTTTCATATCAAACAGGATGCCGGTGGTATCGTCGATATCGAATTTATCGTCCAGTATTGCGTGCTCGCCTTTAGTCACCAGCACCCCGAGTTGCTGGAAGTGACGGATAACATGCGCCTGCTGGATGCACTGGCCTCGACAGGCGTTTTGCCCGAAGCTGAAGCCGGGAGCCTGCAACAGGCCTATCTGGCCTACCGCAAGGCTGCTCATCACGCCGCCCTGGAAAAAGCGGGAACCAGCCTGCCGGCAGCGCCCTGGCAGAGCTACCGGGATGAGGTCAGTCGTATCTGGAATAACTTCTTTGCCGAGGCCTGAGGAGGGCATTGATGTCGGGATTTTTCAGAAAGGCAGCTGGTCGCAATCTGGTCGTGATGCCGGGTTCGCCGGAAAAGCTCCTGCTCGCCCAGCCAACCCTGGCGGATTTGCAACAGCGTTTTCCCCGCAAGCCTCTGGATATTATGGTGCCCACGCGCCTGAGCGGCTTGGCTGAGCGCTTCCCTCAGGTCGACCAGATCTATAACCTGCCCGACCCCCAGATGAGCTGGAAAACCTTCTGGCGTGCAGGGCTGGAGATGCAGGGCAAGGATCACGGCCATGCCTGGGTTCTGCCCGACCGCTTTAAACCGGCACTGATTCCCATGCTGGCCAATATCGGTGAGCGCACCGGCTATCGGGGTCGCTATCGCTACTCCTTGCTGATTGATATCCGCCTGCCCAACCCGCGTCGCCACCCTCATCCGGTTGACCGCTATAGGGCCCTAGCCTGGGATATTGTCGATGAACTGGCACCCCCGCAACCCTTGAAATTGACCAGTCGACCCGAACAGCAACAGGCGGTGGCGACCGAGTTCGGGATACCTGATGACAAGCCGCTGTTGATGGTTTGTCCGGGCTCCCTGAGAGTTTCTGCCGCTGCACGCAGGGCCCAGCCCAGCGCTGATCAGTGGTCTGAACTGTTGGAGAAACTGGCCGGGCAGGGCTGGCAAATCTGCCTGCTGGCTTCGCGTTACGAATTGCTGGAAGTCGAACAGCTTTTATCCAGTCTTCCCCCGGTTCTGGCCGATCAGGTCATCAACCTGGCCGGCAAGGTCACCTGGGAGGAAGCCGTGGATCTGGTCAGTCAGGCGCGCGCTGCCCTGGCGCTGGATAATGCCCAGGCGCTTCTGGCGTTAGGATGCGGGCTGCCGGTTTATCTGCCGTTGAATAACCAAGAAGTCCAGGAATTTCAGCAGTGGCAAGCGCCTTACCTGGGGGCCAAGCCAACACCCTTGAGCGAGTTGGAACAGCTGCTGGGTGCCAATTTATAAAATTCAGCCAGACTTGCTGCTCCGCAGCTTAGCCCTTGGTATTAGCAGGAAAGCGTACAAAAAGAGACTCTTTTTCGGTAGAATGCCTGTTGTAATTTTACTAGCTAAAGCTTACTCCTCTTGAAAAAGGCGGCCAAAAGCTGCCTTTTGCATGAGTTGTCAGTCATACAACGATGGAATCGGGGAAGAAAATGACAACATCCAGCAATAAGATAGTTTATACCCTTACAGACGAAGCACCTGCCCTGGCAACCTTTTCCCTGTTGCCGGTTGTCAGTTCCTTTACCAAGGTTGCCGGTATTGATGTAGAAACCAGCGATATTTCCTTGGCTGCACGTGTTCTTTCTGCTTTTCCGGAGCGCCTCAAAGAAGAGCAGCGCATGCCGGACACTCTGGCTGAACTGGGCGACTTGACCAAAAAGCCTGAAGCCAACATCATCAAGCTGCCTAACATCAGTGCTTCCATTCCTCAGCTGCGCGCCTGTATCAAAGAGCTGCAGGAACAGGGCTATGACGTGCCCGAATATCCTTTCGAGCCTGAAAACGACGAAGAAAAAGACATCCAGGCACGCTATGCCAAGGTGCTGGGTAGTGCGGTTAACCCCGTCCTGCGTCAGGGTAACTCTGACCGTCGTGCGCCCCCCGCTGTTAAAGCCTTTGCCCGTAAATACCCTCACTCCATGGGCAAGTGGAGCAAGGCTTCCCGCTCTCACGCCGACTGGATGCGTGGTGGCGACTTCTTCTCCAGCGAACAGTCCGTAACCCTGGAAAAGGCCGACAAGGTTCGCATCGAATTTGTTGACCAGAGCGGCAAGGCTGAAGTGAAAAAAGAACTGAGCCTGGAAGAAGGTGAAGTTCTGGATTCCATGTTCATGAGCGCCAAGGCGCTGGACGACTTCTTCATGCGCACCATTGAAGAATGTGCAGAAGACGGTGTGATGTGGTCCCTGCACGTTAAGGCGACCATGATGAAGGTTTCTCACCCCATCGTTTTCGGTCACGCTGTACGCGCCTTCTATAAAGAAGTATTTGACCAGTACGGCAGCCTCTTTGAAGAGCTGGGCGCCAACCCCAACAATGGTATGGCCAGCGTTCTGGACAGCATCAAGTCTCTGCCTGCTTCCAAGCAGGACGAAATCGAGGAAGCCATCCACGCTTGCTACGAGCACCGTCCTGAAATGGCCATGGTTGATTCCGTCAAGGGCATCACTAACCTGCACGTACCCAGCGACGTAATCGTTGATGCCTCCATGCCTTCCATGATCCGTAATTCCGGTCGCATGTGGGGCCGTGATGGCAAGATGAAGGACGTTAAGGCAGTTATGCCCGAGTCCACCTATGCCCGTATCTACCAGGAGATGATCAACTTCTGTAAGACTCACGGCGCTTTCGATCCCACCACCTGCGGTACCGTGCCCAACGTTGGTCTGATGGCCATGAAAGCCGAAGAATACGGCTCTCACGACAAGACGTTTGAAATGAGCGAAGCCGGCACCATGCGTGTGGTTGCCTCTGGTGGCAGCGTTCTTATGCAGCACCAGGTTGAGAAGGGCGATATCTGGCGTGCTTGCCAGACCAAAGACGCGGCTATCCGTGACTGGGTCAAGCTGGCTGTTAACCGTGCGCGTCAGTCCGATACCACTGCCATCTTCTGGCTGGACAACGAGCGTGCTCACGACCGTGAACTGCGCAAGAAAGTGGAAAAATACCTGCCTGAACATGATACCGCGGGTCTGGATCTGCGCATCATGGGCTATGTCCGCGCTATCCGTACTTCCATGGAGCGCATGGTTCGTGGCAAGGACACCATCTCGGTTACCGGTAACGTTCTGCGTGACTACCTGACTGACCTCTTCCCCATCATGGAACTGGGTACTTCAGCCAAGATGCTGTCTATTGTTCCTATGCTGGCCGGTGGCGGCATGTACGAAACCGGTGCGGGCGGTTCTGCACCCAAGCACGTACAACAGGTTCTGCAGGAAAACCACCTGCGCTGGGATTCACTGGGTGAGTTCTTGGCTCTGGCCGTTTCCCTGGAAGAGCTGGGCCAGAAAAACAGCAACAAGCGTGCTGAGGTTCTGGGCCAGGCTCTGGACAAGGCCACAGGCCGTCTGCTGGAAGAAAACAAGTCGCCTTCACGTAAAGTGGGTGAGCTGGACAACCGTGGTAGTCACTTCTACCTGGCCAAGTTCTGGGCTGACGAGCTGGCTGCTCAGTCTGAAGATAAAGAACTGGCCGAGAAGATGGGCCCTCTGGCCAAGCAGATGAGCGAGAAGGAAGACCAGATCCTGAAAGAACTGAGCGATGCTCAGGGTTCGCCTGCCGACCTGGGTGGTTACTACCACCTGGATAAAGCCAAGGCTGATCAGGTAATGCGTCCCAGCAGCACCTTCAATCAGATTCTGGATACCCTGAAGTAATTTCAGTTTAATCTGGAAACTGTAAACCCGAAGCCCTCAGGGCTTCGGGTTTTTTTATGGCTGTTGGGTCGGGGTACTGCCTGTCTTGTCATGAAAAGTGGTAAGCTTTTTGGTTGAATGCTGCCTGGATAGATCAGATGCAGCCCCGTCATTTGGAGGAGTAATAATGCAGCAGCTAGTCACCCAGGTCCTTTTGCCCCTGATTCTGGCCCTGGTCATGCTGGGCATCGGTATGGGTCTGCAGCCTGCAGACTTTAAACGAGTGATGGAAAGACCCAGGGTAGCCTTTCTGGGATTGGCGCTGCAGTTGTTCTTTCTGCCTTGCCTGGCCTTGTTACTGGTTAGCATCTTGCCCTTATCGCCTCTGGCTGCAGCCGGGCTGTTTCTGGTTTCTCTTTGCCCGGGTGGTGCCACCTCCAATCTGTTTTCCCTGATTGCCCGTGGAGATGCGGCCTTGAGCGTAACGCTGACCGGTGTGACCAGTCTGCTGACGCCTGTGACCCTGCCGCTCTTGTTTGTTGCCTATTTGCAGCTCCATCCCCTGGAAGCCGATTATTTTTCCATGCCCTTGTTGCCAGCCATCAAGCAGCTGGCGCTGGTAACCCTGGTTCCGGTCACCCTGGGTATGCTGATCCGTGGTTTCTTGCCGGACTGGGCCGAGAAGGTTCAGCCCTTGTTACGCCGCCTGTCGACCCTGGCCATGCTGTTAATCGTTATTGCTCTTCTGGCCACTCATTTGCATCTGATGCAGCGTTTTTTCAGCCTCGAGGGTCTGGCCATACTACTGCTGAGTAGTTGTTCTCTGCTGATCGCCTACTTTTTGGCGGCCCGTGCCGGGTTGCAGGAAGCCGAGCAGAGAACCCTGGGCTTGGAAGTCGGTGTGCAAAATGCAGGCACCGCCATTCTGGTGGCCTTGACGCTACTGCAGCAGCCAGCCTTGGCCGTGGTGCCTCTCATGTACGGTATTTTGATGAATATTCCGGCCTTTAGTTTTGTCTTCTGGGTCCTTCGCAAGGATGGTCTTGCGGCAGGGCGTCCCGGTGGGGAAGTGAACGAGGGTGTCTAATTTGGCTGGCTCTGTACCCTCTGGCGCGGCCTCCTGGTTTTTACTGCTGCGTCCTAAAACACTGCCGGCTTCAATTGCTCCAATTCTTCTGGGTTCTGCATTGGCGGCCTCGGAAGGTTATTTTGATGCTCTGGCTTTTGTTCTGGCGCTTATCTGCGCACTCTCCTTGCAGATCGCGGTAAATTTTGCCAATGATCTCTTTGATGCTCAGCGAGGCGTGGATGGTGAGCAGCGACTGGGGCCTTTACGCGGCTTGCACCTGGGGCAGGTCACTCCGGCAGAATTGAAGCTAGGGCTGCTTGCCGTCCTGGCAGTGGCGGTTGTGAGTGGTTTTGTTCTGGCCGCCCTGGCCAGTTGGTGGTTGCTGCTTCTGGGCTTGGCTTCTATCCTGGCGGCCCTGGCGTACAGTGGTGGGCCTTATCCGCTGGCATCCCATGCCCTGGGTGAAGTGACCGTGCTGGTCTTTTTTGGCTGGCTGGCAGTGATGGGCAGTTATTTTATCCACACCCAGAGCCTAACCCTGAATTCCTTCGTTTATGCCAATCTGACCGGTTTGCTGAGTGCGGCCATCATGCTGGTCAACAATCTGCGTGACCGTGAGACGGATGCCGCAGCAGGCAAGAATACCCTGGCTGTCTATCTGGGTGATCGCGGTAGCCGCCACCTCTACCGGCTGTTGCTGCTGGGTTTGCCTCTCTTGCATGGTGTCTTGCATCCACACTGGCAGCTGCTCAGTTGGTTGCCCCTGCTGCTGACGGCCCCTCTACTGGTTTTTCTCTGGATTGCGATAGGACGCTTCGAGGGGCGGGCTTTAAACCGCCTTTTGGCACTCACCGCACAGTTGCTGTTGCTCTATTCTTTATCCCAGTCTCTGGTGCTCCTGGCCGCTTAGTGTAAACCTGACTGCTTTACTCGGTTTCTAAAAAGCACTAAAATGGTACTCAATAAAGCTTTTTGGAGTCGGCATGCTGAAGTTGAGCAAACTAACTGACTATGCAGTGGTGATCATGGCCCAGTTGGCTCGTGATTCCGAGCATCAGTATGCGGCTGCGGAATTGGCTGAAGACATCGGTCTGCCCAAGCCTACCGTGAGCAAACTGCTCAAGATGCTGGTCAAGGCAGATTTGCTGGTATCTCGGCGCGGGACTCAGGGAGGCTACCAACTGGCCAGGCCCGCTTCGGCGATTACGGCCAGCGACTTGATTGCAGCGATAGAAGGGCCGGTGGCCATGACTGAATGCAGCCTGGAAGATTCCCAGTGCGACCTGATCAGTCAGTGTGGCGTAGCCACTAACTGGCAAAGAGTCACCCAGGCGATTCATCAGTTGCTGGCTTCGGTCACCCTGGCTCAGTTGGCCCAGACCCAGCCGATCAAGCTGCCCTGGGTGCAGATACAGGCTCTGAGTGTTTATGAAACCAGTGCCGCTGGCTAAAACTACTGTGTATAGCTTTCTTTCCTGACAGCCGTCGGAAGGAAAGACAAGAAAGAATAGATAGAAAGACTTGATGATGCCCGGAGGCCGTTATGGCAAGCGAAGAAATGGAGCAGCTGGTACGTAAAGAGTACAAGCAAGGCTTTGTAACCGATATCGAAAGTGACACCCTGCCGCCGGGTCTGGATGAAGATGTCATCCGGCATATCTCGGCCCGCAAAAATGAGCCGGATTGGCTGCTGGAATGGCGACTGGAAGCCTACCGTCACTGGCTGACAATGAAGGACCCCCAGGCCTGGGCTCATCTCTCTTACCCGGAAATCGATTTTCAGGCGGTCTCCTACTATTCCGCGCCCGGTGCCAAAAACAAGGATGCTCCCAAGAGTCTCGACGAGGTTGACCCCAAGCTGCTGGAAACCTTCGACAAGCTGGGTATTCCCCTGCACGAAAGAGCGGCCCTGGCCGGGGTGGCTGTCGATGCGGTTTTTGATTCCGTGTCTGTGGGTACCACCTTCAAAGACAAACTGGCCGAAGCCGGGGTAATCTTCTGTTCCATTTCCGAAGCGGTGCAGGAGCACCCCGAGCTGGTGAAAGCCTACCTGGGAACCGTGGTTCCGCATACCGATAACTACTATGCCGCGCTGAATTCGGCGGTCTTTACCGATGGTTCCTTTGTATTTGTTCCCAAGGGCGTAACCTGCCCCATGGAACTCTCGACCTACTTCCGCATTAACGCGGCCAATACCGGCCAGTTCGAGCGCACCCTGATCGTTTGTGAAGAAGAAGCCCAGGTTTCCTACCTGGAAGGCTGTACCGCGCCCATGCGTGATGAAAACCAGTTGCACGCGGCGGTTGTCGAGCTGGTGGCTCTGGATGATGCCTACATCAAATACTCCACGGTGCAGAACTGGTATCCCGGTGATGAAGAGGGCAAGGGCGGTATTTACAACTTCGTCACCAAACGTGGCGACTGTCGCGGTGATCGTTCCAAGATCAGCTGGACTCAGGTGGAAACCGGCTCAGCCATTACCTGGAAATACCCCAGCTGCATTCTGCGCGGCAAGGATTCGGTGGGTGAATTCTATTCGGTGGCGGTGACCAACAACTTCCAGCAGGCCGATACCGGCACCAAGATGATTCACCTGGGTGAAGGCAGCCGTTCCACGATTATTTCCAAGGGGATTTCTGCCGGACGTTCCAACCAGTCCTACCGCGGCCTGGTCAAGGTGCTGCCCTCGGCCAAGAATGCCCGTAACTTCACCCAGTGTGACTCCCTGTTGTTGGGCGACCAGTGTGGTGCGCATACCTTCCCCTACCAGGAAATCGGTAATTCCTCGACCCAGGTAGAGCATGAGGCCACCACTTCCAAGATTGGTGAAGATCAGCTGTTTTACTGCATGCAGCGCGGCATTTCCGAAGAAGATTCGGTCAATATGATCGTCAATGGCTTCTGTAAGGATGTCTTCAAGGAACTGCCGATGGAGTTCGCTGTAGAAGCTGAAGCCTTGTTGAATGTGACGTTGGAAGGTGCCGTCGGCTGATGATGGTAAGTACTGCTGAACAGGCTGCTGGCTTGCCAGTCGGACAAACCTTCCCGGTTTGTACGAACTGCGTTACGCCATCCCTGGCTCCACTAACGCTCAGCAGCCTGCATCATGCCACCTTTTGCTATTTAAATAGCCGAATCTCCCCGAATTGATGAGTTAATTACAGGATACCAAGATGATCGAAATTAAAGACCTCCATGCCAAAGTCGAAGGCAGAGAAATTCTCAAGGGCCTTAACCTGAGCATTCAGCCGGGTGAGGTACACGCCATCATGGGCCCCAACGGTGCGGGTAAATCCACGCTTTCTGCAGTTCTGACCGGCCGCGAAGGCTATGAGGTTACTTCCGGCAGCGTCACCTTCGAAGGTCAGGATCTACTGGAAATGGATGTGGAAGACAGGGCCAGAGCTGGCCTGCTGCTGGGTTTCCAGTATCCGGTGGAAATCCCTGGGGTGAAGAATGTCTACCTGCTCAAGGCCGCTTTGAATGCCAAGCGCGAAGCCCAGGGCCTGCCCGAGATCGAAGCCCCCGAGTTTATGAAGCTGATTCGTGAAAAGATCAAGTTCATGAAGATGGATAACAGCTTCCTGCATCGTGCCGTGAATGAAGGCTTCTCCGGTGGTGAGAAAAAGCGCAACGAAATCCTGCAGATGCTGGTACTGGAACCCAAGCTGGCACTGCTGGACGAAATTGATTCCGGCCTGGATATCGATGCCATGAAAACCGTGGCAGAAGGGGTCAATTCCCTGCGTTCCCAGGAGCGTAGCATCCTGATGATTACCCACTACCAGCGTCTTCTCGACTATATCGTGCCGGATGTAATCCATGTCCTGGCCGATGGCAAGATCATCAAGACCGGGGATAAATCCCTGGCGCTGGAACTGGAAGAAAAAGGCTATGACTGGTTATTGGAGGGAGTTGCATGAACCAGTACGCAGAAGCTTTCGAGGCATTCAATCGCCACGCAGAAAGCGGCTGGTTGAAAAGCCAAAGGATTGCGGCCTTTGCCCGCTTTGAGCATCTGGGCTTTCCCATCAATGGCGTGGAAGCCTGGAAGTACACCAATACCAAGGCCTTGGCCAAGCGTCCTTTTGTTCTGGCTGAAGGCTACGATCTTCAAGCCGCGCAAAAACTGCTGAATGAAGCAGCCGTAACGCTGGACAGTCATCAACTGGTCTTTGTTAACGGCATTTTTGTCCCCGAGCTCTCCGATTTAAGTTCACTGCCCCAGGCATTGGTGGTGGAACCCCTGTCCGAGGCTCTGGACAAGGAGCTGGAACTGACCTGCGGCATGATGGGGCGACTGGCGGGTATCGATAGCGATGTCTTTACCGCGTTGAACTTTGCCTTTGCCGGTGAAGGGGCGGTGATCCGTGTCGGCAATAACCAGGTGATCGACAAGCCAATCAACCTGATTCATCTATCCACAGCCAGTGACCAGCCGCAGATGTCGCATCCGCGGATACTGATTGCTGCCGGTAGCAGCAGTCAGCTGCAGTTGGTGGAACAATTTGTCGGTGACGATGAAGCCGTTCATTTTACCAACCGGGTTGCCGAGGTGGTCCTGGAAAGAAATGCTCAATTGACCCACTACCTGCTGGAGACACCGGGCGACCAGAGCTGGTTGATCGGGCGCACCCAGGTCGAACAGCAGCGCGACAGCCGTTATGGCTGCCACCATATGAATCTGGGCGGTAAGCTGGTGCGTGATGATCTGGTTTGTGATCTCAATGGCAAGGGAGCCAGCAGCCACTTCTCCGGCCTGCTGTTTGGCCGCAACAAGCAGCACCTGGATATTCACAGTCTGGTTCATCACAATGCACCCCAGACTTACAGCCATGAAAACTACAAGGCCATTCTGAACGATAAGGCCAAGGGTGTTTTCAATGGCAAGGTCGTGGTCAAAAAAGACAGCCAGCAAATCCAGGCGGATCAGAGTAACGCCAACCTGCTGCTAAGTGATCAGGCAGAAATCGATACCAAACCGGAGCTGGAAATCTACGCGGATGATGTTAAATGCTCCCATGGTGCGACCACGGGGCAGTTGGATGAAACCGCTCTCTTTTACCTGAAATCCCGTGGCCTGTCCGATGAGCTGGCTCGAGGCTTGCTGACTTTAGCCTTTGCCAACGAGGTGATTGACGAGCTGAAGCTGGCACCTCTCTACAAGCGGGTTGAAGAAAGTGTGGCCGGCCACCTGCCTCATCAGGTGGATCTGGAAGAGCTTTGATCGAAACCCTCTAGCCTCCAGTATTACGGGCGCTCAGGGCAAAAGAGCGGATTTCTGAAGCACAGGACAAGAATTGATGACCGAATTAGATTTTGAAAATCTGCAGCAACCCAACTATGACATCCAGGCGTTGCGGGCTGAATTCCCCATTCTGCAGCGTCAGGTGCATGGTCGGCCTCTGGTGTATCTGGACAATGCGGCAACCAGCCAGAAACCTAGGGCCGTGATCGAGGTGATGGATGACTACTACCGTCATACCAACGCCAATATCCATCGCGGTCTTCACTGCTTGTCCCAGGAAGCGACCGATGCCCATGAGGCCGCTCGAAGACAGCTGCAAAAGTTCATTAATGCTGCTTCCAGTAAAGAGATCGTTTTTACCCGCGGAGCCACCGAGGCCATCAACCTGGTGGCCCAAAGCTGGGGCAGGGCCAATTTAAAGGCGGGAGACCAGGTGCTGGTTTCCATGATGGAACATCATGCCAATATCGTGCCCTGGCAGCAGCTAGAAGAACAGCTGGGCATCGAGATCAAGGTCATCCCGATTCTGGACGATGGTAGTCTGGATCTGGCGGTTTACCAGCAACTCTTGACCGAGCGAGTCAAGCTGGTGGCCGTGACCCAGGTATCCAACGCCCTGGGAACAGTAAACCCTATTGCCCAGCTGGCCCGTGAAGCCCATGATGCCGGTGCCCTGATTCTGGTGGATGGAGCCCAGGCTGTGCCTCATCAGGCCGTGGATGTGCAGGCGCTGGATGCCGATTTTTATGTTTTCTCCGGCCACAAAATGTATGGTCCCACCGGCATTGGTGTCCTCTATGGTAAGGAGCAACTGCTGGAAGCCATGCCACCCTGGCAGGGTGGCGGGGAAATGATCGAGAAGGTCAGCTTTGAAAAAACCACCTTCGCCGGTTTACCGCATAAGTTCGAAGCCGGGACACCAGCCATTGCTGAAGCAATCGGTCTGGGTGTGGCTGCTGACTGGATGCAGGCTTTGGGAATTTCCCATCTGGCTGCCTGGGAGCATTCCCTGTTGCACTATGCCAGTGAACAGATGCAGGCCGAGCTGCCCGGATTGCGGATTCTGGGGCAGGCTCCCGGTAAGGCAGCCGTTATCTCCTTCGTGCTGGAAGGTGCCCATGCCCAGGATCTGGGGCTCTTGACCGATCAACTGGGGGTAGCGATACGCACCGGCCATCACTGCGCCATGCCGGTTCTTCATCATCTGGGTGTGGATGCCACCGCGAGAGCTTCTTTTGCCGCCTATAACACCCTGGAAGAAGTGGATGTCTTTGTCGCGGCCTTAAAGCGAGTCAGGGAGATGCTATTGTGATTGAAAAGGGTGACAAGATTCAGCTAAGTCGTGAAACCGAAGTCATTTCGGTGCCCTACGGTAAGACCATTACTCTGCCTGCAGGCGAGGAAGTGGAAGTCATGCAGGCCAAGGGCAGTACTGTCAGTATCGGTCACCAGGGCCGCCTTTACATGGTTGAAGGCAGTAATCTGGATGCCCTGGGCTTGCCCGCCCTGGAAAGACCCCGGCTGCCTGCCGGTGCTTCCAACCAGGAAATAGAAGACTTCGCCTGGGAACAACTTAGAACCTGCTTTGACCCGGAAATCCCGGTGAATATTGTTGACCTGGGCTTGGTTTATGGGTTGAAGATCGTCGATCTTCTCGATGGCCGCAAGATGCTCAATATCCGCATGACCCTGACCGCACCCGGCTGCGGTATGGGAGAAGTTATCGCCGCCGATGCTCGCCGCAAAATCCAGGGCGCGGAAGACCTGGATCAGGTGAATACAGAAATCGTCTTCGACCCTCCCTGGTCGAGAGAAATGATGACTGAAGAAGCTCAGTTGGAACTGGGAATTTTCTAGAAAGCCTCGGATTAACGTTTGTGCTGCGACCTGCATGGATGTAGAAGGTGTTCAAGTTCATCTAACAAAAGCGAGCAGGAGGAGAAAGGCTCGCTTTAAGTCTTAACCTGATCCAAGGCTCTTTAGAATAACTGGCCAGTAGCTAATCAGTTGATGACCATGCCCGGACGAAAGCCCTGAACAGGGATGGGCTTGTTGTCTTCTCTTTCCCAGAACCAGTTTTGCACCTGCTGAATCAATACCATCTCGGCAATTTCCGCCAGCTTTTCCGTGCAGTTCATCTTGTTCTGAATCAGGTCGGCACAATCAAAGAAGTCTTTGGCGGTGGCACCATCCACGGTGAAGTTGGTATCACCGACGGCAATAAAAATGGGCTCTTCACGATTGGAGGTGACATTGATACCTGCTCCCTGACTGGCAAGCTGGACATCCTGATGGTCGAGGATTTCACGCAGGGCATCAGGACTCATGTGCAGGTTGAGGATAATGGCCTTGAGCAGGGCTGCCGAATCATTTTTCAGGCTGGGTTCTTCGGCCAGTTCTTCCATGATGGCAGTGACAGTATTAAGGGCCATGGTAATCTCTCCTGTTGCAGTGGTAGTAGCCAGTCTTCAGAGGCTTTCTAGCCTAGTGGTTGTCGGGGGTCTTGTACAGGGGTGTCGCTGACCACTGACTTTTAACCCGCTTTCTGGTCTAATGCGCCTTTGCTTTTGAATCAGGATACAGGAATTGATGACTGCAGCAGCCCCTTCAGAGACGACCGGTGGCCCCCGCAAACTTGTCCACAAGCAGGATACCGATTACACCCTTCTAGGAACCGCCCACGTTTCCCGAGCCAGTGCCGATGAGGTTCGTGAACTGATTCGCAGTGGTGAGTTTGATGCCGTTGCGGTAGAGCTCTGTCCTGCTCGCCACGCCAACCTGACCAACCCTGATGCTCTGGCCAAAATGGATCTTTTCCAGGTGATTAAACAGGGCAAGGCTGGCATGGTGGCCGCTAACCTGGCTCTGGGTTCTTTCCAACAGCGGGTTGCTGAAGAATCCGGTATTGCTCCGGGTGAGGAAATGAAGGCCGCGATTGAAGAAGCCAAGGCGGCCAGTCTGCCCCTGATGGTGATTGACCGGGATATCGGTGTCACCTTGAAAAGAGTTTATCGCGGTGTGCCCTGGTGGCAGAGAACCGCGTTGGTCAGTGGGCTGGTCTCCAGTCTCTTCTCGCGGGAAAAAGTCTCTGCCGAAGAGATTGAAAGGCTGAAGGAAGGGGACGTGCTGGAATCCACCTTCAGTGAATTTGCCCAGGAATCGGAAAAGCTTTATCAGGCGCTGATTGCCGAACGGGATCATTATATGGCCTTGCGTCTGGCTCAGGAAAATGGCGATAGCCGCTACAAGAAGGTGCTGGTGGTGGTGGGTGCCGGTCACCTGCAAGGCCTGGAAACCAATTTGCACAGTCATCTGCCCGAAAATCCCAAGGAACAGCTGGATGTTCTGGAAGCTGTACCTCCCGCCAGTCGCTGGCCCAAGTTTCTTCCCTGGATTATTGCCGCTCTGATCATTACCGGTTTTGTTATCGGTTTTAACCGCAATACCGAATTGGGTATGCAACTGGTGATCGATTGGGTGCTGATTAATGGTGGTTTGAGTGCGCTGGGTGTTCTGATTGCCGGTGCCCACCCATTGACCATTCTGACTGCTTTTGTTGCTGCTCCCCTGACCTCGCTGAACCCGACCATCGGGGCCGGTTTTGTCGCTGCCGGTGCTGAGCTGTTGGTGCGTAAACCCAAGGTGGCGGATTTTTCCTCTTTGCGAGTGGATACTGCAAGCATGAAGGGGTGGTGGCGCAATCGCGTTTCACGCACCCTGCTGGTGTTTATTTTTGCCACCCTGGGCTCGGCTGCCGGAACCTATATCGGTGGCTTCAGGATCTTTGGCCTCTTGACCGGAACCAGTGGCTGAGCAGTTGGCTCATTAAGTTCCTGTTAAGTCATCAGGGCAGGGCTTCGCATATAATGCTATTTTCTGCATGTTTGGTTGGGGCCACAAATGGCCTGACTACAAGCCAGGTTGCTGGCGGCCTGGCATTTTATTAACGGAGCCTTGCCCTTGGTTGCTAGCCACTTTAAAAATGACAGGATCGCACCAACTGAAACCCGGGGCATCCATCCAGCCGTTCTTGTAACTTTCCTCTTGAGTCTGGCATTGAGTCTGGCCCTGGTCATCGCCTGGGATCAGCGTCAGGTCGAACTGAGCCAGTCCCGTGCCCTGAATCTCGCCAGCGATTATGCTGCGGCCCTGCAGCGAGGGCTGGAAAGTTCTCTTTCCATCACCTATGCCCTGGCTGCTCTGGTACGTGAAGGGCAAGGCGAGGTAGAGCACTTTGAAGCCCTGGCTGATGAACTCATCCCCTACTATCCCGGTGCTTCTGCAATCGCTCTCTTGCCTGATGGAGTCTTGACTCGTATTGCACCTTTACAAGGGAATCAGGCGGCTTTGGGACAGGATGAATTTGCCGATCCGGAACGTTCTGCCGAAGCGCTCAAAGCCATGAATAGCGGGAAAATGATTCTGGCAGGCCCTTTTGAATTGCGTCAGGGTGGGCTGGGAGCTGTGGGCCGTCTGCCTGTTTTTATGGATGAGCAGCAGGAGGATTTCTGGGGTTTTGTTTCCGTGACCCTGCGCTTCCCTGAAGCTCTGGTGGGAGCCCGCTTGCCGGAATTGACCTCTCAGGGTTATGCCTGGCACCTGTGGCGGGAAGCCCCTTCCGGTCAGGGGGTGCAGACGCTCCTGAATAGTGATGGTGCCTTGAAGGATGAACCTGTCCGGCAGTCCCTGAGTCTATCCAATGGCCGCTGGTATCTGGATGTAACGCCGGTCGAGGGCTGGCGTGACCAGGTACAGCTGGCGGGGCAGATGTTTGCGGCTCTGCTGGTTAGTCTGCTGATCGCTCTGGTCATTCATCTGCTGCTGCGAACACTGGATTACCGGCGGCGTTTGGAGGCAGCTCTACAGGTTGCCGAAACGGCAACCCAGGCAAAATCCGAATTTCTGGCCAATATGAGTCATGAGATTCGCACGCCCATGAACGCCATTCTGGGTTTGACTGAACTCTGTATGCGCACAGATCTTTCTCCCCAACAGCAAAATTATCTCAATAAGATCCTGGCCTCCGGGCGCTCCCTGCTGGGGCTGATCAATGACATCTTGGATTTTTCCAAGATCGAGGCAGGAAAACTGCATCTGGAAGAGGTCCCCTTTGAGCTGGACGAGGTGCTGGATCAGTTGTGGGTAGTGGTGGCTGAATCAGCAAGAAACAAGGGGCTGGAACTGCTGTTTTACCGGGAAAGCGATGTTCCCTATGGCCTGAAAGGTGATCCCCTGCGTATTGGTCAGGTATTGATCAACCTGGTTGGCAATGGCATCAAGTTCACCGATGAAGGCGAAATCGTTGTCTCCGTTCGCAAACTTAAGCAGGATCAAGAAGACCTGGAACTGGAGTTCACGGTTGCCGATAGTGGTATCGGCATGACGGCAGCAGAGCAGGCCAAGCTCTTCCAGTCCTTCTCCCAGGCGGATACCTCAACCACCCGTCGTTACGGTGGTACCGGATTGGGCTTGTCCATTACCCGCCAGCTGGTGGAAATGATGGGCGGGCAAATCCGCGTGGAAAGTGAGCCGGGTAAGGGTAGCCGCTTTATTTTTACCATCCGGCTGGAAGCTGCGGCGAGTACCCAGAAGCCTCCTGAAGAGTTGGTCATCAAGCATCAACTGGAAGGCTATCGGGTGTTGGTGGTCGATGATAATGAAGCGGCCCGGGATATCTTTTTCAGCTATTTGCACAGCTTTGGTTTTGCAACCCAGGTGGTCTCGACACCGGCTGCGGCCAAGCAAGCCCTGCAAACGGCCAGTCAGCCTTTTGATCTGTTGCTCGTGGATATGTCCCTGCCCCAGATGACGGGTTTACAGTTGATTCAGGAAATCATGCAGGCCGAGCTGCCGGTCAACAAACCTCGTTGCATTCTGGTTTCTGCCTTTGCACGTGAAGAGGTGCTAGCAGAGCCGGGGGCTGAGCAGCTGTCTTCTTTTTTACAGAAACCCGTGAACCCTTCGTTGCTGCTGGATTCTTTGGTTGATGCCTTGGGGTTTGCTCCCATATCGGGCCAGGGCCAGCGTTCTGGCGGCTCTTTTGAAGAGGAGCAACTCCAGGCTATTCAGGGAGCAAGAGTCCTACTGGTCGAAGATAACGAAATCAACCAGCAGGTGGCTTTCGAGTTACTGAGTCAGGCACGTTTGCATGTTCAACTGGCCAATAATGGTCAGGAAGCCGTGGATCAGCTAGCGCAGCAGCAGTTTGATGCCGTGCTGATGGATATACAAATGCCGGTCATGGATGGTTACCAGGCTACCCGCTATATTCGTGAAGTCCTTCACCAGACGGATATACCGATTATTGCCCTGACGGCCAATGCACTTCTGGAAGATCGTCAAAAAAGCCTGGATGCAGGCATGAACGATCATCTCAACAAACCCATAGATCCGGATCTGTTGATGACAGCCTTAATTGAATGGATTCCGGCCGGTCAACGTGAATTACCACCGGAAATAGAAATGACGACAAGCACTGAAGCTGAAATTGAATTGCCTCCCAAGTGGGGGCAGCAGTTGGATACCTCGCTGGGATTAAAACGTCTGGGTGACAATCGTCAGGCCTATCGTCGGCTGCTGGAGCGTTTCGTCACCAGTCAGGAAGGCTTTGCTACACGACTGGAAGCGGCACTGGCCAAGCAGGATCAGCAAGAAGCCCTGCGTCAGGCACATACCCTCAAGGGGGTGGCGGGTAATCTGGGAGCCAATCGACTGCATAGCCGGGCCGGAGAACTGGAAGCAGAGCTCAAACAGGGGCTGCAGTTATCGCCGGAGACGATTCAGCCAACCCTTGAGGCGTTGCAAAACCTGCTGGATTATCTGCAGACCTGGCTGGCATCCAAGCGCACTCAGGCGTCGCAGTCGCAAACCGGCTGGACGGAAGAGGAATTGCAGCAAGCCTTGCAGGTTTTGCACCAGCAATTGGAAGACTATGATGCGATGGCCGTTAAAAAGGTGGATGAGCTGTTGGAACGCCCTCTGCCTGCCTCCTGGCAAGCCTGCCTGGAAAGCATCAGGGATCACCTGACGGACTATGACTTTGAAGCGGCCGAGGAGCTATTGGCTCGTCAACAGCCCAACCCCGGAAGTTAACTACCATGACTGAATCTAACCAACCTATACCCAAGGTGATCCTGGTCGTCGATGATGCCCCTGAAAACCTGGATATCATGACCAGCCTTCTTTCTGATCACTATCAGGTTAAAGCAGCAATTAACGGCAAAATTGCCCTCAAGATTGCGGAAAAACAGCGGCCCGATTTGATCCTGCTGGATGTGATGATGCCGGAAATGGATGGTTATGAAGTCTGCCAGCACCTGAAGGCCAGTGATGCCACCCGCGATATCCCGGTGATTTTCCTGACGGCTTTGGACAGTGCGGATGATGAAACCCAGGGCTTGAAACTGGGAGCTGTGGATTATATTGCCAAGCCGCTTAATCCTGATATCCTGCTGACCCGAATCAACACCCACTTGTCGCTGGACGAGACGCGCCGCCAACTGGCAGAACAGAATCAGGCCCTCAAGGAATCGGCACGAATGCGCGAGGATGTTGAGCGCATCATGCACCACGATTTAAAAGGGCCGCTCAGCAGTATCACCAGCATTCCCGCTCTGTTTAAGGAATACGACAACCTGACCCAGCGTCAGCAGGAGTTTATGGAGATGCTGGAAGCGGCAGGCTGGCGCATGCTCAATATGATCGAGATGTCGCTGGTGCTGCTGAAAATTGAATACGGAACCTATGAGCCGGAACTGCAGGAAGAAAGCCTGCCGGACCTTCTCGACCAGGTGGTCCGGGAAATGGCCCAGGCTTTTCGTAAAAAACACCTGGATTTGCAGCTGGAGATCCCCTCTGCTTTGCAGTCGCTGACAATCATGACCGAACCACTGCTGGCTTATAACCTTCTTGCCAACCTGCTCAAGAATGCCTGCGAGGCCTCGCCGCGTGAAGGCTGCATTAAAATCCGTTTGCAGCCACTGGAAGAGGGCTACCAATTGCTGCTGGAAAATGCCGGTGAAGTCCCCGAAGAGATACGCCCTGTCTTTTTTGACAAGTTTGTCACTTCCGGCAAGAAACAGGGAACCGGTTTGGGTACCTATTCAGCCAAATTGATTGCCGAGGTGCTGCAGATGAATTTACGTCTGGATACCTCCCAGCCGGGTTCTACTCGTTTGCTACTGGATGGTAAGTCGCATATATAAGCTGTTAAGACAGCTTCAAGATGCTGTTAAATAACCCGGCTTGTTAAGGGTGTAGGCTTTGCGGTTAGGTTTAAATACGCAAAGGAAAAGCAGCATGGTCGCCCACAGTTTGCTTCCGGCTCCGGATGCGTCCTGTCTTTCACAAGACTTTCAGATTCTGGTGGTGGAGGATGACCCCACGCTGGCCAGAGTCATTGAATGCGTGCTGGAAGGACTAGGTCACTGTCATCTGGTTAGCACAGGGCTGGATGCCCACTCCTGGGCCCTTGAGTTGCAACCTGATCTTATTCTGCTGGATGTCGTTCTGCCGGGAAAGAGCGGTTATCAAATCTGCAGGCAACTGAAGAAAGATCCCTTAACCGCTTATATTCCCGTTATCTTCCTGACCTCCCGCAAAGACCTGCACGAGGAGCGCAAGGGGCTGCGTCTGGGAGCCATAGATTTTATCAACAAACCGGTGCCTCCGGATCTACTCAGGCTTAGAGTCGGTAACCATTTACAGGCTACGGCAAGAGTGCGTCAGCTTCACCGCGATTCCTGTCAGGATGCCTTGACGGGGATAGGCAATCGTCGTGTCTTGGATGCCAGTCTTCAGACCGGCCTGCAGTTGGCTGCCGCAGGCCGGTTATCCCTGTCCCTGGTTCTGCTGGATGTGGATTATTTTAAAGACTACAACGACAGCTGCGGGCACTGGGCTGGCGATCAGGTACTCAAAAGTCTGGCTAAAGCCATCAAGGATTTTGTCAGTCCTCGCGGAGGGCAGGTTGCCCGTTATGGTGGGGAGGAATTTGCCATAGTGTTCAGGCAGGTGTCCCCCTCGGAGTTGGAAAAACTGATGCAGCAGTTGTGTGGTCTGATCCAAAACCTGAATCTTGAGCATCCCCTGGCTCCGGCGCCCGGCGTGATTACTGCCAGTCTGGGGGGTGTGCATCTGGCCCCGGGGTTGATGGCAACGCCTGCGGAGCTGGTTAACCAGGCGGACCGGCTGCTTTACAGCGTCAAACAACAAGGACGCAATCATTATCGCATGCAGCTTGCCAGCGTCGAAGGAGGCGGTCCCGGTTGACTGTGTTCCTGTGAAGCTAGTTTTTTTTGTCGCGGGTATTTTATTGCAACTCTTGCTGGCCTTTCAGGTGCAGGCTTCTGTTGTTATGCATCTAACGCCCGGACAGAATGCCAGCCGCTCACTGGATAACTATCTTGCCGAGGGGCCTAGAGATAGCGGCCTTTCCCCCGAGGAGTTACTGGCATCTGCGCAGGCCTTTACTCCTCTGGCAGGCAGTCCGGCCTGGGGATTTAGTAGTCAGACCCACTGGCTGAGTTTTACCCTGGCATCGCATTTTAGTGAGCCAAAAGACTGGTGGCTGCAAGTCGATCCAGTATTTACCGACCGGCTAAGCCTCTATTGGACTGATGAGCAGGGCCGGTTGCAACAGCTTCAGGCGGGTGATTTGCTCTCGCCCGACCAGCGGCCCCTGGATCTGCCGCAACAGGTTTTTCCCCTGACCTTGCAGCCGGGTGAACAAAGAACTTTTTTGTTGCAAGTGGCGGGAACCAACCCGCTGTTTGCCGACCTGACCCTGAGAGACAGGGATGCCTTTCTGGAAGCCAGTCAAAAAAGGCACTTCTACTGGTCAGCCTATCTCGGGGTGCTGGCCTTGATGGCCTTGCTGGGTTTGGTTTACAGCAATATCCTGCGCGATCGCAGCTATTCCTTTTATACCCTCTATGTGCTCACCCAACTGGTTTTTCAGCTGGCACATTCAGGTTACCTGGCTTGGTTGCTGCCCCTGCCCTGGTCACGCTTGCCCGATTGGTTGACCTCAGCATCCGTTTCCTTAAGCCTGATTTTCTTTGCTTGCCTGTTAGTACGCCTGACAGCAATGAGCAGGGATTTTCCTGCCATGGCGCGTTGTTTTTTGTTGCTAACGGGAGGGATGAGTGCGACCGGCTTGTTGCTGACCTTTGCGGATCACTATCAGTGGGTTGCCTCCTGGATTCAGGTCTACATCCTCTTGTTGACCGCTTTTGCTGTTGTCTTCTCCATCTATCGACTGGTCACCGGGGAAATCCGGTTAGGTAGTGCCTATCTGCTGGTTTTTGGTGTTCTGGCTCTGGGAGTGACCCTGCGCATCCTGCGTGAGCAGTCCTGGCTGCCCAATAATTTCTGGACTGAAAATGCCATCTATCTGGGAACCCTGGTGCATCTTTTAGCCATGCAGTTAATGATTCTGGAGACGATTGCCCGTAATCAAAGACTCAATGCGCAGGAGCTGGAGGTCAGGGTATTCACTCGAACCCAGGAATTGCAGGAACGCAATCAGCAGTTGTTGGCCAGCCATCAAAAGAATCTGCAGCTTCAGAGTGATCTGAGCAAAAGCCTGAAACAGGAAAGCCGAATCCGCAAAGCCCAACAGGATTTTCTGTGTCGTATGGCCAATGAGTTTGCTACGCCTTTGACCGTGATTGATGGTGCCCTGACGCTTTTTGCTATCCAGGGAGAAGCTGATATCAAGATACGCAGAGGTTGGCTGGAAAAAATAAGGGGCGCCCAACAAGATCTGGTTGCCTTGGTGAATACCAGTATATGGGACCAGCGTCTGGCTGATGCCGACTGGCATCCCAGTAATCACTCTCTTGATTTTCTGCCCTGGATGCTCCAGCTCACGGAAAACCTGCGCAGAATGTATAACAATAGATATCTGGTTTTGCTGGGCTCTAAGGCCTGTGAAGTGGAAACAGACCCGGAAATCCTGCAAATGCTATTGCAAAATCTGGTAGGGGTTCTGGTTGCTCGCCTGCCAGCGGATACTGAAATCACATTGAATTACCAGGCCGATGAAGCCAAGCTGCTGCTGACCGTGTCGACTCCCAGTCAGGCGCTTGCGGTTGATGTGACAGCACGAAGCCAACAAGAACACAAAACTGACGGCAAACTCCATCTGGCCAAAGCGGCAGCCTGCAAGCTGGGTGGCTCGCTGGAGTACAAATCCGATCATCAGGATGCCGGTTTTATCCTAACCCTACCTAAAAACCCAAGAAGAAGGTTAAGCAATGACTGATCCATCGCGAATTATTCTAGTTGAAGATGATATGACCCTGCGTAGTGTCCTGGTTGAAGTGTTTCGGATCCAGGGTTTTATTGTTGATGAAGCCGAGGGAGTTGATGAATTCTTTGCGCTCTGGAAGAAACGCAGTTATGACCTGATTCTACTGGATTTGAACCTGGTCGATGAAGATGGCCTGGTGCTTTTGCGTAAGCTGCGTTTGCAAAGTGATGTTCCTCTTTTTGTTGTTTCCGGACGAACGGATCGCGAAACCCGTCTGGCCGCGTTGGAAATGGGGGCCGATGACTATATCTTCAAACCCTTTGATACCCAGGAGCTGCTGGTTCGCGTTAAAAACTTCCTGGGGCGGATGTCGCGCATGCGAGGAGAGGCACCGGCTTCGATTCAGAAAGCAGAATGGGAGCTGGGGCCTTGGACCTTTTCCGAAAAGACCTGCAGCCTGTTCGGGTCCGATGGCGAAGAGGTGTATCTTACGCCTGCCGAATACAAGATACTCCTGACCCTCTTGAGAGCCGAGGGGGTCTACGTCAGTAAAATGAAGTTGATGGATGTGCTCGACTGCGGACAATGCGAAACCTCACCTGAAACCATCGCTGTATTGATTCACCGGATCAGGCGCAAGCTGGGCGATAAGCAGATGATTCAAAACATGCCCAAGAAGGGCTACCGGCTGCGTTGTTAACTGATCATCCCCTGGGCTGACTTCATGTCAGCGACAGAAGCGAGATAGGTGCTTCTGTGCCTTGAGATCAAACAGATCTTATGGGTTAACCCTTTAAAATGAAGGGTTTTTAAAGCTTAAATGTAACAATTAGTCTCAGTCTGCAAGGACAAAAAAACCGGGAAGACCGGTGTTCGGTTTTTTGTTTTGGCACTTATTCAGCGGATTGTCTATTTATAAGTTGTTAATTATTAATTTATTTTTAAGTTTTTTCTGGAGTCTGTTACAGGCTTCTTCCATTGATAACAGGTAAAGCTTGCATTAATTGATTGTTAAGTCTTGTATCTATCTTTTTCTCTGCGCCTGTAGTAACCTGATGTAACAAAATAGTTGCGAGGCGTTACTGATGATTAAGGCGAGCGGAGACAATCTCTATTGGCTGCAACAGCTCCATATTTACAGAGGGCTGGTTGAGCGCCATCAACGTTTACAATTTCTTAAATCCCTCCTGGTAGGCGGGGTGCTGGTTGCCATTTTGAATTTGTTTTTCATGATGCGCATGGCGCCTCATACGGATTTCTGGGTGAATGTTCCAGCTTTCCTGTTACCTGTCATGCTGTTGGTATTGCCTTGGGTCAGTCATTTCCTGCGCCGGGCACGCAAAAAGAAAAATGATCTGGCTCGCCGTTTCTTTTATGCCGGTCTTCAAGTTGATGAAGAAGGTCGGCGTTTGCAAACCAATGCAGCCCATCCGGAGCTGGTCGCCTGTCTTGATGGTGAGGCTGCCCAGCATCAGGTTCCTGTCTATGATTAAGCAGCCTGGCCGCCTGTTGGTTTTTGTTATTCTGGCTTTGCTGGCAGCGGCCGGGCTGGCAGTTGTTATGCCCATGGACTCGCTGGGACAGCTGCTCTCGGCGGTCACTCTGCTGTGCTTGATGTGGGTCTGTGAATCCTTTCGTGAAAGCTCCCGCTGGGGAGATTTTGCCCGGATTCTGGTTCTGGTTCTGGGCTGCTTTCTGACCCTGCGTTACCTATCCTGGCGCGGTATCTATACCCTCTCTGCGGTGGACTGGATGACGCTGATCGTTGTCCTTTTGCTTTTTACTGCCGAAATCTATTCCTCCTGTATTCATGTCCTGGGCTGCATTATCAATGCCGTGCCACTCAAGCGGCCCTTATTGAGCCTTAAGGATCTACCCGAGGGCACGGATTTGCCTAGCGTTGATGTCCTGGTTCCTTCCTATAATGAAGATGCAGAACTTCTGGAAACCACGCTGAGAGCTGCCCTGATGATGCAGTATCCTGCCGAAAAGCTGAACGTTCATCTGTTGGATGATGGCGGTACGGATCAGAAGGTTAACTCTGATAATGCGCAGGTCGCTGCAGCAGCCCGTCAACGCAGGGCGGAATTGCAAGCTCTGTGTCAGCGTCTGGGTTGCCGTTATCTGACGCGCCCACGCAACGAAAAAGCCAAGGCTGGTAATCTGAACCACGCCCTGCAATTTGTTGAGGGGGATCTGGTGGTGGTACTGGATGCCGACCATGTGCCGACCGTGGATTTCCTGGATCACACCGTTCCCTGGTTTGTGCGCCATGACGACATCTTTCTGGTTCAGACTCCCCACTTTATGATCAATCCTGACCCGGTTGACCGCAATCTGTTGCAATCTTTCAGTCGCATGCCCTCTGAAAACGATATGTTCTATCAAACCATTCAGAGAGGTCTGGATTTCTGGGAGGCTTCCTTCTTCTGTGGTTCTGCTGCAGTGCTCAGGCGCAAACATCTGGATGAAGTGGGTGGTCTGGCCGGGGATTCCATTACCGAAGACTGCGAAACGGCTTTCGATCTACACAGCAAGGGGTATCGCTCCGTGTATGTGGATCGCCCCATGGTGGCCGGTCTGGCACCGGAAACCTTTACCGGTTTTGTGACCCAGCGCATGCGTTGGGCTCAGGGGATGACACAGATCCTGCTGCTGAAAAAGCCTTATAAGGCTCCCGGCCTGAAATGGCATCAGCGTGTGGGCTACATGAGTTCCATTCTTTTCTGGATGTTCCCTTTTGCGCGCAGCATCTTTCTGCTGTCTCCGCTGGCTTACCTGTATTTTGGCATGCAGGTTTATAACGCCTCTTTTATGGAGATACTCGCCTTCACGCTTCCGCATATCATCGGCACCTACATGGTTTCCTCCTTCCTGTTTGGTCGCACCCGTTGGCCCCTGATTTCCGAACTCTACGAAATCATGCAATGCGTTTTCTCCCTGGTGGCCATCGTCAAGGTGTTTATCAACCCCCGCAAGCCTTCGTTTATGGTGACACCCAAGGGGGATACGCTGGATGAGGAGTTTGTCTCTCCTTTGGCCAAACCCTTTTATGTCCTCTTTGCCCTCTTGATTCTTGGCTTCTTTACCGGGGCTTACCGTTTTTGGGCGGAGCCTCTGACCCGAGATCTAACTACCGTGGTGCTGCTCTGGAACCTGTTTAACTTTCTGACGGTTTTTGCTGCTTTGGGAGCCTTGCTGGAGCGTCGCCAGAAGCGGGTGGCACCGCGTTTGCCGATCAAGGAAGAGGGGCGGCTGCGACTGGGTGATGATCAGGCTCTGGCTTGCAAACTTCTGGATATCTCTGCCAATGGCAGTCGCCTGAGGCTGGATACATCTCTGGGTTTGCAGGTGGGACAGCAATATCAGCTGGACTTCTGGTCACCGGTACTGGAACGCTGGATACATCTGCCTCTGGTCATACGTGCGGTCTTTCCCGACCCTAGGGGAGAAGAGCTGGGTGTTGAGTTTGTTCCCGAGAACTCCACCCAGATGAACGATCTGGTGGCATTGAGTTTTGCCGATAGTGCTCGCTGGTTGTATTTCCAGAACCGGCGCGCCCGTCCAATCAGCTTTATGCGGGCTTTACGAATTGTTTTAAGCCTGATCTGGGTTCCGGTACGTGCACACTTCCGGGTTCTGATTGTGCAGCGTTACCAGCATTTATTTAAAAAACATAAAAAACAACTGGCAGCCTGAAGGCTGACGGGTCATTCAATGGAGAAAACTATGACTTCTCTTACTCATGCCGCTTCAGGATTAGCCGTCAGACAGCTGGGCTGGCTCTTACTGGTGGTACTTCTTCTGGGTCAGGCAGTCACTGCCCAAGCTGATTTGCAGGCGGCCAAGACGGAAGTCATGCGCCTGTCGGACTTTTCTGCGCAGGCCGGGCCGGTGCGTCTGTATGGCGTGACCGAGCAGCGAGAGCTTTTCTTTCCCCTGGCTGAAACCCGGGATATCCAGGATGCGGTGTTAAGTCTGCGCCTGGTCAACTCCATTGCCCTGCAAGATGAACGCTCTTTTTTGCTGGTTCGCTTCAACGAGACCACCCTGGCGCAGATTCCCTTTGATTCCAAACAGCCCATTTCCGATGCCCGTGTGCGTCTGCCGGCTGAACTCTGGCGCAAAGGCTTCAACAAGCTGACTCTGGCCGTCAATCAGCACTACACCAATAGCTGTGAAGATGCCACGGCACCGGAACTCTGGACAGAGCTGGATCTTTATCACTCCCATCTGGAACTCACTCATACCGGTACTTCCAGTGAACTGACCCTGGCCGATCTTTCCAATCTCTTTTCTCCTGGTATCGGCGGTCTGGAAGAGGCCCTGCTGGTGACGGCACCCGATCTGGATGGTTCTGTGAATACCGCTTCGCGGGTCTATCGCGAGGCGCTTCCCTTGGCGGCTCAGGCGCTGGCGCTAAGACGCGACTATACCAGTCTGGAAATCCGTCATCAGGCCTGGATGAAGGATCGTACTCCTTATATGCTGGCTATCGAGGAAACCGAACTGCAGCTGGACCCACGCGAGGCTATCTCCTACCTGGAAACTTCCGAGCCGTTTCATCTGCTGTTGGCAACTCGCGAGCAACTGCACTCAATCATGACGCCTGCTGAAATCGATTTGATTCGTGGTCCTTATCTGCGCCTGCAGAAGGTTCAACCCCTGGTGGATCAGGAGGGTGAGGTGCTGGTGCCCGGCGGGGTGCGCCTGTTGGTCAGTGGTCGCGATGAAGAAGAAGTGCTGCAGGCTGCACGTCTACTGCAGGAAATGGATGATCGCTTTAACCCGGTGGGTGAAATCACCCTGCTGGAGCGTTTGCAGCAGAATGATCAGTTACCCCAGGCCAGTGGCCGCTTTTTACACCCGGCAAGCAGTTATAGCTTTGCTGATCTGCAGCAGCCAACAGCCACCTTCCAGGATATGGGCAGCAGGCGGATTCGTGTAAATCTGCCCTTGCCAGCTGATTACTATGCGGTGGAATCAGAACACCTGGAGCTGCAGCTGGACTTTGGTTATGGCGCAGGCATGGGACCCGGTTCGGTTATGAATGTCCTGGTTAACGGCGAGTATGTTCACGGTCTTCTATTGGATCAACCCGGCGGTAGTGCCTTCCGCAATTACCGGATTCGTATTCCTATTCGTAAACTCAATCCCGGCATCAATACGCTGGATTTTGATGTCACCCTGAGACCTGAGCTGGTGGTGGGTGAATGTGCCGGTATTCCCGGAACCCATCTGGTTTTCCAGATGCAGGATACGTCTCGGGTGATCTTGCCGGATGCCGCTGAAGTCAGTGTTCAGCCTAACCTGACACTCTTTGCCAATACCGGTTTTCCCTATGTTGCTTCCGGTTATAAAACACCCAGTGAAGTCATCCTCTCTTCTTCCGATTTGACTGCCGGTGCCTTGACGCTGGTGGGTCGCTTGGCTCAAGCAGCCGGTGCCCCCCTGGAAAACCTGCAGCTAAAAGTCGGTGGTCAGCCTTCGGGTCATGCCTTGATGCTGGGTACCCCGGCGAGCCTGCCCGATGATCTCTTTTCTACCTGGGATTTGTCTCTGGGACGGACTCAGCGTTGGCCTTATCCGGCCTTGAATGATTTGCGTGCACGCCTGAACCAGGATGAGGTTTCTCTCTTTCAGGCTTCCCCGGAAGCAATTTCCGCCAGCCGCCTGAGTGGTCAGGTCCATCAACGCAGCGGCCTGGGTGATTTGGGTGTGCTGGTCGCTTTTGCCAACCCCTACAGCGAAGAGAAGGCGACCCTGACCCTGGTTACTGCGGAAACCGAGTCACTTTTGCATGAGCGCCTGCTGACCCTGGTTACTTCACCCTTCTGGTCGCAGCTGCAGGGCGATCTGTTTATCTGGGAAGAAGATCCTGATCAGATAGCTCATCTTCAGGTTGCCAACCGCTATGAACTGGGCGAAAAGGATACCTGGATGAAGCTGCGTCTAATCCTGTCCAACAACCCCTGGTACTGGTTGGGTGGGGTACTGGTGGTCCTCTTGGCTTTCACTCTGCTTGCGGTCAAACTGCTGGGTAAACGCAGGAAAGAACTGGAGGCTGAATAATGAAAGGGCTGTTTGCCGGAGTGGTGGTCGTTGCACTGGTGGCCGGTTTCTGGTTGTTGCAACAGCAACCGGAACCCCTTCCTCCAAGGCTTCAGGCCGACACCTGGCAGGCTTTTTCTGAGCAGTTTGTCGAGGCTTCCGGTCGGGTGGTCGACCGGGATAACGGGGGTATTTCCCATAGTGAAGGCCAGGGTTACGGCCTTCTCTTTGCCCAAGCTGCCGATGATCGTCAAGCTTTCGAGCGCATCTGGCAATGGACCCAAACCCAGTTGCAACGGCAAGACGGTCTTTTTTCCTGGAAGTATTCTCCCTGTCCTGAAAAGGATGCTTCCTGCATCAGTGATCCTAACAATGCCAGTGATGCCGAAATTTTGATTGCCTGGGCTCTTTTGCGAGCAGCCGATCGCTGGCAGGTGGATGAATATCGGGAAGCGGCGGATCGTATTGCCAGGGCAGCCAGCGATAAATTGCTGCTGCAACATCAGGGACAGCTGTTGCTCTTGCCGGGTGAGCTGGGCTTCATCCAGGGCGAGGCTGTAACTCTCAATCCTTCCTACTGGGTCTTCCCTGCTTTGGACGCCCTGGCTAAAGCCTTCCCCGAGCAAGCCTGGCAGCAATTGGCCGAGCAGAGTCGAACCGATCTTCGTAAAATGGCTTCCCTGACTTCGGGACTGGCGCCGGATTGGGTTGCCCTGGTTGAAGGCGAGTGGCAGGCTTCCAGCCTCTTTCCCTGGCGTTACGGTTTTGATGCAGTGAGAGTCCCTTTGCATCTGGCCTGGTCGCAAGAGGGCATCAGTGAACAGGAAGCAGAACCCTATCTGACTTTTTGGCAAAACCACTCACCACCACCGGCCTGGATCAGTCTCAGCGGTGAAGAGCAGGCCGACTATGCCTGGAGTCGGGGCATGCAGGCGGTTTCCCAGGTGGTGACAGCCTTGTCCCAGGGGCAGGGGTTAGCCGCTGAAGACTTGATTCGCCCGGATGCCACCAGCGGTTACTATGCCTGGAGTCTGTTTTTGTTGAGTCAATTGGCCCTGGCAGACAAGCAGCAGGAGAGCCACCCATGACAGCCTTTACCCGTTTGCTGCTGCTGTTTGGCAGTCTGCTGCTGGCGGCCGAAGTACTGGCTTCACAACCGGATTTGCTGGAACATCAACAGCATCCTGAAACCAATGAGCGTGAGGTTTCGGCCGATTATTACCTGCGTCCCGAACAGCCGCAGGCCCAGCCGCCGGAAAATCAGCAAGTGGATACCACGGGCATTTGGTATCACCTCAGGCAGGGGCGGCTGAGTGCTGCCCGGGCCGAATGGCTGCGTCTACGCCAGGAAAATCCGGGTTGGCAGACACCCGCTGATCTACAAGCAGCCTTTGCACGGGCCAACCGGCCGTCGGCAACCACGCCCGAGGGGCCGCCACCTGATCCCTATCTGCTTGCCATGGGGCGTCTGGCCAGCCTGGCAGCGAATGAACTGGATCGAGTGGAGTCCGCACACTTAAATGATCTGGGGCGTCAGGCTCTTACCCGCGAAAGAAGCGATCATCTCCTGCTGTTGGGCTGGATCCATCTGGAGCGCAGTGAGCCTCTGCTGGCGCGTGATCGTTTCCTGCAAGCAGGCCGCTTGCAAGCTTCCGCCCCCGTCAGTGATGGTCTGGCTACTGCCTATTACCAACTGGCGCTGGTCGCCCTGGCGAATGAACAGAGTGATGAGCTTCTTGAAGCTGCCCGCCAAAGTTATACCTGGGGTCGGGAAGGCATTTATGCCGAGCTGGGCTGGCAGGCCTTTGATCAGGAAAAATGGCAGCAGGCCTATCTGCTGTTTGCCCAGGCCGAACCCCGCGAAAGCGAACTCTTTGGCCGTTATCTGGCGCTGCAGCGTCTGCAGCGATTGGATGAAGCCCGGGATCTGGCTTGTTTGCACCGGGAAAAGTCGCAACGCCTGCGTGAAGCCTGCTATAACCTGGAGGTTCAGCTGGCTTGGCAGGCTTATGATGCCGGTGATTATGAACTGGCCCGCCAGGGTTTTGATCGTCTACTGCTGGCTTCTCCTGCCTCGACGGATCTGGCCGAAGCGCTGGAATACACTCTTCAGCGTTTAGGTCAGCCTCAAGCCTGGGCCGTAGCCCGTGAACGTCATCCCTTGCTCAGGGCTGCCAGCCGCCAGCAGGTCGCTGCCCTGGCCTGGGCACGCAAGCAATTTGATTTAGCGACCCGTTTGAATGGGGAAACCGGAGCCGGGGCTGATTGGATCCTCTCATCAGGCCTGCATTTCCGTGCCAAGGCCGGGGATACCGGCACCACCCGCCTGCAAAGACTTCAGGGTTATCTGGGGGCTTCCCGTCTCTGGAAAGACTGGCGTCTGGGTGTGCGCCTACTGGGTGATCATGTGGACTCAGGCCTTCCCCCGGCAGGCAGTCGTTTTGGTAGTGGCAGCCTGACGGCAGCCAATCAAACGCGTGCACTGGCTGATAACCTGGCTTATTCGCCCGAGATCAGTCTGCGCCAGGAAGAGGCGACCTTTAATCTGCAAGCCAGTCTACGCAGCCTTCACGCCACTGAGGCGGCTTCCGGTCAGCTTTATGCCAGCCTGAAAACGGATTTGTTCCCGGCCTTTGGTTTTCTATCAGCCCGTCTTTTCCGCCAGGAAGTCAGTGATAGTCTTCTGTCCCTTCACGGAGCCGTGGATCCGGCGGATTCTTCCAGTTGGGGAACTCTAGCTGATCAGGGTATTTCCCTGCTGGGTGTTTTCTCTCTGCCCGCTACCACCAGTCTGGCTGTAAGCGGTAGTTGGGGGGAAGTGACCGGTGAAAGGGTCGCGGCTAACCCTCACCAGAATCTACGCCTGGATTTAAGCTGGAATCGTCCCCAGCTATTACCGGGAGATCGACTCGATTATCTGCGCCTGGGGCCCTTTGTGGAGTACAGTCAGTGGGATAAAAACCTGAGTGGCTTTGCTGTGCAGGAAGGTGGCTATTTCAGTCCCCAGACTTACTGGCGGGCCGGTGTGCAGCTACAACTGCTGACGCTGGAAAAACAAAACTGGCAGCTGGCTTCCCAGGCGCAGTTGTCCTGGAATGCCAGTACTGAAGAGGGCGTTTCCGGAGATACCGAAAATAACGGTCTGGGGGGTGACCTCTTGCTGGAAGGTAGCTATCGGGTTGCCCCGCATCTGTTGGTCGGCGGTTACTTCCAGCAGGCCTTTGCACCCGACTATCAGGATTCCCGCCTGGGTCTGGTGTTGCGTGTTCCTTTGGATGCCCGAGGCTGGGTAATCAGTCGCGATTTACCCACCAGTCAGGCCCCCGGCCATTAGCCGGTCAGATTTCCGCCAGGCGCTGGGTGTCGATGCGTCCACAGGCCCAGAGGCCAACCAGTGGGCCGGGTAGCAGGATCAGCAAAGAAGCCAGTTGCCAGTCCTGCCACAGCCAGGTTGCCAGTGCGATGGAAGGCAGGGTCAGACTGAAACCGATGGCATTCATCATGGCCAAAGCAGAGCCCAGGTGTTCGCGTGGTGCATTGGCCGAAGCCAGGGCAGAAAACTGGGGGGAATCGGCAATCACGGTAAAGCCCCAGACAGCCAGCAGACCGAGTAAAACCAGCGGCGGTAGCTGGCCGGCAAAAGGATAGATCAGACACAAACTGCCCGAGACCAGCAGCATGGCCCGGGCCACCTTAAGGCTACCCAGGCGGCGACTTAAAGAGCCGCCCCAGACGCATCCCGCCAACCCCAGCCCAATGATCACAAAGGAAAGGCCGCTGGTCAGTAAGCCATCCCAGCCCAGGCGTTGAATTTCTCTTGTCACCAAAAAAGGCGTGAGTGTCCAGAAAGCATAGAGTTCCCAGCAGTGGCCGAAATAGCCCAGGCTGATACGCCGGAAGGTGGCTTCCCGCCAAGCAGCCAACCCCTGGAACGGCGACCCCTTGGCCGCCCTGGCCGGTAACTCCCGCCCTTCACCGAGAAGATAAATCAGCAGTCCGGCAACCAACGCCAAGAGCGAAGACAGCAGCAGGGGGTACTGCCAAACCAGTTGCGGGGTGATGGCTCGAAGAAAATGCGGCAGGGCAGTGCCCAGCGTTAGCATGCCAACCAGCCAGCCGAGCGCACGACCGGCATATTGCGGCGTCCAGCTGACGACCAGTTTCATGCCCAGCGGGTAGATGCCTGCCAGGCAGAGACCGGTTATGAATCTTAGCCCCCAGGCCAGGGGGAAATGACTGCTACCCAAAATGAAAACGGCATTGATCAGGGCACCCAAGAAGGCTGCCAGGGCAAAGATGCGACTGGCGGGAAAGCGATCGGCCAGTCCGCTGGTGGCTAACAGCAGGGTGCCGCAGATAAACCCCATCTGTACGGCCAGGGTTAGTTGCCCCAGGCCGGCTTCGGTCAAGCCGCTTGTTTGCGCAAGGCTCTGGGCCACGCCGTTGATGCTGAACCAGAGGGAGGTTCCCAATAACTGGGCCAGGACGATGGTGGCCAGAGGGTGTCGCCTTAAAAATTCCACATGCCTATCCTTGTTATTGTTTTTTGTTATTAGATTCTAACCACTATTGCTTCTCTTTGCTGTGCGCTGCAAAATGCAGATAAGCCACTAATTTAGCGGTTGTTAATAGCGAACCTTTAAGGAGGTCGAACATGATTAAGAATGTAGGTGGTATTGATCGGATCATCCGTATTCTGGCTGGTGTTGTCTTGCTGGCACTGACCCTCACCGGCACAATCGGCGTCTGGGGCTGGATCGGCGTGGTTCCCTTGCTGACCGGTCTGGTGGGAACCTGCCCAGCCTACCTGCCTTTTGGTATTAAAACCTGCAAGGCACCCTCCAAGGATTAAGAAATCTCTGCCCAGCTATTGCGTAGTGATTACCAGGGATGTGGAAAGTGCAAGGATTCACCAGGAAGGAATTCAGCTTTAGTCGACGCTTATCACGGGAATCAGAGACTCTTTAAAAGCCTTTGAGAAAAACGGCCACCTGTTAGGGTGGCCGTTTTTTTATCGATGAGCACCTACATTTTTAAGCTTACAACCAGTGGGTGACCGCCCAGAAGCCGACACCACTCATGACCAGTGTATAGGGCAGTGCCATGAGTACCATGCGGCCGTAGGACAGGCGGATCAGCGGGGCTATGGCTGAGGTCAGCAGGAACAAAAAGGCCGCCTGACCATTGGGCGTGGCGACACTGGGCAGGTTGGTGCCGGTATTGATCGCCACTGCCAGATCTTCAAAATGCGCCTGGCTGATGCTGCCGTTCATAAGAGCGGCTTTTACTTCACTGATGTAAATCGTTGCTACAAACACATTGTCGGAAATGGCAGAAAGAATGCCATTGGCAAAAAACAGCATGCCTGGTTGCTTCTCCACGGGCTGGCTCAAGACCAGCTCAATGAATGGCTGGAAAAGATGCTGACTGTGAATGACGGCCACGATGGTGAAGAAGACCACCAGCAGAGCAGTAAAGGGCAGGGCTTCCTGAAAGGCCTTGCCGATCTGGTGTTCTTCGTTAATCCCGTTAAGGCTGGTCAAGAGCACGATGACCGCCAGTCCAATCAAACCCACCTCGGCCAGATGCAGCGCCAGAGCAAAAACCAGAAAGACAGCTACCACGGCTTGAACCAGCAATTGAGCCGTTTCTCTGGGTGTACGTGCCTCTGTCTGGTAGCGGTCAAAGTCTTCCAGAATACTTCTAACCCTTGCGGGGAGGCGACCGGCATAGCCAAAAGCCCGTCCCAGGGGTTTGATCTTCTCCAGCAGCAGACAGGTCGTCAGACCGGCCGCCAGTACCGGCATGCTCACGGGTGCGACCCTGAAAAAGAACTCCTTGAATCCCCAGCTGGCTTCCTTGGCGATCAGCAGGTTTTGCGGCTCGCCCACGAGGGTGGCTACCCCGCCAAGGGCCGTGCCTATGGCTCCATGCATCAGCAGTGAGCGCAAGAAACCACGGAACTGCACCAGGTCTTCGCGTTGGGCTTCAAGGATCGTCAGATCATTGCCATGGTCGTGGCCATGATTGTGGTATTCCTGACCCGAAGCCACGCGGTGATAAACCGAGTAGAAGCCGACGGCAATGGAGATGATCACGGCCGTTACGGTAAGAGCATCAAGAAAAGCTGACAGAAGTGCGGCGCTGATACAGAAAATCAGGGATAGCAGGGATTTGGAGCGCACGCCAATGAGGATCTTGGTGAAGGTGAAAAGCAGTAGCTGCTTCATGAAGTAGATCCCGGCCACCATGAACATCAGCAGCAGGATAACTTCCAGGTTATGCCTGACCTCTTCCAGCACCATATCCGGCGTGGTCAATCCCAAGGCGACTGCCTCCAGAGCCAGCAGACCACCCGGCAGCAGTGGGTAGCACTTGAGCGCCATGGCCAGGGTAAAAATAAATTGTGCCAACAATGCCCAGCCAGCCACGGCCGACCAGGGGCCAGGCAACCAGTGCATGATGGGGTTAATGATCAAAAACAGGAGGATCAGGTATTTGTACCAGTAGGGGGCGTTGCCGAGAAAGTTCTTGAGCAAACCCTGCGTCAGGGAAGCAGTCATGGTGGGTTTCCTTTTTTAGTTTTTTAGATAATTGCGATAGGTAAAGGGGATACATGGCTGTGGCCTGTAGAAATCGGTTGGATCGCCGGGATCAAATTGCGGCAAATAGTGCGACAAATTACCGCACTTGGCAAGCGGTAAAGTTGACTCGCGGGTTCCTGTTCAAGCTGCGTGGAATTTGCAGGCGGGTATGGTAAACTGCGCGGCTTTTCAAACCTGCCAAAGATGGGCGTTTTTCCAGGCATTTTGCTGCTTTTTTTATCAGGGGGCCGGTTGGCGTGCCTCTTGCAAACCCTGATTCAGGGTGACGCTCCTCTTGTATTCGTACCTGCACAAAAAACAACAACTAGCCTCGGTATTCCCGGGGAGCGGGATGTTTTTCAATCAAATGAAATGAGATGTTCATGATCCAGTCTATTAAGTACAACTGGTTTTCCAATCTACGTGGCGATTTTCTGGCCGGTATCGTAGTCGCGCTGGCGCTGGTTCCCGAAGCGATTGCCTTTTCCATCATTGCCGGAGTGGACCCCAAGGTGGGGCTTTACGCTTCTTTCTGTATTGCCGTGGTCACGGCTTTTGCCGGGGGGCGTCCCGGTATGATTTCAGCAGCCACAGGTGCCATGGCGCTATTGATGGTGACCCTGGTGAAAGATCACGGGCTGCAGTATTTGCTGGCCGCCACCGTATTGACGGGTTTGCTGCAAATCCTTGCCGGTTATCTGAAACTGGGCAATCTGATGCGTTTTGTTTCCCGCTCAGTGGTTACCGGCTTTGTGAATGCCCTGGCCATTCTGATTTTTATGGCTCAGCTGCCTGAACTGACCAATGTGACCTGGCCAGTTTATGCTTTGACCCTGGCGGGCCTGGGCATTATTTATCTCTTCCCCTATGTACCTGTAATCGGCAAGCTGCTGCCTTCTCCGCTGGTTTGTATTATTTCCATTACTGCTGTCGCTTTGGTCTGGGGCGTGGATATCCGTACGGTAGGCGATATGGGTGAACTGCCGGATACCCTGCCGGTTTTCCTCTGGCCCGAGGTGCCGCTGAATCTGGAAACCCTGCTGATTATCCTGCCCTATTCGATCATGATGATGGTGGTGGGTTTGCTGGAATCCATGATGACAGCCACGATTGTGGATGATTTGACCGATACCAAGAGCGACAAAAACCGTGAATGCAAGGGTCAGGGTCTGGCCAATACCATCACCGGCTTTTTTGGTGGCATGGCCGGTTGTGCCATGATCGGCCAGTCGATCATCAATGTTAAATCCGGTGGTCGTACACGCCTTTCCACACTGGTTGCCGGTGTTTTTCTGCTGATTCTGGTGGTTTTCCTGGCGGACTGGTTGTCAGTGATTCCCATGGCAGCTCTGGTGGCTGTAATGATCATGGTCTCTATCGGTACCTTCAGTTGGGATTCAGTTATTAATCTGAAAAAGCACCCGCTTTCCACCAATATTGTCATGGTGACCACCGTCGCGGTGGTAGTGGCAACCCATAACCTGGCCATAGGGGTGTTTGTCGGGGTGCTTCTGGCTGCGCTCTTCTTTGCCAACAAGGTCGGCCATTACATGCAGGTGAAGAAGTCCATCAATGCCGAGGGCAGTGAGCGTACCTACCAGGTGGTGGGTCAGGTGTTCTTTGCCTCTTCCAGCAAGTTCCTGCAGTCCTTTGACTTCAAGGAAGTGGTTGATAAAGTGGTTATAGATCTGACAAGGGCGCATTTCTGGGATATTACCGCTGTGGAGTCCCTGGATCGGGTGATCATCAAATTGAGGCGTGAAGGCGCGGAAGTGGAGGTCGTTGGCTTGAATGAAGCCAGTGCCACCCTGGTTGACCGTTTTGGAGTTCATGATGATCCCAAGGAAGTTGAAAAACTGATGGGAGGCCATTAAAACAATGAAACAGATACTTGCATGCATAGACGGCTCCCAGGCTGCTGAAGCGGTATGTGATGCTGCTGCCTGGGCGAGCCTGGAGGTCAACCGTCCACTGGTTCTTTTGCACGTGCTGGATAAAAGCATCTATCCCGCCAAGACGGACATGAGCGGTAATCTGGGTCTGGGAAGTCGTGACCATCTGCTTGAAGAGCTGGCCGAACTGGATGCCAAGCGCAGCAAGCTGGCTCTGGAGCAGGGTAAGCAGCAACTCAAGGCGGCGGCAGAAAGAGTCAAGGCTGCAGGTGTTGAGGCACCGGAAACCCGTCAGCGCCATGGTCACTTTGTCGAAACCCTGGCTGACCTGCAGGAAGATACCCGTATTCTGGTGATGGGGCGTCAGGGTGAAGATCATGGTGATGCCCAGGAAATCGGTGGCAATCTGGAAAGTGTTATCCGCACGCTGAGTTGCCGAATCCTGATCACGCCTCCCGGTTTTACCCGCCCTAGCAAGGTTTTGCTGGCCTATGATGGCAGCGCCACGGCCAAGAAGGTGCTTTATATCATGGCTCGCAGCCCTCTGTGCAAAGGCTTGCCTTTTCATTTACTGATGGTGGGTGAGAAGACGGATAAGAACCAGCAGTTGCTGGATGCGGCCCAGCAGGAAATGCAGGAGCAGGGACACCAGGAGGTGACAACGGCGATTCGTTCAGGTGAAGTGGAAGAAACTCTGCTGGCTTACCGTGAAGAGCAGCAGCTGGATCTGATTATTATGGGTGCCTACGGGCATTCGCGCATTCGCCAGTTCCTGGTTGGTAGCACCACCACCAATCTGTTACGCAAAACTTCTGTCCCGCTGCTGTTGATGCGCCAATAGCCCACTTGGCCCTGCATTCGCAGGGCCTGGTTTCTCTCGGTCTATACCTGGCTTTCGGTTTCCTCGTTGATGTCTTCCAGGAGCACATCAATGATGTCATCCATGGCCACCAGGCCGAGCATTTCATTGTTTTCCAGCACCAGCACCCGCTTGACCCGGCTTTGTACCATCATGGCTGCCACATGCTTGACCGCGAGATCGGCACCGACGGAAATGACCGGTTTGGCGCAGGCGTCATAGACATTCAGCAGGTCGATATCACCATCCTCGGCAATGACCAGTTTGAGAATGTTGGTGTAGGTAATCAGTCCCCAGGCATCCTGATCATTTTGTTTTTCGACCACCAGGGATTTGAGGCGGTGGCGTTTCATCTTGGCCAGGGCTTCGCGTAACTTGGCGAAGGGTGAGATGGTTACCACATCACGAACCATGACGTCCTTAGCTTGCATCTTGAATCCCCTTAGTTCTTGTCGCGCAGATATTCTTCAAATTGGTCGATTTGGGTCGGATCTATGCCGCCCAGGTGTTCCAGAGGCAGAGTGAAAACCACCCCGCGGGAGTTGTGGCCGTCCGGCATAACCTGGTTTTGAATGCATTTCAGCACTTCCAGAGAGAGGCCTTTTTCCAGAACCATCATCAACACCGTTTGTCCGCCTTCAAAAGACAGGCCGAAGAGGGTCTTTTTGGGGGTGTTGCTGATCCCCCGGCCGGAGAGGACGGTGATACCGCCTGCACCCAATTCCTTGGCGGCATCGGTACAGGGTTGTTCCAGTTCTTCGGGAATAATAGCGACCAGTACAGAAAACTTCATGGTTGCACCTCTGTCATGGATGTAATGACTTCACGCTACCAGAAAGTGGGCACTGAGTCATGGTTAAAGCTGAGACACTTTGCATCTGGTTCCCTAATTCGGCAGATGTATGCTTTACTGAAAAAGAGGCTTGAAAACTTCAGATTTATTCAAGCTCCCTGATAGACAAGACAAAGAGGTTATTCATGCTGAAAATGAAAGCATTGTTTGTAGGCTTGGGCTTGGTTCTGCTGCTGGATGGCTGTGCCACGGTCGGTCAGCCTTATGCCGAACACAAGGTTAATCAGCTGGAAGTGGGCGAAACGACTCGTTCTGAAGTGGAAGAGCTGTTTGGTGCTCCCTGGCGGGTCGGGCTGGAAAGCGGCCAACAGACCTGGACTTACGGCTATTATCGCTACAGCCTCTTTTCCGATGCCCAAACCAGTGATCTGGTCGTCCGCTATGATGAGGAGGGTAAGGTCGCTTCCTATACCTATAACCGCACTACGGCTGCTGACCAAGGCCCTGCCCGAAGAGCCGGAACTGCCGGACCCTAGGAGGGGAGGTATGAGTAGCGCAGAGGTTCGCCCCGGAATATATCGCCACTTCAAGGGTGGCGATTATGAGGTTTTGTATCTGGCCCGCCACGCAGAAACCGATGAGTACCTGGTGATTTATCGCCAGTTATATGGCGATCACACCTGCTGGGCCAGACCACAGAAGAGCTTTAGCGAGCTTGTTGAGGATGCTAGTGGAGAGCCGGTTACCCGTTTTACTCGAGTGGGTGACCGGCCCGACAAGCCCTTGGACTAGCTGGGCTGTTCCACTCTTTTAACCAGATGCTCCTGGTTGTTTTCCTGCATCAGGTGCTCAGCCAGACCTATGCCGGTTTCAGCAAAGGTGAGGTGGGTGTAATCGGCACCCGCATCGGTAATGGCCTTGGCGTGATCGGGGTAGAGACTGTGGCCGATAATCAGCCCCTTGAAGCCGCCATCACGCAGTTTGCGGGTCGCCAGTACCTTGGCTTCCACATCATTGGCGGCCAGGATAACTGACTTGAGGTGAGGCATCTCCAGGCGTTTCCAGAGCATCAGGTCTTCAGCATCGGCAAAGACGACATTCATGCCAGCATTGCAGTGGGTTTCCACCTTCATGGGGTCGGAATCCAGCCCCACCACCGAATAGCCTTTGTCAGCCAGATGCATGTAGGCTGCTGTCCCTGTGCGGCCCATACCGATGACCAGTACCTCCTCCTTGATATACAGCGGCTGCTCGTCCGGGTGAAAGCCCTTGCGTTCAAAGCGAACCAGGAAGGGACTCCATTTTTCATAGAGCTGATGGACGATGCGATTGAGGAAGGCCGAGGCGACGAAGGAAAGAGCCACGGTGAGGGCCAGGGGAACCAGCCATTCCGGAAGTACCACGCTGGCAACGATCAGACCGAATTCACTGTAGTTGGCCAGAGTCAGGCTGCTGAGAAATGAGCTGCGTGCCCGGAGTTTAAAGCCATTGAGCAGAAAGAAGAAAAGAATGCCTTTCAAGGGCAGGGCGACCAGAGCGATCAGGGCGAAGGTCCAGGCCTGGAGATCGGGGAGGCCATCAATGCCGATATGCAGGAAAAAGCCAACCAGAAAGATTTCCTTGATACTCCAGAGGGCTTTGGAAAGTTCGTGGGCCCGGGGATGATTGGCCAGCAGCGCACCAAAGGCCAGGGCACCCAGTTCTGAACTGAGCCCAACACTTTCGAAGCCATAGCCACCCACCAGGGCCAGTAACAGGCCCAGAAGAACAAGCAGTTCATCGTGCCCGCTCATGTCCAGCAGACGGTAGATCAACGGGCGTAACAAGGGCAAAGCAAAGACCATCAGGGCCCAGGCCGAAGGCGTTTTGCCGCTGGCCAGGCTCATTACGAAAAGGGCAATCAGGTCCTGAATGATGAGGATGCCGATGGCGACCCGCCCGTGAAAGGCTCTTAACTCCTTTTTGCTTTCCAGTACCTTGGCAGCCAGAACCGTACTGGAGAAGGACAGGGCGATGGCCAGCATCAGTGCCGTATAAAGAGTGACTTCCAGCAGCAGATAGAGACCGGCTGTAAAAATCGCTGAGCTGATTACGAAGTGAAGCAGACCGCCGCCGATGACTTCTGGCTTGAAGAGGCTCTTGATCTTGAGTTTCAGGCCAACAGTGAACAGGAGGAGGAGTACCCCCAGATGAGCCAGATGACCCAAGGCATCCGTACTTTCCACTGGCAGGTTCAGAAAATCGCCGGATGCAGCTATGGCAAAACCGGCAGTCAGGTAGCCTACCAAGGGCGGTAGGCCCAGGCGTTGAACCCCCAATCCCAGTACAAAGGCGAAAACGATCCAGACGGCTTCAATCATGGGTACTTATTCCTGTGTTCGGTCTTACGCTTGTCGCAAGAGTTGTGTCGGCGGAACCTTGCCTTCACTGATCAGCTGATCGATCGCCTGGGTGACTTCGGTGATCTCGGAAAGGTTGGCGGTTTCGATTTGCATTTCTACCTGGGGGGTGATGGCGCACTCGCCGGGTAATTGCGTGGGTGATTCCAGTAGAGCCTGCATTCTGGGTACAAAAATATATCTCAGCCACTGTTGCAGCGTCATGGAATCGACGCAAAAGGGTTCTTGGCTTTCAAAAGCCTGAGGCGCAGGTTGGCTGACCTGCCAGTGGCCTTGTTGGTCCAGACGTTGCTGAAGTAGATAAAGGAGCTTATAGAGCAGTTTTTTGCGTGCTTGCATGGTTGTTTGGATATTTTCTGAATTCTGATCGGATCAGGGTAATAGTAAAGCATCCTGATTAGACAGACCAAGCCTATCTCCAGTCGTGGAGGCAGGGTGGATAAAAAATCACCCTGCAATGCAGGCGGCAGACTTTTGCCGCCTGACCGGCCACCCCCGCTTTGAAAAATGCATTAGCTAAACAAGATTTTGTGTAGATCAGTGATATTAAAGGATATTTTATTTGTGGCACGTTAATTGAATGCTATAAAGCAAAGAAATTCGGAGGACGCCATGTCAATCAACTTCAACAATGCTCTGGGTATTCATGCTGATGCTTTGAATGTGCGTAGCCAGCGGGCAGAAATCCTGGCCAACAACCTGGCCAACAGTGATACGCCGGGCTACAAAGCTCGCGATTTGGATTTCAAGGGTATTCTGCAGGGCGAGTATGAAAACCGCGAGCGTATGCAGTTGGAGCGCACCCAAAATCGGCACATCCCTGCCGAAGGGGTTCTAGTTGACTCGGCATTGAAGTTCCGGATTCCTCATCAGCCAGCCATTGATGGCAACACCGTTGAAGCGGATATCGAGCAGGCTGAATTTTCCCAGAATGCCATGGACTTTCAAGCCAGCTTCACCTTTTTGAACAGCAAGTTTTCCGGCTTGACTAAAGCCATGAAGAACCAATAGGAGTCTAGCTGATGTCACTGAATAATATTTTTCATATTGCTGGCAGCGGCATGAACGCACAAAGCGTGCGGCTGAACACGACCGCCTCCAACCTGGCTAACGCCCAGAGTGTGAGTTCTTCTGTGGAAGAGACCTACCGGGCTCGTAAGCCGGTTTTTGCCCCCATGCTGGAGCGTTACAAGCAGGGCATTACCGATGAATACGGTTTCCAGAATCCTACAACCAGTTTTAATCCTCGTGATGTGGCCGGTGAGGGCGTCAATGTTCTGGGTATTGTGGAAAGCAACCAGGAGCTGCAGATGCGCCATGAGCCCAATCACCCCATGGCTAATGAAGAAGGTTATGTTTTCTACCCCAACGTCAATGTGGTGGAGGAAATGACTGACATGCTGGCTGCTTCCCGGTCTTTCCAGACCAATGTGGAAGTCATGAATACCAGCAAGCAGATGATGCAGCGTGTGCTGACCCTGGGTCAGGGTGCCTGAGGCTGATTTGAATGCAGGCGGCAACAACTTGCCGCCCGGTGCCGTAAGCGGCAAAAGCAATTAATACTTGAGATCCTAGCTATGAGTATTGAAAAAACTGACTTCTACCAAAGCCTTCAGGTAGAAAACCGACAGCGCGAAGCAAGTAAAACGCAGGGTAGTAATGAGCTGGGCAAAGACGAGTTCATGAAACTGCTGATTACCCAGATGGAGAATCAGGACCCGCTGAAGCCAACAGACAATACCGAGTACATTGCTCAGCTGGCGCAGTTTTCTTCTTTGGAAGGTATCACCAATATGTCTTCCAGTCTGGAAGGCTTTACCAGCCAGTTGCAGTCCACTCAGGCGCTTCAGGCTTCCACGCTGGTGGGTCGCTCTGTACAGGTGTTGGCCAATTCTACCCAGCTGGAAGAAGGCAAGTCTGTTAAGGGCACTATTGAGCTGCAGGATTCTGCCTCCAATGTGTTTGTGGCAGCCTACACGGCAGAAGGTGAGTACATCGGCGATATCACTCTGGGTTCTCGCGAGAAGGGTGATGTGGCTTTTGAATGGGATGGTCTGGATACGGAAGGTCAGCCTTTCCCGCCCGGTAATTATCAATTCCGAGCTTATGCTACCCGCGATGGCGTCAACGAGCAGGTAGATCTCTACCTGGGTCGCAACGTGGATAGTGTGGCTCTGAACGCCGGTGAGCGGGGTGAGATCATGCTTAATATCAGTGGCTTGGGCGATGCTGTGCCCTTGCGCGAAGTTAAAGTAATCAACTAATTCCAAGCAGGGGAGCGCTACTATGAGTTTTAATATTGGTCTATCCGGTCTGCGCGGCGCGCAAATGGATCTGAGTGTAACGGGTAACAATATCTCCAATGCCAGCACAGTGGGTTTTAAGCAATCCCGCGCTGAATTTGGCGATGTTTATGCATCGGCTGTTTTAGGAACCGGCAAGAACTCGGTAGGGTCCGGTGTCTTGGTTGAGCGTATTTTCCAACAGCACACCCAGGGTAATATTGACTACACTGACAATGCTCTGGATCTGGCGATTAACGGTAATGGCTACTTTATCGTTTCTGAAGATGGTCAGACCCAGTACACCCGTGCCGGTTATTTTGGCCTGGATAAAGACGGCTACATCGTAAATAACACCGGCAAGCGTTTGCAGGGTTATGAGGCGGATCTTCAGGGTAATATTCAATCGGGTGCTTTGGGTGATGTGCGCATTTCCCAGTCCAACGTTGAGCCCAATGCCACCTCGGAAGTGGATGTCGAGTTTAACCTGGATGCTACCGACACCGTTCTGGATCCGACCACCTTTGATCCAACGGATTCAACCACTTATAGCTACGCTAACTCCACGACCACCTATGACAGTCTGGGTAATCCCCACACTCTGCGTGAATACTTTATCAAGGTGGATCCCAGTAATGCCAACCCCTTGATAGCTAACTCCTACACTGGCGGTAATGCTTGGGCAGTGGTGACTACCCTGGACGGCAATATGTACCAGAATGATGGTTCCGGTACCACGGTGGCTGCTGATGCCTGGTCGACTTCAGGTAATACCATTGATGATTTTTACCATGGCATGCTGCTCTTCAATGAAGAGGGTGGTCTGGCCGAGGTGCACGATGCTGTTGCTGGCGGTGGGATTGACCCTACGACTGGCGGCGGTGGTACTACCACGAATGCTAACCAGCGTATCAATCTGGATGTTGCTGGTCAGGTTGCCGGGGCTTACTTTGGTCAGGCAGGGGCTACTCAGGATCAAATTGAATTCAATATCCTGGGTTCCACTCAATACGGCGCGGAATCAGCAGTTCAGTCGCAAACCCAGGATGGTTATACCACCGGTCGTCTGGCTGGTATGGAAGTTAGTGAAGATGGAACGATCTTTGGCCGTTATACCAATGGTCAGAACCGTGCAATTGGTCAGGTTCCTATTGCCACCTTTACCAGTCCGGAAAACCTTAAGGCTGTGGGTTCAACTGCTTGGGTTGAAACCTTTGAGTCGGGGATTCCTACGGTCAATATGGCAGGTACGGGCATTACCGGCGTTGTCGAGGGTGGTGCTCTGGAAGGTTCGACGGTGGATCTGTCCGAGCAGCTGGTTAATATGATTATTGCCCAGCGTAACTACCAGGCCAATGCCAAAACCATCCAGACTCAGGACACCCTAACGCAGACCATTATTAACCTGCGCTAAGCGGTGGCTGACTCTCGTCAGCTTGCGGTTTAAAAAGGCTTCAGGGGTAATTGCCTCTGGAGCTTTTTTTATGGCAAAAGCTTGCCTATCTGGATTTTGCTGAGTTGCTTCCAAATAGATGAAACCTCCTTGTAAAGCGCACCAGAGTGCGCTTTTGTTATTTTTGGCACATGCCTTGCAAGTAAAAGGGTAATTCTGATTTCGGAGGTACTCATGGATAAAGCCCTCTTTATTGCGATGACCGGTGCCAAGCACAATATGATGGCGCAAACGGCACGCTCTAATAACCTGGCCAACGCCAATACAACCGGCTTTCGTGCTGATTTTGAGCAGGCTCGTGCCATGCCGGTCTTTGGGCAGCATCATCCCAGCCGCGTTTATGCGCTGACTGAGCGTCCTGCCACGGATATCGAGTCGGGTCATTACGATCATACCGGGCGCCCTCTGGATATCGCTATCAAAGGTGAAGGCTGGTTGGCTGTGCAGGCCCCTGATGGGACTGAAGCCTATACTCGTCGTGGCGATCTCAATATTGACCCCAACGGGGTGCTAAGAACCGGCAACGGCTTGCCGGTGATCGGCAATGGTGGGCCTGTGGTCTTGCCGCCGGGGCAGTACATTTATATCAATGGCAATGGCGGTGTTTCCGTGGGCAATGAAGCTGGCGGTGCCGACTCAACCATCGTGGACAATATCAAGCTGGTGAGTGCTCAGGAGCTGGATGTCACCATGGAGAAAGGGCTGGATGGTCTGATGCGCCCAGCTGATTTCCCCGGGGGTGTTTTGCCAAATAATGAATTTGTTCAGGTGGAATCCGGCACCCTGGAAACCAGCAATGTGAATGCTGTGAACGAATTAACCAACATCCTGGCGCTATCTCGCCAGTATGAAATGAACGTCAAGATGATGAAGTCGGTTGATGATAATGCGGCCAAGGTCAACTCCATCCTGCGGATGGGTTAAGACAGCTTAGACTTTCATTGAAACGATTTTTTAGAATTTTTAAGGGGTAAGTTATGCATCCGGCACTTTGGACAGGTAAAACAGGTTTGCAGGCGATGGACACCAAGATGTCCACCATTTCCAACAACCTGGCAAACGTTAACACCATTGGTCACAAGCGCAACAAGGCGGTTTTTGAAGACCTCCTGTATCAGGCTCAGCGCATGCCAGGTGCCCAAAATGGTGGCGATGCTACCCTGCCGACCGGCTTGCAACTGGGTACTGGTGTACGTGTGGCGGGCACCCAGCGCGAATTTACTGAAGGCAGCCTGGAAGTAACCGGTCAGCCTTTGGACATGGCCATCAACGGTCGCGGTTTCTTCCGTCTGGCGATGCCGGATGGCAGCGTGTCCTATACCCGTAACGGTCAGTTCCATTTGGATCAAGACGGCCGGGTTGTTAATACCAATGGTTATCCTCTGGATCCGGAAATTATCCTGCCTGACAACACCAGCTCTATTACCATTGGTCGCGATGGCACCGTGACAGTAACCCAGGCTGGTGAAGAAGATAGTCCCCAGCAAATCGGCCAGATTGAAGTAGTCGACTTTATTAACCCTGCCGGTCTTCTGGCGAAAGGTAATAACGTTTTTGCTGAAACTGCAGGCTCAGGTGCGCCGCTTGTTGGTGTGGGTGGTGAAGATGGCTATGGTGCTATCGAGCAGAGCAGCTTGGAGTTGTCCAACGTCAGTGCGGTGGAAGAGCTGGTGGATATGATTACCACCCAGCGTGCTTACGAAATGAATACCAAAGTGGTTTCCGCTGCAGATGATATGCTGCGCAATCTGAACCAGACGCTTTAATCGAGCCTTAGCTTGAAGGGGAGGCAGTAATGCAGTTTCTTAAAACATCCTTGATCCTTGGTGTTTTGCTGGCCCTGATCACTGGCTGTGCAAGCAGCCAGCCTGCGGCCCAGCCCGATGATCCGCATTATGCTCCCGTTCAGCCCAGCCGCATGCAGCCGCCTCCTGCAACGGCCGGTTCGCTTTACCAGGAAGGTTATGGCAATGGTCTTTATGGTGACCGCAAGGCTTACCGGGTGGGGGATGTCATTACTATCGTTCTGGAAGAGCAGACCCAATCCAGCAACTCGTCATCGACTGATATGAGCCGTGAGACAGAAGTGGATATTGCCAGCCCTACCATTGGCGGGCGTAACCCCCTGGATTTGAGTGTGGGTATGAGTTCAGGGCGTGAATTTTCCGGCGATGCCAGTGCAGATCAGAGCAATAGTCTTCAGGGGTCGATTACAGCCACTGTTCACGAGGTTTACCCCAACGGCAATCTCTTGATTCGCGGTGAAAAATGGCTGACTCTCAATCAAGGCTCCGAGTATGTACGTGTCTCCGGTATCGTTCGTCCCGAGGATATCCAGCCTAATAATACCGTCAGCTCAGTGCAAATGGCTGATGCTCGTTTGACTTATAATGGTACGGGTGACTTGGCCAATAACAATCGCCAGGGCTGGTTGACCCGCTTTTTCAATAGCGGTTGGTGGCCACTTTAATTAACAGGATCCGGTTGGATTAACAGGTAAAGCTATGTTGCCCAGTAAACATAAAACATCGATCAGATTTATTCAGCAGCTTGCCCTGCTTGTGTTGGGTCTGGTCCTTTTTTCTGGATCGCTTTATGCCCAGACCAGCCGGTTAAAGGATATTACTTCGGTAGAAGGGGTGCGCAGTAACCAACTGATTGGCTATGGTTTGGTCGTGGGCCTGAATGGTACGGGGGATAACGCCCCTTTTACCAACCAGACATTTGCCAACATGATGAATCAGTTTGGCATTACTCTGCCGCCAGGTGTTGATCCTCAATCCCAGAACGTGGCTGCAGTTACCATCAATGCTGAATTGCCTGCCTTTGCCAAACCGGGTCAGCGTCTGGATGTCACCGTTTCTTCAATTGGTAATGCCGAAAGCCTACGAGGTGGCACCCTGTTGATGACTCCGCTAAGAGGTGCCGATGGCAATACCTATGCCGTTGCCCAAGGTAGTCTGGTCGTCGGTGGTTTTGGTGCTGAGGGTGAAGATGGTTCCAGTATTACCGTTAATGTGCCCAGTGTTGGCCGTATTCCCAATGGTGGTATGGTGGAAAGAGAAGTTGCCAATATCTTCTCGGAAAAGGACACCCTGACCTTCAATCTGCATAACCCGGATTTCACCACTGCTCGTCGTATTGAAGAAAAGATTAACGAAATGATGGGGCCGGGTGTTGCTCAAGCTCTGGACCCAGTGTCTGTTCGCGTGCGTGCTCCTCGTGATACCAGCCAACGGGTCGCTTTTCTGTCAGTGCTGGAAAATCTGGAAGTGGATACTGCCAGCTCGGCGGCCAAGGTGATTGTTAATTCACGAACCGGCACCATCGTCATCGGTCAGGATGTTCGTGTTGCTCCGGCTGCAGTTACTCATGGCGCTCTGACCGTCACTATTACTGAAAATCCTGAAGTGGTTCAGCCAGAGGCTCTCGCCGACGGGGAAACCCAGGTGCAGCAAAATACCCAAATCGATGCTGAACAGGAAAACAACCCCATGTTCAAGTTTGATGCCGGGGTGACACTGGATGAGATTGTTCGAGCGGTGAACCAGATCGGTGCTGCCCCCGGTGACCTGATGGCGATACTGGAAGCCCTGAAACAGGCGGGTGCACTGAATGCTGAACTTATCGTGATCTAGGGAGTTGCCAGATGATTGATGCAAATAATGGACACTACCGTCGCGCTCAGGAAACCTATCACGATTTTCAAGGTCTGCGTGACCTGAAACAGGGTGCAGTTGAAGACGATCCCGAAGCGCTGAAGGAGGTTGCCCGCCAGTTTGAGGCCCTCTTTGTACAGATGATCATGAAGAGCGCACGTCAGGCTGATGAGCTCATTGGTGGTGAAGACTCCCTGTTTAACTCCAATGAGATGCAGCATTACCGGGGGATGCTTGACGAGCAATTCTCTCTGGCTATTTCCCAGGGTAACGGTGGTGAAGGTCTGGGGTTGGCTGATGTACTGGTCAAGCAACTGGGTGATTCTCCAGCTGAAGCACAAAACGATGTGCCTGCAGACGTACGCCGGGGTGCTCAGCTGCTGGCTGAAGATGTGATGCAGCAGCTTCAAGAAAGACGCCTGAGAAGTCCTTCCGTGCCTCTGGCTGCTGCAGCCAACCGTGAAGCCACGGAAATGAGTCAGGCTGATCGCCGTGCTGCCGCTGAAGCCATTCAGGCCGGACAGCGCCCACCACTTGTGGCAGCCAGTCAGGTTGCGGGCCGTCAGCCTTTGGAGATCCAGGGACTGCCGGTACGTGAAGACAAGCGAGCCTATTTTGCTTCACCGGAAGACTTTGTACGCCACCTTTACCCGATTGCTGAAAGAGCAGCGGAAAGGCTGGGTGTTGATCCCAGGGTAATGCTGGCGCAATCGGCGCTGGAAACCGGTTGGGGTCGCCATATGATTGCCCGTGAAGATGGCTCCAACAGTTTCAACCTGTTTGGTATCAAGGCCGACCAGCGCTGGGAAGGGGAAGCGGCAGAAATTCCTACTCTGGAATATCGCAACGGCCAGCCACAGCAGGAAAGAGCTCACTTCCGGGCTTACGAATCTTTTGAAGATTCCATGCATGATTACATTGACTTTCTGACGGCCAATCCGCGCTATCAGCAAGCCCTGGAACAAAGAGAGAACCCCCAGGCTTTTGCCCAGGGATTGCAGCAGGCTGGTTACGCAACTGACCCCCAGTATGCCCGCAAGATTGTCAATATCCTGGATGGTTCAACCCTTAACCAGGCGTTACAAACACTTGAAGATGAACAACGGGATAGCGGTGCAGAAGATCGCTAGGCTGCCGATATCATCCTGAGTTACTGAATACCATTAGAGGGAAGGCTGTATGTCAGATCTACTGAATTTAGGCTTAACCGGGTTGCGCACCAGTCGCAACAATCTTTCCGTGACCGGTCACAATATCAGCAATATAGATACTCCCGGGTATTCACGTCAGCGGGCGATTCAGGAAACCAATCCGCCGTTTGGTACCGGAGCTGGCTATTTGGGTACCGGGTCTCGTACCCAGACTATCGAAAGGATCGTTGATCAGTATGTGACCAACCAGGTGCGTGTTGATACCAGCCGGGTCATGGATAATGAAGCCTTCCTCAGAAATGCCAATGAGCTGGATAACCTGTTGGCCAATGAAAGTTCTGCTCTGGGTACAGCCTTGAACGGTTTCTTTGATGGTGTTCAGTCAGCTGCCAATGACCCTCTATCCAAGCCAGCTCGTGAACTTCTTTTCAGTCAGGGTGACAGTGTCAGTCAACGTTTCAAGTCAGCCCAGTCGCGTCTTGCTGACCAGAATAACAACATCAATACCCAGTTGCGTACCTACTCGGCACGGGTCAATGAGCTGGCCGATGGTATTGGTGAAATCAACCGTGAAATCCGCGTTTACCAGGCGAGCCGCAATCAGCCGCCCAATGATTTGCTGGACAAGCGCGAAGAAATGCTGCGCCAACTCAGTGAAATTATCGAAGTGGATGTGATCAAGCAGGACGAGCTGGATGTCAATGTTTTCATCGGCAAGGGGGTGCCCCTGATTGTCGGCGAAAATGTGAATCATCTGGAAGCTGTGCCTGGTGAATATGACAAGGGTCGCTATGACGTCAATCTGGTTGATGAGGATGGTGCGACCATGAAGGTCAACTCCAGCCTGACTGGCGGCGAAATGGGTGGAGTACTGCGCTATCGCACTGATACCCTGGACCCGGCGCTCAATGAAATGGGGCGCATCGCCATGGTTTTTGCTGGTGAGTTCAATAATCAGCACCAGCAGGGTGTGGATCTGAATGGTGACCAGGGCGGCAATTTTTTCAAAGACATTAATACGCGTGAATTCATGCAGGACCGGGTACCCGGTTTGCAGCGCGATCTGGATATCGGCGTTTGGCTGGATTCAGATAATCTGGATCAGTTGCCTGCCGAAGAGTTTATTCTTAAAAGCGATGGTACCAACCTGACACTTCGTGATTCGGTGACTGGTCAAGATGTTACGCCAGCAGGTGGCCCTTTTGCTGCCTCGACAGCCGGATTGGGTTTGTTGAACGATGCCATGGCAACTGAGTATGGCTTCCGGGTCACTGATGCAGGAACAGGGACCAACCCCTTTGATCTGGATGCTGCTTCTGCCAATGTTCAGGCAGTATTTCAAGATGGCTTGCTGATTTCTCCTGTGCGCATCGGTGCATCCCAGCTAGAGCGCTCTGGTGACCTGAGTAATACCGATAAAATTGCCTTGAGTGGTATTTCACCGGATGAAGATAATGTAGGTACAACCACGCTGAGCTTTAGTGATCTGTCAGGTGAGAAGCTGACCAGCTTTGGTGCTGGTCCGGTCGATCTGTCTGGCGCTCAGGTTGACTATGATGGTGCCGATTTTATTTTGACCGATGAAACCGGTGCGGCGACAACTGGTGTCGATAATGGTGACGGCACCTATACTTTCACAATTGGTGGTTCCAACCTGATTTTGAACGTCAATGATGCCGCTGCTGCTCAAGCCGGTGATTCCTGGGTCTTGGAAGGCAAGGCCGGCGGTGAAAATGGTGCTGGCTTGTCAGCACTGCAAAATGAGGCCCTGGTAGAAGCCCAGGCTGATGGTACGGGTGGCAGCAGTTTGGGGGAAACCTACTCCATGCTGGTCGAGAAAACGGGTATCCAGACCTCTGAGTCGCGTACCGCCACGGAAGTCAGCCGCTCGGTTCTTGAGCAGACCAAGGCGATGCGTGAATCGACATCCGGCGTCAACATGGATGAAGAAGCAGCCAATTTGATTCGTTTCCAGCAGGCCTACCAGGCTTCCACTCAAGTGATTTCTGCTGCTCAGAAGATGTTTGATACGCTACTGAACAGCGTCGGGAGGTAATTGATCATGATTCGCATGTCCACAGCCCAGATGTTTAATACCGGCCTTTATAACATGACCCAGAGTCAGAGCCGGATGAACCACACCAACAACCAGTTGGGTTCCGGCAAGGCTATCGTTACCCCTGCTGATGATCCCGTCGCTTCAGCTCAAACCCTGAATACCAAAACCCGAATTTCCGTGGTGGCCCAGCAAACCCGCAATGCGGATTTTGCCGATAAAAACCTCAGCCAGACTGAATCCGTTCTGGATCAGATGGAAAGCAGTCTGATTCGTCTGAAAGAAATGGCCGTCCAATTGAGTAGTGACCAATGGAGTGACGAACAGGTCAAGGCCACGGGGCTGGAAGCCAAGGAAATTCTGGGTCACCTGCAGGGGTTGGTGAATACCAAGAATGAAAGTGGTGAATATATCTTTGCCGGTAGTCAGGCTGATCAAAAAGCTTATAACGGCAATGAATTTCAGGGTGATCCCATTGAAAGAGAGGCTCAGGTCGCTGATGATACCTTTATCAAGATGCTGACCTCTGGTGACCGTGCATTTGAGAATCTTGATGGTTTGCGTATGGTTGATGCCAATGGTGATGAGGTTTTCTGGCAGTCTGATGGTAGTGGTGCTGATAATGCCGCTGTGGGAGTTGGTGATATCCCTGCTGTGGCTGATCCCTCTACACCCTCTGTTGGCAATATGCTTGGGGTTATCCAGTATTTTGTCAACGCAACGGGTAATGGCACCGGCGGTACCGTCGCTGATGTGGACAAGGAAGCAATTCGTACGTCCATGGACAATATCGATATTGCTTTTGAGCAGCTGTCTCAGACCCGTTCGCAAATTGGTTCACGCCAGAATACTTTGGAAGCGGTGATCAACAGCAACGAAGACTTTGAGCTTTTTGCCAAGAAAAGTCTGTCCGAGTTGGAAGATCTGGATTATGCCGAAGCCATCACCCGTTTTCAGCAACAGCAGATGTCTTTGCAGGCTGGCCAACAGGCTTTCAGCCGGGTTTCGCAATTGAGTCTGTTCAATTATATCTAAATCTACCTGGCCGGCGCTTTTAGCGCCGGCTTTGGTAGAGCCCTACCAGACACATCACCAGACCGGCACAGGCCAGCCAGAAGCTAGCACTGACGAGGGTTGGGTGGCGTTCGGCAAAAGGAATGAAAACAGCCCTGGACCCTTCCACACACTGCCCTGTTTGGTAGTCATACTGGTTGCCTGTATGAATGCAGCTACTGACATCCGCATATTCCATACCCCAGCTACCCATCAGTACCACAAGAGGTAGTACCAGCAAAGCCAGTCCCAGTTTAACCAGCATTCAGTCTCTCCTAAGGCTTGTTGCTAAAAGCGGTCAGCTTAACCGGAACACTGTCTTTGCAAAAGTCATAATTGAGACTTTTCCCGCGTGGCGTTTAAGGGTATCCTCACCAGCTTTCATTTTTTTGCAGTTTTTAAAACTGAGGTTTAACTCATGCAGCCACAAGTAGGCGTCATTATGGGTTCCAAGTCGGACTGGCCGACCATGGAACATGCCGTGCAGATGCTGGAAAAACTGGGCGTGACTTATGAAGTGAAAGTTGTTTCTGCCCACCGTACCCCTGACCTGCTGTTTGAATATGCGAAAACAGCAAAAGAGCGTGGTCTCCAGGCCATCATTGCCGGTGCCGGTGGCGCTGCCCATTTGCCGGGTATGGCTGCATCGCAAACGCCGCTGCCTGTCCTGGGTGTACCGGTTGAGTCCAAGGCCCTTAAGGGGATGGATTCTCTTCTTTCTATTGCCCAGATGCCCGGCGGTGTTCCTGTGGCTACTCTGGCAATTGGCAAAGCGGGAGCAACCAATGCCGGGATTCTGGCTGCTCAGATCGTGGCTTTGCAGGATGCTGGCGTTGCAGAAAAGCTGGACCTTTTCCGCAGCCAGCAAACCCAGACCGTTCTCGACAACCCCGACCCGCGCGAAGACTAAGAGGCCGCTATGCGAACAGGTATTCTCGGTGCAGGACAACTCGGGCAGATGCTGGCCTTGGCGGGTTATCCGCTGGGTCAACGCTTCGTCTTCCTGGATACCAGTGGTAATCCCAGCGCTGATATTGGTACCACCCTGATCGATCCGGACAGGGAGCAGTTGTCTGCTTTTCTTGAGCAGGTGGATCAGGTGACTTATGAATTCGAGCATCTGCCGGTCGAGTTGGTCAGAGAAATCGAAAAGCACAAGCCGGTTTATCCCGGTAGCCGAGCTCTGGAGGTTTGTCAGAACCGCTCACTGGAAAAACAGCTTTTTACCCAGCTGGATATTCCAACACCTGAATACCGTTTGGTCGAATCTGCTCAGGAACTGGCCGCTGCTGTTGCCGAATTAGGTGAAGCCAAGGGCCGTCCGGTCGTGGCCAAATCCGTAACTGAAGGCTATGACGGCAAGGGGCAGGCAGTGCTTAAGCAGGCTTCACAAGCAGAAACCGCCTGGCAGGAAATCGGTCACCCTTGCCTGATCGTGGAAGCCTTTGTCGATTTTGTTCGTGAGGTTTCCATTATTGCTGTCCGGGGTCAGGAGGGTGAAGTGGTCTTTTATCCCATGGCCGAAAATCACCATGTTGATGGTATTCTGCGTTATTCCCTGGCCCCCCTGCCGGATCTGGATGCCAATACCCAGAAACAGGCTGAAACCTATATTCGTTCCCTTCTTCAGGAACTGGACTATGTTGGCGTGCTGACGCTGGAACTCTTCCAGAAAGCCGATGGCCAGTTGCTGGCCAATGAAATGGCCCCGCGCGTGCATAACTCCGGTCACTGGACCCAGGAAGGCGCAATTACCTGCCAGTTTGAGAACCATTTACGGGCCGTGGCTGGCTTGCCCTTGGGTTCTACTGAGGTGGTTAAACCGACTTGTATGCTGAACCTGATTGGTCAGTTGCCTGCTACCCGGAAGATTCTGGCCAAGAAAGCGGCTCATCTGCATCTCTATGGCAAAGAAGAAAGAGCAGGGCGCAAACTGGGCCATATCAATCTCCAGGCAGAGACTACTGAGTCCCTGGTTAGAGGGGTAGAAGAACTGGCGCAAGAGTTGCCTTCTGCACCCAAACCCTATTTCAGCTTTGTTTCTGATAAACAATGCCTATAATAGAGATGAAAAGTCTCACTTAGTCAGCCCGGCTTTTTAGCATTAAAGTATTAAGTGAAATATTTAACGAGCAAGGAGGTTGTAAGAATGAGCACTAACCGCATCGGTTTGGATACAGCCAAGGCAACCCAGCTTTCCGAGAAGCTGAACACCCTTTTGGCCAACTACCAGATTTTTTACATGAACGTGCGTGGTTACCACTGGAACATCCAGGGTCCTGAGTTTTTTGAACTCCACGTTAAATTTGAAGAGCACTATAACGACCTACTGCTCAAGGTTGATGAGCTGGCAGAACGTATTCTGACCCTGGGCCATCGTCCTTTGCATGCCTTCAGTGATTACATTGCTACCAGTGAGATCAAGGAAGACAAGCAGGTCAGTGAAGGCAAAGCCTGTGTAGAAGGGTTGCTGGCCGGCTATAAAACCATTATTCAGATGCAGCGCTCTATCATGGAATTGGCCGGTGAAGCCGATGATGAAGGCACCGCTGCTCTGATGAGCGATTATATCTCTCAACAGGAAAAAACAGTCTGGATGTTGAGCGCCTATCTGGGCCGTTAAGTTTTCAGGCTTTTCTCAGCAGTCGTACAACAGCCGGGTGGCCAGGCCACTCGGTTTTTTTAATGAATAAAGATCATCATGTTAACTGCCATCCAACAAAAGCCGACACCCGAACAGCAACGCATCATTACCGAAGAACTGGGGCGCGAACCCAAGGGAATGCAGTGGGTAACTGCTGTAGACAGCCATGGCCGGCCTCTGGTCGTACAGGTGGATGCATTGGTGGATGACAAGCCTTTTCCCACTCTCTACTGGCTTTCCAGTCGGCTTCTGGTTAAGGAGTTATCCCACCTGGAGGCTGCCGGAGTTATCAAGGAACTGGAAGCACGTCTGCAGGAAGACGAAGACCTGATGCAGGCTTATCGGCATAGCCATGAGGATTATATTCGCCGCCGTTGGGAAGCCATGTCAGCTTCGACCCGCGCCCGAGTGGAAGAACTGGGTTTCAATCCAGTCTTTGAGCGGCGAGGTGTTGGCGGAATCGAGAACTGGCAGCAGGTGCGCTGCCTGCATACCCAGTATGCCCACCATCTTAGTGGTAACAATGCCATTGGCCAGTGGCTGGATCGTGAATACGGGATTAACCGCCTGATTCCCTGATCTTTGAGCTAGAAGCTGGTGTAGGTCAATTTCATGTTCTTCTTATCCTTCAGGTATTGCTGAATAAAAGCCTTGTCTTCAGCTTTCATTTGTTTGATTTCCAGATCAATACCATAAAGGGTTCCACAAGCCAGGAGTACGGAGCTCAACACCTTGCCCCCCAGAAGCAGGTGATGCTTTTGTCCCTGGTGAATGGCGAAAACCTCGAGTTTGACCGCCGCACCTTTTTTCAGCTTGCGCTCACTTTGAAAGCGGATTTCCTCTTCACTCAGGCTTTGGGTGTAGGCCCAAAAACCCTTGTAGCCCTGGTGGCTTGCATCCGCGAGCAGCAAACGGGCTTTCCAGTAGGTAGGAACGCCACGATTCAACTCTTCAACTGCTTTTTTCATTGGATGCAACTCCCTCAGACTCATTTATGGTTGGAAGGTGAACATTGTAATTCATGATCCAGATTAAGGTTAGTGCTATTCTCTCAGTTAAAATATGCGTTAAACTTAGAAAATGGGCATCAGCCTTAATCAGTCGGTGGAGAGACCTTATGTATCTGGATCAATATGTTGTAGCAAGCCTTGTGCTGGTAGCCGTAATGGTTGTTGCCAGCGTCTGGAGTATCAAAAAACTGAAAAGCATCATGGACAAGGATGCAGCCAACGCTAAGAAGTAATGCGTTGCTCACTTGATTTGTAAAAGCCCGGCTAATTTGCCGGGCTTTTTTATTCCGGGGTACTATCTCGTGGCCCTGAGAGAAGAACGCAGCTAGGAAGTGGCTTGCATTTTCCTTTCACGGATTGACAACTTCTGTCCCAAAACCAGCAAACAGGGTGTCAAAACCAGGGTAAGCAGGGTAGCAAAGGCCAGTCCACCGGCAATCGCACTGGAAAGTTGCCGCCACCATTGAGTGGAAGGGGCACCCAGAGCCAGACTGGGTTCTATCAGGTTGACGTTGATGCCCATCACCATAGGCATTAGCCCCAAGATAGTGGTCAAGGCCGTCAGCAAAACAGGGCGTAGCCTCAGACAGCCGGTTTCCAGGGCGGCTTGGCGGGCTTCCAGACCCTGCTGGCGTAGATGATTATAGGTATCGATCAACACGATATTGTTATTGACCACGATACCGGCCAGGGCAATGATCCCCATGCCAACCATGACCACGCCAAAGGGCTGACCGGCCAAGAGGAGCCCCAGAAGCACCCCGGCAGTGGAAAAAACAATCGCCGAGAGCACCAGCAGACTCTGGTAGAGGCTGTTGAACTGGAGCACCAGAATAATCAGCATCAGGAAGATGGCGACCAAAAAAGCCAGCATCAGGAAAGTCTGGGTTTCTTTCATATCGGCATCTTCACCGCCGATTCTCACTTCCACACCTTCAGGCAGTTGGCTGAAAAAGGGGCGTAATTGGGTCAGTCTTTCATCCAACTGATAGCCGCTTTCCAGATCACTGCGCAGAGTGAGGGTTCGGCGCCCATCCACTCGGCGCAGGTTGCCGATCTTGGGGGCAGGTTCCAGTGTCACGAACTGATTCAACGGGACCTGCCCTGCACTGGTAGACAGGGTCTGCTGCTGTAACTGGTTCAGGGTACGATCGGCATAGGGCAGACGAACCCGGATGTCTACCTCGTCATCGGCATCGGCCGGGCGGTAGGTGGCCAGTAAGAGGCCATTGGTGACCAGTTGCACAGCACTGCCGACGGTAGCGACATCGGCCCCGTAGCGGGCTGCTGCTTCACGGTCCACCTGGAAACGCCATTCGATACCCGCCAGATTACGATCATCCTGGTAATCGGTGAAACCACCTAGTTCCTGCATGCGGCCTTTGATGGCTTCCAGTGCCTCTTCTGCCTTACTCGGGCTTTGCGAGCTGATTTCCAAGACCACGGGCTTGCCTGCGCCCGGTCCTTGCTCCTGCTCACGGAAATTTAGCAGGATACCGGGAATGCCCGTTGTTCTTTCTCGCATACTGGCCAGGATTTCACTGGCCGGTCGACGCTCATGCCAGTCGGTAAACTGGAACTGAATAATACCGATGGTATCTTCCGGAGGTCCGCCCCAGGGGCCGCCACCGGCAGGACCGGCAAAGGAACGGGCGTAGACGGCTTTGACCTCGGGCATCCCCAGTAGTTTTTCTTCCACCTGGCGGACCAGCGCATCTCTTTCTTCAATGGAGAGATCGCCTCTTGCCCTGACCTGAACCTGGGCGGATTCGGGTTCAATCGAAGGAAAGAAATTCATGCCATGGTTGAATTTGGCATAGGCCAGATAGATCACCAGGATTAATGCCAGCATCCCCAAGAGCGTTAATCCGGGGCGCTTGAGCAGCTGATTCAGCAGACTACGATAACCCCGCCCAGCGCGTGTTAATTCCTGGGTTCCGAGTAGGCTAAGGTCGTCCTGGTCACTGGTCGTGGGTTCAACCGAGCGGCGTCCACCGGCCAGGCTGCCCAGAGAAGGCAGAAAAACCAGGGCCATGGCTAGCGAAGAAGTCAGGCAGAGAATGACCGTAATGGGCAGGAATTTCATGAATTCCCCCACCATGCCCGGCCAGAAAAGCAGGGGAGCAAAAACCGACAGAGTCGTGGCCGTGGAGGCAATAATCGGCCAGCTCATTCGTGAAGCGGCGCGAGTCCAGGCTTCTGTGGGACTAAACCCCTGGTGCAGGTAGCGGTCAGCCAGCTCGGTCACCACCAGGGCACCGTCAACGAGCATCCCGGCCACCAGGATCAGGGCAAAAAGAACGATGATGTTGAGGGTGTAACCCAGTGACCAGATCAGCAATATCCCCATCAAAAAGGCACCGGGAATAGTGACCCCGACGAGAAGCGCTGAGCGAACGCCCATGGCTGCGATGACCAAAAGTAATACCAGCACCACAGCGGTCAAAACATTGTTGAGCAGATCATCCAGCGTGTTTTTGACCTCGGTGGACTGGTCCATAATGAAGTCCACTTCCAGCCCTTCGGGGAGGTGCGGCTGAGCCTCTTCCAACAGGTAACGAACCTTTTCCACGGTTTCGATGACGTTGGTCCCGGTGCGTTTGGTGACTTCCAGTACCAAGGCCGGCTGACCATTGATCTGCGCATAGCTATCAGGGTCCTTGAAAGTGCGGTGAATGCGGGCCAGGTCGCCAAAGGTCACCACAGTGGAGCCTTCGACCTTGACCGGCATGCGCATCAGATCATCCAGCTCCTCAATGACACCGGGGACCTTCATGGCCAGGCGGCCCGAACCGGTATCCAGACTACCCGCCGCAACCAGACGATTATTGCGGGAAACCAGGTTGAACAGCTGGCTGTAATTCAAACCATAGCTTTCCATGGCCTGGGGACTGACGAGTATTTCCAGCAAATGTTCGCGATCCCCGCCGATATCCACTTCCAGGATTTCCGGGAGTCCTTCCAATTCTTCTTTCAGGCGTCGCCCGGTGGCAAAGAGGGTGGCTTCATCCAGGGGGCCGGACAAGCCGATGGAGAGGATAGGAAAAAGGGCTGTATTGATTTCGTGTACACGTGGCTCATCGGCTTCAGCAGGAAGCTGGCTTTGGCCGGTATCCACCTGCTCGCGTGTTTTCTGCAAGGCCAGATCGGGATCAAAACCGGCATCAAATTCCAGCATGATGGAGGCATGCCCCTCGGAGGCAGTGGACACCATCTTTTTGATGCCTTCCAGCCCCCGCAACTCCTGTTCCATGGGGCGTAGTAGCAGACGCTCGGCATCCTCCGGGCTGACTCCCTCCAGCGACATGGAAATATAAACGTAAGGGATGGTGACGTCCGGGTTGGCTTCCTTGGGAATATCCACGTAGGAAAACCAGCCGCCCAGTAACAAAAAGAGCAGTGTCAGCAGGGTCGCTCTACTGCGCTCGACAGCCGTCTTGATCAGCAAATACATTATTCACTTGCCTCGGCTGTGGTGGCGGTGCGAGTTCTGACAGTATCACCCTCCTTGACGAAACCACCACCGAGGGTAATGACCTCGAGCTGTTCGGGCAGACCGGCGACCCAGACACCGGAGGTATCGTTACTGAGAACTTCTACGCGGGTCCAGGCCACCTGTTGGTTGTCCACTAGATGCTTGATACCCAGGTAACCTTCCTCGTTGAGGCTCAGTAGCGAGGCAGCCAGATAGTGGGCCTGGGTCCTGGGTAGCTGAACTCTTAGAGTGGCGCTGGCCCCGGCCAGACGTTGCTGGCCGGAATTGTCGATTTGGGCTTCCAGGCGGAAGGTCCGGGTCTGGGGATCGGCCTGGCGACCGACAAACACAACTTCGCCGGTTAATTGCTGACCATCCAGTAGCTCCAGGGTCACGACCTGACCTTCACTGACTTGATCAATTGATTTTTGTGGAACCCGGGCCAGGGCACGCAGTTGGCGGGTATTGATCAGACGAGCCAGTTGCTGGCCGGGCTGGACAGCATCCCCGATTTCGACCAGTAACTCCTCCAGATAACCGCTAAAAGGAGCCTGGGGCCGGGTATGCTGTAGATCCAATTGGGCTGATTTCAGATCGGCCTCTATCTGGAGCAGACTGCTTTGCAGGCGCAGGTACTCGGTAAGTGCCAGATTGCCACCCTCGACCAGACGTTCTGCTGCTTGCAATTCAGCTGCTCTGCGCGCCCGTTCCGCCTCCAGGCGTTGGATCTCTTGCGGGCGACTGTCTGCTGCCAGATGCAAAAGGGTTTCACCCGCTTCAGCCGCCTCTCCCTCTGCCACGGGTAAACGGGTTACACGGCTCGAAGTTTCAGCCTTGAGGACAAGGCTTTGGGAGGCTTGCAGCTGACCCTGGAGTTGCAGCTGTGGCTGGAATTCCTGAGCCTGAATACTGCGGGTTTCCACCAGAAAAGCTTCTTCTTCCTCGGGTGGCGGCGGCGGAGGAGCTTCTTCGCGGCTGGACAAGAATTGTCCGCTGATGAGCCACAGAACCAGCAGGAGAAGAAAAACCAGAGCAAGCAGCAAGGAGAAGGTTTTTTTGGTTGGCATCTGCATCCCTGTTACCGGATTAGTTTACTGGGTGGTAAAGTTTAATCTTGCCTAAAAGTGCAGTAGACTGCAAGGTCTAATCTTCAATGGCCTTGATGCTATTCAATACCTGGGCTGAAGTCTGGCGCGCCAGTTGAATAAAATCACGAATAAAAGCCAGATCCTGCTGGTTATCCCGGCTGGCTGCATAAAGTGTTCCCCAGGTTCCTTCTTCACCCATACGACGAGCTGCAACATAGTCCCTTTCCAGATATTCCGTCAAAGCCCAACTGGGCAGGGCACAAACTCCGCGATGGCTGGCCACCAGTTGCATCATCAGGATAGTCAATTCAGCCGTACGTATTTGTCGGGGTTCGATGCCGGCCGGATCAAGAAAACGGGTAAAAACATCCAGCAGATTACGCTCCACCGGATAGGTAATCAGGGTTTCTTCGGCCAGATCTTCAGGCTGAATCCATTCCTTGTTGATAAAAGCATGGTCCTTGGCCAGGGCAAGAAGGCTTTCGTATTCAAACAGGGGGGTATAGCTGACGCCCTCGATGGGACGCGGATCAGCGGTAATCACCAGATCCAGCTCCTGGCGTTTCAAGGCAGGCAAGGGAGCAAAATGATGACCACCGGGGATGTCGATTTCCACCTCCGGCCAGGCTTTGCGAAAGGCATCCAGGGTCGGCATTAACCACTGATAGCAACTGTGGCATTCAATTGCCAGGTGCAGGCGACCTGCCTGCCCCTTGGCCAGGCGTTGTAAATCGCGATGGGCTGCATCCACGCGCGGCAGGATGTCATCAGCCAGTTTCAGGAGGCGCTCACCAGCCGGGGTGAACTGTAAGGGTTTGCTCTTGCGAATGAAAAGCTCGCTATCCAGAAGGTGTTCCAGGGATTTGAGCTGATGCGAAAGTGCCGACTGGGTCAGATGCAGGCGTTCGGCGGCATCCACCAGGCTGCCGCAGCTGCGCAGGGTGACCAGGGTTTTCAGGTGTCTTAGATCAAGCATCTTTTGCCTTGAATTAAATTCAATTTTAAGTTTTAAAACTTGAGTTTGATTCAATTATGGGTTTGCCCAAGAATACTTGCAACCTCTGTGGCCGGAAACGGGTTCTTCTCTGCGAGCCGTTTTCGGCCGTTTCATATGTTGGGATCACCAGCTACCCAGTGGCTGGACTATCAGTATAAGGATGCAAGATGACAAAACCGATTACCCATATTGCTGGCTACCCTCGCATGGGCGCCCGGCGTGAATTGAAATTTGCCCTGGAGAAGTATTGGTCCGGTCAGCTGCAAAAGGCAGAACTGGAGACCCAGGGTCGCCAGCTTCGTGAGCAGCATTGGCTGGAGCAAGCGAAGGCAGGCCTGGATTTTGTCAGCGTCGGTGATTTTGCCTTTTATGACCAAATTCTCAATCTCAGCCAGTTGTTGGGAGTAATACCGCCGCGCTTTCACACCACAGATCAGGAGGATGATCTGGATACCTATTTCCGCATGGCCCGGGGGCGGGCACCTTGCGGCCAGCCAGCCGCTGCCTGTGAAATGACCAAGTGGTTTGATAGTAATTACCACTATCTGGTGCCTGAATTTCAGCCGCAGCAGCTATTCAATCTGAATGCTCAGCGGTTGTTGGCTGAAGTCAGTGAAGCTCAGGTACTGGGCTACCGGCCCAAGGTCACTCTGGTGGGTCCTCTGACCTATCTGTGGCTGGGCAAGCCCCAGGGTGAGTTTTCAGCCCTGGAGCTTCTGCCTGCTCTCCTGCCGGTTTATGCTCAACTGCTTCAGAAATTGGCGGATCAGGGAGTGGACTGGGTGCAGTTGGATGAGCCTATCCTGGCGCTGGATTTGCCCCAGGAATGGAAGCAGGCTTTTGAAACTGCCTACAACCAGCTCCAGGCCGTGACTATCAATAAGCTGGTGGCCGTCTATTTTGGTGGTTTGCAGGATAACCTCGGCCTGGCGGTTAATCTGCCGGTTGCCGGTCTGCATCTGGATTTGGTGAGAGCACCTGAGGAGCTGGAACAGGTATTAGACCGCCTGCCTGGCTACAAGATTCTTTCTGCAGGGGTTGTCGATGGCCGCAATATCTGGCGGGCCGATCTGGCGGCCTTAAAAGCCAACCTGGAGTCAGCTCGAGAGCGCCTGGGCGAACGGCTCTGGCTGGCGCCCTCCTGTTCGCTGTTGCATCTTCCCCAGGATCTGGCGCAGGAAGATCAGTTGGACCCGCAAATCCGGGCCTGGCTGAGTTTTGCCCGCCAAAAGCTGGATGAGTTGGCCCTCCTGGCCAAAGCCCTGGATGACGGCGATGCGGTTGAAACCACCTCCGTTTGGATAGAACAGCAGGCGGCAGTGAAAAGTAGACAAACTTCAGCGCTGATTCACAGCCCTCAAGTGGCTGCACGCCTGGCAGCAATTACCCCTGCCGATCTGAAGCGGCCAGCAGCCTATGCGCTTAGGGCAGCAGTGCAAAAACAGGCATTGAATCTTCCGCTGTTTCCCACCACCAGCATCGGTTCCTTTCCGCAGACGCCTGAAATTCGCAAGACACGTCGGGATTACAAGCAGGGACAAATAACAGACGACACCTACCGGCAGGTGATGCAGGAAGAAATTGCCCAGGCCGTCAGGGAACAGGAAGCCCTGGAACTGGATGTGCTGGTGCATGGCGAAGCCGAGCGTAATGACATGGTGGAATATTTCGGTGAGCAGCTGGAAGGCTATGCTTTCACCCGCTTCGGTTGGGTGCAAAGCTATGGTTCACGCTGTGTCAAACCGCCAATCATTTATGGAGATGTAGCCCGCTCTCAGCCCATGACTGTGGAGTGGAGTCGTTATGCTCAATCCCTGACAGCCAAACCCATGAAAGGCATGCTGACCGGGCCTTTAACCTGCATGCAGTGGGCGTTTATTCGTGATGATCAACCCCGTGAAGTAACCTGCAAACAAATCGCCCTGGCCTTGCGTGATGAAGTGCAGGATTTACAGGCGGCTGGTATTGGCGTGATTCAGATTGATGAACCGGCTTTTCGCGAGGGATTGCCCTTGAGGCAAGCCGATTGGGCGGGATACCTGCGTTGGGCGGTGGATTCCTTTCGCCTGAGTGCATCTGTGGCTGAAGAGGCAACCCAGATACACACGCATATGTGCTATTCAGAATTCAATGACATTATAGAAGCCATTGCTGATTTGGATGCCGATGTCATTACCATCGAAACCTCCCGCTCCAACATGGAATTGCTGGATGCTTTTGAAGATTTCGAATACCCCAATGAAATCGGGCCGGGGGTTTATGATATCCACAGCCCCAATATTCCTGAAGTTGACTGGATGGTGCAGCTGATGCAAAAGGCAGCGGAAAAAATTCCTGCCGAACGCCTCTGGGTCAACCCCGACTGCGGTCTGAAAACCCGCCAGTGGGCCGAAGTTCGACCGGCACTGGCGGCGATGGTTGCAGCAGCCAGACAGCTGAGAAGGGACTACTTGTAGTCCTTGCCCAGCTTCTGTTTACCCAACCAGGGAATCATGCGATCAAAGGCTTCTTCGATCTGATCCATGGAGTTGGAGTAGCTGATGCGGATGTAATTGGAGCAGTCTTCCCCGAAGGCATCACCGGGGATGACGCAGACACCGGTTTCATCCAGTAGCTGCAGGGCCAGCTTACTGCCGTCTGTACCCTTGGGCAGGGACGGGAAGATGTAGAAGGCCCCTTCCGGCACATAGCCTTGCAGGTAGGGGGCTTCATTAACCAGCTTCACCACTCTATCCCTTCGCCTTCGGTATTCGGCCACCATATCATCCACACAGCTGCGATCGCCCCTGAGGGCGGCTACCCCGGCCCACTGTGCCGGGGTGTTGGCGACGGTGGTGGTGAACATATGGTAACGACGCAGTTTACGGATGGCGCCCTGACTGGAAATAATCCAGCCGATCCTGAGGCCGGCCATACTGAAGGTTTTGGAAAAACTGGAAATGGACATGACGTGGTCCAGATCCGAGGTGCAGCTAATCACACTGGGGAAATCCATGTGATCGAGAATCAAGTGGTCATAGACTTCGTCGGCAAAAACATAGATGCCCCGGTAAGCGGCTTCCTCGACGATGGCTTCCACGGTTTCACGCGGGTAGACAGTGCCCGTGGGGTTGCTGGGCGAGTTGAGTACGATGGCAAAGGTACGCATGCCCATGGCATCGATGACTTCCTGGGGATCGATTTGGTGTCCATGCTCGGCACGGGTAGGGATCAGCTTAACCTCGCCCCCGTTCATACGGATCAGCGGAGCGTAGAGCAGAAAAGTGGGGTCGGTACAGATAAACTGACGCCCTGGCGCGGCTGTCGCTGACAGGGCCAGGTACATGGCCTCGGTCGCGCCGGTGGTAACCAGGAAGTTGTCTTCAGTCAGTCGGTCAACGCCATAGCGTTCCGAGTAGTAATCCCTGAGAGCGGTCAGGAGTTCAGGCAGACCCGAGTCCATGGTGTAACCGGTCTGGCCTGCTCTCAAGGCATCTATATGAGCTTCAATAATATGCTCAGGTGTGGGGAAATCCGGCTGACCGATGGAGAGGTGAATCACATTCTCACGGTCGGCCGCCATGTTGATCATCCGCCTGATTCCCGGCATGGGGATGGCATGCATGGAAGGGCCAAACATGGAAACCTCGGAACGGTCATATATTTCAGTATCCATATCACTCATATCTACAACTCCCGGTTCACTAAGGTCGGCAACTTGCCAAGGTTGGAAATTTCAGGCTAGGCCGCTAGACACGGCGGGTCAAGAGTTAATTATCAAGGGTTTGAATTGACTTGACCCCGGGTTGAAAAAAGGTCTAGTTTGGATGAGTAAACCTCGTTGGTGATTCAAAAAGGAGCCTGTTCATGACCACCTCAACCCGTATCGAAGGTCTCACCGCCCTGGAGTTGCTGGAGATGTATGCCACCCGGGAAGTTTCCCCGGTGGAAGCAACAGAAGCTTATCTGCGCCAGATTCACCGCCTGGATGATCAGGTCAATGCCTGGTGTTATCTGGATGAGGAAACCACCCTCAAACAGGCCAAACAAAGTGAAGAACGCTGGATACGGGGTTTGGAACTGGGGCCACTGGACGGTATTCCGGTGGCCATCAAGGATGTGTTTGTGACTCAGGGTTGGCCTAATCTCAAGGGGTCGAAAACAGCAGACCCTCAACCCTACCCGGTGGATTCACCGGTGGTGGCCAATCTGCGCCGGGCCGGATTTGTCGGCTTGGGACGCACCACAACCCCAGAACTGGGTTGGAAAGGGGTAACTGATAGTCCGCTGTGTGGTGCCACCAACAACCCCTGGAACCCGGAAAAAACAGCCGGGGGCTCCAGTGGTGGTTCCGGTGCCGCCGTTCCTTTGGGCATGGTTCCTTTGGCTCTGGGTACTGATGCCGGTGGCTCGATTCGTATTCCCGCAGGTTTCTGTGGCCTGGTCGGGCACAAGCCTACCCAGGGCTTGATTCCCATGTGGCCGGCTTCTCCTTTTGCACCCCTGGCTCACCCCGGTCCCATGACCTGGACGGTGGCGGATACCGCCTTGATGATGGATATCATGGTTGGCCCGGATGCCCGGGATACCACCTTGGCACCCAGTCAGGATAGCTTCCTGGAAGGCATCGAAGGAGGCATTTCCGGCCTGCGCATTGCCTACAGCCCGCGTTTTGGCCGCGTGGATGTCGATCCCGAAATTGCTGCGAGTGTGGCCGAGGCTGCCCGTGTATTCGAACTCTTGGGTGCACAGGTGGAAGAAGTCGACCCCGGATTTGACGACCCCCTGGAAAGCTTTAACGTGCTTTTCTATGGCGGGGCGGCCAATGCCGTTCGTGATTTGGGCAAAGACAAGCGGGACCTGATGGACCCGGGTTTGATTGAAGTGGTGAGCTGGGCGGAAAAGCTGTCTCTGCTGGATTATACCGGGGCCATGAATGTCAGGGCGGCCTTGACCGAGAAGATGAACCTCTTCCACAAGAAGTATGATCTGCTGCTGACCCCCAGTCTGCCGATCCCTGCGTTCACGACCGGCCAGGAAGTCCCTGATGACTGGAAGGAAAAGCGCTGGCCCACCTGGACGCCTTTCACCTATCCGTTCAACATGACCGGTCAACCAGCCTGCTCGGTTCCCTGCGGCTTCACAGAAGCCGGTTTGCCGATAGGTCTGCAGCTGGTGGGTGCCCGCCATGATGACCTGCTGGTGCTAAGAGCGGCGCATGCCTATCAGCAGGCCAACCCTCTGACTGCGATTCGTCCGGAACTCTTCTGATAGGTTAGAGCTGCCCCTAGGGGGCAGCTTTTCATTTCAAATTAAATGATCACCGAGTGGTTGCGCCCTGCTGCCTTGGCCTGGTAAAGGGCCTCATCAGCACGATTGATCAAATCTTCTGAGGTCTGATCCGAAGCTGCTGTCAGGGCAATGCCGATGCTGGTGGTAATCTTCAGCGATCGGGAGGAATAGCTGGCCGCAGCCACTGTTTCACATACCCTCTGGCCGACTCGTGCAGCAATATCACGGTTGGCATGAGGTAGAATAATCAGGAATTCCTCGCCGCCATAACGACCTAGATAATCCTCGCCTCTCAGGGTGCTCTGGAGTACCTCAACAAAATCCTTGAGCACTTCATCCCCGATATTGTGGCCAAAGCTGTCATTAACCTCCTTGAAATGGTCAATATCCAGTAATAGAACGGCCAGTTCAAAGACTTGTTGTTCTGTTAGCAAGCGATCTAAATGGTTGAGTATCCAACGACGATTTTTGGCACCCGTCAGCTCATCGTGGTGCGCCAGGTAGTTAAGCTGGTTTTCCGACTGGCGACTGCGGGCAATTTCTTCGTTAAGGCTGGCTGTACGTTCGGTGATCAGCTCCTCACGATCATTGCGTTCCTGTTGCAGACTGCGAAGCAGGCGACCCAGACCAAAGAGCGCCAGACTGCCGGTCAGTGTGAGTAGCAACCAGGCAAGCAGATGGTTGAAGAGACTTTCCTGATGCAGCTGTTCAGTGACCGGATCTATATAGCTGCTCGGAAAAGAAACACTGAGTCCCCCTCTTTGCTCGCCGACTTGATAACCGAGCTGTTCATGGCACTGCATGCAGCCTTCGGTAATATAAAGCGGGGCCATGTAACGAAAGCGGTCACCCTCAACTTCAACATATTCCTTGAGATCAGTCTCTTGCAGGGTTTGCAGCGCTTGCCTTTCCCAGGCATCCGGCTCATTGTTCCGGTTCATCAGGCGCAGACTGGTGAGGTGGATTTCCAAATCACTGCCTTGCATGAGTTCCGCCAGTTGGCGGGTCATATAGGCCGGGTTGAGGGTGGTTAGCTGCACGCCTGAAGGTGTGGTGATATTTTTCTCGGGAACTTCCAGATAGGGGTTTTCCGGGGTTTCTTCGGTGAGGGGAACATAAACACCACCATGCTGGGTGTTCCAGTGGCGCATTGTCTGAACCAGCGTAAAAGCGACTTCTCCTCGCTGCCGGGCCAGCTCATAGCCAGCGTCTTCAATCAGCTGGTGGCTGTTTAAATGGATCAGTCCCACAACCCCGGCCCAAAAAGGCAGGGGAAGCAGAAGTATCCAGGGAGACAAGATGCTTTGCACGAACCGCTGGCGCAACAAGGGGTTAACCTCCAAAAGTTCCTTTATCACTACTCTAGCTGAAAGGGCTCGGCCTTGCTGCTAGAGCTGTTTGAGCTGATCGGCCGCTCGCCTGAGGGTGGTTTCTTCCTTGGCAAAACAAAAACGTACCCAGTGCAGGTTTTCCGGTGGTTGCTGATAAAAGACCGATAACGGGATGGCAGCCACCTGGGCCTGACGAATCAGATCCAGAACAAAGTCCGTATCTGCCTGCTGACTGATAGCGGCAAAATCCATTAACTGAAAATAGGTCCCCGCTGAAGGGGTGAAAATAAAACTGCTGGGCTGCATCAGCTGATTAAAATAATCACGCTTTTGTTGATAAAAGCGCGGCAGCTGTTCATCGGCTTGCGGATGTTGATGCAGATAATCGCCCAGTGCCAGCTGCAAAGCAGGCGGTGTACTGAAGGTCAGGTATTGATGCACCTTGCGAAATTCCGCCATCAGGCTGGCTGGAGCCACAGCATAGCCCACTTTCCAGCCAGTGACATGATAGGTCTTGCCAAAGGAGGAAACAATAAAGCTGCGTGCCGCCAGCTCCGGGTAACGGTTGAAACTTAAATGCTCGTGATCATCAAACACCATGTGCTCATAGACTTCATCGGCCAGCAAGAGCAGGTCGGTACCCGCCACCAGCTGTTGCAGGGCAGTAATGTCTTCTTCGTGCAACACCTGACCGGTTGGGTTGTGGGGGGAGTTGATGATCAACATGCGCGTTTTGGGGGTCACGGCGGCAGCTACGGCATCCCAATCGATACGAAAATCCGGGGGCAAAAGGGGCAGGTGAATGGCCTTGCCGCCATTGAGTTCGATTGCCGGATCATAGCTGTCATAGGCGGGATCGAACACGATGACTTCATCACCGGGCCGGATGCTGGCCGCTAGGGCGGCATAAAGGGCCTCGGTAGCTCCGGAGGTTACGGTGATTTCGGTTTCCGGGTCAGCAGTGCGGCCATAACAGCGAGCCAACTTGTCGGCCAGACTGCGGCGCAGAAAAGGAACCCCGGTCATGGGGGCATATTGATTGGCCCCTTCGCGAATGTAAAAGCCGACCCGATCGAGCAATTCCTGAGGGCCATCATAATCCGGAAACCCCTGGGACAGATTGATGGCCTGATGTTCCTGGGCCAACTGGGTCATGGTGGAAAAAATCGTGGTTCCCACCCGAGGCAGTTTGGTGGGTAATTCCGGGGTAAAGGCAGGCATGAAGTTCCTCGAACTGACATTAACGGGCGCGGACCCTGAAGATCTCGGGCAGGCCAGATTAACCTTTCCGGCTGTTTAATTGAAGTGGTCTGAGACCAAAGGCCAGAGGATCAGAACCCAGACACTGGCCGCCAATACCAGGGCCACCAGCACTGCTGCCGAGCCCAGATCCTTGGCCTTGCCGCTTAAGGGGTGATAGTCCGAACCCACGCGATCGACCAGAGCTTCAATGGCCGAATTGAGTAGCTCGACCACAAGTACCAAAAGACTGACACTGATTAGCAGCGCCTTTTCCAAGGCAGTAACCGGCAGAGCCAGAGCCAAAGGCAGTAAAAGGGCCAGGGTCAGTATTTCCTGGCGAATGGCTGCTTCACTGTTCCAACCAGCGCGCAGACCCTGCCAGGAAAAACGGGTGGCTTGCAGAAGACGACGCCAGCCGCGATAACCGGATTTCATGTGGATTCCTCCTGTTAAGCGGCCAGTCTAATCTGTGGTTACTTTGGCGTCATCTTCTTAAGGATGCTTACTGATCCAGATAGTCTTCTGCAGCCCCCTCACCCGTGAAACGGATTTCCAGCTCCCGGATTTGTAGGGAAGCTGGTGCATACTTGGCTTCAAAATAGTTGCCCAGCGTATCCCGGCCCTCGGCTTCATAGCAGCCATCATCAACCCGGATGCGTTCAACCTGCCAGCCTTTGGCTTCCAGCTGGGCTTGCAGCTGCTCCTTGGGTTGCCAGCTGTCCACGGGATCATAGCAATCATCATCGTCGGCCAGCAGGGGGCTGGAAAGCAGGGCGGCCAAGATTAGCAGGGCAGATTTGTTCAGCATTTTCATTTTCTTTCTCCTCGTATTGGCTGGTTTTTCCAGACACTGATCAGTCTAGTTTTGCAGGCTGACACTCAGCTGAATAAAGTACCCGGTGATAAAAATAATCCAATCCCGCAGTTCCTTAACGAAAGCGGAAGGCTTCCTGGTAAAAGCGTAGCGATCGGGCCGCTTGACCGGCTTGGGTTTGCAGTACCTGGCCCAGGGATGCAGGCCCGCAATACCAGAGATCGGCCCGCTGGTGTTGCAGTGCCAAGCGATCGGCGGTTAGCCGTTGCCCCTGACTGCTGTCATGGAGTTGCCAGGTAAAATTCTGCTGTTCGCCAGCCAGCCCATTCAGGCAGTCAACCAGAGGGTCGGTTGCTGCATTGGGGGTGGCATAGTGAAGGCTGACTGCCGGTCCCGGCTGGTTTTTGCGAGCTTGCAGGCAAGCCAGAAAAGGGGTGATACCTACGCCCCCGGCTACCCATATTTGCGCTCTGGCCGAGTTGTTTTTCAGTGGTAAAAAACGCCCGTAAGGGCCTTCCAGCTCGAGTCCTTGACCGGAATGCAAATGCTGGTGCAGCTGACGAGTGTAATCACCCAGGGTTTTGATATAGAGACTGAAGTGATTGTTCGAAGTACCCTCTGGAACTAGCGTGAAAGGGTGGGCACCTTCCAGGCGGTTAAAAGTGATTCGGGCAAATTGGCCGGGTTGATAGCCCTGCAGCTCCTTATCCAGGCGCAGGCGAACCTTGAGGTGGCGGGCATCCAGTCGCACCACCTCTTCGATTTGCCCCTTCACCTTTTTCCTTCGGCCTGCTCGGCCGGTTAGCAGCAGTAAAGCCGATAAACTGCCCACCAGCAGCAACCCTCCTTCCAACCATCCTAGCGGTTGCTGCCACCATTCAAGTGGTGTTAACAGCAGGCTGTGCCAGGCCAGGAGCAGGTAGATCACCGGAAAACCCAGGTGCAGATAACGCCAGTAACGGTAGGGAAAGAAACGCAGAAAACTGATTGCCACCAGAAGAATCAGAAGGTAAAAGCCGATTTCTCCGAATTCTTCTGCCGCTTCCTGAAGGTTCTCCAACCAGCCGGACCAGTCAGGCTCCTGCAGTGAGCTGCGGCCTAAAAGATGTTTCAGCGTGGAATCGGCTTCTTCCAGCAGCCAGTGACCCACCGCGGTCAGGGCGGCAATAATCCCCAGTCGGCGATGCAGCCGGTATAGATGATCCAGACCACCCAGCCAGGGTTCCAGCCAGGCAGGCCGCGAAGCCAGAAACATGGCCAGGGAAAGGCTGTTGATGGCCAGATAGCCGCTGAAAAAAAACAGGGAATCAAAACTGAAGTGTGTCTGAGCCGGGTCCGGGGATAAGCCTGCCCAGAAAAACAGCTGTAATCCGATAAAAACAAGCAGCCAAGGGGTCGATCTTGCCAACAAAAACATAATGCCTGTCTCCTGAAAATAAACAGGCATTAGGGTTGCAGAGATTTCTGACGTCAGGCTTAAAGCTGCTGAAAAACGTGGTGCTGTTAGTGGTGTTCGGCCCGAACCCCCCAGGCTTGGATGCTGCGGGCCTTGCCCTTGACCTCCAGCCAACCCAGGGAGGTAAAGGGCTCCTGTTTGTGCCGGGGGAGTTGCTGGTAAACCCGGTCGGAAATAATCATTTGCTGTTGCTGACTTTTGCAGGCGGATTCCAGGCGGGCGGCCTGGTTAACATCGTCACCGATGACGGTATAGCTGCGGCGAGCACGACTGCCCACATTACCGATAATCACCCGGCCAAAATGGCAGCCAGCACCAAAGACCTCGGGAACCGGCAGGCCTTCTTCGGCCAGGGAGTTCTGAAAACGTGGCCAGTCTTCAAGCAGTTGATGCACACAGCTGACTGCCGCTTCACAGGGGTGTTCCTGCTGGCGCAAACCGAAAATCACCATGACTGCATCACCGATAAACTTGTCGATCACCCCGCCTTCCCGACGGACTGCCTGGTCCCAGAATTCAAAATAGCGATTGAGCATGCGGGTGATCGCTTCGGCATTGTGATTTTCACTCAAACTCGTGAAGTTACGCAGGTCGGCAAAGAGAATGCATAGTTCTGCGGTTTCCGATTCCACGGCTTTGCCGGAGAGGATGCGATCACGGATGCTGGTGTCGACATAGACCCCGAAAAGGGTATTGAGGCGATCCTTGAGGCGGGTTACCTCCATCCGTCCCAAACCCAATACCAGCGCCAGAACCAGACCGCCGAAAATGATGTAAAGGTGGGTGGGGTCCTGTAAAAAACCGGGCAGATGGGCAAAAATCCCCACCAGCGTCAGTTCTTCTTCCGGTAAACCTTCCTTGGCAATATCAAAGTAAAAATACAGGAACAAGAAGATACTGATGGTGACGCCCACCAGCAGGAGTTCGCTCAGATGCTGCTTGCGCCCCTGTTTTTTTCTGCGGATCAGTTGCAATTGCAACGCAGCGGATACCGCCGCATAAATCCAGAACCCCATGTGTGCGGCATTAAAGAAATAATCCAGGCCTTCACCGATTTCCGAAAGGCTGTAAACCACGGGTACCAGAAAGCTGCCGACAATTCGAACCCAGGGTTTTTGGCCCTGAGCCGCCAGCCAGCCACTTTGAATCAACAGCGTAATCACCAGTAGCAGATGGCCCGTATCGAGTAGAAAGATTGGGCCTGATGCAGAAAGACGCATCACGATATAAAAGAGAGCAAACTGGCCGGAGTAAAAAAGCAGTTCGTCCAGAAAGGCTTTAATAGAAGCGGACATCCAAAAGCATCCTTTGTTGTCTTGGGGTTATTCTGGCATTTAAGAGTCTAACCCAAGCAGCTGTCAAAAAACTTAAAGATCTTTTCAGTTGGTTGTCAGTTTTTAACTCTAGTATGAACAGACTAGCCATGACCGGGGACAAGCATGCGTATTTTATTGGTTGAAGACAATCAAGAGCTGGCCGAGGTGGTTGCCAGCCATCTTGAGCACCAGGGGCAGGCGGTGGATCTGGCCGCAGACCTGCATACGGCAGATCTTTGTCTGAGTGCGACTGCTTATGAACTGTTGCTACTGGACCTGCGTTTACCCGATGGTTCGGGACTGGATTGGCTGGAAAAAATGAGAGCCCGGGGCCAGGATCTGGCTGTGATCATTCTGACTGCCAGCGGTCGGGTGACAGAACGCATCGCCGGACTGCAAGCCGGGGCAGATGATTATCTGGTTAAACCCTTTGATCTGCAGGAATTGGATGCGCGCATCCAGGCCGTCTGTCGGCGGGCCTCCGGCGCTGCCAGTTCACAGCTGCGGCTGGATGACCTGGCCATCGATTTGTCGGCTCGCCGGGTGACTCGAGAAGGCGAAGAGATCAAGCTGACCTCACGCGAATGGGCGCTTTTGGATGTCTTTTTGCGTCATCCCGGTCAGTTGCTGACCCGCTCCCAACTGGAAGATAGTCTCTATGCCTTTGGTGCGGAAATAGAAAGCAATACCCTGGAGGTTTATATCAGTCGGCTGCGCAAAAAACTGGGCAAGAGTTGGTTGGAAACCTGCCGGGGCCTGGGCTACAGGATGAAAAAAGCATGCGCAAGCGAGTGAGTCTGCAATCACTGCTGCTATGGCGACTCGGCTGGGGGCTGACTTTACTTTGGCTGCTGATGGTCGGGCTGGCTGCCAGCCTGGTGTATCAGCAATTCAACCAGATGTATGACAGTGCGCTCCAGGAAACCGGCGAGCGTTTGCTGCCCCTGGCAATTCAGGAAATATTCAACCGGGATCAGCAGGTTAATGGTCAATCCCTGCCTGCCTTGAATGAGCATGACGAATACCTTACTTATCGGGTAATCAACCCTGATGGCGAGACGCTTCTGGCTTCTCATACCGCCCAGGTGGATAGATTTCCCGTGCAGCCCCGGCTGGGTTTCAGCCAGCAAGCGGGTTATCGCATTTATACCGCTGCTGCAGTCAGTGATCACTATTTTATCCAGATAGCGGAGCCCCTTTCTCAACGCCGTGAGTTTCTGGTTCGCTTCCTGCTGGTTTTGCTGGCTCCCTTGGGGTTGCTGCTTCCTTTGAGTTTGGGTAGCAGTTTTCTGGCGGTCAGGCAGGCCTTGAAGCCGGTTAAAAATTTTCTGGGTCAGGTCGAATCCCTGTCACCCGGTCAACTGACACCGCTGCAAACCCAAGAACTGCCAGCGGAAATCCAACCCCTCGGGCAGGGCTTCAATCATCTGTTGGCTCGACTGGACAGAGCGCTTCAGGCTGAAAGGCGCTTTACCGGTAATGCAGCCCACGAACTGCGTACGCCCTTGGCAACGGCCCTGGCTCAACTGCAGTTGCTGCAGCAGCAGTTGCAGCAACCCGATCAACAAGAAGCCAGTCGCAAGGTGGAAACCAGCTTGAAGCGTTTAAGCCAGCTGACGGATAAGCTATTTCAGTTGGCGCTGGCCGAAGGTGGCGGCTTGCTGGTGGAAGACGCCTATGATCTGCTCCCCTGGCTTCGCTGGCTAGTGAATGAATTGCCGGAGCAGGATCAGCAGCGTCTGGATTGGCAGTACCCGGAACAACCCGTGATGACTCTGATGGACCCGGATGCTCTGGCCCTGGTGGTCGGTAATCTGCTGGAAAATGCTTTCAAGTATTCCCCGGCCGATCAAAGAATCCAGCTGCAGCTGGATCAGCAAGGCTGGTTGAAGGTGATCAACGCGGGTCCGCCTGTGGATCAGGCTGAACTGGAGCGCTTACATCAACCCTTTGTCCGTTGTAGAGTAGAGGTTCAGGGTGCCGGCTTGGGCCTGGCTTTGGTTTCAGCCCTCTTGGAAGGCCTCGGTGAAAAACTGATTTTACGCTCGCCCGCCAGCGGACGTTACGAGGGTTTTGAAGCAAGTTGCAAGTTAAAGGTGGACAAGTATGCAGGCAGCAGTGACTGATCAGCAGGAAACACTGGAAAGAGTCTTGGCCGGGCCTCTGCTGCGGCGGATTACCGCCGGGCGTATGACTTTTTGGCTGGCGGCTTCGCAACCACTGGAGCTTAGCCTGAGCCTCTATCCCGCCAGCCAGGAACCCCAGGTTTATTCCACCGAGCAACTGCAAAAAGCCACGCGAGTTATCCAGGCTGGAGAGCGGCTTTACTTTTACCTGGTGGATCTGCCGCTGTCCTCGCCCCTGCCACAGGGGGAGCGCATTGATTATGATCTGAGAGTCAATGGCCTTGCCTGGCAGGATTGGGCCGAGGATCTGGTCTATCCCGGTCAGGAGTGGCCCGGGTTTGTGGTGCAACCACGCCTGAACAACCTCTTGCACGGTTCCTGCCGCAAACCTCATCATGACAGTGGTGATGGCCTCTGGCGCGCCGATCGGCTACTCGAAGAAACTCCACCTGAGGACTGGCCTTCGCTCCTGATGATGAGTGGCGATCAGATTTATGCCGATGATGTGGCCGGCCCTCTCTTGGCCGCGATTCACGAACTTCTGGCACAACTGGAACTGCCGGAAGAAAAGCTGCCCGAAGCGGAAATCACGTCTTCCCAGCTACTGCACCAGCAGCAACCCCACTATTACCACCGCGAAGACCTCTTGCCCAAGACCCGAGCCGGACGCCAGGCACTATCCCAGGTGTTTGGCGGGGTGCATAAACCCATTTTTACTGCGGACCATGCCCACAACCACCTGATTACCCTGGGTGAAGTCCTGGGCATGTATCTGCTGGTCTGGTCACCGGCTGGCTGGAAGGGCCTGACCAGCCTGGATTCCGCTCAGTGCCCCCCGGAATTAAGCAGTGAGCAGGCTGCTCTCTATGCCCAGGAACAGCAAGCCTTGCGTGGCTTTACCCAGGGCCTTAACCGGGTTCGCCGGGTTTTGGCCCATCTGCCGGTGGCCATGATTTTTGATGACCATGATATTACCGATGACTGGAACCTGACCGCTGCCTGGGAAGAAGCTGCCTATGGCCAGGCTTTTTCCCGCCGCATTCTGGGCAATGCCCTTTTGGGGTATTGGATTTGCCAGGGTTGGGGCAATGCACCGGAAAACTTTCCCGAGGAGCTAGGGGAAGAGATCGCCGGTGTAGTCCGGCAGCCGGGCGGCGAGCGGCATGATGAGCTGGCCCACCAGTTGTTACGTTTTCCGAAGTGGCATTATCAGTGGGACACCCAACCCCCGCTGCTGGTTATGGATACCCGAACTCATCGCTGGCGCTCAGAAATTTCACCGGACAAGCCTTCAGGGCTGATGGACTGGGAAGCCCTGACCGATCTGCAGCATGAATTGCTTGAGCATCAGGCCGTGGTGCTGGTATCTCCGGCGCCCATGTTCGGGGTCAAGCTGATTGAAGGCGTGCAAAGGCTGTTTACCTGGGCTGGTCAGCCATTGATGGTGGATGCCGAAAACTGGATGGCCCATCCCGGTTCTGCCTATGCCCTGATGAATCTCTTCCGTCATCCCCGCACCCCGCAAAACTTCGTCATCCTTTCCGGCGATGTTCACTACTCGTTTGTTTATGACATTGAACTTCGAGGTCGGGAGCGGGGGCCGGATATTTTCCAGATCACCAGCAGCGGGATTAAAAACGAATTTCCCCGCCGTCTGCTGGATTGGTTCGATCGCCTCAATCGCTGGCTTTATGCACCTCGTTCACCACTTAACTGGTTAACCAAACGGCGGCGAATGAAGATTATCCCCCGTAAACCGGAACAGGCTGATTCCGGCGAACGCCTGCTCAATGCCGCTGGTTTGGGCTGGGTGGAATTGGCGGAAGATGGCCGTCCCAAAAAAGTGGTACAGCTGTGCGCCGATGGTCGTGATATCAGCTTTTATCCTCAGAAAGAGGCCGCCCGCTGGGAATGACGGTTTTCTCTTCCACTTGGTGAAAGCCCTTCTCTGGCCAAAAGAGCTGGACAGTCAGGCCGCCGCCAGGCGTATCGGTCAATACCAGACGTGCCTGGTGTCGGGCGGCGATGCGAGCCACGATCGCCATCCCCAGTCCTGATCCGGTGTACTGCCCCTTGCGGTAAAAACGTTCCCACAGACGAGGCTTGTCTTCATCGGCGACACCGGGACCAGCATCAATCACCTCCAGCAGTAATTCCCCGCCCTGAAGCTGCCAGCGGAGGGTGATCTCACTATCCTCAGGTGCCTGTTTGATGCTATTGCTGATCAGATTTTGCAGCAGAATTTCCAGGCTGCCGGTTTCCAGCAGCAGCTGCCCTCTGGCTGGCAGGTCATCCACCAGTTGCAACTCAATGCCTTCCTTCCAGGCCAAGGGGGCCAGATCGGCCAGTACCTGGCGGCTGATTGGCAAGGGGTCCTGCCAGCTTTTATGATCGCCGCTTTCCGGTTCCAGGCGAGCCAGGGTCAATAATTGCGAGATGATGCGGGTGGTTCGGGCAATGCCTGTCTCCAGAGCTTGCAGGGAGTCCTGCTGCTCGGCTGAAGTTTGGGCATGCAGCGCATTCTGGGTATGCAGACTGAGGACAGACAAGGGGGTTCTCAGTTCATGTGCAGCATCGGCAATAAAGCGTTTTTCTCGGGCCAAAAGTTCACGCAACTGTTGCATGAGCAGGTTGATGGCCTTTTGTATGGTTTCCAGCTCCCGGGGCAGGGGCTTAAGTTGCAGGGGTTCCAGTGATTGAGGGTCGCGTTCGTGCAGAAGCTGGGCCAGTTGATGCAAGGGTTTGAGGCCCCGGCCTACCGCCCACCAGATCAACAGCAGCAGAAACGGAGTTCCCAGAATATCGGGCAACAGGGTCCTCAAGGCAATCTTGTCCACCAGCTCACCGCGGACATCATCTCTTTCCGCAATCAGGATGGTGTGCCCGGTCTCGGCGAGACTCAGGGCAAAAACCCGCCACAGATGGTTACCCAACTGGGTATTGGAATAGCCTTCGCCTTCCTGACTTAAACGCCCTGCCGGGGCATTGCGTGAGCGCAGCAGCAGTTGGTCCCTTTGCCAGACTTGGAAAACCACCTTGCTCTCATACTTGTGGCCTTTGTTGTCTCCGGCTTGCAGCGTTGTTTGCTCCATGGTGTTAAGAAGGCGCAACTTGGCCACCTGGGTCAGGGAGGTGGCTTCCATCCCGGTTAAAAGGCTGCTGATCAATCGGGCCTGCTGGGCCAGATGGGCATCATAAAGTTCTTCCACTTCATGGGCGGCATCATGAAAACTGGACCAGGCTAAAAGCCCACTGGCCAGGACGAAGACAAGCAGCACCCAACTGAGGGTTCGGATGCGAATCGAGGAGGTCTTCACGCCACGGCCTCCTTGTTAAGCAGATAGCCGACCCCGCGCACTGTCTTGATCAGACCGGGACAGATTTTTTTGCGCAGGTGGTGAACATGAACCTCAAGGGCATTGCTTTCCACGTCATCATCCCAGCCATAAAGCAGCTGCTGGAGGTGGTCGCGGGTAAACACATGGCCGGGGTGATTGATCAATTCATGCAAAAGCGCAAATTCGCGTCGAGTCAGGGTGACCGCTTGTTGGCGAAAAAAGACTTGCTGGGTTTGTGGATTGACGTCTAGCGCCCCCAGTTGAATGCCGGTCTGGGCACGACCGGCACTGCGCCTGAGTAGTGCTCTGACCCGGGCTTTGAGTTCGGTGATATCAAAGGGTTTGATCAGGTAGTCATCGGCACCGGCATCCAGCCCGGTGATTCTGTCTTCGACGGCATCCCGAGCGGTGAGAATCAGCACGGGAAGATCCTTGCCGCTGGCGCGGATTTTTTTTAGCAGGGATAAACCATCCAGCCCCGGTAGCCCCAAATCCAGCAGCACCAGATCAAAGATTTCATTTTCCAGCCCGTAGAGGGCCTGCTGGCCATCTGCCAGCCAGTCTACAGTGTAGCCTTCCGGTTTCAGGGCGGTACGTATGCCTCCGGCCAGGGAGGCATCATCTTCGATCAAGAGTAGGCGCATGGCAGTTTCCCCTCAGCGGACAGCGTCCGGTGCAGAAGCAAGAGTTTGCAGGCGCTGGCGGAATTCCTCAAGGCTCAATTCGCCCACAGTGCGCAGGGAGCGAACTTCGTTACCCTCCGGTTGGAAATAGAGGATGGCCGGAGGTCCAAACAAACCCCACTGCTGCATCAGCTCCGTGTGTTCATCACGATTAGGGGTGACATCCAGTTGCAGGAAGCGAATCCGACCGGAAAATTCCGCCGAACTCATGTGACTGAAGACTTCTTTTTCCATCACCAAGCAGGTCGCGCACCAGTCGGCGTAAAAATCCAACACCACGGGTAAACCCGCCTGCTGCGCTGAATTAATCGCTGTTTGTAGCTCTGCCGGGCTTTCGATACGTGTGAACAGAGGCGCTTCTTCCTGGCGACTGCTTGCCGAGGTTGCCGGTCCGGTCAGGCCAGCCAGCGGCTGAAGAGGATCGGTTTGTCCGGCCAGACCCGCGATCAACAGGGCCAGGGAATAGACCGCCAGGAGTGCAGCCAGACCTCTGCGGGTTTTCTGCCAGCCACTGGTAATTTCCGGCAGGCTACCCAAATGGGTCGCGTAAACCAGGCCCAGGGCACCCCAGAGCAGAAGACTAACTTGAGCCGGAAGAAAACGGCCCAGAAGACTGATGGCCAGGGCCAGTAGGGCCACGCCAAAGAAATTCTTGACCGCCAGCATCCAGGTCCCGGCCTTGGGCAGGAAGCGGCCACCACCGGCCCCCACCAGTAGCAGGGGAACCCCCATACCCAGGCTCAGGGCAAAAAGGGCGGCACCACCGAGTAGGGCATCCCCCGTGGTGCTGATGTAAATCAGTGCTCCTGCCAAAGGCGCGGAAACACAAGGCGAGACGACCAGTGCAGAAATCAACCCCAAAAGAGCCAGACCCAGGTAGCGGCCGCTTCCCGATTGGGGTTCTTCACCCGGTTGCTGGCCGATTGCATTCAGGCGATCTCGGAGGAAGGCCGGTAGCTGGAGTTCATAGAAACCGAACATGGATAGGGAAAGCAGGACAAAAATCCCGGCAAAAATACTCAAGGCTAAAGGGTTCTGCATGGCTGCCTGAAGATTCATACTGGCCCCGAAATAACCGACCAGGACACCGGCCAGGGTATAGGTGGAGGCCATCCCCAGAACGTAAGCTAGAGACAGGGTCAGCCCCTTGCGAGCACTGATGTTTTCACCTTGACCGGCAATGGCTCCGGCCAGGATGGGGAGCATGGGCAGCACACAGGGAGTAAAGGTCAGCCCCAGGCCGAGAACAAAAAAAGTACCCAGTATCCAGGCGCTGCTGGAGGTGGCCAACAGACCGGCCAGACCATCGGCGGTTTCCGTGGATGAATCCGAAGGCGTGGCTGCCGCTTCAGCTGTTTCAGAGTTATCAGCCTGCTGGGCCTGGCCCGGCCAATCAAGAGTGTAGGTGCGGGTCTGGGGGGGATAACACAGCCCCTTCTCGGCACAGCCCTGGTAACGGACTTGCACCTGCAGCCCGGAGAAGGCTGTCACCGTGGGAGTAAAGCTTAAACCAGCCTGGTCGTGAAAAACTTCGACCCGGCCGAAGTTGGGGTCGTCCTTGGTTTCCGACTCGGTCAGAAACTGGATTTCCTGAGGCTGACCCGCAGCCGTGACGCTGATCCGCGAGCGGTACAAATAATAGCCCTCGGCAATTTGCCAATGGGTTTCAACACGCGGGTTTTCGCTGTCCACCAGTTGGATAGCAGGCTGAAAGGCCTCATCCACGGGCAGAAATTCCGGTTCTTCGGCCTGAAGGTTGGCACTGGCCAACAACAGCAGAAGGAACAAGATTTTTTTAATGGGCATGGCTAGATCTCCTTGATGATCATGCAGCCAGCCTGCCTGGCAAAGATTAAGGCTCGCTTAACGCTCACTTAAGAAAGCCTTAAGTTGCCGCTGCGAGGATGCTGACATGGCCTTAAGACTTCCACAGGAGATGTAGCAATGATGAGCCAACCCACCCACCGTTTGAGTCGCTGGTTTGCAGCAGTAGCCCTGATGTTGGGCGTGACAGCCGTGGATTTTGCCAGTCGCGCAGAAGCAGCTGAACTTATCCCCGCGCAGGAGTCAGAAACGGCCCCACTGCGCGACCTGAAATTACCCCTGATGCAGGAAGAAGGCCAGCTGTCCATGCAGGACCTGGAAGGTGAAGTCGTTTTGGTGGACTTCTGGGCTTCCTGGTGTGGCCCTTGCCGGGAATCCTTTCCCTGGATGAATCGTATGCAGGCCCAGTATGCCGATCAGGGCCTGCGCATCGTCGGGGTTAATCTGGATCAGAACCTGGATGAAGCCCGGCGTTTTCTGGACCAACTGCCTGCTGCCTTTACGGTTTTACACGATGACCAGGCCCGCTTGCCCGAAGCCTATGGACTGATTGGCATGCCCTCCAGCTATCTGCTGGATCGCCAGGGTCGCCTGAGGGCTAGCCATACCGGCTTTCATGCCAGCCGGGTGGAAACCTATGAAGCCAGTATTCAGCAACTTTTGGCTGAATAAACCGTTTTTACTCCTCAGGACAAGGGGACATCATGATGAAATTGCAAAGAATAGTCTTGCTGCTGCTGATCGGTCTGCTCATCAGTGGCTGCTCCTCCTGGGGTGTTAAACCCTGGGAAAGAGACCTGCTGGCTGCCGATAAAATGCAGCTGATCAGTGAGCCGGTGGAAATGGGGCTGGATGATCATATCTATTTCAGTAAAGAAGGCAGCAGTGGCGGTCGCAGCTTTGGCGGCGGCGGTTGCGGATGCAACTAGGTCAGAGGGAGAGCAAGCATGAGTAACGATTTGGATAAAAAATCCCTGCCGCTGGGCACCACCCTGGCAGCCCTGGGCTGTGCGCTTTTGCAGGGCTTGCCCAATCAGGCCCAGGCCGGAGAGCTGGAAAACTGGGATGTGGATGCCGCTGTTCTGGTTTATTCGGAAAGCGATAGCCGGGTGCAGGCGGCTGAACCGGTGATCAGTGCCACGCGTAATTTTGACAGTGAAACTCAACTGAATCTCAAACTGGTACTGGATACCCTGACCGGGGCTTCACCCAATGGGGCTCTGCCCAGTAATCAGCCGCAAACCTTCACGCGGCCTTCCGGCAAGGGCAGCTACACCACCGATGCCGGAGAATTGCCACTGGATGATACCTTTCGGGATACGCGGGTGGCGGCCTCGGCCGACTGGAGCGCGCCGATCAATCGTGACTGGACATATTCGGTGGGTGGGCATTTCTCCAGTGAGCACGACTATCTGTCCACCGGCACCAATGCCAGCCTGTCGCGCTATCTCAATCAAAAGAACACCACCCTGACCCTCGCTGGCGGCCTTTCCCTGGATAGCATCAGTCCCGAAGGTGGATTGCCGGTGGGACTGAGCAGCATGGCCGTGCCTGGTAGTGGCAGCTTTAACAGTGATTTTGCCGCCAGTCGTTCCGGTAGTGAGGATGACAAGCTGGTCACGGATTTGCTGTTTGGGGTCACCCAGGTCATCAACCGGCGTACTCTGATGCAGTTCAACTACAGCCTGAATCGGGCAGATGGCTATTTGAACGACCCCTACAAGGTGGTCAGTGTGCTGGATCAGCCCGGGGGCACAACCCAGGGATACCGCTACGAACAGCGCCCGGATTCACGCATCAAGCAGGCACTTTTCGGTCAGGTGAAATACCAGCTGGGCTCCGGGGATGTGGCTGATTTAAGCTACCGCTATCAGTTTGATGACTGGGGTCTGAATTCACACACCCTGGAATTCAAATACCGCTGGGATCTCGGACGCCATTATCTGGAACCCCAACTACGCTGGTACACCCAGTCCGCTGTGGATTTCTACCAACCCTACGCGCTGACCTCCCAGGTCAATGGGGGACTGGACGAGGTGACCGCCGACTATCGTTTGGGCGATTTTGATGCCTGGACGCTGGGGGTTCGCTATGGTTATCAGGTGACCGAGGGGCAGGAGGCCTATACCCGCCTGTCGCTGTACCAGCAGACCACCGATGACTTCAGCTCCTCGACCACCCCGGCCAGCGGTGACGATCTACCCGATACCACGGCCGTCATGTGGATACTGGGATATAAATTTTAATGCGGACAAGGCAAGTGAAGGTGAGTTGGCAGGGAAGCCTTTTTCTCGCCCGATTTGATGCCATGGCCAGTCCCTGTGAAATTCTTCTGGCTTTGCCAAGGGAACAGCAGTCCCTGGCCGAAAAATTGGCTCGTATCGCAGCTGAGGAAGTCTGGCGAATCGAAGCGACTTACAGTCGTTACCGGCCGGATAATTTTTTTGCCCGCCTGCATCAACAAGCGGGTCAGTGGCAGGAGGTGGATGCAGAAACTACCCGCCTGCTGGATTTTGCTGATCAGGCCTGGCAGTTATCCGGCGGGCTCTTTGATATTACCTCCGGTATTCTGCGTCGGGTGTGGTCTTTTGATGGCAGTGATCGCCTGCCTGACCCGGATGCCGTCGCTGCGCTCCTGCCTCGCATCGGTTGGGACCAGGTCGGCTGGGAAAGCCGTACGGACAGCCTGGGCGGGCGTCTCTTTCTGCCCTCGGGGATGGAGCTTGATTTGGGGGGTCTGGGCAAGGAGTACGCTGCCGATCGGGCGCTGGGTTTGGCCCTTCAGGCCTTGCAGGCAGCGCTTGGATCAGCTCAATCTGCAAGCCTGCCGGGTTTGCTGGTTAATCTGGGCGGTGATCTGGCCGCCAATGCGCCGCCTTCCGAGCAGGCTCCCTGGCGAGTGGGGATTGAATCCACTGCCGTTGAGAACCAGGCAGCGTCTCTGCTTGAGCTGACCCGAGGTGGCCTGGCCACTTCCGGGGATAGTCGCCGCTATCTAGTCTGTGATGGCAAGCGCTATGGTCATCTGCTCAATCCCAAAACCGGTTGGCCTTTGCAAAAAGCGCCGCGCAGTGTGACCGTCTCTGCACCAACCTGTGTGCAAAGCGGATTGGTGGCCAGTCTGGCTTTGTTGCAAGGTGAGGCAGCCGAAACCTTTCTGAAACAGACAGGGCTGGCCTACTGGTTGGCCGCTTGAATCTTTTTACAGGTCAAGGTGTTAAAATCCTCTTTAATTAGAGGAGTTTAACCGTGTTGAAGTTATATTTTGGTGTCGCGCGTGCCAATTTTTTGAGCTTGACGCTGGTCTGTATCTGCCTGGCTGCCAGTTATGGCTGGTTGATGACTGGCCAGCTAGTGTGGCCGGAACTGGCCCTGGTGCTCGCGGTGGCCCTGGCGGCCCATATCAGTGTAAATGCTTTGAATGAATATTTTGATTTTCGCTCCGGTCTGGATTATCTGACAGAAAAAACGCCTTTCAGCGGGGGCAGCGGCACCCTGCTTAAGTATCCTGATCAGGCCTGGCAGGCTTTGGTCGTGGGTCTGGTTACCCTGGCGCTAGTGATTCTGGGTGGTTTGGGTCTGATCGCGATCCAGGGGTGGCAACTCTTGTGGATCGGACTGCCCGGTGTGGTCATCATCTACGCCTACACCCAGCATATTAATCGTTCTCCCCTTTTATGCCTGCTGGCGCCCGGCGTCGGTTTCGGTCTTTTGATGACCCTGGGCGCCAGTTGGGTGTTTAGCGATCAGCTGGATGCCGGTAGCTGGTCCTTGGCGGTGATTACGGCTCTTCTGGTCAGTAACCTGTTGCTGCTCAACCAGTTTCCTGATGTGGAAGCAGATCGTCAGGTGGGCCGCTGCAACTACCCTATTCTTTGGGGGCGCCGGGTCAGTGCCTGGATATTTTCCGGTCTTTTGGCTGTCAGCTATCTGGTCTTGGTTGTGGCCGTCTGGCAGCAGTGGCTAGCGGTTACCAGCCTGCTGGGGTTGATCAGTCTGCCTCTGGCCTTGGTGTTGATGCGCGGGGTGATTCTCAGGGCGGATGACCTGAAGGCCCTGGTGCCCTTTATGGGGCTGAATATTCTCTTGTGTCATCTCTATCCCCTGTTGCTGGCTGGCGGTTTGGTCTGGGCCGGGAATTAAGAAACCTCTGATCAACTATTGCGCTTGATTATACTGCGTTGAAATTGACCTCAAATTGCTCATTTACTCGCTGTAAACTCCGCTTTTTCGTTCATTTTCGCTGGCGACCTACACGGAAGTAGGAAGTGCTGGAATTCATCAGGAATGAATTCAGCCCTAACCGGCGCTCATTACGTTAATCAGAGGCTCCTTGATCCGTGGTGGCCTCTTCCAGAGGCAGGGTGAAGTAAAAACAGCTCCCCTGGCCGGGGGTGCTGTGAAAACCGATTTCTCCACCCAGTTGTTCAACAATTCTCTGGCAGATGGTTAGTCCCAGTCCGGTACCGCCATAGCGGCGCGAGATACTGGCATCGGCCTGGGTGAAGACTTCGAAGAGGCGGGATTGGGCTTCTTCCGCAATTCCCATGCCGGTGTCGGAAACGGTGAACTGGATTTCGCCGCCTCTGGGCTCAACATCCAGGCGGATGTAGCCTTTTTCAGTGAATTTCAGAGCATTGCCGATCAGGTTGAACAGGATTTGCCTGAGGCGTCCGGCATCGGTGTTGTAGCAACCTTCGGCTTGTGGATGCAGGTTCCAGTAAAAATCCAGCTGCTTTTGTTTTAACTCGGCACTGAAAAAACCGGCCACTTCTTCAATCAAGGGCTTCAAGTAGGTTTTTTGATAATCCAGTACCAGGCGGCCTGCTTCCAGACGGGAAATATCCAGCAGATCATTGAGCAGGGTCAGCAGAGAGTGGGCGCTTTTGAAAGCGGCATCAGCATAGGTCTGTTGCTCGGCGCTTAAAGGGGTTTCCCGAAGAAGATCGGTCATACCTAGAACCCCGTTCATGGGGGTGCGGATTTCATGGCTCATGGTGGCCAGAAAATCTGATTTGGCACGGCTGGCTTCTTCGGCCCGCGAGGCAGTGATTTCCAGCTGGGTGGCCATTTCCTGGGCCTGTAGCTGGGCCTGCCAGGATTCACGCATCTTGTGGATCAGGAGCACGATCATCAATCCCATGCTCAGGGAAAGCAGCAGAACCAGTCCGGCCAGGTAGCGATAGAGTTCCAGCTTGGATTGGCGGGCTTCGGTGGTAATGCGGGTGCTATAGCCTTTCATGCTGCTGGATAGCCGGGCACTGACCGCTTGCAATTGCTCGGACAGTTGCAGGAGTTTCTCGCTGCCCTGGGGGGTGAAGGCCTGGTCAGTAGCAAACACCGAATCCATTTCTTCAATCAGACGAATCAGCGTTTGGGTCTTGTTGCGGGTTTGGGCTTCCTCACCAAAAACCCGGGCAAACTGCCCCTGGCGTAGGATGTTCAGGCGGCTGTAGAGAATCTCGAAACGCAACTCAACTTCCTGGTCACTAATGGCCTCTGGCTGGTAGAGATACTGGCTCAAGAGGCTGTTGAACCGCAGGTTTTCCCGATCCAGTTGGTAGGCAGCCCAGAGGGCATCATCGCGCACCGCATCGGAGACCGCTTGCAGGCGATTATGCAAGGTCAGAAGAACGGCCAGACTGGCAATCAGAAAGACACCAGCAATGACCGGCAGTAGCCAGAAGCCGGGATTACGGTAGAGCGAAGCCGGTGTTTTCACTCGTGAAACTCGATGGCCTTAACCTGCCAGACGGAGCGGTTGTAATGCATTTCCGAATGCAGTTGGGGGTAAGCATCGAAGGGGTAGATGATAAAAATCGGGCCACGATCACGAATGCGCAGATAGCGATCATTTTTTTTCAGGGCCAGGATGACCGGATACTCCATGAAATCCGCTACTGGCAGGCGAGCCTGGTAGCCATTCAAGGCCGTGACCGTCATCCAGGTGGCGTCTTCTGCACCCACTGTTTCCACCAGGGCTCGACCCAGGGGGCCGGTGTAGTCATTGACTTCTTCGGTCCAGGGGGTAAGCGTTTGCGTGGTTTGTTGCTCCAGACTTTCCAGCAGGGCCCGATCGAAATGAGCTTCTTCTCCCTGGTTGGTGACCTGCAAGGGACCGGTGACCTTGAGCAGTACCCGGCCCTGGGGCTCAGGCAGTTCACCTGCCTGAAGCAGACCTGTGCTAGTCAGCAGTAGAGCCAAACCGGAAGAAAGCAGTAGACGCAGCATTGTCTGTACCCTTGAAGGAGTGAAAATGTTATTTTTGCATGAAATAGTGTCTTGCTGCATCCCTCTTAGTATCTACGCTTAAGGAGTTTTTTATGCCTTTAACTGCAGTGATTACCGGAGCCAACCGAGGCATCGGCCTGGCCCTGGCCCGTCATTATGCCCAAGCAGGCTGGCAGCTAGTGGGTGTCTGCCGGGAAACCTCTGCCGATCTGAACGAAGTGGCCAACCGGGTGATCACGGGTGTGGATATTACTGCGGAAGAGGACGTGAAGCGTCTGGCCGGGGAGTTGGAAGGCACTGCCATTGATCTGTTGATCAATAATGCCGGGCTTTTGGCCGATGAGCGTCTGGGTGAGCTGGATTTTGCCTCCCTGGCACGCCAGATGGAAATCAACGCCTATGGTCCCTTGCGGGTGACCGAAGCCTTGTTACCGCTTTTACATCAGGGCAGCAAAATCGGTTTGGTGACCAGCCGCATGGGCTCCATAGCTGACAATGATTCCGGTGGTCGCTATGGCTACCGTGCTTCCAAAGCTGCTTTGAATGCTTTTGGCAAATCCCTGGCCGTAGATCTGCAGCCGCGTGGGATCAGTGTTGCTCTTCTGCACCCCGGTTACGTTAAAACCCGAATGGTCAATTTTGGCGGTCTGATTTCACCTGAAGAGGCTGCGGCAGGTTTGGCTGCGCGGCTGGAAGAACTGACACTGGAGACTTCCGGCAGTTTCTGGCATTCCAATGGTGAGCTTTTGCCCTGGTAGTTTTGCCCTTTGCTCGGGGAACTCCAGTCCCCCGGCAGGGTCTTAATTTCCAGTAACGAGGAACAGGCATGATCAGGACACAACGGACAGCTTTCACTTTCCCCGCTTATGGGCTGCTCTTGCTGCTCGTGTGGATGCTGCTGGTCACGCCCCTGGCGAATGCCTCCGCCTCCTTGTCGACTTCTTCTGTTATGTCCGAAGCTACACTGGAGCAGCTGGCCGATGCCGATTGGTCCGAGTCGCATTTCTTGGCTGCCACAGCGGCAGATCCCTGCCATCAGGAAGCTACTTCCTGCCAGGCTTCCTCTTCATGTGATTTCTGCTCAGGCTGTCTGCTGCTGGTGAATCTACCCAGCGAAGAAGCCGTGCTTGCTTACCAGGCCGGTTTGACCGGCCTTTATCCTTTGCCAGGCGGACAGGTTACACCTGATCTGCCACCTCCACGTCTTCTTTAACCTCTCTGCTTGTTCTTTTAATCGAAAAGGCTTTCCTGCCTGAGGAGATTTTTATGCATGGCTGGAATATGAGTGAGTGGATGGGCGCCGGTGGCTGGATGCATCCAGGAGGTTGGTTGTTCTTCCTGGTTGCGATTCTGGTGATTGCAGCGCTGATTAAATATTTGTTTAGTAAATAATTTTTATTTGAGGTCAAAGAGCTATGTCGATGAAAAAATGGATGTTAAGCCTGGCTACTGCACTGCTGGTGGCGACTCCAACCTGGGCCGAGTCTGTTATGCAGGTTTACAAGAGTGCCAGTTGCGGCTGTTGTGCTGCCTGGGTCGAAGAGATGGAAGCGGCAGGTCTACGTGTTGAAGTGCACAACCTGACCAACGTGAATGGTAAGAAGCAGGAGTTGGGGTTGCCTTATCAATTGGCTTCCTGTCATACCGCAGTGATTGATGGTTATATCATTGAAGGTCATGTGCCCGCCAATGAGATCCAGCGTCTTCTGCGCGAAGCGCCTTCCATTTCCGGTTTGAGCGTACCTGGAATGCCGCATGGCTCCCCCGGTATGGAAACCGGTCGTGTGGATGCCTATGAGGTGGTGAGCTTTGATCTGGACAATCAGCAGTTGGATGTCTGGTCACGGCATAACCAGTAATCGTGGATAAAAAAAGCCTGGCTCCTAAGAGCCAGGCAACCACTGAGCTATTTACTGCCAACTAGCTGCTGTAACGCTAGTAATATTAGAATAAGCGACCAGGCTGAATTAAAACTGAAGTTAACGTAATTTTCTGGGTAAAAAAATGCTGGCCTTCAGGCCGGGATTGTTGCTGAATACAAGACGCCCTCCATAGCGGGCCACGATCTCATGAGTGATGGCCAGGCCCAAGCCGTAGCCGGGTTTTTGCTCATCCAGGCGCAGTCCACGGGTACCCAATTCCTGTAAATTATTAGGGCCCACACCTGGGCCATCATCCTGAACGTGGATCTCCAGATCCTCATCTGTTTCTGCAAGTTTCACTAGCGCCTGTTTTTTGGCCCATTTGCCAGCATTATCCAGCAGGTTGCCCAGTAGCTCATTCATGTCCTGCTCTTCTACCGGCCAGCTTTGGTCAATATCGACTGAAATATCCATTTCAAAATGCTTATCAGGGTAAAGCCTACCCAGCACCCAGAGTAGATCACGAACCTGACGCACAGGTTTTGCATTCAGACCTGCTTGAGGTCCGGCAAAATGACTACGACGCATTTCTTTTTCCAATTGGTGATGAACGTCTTTGAGGCGCAGAGCCATTAGCTGGCGCTGTTCTTCCGTCAAAGGGCAGCTGCGATCTTCAAGCATTTGTTGAACGGCTGATAAGGGTGTTTTGACACTATGTGATAAGTTGGCTAGGGCTTCCCGCGAACGCTTAAGGCGCTGCTCAAGGGTTTCTATCAGAAGATTCAACTGGTCGATTAGCGGGGTGAACTCGGTGGGAGACGGGGCCAATTGCAAACGTGTTGTTTCCCCTTTCTGCAATTGTGAAAGGGCTTTCTGAATTTGGCTGGTGGGTCGTAAGGATAAAAGGACGGCTCCGTAAATCGTGGCAATCAGCATCGCCATCAGTCCCAAAACCACGATGGCAGCCCAAACGTGTAGCTGCCGTTGATCCGCTTTTATTTGGGTCAGATCTTCGGCTACCAGCAGGAGAATGATCTGGTTGTTTACTTGCACTTCTCTACGATATACCAGTAAGCGCAGAGGTTTTTCTGAACCGGGCAGTCTGGCGGTATGCGAAATAAAACCAGTTTCCTGAGTGTTCAATAAGGGTTCAAAAGCCGGTTGCCACTGAGATGGTGAGATCAGTGTTCTTTCTTTTGAGTGGATAACAAAGGCATGGTGAAACACAGACTCAAAATAGTCAGCCGTTCGGTACAGGGGGTTGTCGGTCAACTGATTCTCAACAAGAGTATCTTCCAGAAAATTAGCTTCTTCGATCAAACGTTGCTGGACAAAATCCCGCGACATGCGTTCCAGGAGCATGCCGTGGATGCTCCAGGCCAGAAGCATGAAGAAAGTGGCAAAAGGCAGCAAGAGGAGTAAGAGGGTGGATCTTATTGAGGTGGGACGTTTAATTCGAAGCATTGAAACGATACCCCTGGCCACGAAGCGTCAGGATAACCTCTTTACCCAGCATTTTTCGTAAACGCAGGATATAAGCTTCAATAATATTTTCGGAAGGATTGTCATCCAGGCTGTAAAGCTGCTCCATCAGGGCTTCCTTGGGGAAAATGCGCTGAGGCCTGCTCATCAGGCAGCGCAACAATTTGAACTCGGTCCCCGTTAAATGGTGGGTATCCTGTTGAGGCGTAATAATTTGCTGGCGTTCTTCATCCAGCTCATAGCCTTCCACAACCAGCTTACTCAGAAGTCGTCCTTCACTGCGTCGGCTCAAAGCCTCCAGACGCGCCAGTAATTCTTCCATCTGGAAGGGTTTGGCAAGGTAGTCATCCGCCCCGGATTTAAGCCCGTTGACTTTGTCCTGCCAGTCACCTCGGGCCGTGAGTATCAATACGGGTAGCTTGATCTGTTCGGCGCGCCAGGCTTTCAGGGTATCCAGCCCACTGCCTTCCTTTAACCCCAGATCCAGAATCGCCAGGCGGTAATCCTCCTGACGCCCCAGAGTGAGTGCCTGATCGGCCCGGTCGGTCCAGTCCACGGCATAGCCTGCTCGCTGTAATTGACTGCAAAGAGATTCACCCAGCAAGGCATCATCTTCTGCCAGTAATAAACGCATTGCCCGTTACTCCTGCGTGATTTTTGACCTTCCAGTTTCAGGCATCCTGCTGAATTCTTGCTGAAAAAGAATATCGGCAGCCTTTCAGAAAGGATTCAGTTTGCTCCTGCAAAGTTGTCAGCGTCAATCCAGACCGCTACAGAAACGATAGGAGTGTAATAATGAAGGCTAAGGGTACAAGTACCTATTTGGCAGCAGGTTTTTTCCTCGCTCTGTGGAGTTTCACCAGTGTGGTGAGTGCTTCACCCGGACATGGTGATCAACAAAGAGAATCTATGGGACAACCCGGCCAGCCCGAGCAGGTGGATCGCAGCATTGATATTGAGATGCACGACAACTACTACGGTGTTGAGAATCTGGACATCCAGGCTGGTGAAACCATCCGTTTTCAAGTGACCAACAAAGGCAAACTGGTGCATGAGTTCTCTGTGGGAACCCCGGACATGCACGAAGGCCATCAGGAGATGATGCAAATGATGGTTGAGCACGGAGCCATTAAAGGCGGCCAGATCAACCAGCAGGCCATGCAAATGGACATGGGTGATGGCCGCAGCATGCAGCATGATGATCCCAACAGCCTGTTACTGGAAGCTGGAGAAACTGGAGAGTTGATCTGGACTTTTAACGAGCCAGTCAAAAATCTCGAATTCGCCTGCAACCTGCCGGGCCACTATCAGGCGGGAATGATGGGCAACTTCCACTTCCAACAGTAACTCGATGAAAGAGGCGCAGCATGCGAACGTTGAAAAAAATAGCTGTTTTCACCGGCTCATTGCTTTTCCCGGCCATTCTTCTGGCCGGGGAATACGAGCTGAGTGTTGATCCGGTGGTGATCGACACAGGGGATTTCACCAAAATCGGAGTGGGCTATAACGGTTCTTCACCCGGCCCGACTCTGCGTATGAAAGAGGGAGAGATCGCCACCATTAGGGTTACCAACAATCTGGATGTGGATACCTCTATTCATTGGCATGGACTGATTGTCCCGGCCGATCAGGATGGTGTGCCGGGCATCAGTTTTGATGGCATCAAGCCGGGTGAAACCTTTACCTACACCTTCCCGGTTCGTCAGAGCGGAACCTACTGGTATCACAGTCATTCCGGTTTTCAGGAACCAGATGGTGCCTATGGCAGCTTGGTGATAGAGGCAGAAGATAGGGAGCCTTTCCGCTATGACCGTGAATACGTAGTCCAGTTGGCGGATAAGCACCCTGATGCTGGGGCGCAAATCATGCACAACCTGAAGAATTCAGCCGAGTATTACAACCGTACCGAGCAAACACTGGGCGATTTTTTCAGTGATATCGGAGAAAACGGCTTCCTGGCCACGGTCAAGGATCGTTGGGACTGGGGCAACATGCGCATGATGAAGACGGACATCGAAGATGTTCAGGGGTTTACCGGTTTGATCAATGGCAGGGGGCCCGATCAGAACTGGACCGCTCTGTTTGAGCCGGGTGAACGGGTTCGACTGCGTTTAATCAATTCTTCAGCCTCAACCTATTTTGATTTCCGTATTCCCGGCATGAAAATGACCGTTGTCGCCGCTGATGGCAACAATATTCAGCCTGTGGTTGTGGATGAATTGCGACTGGCCGTGGCGGAAACCTATGACGTTATTGTTCAGCCTCGTGAAGACAAGGCCTACACCCTGTTTGCTGAATCCATGGGCCGTACGGGTTATGCCAGAGGCACCCTGGCCCCCCGTGAAGGCATGACTGCCGCTGTCCCCGAGATGCGCGAGCCACCTTTGCTGACCATGGCTGATATGGGGCATGGCGGCATGGATCACAGCAACATGAGTGACACTGAAATGAGTGGCTCAGACATGGATCATTCCAGTATGGGCCATGGCAGCATGGATCAAAGTGCGATGGACGCAGCCGATCCTTTTTATGCTCCGGGCAGTGGGCTTTTGCCTCAGGCTGCCTCCGGCGGCAAATTCCTATCCTATGCTGACCTGCGTGCCCAGCAGCCTCGTTATGACTATCGTGAACCGGAACGGGAAATTGTTCTGCGTCTGACGGGCAATATGGAGCGCTATATCTGGAGTATCAATGGCGTCAAATTTGAAGATGCCGAGCCGCTGCGTTTGCAATACGGCGAGCGGGTCAGAATCCGTTTTATCAATGAAACCATGATGGCGCACCCGATGCATCTTCATGGCATGTGGTCTTTATTGAATGTGGGAGCCCAGGGCGATAATCCCGTTAAGCATGTTATCAGCGTTAATCCCAACACCGAGGTTGCATTTGATGTCGAGGTAGATGAACCCGGTGAGTGGGCCTTCCATTGCCATATATTTAATCATGCTAGTGCAGGCATGTTTTTGAAGGTTGTTGTTGAAGGAGGTGAGGCATGAAGCCCTGGCATAAAATAGGTAGCGTCGTCTTGACGGGTTGGCTGCTTTCCAGCCCTGTTCAGGCCATGAGTGGCGGTCATTTCTGGGGTGTGTCTTTTGAAGAGTTGGAATATCGCACGGGTGATGAGGATTTGCTAGCCTGGAACGGTGATCTCTATTATGGCTCTGATGAACTGACCTTTCGTTGGCAACCCAGCGGTGAATACGTTCTGGAAGAAAGCCAGTATGCTTCGCTGCAGAATAACCTTGTGGTTCAGAAGCCGGTTTCAGGCTTCTTTGATGTCAAGGCAGGTGTGCGTCTGGATACACCGGAAGGCGAGGATCGCAACTATGTCCTGTTTGGGGTGACGGGCCTGGCACCCCAGTGGATTGAGATGGATGCAAACTTTTACTGGAGTGATAACAGCAAGGCGTCTGCTGATCTGGATCTGGAATATGAAATCTTGCTGACCAACTACTGGGTTCTCAGCGCGGCAATGGACGTCAAGGTGGGTTTCCACGAAGATCTGGAAATCGGCCAGGCCAAAGGTCTGAACGCGACTGAGTTGGGTTTCCGCCTGTCCCGTGACCTTCTGGGCCGTACTCTTTCACCCTATGTTGGTGTGGTCAATGAACGCCTTTACGGTGATCGCAAAGACTGGGCAGAAGCTGCAGGAAGCGAACCCAGTGAGTGGTTTGCAGTGATCGGCGCTCGTTTAATGTTCTGACCACAAGCGCCTGGTTAAAAACCAGGGAGAGCCTGAATTTTCAGGCTCTCCTTTTATTCATTGGACGGGAGCAAACGGATGGTCAAGCAAAAACCGGAAACTGCTGCAACTCAGATTATCGAGCTGATCGTGCCCGGGATGGGATCGAATCACTGTGCCGGAATTGTCAGTAAAACCCTTCATCGCCTGGAAGGGGTTGAAAGCCTGGATGTCAATATTGCCCGCCATCAGGTGAAAGTCACGGTTAAAGTGGATGGCCCGGATCAAGAGCAGTTGCGCGAGGCAGTTGAAGGTGCGGGCTATGATGTCGCCAGCGTTAAAGCTGAGGGTGATGATTCCGAGCAGTCGGATGAAGAAATTGAAGCTTCTTACCTGTCTCAAGCCAGGCAGCGCCTATGGATTGCTGCAATTCCCACTACCTTGATCATGCTGCTGATGTTGCCGCATATGTTCTGGCAACCCCTGCCCGGTTATCTGTTGGTGATTGCGGTGCTGGCTTTCCCCGTGGTCTTTCTTTTCGGTGGGGCCGCAACACATAAAGCATCCTGGCGTTCACTGAAAAACGGCACCTTCAATATGGATGTGCTGATTTCCATGGGCAGTCTACCGCCTTATTTACTGGGCTTGCTGGGCTTTATTTTTCCCATGACCTCTTTTATCGAGATGGCGGCCACCATCATGACCTTTCATTTGCTGGGTCGCTATCTTGAAGCCCTGGCCAAGGGCCGAGCCTCTCAGGCGATCAAGAAACTGATGAATATGGGTGCCAAAACAGCACGGGTGGAACGTGATGGCAAGGAAGTTGAAGTGCCGGTCAAGGAGCTTCAGCCCGGTGATATTCTGGTGGTGCGCCCGGGTGACAAGGTGCCAACCGATGGCGAAGTCATTGAAGGTGAAAGCCATCTGGATGAGTCTCTGGCAACCGGGGAATCATTGCCGGTTTACAAGGCGGTTGGTGACTCGGTCATTGGGGCGACTTTGAACAAGGAAGGTCGTCTGAGGATCAAGGCAACTCGGGTCGGCAAGGACACCTTTCTGTCGCAGGTCGTGAAGCTGATCGATCAGGCTCAGGGTGCGCGGGTGCCGATTCAGGAATTCGCTGATCGCATGACCGGCCGCTTTGTTCCCCTGGTGATTATTATTGCGCTGCTCAGTCTGGTCGGCTGGTGGCTGTTTGCCGATGCTCTGCGACCCATACTCTTCTGGGGTGAAGGCTTCCTGCCCTGGGTGAATGCTGAAACCACAGCACCACTTCTCGGTTTGTTGGCTGCCATTGCTGTTCTGGTGATTGCTTGCCCCTGTGCTCTGGGTCTGGCAACGCCTACTGCCCTGATGGTGGGTTCCGGTATCGGTGCTGAGCGCGGTATTTTGATCCGCTCCGGGGAGGCGATTCAGACCTTCAAGGACATTAAGGTGATAGTGCTGGACAAGACAGGCACCATCACCCGTGGTGAGCCGCGCTTGACAGAACTGAAAGCTGCTGAAGGGGTTGATGAGGATCAGCTTCTGCATTTGGCGGCGAGCGTGGAAAAAGCCTCAGAACACCCGATTGCCCGAGCAATTGTTAATGCTGCTGAAGAAAAAGAGATGTCCCTGGCCAGCGTTCAATCCTTTCAATCCACGGAAGCCAGAGGTGTTTCCGGTGAGGTTGAAGGATGCAAGATTCTGATCGGCAATTATCGTTTGCTGGAAGAAGCAGGTGTTCAGGGATTGGCCTCTATGCAAGAAACCATGCAGCAATTGGAAGCCCGGGGGCGAACTGTGATCCTGCTGGCTGCCGATGGCCAGTTACAGGGCTTGCTGGCTGTTGCTGATACTTTGAAGAAAGAGTCCTTTGCTGCCATTGAAGGGATGCACAGGATGGGTCTCAGAGTGGTGATGCTGACAGGTGATAACCGGCGGGCTGCTCAGGCAGTTGCTGATGAAGTCGGTATTGATGAGGTTTATGCCGAGGTTTTGCCGGAAGACAAGGTTCGAATTGTACGCGAACTGCAGGAAAAATACGGTCAGGTGGTGGCCATGGTCGGGGATGGCATCAATGATGCCCCTGCACTGACTCAGGCCAATGTCGGTATTGCCATAGGTGCTGGTGCCGATGTGGCCATCGAAGCTGCCGATGTCACTCTGGTCAAGGGTGAACTGACCGGTGTGGTCGAAGCCATGCAGCTTTCCAAGGCAACCTTTGGCAAAATCGTACAGAACCTGGTTTGGGCCAGCGCCTATAATCTTGCCGCTATTCCCATTGCCGCGCTGGGTCTCTTGCATCCCATGATAGGTGTGATTGCCATGACCGCCAGTTCACTTTCGGTGATCGGGAACTCCATGCTGCTCAAGCGCAGTTTCAAGCCTGTAACTGAGAGGAGTCAGAGATGAAACATCAACATGCGGGTATGCTGGTCATTTGCCTGGTGATGCTGGGTGCTGGCCTTATGGTGGTGACTCAGGGTGGTAGCGGTTACGGTCTGTGGCTTCTGCTGCCCATGCTGGGCTGTCTGGTACTCCATCTAGTGTTGCACCGGAAAATGGATTCAGACCATGAGCATAAACCACCTGAATAAACCACTGTTGCAGAAACTTTCAGGAAATGATGAACTTAAAAACAGGTTCCATGTCATTTACTTTAACAACTCGACTGTTGGGTGCTTGAAATCATAATGATCGTAACCAGCCGCCACCTTGTCCCCGTTTTGCTGTCACTGCTGTTGGCAGTGAGTGGGCCGGTATCGGCTGTCACCAAAGTGGTGGATGGTCATGCAACCAATGCCAAGGTGAATTGTGCTTCCCTGTTGGTGGATCAGGCTGAAAACAACAGTGCCCCGTCTGACAAGAGCAGTCACTGTGACGCTGCCTCAGATATGGCTTGTCATGGTGCTGCCGGGCCAGGCAAATGCAGCTTCGGCTTTGTTCTAGTGCTGACGGCTTCCACAGATTTATTGGAGACTGGCTCTCTACCGGTGCTAAGTGCCCGAGTAGCTAACTATCAGGATCCTTTCCTGGCTTTCATTACACCCCCTCCACAAAGTCACTCCTAAGTTTTAACCCGGACTTTTGCCCCTTGCGGCAATTTCATTGACGTTAATTCTTGCAACTTAAGTCCCGTACTTTCATTCATCTGTTACGGGCCTTAATTGGAGTGAATCCTATGAGCATTTCCAGAATTAAGCTTACGCTTATGACCGTTTTTCTGGCTGCAACTTTCAGCACCTTCTCTGTATTTGCCCAGGAAGATGAAGGGCATCACAGAAAGCCTTCTGAAGGTATGCATGAGATGAGCGGCGTGCATGGCATGGAGGGGATGATGGAAATGATGTCAGAAATGTCCCCGGAAGACCGTCAAGCCATGATCAAGGCCTGCACGAAGATGATGCAGAATCATGACAGCAACCCGATGCACGGCACCCGGAAAAATGAAGGTGCTGAGGCGAATTAAGGGTTGAACTGTTCTCCGTTACTCGGGGGAGCCAGGGTAACCCCGAGCCTTACACTACACTCAAGTTATCGCTTTCAGTGCCAATGGGCATCAAAGCGTATTTCGTGAATACCAAAACTACTGATGTCAGGAGGTGCAATCCCATGACTAAAGCACACAAAGGCACTATCCAGAAGGGCTTTCTGCTGCGCAGGAAACTGCCGGTTGAAGGGCTTGATGAGAAGCAGTGGAAAGATTTTGTTCAGGAGCTCAACCATCTTCCTTATGTTGACTTTGCCGAGCATAAACCAACAAACAAGCTGGATGTAATCTATGATGGTAGTCATTGGTCCCTGGATGAGCTGTTGGAGTTGCTCAAGGCTCATGGTGGCCACGTTAAAGCTGGTTGGTGGACCCGAAAGAAACTGTCCTGGTATCAGTTTACAGATGAAAATGTCAGGGCCAATGCCAAGCACGAGCCATTTTGCTGCTCAAAAATTCCGCCCATGAAACGCAAGTAATCGGAGGTTGAATGAGCGAGAACCAGGATAGAAGCACTCAGTATCAGGAGGGCAGTCTCACTTTGCCTGGAACCGTGATGCTGGGCACCGGTGTCATGATTGGTGCCGGCATTTTTGCGCTGACCGGGCAAATGGCGCAGATGACGGGTGTATTGTTCCCACTGGCATTTCTGGCTGCTGCGGTGGTTGTCAGCTTCAGCGCCTATTCCTACATCAAGATATCCAATGCTTACCCCTCAGCCGGTGGCATCGGCATGTATCTGCACAAAGCCTACGGGAACCGGCTGCCGACGGCTTTCAATGCCTTGTTGATGTATTTTTCCATGGTGATTGCCCAGAGTTTTCTGGCTCGCACCTTCGGCTCTTACACCATGCAGCTTTTCGGTGGCGACCAAAGTGGTTACCTGGTGCCTCTTCTGGGTGTCTTCCTAATCCTGGCCGCCTTTCTGGTCAACCTGTTGGGTAATCGAATGATTCAGGGTGTGGCCTCTTTTATAGGCATCCTGAAAATCGCGGGTATTGTGGTCTTCGGGGTTGTGGGTGTCTGGGTTGCCGACAGCATTTCAGTCGACTTCTCAAGTCCCGGAGAGGCTGGAACTGTGGGCAATTTCCTGGGTGCAACGGCACTGGGTATCCTGGCCTTCAAAGGCTTCACCACGATTACCAACAGTGGTTCGGAAGTGAAAGATCCCAAACGCAACGTGGGGCGCGCCATCATTATTTCCATTGCGGCCTGTGTGGTGATCTATACGCTGGTTGGTTTTGCCGTGGCAAGTAATCTATCCCTGGCTGAAATTATCAAGACTCAGGATTATTCCCTTGCCGCTGCTGCACGTCCGGCACTGGGGGAGTACGCCGTCTGGTTTACGATTGTCCTTGCCATGATGGCCACTGCAGGCGGTATTCTGGCCAGTATCTTTGCTGTTTCACGCATGCTGGCGATGCTGACCGAGATGAAACTGGTTCCCCACAGGCATTTCGGCATGCCCGGCAGCATCCAGAAGCACACCCTGGTCTACACTGTGGTTCTGGGTTTGATTCTGACGGCTTTCTTTGACCTTTCCAGGATTGCCGCGCTGGGTATTGTGTTTTACCTGATTATGGATATTGCCATCCACTGGGGTGTGCTGCGCTATCTGCGCAAGGACATCAAGGCTAATGTCTGGGTGCCTGGGATCGCTATTCTGCTGGACTTGCTCGCGCTTGGAGGTTTTGTCTGGGTCAAATTAAATACGGATGCTTTTGTCATTGGCGTAGCGGTAGTTGGGATGCTGGTGATCGCAATTGCTGAACAAATTTTTCTGAAGAGAACGGCGGGAATAGAACCGCCTGATGGTGAATCTCATCATGAGCACCACCATCACTAAACATTTATTCCAACGGAGGTTCCTACTATGGGTGAGGCACAAATGTACGGTAATACCATGTGGGCGGGGCACTGGCTATGGATGCTGGTTTTTGCTCTGATTGCAGTTATCCCGGCTTGGCGTATCTGCAAGCGTACCGGGTATCCGGGCTGGCTGGGTCTTCTGATTCTGGTTCCTCTTCTAAATTTAGGGCTGCTTTATTTCCTTGCTTTTGCCAAGTGGCCGGTAGACAAGAAAGGAGACCTTAATGACTGAACATCAGCATAAGCATCATCATGAACACGAACATCACCACCACGATCACTCTCATGACTCTGATTCTGGAGAGTACACGGCCAAGGATCCGGTTTGCGGTATGTCGGTTGATCCGCACACAGCGGAGCATCGCAGCCAGCATCAGGGCAAAACCTGGTATTTCTGTTCTTCGGGCTGCCAGTCCAAGTTTGAAAAAGACCCCGAACACTACTTGGACGACCAGCAGAAACAGGATAAGCCGGTTCCTCCAGGGGCTGTTTATACTTGCCCCATGCACCCGGAAATCCGCCGGGAGAAGCCGGGGGATTGCCCTATCTGTGGTATGGCTCTGGAACCGGAAGAAGTCAGCCTGGATGACGGCCCCTCGGCAGAACTCAAGGATATGACGTTGCGCTTCTGGGTAGGCCTGGTGCTGGCGCTGCCGGTGTTTCTGCTGGAAATGGGTGGGCATCTATTCAGTATCGATCATCTTCTGGATCCCCAGACTTCTAACTGGATTCAACTGGTACTGGCCACACCCGTGGTTGCCTGGTGCGGTTGGCCCTTTTTTGTACGTGGCTGGAAGTCCATCGTTAACCGTAACCTCAACATGTTCACACTGATTGCCATCGGCACCGGGGTGGCGCTGGTTTACAGTCTGGTGGCGACACTGGCTCCCCAGATTTTCCCCGGAGCTTTCCGTCAGGAAGATGGCTCGGTTGCCGTGTATTTTGAAGCGGCAGCCGTGATCGTGGTGTTGGTGCTGTTAGGGCAGGTGCTGGAATTACGAGCCAGAGAAAAAACCTCCGGGGCCATCAAGGCGCTGCTGGATCTGGCCCCTGCGACGGCGCGCAAGCTGGATGATGAAGGCGGCGAATCCGATGTAGGTCTGGAAGAGGTCAAGGTGGGTGACCGTCTTCGGGTGCGCCCTGGTGACAAGGTGCCGCTGGATGGCGAGGTGCTGGAAGGCAGCTCCAATATTGATGAGTCCATGGTGACGGGTGAACCTCTGGCCGTGGGTAAAAAGGCTGGCGATCAGGTGATCGGGGGCAGCATCAACCAGCAGGGCAGCTTTATCATGCGGGCCGACAAGGTAGGCCGGGATACCATGCTTTCGCAGATCGTGCAGATGGTGGCCAGTGCCCAGCGCAGTCGTGCCCCGATCCAGGGGCTGGCAGACAAAGTATCGAGCTACTTTGTACCTGCGGTGATTGCCGTCTCGATTGTCGCCTTTATTGTCTGGTCTGTTTTTGGGCCAACGCCGCCCATGGCTTTCGGCCTGATCGCCGCCGTCAGCGTCTTGATCATTGCCTGTCCCTGTGCTCTGGGCCTGGCCACCCCCATGTCGATCATGGTGGGGGTGGGTCGCGGTGCGCAAAGTGGCGTACTGATCCGGGATGCCGAAGCGCTGGAGCGCATGGAAAAGGTGGACACTCTGGTCGTGGATAAAACCGGCACTCTTACCGAGGGTAAGCCTCAGGTCACCAGGCTGGTTCCTGCCGAGGGGTTCAGCGACCAAGACCTGATGCACTTTGCGGCTGGCCTGGAAAAAGGCAGTGAGCACCCACTGGCTCAGGCCATACTGGATAAGGCCAAAGAAATGGAGCTGAAGCTGCCGGAGTCCGAAGACTTTGACTCCCCCAACGGCAAAGGGGTGACCGGTAAGATTGAAGGAAAGCAGGTGCTGCTGGGCAATCGTATTTTGATGGAGTCCGAAAACGTTCCTACTGATGATTTTGAGGAGGAAGCCGACCAGCTTCGCAAAGATGGGGCAACCGTGATTTTCGCAGCCCTGGAGGGCAAGATCTGTGGTTTGCTTGCCATTGCCGATCCCATCAAGGAAACCACTGAGGCGGCCATTTCCGCCCTGCAGAAAGACGGTATCCGGGTGGTGATGCTGACGGGCGACAATCGCACCTCAGCCGAAGCCGTGGCTCGCAAGCTGCACATAGATGAAGTGGAAGCGGAGATCCTGCCGGAAGACAAGGGCAAAATCGTTCAGCGCTTGAAAGATGAAGGGCGTGTGGTGGTCATGGCCGGGGATGGTGTTAACGATGCCCCTGCTTTGGCAACCGCCGATGTGGGTGTTGCCATGGGCGGTGGTACTGATGTTGCCATCGAAAGTGCCGGAGTCACCCTGTTGCGGGGCGATTTGATGGGCATTGTCGAAGCCCGGCAGCTGTCTCTGGCGACCATGCGCAATATCCGCCAGAACCTGTTTTTTGCCTTTGTTTACAACTCAGCCGGTGTTCCCATTGCTGCAGGCGTACTTTATCCGTTTTTCGGCATTCTGCTGTCCCCCATCTTTGCGGCCGCAGCCATGTCGTTATCTTCGGTCAGCGTCATCACCAACGCCCTGCGTTTGAGGGTAATTAAGCTGGGGAAAGACAGCTGAGAGGAGAAGTTGATCAAGCCCGGCACTCAGGCCGGGCTTGATGCTTTCGCTTTAGAACTGATAGCGGGCGCTGACCCAGATACTGCGGCCCGGTTCGGTCAGGGTGTCCGTGTAGGCGGTCCCACCAAAATTCAAGGGGTCACTGCCTGCGGCATTGCGGTTGATGAAGTTGGCGTAGTCTTCATCCAGCAAATTATCCACACCCACTGCGACCAGCAGATTCTCCTGAGGCTGCCAGTGGGCTTCCAATCCTAGAACTGTGTAGGCATCCGTGGCCACTTCGCCTGCGGGTGCATTCAGACGATCCTGCTCCAGAGCAAAATCCATCCGGGCAATAAGCTGCCAGGAGTCAGCTTGCCAGTGCTGGGCAATCTGGCCCTGATAGGCAGGAATACCCGCCAGGGTGCCGCCATCGGTCTCATTATTGCCTCTTTGTGCAAAGAAGTGGCCACGAGTCTCCCAATTACCGGCATAACGCAGTGACGCTTCCAGTTCGATCCCGTAGAGACGGGCACTGATATTGCGATAGAAGTCATTGGTCTTGCCGGACAGGGTTTGCTGATCGCGGTAGATATAATCGCTGATCCAGTTGCCGAAAAGTACAGCTGAGTAGTCCAGGCTGCGGCTTTTACCGGCCAGGCCCAGATCCAGCTGGTGGCTGGTTTCCAGGTCGAGATCCGGGTTACCGGCCCAGCGGGCCTTGCCCATATTAGTAACTCGGGCCATGTAGAGTTCGCTGGCATCACCGCTTCTTTGACTACGGCTGGCGCTGATAAAGGCTTTTTGCCAGCTACCCAGATCCTGTTCGTAACGTAAAAAAGCACCGGTCAGCCAGTCTTCACGATCCGTGTCGCCAGTAAAACCATAGACGTCCTGATATAGCTGGTCGGCACTCAATGTCCAGGGGAAGCCCGTGGGCTTGATGGCGGTTTGATCCGCGCTGGAGGTGACCTGATCCAGTCTGACTCCGGCAAAAGCTCGCCCCTCCTGACCCAGGCGATGCTCGATTTCGGCAAAAGCCCCCACGGCGGTTTGTTCCACCTCCGGCCAGAGGTAGGCTATCTCCTGATCCATGGCTGTTTGCAGCAGGGCCGAACGCTGGTTTTGCATCAGGTTGATGCCGGTGGTGACTTGATTCTCGCCCAACTGGTATTCTGCCATCAGGCGACCGGTCAGAGTGTCGGACTCGGTGGGCGCCTTCATTTTCATGGTGGCATCGGGGCGCAGGCTGTAGCTGTCCATCAGGTGATCGATTTCACTCAGATGCAGGTTACCGGAGAGGGTCAGTAGCGGCGAGCTTTGGTATTCACCACGTAGGCCCAGGGTGCGGTTGTCACTTTCCGGGGAATCCATGCCCGCCCCGGCAAAATGCACGTCGCGCTCGCGGGTTTCTTCATAGCTGACTTCCAGCCAGGTCGCTTCATTGGGTGTCCAGCCCAAGAGTAAACCGCCCTGGGTGCTTTCATAGCCACTCCAGATTTCACGTCCGCTACCATCTTCATAGTGATCGGCTTCGCTGTATTCGGCAAAGGTGCGTAGATACCCCTGTTGACCACCGGCTGTCACCTGAGCCCAGGCCTTGATCTCGTCACCATTACTGGCGTAGCGGCCCCCTACTTCGCCGCGATAGAGGGGATCACCAGGTAGAAACTCAGGTCTGTCTCTTTCAAAGCTGACGCTGCCACCGCTGCCACCCGGGCCATTTTTTAAGGTGCTGACTCCCTTTTCAATCACGATGCGATCGTAGGAATGCAGGGGCGCGTAGGCAGTGGGTGGGTCCATACGATTGGGGCAGCCGCCAAAAACATAGGCACCATCCAGAAGGATATTAACCCGATTCTGGCCCAGGCCTCGAATAATGGGGTCCAGTCCGTGGCCACCCATGCGCACGGCGTCGATACCCGGTTGTTGCTGAAGCCAGTCACCGGCATCGGCGGCGGGGCTGATCGAAGTTTCCGGCGTCAGGGTACGCGAGGTGACTTCTCCCAAAGGCTGGCCGGTGACTTGCAGAGGTGGAAGGTCTTCAGCCTGAACGGCGGTAGAGATTAAAAAAGAAGCCAGGCCCAGAGTCAGAGGATGACGGGCAAAAGATAAAGAATTCATAGTTTTCCTTCAAACACGCAGGGGTAGACACCTCCTGAAATCAGGAGGGTGGCAAAATAAAAATCGAGATAAATAAAAGCCTGTTGCTGGCAGACAGCAGCGGTTTGACATGAGCTTTATGGGAAGCACCCGCTGAGTAGGAGCCGGCAACAGGCTGGCGTAGTTCTAAGTGCTGGCTGCAAGGCCGGGGACATGAGCAGGGAACCCGACCAGCAAAAGCACTTGCCTTACGCCTGGATTAGAGGTGGTGCGCGTGTAGGTGGCAGTAGATGAGTTGGACTCAGCGGTGCAAGCGAGCCGATGACAAGGACCGGATTTCTTGCGGGGGGAAGCTCCTGCAGACCGGCTGCAACATTCTGGGCAAGCAGCGCTGTGCCGGAAGCGCAATCGGGGCAGTGAGAAAAGGGTTGTTCGGATTCAATCTGCTGGCCATTGCTATCGAGCAGGAGGCGTTCACTGCCTCCCTGCCAGGAACAGACTTCGATATAGCCATTGTCATGAACGACCAGCGGCGGAACCAGAAAAGGCGTGAGCAGACGATTGACCATCACGGTTATCGCCAGCAGCAGCAGCCAGGTATTCAGGTTCCGGTTCAGGGTCACAAGACTTGATCCTTAAATTAGTGTTTTTGCATTTTATCCTTTGCCAGTCAGCTTGACCAGATTTTCTGCGGTCAACTCCAGAATTTTTTGCCGCGCTTCCGGGGTAATCCAGGCTGAGTGGGGCGTGACGATCAAGTTCAGCTCTTCTTTTAAAGCATCCAGCAGGGGGTTGCCTGCAACCGGTGGCTCCTGGGTGAGGACATCCACGGCCAGACCGCCCAGATGCCCTGCTCGCAAGGCTTGCAGTGCGGCCTCTTCATTAACGATACCACCACGCGCGGCATTGACCACCAGCAGATCCGGCTTGGCTGTTTTGAGGTTGTCGGCATTGAGCAGATCCCGCGTTTCTTCGGTCAAGGGGCAGTGAAAGGAAACTGCATCGGCCTGGGGCAGGAGTTCATCAAAAGGCCGGGCTTCCTGGGTTTCCTTGCCGGGACGGGCGGCATAAAGGATTTCCATGCCCAGTGCCTGGGTCAGGCGTTCGACTTCGCGTCCGAGTTCACCCCGACCTACCAGCAGCAGTTTTTTGCCAGCCAGTTGAGTGACCGGGTGTTGCATCAGGCAGAAAAAGGATGCGGCCTGCCAGTCACCGGCTGCCACGGATTTTTGGTAAAGCGGCAAGCGGGTTGCCAGGGACAAGAGCAGCATCAGCGTATGCTGGGCAACGCTAGCGGTGCCATAGGCCTGGACATTATAGACTTGAATATTCAGGTCTTTGGCCGCTTCAAGATCAATGTTGTTCAATCCGGTGGCCAGAACACAAATGCCTTTCAGGTGAGGAGCCGCTTCCAGATCCTCGCGTTGCAAGACCACCTTGTTGACGATGATGACTTCGGCATCTTCAATTCTTTCTTGGACCTGATCCCTCTGGGTGGTAGGCCAGATGGTCAGTTGAGAGAGCTGTTTTTCCAGAATGGAAAAATCGACTGCTTCGCCAAGGCTGGCTGCATCCAGAAGTACACCGCGCATAGAAGCTCCTGATTAAATACAAATTTTAATCAGTTTCCTGCTTCTGTTGCTGAGCGTCAAGCAGTGCTTCAGGCCGCTTTTCTCTTGTTGGCCGTTGATTTCAATAACAGTTCAAGCCAGCTTTTGCCTTCTTCCCAGTGAGTATGGCCGGAGGCCGTGTTGATATGACCCACCTTGCCCAGAATACGCACGTCGGCCTGCCAGTCACTAGCCAGTTCCTCGATCCGGGCAGAAGTCGCTGCCGGATCATTATCTGAACCCAAAACCAGGGTAGGAAAGGGTAAGGCTTGGCGGGCAATGGGCGCGAAAGGCGTTAATTCTGCGGGGCAGCCGTGGCGTTCGACATCCGCGGGGGCCACCAGCAGCGCGGCCGCTACTTTTTTCAGCAATTGCGGATGAGCCTGGGCGGCCCAGTTCGCCAGATTGATACAGCCCAGGCTGTGGGCGATTAACACCAGGGGTTGATCGGCTGATTGCAAGGTGGTTTCCAGAGCCTGCCGCCAATCGTCAGGGTTTGGCTGCTCCCAGCTTTGCACCTGCAGGCGCTGGCTGTGAGGCAGGGTTTGCTGCCAGTGAGTTTGCCAGTGGTCCTGGCCGGAGCCGTGCCAGCCGGGAAGGATTAGGTAAGAAATCGACATGCCGGATTAACCTGTGAATCGCAAGATAGGAGCAATATAGAAGACTTTTTATATTCATAAAAGGAATATAAAGAAATACTCTTATTTCTCTAAGGATTAACTCTTTGCAGCAGAGCCAGGGTTTCGACATGTTTGGTTTGTGGAAAGAAATCAAAAGGATGCAGGGCAAGGGGCTGGTAGTTGCTCAGCGCGAGTAGGTCACGTTTCAAGGTGCCTGCACTGCAGGAGAGGTAGGCCAAGCGCTCGGGTTGATAGTCATCATTGATCCAGCGGGTCACTTCTTCTTCCATGCCGGTACGGGGCGGGTTGGTGTAAAGCAGACGTTGTGGTTTGTCGGCCTCTGCCTGAACCCAGTCATGGATCTGCGGGAGGCGTTCACGGCAGCCTCCACGTAACAAGCTGGCTCCGGGGGCATTAATAGCTGCTGATTCCACCGCCTCACCACCCAGCTCTACACCCAGACAAGAGGCCTGGGCAGCCAGCCACAATTGCAAACTGGCTCCACCGCCTGAGTAGAGATCCACCACCTGGCTGGCGGGGTCGGGAGCCAGAAAACGGGCGGCTGTTTGCAAAGCTTGTTGGTAGAGTTCTGGCAGGAGTTGCTGAAAACCGCAGGGACCATAGCTTAATCCCAGGGAGTCACGCGAGCGAGTCTGTCCCCAAAGCTGCTGCCAGTGTTTTTTGGCAAAGATTTTTTTACCGGTGGAAGGGTTTAGATGCAGCCAGAGCCCTTCGTAACCCCAGGCGGCCAGTTGCGGGTAGAGATTCTCTAGCCACTGGGTGGCGGGCAGTTGGCGATCCTTGACCACCAGGGTGATTTGATGGCCTGCCTGAACCAGCCAGGTTAAGGGGAAATCTTCGGGTGGAGGTAAGTGTTCGACAAGCAACTGCATTAAATGATTGGTTCTGGGCGTATGCAGCGGGCAGTTGTGAATGGGCAGGATTTCATCCCGAAAAGCAGTTTTCAGATGCATGCCAATCTGCCATTGGTCCTCTTGCCAGCGACAAGCCAGGGTCACTCTATCCCGATAGCCCCAGCGTCTGCTGGCCTCTACGGCCTGTAGGGGTTGCAGGGCCTGCTGCCAGGGGGCGAGCTGTTGTTCCAGCCAGGTGCTTTTTTGCTGTTGACTGGTGGCCGCAGTCAGCTGCCGATGAGGGCAACCGGGGCAGGCGGGCGGACAGCCGGGCGGCAGGGGTAATTCCTTGGCAGGGGAAGCGGGATTCATGGTGAACACAGGGTTATAATGGGTGGTTAGTTTCCAATAATTTCTTTCCAGGTGAAAGGGGTCATTTTTGAGTTCTACAAGTTTATCAGCAGATTATCTTTATCGTTTTGGTGGTCTGGCCCGTCTTTATGGTCAGGAGGGGCTGGAAACTCTCAGCCGGGCGCGTATCGCAATTATCGGTATTGGCGGGGTGGGCAGTTGGGCTGCGGAAGCCCTGGCCCGCTCAGGCGTGGGCGCGCTGACGCTTTTTGATCTGGATGATCTGTGTACCAGCAATATCAATCGCCAGCTACCCGCTCTGGATTCAACCATAGGTCGTCCCAAGGTGGAGGCCATGGCCGAGCGGATCCGTGAAATCAATCCTGCGATGGATCTTGAGCCCTTGAGCCAGTTTGTCACCCTGAAGAACCTGGAAACCAGCCTTACCCGTGATGGGCAAAAGCACTTCGATGTGATCATCGATGCCACGGATACTGTGCCCGTTAAAGCCGGGCTGATTGCCTGGTGTCGCAGAAACAAGCAAAAACTGGTCGTGGTGGGCGGCGCGGGTGGGCAACTTGACCCCAGCCTGATTACCACTGCTGATCTGGCGCGGACCAGTCAGGACCCGCTGCTGGCCAAGGTGCGTAACCTGCTGCGTCGCGAGTATGGCTTCAGTCGTAATCCCAAGCGGCGCTTTGAAGTGGAGTGTGTCTATTCCACCGAGCAACTGATTTACCCGCAAGTAGATGGTTCGGTGGCACGGCAAAAGCCGGGCGCTGGTGATGCCATGAAACTGGATTGCAGCAGTGGTTTTGGCTCAGCCTGTTTTGTCACCGGCAGTTTTGGTTTCCTGGCTGCACAAAGAGCCTTGCGTAAGTTGATGTTTGTCTGAAAGGGGTCGGTGTTATAGCAAATAATTATTAATATATGCTCATCCATCATATACATGCTTGGGCAAAAGAGTTATATTCATGCTTATTGAATTAATATCTGCTTATACAGACCATTATCCAGGAAAAGTTTCATGTCCAAGAATCCCTTTCCATTTGAGACTGTCAGTCGACGCAATCTTTTAAAGCTGGGTGCTGCTACTGGAGTACTGGGCCCCCTTGCCTTGGGTACAGGGAGTGTTCAGGCGGTTAATGCCCGAATTCATGTGGTTATTGTCGGCGCAGGGGCTGGCGGTACCTCCATGGCAAATCGCCTTAGCCAAGTCTTAAATGGTGCCAAAATAACGATTGTTGACACGCGTGAGCAACACTATTATCAACCTGGCTGGACGCTGGTGGCATCTGGTGTATGGGAGAAGAGCAAAACAGTCACTTCCACCGCTGATTGGTTACCTTCCGGTGTGGATTGGGTGAAGGGTAAAGTGGCCGAATATGACCCTGATAATAACAGGGTTATTCTGGAAGATGGCCAACAGCTTGGCTATGATCAGTTGATTGTTGCCACTGGCTTGCAGCTTAGATATGAATGGATCGAAGGTATGGACACCCGTCTGATCGGTCAGGGAAAAGGTGTTGGTAGTGTCTATGCAGGCGTTGATGAGGCGGCTAAAACCAGTGAAGAAATCGACCAATGGATCGCTTCGAGCCAGGGTAAGGGACTCTTCAATCTTCCTCCAACAGCACTCAAATGTGCAGGTGCTCCTTTAAAGATGACCTTTACCACCCTGTCTAGATTAGAAGCTAGTGGACAGCGTGAGGCCTATGATGTTGAGTTCATGACCCCCTCGGGAAGATTGTTTGGCGTTGATTTCTATAATCAGTTCGTCAAGCAGCGCTTTGAAGAGCAGGGTGTTACTCGAAATGACCACTGGACCCTTAAATCTCTGGATTCAGATGCCAAGCGAGCAACCTATTCAGTCGAAGGTGGTCCTGATCAGGTCAAGGACTATGATTTTATTCATGTTGTTCCTCCAATGACTGCACCTGACTCCCTGCTTAACAGCCCCTTGGTTAATCAAGAAGGCGAAAGCTTTGCAACCTGGATGAAAGTCGATCGTGAGACTCTTCAGAACCCTGATTATCCTAATGTATGGGGTATCGGTGATGTGATGGGAATGCCCAGTAACAAGACAGCTGCAAGCGTGAAAATGCAGGCTAAAGTGTTGGAGCAGAATTTTGTAGCCCATCTGCAGGAAAGACCTTTGCCAGCAAAACACAATGGCTATACCTCCTGTCCTCTAATTACCAGTATTGGTAAGGCCATGTTGGTTGAGTTTGGCTGGAATGGTGAACTCTTACCCTCTTTCTCCTTTATTGATCCCAAAGAAGAGTCCTGGACTGTCTGGGTGATGAAAGAACGTATGCTTCGTCCTGCTTACTACGCCATGCTTGAAGGTCAAATCTAAAGGAAGTAACAATGACTATTACTGGTACACTGACAGTTCTTTGGTATTCTGCACAACCCTGGCTTTGGTTAATTGCCTTGATGGTGGTTTTGTTTTTGGTGCCTCAAGTGATTGCTCGCCTGAAGGGTTATCATTTTTCTGCCAAGGGTGGAAAAGGTTCTAAATACTTCCCGCCCCTGATTTTTATCTTATCCATTTTTTTGGTGCCTTTGCATACAGACTCAACTCTGGCTTATGTGAATACTTGGGTGGATTGGATAGCCTTGCTAGGAGCTAGTTTTGGTTTGGCTCTTTACGCTTGGTTGGTTTTCCATCCAATTTGTTATCTGCGAAACCACAAAGCTTAGGCTCTCCTGAGACCTTTTTACCCTGCTTCGGCAGGGTTTTTTATTGCTTTCGGGGTGACAAAACTTCGTTATATTTGTACTGTCTAATTTATAGGAAGCGAAATTTTATGCCGGAATCGAATATAGGAGGGCGATGATGCTCAAGCCAGACGTTGAAGTTTTTTTTGATGACTACACCTTCACCTACAGTTATCTGGTCAAGGACCCGGAGTCTTCCTCCTGTGCCCTTATCGATTCCGTACTGAACTTCGATCCGGCTTCAGGAACGACCAGCACAACCAGTGCCGATGCCATGATTGCTGCAGTAAAAGAACAGCAATTACAGGTGGAATGGATTCTGGAAACCCACGTGCATGCCGATCACCTCTCTGCAGCTCCCTATTTGAAACAGCAGTTGGGTGGGCAACTGGGTATTGGTGCGAAGATTACCCAAGTGCAGGAAGTCTTTGCCAAGCTGTTTAATGCCGAGGATGATTTTGCCCAAGATGGCAGTCAGTTCGATCGTCTTTTTGAGGATGGCGAGCATTTCTCCATCGGTAAACTGGAAGGTCGGGTGTTGCATACTCCGGGGCATACGCCGGCCTGTCTGACCTATGTGATCGGTGATGCCGGTTTTGTCGGCGACACCATTTTCATGCCGGATTTCGGCACGGCCCGCTGTGATTTTCCCGGTGGGGATGCCCGCACCCTCTATCAATCCATTCAAAAGCTCTTTGCCCTGCCTGATGACACCCGCCTGTTCATGTGCCATGACTACAAAGCGCCGGGAAGAGATGACTACCAGCATGAAACGACCGTGGGTGAAGAAAAAGCCAAGAATGTGCATGTCGGTGCTGGCAAGAGCGAGGAAGAATTCGTCAAGATGCGCAGTGAAAGGGATGCCACCCTGGGAATGCCGCGACTGATTCTGCCTTCAGTTCAGGTCAATATGCGCGCCGGCCAGCTGCCCCCGGCGGAAGAGAATGGTGTAAGCTACCTCAAACTGCCATTGAACCAATTTTGAGGAGTCGAGCATGACTAATTTACCTCCAATGCGACAGCTGGAGGAGGACCTGCGTACTGCCGGTCAACTGACCAGTGACGATATCCGGGCGCTGGCTCGTGATGGGGTCAAGACCCTGATTTTCAATCGTCCCGACCAGGAAACCGAAGATCAGCCTGCCACCCAGGAATTGCAGAAAACTGCTGAAGAGCTGGGTCTGCATTGGGTTCACCAGCCGGTAATTTCCGGACAGGTCAGTGATGAAGAGGGTCGGGAATTTGGCCGTATTTATGCTCAGGCACCCAAGCCCGTTGTGGCTTTCTGCCGTTCCGGGGCACGTTGTGGTTGCCTGTGGGCGTTGAGCAAAAAGGATCAGGAATCCGGTGAAGCCCTGGTTGCGAAGATGCAGGCAGCCGGTTTTGATATGCCGGATTTCTTTAAGCGGTTGCTGGCTTGATTGCTAATCATGAAGCCTGAAGCTCAGCAAAATCAGGCCGGGGAAACCTGGCCGGAATTGCAGGGACCGGCCTTGCAGAAGGGCCTCTGGGGGCTTTTCCGCCAGGGCCGCTATAACACGCGTCTGCTGCGGCAGGATGGTCTGGCTGCGCTACTGGTCACCCTGCTGCTGATTCCCCAAAGCTTGGCTTATGCCCATTTGGCGGGGCTGCCGCTACAGGCCGGGCTTTATGCCAGCATCCTGCCCGCCCTTGGCTATGCGCTTCTGGGTACCAGTGGAGTACTGGCCGTGGGGCCGGTGGCAATAACTTCCCTTTTGACCTTCAGTGCCTTGAGTCCTCTGGCGACGCCGGGGAGTAGTGAATACCTCCTGTTGGCTGTTCTTCTGGCCTTGATGTCCGGTGTTTGCCTTCTGCTGATGGGCCTGTTGCGCATGGGCTTTCTGGCCAATTTCCTCAGCCATCCGGTGATGTCCGGCTTTGTCACGGCTGCGGCCATCATTATCCTGCTCAGTCAGTTGAAAGGGGTGACCGGTATTCCGGTGACCAGTGGCACCCTGCCGGTGGAGTTGATGAGCCTGTGGCAGGGGGCTGACCAGCTACATGGTCTGACGCTGGCGTTGGGGCTGAGTTTCATCCTGCTGCTCTATCTGGCTAAAAAGAAACTGGCTGTTGTCTTCCAGAAACTGGGATGGAGCGCCTCTACTGCCAGTCTTCTGGCACGCATGGCTCCCCTGCTGCTTTTGGTCGTGGCTATACTGCTGGTGGCTGGCGCTGATCTGGATCACAAGGGTGTGAAGATCGTCGGGGAGCTGCCGGTGGGGCTGCCCAGCCTGCAGCTTCCAGAACTGGATCTGGCCCAGCTGACCGAGCTTTTACCCATGGCCGTGATGATCAGCCTGATCGGCTTTGCCGAATCTGTGGCCATCGCCCGCACCTTTGCAGCCAAGCGGCGTCAGCAGGTTAACCCTAATCGAGAACTCCTGGGGCTGGGGGCTGCTAACCTGGCTGCGGGCTTTAGTGGCGCTTTTCCGGTGACCGGCGGTTTATCGCGTACCGTGGTCAATCATGATGCCGGTGCGGTTACCCCTTTTGCCAGTCTATTAACAGCCGGGGGCATGACTCTGGCATTGATTTTTTTTACCGGCTGGTTTTACTACCTGCCCCAAGCACTCCTTTCCGCAGTCATTATTGTCGCTGTTATTTCTCTGATTGACTGGCGGCAGCTGCCCTATCTGTGGCGTTTCAGTCGCAGCGATGCCTGGGCCTGGTTGGCCACTGTTGCCGGTGTGCTTTTTCTGGGTCTGGAAATGGGGTTAGTGCTGGGTGTGCTGGTTTCCCTGGGAGCCTGGTTGGCCAAGAACAGTCGTCCGCACATGGCTGTGGTAGGCAGGGTTCCCGGTACCGAGCATTACCGCAATGTCCAGCGTTACCAGGTCGAGCTGGAACCGCACATTCTTTCTCTTAGAATTGATGAAAGCCTGATGTTTGCCAATGCCCAGGAGGTGGAGCAACGCGTTCTTCTGGAAATAGGTGATAATCGAGAAATCAGGCAGGTGGTGTTAATGGGGTCGGGGATTAATCACCTGGATGCCAGCGGGGTGGAAATGCTGGAACAGTTGAACCACCTACTCAAGGAACAGCAAATTGAGCTGCACCTGTCGGAAATCAAGGGTCCGGTTCTGGATCGTTTGAAAAGAAGTCAGTTGTTGGAAGCTTTGACTGGAGAGGTGTTTTTGACACAGCATCAGGCCATAGCCCGCCTGACACAAAAGCGCCGGGAGCAAGCTGAGCCCGGCGCGGAAGACGCAGATCAGAAAGCCAGCTGACTCAGCCTGATAGTTGCAGGCAACAGGGGCATGGCCAGAAGAACAACCAGGCCGACCGGAAGCCAGAGAAGGCTGGCGCTATCTTGAAACGTCTCGGATGAAGCGGACATATAAAACCTCTTGAAATGCATGGAAATTGATTTAGATCAACTTTTGCATTCTATAGAGGTGGCTCCTTTTTGTCACCTGCCGTAGCAGGCGACATAGGTTTTAATACATCAGGGTAAACAGCTTGCGCCGGGTCTGGATCACCAGTGGATTACCTTCACCCAGCAGTGCAAAGACCTCCAGCAGCGTCTTGTGGGCGACGCCTTCATCATAACCGCGATCATCCCGGATAATGGCCATGAGCAAAGTCACTGCCCGGTCATAGTCAGCCTGAACCAGAGCTGCCAGAGCTTTCAGGTAGCGGGCTTCACTGTCATCCCTTTCTCCAAGAGCCGCCAGCTCCTCTGCTGAAGGCGCTTTTTCTGCAAACTTGAGCCCGGCTTGCAGGCCCTGGACATCCGGGCGCCCCTTTTCGGTTTCCGGAAGGTTGTCCAGTACCGCCTTGGCTTCGCTGGCTTGGCTTTTCTGCAGCAGAACCCGGGCTAACTGGATCTGCAATTCATAGTCTTCCGGCAACTGGCTGATAGCCTGCTGCAGCAGCATCTGCGCTTGATCCAGCTGTTCGGCACCGATAAGTTCACGGATTTGTTCTTTCAACTGCTCGACCGGGTTGGTCAGGTGAGGCTCCAGAAAGGCGCGGATTTCACTTTCCGGCTTGGCACCATTGAACTGGTCCACCAGTTGGCCCTGACTGACCAGCATTACGGTGGGTACGCTGCGAACCTGAAATTGGGCCGCCAGTTCCTGCTGTTCTTCGATATTGACCTTGGCAAGGATAAATTTACCCTGATACTCCTCGGCCAGCTTGGTGAGGATGGGCATCAGGGCTTTACAGGGTGCGCACCAGTCGGCCCAGAAATCCACCAGCACCGGCTGCTGCATGGATCCTTCCAGAATAATCTGCTGAAAGTTTTCAACGGTAATATCAACGATATAAGGAGAAGTGCTCATGCGGCATCCTGTATTTCAGTGTAAGAATTTAATAGCAGTAATGGAGACAGCCGCGCAGAAATTCAACCGGCTTAGCGGCGCTTCCAGGGGCGGGCATTAAAATCGGAAGGTGGCGGTTGGTTGCTGTTAGCTGCGGCATTGTCGCGGATATCACGAAAATCCTTGCCAAAACGGGCGCCTTTTTGCTGGCTTGGTTCGGCTTTGCCTGCAGGTGCGGCATTGGCTTTTTCCCGGCGTTTAACCGCCTGGATCGCTTTGGTGGCTGACTCACTGTTGATTCGCTTGATCAGCTGATAGCCTTGACCTTCCAGATGGCTGCAAACCCATTGTTGCCCCTGGGCACCGGCCCAAAGCGGGAGTAGTGCCAGGCCAGCGACACCGGAAAGCATCAATATGGGGGAGTTGAGATAGGCACCTGCACCTATGGCGCTGCCCATGAGGAGAAAGCCGAGAAAAAGCAGGAAGGCTTTGCCCCAGAGGCTATTGGCACCAGCCCAAAGGAAGCTGGCAAGAAAAGCGCCCAGGCTGAAGCCGACAGGCACGGCCTGATAGTTTTTCTTTTGGTTATGCTGGTAGATACGAAAAACCGGCATGCTTGCGTACTTCCTGTTCGGCTAATGATTGGCTGGACAGGTTATTATTCCTGAAAAGCGGCTTGCCCTGCCAGCTTTTCAGGGTAACAACTTGTTTGAAGTTTGATCTGTCCTGAGGTGATCAGGCGTCGATACGCTTGTATTTCATCCTTTTTGGCGTATCACTGCCAACTCGTTTTTTGTGATCTTCTTCATATTCCTGATAATTACCTTCAAAGAAAACCACCTTGGAATCCCCTTCATAGGCTAGGATATGAGTGGCAATCCGGTCCAGGAACCAGCGATCGTGCGAAATCACCAGAGCGCAACCGGGGAAGGCTAGCAATGCTTCTTCCAGGGCGCGCAGGGTTTCAATATCCAGGTCGTTGGAGGGTTCGTCCAGTAGCAGCACATTGCCGCCTTGCTTGAGTGTCAGTGCCAGATGCAGGCGGCCTCGCTCACCCCCGGAAAGATCTCCGACACGTTTCTGCTGGTCATTGCCCTTGAAGTTGAAGCGACCGACATAGGCGCGTGAAGGCATTTCCACGGTACCGACCTTGAGGATGTCAGCACCATCGGAGACGGCCTCAAATACGGTTTTCTGGTCTTCCAGACCTTCGCGTGACTGGTCCACACTGGCTACTTGCACGGTTTCGCCGACAACCACTTCACCGGAATCCGGTTGTTCCTTGCCTTCAATCAGCTTGAAGAGAGTAGATTTACCTGCACCATTACCGCCGACAATACCGACGATGGCCCCCTTGGGAACGCTGAAATCCAGGTTTTCAAACAGCAGGTTGCCTTCAAAGCCTTTGCTGACGTTATTGAATTCCAGCACCTTGTCACCCAGGCGTGGTCCGGGTGGAATGTAGATCTCGTTGGTCTCGTTGCGCTTCTGGAATTCCTGGCTGGACAGCTCTTCGAACTGCTTGAGACGTGCCTTGGATTTGGATTGACGCCCCTTGGTACCCTGGCGAACCCATTCCAGTTCGTGCTGGACTGCTTTACGGTGGGCTGCTTCCTGCTTGGCTTCCTGTTCCAGGCGTTTTTCCTTGGCCTCCAGCCAGGCGGAATAGTTGCCTTCAAAGGGGATACCCATGCCGCGGTCGAGTTCCAGAATCCAGCCAGCGACATTGTCCAGGAAGTAGCGGTCGTGGGTGATGGCAACCACGGTGCCGGTGTAATCGTGCAGGAAGCGCTCCAGCCAGGCGACGGACTCGGCATCCAGGTGGTTGGTGGGCTCGTCAAGCAGGAGCATGTCGGGGCTGGAAAGCAGCAGGCGGCAGAGGGCTACACGGCGCTTTTCACCACCGGAGAGATTAACGACCTTGGCATCCCATTCGGGTAGGCGCAGGGCATCGGCAGCCACTTCCAGTTTGCGCTCCAGGTTGTGGGCATCCGAGGCTTCGATGATATTTTCCAGCTTGGCCTGTTCGGCAGCCAGGGCATCAAAGTCGGCATCAGGATCGGCATAGGCTGCATAGATTTCATCCAGCTTGGCCTGGGCGTCCTTGACTTCAGAGACTGCCTCTTCAACGACTTCCTTGACGGTTTTCTCAGGATCCAGCTCTGGCTCCTGGGGCAGATAGCCGACATTGATGTCCGGCATGGGGCGGGCTTCACCGTGGAAATCCTTGTCCACGCCGGCCATGATGCGCAGCAGCGTGGATTTACCGGCACCATTCAGACCCAGAACACCGATTTTGGCGCCGGGGAAAAAAGATAGGGAGATGTCTTTGAGGATATCTTTCTTGGGTGGAATGGTTTTGCCCACCCGATGCATGGTATAGACGTACTGAGCCATAAACTGCTTTAACTCCTTGAAAACCTTGGCCGGATAGGAATGCCGGGGCAAAAGCCAGCCGCATCGACATTCAACTTGAATTAAGGACGCATGATAGGTGGATGCCGGACAGATTGCCAGCCTGAAGCAGCTCGCTTTGCTCTGGTTAGCATCAAGACGGATCAGCTGCGTTCATCTTGGTGAGACGCTTAAGGGGTTATCCAGAGCCAGCAAGAAGCTTTCCTGAGAAGTATTCATCTTCAATCGTTTATTTTTTTGATAGGAAGCCGGGCCGGGACTGAGGTAGAATAGTGGCCTTCAATTTTTGCAACCTAGTAAAGCCCACCGGGGAAGCCATGTTTAGTCGTAAAATGAATATTGCTGATTTTGATGCTGATGTCTGGTCTGCCATGCAGGAAGAAGTTCAGCGTCAAGAAGATCATATTGAGCTGATTGCATCGGAAAACTACACCAGCCCAAGAGTCATGGAAGCGCAGGGCAGCCTCCTGACCAACAAGTACGCTGAAGGCTACCCAGGCAAGCGCTATTACGGCGGCTGTGAATTTGTTGATAAAGTGGAGCAGCTGGCCATTGATCGTGCCTGTGAACTCTTTGGCGCCACCTACGCCAATGTTCAACCGCATTCTGGTTCTCAGGCCAACTCGGCTGTTTTTCTGGCACTGGTCAAACCAGGCGATACCGTGCTGGGCATGAGCCTGGCTGAAGGTGGTCACCTGACTCACGGTGCCAAGCCCAACTTCTCCGGCAAGCTTTACAATGCCGTTCAGTATGGCCTCAACCCTGATACTGGCGAAATCGATTACGCTGAAGTTGAGCGCCTGGCTGTGGAACATCAGCCCAAGATGATTATTGCCGGTTTCTCGGCCTACTCCAAGGTGATTGATTGGGGTAAATTCCGCGAAATTGCTGACAAGGTGGGTGCCTACCTGTTTGTGGATATGGCCCATATCGCCGGTCTGGTTGCTGCTGGTGTTTATCCCAGCCCCATGAAGCACGCCCATGTGGTGACCACGACCACTCACAAGACCCTGCGTGGTCCTCGTGGTGGTTTGATCCTTTCCGCCTGTGATGATGAAGACATCTACAAGAAGCTGAACTCGGCTGTCTTCCCTGGTGGTCAGGGTGGTCCTCTGATGCATGTGATTGCTGCCAAGGCGGTCTGCTTCAAGGAAGCCATGAGTGATGAATTCAAAACCTACCAGGCACAGGTGGTGAAAAACGCCCAGGCCATGGCCAAGGTGATGATGGAGCGTGGCTATGATGTGGTTTCCAACGGTACTGAAGACCACCTCTTCCTGCTGAGCCTGATTTCCAAGGGCCTGACCGGTAAAGAGGCGGATGCCGCTCTGGGTGCAGCCCACATTACCGTCAACAAGAATGCGGTTCCCAAGGATCCACAAAGTCCTTTTGTCACCTCGGGTCTGCGTATCGGTACCCCGGCAGTTACCACGCGTGGTTTTGGTGAAGCCGAGTGCACCGAGCTGGCAGGCTGGATTTGCGATATTCTCGATGATATCAACAACACGCAAATTCAGGAGAGTGTGAAGCAGAAGGTGGCTGATCTCTGCAGCCGCTTCCCTGTTTACCAGTAAGACCGCTTGCCCCTGCCCGTTGGGCAGGGGTGCTTCCCTTCGCTTCCCCCCCGGTTTCTCTCAGGGAGCTTTTGCAGGTAGAATAGTCTCCATTGCAATTTCAACTGTCCTTTGGCGGTAGACGTCATGCATTGCCCTTTCTGTGGTGCCGAAGAAACGAAAGTCAGTGATTCACGCCTGGTGGCTGGCGGCGATCAGGTTCGTCGACGGCGTCAATGCGTTGCCTGCAGTGAACGTTTCACTACCTACGAAACAGCCGAGCTCCTGATGCCTCGCGTGGTCAAACGCGATGGTTCCCGTGAAGTTTTTGATGAAAACAAGCTGCGTGCCGGTCTGGCCCGAGCCCTGGAAAAGCGGCCCGTGGATACCGAGACACTGGAAGCAGCTCTGGAAAGAATTCGTCAGCAGTTGCTAGCCAGGGGCGAGCGTGAAGTGCCTTCCTTGCAGGTGGGTGAGCTGGTTATGCAGCAGTTGAAAAGGCTGGATCAGGTGGCTTATATCCGTTTTGCTTCCGTTTATCGGCAATTCAAGGACTTGAACGAATTCCGGGCCGAAATTGATCAGCTGGCTGCCAATCCGGATTCCGGAATCGACAGCTGAAGCATCCATCCATTAGTCGTCATTCAAGGTTTCTCGTGCCGCGAACTGAATACATGGCAAAAGCGCTACAGCTAGCGCGCCAGGGGCTTTATACCACCCGTCCCAATCCGAGAGTTGGTTGTGTACTGGTCAAGAATGACCGGATCCTGGGTGCCGGGGCGCATCTCAAGGCAGGTGAGCCCCATGCTGAAATCCATGCCCTGCGTCAGGCCGGAGCAGAAGCTGCAGGCGCTGATGCCTATGTCACTCTGGAGCCCTGTAGTCACCAGGGCCGTACGCCGCCCTGTGCTGATGCCTTGATAAAGGCAGGCGTCAAGCGGGTTTTTGTGGGTATGCAGGACCCCAACCCTCAGGTTGCAGGGCGGGGTCTGGCACGTTTGCAAGCTGCTGGCATTGAGGTGGAATCAGGATTGTTGGAAGAGGCGGCCCAAGCATTGAACCCCGGGTTTATCCGGCGTATGCAAAGCGGGCGTCCCTGGTTGGTGGCCAAACAGGCGGCCAGTCTGGACGGACGCACGGCCATGGCTTCCGGTGAATCCCAGTGGATTACCGGTCCTGAAGCCAGGGCTGATGTGCAGGAATTACGCGCAGCCAGTTGTGCGATTATTACCGGTATTGAAAGCCTGCTGACCGATAACAGTCGTTTGACGGTCAGGGATGAACGCTTCACCGGCTTGCCGGGTTTTACCCAGCCGCTGCGGGTGGTGTTGGACTCCCAGTTACGCTGCCCGCCGAGCGCCGAGATTTTTCAGCAGGCGGGTAGTACACTGGTCGCCACTTTGCAGGCGAGTCGCGATCGTAAGCCAGAAGAGGCGGCAGCCCTGGAAGCGGCCGGGGCCGAACTGATGCTTCTGCCTGCTGCCCCCTGCGGTCAGCGCCTGGATCTGGAAGCACTGGTCAAGGCACTGGGTGCACGAGAATGCAATCAATTAATGCTGGAAGCTGGCTCCCAACTGACCGGAGCTTTTTTGCAGCAGGGTTTGATCGATGAACTAAGACTTTATCTGGCTCCACGCTTTTTGGGGTCAGCGGCCCGGGGTTTGCTGGAACTGCCCGGACTGAACAAACTGGCCGCAGCCCCCGAGCTGGAAGTGACCGAGGTGCGGGCAGTAGGAAAAGACTGGCGTTTTCAGCTTAAACCGCTGAACCAGCCGTCAGCTCAATAAATTCAAGAGAGCATTATGGCTTTAAATACGATTGAAGAGATTATTGAAGATATTCGCCAAGGCAAGATGGTCATCCTGATGGATGATGAAGACCGCGAAAATGAAGGCGATCTGATTATTGCCTCGGAAAAGGTCCGGGCGGAAGACATCAACTTCATGGCCCGTCATGCTTGTGGCCTGATTTGTATGACCCTGACTTCGGAACGCTGTGAGCAGTTGGATCTACCCCTGATGGTGGATAGCAATGGTGCCCAGTTCTCAACCAATTTCACCCTGTCGATCGAAGCGGCCGAAGGGGTCACTACCGGTATTTCCGCAGCAGACCGGGCCACCACCGTTCAGGCCGCCGTGGCGCGTAATGCCAAGCCTGAAGACATCGTTCAGCCGGGGCATATCTTCCCGCTGCGTGCTCAAGCCGGTGGTGTGCTGCAAAGAGCCGGGCATACCGAAGCCGGTTGCGATCTGGCCCATCTGGCTGGTTACGAGCCTTCAGCAGTGATTGTGGAAATCATGAATGAAGACGGCACCATGGCCCGTCGCCCCGAGCTGGAAGAATTTGCAGCTCGTCACGGTATTAAAATCGGTACCATTGCCGATTTGATTCACTATCGGGTGGTGAATGAAACCACCGTCGAGAAGGGTGAGAGCTATACGCTGGATACCGAGCATGGCAGTTTTCAGGTCACCGCCTTCCGTGACAGTGTACAAGGCGGCTCCCATCTGGCACTGGTCAAGGGGCAACCACAGCCGGAAAAGCCCACCCTGGTTCGTGTCCACCAGGCGGATACCTGCAAGGATCTGCTGGATGCCAAGCATCCGCGCAAACCCAGCTGGAGTCTGCGAGGCTCCCTGAAGCGTATCGCCGAGGAAGGCGAAGGCGTTGTGGTGCTGCTTGATAATCAGGAACCCAGTACGGATCTGGAAAGCCAGCTGAAGCGTTTCCTGGGATTGGAACGGGAAACCAGAACGGCCAATCAGGATGGTGCCGGTACCTATCTGACCATAGGCACGGGTGCCCAGATATTGCGCGAAGTCGGCGTGGGCAAGATGCGACTGCTTTCCTCACCGCTTAAATTCGGGGCCCTTTCCGGTTTTGATCTGGAAATTGTGGAAACCCTGAGCGCTGAATAACTATAGATGACAGACGAGATTAAAAGATGATGCAGGATATTACCCAGACCGAAGGTCAACTTCACGCCGCAGCAGGACGTTTTGTACTGGTCGTTGGCCGTTTTAACAGCTTTGTGGTGGAAAGTCTGGTGGCTGGTGCCATCGATACCCTCAAGCGCCACGGGATCAGCAGTGACCAACTGGAAATTGTCCGTGCTCCAGGTGCCTGGGAGCTGCCCCTGGCTGTCAAGCAGGTACTGAAAACCCGTCAGCCTGCTGCCGTGATCGTCTTGGGTGCCGTGATTCGGGGCGGTACTCCCCACTTTGAATACGTGGCTGGTGAATGCAATTCTGCCCTGGGCCGTCTGATGCTGGACAGCGACGTTCCTATCGCCAACGGTGTTCTCACCGTGAATTCCATTGAGCAGGCAATCGAGCGTTCCGGTACCAAAATGGGCAACAAGGGTGCTGAAGCAGCTGAAGCGGCTCTGGAGATGGTCAATCTGATGAGCGTGCTGGGAGACTGAAATGGCTTCGGAGAAAAAACGCAAGCCATCCCGTAGTGCCCAGCGGCGTGCAGCCCGTCAGCTGACACTGCAGGCTCTTTACCAATGGCAGATTAGCGGCAACAGCATGCATCAGGTGGAAGCCCATATTCGTGCGGCACTACCGGACGATAGCCTGGAAGAGCATGAGGATATTTCCCAGGTGCTTAAAATTGCCGACCTGGCCTATTTTCACGAAATGGCCCAGGCTATTCCCGAGCAGCTGGATGAGCTGGATGAAGGTTTCGCCAGTCTGCTGGACCGACGCACCGAAGAGCTGGATCCCATCGAGCTGGCCCTTCTACGTCTGGGCAGCTATGAAATGATTCATCGTATCGATGTTCCCTACCGAGTGGTCATCAATGAGGCCGTCGAGCTGGCCAAACGCTTTGGTGGTACGGATAGCCACAAATACATCAACGGCATTCTCGATAAGCTGGCCCAGAAATTCCGCAGTGTGGAAGTCAGGGCCAAGCGGTCCTGATCCCGGGCAATTGGAGCGGTAACCGGTTATGGACGAGTTTACTGTCATCAACCGCTTTTTCACCCACCTGGGTCCCCGGCTCCCGGAGGTGATCGAGGGTGTCGGCGATGACTGTGCCCTGTTACAGCTACAACCTGGAGAGCTTCTGGCTCTCTCTGTTGATACTTCAGTCGAAGGCCGGCACTTTCCCGAAGCGGCCGATCCCTGGGCGCTTGGCTGGCGTTGTCTGGCCGTCGCCTTGTCTGATTTGGCCGCTATGGGAGCCAGACCTCTGGGTTTTACGCTGAGCCTGACCCTGCCAGAAACCCGCGAAGACTGGCTGAAGGGTTTTAGCCAGGGGCTGGAAACACTGGCAAAGTTGACGCAGTGTCCTCTGATCGGTGGCGACACCACCCGAGGCCCGCTGTCCCTGGGGGTTCAGGTCCAAGGGGCCGTGGCACCGTCCAGGGTATGGCGGCGCTCAGGCGCTCGTCCCGGCCAGATATTAACGATCTTGGGTAACCTGGGTTCAGCAGCAGCGGGCCTGGATAGCATGACCCGAAATCCGCAAAGGTTACAGGAACGTGAAGACTGGGATGCCCTGGAAAAGGCTTATATGCTGCCCTGGCCCCTGACCGCTGAGGCCCAGCGTCTGGCCCAGAATGTCAGCATTTCTGCAGCCATCGATGTCTCCGATGGTTTTCTGGCTGATTTACAGCACCTACTGGCTGCTTCAGCTCTGGCCGCCCAGATAGATACCACTCAATTACCCCTGGACTCTCTTCTGGTTGAGCGTTGGGGGCTGCCTCTGGCTCGGGATGCAGCCCTGCATGCTGGTGACGACTATGCCCTCCTGCTGGTGATGGATGAGGAAGACTTTCCCCTGGCCCGTAACCTCTGCCCGGATTTGAAACGCGTTGGGCAGCTGGTGCCGGGTGCAGGTATCCGCGATCAGGAAGGTGAGCTCCTGGAGGCGCATGGCTATAACCACTTTTCCCTGCAACAGGACAAGGCATGAATAAAGCCCCGGCCAGTGTCTGGCAAAATCCGATTCATTTTTTCGCCTTTGGTCTGGGAAGCGGTGCCTCGCCCTGGGCCCCGGGTACGGTAGGTACTCTGGCCGCCGTACCCCTGTATTTTATAATGGCCGGTCTTTCCCTGCCCTTTTATATCTTGGTGCTAGTGGTCACTTTTGTCATCGGTTGCTGGCTGTGTGAAAGAACGTCTGAAGACTTGGGTGTTCATGATCATAGCGGCATCGTCTGGGATGAATTTGTCGGCTACTGGTTAACCATGCTGGCCTTGCCGGTTTCCTGGCAATGGGCCCTGGCGGGATTTGTCGTCTTTCGTTTCTTTGACATTATTAAACCCTGGCCGATTCGTTGGGCCGACCGGCGTGTGGCCGGTGGTTTCGGGATCATGCTGGATGATGTGCTGGCTGCAGTCTATGCCGGTGGCTGCCTGCATTTGGCGAAATTTTTTATAGATTCCCTCTAGCCGCACCGGGTATCTACAAGGAGAGCTTCAATGAAAAAATGGTTGTTGAGTGGCAGTCTGCTGCTGGTGATTCTTCTGGTCATCATGACTGTAGCCACGGGGCGGGTTTTTGAGCAGCAGCTGGAAAAAGCCGTGGCTCAAGTAGCTTCCAGTCCAGGCTATACCCTGGTTAGCCAGGATATCCGCGGTGGTTTGCTGGGTAGTGAAGCCGACCTTGAGCTGGCTTTCCAACTGGATGCGCGTACCCAAGTCCTGATTTCCACCCTTCTGGTATCCAGTTACCGGCCAGGCTGGACGACCTTCCAGGGCGGCATGGATATGCAGGTGATCTGGGATGACCAGGAACCCCTGGATTTTCTGGAGTCTGTGGGTTTGGAAGAATTGCCTTTTTCCGGCCAGGCCGACTGGAGTAAAGCCAGCTACCGCCTAGAGGTCGACGAGCTGAAAAGCGAGGATTCCGATCTGACCCTTCACATGCAAGAGGCCGAACTGGCCGGCAGCTATCACTATAATGGTGAACAGGATGGCCAATTGCAGATGGAGCGTCTGGCATTTACTTCACCCCGGGCTGATGATTTGGAAATCCTGGATCTTGAAGCGGTATGGCAGAATACAGGGGGCTATCCCTGGGGCGAGGGCGAAATGCAAGTGCATGCGACTGAAATTACCTACCAGTCTCCTCTGGGTCGGGTGCAGTTGCAGCAGCCTCAATTAGATTATGCGATCCAGCTTACTGAAGAAGCTCTGGATCTATCCATGCAGCTGGATACGGGTGAGATAACCTCTTCAGGGCGCCCTCTGGGACAAGTGGACATTACTTTTCACACGGAAAACCTGAACGGTGAGGCGGCCTTGGAGTTGGCGGAGCACTTCAATCAGGATATTGACTGGAACCAGGCTGATGCGGCGGCCATGCAGCCAGCCAGAGATGCCGCTAGCCGTCTTTTATCTGGATCACCCAAGCTGGTACTGGATCAATTGGCAGTGGAACTACAGGCTCCGTTTCCTATCCAGCAGATGGCAGAAGGTGAGTTGAAGTTTGATGGACGCAACCTGCCCACCGATTATCTGGCACGTTTATCCGCTGGCGAGTTGCCCCCTGAGGATTTTGCCAGTCGGGTTTCCTTGCAATTGCTGATGGATGAGGTTGATCCTAACTTGATGCGTCTGGTCGGTTTGCCTACTTCTTTGCTGGATGAAGAAGCAGACCAGCAGATGCTGAGCTGGGAAAAGGGGCAGCTGCGACTCAATGATCAGCCTCTGCCCTTCTGAATTTCTAGGTGGCATGCAGGAAGCCGCAGTCTGGCGGCTTCCTCTTTAATCAATCCTCGTCAAAATCAAAATCATCATCAAGCTGTTTTTTCAGCTGGCGTTCTTCCAGCAAGGCTTCGATCATCCGACGCTTGGCAATGGGTGAACCATCGCGATTGGTCAGGCTGTCTTTACCTAAAAGTTCCAGCTCGTAGTCATCATCATTGACGGCTACATCAAAATCATCATTGTCTTCGTAAGCGGCTTCTTCACGACCCATGGTTCAGTCTACTCCAGTTGTTGGCCACAACTTGCTATATAGGACTTTTCATGGGGCTTGACAAGCAAAATTTTTTATTTTTTGTTCTGGGCTGCCTGGCGCAGTTCAACCAGTTCAGTGACATCCTTTTGTACGCCGATATAGTAGGTTAGCTGATCCTGATCGTTATATACCGGTGTAATGGACAATTCGTTCCAGAAAAGACTGCCATCCTTGCGGTAATTACGCAGGGTTTCCCGGCAAGGGCGGCCTTCCTTGATGGCTTGACGGATCTGATCCAGCGCGGGCTGGTCACGATCATCGCCCTGTAAAAAACGGCAATCCTGATAGAGGATTTCATCAGCGGAATAACCGGTCAGTTTTTCAAACCCTTTATTGACGTAAATAAGGATGTTTTCATCCCCTTCCTGTTCGGCGATCACGATGCCATCTTCCGATTCATTGACGACCAGTTCGAGCAGGTCGGGGCTGATCAAAGGCTTGGCTTTCATAGTTTTCCTTAAGCAAGATTCAGGCGAGGTAATAGCAGAACTATGCAGGGTGGTCGGTAAAAATTCAAATGCCTTTTAAAGGCGGATGCAAAAAGGGAGCTGTAGTCAGTCTACAGCTCCCTCGGGATATTACGCTGTCCTACAGATCAGGAGACGGCCATGACCTGTAGAGGCAATTCCTCGTCGGCATCCAGCCCTAGCAGGCTGCGAAGATCGGCAGGATTTTTCAGCAGATCCTGCAGGGTGTATTCGTAGAGAACACCGAGAAAAGCTTCCTGGGCTTTTTGAATAGCAGGCTTGAGCTCACAGGCACCGGTAATGGGGCAGGTCAACTTCTGACAGTCAACCACCTCCAGGGTGGTTTCAAAATCCTTGACCAGAACACCCAGGTTGACCGAAGCGGCTTCTCGCTCCAGTCGCAGGCCACCGTATTTGCCGCGAACAGTCTGGATATATTCCATCTGTCCCAGTTTGTGGACAATTTTCATCAAATGGTTACGCGAAATATCAAAATGCTCTGCGATGTCGCTGATGGTGACAAGACTGTCATCCTGTTGGATGCCCAGAAACATCATCACGCGTATGGCATAGTCAGTTTGTCGGGTTAACTGCATTCTATTTCCTCCGTGGATTACACAGACCCAGAACTCTGGTTCCCTGATTAATGATCGTTAACTGCCCGAATTCCGAGACTAATTCAATACTAGCAGGAAAGCTTCTTAAAGATGTGAGCTTTTGCAAGCATTTGGTACCTGGTTTTTAACCGGATGTTAATTGGCATCTAAGTCGGTAGTTTCTGGTTAACATCCGGCAAGTGGTTGGTTAGTCGCTGTACTCGGAAGCGCGCAAAGATTTGGCAAAGCTTTCCAGTTTGCTAGCCTGCAATTCTCGTTCTTTATTGACCGAGGTGGCGATTGCCAGCTCGATCAACATTTCCAGCTCTTCAAAGTGCTTGGCACCGACATGTTCGCGGCCGCTTTGGCTGAGTTTGTCACGGAAGGCAGCAACCACCCGCTGTGCATGTTCACTGTGTTCTCCCGCCATGGTTCTTCCTTTGATCAGATATTGGGATTGGTCAGTACTTCCGAGGCGCTGGCAACCAGGAGGGGATCCGGTTCACCAACGACTTCATCGTTACGGTTGGTATAGGGGATGGTTGATAGCAGCTTACGCATGGCCGCCAGTCGAGCCCGCTTTTTGTCATCGGACTTGATCACCGTCCAGGGAGCCTGGTTCTTGTGGGTATGCAGGAACATGGCTTCCTTGGCGTGACTGTAGTCTTCCCACTTGTCCAAGGAGGCTAGGTCAACCGGTGACAGTTTCCACTGTTTTAAAGGATCCTTGCGCCGGGCCATGAAGCGGCGGAACTGCTCACTGCGCGATACCGAAAACCAGAACTTGTAGAGGCGGATGCCACTATCGACCAGCATCTGTTCAAACACCGGGGTCTGATGCAGAAACTGGACATATTCTTCCTGGCTGCAAAAGCCCATGACTCTTTCTACCCCGGCACGGTTGTACCAGGAGCGGTCAAAGAGAATGATTTCACCGGCAGCGGGCAGATGCTGAATGTAGCGCTGGAAGTACCACTGGGTTTTTTCGCGTTCGCTGGGTTTTTCCAGGGCCACTACATGGGCTCCCCGCGGATTGAGGTGTTCCATCATGCGCTTGATGGTGCCCCCTTTACCGGCGGCATCACGGCCTTCAAAGAGAATGACGACTCTTTCGCCTTCGTCCTTGATCCAGCGCTGCATTTTCAGCAGTTCGATCTGTAAAAGACGCTTTTCAGCTTCGTAGGCTTTGCGGGTCAGCTTCTTCTTGTAGGGGTAGTGATCCGGATCAAACCCGGGCTGGGGCATGTCCAGTAGCCGATCTTCAGGTTGAGTCTCGGCTGGGGGGGATTTCTTTTCTGCCTCAGTGGAGGGGCTCACTTCCTCTGTGGGGGCAGCCAAATCCGGGGCCTGCTGTGGGTGGGTATTTGGCGTTGTCATCACTGACCTCCTGTTGTCCTGACTATTAATGACATCTTAATTGAGCAGCGGTTGTAACTCAACCCATACACTTTCCAGAATCAAGGGCTGGGCTGCGGCTGTGGGATGAATCTGATCTTCCTGCATCAGTTGTGGCTGTTCGGCTACACCTTCGAGCAGGAAGGGTAAAAACGTTAATTCCTGGCTGGCAGCGAGATCGGAATAAACCTGCTTGAAGGCATCCAGATAAACCTGGCCGTAATTGGGCGGTAAAAGAATACCAGCCAGATAAACCTCGGCACCGGCTTCCTGGCTGAGACGTATCATTTGCTGGAGGTTGCTTTTAATCCGCTGAGGGGGAAGTCCTCTAAGGCCGTCATTACCGCCCAATTCCAGGAGAACAATTTGTGGCTGATGCTGTCTGAGCAAAGTGGGTAGACGGGTCAGTCCACCTGTCGTGGTCTCGCCACTGATGGAGGCATTGACGACCTCCCAGGCGGGATAGTCTTCTTCCAGGCGTTCTTCCAGCAACTTGACCCATCCACTTTGCTGGGGGATACCATAGGCGGCACTGAGACTGTCACCCAGCACCAATAATGTCTTAGAGTCAGCGCTGCTTGCTGGCAGACTGGTTAGACTGAGTAGCAAGAGCAGAACCCAGGCGAGGTAGGATGCTTGGGATTTTCTTTCCATTATTAACTCCGGGATGCAGATGATGTCTTCTACTTCAACGACTTGGACAGCCGGCCAGCAGCCCCTGCTGGAGGCCAAGGATTTAGGTTACAGCGTTTCCCAGCAAAGCGGCAAACTGGTTATTCTGCAAAACCTGAATCTGCGTATACACCGAGGGGAAAGTGTGGCTCTGCTGGGGCCTTCGGGTGCAGGAAAATCAACACTTCTGGCTCTGCTGGCTGGTTTGGACACCCCAACAGACGGAGAGTTGCTTTGGTCCGGTCAGGCTTTCAGCCGTCTGGATGAAGATGAAAGGGCGGCTGTGCGAGCCCGGGAAGTGGGTTTTATTTTTCAGTCTTTTCAATTGTTACCTGAGTTAACGGCGCTGGAAAATGTGCAGCTGCCCCTGGAGCTACGCGGAGACCGCCAGGCTACGCCAGAGGCCCGTCGCTGGTTAGAGCGAGTGGGCCTGAGTGCCAGGGCTGATCACCGCCCTAGCCAGTTGTCCGGGGGCGAGCAGCAGCGGGTCGCCATTGCCCGGGCGTTTGCTTCCAGACCGGCCGTACTCTTTGCTGATGAACCCACGGGAAATTTGGATGCTGATAATGGTCAGAAGGTGGCAGATCTACTGTTTTCCCTTAATCAGGAAGCAACCCAGGACCCGGTAACCCTGGTCCTGGTGACTCACGATCGCAAGCTGGCCGGTCGCTGTCAGAGAATTCTGGAGCTGGAAGCCGGACAGTTGGTGAGTGAAACGGCCGGGGAGCGACTGGATGACTGATTGGATCTTGGCGGCCAGACTGGCCTGGCGAGGCGTGCGTGCCGGTGAATACCGGGTTTTGCTGGTGGCTTTAATGTTGGCAGTGGCCTGTGCCACGCTGCTGGGTGTACTGGGTGAACGCATGCAGGCTGCACTGGATCGGGAAGCCGCCCGCATTGCAGGCGGCGAACTGGTGGTGTCTGCCAGGGAGCCGGCGAGTCCGGAATTACAAAGTTATCTTGACTACCAGGGAGCAGACTGGTCGCAAAAAGTAACCCTGAGCAGTATGGCCAGCCACGAAGAGGCACTTCAGCTGGTGAGTCTGAGTGCAGTGGATGCGCGCTATCCGCTTCTGGGGGAACTAAAGTTACAAACTCCTGAGGGCGAGAAGAGCATGACTTCTTCTCCACCGGCTGGTCAGATCTGGGTGGAGCCCGGATTGGCCAGGCGACTGGGAGCCGAAGTGGGTGACTGGCTGGGCCTGGGCGATCAGCGGTTGCAATTGACGGCCCTGCTATTGGAAGTTCCCGACCAGGATGGAGGCTTTGCCAACTTCTCGCCGCGTGCCCTGGTCAATCTGCAAAGCCTGGAAGGCAGTGCGCTGCTCGGGCCTTTGAGTCGGGCTCGTTGGAAGCTGGGTATTACCGGCGATGAAGCGACTCTGGAATTCCTGCGTCAGCAACTGCCCGCTCGCTTGGAAGACCACCAGCGCTTGCGTGATATCAGTGAAGACCGTCCGGGCATTGCCCGGGCGCTGGATGAGGGACGGCGTTACCTGGGGCTGGCCGGGTTGGTGGCCGTTTTGCTGGCCTCTCTTGCTGTGGCTCTGGCCTCGCAGCGTCAGGCCAAACGCCAGGCTCGCGAAGTGGCTCTACTGAGGTGCCTGGGACAGTCGCGTGCCCGAGTCAGGCGCTTGTTTTTACTTCAACTCTTCTGGTTGGGACTGGGCGGAGGCCTGCTGGGTGGTCTGCTGGGCTATCAGGCTCACCTGGTGCTGGTTGCTCTACTGGCTCCCCTGCTGCCCCTGACACTACCACCGCCCAGTATCTGGCCACTGGTGGCAGCGCTGGGCCTGGCAATCTGGCTGTTGTTGGGTTTTTCCCTGGCTCCCCTGCTGAGTCTGGCCAAAGTCAGTCCGCTGGCAGTGCTCCAGTCGCGTCCCTGGAAGCTGTCCAGCTCAGGCCTTTTGACCTATGGCCTGGCTTTATTGGCTACCCTGGGACTGGGCTATTGGTTATCCGGTGATCTGCAGCTGACGCTCTGGACGCTGGTCGGTCTGCTGCTGGTGGGTGGACTGGTCGCTCTTCTCGGGGGAGGCTTGTTGCGCCTGCTGATGGTGCGTCTTGAGGTTCTGCCCTGGCAGGGGCGTCAGGCCTTGAGGCGTTTGGGGCGTAACCCGGCCGAAACCCTGTTGCAGTTGAGCACCTTCACGCTGGCTTTTACGGCAGTACTCTTGGTGGCCCGAGGCGGGGATCAGCTAGTGGGTGACTGGCAGGCCCAGCTGCCCGAGGACAGACACAGTCAGTTTGCTGTGGATATTCAGCCCTGGGAGAGTCAGGATTTTGCCGCTTTTATGCAGCAAAAGGGCGTGGATTACAGCCAGCTTTACCCGATCCTGCGCGGGCGTCTGACTGCGATTAATGGCGAGGAGGCACGCGAGGCCGTACCGGCAGAAGCGGAAAATGACAATAGCCTGAGACGTGAGCTGAACCTGACCTGGAGTCAACGCCTGCCGGATGACAATGAGATTCTGGAAGGCCAGTGGTGGAGCGGAGAGGAAACGGCTGAGGCTGACTTGCTGCCCATTTCCGTAGAGGCCGACCTGGCTGGACGTCTGGATCTGGAACTGGGTGATGAGCTGACTTTTACTCTGGCCGGGCAGCAATTGCAGACCCGGGTTGCCAGCCTGCGCAGTGTTAACTGGGAAAACTTTAAACCCAATTTCTATGTGATTTTCCCGCCCGAGGTCTTGCAGGATCAACCGCATACCTACTTGGCCAGCTTTAATCTACCGGATAACGAAGCTGAATTCATGCAGGAGCTCAGTCAGCGTTTTCCCGGGGTCGCCTTCCTGGATGTCCGCGCCATTTTGGCGCAGGCAGAAGGCATTTTGCAGCAGCTGAGTCTGGGGGTTCAGTACCTTCTGGGCTTTGTTTTGCTGGCCGGTTTGCTGGTGACCTGGGCACTGATCATGGCGAGTATGGATGCCCGTAAAAGAGAGCAGGCCTTACTCAAGGTCATGGGTGCGGCACGACGAACTCTGGCTGGTCGCCAGGCCGCTGAATTCCTTTTACTGGGCGGCCTGGCGGGCTTTTTGGCTGCTTTTTTGGGCGAGCTTCTCTATGCCTTGATGGCGGCCAAATTGTTCAATCTGGCCTGGGAGGCAGCTCCGCTTTTCTGGATTTTGCCACCCTTGATCGGTGCACTTCTGCTTGCCGGTTTTGCTCATTTTGCCTTGCGTTCTTCTTTGCACGAAGCGCCTCACCGGCTGCTTCATCGCCTGGGGGGATGACTTGCGGTCATGAACGCGGCGTAGCATGATGCAGAAAATTTCTGCATCAAAGGTTGAGTCGTGTCCGAACAGCAAGAGCACCCCTCCGCGCGTTTTTCACTCCCGCTCAGTCACCCTGAGCGGGCTTCTCTCTATCAGGAGCTGCATGCCCGTCCCTTTCCGGTTATTGATAGTCCGGTGCGTATCTCTCATCTGGCTTTGGTCCTGTCTGAAGAAGATCGCCAAAAGGATTTTCAGCATCTGGTGGATCTTTGCAGTCGTTATGGGGTTACAGCGCCTTCCTTTGAGGACAACAGTTTTTACCAGCGCCTGGGTGAAATCGAGGTGCGTTGGGAAAGACATCTGGAGTTTGTCACCTACACTTTTGTGCGCCCCGGCTTTGCGAAAGACCCCTTTACCCAGACAGCCCTGGCTCTACTTCCTCCCGACTGGCTGGAAAGCCTGCCCGGTGAGTTGGTCGTTGCCCTGCATCTGGAGGTAGCCAGCCCGGAAGATGACCTCCTGGATCGTGAAGCCCTGGCCAGTTGTTTTGAAGGCCAGCGTCTGGTGAGTGGTCGCTTGATGGACGGTGCGGCCACCCTCTGGAGTGCTTTTCGCATGCATGGTGATGGCTGTGGTCGTATTCTGCTGCACAATCACGGTCTGAATGCCAACCAGACCGGGCGTTTGATACTGCGAGTCCTGGAGCTGGAAACCTACCGCCTGATGGCCTTGTTGGGAGCTAGACCCGCGCGGGAACTGGCTCCGGCATTAAGACGTCTGGACAATCAGCTGGCGGAAATCATCACCCAGCTATCGGAAACCGACGGTCTGGAAGAGGAAAGGGACTTGCTGCGTCAGTTGACTAGCATGGCGGCCCAGATCGAGCGCCACCGTGCCGATACCCTGTCGCGTTTTTCCGCTACCCAGGCCTATTATCATCTGGTTCTCAAGCGGCTGGAGGAACTCAAGGAGAGTCATACCGGTCCCAGTTTTACCCTTTCAGCCTTCTTTGGTCGGCGTCTGACCCCGGCGGTCAAAACCTGTGATTCGGTAGGCCAGCGCCTGGAAGATCTGGCCAGACGCATTGAACGGGCCGGGGACTTGATTCGTACCCGAGTGGATCTCAAGCTGGAAGAACAAAACCGGCGGTTGCTGGCTTCCATGAATCGTCGTTCGCGTTTGCAATTGCGCATGCAGGAGACGGTTGAGGGTTTGTCCATTGCCGCCATCAGCTATTATGGTATCAGTCTGCTGCGTTACCTTTTGGGAGCCCTGGAACCCCTGGGTATTCCCCTGAACAAGGATCTGGCAACCGCAGTAGCCGTGCCGCTGGTCGTTGGCGGTGTCTGGTGGATTACCCATCGGATCAAGAAATTCATTGTCGAAGCCAGTGATCCGTCGCGGGAATCCTGAAAACTAGGTGAACACTATGCAAGCAAAAGTCGTTGAACAAGCCCTTCGCGAAAAGCTGATTGAAGCATTACAGCCGCAGGAGCTGTTGATTGAAAATGAAAGTGATCAGCACAAGGGACCACCTGGCCGGGAAAGCCATTTTAAAGTGACCCTGGTCAGCGAGGCCTTCAATGCCTTGATGCCGGTAAAAAGACACCAGAAAATCTATGCCTTGCTGGCGGATGAGTTGGCGGGACCGGTGCATGCCCTGGCTCTGCATCTCTATACACCTGATGAGTGGGCGGCGCGCGGGGCTCAGCGTCCGGATTCTCCGCGCTGTTCCGGCCAGGGTCAGTAGTGGGGCGGTTTTTCGTCAGCCAGGGAAGGCTGTTTCTCATCATCACCTTCTGCCTTAAGGGCAGCCAGACGCTGGTTAAGAAGGCGTACCTGTTCCTGAAGGCTTTGCAACTCCCTGCTTTGCAGGATCAATTGCTGATTCAGCGCTTCCAGTAAATCATCCTGAAAGGCCATTTGCGTTTCCAGGTGGTCGAGTCTTTCTTCACACGCCTTCATGTTTTTAAGCCATTACCAGAGTTAAACATTTTCCTGCAGACGTGGTTATAATGGGTCAGCAGGTTGGACGAGGCAAGCCTGCCATTACACTCCGGCAAATACCAGCGTTAAGTCTGGGGTCGGGTGATTTTGTTATACCTTTACAAAGTTGGATTCAGAGAAAATTCTATGCTTAATAATACTTTGATAAGAAATATTCTAGTCAGTTTAGTTGTTGCCATCCTGGCACCTCTGGTATTACCCCTTCTGGCTGTTTCACCTGAAGCTGCGGGTAGTGGTAGCGGAGCGGCCAAAACCTATTTGCTGGTTTTTGTACTGCTGATGTTGGCGGCCAGTATTAATGAGTTTCTGCGTTTGAAGGCTGTAGGTGCTTCTGGTGGGGCGGATAACAGCAAGGATGAGGCCGATGAAGACGAAGATGACCGCGAGGAAGGGGTCGTCAAATGGTTTAACGTCAACAAGGGATTTGGTTTTATTATTCGTGATGTGGGCGGTGAGGTTTTTGTTCACTTCCGTTCCATTCGCGGCACGGGACATCGCACCCTGCGCGAAGGTCAGAAAGTCAGGTTTGCAGCCGTTGAAGGAGAAAAAGGGCTTCAGGCTGAAGATGTGACCGTGGTTAATCGCTAATAGCTAACCGGATGGCAGTCAGCTGCGGCTGGCTGCCTTTTTGCATCTAAATAAGGAGCCGCTAGGGTGAGATTTCTACTGATGACCAGCAGCCTTTATCTGGCTTGGGTGTTGCCGCTGGCAGCTGCAGAAATACAGCCTTTGTTGCAGGTAGATGAGCGCCGCACGGAAACAACCGAGGTGATTCCTTACCAGGAGGCCAGAGACGAAGATGCCTCTGTCACTGAACCTGCAGACCCGCCAGCCAGCATCGACAGCTTTGCCTTTTTTGCGCCTTCGATTAGTTACCTGCAATTGGATCATGAATCCGAAGCCGCTAATTTCGAACTTAGCAGTGACCTTATTCAATTGAATCTGGAGATGGAATTACTCAGTGGTGATTTTGCCTATCATCGTTTGAGCCTGGGCCATACTCTGGATGCCAGTAGTGAACTCACTTCGGCCTCGCCTTCTGATGCCGAGGTCAAAGCCAGCCACCTGGCCTATCGTCTGGGAGGTATCAATCATACTGCTTTTGCTGGCGATGTGACTCTCTGGACGGGCCTGGGTTGGGAAGGTTTCAGCGTCAAGGATAACGCCGCCGGTGATGCCTATGTGCGCTATGTTTATCTGCCGTTCGGTGGTGATCTGGGACTGCGCTTCGATACCTCCAGCTTCCTGGTCTTCGGGGCCGAATATCGGCTTCTGGTGCGTGGCTGGGAGAAATACAACGGCGGTAGCAGTGCCTATCCCACCCAGGCCCATGGCGGCGGCTACGCGGTCTGGCTGGGTATTGATTATGTGGCCGGTAATGGCCGGGTGATTACCTCCCGCATCCGCTGGCAGGATTGGCAGGTGGATGCGTCGACGGCTGATGAAATTCCCGGTAGCCAGTCCCGCTCCCTGGGTCTGGCCATGGGCTTTCGTTTTTAGGAAGCCTCAGATAAACAGCTGCGCTCGTGACATCAATCCAAGGCTTCTTAGCGGTTGGCCAGCAATTTGACCAGTAGTTGTTGATACACCCGGCTGAGGGTGTTCAGATCTTCGGCCTTAACCTTCTCGTTAACCTGATGAATAGTGGCATTCAGCGGACCCAGTTCCACCACCTGGGCTCCTGTGGGTGCGATAAAGCGTCCATCCGAAGTGCCACCTGAAGTGGAAAGTTGTGTGGGCTGGCCAGTCACTTCCAAGAGCGCTGCCTGAGTCGCTTCAACCAGCTGGCCTTCAGCCGTGAGAAAGGGCTGACCGCTGAGGGTCCAGTCCAGGGTGTAATCCAGCTGATGCTTGTCCAGCAGTGCTTCGGTTCTTTGCTGGAGTTCTTCTGCTGTTACCTCGGTGGAAAAGCGAAAGTTAAAGATGACTTCCAGTTCGCCGGGAATCACATTGGTGGCCCCGGTTCCAGCCTGGATGTTGGAGATTTGCAGGCTGGTGGCCGGGAAGAAATCATTGCCTTCATCCCAGATCTGGGCAGTGAGTTCAGCCAGTGCCGGGGCAGCCAGATGAACCGGATTGGCAGCCAGGTGCGGATAGGCCACATGCCCCTGCTTGCCCTTGACGAGCAGACGCGCCCCCAGAGAGCCGCGACGACCATTCTTGATAATATCGCCCAGACGTTCGGTGCTGGAGGGTTCGCCCACCAGACACCAGTCAATTTTTTCGTTGCGGGCTTCCAGATGCTCGACCACCTTGACGGTGCCATTAACGGAAGGGCCTTCTTCATCGCTGGTTAGCAACAGAGCCAGGCTGCCTTCATGGTCAGGGTGCTCTTCGATAAAGGCTTCGATGGCTGTAACCATGGCAGCCAGACTGCCTTTCATATCGGCAGTGCCGCGTCCACGCAGGTAGCCTTCTGAATCGATTTGCGGCTCGAAGGGCGGGAATTCCCAGTTTTCTTCCGGCCCGGTGGGTACGACATCGGTATGACCGGCAAAGCAGAGCAGTGGGCCCTGATCGCCCTTGCGGGCCCAAAGGTTATCGACTTCAGCAAAAGGCAGGCGTTCCAGGCGAAAACCCAATTTTTCCAGGCGTTGGCCCAGCAGATCCAGACAGCCGGCATCCTCGGGAGTAACAGAGGGGCGGCTGATGAGGTCGTAGGCTAATTTCAGGGTGGGGGAAAGAGAAGTTGTCATAGAATCTTTATTTGCAGCAGTCAGGAAGTAAAAAATAACTTATAGTGTGCACTTTTCGGCTACTTAGCTTACCTGAAATTTATTGAATTTGTGCAGGTTCTTGTTTTGAAACGACAGCTACTAATCTTCACGGCCGGTTTGGCCCTGACTCTGGTGATGACCTCAACCGCTCTGGCTACGGCCTCGCTGCAAACCCTGGAAACCGGCCTGGGTCTGGTTCTGCACTTGCCGGAAGACTGGAAGCTCTTAAGTCGTGAAGACCTATCCGCTGTTGAAGGCAAGGGTGACGAGCAATTGGATTTGCCGCCTTTGATGCGCCAACGTCTGGCAGAAAGAGTGCGCCAGGGGGATATGGAGCTGCTGTTCAATACCCGCGATTCTCACCAGGGGGTGTATGACAACCTCAGTCTTTTTGCCACTAATGACCAGGTGCCTGAAGCCGAAAGCCAGATAAGGGCAACTTGCAATGCCTTGCCTGCTTTGTTGGGTAGAACCCTGGGTAAGGAGGTAGAACTGGAACAGTGTGAAGGCCAGCAGGTCCAGGGCTACCCTGCTTTTGTTATCGGTTATGCTGGCAATGTGCCCAATACCCGTATACTGCAGTACATGATCCAGGTGGAGCAGCGTAAAAGCCTGGTACTCACGCTGACCTATCATCAGGATGATGATATGGGCTCTCTGGCTGATTTTCGTAGTCTGTTAGAGCGTCTGGAGATGGTCGCTCAATAGTAGGGTTCGGAGGGGTCCGGTAGTTGGATTTCTCCGTGATTGATCCTTTCTTGTAGTTGTTCAAAAAAGTCCTCCAGTCCTTTTTGCAGGTCTTCAATACTGGGGGCCCCGACCTTTTGGTAAACCGGCTCTTCTTCCAGTTGCTGCAAACGCCGATGTGAGAGGTTGCGCTTTAACTGATCGTGGCTGGCACTTCCTTCCAGTATTTTGAGCAAGCAGGCCAAGGCTTCGAGATTGAGGTCCTGGAGCAGTTGCTGGCGCTCACGGGGCGGCAGCAGCAGAAGACTGGATAGCTGGCGCTGGTAGTAGGTACGTAATAGCGCGTAGTTGCTGTCATCACCCGGTAGTTGTTCATTGAGATCGGCCAGCAGCATCAGCGCAGCGTGCAGACTAAGTTTCCAGCTGATAAAACGATCTTTCAGATGAACCTGTTGTTCCTTGATAACTATGTCCAGCATGGGTTAATGGCTCCTGTAGCTGGAAGAACGAAGTTTTTTGAGCAGATGGCTGATTTCCGACATAAGTTGACGAATTTCCTGCTCATTCAGGCGTTTGTCGGAAGTTTCCTGTTGGCGCTTGAAGCTTGAATCCAGGCCTTCCCGGCAGCGCTGGTTGACTTGTGTTAATGCCAGTTGATCTGTCAGATCCAGCAGTTGTAGGCGTGATGCTGAAGGTAATTCCTGCAGAAATTGCTGAAAAGCAGGCAGGGGTAGCTGCCCCAGGCGCTCCAGATAGTCTCTGGCCTTCTGGTGAATACCAGTAAAAACGCCTTCTGTTGCCAGAAGCGGTTCCAGGCTTTCCAGCGCGGGTAGAACCTGGCTCAGGGGAACCGGGCCCTGAACCTCAAGCTCTTCTCCCAGCTGTTGGGCGGTGCGGCGCGAGAGGAGTGAGAAGATTCTTTCGCTGATACCGGGAAGCTGGGCGCGTAGAAAACGAATCAGGGTAACCAGTTGGGATTTGGGATAAGCCTTGAGAGTGTTTTGCAACTGGCGGTCTTCCAGTTTTTCCAGGGCTTCAGCCAGAGGCTGGAGTTGCTTGAGACGTTTTTCCCGGGCATCGGTGGAGGGAGCGGGCTGCTCCAGAAAATAACCCAGTTTGGTGGCCAGTAGATCCCGGAAAGCCTCAGCTTCAGATTGGGTGAAACGGGCCGAGCAGGGGCCTAGTTCCAGGTAGAGCTCGTCGTCAGTAGTAATCAGTTGAGGTTTCATGATTTCCTTGTTGTGCTGCCATAGTAGGCTGAATACTACTAAGAATAACAGGCCTGTCAGCGACTGGTAAGGTGGAGTTGGCGTTCACCCTTGGGTAGAATAGGCGGTTTATTCCTGAATAGTGAATTTTCCAACGAGCTGGAGAAGCCAACCCCATGCTGGAAATCAACCCGCTGGTATCCCTGATCAAAGACATGCAAGAACGCACCGACGTTCTTAGGGGGTATCTTTGACTATGCTGAAAAGAAAGACCGTCTAGAAGAAGTCACCCGCGAACTGGAACAGCCGGATATCTGGAACGAACCTGACCGGGCCCAGGCTCTGGGTAAAGAGCGTTCGCAACTGGAAACCATTGTGAACACTCTGGAAGCCCTGGATCAAGGGCTGGTGGATACTCTGGATATCCTGGAACTGGCGGCTGCCGAAGATGACGAAGGCACCGTAAATGAAGCTGAAGCTGATCTGGCTGATCTGCAAAAACAGCTGGAAAGCCTGGAGTTTCGTCGCATGTTTTCCGGGGAAATGGACCCGGCCAACTGCTTTGTGGATATTCAGTCCGGTTCCGGCGGTACCGAGGCTCAGGACTGGTCGGAAATGCTGCTGCGCATGTACCTGCGCTGGTGTGACCAGCATGGCTTCAAGGCCGAGCTGGTGGAAGCCTCTGCCGGTGATGTGGCTGGTATTAAATCGGCGACCATCCGCGTGGAAGGCGAATATGCCTTTGGCTGGCTGAGAACCGAAACCGGCGTTCATCGCCTGGTTCGCAAGAGTCCTTTTGATTCCGGTGGTCGTCGCCACACTTCCTTTGCTTCCGTGTTTGTTTCCCCGGAAGTGGATGACAGCTTTGAAATCGATATCAATCCGGCCGATCTGCGTATTGATGTTTACCGCGCCTCCGGTGCGGGCGGTCAGCACGTTAACAGAACTGAATCGGCGGTCAGGATTACTCACCTGCCCACCAATACCGTGGTGGCCTGTCAGTCCGGACGTTCCCAGCACCAGAACAAAGACTTCGCCATGAAGCAGCTGAAGTCGCGCTTGTACGAGCTGGAAATGCAAAAGCGCAATGCCGAAAAACAAAAGCTGGAAGATTCCAAGGCCGATATCGGCTGGGGCAGTCAGATCCGTTCCTATGTGCTGGATGATTCACGCATCAAGGATCTGCGTACCGGGATTGAAAACCGTAATACCCAGGCCGTGCTGGATGGGGACCTGGACAAATTTATTGAAGCCAGTCTTAAGCAGGGGCTATAAACAAAATGACTGAAGACGATAACAAGTTGATTGCTGAGCGCCGCGCCAAGCTGGCTGCCAGACGTGAAGCCGGTAACGCCTTTCCCAACCACCTGCGTCGCGATGCCTATGCGGCTGATCTGCAGAAAGAGTTGGGTGACAAGGAAAAACCCGAGCTGGAAGAACTCAATCGCCCCGCCAAGGTGGCTGGTCGCATCCTGCGTAAACGCGGTCCCTTTATTGTCATCCAGGATGTCAGTGGTCAAATCCAGCTGTATGTGGATAAAAAAGGTCTGGATGAAGACCAGAAAGAAGATATCAAGACCTGGGATCTGGGTGATCTGGTCTATGCCGAAGGTCCGGTTCATAAATCCGGCAAGGGCGATCTTTACATCCATATCGTCAAAAGCCAGCTGCTGACCAAAAGCCTGCGTCCTCTGCCCGACAAGTTTCACGGTCTGGCCGACCAGGAGATGCGCTACCGCCAGCGCTATGTGGATCTGATTGTTAACCCCGAATCCCGTGATGCTTTTGTGGTGCGCTCACGTGTCATCAGCGGTATCCGCCGTTTTATGGAAACACGCGGTTTCATGGAGGTGGAAACCCCCATGTTGCAGACGATTCCCGGTGGCGCCACAGCACGTCCTTTTATCACCCATCATAATGCCCTGGATCAGGACATGTACCTGAGGATTGCCCCCGAGCTTTACCTCAAGCGACTGGTCGTGGGTGGTTTCGAGCAGGTTTACGAAATTAACCGTAACTTCCGCAATGAAGGCCTGTCGACGCGGCATAACCCGGAATTCACCATGCTGGAATTCTACTGGGCCTATGCCGATTACAACCAGTTGATGGATCTGACCGAAGAAATGCTGCGAACTCTGGCCGATGACGTCCTGGGCAGCAGTCAGCTGCACTACCAGGGTGAAGACTATGACTTCGGTAAGCCTTTCCAGCGTTTGACCATGACCGAAGCCGTGGTTGAGTACGGTGATGGCATCTCTGCTGATCAGTTGCAGGATCGTGAGGGCGTTGCGGCCCTGGCCAAACAGCTCAAGCTGGAAATCAAGGATTCCTGGGGCTGGGGTCGTATTCTGACCGAGATCTTTGAAGAGGTGGCCGAAGAGAAATTGCGTCAGCCCACCTTTATCACCGAATATCCTGCCGAGGTTTCACCGCTGGCGCGCCGCAACGATGACAAGCCGGAAGTGACTGACCGCTTTGAATTCTTTGTTGGCGGGCGTGAAATTGCCAATGGCTTCTCGGAGTTGAACGACGCTGAAGATCAGCGCGATCGCTTCCTGGAGCAGGTCGCTGAAAAAGAGGCGGGCGATGATGAAGCCATGTTCTTTGATGCCGATTATATTCGTGCTCTGGAATATGGTCTGCCGCCCACTGCTGGTGAAGGGATCGGTATCGACCGCCTGGTAATGCTGTTTACCGATTCGCCGTCGATTCGGGATGTGCTCCTCTTCCCGGCCATGCGCCCGGAAGTGGAATAACGGCCTGGCAGCAGACGAAAAAAACCGGCCCCTTGAAGGAGCCGGTTTTTTTATGGGTGATGATTATTCGTAAACCAGTTCAAAGCCAACATTGTTCAGCCACTTGGCTTCCTGCTGAAGATCGTTCATCAACAGCGGTTGGTTTTCCAGCCAGCCTTGGGGAAAACGCAGGTACATGGTTTCCTTCGATTGGCTGTTATCCAGTTCCAGAGTGAAATCCAGAAGAGGACTGTCAGGGCGGCTGTGATGCAGGAGTACGGCCAGGCGCAAAAGGCGGGCCAGGCGTTGTAGTTTGAGCTGGTATTCAGGGGCAAAGCTCTTGAACTCGTTGGCGGGAAATTTACGCCGGTGAGCACGAACCAGTACGGCCAGAATTTGCTGTTGCTGGCGGGTAAAGCCGGCCAGATCAGCATAGGTCAGCAGGTAGGCACCATGCTTGTGATACTGGGTGTGAGCGACATTCAGGCCGATTTCATGTAGCTGGGCAGCCCAGCGCAGCTTGTTGCTCCAGCTGGGATGGCTCAGGCCCCAGGCGCGTGCCACCTGATCCAGACCCTTGAGCGCAGCCTGGCAGACCAGATCACTTTGTTGCTGATCCACTTGAAAGCGCTCCATCAGGGAGCCGACCGTACGATCACGGATATCCTGATCGGTGCCGGTGCCCGCCAGTTCGTAAAGCAGACCCTCACGCAGCGCCCCCTCGGCATAGTGCATTTCCTGAAGTTGCAGGGCCTCAAAGAAGGCAGAGGTGATGGCTAGCCCGGCTGCTATGACCTTGGCTCTATCCTCACGCATGCCAAAGCGCACCCAGCCGCGTGTCGACTTGGTCTTGAAGAGTTCTTTTTCCAGCTCATGCAGGTTTTTGGGCGTCAGAGGAGCAAATTCCCCCTTACCCACGACGAGCGACAGGGTTTTCAGGGTGCCGGAGCTGCCCTGTACCCGCTCCCAGCCGTGAGCCAGAAAGGATTTCTGGATATGCAGCAGCTCGCTGAGAGCGGCCAAACGTGCCTTTTGATAATTCTGTTCGCTGAAATTGCCATCGCCAAAAAATTGCTGGGTGTAGCTGACACAGCCCATGTGCAGGCTTTCCAGCAGGCGAGGTTCCCCACCTTCACCGGCAATAAATTCGGTACTGCCGCCGCCGATATCGATGACCAGACGTTTTTGATCAAACTTGGGGGAGGTGTGCACCACTCCAGCATAAATCAGACGGGCTTCCTCGCGGCCGGCAATCACTTCGATGGAAGTCCCTAGCAGTTCCTGGGCTCGGGTAATGAATTCCCCGGAGTTACGTGCAGCCCTTAAGGCATTGGTGCCCACAGCCCTGACCTGGTTTTCTTCCAGTCCCTGGATAAAGGGGGCCATCCGCTCCAGGCATTCCAGTCCACGCTGCTGAGCTTCTTCGCTCAGATAGCCGCGTTCATCCAGTCCTGCAGCCAGCTGAACCTTTTCGCCCAGGCGTTTGAGCAGGCTGAGTTCCCCTTTGATTTTGCGGGCCAGCACCAGATGAAAACTGTTGGAACCCAAATCCAGTGCGGCCAGGGTCGAGCCTTCGGGTAGCGAAGCGTCTGCCATAATTATCTTGTTTCCAATAGACGTTTAAAGTGGTCTGTTGGCTGGTAAAGATAGCATTAAAAACATGAAGATTATATTTCTTCAGGCTTTAGGTGGTGGATAGAGGGTGCTATGATAATCGAGATACTTGGTTTAATACCGCTTAGGAGTGTACAGAGATGAGTTCCAATATCGTTAATGTCAGTGATGCCAGTTTTGAGGAAGAGGTGCTTCAATCAGAGGTTCCCGTTCTGGTTGATTACTGGGCAGAGTGGTGCGGTCCCTGCAAGATGATCGCTCCGGTTCTGGAAGAAGTTGCCAGTGAATACGAAGATCGCCTCAAGGTCTGCAAGCTGAATATTGACGAAAATACAGACACACCGGCTAAATTTGGCATCCGTGGCATTCCGACCCTGATGGTCTTCAAGGGTGGTAAGTCCGAAGCCACGAAAGTCGGCGCCCTGTCGAAATCCCAGCTGACCAGCTTTATCGACGAAACTCTGTAAAGCTTCCCGGGTCTAGTACTTGCAATTTCTTACATTAAGGGCTTGCGTACTAGACCTTTTCTAAGGCAAGATAAGGCTGCTCTGCGCGGCTCCACTATCTTTGCGTAGAGAGAAAAGAATTACTCTTAAAGTCAGAGGCCCTGTCTCTGATGAGGTCATCATAATCCGGCCTGCCCCAAGACCCCTGAGTCAATCAGCAATTTCCGGTCTTCAATAACCGCCACTGTTTTATTAACTGGCAAGTGTTAGCCTGAAGGTTCCTGTGCAGTTGTAGACTCAACATCTCATTTGCCTTGCGTGCAAGTCGGAATTAATTATCCACTCCGTAAAAAAAGCGGAAATATTACTCCTGGCAAGATCACCATATAAAACCCATGAATCTGACCGAATTAAAGCAGAAATCCGTCCCTGAACTAATGGAAATCGCCAACGAAATGGGCATAGAACACGTTGCCCGTTCTCGTAAACAAGACATTATTTTTGCCGTACTCAAGCGGCACGCCAAGAGCGGTGAAGACATCTACGGCGATGGTGTCCTGGAAATACTCCAAGATGGCTTTGGGTTTCTGCGCTCGTCAGATTCCTCTTATCTGGCCGGCCCTGATGATATCTATGTGTCCCCCAGCCAGATTCGCCGATTTAATTTACGCAAGGGCGACAGTATTTCCGGCAAAATACGTCCTCCCAAAGACAGTGAACGCTATTTTGCCCTCCTAAAAGTTGATTCCATCAATTTTGACCGCCCCGACAACGCCAAGCATAAAATCCTCTTTGAAAACCTGACTCCCCTCTTCCCCGACTCCCGCTTGATTATGGAAGTGGGTAACGGTTCCAGCGAAGACCTGACAGCACGGATTATCGATCTGGTTTCCCCCATCGGTAAGGGGCAACGGGGTCTGATCGTTTCCCCGCCCAAAGCGGGTAAAACCCTGATGCTGCAGAATGTTGCCAATTCCATCAAACGCAACAATCCAGAATGTCATCTGATTGTTCTGCTGATTGACGAGCGTCCGGAAGAAGTGACCGAAATGCAGCGTACTGTGCGTGGCGAAGTGGTTGCATCGACCTTTGATGAGCCGCCTGCACGTCACGTACAGGTCGCGGAAATGGTCATTGAAAAGGCCAAGCGTCTGGTTGAACACAAGCTGGATGTGGTCATCCTGCTGGATTCTATCACTCGTCTGGCCCGCGCCTACAACACCGTAGTGCCCAGCTCCGGCAAGGTACTGACCGGTGGTGTGGATGCCCATGCCCTGGAAAAACCCAAGCGTTTCTTCGGTGCTGCCCGTAATATCGAAGAAGGCGGCAGTCTGACTATCATGGCGACTGCCCTGGTTGATACCGGTTCCAAAATGGATGAAGTTATCTATGAGGAATTCAAGGGTACCGGCAATATGGAAGTCCACCTGGACCGTAAAGTGGCCGAGAAGCGGGTTTACCCGGCGATCAATATCCGCCGCTCCGGCACCCGCCGTGAAGACCTCCTGGCGACTGAAGAAGAGCTGCAGCGCATGTGGATACTGCGCAAGCTGCTTAACCCCATGGAAGATGTTGCCGCAACCGAATTCCTGGTGGATCGTCTCAAGGACACTAAAACCAATGTGGAATTCTTCGAGGCTATGAAGCGCAAGTAATAAGTGGGAGCGCAGCCCTCTGCGTGAAAAGATCGTGCGCAGAGCGAACTCCCACATGCGATCTTCCAGATATAAAACAAGGCAAGCCCCAGGGCTTGCCTTTTGTCCATTAAGAGGCAGAAAATCCCATGAAATATAAGGATTTGCGCGATTTTATCAGTCAGTTGGAAGCCCGCGGTCTGCTCAAGCGCGTGACCCAGGAAATCGACCCCCACCTGGAAATGACGGAAATTGCCGACCGCACTCTGAGAGCGGGCGGGCCAGCTATCCTTTTTGAGAACCCCAAGGGCCATGCTACACCGGTGCTGGCTAACCTGTTCGGCACCCCGGAAAGAGTCGCTTTGGGCATGGGGGCAGAATCCCTGGAAGCCCTGCGCGAAATCGGCAAGCTGCTGGCCTACCTGAAGGAACCCGATCCCCCCAAGGGCATGAAGGATGCCTGGGAAAAACTGCCTATTTTCAAAAAAGTGCTCAGCATGAGCCCCAAGGTGGTGAAAAAAGCTCCCTGCCAGGAAGTCGTGGAAGAAGGCGAAGACGTGGATCTCTACCGCCTGCCCATCATGCACTGCTGGCCGGGCGACGCCGCACCCCTGGTTACCTGGCCGCTGGTGATTACCCAGAACGAAAAGAAGGGGCGGGAAAATCTGGGCATTTACCGTCAACAACTGCTGGGTAAGAACAAACTGATCATGCGCTGGCTGGCACATCGTGGCGGGGCGCTGGACTACCAGAAATTCTGCCGTGAAAATCCCGGTCAGCGTTTTCCCGTCTGTGTGGCCCTGGGTGCTGATCCGGCCACGATTCTGGGGGCAGTGACGCCGGTTCCCGATACCCTGTCCGAATATGCTTTTGCCGGGCTTTTACGCGATAGCAAGACAGAACTGGTGAAATCCCTGGGCTCTGATCTAAGGGTACCTGCCTCGGCGGAAATCGTGCTGGAAGGCTATATCCAACCGGGCGAAACCGCCCCTGAAGGCCCCTTTGGTGATCACACGGGTTACTACAATGAAGTGGATGACTTCCCCGTTTTTACAGTTGAGCGGGTGACGCGTCGGCGGGATGCCATCTATCATTCAACCTATACGGGACGTCCACCGGATGAACCGGCTGTTCTGGGTGTGGCCCTGAATGAAGTGTTTGTACCCATTTTGCAGAAGCAGTTTCCGGAAATCGTGGATTTTTATCTGCCGCCGGAAGGCTGTTCCTATCGGATGGCGGTAGTGACCATTCGCAAGCAGTATCCGGGACATGCCAAGCGGGTGATGTTGGGTGTCTGGAGCTTTTTGCGCCAGTTTATGTACACCAAGTTTGTCGTGGTCACCGATGATGACGTCAATGCCCGTGACTGGAAGGATGTGATCTGGGCCATGACCACACGCATGGACCCGGCCAGGGACACGGTAATGATCGAAAATACACCGATTGATTATCTGGATTTTGCATCTCCGGTCTCGGGTCTGGGTTCCAAAATGGGACTGGATGCCACCAACAAATGGCCGGGCGAAACCGATCGTGAATGGGGAACGCCCATCGTCATGGATTCAGCAGTCAAGGACCGGGTCGATGCCATCTGGGACCAACTGGGTCTGGACACAAGCCAAAGCTAAGGAAGTATATGACTAAACAGATTCTACAAGCGCGCATCACGCGCCTGGAAGAAAGGGGAGACCGAGTCTTCCGCCTGGGCCTGGAAGCTGACGAAGCTTTTGTTTATGAGGCCGGGCAGTATTTGGAAATTCAGGTGACTGAGGACATCTGGGCGCCTTTTTCTATTGCCTCGGCACCCCATCAGAAGGAACTGGAACTGCATATCCAGTATCTGCCCGGACGCGAAGTATCCGAAACCCTCTATCAGAAGCTGATCCAGGGCGGCACCCTGACACTGAGGCTAGCTACAGGTGAATGCCTGCTACCCAAGGAAGAACAACCACTGGTGCTGGTCGCCGGGGGGACGGGTTTTGCCCAGATGAAATCTCTGCTGGAAGCCGCTTTTGAAAGAGGTTGGCAAGCTCCCCTGACCCTCTATTGGGGGGCACGTAATCGCGAAGGGCTCTATGCCCTGGATTTGGCCAGAGACTGGGAAAGCAACTACAGTAACTTTACGCTGCTGCCCTGTGTTGATCTCGCTGATGCTGATTGGAAGGGGCGTAATTGCAGCCTGGTCGAATCCCTGGGGATGGATTATATCGATCCTGATTCGGCCAGCGAAGTGAAGGGCTTTTGCAGTGGTTCACCGGCTTTGGTCTATGCCATTGAAGACCTGATGATGACTCGTGGCATGCCGCCGCGTTCGCTGCTCAGTGATGTTCATGCTTATGCACCGAGAAACTATGACTGATACTGCAGGCAAGGCACCGGTAGTGATTACCGGTGCTGGACAAAGAGGCGGCCTCTACCTGGCCGAGCGACTTCTGGAGAAAGAACAGCCAGTCGTGATCAGCTATCGCACCCGCAAACCGGGTGTGGATAAATTGGAGCGGCTGGGTGCCGAGGTGATCCAGGCCGATTTCTCTCAGGATGCTGGCATTCTGGATTTTGCCGAGGCAATCAAGGCGCGTCATACCTCGCTGAGAGCCCTTATTCATAATGCCTCGGACTGGGCCAGCGATCCTCTTCCTGAGCAGCCTGCGCAAGAAGCGGCTGACGTCTTTCAGCGGATGTTCCAGATACACCAGCAAACCCCTTTCCTGCTGAACAACCAGTTGCATCCGCTGTTGCAGTGCTGGGCCGGTATCAACAACCAGGCGGCCGATATCATCCATATTACTGATGATGTCGTACGCCGGGGTTCGGCCAAGCATGCTGCTTATGTGGCCAGTAAAGCCGGTCTGGAAAGTCTCAACCTCTCTTTTGCCGCGCGTTTTGCTCCGGATATCAAGGTCAACAGCGTGGCCCCGGCCCTGCTGGCCTTTAATGAAGGGGATAGCCCCGAGTACCAGGAAAAGGTACTGGCCAAGTCACCCTTGCACCTGGAACCCGGTTTTGCAGTGCTCTGGCAGTCTGTGGACTATTTGCTGGAGCAGCCTTACATGACCGGTAATCTTTTGCGCCTAAATGGCGGACGTCACCTGAAAGGATAACCCTCTTGCCACTGAACTCGGATGTATCTGCCTTTATCTATCTTAGGCGATAAGTCGGGCGATTGCGCCGATGATAAACAGATGCAGGGGATACCAGGACAGCCAGAGCCAACGCGGAAAAGGTGGTTTCCAGATGGATGCTTTTTCTGCCAACCAGGGCAGCAAAATCAAAACAGCCAGGGCCAGGTAGGTATGCAGGCGTGGCACCCATCCGGAATTAACGGCCAGCACCATCGCCAGCGGCAGCAGGCAGCTGGTCAACCAGATGATACGGGCAGACAGGGAATTGTGGCGCTGCCCGTAAGCCAGGTACATCACTGCCAGCGAAGGGGTGAAGAGAATTCCCGCTAAACCATAATCTACTCGTGCAGCCAGCAGGCCACTGAAGAGCAGCGTCAGCCCGGTCATCCCGCCCCAGGTAAGCAACTGGGCTGAAGCAATCGGGTTTTGGCTTAACTGCCAGGCCTGCTTGATCAGGGCCGTAATTGCCAGTCCCAGAGCCAGGGTAAAGCAGACATTCAACCGGGTATCCCAGAGGGATTCCTGATGCATCCAGGCATAGGCGGGCTGTGCAATCAGAGCAATAATCAGGATTCTTAGCAGGTAACGACCCAGGTGGCGGCTGTTATGCATGGCATGCCAGGCCAGCAAGGCGGCAAAAGCAGGAAAAGCCCAGCGTCCCAGGGTATAGATCACCCAATAGTAGTCATAGTTGCCGGGCTGCAGGTAGCGGGCGGAATGGTCCAGGGTCATGGTGATAACCGCCAGCCATTGCACCCAGGGAATCCAGGAGTTGTTGATGGGCATCTTGATTAAAAAGGGCTTTTACCTGTGGTGATTGCTGGTATCATGTTTTGCGTGTAATTTCAGGAAGCAACTTGACCCTTGACCCGAGTTTCTTTGACCTAAGAAGGCCCGCAAACTATGAGTTCAGAAGAGTATCAACAGGATACGGATTTCACCGAAACTGACGACGCTGCCCGTATTTACGAAAGCATTGCCAACCGTATGAATGGCTTCTTGTACCGTTGTCGCAATGACAAGAACTTTACCATGACAAATATGGCCGGGGCTGTAAAAAAGGTCACGGGTTATGCTGAAAAGGATTTGTTGAACAACCAGCGCCTTTCTTATGTATCCCTGATTCATCAGGATGATATCAAAAAAGTGGATTCAGCTGTCGAAGAGGGCATGGAAAATAATACCAACTGGAATGTGGACTATCGTCTGCGTCGGGCGGATGGCAGCATCCAGTGGGTCAATGAACACGGCGGAGCTGTTTATAACGACCGCGGTGAAGTTGATTACCTGGAAGGCGTGGTTGCGGATATCAATGACCGCAAGGCCCAGGAAGCGGATCGCAAGGAAAAAATGGAAGATGTCGGGGTCACCAGTAACCAGATCATCAACCAGACCCAGAAGATCCTGCAGGTTCTGAAAACCCTGAAGATGCTGAGTCTTAATGCCAGTATCGAAGCGGCCCGGGCCGGTGAAGCCGGACGCGGTTTTGCCGTGGTCGCCGATCAGGTCAAAGAATTGGCGGATGAAACCGGCAAGTCGGCACAATCCATTACCCAGTTGATGGGTGAGCTGGAAGAAAAACTCAACGAAGCCAGTGAATAAAAGACTTCGCTGAAAGAATCACGAAAAAGGCAGCTCTCAGAGCTGCCTTTTTTGGTTTTTACCGGCGCATGTCATGGGCCTGAATCGGATAACCCCGATCACGGTAATACTTCCAGTCATCGCGTTTGGGTTTTTTAACCGCTTCCGAGGCATCAATGATTTCTGCCACCCGCTTGAAGCGGGAGAAGTGACCCGGCACCTTCAGGTCCAGATTCAACAACACCTCATGGTGATCGCCGGGTTCTTCCTGCCAACCGATTTCCACCGGTGAGGGCGGCTGTTGGCCCAGAAGCCCGTGGGGTAGAAAGGCTTCGGGTTTAAAACTCCAAAGCTGTTCGTCCAGTTGCCTCGCGGTGCTTTCATCGGCCACATGGATATACAAGCGATAGCCCTTGCGCCAGATGGTTTCTGCCAGACGACAGGCAAAATCCCAGCGGCTGGAGGCCTGGTCTCCAGCCAGAAGATAAAAGTCGATCTGGGTCATCGGTTACTCGGAAGTCGCCGCCTTGGTTTCCTGATCGAGCAGGTATTGCAGCAATAGACCTACCGGACGACCTGTCGCCCCCTTGAGTTTGCCCGAGTGCCAGGCTGTACCGGCGATATCCAGGTGCGCCCAGCGGAAGTTTTCGGCAAAACGCGACAGGAAGCAGGCTGCCGTGATGGTGCCTGCCGGACGCCCGCCGATGTTTTGCATGTCGGCAAAATTGGAATCCAATTGCTCTTGGTATTCCTCCCAGAGTGGCAGCTGCCAGGCTCTGTCCTCGGCATTGATTCCGGCTTCCAGCAGTTCCTTGGCCAGCTCCTCGTCATTACTCAGCAGGCCGGTGGCCTGATGGCCCAGGGCAATAATGCAGGCGCCCGTCAGAGTGGCGATATCCACCACGCTTTGTGGCTGGTAGCGTTCGGCATAGGTGAGGGCATCACACAGCACCAGACGGCCTTCGGCATCGGTATTGAGCACTTCCACGGTTTTGCCGGACAGGGTGGTGTAGATATCACCCGGCTTGTTGGCATTGCTGGATGGCATGTTTTCAGCCGCGGCAATCATGAACACCAGGTTGATTTTAGGCTTGATTTGACGCACGGCTTCCAGGGTGCCCAGAACACTGGCGGCACCGCACATGTCGAATTTCATTTCGTCCATGCCTTCGCCGGGCTTGAGGCTGATCCCGCCGGAGTCAAAGGTAATCCCCTTGCCCAGCAGCAGGTGAGGGGCTTCTTCCGGGTCCTTGGCTCCCTTGTATTCGACCACGATGAGCCGAGGTGGCTGGTCACTGCCTTTGCCCACAGCCAGGAGGCTGTTCATGCCCAGTTCCTGCATTTCCTTTTCATCCAGAATCTGGGTGCTGAAGGCGGAATCCTTGGCGACCAACTCCTGAGCCGTCTCGGCCAGGTGAATCGGGGTGCAGACATTGCCGGGACGGTTGCCCAGGGTGCGTGCCAGGTTCTTGCCCTGACCCAGCGCCTGACCAGTTTGCAGGGCTTTTTCACCTTCTGCGGAATCTTGGTTTTCCGGCCAATAGAAGAGGATTTCTTCGGGCAGGTTGTCTTCGCTTTCTTTGGATTTGAATTCGGTAAAACGGTAAAAGCTGGTTTCAGCCATCTCGGCCAGCAGGCGCAGCTTCCAGGCGGCATCGCGGCCTTGCAGCGGGGTGTCGGCCAGGGTGATGAAGGAATCATGCAGATTCAGTTGAGCCAGCTGGTCATAGGCGGCCTTACAGGCCTTGCGGAATTTGGAGGGAGTAAGCTCTGCTTCCTTGCCCATACCCACCAGCAGAATGCGCTGGGCTTCGGCACCGGGAGCAAAGGGCAGTAAAAACGTCTTGCCCAGAGTGGCCTTGAAATCACCCCGGTCGAGAATCTGGCCAATCAGGGATTCGGTGGATTTATCGATTGCCTGACCGCTGAATGTAAGGCTACCTTCCTGCATCACCGGCAGGACAACACAGGCTGTTTCCGTCAGCGCGGGGGAATTGGTAACCAGTTTAAAGTTCATAACCACTCCGAAAAAAGATGTTAGTAACAAGTGTGGCAAGACAAGCCAGCTAGTGGTGTAGGATAATGGCTTTATATGAGAATTGCATCGTTTGATTGTTGGAGCTGTCCTTGATTCTTTACCGCTATCTGGCCAGGGAAATCATCACGTCCACCCTGGCCGTTTCCAGTATTCTCTTGCTGGTTATTCTTGGCAGCCGCTTTGCCCGTTACCTGGGACGTGCCGCTTCGGGACGCCTGTCTCTGGATTCCCTGGGTCAGCTGACTTTTTTGTACCTGCCCTATGCCGCCCAGATGATCCTGCCGATCAGCTTTATTCTGGCGGTGATGATGACCTTTGGCCGTCTTTATATGGAAAGCGAAATGGCGGTGATTCAATCCAGTGGGGTCAGCCAGCGCAAACTGCTCAAGCTGGTGCTGGGCTTAGGGGTGTTGCTGACACTGGTGACGGGTTTTTCCAGCCTCTATCTGACGCCCTTGGCCCAGCTGGAATCGGAAAAGGTCATTCAGGAACAGCAACGGCGCACCGGATTTGAATCCCTGACCCCCGGGCAGTTTGTGGAACTGGGCGATCAGGCGGTTTATGCCGAAGCCATCAGTGACGACCAACAGACGCTGCAAAGAGTTTTTATTGCCCAGGGGGATGAAAGCACTGATCAACTGGCAGTCGCGCGCCGGGGTTTTCAGCAGCTAGCGGAAGAAACCCAGAGCCGTTTTCTGATTCTGGAAGAGGGTTATCGCTACGAACTGCCACTGGAAGACCTGTCCATGACGGTTCTTGATTATGAGCGCTATGCCCTGCGCCTGGGGGTCTATCAGCCTCCTACGATCCAGGAAGAAGTCGAGGCGATGTTTTTGAGCCAGCTGCTGGCCAGTGATGCTTTGGCTGCACGGGTCGAGTTGCAATGGCGATTGGCTCTTCCGGTGATGGTCCTGATCATGGTGTTGGTGGCCTTTCCGCTGACCAAGGTTAATCCGCGTCAGGGGCGTTTTATGACCCTTTTGCCGGTGCTGTTCTTACAGATGATTTTTCTCACCGGGGTCATGTCCCTGCAGGACACCATTAATAAAGGCCAGTGGCCGCTGTATCCGGGGCTCTGGGCCGTGCATGCCGGTTTTCTGCTTTTGGGGCTGCTGCTGTGCTGGTGCCGAGGAGTCTTTGCCAAATGAAACTCCTGGGCCGTTACCTTTCCCGTGCTGTTCTCAACGCCAGTCTGGCGGTGTTATTGGTCATCGTGGGGCTGGATTTTGTCTTTACTCTTCTGGAAGAACTCAAGGATCTGACCGACGACTACACCCTGCTTAATGCCGTGGTCTATCTGCTGATTCGCCTGCCTGAACGACTCTATCTGTTTTTACCGGTGGGCATCCTGGTCGGGGTGTTGATTGGCCTGGGCAGCCTGGCATCAACCAGCGAACTCACGGTCATGCGTGCTGCCGGTGTTTCCATCCCGCGTTTGATCCTGCATGCCTCACGTCCGGTGATTGCACTTTTGGTGATGGCCATGCTGGCCAGTGAATATCTGCTGCTGGACTGGACCCAGGCTGCGGAAACCTATCGCTGGGAGACCCGAACGGGACGTCAGGCTGCTACGGTCAGCAGTGCCCGGGATCTCTGGTTGAAAGAAGACACGGCTTTCTATCGCATTAATGTGGCCCGTGATGATGGTCGCCTGTTGGGAATCAGTATTTACCAACTGGACGAAGACTGGCAGTTTGAACGTCGTATTACCGCCCCCCAGGCTGAATACCGCGAAGGCCAGTGGTATCTGCAGGAGGCACGTGAAATCCAGATGCATCCGGGCTCGGTCAGCGAAAAGCGGTATCCGGAAATGGCTTTCCCGCTGCCTTTGCAGCCCGAGCTGGTCGCGCTTCAGGCTTTTGAACCGGCTGACTTGCCGCCTTCGGATCTCTGGCGTTTTGGTCACTACCTGGAAGATAAAGGCCAGTCCAGCGGTTTTTACTGGCTGTCCTTCTGGCAGAAGGTCTTGTTGCCGGTAACGGTGCTGGCAGTGGTGCTTTTGGGGGCTTCCTTCACTTTTGGTCCACTGCGCAGTGTGCCTGCCGGAACCCGGGTCTTTCATGGCATAATTATCGGTCTTTCCGTGAAGTTTGCCCAGGATCTGCTGGGTCCTTCCGCCCTGCTCTGGGGGTTTACGCCCGCCCTGGCGGTTTTGATTCCGGCAGCTTTTTGTACTCTTTGGGCCATCTGGCTCATTCGTAAAGCAGGATAACAGGATACTTGCATGCCTAGAGTTTTTGATCACCTGAATGACATCTACCCGGCGGGTCTCTTCCGGCGCCTGGCCGCCATGGTTTATGACCTGCTGCTGATTGTTGCCCTGTTGATGCTGGTGGGTTTTATCGGTGTCGCCCTCTCCGGTGGCGAGGCCAATGAAAGTGTCTGGTTCCGGGGAGCCGTCCTGCTGGTGCCCGCGGTCTTCTATGCCTTCTTCTGGCGGCGGGCAGGACAAACCTTGGGCATGCTGGCCTGGCGACTGCGTGTACAGACTCCGGCGGGTCAGCCCATCAACTTCAAACAGACGCTCTTGCGTCTTCTGGGTGGTTTGTTGTCCTGGAGTTGTCTGGGCCTGGGTTATCTGTGGCTGTTTTTCGATCGGGAAAAACGCACCTGGCCGGATTTGTTTTCCGGCACCCAGGTGGTCGTGCTTCCCTCCAAGAAGAAAGCCAAGGGCTGAAGCCAAGCGCCTCAGCCCCGGTTGATCAGGCCAATTCCTGGCGGATGACCTTCTTGTTGAGCTTGCCGACGCTGGTTTTGGGAATTTCTTCAACCAGCAGGAGTTTTTCCGGCAGGGCCCATTTGTTGATGCGTCCCTGATCGACAAACACCTGCAGGTGTTCAAGCAGGTCGGCGGTTTCTGGTGGACGCGAAGGATCACGGGCCACTACCAGCGCAGCCGGTCTTTCGCCCCACTGGTCGTTGGCAATACCTACCACGGCCACTTCCGCTACCTCGGCATGCTGGCTGATCAGGTTTTCCAATTCCAGTGAGGAAATCCATTCACCCCCGGTTTTGATCACATCCTTGATGCGGTCACGAATCTGCAAAAAGCCGCGCTCGTCCAGCGTGGCCACGTCACCGGTGTGCAGCCAACCATCCCGCCAGAGTTCTTCACTGCGCTCTTCTTCCTTGTAGTAGGCCTGGGTCAGCCAGGGGGCGCGCACTCTAACCTCACCGACACTTTCACCATCATGCGGCAGAGGCTGACCGCTTTCATCCACCACCTGGATATCCACAAAGGGTACCGGCAGGCCGGTTTTACAACGCCAGGGCAGCTGGGTTTCAAAATCGGCTTCGGCAATATCCTCGGGAAGAACGGCTGCAGTCAGCAGCGGGCAGGTTTCCGACATGCCATAGGCGCTGCGGGTATCGATACCCAGATCCCAGGCCTTGCGGGCCAAGCCCTGGGGCAGGGCACTACCACCGATAAGAACATGCCAGCCGGAAAGATCAACCTTGCCGGAAGTAATGGCATCTGCTGAAACCACCATATTCAAGAGGGTGGGCACACAGTGGGAAATATCCACTTTTTCCGTAACCAGCAGCTTAACCAGCATTTCCGGTTCATAGCGGCCGGGATAGACCTGAGTCGCCCCCATCAGGGTGGCGGTATAGGGAACCCCCCAGGCATGCACATGAAACATGGGGGTGATGGGCATGTAGACCTTGCTGCGATCGAGTAGCTGGAAACCTGGAGTCTGGAAGATATTGGCTTCAGCCAGGGTATGCAGCACCAATTGACGGTGGGTAAAGAAAACCCCCTTGGGGTTGCCGGTGGTACCGGTGGTGTAAAAGAGGGTGGCTACGGCATTTTCATCAAAGGTCTGGAAGTCATAGCTGTCGGGTTGTTGGGCCAGCAGCTGTTCGTATTCACCGACCAGTGGCAGGGAGGTGGAGGCTTCCTGACCGCTTTCCTGGCACAGCAGATAGCCTTTTACCCGGGGAAGCTTCTCTGCCAGTGGTTCCAGCAGGGGTAAAAAGTCTTCATGGGTGAGAACAAAAACATCCTCGGCGTGATCCATGGTGTAGAGAATCTGTTCGGGAGCCAGGCGCACATTAACGGTATGCAGCACGGCCCCGATCATGGGGATGGCAAAAAAGCATTCCAGGTAACGGTGGCTGTCCCAATCCAGAACGGCGACCACATCACCAGCCTGAACGCCCTGACTGGTCAGCAGATGGGCCAGACGATGGACCCGCTTTTCAAATTCACGGTAGCTATGGCGGCTCAAATCACGATAAACAATGGGGTTGTCGCCAGCCATGCGCACGCCGGAGCGCAGCAGGTCAGCAATCATCATGGGTGGATCTTCGGCCGCTGGAGTGGCGGGAAGGAGTTTAGGTTGCAGGGGGGAAGTCATTTTTATTCTCCTTGCTTGTTATTTTTCTGGCAGGAATTGCCAGCCTGGGCTAGCCAGACTGAAAATCAGTCTGGCAGCTCGACTAGAGTCTTTCCAATACCAGGGCGATACCCTGACCGCCACCGATACAGAGGGTGATCAGGCCATAGCGTCCCTGGATTCTCTCCAGTTCATGCAGCGTCTTGACCGTGAGGATACTGCCGGTAGCACCAACCGGATGCCCCAGGGCTACCGCCCCGCCATTGGGGTTCACCTTGGCTGAATCCAGCCCCAGCTCACGAGATACGGCCATTGCCTGGGCGGCAAAAGCCTCGTTGGATTCAATCACATCCAGGTCTTGTAGCTGGAGTCCGGCTTGATCGAGAGCCTTGTTGACGGCATTGACCGGTCCCATGCCCATGATCTTGGGGTCGACGCCACAAAAGCTGCTGGCCAGAATTCTGGCTCTGGGTTTTAAACCCTGGCGCTGGGCTGCTTCTTCGGTGGCCAGCAGGAGGCTGGCGGCCCCATCATTGATGCCGGATGCATTGCCGGGGGTAACCAGACCTTCTTGCTTGAAGGCCGGTTTAAGTCGGGCAAAATCCTCGCTGCTGGCCTCCTGGCGAACATGCTCATCCTGGGCAAAGGTGATTTCCTTGCGGCCTTTTTTGATCGTCAGCGGTAGGATCTGCGAATCAAAATGACCCTGCTGGATGGCTGCGGCTGCACGACGATGGCTTTCCAGGGCAAAGGCATCCACTTCTTCCCGGCTGAAACCGTAGTTTTCGGCAATGCGTTCAGCGGTCAGGCCCATGTGGCCACTGCCGAAGGGATCACTGAGAACACCCAGGGTCAGATCCTGAACTTCGCCATTGCCCAGACGCAGCCCCTTGCGTACGCCCGGCAGCAGATAGGCGCCACGGCTCATGGATTCAGCGCCCCCGGCCAGAGCTAACTGGCTGTCGCCACCTTCCAGCATCTGGGCGGCGGAAATAATGGCCTGAAGACCCGATCCGCATAGACGATTGACATTAAAAGCGGCGGATTCCTGGGCAAGACCGCTATTCAGGGCAATATGTCGGGCCAGGTAGGCATCCTGGGGGGCTGTAGTGATGATATGGCCGTAGACGGCATGGTCGATCAGCGTCGGGTCCAGCTGGCTGCGCTGAATTACTTCCCGGGCTGTAGCGGTTCCCAACTGCTCGGGGGTCATTTCCGCCAGACTGCCACCAAAGCCGCCGATGGCGGTACGCACACCTTCAACCACAACAACAGATTCAAATTTCATGGCAAGCTCCTGTCTTTATTTGCCCAGCAGTGAGCGGGCGATGACTTCTTTCATGATTTCCGAGGTGCCTGCATAGAGCGTCTGGATACGGGCATCAACATAGAAGCGTGAAATCGGGTATTCCAGGGTATAACCATAGCCACCAAAGAGCTGCAGGCATTCATCAATGGTGCGGCACTGCATTTCACTGAGTTGCAGTTTGAGAATAGCGGCATCGGTCGGCGTCATTTTTCCCTGGCGGTAGAGGTCGACACAGCGGTCAAAATAAGCCCGCGCCATATCGATCTGGGCGCGAACTTCGGCCAGTTTGAAGCGGGTGTTCTGGAAGTCGGCAATGCGCTGACCAAAAGCCTTGCGCTCTTGCACATAATCCAGCGTCAGGGCCAGGGCTCCTTCCATGGCCCCCAGGGCTTGGGAGCCAACGCCCAGGCGCTCACGCGGCAGTTCCTGCATCAGGTAGGCAAAACCCGCCCCTTCCTCGCCCAGCAGGGCGGATTCGGGCAGGCGCAATTGATCAAAAAAGAGTTCTGCCGTGTCACTGGCATGCTGGCCGATTTTCTTGATCGGCTTACCACGGGAGAAGCCGGGCAGATGGCTATCCACCAGAAACAGCGAGACCCCTTTAGCACCGGCGGACGGGTCGGTTTTGGCACAGACAATCACCAGGTCGGCCTGCATGCCGTTGGTAATGAAAATCTTGGAGCCATCCAGTTGCCAGCCATCCTCGCAACGGGTTGCCCGGGTCTTGATGGCAGCCAGATCACTACCTGCTCCGGGTTCGGTCATGGCAATGGCGCTCATGACTTCACCACTGGCCATGCGTGGTAGCCACTCCTGTTTCTGCTCTTCGCTGGCCAGATGTTCCAGATAGGGAATAACGATGTTGGAATGGATGTTATAGCCACTGGCCAGACCGCCATAACCCCGGCGCGATATTTCCTCGATTACCATCTGGGTGATGCTGAAATCGGCTCCGGTGCCGCCGTAATCTTCGTCCAGATCCACAGCCAGCATCCCGGCTTCACCGAGTTTCAGCCAGAAATCACGGGGTACTTCACCGGCGGCTTCCCAGGCTTCGTAGTGGGGATCGGCTTCCTGATCCAGAAAACGGGCAATCATGTCCTGAAAAAGGGACAGGTCTTCAGATGAACTCATGCACTTTTTACTCTTGTTGTTTGGCTGATCGAGTCATAATAGGATGCAAGGAAGGAAAAATATTGCTTAAATCAGCCAGAGTTTTAGCCGATCATGCCAATCACCCCCTCGACCCTGCCCATTCATCTCGTGACCAGTCTGCTGGAGGTTGCAGGCATCGACAGGAGTAGCCGGGTAGAGCTGTTGAATCAGGCCGGTATCCCCCTGTTTCTCTTGGATAAACCCCAGGGTCGGGTGACGGTGCAGCAGTTTGCCGGGCTTTATCGATTGCTGGTGCAGGAAAAACAGGATGAAATGCCGGGCTTTTTCAGTCGTGCCCTGCGACCGGGGGCACTCAAGTTCCTCTGCCTGGGACTGTTGGATGCGCCCAATCTGCAGGTGGCGCTCTATCGCTACTGTCAGTATTTCCGTGTATTGATGGATGACCTTCGCTATGACCTGGAGATTCATCACCAGCAGGCCTGCCTGACCTTGAGCGAACAGCTGCCACCACGAACCGAAGCCATTCTGGTGCATGAGATGCTATTAAAGCTGGTGCATGGCCTGGCCTCCTGGTTGATCGGAGAAAAGATACCGCCACTGAAAATCGATTGTGCTTATCCCGCCCCGCAAGACGGGGGCGATCCCCTTTATTTTTATCCGGGGCAGGTGAATTTCAATCAGCCGCGTACGGCGATTTATTTTGATCGTCTACTCCTGAAAAAACCGCTGCGACAAAGCCGGCGCAGCCTGGCTTCCTTTCTGAAAAAGGCACCGGAAAACTGGATCGATGTTTCCTTCCCGGATCGTCAATTGACGCCCCGAGTTCAGGAATACTTGCTCGACCGGGGAATGGCTGCTTCTATACAGGAAGTGGCTGCTGATCTTCACCTGTCTGTGCGTACGTTGTCACGGCGTTTGCAGCGTGAAGGCACCAGCTTTCAGGGAGTCAAGGATGAAGTGCGGCGGGATGAAGCCATCGCCTGGCTGACCCGCAATCATCAGCCTCTGACTTCCCTGGCGGGGCATCTGGGGTTTGAAGACCTGCCCAGTTTTAACCGGGCATTCAAAAAATGGACCGGCAGTCCGCCCGGCGCTTACCGGCGAGGCTTGCGCCCAAAAACAGCTTGACACTTATTATATTAGTATAATATAAATTAGAAAATTCCAGCCCTTGTTGGGCTCAAGTTTATCGGTGCGAGGAAAGGAACAATGATCAACTTCTGGAGTCGGGCTCTTGTGGCCCTGCTGATGACCGCCGGGGCCGCTCAGGTCCAGGCTCTGGAGACCCGCCAGGTGGAAAGAGCCCCCTTGCAGGAAAGTATCGAGCTGGATGGTGTTTTGGAAGCCATTCGCCAGACCACCGTGTCGGCACAAACCTCCGGCCAGATAAAGGCGATTCATTTCGATGTGGATGATGCCGTCCTGCCCGGTGAAGTTATCCTTGAGCTGGATGCTACCGAACAGGAAGCCCGCCTGCGCCAGGCCGAAGCCGGTCTGCAGGAAGCTGAAGCAGGCCTGCGTGATGCCCGCCAGAACTACAATCGCATCCAGGAAGTCTATGAGCGCGGATTGACCTCTTCTGCCCAGATGGACCAGGCTAGCAATCAGCTGGAAGCGGCCAAGGCCCGTCAGGCTCGTGCCGAAGCTGCCGTGGAAGAAGCCCGGCAGCAGCTGGCCTATACCCGGGTGATCGCCCCCTATGGCGGTATCGTGACCCAGCGGCATGTCGAAGAGGGCAGTTCGGTGAATCCGGGCCAACCCCTGATCAGTGGTCTGTCCCTGGAAGAACTGCGGGTCGTGGTCGCCTTGCCCCAGCGCTATGCCGCCCTAGCTCGCCAGGAGCGTGAGGCTCAGGTACGTCTGAATGCCGAGCGCGTTCTGGATATCAGTGATATGACTTTCTATCCCCATGCTGATCCGGCCACCCATACCTTTCGGGTACGCATGAACCTGAGCAATCCTGAAGGTGATCTTTTCCCCGGCATGCTGGTCAAGGTGGAAATTCCGGTTCGCGAGACCTCGGCCCTGTGGATTCCGCGTGAAGCGCTGGTAGAGCGGGGCGAGCTGCGGGGTGTTTACACCCTGAAGGATGAAGGCCAGCCACGTCTGCGTCAGATCCGCATCGGTCGTCGTGAAGAAAACCGCATTGAAGTCCTCTCCGGTCTGGTGGAAGGCGAAGCCGTAGTGCTACATCCTCTGGCCGCCCTGCGTGAAATGGAGGCCGAAGAATGACTGAAAAAAGCAAACTGGGCTTGTCCGGTCGGATTGCCGCGGCCTTCCAGACCTCGCGTCTGACTCCCCTGCTGGCCCTGGCCGGTCTGTTGATGGGGCTGTTTGCCGTAGCGGTGACCCCCAAGGAAGAAGAACCCCAGATTGATGTCACCATGGCTGATGTCTTTATCGCCTTTCCCGGTGCCAGTCCCGCTGAAGTGGAACAGCTGGTGGCCACTCCCGGCGAGCAGGTCATGAGTGAAATGGCCGGGGTGGAGCATGTCTATTCGGTGTCCCGTCAGGGAATGGCCGTTCTCACCGTGCAATTTGCAGTGGGGGTGCCTCGTCAGGAAGCCCTGGTCAATCTCTATAACCAGGTTTACACCAACCTGGATTGGCTGCCCCCCGGTTTGGGTACCCGCCAGCCTTTAATTAAGGCCAAGGGCATCGATGATGTGCCCATTATGGCGCTGACGCTGATGAGCACCTCGCCGCAAACTACGGCCGAGGATTTGACGCGTGTTGCCCATACCCTGGAAACAGAACTCAAGCGTATTCCCGGAACGCGGGATATCTACACCCTCGGTGGAGCCCGTGATGAAGTTCGCGTGGTGTTCGATCCGGCGCGTCTGGCTGGCTACAACCTGGCCCTGACCGATTTGCAGCAGGCGCTGGAAGCCGCCAATGCCACTTCACCCCAGGTGCCCGTAATCCGTGATGGTGTGGCCTTGCCCGTTCAGGCCGGAGAACTCCTGACGCAAGTAGAAGAGGTTCGCCGTCTGGTGGTGGGTATGCATCAGGGTGCGCCGGTCTTTCTGGAAGACGTGGCGGATATCAGTCGTGGCGGCCAGATTCCCGAGCAGCTGGTGACAACCGGTTTTGGTCCGGCAGGTGAACATGCCAGCGGCAACCTCTATCAGGCCGTGACCCTAGCGATTGCCAAACAGCCGGGCGAAAATGCCATCGATATTACCCGTCAGGTCAGCGAGCGTTTGCAACTGTTGGAAAACCGTGTTCTGCCTGATGATGTCGAATTGCTGGTAACTCGTGACTATGGCAGTACTGCTGCCAACAAATCCAGCACCCTGATTACCAAGCTGTTGTTTGCCACCGGCTCGGTTGTGGTTCTGGTGTTGGGTGCTCTGGGTTGGCGTCAGGCGCTGATCGTGGGGATTGCCGTGGTGATTACCCTGGCCACGACCCTGTTTTTCTCCTGGGCCTGGGGCTTTACCCTCAACCGGGTTTCCCTTTTTGCGCTGATTTTTTCCATCGGTATTCTGGTGGATGATGCCATTGTGGTGGTGGAGAACATTCACCGCCATCTGCAGCTGGGGGCCAAATCCCTGACCGAGGCTATTCCCCGTGCGGTGGATGAGGTCGGTGGTCCAACCATCCTGGCAACCTTCACCGTCATTGCAGCCCTGCTGCCCATGGCCTTTGTCTCCGGGCTGATGGGGCCTTATATGAGCCCCATTCCCATTAATGCTTCTGCAGGGATGCTGATCTCCCTGGTGATTGCCTTTGTCGTTACCCCCTGGTTGGCGGTAAAGCTGATGAAGCACGACCATGGGCATCCGACTGCGATGGAAGAAGCACCGGTGAAAGGCCGTATTCTGGGCTTTTTCGAGAAAACCATGCAGCCTTTCCTGGGTGCCAATCGCAAGCGCCGCTGGCTTCTGGGCGCTGGTGTGGTTGCTCTGACAGTAGGGGCAGCTCTGTTGCCAGTCACCCTGACCGTGGTGATGAAAATGCTGCCGTTTGATAACAAATCCGAGTTCCAGGTGATCGTGGACATGCCCGAGGGTACGCCTGTGGAGGAAACCCATCGGGTGCTTCTGGCCCTGGGCGAAGAGCTGGAAGGCGTGGCTGAAGTCAAGAACTGGCAGGCCTATGCCGGTACCGCTGCGCCGATCAATTTCAATGGCCTGGTGCGTCAGTACTACCTGCGCAGAGATCCGCACATGGGGGATCTGCAGGTAAACCTGGTGGATAAGTCCGAGCGCGATCGGGCATCCCACGAAATTGCCCTGGCTGTGCGTGAACCCCTGCAGGCCATCGGCCGCCAGTGGCAGGCCAACGTCAAGGTGGTGGAAGTACCGCCGGGGCCGCCGGTACTGTCTCCGGTGGTGGCCGAAGTCTATGGCCCCGATCCTGAAGTCCGTGCTCGGGTAGCCCGTGAGCTGGAAAGCCGTCTGCAATCCACACCCGGTCTGGTGGATGTGGACACCACGCTGGAAGCCGAAGCCAATCGTTGGCTGATCGATGTGGATCGGGATAGAGCTGCCTATCTGGGCGTTGCCCAGGCGCAGGTGGTTCAGGCTATTTCCCTGGCATTGGGGCAGGTGGAAGTCAGTTATCTGCACGATGAGCAGATGAAGTACCCGCTGCCGATACGTCTGCAACTGGCCGAAGGCGATCAGGCGCGCGCTTCCCGCCTGCTGTCGCTGAAGGTCAGGAATCGCAATGGCGATCTGGTCAGTCTGTCGGAATTTGCCCAGGTGCGGGCGGCCGATTGGCAGGCGGCTATCTATCACAAGGATCTGCTGCCGGTGACCTATGTCATGGCCGATATGGCCGGTGAGCTGGATTCTCCGCTTTACGGAATGTTTGATGCCGTTTTCAGTCTGCAGGAGGAAGCTTCAGAGCTGGATCAATACTTTATCACCCAGCCGGATTGGCCTTCGACGGCAGCAATCAAGTGGGATGGTGAGTGGCAGATTACCTATGAAACCTTCCGTGATATGGGCATTGCCTATGCCGTGGGCATGATTCTGATCTATATGCTGGTGGTGGCCCAGTTCAAATCCTATCTGGTGCCCCTGGTCATCATGGCTCCGATCCCGCTGACGCTGATCGGTATCATGCCTGGCCATGCGCTTCTGGGGCAGCAGTTCACCGCCACCAGTATGATCGGCATGATCGCCCTGGCCGGGATCATCGTACGCAACTCCATTTTGCTGGTGGATTTTATCAACCAGCAGCTCAAGCTGGGCAAGAGCTGGGAGTCAGCCGTGGTAGAGGCTGCAGCCGTCCGTGCCCAACCGATTATCCTGACGGCTCTGGCAGCCATGGTGGGGGCCTTCTTTATCATCGATGACCCCATTTTTAATGGTCTGGCCATTGCCCTGATTTTCGGTTTGCTGGTCTCCACAGCCTTGACCCTGGTGGTGATCCCGCTGCTCTACTACGCCCTCTACCACCAGCGGGAACTGCCACCTAGCTGAGCCTTTTCCAGTCGCTTTTAAGCCCCCTGTCAGGGGGCTTTTTTTCGTCGGTTGTATGCGCCTTATAACCAAGCTGCGGTTGCAATCTATAGATTAGTATATTATAAATTAGCGTAATATCTTTTAAGCAAAGGTACAGCTGATGGATCTGGAAAAAATGCAGGTACAGGCGGAAGTGGCCAGCGGCTTCTTGCATGCCTGTGCGCATCAATCGCGTTTATTGCTGCTGTGTCAGCTTTCTCTGCAGGAAATGAATGTCACTGAGCTGGAACAGCAGTTGGGTATTCACCAGCCCAGTCTTTCCCAGCAGTTGGGGGTTCTCCGACGCCAGGGATTGATCAGCGGCCGCCGCAGCGGCCAACAGGTTTACTACAGCGTGGCTGACACCCGGGCTCTGGCTCTGGTGGAAAGCCTCTACAAGATCTTTTGCATGGATACCAGTTCCATGCCTCAAACCAACAAGGGGTAAGAATAAAATGGGCAAGAAACTGGCCATCTGGTGCATGAATCGCACCCGAACGGTTTTTACCGCGGTCATCGTTATGGTGCTGGCGCTGGGGATGCTGATCCCCAACATCACCATCGATACTGACCCGGAAAACATGCTGTCCGATGATCAACCGGACCGTGTTCGCCATAACGAAATCCGTGAACGCTTTGGCCTGCACGACATGATCGTGGTCGGCCAGGTCAATACCGAAAACGAAGACGGGGTCTTCAACCCTGAATCCCTGTCTGCTCACTATCGGCTGACCCGCGCCCTGGAAAAGATGGACGGGGTTATCGCCCGCGACATCATGTCCATGGCGGCGGTGGATAACGTCGAACAGGTGGGCGTTGGCACCATTGCTTACGACTGGCTGATTCCCAAACCCCCTGAAAGCCAGGAAGAAGCAGATCGCATCCGTCAGGCTGTCGAGGATTTGCCCATGTATCAGGGCACCCTCGTTTCGGAAGATGGTAAGGCGGCCGCTATTTTTGTTCCCCTGGAAAGCAAGGACATCAGTCACCGCATTGCTGGCGAAATTCAGGCGGTTGTGGATGAACTGGATACTGCTGATGAATTTCATATCACCGGTCAGCCGGTAGCTCAGGACACCTTCGGTGTCGAGATGTTCCAGCAGATGGCCATTTCCGCGCCCCTGGCCGGTCTGGTGATCTTCCTGACCATGCTGTATTTCTTCCGCAGTCTGCCACTGGTGGTCGCGCCCATGTTGTTGGCAATGGCGACTGTGATTTCCACGATGGGCCTGTTGATCGGCATGGGCTTTACCGTGCATATCATGAGTTCCATGATTCCCATCTTCCTCATGCCCATCGCCGTGGTGGCCTCGGTGCATGTGCTCTCCAACTTTGCTGATCGCTATCGTCCGGGAGATGATCCCAAAGCGGTAATGGGCGAAGTCATGGAAAAACTCTTCAAACCGATACTGTTTACCGGCCTGACTACAGCCGTAGGCTTCCTGTCTCTGCTGACTACGCCGATTCCTCCGGTACAGGTCTTTGGTGGCTTTATCTCCTTTGGTGTGGTGATCGCCCTCTTGCTGACCCTGGGCTTTATTCCTGCCTACACCGTGGCACTCAAGCAGTCCACGCTGGACAAGATGGCGGAAAAATTCCGTCAGAAGGAAGAGGCCGACGAGAAGGCCAACCAGGGCGGTGGCCTGCTAGGCAAAATGGGACGCTTCCCCACCCATAAACCCGGTCTGGTGATCGGTAGTGTGGCCGTGATCATGGCGATTTCCGTCTATGGCATCACGCAAATCCAGATCAATGACAACCCTACGCTGTGGTTTAAAGAAGACCACCGGATTCGTGTGGCCGACCGGGTGTTGAACGAGCGTTTTGCTGGCACCTATGAAGCCTACATTCACCTGACTCAAACCGGCATCGACCAGGAAGTGGAAGAAATGCGTCGCCAGGTGCAGAACACCCTGGATGAAGCTGAACAGGCCGGTTTTGATCTGCGCGAAGACTGGCAGAAGATGTGGGAAGAGTCTGCCGGTGCCAGCTCACCGGGTGATCGCCTGGAAACCCTGGCCATGCAGATTGATGATCATCTCTTTGAAGTGGATTTTGATCAGGCCGACTACTGGGAAAAAATCCTGGATCAGGTGGAAAAGGCCCGTTCGGCCACTCGTGCCTTCCAGAACCCGGAACACCTGGCTTGGATGGATGACCTGAAAAACCATCTGGAAGAAGCCGGTGTGATTGGTAAGGCCAACTCCTTGGCAGATCTGGTCAAAACCATCAACCGTGAGCTGATCAGTGGCGATCCGGAAGACTATGAGCTGCCGGATTCTGCCAATGGCGTGGCTCAGACTCTCTTGAGCTTCCAGTCTTCCCAGCGTCCTGATGATCTTTGGAACTTTGTCACCCGTGACTTTACTGAAGCCAATATCTGGTTGCAGCTACCCAGCGGTGATAACCAGGTCATGAGTCAGGTAATTGCCGAGGTGGATGCCTTTATGCAGGACAATCCGCCACCCCAGGGTGTTGAACTGGATTGGGCCGGCGGCACCTACATCAACCTGGTCTGGCAGGGTGAAATGGTGGAAGGCATGCTCTGGGCTCTGATTTCTGCCTTCGTGGTCGTGCTGGTGATGATGATTGCCCTCTTCCGCAGTCTGCTGCTGGGTGTGTTGGCCATGCTGCCACTGACCATCACCATTGCCTTTATCTACGGTGCCATGGGTCTGATCGGCAAGGATTACGACATGCCGGTTGCTGTACTTTCCTCGCTGTCGCTGGGTCTGTCCGTGGACTTTGCCATCCACTTTATCCAACGCCTGCGTATGGCGCTGGAGGATGCGGCTGGTGACTGGAAGGAAGCCATGGAGCGGGTTTTCGAAGCCCCTTCACGTGCCATCGTGCGTAATGCCGTGGTCATCGCGATTGGCTTCCTGCCACTGCTGGCCGCTCCCTTGGTGCCCTACATCACCGTTGGGGTATTCCTGGCCAGCATCATGGCGACCTCGGCGCTGGTGACCCTGTTTGTACTGCCTGCCTTTATTGCCCTGTCACCGCGTGCCTTCTTGGGCAAAACGGTGATCAAGGCCTAGTAGAGCGCCAAGTGTTTTCAGGTGGTCGGCAAGCTGCAAGCAGGCCATCTGATCACTTCCAAGATCAACAGCTAAGAGCAAGCGAAGAATTTTTTTGAAACCTCGAAAGGAGGAGACAAGATGAAAACGAATCTACTGAAAAGGGCCAGCGGCCTTCTGGGCGGCGCGACCCTGATGTTGAGCAGCAGCCTGATTTTGGCCGCGCCACCCGTGCAGGAAATCATTGAAAACGCCAACCAGGCTTCCTACTACGCCGGTCAGGACGGGCGTTCCGAAGCCCGCATGCGTATCGAAGATGACAGTGGGCGCACGCAAACCCGCCAGTTCACCGTGCTGCGCAAGAATGTTGAAGGCAGTGACCAGCAGAAGTACCTGGTGGTTTTCAGTCGTCCTTCCGAGTACCGGGATACCGTTTTCCTGGTTCACAAGGACCCGCAATCCGCTGATGACCGCTGGCTCTACCTGCCGGATCTGGATCTGGTACGCCGCATCGCCCCCGGTGACAAGCGCACCAGTTTCGTCGGTGCCCATGTTTACTACGAAGACATCTCCGGTCGTAACCTGAACGAAGACAACCACAGCTTGGCCGAAGAAACCGATGAATACTATGTTCTGGAATCCACTCCCAAGAACCCGGATTCCGTGGAGTTTGCCAGCTTCCGTACCTGGATTGACAAGGAAACCTGGCTGCCCATGCGCATCGAATACACCAATCCTGAAGGTGAGGTTTACCGGATCATGGAAAATGCGCGGGTAGAAGTGATTGATGGCTACCCCACACCCACCATGATGCGTGTTCAGGATAAGGTTTCCGGCGGCACCACCCTGGTTCAGTTCCGTGGCATTAATTATGACCTGGGGATTCCCGATTCCGTGTTTACCGAGCGCAGCCTGCGTAATCCACCCAGCGAGTGGCTGGAAAGGAGGTAAGCATGCAGCAGTTAATGCGCTACCTGACGAGTCTTTCCCTGGCGGCCGGTCTGGCCGTCAATCCCGCCCTGGCTGCGGATGACTGGAGTTCAGAAGGCGGTGACGACTGGGCCAGCGAAGAAGGCTGGGGTGATGACTGGGAAGAAGAGCCCAGCGAACCCCTGCTGCCTTTTCGCATCAATGGTTTTGTCGAAGCCGCCGGTGGTTTTCACCTGCAGGAAAACCAGGTGGTTGAAGACCGTATCGACAAGACCTACAACCTGGGCGAAGCCCGCCTGGGCCTGGAATTGGAAGGCGATTGGAGGGGCCTGGAATACAGCCTGAAAGGTGATCTGGTCGGTGATGCCGTGGATGAAGAAGCCCGTGGCGAACTGCGCGAAGCCCTGCTGAGTTTTGGTCTGGGACAAAGCACAGATGTTCGCGCTGGTCGTCAGGTGCTGACCTGGGGGACGGGGGATCTTCTCTTTATCAACGACCTCTTTCCCAAGGACTGGCAATCCTTCCTGATCGGGCGCGATGAGGAATACCTGAAAAGCCCGTCCGATGCCCTTCGAACCACCTGGTATGGTCAGGAGCTGACGGTGGATCTGGTCTGGAGCCCGCTGTTCACCGAGGACAACTATCCTGATGGTGATCGCCTGTCCTACTTCAACCCCATGTCGGGTGGGCAGACCGCCGAGCCGGTCTCCACCAATGCCCGCGAACCGGATGATTTTCCCGAAGATGGTGAAGCCGCTCTGCGTCTGGCCACCACCCAGTCAGGCATTGAGTACGAAGCCTATGGCTACTGGGGTTTCTGGCCGGAGCCCAATGATCAAACGCAGGTGATGTCCGGTGGCAAGGCCTCCCACCCACGCCTGCAGGTCTATGGGGCCAGTGTGCGTTCTCCCCTGGGGCCGGGTTTGATCAATGCGGAAACAGGCTACTACAACTCGGTGGACTATGAACAGCAGCAGGCTGCTCTTCTGCCCAATTCAGAAGTGCGCTTTCTGATCGGTTACGACTGGGAGGCCATCACCAACCTGAATGTCGGGCTACAGTATTACCTGGAATGGACTCAGGATTACGATGAAGCCGAATCTGCCTGGGATCAGATGGGCTACGCCTACATGGCCGGTGAAGAGTATCGCCAGTTGCTGTCTACCCGCTTGACCTACCGCCAGTGGCGTGGTGATCTGGTCTGGTCGCTGTTTGCCTTTATGTCGCCCAGTGACGAGGACTACTACCTGAGACCCAGCGTCACCTACCGGGCCTCCGATGCCCTGACACTGAGTGCCGGTGGCAACGTCTTCGGCGGGGAGAACAACTACAGCTTCTTTGGTCAGTTTGAAAAGGATAGCAACGCCTACCTAAGAGCCAGATACCGCTTCTAACCCCGCTTCTTTCTAATCCGCAAAACCTGTCCAGTCCATCCGGCAAGCTCTAACTGCTGGATGGCTGGACGGACTTGTTTCTGCCCTAAATACCCACCTTCCTGCGTTAAAAAGAAAATAGTAATCCAGACCTGCAATTGCCCTGCATCAATGGACTTAAGGCACTAAGCTAGGTGTCGGGTCCCGCATGATTAACAACCCGTTTATGAAATAATTCTGGGCGTTTTTCTTGCCACCCTTTCATTGCTTCAATGGGTGGATGATGGTTCAGTGCTTTCTGCGGAATATGGTGATTATACAGCCAACAGTAGCGTTTTAGTGTCTGTTTCAGATCTTCGGATGACTCATAACGACGTGTCGCCAGTACATCGCTGATACGGCCATTAAAACGCTCCACCATGCCATTGGTTTGAGGGCGGCCTGGTTTGATCAGGCGATGTTCAATCTTGTGTTTTTGACACACCTGATCAAACAGGTGCTTGCCATCAGGTTTGCGTTCACCACCAGCGGTGAAGCGATCGGTGTAGCATTTACCGTTATCCGTCAGCACCTTCTGAATGACAAAGGGTGCCTTCTCGATCACGCGCTTTAGAAAGTCGCTGGCATCCTGCGCTGACTGGCTGGGTAGTACTTCCAGGTAAACCCAGCGGGTTGCACGGTCAATGGCAACATGTAGATACTGGCGCTGCTCTTCATCCGGCATTTGCGGCAGGTACTTGATGTCAACGTGTACAAACCCTGGCTCATAGTCTTTAAATGGCTTGTGTCCGTGACTCATATCCGGATTGGAGGCCTGATCCTGTTTGATCAGCTCTGCCAGTGTGGGAACCTGCCTTCGTTTTAACATGCGATGAAGAGCAGAGCGTGATAATGCTGGATTGAGGAATTCACGCGCTACTGTCAGCAGGTCATCCAGCCCCAGACGCAGGTACTCACGGGCAGCAATCAAGACGGTTTCCTGTGCAGGGGTTAAAGTGGCCAAAAGGTTGTGGCGGGTATGGGGTCGATCATGAACATTGTCACGATAACGCCAGCGACGGATCGTAGAGACAGAAACACCATACTGGGCGGCCAGATCTTTATTGCTGACTGATTCTGGGCTCTTCTGTATCTCCGCTCTGATCCTGGGTGTAGTGGTGGCCTGTTTATGCAGTTTGATGTTCATGAATACGCTCCTGAATGATCTGCTGAAGGAGACCCTTTGCAGCAAGCAAAGGATAACTCCTCAATGAGATTTGATCATCCGGAA
>NZ_QFWJ01000005.1 GCF_003336805.1 Marinospirillum perlucidum
TGGTGGCCTGTTTATGCAGTTTGATGTTCATGAATACGCTCCTGAATGATCTGCTGAAGGAGACCCTTTGCAGCAAGCAAAGGATAACTCCTCAATGAGATTTGATCATCCGGAATCTGACAGCTAAGAGCAAGTGAGTTCAAAAGACTGGCTAGGATACCTCTGATTAACTACTGTGCTTGGTGATGCTGCGTTTAAATTGACCTCAAAATGCTCATTTACTTTATGTAAACTCCGCTTTCTCGGCCAATTTTGCCTTGCCTGACCTGCGCTCGTGACGTTGATCAGAGGCTCCCTAGGACAATTAAAAGCAGTCGAGCTGGTCAGTTGGCTGACCAGCTGCTTTGGGCTCTATTCAAGGTTTCCTGGGAGGATTCAGGGGGTGAGAGGGGTGACCCACTGGGGGTCAAGGTCGGCATCGATATAGGCCAAGCCCAGTTGGGTTAGATAATCCATGCGGTCGGCTTTTCTCAGATCCACCAGGGGCGGTTCCAAGCCATTTTCCTGATAACAACCTGCTAGGTAGGCCAGGTAATTTTCACCTTCCTGAAGCAATAGCAGGCTGGCAGCGCCTACATCGGGTTTAACGGCCTGGTTGAGTGCATCAGGCAAGTTGATTGCCAGTACCAGAGGCTCTTCTTCGCCCTGAATGCGCAAGCTACGGTTGCGAACCGTTTGCTCGGCCCAGTAGTAGGCCAGCTCTTTACTCGGGGTCAGGAAGACAGGTTCAGTGGTTTCTGTGTAGCTGTTACCGATGGTTTGCATCGTCTTGCGTGTCGCTTCCCTGATCGCCTGGTCCCCGGAACCTACCAGTCCCTTTTCCTGAATAGAAGAAAGGAGTGCGGAGGAGGTGCCGTGATACCAGGTATTGCTGGTGGTAAATCCTTGTTGGCTCAATACTTCCTGGCAATCTTTAAGAAAAGCGGGGGTGGTTGTCATGATTGAATCACTTCATTGGGTTGCAGATAAAAGCAGGCTGCTATTCTAACGTAAAACCTGTCCGGCTTCTGTAAGCAAAAAAGGCGGCACCTGCAAGAGGGCCGCCTTTTTTAGGAGACTGCTGATTCAGCGAGGCTGAATCAGCAGTGTTCCTAGACCAGCTTAGCTGAACTGGTTGGAGGTGTTTTTCGCACCACCTGCTTTCAGAGCCATCTCACCGGCGTAGTATTCTTTGTGATCATCGCCAATGTCGGAACCGGCCATGTTCTGGTGCTTAACACAGGCGATTTGCTGACGGATCTCTTTACGCTGTACACCTTCTACGTAGCCCAGCATACCGGCTTCACCGAAGTACTCTTTCGCCAGATTGTCTACTGACAGTGCAGTAGTGTGGTAAGTCGGCAGAGTGATCAGGTGGTGGAAGACGTTCGCTTCACGTGAGCAGTCAGCCTGGAAGTTACGGACCCAGCGATCAGCTTCTTCAGAGATTTCCGAACCGTCGTACTTGGCATTCATCAGGTCAGCACGGTCGTAAGCGGAAACATCCTTGCCTTCTTTTTCCCAAGCATCAAATACTTGCTGGCGGAAGTTCAGTGTCCAGTTGAAGGAAGGTGAGTTGTTGTAAACCAGTTTAGCATCTGGATGAACCTTGCGAACTTCGTTCATCATGTCACGGATTTCGTAAACTGTAGGAACAGCCGTTTCAATCCACAGGAGGTCAGCACCGGCATTGATGGCTTCGATACAGTCGAATACACAACGCTCGTGACCTGTACCCTGACGGAACTGATACAGACCGGAAGGCAAACGCTTGGGACGAACCAGCTTGCCATTACGGCTGATCAGAACATCACCTTCAGCCGTGTCTTCTGGAGCCACTTCTTCGCAATCCAGGAAGGAGTTGTAGATATCGCCCTGGTCACCGGGTTCGCGAACAACAGCGATTTCCTTGGTCAGGCCAGCACCTTCAGAGTCGGTACGGGCAACGATAACACCGTCATCAACACCCAGCTCCAGGAATGCATAACGCAGAGCGCGGATCTTGGCGTGGAAGTCAGCGTGAGGCACGGTTACCTTGCCATCCTGGTGACCACATTGCTTCTCGTCAGCAACCTGGTTTTCGATCTGCAGGGCACAGGCACCGGCTTCGATCATCTTCTTGGCCAGCAGGTAGGTCGCTTCAGCGTTACCGAAACCAGCGTCGATATCAGCAATGATGGGGACAACGTGGGTTTCGTGGTTGTCAATCTTGTCCTGGATTTCAGCTTCCAGTTTGGCATCGCCAGCTTCGCGGGCCTTGTCCAGCTCACGGAACAGACCGCCGAGTTCACGGGCATCAGCCTGGCGCAGGAAGGTGTAGAGTTCTTCAACCAGGGAAGCAACGGCTGTTTTTTCGTGCATGGATTGGTCAGGCAGAGGACCAAACTCGGAACGCAGGGCGGCAACCATCCAGCCGGAGAGGTAGAGGTACTTACGTTCGGTGGTTCCAAAATGCTTCTTGATGGAGATCAGCTTCTGCTGACCAACAAAACCATGCCAGCAGCCCAGAGACTGGGTGTACTTGGTTTTGTCCTTGTCGAACTCGGCCATGTCACGACGCATAATGCCTGCAGTGTACTTAGCAATGTCCAGACCCGTCTTGAATTTGTTCTGAGCACGCATACGGGCCACGAATTCTGGGTTGATCGCATCCCAGGCAGAACCGTTGGCTTCTTTCACTTTTGCTGCTGCATCGATGTCTTGCTTGTAAGTTGACATGCGTTTTCCTCTACTCGGATTAAAATCAAACAAATGCTGTTAAGCAAAGAGCACAAATAATAATTAGTGGGTCACTTATCCATCTGTGCTTTTATGCTCTCAGGGATCCAGGGATTACCCGAAGAGCCAGGCCTGCCGTAGCGGGCGAGATGGGATGCATCTTGATTGAAGTCCGAGGGCTACGCAAATAGGCATTAGTCGATGCTATTTGGTTGTAATTTGACTACAGTGTTATTCAACTACAAATGGTTGCTTTGTAAGTGTTTTACCACTTCACCTTTCTGCCAGTGAAGCTTGAATTTCTGGCTCTGGCGATAGGCTTCACGATGGTCTGCAGTAAAGAGTTCAACCCGGGGTTCCTGGTAGTGAGGCCACCAGAGCAGATGCTTGTCATCAACCAGTAGATAGGCTTGCTGGCTGGGCCGATAGAGGCTGTGGGCCCGGCGGATTTCGATATGTGAAGGTGCCCGCTGATGCAGGTTGAGCAGTGGGCTGGACTGGCGGGAGAACTGACGGGTCTCGCCCAGCAAGAATTCCACGCGGCTGTGGGCATGGCGCTTGGCCAGACTTAATAGTGGGGTAAAGGCTTCGGATGCAAACCAGCGTTGCATGAATTCCGGTGTTTCCATACGTAAGCTGCGCGCAGCCTGATGAATGAGTAGTTCAACGGCTAGCTGAATTTGCTCGCGTCCCTGTAGCCTGACTTCCTGCGTTGTCTGAAGTGCTTCAAGTAGCTCTTCACGTGTCAGTGAAGAATCTTTCTGTAGGTCAGCTACCAGACTTTTGCTCATGGGAAGATGGGGAATGCCCACTTCCAGGTATTCTTCACCGGAAACCCGGTAACCCAGGTGGCGGTAAAAATCCGCCACTTCAGTTTGCGCATTTAATTCCAGCTTTTTTAAACCCTGGCGACGCGCATCCTCTTCGATGCGCTGCATCAGGCGCAGGCCGAGTTTCTTGCGACGCAATTGTGCCAGTACCGCAAAGCGTCCCACCTTGCCATCCGGAGTGAGGCGCGCAGTGGCGGCAGGCCGGTCATTGAGTAGCAGCAGATAGTGGGTGCTGAGCGGGTCCTGAGCATCCCATTCTTCTTCTTCAGGAATTTGTTGTTCTTCTACAAAAACCTTGTGACGAACCTGGCGACACCAGGAACCCAATTGCTCCCAGCTACCCTGGCGGGCAGTCAGGCGTAAACTCTTCTTATCTGCTGAGGTTTCACTCATTGCCGTATTTCCTGCAACATCAATCAGTCGCTGTCTTCTTCCTGTTCAGCATAGATACTGCCTTGATTGATCAGCTGCAGCAAGAGATCCCTGGCTTCGGGGTGTTTCAAGGCGGTGGTAATCAGGGCAGCATCCAGCTGGTAACAGCGGCAAAGATCCTCGACCCAGCCTTGTAGCTCTTCGCTATAGGGCCAGGCTTCGCCATCGGCAAACAACCAACGACCCTCATCGCCGGCACGAAAAGCCAAGCGACTACCTTCAGCAATTCGCAGTAGTGGAGAGGCATCCCCGCTATCCACTTCAGCCACCAGCGCCTGCAAGTCTTCAGGCTGCCAGGGTTCTTCCGGGGGCAAGAGTTGATCTGGATACTTGGTTTGGGTCATGGCCCGGCCAAACCATTCATTGATGGCTGCAGGCTGGTCGATCACCTCCAGCAACAATTGGCGTAAACGCGAGACGGCTGCTGCATCGATTTCGGCCGGATGCTGCAGAGGTTCCAGATCCGCATCGGTGTAGCGTTGATCTTCCTGAAGTTTTTCACCGACAAAATCAGCAGCCCCGCAGAGGATTTCTTCGGCACTCAGGGCACGAAAACCGACCGACCAGGTGGTGCAGTCTTCACTCAGCGAAGTGCCCCAATGAGCCAGTTGTGGTGGCAGATAGAGTAGATCACCTGGTTCCAGCACCCAATCGGCTTCGGGGTCGGCCTGAAAATCAGTCAGGATTTTCAGGGAGGTGTCCTGACGCAGTGGAGTGCTTTCATCACAGAATTGACCCAATTGCCAGCGCCTTTGTCCACTGGCCTGGAGCAGGAAGACATCATAGTAGTCAATATGCGGGCCGACACTACCACCCGGTGGTGCGTAGCTGATCATGATATCGTCCCGGCGCCAACGTGGCAGAAAATCAAAATCCTTAAGTAGCTCAGCTACTTCGGGCAGGAGTTGGTCAACAGCCTGAACCAGTAGCGTCCAGTCTTTGGATGGCAACTCTTGTAGGAAACTTTCTTCAAAGGGCCCGTTAAACAGTTGCCAGGGACCTTCCGGCCCCTGTTCCATCACAATTCGCGACTCCACGGTTTCTTCGCAGGCCAGTCCGGCCAGTTCATTGATATCCAGCGGGGGCTGAAACCCCGGGAGGGCCTGACGGATGAGCAATGGTTTTTTCTGCCAGTAGTCGCGCAGAAATTCTTCAACTGAAAGCTGACCGAGAAGTCGCGTTTGCATATTAAATGGCCTTGGCCTGGGCGATGGCATTGCCCAGATAGTTAGCGGGGGTGAGCTTTTTCATCTCGTCTTTGGCTTCTTCCGGCAGGGCCAGGGTATCGATAAAGGCGGTCATGGCGGCCTGATCGATGGTTTTACCGCGAGTCAGCTCTTTCAGCTTTTCATAGGGTTTTTCAATGCCGTAGCGACGCATCACTGTTTGGATGGGCTCAGCCAGAACTTCCCAGGCGGCATTCAAATCGGCTGCTAGGCGCTCGGGGTTGGTTTCCAACTTACTGATGCCTTTAAGGCTGGCCTGGTAGGCAATCAGGCTGTGGCCCAGGCCTACACCCAGATTGCGCAGAACAGTCGAATCAGTCAGGTCGCGCTGCCAGCGGGAGATGGGCAGCTTGGCAGCCAGGTGATCAAAGAGGGCGTTGGCAATACCCAGGTTGCCCTCGGAGTTTTCAAAGTCGATGGGGTTGACCTTGTGAGGCATGGTGGAAGAGCCGATTTCACCGGCAATGGTCTTCTGCTTGAAATAACCCAGGGAGATGTACGACCAGATATCCCGGTCAAAATCGATCAGGATGGTGTTAAAACGGGCCAGGGTATCGAAGAGCTCGGCAATATAGTCGTGAGGTTCGATTTGGGTGGTGTAGGGATTCCAGCTGAGGCCCAGCTGCTCGATAAAGGTTTTGGCATTGGCCTGCCAGTCAATCTCCGGGTAGGCACTCAGGTGGGCATTGTAGTTGCCTACGGCACCATTGATTTTACCCAGCAGCTCTACGCTTTCCAGTTGGGCCAGCTGGCGCTCCAGACGATAGACGACATTGGCCATTTCCTTGCCCAGGGTTGAAGGGCTGGCGGTTTGACCATGGGTGCGGGAGAGCAGGGGGACTTCGGCATTGGCGTGGGCCAGGCTGCGAATGGCTTCGGCTACTTCGCGCATGCTGGGCAGGAGAACCTTCTGCAGGCCGCCTTTGAGCATGAGGGCATGCGAGAGGTTGTTGATGTCTTCACTGGTGCAGGCAAAGTGCACAAATTCAGTAATGGCCTTGAGTTCGGGGAGGACTTCGATCTTGTCCTTGATAAAGTATTCAACGGCCTTAACGTCGTGATTGGTTACTCGCTCATGGGCCTTGACCGCTTCGGCATCCTCGACCGAGAAATTGGCCACCAGCTGGTCCAGCAGTTGTGTCGCTTCGGCCGAGAGGGCTGGTACTTCACTGATTTGAGGGTGTTCAGCCAGACGCTGCAGCCAGCGGACTTCCACTTCCACCCGGGCCCGGATCAGGCCGTATTCGGAAAAATGTTCACGCAGGGCAGTGGTTTTGCTGCCGTAGCGGCCATCAACAGGAGAAATAGCAGTCAAGGCGGTCAGTTGGTCAAGTGACATGAAGAGTTCCAGTTCGTTGGTTAGTTAAATCTTGGGTTAAAGGAGATAGGTGGTCTCGTCGATCAGCTTTTGAAGCCGAGTTGATCCAGATCGCGCAGCAGTCTTTTGCGGGCAAAAATCAGTTTCCAGCGTTTACCGCCTGCCTGCTGCCAGAGCATGGCTGAGCGCACACCGGCCAGAAGCAGTGCCCGGATTTTATCGGCATAGACCTGCTGCTGCAGTATCTGGGGATCACCCTGGACTTGAACCCGAAAAGAAAAGGTGCTCAGGGTATCCTGATAGAGTCCAGCCAGCGCAGCGACTATGTTTTCATGAGTGGGATTAAAATGCTGGGCCTGGGCCTGGATAGCATTCAGCCGCTCGCCCAGAGCCGTGAGCATGGCCTTGTCCTTGCTGAGCTTGGTTTGCAGAACCAGAATGCCCACCGCATAACGTAAAATATTGGGGTGAATATCCTTCTTTTTGAGCAGGATTTTGCGCAGGGCTGAGGCACCAGGGCGCAGATTGAAAAGATCACCGCCGTAAATTTCCTCGAAAGTTTCCGGGTCGGTGACCAGGATGCTTTCAATGCTGGTAGCAAAGGTGTGCTGGTCAACCAGGCCGCGTTGCGCCATTTCATGCACTAGCTGGGCCGCTTGCAGTACCCCGGCCAGAGCCAGGGTTTGGCGCCTACCAGCATCCAGATTATTCATGCTTACTTCACCTTTTTTGTAAAAAAGTTTCTTCGATAACCCCGCCACCCAGGCAAACCTCGCCCTGATAGAAAACGACCGACTGGCCGGGGGTTACGGCTCTTTGCGGATGGGTAAAGGTCACCCGGCACTGACCTGAATCCAGCACCTCAAGGTGGCATTCCTGATCTTCCTGGCGGTAGCGAACCTTGGCCGTGCAGGACAACTGCTGGGCAGGAGGCTGGCCAGCCACCCAATCAGGGGCTGAGGAAATCAGGCCATCGGTAAATAGCAGAGGGTTATCTTCGCCCTGAACCACGGTCAGCTGGTTGGTCTCCAGATTTTTGCCTGCGACAAACCAGGGGGCGTCCGGATAGCCTTTGACACCGCCAATGCCCAGACCCTGACGCTGTCCCAGAGTGTAGTACATCAGGCCGGCATGCTCGCCGATAACCTGGCCAGTATCGGTGATGATCTCGCCGGGTTGTGCGGGCAGATAGCGTTTAAGAAAATCACTGAAGCGCCTTTCGCCGATAAAGCAGATGCCGGTGGAATCCTTTTTCTTGGCCGTGACCAGGTCGTGTTCTTCGGCCAGCTGTCGAACGCGGGGTTTTTCCAATTCGCCAACAGGAAAAAGAGTCAGGCCGATTTCCTTGTGGCCCACGGCATGCAGAAAATAGCTTTGATCCTTATTGGTATCCAGGCCTCGCAACAGCAGGGCCTTTTCAGCCTGATCATCCCAGCCCCGACGAACATAATGGCCGGTGGCAATCAGGTCTGCTCCCAGATACTGGGCGTATTCCAGGAAGGCTTTGAACTTGATTTCGCGATTACAGAGGATATCCGGGTTGGGGGTGCGTCCAGCCTGGTATTCAGCAAGGAAGTGTTCAAACACAAAATCCCAGTATTCAGCCGCAAAATTGGCTGCGTGCAGCTTGATACCGAGTTTGTCACAGACGGCCTGAGCATCGGCAAAGTCTTCCTTGGCCGTACAGTATTCCGTTCCATCGTCCTCTTCCCAGTTTTTCATGAAGAGGCCTTCAACCTGATAGCCTTGCTGCAACAACAGCAAGGCGGATACCGACGAATCTACACCGCCGGACATGCCGACGATGACACGGGTGGATGCAGGATCGGATGTAGGCATGGCAGTCGCCTGGGGCACAGGAATCTCCGCTGGTTAAAAAAGCAGGATTATACCCTAACGAAAGTCCTTAATCAGCTCCAGCGGGTAGCTTTGTCCTGCTAAAAAGTCTCGACAGCAGGGGAGTACCATGGGGCTGCGCAAACGTGCCTGGCGCTCTTCCTGTTCAAGTTCTTCCAGCGTCAGCCACTGGGGGCCGATGATGCCATCATCCAGTTGGGCTCCAGGCACTTCCGACAAAGGCCGGGCGATAAAACAATGCCGATGGTAGGTGATGCCATTGGGTGCAGTGTTGATGTAAAGCCCCAGGTAGGACTGGATTTCCACCAGCCAGCCGGTTTCTTCCAGGGTTTCCCGCTCAGCAGCTTCGATCAGGGATTCATCCTCTTCCAGGTGACCGGCCGGTTGGTTGAGAACCGGTTTGCCCGGCTGGGAGATGCGATCATATTCCTCGACCAGCAGGAAGCGCTCGCCATCGTGAACCAGGGTGGCAACGGTGGAGTTGGGGGTCCAACGGCTCATTTGGCCTCCTTCTTTATACCTTTTTTACGTGGCTTGAGAGCGACCTTGCGCTCTTTGCTGGGCAGATGTACCCGAGTCTGCTTGATTTTGCCCGGTTTCATATTCTGCAGTGACCAGTTACCAATGGACCAGCGTAGCAAGCGCAGTGTGGGAAAACCAACATGGGCTGTCATACGTCGCACCTGACGATTGCGGCCTTCGATCAGGGTGATTTCAATCCAACTGGTGCCCTTGCCCGGGCGAGGGCGCACCGGCTCTTCGCGTGGAGGCAGTCCTGGATCTTCCATTAAGCGGGCCTTGGCGGGACGGGTACGTCCGTCATTCAATTCCACCCCTCGGCTCAATTCTTGCAGAGCTTCCTGGGTGATTTGCCCTTCCACTTGTACCCAATAGGTTTTGGGGAGTTTGAATTCAGGATGGGTGATACGGGCCTGAAGTTCCCCGTCACCAGTAAGCAGCAACAGGCCTTCGGAATCATAATCCAGGCGCCCGGCCGGATAGATATCCGGGGTTTTTATAAAATCAGCCAGGGTACGGCGCCCCTTGTCATCGGTAAACTGGGAAAGCACCTGCCAGGGCTTGTAGAACAAATAAAGGTCACTCATGGATTGTCCGCTTGTGTTTTTTTGGTGTCTTCACTTGTGATTTTACCAAAACATCCCTATTTTCTAGTTAATACCAGTGAAATGACAGTGCTAGTTTGCAAGGCGGATGGAATTTATCCGCCGATTCAGTGACTAAGCTTGAGTATAAAGTAAAGAATTGACGAAAAGAGGATTGAGCAGTTGAAGTCATCGATGTTGGCAGCGGAGAGGATAACCTCTTCTCGGGTTTCAGGAAATGATGATAGCGATCCGTATGAGGATGATGGCTTGGCGACAGCAACGGCCAAGCCCCAGATCAAGAAGCCACCGCTGTACAAGGTTGTCATGTTGAACGATGACTTTACGCCCATGGAATTTGTGGTGGAAGTATTGATCCGTTTTTTTCATATGGACATGGAAAAAGCTTCGCAGGTGATGTTGACCGTACATACGGAAGGCAAAGCCGTCTGCGGAGTCTTCACGAGGGATGTCGCAGAAACCAAAGCAGCGCTGGTGGTCGATTTCGCTCGCGAGAACCAGCATCCATTAATGTGCAACGTAGAAGTGGCGGACGAGTGAGACCTGAGATCAAAGCTCCGAGTCCACTAGAAATCAAAATTGGTTCCCAGGCGGGTAAGTGAGGGTAGGCTCATGCTTAGCAAAGATCTTGAACATACGCTGAATGAGGCGTTCACCCTGGCAAGACGCCAACGTCATGAATTCATGACCGTCGAGCATCTGCTGCTGTCCTTGTTGGATAACGAGTCTGCTGCTCAGGTGCTGAAGGCTTGCGGTGCAGATCTGGGGGAGATCCGCAGAGATCTCGATGATTTTATCAATGCCACAACGCCGCTTATTCCCGAAGATAATGTCGACCGGGAAACGCAACCCACTCTGGGATTCCAGAGGGTGCTCCAGCGGGCTGTGTTCCACGTTCAGTCTTCCGGTAAAAGTGAAGTCACTGGTGCCAATGTCCTGGTTGCTATTTTCAGTGAACAGGAAAGCCAGGCGGTTTATTTCCTCAAACAGCAGGATATCGCTCGGGTAGATGTCGTCAATTACATCTCTCATGGAATCTCCAAGGTGTCTGACGATCCCGAACAGGATCACGGCATGCTGGGTCATGATCAGGAGGAGGCTGCCGAAGGCGTCAGCTCCAATCATCCACTACACAGTTTTTCTACCAACCTGAATGAACAGGCCCGTATTGGTCGTATCGATCCTTTGGTGGGTCGCGATCATGAAGTGGAAAGAACCATTCAGGTGCTGGCGCGTCGCCGTAAAAATAACCCCCTGCTGGTGGGTGAAGCCGGTGTGGGTAAAACAGCCATTGCCGAAGGTCTGGCCAAGCGCATTGTCGATGGTGAAGTACCGGAAGTCATTGCCGATGCGGTCGTCTATTCACTGGATTTGGGTGCTTTGCTGGCAGGTACCAAGTACCGCGGTGATTTCGAGAAGCGCCTCAAGGCCCTGCTGCACGAATTGAAAAAGCAGGACAATGCCATCCTCTTTATTGACGAGATCCACACCATCATCGGTGCGGGTGCTGCCTCGGGTGGAGTGATGGATGCCTCCAATCTGCTGAAGCCCATGCTCTCCAGCGGTGAGCTGCGTTGCATCGGCTCCACGACCTTCCAGGAATTTCGCGGAATTTTTGAAAAGGACCGTGCTCTGGCTCGGCGTTTCCAGAAAATCGATGTGGTCGAACCCAGCGTGGAAGACACCATCGCCATTCTCAAGGGGCTCAAGAGCCGCTTCGAGGAGCACCATCATCTGAAATACGATGATATGGCCTTGGAAACGGCTGCTCGTCTGGCTGCACGCTATATCAATGATCGTCACCTGCCCGATAAGGCAATTGATGTTGTTGATGAAGCGGGAGCTTACCAACAGCTACTGCCCGAAGACGAACGGGTTGAAGTGATCAGCATGGCGGAAGTAGAGGCGATTGTATCCAAGATTGCCCGCATTCCACCGAAAACCGTGTCCACCAATGACAAGGAAGTGCTGCGTAACGTGGAAAGGGATCTCAAGATGCTGGTGTTTGGCCAGGATCAGGGGATCGAAGCCTTGTCCAATGCCATCAAGCTGTCACGGGCGGGTCTTAAATCACCCGAGAAACCCATTGGTGCCTTCATGTTTGCTGGTCCTACCGGGGTGGGTAAAACCGAGGTGACCAAGCAGCTGGCACGTACGCTGGGCATAGAGCTGGTGCGCTTTGACATGTCCGAGTACATGGAGCGGCATACCGTATCCCGCTTGATTGGTGCACCTCCCGGGTATGTCGGTTATGACCAGGGTGGCTTGCTGACCGAAGCCATTACCAAGAATCCTCACTGTGTTCTGCTGCTGGATGAGATTGAAAAAGCCCATCCGGAAGTCTTTAATCTGCTGTTGCAGGTGATGGATCACGGTACTCTGACGGATAACAACGGCCGCAAAGCCGATTTCCGCAATGTAATTCTGGTGATGACCACCAATGCCGGAGCCGAGGTGCTCAACAAGCGCTCGATCGGCTTCAAGAAGCAGGACAATTCCACTGATGGTATGGAGGCACTGCGTAACTTCTTTACGCCGGAATTCCGCAACCGTCTGGATGCTGTGATTCAGTTCAAGGCATTGGATACCGAAGTCATCAAAAATGTGGTCGACAAGTTCCTGGTTGAACTGCAAGCCCAACTGGATGACAAGCGGGTGGTACTGGATGTGGATGACAAGGCCAGAGCCTGGTTGGCAGAAAAAGGCTATGATCAGGCGATGGGTGCAAGACCCATGGCCCGCTTGATTCAGGAGAAAATCAAGAAACCCATGGCCGAAGCCATTCTCTTTGGCGAGCTGTCGGAGAAAGGCGGCACCGTGCATGTCACGGCCAAATCCAGTGACAGTGAAGATCTGCAGCTGGAGTTTGAAGCCGCTGCCGAGCCGGAAGAAGAAGGCGCCGTTTGATGCCTGCAAGGCAACAACAAAAAACCCCGCTGCGGCGGGGTTTTTTATTAGCTAAGCTGCTACTGATTAACGGGCGCGGTAGGTGATGCGGCCCTTGGTCAGGTCATAAGGAGACAGCTCGACCTTGACCTTGTCACCGGTCAGGATGCGAATGTAGTTTTTACGCATTTTTCCGGAAATATGCGCAGTCAGCACGTGGCCGTTTTCAAGCTCAACACGAAACATGGTATTGGGAAGCGTATCAATAATGACGCCTTCCATTTCAATATGGTCTTCTTTTGCCATTCGGTAAGAACCTCTGAATTGGCTGTTTAAATTTTGCCAGAATAAAAAATCGCCAGTATTTTGCCTGAATTTTCAGGAAAGCGCAAAATTTCCGCTTGTTAGCGGTTTTCTTCTGGATGAAAGGGAACCCATTCCTGTTGTTGCAGAATTTCAAGAGGCTGGTAATTCTGTTTGTAATTCATTTTCTGGCAATCCTGAATCCAATAGCCCAAATAGACGTGAGGCAGGTTCAGTTTCTTGGCCAGCTCAATCTGCCAGAGAATGGCATAAACACCCAGGCTTCGCCGCTTTTCTTCCGGCGCATAAAAGGTGTAGATCGCCGATAGACCGGCATTTAGCCGATCCATGGCGGCCACCGCCAGAAGGCGATGATCGGGGTCTCGAAACTCGACCAGGCGTGCCCAGGATGCATTAAGCAGTAAGAAACTACGGAACTGATCGACTGAGGGAGGATACATGTCACCATCAGCATGCCGTACTTCCAGGTAGTGCTCATAGAGATCGTAGTATTCCTCCTTGAATTGAGCCTCAACCACCCAGGTGGTTAAATCCTGGTTACGATTCCAGACCTTGCGCTGCTGGCGGTTGGGCTGAAAGTCTTCGGCCCGGATACGCACCGATTGACAGGCATTGCAGTTTTGGCAATGGGGACGGTAGAGGTGACGTCCACTGCGGCGGAAACCTACCTGGGAGAGGCTGTCATAGACATCCTGCGTCAAAGGCTGCTGGGGGTCCAGAAACAGCGTGGTCGCCTCACGGTTGGGAAGATAGCTGCAAGTGTGCGGCATGGTTTGGTAAAAACGTAGAGAGAAAACCTCTTCACCGGGACTAGGGCTGGTCACACCTCAACTCCTTGCTGCAATAAACGCAAAAACTCATTTCTTTCTAATTCCCGCGCTCCCAGACTGGCCAGATGCGGGGAATAGACTTGGCAATCAATCAGGGTAAAGTCCAGGGCTTCCAGTTTTCGGGCCAGGCTGACCAATGCAATCTTGGAAGCATCAGTGATACGGCTGAACATGGATTCTCCGAAAAACACCCGACCTAATGCCAAACCATAAAGACCACCAACCAACTGATCGCCCTGCCAGACTTCCACAGAATGCGCATAACCCTGTTGATGTAACTCATTATAGGCTAATTCCATGCCTGGCGTGATCCAGGTGCCTTCACGGTAGCGGCGTACTTCACCACAAAGATGGATCACCTGGGCAAAATCCTGGTCAAAAGTCACTTCCAGATCACCACGCTTCATGCGCTTGCGCAGGCTGCGGCTGACATGAACCTCGTTGGGGAAGAGCACCATGCGCGGGGCAGGTGACCACCAAAGCAGAGGTTCACCTTCGCTGAACCAGGGGAAAATCCCCCGGCTATACGCTAGAAGCAGGCGCTGGGGCGAGAGGTCACCACCGACTGCAAGAAGGCCATTGGGTTCTTCCAGTGCCTGATCAACAGGGGGAAACCAGAGTTCATCATCCAGTTGCCAGATTTCCAGCATAAAGGGGCCTTTTACAGTGGAGGGTGCAGATCTATCCAGCTTCAATGCGTTATGATAAGACTTTCACCCAGTCATCAACAAGCGGGGATACCCAGGCCGGTTACTTGACAGGAGGCCACCCCCAACCAAATGGAATCGCCAGTGAGTGATCAGGACAAAACAGTAACTTCAGCCGACTCAGCCCATCTGAGCAGTCGTTTGCGCAAGGTTTTACATGAAGCCGGTGCCCTGAGCCTGGTGCTGGTGGGTAGTATGCTGGCGCTGGCCCTGTTTAGTTTCAATCCCAAGGATCCGGGTTGGAGTACAACGGCTCAGATACCGGCCAGCAATTTAATGGGCTTGAGCGGTGCCTGGCTGGCTGATGTGCTCTTGTCACTGGTTGGTGCCAGTGCCTGGCTACTCCCTATGTCGCTGATTCATCTGGCCATTCAGGTATTGCGTAAACCCTGGCAGCAGGAACACTGGGATCCTTTTATCCCCTCACTGCGATTTTCCGGTTTTCTGCTGTTATTAGTGAGCCTCTCCAGTCTGGCGGCCTTGCACTTTTATGCTTCCGAAACAGGTTGGTCCTATGGTGCCGGCGGCATCCTGGGAGAAAGCCTGGCGAGTCTGACACGTCCCCTGTTGGGTCACCTGGGCGCTACCCTGATCTTTCTGGCAGCCTGTATTGCCGGTTTTTCTCTGGTCACCGGCTGGTCGTGGTTGATGATTATGGATGAAACCGGCCACCTACTGATTGCAGCCGGTGAAAAAATTCGTCAGCTCTGGTGGCAGGCCGAAAAATCTAGACGTCAGGAAAAAAAGGATTATTACCAACAGCCCGAAAAGGCTATTCAGGATAATACCGGCTGGCTGGCCGGGCTTCAGGAAAAGCTTCCCAAGCCCTCGGCTCCGGTAAAGAAAAACAAGGTATTGGAAGAGCCGCGCCTGGGATTTGATGAACAGGATGAGCCAGCTGAACCGGAATTATCTTTGAACCCTGCTGGCGATAAAAATGAACCCCGTCTGGTCACTGCACGGGATCTACAGCCAACGCGGCCAGCTTCCCAGGCTCCAGTGGAAGGCGAAAAACCCGGTCTGGGTCTGTTGGATGCTCGTCAGCCCCAGCAAGCCGGTTTTACGGCTGATGAACTGGTGGATCTGGGGGAGCTTCTGCAGCAACGCCTGATCGAATTTGGGGTTAAGGCCGAGGTCGTGGATGCCCATCCAGGCCCAGTGATTACCCGTTTTGAGCTGGAATTGGCTGCAGGGGTGAAATCCAGCAAGGTGGCCAATCTGGCGTTGGATCTGGCTCGTGCCCTCAAGGTGCCCAGTGTTCGAGTGGTGGAGGTCATCTCGGGTAAGTCCACCATCGGTATCGAACTGCCCAACGCCAAGCGGGCGCTGATCCGCCTGACCGAAGTCCTGGATCATGAAGTGTTTACCCAAGACAAGCATCCTCTTCCCCTGGCGCTGGGTCAGGATATTGCCGGTAATCCTGTAGTGGCCAATCTGACCAAGATGCCCCACCTGCTGGTTGCGGGGACCACCGGCTCGGGTAAATCCGTGGGCGTCAATGCCATGATCCTGTCTTTGCTGCTGCAAAGAACCCCTGAAGAATTGCGCCTGATCATGATAGATCCCAAGATGCTGGAACTGTCCGTGTATGAAGGCATTCCACATCTACTGGCTCCTGTGGTCACCGACATGAAAGAAGCCGCCAATGCCCTGCGCTGGTGTGTAGCCGAGATGGAAAAACGCTACCAACTGATGGCCGCCCTGGGGGTGCGCAATATCAGTGGTTTTAATGCCAAGTTACAAGAAGCCGAGCGCGCCGGTAACCGGGTTCAAGACCCTCTGGCTGATCCTGAGCTGGGTGAACCGGGTCATCTGGAACCCCTGCCTTATATCGTGGTGGTGATTGACGAATTTGCCGACATGATGATGCTGGTGGGCAAGAAGGTGGAAGAGCTGATTGCACGCCTGGCCCAAAAAGCACGTGCTGCCGGGATTCACCTGATTCTGGCAACCCAGCGTCCTTCGGTGGATGTAATTACCGGCCTGATCAAGGCCAATATCCCCACCCGGGTGGCTTATCAGGTCTCCAGTAAAATTGATTCACGCACCATTCTCGATCAAGGCGGTGCTGAACAGCTACTGGGCAATGGCGATCTGCTCTTTCTGCCCACGGGGGCGCCTCAACCGGAAAGGGTGCATGGAGCCTTTGTCGATGATGATGAAGTTCATCGTGTGGTTGAGGACTGGAAGCAAAGAGGCACGCCGGACTACGAAGAAGCCATTCTATCCGGGGATGTGGAAGCCGCCAGCCTGGCCGGATTGGAAGCGGAAGGCCAGGATAGCGATGATGAATCCGATCCTCTCTATGATGAGGCCGTGGCCTTTGTGATAGAAAGCCGCCGAGCCTCAACGTCTGCTGTGCAGAGACGCTTCAAGATAGGTTATAACCGGGCCGCCCGGCTGGTGGATGCCATGGAAAGAGCTGGTCTGGTTTCGCCCTTGCAGGCGAATGGTCAGCGGGAACTGCTAGTCGGGGATTAGGTCTATTTAGCTTGGAAAGCGCTGATTAACTTTTGCACTCATTAGGTTGATCGGAGGCTTCCTGATCATCATTCAACAAGGAACCTTATGTTTAAACGCTTGATTCTTCTCGTGGTGCTTGTTTTTCTGGTTCAGCCACTGCATGCAGCGACTTCTCCTGAAGCTCGCCTGGAAACCTACCTGGAAAACCTGGAAACGGTGGCCTCCGAGTTTGAACAGCAGCTGCTGGATGCCAGTGGGCAGCGTTTACAGGAAACCCGTGGCATCATGCGTTTGCAAAAGCCGGGGCGTTTCTACTGGGAGACGCAGTTTCCTTTTCCGGAAATTCTGGTGACCGATGGCGAAACCCTGTGGCTCTATGATCCGGATCTGGAACAGGTGACCCAACAACCCCTGGATCAACGCCAGGTCGCCACGCCTGCCCTGATACTTTCGGGCGAGGCGTCACAACTGAGTGAACACTTCCAGATCACCTATACTGAGGGGCAAATAGAAGAAAGTTTTACCCTGGTGCCCCGCGGCGAGGAAAGCCTGTTTGAAGAAATGAACCTCTACTTTGAGGAGGGACAGATCAGGGCGTTACGTCTGGTTGACAGCCTGGGGCAGAAGACCCGGGTTGATCTGATTAACCCGCAATACAATCAAAGCCTGGACCCGGCCATTTTCGATTTTACCCCGCCTGAAGGCGTGGATGTGATTCGTGACCCTTCGCTGAATAGCGACAACAACGGATAAAGAAATCAGCCTCTTTCCTATGTCCGAAGATCTTTTTGCACAAGCAACTCCCGGTTGGCAGCCACTGGCCGCGCGTATGCGCCCCCGTGATCTGGGTGAATTTCTGGGTCAGGAGCATCTGCTGGGTCCGGATAAATCCCTGCGCCAGGCGCTGGAGGCGGGACAGCTCCACTCCATGATTTTCTGGGGCCCGCCGGGGGTCGGCAAAACCACCCTGGCGCGCCTGTTGGCCGAACAGGGTCAGCTTCGCTATACCAGCCTTTCTGCGGTTATGAGTGGGGTCAAGGAAATCCGTGCGGCCGTGGTCGAAGCCAGGGAGCACCAGGAGTTTACCGGCAAACCCACGCTCTTGTTTGTCGATGAGGTGCACCGCTTTAATAAATCCCAGCAGGATGCCTTTCTGCCTTATATCGAGGAAGGGCTTTTTGTATTTATCGGAGCCACCACAGAAAACCCCTCCTTTGAGTTGAATTCGGCTCTTTTATCGCGGGCCAGGGTTTACGTGCTCAAGTCTCTGGGTGAAGAGGTGTTGTTAAGACTCCTGCAAGAAGGTTTGCAGGAGCCGGAGAGAGGGCTGGGTCAGCAACAACTGCAAGCTGACGAAAACGCCCTGCTGGTATTGGCAAGGGCTGCCGATGGTGATGCCCGACGGGCTTTAAACTTTCTGGAAATTGCCGCCGATCTGGCTGAAAACGGGCAGATTACGGAAAAAACCGTGGCCGAGGTGGTCCAGGAAAGCCTGAGGCGTTTTGATAAGGGTGGCGAAGCCTTTTATGACCAGATTTCTGCCCTGCATAAATCCGTGCGTGGCTCCGATCCTGATGCGGCTCTCTACTGGATGTGCCGGATGCTGGATGGCGGTTGTGATCCCCTGTATATCGCCCGACGGGTTGTACGCATGGCCAGTGAAGACATCGGTAATGCGGACCCGCGCGGGGTGCAGTTGGCGCTGAATGCCTGGGATGTTCAGACTCGTTTGGGCAGTCCCGAAGGTGAATTGGCGATAGCTCATGCTGTGGTGTACCTGGCTGTAGCTGCCAAATCCAATGCCGTTTACAAGGCTTATAACGCCGCCATGCAGACGGTTAAAAACTCGCCCAGCTACGAGGTGCCACTACATTTGCGCAATGCACCGACCAGCCTGATGAAAGATCTGGGCTATGGTCATGAATACCGCTATGCCCATGATGAACCTGAAGGCTATGCTGCCGGAGAAAACTATTTTCCCGAGGCGATGGGCGTGACACGTTTTTATCAGCCGGTGGAGCGGGGACTGGAAATCAGGATTGCAGAGAAACTGCGTCACTTGAGGCAACTGGATGCCACCTGGGCGCGGGGTAGTAATTCAGAAGTGTGACAAGCTTAGGCAGCAGAGTGCTTCTTGTTGCCCAGATTTTTATTCTCGTAGAGGTCTTCCAGTGAAAAGCAGAGATCATAGTCATTCCATTGCAGATCACCATCACTGATTTCAAAACCGGCAAAAACTTCAGGGTCCTGGTATTTTTGGATATGAGGGTTGGTGGATGAAAACAGGAAGTTCTCCAGGTCAACTTCCTGAATATGACCATCACTGAAGTACAGCCTCAGGCGGTACTCAGCAATCTGCTCTGCTTTTTCAATACTCAGGGGTACACTTTCTTCAATCATTTCACTTTCTCATCAATGCGCTGACACTCAAATTGGCGATGATAGACAAAGTAATCAACCCATTTGGCTACTATCTCATCAGCATAAACGGCTGTAAAGGATTTGAAATCACGTAGCTGAGCTGGTGGCAAGGGCTTGCGGCCCTTAACTGCTTTAATCAGGATGTCCTTGATCTGTCCATTGACCAGAATAAATTCAGCTTTGGATTCATGACCCTGATACTTGCCGTGGACATGGACGGGCTCATGCTCATTACTATAGAAAAGCAGGATGATTCCAAAGTACTCAAATATCTTGGGCATAACACCCCCTTCGAATCAGAACGCCCAGCGGGTCATCTCCAGCCAGGGTGTCAGTTGTAACCAGCCAGCCAGCTCACGGCCACCCAGCAAGAGTGCCAGAGCTGCCACCACCAGGTGGGGGCCAAAAGGCAGGCTGCTGCTGTTCATCTGGCCTGTGGCTTTACCCAACGCAGCCGTGATCAATCCGGACAAGGAGGCCAGGAGAATCACCGGCACCAAAGCGGGGGCGCCCAGCCAGGCTCCCAGGGCAGCCAATAGCTTGAAGTCACCAAAGCCCATGCCTTCACGACCTGTCAGCAAGCGGAAAACCCAGTAGAGAGACCAGAGGCTCAAATAGCCCCAGAGGGCACCGGCAAAAGCCTGATCAAAAAGGGTGGCGGATGAAAACAGCCAGTGGTAAATCAAACCAGCCCAAAGCAGCGGCAGGGTGAGGTGATCCGGCAGCAGTCGGGTCTGGGCATCAATGGCTGCCAGAGCCAGTAAAGTCAGGGCAAAGCCGGTCAAGGCCAGTCCCTGAAGACTGAATCCATAGCGCCAGATCAGCCCGACAGCAAGCAGGCCTGCTAGTAATTCCACCAGCGGGTAGCGCAGGGAGATGGGCTGCTGGCAGGCACTGCAGCGACCTTTTTGCAGCAGCCAACTGAGTAGAGGAAGATTGTTGTACCAGTGCAACTGAGCCTGGCATTGCGGACAGTGAGAGGCGGGCCAGGATAGGGAGAGCTGGGGAAGATCGGTTTCACCCCAGCTGCGCCTCAGCATCAGTGGCAGCCGGTAAATCACAACGTTCAGGAAGCTGCCCAGTATCAGGCCAAAAAGAGCAGCAAAAGCCAGCTGTAATCCGGTTGGCCAGGTTGCCAAGCCCAGAGGATCGAGTAAATCCATTACATGATGCTTCCCATCTGGAAAATAGGCAGGTACATGGCAATCACCAGCCCCCCTACAATGACACCGAGTACGGCAATCACCAGAGGTTCGAGTAGGCTGGTCATGCTGTCGACCATGGTGTTGACTTCCTCTTCAAAGAACTCGGCTACCTTGAGCAGCATGGTATCCAGGGCACCGGATTCTTCACCGATGGCCACCATCTGGTTAACCATGGTGGGGAAGATGCGCGCCTGACGCATGGCAAAATTCAATTGCTGACCGGTCGCTACATCCTCCTTGATGTTATGGATGATTTTGCGATAAACCAGATTACCGGTGGAGCTGCCAGCCGAATCCAGGGCATCCACCAGAGGTACACCGGCAGAAAAGGAGGTGGCCAGGGTACGGCTAAAACGCGCTACCGCGGATTTATGTAAAAGCTGTCCGGCAATCGGCAGACGCAGGGTAAACTTACTCAGGTTGTAGGCAAAGGTTTCCGAGCGCTTGCGCCAGAAAAAAACCAGGTAAAGGGCCACGCCCAGACTACCAAAAACCAGATACCACCATTCCTGCATAAAGCGGGACAGGTTGATTACCATCTGGGTGTAGGCGGGCAGTTCCGCGCCAAAGCTGGCAAACATGCGTTCAAATTCCGGTACTACCTTGATCAGCAGCAGCGCAGCAACGGCCAGACCAATGACCATGACAAAAATTGGATAATAAAGGGCTTTTTTGATCTTGTTCTTGAGGGATTCCATGCGCTCCTTGTACATGGCCACCCTTTCCAGCATGTCTTCCAGAGCACCCGAGGCTTCACCGGCTTCGACCAGGCTGCAAAAAAGATCATCAAATATAAGCGGATGGCGGCGTAGCGCCTGGGCGACCGGAATACCTGCCGAGACCTGATCACGTAGATCAATCAACAGATCACGCATCTTCTTTTTGGTTTGACCTTCAATGGTAATGGTCAAAGCCTGCACAACAGGAACTCCGGCCTTGATCATGGTAGCCAGCTGGCGCGAAAAAAGGGTGATATCGCGCGCAGTGACCTTTTCACCCAGCTTCAGGGAAAAAGACGACTTCTTGCGAATGCGCTTGGGAGAAATCCCCTGTTCTCTCAGTTTGGCACGAACAAAGTTGATGTCTTCCGCTTCAATTTCGCCTTTGATGCGCTCACGGCGGGCGTTAGTGCCTTCCCAATGGTAGAGATGAATCTTGGGTGGTTTCTTGGTAGCCATAAGGGGGAACCTATTCCATGGTGACGCGTGTGAGTTCATCAATGCTGGTCAGACCTGCCAATACCTTCTGTCGCCCGGACTGGCGCAGGTCTTTGAAGCCCTGCTCCCGGGCTAGCCGGTTAATCTCCAGGGCACTGCCGGATCGCATGATGAGATCGGCCAGCTCGGGAGTGATTTTGACCACTTCATAAATCCCCAGGCGGCCTTTATAGCCCTTGGTGCATTGGCTGCAACCAACAGCTTGATAGATAGTAGTGTTTTCCACCTCTTCTGTGGTAAAGCCCAGCTCCAGCAGGGTTTCCACGGGTAGATCCGTTGGTGCTTTGCACTTGGAGCAAAGGCGACGCGCCAGGCGCTGAGCAATAATCAACTGAACCGAGGCCGCCAGGTTGTAGGGAGGGATTCCCATGTTCATCAAGCGGTTGAGTGTAGCCGAGGCTGAGTTGGTGTGCAGGGTGGAAAGCACCAGGTGCCCCGTCTGGGCCGCTTTAACAGCGATTTCAGCCGTATCCAGGTCACGGATTTCCCCGACCATGACAACATCCGGGTCCTGACGCAAAAAGGCTCGCAGGGCCGAGGCAAAATCCAGCCCCACCCGGGTATTGATATTGACCTGGTTGATCCCTTCCATATTGATTTCCACGGGATCTTCAGCACTGGCAATATTACGCTCCGGGGTGTTGAGCAGGTTCAGGCCAGTGTAAAGAGTGACGGTTTTACCGCTGCCAGTAGGGCCGGTGACCAGAATCATGCCCTGGGGGTTGGCCAGTGCCTTCTCATAGAGTTGCTGCTGATCGGGGTCGAAGCCCAGTTGCTCAATGCCCATTTTTGCGGCATTGGCATCCAGAATCCGCAGTACGATTTTTTCCCCCCAGAGTGTCGGGAGGGTGTTAACACGAAAATCAATGGCTCGGGTCTTGGACAGGCGTAGTTTAATGGCCCCATCCTGAGGTAAACGCCTTTCAGAAATATTCAGTTTGGCCATAACCTTCAGGCGAGCTGCTAGGCGGCCGCGTAAAGAAAGAGGCGGGCGGGTCATTTCATGCAGAATACCATCAATCCGGCAACGAACCCGGTAGCTGTGTTCATAGGGTTCAAAATGGATATCCGAGGCTCCCCGGCGGATGGCATCCAGCAGTATCTTGTTCACAAATTTGACGATGGGAGCATCATCCTTGCCACCCACCGAATCAGCCAGGGATTCTTCTTCAACCAGATTGGTTTCACCGCTTTCCAGGCCTTCCAGCTCAACATCATCCAGATCGCCCAGGGCACCGATATCCGTTTCTAGTGAGGCCTCCAGAACCTGATGAAGCTTGGGTTCGGAGACAATCACCGGATTGACCACCAACCCCGTTTGAAACTGGATTTCATCAATAGCTGCCAGGTTGGTCGGGGTCGTCAATGCCAGTGCCAGCTGATTTCCTCGCAGCAGCAGAGGCAGCGCCTGATGCTTGCGAAGCAGGCTTTCATCCACCAGCTTTTTGGGGAAAAGTTTGGGATCAAAAGCCTCAAGATCCATGTAGGGCAGACCAAACTCTTCGGCAATGATATTGGCCAGTTGATCACTGTCGACATGACCGGTTGAATTCAGGTAGTGACTGTAAGACTGGTTATTTTCTTTAGCCTGAATCTGGGCCGCCAGGGCTTCTCCTTCATCCAGGATTCCTTCACGAATCAGGCGTTTGGATAAAGAACTGAGAACATGCGGGTTGGAGACGTCCACCATATAGCAGGAATCCTTGCACGGGGGAAACTTAAAGGTAATGAACTGATTATGACATTGGCTACCTAACCTAGGCTAGGTAACTTTATTCTTGTGTTTGTGTGACTTGATCGAAATCATGGTTGCATTAAGTAACAAAGTGTTTCATAGTTGGCAGGTAAGCTCAAGCCTTCCCGCAGGGAAGCTGGAGAGTCACCCAAGGCCCCTGACATTAATGGAGAAGTAACCAATGAAAGCAACTCAACAAGGCTTTACTCTTATCGAACTGCTGGTGGTCATTGCCATCATCGGTATTCTGGCTGCTGTAGCTGTGCCTCAATATCAAAAGTATGTAGAGCGCGCAGAAGTGACTGCTGATTATTCAACAGTCCGTGCTTTTCAAACAGCTGTTGATGCAGAAGTATTCAGTAGTTCCTCTATTACTGAGACACAGTTAGTGTCCAACTTGGGTTCTGAAGTAACTGCAGATGGATCCAATGACACCATTAATCTTTCTGGTTCAGGTGGCAATGAAATCACCTTGGTAAAAGGCGTTGTAACATTAACTCGGGCTGCTGATGGTGGTTGGAGTTGTTCTTACAATAAAGCTGGTGTAACTCTTGAAGGTTGCACAAATACTGCAAGTGGTAGTTAAGCAATAATTTTAAAGCCACTTTTGCTTAAAAAGTGAAGGTGGCTTTTTAGTATGTTGACAGGGAAACAGTCATTGCAGATTTGGCTAAAAACTGCCGCTGTATTGGTAGCTGTTAATTTTCCTTTTTTCTTTCTTGCTTCTTACCTAGCTGTCCCTCGCCCCTGGTTGAACCTTGATTATGCTTTGCTGTTGGTTATTTTTGCGCTGGGATATCGCTGGGTGGGGATAATCTTGACCGGTTTGTTCGTCAGCCTGGATCTACTAGCCATCTTTGTGCAGGTATTTCCTTTTATACGGGTCACCGATGCCTGGTACCTGCTGCAAATGTTTTTTCTCACCTCGGCTTCCTATCAGTGGTATACGGTTTTTTTAGGTTTGTTTTTGATTGCCAGCTGGTGGCTGGTGGTCAGATTGCAGAAATATGCTAAACGTCTGCCCGCTTTAGTTATTTTAAATCTGCTGCTTATTATCTATTTGTTCTTACAGCTCTCGGGATTTAATGATGAGCGAAACCATCGCAATGTAGATCCCGATATGTTTGTTCAAAGTCAAAGTGAATACTTTGTCGCAACTCGTTTTTCCGGTTTTGCTCAAATGTTTGAAGGTGAAATTGACCCCTTTAAAGCCTACTCTGGAAAAAGCCTGTCGCGCTTGATGAGTTTCAATGAACCCTCAACAGATAAGATACTGTTTATTATCGCTGAATCCTGGGGTGTTCCTAAAAACCCTCAAATACAAGAAGCTCTACTGCAACCTCTTTTGGATTTGCCTGCTGTTAAATTTGAGCATGGAAATTTCTTATTTACCGGAGCGACTGTTGCTGCCGAATTTCGCGAACTCTGTGGATTGCAACTCCAGCATTTCAACCTTAAAGATTTAGATCGGGATTATACGGCCTGTCTGCCTCGGCAGCTCGCACAAAGAAACTTTTCCAGCCTAGCGATGCACGCTGCAACTAGTAACGTTTACGATCGCTATGCCTGGTATCCGCAAGTAGGCTTCGATAGCACACTTTTTTATGAAGACAAGGAATGGGAAAGGCAATGCTATTCCTTTCCGGGTGCTTGTGACCCCGATATGTTGCCAGAAGCCTTTTCTTATCTGAATCTTCCGGGTCGACGCTTTGTATACTGGTTAACCTTGAATTCACACGCCACCTACGATGCCCGAGACCTTTTTATCGAGCGTTTTGACTGCAGTGCTTTTAACATTCCTTCAGGAGAGAGCTGTCGTAACCTAAAACTTCAAGCGCAGTTTTTTGCTTTGCTGGCGCAAGAACTGCAAACGACAGGCTTGGAGGGCTTACAGATTGCAATCGTCGGTGATCATGAACCCCGCATTATGAATCTAGAAGAAAAAAATACCATTTTTATATTATCTCGCGTTCCCTGGGTGTTTTTTGCTCTTCCCTAACCCTTTTCTAAGTCCTTGGTTTTTCTAGGATAGTTAATAAAATATTCATGTTCGGTAAAGTTTTGCTAAAATTAGCCGATATGTCCCTATATCCAGAAAAAATTCCTTATGAGGGCAATTTTATGTCAAATGATAATTTTGCTGTTGCTTCCAGCCAGCTAACGACTCCGGGGCAGGCCAACCCGTCGCAGGCGAAAGCTGTTGAAATGCAAGCGGAAAAAGCAGCACAAGCACCAGGACTGGAGGGTAAGGAATCAGGGACAGATTGGAATGCACGTAAGGCCGAAGCCAAGGTTGAAGCCAATCAGGGTTTGTTGAACAGCATGTTTGGCAAGGCGGCACGCACTAGCACCTCCAATGCACAAAAGATCAACTACCAGGAAGTTGCAACCCAGATCGAAGACGTTCTGCGTAAAGAGCTGGGTGATGAAAACTTCAGTCTGGATAAGCTGGCTGAATCTACAGCAGCCGTTGAAGGTGAAGAAGACTACTGGTCGCCTGAACGTACTGCTGAGCGCATTGCTGTTGGTGCCACCAGCTATTTTGAAACCTTTAAAAAGCAGCACCCCAACCTATCCGAAGAAGAGCTGATGGATCGTTATATGGCGGTGATTGCACCGGCTATTGACCGTGGTTTTGAAGAGGCCAAGGATATTCTCAAGGGCTTTAAGGTTTATGACGGCGAGATAGAGGCCAATGCAGAACGCACCCAGGAATTGGTGCATGAAAAGCTGGCTCGCTTCCGTACAGAAGTACTGAATCCACCCAGCCAGGAAAAACCACTGATTGATGATGCCCAGGGACTAACGAATCAGGGTTAATCAGCAGTCTTCTGCTCTTTTGGAAACCTCATCAACCAGTTTTTGGCTAGCCTGGGTCAGCATACTGACCTGGGCTTTTCCCTGATGAAGAGCATCGGCTAAAACTTCCGGATCTTCGATATATTCATGGATCATCTGGTTACGAAGCTGGCGACTAAGTAGCCAGTTTTCGCTGGATTCGATCCAGCCAAAGCGCTCGGCTTTGTCGAGGTTATCGATTGCCGCTCCCTTGGGTTCCCCCAGAAACTCCAGTAATTGCGGCAGTAGCTTGTCACCCAGGGTGTCCTGCAAGCGTCCAAAACGCGCCACAAAAGCATCCAGTTGTTCGGCAATCAGGTTATCCTGAGTCCATTCTTTGACCCTTTCCGGGGTAACCCTATCTACACCTTCAAAAAGCCGGTTGGCAGTAAAGCTCAGCAAATCGGCTTCTTTTACTGCAATTCTTTTTAAGAAGATCAATCTTTCCTTGAGAGTTTCACGGCTCATAAGAGTTCTCCCTGCTCTTCAGCAATCCTGTGGATGGGCAGATATTTCAGGTTAGGTGCGATCAGAAGGACATCCACCTTGCGCCCCTGGAGTAGACGACTGACTCGGGTGCTCAAAAGTGCCGACTTTCTGGCTGGCTCCGGGATGGGCTTTAGTGATTTTACCAGGAGATCGAGATCTCCCCCCTTGAGTTGGTCATCCAGGCGAGAGCCGAAAACTTTGACAGACACTTCCTGGCCAAAGATCTCTGCGCAGAGGTGTTGGATGCTTGTAGCCTGCTGGGGGGTTAAGCGCATGATTTTTCCAAGTACTTAAATCTTCTACGCAGTTTAGCAAAAAATAAGGCGGCAACCAGAGGTTGCCGCCTTGCCAGTGGAGATTAAAGCCTTAGCTATTTTTGGCAGCTCTTTGGCGGCGCTCTTCCAGTACCGGGCGCAGTTTATCGGCCATTTCGGTCAGGGTCTTTTCGGTGGTTTCCCAATCGATGCAGGCATCGGTGACTGACACCCCGTATTCCAGCTGGGTTTTATCTTCAGTAATCTTTTGATTGCCCCAGCCCAGGTTGGATTCAATCATCAGGCCGACGATGGATTCGTTGCCATCCATGATCTGGTGGGTAACATTGTCTAGCACTAGCGGCTGCAGGCCAGGGTCCTTGTTGGAGTTGGCGTGGCTGCAGTCGATCATGATGTTCTGTACCAGGCCTGCCTTGTGCAGGTCGGCCTCGCACAGCTTGACGCTGACCGAATCATAGTTGGGCTTGCCGTTACCACCACGCAGAACGACATGGCCGTAGCTATTGCCCTTGGTGCGGATAATCGCGACCTGGCCTTCGTTATTAATACCCAGGAAGTTGTGGGGGTGAGCCATGGATTTCAGAGCATTCACGGCCACATCCAGGCTGCCATCGGTACCATTTTTAAAGCCGACCGGGCAGGAAAGGCCACTGGACATTTCCCGGTGGGTTTGCGATTCGGTTGTACGCGCGCCAATGGCACTCCAGGCAATGCAATCCTGCATATACTGGGGAGAGATGGGGTCCAGGGCTTCGGTAGCCAGCGGTAAGCCCATTTCGGAAAGATCCACTAGCAGCTTGCGACCAATGCTGAGGCCTTCTTCAATCTGGAAGGAATCATCCATGTGGGGATCATTGATCAAGCCTTTCCAGCCAACCGTGGTGCGAGGTTTTTCAAAGTAAACGCGCATAACCAGATAGAGGGTGTCGCCGACTTTTTCTGCCAGCTTTTTCAGGCGCTCGGCATAATCCAGTGCGGCATCGACATCATGAATCGAGCAGGGGCCGACCACTACGAACAGGCGAGGATCTTCACGATCCAGAATCTTCTGGATGACCTGGCGGCCTTCAAGAACGGTTTGTTCGGCAGCCTCGGTCAGGGGCAGCTTGTCTTTCAAACGATCCGGGGTGATCAGGATTTCCTGGGAAGCAACGTTAAGATTGTCGACCCTTTTACTATCGGTCATAGAGTTTCCTTGGTTAAGCTTAAAGGCATGAAAAATTTAAGGGACATTGTATTGCAACCCGCGAAGGAAGGAAAACCGCTACGGCCTATCCATAAGAATTACTTGGGCGTGGCGCGCTAGGCAGCCGCACAGCTGATGGAGCTGTAACCCGGCGATGTTAAAGACAGTTATCCGGTTTGGGCAAGCCTGCTAGCCGCGCTGCTTCCTTGGCCGGGCTTTCTCCAAATAATTGCATCAGATAAATGCTGCGGGCCTGATCAGCACCCAGGTGCTGGCGCAGGTATTTACTGAAAGGGCGCATGGCCGGCGACATTTCAAATTCCTGATAAAACTGGCGCAGCAGCTTAAGAATCTCCCAGTGAGCCGGTGTTAGCTGGCGTTCTTCTTGCGCGGCCAAGATTTCTGCGACTTCTTCGGACCAATCCTCAAGATGGATCAGATAGCCTTCAGGGTCGAGGGGAGGGAGGTTACCAGCTGCAGACACTCTTCACCTCCAGTGTTTTGGCCACCCAGTCACTGTCCTTGAGTAGTGTGATTTCATCACCAAGAAAGCGGCTCAGCCCTCTGGCCGCTACATCGGCTTCCAGCGCCAATAACTCGATGGACTCGGGAAGTTCTTTTAGCCAGTGGTCCTGAGTTAACAGGCTCACAGCAGCTTCCATCAATAGCAGGTTGTCACCCGGGCGCAGCAGGGGCAGGCAGAGTTGAGCCTTGTCGCTGGTATTGAGTTGATGCAGGGTCGCCATTTAAAACACCAGGTGGTTGTTGCTGGAGGCTATCAGATCAGCCAGGGCTGTATCACTGAGAGGTTCTGCCTCCAAGAGGAGTTCATCAGCCTTGAGTTTTCGGCTTTCCAGGCTGGTTTGCTGCACAAAAACAGCGTCCAGATCATACAGAGGAAGGGCCTTGAGCATGGCCTGAATGCCCTTGCTATCGACGCGATCCGGCTGCTGGTCGGGCAGCAGTTGCAAAACCCCTTCTCCCACAAAAGCCAGGGCGGTTTTGCGGTCAAAGGTAGCACTGACCAGCGCGGTATCCAGTGCTTCTTTGCTTTGAGCACCAATCAGGGGTGGTTGCGTCATGACCACCAGTAAATCGTAGTGAGCCTTTGTCATGAGGTAAACGTCAGGGTTCGGTCGGCCTGCGCCATTGCGGCAATCAGCTCGCCCAGACCAGCCAGGGTAAAGCCCTCGGCCAGATTGTTGGTATCCAGCCCGTGGCGCAGGGCTTCCTTGGGATCCACCAGACCGCGTTTGAGAGCGGCTGCGACACAAACGAGTAATTCCAGCTGGTGTTCCTGGGCCAGTTGCTGCCAGGCCTGGGTCAGATGGATTTCATCCTGGGGCGGACAAGCCAAACGGGTCGCCAGTTGCACGCCTTCCTGGTAGAAAAACACCTTGTCGATCTGATGACCGTCAGCCAGTGCAGCGCGAGCAAACCTTAAAGCGGAAAGGGGCGCCCCACTGGCGTAGGGCGCCCCGCAAATATTAAGAACAAAACGGGCCATGCGCTTAGTCGTTGCTCATACCCAGCAGTGACAGCAGGCTCAGGAAGAGGTTGTAGATAGCAACAAACAAGCCCACGGTGGCACGGATGTAGTTGGTCTCGCCGCCATTGACGATCTGGCTGGTTTCAAACAGGATCAGGGCGGAAGAGAAAATTACAAAACCGGCACTTATGGCCAGGTGCAGACCAGTCAGACCCAGGAAGAGGTTGGCAATTACGCCACCCATTAGAACCAGGCCACCGACCAGCAGGAATTTACCCAGGAAACTGAAATCCTTTTTGGTGATCAGCGCAACGGCAGACAGGCCAAAGAAAACCAGCGCAGTCATAGCCAGGGCAGAAACCACGACACCACCCATGCCCGCGCCAATATAGGCATTCAGGATGGGGCCGATGGACAAGCCCATAAAGCCGGTGAAACCGAAAACACTGAGCAGGCCCCAGGCCGAGTTGGCCAGCTTGTGGGTCAAAAACATCAGGCCATAGGCACCGATAAAGAAGACAAAGATGTTCAGACGCAGGCCAGTGCTCATGGCAAAAAAGGCCGTGAGTGCACTGAATGCCAGGGTCAGGCCCAACAGCATGTAGGTGTTACGCAAAACCTTCTGGGCTTCGGGGTTGATCGCCCGGGAATCGCTGTAGGTGGTTGTTTTAGCGTCGTAACGCATGGTGTCTTCTCCGTTGATTGATGACATTTCAGCTTATTAGATAGTGAAACAGATTAAGGGTTCCCACCTAAAATGGCAAAACCCTGTTTGTAACCCAAACCGCCGTTGCCGTGAACGCCGCCCAGCAACTCGGGTTGTTGGTGCAGTGCCTGGGTCATTTCTACCAGAGCTCTTAATGCTGGCAGGTTCCAGGGCGCACGGTTCAGATTCATACCGCCCTTGAGAGTCAAGGGGTGTTTTTCCAGCCAGGCAGGCAGGGCTTCCAGGCTGTCCACAAATTTACCGCGCAAGAGGAGGGCAAGGGGGACCACTGGATAGCAGGTATAGGCTTCCAGCAGAGCACGCCCCTGATTGAATTCTTCAGCGAACTCCAGGCCGGCTTGCAGATTGGCATAGTGGACGGCCTTTTCCAGATGCCAGTAATCGGCCAGCTCTTCCAGATGATCGGCACCATCGCCCTGGGCAAAGCCCATGCCGACACCACGGACCGGGACAGGAGGAAATTCGGTATCAAACGAACCCAGGAGGTCATCGCGGGTGAGCAAGAGAGCCCCCTTGTAATCCGTGTAGGGGTTGGCGCAATCTACCCCGCGGAAGAGCTCGGTGATTTCTGTATACCAGCGTTCATCCACCTTAACCTCGGGTGCTGAGCCTTGGTAGTTGCGAAAAAGGGTATCCCGCAATTCCTTGAAGCGGGTGAAATCGATACCCTGTTGATGGCAAAAGGAGCGGGCCAGATCGGTATAGGCTTCGGGTAGAGGATAATCCGGGCCGAAAACCTCCTGCATGAGTTCATCACGCTGCTCCCGTGAATAACCCGTTTTGATGGCATCCTGGCCTTCGATTAAAACAGCTTCAAAGGCGCCTTCACGCAGCTGCGTCTGGGCAAAAGCCAGGGCTTCCAAGGGGCCGCAGCCAGAACGAAAATGATGCCTGGCCAGAGGTGAAGACCAGCCGCTGGACAGCGGATCTATAACCAGTCTTTCCAGCTTCAGACCGGCCTGGGTGACTTCTTCGCGCAGGCGTTCGACTTCGGTTAGTTGGCCCTGGCCGTCCTGACGGCCACCGGCAGCAATGATATAAACCTGGTGCATGGACAATCCTGATTGTTGTTATTGGGCGATTTCCGGATAATCTTCGGGATGGGCTAGCATCGTTTCTGTCAGATCAACATCCAGTTCCGGCCAGTAAAAATGCCCAGGGCGTATTTCTTCCACAGCAATAATAGCGGCTACTGGCTGCTCTCGAAACCAAGGAAACTCAGAATAAGGCAGAAAGAACTCATGATCTCTGACCAACAACCAGATTCCATGGGTAGAAATATTGGTGACTTCAACATCCGAAATGCTTTTGCCAAGCGTTGATAAGCTCATCTTTGTGTGCTCCAACCAGATTTTGTATTTCCTTGAGTTGTGGTTGATTGAAACCATAATCCCGAGCAAGGGCAATCTCGGGTTCCAACCAAAACTTTGCTTCTCCATCAGACGAAATTACATGAACATGCATTCTTGACTCTTCACGAGAAAAGAAGAAAAAACGGTACCCTCTTTCCTTGAAGACTGTCGGACTCATAAGCAGTCACCTTTCTATTCCGTTGCTTCCTCCAGCCATTGAATATTGTCCAGGGCTTCTTCCCGCTGCTGGCCGCAAACACTGGTATCAAAATGAAAATCTGCACAGGCCCGGGGTCTTGCTGCCTGACCAAAGAGGTCACAGAGCAGTTCCTGGTTTAAGTGGACGCAGCGAAGACCGGCCTTTTTTCCCTGGGGGTGACCAGGTGTTGCGGTGCTGATGGAAGGGGCGATGCAGCAGGCTCCGCATCCAGCTCGGCATTGATGTTCATTTGATTGGCTCATGGGCGTTAATATAGCAGAAAACCATGTTAAGATACTCGTTTAACCCAGCTTAACACTCAGGTATTGTTTGTCATGAAATCTCCCGAGCTTCTTTCCCCGGCAGGAACCTTCCGCAACATGCAGTATGCTTTCGCTTATGGTGCGGATGCCGTCTACGCTGGCCAGCCCCGCTATAGCCTGCGGGTGCGCAACAATGACTTCAAGTTGCAGAATTTGGCCAAGGGGATCGATTATGCTCATGAGCGTGGCAAGCTGTTTTTTGTGGCCAGCAATATAGCGCCGCATAACACCAAGGTGCGCAGTTATCTGAAAGACATGGAGCCGGTAATCGAGATGAAGCCGGATGCCCTGATCATGTCCGATCCTGGCCTGATCATGATGGTTCGGGAAAAATGGCCGGACCAGGAAATCCACCTCTCGGTTCAGGCCAATGTGGTCAACTATGCCTCGGTGCGCTTTTGGGAAAAACTGGGGGTGCGCCGGATCATTCTTTCGCGCGAACTCTCGCTGGATGAAATTGCAGAAATCCGCCAGGAATGCCCGGATATTGAGCTGGAAACCTTTGTTCATGGTGCGCTTTGTATCGCCTATTCCGGCCGTTGTCTGCTTTCCGGCTACTTCAATCATCGTGACCCCAACCAGGGCACCTGCACCAATGCCTGCCGCTGGAAATACAACACGGTACAGACCACTGAAGATGCCACTGGGGATTTGATTCCCGTGACCCAGGCCGATGCCCAGGGCATCTGGACACCGGACCAGGGATCGACCCAGACTGCAGGCGGTAGTGAAGGCCAGGAAGAGCTGTCAGCCCTTATCGAAGAAGCCGGTCGTCCCGGCGAACTCATGCCCATTTTTGAAGATGAGCATGGCACCTACATCATGAACTCCAAAGACCTGAGAGCCGTCCAGCATGTGGCTCGCCTGGCGGAAATGGGCATTGATTCTCTGAAGATCGAAGGTCGTACCAAGAGCCACTATTATGTAGCGCGAACCACCCAGGTTTACCGCAAGGCCATTGATGATGCTGTAGCAGGTCGCCCTTTTGACATGAATCTGATGAATGCCCTGGAAAACCTGGCCAACCGCGGCTATACCGAAGGCTTCTATCGTCGTCATGTGCATGATGAATACCAGAACTATGAAACCGGTAACTCCATTGGCGTTCATCAGCAATTTGTTGGCCAGGTACTGGACACTGATGATCGCGGCTGGCTGGACATTGAAGTCAAAAACAAATTCCAGTTGGGTGACACCCTGGAAATCATGACCCCCTCCGGCAATCGCCGCTTCAAGCTGGATGCTCTGGAAAACTGTAAAAATGGCAAGTCCTTGGATGTCGCTCCGGGAACCGGCTACTTCGTGCGCATTCCCTTGCCCGGAGAGGGCCTGAGCGAAGAAGACATGAAATACGCCATGATCATGCGCGATCTGCCGGGTGCTTGATTTTACAAAAGTCTTTTCTTGAGCTGTGATGAGTCAGTAACTGCTAGTTAGCCTCTTGTCGGGCGGCTGCTTGTGGACCGCTGATTACAGGAGTCAGGATGCTTTTAACGGATGCCCATTGCCACCTGGATTTCCCTGATTTTGAAAAGGATCGGGAAGCCATGTTGGAGCGTGCCAGGAAGGCGGGTATCAAGCGCTTTGTGCTGCCGGGAACCACAGCTGCCACCTGGCAGCATACCCTGGATCTGGCAGCCAGCCATGACGATCTTCATCCCTGCCTGGGGCTGCATCCCTACTTTATGCAGGAACACCAGGGAGATCAGCTCAGTCATCTGGATGAGCTTTTGGAAGCCCATTCTGAGGTCGTGGCTGTGGGTGAAATCGGTATCGATTTCTGGGAAAAACCTTCCCAGGAAGAACGAGACAAGCAGTGGGCGCTTTTGGATGCCCAGTTAAAACTAGCTAAAAAACATCGCCTGCCAGCTGTTCTGCATATTCGTAAAGCCATGGATTCTGTCAGTAAGCGCTTACGACAGCTGGATCTACCTCGTGGTGGTCTCGCCCATGCCTTTTCCGGTAGCCCCCAACAGGCGCGTAAGTTGGTCGATCTAGGGTTTAAACTGGGTCTGGGTGGTGCCATCACCTATCCGCGTGCCAAAAAACTGCATGAAGTGGTTCGCCAGCTGCCTGTCTCCGCCTTTCTGCTGGAAACTGATAGCCCGGATATGCCGGTTTGCGGCTACCAGGGGCAACGTAATGAACCAGCGCGAATCACTAAAGTTTTCCAGGCCTTTTGTGATCTGCGTCAGGAGTCACCGCAAAAGCTGGCCGATCAACTGGAAGAGAACTTGCACCAGCTTTTTTACTTTCCCTAACCTAAGGTATAGGCGGCAGAGCAGCTTTGTTGCACACTGGTTGTTCACGGTTTCTTGTTTTTGCAGGTGATGAACCCTTATGACTCGACATCCGATCACTGTGGCGCTAGTGGAAGACAACCCCGCCGTTCGTCAACGTTTCCAGGCATCCATAGAAAACCAGCCCGAGCTGATCTGGATGGGAGCCGCAGGGAGTGTCGATGAGGGAAAAAAACTGCTGCTGGAAACCTGTCCACGAGTCCTGCTGGTGGATCTGGGGCTGCCGGATGGCTCCGGTTTGGAGGTGATCCAAGAGGCCGCTCGTTCCTGCCCGGCAACGGAAGTACTGGTCATTAGCATGTTCGGTGATGAGGGGCATGTCATCCAGGCCATCGAAGCCGGTGCCAGCGGCTATCTGCTGAAGGATAGCGAAGATGCCAGCCTGGTTGAGCATATCGTGCAAGTTGTGGATGGTGGCAGTCCCATGAGTCCCATGATTGCCCGCCACCTGCTAAAAAAAATGCAGCAGGATGCCGGACTTGGAAAGCCGGAACCAGAAATTGCCCTCACCAAACGTGAGTTGCAATTGCTGAAACTCCTGGCCAGAGGCTATACCTACCGGGAAGTGGCTGAAGATCTCTCTGTTTCCAGTCATACCGTGAATTCTCACATCAAAAATCTTTACCGAAAACTTTCGGTCAAAACCAAAAATGAAGCCGTTTTTGCAGCTACCCGCCACGGCCTTCTGGATATGCGCAATCTGGATTGAAAATGCGCTGGTGTAGTGGCTTGCTGCTGGTCTTGCTGTTCAGCCCCTTTATCCAGGCAGGTGCTGCTGAACTCCTGCAGCCCGACGCTTATTACGGTCAAGCCCTTTTACAGACCGATTATTATCGCGATGCCAGTCAGCAGCTAACCCTGAAGGAGGTTCAGGCCCTGGCTGCCTCAAGCTGGACCCCCCAGCAACCTGACAATCGCGGTTTTGATTCGGCCGCTCACTGGTATCGCTTTCAGGTGCATCCCCGTCAGCCTGGCTATCTGGTGGCTCCCTTTACGCTTTTGGACAGGCTAGAGGTTTATTGGCTGGATACCCGGGGGCAGGTGGTATCCCATCAGCTTTCCGGAGATCATCAACCTTTGTCCAGGCGCCCTGACTGGCGCAAGCGTTTTGCCTTTCCTTGGCCTGAGCAAACACTGTTAACAGCCTATGTGCGCATTCAGACCCTGGGGTTGGCCAATAACCGCCTCCTGCTCTGGCCAGCGGATGCCTTTCATCATTTCAGTCAGCGAGAAGCGCGGTGGTTGAGTTGGTGTTATGGCCTTTTGGGTGGTTTGGGCTTTTTTTTCGTTTTTATCTATCTGGCACTCAGAGATCGGCTTTTTTTGTATTTTGGTGGCATGGCCCTCAGTGTGCTGGTGATGTCCATGAGTATTGCTGGTGAATTTTCCGTTAGCCACTGGGTGGATTTCTGGCCAGGTCTTAATGATTATCTGCTGGTTATTTGGCCACTGGTGACAACACTTGCCACCATCCTTTTTTTACGTAGTTTTTTTCAACTGGACCACCTGGCACCGGGCATGGTGAAAGTTTTTTATGGACTCTTGGGTTGTATGCTTTTGGCTCAGCTGCAACTCTTGCATGATTATGCTTTGGCTTACCGTCTGACTTTTTTGCTGGTTTTAACCGTCACCCCTTTGACGCTGGCCATCATCTACCTCAGTTGGCGACGGGGGCAGCAGCCTGCCTACCTAATTCTTGTCGGTCTGGCTTTTTCCCTAGTGGGCGCTTCTGTGGATATCAGCCGGGCTTTTACTGACAGTCTCGAACCTTTTCTGCTGGGAGACTATGGTTTTGAACTCCGCTTTTTCAGCCGGCACGCCACCCTGACCGGAATGACTCTGGAGATGGCCTGCTTCGCACTGGCTGTGGCCGGAAAGATTTTTCAGGAAAGACGTGCGCGGGAAGTCGCTCTGGAGCAGCTTATCCTGGCAGAAAAAGAACAAAAACAATTGCAGGAAACCAGCCAGCAGCAACGTGAAGAATTGCTTCGGGAAATGCATGATGGCCTGGGTTCACAGTTGACTACAGCTGTTTATTCAGCCCGTAACCCGGTAACAAAAAAAGAGGATCTGGTAGCCGAACTGCAGGAAGCACTGGAAGATTTGCGCATGATGATGGATAGTCTGCAATCACCAGGTGGCAATCTGGCAACGCTTTTGGGGCAACTGCGCTATCGACTGGGAAGGCGTCTTCAGGCTGCAGGCCTGAATTTGCACTGGCAGGTGGGTGATCTTCCACTTGAAAAGGATCTCACTCCTCGCCAAGCGTTGCATCTGCAACGGCTTGTTCAGGAGGCCCTAGCGAACGTAATTAAACACGCGCAAGCTGATGAAGTCCGTTTTGAGGCACACCAGACCGCAGACAGGAATATTGCAATAAAAATTTGTGACAATGGTCAAGGTTTCAGCCTGCCACCCATGACAAGAGGGCGGGGTCTGGATAACATGCGCTACCGCGCTAAAGCGCTGGATGGTCGGCTAGAAATCTCTTCTTCAACATTAAAGAAGGGAGGGACCTGTTTGCTGTTATTACTGCCCAATTAAAAGGTATTTTCCAAGTTTACAGAGGTAGTTATGTTTAATCTGGGTCGCTTTTACCAGTTATGGCAGAATTTTGTGACCTGTAATCAAGGGATCACCAATCAGCATCCAGATTATCGTAAGGCCTACCTGGTCAATGTCATGCTATTGGCTGCTCTGGGAGTGTTTGGGCTATTTACCCTGCTGAACATCACCTATTTTTTTCTCTACCACGTCGCTATTCTGGATTTTATTGCCTTTGTTCTGGTGCTCTCGCTACTGCTCTGGTTTCGTCGCAGTCGTCGAGTGGGCTTGGCCAGCCTTCTCACCAGCTTGGTGATAGCGATCGCTCTGTTTGGTTATGTTGCCTTGGAAAGGCACCATGATTACAGCTTTTTCTGGCTGGCCACCTTCCCGCCCTTTGCTTATTTTCTAAATGGCCTCTATCGCGGCACCCTGATCATTGCTCTGGTCTACTTGCCTGCCTACCTGTTGTTATTTTCTGGTCTGGGGGCTTGGCCTGCTGCTGACTACACCCCGGGTGCCTTTTCCAATATTCTGGTCGCTTCCTTCGCTTTGGCTGCGCTGGTTTACTTTTATGAAAAGAGCCGTTCGGCGGCCGTTGAACAGCTGCAAAAAATTCAGGCTCGGGAAGCAACCGAACAGGAGCGTAACCGCCTGCTGAGGGATATGCATGATGGTCTGGGATCACAATTGACCACTGCTGTTTATATGGCCAGGAATAGTAAAACTTCAGTGGAAGAGATAGGTGCTTGTGTTCAGGCTGCTTTAGATGATCTGCGACTGATGATGGATAGCTTGCAAACCTTTGATGGTGATATTGCGACTCTTTTGGGGCAACTGCGTTATCGTTTGGAAAAACGTTTGCAGGCGGCGGGTTTGCAACTGCTTTGGAGAGTCGATGATCTCCCTGCTTTTGCAGAGTTAACCCCTCAAGATGCTCTGAATCTTCAGCGTTGTGTTCAGGAAGCCCTGACTAATGTGATCAAGCATGCCCAAGCGACCCGCGTTGAGGTGGCGGCAATCCAGCAAGGACAAAGGCTGGTTATCAGCATTAGTGATAATGGTCAGGGCTTTGATGCTGACCATATTTATCCGGGGCGAGGACTGGACAACCTCTTTCACCGTGCCTCAGAATTGGGCGGCCAGTTGAATCTTCTCAGCCAGGCTGGTGGCGGGGGAACCCGCGTAGAATTGATACTGAACTTCAGGACATGACGACATCCCATGAATGAACAAGCCAGCGGTTATAAACCCACTTTCACTTCCTCCGGTTCAGCTTTGAGAACCCTACGCGTCGGTAAAAGCAATCCCAATTGGCAGGCGGCAGCTGAATTCTTACTGGAAAGAGCGGCCCCGGATGTACGCCTGTTGGTGGAGGCAGCGACTGAGATTGAGCGAGAAAAGGTCGAACTGCGTACTGAAAAACGCCAGGTAGGCGGCAACAAGCGCAAAAGTAAATTGATATTCAATTTAAGTTGGCTGCAATGGGTGGCTTTACTGGCCGTTGGTGGTGGTTTTATCGGCCTTTTGGTCTGGATTTTTCAAAATGCCAGTTTGAGGGCTTGCTAAATTCTAATAAGCTAATCAACTTGCAAGACTGCCAGTAATAACAGATATTAATTACAGATAAGCCTTATATTGATACTTAAGTTTTAGATATTGGTGAAAGCCATGCGCTCCTCCTCGTTAGTGTATTGTTTTGCATTTCTGGTTGCCTTGCAGTTAACGGCTTGTTCCGATCCCGGCGCCAGCTCAAGTGGATCAACCACTACAGCCTCAGCCAGTTTAAGTGCTCGTTTGCCTCAGGATCATCAAGCCCAGGCCGCTTACCTCGACCCGGCCACCCGCTATATTGAAGTGACGGTCAGAGAGACGGATGTGCTGGGTTTTAATGTGCCCGGTTATGACGTCAATGAGCCCGCTTGGCAGTGGAGACTCTGCTATTCAGAACTTTATTACGAAGCAGGTAGTGTTGAACCTGATGCGGCAAGTGTTTTGGAGCAATGTGGCCATAAACCTGGCAGCGATGACTTTCCCTTGGCGACTTCGGCAAAGGTGATTGGCCCCGATCAACCGGTCGTCGAGTTCAATGAGCTGGAGGTGGATAAGACCTACCGCTTTAAAGCCGTGCTTTATGATGGCGACCCGGCATCGGCAACCAGCCAGCCCCTGGCTGAAGCAACGACCTTTGCCACCCTTCAGGCTGGTAATAATCCACTGGTTCTGAATATGCTGCAGGGCACCTGGGAGGTTGCCAATACCAGCTCGGTTCAGCTGCAATTGCTCAATCGTGATCCAGCCCAGGTGAATGTGTTAGTCGATGACCCTAATACGCCCGAAGTAGTTGAATCCTTGACCTATTTTAATCCCGATGATAGTGAAGCTGGTGGAGGAACCGGTTTTACCTGGCAGCAATCTGAATCTACGACAGCTACTACACCGGCCCAACTGTTAGGTTTGACCAGCACCCCCGGAAATAGCCTGGTGCTGGAACGCTTTCATGTAGGAACTTATGACTACTACCTGACGGATGGTGCCAGCGGCACTGCGCCGACCGGCGTCCGTACTCTGGAGGAATACCCGGAGTATGCTGGTCCAGTTACTTCTATGCCCCTTGATATGATGATGCCCCATAAGCTACTGCTGGAGTTGACAGAAGCTGGCAGTACCGCAGTATCTCTGGGGGAAGGCTTTACCGATGTTATTATTAGCGGAGGGATTAATGCCTATTTTGGTATGGATCTCTCGGCCAGCTTACTGCAGCAATACCGACCTGATACCGGTAATCAACACCTGCTTTCTTTGGGGCAGTGGTCGGTGGATCAGTCGGGGTATAGTGAATGGGGTGATACTGCCTATGCCGGTTTGCATTTTCTTGACCCTCTGGATGGGATCTTCAAGGCTTTAAATGAAGGCAGTTTTCAGGTCAGTGATCCTGAGATTGTCCTGGATCGTTATTCAATCGTTTCTGATTCAGCGGGCTATCAGGTCAAACCCGGTTTGAATATTGCTCAATACAGCTTTAATGACCGTACCAGTACCTTTACCCTCTCTTCGGGTTATGCCGATGATTTTACCGGACTGCTGGAAGCCCAGGCCCTGCAATTCAAGGATGCCGGTACTTTGGAGGGGACGCTTCTGGAATACATGGGCTATGATCGCTATGAGATGGCGTCATCAGTCTTGCCTTTCCCTGATCAGTTGCAAGAAAACAGCGAGGGTGAGCTGGAGGTGATCTCCACGACGACCCTGGCGGCGGGTGTTGCTGCTGCCGCTTCCAGTGCAGAGTCAACGCTTACGCGGGAAGAGCGTAAAGCCCGTTTCTTATCCTGGGTGAACCATATGGCCCGCCTGCATTGGATCTCGGATCAATTGGGTGTCAGTGCGGCTTCGGTTCCGGCCTGCTTTGTGGAAAGCTTTAGTGAAGATTATCTGGGTTATTCCTGGTATGAATTGGGCAGCGATGGCATCTGGCGACTGGGTGCGATTACCTATGGTGAATGGTATAAGGATGCTAATGGCGAGATTATCAGAAATACCGAGGGTGAAGTGATTTATTTCAACTCTACAACAGGAACCTATAGCGAATCGGGTTGGACGCCACCTGCTGATTCCTCTCCCGTCTATGGCATAGTGGAAATTGATACTTCGACTCAGCCAACTCTCCCTTATCAGGAAACCGGAGCCGGTGAATCTGAGATTTGCCTGCAACCGGTTCGCCTGGAAGCTACAGGGTTAAATGCGCCTGCCGGTTTCTAATTGCTGAGTTAGTTATTTTTAACAAAAAAGGGGCTGAAAATTCAGCCCCTTTTTTGTTCCCCTAGTAACCTACTGGATGCTTCATCTACTAGTAATGACAGACTTAACTGGCATTACAAGGCAGTACAGGTGAAGTCGGCTGCTGTCACCGGGTTGGTACTATCACTATCAAGGTCTGAAAAGTTCACATTGTTTAGTGTGCACTCCTCACCCGGCTTGTCATCAAATTCACCAATCAGATTATAGGTGTAGTCGCCATTGGCGGTAGCCGTCATCCAGGTGCCGTTCAGCCCTTCAATTCTTGCACTGCCGCCGTCAGGTTGCCCACCTAAGTAGCTGAGAGCGGAATCCGTGGAAACGCGAACCGCGCCTGGCATAAAATCCAGGCTTAAGTAGTATTCGGGATAAATGGGTTCGCCAGTACCTGAATTCAGATCAAGATTAAAATGCTGGTAGCCAACGCCCAGAGGTTCTACAGCAGGATCCGCTGAGATCATTTCAAACTGGAAATAATTGCCTGCCAAATCCGTTGTCAAGGGGGGGGTAGAGAAATACTCCTGACGAATATCATAGTCAGCCTGGTAGTGAAAGCCGGTGTAATCTATTCCGGAAAAATTTCGGGTGACCCCGCCATAAAAGCTTGTTTTCAAATCTTGGGTTTGAACATGGATATCTGCAGTGATACTGGTCAAGCTGCTGGGGTTTTCAATGCGACCACGAAGCTGGACCTGCCCGGAATAGGTGTCACAGAGCAGACTTTCATTAATATCGGGGCAGCTAATGTCGTAAAGATTGAGAAGAGCTGTGGGTACTTGGCAGTTTTCGTAGGTAATATCAGCAACCCAGGGAGGAGCACCGGTTGCTGTGCCTACAGGGAGATTAATACTGGAGTTACCCGATGCACACCATTCTCCTGTCGCGCCATTGGCATAGTGAGATAGCGTTTCAATAAATATTTGTGAGAGAAGTTCCTTGTTTTGCTTGGGGTTGCCATTAACATCCAGGGCTTCAAAAGCCAGTTGTCCGGCTTTATCCAGGGTTAGTGCAGCCAGCTGTTCAGTAGCCGTTTGATACAGATCCGGATTACCCTGGGGGCCAGCAGTCATGGTAAAGGGATGCAGGCAGACGCGAACCAGTTGTGCTTGCCAGATGCCTGTTTGAGTAAACCCACTGAGGTATTGGAAAGTCGAGGTGTCATAGTTGGCACTGGCCCACTGATGGCGGTTTTCGAAAGTAAAACAGCCCGAACCACTGGCAAGTGTTGTCACTGCTTGAGTATCCGCTGCACGCAACTCACATTTGATAGGCGAGATGCCTCCAAAGGCTCCCTGTTCACACAGGGGGTGGCCGTCAGGGTAGGTGTGAGCGCCGACATTCAGGCTAGGCAGGCTTGTAGGCAGGTCAGCATTTGTTGACATCAGTTCCGGATCTAAACTGGTCAAGCTTTGATCATAGGTCACGTATTCAACCAGAGTGCCCCGGATTTCATTGGCCGAGACCATTTGGGTCAGGGGGAAGTGGCCACTGGGAAAATCAGCATCCACCCAGAAATTTTGGGCTTCGGCAGTGAGCGTGACACCACCGGAACCATCGTGACTTTGAACAGTAAAATAGTTGCTGCCCTGATTACTACTTCCTGGGGTAAATCCTGGATTGAAAACCTGATAGTCGGGATGATCGGCCGTTAAAAAGAAAATTCCTGCATTCTTATAGGTATAGGGAGGCGAAAGACTGCCGTTGGGTAAATAGGGCTGAGTCGCTATATGACCCAGATCCAGCCAGTTGGAGTTACTGCCATCAAACTCCTGAGCGAAAATGGCGGGTGCTTCTATGCCGCCTGACTGATAAATACCGGTGGTTATTTGTGGGTGCTTTTTCCAACCTGTTCCCAGGAAATTTCCATCAAGCGTTTCCAAAGTAAGACTTTGATAAGGAATGAAAGCTTGGCCCCAATGAAAGAGATTGCCGCCAAGGGTTCGGCTACCGTAGTAGAGACTTTTATCTTCAGAGCTGACGCCATTAAGCAGGGGCTGGGCCGTATAGCCTCTTAACTGTTCATTGCCGTTCAGGTGAATCGCTTTTAACTGAACTTCACTTGTGTCCAGGCTGAGTCCTAACCCTTCTGCGATGGTTTCACTAATCGGTGAGTAGAGATCCTGGCTCCAGTCCTCACTACCAAGTGTCGAATAATCGGCACTGGTCAGGCGATCGGTACCACTGATTCCTATAGGCAGGCTGGCTGGAAACTGGTTAGCAAAGGTGGCATCCAGCAACTGCAAGTCCAAGGGGCTGGTGAACTGCCAGCTCCCATAAAGGAGGTTAATCACTACCGCATTATTGCCGGATTCCAGGGTGACAAAGCTGGCAGCCTTGGCAAAGGCTGATTGAGGATTGTTCGGATCCTGGAGTTGTTCGACTTGGAGCAGGTAGTTGCCTGCAGGTACTTGTAAATTAATGCTGGGGTTGCTGTAGCTGAGGGTATGTTCTTCAATGAGCTGTCCCGGCTGGTAGTTGCAACTGGCTTGGTTATAAAGGTTGTCAGCCAGGCAGTTGAAATAGACTTCCCATTCCCCGGTATTAAACGTCAGAAAAGCATCCCAGAAGCTTCCCCATTCTGCGTCATACACCTTCAGCGTGAGCCCGTAGGTTTTGCTGGTGTCCAGGTAGGAAGCTACCACCTGAGATTCTGGCAGTTCCACAGCAAGATTAAGCTGCGCGGCACCGACATGACTGCTAGACCCGGATTCATCATTTGTTCCTTGGGAGCAGGCTGTTATGAATACTAGAAGGCTGGTTAACCCAATTAAACGGATGCAGGCTTTCATGGCGTTACCTCGAGATAAAAAACAGAGAAGCAGGGCCTGGCTAGAGGGTTGCCAGAAGCGGGGTAAAAGGTTGTAGCCCTTTGTCCAATCTCTTGGTAGCGTGATGCTAAATTGAAGGGGCTGGTAGCAGTCAAAAGAGTGGGTTGTCGTGCCATCCTTGGGGGCTCCTGAGGGAATCAATGCTTCCTGATTTTTAGGTTCTGGTTTCTATAAGATGGATAAAAAGCAATTAGGCTTTAAAACGACTAAAACCATGAAGTGCTAGTTTACTCAATCTAGCCCTTCATGGTTATTTGTTTTTTATGCAGATTGGTTGGCTTGAGCCTGTTCTATGTGAACAGGCTCACAAGTTGCAACTACAAAGCGGTGCAGGTGAAGTCGGCGGCTGTTATCGGATTGGGTTCGGTGTTGAGTAGGGACCAGTCTACATTGTTGTAGGTACATTGCTCTCCCGGTTTGTCATCAAATTCACCGGTAAGATTATAAGTACCGTCACCATTGGCGCTAGCTGTCATCCAGGTGCCATTAACCCCTTCAACTTTTACGGTGCCGCCATAAACCTGGCTGCCGCCGGAATAGGAAAGGATGGAATCAGTCGATACTCGAACGGCGGCCCCCTCGATGAAATGTGGGCTAAGATAATATTCGGGTAAGAGGGGATTACCAGTACCTGTATCCAGATTGAAATTAAAATGCTGGTAACCGACTCCCAAGGGGTCAACTGAGGGATCCGTTGGGATCATTTCAAATTGAAAATAGTTGCCTGCAAGATCAAGAGCATAGCGAGCACTGGCATTCATATTGAAATCATAATCGGCCTGGTAGTGAAAGCCGGTGAAATCAATACCGGAAAAGCTACGCTGGCTGGGGAAGGTTCCTTTAAGATCCTGGGTTTGAATATGGACAGGGCTGGAGGTGTTGCCACTTAGCGCATTGGGAGCAACTGAATCACCACTAACTCTCACCTTGCCAGTGTAGCTGTCGCAGAAAGGGCTTTCATCGGGATCGGGGCAGGACACGCCATAGTAATCCCAGAGGGTTGAGTTGGGGGTGCAGTTGTCATAATCAATTTCAGCAACCCAATTACTGGTGCTTGTTGGGCCTCCCACCAGATAGGTAATGCTTGAGCTGCCAGAAGAACACCATTCGCTGGTGATGCCAGCGTCATAGTGGTTGAGGGTTTCGGTAAAGACTAATGAAAGCTCTTGCTTGTCCAGCTTGGGGCTAGCATTAATGTCCAGGGCTTCAAAGGCCAGTTGCCCTGCCTTATCCAGAGTCAATGCAGCCAGTTGTTCTGAGCGCGGTTGATATTGGTCCGGATTACTCTGGGGACCAGCGGTCATGGTGAAGGGATGCAGGCAAACGCGAACCAATTGTGTTTGCCAGTAGCTTTGTTTGGTAAAGCCGCCCAAGGGTTCCAGGGTTGTTGTGTCGTAGTTAGCCCCAACCCATTCATGGCGGTTTTCAAAGGTGAAACAACCGGTACTGGTAGCTTGATTGGTCAAGATATTAGTATCTGCAGCCCGCAGCTCACAACGAATACTCTCTTCAATACTGCCGAAGGTATATTTTTCACATTGAGGGTGGCTGTCGGGATAGGTGCTCGCCTGTAGTTCCAGGCTGGGTAAAGTGGGAAGATCACTAAGACTGGATGTTAAAACGGGATCGAAGGCCACTTCATACATTTGTTCATAGGCAACGTATTCAACCAGGGTCCCCCGAATTTCATCTGCCGATGTCATGCGTGTTAGCGGAAAGTGCCCCTCGGGAAAACCTGAGTCTACCCAAAAATTCTGCATTTCAGCACTGAGAACCACGTTACCCGAACCATCATGACTTTGGACTGTAAAGTAGTTGCTACCCTGCTGGCTGCTTCCGGCAGTAAACGCGGGATTAAAAGCCTGGGCCTCAGAGTGATTGGCGGTTAGAAAAAAAAGCCCGGCATTCAGATCTTTCATGGAACCAGAATAGTTAGGTTTGCTGACGATCTGACCCAAATCCAAGCGATTAAAATTGTTGCCAGTAAATTGCTGGGCCAGGGTTGCCGGATAGCTGACCCCACCTGATTGATAGCCTGATACAGGGCTAGGGCTTTTTTTCCAGCCCATTCCCAGGAATTCACCGGCATTGGTCTCCAGAGTGATTCCCTGATAGGGTATAAAAACTTGACCCCACTGATCGAAATTAGCACTCGTGCTGCGGTTGCCGTAGTAAAGGTCTGTACTAGCGTTTAATGCTTGCTGACCATAGCCTTTTAATTGCTCCAGACCGGTCAGATGGATTGCCTTAAGCTGGGTGCTGGCTGTTGCTGGCGCGAGCCCTAGCCCTTCGACAACGGTTTCACTCCCGGGGGAGAAGAGATCCTGACTCCAGTCTTCATTGCCTAGGTTGGTATAATCTGTGCTGGTGAGTCGATCCGTACCACTGGCATCTAACACTAGACTGGATGGGAATTGATTGGCAAAGGTGGCATCAAGCAGCTGTAATTCCAAAGGTGTCGTGAATTGCCAGCTGCCATAAGCCAGGTTGATCACTACATCGTTATTACCACTTTCTAGTGTGGCAAAACTCGCAGCTCTGGCAAAAACGGACGCCGGGTTATTGGGGTCTTCTAACTGCTCAATTTGGAAGAGATATTGACCAGTGGGTAAATCGATTTGAGTACTGGGATTGTCGTAGCTAAGAGTGATTTCTTTAACCAGCTGTCCTGGCCGATAATTACAAGAAGAATAGTCATAGCTATTATTAGTGAGGCAATCCTCATAAGCCTGGTTTTCCCCGTTGTTCCAGGCAGTGACGGCTTCCCAGGTACTACCCCACTGGGATTCATAGACCTTGAGAGTCAAACCATAGGTTTTGCTGGTATCCAGGTAGGATGCCGTAACCTGAGGTTCAGGTAGATTTACGGCCAAGTTGAGCTGGGCAGCCCCGACACTGTTTTGATTGCCGGACTGCTGGTTTTCAGATGGGCTACAGCCTGTTAGCCAGAGAATAATAAGGCCAAAAATAAGAAGGGGATAGGTTTCGCGCATAGTCATAGTGCACCTGTTGCGCAAGGAAGTTTAACGCCAGCCATAATCGAATGACTGGCGCCGGGTCAAATTATTGAATCGTGATGGTTGTTCCCTCAGAGCCTTCAATAGACTCTTTCAGGGTTTCGTTGAGAGTGCGGATGTCTTCTTCAGTTAACCCCAAGTCCTCAAGAGTAGGAAGATACTCGTCCAGCTCTTCATCACTAAACAGGCCGTCTCCGAAAGTGGCGTCCTGATCTTCGTTGTTGCCTTCTTCATCGCCACCGGCTTCCTGGTCTTCTTCATCGGAAGCTTCGCCGTCTCCGTCTGTTGTGCCTTCTTCGCTGCTGCCTTCCTCGTTGTCGGTTTCGCTACCCGTGCTTTCTTCGTCCAGTGCCTGGATGGAAGGGGGGAGTCTGGGAATCCGGCGAGGCGGCTGGCTCAGACCACCAGCGGCAATATTGCCAGCTGGTACGATCATTTCTGCACCACCTGAGCGAATAATGCCCGTACCCTCATTAACCCGCAGAAATGCCTGGGGAGGGGGTGATGTGTTGCCCGAGGCGTTTTGGTTTGCTGGAGGGGGCAGGAAAAAGGTGTCCATATCCGTCCCGCGAATCCCCATGGTGGCAACGGGGGTATCGATTTGAACCCTCTCTGGTCGAGCTTTACCCAGAGCACCTGTAACCGTCCTCAGCCCGCCTCGAGTCAAGCTGACCAAGGACGAATCATCCTCGTCATCATTAAAGGTGTATTCGTCCACAACCAGCTCGGTGCGAGGGCGCAAGGCCATACGGGCACCATCGACCATGCGTAATTGGGCGCTACTCGCAGCAGCAGTGATCAGGGTGTCACCGGCAAGAATATCATCACCACGGTTGGCTTCAATTGTCTGATTGCCACGCTGAATACGGACATCGCCATGAACAAATTGAAAGCTGCCCACCGGTTCAGCGGCCCAGCTTGATGAGGATAATAGGAATAAGCCAATCAGAATGGCTAAGAGTCCTGCTGATGCTTTAGAAACGATAGGGTTGGAATTCATAACGCACACTCATTTTTACAGTCAGACGATTGTATTCGGCCACTTCGTTGCTACTGGTCAGCAGGTTGTAGTTCAAATTCGGCTCTAGAACCCAACGGGAAGTTGGCTTGTAAATAGCACCAAAACCTAAAGAAAACAGGTTTTCATCACTTCTATCACCGGAGTAAGTGCGGTTAGACCAGCCTGCCTTGCCTTTTACTTGTAAGTGATCGGTGAAATTGAAAGCGACTGAAGAATTGATTCCTGGCGCTGCCAGGTTGCCGCTGTTGGCATCGGGCTGTTCGCTTCCTAGATAATGGCCGGTAAAAACGAGTGTCATGGGTGCAGACGAATTACCAACCTGGGTTATCCAGCCACCCCCTAGAAGATAAAAGTTGCCATCATTATCAGGTGTCTCGTCATAGCTAAGGCTGGAGAGGTTGGAAAAAGCCAGGAGATGGTTACTCGTGGAGAGGGAGAAACGGCCATTGAGACTCAAAAGCCCCTCTTGGACTTCTCCTGCTCCATCTCTCCAGCCGCGGTTCCAACCCGGTTTAAGACTGGCTTCCCAATGGCTGGCAGTATAAGTGCCGCCAAGATTAAAACCCAATTTTTGACGAATATAATCGGCTTCTTCGAAAGGTCGGCTATCCTCCAATCGATAACCTGCACTCAAACTCAAGCGGTCACTAGCTTGGAATCTTAAGTTTTGATGTGCTGCTAATTCGGAAAAAAGACTGGGTTCTTCGGTGAAGGTGAGGGTGTTGCCACCTTGATCAATACTGGTGCTGGGTGAAGAGGAAACATTGGAGTCATGTCCAAGAGCAGCAATCACGCGTGTAGTGAGCGTGAAGCGTTTAGGGGCTGTTAAGCGGGTTAACCTGGCTCTTAGTTGGTTGACTTGCTGTAAGACCGCTTCTGAAGTTGCATTCCTCTCGAGGCGTTTAAGCTGATTTTCGGCACGTTCATAGCCTTGTATTTCAATGAAGGCTTCAGCCAACAAAACCCTGCCTTGATGATTATTGGGTTGAACCAGAAGTAGTCGCTCCAGTGCCCAGATGGCTTCATGGGGCTGCTGTTGAGCCATAGCCGCTTGAGCGAACAGTAAGTCGTAACCTGCCTGGCCAGCAAATTCACCCTCTCGAGGCTGGAGTTGTTGATAGACCTCTTGGCTTTCACCGGACTCCAGGCTTTGCTGTAAAGCATTTAAAGAAGGCAGCTCACTGGCCATGCTGGCTAGGGGCAGGGTTAGGCTTGAAAGCATCAAAGTTAGCGCTACCCCCCTAGGGGGTAATAAAAAGCAGGTAGATTGCATGAAGATGTACTCAGTAACAATTAGAGGAAGCGAATTCGATCCACAAAAAGCTCAGCCGGTTGGTGAAAAAGCTGACTTTAATTACCATATATACCTCGTCAGATTAGCTAATTTATCATGGCCGGGCAAGCTGAGATGTCGCTGACAAGCAGCCTGTTGACGAGAATGTGAAGTAGATCAAATCTATTTGCATAGAATTAATCATTATATTTAAAAATATTTTTATAGAGTCATTTTTAACGAATAGTTAATTTAACATTTATTATTTTTGACTGTTTTCTAGTGTAATTTTTTTTGGGAAAGCGTAGCTGGGCCTACCGGCTTTTATGTTTCTGATATATATTCTGGCAGTCAAGATAATTCCGGTGCAGGGTGTAAAGGAGATACCATGGAAAATAAAATGCTTAAGCTAATGGGTTTGGCCTTAAGTGCGGGACTGATGACAGGTTGTATAACCGGCAGCGATGATTCTTCATCGGGCTCTACTGGCTCCACTAGTAGTTTTGATGCGCCTGAAATTCAAGCAGCAAGAACGCCTGTTGCCATTACCACAGCCAATGCGCCGGAAGCGGCAAAATCTACTGTCGATGCCATGGATGCTGATGAATTAGATCCTTTGGATAATTTGGATCTGGGTACAACTACCGCATCAAGTGAAACCAAGGCGTCAGAGAATCTGGTGGCCTGGTCTCATGCTACGTTGGATGGTCTTGCTGACTGGGCGATGATGGAAAGAGTTGCCAGTGCTGAAACTCAATCAGAGGTTCAGGCCTGTACTGGCGGCGGTAGTATCAGTGTGACCATGTCGGAAGAAGGTGATTCCACTCAGGGTTATTTGGTTGCCGTTATATCGTTCAACTCTTGCATAGCGGATACTTTTAACGCCGATGGCAGCCTGTCCGTGTCCTCACAGTGGACTTCCAGCAGTGATAAGTCGGAAATCGTCGCACGTAATATGAAAATTACCCCGGCGACCGGTGAAAGGATCACGATGAATGGCGGTTTGACTGAACAGTGTAGCTATACTTCGGATAATGATTATTGTAAAGCCACATCTGCTGGGCTTGAAATCAACGTAGGTAGCGAGTTCTTCCGAGTCTATTCCTTGAATGAGGAGTACTGGGACTATTCTTACAGTTCAACAAGCGACTGGGATAACCAGATTAATTCGTCTCTAAGTCTTGATGCCAGTCATCTGGACGGCAGCTTGAATTTTAGTACTCCGCAAACCCTGAGCTATAAGTATTCTTGGGATGACTTTCCCAGTGAGGGTCAGATGAAGATGCTGGGTGCTAATGACAGCAGTATTCTTTTGACTTTCAGTCGACCTGGTTCTAGTCCGGTTGTGCAGATTGATGTGGATACCAATAACGACGGGGTCTACGAGTGTACACAATCCGGCGTGACGGAAACCCAGTTGTCTGAAGGAACCTGGAGTTGTTCTACATCCACGAGTACTGAATCGAGCTTGTAAAGCTATAGGTTAGTAATATTGAAAGAGGGCCTTAGGCCCTCTTTTTTTATTTGATCCGCTTTCCTGTTCCAGCCTAGTAAAACGTACAGACAAGTTAACCTGAGGTATACTTGGGTTTGAACGTATTTTAAGGGGGCGGCATGCGTTTTTTGTTACTGGTCATCTTCCTGTTTTGGTCTGTGCTGGCTACAGCCCAAGGGCTCCTGGTTGCCTGGGAGCCGGGTCAGGCTCCAGCTGTTATTCAGGTGCCTGCTACCGAGGATCAATCTACCTATCAGCTAGCCGGTGAACGTCAAAGAACGGCACCCAGTGTCGACTACGAGCTTTACCTCTACGAAGTAGAAGACCGTATCCAGTATTTACAACTCTTTCGGCAGCTGCGTGCCGATCAGCGTGTTCGTTTTGTCGAAAAAAATGCCAGGGTTGAGATTCAGGCCGGTCTGTCGCCGCCGGAGCATTTTGTTGCTTTGGGGCTGGTGGATGCTTCGGATCAATTGATCCAATACCCCTGTGACCAGTTTCCCATTGCTATCGTTGATACTGGTGTGGACTTGGATCATCCTGCATTAACAAATGGCGTGACTCTGGATTATCAAAAGAACTACCTGGATGAATCCAGCTTGCCCGACGATGATCATGGCCATGGAACCCATATTGCCGGTTTAATTGCTGCCGAGCCCGCTGAATTAACCAATAAGGATACCAATGAAAAGCAGAGTATTGCCGGTGTTTGTTCAACGGCAGTTTTGCATGTTCAAAAAACCCTGGATTCCGTCTCTAGGGGCCGTTTGTCCGATGTAAATGCTGCCTTGCTGGATGCTCTGGAAAGTCACGGTTCTACAGATGGACCCCGTTTTCCGATTATCAATACTTCGCTGGTGGCTTCGGGAGGACGTTCGACCCTGGAGGGCGTTCTCGGAGATTTGAGTGATCGGGGGCAATTCGTTATTGCTGCTGCGGGTAATAACGGTCAGTTGATTGATATCTACCCCAAGTACCCGGCTGCGTTTAGTAATGACTTGCCTTTAGTGATCAGCGTGGGCAATTCCACTTCAAGCAATCAGCTGCATTCCACCAGTAACTATGGCTACCAGCAGGTCGATCTGGCTGCACCCGGGGAGTTATTGTTCAGTAGTTGGAAGGAGGGTGAATACCGCTTATCGACAGGCACTTCCATGGCGACTCCGTTGGTAGCAGCTACTCTGGCTGCCTTGATGCAGAAATATTCGACGGATACCAGCTTAACTTCAGAAGCCTATCGGGCTGCCTTACTCAATAGCCTGAGTCTTAATCGCACAGACCTGGAGGGCAAGCTTCGCTACCCAGGTGTTTTGAATACCCGAACGGCCTTGACTGCAGATAAAACCGACTTGTTCAAGCCCACCTGGTTCAACTTCGACTGGATTGACGGTGCCGATGCCCTCTATTTAAAGGGCTATGAGTTATCTCAGGTGGATAGCCTGGTTTTCAGAAAGGAAGGAGCCAGCTCTACAGAGACTGTTGCTTTCGAGTATGAGGCGACCGAAGATCGTTTGAGAGTCACCTTGCCTTCAAATTGGCAGGAAGGACGACTGGAAATTCAAGCAGGCAGCCAGGATTTAGAGCCTCTCGATTTTACCCTGATGGTTCAGGATAGCCTGCCGGAGGATGTCACCCTTTGTGAAGCGGAAACCTGTCGGATTGCCTGGGGTGCTTATAATGTCGATGTTACTCGGCGTGATGGCAACGCTGATACGACCTGGTGGTTATCCACCCGTGATGAGGGCAGTGACGAACTCCTGGTTATTACCGGCGTGGATCTGAGCGCCAACTGGGAATTCTATTTTTCCGGTCATCCGCGTTTGCGCCTGGTGGGTATGGAGGCCAAGCAAGCGAGCCAAGGCTATCGGCTGTTAACTAGTACGGAAGGCTATACCGCCGGTTCCCAGGGTTACTCGGGGAGTTGGGTCGTGGATCAACCGGGTGACTGGTCAACTTTGGAGCCTCCTTTCCAGCAGTTGGTATTACGTCCTGATGTGCGCCTGGCTTCCAGCTCCAGTAGTCGAGTGGAGTGCTATATTGCCACTCAGGTTTATGGCGATGCTTATGCGCCACAAGTTCAGTCTTTGCGGGATTTTCGTGATGAAGTTTTGATGAGCTTCAGTGCGGGACGCTGGTTGGTGGAGCAGTACTATACCTATTCGCCTGATATTGCCGAGTGGATGGCCGACAAACCCCGGCTTGAAGCCGGAGTTCGTTGGGTTTTGGATGCCTGGGTGAGTCTGTGGGAAAAAATCAGCTAGGAGCCCTAGGAAACCACTGATTTTTTCTTGGGTATTTCCTAGGTGGGCAGGAGTCCGGCAAAACTGACGCCGCTTTCCCTGGGCGTGACCTGGGGATCACCTAGACTGCGGGTAATCACCTGAGTACCTGAGTCCCGTCCCAGGCTCCAGTCGGCCAGCGCTTTGAAGGGATGTTCCAGGCTGGTTTTACCCTCAATATGGGGAGTAGCCACTGAGGTGTCTTCCAGGCGAGCAATTTCTTCGTTCGGGAAGAGTTCCCCATAAAGACCACCGTTGACCTGCTCGCCGATGACCAGCATGTAGTTGCCTTCTCCATGATCGGTTCCCTGGTCGCCATTGCTGCGAATCTGGCGGCCAAATTCACCACTCAACATAAAGACGGTATTATTTTTGACACTGGAGCTTAGGTGTCGGGTAAGCATATCCAGCCCCTGATCGTTGCCAAAAAGAGTATTCAGCAGGGGTTCAATCATGTCGGCCTGGTGTTTGTGACTGTCCCAGCTGCCCAATCCCAGGGAAGCTACTTTCATATTCAAGAGGCCGCCGGTGTGATTGAGTAGATCATAGAGAGTCGTGATTTGACGATGAAAGTTCTTTTCCAGATCCAAATTGGCTAAGCCCTCAGGGAGAGGGTTGCTGGAAAGGATGCTATCCAGGTTTTCAGCCAGATTGCGCAGTTCTCTTTCATGATCCAGGAGCAGTTGCAGGTGATCGGGGAGTTCGGTTCGTTTACTCTGCAGGCTGCCATAGTAGCTGGCCTGGGCGCGCGAGAGAACGGCGCGCCAGTGCTGCTCATTGATATCATCATGCAGGCGATGGTCAAACAGACCCGCTGCCCGGGAGTCTTCCAGCGTGATGAGGTTGTCGCTGCGTGCCCGCCGATCCAGGTTGGTATCCGATGGGCCAAAGCAGAAATTGCGCGGTGTTGAGGTCAGAGAAATGACCCGCCCTGTTGTGTGTTCTGCAGCCAGGCGTCCTCCCCAGCCGGAACCCAGCAGGGCGGTGGATTCAGTATCCCAGCGGCCATAATCCAGTGCCATAAGTGAGCGGACGTGGTTACGCGAAGGGGAGCCTAAAACATTGCTGATGATACCGACTTTGCCGCGATTAATTTGCTGAGTCAGCCAGCCGGCTTTTTTGAGAATACCAAACGTCTGGCCGCTCAGAGTGACCGCATCATAATTCTCATCCCAGTAGGTCTGCACGGTATCGGTATTGCCATTACGTAGCTCGTGGGCAGTGAAATGATTCTTCCAAAAGCTTTTACCAAAGGTGCTTGAGGGGAGAGGGGTGATCAGATGGCGCAGATCCGGCCCACCATCCAGAGTGATTTGCACCACCTGGCGACTGCTGATGGGGCTGGCGTTTGCTGAGGTGGATGCCAGGCTACCCAGTCCCAAAAGCCCTGATGACAGGTAAAAGGGGCTGGCCAGTCCGGATAGTGACAGGGCTTTCAGAAAATCACGACGTTGCATTAGCGCCCCTCCTGAAAAAACATATAGGGGGTATTGGTAATAAAGTTGACCGCTTTACCCAAATGATCGGCCACTTCCAGGCGCTCCTCCCTTGTGCTGGTAAAAACACAGGCGTTAGCCTGGTGCTGATAATACTCATGCAGGCCGCCACCTTCGCTCAGCTCGGTTTCACTAAACTGGCTATCATAGGCAACCCCGCCGACATAGGCTTCATGCCAGGTAGCTGCTGCATCCTTGCCGTTATTGATCAAGGCATAGACTTGAACCCTTTCCAGAGGTCCAAAGTTTTTCAGGCCATCGGCAACAAAACGCTGCCAGAGCCATTCCCCCACAGTTTTTGCGGTCAGGCAGGAGAAACCACTTTCAGCGGGAGGAAGCAGGCCTGACCAGTCTTTTTCCCAAACCAGGGTGTCATCTTCATGGCGGGTGGTGCGTGCAAAACGCCAGCTATCGCGGGTAAATCGATTAAAGGTACGCAGAAAATATTCACTGCTGCCGTAGGCATCTTCACCGGTCTGGGCACCAAAGACATTGTGGTGAGGCCGAAAAACGCTGAAGCCGCTGGAATTGATACTCCCCTGGGGGTCATAAATGTTTCTAACCGCATCCTGGACATCGGTAATCATACGGTTACTCAGGATCAGGGAACGATCAAAGGTGGAGTAGTACTTGATTCTTTCCCCGGTATGAAAATCGGTGCTGGTGGCATAACCCTTAAGGAAGGTCATCAGGTTTTTTTCATCCAGGCTGGCCCAGTAGTCCCTGATACGTTGCTGACGAGCAGGGTAGTCGCTGAGGGTATCATCAGCCAACCATTGCACGATAATGATGGGCAGGTTGTTGAGGCTGTCAGGATGTTGTATGGCTAGTGGACCCAACTGCTCCAGTGCTTCCTGGGCATTACCGGCTGAAATCGTATGGTGCAGAATTTCTAGGGGGCTGCCAATCTTATAATTCTCGTAAATCATGGTTGCCGAGGCGGCGCCACGGCGTTCCTCGGGATACATTTCGGTCAGCAGGCGCGCCATGTTGGGGATGCTGGTATTTTCATGGTAATCATCACTGCCGTTGCGGTCACTGAGGATGCCAAAGAAAAGCTGGAAGTATTCCCGGGCAAAATCCTCATTAACCTGATAGGCACCACCATCGAAGTGATTTTCCTTGTGGTTGTATTGAACCGCAATGGCGGCATGGCCTGCAGCCCTGGTGAGTACCTGGTCAAAACTGAGATCGGCTGCAACTGCTTCCATGATCTGGTCGTAGTAGTTGACGATCTGATGGCGGGTGACTCCGGCATCCTGATTGGCGGCCAGGTGGTAGTTGGTTAGGTAAAAACCGATTTTTTGGCGAGCAGGATTTAACCCCGGCGTGTGAGCTGCACGAACCCAAATACGTTCAGGTGCTCGCCAGGCATCCAGCGTGTAGTTGTCGCGAGAAGCTGCCGGAATGAGATTCTGCGCGTGGTTGCTCGACCAGAAATCACTCAGGCCTTGCAGACTGCCGTGTTCGCCAGTCGCTGATGCGGTTTGTAGAGGTGATACCAGGGGATGAAATTCCCCCATATAGAGGATTTCTTCTATGGCATGATGAGGCGGTTGGTCAGCTCAGGCCTGAATTTGAGCATCAGTCGCATGGCTGCCATAGGCAAACAGATGCAACACCTTGCGTACGGCGGTTTCATCCCAAGTCTCATCCGAGACCCTTTCAAGCCCGGTCATTTCCCTGGGAGCTGCTGTTTGTGCTCCTTGAAGGGTTACAATTTGCGGATTCAGGTTATCATTACTACCAGAATCTGATCCACCGCCACATCCAGCCAGCAACCAGAAAAGGCACAAGAGTCCAATTAAACGCAAAGAGAAAAAATCAATCATAAAGCCTGTCTCTTAAAAGCCTTGGTTCGATTGTATCCCTGGCTAGAGCAAAAGAGTAGTTCAGAATGTAAGCTTTTTTGTCTGTTAAAATAGACAAGCTGGCTCACAGGTATCTATATACTTTTGAAAACAGGGGTTTATTTTTTTATTACTTGTTTTGTCTGGGGATTTATTTAGTTACTATTCTTTCTTTGAATTGGAGTTGAGGGAACACCTGTCCATGCCCACTTTTTCCCGTCGACGTTTTTTGCAGGCTTCAGTTGCAGGCTTGGCAGCGACGAGTTTATCAGCCTGTACGAGCCAGTCGGTTCGCCGTCAAGACCTGCCTGCTGCGGGTGAGCAGCTACAGCTTCTTTTTTACGCCGATACCCACGCGCATTGGCTGCCGGTTACAGCCCATCCCCCGGCTAACCACCTGGGACCGATGGATCTTTTGGGCCAGGCTCCCTACATGACCGAAAGCAGTCGCTTGGATGCGCTGGGATTAAGTCCAGAAACTTCTGCGGCTGCCTGGCTGACAGCCAGGGGGGCACGCCAACAGGGGCTAGGCCTGGGCAAAATGGGCGGCTATGCAGCCTTGGCAGCAGGTCTTAAAGCCCGTCGGGAAGCTTTTGGCCCCCAGGCCAGTCTGACACTGGAAGGCGGCCAATGCTGGAATGGCAGCGGTCTGGCTCAGGTATCTTCTGGTCGTCACGGGCCTTTGTCCAGCCACTGGCTGGGAGCCGAGGTTAGAATTGCTAGTGAAGAGCAGCAAATCTGGCCAGACACCTACAGTGAACTCTATCAGGCCTACCAGCGCCCGGTGTTATCCGATGAACACCCCCTGAGCTTTTTTGACAAGGGCGGCATGCGCCTGGCTGTGATTGGCGTGACCTACCCGGATACTCGGGCCGAAGGCTGGGATGAAAATACCTGGCTGGCGCAAATCCAGTCACAAGTACACCAGGCCGGAGAAGAAGCTCAGTTGGTGCTCTTGTTATCCGATGCCGGGACTAATCCCAATTTCTGGCTGGCTCAGCGCCTGCAAGGCGTGGATTTAATCCTGTCATCGCGTGGACAGGATCTTTGGCCTGACCTGGTTTCTCCGCGTCTAGAGAACGCCAATCCCATTCCTGTCTGTCTGGCAGGCTCCCAGGGGCAGGGCTTTTTTGAAATCCGTCTGACCTCAGCTGGCGATCACTGGCAGCTGGAAGCCGACTATCATCCGCTCTGGAGTCAACTGGCTCCAGCCGCTTCAGGAGTGGCCGAACAGATTGCCCGCTTGAGAGCACCCTTTGCTGGCTGGCTGGAAGAACCTCTGGCTGTTGCTCCTGACTGGCTCTATCGACGCGATGCTCTGGCTGGAACCTGGGACCAGCTGATTGCCGAGGCCCTGAAAACCCAGGGAGCACAAATGACCCTGGCGCCCGGCTTACGTCACGGTCTGGCTGTCGCCCCCGGAGAAACCCTGACCCGTGAACACCTGCTCAGCCTGACCGCTGGTTATGAAGCGCCGGTCTATTCGGTTCAAGCCGGTCGCGAAGAGGTTCGATCCAGATTGGAAGCGGGCACAGCCCAATGGCTGGGTTCGTCACTGTTTCTGCATACCAGTGAAGATCTACCGCGCTTGACGGGAGGTCAGTATTTACTGCGTTACCAGGCTCCAGCCGGACAAAGGGTTGCCGAATTGCAATGGCCTGCTCCCAGTACCAGTGATCAGGTGCGCATTAGCGGCTGGTCACAGCACTATCAGCAGGAAGGCACTCCGCTTTGGCAGCTACTGGAATCCTGGTTGCGTGAACGTCCGGCCAACTGGCAGTTACCGGAAAAAGAAGAGCCCAGCCTGGCTTTTGTTGAAGGTCATCCCGGCTGGCATCCGCAAGCGCTGGTTTCCGGAGAGCCTTCCTGATGCCTGCCTGGCTGCCTGTGAAATCCCTGCTGCAGCTGAGTGGCTGGTTGCTGGTTGCCTGGATGAGTGCCCACTTGACCTGGACGCTTTTGCTGTACGCGCAGCCATCTACCCAGGCTAGACCGGCCTCCACTTCAGGAGCCGCCACGCCAGCGCCGGTCATCTGGCCGGATTCCCTGGCCAGTCATTGGCTGGCTTCTTCCTCTCCGGCACCTGAGGTGGAAGAAAGGGTTCAGCCCAGCCGCCTGGCCGTTCAGGTTCAGGGATTGTTTTATTCATCCCGGGCAGAGGCATCCCTGGTGGTCCTCAAGTATCAAAATCAGACGTTCACTCTGGCCGAAGGTGACCCCCTGGAAACGGGGATTACCCTGGTCAATATCCGCCCCCAGGCGCTGGTCTTCCGGCGCCACGGCCAACTGGAGCAGGTGGATCTGAACCTGACCAATGCCGAGGAAGTGGCGGATCCGTCCCAGCTTTTAAATCAGGAAGACAGCGAAGGCACTGCCAGCAACCGTCAGACTGCTGCTCCTGAGGTATCTGGCCAAGCGCAAACGTCGTCGCCTCGAACGGAGACTGCCCCGCAATCAGTGGATCGGGAGTTACGCGTGGGCACCCGGCCTTTGGAAGATGCCTTCGGCCCGGATTTTCGTGAATCTCTGGTGCGTGACCCTCTACAGTTGATGCGACACGTCACTCTGGTACCGCATTCGCAGGAAGGAGAACTCCAGGGCTATCGCCTGAGACCCGGATCAGACCCTAATCTTTTCCAGGCTTTGGGTCTGGAAGAAAATGATCTGCTGGTCGCTGTCGAAGGCAATCCGGTCAGCGATTCCTCACAAATGATGCAATTACACAGTCAACTGGCAACGGCTCGCAGCCTGGAGGTGGAATTACTCCGGAAGGGTGAGCGGTTGCGGTTAAGTCTGGAAATGGAGTAAACGGTGAAACTAATCAAAATAATCGGGCTGTTACTGCTGCTTTGCTGGCCAATTTGGGCCGGTGCAGAGGAACGCTACGCCGTCAATCTCAGGGATGTGGAACTGACTGAATTTATTCAAAGTGTCGGGCGGATTACCGGTCAGAATTTTGTGGTTGACCCGCGGGTGCGTGGCCGCGTGAGCGTGCGTAGCCAGCGAGAACTGACGGCCGAAGAGGTTTACCAGGTATTCCTTTCCCAGTTGCGTGTTAATGGTTATGCCGTGGTGGAACTGGATGAAAACCGGGCCAAGGTCGTACCCGAACAGACCGCACGCCTGGAACCTCTGCCCACGGAAACGGCTGAAAACCCGGTGTCCGAAGGTCTGGATATCATGGCCACCCGCGTGGTCACCGTGGAAAACTCCAGTGCCGCCCAGCTGGTCAATATTCTCACGCCACTGATGGACCGGCGCATCGGGGTGATTACTCACTACGAGCCTTCCAACCTCCTGATTTTGACTGACTGGGGCAGTAACCTGGATAGACTGACCCGTCTGGTGGAACGCATCGATACCGCCAGTAATGACGATATGGAAGTCGTGCTTCTGGAACATGCGGCTGCCACGGAAATGCAGGGGCTTTTGAATCAACTGCTGCGCCGGGAAGGTCAGGGCAATGCCAATGCCCCCACTCTCTTGGCAGATAGCCGCCTGAACCTGCTGATCATTCGTGGGGATGAAGCCACCCGCGAAGAAGTCAAAAATCTCATTGCTGAACTGGATCAACCGGTCGAGCGTTCGGCCAATACCCAGGTGTTTTACCTGCGCCATGCTTCGGCCCCGGAAATGGTGGAATTGCTAAGAGGCTTGACTGAGGAAACAGCAACGGGTGGCGAAGAAGGTTCGACCAGTGCATCTTTGAAAATCCAGGCGCATGAGGCCACCAATGCCCTGGTGGTGTCTGGCAGTCCCGACCAGATCCGCGAGATGCGCCTGCTGGTGGATCAGCTGGATATCCGTCGTGCCCAGGTGCTGGTGGAAGCCATTATCGTGGAAATTTCCGAAAACCGCGCCCGCGATCTGGGGGTGCAGTGGTTGTTTGCCGATACTGCGGATGGTTCCATCCCCGTAGGCGCAGGTGGTTTTCCCGGTAATACCTCCCTGGGCGGGGAAACCAGTGCCAATCTCTTGAGCGGTGACCGAGCCTCGATTTTTGAAGCCCTGGCTGGCATGACCGGAATTACCGGCGGAGTGGGGCGGCTGTCTTCTTCGGGCATCAGTTTTGGCGTCCTTTTGAATGCCATCCAGCGGGATACCGATTTTAATATCCTCTCCACGCCCAGCATCCTGACCCTGGATAATGCCGAAGCCTCGATTCTGGTCGGTCAGGAAGTCCCCTTTATTACCGGCTCCACCGCCGGGGACAACAACACCAACCCCTTTCAGACCATTCAGCGCCGGGAAGTGGGGATACGCCTGCAGATCAAGCCCCAGATCAATGACGGGGATTCCGTGCGTCTGGAGATTCTCCAGGAAGTCTCCAATATCGAGGATGCCACCCGGGCCAGCGACATTATCACCAACAAGCGGGAAATCAGCACCACGGTGATGGCCGATAACAACGACATCATCGTGCTGGGCGGGCTGATTCGCGAGGATGAGCAGGAGACCTTTAGCAAGGTGCCCTTCCTGGGGGATATCCCGCTGTTGGGGGTATTGTTCCGCTCCAGTAGTGTCAGCCGGGAAAAACGCAACCTGATGGTGTTTATCAAGCCACGTATTCTGCATGACCGCGATGCCCTGGCTCTAGCTTCCAGTGAAAAATACCGCTATATGCGGGCTGCTCAGCTACTGCGCGATAGTGAACAGCGCCGCCTGGATGCCTGGGAACCTCAGGGGCTTAACGAACAGGAAGTCAATCTGCAAAGCCTCTTCCCGGCGCGGCAGGAAAGGCCATGATGCGAGTGGAGTTGCTGCCTTACCGCTTTGCCAAGCGCTTTGGGGTGTTGGTGGAACCCCAGGCTGACGGTCGTTATCTGCTGGTGGTCGATGAGGAGGCAGATTTGTCCAGCATCCAGGAAGTCTTGCGCACTGCGGGTGACCCGCTGGCGCTGGAAAGAGTCGCTCGTGAGGATTTTGAACGCCGCCTTTCCCGTACCTATGATGCCGGACGAGCTTCCACCACCGAGCTGATCGAAGGGCTGGAAGAGGTTAATCTCGACAGCCTGATGGAAGAACTGCCCGCCATTGAAGACCTGCTGGAGAGCGAGGGTGAGGCCCCGATTATCCGCCTGATTAACGGGCTCTTTTCCGAAGCCCTGCGTTTGGCTGCTTCAGATATCCATATAGAAACCTTTGAGCAGGAGTTGCTGGTCCGCTTTCGGGTGGATGGTGTGCTTCTGGAAGTCATGCGACCACCGCGCAAGCTGGCTCCCATGCTGGTCTCGCGAATCAAGGTGATGGCGCGCCTGGATATTGCCGAAAAACGTCATCCCCAGGATGGTCGCATTACCGTGAGAACGGCAGGACGGGAGGTGGATATCCGCGTTTCCACCCTGCCTTCCATCTATGGCGAAAGGGTGGTCATGCGCCTGCTGGACAAGACCGCGGCCTTGATGGGCCTGACCGAATTGGGCATGCCGGAAAAAGTTCGCGAAACCTTTCGGGATTTGCTCAAACAGCCCAATGGCATCCTGCTGGTAACCGGGCCAACCGGGTCGGGTAAAACCACCAGTCTCTATGCCAGTCTCAATGAACTCAATGATGCCAGCCGTAATATCCTTACCGTGGAAGATCCGGTGGAATATGCGATTGCCGGTATCGGCCAGACCTCGGTTAATGTCAAAGCGGGTATGACCTTTGCCAAGGGGCTGAGAGCCATTCTGCGCCAGGACCCGGATGTGGTCATGATCGGTGAAATCCGTGACCTGGAAACAGCCTCCATTGCGGTGCAGGCGAGTTTGACCGGGCATCTGGTGCTTTCCACCCTGCATACCAATTCGGCACTGGGGGCCATTACCCGCTTGCGTGACATGGGAGTGGAGCCCTTTTTGCTGGCCTCCAGTCTCAAGGGAGTCATGGCCCAGCGCCTGGTGCGTCGCCTCTGTAACCACTGCAGCCAGTCTCGACCCTTGCGGGATTCCGAACGCGCCTGGTTGGGTCAGGCTGCTGAAGGGCTGCAAGAGGTTCGTGATGCCGTGGGCTGCCCACATTGTCAGCAGACTGGCTATTCCGGGCGGATCGGTCTTTATGAACTCGTTCCCATTAATGCCAGTCTGGCCGACAAGATTCACGAGGGGGCGGCTGAGGCTGAAATGGCCCGGGAAGTTTTTCAGGAGTGGCCGGACCTGCTGGCTGCCGGGGTGGAACGTATCGCCCGGGGAGAAACCACCCTGGAAGATGTCCTGCGCGTGACCCGGAGTTAATGCATGGATTCCTTTCGTTATCAGGCGTTGGATCGTCAAGGCAAAACCCAGAAGGGGGTGCTGGAAGCCGATAGTGAACGTCATGCGCGTCAGCTCTTGCGTGATCGTGGACTCTTTCCCCGCAAGGTGGAAATCAGTCACGGCAAAGCCGAGCGGACGAGCCCTACCCGGTCGGCAGCCGGTCATCTGAGTCATGATCAGAAAACCCTGTTTACCCGCCAACTAGCTACCCTGGTTGCCGCGGGTTTGCCCCTGGAAAACGCTCTGGAAACCCTGAGCAAGCAGGCGGAAACCGACAAGCAACGCAGTCTTCTCCTGGGACTGCGCACCCGGGTGCGCGAAGGCCACAGCCTGGCGGATAGCCTGAAAGCCTGGCCGCAAACCTTCCAATCACTCTATATCGCCCTGGTTGCAGCCGGGGAAAAAGCCGGACGTCTGGATCAGGTACTGCAGCGTCTAGCCGATTATCTGGAAACCACCCAGAAGCAACGTCAGAAAGCCGGTATGGCGCTGGTTTACCCCGTCTTGTTGACCCTGGTTTCACTGGGGATCGTGATTGCCCTGATGACCTTTGTCGTGCCTCGGATTGTCAGCCAGTTCGATCATGCCGGGCAGACTCTTCCCGCTATCACCCGGGCCCTGATCTGGATTAGTGATACCCTGAGAGACTGGGGGCTGCTCTTGGCCTGCCTGCTTGTGGGCGGATTCTTGCTGGTGCGTTTTTTACTCAGCAAACCCCGATTGCGTCTGGCCTGGCATCGCAGGCAACTCAGCCTGCCATTGGTAGGCAAGCTGGGGCGGGCTTTGAATACCGCGCGTCTGGCGCGAACAGTTGCCATTCTCACCGGCAGTGGTATCCCCCTGCTCGAAGCCCTCAAGGTGGCGCGGCAAACCCTGGGCAATCTCTATATGCAACAAAAGGTGGAAGGCATCATTGATCAGGTTCGTGAGGGGGTGAGCCTGCACCGCGCACTGGAAGCCAGTGAGGAGTTCCCGCCGATGATGGTTTATATGGTGGCCAGCGGCGAAGCCAGTGGTGAATTGGATCAGATGTTGACCCGGGTCGCTGATTTGCAGGATGGCGAATTTCAACAAAAAGTGGATGTCAGTCTGGCCTTGTTTGAACCCCTGATGATTCTGTTCATGGGGGGCGTGGTGCTGACGATCGTGCTGGCGATCCTCTTGCCGATTATGCAGTTGAATGATGTGCTCAACCTCTAGTGTGTAAACCGAAGGAAGAAAAAATGCAGCAAGTCAAAAAAAACAAGGGTTTCACCCTCTTGGAAGTGATGGTGGTGCTGGTCATTATCGGCCTGCTGGTTGCGATCGTGGCGCCCAATGTTCTGGATAACCAGGACAAGGCCATGGTGCAAAAAGCCAAGGCCGATCTGGCCAGCCTGGAGCAGGCACTGGAAATGTATCGTCTGGATAACTTCAATTACCCCACCAGTGAACAAGGCCTGGATGCACTGGTTACTAAGCCCACCCTGGCTCCGCAACCGGATAACTACCGCGAGAATGGCTATATCCGCCGCTTGCCGACTGATCCCTGGGGCAATGACTACCAATACCGTCAACCGGGAGAACACGGCCGCGTGGATATCTACTCCCTGGGGGCGGATGGTCGTGAAGGCGGCGAAGATCTGAATGCCGATGTCGGCAACTGGGAACTCTAGGTCATCTCTTGATGTTGCCTCGGTCCCGCCAGGCAGGCTTTACCCTGCTGGAAATGATGGTGGTGATTTTTATCCTGGCTTTGACTGCCTCACTGACCCTGCTCACGCTGGGACGTAATGATCAGAGTCAGGTTGACAGCCAGGCGCGGCAGTTATTGACCGATTTTACCTTTGCCCGGGATCTGGCTTTGAATTCTTCACGGCTGGTGGGCTGGCATAGCGATGCTGAGGGGTATTATTTTTCCCGGCGTAGCTCTCGGGGAGATTGGGAAAAATACACCAGTCGCGGTTTGCCGCAACGTCGCTGGCCGGAAGGACTGATCCTGGTGGGCAGCGATAGCCCGGAAAACCCAACAGCAGAGCACCTTGAGCAGCCTCGTCTGGTTTTCTTTCCCAGTGGTGCCCTGACGCCAGCCCGCCTGACGCTGCAGTTGGGGGAGGCCCGTCGCAGCCTGCAGGTTGCCGCCAGCAGGCTGGAATTGCTGGATCGGGAGGCAGCGGATGAAGACTAGTCATCAGGAGGGCATGACTCTGGTCGAGGTGCTGGTGGCCCTGTTTATTCTGGCGTTGCTGGCGGGTATGGCCAATCAGGTGGTGACTCGCGCGGTGGATGTGCGTCTGGCTGCTGAAGAGCGCTCACTGGCACAGCTCTGTGCCGACAACCTACTGATGGCCCGCCTGATCGAAAAGGATGTCTGGCCGGAGCTGGGACGCGAGGAAGGTGAGCAGACCTATGCCGGTCAAACCTGCTATTGGCTGCTGGAAGTACAGGGAACACCGCTGCCCACGATGAGACGCCTGGATATCAGCGTTTTTGCCAGTGATGAGCGCAGCTACCAGCTGGCGCGGGTTTCCGGTTTTGTGGGGCAATAGCATGCAAGACGGGCAAAAGGGTTTTACTCTGGTTGAAGTTCTGGTGGCCCTGGCCTTGATGGCAGCCCTGGCCGTAGGACTCACCCTGGTCGTGACCCAGGTGCTGGATGCCCGCAATCAATTGAGTGAAGTGCGTGCTAACGGGCGGGATGGCGTGGTCAGTTTTCTGACCCGTGTCGATCGCCAGCTAAGCCAGTTGGTGCCTCGCCAGATTCATCTGGCCGGGGAAAAGGTTGGTGACGGAGGTTTGGAAATCAAGCCGGCAAGCCGGGAGCTAAGCTGGGTGAGTGGCGGTCAATGGGCCTTGCCTCTGGAGGACTATTCGACCCGCTTGCGTCTCTGGCGAGTCCGCTGGGAAGAGGAGAGTCAAACCCTCTATCTGGAGACCTCGGGCCTTTTGGATGCGGTGGAGGAGCGGATCTGGACAGCGGCCGATCAATTGCACGGGGTGATGGCGGTGGATTGGGCTTTCTACTACCCGCCTGCCTGGCAGCCCGACCCGGTAGCCGGCAGTTTGCCAAGCGGTGTGCGCTTGCAACTGACGCGGGAAGAAGGGGAGTATCAGCGCCTGACCCTGCTGCCTGAAGTCCGGCGAGCCCGGCCAGCCACGACGGGAGCAGGTCAATGAAGGCTTCTCGGCAGGAGGGAATGGCGCTCTTGGCTGTTCTCATGATTCTGGTGGTGGTCACCCTGGCTTTGACCCAGATGCAGGGAGCCAGCCGTCAGGATCTCGAGCGCCTGGATCAGCGTCGCAGTCAGCTACAGGGGCGTGCCTATATGCTGGGTGCGGAAACCCTGGCCCGTCAGGTACTGACGGATAGCCGTATCCGTGAGCAGCCGCGTTGGTGGAATACCCTGCGGGGAGAGCCAGTGCCCTATCCGGTGGATGAAGGGCTGTTAACCCTGACCGTGACGGATCTGCGCGGCTGTTTCAATCTCAATCATCTGGCCGGACTGGAAACCCAGGAAGCCAGTTTCGATTTACAACAGCTTCTGCCCTGGCGACTTTATATCAATCACCTGGAGCAGACTTCGAGCTGGCTGAAGGATTTGTCCCGTGAAGTTTTTCTGGACCAGTTGCGCGATTGGGTCGACAGTAATAACGAAGCGCTGGAATTTGGTGCTGAAACCGGCCAGTACCTGCTGGCTGACCCACCCAGGGTAGCTGCCAACCAGCCACTGGTGGATCTGAGTGAAGTCAACTGGCTGCAGCCGGAAAATCGTGAGCGTTTTCGCCACTTGCCGGCCGGTCTCTGTGTACTGCCGGACACAGGCTTGCGTTTAAATATCAATACCCTGCCACAAGAGCAGTTGCCGCTTTTGTGGGCACTGATGGAAGGTCAGGTACCCAGGGCCGCTTTGGAGGACTGGTGGCATGAGCGGCCGGAAGTGGGCTATGACCAGTTGGAAACCTTCTGGACCGACCTGGGCGAGAACTTTCTGCCCCAGGACCTGGCCTGGAAGCAAAGAGTGGCTGCCCGGCTGATGTTTGTCAGTGATTACTATCGGGTCAGTATTGAAATGAACCTGAATCAGCGTGAAATGGTGTTTGAAAGTGATATCTACCTGGGGCCTGATGCCGAAACCCAGGTTTATGCGCGTCGCTGGGGGCCGGTTGATGGCCGGGTGACCCTGCAGGATCAATTGCCGGATGAAGAGGCAGCGGCACAAGACTAGTTGCTGCCTGGAAGGAGGATTCAAGATGCAAGGCATAGAAGCCTTGGCTTTTAACAAGTCGGCACAGACCGGGCAGCTACTCGTGCGCCTGGCGGTGGATGCCGAGGCCGATGACTACTGGTGGCTGCCGGAGGCTTCAGCGCCTCGGCGGCTCAGTATCGAAGAGGCTGCTGAAATGAGCCATCGCCAACCGGCCCAGGTTCTTCTGGATACTCGCGGAGTGCGCCTGGATTGGGTGGAACTACCTCCCGGTGTCAAACCAGCTGAAGCCAGCTTACTGCTTGAAGAGCATCTCAGCCAAAGCCTGGAGGAGGTGGAAATCCTGCCCCTGAAAAAGCAGGGACGCCAGCTGCTAGTGGCAACCCTGGATCGGCAACAGGCTGAGAGCTGGCGTGAAAGAATGCAGGCTAGCCATCTGCGAGTCGGACGCTGGTTGCCCGAAGCCCTGGCCTTTGCCCAGGCCAGCCCGGAAGAGGATCTGGTGATCAGTGAAGGAGGCCGGATCTGGCGCTACTGCGCCCGCGAGCAGCAAGTCCTGCAAATGCCGCCAGCCCTCTATGCACAAATGGCCTGGTCGCACTCCCTGACGCCCTGGGCTTCGAGTGATCTGCCCGGTGGTGCCCTGACGCCTTTTCTGGGTCAACACCTGCCACCGCGCATCAATCTCTGGCCGAGTGCCGCCTGGCGTGCCTGGCTGGCCCCCTTGAAGGCACTCAAAGGTCTGAAAAAACAGGGGCGCACTGCTCTACCCTGGGCCCTGCTGGTTTGCCTGCTGTTGGGGCAGTGGATTCTGGGCAGTCTGCAGGATGGATCCGAGGCGACAGGCCAGCGTTTACAGCAATTAAGCCAGCAACTGACCGGTCGCCAGCTGGAACCCCAGGCTTTGCAGGCTGAGGTGACGGCTCGTGTGCAAGCCCTGCAGGCACAGCAGCAATGGCAACAGACCCGTCAGCTAGCCTGGCAGACTCTGGCCGAAGAGCTGCAAGCCTTTCCCGGGCTGGAAGTGACTCGTCTGCAACTCAACCGTGAGGGTATTCGGGTGGAACTGGCTGGTGTACAAGCCGAGGATCGGGTCGCTCTGCGTGCAATTGAGGGACGCTGGCAATTTGATCAGGAACGGGCTATTTGGGAGAAAAACTTATGATGGCAGCCTGGAAAAGCTATTGGTCAGGACTGGAAGCCAGGGAGCAGCGCCTTTTGAAGCTGGGGCTGCCGGTGATTCTGGTGCTGGTGGTCTATTTGCTCTGGGATGCCTCTGTCCTCAAGCCGGGACCTTCGTCCTCGCCTGCTAGCCTGGATACTCAAGCCCTGGTGGAAAGACTGGAAAGTCTTCAGGGGCGTTTGCAGCCCAGGGTAGCCATGTCCGAGCGGCGCTGGCAGGCGCTGGCTGCCAGCCAGGGGCTCCAGCAGATCCGCGTCCAGGCCGAGGAGGATCGCTGGATTCTGGAGGCAGTGACCGAGCAGCCGGCCAAACTGGAACGCTTTCTTCAAGCGGCCCAGGAACGGGGGTGGTATTGGCAGGCTGTGGACCTGCAGGGCAGCCCTCTGCAACTCAAAGTGGAATTTGTCAGTCTATGAAAGTCGTTCAGTTCATTTTGTTGCGCTTAGCTTTTGTCTTGCTCTGTGCCTGGATTTTTGTGGTGACCTGGATTCATCAGGCCCCGGTTCCCTGGCTGTTGGAGCAGGCTCAACGGGGTTGGCTGGCCTCCTGGGTGCCACCCGCTCAAAAAAACTTGGTGAATCAGTTGTCTCCCCAGGCTTTTAACGGAACCCTGGGGGCAGGGGAGGCCAGCCAGCTTTCCCTGGCCGGTCTGCAACTGGACTCGGTGCAATGGCAGCTTTCCTGGTGGCGACTGGCCCTTTTCTGGCCCCGGTTAAGTGTGCATCTGGGTGATACCCCTCTGCCCTGGGTATTGGAAGCAACAGCCGCGCCCTGGGGCAGTCAAGTCACCCTGCAGGCCGGTAGTCTGGAAGTCCTTCGTGGAGAAGCCCTGCCTTTGGCTCTACAGGGCCGTCTGGAGGGGCAGCTGCGTTTTATTCCCACCCTGGGAGGGGGTGTTTTTGCCTGTCAGAAGCTGGAAGGCCAGTGGCAGGGACGAGTGCGTGTGGCCAGCCCTTTGCAAGTGGATCTGGGTGAAGTACGGCTGGAGCCTGGTTGTCCCCAGTCCCAGCAATTGACCTGGACACTGGCTGCGGTCAAGCAGGATGCCCATGAGTTGCATTTGCAGGGTCAGGCAGAGGCGGGCCGCTGGTCATTTACTGCCACGGCCCAGTCGGCACAGGAGGCGCAACTGGGCAGCCTCCTGCAACTGCTGCAATGGCGGCCCACCCGCACGATTAATCAGGGTGAGTTGGCTCCGGGGCAGGAATATGAAGCTCGCGGCAGTGGGCGCTTTTAGGTTGGCAGCCCCGCATGGCAGGGCTGGAGCTCCGTCCCTAGCTTTTCTTTACCCAGGCGGCCTGGAAAAGACGCACGCGACCAGCTTGTAAATTTTGCATCAGGTTTTTGCCCATCTGCACAAAACGTGGCCCGAAAATTAGCTGAGGGGTGAGGATCTGGGTCTGGCCACGGGCTTCACGCTCGGTATGTTTCTTACGCCAGGCCAGGGCCTCGTCAGTGACTTCTTCTTCAAAGCGGCACTCAAAACCGGTTTTTTCCAGAAGCTGACGTAATTCTGCCGGGGTTTTCAGATGGCTCTGCTCATCGGATTCCGCCCAGGGCACCGGATAATCCAGTGGCTCCTTGTTTTCACCCTTGAGAACTTCATGCAGCAGCAGTTGTCCGCCGGGTCTAAGCACCCGGTGGATTTCAGCCAGGCCCTGTTCCAGATCCGGCAGGTTCATCAGGGTATGCTGACTCCAGGCGGCAGCAAATTCCTCGTCTTCCAGAGGCAGTTGCTGGGCATCACAGCAGATAAACTGGCTGCGCGCATCCAGCCCCGTGGCTTGGCTTAGCCAGCGGGCGACTTCAATAAAAGGTGGGGTGATGTCCACGCCGACCAGCTGAACGCCATATTCAGCTTCCAGCAAGCGACTGCTACCTCCGGTGCCGCAACCGACATCCAGAATCCGCTGGCCGGGTTGCAATTCAGCCCGATCAGCCAACTGGCGGCTGGCTTTTCGCCCTCCCACGTGTAGCTGGTCGATCGCTGCCAGATCATCGGGGTTGAGCTGTTGCGGATTCAGGCCCTCGGCAATCAGGGCTTCTTTCAAGCGTTCAGCCAGGCTGTCATCAGCGTAGTGTTGACTTAAATCCTGAGAGGCAGTGGCTTTCATAACGGCAATATCCTTCACAAAGAAAAAAGGCAAGGCCGGGGGCCTTGCCTGCAAGCGATTAGACGCTCATGCACAGATACTTCATTTCCAGGTATTCCTCGATACCGTGGTGGGAACCTTCACGGCCGAGGCCGGAGGACTTGACCCCACCAAAGGGTGCCACTTCTGTGGAAATGATACCCGTGTTGATACCGACCATGCCGTATTCCAGGGCTTCAGCAGTAGTCCAGACACGGCTGAGATCCTTGGCATAGAAGTAGGCGGCCAGACCAAATTCGGTGTCATTGGCCAGACGTACAACTTCTTCCTGATCCTTGAATTTGAACAGGGGCGCGAGGGGACCAAAGGTTTCTTCCTTGGCCAGCTGCATTTCCTGGGTGGCACCGGTCACGATCGTTGGAGTCAGGAAGGTGCCGCCTTTGGGATGATCTTCACCCCCCGTGTAGAGGGTTGCACCCTTGCTCAGGGCATCTTCCAGGTGACGTTTAACCTTGTCGACAGCATTCTGGTCGATCAGGGGGCCCAGGTTCACGCCTTCTTCAAAGCCGTCACCGACTTTGAGTTTCTTGACCGCCTCGCTGAGTTTTTCGGCAAAGGCATCATAAACACCTTCCTGAACATAGATGCGATTGGCACAGACACAGGTCTGGCCTGCATTGCGGTACTTGGACATGATCGCGCCTTCCACGGCGGCATCCAGATCGGCATCGTCAAAGACAATAAAGGGCGCATTGCCACCCAGTTCCAGAGAGAGCTTCTTGATGCTGGGTGCACACTGTTCCATGAGCTTGCTGCCCACTGCAGTGGAACCGGTGAACGACAGCTTGCGAACGATGGGGTTGGCGCAGAGCTCGGCACCGACCTCACGGGATTTTTCGATATCCGCAGGCAGGATGTTGAGGATGCCATCAGGGATGCCTGCCCGCTTGGCCAGCTCAGCCAGAGCCAGGGCGGAAAAAGGGGTTTGCGGTGCAGGCTTGACCACCATGGCACAGCCAGCTGCCAGAGCGGGTGCAGCCTTACGGGTAATCATGGCTGCAGGGAAGTTCCAGGGAGTGATGGCCGCCGCTACGCCAATAGCCTGCTTGATCACCAGGATGCGCTTGTCAGCCTGGTGACCGGGCAGGGTTTCACCATTGACTCGCTTGGCCTGTTCGGCAAACCATTCCACAAAGGAGGCCGCATAGGCAATTTCACCCTTGGCTTCGGGCAGGGGTTTGCCCTGTTCCAGCGTCATGATGCGGCCCAGGTCGTCCTGGTGCTCCATCATCAGATCAAACCACTTGCGCAGGATGTTGCTACGTTCCTTGGCTGTCAGTGCCTGCCAGGCGGGCATGGCCGCTTCAGCTGCTTCGATGGCACGACGGGTTTCCGCTTGGCCCAGGTTAGGTACCTGGCCTAGCAGCTCCTGATTGGAGGGGTTGTAAATCGGGGTGGTTTCACCGGAATCCGCATCGACCCACTGGCCGTTGATCCAGGCTTGCTGACGAAAGAGGTTGGCATCTTGTAGTTGCATAAAATTCTCCTTGGAAATTTATTACCGAGTCTAGTCTCAGGTAAGTCCCCAGTGCAATCAATGGATTGCTGTTTTTGCGTGCTGGACTTTTCTGTAGGCTTCAAGCAGGCGCTCATGAGCTTGCAGACCACTGAGTCCAGGTGCGGGAGTAAAACCATGAAAGGTTTTCTTGCCTTCCAGCAGTTCCAGACACTGGTGAATTTCCTGCTGGCCAAAATAAGCCTCAAGAGAAGTCATGAAGTCCGAAGGTTGGGCCCTGGCCAGTTGTAACTCCAGTAAGCAGGCCAGACAGCGATAGTGCTTTTGTCGCTCCTGATGAAGGTGGCCAAATAGCAGCAGGCCGTTGATCAGGTCCAAGGCGCTTTCCAGTTCGCCCAAAGCCAGGCAGAGCATGGCCTTGAGTTCACCGACCCGCAGTTCCTTCCAGAAACTGGAGCCCCCTGGAGCCAAGCCGATCAGTGCGGCAACCGGTTGCTGGTCATTAAAGCCACTGTCTACCAGCAGATCCAGAAGCTCGGCCTGTTGCGGACGATCCAGTTCGGGCAGTTCCAGCAGAGCATCGCGCAACTCCAGCCCCTGGTTGTTGTTATCCCAGGTGAGGTCATCCAACGGGTAGATTTCCGAAAAGCCGGGGACCAGAATCCGACAGGCGGCAACGCCCAGATGATCATAATCGGCAAGATAGACCTGATGGCCCTCCTGGTGGAGCTGTTCAATCAGCCAGTCAAACTGCTCGCGGCTGGTGCCGGGAAAGTTCCAGTGGACAAATTCATAATCCGGTTGATCACCGATCAGGGGCCAGCCGACCAGGCCGCTGGAATCAATAAAGTGGGTTTCCAGGTTGTGAGGTTCGGCGACTTCATCAAGGTTCATCGTGGGGGCAGGAAAGACATCCAACTCATCCAGCGCCCTGCCTTGCACTAGCTCGGTCAGGGTTCTTTCCAGGGCCACTTCAAACAGGGGATGGGCCCCAAAGGAAGCAAAACAGCCACCATCTTCCGGATTTAAAAGGGTGATGTTAATGACTGGAAAACGACCGCCCATCGATGCATCCCTGGCCTGGACCTGAAAACCCGCGGCTTCCAGCGCCTGAAGACCTTCGACCACGGCCGGGTACTGCTGCAGAACGCTATCGGGAATCCGGGGTGGACAAAGGCCTTCACTCAAGAGGTGATTCTTTACGGCCCTTTCAAAAATCTCCGACAGGGCCTGAACCCGGGCTTCCCAGCAATTATTACCAGCGGCCATGCCATTGGAGACATAGAGATTGCCAATCAGATTGACCGGAAAATAGCAGGTTTGCTGATCGGCCTGGCGAACAAAGGGTAGGGCACAGATTCCGCGCTGTGGTGAGCCGGAGTTGATATCCACCAGGTTGGCAGCCTCCAGCTGCTGGTTTTGCTGATAGATTTCAAGACAGTGAGCATCCAGCAGCCCTGCGGGCAAACCCTCTGGCGTGACTTCAAACCAGCGTTCCTGAGGATAGTGAACGAATTCGCCGGCAGCTATTTCCGGCCCCAGCCAGAAATCAGCCCAAAAGTAGTTGCAGCTGAGGCGTTCGAAAAACTCACCCAGCGCCGAAGCCAGGGCTGCATCCGCTGAGCGACCCTTGCCGTTGGTAAAGAGTTGAGGGCAATCCTTGTCCTGAACATGAACCGACCAGACCTGGGGTAAGGGGTTGAGCCAGGAAACCGCTTCGACCTGGAAACCCTTTTTTTGCAGTTGCTCCTGCATAAAGGTCAGGGTTTCTTCCAGAGGGAGATCCTTGCCGGGAATTCGTGTTTTTGTGGGGGTGGTTTCAGCCATGAGAGGTTAGCTTCTAAGTAAATGAGGAATCAGAATAACAGGCCCTATCTGGCCTAGCCAGGATTTCCAGGTGGTCAACGGGCTTGTCAAGTGTCCACAGGTAAAAAAATGGTTTTTTTGCTTCTGGATAACTCGGGTTAACTTCCGGTTAAGTCTTTTCGAAAACAAAAGAAGGCTTGCAGTCATGTCAAGCCCTTTACTTGGGGTTAAATTAAAATATCTATAAAAATCAATGACATGAAATATTATGCTGAGTGCAGCAGGGTTCTAGGGCAGTCATTGCTGGCCTGGTTGGTGTGTTTTTAGACAATCTGTCATCAGCCTAGAAGTAATGGGAAATAGCGACGCTTGTTAGCGGGTTTTTAACAGAGTTATCCACAGTAAGTGTGCATAACTTGGTTGCTCGAAGGTCTGAAATTCAGGCAAAAAAAAGGGGCAGATTTCTCTGCCCCCAGTGCGATAACGGCACTCAAGTCAATCGACGAACAAAAACAATTACCAGCCACTCGCCAGGGCGAGGGGTAGGTTTTCCTGCTGATAACGCTGAGCAGCCCAGCGTACTGCAAAATCCCTGTCTTCCAGCAGAGATTCGGCAAACTGTTGATCCAGGTCCGGGCGCTTGGCCAGGGTCATGCGGATGGCCGCTTCTTCATCATTGCTGAGTCGCTGCATCCCGGCAAAGCTGGGGTTGCCCTTGCGAGCCAGCATCAAGCGCACCTTGGGGTCAGGGTGCTGGCTGAGTTCGTCAGCAATATCCTGCGGCAGACGCGAATGTTGAGCCAGCGCAAAAGCCAGATCGGGGCGTTGGTGGAAAATACGTTTCCAGGCTTCATCGGCAAGGGCGTGCTGAAAGGCCAGTTCCTGCTGTAAGGGGTCCTTGCTATCGAGAAGTGCGATGAGCTGTTTTTCAGTGATCATTAAGCCTCCTGAAGCTTGATCGCTAAATGCTATAGACCAAAGTATAGTGACTTTGTAGTCAAATTACAAGACTGCTTGGTCACGCAAGACCTTAGAGGTAGGACCGTCGTTAATCTATTAAGTTTGATATATCTTATGTCAATCATTCGATGAGCATTTTTTATGCGAGGCAAAAAAGAAATAATAAAAAGTAAACAATGAAGAGGGAGATACCATGGATTATGGTTACCGTTTACTGGTGGCTGCTTCGGATGCGGATGAATTTCCACTGTTCTGGAAGCGACTCGTCGCCAAGCAAATGGAGTTGGAGGCTGTTTCACAGGCTGCCCAACTCTGGGAAAGACTGGATGCCCGGGAATATGACCTGCTGATCTTGTCAGAAGGTTTACAAGGAGAGGAGTTTGAAGAGATCCTCTATCAAGCCTGTCACCACCTGCAATTACCCGTTTTAGTCCTGGCTGAATCCAAGATTACCGCCTTGACCGCACTGGAATGGCGGGCAGAAGAGGTGGTCTGGAAGAATGTCGGCCCCTATGAGTTGGAATTAAGAATATGCAAGTGTCTTGAGCGGCTTGCAGGCCAGCAGGAAGGCGCTAAGGAGGTTAATAGGCAGGAGGTCCTTTTTAGTGGTTACACGCTAAAGCAAAGAGAACGCCAGCTTCTGCATCCTCAGGGTCATGAAATTTCCTTGACCCGGGCTGAATTCGATCTTTTGAAGATCTTGGTCCAGGCTCAGGGAGAACCCCTGTCAAAAAAGCAGTTGAGCCTCACTCTGGGTGAGGACTATCAGGATACCAGCCCGGAAACCGTGGCCGTATTGATTCACCGTCTACGCAAAAAAATGGGCAGCAAAACTGCGATTCAGACCCTCTCCGGTGTGGGCTATCGCATTCAATTTACTCCTGCATCCGAGATGCAAAAGGCTCTCGCGCCACTACCCTGAACCAGGGCTTCTGGCCTACAGGTAAAAGAGAGGAAAAGCCTTCCGCGCGACTTAAACGGGTAGATGTTTCCTCTCTTTTACAGGTGTTTTCGCAGGAAGGATTTTTTAGCATTTTTTGCTAGTCAAGCGACCCTTGATAGGTTAGATTTGCGCGCATTATTCATCCTGGGAAAAGGTAGGCCGTGCCCATGAAATTTCGCTTTCCTGTCGTCGTCGTCGATGAAGACTTTCGCTCGGAAAATATTTCCGGTTCCGGCATCCGTGACCTGGCCGAAGCCATTGGCAAGGAAGGCATGGAAGTCGTGGGTTATACCAGCTACGGCGATCTGACTGCTTTTGCCCAGCAGGCCAGTCGAGCTTCCTGTTTTATCGTTTCTATCGATGACGAGGAATTTGGCGATCAGGGTGAAGAAGGCGTGGACAAGGCGCTGGATCAGATTGGCCGCTTTATCAGTGAAGTGCGCAAGCGCAATGAAGAAATTCCTATCTTTCTTTATGGCGAAACCCGGACGTCCCGGCATATCCCCAACTCCATCCTGCGCGAGCTGCATGGTTTTATCCATATGTTCGAGGATACGCCCGAGTTTGTTGCCCGGCATATTATCCGTGAAGCCAAAAAATACCTGGATGCGCTGGCACCTCCGTTTTTCACGGCGCTGATGGATTACGCCAGTGATTCCTCCTATTCCTGGCACTGCCCCGGGCATTCCGGCGGGGTTGCCTTTTTGAAAAGTCCGGTCGGGCAGATGTTCCACCAGTTCTTTGGTGAGAATATGCTGCGCGCCGATGTCTGTAATGCCGTGGATGAGCTGGGTCAATTGTTGGATCATACCGGCCCGGTAGCAGACAGTGAGCATAATGCCGCGCGTATTTTCGGCTGTGATCACCTCTTTTTTGTCACCAATGGTACCTCCACCTCCAACAAGGTGGTCTGGCATTCCACAGTGGCACCGGGGGATATCGTGGTGGTGGATCGCAACTGCCACAAATCCATTCTGCACTCGATCATCATGACCGGGGCTATCCCTGTTTTCCTGATGCCGACCCGCAACCATTACGGCATCATTGGCCCGATTCCCAAAAGTGAATTCTCTGCCGAGGCGTTGGAGCGCAAGATTGCCGAGAATCCTTTTGCCCGAAATGCGGTCAACAAAAAGCCGCGCATCCTGACCATCACCCAGTCCACCTACGATGGCATCCTCTATAACGTCGAGGAAATCAAAAAGGTACTGGGTAATCGCATCGATACCCTGCATTTCGATGAAGCCTGGCTGCCGCATGCTGCTTTTCATGAATTCTATGAAAACATGCATGCTATTGCCGATGATCGCCCACGCTCGGAAGAAACCCTGGTCTTTGCCACCCAGTCGACCCATAAGCTGTTGGCGGGTCTCTCCCAAGCGTCCCAGATTCTAGTGCAGGACAGTAAAACCCGTAAGCTGGATCGTCATCGCTTTAACGAATCCTATTTGATGCACTCTTCCACCAGCCCCCAGTACGCGATTATCGCTTCCTGTGATGTGGCTGCTGCCATGATGGAAGAACCCGGCGGGCGGGCACTGGTGGAGGAATCCATTCATGAAGCCATCGATTTTCGCCGCGCCATGCGCAAGGTGGATCAGGAGTTTGGGGCCAATGACTGGTGGTTCCAGGTTTGGGGGCCGGACAAGCTGACCGAAGATGAAGGCATCGGTGATCGTGATGACTGGGTGATTCATGCCGGGGATACCTGGCACGGTTTCGGGGATATCGAGACCGGCTTCAATATGCTCGACCCGATCAAATCCACCATTATCACGCCGGGGCTGGATGTGGATGGCAAGTTCGACGACCAGGGGATTCCGGCTGCGATTGTCAGCAAGTATCTGGCCGAGCATGGCATCATCATTGAAAAGACGGGTCTCTATTCGTTTTTCATCATGTTTACCATCGGCATCACCAAGGGCCGTTGGAACTCCATGGTGACTGAACTGCAGCAGTTCAAGGATGATTATGACCGTAACCGTCCGCTTTGGCGGGTGATGCCGGAGTTTGTCAGCAAGCATCCCCACTATGAAAAAACCGGCTTGCGTGATCTCTGTGATGCCATTCATCAGGTCTATCGTGAATATGATCTGGCTCGAATCACCACGGACATGTACCTGTCCAAGATCGAACCGGCCATGCTGCCAGCCGATGCCTGGTCAAAAATGGCCCATCGCCAAATCGAACGCTGCCCGATTGATGAGTTGGAAGGCCGGATTACTGCCATGCTGGTGACCCCCTATCCACCGGGCATTCCTCTGCTGATTCCCGGTGAGCGCTTCAATGCCAGCATTCTGCGTTACTTGCAGTTTGTGCGGGATTTCAACCAGCGCTTCCCCGGTTTTGAAACCGATGTGCATGGCCTGGTTTATGAAGAAGTCGACGGTGTGGAAGGCTACTACATTGATGTGGTGAAAGAGGACGGCTAGTTAAAAAGCCCAGGCTCCCGTTAACCGGCGGGAGGCCTGGGCTCTTCTTTTCTGTACAAGACAGTTGCTGTCAATTCGGGTTGGTATACTGATTGCTCATCAGTTGGCCGGACCACTTGGCTCGCAAAATTGCATTGCTGTCTTCAACCTGATTGCGGTCCCAGAAGCTGAAGCCAAAGTTTTCACGGTGGAAAAAGGGACCCACATGTCCACCCCAGAAGCCTTCACTGCCTAAGTACCGGCAAAAGCCGCGTGACCATTTGATTGACCAGGGGATATTCGACTTGGGGGCACTGGTAACGCCTTCTGCGCCCTGGGTGGCACTGCAGCCAGCATGGCCTTCGGGCAGATAAGCGGCTTGGTCTTCCAGATCAGGGACAAAAGTGGCTCCACAATGGGCATTGTTGCTGTCCTGGCAGGGACCATAGGCCGAGCCTTCGGTGCCGGGGTAGTCCGCATCCCACTGGGTAGTGTATTTACGCTGCTGCCCCCAGAGTGCTCGGGCAAAAAGGCAGTGATCTTTTTTTACCTGACGCTCTTCACTGGTATAGCCCACCAAGGCCCTGACATGATTGATCGCTATCCGGTGCCATTCATCCACTTCTGCTTTGGTGGGATTGCGGTTGTCGGCAAAAGGCTGGTTTTCATAAAAGACTTCACGAATACCCCGGATGGTATCACCGCTGGGGCAGATGGCCTGGGCAAATTCTGATTGCGTCATGGTGGTGGGGTCATAGGTCGTGCCATCCCACTTGGCTGCTTCCCAATCTGCGTCACTGATCCAGCCGACGCTATCCGGATCGTGAGCGGTATTGGTCGTGCCGGAAAAGGGTTTGCTGTCGAAGGTGCTCCAGTCAGCCTGGTTGGGCGTGTACTGATTGCTGGGTTGACTGCTGCTGGTGGAATCACTGCCTGAGCTGTCGCTGTCGAGGCAGCCACTGAGTGCCCAGCCGAACAAACCAATACACAACAAGGGTTTCAAGGAAGAAAAAGGCATAAGGCTCCGGTTATTACAAGCAAAAAGAGGAGGCTGGGCAGAGGGTGCGCCAGTGATTTGCAAGAAACGGGGCGCAAGAGCCGCTCTGCAGCAGATGCCACCTCACCAGTAGGTGAGGTGTTCAAGCCATTACTCTAGCTGAGATGCGCTAAGATAACCAGAGGTACACCCTTCCCTGGGTGGTCGTAATCAGATGATTTGCTGTTGCTTGAGGGCTTCCAGCAGGTGGGTTGCAGGCGTCGAGGCATCCAGTGTCAGGGGTGAGGAGGCTCCCCCCAGCTGTGCCTGGAGTTCCTTCTGGTCTGAAGCGCTGGCCGTGATGACCAGGAAGCCCTTGCCGGCCAGGAGTTGTTCCAGAGCGTCCTGCTGGCGCAGTAATTCCTTGTCCAGTTCATCCTCGTAAATCACCAGAGCCAACCGCCCCTGATCAAAGAGGCGTCTTTCCAGTTCCTGCTGGAGCTGACGTCTGCTTTCCGGGGTGCCGCCGGTGATTTCTACCTTACCCGCTTGAGGTCCCAGGCGTGCGGATCTTTCCTGGGCCGTGACCGCTTGCAGCTGCTGATCATGACTGCTTTGGGTTTCTTCACGCACCATGCCAGCAGCCAGGGTGGCCTGGTTGATACGATCGATGAGGATAAAGCTGCCGGTTCCCGGAAGCTGGTTGTAGGCATCGACCGCCAGGGGTTGATCCAGCTGCAGCTCGACTCGGGCGATTTCATTCAGTTCCAGACTGCCTGCCGGGATTTTTTCCAGAGTATTGACCTGGGTTTTGTAGTGTACGGCTGTCACCCGGGCATTGACCTGGTTGCTGCCCAGTTTCATCAGGTAGTTCTTGCCCGGAACCAGAGGCTGTTCTGCCATCCATACCAGTTCGGCCTGCAAGTGATCGGTTACCTGGGGCTCTTCGCCCTTGCGGACCAGAAGATCACCGCGGGAGATATCGATTTCATCTTCCAGCGTCAGGGTAATCGCCATGGGGGCGTAGGCTGCTTCCAGTTCACCTTCATAGGTCACGATGGAAGCCACCCGGCTGGTTTGTCCGGAGGGCAGAACCCGGATTTCATCACCGGGGCGGACTTCACCCGAAGCCAGGGTGCCGCAATAGCCACGAAAATCCAGATGCGGGCGATTGACGTATTGCACCGGGAAACGCAGCGGCTGGTGGCGGGTGTCCGCGCGGGTATCCACGCTTTCCAGCAGTTCCATCAGGGGGAGACCCGAGTACCAGTTCATTGCCTCGGAAGGACTGACGACATTATCCCCCTTGAGGGCTGACAAGGGCACGAAATCCACCTGAGGCAGGTTGAGATCACGGGTGAATTCCAGGTAATCCTTACGAATTTGATTGAAAACCTCTTCGCTGTAATCGACCAGATCCAATTTGTTGACGGCCACTACCAGGTTTTTGATGCCCAGGAGGGAAACCAAAAAGGTGTGACGACAGGTCTGTACCTGAACACCCTTGCGGGCATCGATCAGGATAATGGCCAGTTCGCAATTGGAGGCACCAGTGACCATGTTGCGGGTGTACTGTTCATGGCCGGGGGTATCGGCAATGATGAATTTACGCCGGGCTGTAGAGAAATAACGATAGGCAACATCAATGGTGATGCCCTGTTCGCGTTCAGCCTGAAGGCCATCGACCAGCAAGGCCAGATCCACGGCTTCGCCGGTGGTGCCGCTGGTTTTACTGTCTTTTTCCAGGGCTTCCAGCTGATCTTCGTAAATCATCTTGCTGTCGTGCAGCAGACGACCGATCAGGGTGGATTTGCCATCATCAACACTGCCGCAGGTCAGAAGACGCAGCAACTGCTTGTCTTCATGCTGCTTCAGGTAGGCATGGATGTCTTCAGCAATAAGTTCAGATTGGTGGCTCATTAGAAATAGCCCTCCATTTTCTTCTGCTCCATCGAGCCCTTGGCATCCTTGTCGATCATGCGGCCCTGGCGTTCAGAGGTGGTGGTCAGCAGCATTTCCTGGATGATTTCGGGCAGGGTCGCCGCTTCGGACTCGATTGCACCGGTCAGTGGGTAGCAGCCCAGGGTGCGGAAGCGCACGGATTTCATTTCGGGTTTTTCGCCTTCGTCCAGAGGCAGGCGGTCATCATCCACCATGATCCAGGTGCCATCACGCCAGACGACCGGGCGTTCAGCAGCGTAGTAGAGAGGGACGATGGGAAGGTTTTCCAGCCAGATGTACTGCCAGATATCCAGTTCCGTCCAATTGGACAGGGGGAAGACACGAATACTTTCACCTTTTTGAACCTGGGTGTTGTAGAGATTCCAGAGTTCGGGACGCTGATTCTTGGGGTCCCAACGGTGGTTTTTGTCGCGGAAGGAGAAAATCCGCTCCTTGGCGCGGGATTTTTCCTCATCACGGCGGGCACCGCCAAAAGCAGCATCAAAGCCGTACTTGTCCAGAGCCTGTTTTAGGCTCTGGGTTTTCATAATATCGGTATGCAGGGCCGAGCCGTGAACCATGGGGTTGATGTTCATATCCACCCCTTCCTGGTTGATGTGCACGAGCAACTCCATTCCGGCTTCCTTGGCCATGCGGTTGCGGAATTCAATCATCTCCCGGAATTTCCAGGTGGTGTCCACGTGCAGCAGGGGAAAAGGAGGCGTGCCGGGTGCAAAGGCCTTGCGGGCCAGGTGCAGCATGACGGTGGAGTCCTTGCCAACCGAATAGAGCATCACCGGATTATCAAAGCTGGCAGCCACTTCACGAATGATGTGGATGCTTTCCGCCTCCAGTTGCTTGAGGTGGGTAAGCCGCTCAGGTGCTGGCTGAGGCATGGGATAAACTCCTGTTGATTCTGAATGTCAGGGATTATGCCTGCGTCTTTTTGAAACCAAAAAGAATATATGTGAATTTTGTAATAGCTTTTTGGGATATGGGTGTCTTTCGATCTGGTTATATTAAAATTATAATTGAGTATTTTATGTTATATAGAAGAGGCGTTAACCTTGCACCCACTTGCTGCTGGTGACGCTGCTGACTTGACCTGAGCGATGGGGGCGCGTAAACACTCCCTGACACTTCTGGAAGAGAGGTGATCGGACTCCTCGATCAGCTTCGAGTCTCTTTCCAGTTTGCCCACAGGGGTCAGTTGCAGCCAGCCAGTCAGTCATCAAAATTTTATAGAAGGTGGTGTTTGTCCATGTACACGTATAACCAAGTCGATCAGCAGCTGGTGGATGAGCGGGTTGCCCAGTATCGTGACCAGACCCGGCGTTATCTGGCCGGCGAACTGCCGGAAGAGGAGTTTCTCGCTCTGCGTTTGATGAATGGTCTTTATATCCAGCGTCAGGCGCCCATGCTGAGGGTGGCGATTCCCTACGGCACCTTCTCGTCGACCCAGATGCGCACCTTTGCCCACATTGCCCGCACCTGGGATAAGGGCTACGGGCATTTCACCACGCGCACCAATATCCAGTTCAACTGGCCCAAGCTGGAGGAAGTACCGGACATTCTTGCCGAGCTGGCCAAGGTGCAGATGCATGCCATCCAGACTTCGGGGAACTGTATTCGCAACACCACGACGGACCCTCTTGCCGGTGTTGCTGCTGATGAAGTGGAAGATCCGCGCCCCTGGTGTGAGCTGATTCGCCAGTGGTCGACCCTGCATCCCGAATTTGCTTATCTGCCGCGCAAATTCAAGATTGCAGTCAGTGGCGGGCCTTACGACCGGGCTTCCAGTCGGGTGCATGATATCGGTCTGGAGCTGGTTCGTGGCAGTGATGGTCAGACAGGTTTCAAGGTGTTGGTTGGTGGCGGCCTGGGTCGTACCCCGGTAATCGGCAAGGTGATTCGCGACTTCCTGGAGCCTGAAGAGCTGCTCAGCTACCTGGAAGCCATCCTGCGGATTTATAACCTGCGCGGACGTCGCGACAACAAGTACAAGGCCAGAATCAAAATTCTCGTGGGTGCTCTGGGCATCGAAGAATTCCGTCGCCTGGTCGAGGAAGAGTGGCAACACCTGAAGGGGGGTGAGCTGCGCTTGTCCGAGGCAAGAATTGCCGAGATCAAGGCTCACTTCCAGCCTTTTGAATACAACCTGCAGGCTGCTGAGGATTCCACTCTTGAGCAGCAGCTGGCCGAGAACACCGATTTTCGGGTCTGGTATGAGCAGAATACCCAGTCGCACCGTCAGCCCGGTTACCGGGTAGTGCACCTCTCGCTTAAGCCGCTATTGGGCGCGCCAGGTGATATCACCCATCAGCAGATGGATGCCATTGCCGAGCTGGCCGATCGCTACAGCTTTGGTGAGATTCGTGCCACCCAGGATCAGAACCTGGTTCTGACCGATGTTGAACAAAAGGATCTGTTGAGCCTTTGGCAGCAATTGGAAGAAGCCGGTCTGGCCCGGACCAATATCAATACCCTGACTGACATGATTGTCTGCCCCGGTTTTGATTTCTGTAACCTGGCCAATGCGCATACTCTGAATATTGCCGATGCCATCAACCAGGAATTCGATGATCTGGATTATCTGCATGACCTGGGTGATATCCAGTTGAACATGTCCGGCTGCATCAATGCCTGTGCCCACCATCACGTGGGTCATATTGGCATTCTCGGGGTGAACAAGAAGGGAGAAGACTGGTACCAGATCACCCTGGGCGGTTCAGCCACCGAAAATGCCCAGCTGGGCAAGGTGCTGGGCAAGGCGGTGGCGGCTGAAGAAGTGCCTGCTACCCTGCGAACCCTCTTGAATACTTATCTTGAGGTTCGCGAGGAAGGCGAAAGCTTTATCCAGGCTTTTGAAAGGGTCGGCATGCAGCCCTTCAAGGAAGCGGTTTACCCTCCGGCCTGATCGGTGGTGGCAACCAGCTTGACTCCAAGTGCCCTGCAAACGCGCTGGACGGTGTCCAGTCGTGGCTGGGCACCGGGTCGCAGAGCCTTGTAAAGTGCTTCACGCTGAATGCCGCTGGCCTTGGCAATCTGGGTCATTCCTCTGGCTTTGGCGATATGCCCCAAGGCAGCCGCTAGCTCGCCAGGGTCGCCTTCCTGGAGAACCTGGGTCAGGTACTCGGCAACATCAGCGTCACTGGTCAGATATTCTGCCATGTCAAATTCAGACACTTGCAGCAGGTTTTTTGAAGCGGTCATGGGATTAACCTCGTAATTGTTGAGCCATTTCCTTGGCCGTGGCAATGTCTTTTTGCTGGGAGCTTTTATCGCCTCCGCCCAGCATGAGCAGGATTTGGTCACCTTCATGCAGGTAGTACATTCGCCATCCTGGTCCAAAGAATTCACGCATTTCATAGACATGATTGCCGACTGGGGCGACATCACCCAGTAAGCCTCGCTGAGCTTTTTCCAGGCGTCGCAGAAGCCGTAACCGTGTCGGGCGATCTTTCAGTCCTTTGATCCACTGCTGAAAAGCAGCGGTTTGCTTGATCGTGTACATGGTTTGACTGTAATTGATCGATTACGTTTCAACAAGTTCTGATTATGAAAAGAAGGTTTTCGACCCTGCCGCCAGGCGATTAACAGCAATGGGATAACAATCATGCTGCTGCCCACCCAAAACCAGAAGTCCGGCACCTCGGCAAAGAGTATCCAGCCCAGAGCGACCGCCCAGATCAAGCCGGTGTATTCGGCGCTGGTGACCTGATTGGCATCCACCTGCTGATAGGCCAGCAGTACCGTGATGTTGTAACCGAGAATGCAGATGGCAGAAACCAGTGCAGGCAGCAGGATTTGTGGCTGCCAGCCTGCTCCTTCCCACCAGGCCAGCATTCCCGAAGTCGGCAGAATCAGCAGATAACCAAGAAACAGCTTGTGCACCGTACCCTGAACAGAAGGGAGTTTGCGGACCAGGAGTGCACTGCTGGCCAGGGCTACAGCGGAACCCAATGCAGCCAGGGCTGCCCAGTTGAAATCAACAGGCCTTAAAATGACCAGAATGCCCAGAAAGCCACTGATTACAGCCAGTAAGCTCAGGGGTGTCAGTCTTTCCCGGAACAGGATGACTGAAAAGACCATGACCAGCAGGGGGGCGGCATAGAAGAGTGCATTGGCTGTTGCCAGGGGCAGGTAGGTCAGAGCGATGACCATGCAGATGATGCCGCCCAGGTGCAGGTGAGCCCTGAACAAGTGTACCTTCCAGCCGGTCAGAAACTGCTGGCGATTAAGTTGGCCAGCCAAGGGCAGTAGCAGGATTAGCGTAAACAGGCAGCGCAAGAAGGCAAACTGGAGTACTGGCGTACCGGGTTCCAGCAGCTTGATGGCAACATCGGACAAAAGCGCAAGAAAGTTGCCCAGTATTAATAAAGCCAGCGCCGAGTTAAGCGTTTTGCCTGACATCTTTTACCTCCATTTTAATCCTGGTCAGTGTGGGGAAGAGGCATTCTAGACAGGAGGGTGTATCTGATAAAATGATGTTTATTGCTAACCTATTAGATTTTTAGATAATGAAATTGCCTCCCTTAAAATCCCTGCCGGTCTTTGAAGCCGTAGCCCGTTTGAACAGTTTTTCCCTGGCGGCAGAAGAGCTGGCCGTGAGCCAGAGTGCGGTCAGCCACCAGATCAAACAGCTGGAAACCTACTTGGGCGAACCCCTGTTTCAACGCACCGGGCGCTACCTGCAGTTAACGGAACAGGGGCGTCAATATCAGGAGGTGGTAACTTCCTCCCTGCTGGAAATCCAGAGGGCTAGCGAGCAACTGCTGGGGCGCGAGCAATCGCGTTTGCGGCTTTCTGTTTACAGCTCCTTTGCTGTGCGCTGGCTGGTGCCGCGTCTGCCCGCTTTGCAGCAGGCCTGTCCACAACTGGATTTATCCCTGGAAATGACCGGTGAAAACCCGGTGCTGAGTGATCGGGTCGGGGATTGCTTTATTACCATTCATCAGACGTCTGCGGCCTTTGATTACGAACTGCTCTATGAAGAGCAGTTGTTTCCCGTGGTCAGTCGAGATTTTTGGCAAACCCTGGTTCGTCAATTGGATCTGGACCCCGAGCAACCCGAGTTGCAGCCGGAAGATCTGGCTGCTTTTCCTCTGCTGTCGACAGCCAGTATCTACCAACGTCCTCAGGGGGACTGGCAGGCCTGGTATCAGGCTGCCGGTAAAAGCCTGCCAGCGAGTGCGCGCCTGCAGCATTTCAGTCATATGCTGCTGGCCCTGGAAGCAGCACGTTTTCATCAGGGCATTGCTTTGACCAATGACTATATGCTGAGTAATCGCAAGGATGCCGAGGATTTTGTGCGTCTGCCCGGTCATGCCGTGAGAACTGGTGATCGTTTTTACTTTGCCTGGAAGCAGTCACGCTACCGCGAGACGGGAATACGCCAGTTACGCCAGTGGTTGGTTCGTGAAGCTGCTGCGACTGGTTTGCTTTCTTCCTGAAGTCCTTGGAAGTGGAAAGCAGCTTTGCATTTTACCCCTGAGTCTTGTAGGTGTTTTAACTGTTGGTTGGAATTAAATTATTGAAAATAAAGAATAAATAGAAAATGGACTGATTCTTGCTTCGACACTGCTGGTTAAGCAGCCATCCAATAAAAACGATTGCCAGGCAAGACGACTGGCAGCAGAGGACGGACTATGTCGAACAATGTAGAAACCTTTTATCAAGTGATGCGCCGCCAGGGGATTACCCGGCGCAGCTTTATGAAGTACTGCAGCCTGACCGCTGCCGCTCTGGGGTTGGGCCCCAGTTTTGCTCCCCAGATTGCCCATGCCATGGAAACCAAGCAGCGTACGCCGGTTATCTGGCTGCACGGCCTGGAATGTACCTGCTGTTCGGAATCCTTTATCCGTTCCGCCCATCCGCTGGTCAAGGACGTGGTCCTGTCGATGATTTCCATGGATTACAACGATCTCTTGATGGCATCAGCCGGTCACCAGGCAGAAGCTGCGCTGGAAACCAGCATGGAAAATCACAAGGGCAACTATATCCTGGCCGTTGAGGGCAATCCGCCTCTGAATGAAGATGGCATGTTCTGCATCAGCGGTGGCAAGCCCTTTATCGAGAAGCTGAAAAAAGCAGCAGAAGGCGCCAAGGCGATTATTGCCTGGGGTAGCTGTGCCAGTTGGGGCTGTGTTCAGGCTGCTCGCCCCAACCCCACCCAGGCGGTGCCTATTCATAAGGTGATCACCGACAAGCCGATTATCAAGGTGCCCGGTTGTCCTCCCATCGCCGAGGTCATGACCGGGGTGATTACCTATATGCTGACCTTTGATCGTCTGCCCGAGCTGGATCGTCAGGGCCGACCCAAGATGTTCTACAGCCAGCGTATCCACGACAAATGCTACCGCCGTCCCCACTTCGATGCCGGACAGTTTGTGGAAAGCTGGGATGATGAAAATGCCCGCAAGGGTTACTGCCTCTACAAGGTGGGCTGTAAAGGGCCGACCACCTATAACGCCTGTTCCACCGTGCGCTGGAATGAAGGGATTTCCTTCCCTATTCAGGCGGGTCATGGCTGTATCGGCTGTTCCGAAGATGGTTTCTGGGATCAGGGCTCTTTCTATGATCGCCTGACCTCCATCAATCAGTTTGGTATTGAAGAAAACGCCGACACTGTGGGCATGACCGCTGCCGGTGTGGTGGGTGCAGGTATTGCTGCCCACGCTGCAGTGAGTGCCATTAAACAAACGACCCAGCGCAAGAAGACGGAAGAGGAGCAGAATTCATGAGCAGTATTTTGAACGCCAGTCAGCTGGATGCCTCCGGGCGCAGGGTTGTGGTGGATCCGGTGACCCGGATCGAAGGGCATATGCGTTGTGAAGTCAATGTTGATGACCAGAATATCATTCGCAATGCAGTCTCCACCGGCACCATGTGGCGTGGCCTGGAAGTCATCCTGAAAGGTCGTGACCCGCGTGATGCCTGGGCCTTTGTTGAGCGTATCTGTGGTGTTTGTACCGGTACCCACGCCCTGACTTCGGTTCGCGCTGTGGAAGATGCCCTGGACATTGATATTCCCTACAACGCCCATCTGATCCGTCACCTGATGGATAAAACACTGCAGGTGCATGACCATATCGTGCACTTCTATCATCTGCATGCCCTGGATTGGGTGAATCCGGTCAATGCCTTGAGAGCCGACCCACGCAAGACCTCCGAATTGCAGAAGATGGTTTCTCCCAGCAATCCCAAATCCAGCCCCGGCTACTTCAGTGACCTGCAAAATCGTCTGAAGAAGTTTGTGTCCGGTGGCCAGTTGGGTATCTTTGCCAATGGCTACTGGGATAATCCGGCTTACAAACTATCGCCAGAAGCGGACCTGATGGCCGTGGCCCACTATCTGGAAGCCCTGGATATGCAGAAGGATATCGTCAAGATCCACACCATCTTCGGCGGTAAGAACCCTCACCCCAACTACCTGGTCGGTGGGGTGGCCTGTGCCATTAACCTGAATGACACGGGATCGGCCGGTGCGCCGGTGAATATGAACAGCCTCAATTTTGTTCTTCAGCGCATCAAGGAGGCCCAGGCCTTTGTCGAGCAGGTTTACCTGCCGGATGTTCTGGCCATAGCCAGCTCCTACAAGGATTGGCTCTACGGGGGTGGTCTGGCTTCCGAGAACCTGCTGTCTTTCGGTACCTATACCCAGACACCAGGCGACAAGTCCACCGACCTGCTGCCTGCCGGGGCGATTGTTAATGGCAACTGGGATGAAGTCCTGCCCGTGGATGTACGCGATCCCGAGCAGATCCAGGAATTTGTTTCCCACTCCTGGTACAGCTATGCCGATGAAACTCAGGGTCTGCATCCCTGGGATGGCGTTACCGAGCCCAACTTTGAGTTGGGTGCCAATACCCGCGGAACCCGGACCAACATCGAGCAGATCGATGAAAGCCACAAGTACAGCTGGATCAAGGCACCCCGCTGGCGCGGTCATGCCATGGAAGTCGGTCCTTTGGCCCGCTACATAATTGCCTATGCCTCCGGTCGCGAATACGTTCAGGAGCAGGTCAATCGTTCCCTGTCCGCCTTCAATCAGAACACCGGTCTGAATGTCGGCCTCAAGCCCTTCCTGGCCTCCACTCTGGGTCGCACCCTGGCGCGTGCCCTGGAATGCCAGTACTGCGCGGATACCATGGAAGATGACTGGCATGCCCTGGTCAATAACATCAAGAATGGCGATACCGCGACAGCCAATACCGAGAAGTGGGAGCCTTCCACTTGGCCCAAGGAAGCCAAGGGTGTGGGGATCAATGAAGCACCTCGCGGTGCCCTGGGTCACTGGATCAAGATCAAGGATGGCAAGATCGATAGCTATCAGGCGGTGGTGCCCACTACCTGGAATGCTTCGCCTCGGGATAACGAAGGCAATATCGGTGCCTATGAGGCTGCCCTGCTGAATACGCCCATGGAGCGTCCCGATGAGCCGGTCGAAATCCTGCGCACCCTGCACAGCTTTGATCCCTGCCTGGCCTGTTCGACGCATGTGATGTCACCGGAAGGACAGGAAATCACCCAGGTCAAAATCCGCTAAGGAGGCAAGATCATGGCGTTGGAAAAAAACTTGGCTCCCGGAGATTCCGAGGAGAAGGTGCGCCGCCAGACGGCCGTTTATGTGTATGAGGCGCCGTTGCGCCTCTGGCACTGGGTTACTGTCCTGAGTGTGCTGGTGTTGGGGGTGACGGGTTTTCTGATCGGTCGTCCTCTGCCCAGTGTACCGGGGGAGGCCATCGATAATTACCTGATGGGTTATATCCGCTTTGCCCATTTCAGTGCAGGCTACGTGGTAACGATTGCTTTTATTGGTCGCATCTACTGGGCTTTTGTGGGTAATCATCACGCACGTGAACTGTTTATTCTGCCGGTGCACCGCAAGCGCTGGTGGAGTGAGCTGTGGCACGAGATCCGCTGGTATCTGTTTCTGGCCAAAACACCCAAGAAGTACATCGGTCACAACCCGCTGGGGCAACTGGCCATGTTCTGCTTCTTCGTGGTGGGTATGACCTTCATGATCTTTACCGGTTTTGCCCTCTATTCCGAGGGGGCCGGTGTCGGTAGTTGGCAGGATCAGGTGTTTGGTTGGGTGATTCCGCTGTTTGGTCAGAGTCAGGATGTACATACCTGGCATCGCCTGGGCATGTGGTTCCTGGTGATCTTTATCATGACCCATATCTATGTGGCCGTGCGTGAAGACATCATGTCGCGCCAGTCGTTGATCTCCACCATGGTGGGTGGCTGGCGGATGTTCAAGGATGATCGCCCGGATTAGTGTGGATAGTTGCTAATCGTTTTGCTGCTCAAGTGGAATCTTTTCTTCCGCTTGGGCGGTAAGCCTTCGAAGTGTCTCGGCTTTGCATCCCCGCAGGCCCGCCTTTTATTGCACTTTTATTTCTCTGGCATGCTACTTGCTCAACTTCATGTAAAAAACATGATTGAGGACAGGCATGGCCGATCAATTTCTTCTGCTGGGTATCGGTAATCTACTCTGGGCCGATGAGGGCTTTGGCGTTCGCTGCGTCGAACAGCTCAACCAGCGCTACACCTTTCCCGAAAATGTCACCCTGATGGATGGTGGAACCCAGGGGATCTACCTGGTTCAGCACGTTCAGCAGGCTACCTGCCTCGTGGTTTTTGATGCCATTGATTACGGTCTGGAGCCGGGGACGTTCAAGCTGGTTCATAACGAGGAAGTGCCTAAGTTTATGGGGGCTAAAAAAATGAGCCTGCATCAAACCGGCTTCCAGGAAGTTCTGGCCATGGCTGAACTCACCGGTTCCTATCCGAATGAACTCCTGCTGATCGGTGTTCAGCCTGAAGAGCTGGATGATTTTGGTGGCAGTCTGAGGCCTCGCGTCCGGGATCAATTGGAGCCAGCCCTTCAACATGCTCTGGATTATCTGGCGGCCAGAGGGGTCGAGGTAAAACCCCGAGTCGAGGGTGAAAGCGCTCTGGGACCGGAGGAGCTGCAACTGGATCGCTATGAAACCCAGCGCCCCGCCGAACAGGAAGCCTACCGCTACGGCGATCCGCGTTTTATTCCTGCTACTGCGCTCAAGGAGGAGAGCTGATGTGCATCGGTTATCCCCAGCAGGTGGAAGTGGTTGAGGAATCCCGAGCACTTTGCCGCTCGGGCGACCAGCAGCAGTGGGTGGATACCCGCCTGGTTGAAGCCTGTGTCCCGGGTGACTGGTTGCTGGTTTTTCATGGCGCTGCCCGGGAAAAATTGAGTGAACAAAGAGCCCACCAGGTCAGTCAGGCTCTGGCTGCTTTGGTGGCTGCCGAGCAGGGAGATCACCAGGCCATTGATCATCTTTTTGCGGATCTGGTCGATCGAGAGCCCCAGCTTCCCCCGCATCTACAAAAATAATTTTCAGGAGTTTCTTGATGTCTCATCCTCTTCTAGACCGGCTCACCGGTGAGCTGGGTTACGCTTCGGTTACCCGTGAAAACCTGGATGCCTTCATCCTCTCCCAGCCGCTTACCCTACTATTTTTTGCCGGTTCTCCCGATCGCTTTCCCGAGACCCTGGATGTGGCGGTGATCCTGCCGGAAATTATCAAGGCTTTTCCCGATTTTCGTCCTGGCCTGGTGGAGTCTGCTTCTGCGGCTGAATTGCAAAAACGCTACGGTTTCAGTGTCTGGCCCACGCTGGTCTTTTTGCACCAGGGCCAATGCCTGGGGCAGCTGTCACGGGTGCAAAACTGGGATACCTACCTTAACTCCATTCAAGGCTGGCTGGATCAGCTGCCTGCCAGCGGTGAGACGGGCAAGATCCCGGCTTTCCACCTGAATTAATACCGGGAGATTTTTTGTTATGATGCAATCCATACCTGCTGTGCAACTGGGCCCGGAAGGGCAGGAGCCGGAAGAAGAGCTGGATTACCTGCCCCTGCCCAAGGAAATGCACACCTTTGAATTGCCGGTTTTTCCCGAGATCGGCGATCTGGATGCTTATCAACAGGCCGTTGCGGCGCTGGATGAACTGCAGACGCTCCTGGCCACGGCTCGGGTGGGTGAAGTCGGGGTTCTGGCTCTGGATCAACTTTCCAGCGATGAGATGACTCTGCTTCAAGAGCTGCTGGGTGAAGGTGAAGTGGCCATTCAGTTTCAGAACCCGCTTTTGCCGGAAATCCAGGAAACCCGTCTGGCCGGGGTCTGGTGGTTGCGCCAGAAAAACAATCAGGGTTGGCGGCAATGGCTGGAAGTGGCTTCAGTGCCTGCCGCGGTGTTGCAGGAAACCTTTGCCCGCTGTCAGCGACCCCAGGTCAAGCTGGAAGAAGCCGTTCATCAGTGCAATGCAGCGCCTTTGATTACCGAATTGCTAGAGGCTTCAGCGCTCTATGACCAGGCACCTGACGAGGTCAACAAGGTGATCAACCTCAGCCTGCTGCCCTTTTCTGCGGAGGATCATCAGTTGCTGGCGCGCTACCTGGGAACGGGTGAAACCCTGGTCCTGTCCCGTGGTTATGGCAACTGCCGGGTGACCAGTACCGCCACGCCCTGGATTTGGCGGGTACAATACTTTAATAACACCGACCAGCTGATTCTGGATGCTCTGGAAGTGACGGCCGTACCCGAAGTGGCTACCGCCGCTCAGGAAGATCTTGAAGATTCGGCTGAACGCCTGCGTGAAATCAAGGAGTTGCTGCATGCCTGAAGACCGGGCTTATGAATGCCGTATCTGCCAGTATTGTTATGATCCGGCCCAGGGTGACCCTGAAGGGCAGGTGGCAGCCGGTACGGCCTTTGCGGACTTGCCCCAGGACTGGTTTTGCCCTGAATGCGGCGCAGAGCCGGAAACCTTCATGCCGGCACCGGATGCTGACTGATGACAGGCGAGCAGATTACAGCCTGTTTTCAGCAGGCGGCCCGGCAGATGCAGGAGCTGCCTTTTTATAATCCGCAGTTGCAGGTGGAGCTGTTGGGCTGGCAGCCCATGGCTGCAGGTGGCTCCTTGGGGATTTTGATCACTCCCTGGAGCCTGCAATGCCTGGTGTTTCCGGGTGAGGCCGTGACGCTGCCCGCTTTTGGGCAAAGATTTCATCTCAAGCTGCCCAGCGGCGATTATGAATTCCAGGCGGCCTGGCAGGAAGAACTGGGTCGCTACGCCGTGGCCTCGCTGGAAACCGATTTGTTGCAATTCAATAGCCAGGCCGAAGTGCAGGCACTGGCCGAGGAAATTCTCCAGCTGCTTTTAGAACCGGAAACACCGGTTAAGACCCCTGAAAACCCCGAAAGAAGACAGCTTTTTGGACGCCTTCTGGGCCGGCAACCAGCGGGAGTGCAAGATCATGCCTAGTCTCCAGTCTCTGACCGGACAGTTACAGCTACGTCTGGACTGGTCACGAAGTCGGATTCGCCGGGTTGAAGTGGAGCTTCAGCGCCCGCTGCAACAGCTTTCCCGCTTGTGGACAGGACGCAGGCCGGAAGAAGTTCTGCAACTAATGCCCCTGACCTTTGCTGTTTGCTCCCTGGCCCAGCAGGCCGCCAGCGTGCAGGCACTGGAAGCGGCAACAGGCTGGGAAGCCGATCCAGCCATCCACGACTGGCGTCAGCAGGCCGTGCGTCTGGAGGCCCTGAGAGAAACCCTGTTGCTTTTGCACAGCTGGCAGCCCCAGGCTTGCCCGGACTCTTTCCTGCCCTGGTTGCAGGCCACTCAGCCGCTGCTGGGGCAATGGCAGTCAGTGATGGGCTTCCAGCAGCAGGGGCTACCCGAGCAGCTGGAGCAGCCAGCCGATCTGGAGTTGCTGTATCAAGAGCTTCTCCAGGCCGAGCAGCAGGTGCAACCGGGAGAGCAGTTGGCCTGTCCTTCCGTGGTTTTGTCCCCTGCTTCTTGCGAACCTTTGGAAGAAGAAGACTGGCCGCATCTTCTGGCTCAGCTACGCCGGGGTGATGCTAGCGCTCATCTGGCCGGTGATCCGCGGGTCACCGGTTTGCCAGCCACCCGGAAGGCCAGTCAGGCCAACGATCAGGTCAGTCAGGCCTTTCTGTCGCTTCTGCACCAGGCGCAATCCCTGACCCGGGCCTTGATGGGCGAGGGTGAATTGCGCCAGTATCCGCCGCTGCCCCTGACCCGACCCGGAGAAGGCTGGGCCCGCGTCATGACGGCCCGGGGCTGGTTGATGCATCGGGTGGAAGTGGAAGCCGGGCGTATTGCCGGTTATCAGCTCCTGGCACCAACCGACTGGAATTTGCATCCTCAGGGGTTGCTCTTCCAGCAGCTGAAAAATCTGAAGGTGGACAAGGCCGACCTCCAGCCTCTGGCTTCGGCCCTGATGGCCTGCCAGTTTCCCTGTGTCGAGTCCCAGGTGGAGATCGAATATGCATGAAATGTCGATTGCTGAAGGGGTGATCCAGCTTCTGGAAGAACAGGCGCAGGCACAGCATTTTAGCCGGGTGAAAACCCTGTGGCTGGAAGTCGGCCCCCTGGCCAGTGTCGATGTCCAGGCGCTGAGCTTTTGTTTTGAGGCGGTCAGCCGCCATACGCTGGCTGAAGCCGCCACCCTGAATATCATCGAAGTACCGGGTCTGGCCTGGTGCCTGGGTTGTGAAGGCCAGGTTCCCATCCGCCAGAGGTTTGATGCCTGCCCCGACTGCGGTAGTTATCAATTGCAGGTCATCCAGGGGGATGAGCTGCGCGTCAAAGAATTGGAGGTAGACTGAACATGTGTAGTGTATGTGGCTGTGCCGAAGGCGAAACCCGGATCGAGGGCGTGGATCATCATCACGGCCATCACCATCATGACCACCATCACGGGGAGCATCACCATCCGCATACCCCTGCTCCTGCGGCTGAGCCGCAGACGTCGCTGGCCAAAGACTGGCTGCATTATGGCCAGGGCGCTGCCCGGGCCCATGCACCGGGTCTGACCCAACAGAGAATGGTGCAGATCGAGCAGGATATTCTGGGCAAGAACGACCGCTATGCCGCGGCCAACCGTGAAGAGTTTGCCCGCCGCTCTCTATTTGCCCTGAACCTGGTGTCCAGCCCCGGTTCGGGCAAGACCTCCCTGCTGACGCGTACGCTGCGCGAACTGGATCAGCGTTTTCCTCTGGCTGTTATCGAAGGTGATCAGCAGACCTCCCAGGATGCCGATCGCATTCGTGAAACCGGGGTGCAGGCGGTACAGGTGAATACCGGCAAGGGCTGCCATCTGGATGCTCACATGGTGGGTCATGCCCTGGAACAGCTGGAGGCTCTCAAGGGTGGCCTGCTGTTTATCGAAAACGTGGGCAATCTGGTTTGTCCGGCAGCCTTTGATCTGGGTGAGGCCCACAAGGTGGCCATCCTTTCGGTCACTGAAGGGGAAGACAAGCCGATCAAATACCCGGACATGTTCCATGCGGCCGATCTGCTGCTGCTCAACAAGGTGGACCTGCTGCCGCATCTGGATTTTGATGTCGAGGCCTGCATTGATTATGCTCGCCGGGTCAAACCGGATATCCAGGTAATACAGGTTTCTGCCCGTAGCGGAGAGGGCATGCAAGCCTGGATCGACTGGCTGCTGGAAGGACGAGCCCGCCTGATCAACCAGCGCCTGCAACAGCTGGAAGACGAAACCCAGGCCCTCAAGGCATTGCTGTAACTGGCAAGTTCAATAACAACAAAGGCTGGTTAGATGTCTGCAAAAAAACTGCCCCGAGTCCTCTGTGTGGATGACGAAATCCGCTCGCTGGAAACCCTGGAGCGGACGCTGGATGAAGAATTTGAAGTCCTTCTGGCATCCAGCGCTGCTGAGGCCATGCAGTGGCTGGAAAAAGAGGAGGTGGATGTTCTTCTCTGTGACCAGCGGATGCCGGATGAAACCGGCGTGGCTTTTTTGACCCGTGTGCGTGAGCTCTGGCCGCAGACGGCACGTCTGATCCTGTCCGGCTACACCGAATCGGAAGACATCATTCGTGGTTTGAACGAGGCGGGTATTTTCCAGTATCTGACCAAACCCTGGCACCCGGAGCAGCTACTCTTGGCCGTACGCAATGCCAGCCAGCTGGTTAGCCTGCAGAAGGAAAATACCCAACTGGCCACCGAGGTCAAGATGACCGGTCCCCAGCTGGAAAACCAGTTGGATGCCAAGAAGCAGCTGCTCAAGCAGCGTTTTTCCTTTGCCGAAATCATCCGCAGTGAAACCAGCCCGCTCAATGGCCTTTGTGATCAGCTGGCGCGTCTGGCCCCCTATGATATTCCCGTTTTGATTACCGGCCCCTCGGGCAGTGGCAAGGAGCTTTTTGCCCGAGCCTTGCACTACAACAGTCTGAGGGCCGAAGCCCCCTTTGTGGTGGAAAACTGCGGGGCGCTCCCGGATGAGACCCTGGCCTCCGAGCTGTTTGGTCATCGCCGGGGGGCTTTTACCGGCGCTGTCAGTGACCACTCCGGCCTTTTTGAACAGGCTGATGGCGGCAGTATTTTCCTGGATGAAATCGGGGATACCTCACCGGCTTTTCAGGTGATGCTACTGCGCGTTCTTCAGGAGCAGGAAATCCGGCGGATGGGCGAAAGCCGTAAGCGCCCGATCAATGTTCGCATCATTGCTGCCACCAACCGCGATCTGGAAGAAGAGGTGCGTCAGGGGCGTTTTCGCGAAGACCTCTATTACCGTCTGGCCGGGGTTTCCCTGGAATTGCCGGGACTGGCTCACCGGCCCCAGGATATTCCGCTGCTGGCCGAACACTTTCTGGAGCTGGCCTGCCAGGCCTATGGTCGGGAAACCCGCGGGTTTAACGGGCAGGTGATGGAGTTGCTTCAGGCCTACCCCTGGCCGGGCAATGTGCGCGAGCTGCAACATGAGATCAATCGTCTGTTGGTGCTCTCGGAAACCGAGGAACTGGAAGCTCACCTCTTGAGCCAGAAAATCCTGCGTTCCCATCCGCAGTTGGAACCCTCAGGATTACAACCCCTGCTGGATCATCCCGGTTCCCTGAAAGAAAGAATCGAATTGCTGGAGCAGCAGCTGCTCAAGGAAAGCCTGATCCGCAACCGCTGGAACAAGAGCCGTGCAGCCAATGAACTGGGGCTTTCCCGCGTCGGCTTGCGGGCCAAGCTGGAACGCTACGGCCTGGAGTCGCCTGCATGAAAACCCTGCAGTTAAGCGTGCAGGGACAGGTGCAGGGAGTAGGATTTCGACCGGAAGTTTATCGTCTCGCCAGGGATTTATCCCTGGTCGGACAGGTCTGTAATAACCGCACCGGGGTGGAAATTCTTCTGCAGGGCGCTAGGGCTCAACTGGATGCTTTTGTGGAGCAGCTGCCCGCCCGGCTAACCTCCCTGGCGGTTATCCGCTCCCTGCAAACCCGCTGGCTGGAAGCCGAAGCCTTCAGTGATTTTCGCATCCTGGCCAGCGCGGCAGGCAATGACAAGCCCGCGCTGGTGATCCCACCCGATACCCGGCCTTGCTCTCAGTGCCTGGCCGAGATGTCTGATCCCGATAATCGGCGTTGGCGCTATCCCTTTATCAACTGCACAGCCTGTGGGCCGCGCTACAGCCTGATTCACCAGCTGCCCTATGACCGGCCTTATACCAGCATGGCGGCCTTTGAACTCTGCTCATCCTGTGCTGACGAGTATGCTGATCCGGGCAATCGACGTTTTCATGCCCAACCCAATGCTTGCCCAGACTGCGGCCCTCAGCTTTGGTGTGCTGATGCTGAAGGTCAACGCCTGGAGGGTGATCCTCTGGCCTTGGCCTGGTCGGCCTTGCAGCAGGGACAAATCCTCGCGGTCAAGGGCGTCAGTGGTTTTCATCTGCTTTGTGCAGCGGACCAGACTGCTGCGGTCGAACGTCTGCGAGCCCGCAAGCAGCGCCCGGATAAACCCCTGGCCGTGATGGCCCTGAATACAGCCTCGCTGGAGCCGCTGGTCGAGCTGGATCAGGAGGCCCGCCAGCTACTGCAATCCCCGGCAGCCCCGCTGCTTTTATTGCCTGCCCGCTCCTCTGCACAAGAACACCTGGCCTGGCAGCAGCTGGCCCCGGGCATGAGGGATCTGGGGGTGCTTTTGCCCTCTTCACCGCTGCATTGGCTGCTGTTTCATGAAGCACTGGGACGCCCTCGGGGTGAAGACTGGATGCAGCAGGCCAGTCCTCACTACTGGGTGGCGACCAGTGCCAATCTCAGTGGTCAGCCCCTGGTGGCTGATAATGATCAGGCTTTACAGCAGTTGGCAGCTATTGCTGATCTTTGGCTGCTGCATGACAGAGACATCGTTACGGCCCAGGATGATCCCGTGATCCAGGCTGCTGCCCGGCCTTTTGCCCTGGTTCGACCGGGGCGAGGCGGGGCACCCTTGCATCTGCCCTTAGCGGAAGTCCCGTGTCAGGAGGGAATCCTTGCCCTGGGGGGCTTTCTCAAGACCAGTAGCTGCCTGATCCGCCAGGGCGAAGCCTGCCTTTCCCAGTATATTGGTGACCTGGATCAGGCTGCGACCTGCGAGCGTTTGGAGGCCAGTGTCGAGCAGCTTTGTAATCTACTGGATACCCGCCCCCGCCTGGTTTGCAGTGACCTCCACCCGGACTTTTATTCATCGCGCCTGGCCGAGCGGCTAGCCCGAGAAGCGCAAATTCCCTGGTTGCAGGTTCAGCATCACCACGCCCATGTGGCGGCGGTGATGGCGGAATACGGCCTGCACCAGGAGGTTCTGGGGCTGGTACTGGATGGTCACGGCCTGGGCGAAGACGGCCAGGCCAGAGGTGGGGAAGTACTCAGCGTGACGACCCAGGGCTTTACCCGCTTGGGTGCTCTGGCCCCTTTGTCGCTTCCGGGCGGGGATGCTGCCGCGCGTGAACCCTGGCGGCTGGCCGCAGCGGTGCTGCAGCAACTGGGAGAAAACGACCGGCTGGAACAGCAGTTTGCCAGGGAGCCGCATTTTCAGGTCTTGTTGAAGGTGTTGCAGCGTCCCGGATTATGCCCTGTAACCACCAGTGGCGGCCGTCTCTTTGATGCAGCTGCCGGCCTTCTGGGTATTTGCACTCATCAGGCTTATGAAGCCCAGGCCGCGCTCTTACTGGAAGCTGCCGCCGCCACTGTTTCTCTACCCATTTCGCCGCCCCGGCTTTGGACTTTGCAGCAGGGGGAATTGAGTTTCTGGCCCTTGCTGGCCGAGCTGGCTGGCTGGACCGGCAGTCGTGAAGAGGGGGCTGCTCTTTTTCATGCGGTTCTGGTGGACGGACTCAGTGAGTGGCTGGTGCAGATGGCCGGGAAAACGGGCTTGCAGCAGTTGGTCCTGACCGGTGGCTGTTTTTTTAATGCCCTCCTGCGTGGTCAATTGATTGCCAGCCTGGAGGCCCGAGGTTTACAGGTTTATTTTCCCAGCAGAGTCTCTCCGGGTGATGCCGGACTTTCGCTGGGGCAGGCCTGGGTTGCCCAGTGGGCACTCCAGGAAGATGAATCCCGATTACATGAGAGGTTGTCCTATGTGCCTGGCCGTGCCGGTAGCCATTGAAGCCCTGATCGATGATCAGACCGCCCGGGTAAACCTGGGCGGGATCAAGAAAAATATCAATATCGCCCTGATCGACGATCCCCAGGTGGGGGACTATGTGATCCTGCATGTGGGGGTGGCTCTGAAAAAGCTGGATCAGGAAGAGGCCGAAAGAACCCTGGCACTTTTTGGTGAACTCCAGGCCCAGGAAGAGGAGCAATAAGCCGGATGAAATACGTTGATGAGTTTCGTGATGGTGACAAGGCTCGCCAGCTGGCCGCAAGAATCCTTGAAGAGGTCGACCCTGAGCGTAGCTACCGGCTGATGGAGTTCTGTGGCGGCCATACCCATGCGTTTTTTCGCTATGGCCTGACCGATTTACTGCCACCGCAGATTGAACTGGTTCATGGTCCCGGTTGCCCGGTCTGTGTGCTGCCGATTGCACGGCTGGATATGGCCATCGAGCTGGCCCGGCGTGAAGAGGTGATCCTCTGTACCTATGGCGATATGCTCAGGGTACCTGCCTCGGGTCGGGTTTCCCTGCTCAAGGCCAAATCCGAAGGAGCGCAGGTGGTGATGGTGTATTCACCGCTGGATTGTCTGGAACTGGCCCGTCAGAATCCGGATAAGGAGGTAGTCTTTTTTGCCATAGGTTTTGAAACCACCACGCCACCAACGGCTCTGCTGGTTCGTGAGACAGCCGAGGCCGGGCTGGAGAACCTCTCCATTTTCTGTAACCACGTCCTCACACCGGCAGCCATGCACGGCATTCTCGCCGGGGATACCCCCCTGGGGCTGGATGGCTTTATCGGGCCAGCACACGTCAGTACTGTGATCGGTAGCCAGGCTTATGAACCCTTTGCTCGTGAATACGGCTATCCGGTGGTGATTGCCGGATTTGAACCCCTGGATTTGCTGCAGGCCATCCTGCAACTGGTTCATCAACTAAACCAGGGACGCGCCGAAGTGGAAAATGAATTCACCCGTGCGGTGACCCGAGAGGGCAATCTCAAGGCCCGTCAGCTCTGTGATGACATCTTCACTCTGAGAGACAGTTTTGAATGGCGGGGGCTGGGCAGCCTGCCCGAAAGTGCCCTCTGCCTGAAACCGGAATGGGCCCACCTGGATACCGAGAAACGCTTCAGCTTTCAGGCCGGGGCTTCACGCGAGAACAAGGCCTGCGAATGCCCTTCGGTTTTGCGCGGGCTGACCAAGCCACATGAGTGCAAGCTCTTTGGTAACCCCTGTACCCCGGAAAATCCCCTCGGCTCCTGCATGGTTTCATCGGAAGGAGCCTGTGCGGCCTATTACAGTTATGGTCGCCACCAGCTTCCGCAAAAGGCAGACATCCTGGCAGTAGGTAACTGATTTATGGCAAAAATTAATTTTAACAGCGGTAAAGTGGAGATGCTGCACGGCAGCGGCGGCAAGGCTTCCAGTGATTTGATCGAGCAGCTTTTTTTACCCCTGCTGGATAACCCCTGGCTGCAACAGCAAAACGATCAGGCAGCTTTTGATCTGCCACCAGGGCGCTTGGTGATGGCTACCGATGCCCATGTGGTGTCTCCCCTGTTTTTCCCCGGAGGGGATATCGGCAGTCTGGCTGTGCATGGCACGGTCAATGACCTGGCCATGGCCGGGGCTCGTCCCGCTTACCTGTCCGCGGCTTTTATCCTCGAAGAAGGCTATCCCCTGGCTGATCTCAAGCGCCTGGTGGAATCCATGGCTGCTGCCTCGAAAAAGGCCGGGGTGCCCATTGTGACCGGGGACACCAAGGTGGTGGAAAAAGGCAAGGGCGACGGGGTGTTTATCACCACCAGTGGTGTGGGGGTTCTGCCTGAAGGCGTTCATCTCTCCGGAGATCTGGCCCGCCCCGGTGACCAGCTGCTGGTTTCCGGTTATCTGGGCGATCACGGGGTGACTCTCTTGTCCCTGCGTGAAAACCTGGGCTTCGAGTCGGAAATCCAATCGGATTCCCAGGCTTTACACGAACTGGTCGAGGTGATGCTGCAAGCAGCACCGGGCTTGCGCTGCCTGCGCGACCCCACCCGTGGCGGATTGGCCACCAGTCTGAATGAGCTGGCGCGTCAATCCGGAGTCGGCATGCTGATCAATGAAGACCAACTGCCCTTGAGACCGGCCGTCAAAGCCGCCTGTGAATTTCTGGGGCTGGACCCCCTCTATTCTGCCAATGAAGGCAAGCTGGTGGCCATATGTCCGGCCGAGGAAGCCGAGGCTCTGTTGGCCGCCATGCAGGCTCACCCCCAGGGAGAGGACGCAGCCATTATCGGCGAGGTTGTGGAAGATGATCGCCACCTGGTGCAGATGAAAACCAGTTTTGGTGGCCAGCGTATTGTTGACTGGTTGCAGGGGGATCAGTTGCCCAGGATTTGCTAGGAACCCCCGATAACTCTTGAGCTGGCCTCTTGAAGAAGGGGCCGGTTTAGCTGTTACCTGGTTTGTAGGCAATAAAAAAGCGACGGTGGTTAACCGTCGCATCAAGAGGGAGATCAGAAACCACTGATTAACTACTGCGTTGAAACGGACTTCAAAATGCTCATTTACTCGCTGTAAACTCCGCTTTTTCAGTCAGTTTCGATGGCGACCTACATGGATGTAGGAAGTGCTGGAATTCATCAGGAATGAATTCAGCTCTGACCTGCACTCGTAACGTTGATCAGAGGTCTCTTAAATCAAGTGTTTCCAGCCATCGGGCTGTAAGCCTTTAGATCAGTAGCAGCAGGCCGGTACAGCTGACGGCAACACCGGCACCGCGCAGGGCGAGGGGAAAGCTGCCCAGGGCGGAGCGGGCAATCATCACCCCGGTCAGGTGAAGCAGCAGGCTGGCCAGTAGCAGTCCCAGTCCGAAGCCCAGGCTGTTACCCACCGCTTCCACACCATGTGCAGAACCGTGGAAGGCGGCAAAGCCGGCAGCGAGGAAGAGCAGACCGGCAGCAGGCAGGCGCAGGCGACTGGTGACCAGCAGGCCGAAGATCAGCAGGGAAGCGGCAATACCCACTTCAAACCAGGGCAGGATTACCCCAGCCAGACCTGCCAGGTAACCGCCCAGCAGGGCAACCAGGAAGCAGGCAGGCAGCAGCAGTTGCATACGGCCCTGGTGCAGGCCGGCCAGCAGGCCCAGAGTAATCATGGCCAGCAGGTGATCCCAGCCACTCAGGGGGTGCAGGAGACCGCTCAGAAAACCATTTTGCAGGTGCAGGTGGTCGCCGGTGTGGGCAAGAGCCAGGCCGGGCAGTAAAAGGCCCAGGCAAACGGCCAGTAAACGAGTCATCGCAGGAAAAGTTTGCATGTTTCTTCCTTAGTTTCCTTTTATATTTGGACGGCATTCGGATAATCATAAGCAAAACAAATGCCAGTTACTGCCTGTTAGTGGATTTTTGTCCTTGTCTTTGCTGAGCTTCGCCAGCTGCAGCTTGAGCGGGGCATAGTCCTTGCTTGGCAGCGTGAAGGCAAGCTTGCGTCCCAGCAAAGGCTTTTTTGGGGTGGTTGCCTGCTTTGCATCCTGTATCCTTAACAGGTAAGTCGCCTTTCACCCGCCGGGGTTTTTTATGGACAAAGAGAGCCAGCTCACTGATTATTTACCCGACCTTCAGTCTTTTACTGATGAGGCCTGGGTGGAAGTGATCCGCAAAATGGATGAAGCCTATGCGGATCTGGTGGGCTATCAGGTGCAGATTGAAGAGCAGAATGCGGCGCTGGAAGAGGCGCGCAGCTTTTTCGATAGTGTGCAGTCGGCCATGAGTGATCTTTTGATCGCCTGTGACCATGAAGGCCGGGTGCAGCAGGTCAATCGGGCCTGTGAAGAATTGACGGGCCGTTCGGCCGAGGATTTTATTGGCGCAGCCCTGATCAGTCTTTGTGAAGGAGCCTGCCAGCAACGCCTGCAGCAGGCTCTGCAGCAGGTCAGGGTAGAGCCGGTACGTGATCTGGAAGTGGAACTGGAAGGCAAGGAGGGGCCGGTTCCCCTGGCCCTGAACTGTTCCGCACGTTTCAGTCAGCGAGGTCGCCTGGTGGGAATCGTGGTGGCCGGACGCCCTCTGGGGGAACTCCAGCGTGCCTTCAAGGAACTCCATCAGGCCCATGCGGAATTGAAGCTGGCCCAGGAGCGTCTGGTGCAGGCGGAGAAAATGGCCTCCCTGGGGCGGCTGGTGGCCGGTGTAGCCCATGAGCTGAATAATCCCATCAGTTTTATCTATGGCAATATGCATGCCCTGCGCGGTTATACCCGGCGTTTGACCCGTTATTTTGATGCCGTACATGCCGGTGAGGATCGCCAGAGTCTGGCAGCCCTGCGCGAAGAACTGCGCCTGGACAAGTTGATTGCCGACCTGGATTCCCTGGTTGAAGGCACCCTGGAAGGGGCCGGGCGAGTCAGGGATATTGTCGATGATCTGCGCCAGTTTTCCTCGACCCAAAAGACCTCAAAAGCGGCTTTTGATCTCTTGCATGTGGTTTGCTCGGCCCTGCACTGGATTACCAAGGATTCCCCCGGTCAGTTGGAGGTGATCACCCACCTCCCTGAACATCTGGAAGCCTACGGCCATTCCGGACAAATCCATCAGGTCATTGTCAATTTGCTGCAAAATGCCGTGGATGCCGTCCATGACCAGCCGCATCCACGCCTGGTGATTACTGCAGGGCAGACCGTGGATAAAGCCTGGCTAACTCTGGAAGACAATGGCCCCGGCGTTTCCGATGAAGACCTGTCGCGCTTGTTTGATCCCTTTTACACCACCAAGCCGGTCGGGCAGGGCACAGGGCTGGGTCTGTCGATCAGTTATGGTATTGTAAGCGAGCATCAAGGTTCCCTGACGCTGAAGAAAATCGACCCGCCTGCTGCAGAAACCCCGCCTCGGGGAATGCTGGCGCGCCTGGAATTACCCCTGCCCCCCGATGACGAGGAGTCTCCACATGGCTAACCTGCTCTGGCTGCAATCCGGTGGCTGTGGTGGCTGCACCATGTCCCTGCTCAATGCCGAGTCCCCGGATCTGCTCACCCGCCTGGAAGCAGCAGGTATTGAGCTACTCTGGCACCCCTCCCTGAGTGAAGAAACCGGCTCCGAAGTGCATGCCTTGTTGCAGCGGATTCTGGAGGGCGAGCTGGCCCTGGATTTTTTATGCCTGGAGGGTGCGGTGTTACAAGGCCCTCAGGGGACGGGGCGCTTTCACCTGCTGGGTGGAACGGGTATTCCCATGATGGAATGGGTCCGCCAGTTGGCCGAAAAAGCCCGCTATACCCTGGCGATCGGTAGCTGTGCAGCCTATGGCGGCATGACCTCGGCCGGTATCAATCCCTCTGAAGCCACGGGCCTGCAGTATGAAGGTGAATTGCCCGGAGGTCTGCTGGGTAGTGAATATCGCGCCCACAGTGGTTTGCCGGTGATTAATGTGGCCGGTTGCCCTACCCATCCGGAATGGGTGCTGGAAACCCTGATGGAACTGGTCTGGGATGCTCCCGACCGGCAGCGTTATGATGCCTGGCAACGGCCACGCCTCTATACTGATTCCCTGGTTCACCATGGCTGTGCCCGTAATGAATACTATGAATACAAGGCCAGTGCCGAGCAACTGGGTCAGCAGGGCTGTATGATGGAACACTTGGGCTGTCTGGGGACTCAGGCTCATGCCGATTGCAATACCCGACCCTGGAATGGTCAGGGTTCCTGTATTCAGGGCGGCTACCCCTGCATCAACTGCACGGCACCGGAATTTGAAGAGCCCCGGTCAACCTTTCTGGAAACCCCCAAGTTGGCGGGGATTCCTGTCGGCCTGCCCAGGGATATGCCCAAGGCCTGGTTTGTTGCCCTGGCTTCCCTGTCCAAGGCAGCCACACCGCAGAGACTGAGAGATAACGCTGTGGCTGAGCAACTGATTTATCCACCCACGATCAAGCACAAGAAAAATAACTGATGTCGCGTATTCTGTTAGGACCCATCAACCGGGTTGAAGGTGACCTGGATATCAGCCTGGAACTGGATGGCTCTGTCATTCGTGAGGCCCGAGTCAACTCCACCCTCTATCGTGGTTTTGAACAGCTGCTGGTGGGCAAACCCGCTCTGGATGCCCTGGTTTATGCCCCGCGTATTTGTGGCATCTGTTCGGTCAGTCAAAGCCAGGCTTCCGCCCTGGCCCTGGCTGAGGCACTGCAGCTAGAGGCACCCGCCAATGGCGAACTCTGTCGTAACCTGATGTTGGCCAACGAATCCCTGGCGGATCTGCTGACGCATTTTTATCTTTTCTTTATGCCGGATTTTGCCCGCGCCGATTATTCTTCCGCCAGCTGGTACCCGCAGATCGCCCGGCGTTTTCAAGCCATCAAAGGCGAAGCTGCCAAGACGGTGCTGCCAGCCAGAGCCCAGTTTTTGCATATCCTGGGCTTACTGGGGGGTAAGTGGCCGCATACCCTGAGTTTGCAGCCGGGTGGTTCCAGCAAACCGGTGCGCCCCCAGGAGCGCCTGCAATTGCTGACGCTCCTGCGCAGTTTTCGTAACTTTCTGGAAAAGGAAACCTTCGCTGCGCCCCTGGAGCGGATAAATGCCCTGAGCAGCCCGCAAGAGCTGGCCGCCTGGGAAGCGGAAGAATCCTGGCAGACTGGGGATTTGCGTACTTTTCTGCATTTGAGCCGCGAACTTCGGCTGGATCAGTTGGGCCGGGGTTATGATCATTTTCTGAGCTACGGTAATTTTTCCCTGCAGGGGCAAAAACTGCTACCTGCAGGCACCTGGAATCTTCAGGAGGGTTACCAGCCTCTGGATACGAACGCCATCGCCGAGGATGTCAGTCACGCCTGGCTGGAAGAGGAGCCTGCAAGGCATCCGCGCCAGGGGTCTACCCGTCCAGTGGTGGAAAAAGATGAGGCCTACTCCTGGTGCAAGGCTCCACGCCTGGATGGACAGGTAATGGAAACAGGGGCGCTGGCCCGCGCCCTGGTCGCAGGCCAGCCCCTGCTGACTGCTCTGGTTCGCGAGCAGGGAGGCTCGGTGCATACCCGAGTACTGGCCCGTTTGCTGGAATTGGCGCGGCTGCTTCCGGAAATGGAACACTGGGCCGCAGCCCTGCAACCCGAGCAACCCTTTGCTGTTCACGCCGAGGAGATGGGCTCCGGGGAAGGTGCGGGTCTGATGGAAGCGGCCCGTGGCAGCCTGGGCCATTGGCTGCGTTTGGAAAAAGGCCGCATTACCCACTATCAAATCGTGGCCCCCACCACCTGGAACTTTTCACCCAGGGATAGCCAGCAACAACCGGGAGCGCTGGAAAAAGCCCTGGCAGGCACCCAGGTGGAAGATCCCGGCCGGGATTCGGTTCGGGTTCAGCACATCCTGCGCAGTTTTGATCCCTGTATGGTTTGCACGGTGCACTAATAGCAGCTTGAAAAATCCTTTTTATATTCCTTTTTGAAATATAAAAAGCTCTAGTTAGTATTTTTTGTTTCTCCTTCTTGCCGTTAGACTGCCTGACTAAGTCAAGATGATAGAGGAGAGGCTCATGCCCCTGTTAGTCAACCGTCAAGCCGTGGAAAAGGATCCCTGGCAGTTTATCTACCCGGATGCAGAAACCGGCGAACTGCCTGCTGATGCCTGGCCGCAAGCGGCTGTGTTGCCCGCCAGCCATCTGGCTGAACTGGAAGTGGCCCAACTGGCCGAAGAAAGAGCCCTGGGTGCCTGGCTGACCACCGAAGAAGAAGTGGATCTGCTACTGCCCTGGGTCGAGCAACTGGAACTGGTGGCCATTGAATTCCCGGTATTCCGTGACGGTCGCGGTTTCAGTCAGGCTCGCCTTTTGCGTCGGGCCGGTTTTAAAGGCGAACTGCGGGCACGTGGTGATGTGGCTCGTGACCGCCTGGCCTACATGGAGCGTTGCGGTTTTGATGCCTTTGATATTCCTGCCGAACGTTTTGATGCTACGGATCTGGGTGCTTTCACAGAAATCAGTGTGCACTACCAACCAGGCGTGAAGCGCGTCGGGGAGGAAGGTCATGTCTCTTGATGCCTATCTGGAACCCGGCAGTCAGCCCCAGGTGGACCTGGATGCTGATCTCCAGGCCAAGCTGGATACCCTGGTGCAGCGTTTACAGCAGGCCCGGCAGGATTATGGTGAAGGCCTGACCTTTGCCAACAGTCTGGGTGCTGAAGATGCCCTCTTGACCGGAGTTCTGGCCAGCCATCAGCCGGAAATCGAACATTTTGTGCTGGATACCGGACGCCTGCCCGAAGAAACCCTGACCCTGCTGGATCAGGTGCGTCGTCGCTGGCCGCAACTAACCCTGAAGGTTTACTATCCGCAGTCGCAAGAACTCCAGGCTTTTGTGGAAAAAGAAGGCGTCAATGCCTTTTATCTATCCCAGGAATTGCGCAAAGCCTGCTGTGGCGTGCGCAAGCTGGAACCCCTGAAGCGTGCCTTGCAGGGTAAAACAGCCTGGATTACCGGCTTACGTCGTGAACAGTCGGTTACCCGTGATCAACTGGAATACAGCCAGTGGGATGAAGGCAATGGCCTGCAAAAGCTGAGCCCCTTGTATGACTGGAGTGAAGGAGAGGTTTGGCAGGCGATTCGTGGTCTCAAGTTGCCTTATAACCGACTGCACGATCAGGGTTACCCCAGCATTGGCTGTGCCCCCTGCACCCGTGCCGTTGCTGCCGGTGATGATCCGCGTTCCGGCCGCTGGTGGTGGGAAAACCCCGAAACCCGTGAATGCGGGCTGCATCAGCGTTAAGGATCGATTGCTTTTCTGTTGAGCCGAGGTGTGTCTTGGACTATTTGCCTTTATTTTTCCGCTTGCAGGGGCGTTCCCTGCTTCTGATTGGCGGTGGTGAAGTGGCTTTACGCAAGGCTCGCCTGCTGGTTCGTGCCGGTGCCCGGGTCGAAGTGGTGGCGCATGAGCTGCACCCGGAGCTGCAACAGCTGCTGGATGATCATCAGGGGCAGTGGCTGGCCCGGGAATTCCTTAGTGAGCACCTGGATGGCCAGGCACTGGTAATCGCTGCCACCGATGATCGCACTTTCAACCGTCGGGTTTACGAGGAAGCAGTCGCTCGCCAACTGGCCATTAATGTCGTCGATGACCCGGCACTCTGCACCTTTGTCTTTCCCGCCATTCTTGATCGTTCCCCGCTGGTCATCGGTATCTCCTCTAGCGGCAAGGCACCGGTGCTGGCGCGCCTGCTCAGGGCCAAACTGGAAACCTGGATTCCCAGCCGCTACAGCGATTTGGGGCAATTGGCCGGACGTTTTCGTGAAGCCGTCAAGCAGCGCTTCGGTTCGATCAATCGCCGACGTAAGTTTTGGGAAGACACTTTTAGCGGCACGATTGCCGAAAGAGTTTTTTCCGGGCAGATGCAGGAAGCGGAAAAACTCCTCCAGGAACAGCTGGACAAAGCAGATGAAGAAACCGGCGTGGGTGAGGTCTATCTGGTTGGTGCTGGCCCCGGTGATCCCGAACTCCTGACCTTCAAAGCCCTGCGCCTGATGCAGCAGGCCGATGTGGTCCTCTATGATCGCCTGGTTTCCGCCGAGGTGCTGGATCTCTGCCGCCGGGATGCCGAGATGATCTATGTGGGCAAAAAACGCGATCATCACAGTCTGCCCCAGGAAGGCATTAATCGTCTTCTGGTAGATAAGGCACGCGCCGGCCACCGGGTCGTGCGTCTCAAGGGAGGCGACCCCTTTGTTTTTGGGCGTGGTGGCGAAGAGCTGGAAGAATTGAAGGGAGCCGGTATTCCCTTCCAGGTGGTGCCGGGTATCACTGCCGCCAATGCCTGTTCTGCCTATGCCGGTATTCCCCTCACGCATCGTGATTATGCTCAGTCCGTCAAACTGGTGACCGGTCAGCTTAAAAACCGTACCAGCGAGCTTAATTTCGAGGAGATGGCGGACCCCAACCAGACCCTGGTTTTTTATATGGGGTTGCACACCCTGGAGCTGATCGTTCAGGGTCTTTTGGAAAAGGGCAAGCCAGCAACCACTCGAATTGCCCTGGTCTCTCAGGGGAGTACGCCCCAGCAGCGAGTGATTACCGGCACCCTGGAAACCATCGTGGCCCAACAGCAAGAGGCGCAGCTGCCTGCTCCAGCCCTGATAATCGTGGGTGAAGTGGTGGAGTTGCAGCCCAGGTTGGCCTGGTTTAATACAAACTATTAGACTTATTGGTCTTTTTTATCAGTTATTTGCTTGTCAGCCCTCTGAGTTAACTATACCATTCAGTTACTAACTATACTGATTGGTCTATTTTTGAGGTGGTCATGACTGATAAACCAAGGCGGCGTAATAATTCCCGCGGTGCAATTCTCGATGCAGCCCAGCGGGTCGCTGTTAACAAGGGTGCCAATAAGGTCAGCCTGGATTCTGTCGCCAAGGAGGCAGGCCTCACCAAGGGTGGTGTTCTTTACAACTTCTCCGGTAAAGATGCCTTGATGACGGCCCTGCTGGAACGCCTTGTCGATACCTACAAGCCGCTGGTAGAGACTCGTCGCGAAGAGCTGGCCGGTGAAAAAAATGCCACCCTACGCTCGGTGATCCAGGTGATTCAGCAGCTTCAGCAACTGGATCACAATATTCCCATGGCCATCCTGGCTGCCGGAGCTGAAAATCTCGATCTCTTGCAGCCCCTGCGTGCGGAAATGGCGCGTCGTCAGCAGCAGATCCGTGATGAAGCCGAAGATCCGGATCAGGCCTCGTTAATCTGGGCCGCTGGCGAAGGCATGATGCTAATGGATATGCTGGGTCTCTTGCCCTTTGACGAGGAAAAAAGACAACAGCTATTTCAACGCCTGGATGAAGCTGCCGAAGGCGTGCGCCCATGAAAAGGCAACTGCTGCTTGTTGGCCTCCTTTTTCTCGGAGCCAGCCTTCTGGCCCCGAATCTGGTTGCCGAAAATAACACCTCCCTGACCAGCGTGAGGGTGGAAACCCTGGGTGATCATCGCTCTACAGCCAGTCGTCGCTTTGTCGGGCGAATTGATGCCGTCAGTAGCGTTGATCTTTCTTTTCAGGTCGGGGGACAGCTCCTGAGTTTACCGGTTCGTCAGGGTAGCCAGGTGGAAACAGGCAGCCTCTTGGCGCAATTGGACCCGACCAATTTCCAACTGGCGGTGGAGGAAGCTAAGGTTCGACTGAATCAGGCGGAAAGAGACCTGAGGCGCAAGCAGACGCTGCTGGAGAATAATTCGGTTTCTCCTGCGGTGGTTGATGAAGCCAGGGATCAATTACGCCTGGCTGAACTGGGCTTGAATGCCGCCAGACGTAATCTCTCCTTTACTCGCATAGAAGCCCCGTTTAATGCCCTGATTACCCGACGCCTGGTTGACCCCTATGTCAATTTGTCCGCTGGCACTCCGGTGGTTCGCATTCAGGATGTTACCGAGCTGCGGGTTCATATCAGTGTGCCCGAAGACCTGGTGCGCAAGGTGAATACGCCGGATCAGGTAGCCGCCGAATTGCTGCTGCCCGGTCGCGAGGAGCAGCCGCTAGCCCTTGAATACCGTGAACATGCCACCGAGCCGGATCGAGTCGTTCAGACTTACCAGGTGACCTTTGGTTTTCAGCCGCCTGAGGGCATGAATCTGCTACCCGGCATGACCGCTACCGTGAGAGTCACCCCGACTTCTGAAGAAGCCCTGCATCCGCATCTGGATCTTCCCGCCAGTGCCATTAACGCTTCCAGTGACGGCACCTTTTTTGTCTGGGTTTTCCAGCCACAAAGCGGCACCGTGGAAAAGCGCCAAGTGGAGGTCGGCCGTCTGGCCGGTGATCGTATCGAAATACTAGCCGGTGCCGAGGCAGGCGAGCAGGTGGTTACCGCCGGAGGCACTCATCTGCATCCGGGCATGCGTGTCCGCCCCTTCAGTCAGTTTTAAGGATAACCTCATGAATGCTGCGCACTGGTCGATTGAACGGCCTATCAACACCTGGCTGTTGATTCTTCTGTGCTTTTTGGGGGGGATCTGGGCCCTGATGACGCTGGGTCGTCTGGAAGATCCGGCCTTTACCATCAAGCAGGCTCTGGTGATCACCCCCTATCCGGGGGCCACTGCCACGGAAGTGGAAGAGGAGGTCACCGAGCAGATGGAATCGGCCATCCAACAGCTTTCCCAGCTGGATCTGATTGAATCCCGCTCTTTGCCGGGGCTGTCGGAAATCACTGTGGAAATCAAGGATACCTACCAGGGGGATGCCATTCCCCAGATCTGGGATGAATTGCGTCGCAAGGTCAATGATGCCCAATTGCAATTGCCACCGGGCAGCGGCTCTTCACGGGTGGTGGATGACTTTGGTGACGTTTTCGGGATTTTCTATGCGGTCACTGCAGAAGGCTACAGTGACGATGAAATTCGTGAGCTGTCACGTTTTCTACGCCGTGAACTGCTGACGGTACCCGGAGTGGCCAAGGTTTCCACTCGGGGGGAACCCCAGGAAAGCATCTACATCGAAGTTTCCCACGAAAAGCTGGCGCGTTTGGGGTTACCCATTGAACAGCTGCTCAATACCCTGCAACTGGAAAACTCGGTGGAGCAGGGCGGCGAAATCAGGGTTGAAGACCAGAGTATCCGCATTGTGCCCCGGCCGGGGCTGGATTCGCTGGCCAGCCTGGAAGCCCTGCGCGTGGGGCAGGTGGGCACCACCGAGCAAATCAGCCTGATCGATATTGCCGAGATCAAACGCCAGCGCCAGGAAATTCCCGACGAGGTGATTCGCTTCGATGGCGAGGCCGCTTTTACCCTGGCGATTGCCGGGGTGGCTGATACGAATATCGTCAAGGTGGGCGAGGCCGTGGATGCCCATCTGGCCTCGCTGGAAAGTCAGATCCCGCTGGGCGTCACCCTCCATCCGATTTATGAACAGCACCGGGTGGTGGATGAAGCCATAGACAGCTTTATGATTAACCTGGCGCTTTCGGTCGCTATCGTGATCGGGGTGCTGTGTATTTTCATGGGCTGGCGGGTTGGCCTGGTGGTGGGTGCCACCCTGTTTCTAACCGTTATGGGGACGCTGTTTTTCATGCGTATCTTCCATATCGAGATGGAACGCATCTCCCTGGGGGCCCTGATCATTGCCATGGGGATGCTGGTGGATAATGCCATCGTTGTCGCCGAAGGCATGTTGATCAACATGCAAAAACGCCTGGGTTCGCTGGCCGCCGCTGAAGATGCGGTCTCCCGTACCCAGTTGCCGCTTTTGGGGGCAACGGTAATCGGGATTATGGCCTTTGCCGGTATCGGTCTTTCCCCGGATGCCACCGGTGAGTTTTTGTTTTCTCTCTTTGCCGTAATCGGCATTTCCCTGCTGCTAAGCTGGGTGCTGGCTGTCACTGTGACCCCCTTGCTGGGGCATTATCTGTTCCGGGCCAGTGCCTCTGGCGACACGACTGAAATCTATTCCGGGCGTATCTATGCCTTTTATTTGCAGAGTCTTAAAAAAGCACTCAAGCACCGTGGACTGACACTCACCTGCCTGCTATTGCTGACTCTGGGTAGCTACGCCGGTTTTGGTTGGGTCAAACAGGCTTTCTTTCCCGCCTCCAATACGCCACTTTTTTATATTAATTACCACCTGCCCCAGGGCACGGATATTCGTGCCACGGCCCGGGATATCGAGGCAATTGAGCAGGAGGTAATGGCGGCGGAAGGTGTGGTTAGTGTGGCCAGCTTTATCGGCCAGGGGGCCAGCCGTTTTATGCTGACCTACGATCCCCGCCAACCGGACCCTTCCTATGCCCAACTGATTGTGCGTGTGGAAAGTCTGGATCAGATTCCCGTGCTGACTCAGCAGCTGCGCCAGGATCTGGGGCGCGAGTACCCTCAGGCTCGCATCTATACCCAGCGACTGGAATTCGGCCCCGGTGGCGGGGCCAAGCTGCAGGCGCGTTTTTCCGGATCCGATGCCGAAACCCTGCGCCATCTGGGCCAGCAAGCCATGCAAATCCTGCGCGATAATTCGGACATCCGCGATGTGCGCCACAACTGGGGTGAAAGAGAGCTGACCCTGTCACCGCTTTTTAATGAAGAAAGAGCAAGATACGCCGGAATCAGTCGCCATGATCTGGCCGAAGCCCTGGAATATTCGACCACCGGGGTCAAGGCCGGTATCTATCGTGAAGGGGTGGAGCAGCTGCCGATTATTGCCCGGCCTCCCGAAGAAGAGCGCCTGAAGCCCGAGCGCCTGAGGGATCGCCTGATTTGGAGTAGTGTGGAAAGGGCCTATGTGCCCCTGACTCAGGTGGTTTCCGATTTTGAACTGGTGGCCGAAGAAGCCCGTATTCATCGACGCAATCGGGTCAGAACCCTGACAGTGGAAGCCGAGCCTCGGCCGGGCGTAACCGCCGCAGAAGCCTTGTCTCAGGTACGCAGTTCAATCGAGGCGCTGGAATTACCGCCCGGCTATGCTCTGGAGTGGGGAGGTGAATATGAAAACTCCTCGGAAGCCCAGGCTTCTCTGGCGCAGCAGCTGCCCTTGAGTTTTCTGGTGATGCTGGTGGTGTCGGTGCTCCTGTTCGGGCGTCTGAAGCAGCCTCTGGTGGTGTGGCTGGTGGTGCCCATGTCGGCCACCGGCGTGGTTTTGGGGCTTTTGCTCAGTGGTCTGCCGTTCAGTTTTACTGCGCTACTGGGCTTTTTGAGTCTGTCAGGTATGCTGATGAAGAATGCAATCGTGCTGGTGGATGAAATCGACTTTCAGTTGACTCAGGTCAGGGATCAGCGTCAAGCCTTGCTGGAAGCCAGTGTCAGCCGCTTGCGCCCGGTTTTCCTGGCAGCAGGTACCACGATTCTGGGTATGCTACCCTTACTCTTTGATGCATTTTTTGCCAGTATGTCAGTCACCATCATGGGCGGGCTGGCTTTTGCGACCCTGCTGACACTGATCGCTGTGCCGCTACTTTATGATGGGCTGCTACTCAGGAATAAAAAAACGCCTTAGGATCTAGAAGAACAATGAATAGCTTGCAGGAAAGCAGTTGGCTAGTAAAAAACAAAAGTGGATTCCAGGCTTTGGAAAAACGCCTTCTCAAGGTGTTCCAGCAGCTCACCGAGGAAGACCGCCAGGTGCAGGAAAAACTCTACCTGGATGCCTTTGACTGGAATCTCTGGCGTAAATCCCTGCAGCTGGTTTTTCTGGCTCCCGAGGGGGATCAGGGTGCACGCCTGGAGCTGCAAAAACTGGATGGTGAGCTGCTGGAAACAGCCCCTGTTGCCGCCCGCAAGCCACCGGTTTTCTGGTGGGATCTGCAGGCCAGTCCGCTGCGCAAACTCCTGCAAAAGCACCTGGGTGTTTGTAGCCTCAAGGCCTGGGGTAAAGTCCAGGAAGATCGATGTCAGCTGGCCTGTCGCGATGAAGAAGGCAAGATACTGGTGCGTCTGCTCTGGGTCACTCAGGCTGCCTACCCTACCCATGCCGAAGAAACCCCACATCACTATCAGAATTACCTGACAATCCAGCCCCTGCGGGGTTATGAAGCAGCAGCCCGCAAAGTGGAAAAGTGCCTGGCGTCCTTTTTACAGGAGCCGCTGAAACCGGATAGCCCCGAACAATTGCTGCTTCTCTGTAAACTGGACCCGGCTGCAGAACTACTGCCCCAGCCCTTGCCACTGGACCCGCAAGCAGCCACCGAAACCGCCTTGCGCCAGGCAGCCAGTCTGTTATTTGCCCAGGTACGCCGTTATGAAGCTGGCCTGGTGGCCGATCTGGATACTGAATATCTGCACCAATACCGGGTCAATCTACGTCGTATCCGCTCCATCTTCAGTCTGATGAAGGCCGCTTTACCGAGTGAAGTCTGGCTGGAGTTAAAAGAGCGGCTGGCACAGTTGGCCCGCACAACCAATCAACTTCGCGACCTGGATGTTTTTTTACTGGATCAACAGGCCTTTATGGCGCTGCTGCCGGAAGCCTTTCGTCCGGGACTGCAGGAGCTTTTCGATCAGATCCTGGTAGAGCGAAACCAGGAGCAAAAGCTGCTGGCGCGGTATTTACTCAGCGAAGACTACGAAAAAAACTGCCGCTGGCTGGATGCTTTCTTCAATCAACCGGCACTTCTGGAAACGCCACTGGCGACAACACCTGTTGCCCAAACAGCCAGTCGTAAAATCTGGAAGCGTTACCGGCGAATCTGCCGGACCGCCGGTGAAATTACCGCAACCACACCGGATGAAGAGGTCCATGAGCTGCGAATCGAATGCAAGAAGCTGCGCTACCTGCTGGATTTCTTTGCATCCCTCTATCCACCCGAGCAGGTGGCGCGCCACCTGAAAAGTCTCAAGCGGCTGCAAACGATACTGGGCAACTTTAATGATCTGACCCAGCAGCAGGCTTTCCTGCTGGAGCGCCTGGAAAGGCAAACTTCCAGTGACCTGGATGCAGCCTTGCACGGGTTAATTACCCTGCTTTACCAGCAGCAACTCCAGGAAAGAGCCAAGGTGATGGCGGCTCTGGAGGCCTTTGCTGCGCCCCAGATGCAAGCCGACTTCAAAGCCAGTTATAAAGAATAATGCGGAGACGAGTATGAAAACCCTGGCAATCTACAGCATGAAAGGTGGCGTGGGCAAAACAGCCACTTCAGTTAATCTGGCCTACTGGGCAGCGCGCTCAGGTTTGAAAACCCTGCTGATTGATCTGGACCCCCAGGGTGCCTCGTCTTTTTATTTTCGCATCAAACCGGCCAAGAAAAACTGGGGCAAGCGTTTCTTCAAGGCCTATGAAAACCTACTCAAGCAGATCAAGGCCAGTGATTATGAACACCTGGACATCATCCCTGCTCACCTGAGTTTTCGTAATTTTGATGTCATCCTGGATGGGCTTAACAAGCGCAAGGGTCGGCTGCGCAAAATCCTCAAGGGGATGAAAAAAGAATACGACCTGGTCATTCTGGATTGCCCACCCAGTATTGGTCATCTATCCGAAGCTGTTTTTACCGCAGCAGATCAACTGCTGGTTCCCGTCATTCCCACCACCCTATCGGAAAGAACCTTTGAGCAGCTCTTGGATTTCTTTCGCGAAGAAGACTACAGCAAAAAGAAAATCCTGGCTTTTTTCTCTCTGGTCCAAAACCAGAAATCCATGCACAAGAACACCCAGGAAAGCCTGCGTAGCAAGCACTCACTCTTTCTCAAGTCAGTGATTCCCTTTTCTGCCGATGTGGAGAACATGGGGGAGCACCGCGCACCGGTGGATCAGTTTGCCCGTAACAAGCCCGCCAACAAGGCTTATTACGAACTTTGGAAGGAAGTGGCGCGTAAGCTGAAGTGACCGGAGCTGAAATAGCTAAGAGAGATTAGGGGTGATTTCTGCACTTAATATCGTAATCTCCTCAGTTATAAGCGGGCTATCAGCCGAGTCTTCAGGTACAAGCAACCAAGGCACCCCTTGGATCAGGGGTTTTATCACGGTTCTCCTTCATAGCTAGGCTTATTGCCTTGTAAAGGGAAAAAGTCTTTTACAAATAGGCCACCCAGGGTGGGTGGCCGGTAAGATGTTCAGGCAAGACTACTCCGTTTCGACCAGGTATTCATGGTGGCCGTCACCACCGTAGATGATCATGGGGAGAATAAATTTTGAGTATGCAGGAGATAAATACAAGAAATAGTCTTCGTCTAGGTTTTTCATTAGTTCTTTAAAAACATCAATATTGTTTAGTGTAATACTCCTCGAAGACATCCATTCACCCAAGGAAAGATCAACTGAAATTAATATATTGTTATCTAAATAAAAAGCATCATTGTCATGGGCTTGAGACCTAGACTCCTGATCAAATACTTTTTTCAGGTAAAAGTAATAATTTATTTTTTTGTTTCCTTCGCTGCTCCATTGCTGTAAAAATCTTAATGATAAATAACCATCGCCATCAATAGAGTCTTCTTCCAGATTACTGACGCTGTAATTATGAGATTCAACCAAAGGTTCAATTAATGGAGTAATAGATTGCTGAAGGGCATAGTTGACTTCATTGATGTCAACCTCACCGGACCTATTGAAAAGCCAATGACCAAACCCATAATCATCATCAAATGAATATTCATTCTCACCATCAGCTCCAGCCGCACCAAATAAGGCAAACTGACCGATTCCCATGCCTGTTACTGCCCCGACGATCGCACCGGTTACGGCACCTGCTCCGCGACTGGCGGTTTGCATTTCACGGGTCAATCCCTGTTCCATAGCTTCACGATCTTCTGCGTAGTCTTCAAACTCGTCACGGGTTAGATCACGGGCCATGTAAAACCCTTGCTCCTTGAGCAAACGCAACTCATCAGAACTATTTTCAGTAATCACAATTTCTTTTGAAGCACACCCTGTTAGAAGTATGCCAACGAACAAAATAGAGATCCCTTTCTTAAAAAAATCAATCCCAAACATACTCATGTGTCTCCCTTTTGTTACCAGTTATATCTCGAAACATTAATTTTTTATTCTTCATTGAGCAGGTGGTGGGTTTCAAAGCCCATAATCAGTGAACCCCAACGCTTGCCACCCACAAAGAGAGGAATGGAGAGGTCATTGAGAATCTCTCCGGTATCACGAATAAAGGTTTGCAAGAGGAAGGGGTTGTCGTGGGTACAACGCCTTTGCTCGGGGCGGGTATCAAAGAAGATGCGCCGATTGCGACTCTTGGCATTATCCACGGAAAAGTCGCCGGTGATGGGGTGGGAGACTTTTTTGTGGTGGACCGGCAGGTAGCCGTTGCTGTCCACTGCCACGGCATAGATAAATTCCGGATGCTCCTGGATAAACTGATCAAACAGTGGCTGCAGCCGGGGTTCCAGCTTTTGGGTATAGCTGGTCAGGTACTGGGCGGGTTGCTGATCAGGGTTCAGGCGCTGGTAGTTTTCATCAAAGAGGTTAACTCCCTCGGCATTAATGCTTTCCAGAACCTCTTGGGTTTCCCTGGCCCACTGGTAGCCCAGTTGGGTCATCTTTTCAAAGCCGCCAAAACCGATAATAAAACGTGACAGCAGCTCCTGAGTGCTTTCTGTGGCCAGTTCCAGCTCAAAGGAATACTCACGTGACTGATCCATGTCCTCACGCACGGCGACCGAGAGGTCAGTGATTTGGGTGACATGCCCGTGGGTTTCCTTGTTGGTGTAAGAAAGCTCATCAATGGCTGCTGAAATCGTGGTCAGTTGTTGGCTCATCTGTTCAAAACCGGCCACCAGGCTGATGAACTGGTCATTGGTCTTGCCCATGAAGCCTTCGGTTTCCTCAACATTACTGCGAATGCTATCAGCGCCGGATTCAGTGGCCGCGACCAGTTGTGTCATCTGGGTAATATTGCTGTGTATCTGCTGGGTCGCCTCACTGACTTTCTGGGCCAGATTGCGTACCTCATCGGCCACCACGGCAAAGCCTCGCCCGGCATCACCGGCTCGGGCTGCCTCGATGGAGGCATTCAATGCCAGCAGGTTGGTCTGTTCGGAAAAATCTTCCACCAGATTAAGGATTTCGCGGATATTCTGAGAGTTCTGGCTCAGGGTGGAGACGGTCTCCTGAAAGCCCTTGACCAGTTGGTCGACATCCTTGATTTGCTTCAAAACACCCTCCAGTTCCTGGCTGGAGTGGTGGATATCACTCAGGCTGTGGCTGGTCTGCTCGCTGATATGTGTGGTGTTGGAAGCGATTTCTTCCACGGCCTGGGTGGCCTGGGCACTGGATTCCAGAATTTGTTGGGCCTGCTCTTCCTGGCGGGTCGAGGAATCACTGGCTTGGGTGACGATTTTTTGTAATCGGGCTGCGCTCAGGGCCACCTTGACGGAATGGTTGCGCGCCTGACTGATCATCTCTTTTAATTGGCCGGAGAATTCATTGTAACTCTGGGCCAGGACGGAGATTTCATCATAGGTATAGTCGGGCAGGGTGGCGGAAATATCCCCGTTCTTTTCCTTGATGGCTTGCAGAACCTGGGTGATTTCCCGAATCGGCTTGAGAAAGAGCGCACGCATGAAAAAGATGGTGAAAATGCCCAGGAACAGAGCAAAGATACTGCTCAGTCCCAGCAGCCACCAGAAGCTATCCAGCGTGGCTTGAAGATTTTCCTGGGGCGCACCCTGAGCAAGATCATCCTGAATTTGCTGAAGATAAATAGCGGCAAGGCTGACCAGAACGGCATTGGGAAGCAGCAGGACGACAACATTGCCAACAATTTTACGGGTCAGGGTGTACCAGAAGGTTTTTTCAATGCTTCGGTAGAGGCTCATGGTCTTTATAACTCTTATTGTTGTGAGGATGACCCAGCCACTTAATATGCCATTTTTAATTGAATAGGGGTGTTGTTTCCGACTAAAGAATGAAGGAAACCTCTGATTAACTATTGCGCTTGATTATACTGCGTTGAAATTTCCCTCAAGATGCTCATTTACTCGCTGTAAACTCCGCTTTTTCGTTCAATTTCGCCTTGTCTGATCGGCGCTCATAACGTAAATAAGAGGCTCCGCAGCTTTGATGACGAAGCACAATAAAGCACGCAAAGACTGGCGGGACCAGTCTTAGCGTCGTTCAGGAGGGTGTTTTACTCTTCGCGGGTTTCCTGGGTAGCGACCTGGGGTGCTCCAGGCAGCAGCAGGTTAAGGGCAATACCTACGACTGCGGCCAGGCCCACCCCTTGGAGCATAAAGGCACCGTTACTGATCTGCATGCCGCCGATACCGAATACCAGGATCAGCGAAGCGATACAGAGATTGCGCGGGGCTGTCAGATCCAGTTGGGCGCGGGTCAGGGTATTCATCCCCACTACGGCAATGGAGCCAAACAGAAGCGTCATGATGCCGCCCATCACCGGGGAGGGGATGGTTTGCAGCAGGGCACCCAGTTTGCCGATGAAGCCCAGGCAGAGGGCAATAATGGCAGCCCAGACCATGATTTTGGGATTGAAACTGCGGGTCAGCATGACCGCGCCGGTCACTTCGGAATAGGTGGTGTTGGGTGGACCACCGAAGAAGGCAGCTACCGAGGTGGCCAGACCATCACCCAGCAGGGTACGGTGAACCCCGGGTTTTTTGATAAAGTTTTTACCCGCGATCTGGCCGATGGCGACCATGTCACCCAGGTGTTCGATTGCAGGAGCCAGGGCCACGGGCAGCATGAAGAGAATGGCCTGCCAGTGGAATTCAGGGAAAACAAAAGCGGGCAGCCCTACCCAGGAAGCTTCCTGAAGGGGGTCAAAGCTCACCATGCCCAGCATCAGGGCCAAAAGATAGCCGACCAGTACACCGCCCAAAATGGACACCAGGCGATAAAAGCCACGGCCAAAGACGGCCAGGATAAGCGTGGCCAAAAGGGCTGTCATGGAAACAGCCAGGGCCGGACCGGCAGCAAAGAGTTCCACGCTGCCATCTCCGCTTTTACCCAGTGCCATATTGACGGCCACAGGCGCCAGGGCCAGACCGATCACCATGATCACCGGCCCGACCACGATGGCTGGTAGTACTTTCTGCAAGGCGTTAACCCCGTAAAAGCGCACCAGAAGGCTGAGGAGTACATAACCGAAACCGGCGGCCATCAGCCCGGAAAGGGTGGCGGGTATTCCCCATTGCTGAACACTGACTTGAATGGGCGCAATAAAAGCAAAGGAACTGGCCAGAAATACGGGAACACTGACGCCGGTCGTCAGATGAAAGACCAGCGTCCCCAGGCCCGCAGTAAAGAGAGCCACGCTGGGGTCTAGCCCGGTAAGGATGGGAACCAGAACCAGAGCGCCGAAGGCGACAAACAGCATCTGGCTGCCGGAAAGAAAGGTCTTGAAATTAAGAAAACTGGTGTTTTCGGTAGACATGTTCGCTCCTGCGGTTAGCGGGTACCAAAGATTTTGTCGCCGGCATCACCCAGGCCGGGAAGAATATAGCCTTGCTCATTGAGTCGTTCATCCAGCGAGGCGGTGAAAATCTCGACATCCGGGTGAGCTTCCTGAACCCGCTTGACGCCTTCCGGTGCTGCCACCAGAACCAGGGCACGGATGCTGGTGCAGCCCTGTTTCTTGAGCATGTCCAGGGTGGCGACCATGGAGCCACCCGTAGCCAGCATGGGGTCGATGACCAGGCTGATGCGCTCTTCCAGATTACCGGCAAATTTTTCAAAGTAGGAAACGGGTTCCAGGGTTTCTTCATCCCGGTAAAGCCCCACCACACTGACCTTGGCGCTGGGGACCAGGCGTAGCACTCCATCCAGCATGCCGATACCGGCCCGCAGAATGGGAACGATGGTGACTTTCTTACCTTTCAGGCGCTGTACCTGGATGGCATCACTACTCCAGCTGGTGATGGTCTCCTCTTCCAGTTCCAGGTCACGGGTCGCTTCATAAGTCAGCAGGTTACCCAGTTCATTGGTTAATTCACGAAAACTTTTGGTACTGATGTGCTCGACACGCATCAGGCCGAGTTTATGTTGAACGAGGGGGTGGTTAATAACGTGCAGACTCATGGTGACCTCTTTGCGGATGACTTGGAAACCTCTGATTAACTATTGCGCTGCGACCCACATGGATGTGGGAAGTGCTGGAATTCATCAGGAATGAACTCAGCCTTAACCTGCACTCATTACGTTAATCAGAGGCATCCAGGAGACTAAAGTAGCAGACATTATCCCGTTTCATGCCCTGAAGAACAATGATTAAGGGGGTAAAAGGCTGGGATTCTCTTTCTTGGATGACGTTTATGGCAGTTATTGGCTGCAATAGGTGTCATAAATGGCAGTATGGCGTCTTGGTTTAAGCGTATAAATCAACATTTTGTCTTTTTAAAATATTGTTTTTAAAGTGTTTTTATTGGTTTTGAAGAAGGTGGCACCAGCCTTGCAGTAAAGGGAAAGACATTCATTGAGTCAGACCCCGGGAGGTCGCTATGAGCACTGAAGCCTATGAAACTCTGAATCCTGTCTTGTCCCTGCTACTCATGGTGCTGAGTCTGGCATTGGGGATTTTCCCAGCACTACTTCAAATCGGCCTTCTGGCGATTTGATGCCCTTCAGACCCTGATCGGTTGTCTGGCCGATCAGTTTGCCTGCCAGAGGATTTCTTCTGGCAGGCTTTTTTTTGTCAGGTGAATTGGGTTAAATGACCTTTTTATCAATCAGGATGGAAGGTCGGATGCAAGTAGCAGCCTGGACCCAGGTGGAAATGAATTCTTTGCTGGATGCTCTATCCGAGCCGGCAACGCTTTTATCCACCGATTACAGTATATTGGCTGCCAATCAGGCCTACCACCAAACCTATGGTGGGCAGCCTTCCATCCTCGGGCAAACCTGTTATCAGGTTTCCCATGGTTTTGATCAGCCCTGTGATCTGGCTGGTGAAGCCTGTCCCCTCAAGCGCTGCCTGGAAAAAGGGCAAAAGCAGCGGGTTTTGCATCTGCATCAGACACCTCGTGGTGAAGAGCATGTCGATGTCGAGATGAGCCCTATCTATAACCAGGACGGCGAGCTGGTTGCGTTTCTGGAAGTCCTGCACCTGGTCAAGGAAGCCCGTCCTCAGGCGGCGGCCGAAGGTTTGATTGGTCGTTCTCCGGCTTTTAACGAGATGCTGGCCCTTTTGCGTCGCGCGGCACCCAGTGAGATAGCCGTGCTCTTGCTGGGGGAAACCGGTACCGGCAAGGAGCTGGTGGCCCGCGCCCTGCATGATGCCAGTCCCCGGTCAGCCAAACCCTTTATTACTGTCGAGTGCTCCGGTCTGCCCGAAACCCTGTTTGAAAGCGAGCTTTTTGGTCATGAAAAGGGGGCCTTTACCGGCGCTACGGGACGTAAGCCGGGACTGGTAGAGGCCGCCCACGGTGGTACCCTCTTTCTGGATGAAATCGGGGAAATACCCTTATCCCAGCAAGTCAAACTGCTGCGTCTGATTGAAACCGGCCACTATCGCAGTGTGGGGGGCGTAGAGCCTCAGTATGCCAATTTCCGCCTGGTCTGCGCGACCCACCGTTCACTGGAAGAGAGGGTCAAGGAGGGGCTCTTCCGGGCTGATCTCTTCTATCGTATCTCGGCGTTTCCCATCCATCTGCCTTCCCTGGCTGAACGTCGGGAAGACTTGCCGTTGTTGGCCCAGGCTTTGCTAAAGCGGCTGCCCGGCGGAGAAGGGGTGAGTCTGGGGGCCTCGGCTTTGGCGGTTCTGCAGACTTATGCCTTTCCCGGTAACATCAGGGAATTACGTAACCTGCTGGAAAGGGGGATACTGCTGGCTGATGATGGCAGGATAGAAGCTGAACACCTTCCAGCTTTTTGTACTTCTGGCTTGGCTGAGGCCTCGCCCGTCCCTTCTGGGGATCAACTGCTGCCCCTGAAGGAAGTGGAAAATCTTTACCTGCGCCAGGTCTTGCAGACCTTCTCCGGTGACCGTCGGGAGTTGGCGGCTCACCTGGGGATTAGTGAAAGAAGCCTCTACCGAAAAATTCATTCACTCAAGTAACCATGCAAGCATGCATTAGCTTTAGCGCAAGGCCTAATTGCAAGCCACTGAAATTTTGATTAATGTGCTGTAAACGCTCGTTGGTGATGCTGGCTGATGGATAAACAAAGAAGGACATTCAATCAACTTCTGTTGGGGGCTGCCTGCCTGCCTCTTCTGCCCTCTCTGACAGGCTGCCAGACGGCTCCTCCGTTGCAGGTGGCGTCTCATGTTTGGCCCGGTTATGAGTTTCTTTTTTTAGCCCGCAATGAAGGTTGGCTGGATACCCGGCTGGTTCAGCTGGAGGAAACCCAGAGCGCTTCTGAAAGCCTGGAGGCCTTGCAGGAAAATCGCGTCCAGGCAGCCACCCTGACGCTGGACGAGTTACTGATGGGGCGCTCGCGTGGCCTGCCCCTGAAAGCTGTTTTGATTTTTGATGTCTCCGTGGGGGCTGACCAGGTCCTGGCCAAGCCGCATCTGCATCAATTGGAAGATCTGGCCGGTAAGCGTATCGGTGCCGAAACCTCGGCTCTGGGGAATCTGGTGCTGGATAAAACCCTGGAAGCCGCAGGCTTGAGGCGTGATCAGGTTGAAATCGTCGAGAATGCTGCTTCTGACCCCCGAGCCTGGGAGGCTGGTCAGTTGGATGCTCTGGTTACCTACGAGCCTCTGGCCAGCCGTTTGCGCAAGGAAGGCGCAAAAGTTCTTTTCAGTTCCCGGGCTTTTCCGGAAAGTATTTTTGATCTTCTTGCCGTCAGGTCAGATCTGGTGGATACCTACAGCGAAGGGCTGGTGCATCTTATGCAGAGCCATTTTCGTGGTCTGGAGGCTTTTCGGACCAACCCGGTGGATACCTCTTATCGTCTGGCCCGGCGTCTGGGGGTGAAGGGGCAGGAAGTAATAGAGCTCTATCGGGGCCTACAACTGCCCGATCTGTCAGCCAATCACACCTATCTGGCGGCACCGGCCGAGCGCATGACTCTGGCTGCCCAAGAGCTGCATCGCATCCTGCTGGCATCCGGTCAGGTGTCTCAGCCGATCAATCTGCAGGATCTCTTTTCCTCCCAGTATCTGCCCAGGATTGCCGTATGAATACCTCTCTGCGTGCTTTGGTTTGTTGCTTCTTGATCGGATTGCTCTGGAGTGGCAGTGGCTGGGCTCAGCACCAACTCGGGCACCCTCAGACACTGGTTCTGGGCGTGGCGGCCTTGCGTGACCAGGCACGGCTGGAAGAGCGTTTTCAACCCCTGGTGGCCTATCTTAATGAACAGCTGGAAGATCAGGCATTACAGCTGAAGGTGCTTTCACCCTCCGAGATCTGGCAGGCACTGCAGCGTCATGAGCTGGATTTTGTCGTCACTGATCCGGTTAATTTTATCGCCCTGAGTGAACACAATGCCATGTCTTCGCCCTTGGTGACCCTGGTCATGCAGGAAGCCGGTGAAGCGGTTGAAGCTCAGGGTGGGGTGATGCTTCAAGCTGCCGACCAAGAGCCTTTTACTGATCTTAAGGAACTCAAAGAGGCGACACTGGCGATTGCCGGGCGTAATTTTCTGGGGGGGTATCTGGCCCAGGCGAGAAGTCTTCAGGAAGCGGGTCTGGATGTTTCCGAACTCAACTGGCTGGATGTCGGGCCTTCCTACGAGGCGGTCGTGGAGGCGGTTTTAGCGGGCAGGGCCGATGTTGGTTTTATCCGCACAGGGGTCATGGAGCGGCTGGTAGACGAAGGCTGGGTGGAGGCTGAGCGCCTGCGAGTCGTCAATGCCCAGGATATGCCCGGCTTCCCCTATCAGGTATCGACCCGCCTTTATCCTCAGTGGCCGTTGGTCACCTTGCCGCAGGTTCGTGATGAGGTGGCGCGCAAGGTGGCTTCTGTGCTCCTGGCGCTGGATGCTGAAAATCCGGTCGTGCAACAGGCCGGTTTGGCCGGTTTTAATGTGCCTTCGGACTACTCGGTGATAGAGCGGGATATGCGGCGTTTGCAAATTCCGCCTTTTAATACCCCGCAGCAGGTTAGCTGGGTGGAAATCTGGTATAGCTACCAGTGGCAGATCCTGATACTGACTGCTTTTGTCGTTCTGGTTGTGGTCTTGCTGGTTTTTTCTCTGGTGCTCAATCGGCGTTTGGCCTTGTCGCGTGAACACCTGGAAAAAATTGCTCATTACGATCTCCTGACCGGCTTGCCCAATTACCATCTGCTCAGCCGCCGCCTTCAGGAAGCCACGCAGGTCGCTTGGGAGACGGGGCGCAGTCTTGCTGTTTGCTACATGGACCTGGATAACTTCAAGCAGTTGAACGACCACTATGGTCACGGCTTGGGTGATGAATTGCTGTTATCTCTGGCACAAAGGCTGCAGCAAGAAATTGATGCCAGTGAAACCCTGGCAAGGGTCTCCGGAGATGAATTTGCCCTGGTTCTGACGGATTTGCACCCTAGTGAAAGCGATGGCCGTATCAAACAGCTGATGCAGTCCTTGCATCAACCGCTGGTCCTGAGTAAAACCACCACCGAGGTATCCGCCAGTCTGGGGATCACTCTTTTTCCATTGGATCGTTCTGATCCGGATACACTGCTACGTCATGCCAGCGAGGCCATGTTCCGGGCCAAATCCCTGGGCAAGAATCGCTACTATTACTTTGATGCCGATCTGGACCGGGAACAGCAGGGCTTGAGGGACCGTTTGCAGCGCTTGCAGGAAGCGCTGGAGGCCGAGGAGTTTCTTCTTTACTACCAGCCCAAGGTGGATCTGCGTACCCAGGAGGTTTTGGGTGTTGAGGCCCTGATTCGCTGGCAGCATCCTGAAGAGGGATTACTGCCCCCCGGTGCCTTCCTGCCGGATATAGAGGCTAGTGAACTGGAAAATCCCCTGGGTAACTGGGTGATCAGCCAGGCCTTGTCGCAGCTAAATGCCTGGCACGAAGCAGGTCTTCAGATCAGGGTGAGTGTGAATATCAGTGCCAGTCATTTGTTAACAACGGGTTTTGCCACGCAATTAGAAGTGTTGCTGGCCGAGTACCCTGATCTGGATCCGGGTTATCTGGAAATTGAAGTGCTGGAAACAGCGGCCCTGGGGAGCCTGGATGAAGGACGCCAGATACTGGAGGCCTGTCACCGCTTGGGGGTCAAGATTTCCCTGGATGACTTTGGTACTGGGTATTCATCGCTGGCCTATTTCCGTAATTTACCGGTAGATATCCTTAAAATTGATCAAAGCTTTGTCCGCGACATGCTGGAAGATCGTGAAGACCGCAGCATCGTGGAAAGTGTGGTGCGTCTGGCTGCAGCCTTCAATCGTCAGGTGATTGCCGAAGGGGTCGAGACCCTGGAGCATGCCGAAGCCTTGCTGGAATTGGGTTGCTTTCAGGCCCAGGGCTATGGAATTGCCCGTCCTCTGCCGGCTGAGGAGATACTTGACTGGACCCGCAACTGGGAAGAGGAGCCTTCTTTCACCAGTTAACCGGGTGGTGATATCGCTGTCCAGCTTTGCAAATGTTTCAGAAAGTATCTCTAATGCGTTCGATGTAATTCAAAGTGCGCTTTTTGTTACCAAAATATAACCCGCCTCACCTAATCTCAAATCAGCAGGCCAGACCTGTTTCCAACCACTGATTTGAGGTGAGCCATGAACACGCGCATCAATCCTTGCAAACTTCTGTGGGCACCCTTTTGGCTAGTGCTGGCCAGTGTGCTCTTTTTCTCCGGGCAGCTGTTCGCGGCTCCCCAGTGTCAAACCCTCTTTGCAGGCCAAACCCTGGATGCCGGGGAAGTCTGTGTGGATAACACCGGTGAAGACTTGACGGTTACCTTCCAGACCAGTGGTGACTGGTTGCTGGAAGAAACCCATTTGTTTATCGGTTCCAGCCTGGACGAAATGCCCCGGACACGTTCCGGTAACCCCCAGGTGGGCCGTTTTCCCTTCCAGACCCAACTGGATGGGGTGACCTCCTACACCTACACCCTGCCTCTGGGTGATTATGGTGTCGCCGGGGATACCCTGGTTATTGCCGCTCATGCCGTGGTCTATCGCATGACTGCCGATGGCAGCGTGCAATCGGAAACCGGCTGGGCGGATGGTGATCGCATCCGTGAGAAGGGTAACTGGGCGACCTACTTTACCTATGTCATTCAGGATGGCGGAGTGGTGCTGGGTTGTGCTTCCAAGGAAACAGCTTTTGCCTATGGTGATCAGCCTCTGAATGAGCTGGGAACCGGTATCAACCGCTGGGGCTGGCAGATTACCCTGGATGCCGACTTTGGCTATTCAGGCACTCAGCCGATCTATGCCGGTGCCGGTTTGAATGACATCACCAAGGGTACGCTGGTGGGTGAATTGACCTATGACTACAACGGCAGCAATGTCTATGTCACCTTCAGTCTGCTGCCTGGTTTCAGCCTGACCGAAACCCACCTCTACCTGGATACCACCTATGTCACCACAGGGGCTCCCGGCCAGTTTGGTCATCTGCATGACAACCTGCCGGTGGGTACAACCTTTGATGACTACCTGATCCCGGTGGATATCCAGCCTGGTGAAAGTCTCTACCTGGTTGCCCACGCTACCGTGTGCATGGAATAAGTCTTGGATCTTGTCTGGGTTCTGCCTAGCTGGCGGGGCCCAGACTATAGCCGACCCCCCGATGATTACTGATCCATTGCTGATCCCCGGCCTGCGCCAGTTTTTTGCGTAGGTGGGCGATATAAACCTTGATGCAATTTTCTTGCAAATCTCCGTCCTGCCCGCGCAAATGATCCACCAGTTGGCTTTTAGTGAAGACCTGTCGCGGATGACGCATCAATAACTCCAGCAATTGGAATTCAGTAGGGGTGAGTCTCAAGGGCTGATCCTTCCAGCTGACTTCATGACTGAAGGGGTCCAGTTGTAACCCTTGCCAGTTGAGTTGCTGCTGATAGGGGTGGGTGGCCCGGCGCAGCAAAGCTCGGGTGCGGGCTTGTAACTCCAGGGGGTGAAAGGGTTGGATGAGTATTTCGTCGGCTCCGGCATCCAGCCAGTGAATCCGGGATTTCAGCTGGCTATCCACCAGAAGCATCAGTAAAAGGTTAGGATGAACACGGCGTAAATAGCTGGGCGTGTAGCCAGCTTCGGCGAGGGATTGCTCCAGGATGATCAGGTCGGGAGCCGAATTGGTTAACTCCCCAGACAGTTTTTGGGTCTGATCAAGAAGGCGTAAGTGATAGTGGCCATCCAGGCAGGACTGCATCATTTTCAGCAGTGCTTGATCCTGACTTACCAGCAAGATTTGCATGCTGGCACCCCGCAAGGCTAGTTAAGATAAAAGTAATATATTTGTTTTTGCGCGGGGATGCCAGTTTTTATCTTCAGGCCAGAGCCAGACCGGGTGTCTTTTCCTGAAAGGACCAGTTGAGGCGCTGAGGTTGTTCCTGTTGCTCCACAAACAATTGGCCATTCATGGGCAGAGCATAGCAGGTCTCTCCCCTTTGCGGCTGCCAGGCATTGTATTCAGCATGGCTGATGGCAGCTTCCCACAAATCATCCGCTTCCCAACCCTGGGGTTCCAGCTCCAGCCGAACCTCAGCGCCAATCAGGTTAACGGCCTTGATGGTCAGGGGAAGATGGGCGCGGGCATCGGGCTCGCGGGCCAGAGTGATTTCATGTGAACGCAGGTAAAGCTGACCGGGTGTTACTTGACTGCCATGCGGAAAGGCAACCCAAGCCTGATTTTGCTGCAAACGCTGACCTTGAACTTCACCCTGGAACACATTGACCTGCCCCAGAAAATCATAGACAAAGCGATTGGCCGGTTGGTGGTAGAGGTCTTCGGGGGTGGCCTGCTGCTCGATTTGCCCCTGGCTCATGACCACGACACGATCCGAGACTTCCAGCGCTTCTTCCTGGTCATGGGTAACAAAGACGCTGGTAAAGCCCAGTTCGTCATGCAGATCGCGCAGCCAGCGGCGTAGCTCCTTACGAACTCGCGCATCCAGCGCACCAAAGGGCTCATCCAGCAAGAGAACACGGGGCTGCATGGCCAGTGCCCGGGCCAGGGCCACACGCTGTTTCTGGCCACCGGACAGCTGAGCGGGATAGCGATCACCCAGGTGCCCCAGTTCGATTTTATCGAGAAGTTCGGCGACTCGGGATTTGATTTCAGCCTTGCTGGGGCGTTGTGATTTGGGCAGCACCTCCAGACCGAAGGCAATGTTGTCAGCCACGGTCATATGCCGGAAAAGCGCATAGTTCTGGAAGACAAACCCCACGCGGCGGTCGCGAACGTGCAGCTGGGTCACCTCCTTGTTACTAAAGAAGATACGCCCGCTATCGGCTTGCTCCAATCCGGCCAGGATACGCAGCAGGGTGGTCTTACCGGAACCGGAGGGGCCCAAAAGACCAACCATTTCGCCTTCATGAATGGTGAGATCCAACGGCTTGATGGCCTGGAAGCGACCGAAGGTTTTACTGACTTCTTGGATCTTGATGCTCATTCTTTAACCTCAGTATTCGTTCTTTGTTCGCCGGGGCGAGCCTGCAGCCGGGCCTTAATGGGTGACTTTGTGCTGGCGCCATTCCAGCAGGGTTTTCAGCAGTAGGGTGATCAAGGCCATACCAGCCAATAAAGAAGCACTGGTGAAGGCACCCACCAGGTTGTAATCCTGATAAAGGAGTTCCACATGCAAGGGCAGGGTGTTGGTTTCGCCGCGAATGTTGCCGGAAACCACGGCCACAGCACCAAATTCACCCACAGCCCGGGCATTGGTCAGCACCACACCGTAAAGCAGGGCCCACTGGATATTGGGCAACGTAACCCGGCGGAACATCTGCCAGCCGTTGGCACCCAGCGTAATCGCAGCTTCTTCTTCGGAGGCACCCTGTTGCTGCATGAGAGGAATCAATTCGCGAGCGACAAAGGGGCAGGTGATGAAGACGGTCACCATAACAATGCCCGGCCAGGCAAACATCAGTTGAATGTCCTGATCCATCAGCCAGCTACCCAGCCAGCCATTGCTGCCATAGAGCAACAGGTATAAAAGACCGGCCACGACCGGGGAGACGGCAAAGGGGATATCGATCAGAGTGATCAGCAGCTTGCGACCGGGAAAGTCAAAGCGCGTGACCAGCCAGGCCAGAAAGGTGCCAAACACAAGATTCAGAGGCACTGTTAAACCGGCTACCAGAAGCGTCAGCCCGATGGCATGAAGCGTGTACTCGTCGGTCAGGTTATCCCAAAAGACACCTGCTCCGGCACTGAATGCCTGGGCAAAAATGGCCATCAGGGGAACCACCAGCAGCACCCCGATGGCTGCCACAGCCAGGGTAATCAGCAGGCGGCGTAGCCAGGGCTGATCGGCAATACGTTGCTGATGTTTCATAGTGTCCCCTTGAGGCGCTTCAGATAGCGAGCCTGCCAACTATTGACTAAAAACAGCAGGAGCAAAGAAACCAGCAGAACCACCGAGGCGATGGCACTCGCAGCGGCATAATCAAACTCTTGCAAACGCACAAAAATCATCAGGCTGGTGACTTCACTAACGTAGGGCATGTTACCGGCAATAAAAATGATGGCACCAAACTCGCCCAGACTACGAATAAAGGAGAGGGCTACCCCGGTAACCAGAGCGGGCCAGATTCCGGGAAAGACCACCCGGCGAAAAACCTGGAAATCACTGGCTCCCAGACTCAGTGCCGCTTCTTCATCACTGGTATTCATGTCTTCCATTACCGGCTGCACACTGCGCACCACAAACGGCAGACTGGTGAAAAGCATCGCCAGCATGATACCCAGGGGGGTGTAGGCCACTTCCAGCCCTAGTTGGGCCAGTTGTTTTCCATACCAGCCTTCAGCAGAAAACAGGGTGGCCAGAGTGATGCCCGCTACAGCGGTTGGCAGGGCAAAAGGCAGGTCGACCAGTGCATCAACCAGGCGTTTGCCGGGAAATTGATAACGCACCAGAACCCAGGCTAGCAGCAGCCCGATCACCCCGTTTGCCAGCGATGCCACCAGAGCGGTCAGCAGGGTTACGCGATAGGAGGCCAGAACACGCGGGTCAGTGATCACAAACCAGTATTCACCCCAGCTCATGCCCGAGGTCTGCATCAGCAGGCCCGTCAGGGGTAGCAAAAGCACAACACTGATAAATAGCAGGGAAATGCCCAGGCTCAAGGTAAAGCCCGGCAGAACACGTCTGCCGGTTACCTTGAAGGGGTTGGAAATCAGGTTGATGCCGGACATGGTCGTTCCTTAGCGGCGCTGAAGCTGATCCAGTTTGCCGCCACTGGCAAAGTGGGTCTCCATGGCGTTTTCCCAGCTTCCGGCAATCTCCTGGATACCCAACAGTTGCAGTTCGGGGAAGCGGTCGGAAAATTCAGCGCGGATTTCGTCGTCATAGACGCGATAGTTGAAGCCAGCCAGAAGGCGCTGGGCTTCTTTGCTGTAAAGATGTTCCAGATAGGCGTTGGCCAGCTCCAGATTGCCGTTACGCTCGGCGTAGTCTTCAACCACAGCGACCGGGAATTCAGCCAGGAAGCTGACCTCGGGAACGACGATTTCGAACTCACGATCCGGAAAGGCTGCAATAATGCCCTGGATTTCGGATTCAAACGTCAGCAGGGCGTCACCGATGTTACGCTCAACAAAGGAGTTGGTGGCACCACGACCGCCGGTATCAAAAACGGCGACACGGCCCAGCAGTGATTTCATGAAGGTGTCGATGGCATCCTGGTCCTCGCCCCAGGTTTGCTGGGCGTAACCCAGAGCAGCCAGATAGGTGTAGCGCGCATTACCCGAGGTTTTGGGGTTGGGCATGACCAGATCCACATCTTCACGAGTCAGGTCATCCCAGTTGCTGATACCCTTGGGGTTATCCTTGCGAACCAGGAAGGCCATGGTGGAATAGTAGGGCGAGCTGGCATTGGGGAAGCGACTTTGCCAGTCTTCTGGCAGCAGACCCCCGCGCTCATGCAGAATATTGACGTCTGTAACCTGGTTGTAGGTCACCACGTCAGCACGCAGGCCCTGGATGATGGCTTGAGCCTGGCGTGAAGAGCCTCCGTGAGACTGGCGAATTTCAACGGTTTCACCCGTGGTTTCCTGCCAGTGGTCAACGAACAGCTCGTTGTAGCTGGCAAAGAGTTCACGAGCGATGTCGTAGGAAGAATTCAACAGGTTGGTTTCGGCCAGTGCCTGGCCCGAGCCCAGAGTGATCGCCAGACCGGCAGCAGCCAGCGGGCGCCCCAGGGTTTTGCTGATAAAAGACATGATAATAATTCCTTGTGTTGCAGGTTTTAACTTGAGGCTAAGACTAAACTCTAATTTAGGTTATAACAACACGATCTCTTAGAATATTTTGTTAGATATAGCTAACCAAAAAAAAGGTATTTCATGCCGTTGACACCACTGCAACGCAGTTTTTTTGAAGCGCCCACCCTGGAGGTGGCTCAGGATTTGCTGGGCTGTCTGCTGGTCAGGCGTCTGGATTCGGGTGAGTTGTTGGTAGCGCGTATTGTGGATCTGGAGGCCTATATCGGCGAGGAGGACACAGCCTGTCATGCCTCCAGGGGGCGAACGCCCAGAACCGAGGTCATGTACGGGCCGGCTGGTCATGCCTATGTATATCTGATCTATGGCCTGCACGAGCTTTTGAATCTGGTTACCGAGCCTCAAGGCAGGCCCTGCGGCATCATGCTGCGGGGTCTTGAACCCTATGACAATGAAGCGGGTATGCGACGGCTGCGCCAGGCAAAAGGTCGCCAGTTGAGTAATGGCCCGGGCAAGTTGACCAAGGCCCTGGCGGTGACCCGTGAATTGAATGGACTGGACCTGACGTTGGGGCAAGACTTATGGGTTGCTGCACGGCCTCCCGGCGCGACTTTTCAAGTTGAACAGGGGCCCCGAATCGGTATCGATTATGCGGCAGAGAAGGACCGTCTGGCTCCCTGGCGTTTCTGGATTGCAGATAATCCCTGGGTCGGTCGTTAAAGTCTGATCCCTGCAGGGGTTAACCCCTTGTGACTACCTGTTTTAACAGGGTGCAGTGGAAAGCGGTCAGGATAAGGGGTATATTCTGGATCTGAATCGTCCCCCATAATCATGTAATGACATCAAAAATCGGAACGAACCATGATTGCTCTTATAGTTTCCAGCGTCATCGTTGTCCTGGCATTTGTGACTCTTTTTCTCGTGCATCACCACAAGGTCAAGGAAGAAAAAAGGGTTCAGATGGAGCGTCAAATCAAGGACTTGGAAAGTCAGGCCAAGCGTTACGAACCTCTGGTTACCCAGATACGTCCTCATCTCTTGCCGCACAGCTTGCGTGTGGGTCTGGCAGAACGCTGGATCAAATTACTGGAAAGCCGCCAGTTGGCCGGGGATAAAAGTCCCGAGTTTCAGGAAAAACTGGCCGAAGCCGAAGAAATTGTCCGCGAAGTCAAAGCTCAAACCAATCCGCCCGAACAGCCCATCGAAAATAACAAGAAAGGCCAGGAAGTTCTTAATCAGCTTAAAAACGTCCAGTACCTGATCATGAAGGATTACCGGGATGGCAAGTTGACCGAGGCCAAGGGCCAGCAGTTTCTCACCGATCTTCGCCACGCGGCGACCCAGGTTGTTATTGAAATGAATCGTGCCCAGGCTGAAGAACAGCTGAATAACAAGAAATACCGTGCAGCGATGATCTATTTCAATAACATCGTCAAGGAACTGAAGAAGTACAAGGGTACGGATCAAACCCGTTTTCGTGATGTTCTGCAGGAAACCAAGTCTGCAATCGAGAAAATCAAGCCACTGGCCCAGCAGGAACTGACATCCGGCCCCAATCAATTGGCCGCAGGCATGGAAGAAATGGAAGCTGAAGAAGGTTTTCAATCGGATGTGCAGCGTGCTGTCATGGCCAGCAAGGCCAAGGCCCGCAGCCGCTAGGTGAGTACCTTGTCAGCCGGCTACCGGATGCCAGCCGAAGGGGAGAGGCATCAACAAACCTGGATGCTCTGGCCGCAGAGACCGGATAACTGGCGGCTGGGAGGTAAACCCGCTCAAGCAGCCTTTGTTCAAGTGGCTCGGGCGATTGCCGAGTTTGAACCCGTTAGCGTTGGTGTTAACGCAGACCAGTATATTCAAGCCTGTCATCAGCTCCAACATGACAACATCCGGGTGCTGGAAATCTCCAGCGATGATGCCTGGGTCAGGGATACCGGCCCTACCTTTGTTTTTGATGCTAACCAGCAATTAACCGGAATTGACTGGCGTTTCAATGCCTGGGGCGGTTTGCAGGGTGGGCTCTATTTCCCCTGGCAGAGGGATGACGAAGTCGCTCGCAAACTGCTTCAGATTGAAGGCTGCCGCCGGGTTCGGGCAGACGATCTGGTGATGGAAGGGGGGGCTTTTCATGTCGATGGTGAAGGCACCCTGCTGACGACTGAAGAATGCCTGCTCAATCGCAATCGTAACCCTCATTTAAGCCGCGAACAGCTGGAAGAAAAGCTGGGTTATTACCTGGGTATCGAGCGGGTGATCTGGCTGCCTCAAGGTGTTTACGCCGACGAGACCGATGGTCACGTGGACAACTTCTGCTGTTTTGTCCGCCCCGGTGAAGTGCTTCTTGCCTGGTGTGATGATCCTGAAGATCCCAATTTTTCTCGCTGTCGTGCGGCTGAAGCAGTGCTGGAAAACAGCCGGGATGCGGCGGGGCGCTCGTTTGTGATTCATCGCCTCCCCTTGCCCGAGCCTCTTTATATGACGGCTGAGGAAGCGGCAGGTGTCGATTTTGCCGAAGGCAGTCAACCGCGTCAGGCCGGTGACCGTCTTGCAGGCAGCTATATTAATTTTCTGCTGGTTAACGGCGGGTTGATTCTACCGGGGTTTGCTTGCCCCCAGGATCAGGAGGCAGTGGCGATTCTTAGCGAGCTCTTTGCGGATCGCCGGGTGGTTCAGCTTCCCGGACGGGAAATCCTGCTGGGCGGCGGCAATATTCATTGCATCACCCAGCAGCAACCCTGGGTTAAGAACGGATAGAGCCGTCCTTGGTCAGCAGGCTGGTGTAGCGATCCGGCCGTCGATCCCGGAAGACGCCCCAGGAATGCCGAGTAAAGGCCAGTTCATCCAGATCCAGCTTGGCCACGAGCACGCCTTCTTCTTCACGATCCAGTTCACCCAGTTTGGCTCCCAAACCATCGGTAATAAACGAAGAGCCATAGAAGGTGATCTGCCAGTCATCCTCCTTTTCCACGCCGACCCGGTTGGAGACCACGATGGGGGTCAGGTTGGCTGCTGCCTGACCCTGCTGGGTTCTTTGCCAGTGATCACGGCTATCCAGGCTGGGATCATGGGGTTCACTACCTATGGCCGTAGGGAAGAAGATGACTTCCGCACCCTGGAGTGCCAGCGCTCGGGCTGTTTCGGGGAACCACTGATCCCAGCAGATACCAACACCTATGCGTGCGTAGCGGGTATCCCAGACCTGAAAGCCGGTGTCTCCCGGTGAAAAATAGAATTTTTCACTGTAACCCGGACCATCGGGAATGTGAGTCTTGCGATAGCGGTTGGGATGTAGGCTGCCATCGGCATCAATGACGACCACAGTGTTGTAGCGCACCTGCCCGGCCTGTTCATAAAAGCAAATAGGCAGGACCACCTGGAGTTCCGCTGCCACTTGGCGGAAGTGGGCAACGGCTGGATTGTCTTCCAGAGTCGTGGCCAGTTGCAGGTATTCGTACTTCTGCTTTTGGCAGAAATAGGGGGTTTCAAATAACTCCTGCAAGAGGATGATTTGCGCGCCCTGACTGGCTGCTTCCCGGACCAGGCTTTCCGCTTTGGCCAGATTGGCCTGACGATCCTCTGAACAGCTCATTTGAGTAGCGGCAAGGGTTACACTTCGAGCCATTAGTTTTCCTCATCCAGTTTGACATAACGCAGGCGGTTGGCATTACTGACCACGGTGACCGAGGACAGGGCCATGGCAGCTGCAGCATAGGCAGGACTCAGCAACCAGCCGGTTAGTGGAAAGAAAACCCCGGCTGCCAGAGGAATGCCCAGACTGTTGTAGATAAAAGCACCGAAGAGGTTTTGCCAGATATTGCGAACCGTCGCTCGTGAAATCAGCATGGCATCAGCAACGCCATGCAGCGAACCTCGCATCAGGGTCAAATCAGCACTTTCGATGGCAATATCGGTGCCCGTGCCTAGGGCAAAGCCAACCTGAGCCTGAGCCAGGGCCGGGGCATCATTGATACCATCACCCACCATGCCAACCCGGTGTCCGGCCTGTTGCAGTTCTCTGACCTTGTCGGCCTTTTGGTCGGGTTTGACCTCGGCAAAGACTTCTTCGATGCCGACCTGACGGGCAACCGCCTCGGCAGTGCGTCGGCTGTCACCGGTCAGCATGACCACCTGAAGTCCGGCTTTTTGCAGGCGTTGGATGGCTGCTGCAGAATCCTTCTTGATCGGATCGGCAATTCCTGCCAAGGCCACTAGCTGGCCATTAATGGCCAGATGAATGCAGGTTTGTCCCAGATCAGACATTTCGGCAGCCAGTTGTTCAGCCTCGTCATCGAGGGTGACTCCGGCTTCTTCCAGCAGTGAGCGGTTCCCCACCAGCCAGGTAGCTTCATCGACCTGGCCTTTAAGGCCCTGGCCGCTGATGATTTCCGGTGTTGCAGTTTTGGGCAGAGTGAGCTTCTTCTCTTTGGCTGCAGCCACAACGGCTGCGCCTAGTGGATGCTCAGAGGCTTGTTCCAGCGAGGCCAGACCGGCCAGCAATTCTTCCTCTGATAGTTTGTTATCGCCCAGGGTTTGCAGTTGAACCAGACGCGGCTTGCCTTCAGTAATGGTGCCGGTTTTATCGAGAATCACCGCGTCCAGACGCGAGGCTTCCTGAAGGGCATCGCCCTTGCGAATCAATACCCCCTTGCCTGCGGCTCGACCAACGCCGACCATGATCGACATGGGGGTAGCCAGACCCAGGGCGCAGGGGCAGGCAATCACCAGTACTGCCATGGCTGCGACCAGCATATAGGCGGATTGCGGTTCCGGTCCTACCAGCCACCAGACCAGCGCGGTCAGCAAGGCAATCAGGATCACAATGGGGACAAAAATGGAGCTGATCTTGTCAGCCAGGCGGCCTATGGCCGGCTTGGAGCCCTGGGCTGTTCTAACTTGTTTGATAATCTGCGCCAGGGCGGTGTCATCCCCGACCTTGCGCACACGCATCTTGATACTGCCGGTCTGGTTGACGGTACCAGCCGAGAGCCAGTCCTTTTTCTTTTTGCTGACCGGGTCGGGTTCGCCGGTGAGCATGGATTCATCCACGCGGGTTTCACCTTCGGCGACGATGCCATCCACCGGGATGCGCTCACCAGGGCGGACACGCAGTTGGTCACTGGGTTGAATGGAGGCCAGGCGCATCTCCTTTTCTTCGCCATCCGGTGTGATCAGGCGAGCGGTATCCGGCTGGAGTTGCATTAATTTGCGTATCGCCTGGGAAGCTTGACCTCTTGCACGGGTTTCCAGGGCTTGGCCCAGATTTACCAGACCGATAATAAAGACAGCGGCTTCATAGTAAACATGACGGCTTTCAGGAGGAACGATTTCCGGCCAGAGCACCATCAGGGTGGAATAGGTCCAGGCCGCGCCTGTGCCCAGGGCAATCAGACTGTCCATATTGGCCCGGCGGTTTTTCAGGGCAGTCCAGGCGCCGGTATAAAAGTGGCCCCCGGCATAAATCATGGTCGCCAGGGTTACCAGACCAATACCGCCCCAGAGCAGACGAGCCTCTTCCAGCATGGGTAGATGCCCGGTCAACATCAATAGCATCTGGGGTGCACCCACGGCCAGGGCCACCCAGGTCTTGATCCAGACTTTTTTCAGTTCTGCCGCTTCTTCAGCCTGGCGTTCATCTTCACCATAATCCGCCCCCATGGGGGTCGCACCATAGCCTGCATCCTTGACGGCCTTAACCAGCGTCTGGGGTGAAGCCTCACCTTCGATTTCAGCGCTGCGATCGGGGAGGTTGACTTTGACATCCTGAACCCCCTCAACACCCTGCAGGGCTTTTTCAACGCTGGCAACACAAGCACCACAGGTCATCCCTCTAAGAGCCAGGCGAGTTGGCTTTGACATGACATCTCCAAGTCTGGGTAACGGCAGGAAGGGGCAGTTTTCAGGCGGGGAAGGAAGAATCCGGGTGCCTGAAAACAGCCACAAAAACGAACTGGCAGCCGGTTTTATTCTTCGGCTTCAAAGCCCAGGTTTTCAATGATTTCGATGGCTTCATCGGCAGAGAGGGAGCCCGTGATGGTGGCTGCTTCCTGGCTGACATCCACGCTTTCCACCTGATCGTTTTGCATCAGGGCTTCTGTCACCTTGTTGACACAGCCGTTGCAGGTCAGGCCCATCAGTTTCAGTTCAATGCTTGGCATGCTTGTCTCCTTATTGATAAGTGTTGGGTTCGTGAAGGCTGCTGCCTCAGGCTTCGGCACCGTGAAGCGCCACTCTGTCCTGAGGATTATAAGGCAAATTGAGTAGAGTCATTTTCTGGCTCTGGTTGGCATCAGCAAAAAACGGGCCGCCGGTATCTATAGCCTTCTGGTTGATCACCACCAGGGCTTCCAGTTCACCCCTTCTGTCCGGAGCTGTCTGGATGATTTCTCCCTGGGCCTTACCCTCGGCATCATAAACCTTGGCTTCTTCAGGCTGCTCACTGGTCACCAGGTGAGCGCGGTAAAGCCGTTTTTTGACCTGGCCACGAAATTGGGCGCGGGCCACGATCTCCTGACCGATATAGCAGCCTTTCTTAAAGCTGACCGCCCCCAGGGCCTGGAAGTTCAACATCTGCGGCAGGTATTGGTCGGCCAGGCTGGCATCCACCTGGGCGCGACCGACCTGGATATCCAGTAGCTTCCAGCATTCCGGGGGGGCAGGCTGGGTGAGCTGTTTTAACTTGTCGGCAATGCCCTGGTAATCCGCGGCCTGGCGATTAAGCAGAACCAGTCCACGTGCCAGGGGGCCGGGAAGATGCAAGACGGCTCCGGCTTCACTGATGAACTGGTGGTAATCGGTTTTGGGCCAAGCCCCCATCAGGCTGGCCAGCAGAGCAGGGGTTTCCTTGCCGGATAGACCCAGAAGTTCATAGTTCTGCGTGGTTTCTTCTATATGTGTCCGGAAGAAGGGTTCGTATTTTTTCAGGTGCTGGGTCACTGCATCCAGATTGTCAGCGGGCAAAACCAGTGCCAGGTGGTCTTCGGCAAAGTAGAGGATTTCAAAGCTGCTGATGACGCGCCCTTTGAGGCTGCACAGCAGACCGGGCAGCGCCTGGTCTGGGGTTAGCAAACGTAAATCCGCAGTGATTTGCCCCTGTAACAACTTGTCCGGCTGGCCGCCTTTTAATTCCAGCACTGCCAGATCATCGAGAGGGGCACAAAATACATCAGACATTGGCAAATACCTTCATTTTATTGCATTGCAATAATGTGATTGATATGGATCAGTATTGCAAGAAGCAGGACTGCAAGTCTTTGTGCATAAACAAGTGCCCAGGGTGTCCTTGGAGGACTTGCAGCCAGTCAGGCTGGTTGCTCCAGCTATAGATGGGGATGGCAGTAGGCTTTCGCAAGTGGTGGTGCACTTGATGTTATGAAATATGTGCTGGCTTGCCCTGCCTATTTGCGCAGAGGTGATGTATAAATAAGTGAGTGCTAAATCAAGGAGAGCTGATGATGAAAGCAAGCCTGCTGCGCCGACTCTTGTATGCCTTTCTGGCATTTGGTCTTTTAATGGGGCTGGTGTTTCCCCTCTATGCCCAATTTTTTGTGGATTGGAAAGCCGGCATGCAGGTCTGGTTTCAACTGGGTTGTATCCTGGCCGGCCTATCAATCGGCCTTTTCAACTATTGGCTGGTCAGGCGGCTACTCTTAAACAAGATGCAGCAGATTGCCGAGGTTGCCCAGGCGGTGAGTCGACACGATATCTCCCGCGAATGCTCCCTGACCAGTGCTGATCTGCTCGGGGAAATCATCGATAGCGTTAATCGCATGGTGGTTAATCTTCGCGTTCTGGTCGGGGAACTGCAATCCGGTTCTGTAGCCTTGTCGGAGGCAGTGGATACCATGGCTGACAAGGGCACCAGCACCCGGCAAAGAGTGACCGAACAGCAGCAAAGTAGTCAGGCTGCCCGGAGCGCATTGAATGATCTGGGTGAGCAGATGCAGCAGGCTCTGACTCAGTATCAAGCCGTGATGCAAACAGCAGAAGAAGCGGATACTCAGGCTCAGGAAGGCTACACCACCATCCAGCAAACCCTACAGGGCCTGACCCGTCTGGCGGATGAAATGGAAGAAGCGGGTGAAGCCGTGATTCTACTGGAACAACAAACCGGCGAAATCGGGCAGGTGCTCGATGTTGTTGGTGGCATTGCCGAGCAAACCAACCTGCTGGCCTTGAATGCTGCGATAGAGGCAGCCCGTGCCGGGGAATCGGGGCGCGGTTTTGCCGTAGTGGCGGATGAAGTGCGCCAGTTGGCTACCCGAACCCAGGAAGCCACCGCGGGTATTCATGAGCAGATCGAAAATCTGCAGGCGGATTCGCGCAAGGCGGCTGAACGCATGCTGGCCGGACGCGAAAAAGCACGCTCCGGGGTGGAAGCAGCCGGCGAGGCAGGCAAGGCATTGGAAGGGATTATCTCCACGGTAGCCGGTCTTTCCTCAGCTGCCCAATTGCTGGTGGAGGTGAGTCACCGACAAAAGGATTCCCTGGATGAGTTGGAACAACAGGTGGCAAGAATGGCTGCTGATGCGGCGACCAGTGCCGATGAAGCTGAACAGCTGGAGGCTTCGGGCGCTTCCCTGCAAGGCCTGTCTGCACGGCTGCAGGGCTTGGTCGCGGATTTTCGTTGTTAACTGAGGAGGTATCAATCCACCTATTCGACAATTCTTGCTTTAACCAGATGATATGAATTTAATACAAGAATGTTTAGGCTAAAACTCGGTTAAATGATCTGGATCTTTCACCTATTCTTAATTATGTTTCGGTCTAATTACCGGAGTAAAAAGCTTGGCTTTAAGTAGAAATTCAATAACTACTTTCTATTAAAGTGATCCGACGACCTACATTGGTGTCCAGAATCATTGAACCACTAGACTAAAGTGCAGCGGCATCCGCGAGGAGTATCCAGATCATACGTCTAGAAGCGATATTAATGGTTTTATGGAAGCACCGTTTTACGGTTAGGTTTGGTATTTTGTTCCATGTATTTGTCCATTTCGTCACTAAAGCCATCTCGGTAATCTGTTGATTAGCGGTAACAGTAAGCCATCTTTGCTATTGATATTCTGACCAGACTGTAGGGCCTTAGTGAATGTTAGAAGGGTTCCGGCACTGGCCCTCCTTCCTCTACCCTGTGATGCAGTGTTGCAGTTATTCTATGAATCTAAGGCGTAGACATTTTAACACTACTCGAACAGAATCTAGTTTTAGAATTATTATTTAAAAAGTTGTAAAAATGGAGATTAAAATGCAACAGCAAGGCTTATTCTTTAATCTATCACTACTGGTTGCTATTTTGCTGATGGTTATCAACCCGGGGTTCAACAGCGCCCAGGCTGCAGAGCACAGTGGTCCTTTTGGTATCATTATGGTGGATATCCCTGCTGGTAGCTTTACCATGGGCTCATGTGCAATGACGGATGCCCAGAAAGAGGAAAACAAGCGTCGCCAGTTTTTAGGCCAAGACCCTATTCAGCTTAACTGCGGCACGCCTGACCCTGATGCCAAAAATAATGAAACCCCTCAACGCCAGGTGAGCATCAGCGCTTTCCAGATGGGTAAAACTCCAGTGACACTGGGGCAGTTCAAGCAGTACATTGTCGCTAGTGGCCGCACCAGATTGATCACGGATGACTTTATGCACTACAACAATCAAGGTGATGCTGCCCCCGTGGAGAGGGTTTCCTGGAATGATGCCCAGGCGATGGTTGACTGGCTGAACACCCACCATGGTGGTGGGTGGGGCTTACCCAGCGAGGCAGAATGGGAGTACGCTGCCCGTGCTGGCACCCGTACGCGTTTTTATACCGGCAATTGCATCACCACTGCACAGGCCAATTTTGATGGCCGTCACCCCGCTACAGGCTGCCCAAAGGGCAACCTCCGTGAGCGACTGGTGGCCGCAGATAGTTTTGCACCCAATGCCTTTGGCCTGCACAGCATGGCAGGCAATGTGATGGAATGGACACAGGATTGCTGGAACAATAGCCACCGGGGTGCGCCCAGCGATGGAAGCGCCCGCACCAGCGGACAGTGCGATTTCCGTGTGATGCGCGGCGGCAGTTGGGGCTCTGATGGCGAGGATGTGCGCTCGGCCTATCGCTTTAAAAGCCATCACGCTGTCAGGTTCATCGGCAGCGGCTTTCGTCTATCCAGGTCGCATTAGGGTTTATATATATGGGATTTTTTACCCTTAGGCCTGAGGACGCGGCAGTGCCTTCAGGCTGAGGTATGGGAGCTTAGCCCCTATTGAGAACTTTTTACAGGTTTGAGTATTTTGGTCGTTGCTAATTATTTTAGGGGCTTTTTGTCAGCTCTACTAAAAATGACAATTGGATGCATCCTTAAATAAAACTATAAGGAACTGCTAGTAGAAGAAACTGAGGTTTGTGATTAAGAAAGATCAACATCTGTAAGGCCAGCCATAAAAAAACCGCCTCTGCCGAAGCAGGGCGGTTTTTAACCAGAGACAGCCTCAAAGGCTGTCTCTTTTTTTGGCCGATCAGGCTTCCTGGGCGACAGGAATCACTGAAGAAGCTGCTTTCTGATACTCTTCGATCTGGTCGAAGTTCAGGTAGCGATAGACTTCGCTGGCCATGGTGTTGATGTTGGATGCTTTTTCCAGGTATTCGTCTGGAGTTGGCAGTTTGCCCATGATGGAAGCAACAGCAGCCAGCTCAGCAGAAGCCAGGAATACATCCGCACCATCACCCAGACGGTTGGGGAAGTTACGGGTTGATGTGGAAACCGCAGTGGACTTGGGCGCAATGCGAGCCTGGTTACCCATACACAGGGAACAACCGGGCATTTCCATGCGCGCACCGGCTTTGCCGTAGATGCTGTAGTAGCCTTCTTCGGTCAGCTGGTATTGGTCCATTTTGGTGGGCGGAGACAGCCACAGACGTGTGGGCAGCTCAGCCTTGTTGGCTTCCAGCAGTTTACCCGCAGCACGGAAGTGACCGATGTTGGTCATGCAGGAGCCGATGAAGACTTCATCGATCTTCTGGCCAGCAACGTCGGACAGTTTGCGTGCGTCATCTGGGTCGTTAGGTGCACAAAGAATAGGTTCTTTGATTTCGTTCAGATCGACTTCGATAACGGCTGCATATTCAGCATCTTTGTCAGCGCGCATCAGAGAAGGATTGGCCAGCCAATCTTCCATTGCCTTGGCGCGACGCTCCAGAGTACGAGGATCGCCGTAACCGTTGCTGATCATCCAACGCAGCAGGGTGATGTTGGACTTGAGGTACTCGGCCACGGAATCTTCGGACAGAGTGATGGTACAACCGGCAGCGGAACGCTCGGCAGAAGCATCGGAGAGTTCGAAAGCCTGTTCGGCAGTCAGGTGCTCAAGGCCCTCGATTTCCAGGATGCGGCCGGAGAAGATGTTCTTCTTGCCTTTTTTCTCAACAGTCAGGTGACCGTCTTGAATCGCCTGGTAAGGAATGGCGTGAACCAGGTCGCGCAGGGTGATACCTGGCTGCATTTCGCCCTTGAAGCGAACCAGAACAGATTCAGGCATGTCCAGAGGCATAACGCCGGTAGCTGCAGCAAAGGCGACCAGACCGGAACCTGCTGGGAAGGAGATACCCAGAGGGAAACGGGTGTGGGAGTCACCACCGGTACCCACGGTGTCAGGCAGCAGCATGCGGTTCAGCCAGGAGTGGATGATACCGTCGCCAGGACGCAGGGAAACACCACCACGATTCATGATGAAGTCAGGCAGAGTGTGGTGAGTGTTAACGTCAACGGGCTTGGGATAAGCAGCAGTGTGACAGAAAGACTGCATCACCAGATCAGCCTGGAAGCCCAGACAAGCCAGGTCTTTCAGTTCATCACGGGTCATAGGACCAGTGGTGTCCTGAGAACCAACGGTCGTCATCTTGGGTTCGCAGTAAGTACCAGGACGAACACCTTCCATGCCGCAGGCTTTACCGACCATCTTCTGAGCCAGGCTGTAGCCCTTGCCGGTATCGACAGGCTGTTCAGGCTTCTTGAAGAGATCAGAAGGACCCATGCCCAGTTCGGCGCGGGCTTTTTCAGTCAGACCACGACCGATGATCAGAGGAATACGGCCACCGGCACGTACTTCATCAAGCAGAACCTGGGTCTTCAGTTCGAAAGTGGAAACCACTTCGTCAGTACCCTGCTTGCAGACCTTACCTTCGTAAGGATAAACATCGACGATGTCGCCCATGTTCAGGTTTTCAACATCCATCTCGATGGGCAGAGCGCCGGCATCTTCCATGGTGTTGTAGAAAATAGGGGCAATCTTGTTGCCGAAGCAGAAGCCGCCAGCGCGCTTGTTGGGTACGTTGGGAATGTCATCGCCAAAGAACCAGAGCACGGAGTTGGTTGCGGATTTACGTGAAGAACCGGTACCAACAACGTCGCCCACGTAGGCAACTGGGTAGCCCTTGGCTTTGACTTCATCAATCTGCTGAATAGGACCCTTGACGCCGGGTTCTTCAGGCTTGATGCCGTCCCTTTCCATTTTCAGCATGGCGTTGGCATGCAGAGGGATGTCTGGGCGAGACCAGGCATCGGGCGCTGGAGACAGGTCGTCGGTGTTGGTTTCGCCGGGCACCTTGAAAATAGCCAGGGTGATTTTTTCGGCCAGGGGGTTCTTCTTGGTGAACCATTCGCCTTCAGCCCAGGATTTGAGAACGCCCTTGGCGTTTTCGTTACCTTCTTTAGCCTTGTCAGCTACGTCGTGGAAGGCATCGAACATCAGCAGGGTGTGCTTGAGTTGCTCACCGGCCAGTGCGCCCAGCTGGTCATCTTCCAGCAGTTCAACCAGCGTGGCGATGTTGTAGCCGCCCTGCATGGTGCCCAGCAGTTCTACAGCTTTTTCTGCAGAGATCAGCGGGGAAGAGGCTTCGCCCTTGGCGATAGCAGCCAGGAAGCCAGCCTTAACGTAAGCGGCTTCATCAACACCGGGGGGAACACGGTTGCTGATCAGGTCAACCAGAAATTCTTCTTCGCCAGCGGGTGGGTTCTTCAGCAGGTCAACCAAAGCAGCGGTTTGCTCTGCATCCAGTGGCTTGGGTGGAACGCCCTCTTGAGCGCGTTCTTCGACATGTTTGCGGTAAGCTTCTAGCACGGTTTTATACCCTCATCTGTTAGCGCTTCGATCGACAGCGGAAAATCCTGTTCTTCTTGAATCAAAGCAATCGATGCTTTCATCGATCCCTTTAAAAGGCGGTGGCATTGTAGATTAAAGTGTCAACAAAGTTAAGTTGGGCAAAAGTTGTAGATCCTTTGATAGAGATCTACAAGAGTTCCTGCGTGAGTTGATTGAATAGGGCGGCCGGGCTTTTATCTCCGGCTTGCGGGGTGCGTTGGATGCCGTAGGCTTGCAGATCCTGGATTTTTTCGCTGCCTACACGCAATAAATCCAGCACCCAGGCTTCTGGCGGGGCATCAGGATGGTGGCGAATCGCACGGCGCAGCAGTTGCTGGTGTAAAAGGTCGGCATCCTCGACCCTCAGGTAGCGACTCACGACTTCTTGCGCCTGCTGCCAGAGTCTTTGCCAGACCTGCCGTTGCTGTTCGCTGGTCAGTTGATTCCAGGCGTCAACTTCTTCTCGGGTTCTTTTGCAGCCGCGGCAGACAGGATCACCAAAGGTGGTTGAGCAGAAGCCAACGCAGGGGGATTTCATAGATAGCAACTTGTCGCAGGTGGTTAACAGCAATTTACAGGCAAGTGGCTTATAATGCCTTGCAATGCTTCCTTTTTTCAATATTTCGACAGAGGTTAGCCAGTAGAACAACGCCTATGAGTACTGCTAAAAAAGTTTCCGTTCTCTTTATTTGTCTGGGCAATATTTGCCGTTCACCCACTGCCGATGGTGTTTTCCGTCGTTTGGTCGAGGATGCCGGTCTCGGTGATCAAATTCATGTCGATTCGGCCGGAACCGGTGACTGGCATGTGGGTAAGGCGCCGGATGAGCGCATGCAGGCAGTCGCCATGGAAAGAGGCTATGACCTGTCTGCCCTCAAGGCCCGCCAGTTGCAAGCAGAAGATCTGGATAACTTTGATTACCTGCTGGTTATGGACAAGCAGAATCAGGCTGATGTCGAGGATCTGGTCACCGAATTGGAACAGATGGATAAAATCCGTCTGCTGCTGAGTTTCAATCCTTCTGCCATCAAGGAAGTGCCCGACCCCTATTATGGTGGCGATAGTGGTTTCTACCAGGTGATGGATCTGGTCGAAGGCGCCTGCAAACGCCTGCTGGTTCAGCTGCGGAAGAACCATGATCTCTAAGCAAGAAAATGCTGACTTAACCCTACTGAATACGTTTAGGCTGCCGGCAAAGGCTTCCTGGCTGGTCAAAGCCAGCGGAGAAGCCGCCCTGCTGGAAGCTTTGGATTTTGCCCGCCAGCAGAAGCTAGCGGTTTTTCCGCTGGGCGGTGGCAGTAATCTGCTTTTGGCCAGAGATCTGGATGCGTTGGTATTGCAACAATTACCTGAACCGCTGGACTGGTCGGATACCGGAGGGCAGACGGTCAGCTTGCGGGTTCCTGCCGGTTATAACTGGCATCAACTGGTGCTGGAAACAACCTCTCGCGGACTTTTCGGGCTGGAAAACCTGGCCTTGATTCCCGGTCAGGCGGGTGCGGCCCCGATCCAGAATATCGGTGCCTATGGTCGCGAAGTCAGTGATTGTCTGGAAGCAGTAGAAGGCTACTGGCTGGATGATCCATCTCCCAGGAAGGATAAACTGGCGGCGAAGGACTGTGCCCTGGGTTATCGCGACAGCCGCTTTAAGCGCGACTGGAAGGGGCGCTTTGTGATTACTGCTTTGCAATTGCGTTTGCAAAAAAATGCTGAGCCCTGTCTAGGGTATGCGGATCTGGCGGACCGAGTGGCGGCGAAAAAAGATCTGCGCCAACAACAGGAGCAGGCTTGCATTCCCCTGCCGCGAATTATTGCCGATACTGTGGCGGAAATCCGGCGGGAAAAACTACCTGATCCCCAGGAGCTTCCCAATGCGGGCAGCTTTTTCAAAAATCCCCTGGTCAGCCGGGAGGAAGCTCTGGCCTTGTCAAAAGACTGGCCTAAATTGCCGCAATATCCTACCGAAGAGGGCGTCAAGCTGGCTGCAGGTTGGTTGATCGATCAGTGCGGTTACAAGGGCTACCGGCAGGAGCACTTTGGTGTTCATGCCAGCCAGGCACTGGTGCTGGTGCACCACAGCCAGGTCGGTAAGGCCAGTGAACTGTTGGCGTTGGCGACAAGCATCAGCGATGCTGTTTACCAGCGTTTTGGCGTGCGCCTGGAGAGAGAGCCGGAGTTATTGGACTAGTTTCAATCTCTGCCCATGAGCAGATCCTGGTGGGCTTCGGTCAGTCGCTTTAACTCCTGCCATACGGCCTCTACCCGAGCCAGGCGTTTGCGCTCCGGTTGAGCAGCCAGCCAGAAACTGCGGGTCAGGCTGATCTTGTCGGTTAACAGGGGTTTGAGTTCCGGTGCTTCTGCTGCCAGGAAGCAAGGCAGGATGGCCAGCCCCAAACCGGCCCTGGCCTGGGTGTACTGGGCCACAACACTGGTGCTGCGAAAAGCGGGCTGGGCATCCGGTAGTAACCTTTCCATGTAATTCAGTTGATCACTGAACATCAAATCATCCACGTAGCCGATCAGGCGATGACGATTCAGATCCTCAATGCTGTTGAGTTCCGGTGCTTGTTCCAGGTAATCCTGGGTAGCGTAGAGGTGCAGGCGATAGTCGCAGAGTTTGGTGACCACCAGGCTGGTATGACGAGGGCGTTCAATGGTTACCGCCAGATCAGCTTCCTGACGGGTGAGTTTGACAAAGCGCGGCATGGGTAAAAGTTCTACCACCAAGCGCGGGTTGCGGCGACAGAAATCAGCCAGCTTGGGCGTGATAAAAAAACTGCCGAAGCCTTCTGTCGAGCCAATGCGTACCGAACCGATACGCTCTTCTCCCAGCCCCTGAAGGATCTCGCCAGCCGTGAGCGCCTGCTGTTCCATCTGGCGGGCGGTGGCTAGCAGTAGCTGCCCTTGGCTGGTTAACTGATGGCCTTCCTGGCCGCGCTCGAAGAGTTGGATCTCCAAGTAGGCTTCCAGGCGGTGAAGACGCCGGGAAACCGTGGAGGCATTGATTCTCAGACGTTTGGCAGCTTCGCTGAGGCGCTCGGTACGGGCAACCTCCAGAAAAATGCGAATATCATCCCAATCCATAATCAGTCGAACTTGAAATTGATGCCCAGGGCGAATTCAGCCGACTCCTCCTGGGTGCGCCCCAAGTGGCCCTGGAAGGTTAAAGCCAGAGAAGGGTCGAGGATGATTTCTGTGCCCAGAAGATAGCGCCAGACCAGATAATCCCTCTGGAAATCCTCTTCTTCACCGTAGCGGTAAAGACTGCCTCCTGCATAGCTGCGTTCATGGCGACCCACCCCCAGTTCGACACCCACATAGGGAATAAGGCCCAGGCTGGAGCCCAGGTGCAGAGGCTTGCTACCCCAGTGAGTCAGTTGCAGGGCGGCCTGGGTGTAAAGCTCGTATTCTTCATTTTCGCTACCAAAACTGAACATGCCCCCGTAACCCAGGCGCAGAGCTTTAAAGAAATGCAGGCGCTCTGCGCGGAAGCGATAGCTGGGGTCGTAATCACTGGCGTGGCTGTAACCCAGCAGCAGTCGATAGCTTTGGCTATTGCGGAAGCTGGTGTTCAAGCGATTAAGATGGTCGATATCCTGGCGGGTGAGGAGGTTGATGGTGATTTCCCGATCCATTCCGGGTTCTAGCTGCAGGTTGCCTGATTCCTGATCATGGGCGTTGGACAGGCGATAACTGAGGCTGCCGCGACAATCGGAGAATTCCAGCGCCTGGGTCAGCTGGCGCTGCTGGCCATTGACTTCCAGGCGGGCGTTGGGGGTTTCAGAATTGAAGGCCACTCGGGGGTAGGCCTGGATTTGCTGATGCACACTGAGGGTTTCCCCTGCCTCCAGCGTGATCTGTTGTTCGGCCTGGCAATAGCCGTTACCCGCTTCCCAGACCAGGGTGTAAGCGCCTGCCGGTAGTCGCAGGGTGGTGCCGGATTCCTTGCGTAGTCGCTGGTCAACCCGGAAAGGGCGGTCGGGTGTGCTGGCTACCTGGAGACGTCCCAGGCTGGTTGTTTCCTGCAACTGTTTGCGCAGATCGGTCAGGGGTTCTACAGCCTCGGGAACAGCAATGCTGGCCATGCCCAGGGCGGTTTCCACTTCAAAAAGGCAGGTGGCCGCGGTGGACTGAAGCTGATCCCAGCTGGATGGTAATTGTGCGATTGCACAGCGTGTTTGCAGGGTTGTTGCTGTTTGACGCGCATCCTGGCGAAAAGCTTCCTTGTCCATGCGTGCTGTGTAACCGCCTTCCGGATTTGGCGAGATACGCACCGAGGTCAGGGTGATGTTGGATTCCTGGCGGCTGGAGATATGGGTTTCGCTGGTTTCGGAAATCGACTGGCCAGTAAAAAAAGAGCTGAAGAAATGGGTGTTGACCTGGGTTTCTTCGCGGACTTCACTGGAAACATTGGCCAGAATGCTGAGAGCCAGATTTTTGCGGGCTTCTTCTTGGGTTGAACCTGTGGCGACATAGTCATCAGCCTGAAGAGACCCGGTAAAAAGCAGGCCTGTAATTAAAAATAGAAGTAATTCACGGACAGGGTGTTTCATGCTGACTCCAGCGGTGCAGTTCCAAGTTTTTGTAAGGAAGAGTATTTTTGGATTTCACTGGCATGAAGTCAATGTAATTTCAGTTTTTCATGTTTGATTTTAATCAACTTTTATAAAAGTAAAAAATAATGCTGAAATGCTACCTCTTTCCTTGACTTTTATCTGGGGGCTGGCAAAAATCAGCTGCAATTACCTGATTTTGGTTGCGATTATTAAGGATGAGACGGTGAAAAAGGTTTTTGTGTGGACCAGCGCTGTGCTTTTAGGCATGACATCTGCCAGTTTGACGGCCAGTAGTTTTGAAGAATTCCAGCAGCAACGCCAGCAGCAGATGCAAGGCTACAATCAGGATTTTAATGCTGCTTTTCAGGCCTATCAGCAGGCATTTGATGAGGCCTTTTCTGCCTATCAGGAAGAACTGCGCAGCCATTGGCAGGAGCCTTTGATTACCGATCAGCATACCTGGGTTGAATATTCACCCGATCAGACCAGCCGCAGTGTCGTTGATTATCAGGCCAATGAAATTCGCATTGAAGTGGAGGCTGAGGAAAACGCCACTGAAACGGCTGTTGAAATGCTGGTTGATCTTCTCGGACGCCCTGTAGAAGAAGCCGTCGCTCGGGATGAAGTGACGCAAAGAGCCGTTGAAGAAGCCGGTCTGCCTTCCCCTTCTCTAGGTCGTGAAGGCAATAAAAGGGTGTTGAGTGAGGTTGGCCCTGAAGATGCTGAGCAGATGATGGGGGCTGCGCAGTTAACCCAAAGACAGGAGCCTTCCCCCCGCGGTGGTGATCGCCAGGTCACCGTACTGACGGTACCCTTGCCTCCAACGCGTACAAATGACAAGGCCAGAGAGTTTCTGCCCCTGGTTGAACGCTATGCACGTCGCCATCAGGTGGAACCCGCATTGGTGTTGGCGATTATGCACAGTGAAAGCAGTTTTAACCCCATGGCTCGCTCACATATTCCAGCCTTCGGGTTGATGCAAATCGTCCCCGGTTCTGCCGGCAAAGATGTAGCCCAGGAGCTTTATGGCGAAATCCGGGTTTTTAGTCCGGCTTACCTTTATAATCCGGAAAATAATATTGAAGCTGGCAGTGTTTATTTGAATATTCTCAATTCTCGCTATCTTAGAGAGATCGAGAATCCAGAGAGCCGTCTCTATGCGGTGATCGCGGCCTATAATACCGGGGCGGGCAATGTGGCTCGTACCTTTACCGGCCGTTCTACCAGTCCGGCGAGAGCTGCAAGGATTATTAACGGTATGCAGCCACGTGAAGTCTACTCGCGTCTGCTGGCCCAGTTGCCCTACGAAGAAACACGCAATTATTTGAAACATGTGGCAGAGCGCACAGCGGCTTATCGTGAATTCAACTAAACTCTACCGGTCGGTTCCGGTTGTTTTTTCACTGTCCTGATCATCAGGATTTATCAAAAAGGAAGGATGAGAGCACCATGAAAAAAAATATCTTCGCTGCATCAGCCCTGGCGGCTACAGTAGCCTTGGCCGGTTGTGCCAGTTCCCCAGAGAACAATGAACCTTCTCTGCCCAGCTGGATTTTCATGCCTGAAGTTCAGGATGGTCTGGCTGCCACCAGCTGTGTACCTGCTTCCGGTCGCATCAACTCCGATAGCAGCCGTGCAGACCTGGCGGCTCGCCAGCAGCTGGCTACCACCATGGGCGCTCAGATTCAGTCCCTGACTGAAAACTACCAGCGCACCATCGATACCCAGGAAGACGGTCTGGCCACCGGTGGTAACTTTGAAGAAGTCACTCGCCAGATTGTTGACCAGGAAATGGTTGGCAGCCGCCGTGTTAAGGCCGAGTACGTCACCATTGAAGGTCAGCGTCAGTTCTGTTCCATGGTTGCTGTTGGTCAGGAAAGCGTGACTCAGATGCTGCAATCCGTTGCTGATGCAGCTGGTGCCGAGCCCGATGCTTTCACCACTTCTCAGATGCGCGAACAGTTCATGAGCCAGCGAGCTCTGAACCGCCTGAACGAAGCAACTGAATAAGCAGGCTTTTGCTTCAGGAAAAGGGACGCTGCTTGCGTCCCTTTTTTATTGTTTGCAGTCTTGCATATATGCAAGGCTGCTTTGCACTCGGATGCCTTGTCAGGCATGCTGACTGACATCTAAGATGCAAGGACGGTTAAAAATAAAGCCTTCACCACAAGAACAACCACGAAAGAGGTAAGCCATGTCTGTGCGCGAAATCCCCATGATTATCGGTGGCGAAAAAGTCACTTCCCAGTCCGGCGACTGGCGCGATGTTCTCAATCCGGCCACTCAGGAAGTGGTTGCCCGAGTGCCTTTCTGTACTCTGGATGAAGTGGATGCTGCCATCAATAATGCTCAGGAAGCCTACAAGAGCTGGCGCAATACTTCTCTGGCGGCGCGGATGCGTATCATGCTCAAGTTTCAGCAGTTGCTGCGTGATAATGCCAAAGACCTGGCGGCCCTGATTACCGAAGAGCATGGTAAGACCCTGCCTGATGCTGAAGGCGAAGTCGGTCGTGGTCTGGAAGTGGTTGAGCATGCCTGCTCGATTCCTTCGCTGCAATTGAGTGAAATGGCCGAGAATGTCGCCACCGGTGTTAATGTTTATACCCTCAAACAGCCTCTGGGCGTCGGGGCAGGGATCACCGCGTTTAACTTCCCGGTCATGCTGCCCTGCTTTATGTTCCCTGTGGCTATTGCTACAGGGAATACCTTTGTACTCAAGCCTTCCGAGCAGGACCCCACTTCGACCCTGCGCCTGGTCGAGCTGGCCCATGAGGCTGGCCTGCCACCTGGTGTTTTGAATGTAGTTCACGGTGGTCCTGAAGTGGCGACTCGCCTGTGTCAGCATGAACACATCAAGGCGGTTTCCTTTATCGGCTCCAGCCATGTAGGCGAGCAGATCTACCAACATGCCAGCAATGCCGGCAAGCGTGCCCAGTGCATGATGGGTGCTAAAAACCACTGTGTCATTCTGCCTGATGCCAACAAGAACCAGGCTATTGATGCCCTGATCGGTTCTGCCTTTGGTGCTGCTGGTCAGCGTTGCATGGCCAACCCGGTTGTGGTTCTGGTGGGTGAAGCTCGCCAGTGGGCTGATGAGATTATCGAACGCTCCAAGAAGATGGTGGTGGGTGCCGGTACTAATGTGAAGGCCGATATCTGCCCGGTGGTTTCACCCTCGGCCAAAGAGCGTATCCATCGTCTGATTGATTCCGGTGTGCAGCAAGGGGCAACTCTGGCTCTGGATGGCCGTGATTGCGTGGTCGAAGGTTTTGAACAGGGTAACTTCGTGGGTGCAACGGTCTTTACCGGAGTGACCAAGGAGATGGATATCTACAACGAAGAGATTTTTGGTCCGGTGCTCTGTGTGGTCGAGGCGGAAACCCTGGATGAGGCCATAGAGTTCATCAATGACAACCCCAATGGAAACGGCACCTCCATCTTTACCGCTTCCGGCTGGGCCGCGCACAAATTCCAGAATGAAATTGATGTGGGCCAAGTGGGCATTAACATGCCGATTCCTGTGCCTGTGGCCTATTTCAGCTTTACTGGTTCTCGCGGTTCGCGTTTGGGTCCTCTGGGTCCCAATGGCAAGGAAGCTGTTAAATTCTGGACACACAGCAAAACCGTGACCGAGCGCTGGTACGAACCGGACAGTATTTCTGCCGGTGTGAATACCACGATTTCCATGAAGTAGTCTTCTGCTCTCTGCTCTTGGCCCCGCATCTGCGGGGCTTTTTTTTGCCTGGAAAAGGGTTATGATTCCAGCACTCAGATAACCAGCAGATCACGCAGGGAGAGAGTTCGTGTTTCTGAAAGCCATTATTGCAGCCAGTCAATCCCGACCTCTTTGGGGGGAGTTTCAAACCGGCTGGGGAAATGCCGTTTTTGTGGTAACTTCCCAGGGTTTGGCTGCCTTGCAGCCGGTGACTACGGATGCAGCTTTTGAACAGCTGTTAAGCGAGGAGCTGGAACCAGCAGGTATCCGGCCTTTAACTCCGGGGCAGAGAACCCTCTGGTGCCAGAAGCTCAGTGAAGCCCTGGTGCAACCTCAGTTGATAGCCTCTCTACCCTTGGACCTACAGGGCACAGCTTTTCAAAAAGCAGTCTGGGAAGCCTTGCTGACTATCCCTGCTGGTCAGACTCGCAGCTATTCGCAGTTGGCTGAGCAGGTGGGGCAGCCTGCTGCGGTGCGCGCCGTGGCCTCGGCCTGTGGTGCCAACCCGGTTGCACTTCTGGTTCCCTGTCATCGGGTCGTGCGCAAAGACGGTGGTCTGGGTGGTTATCGCTGGGGTTTGGATATGAAACGTCGTCTTTTACAGCGTGAAGGAGCTATTTGATGTCAATACCCGCGCATGTGATCAGTGGTTTTCTGGGTGTTGGTAAAACGACGGCGATTAATCATCTGCTGAAAAACAAGCCGGAAGGTGAACGCTGGGCTCTGATCGTCAATGAATTTGGCCAGATCGGCGTGGACGCCAGCCTGATGGAAACCGATGACAGGGTTCAGGTCAAGGAGATCGCCGGAGGCTGTATTTGCTGTGCATTAGGGCTGACTCTCTCGGTCACCCTGGTTAATCTCCTGCAAAAATACCAGCCCGACCGCCTGCTGATCGAGCCAACAGGACTGGGTCATCCGGCTGGCATCCTTGATCTTTTACGGGGTGAACAGTTTGCTGAATTTATCGATCTGCACCCGATGATTACCTTGGTTGATCCACGCCATCTGGAAGATGAGCGCATCCAGGCCCATGAAACCTATCGGGATCAGATTTCTCTGGCCGATATTCTGGTATTCAACAAGACGGACTTGGCTACTCCCGAACAAACCCGAAAAGCCTTGGATGCAGCCAGCCAGCTCTTTCCACCCAAGCTGGCGCTTATCACGGTGCGCCAGGGGCAAGTGCCCGCTTCAGTGCTTCAACCTGCAGAGCAGTTGATCAGTGAGCGTCAGGAAATCCCGTCGCCCGCCAGTCACCAGGTCAGTGAATCCTCATTGCTCAAGCCTGCAGCCGGTCTGGATTTTCTTGCCTGGCCTCAGCAGCGTAAGCCGGTGCATCTCAGTGGTGAGGGCGAGGGGGTCTTTACCTACGGTTGGGTGTTTCACCAGGAAGATGCCTTTGATGAAGATGGCCTCTACCAGTGGATCGATCAGCAGGAAGATGTACTGCGGCTCAAAGGGGTTTTCCGCACGGGGACAAGTCGCTGGCAGAGTTTCAATCGGGTCGGCCAGGAGTTGGTGGTGGAACCTCTGGCTTATCGCCGGGATTCACGTCTGGAACTGATTACAGCAACACCCCGGGATGCAGCTGAACTAGAAGCCCAGCTGCTGGCTTTGGTCTTCAAGCCGCAAAGCCCGGGGTTGTTCAGCGATTAGGAAGCCAGGGAGAGAATGTCTTCGTGGGCTGCATCCAGCGCTTGTCCACGAATCTCGTCACCCATGTTCAGGCCTTCTGCTCGCACCACTTGCACATCGGTGATACCGATAAAGCCCAGCAGGGTTTTCAGATAGCTTTCCTGGTGTTCCATGGCGGCCATTTCACCCTGGGAATAAACACCACCACGGGCCGAGGCAATAATGGCACGCTTGTTTTTGAGCAGCCCTTCGGGACCCTTTTCGGTGTAACGGAAGGTGCGGCCAACCTGGGCAATACGGTCGACCCAGGCTTTCAATTGAGTTGGTATGCTGAAGTTATAGAGAGGGGCACCGATCACCAGAACATCAGCAGCAAAGACTTCTTCGAGCAGTTGCTCGCTAATGGCCAGTTCGTCTTTCTGGCGTTGACTGAGCTTCTGGTCATCCTGACCACCTGCCATCAAAATTTCTGCATCCAGATGATTGATCGGATCGGCAATCAGGTCGCGATGGCGGACACTGGCTTCGGGGTTGAGTTGCAGCAACTGCTGGCTGACTTTCTGGGTGAGTTCACGGCTGACAGAACCCTGAGCAAAAAGACCTGAATCGACTTGTAGAATATTCATGGGTAGAGCTCCTCTTGGCTAGATATGATGAAAGCTATTCTAAAAAGAGCGGCGCTCATGGACTAGATGGGTAAATCAGGAAGAACCGTTCCAAATATGGTACAAAGATGAAAGACCTAACCAATCTGGTACTTTTTGCCGAGGTGGTCGAGCAGGGCAGTTTCAGCCAGGCAGCACGCTTGCTGGGCATTCCCAAGTCCACCCTGAGCCGCCGCATTGCCGATCTTGAAGAAGAGCAGGGAGTGCGCTTGCTGCAGCGAAGTACCCGGCAGCTGACTTTGACTGAAATTGGCCGTGAATTTTTGGTTCACTGCCAAGCTGTCAGAGCGGCTGCCCAGGCGGCGGATCAGGTGACCCAGTTTGTTCAGGAAAGACCGCGAGGGCGGGTGCGCCTGAGTTGTCCCTTTGCCATCAGCCAGAATATGCTCAGTCATCTGATCCCGGAATTCATGGCGGCCTACCCGGAAGTGATCGTGGATATCTGGGTGACGAACCAGCCGGTCAATCTGCTGGAAGACAAGGTGGATCTGGCTTTGAGGGTCAGGGCATCACTGGAAGATTCTTCCCTGATAGCCCGTCCTTTAAGCCCTTCCCGCCAGGCACTCTTTGCGCATCCGGATTATCTTAAACACCAGGGGGAGCCACGCCATCCCTCGGAACTGGCTTCCTGGTCCAGCCTGTCGATGCAGTATTCCAGTGGTCGCTACGTCTATGATCTGACTTCAGAAAAAACGGGGGAAGTCGTTCACTGGAAGCATCAGCCCCGCCTGATTTGTGATGACCTTTGGTTATTGCGTGAAGCCGCAGCCCAGGGGCAGGGGGTGGCTGCCCTGCCTGTCGATCTTTGCACCGAGTATGTGACGACTGGACGTTTACAAAGGGTCTTGCCAGAATGGCAGTTGCCCGTCAGTCACCTGCATCTGGTTTATCCGCATCGGCGCGGACTCTTGCCTGCAGTGAGTGTTTTGATCGATTGGCTGGTTGAGCGGTTGCCGGGCCAGGCAGCTTTTTGAAATGCTAGAGGTTTGCTAACTTGTCACTTAAAAAACTGCTTGTCACCGCCTGGATACTGATTCTTCTGGGCGGTTGTTCCGACCCCCAGCCTGAAGAGGTTAACCTGGGATTTCTGGTAACTCACGCTGAAGGTTTTGACCGCCAGTTGATCGAGGTCGAGGGTTGGGTGCGTGGCTGGCAAGACCCTGAACACTATTGGCTGGAAGACGAGGCTTTCAACCGAGTGGGTCTGGAGCCGGAGCAGCTGGCACGGGATCATCTTGACCAGCAAGTCAGAATTCGTGGTTCTTTCAAAACCTCATCCGCCCGGGGGCGCAGCCTGCAGATTGAGCAGCTGACACCACTTCCCTGATCCCCGAAACACTTTTTCTGCTCGCTTAAATTCCTCTGGGTTTGGCTTGACAAGCAGGCCGAGATGCACGACTCTTACCCTCAAGTTCAAACGACTGTATGAAAAGTTTGTTTGAAGTTTTTCAGTCAGTCTTGTCTACAACAAAAAGCTGGAGATCACACGATGATTTACCAAGGCAAAGCCATTAAGGTGCAAGCCCTCAGTGACGGAAAGGTTGAGCTAACCTTTGATTTACAGGGAGACTCGGTTAACAAACTCAGTACTGCGGTTGTTCAGGAGCTGGGTGAAGCGGTTGCCGCTCTGCAAGCCGAAAAAGATATCAAGGGTCTGCTGCTGAGCAGTGCCAAGGATGCCTTTATTGTCGGTGCCGATATTACCGAGTTTCATGGTGTGTTTGGTAAATCCGAAGACTACCTGGTGGAAATGAACCAGAAGGTTCATGCACTCTTTAATGCCATTGAAGACCTGCCTTACCCCACGGTGACCGCAATTAACGGTCTGGCCCTGGGTGGCGGTTGTGAAGTGCTACTGACTACGGATTTTCGGGTCATGGCCGAGGGTGCCAAAATCGGTCTGCCCGAAACCAAGCTGGGCATTATTCCCGGCTGGGGTGGCTGTGTCCGTCTGCCACGTTTGATCGGTGCTGATAATGCTATCGAATGGATTGCCGGAGGCACTGAAAACAAAGCCGCTGCGGCTCTGAAGATGGGTGCTGTGGATGCCGTGGTTCCTCTGCAACAGCTGCGCGAGACGGCGTTGGATATTCTAGATGAAGCGCTGGCAGGCAACCTTGACTGGCAAGCACGCCGGGATGAGAAGAAGGCACCCCTGAAGCTCAATCCGGTTGAATCCATGATGGTGTTTGAAACCGCCAAGGGTTATGTGGCCGGTAAAGCTGGGCCTCACTATCCTGCTCCTGTCGAAGCCATCAAGGCTATTCAAAAGGGTGCCAGTGCCGGTCGTGAAAAAGCCCAGGAAGTCGAAGCCAAGACCTTTGCCAAAATGGCCAAGACCGATGTCTGCTTCAATCTGGTAGGTCTTTTCCTCAACGATCAACTGGTCAAGAAAAAAGCCTCCGCTTATGAAAAACAGGTCAAAGCGACTGGCAAAGCGGCCGTTCTGGGTGCCGGCATCATGGGTGGTGGTGTAGCCTATCAATCCGCCTCCAAGGGCGTGCCCATCATGATGAAGGACATTGCTGAAGATGCCTTGCAACTGGGCCTGAAAGAAGCCAATAAGCTGTTTTCCAAGCAGGTGGAGCGTAAGAAGATCACTGCCGCCCAGTTGGGTGAGGCGATGGGGCGTATTCGTCCAACCCTGTCCTACGGTGATTTTGCCGATGTCGATCTGACCGTTGAAGCCGTCGTGGAAAACCCCAAGGTCAAGGGGGCGGTGTTGGCAGAACTGGAAGATCAGGTCGCTGAAGACAGCATTATTACCTCCAATACCTCGACTATTTCCATCAGCAGCTTGGCACAAAACCTCAAGCGTCCGGAAAACTTCTGCGGTATGCACTTCTTCAATCCGGTGCACCGGATGCCGCTGGTGGAAGTGATTCGCGGAGAAAAATCCTCCGAGACCGCCATCGCTGCAACCGTGGCCTACGCCAAGCAGATGGGCAAGACACCGATTGTGGTTAATGATTGCCCCGGTTTTCTGGTCAACCGTATTCTCTTCCCTTACTTCGGTGGCTTTATCGGCCTCTTGGAAAAGGGTGCCGATTTCCAGCGTGTCGATAAGGTCATGGAAAAATTCGGTTGGCCCATGGGTCCCGCTTACCTGCTGGATGTCGTGGGTCTGGATACCGCCCTGCATGCCAACCAGGTAATGGCAGAAGGCTTTCCTGAGCGCATGAAGCGTGATGACAAGACCATTCTGGATGTCATGTATGAAAGCAAGCGTCTGGGCCAGAAAAATGCGACCGGTTTCTATCGTTATGAAGAAGACCGCAAGGGTAAGCCCAAGAAGGTTCTCGACGAGTCCTCTTACGAGCTGATTAAACCTCTGATTCGTGAAACTCAGGAGCTGAGCGACGAAGACATTATTGCCCGCATGATGGTGCCTCTGTGTCTGGAAACCGTACGCTGCCTGGAAGACGGCATCGTGGAAACACCGGCAGAAGCTGATATGGCACTGATTTACGGCATCGGCTTCCCTCCCTTCCGTGGTGGTGCACTGCGTTATATCGATGCCCTGGGTGTTAAGCAGTTTGTCGAACTGGCTGATTCCCTGTCCGATTTGGGTCCTCTGTATGCCCCCACTGCCAAGCTGCGTGAAATGGCAGAAAAAGGCGAAACCTTTTACGCCTGAGCGATCCGGTCAACCGAATTTGGAGAAAAACAATGAGTCTGCAACCAAGAGATATCGTAATCGTTGATGGCGTCCGTACCGCCATGGCCAAGGCCAAACAGGGTGCTTTTCGCAATGTGCGTGCTGAAGAGCTGTCAGCCAGTATCATGACTGCCCTGCTGGAGCGTAGCTCCGGTATTAACCCTGCTGAAATTGATGACATCATCTGGGGCTGTGTCAACCAGACCCTGGAACAGGGCTATAACGTCGGCCGTAATGCGGCCGTTCTGACCTCTATCCCCAAGAGTGTCCCTGCTCAAACGGTAAACCGTCTATGTGGTTCTTCCATGAGTGCTCTGCACACCGCCGGTGCCAACATCAAGGCCGGACTGGGTGATATCTATATGGTCGGCGGTGTTGAGCACATGGAGCATGTTTCCATGATGCACGGGGTTGACGTCAACCCTTCTGCCAGCAAGCAGAATGCCAAGGGCGCCATGATGATGGGTCTGACAGCCGAGCTGCTGGGTAAGATGCATGGTATCAGCCGCCAGCAGCAGGATGAAATGGGGGCCCGCTCTCATCGCCTGGCCCACGAGGCTTCAGTTAACGGTCGCTTTGATAAGGAAATTATCGGTGTGGAAGGCCATGATGCCGAAGGTCGCCGTAAGCTGATCCTTAAGGACGAGGTCATTCGTCCGGAAACCACGGTTGAAAGCCTGGCCGGTCTTAAGCCTGTTTTTGATCCGCGCAATGGTACGGTGACTGCGGGTACGTCTTCGGCCTTGTCAGTCGGTGCTTCCGGCATGCTGATGATGAGCTATGAAAAAGCCCAGGCATTGGGACTGAAGCCGATCGCCCGCGTTCGCTCCATGGGGGTTTCCGGTTGTGATCCTTCCATCATGGGCTATGGTCCGGTGCCTGCTTCCAAGAAGGCGCTCAAGGCAGCTGGCCTGAGCATTGATGATATCGATATCGTTGAACTGAACGAAGCCTTTGCAGCCCAGGCATTGCCCGTGTTGAAAGACCTGAAACTGCTGGACAAGATGGATGAGAAGGTCAATTTGAATGGCGGCGCCATTGCTCTGGGTCACCCTCTGGGTTGTTCGGGCACTCGTATTTGTACGACCCTGCTGAACGTCATGGAGCAGAAGGATGCAACTCTGGGCCTAGCCAGCATGTGTATTGGCATGGGGCAGGGGGTTGCCACCGTTTTTGAACGTCTGTAAAACCTTCTTGCTCCAGATCAAGGGTTGGATTGGTTAAAGTTTGCACAAGGGCGGCCGATTAGCTATTCTAAGAAGAAGTTATTTTGGCTGCCCTAAGGCACGAGAGGTGTTCAATGATTGAATCTAACGTTGGTAACCAGGTTTCCGCTTCCATGCGTCAAGCGCAAGGCCAGGATACTAGGACCACACAGCGCCAACAGGAAGTTAATGAGAGCGCTGTTGCCGAGCAGGCTTCCAGCCAGCCTATGGCTGCCAGCGGTGCAGAGGTAAAAGACAGTGTTTCCACCCAGCCTTCGGACGTGGTTTCACGTTTGGGTGAGACCCAGGAAGAAGTGCCTCTGTATGAAAGCAATCGCCCCAGTGGCAGCATTATTCGCCCTTCCATAGAATTGGCGCAGAATGCTGAACGGCCTGAAGCAGCTGAAGAAGAGGCCTCTACCGAGTCTCAAGCTGCTGAAGCGCCTGCTGCTAGCCCTGCTTCTGAAGCTTCAACACCTTCTCCGGCGCAGGGTCCCAGCACAGACGACGTGCAGAATCTGGTCTGATCCAGCTTCTCTTGGAGCTAAAAAAACCTGGCTACGGCCAGGTTTTTTTTCGTCTTGCGATTGAGGCTGAGAGCTAGTTAACGGCAGCCTGTCTGCTGGCTTAGCCAGCAGACAGGAGCAGGACTATTTCTGTAGTTCCGGCAGGTCAGCATAAAGCTCTAGTGCTTCCGGGTTGGCCAGGGCATCCTGGTTTTTAACCGGGCGGCCATGAATTACTTCCCGGACAGCCAGTTCCACGATCTTGCCGGACAGGGTGCGCGGAATATCGCTGACCTGGATGATCTTGGCTGGAACATGGCGGGGTGTGGTTTCCTCCCGGATTTTGGTGCGCAATTCCTTCTTGAGATCTTCGGTTAGCTCCACGCCCTCTTTCAGACGTACAAAGAGCACCACGCGAACGTCGTCTTTCCAGTCCTGGCCAACACACAGGGCTTCCAGCACCTCTTCGACTTTTTCTACCTGTCGATAGATTTCTGCAGTGCCGATGCGCACACCACCGGGATTGAGTACGGCATCGGAACGACCATGAATAATCAGACCATCTTCAGGGGTGATTTCTGCATAGTCACCATGTGCCCAGACATTGTCAAAGCGGTCGAAATAAGCGGAATGATAGCGTTGGCCGCCTTCATCTTTCCAAAAGCCGATGGGCATGGAAGGAAAAGGCTGCACACAAACCAGTTCACCCTTCTCTTCAACCACTGGCTCCCCGGCATCATTGAATACCTGAACATCCATACCCAGGCCGCGACACTGTAATTGGCCGCGATAAACCGGACGGATAGGGCAGCCCAGGGCAAAGCAGGAGATAATATCTGTACCCCCGGAAATGGAAGCCAGCAGGAGATCCTCCTTGATATCACGATAGACGTAATCAAAGGATTCATGGGACAGCGGCGAACCGGTTGAAAGGATGGCTCTCAAGGCTGAAAGATCATGGGTTTTACCGGGTTGCAGACCGGCTTTCTCACAGGCAGCAATATACTTGGCACTGGTGCCGAAAACGGTAACACCTTCACGTTCTGCCATATCCCAGAGGGTTTTGGGTTCGGGGGCAAAGGGAGAGCCATCAAAAAGGACCAGAGTGGCCCCCACAGCCAGACCGGAGACCAGCCAGTTCCACATCATCCAGCCGCAGGTGGTGTAGTAGAAAAGGGTGTCTTTTTCGGTGAGATCGGTATGCAGCTGGTGTTCTTTGAGATGCTGCAAGAGAGTGCCGCCAGCCGAGTGCACGATGCACTTGGGTACCCCGGTCGTACCTGAGGAATACATGATGTAGAGAGGGTGGTCAAAGGGCAGTTCAGCAAAATCGATTTCCTTGGCTTCAGCGATACGAAAATCATCCCAGAGAGTGGCTTTGCTGATTTGGCTGATATCAGGATGGGTTTCCAGGAAGGGGAAAACGATGACCTTTTCCAAGCCGGTCAGTGAGTCGGCAATTTCTTCTACTTGCGGCAGGCTATTGATGCGCTTGCCGTTGTACAGGTAGCCATCGGTGGCAAAGAGTACCTTGGGTTCGATTTGTCCAAAGCGATCTAGAACGCCGTTGTAGCCAAAATCCGGTGAACAGGAAGACCAGATGGCACCCAGGCTGGCAGCGGCCAGCATGGCGATGAGGGCGTAGTGGCAGTTGGGAACGAAGCCAGCAACCCTGTCCCCGGGACCGACACCTGCTTTTTCAAGAGCCAGCGCAATCTGCGCGACCTGATCGTAGAGTTCAGCATGGGTCAGGGAGATTCTCTGGCCATCTTCACGCAGGGAAACTACGGCTGTTTTGTCATCACGAAAACGCAGCAGGTTCTCAGCAAAGTTCAGGCGAGCCTCGGGAAACCAGCGGGCTCCAGGCATCTTGTCCGAGTTCTCCAGAACTTGGCTCCCCTGGTCGGCGGCCACAACCCGGGTGAATTCCCAAACCAATTCCCAAAACTCCTGGTTGTTTTCTACACTCCAGTTGTAGAGCTGTTGGTAGTTGCGCAGTTGAGTCTGGTAGCGCTGGTTGACCTGCTGCATAAAGCGCTGTAGCTGGCTGGCTTCAATACTTGAACTGCTGGGCTGCCAAAGAGGTTGGGACATGAAGAGCCTCCTGATGTCTTTTTTGCTGTGTTGTTGTTTTTCCAGCTTAACCAACCTGAGTTGGTCTTTACAGATTAATTCTAGGAAACCTCTGATTAACTATTGCATTGCGACCCACATGGATGTGGGAAGTGCTGGAATTCATAAGGAATGAATTCAGCTCAGACCTGCGCTCATTACGTTAATCAGAGACTTCAAGCCGATAAGCTTAAAATACCATTAGAGGAAGTTTACGTAAACGTAAAGATTTTTTGGAGAAAATACCCAGGCTTTTCGTCGGTTTACTTTTCTTTTGTTTTTTCTTTACTGTAAGCTTGCGTGTAAAAGTTTTCTTTAAAGGCAGGAGCTATGCGGGCAGATTTTATCAACCCCTTTTTGCATGCAATGATGAATGTGTTACGGACGATGGCTAACATGCAACCACAAGTGGGTAAGCCGGTCGTCAAGGACGATAATATTGCCCGAGGCGTGGTCACGGGGTTTATCGATCTGATGGGCGAACAAACCGCCGGGTCACTGGCTATCACCTTTTCCGAACCGGTTGCTCTGGATCTGGTGGAGCGCATGCTGGGCGAGCGTCCCACCAAAATTGATGCCACTGTCCGCGATCTGGTGGGTGAGATGACCAACATGGTTTCCGGTGGTGCCAAGAAAATTCTTTCCGAGCAGGGCTATGAGTTTTATCTGTCGCAGCCGGTTACCTTTGTTGGTCAGGGGCATCAGGTTTTGCACAGTGTTTATGGCCCCAAAATACTGCTGCCTTTCCATGTGGAAAGTGGTGATTTCGTCGTGGAAGTCTGCTTTCGCGAATAGCCGTCTGTTTACAGGCCGAAAACCGCTTCAATTTCTTCCACCTGATCCGTTGCATCCTCAACCAGGGTTAAGCTCAACTCTGGTGATAACCCCTGGTGCGTCAGTTTACGAAACGCCGGTACTTCATCCATACGCGGGTAGAGGTGCTGGTTGGGTGTGCCGATAAAACTGTGTAGGCGCGCCACCCTGACTAGATCTTCCAAAGTGGCTTCTGCGGTATCGCTGGTGGCCTGCCAGGTATTCAGGCGAGCAATCAGATCACAGGTTTCTTCATCAAATTCCCAGTAGTGCAGCAGCAGGGCTCCCGCTTGAGGAAGCAGCTCATCCAGTAGTTTTTCCAGATCGATATCAGCCACGGCCTTAGGATCCAGGTCGATGAACTTGAGGATGGCCAGTTCGCCCAGGTTGTGAATCAATCCCAGCAACAGAGCCTGATCCGCGGAAAGGTGGGGGTGATAGAGGGTCAGCAGCTGGGCAATCGCACCCACCTTGACGCCCTGCGCCCAGGTGGACTTCATGCGTTGCTTGACCCAGGGGGTTTCGGCCTTGAAGAGTTGGCGCAGGGAAAACAACATCACCAACTGGGAGGTGGTATCCAATCCCAGGCGCATGATGGCCTCACTGCTGGTTTTACAGGCCGAGCCTCTACGGTAAAGCGGGGTGTTGGCTGCTGCAACCAGCTTGGCCAGAATGGAGGGATCACGATTGAGCTGGCGTTCGATGTCACGGATTTCCGGTTCTTCCTGCTGGAGCACCTCACGCACCTTGAGCGCCACGCTGGGCAGGCTGGGCAGGGTAAAATTGCCGTTTTCCAGGGCATTTTTGAGACGCTTATAGAACTTTAGTGCGACTGGAGAAAGATGAGAGCTTTCCTGTTCCAGGATGGAGCTGCGTACCTGCTGGGTCAGGAGGTTGCCGCTGATCACCAGCAGTTCACTGGGTTCCTGGCAGGTGACCTCGTAAAGGCTGGGTCTCAGGCGGGCAATACTCATACGCGCTGCTTCGGAATTGGCCTCTATCTCCTGGGTTTTGCCATCTTCAGCGGTTAACAGCAGGCGTCCCTTGAGTAGAAAAAATTCCAGATCCTTGTCATAACCCCGAGGTAGAAGGGTTTCTCCAGCCTGGGAGCAACGTTTGATCCTGAGCTTGGGTTTAATCAGAATCAACTGTTCATCGGATAGCTGGGAAAACTGTTCAAAGCTGCGTAAGTCCTGGAGTTTCATGACAATATCCGTGTTGACCTCAGTTGATTGCTGTCAAGTTAACACATCCGCTCCGGTGCGGGTAAAGCAACTTGGCTTTTTTAGACTTGATTGGTTAGGGTAAGGGTAGACATTCAACCAAGCGAGAGGAAGGTCACATGCTTTATTTACATATCGAACCCGACCAGCAGCTGTGGCTGGATGCTTTTGCCAGTGAAGCTCCGGATCTTAAGGTGGTGACTGCCGAGGATAACCCTGATCCTGACAAGGTACGCTGGGTCGCTGCCTGGAATCCCAGTGAGGGTCTTTTTGGCCGCTTCCCCAACCTTGAGGCAGTGTTTGCTCTGGGGGCAGGCGTGGATGCCTTTGTTCGCCGTGATGATCTTTCCGAAGATGTCCCCCTGATTCGCTTGCTGGATGCCGGTATGGCAGAACAGATGGTCGAATATATTCTCTGGGCTACGCTGACGGTGCAAAGGGATTTTGATCGCTACCAGCAACTCCAGCAGCAACAGAAATGGCAGGAGCATACTGCTCGCCTGAAGAAACAGATGCGCCTGGGGATTCTGGGCTTGGGCGCTTTGGGTCAGGAAGTGGCCACACAGCTGGCTGCTTATGGCTACCCGGTCAGTGGCTGGAAGCGCTCACCGCTGGAGCTGGAGGGTGTGCGGGTCTTCACCGGTGATCAGGGACTTGACGACCTGGTCACCCAATCTGATGTGCTGATCAGCCTGCTGCCCAATACACCGCAAACGCGCGGTTTGCTCAACGGCGAGCTGCTGAAAAAGCTTCCACAGGGCGCAGCACTGGTCAATGTGGCGCGCGGCGTTCAGGTCGTGGATGAAGACCTGTTACAACTGCTGGATAGTGGTCACCTGCGTTTTGCTGCTCTGGATGTCTTCCATGAGGAGCCTCTACCACCCGAACATCCCTTCTGGACGCATCCTGCGATCCGGGTGACGCCCCACATGGCTGCAGCTACCCTGCCGGAACCGGCTGTGGAACAGGTGGTCGCCAATTTGAAGAAATTGGAGGCAGGTGAAGAGCCGGCTGGCCTGGTGAAAGCTGAAAGTGGCTACTAATCAAGCGCTGCTGCGGGTTCGCAGGAGTATATAAACAGCACCGGCTCCACCATGAGCGGGCAGGGCTGAAACAAAAGCCAGGACTTCCGGCATTTGTTTCAGCCAGCTGTTGACGTGAGACTTGATGCTCGGTGTTTCCCCTTCACGATTATAGGCCTTGCCGTGAACCAGCAGCAGGCAACGATAACCACGGGCGCGACCATCGCGAATAAAGCGACTGAGTTCAGTCCGCGCTGCCTCCACCGTGTAGCCGTGTAGATCCAGGCCTTCCTGCCAGCCCAACCGGCCTTTTTTCAATTGCTGAAAGGTTTTTGCCGGTAGGTCCGGTACATGAAAAGCCAGACTGTCGCCCGGATTGACAGCCTGAACCTGACCATCCGACAAGCCATCATTCAACTGACTAGCCGCCTGACTGGCTGCAGCCTGGCGACGCGCTGCCAGCGTGCTTTTATCAGCCTGTTTGCGAGGCTGGCCGAGATCGGCCTTATCCTGCTTGAGTGGCGTGACCCCTTGCATCAACTCCCGAAATAACTCCAGGTCGTCTGGCAGGTCATCTGAAGGACACACTTTTTGCTCCTTAACTCGGTGTGCGAGTGAAGTTTTTCAGCCTTCAGGCTGGTGTTTTGATAGACTTGGGGCGTTTATTCAGCTGAATCAGGAAATACACCGCTCATGAGCCAGTCAACAACTTCCCTGGTGCAGGAATTACAAACCCTGCGTGACTTTATCCGCTGGGCCATGACCAGCTTCAACCGCCATAATCTCTATTATGGCCATGGAACGGACAATGCCTGGGATGAAGCCCTGCATCTGGTCCTCGGGAGCCTGCACCTGCCCTGGAATACGGATGAGCGGTTGCTGGATGCCCGCCTGACCCAATTGGAGAGGGAAAAGCTGCTGGAGCTGATTCGTCGGCGCTGCGAAGAACACACGCCCCTGCCTTACCTGCTGGGTGAAAGCTGGTTTGCCGGTCTGCCGTTCAAGGTGGACCCGCGCGTTCTGATTCCTCGTTCACCGATAGCTGAATTGATAGAGAATAACTTTTCTCCCTGGATTAGTGAAGACGAGCCTCCCAAACGTATTCTTGACCTCTGTACCGGCAGCGGCTGCATCGGTATTGCCTGTGCCTATGCTTTTCCTACCGCCCAGGTCACCCTGAGTGATCTCTCCGAGGATGCCTTGGAGGTCGCCGAAGAAAATATCGCTGCGCATCATCTTCGTGATCGGGTTTTTACTACCGCTTCAGACCTTTTTGCATCTCTTCAGGGTGAACGCTTTGATTTGATCGTCAGTAACCCGCCTTATGTTGATGCCACGGATTTATCCCTGATGCCGGATGAATATCGCCAAGAACCCGAGCTGGCGCTGGCAGCCGGAGAGGACGGCCTCGACCTGGCACGGGTTATTCTGGCCGAAGCCCGCCAGCACCTGAATCCTGGTGGTGTTCTGGTGGTTGAAGTGGGTAATAGCGAAGAGCATCTGCAGGCACTTTTTCCTCAGGTTCCTTTCCTGTGGGTGGAATTTGAATCCCAGGCCCGAGGTGTCTTTGTACTGACTGCCGAACAGTTGGAAGAATTCCAGGATGATTTTACGGCCGCGGCCTCTTTTTCTAGTTAATAAGGGTAAATAAAAGACTATGTCCGGTAACAGTTTTGGAAAACTCTTTACAGTAACGACCTTTGGTGAGAGCCACGGCGAGGCTTTGGGTGCCATAGTGGATGGTTGTCCTCCCGGTTTATCCCTGACCGCCGAAGACCTGCAACAGGATCTGGACAGGCGCAAGCCGGGAACCAGTCAATTTACCACCCAGCGTCGGGAAGCCGATCAGGTCAGGATTCTTTCCGGAATTTTTGAAGGGAAGACCACAGGAACCCCCATCGGTCTTCTCATCGAAAATACCGACCAGCGTTCCAAGGATTACGGCAAGATCAAGGATCAGTTCCGCCCGGCACACGCTGACTATACCTACCAGAAAAAATACGGTATTCGTGACTATCGTGGGGGTGGCCGCAGCTCGGCGCGGGAAACGGCGATGCGGGTGGCTGCAGGTGCCATTGCCAAAAAATATTTGCTGGAAACCCAGGGGATTCGTATTCGTGGATATCTTTCCCAGCTGGGGCCGATAAAAGCCGAACAGTTGGTTTGGGAAGAGGTTGAGCAGAATCCCTTCTTTTGTCCTGATCCGGACAAGGTGCCGGAAATGGAAGCCTATATGAAGGCTTTGCGTAAAGAAGGGGACTCCATAGGTGCCCGTATTCAGGTGGTGGCGGACGGCCTGCCTCCCGGTCTAGGGGAGCCGATTTTCGATCGACTGGATGCTGACCTGGCGCATGCCATGATGTCGATTAATGCCGTCAAGGGGGTAGAAATAGGCGCAGGCTTTGCTTGTGTAGAGCAGAAGGGTAGCGAGCACCGTGATGAAATTACTCCGGAAGGCTTTTTAAGTAATCATGCCGGGGGGGTTCTGGGCGGTATCTCCAGTGGTCAGCAGCTGCAGGTGGGTTTGGCACTCAAGCCGACTTCCAGTCTGCACCTGCCGGGACGCAGTGTGGATATTCATGGTGAAGCCTGCGAGGTGGTTACTACGGGGCGTCACGATCCTTGCGTGGGCATCCGGGCTACACCGATTGCCGAGGCCATGCTGGCCCTGGTAGTGATGGATCATTTGCTGCGCCACCGTGGCCAAAATGCCGAGGTCTCCAGCCAGACTCCAACCCTGCCTGCTGGCAAGAATTGATTTTTTTTTGCGGCTTTCCTGGCGATTCTCGGGAAAGCCGCTAACCTTCCTAGTAATATTTCCTGTTTTAGCGTCTCTTTTTATGGTTTTATTTTTTTTATAACAAAATCGCGCATTTGGCTACATTTCGCAGTTGCGTTATTGGCCTTAGGGTCGTTAAAGTAATTCCTAGACACTTCACGAACCACTAAGAGGTAGGTGTGAAAGTCAATATTGAATTGGATATGACCCCTGAAGAGTTCCGTAAAGCCATGGGCCTGCCAGATGTGCAGCCTTTCCAGGAAGAACTCATGAACAAAATCAGGGAACAAATGGAAGCCGGAGTAGAAGGCTACGATCCCCTTTCCCTTTTCTCGCCTTTTATTTCCCAAGGCTTTGATTCTGTAAGCAGTTACCAAAAGATGATGATGGACCTGATGTCCAGTTATGGCCAGTCTTCCTCGGGAGACAAATAAATTTTTTCGGCTATCATTGAATTGTCATTCAGGACGAGTAGATTAATAATAATTAAAAACAGATGTACGGAGGTTAAGGCTTTTCAGGTCTTCCTCCCAACTGATTTGGGTAGTCCCCTTAACCAGAAACAACGGAGTCACGAACCATGATGCAAGATAAAGCAATGCAAGACAAAATGATGAATGCTTTTGCCGAGCAAACTAAAAACATGTACAACCCCATGCGTAAAATTAATTCGCTGCTGGTTGAAAACATGGAAAAAATGACAGATTTCCAGCTGGAAGCCCTTAAGGCTTACAGCCACATGGGTCTGTCCCAGATGAAATCAGCGACTGAAGTCAAGGATGCCGATGGCGTTCGCGATTACAGCGCTTCTCAAGCTGAAATGATGAGCACGCTGAGCAAGAAAATTCTGGAAGATGCCAAAACCATGGCCGACATGAGCATGGAATTCAAATCCGAAGTTGAAAAGATTCTGGAAGAGTCTCGCGCTCAGGCGTTCAACAAGGCCGCAGAAGAAACCAAGTCTACAGCCTCCAAGTCGACTGCTTCCAAACCGGCTTCTGGTGGCTCTAAATAAGGTTGATACTTATTAGTAGCCAGTCGGTCAAAGGGGCTTTCGAGCCCCTTTTTTGTCTGTGCCAACCAGGAGATTTTTGATGACCGAGCAAGCCAAAGATCAGCAACAGGATTTTTACGATCCGGCTGAGATGTTTGAATGGATCACCAAGGCCAATGAGCGCTATCAGTCCGTCATTGAGCAAATCATGAATCGCAGTGAAAATGGAATGAGCGATTCCTCGGCTTCGGTTTTTGCCGACATGGGCGATAATTTTCAGAAGCTGGGCGAACAGCTGGCGCAAAATCCCATGGTGCTTTTTGATGAACAGATGAGCCTGATGCAGGGTCAAATGCAGCTCTGGCAAAACATGGCCAGAGAATTGCTGGGGGAAGATGACGTTGAAGCCGTCATTGAGCCTGCCAAGGATGACCGGCGATTCAATGATCCTGAATGGACCGATAACCTGATTTTCAATTTTATCAAGCAGTCCTACCTGCTATACGCACGCTGCATCCTCAATATTGTGCACGGGGTAGAAGGGCTGAATGATGAGGTGCGTCAGCAGCTGGATTTTTATGCACGCCAGTATGTCAGTGCTCTTTCACCTTCCAACTCCATCCTCACTAACCCTGAAGTCATGCGTCGAACCCTGGCCACCCGGGGTCAGAATCTTCTGCGTGGTATGGAACAGTTGACGCAGGATCTGAAGGAGAGTGCTGAAGGTCTGAATGTCACCATGACTGACAAGGCGGCCTTTAAACTGGGTGAGAACGTAGCGACGACGCCTGGTAAGGTGATCTTCCAAAACCGTCTGATCCAGGTCATTCAGTACAACCCGACCACGGAAAAGCAATTCAAGACCCCCTTGTTGGTGGTCCCGCCCTGGATCAATAAATACTACATTCTTGACCTGCGCGAGAAGAATTCCCTGGTGAAGTGGCTGACCGATCAGGGGCATAGTGTTTTTATTATTTCCTGGGCCAACCCGGGTCCCAGCATGCGCGATTACAGCTGGACCGACTATATGAAAGAAGGGCCTCTGGCCGCCATGGATGTCGTCAAGGAGCAGACCGGAGAGCCGGATGTTAATCTGCTGTCCTACTGCATCGGTGGCACCCTGACCGCGTCTACACTGGCTTACCTGACAGCCAAGCGTCAGCAAAAGCGCGTTAAGTCGGTCACCTACATGGCCACACTTCAGGATTTCTCCGATCCAGGGGAAATCAGTGTATTTATCAATGAGCTGAGCCTGAAAGGGATTGAAAAACAGCTGGACCGGACCGGGTATCTGGATGGTCGTGCCATGGCCTTCAGCTTTAACCTCTTGAGAGAAAATGATCTCTTCTGGTCTTTCTTTATCAATAATTACCTGAAGGGTGAGCGCCCCTCGGCCTTTGATCTGCTTTACTGGAATACTGATGGCACCAACATGCCAGCGGCCATGCACAAGTTCTATCTGCGTAATATGTACCAGAAGAACAAACTGATTGAGCCGGGTGGCATCGAGCTGGATGGTGTGAAAATTGATCTGAGCAAGATCAAAACGCCAGCCTTCTTTGTATCCACCATTCAGGATCATATTGCCCAGTGGAAATCCACCTATAAGGGTGCTTTGGTACATTCTGGACCGGTCAAGTTCGTGCTTTCCGGTTCCGGTCACATTGCCGGGATTGTTAATCCACCAGCCAAGAACAAATACGGCTATTGGACCAATGACAAGCTGGCACCGACACCGGAAGCCTGGTTTGCAGGTGCAGAAAAGAATGAAGGCTCCTGGTGGCCTCTGTGGCAGGAGTGGATGGAAGAAAACAAGTATGCCGACCCTGCAGCCCAGGTGGCAGCCCGCAAGCCCGAAGAAGGCAAGCTGGATGTCATTGAAGCTGCTCCCGGCAGCTATGTGAAGGTGAAGATTCCGGATGTGCTCAAGGCTGAGTTGTTGCCGGAAAGAAGTCAGTAACCTTTTCCATCGCCGTAAAAAAACCCGCCAGTTCTGGCGGGTTTTCTTTTGGCGGCCCTGAAAAAGATCAGGGCCTAAGACTCAAGGCGTTTATTTTTCCGCCTGAGCTTCTTTTTTACGCTCTTCCAGAATCTGCTGGCGACGTTTGACTTCCCGAGGATCGTTGGGTGCACGTCCCTTGATGGGCGGTACGTCTTCGGCAGTCAGTTCCGTGATTTCAGAAAGCGGCTTCTCCGCGGCCTGGGGTTCATTGGCTTCACTGGTTTGTTCCACCACTTCCTCAGGCTGGGCTGTTTCCTTTTCCTGTTGAGGCGCATCTTCTGCCTGTGCACTGGCTTCAGACTCTTCCGAGGAAGGTGCTACCGGAGTTGCCGGTTCGGACGAGGCTGAGTCAGTAGCTACTTCTGCCTCTGCTTCTTTGCTGGCCTCTTGTGCACTAGCTTTAGCCTGGGGTTCGGCCGCTGTCTGAGTGTCGGCCTCGGTTTCACTGCTTGCGCTAACCTCAGGCTTGGACGTCTCAGCGGTTTGCTGGGCAGACGCAGGCGCCTCCTCAGCGGTTTTATCGTCAGTTGCTTGCTTTTCCTGGTTGGAAGCCTTGTCCTGGGTAGCCTTGGTAGCTGCGGTCTTTTCAGGGGTTGCTTCTTTTTTCTCAGCAGTAGCTTCCTGGCTTTTCTCGACCGGTTTTGACTGGTCTTCGGATGCCGTTGCTTGAGTAGCCTCAGAAGCTTCGTTTTTGGCTGGCTCCTGACTCGCTTTGCTAGCTTCCTGGCTGGCCTTGACCGCTTCGACAACCGGGCCGGTCGCTTCTTCGACAGCCTGATCGGAAGCTGGCAGCAGCTCTTTTTTCAGCTTATCAAAATCCGGTGGTGTGGCAGCATCACCGGTAGCGGCCTTGTTGCGACGGCGATTACGCGGATTGTTGCGCGAAGGCTTCTTGGGTCCGGTGTCTTCCTGACGGGCCGGTGCAGGAGTGGATTCCTGGTTTTTGTCAGAGCGTTGGGGCTGCTGCTCGTTATTGGCCGCCTTGTTGTTACCGGGTTTGTTACTCTCCGCTTTGTTGTCATCCTTGCGGTTGTTATTGCTGTTCTGGTTGCGACGATTGTCATTATTGCCAGAGCGACGATTACGGCGATTGTTGTCATTACGGCTGCGGGAATTGCCATTGCCGCCAGCATTGCGGTTGTTGCGATTGCCGCTGGACTTGTTGTTGCTGCCAGCTTTGTCGCCACTTGATTTGCTTTGCTTTTTGGTTGGCTGCTCTTTTGCCGGGGTATCCGTGGCAAACAGCTTGCTGAAAAAGCCGCTGATTTTTTCCAGCAGGCCGGGTTGGGTGGCGCTGGTCGCTGCAGGCTTGCTGGCTTCAGGTTTGCCGGCAGCAGGGGCTGGAGCGTTAGGGATGACATTTTGAACCGCAGCTTCAGCAAAGCCGGTCACCTTGTTGGTGTCGTTGCTGGGTTCCTTGTCATTGCTGGCAGTAATATCCAGCTCGAAGCTGGCTCCGGCTGTTTCCCTGTCTTCCAGTTCGTCATCACGCATCCGGGCGACATCATAGTGGGGCGTATGCATTTCCGGATTAGGGAGAATCAGAGCTTCAACCTGCTGGCGTTTTTCAATGTCATGCAGGGCAGAGCGTTTTTCATTGAGCAGGAAGGTCGCCACAGAAACCGGCAGGATGGCGCGGATCTGGGCCGTGTTGTCCTTCATGGCTTCTTCTTCGATCAGGCGAAGAATCGACAGGGCGAGGGATTTGACGTCACGGATCGTGCCCTGGCCATCACAACGGGGGCAGACTACACCGCTGGTTTCACCCAGAGAAGGACGCAGACGTTGACGCGACATCTCCAGCAGGCCAAAGCGGGAGATACGGCCCACCTGAACGCGGGCACGATCCAGCTTGAGGGCATCGCGGGTGCGATTTTCCACTTCGCGCTGGTTGCGTACCGGGCTCATGTCGATAAAGTCGATCACGATCAGACCACCGATATCACGCAGACGCAGCTGGCGGGCAATTTCATCGGCCGCTTCCAGGTTGGTCTGCAGGGCTGTCTCTTCGATATCGCCGCCGCGGGTAGCACGGGCGGAGTTGATGTCGATGGAGACTAGGGCTTCGGTATGATCGATGACAATGGAGCCGCCGGAAGGCAGTTTCACTTCCCGTTGGAAAGCGGTCTCGATCTGGCTTTCGATCTGGAAGCGCGAAAAGAGGGGAACATCATCCTGATAGAACTTGATCTTGCTCTGGTAGGAGGGCATGACCTGCTGGATAAAGCCCTGAGCCTGTTCGTAAACTTCCTTGCTGTCGATGAGAACCTCGCCGATATCCTGGCGCAGGTAGTCACGCATCGCGCGGATGATTACGTTGGACTCACGGTAGATCAGGAAGGGGGCTGCTTTTTCCTGGGCGGCCTGGTTGATGGATTTCCAGACCTTGATCAGGTAGTCCAGATCCCACTGGAGCTCTTCGCTGCTGCGACCGATACCTGCAGTGCGAACGATTACGCCCATGCCGCCGGGCACATTCAGGCCGCTCATGGCTTCTTTGAGGGCTGCACGTTCCTCGCCCTCGATGCGGCGGGAAATACCGCCAGCGCGGGAATTATTAGGCATGAGGACCAGATAACGGCCAGCCAGGCTGACATAGGTGGTCAGAGCGGCACCCTTGTTGCCTCTTTCTTCCTTGTCGACCTGAACGATAACTTCAGTGCCTTCCTTGACCAGATCACGAATACCATTGCGACCTTCACCGGGATTCTTGGCAAAGTATTCGCGGCTGATTTCCTTGAGTGGCAGGAAGCCGTGGCGCTCGGCACCAAAGTCGACAAAGGCTGCTTCCAGGCTGGGTTCTACACGGGTAATGCGACCCCGGTAGATATTGGCTTTCTTGGATTCACGGGAACCGGATTCGATATCCAGATCGTAGAGTCGTTGACCATCAACGAGTGCAACCCGGCGCTCTTCTGGCTGGGTTGCATTGATTAGCATACGTTTCATGGGGCTTCCAAATATTCAGGGCAGCCCAGGCATGGCGGGTTGTAGGACTAAGTTTCTTTGTACTCACACAGCAAAACCAGGTAGGGCTGGATTAGCCGGAACCCGTGACAACTCCATTTTGGTGCCTTGCTCGTGTGTAATGAGCCTGTAAATCTGAAGCCAACAGGCCGGTAGACTCGGGGGGCTTCAGTCAAAAAACCTTTTAAAGTTCACTAAAACGGAGGGCGTTTAGCCAGTCAGTACAAGGTAAAATTATTTTTCACAACTCGCGTGCCTTGGCCGCGGTTTTCTTCTGCCTGATATGACATCAGGCGCTGATAAAAATTCGTTTTGCGCTGGCCTGCGTGTCGCCCATCTAGCTTATAACCCTTGAACATGGGTGCAGGCGCTTCATGAGGGAGTAACCCTTTTTCGCGCTTCTCAATCATAACAGGTCGCCCGAGCCTGGGCAATTAGTTGCTCGCAAGTGGCTTGAGCGTTCAGGAGCGTTAGTATTTCCTTTTCAGGCCAAGCATAATGGCAGCCTTTCCCTGATGAAGTGGTGTTTTGATCCGGTATGTCGAAAATGCAAACCTCCCAGCCCCAGGTACAGTATCTGGAAATCGGACCCAACCAGGTGGGCCAGCGCCTGGATAACTTTCTTCTCAGCCAGTTGAAAGGTGCGCCCAAGACACTGATCTATCGCATTATCCGCAAGGGTGAAGTCAGAATTAACAAGAAAAGAGCCAAAGCGGATACGCGCTTACAGCTCAAGGATCTGGTTCGGGTGCCGCCTCTGCGCTTGAATCAAAAGGCAGCAGAGACCCCGGTCGGCAAAAATCTGCGTGAACTGCTACTGGGTGAAGCCGTGTGTTTTGAAAATGAGCGTCTGCTGGTGCTCAACAAACCGGCGGGTTTGGCAGTGCATGGGGGTAGCGGGGTTCGTGTGGGACTGATCGAGGCACTGCGTCAAGTCAGACCCGAGTTGGAGGGGTTGGAGCTGGTCCATCGTCTCGACAAGGATACCTCCGGGTGTATCCTGCTGGGTAAGTCGCGTCAGCTGCTCAATCAACTGCAGCAGCAGTTGAAAGGCAAAAAAATGGGCAAGTATTACCAAGCCTGGGTGAAGGGGGCTTGGCCGACGGATTTGCGTCAGGTCGAGGCCCCCATAGATCGCGCTTCCTCTCCTTCGGGTGAACGCCTGATGCGGATAGCTGCCGAAGGAGAAGGTAAAAAAGCCTTGACCCGTTTTCGGGTTTTGAAGCGCCTGGGTGCTTTTACCCTGATTGAAGCCGAACCCGTGACCGGGCGTACCCACCAGATCCGCGTGCATGCCCGTCATGCTGGTTTTCCCCTGCTGGGCGATCCCAAATACGGTGATTCTGAAACCAATCTAAAACTGCAGAAGGCCGGTTTGGGGCGTATGTACTTGCATGCCAGGCGCCTCTGTTTTCAAGACCCGGGTAACAGCCAGTCTCTGGAGATAGAAGCCCGGCCGGATGCCAGCTGGAAAGAACTAGAAACCCTGTTGCAACAATGGAAGGCCGCTCATGAACAATGATGACACCTCAGACAATCAAACAGAAAAGGATCCCTGGACGCGCCAGGCTCAGCCGGTCAAGGAGAATTCTGCCTCGCCTGCGGGGGGTGCGCCGGAAAAATGGATGCAGGCCTGGGCCAAGGAAGTATTGCTGGAGCAGCGTCGTGCTCGCCGTGGGCGTTTGATAGGTGGTTTGCTACGCCTGGTATTTGCAGTCATCGTCCTGGTGGTGATTTTCGGCTCGGGCCGGGAATTCTTTGCTGCACCTCAACAGCTGCAACCCCTGGAAACGCCCCATCTGGCAAGGGTGGAAATCAAGGGGGTTCTGGCCAGTGAAAGTCGGGCCAGCGCCGAGCGGGTGCTGGCTGGTGCCCGGCGTGCCTTTGAAGCGCCCAATGCCAAGGCAGTCGTGCTACATATCAATAGCCCGGGTGGCAGTCCTGTACAGGCTGGCCAGATTTATGACGGTATTCTGCGCCTGCGCAGTGAGCATCCTGATATGCCGGTTTATGCTGTGATTGACGACCTAGGGGCATCCGGTGGCTACTATGTGGCTGTTGCCGCAGATCACTTGCTGGCTAATCGGGCCAGTCTGGTGGGGTCCATCGGTGTGATTTCCGGTGGTTTTGCCTTTAAGGATGCTCTGGAGCGTCTGGGCATCGAGCGGCGGGTGTTCACCTCTGGCGAAAACAAGGCTTTTCTTGATCCTTTTTCAGACATGAGTCAGGAGCAGCAGGAATTTTGGCAGGCCGTCCTGGATTCCACCCACCAGCAGTTTATCGACCGGGTTAAAGAAGGCCGCGGAGAGCGTTTGGCTGAAGATCCGAAGATCTTCTCCGGCCTGGTCTGGAATGGGGAGATGGCCCTGGAGTTGGGGTTGATCGATGAGCTGGGTTCGGTGTTCAGTCTTCAGCAGCAACTGGGGCTGGAGCAGAGTGTAAACTACACCCCGGAACCCAGCCCCTGGGAGCGTCTGGAAAGACGTCTGGGTACTGCTTTTCAGGCTGCGTTGGTGGAGTTGATGACTCCTAAGACCTAGGAAACCTCTGATTAACTACTGCGTTGGGTGATACTGCGTTGAAACTGACTTCAAAATGCTCATTTACTCGCTGTAAACTCCGCTTTTTCAGTCAGTTTCGATGGCGACCTACATGGATGTAGGAAGTGCTGGAATTCATCAGGAATGAATTCAGCTCTAACCTGCACTCGTGACGTTGATCCGAGGCTCCCTAGGCAGGAGCGGGTCCAGGCCTTCAGATCTCAAGAGCTCACTGAGCCGGATCAAGGGCAAGCCGATCAGACTGTTGGGGTCATCACCTTCCAGGCGCTGGAAGAGGGTGATCCCCAGGCCTTCGGACTTAAAGCTGCCAGCACAATCAAAAGGCTGCTCGCTGTCCACATAGAAACAGATCTGCTCCTGGGTCAGTGGGCGAAAGACCACGCGAAACTCATCGACCAGGGTATGCTTGCGCCCTTCGGCAGCATTATAGAGACAAAGACCGGTGTAAAAACTGACCGTCTGGCCTTCGAGTTTCCGGAGTTGTGCGATTGCCGTCTCGCGATCTCCGGGCTTGCCCAGCAGTAGCTCGCCATGACAGCAGACTTGATCCGACCCTAGGATAAGGCCCGCAGGAAAGCTCGTTGCCAGTGCCTGAGCTTTTTGTTCGGCCAGGCGGGCCACCAGTTGGGAAGCGCTTTCACCGCGCACCGGCGTTTCATCGATATCCGGGCTGACTGCTTCGAAGGGGAGGCCCAATTTGCTGAGAAGTTGCTGGCGATAGACCGATCCGGAAGCCAAAACCAGTTGTTGCATAAATTTTCCTTGCTCAGTGGGTGACTTACTGGCTGTTAGCCACTAGAATGGCGCACTCTACCACGCAGGGCCTGTAAAACGGCTTTGACACAGACGCTCAGTCCCTCTATTATTGCGCGCTTGAATTTTATGGCAAATGATTACCTGCAAGAACCCCTGGATCCTTACAAGTATTGTGCAGCAGAACGCGAGATCAGCGTCGAGTTGCCGCTTGAATCCATGCAGAGAGCCAGTGATCTATTGCTGGATAACGACGGTCGCATCAAGCTGACCCTCAAATTCAGTTTTAGCAGTCAGCGCTTGATGCAGGTGGAAGGCAGGTTGACCGGTGAAGTGACCTTGGAATGTCAAAGGTGCCTGGGGCCAACCCGGCAAGCTTTGGATACCGAGTTCCTTTGGGGGTTGGTCACCACTGAAGAAGCGGCCAGCAATTTGCCCCGGACTCATGAGCCTGTCTTTATCGAAAACGATCGCTTGCAGCTCTTGCCGGTGATAGGCGATGAATTTCTGCTGGCTTTGCCGCTGGTTGCCTATCATCCTGAAGATGAATGTCAGCTGCAGTCGTTTGAGCAGGATCAGCCGCTGGCCGACAAGCCGGCAGAAGAGAAGACAAACCCTTTCGGTGCTTTGGCGGATTTGAAAAAATCCTTGAAAACCAAGCAGTGAAATTATCAATTTAGTTTTGAAACCCAGGAGTAAACCATGGCTGTTCAACAGAACCGTAAAACCCGTTCCAAGCGCGACATGCGTCGTTCTCACGATGCACTGGGCACTGCGGCCCTGTCCGTTGATGAAACCACCGGTGAAGTTCACCGTCGTCACCACGTAACAGCCGAAGGCTTCTACCGTGGCAAGAAAGTTATCAACAAAGGCGACGAGTAAGTATTAACTGCACAGGAAACTAAGCTGTGCAGGTTAATCTTGCAATCGACGCTATGGGCGGGGACGCCGGTCCCCGCACAAATCTAGCTGGAGTCCTCCTGGCCCTGGCTCACGATCCCCTCTTGAAAGTGACCCTGGTGGGCGATAAGCCCCTGATGGAATCACTGCTGTCCCAGCACCATCTCAGCCACGAGTTTGCCAACCGAATTGCCCTGCTCCCCAGTCAGGATCGTATCCTGATGGAGGATTCGCCGACCTCGGTCTTGCGCCACAAAAAACGTTCGTCCATGCACTTGGCGGTACAACTGGTGGCGGAAAACCAATGCCAGGCTTGTGTCAGTGGTGGCAATACCGGTGCACTGATGTTGATTGGTCGTCACTACCTGGGCATGCAGCCGGGTATTGAACGCCCAGCGATCAGTACTGCCATACCCACACGCAAGGGAACCAGTTATCTGCTCGACCTGGGAGCCAATGTGGACTGCCAGGCTGAACACCTGTTGCAGTTTGCCGTGATGGGCTCGGTCATGGTGCGGTCGGTACACGGCCAGACTCGCCCAAGGGTCGCGCTGTTGAATGTCGGGCGAGAAGCCATCAAGGGCAATAGTCAGGTCAAGCTGGCAGCACATTTGATGACTCAGCACCCCTATTTGAACTATGTCGGCTATCTGGAAGGGGACGCCATCTTCAACGGCGATGTTGATCTGGTGGTCTGTGATGGTTTTGTCGGCAATGTTGCCCTGAAAACCAGTGAAGGCCTGGCCCGCTTTCTATCCGGCCAGATTCAGGAACATTTTTCGCGCACTCTTTACAGCCGCCTGGTCAGCTTGATGGCACGCCCCCTGTTGCGCCAACTCAAGCAGCAGATGGACCCGGTGCGCCATAATGGCGGTAGTCTGCTCGGACTGCGTGGTGCCGTGGTCAAAAGCCATGGCAATGCCGATGCCCGCGGCTTTTCTTACGCCGTGATTCGTGCTGCAGTTGAAGCCCGGCAGCAGTTGACCCAGCAGCTTCAGGATGAACTCCAACGCCTGGAAGCCCTCTGACTCCAGGTTTTCATTGGCTGTTCAAGCCGTTAGACTGCTGCTTCCATTTCCTGATAACTATTTGAGTTCCCAGTGAAAAAAATCAAACTGGTGTTGTTGCTGGCAAGCAGCCTCACGGTCATGGCCGGGGCGATTATTACGCCGGGTCTGTCTGACCTGGGGGCCTACTTTGCCAGCTACCCGGATGTCTGGGTCAAACTGATTATTACTCTACCGGCCCTTTTTATTGCGCTTTTTTCCCCGCTGATGGGCTGGCTGGCCGATCGCTTCGGGCGTTTGCCGGTGCTTTTTAGTTGCCTGCTGATTTACGCCCTGGGTGGGGCTGCCGGTTCCCTGGCTGAAAACATGACCTGGATGCTGACAACCCGGGCTCTTCTGGGGATAGGTGTGGCAGGTATTATGGGGTTGGCCACCACCCTGATCGGCGACTATTTCAGTGGTCAGGAACGCCAGTCCTTTATGGGCCTGCAGGGCAGTTTCATGGCTTTGGGCGGGGTGGTTTTTGTCAATCTGGGCGGTCTCTTGGCGCTCTGGAGCTGGCGGGCCAACTTTTTGATTTACCTGTTCAGTCTGGTGGTTCTGCTGCTGGCCTGGCTGTACCTGCGCGAACCCGGACAATCCGAAGATCAGGAGGCTGGTGAACAGGAGACCTCTGGCGGTTTCCCTCTGGCACGGGTGTTGCCGGTCTATTGTCTGGGTTTTGTCGCCATGGCGCTGTTTTACCTCTTGCCTGCGCAGATGCCTTTTTTGCTGGCTGAACGCTTTGCTGCCAATAGCCTGGAAACCGCCTGGGTGATTGCAGTCAGTACCCTCTCCGGTGCAGTGGCCGGTTTTCTTTTTGGGCGGATCAAGAACCTGATCTCCCATGCCCTTATCTACGCCCTGGCTCTGGTACTTTTCGGTGTGGGTTATTGGCTGGTGGCAGAGGTGGCCAGCTATCCGCTTTTGCTTTTGGCTGTGCTGATGAGCGGTTTTGGTGCCGGTCTGACCTTTCCGGCGGGTAATCACTGGCTATTGACCCTGGCCCCCCTGGCATACCGTGGCCGGGTGATGGGTGGTTTTTCCTCCGTTTTTTTCATGGGGCAATTTCTTTCACCGCTTCTGGCTGCACCTGTTGAAGCCTACTCGGGACTGGAGGGGGTTTTTCGTACAGCGGCTTGGCTGGCTTTGGGCCTGGCACTGCTACTGCTGTTACAGGTCTTTTTCCGGCGCTCGGCGGATGAGGTAGGTTGATGCAGGCAGCGGACCCGCTTACCGGTTACAGTCTGCTGCTGCTTCTCCTGCTGGTACTCCTGGCTAGCTTGGGGATTTCTTTTCTGGCTCTGCCAGCCGGTTGTTTTGCCTGGTTTGCCGCCTGGCGCCTGTTTCCCCGTCTGACTCGTCTGCAAAAAATCCAGGTGAGCTGCATGCTGGCTGTGGGACTGGGTGGGCTGGCCTGGGCCAGTCTTGAAGGCCCGGCCCTGTCCTGGTGGCTGGATGCCTGGAAAGCCAATCAAACCCTCCTGACCATGCTCTTGGCAGTCAGTTTTCTGCGTCTGGTGGCCATTACTGATCTGGCAGCCCGGGAAGCACTGCCGCAAGGTCGCAAAGCTCTCTGGAAAACCCTGCTGGGGGTCCATGCCTTTGGTTCGGTGATCAATTTCTCGGCCATGATTATCATGGCTGACCGTCTTCATCATCAGCGTTCCCTGTCGCCTCTGCAGGCGCTGGTCATTACCCGCGGCTTTACCCTGGCTGCTCACTGGTCTCCCTTTTTTGCCGCCATGGGGGTGGTGCTCTTGAATGCACCCGGTGCCCAGTTGCCGGTATTGATGGCCGTGGGTCTGCTGGTAGCCGCTTTAGGGCTGTATCTGGCCGGTCGGGAGTTGATGTGCTCTCCCGAAGTCGATCAGACCCAGGCCTACCCCATGCATTGGCAGGCTTTGCTCTTGCCCTTGTTGCTGGCTGTGTCGGTATTGATCAGTCACCTGATTTGGCCGGATATGGTCATACTCACCCTGGTCTCGCTTTTGTCTCTACTGTTTACCCTGGTGCTGCTGGTGTGGCGTTATCCGCGTCAGGCAACAAAGCGATTGCGCCAACATGTGGAACATACCCTGCCGCGCATGTCGGCGGAGACGCTGTTATTTCTGGCCGCCGGTGTCCTGGCAGCGGGTCTGGGTGCGGGACTCGAGGCTTCTGACTTCACTTTGCAGCTGGAACACTTTGGTCCCTGGCAAGCCTGGTTCTTGCTGGTGGCACTGGTGGTGATCTCGGCAGCCGGTATTCATCCGGTCATTAGCATCTCCACGGCAGGCGGAATTTTTGCGCCCTGGGTGGAAGACCCCAACCTGCTGGCCATAACTTTTCTGATGACCTGGTCGCTGGGTGTGAGCATATCTCCTCTTTCAGGCACCCATCTGGCCATGCAAGGGCGTTACCAACTACCCGCGCACGCCTTTACCCGCTGGAATCTCACCTATGTTCTGCGCCTGCTGTTGCTGCATCTAGTGGTTTTGCAGGTTTACGGGTTTTTGACTTCCGGCAGGTTTTTCTGAGAATTCCATTTTAAAGGGTATAGTTGGGCCTGCTTTTCCTGTTAATCTGCCTGAGTTACCTTCAATAACAAAACAAGGACAAGGCCATGTTTGAAGCAGCAGAATTGGGTCGAAAACTGGATAAAGACACCTACAAAACGGAAGTGGAAAACCTGAGGGTTGAATTGCTGGAACTTCAGCAGGAATTGTTGAGTGCTGATTTTCCCGTGATTTTACTGATTTCCGGTGTGGATGGTGCCGGCAAGGGGGAAATGGTTAATCTGCTGCATGAATGGATGGACCCCCGTCACCTGGAAACCTCCGCCTTTGATGCACCCACCGATGAAGAAAGCGAGCGGCCTTATTTCTGGCGTTATTGGCGGGCACTGCCACCCAAAGGCAAGCTGGGCATTCACTTCAGCTCCTGGTATTCCGACCCCATTGCCGAGCGTCTGGCCGGGGAAATGAGTGCTAACGACCAGGAAGCCTATCTGTCACGCGTGAATACGCTGGAAAAGATGCTGGTGGATGATGGTGCCCTGATTATCAAAATCTGGCTGCACCTGGGTAAAAAACAATACCGCAAGCGTATTAAAAGCCTGGCTGGCGATCCCAAAACAGCCTGGCGGGTGACCCAAAAGAACCTGGACAACATCAAGGTTTATGACAAATTCCGCAAGGTGGCTGAAGAAACCCTGCGCGAAACCAGCACCGGCCATGCTCCCTGGATTATCGTCGAAGGCTATGACCATCGCTACCGTAGCCTGACCGTTGGGCGTTTACTGCGCGATATGATTCGCAAGCGCCTGGAAGTAGACCCCAAAACCCTGGCTTCTCCAGCTGTGGACTGGAGTGCCAAAAAGGATTCCACCACCCTGCTGGATTTTGTCGATCTGAAAAAATCCCTGGAAAAAAAGGAATACAAGGAACAGCTGGCCGATTATCAGGCCCGCCTTAACGAGCTGGCCCGCAAAGCGCACAAGAAAAAAGTCAGTACGGTCATGGCTTTGGAAGGCTGGGATGCGGCCGGTAAGGGCGGCATGATCCGGCGCATGATTCATGCACTGGATGCTCGTCACTACCGGGTGATTCCCGTGGCTGCCCCCACTGATGAAGAAAAGGCCCGGCACTACCTATGGCGCTTCTGGCGGCATCTGCAAAGAGCCGGTCACATGACCATTTTTGATCGCACCTGGTATGGGCGGGTACTGGTCGAACGGATCGAGGGCTTTGCACGGACTGATGAGTGGATACGGGCTTATCAGGAGATCAATGAATTTGAAGAGGAACTGACCGAACACGGTATCGTTCTGCTCAAGTACTGGTTGCACATCGACAAGGATGAGCAGTTGGCACGCTTCAAGGCCCGTGAGCAGATCAGCTACAAACAGCACAAGATCACCGACGAAGACTACCGCAACCGGGAAAAATGGGATGAATATGCCCAGGCCGTTGCCGATATGGTCGAGCGCACCAGTACCCCGCAAGCTCCCTGGTACATTATCGAGGGTAATGACAAGCGCTATGCTCGCGTCCGTGCGTTGCAAATTCTCTGTGAACGTCTGGAAAAAGCTCTCTAGGCAGGGCTTTTGTCGCTGGAACCCGCCTGGCGAGTGCTGAAAAAATCCTCCAGCAGGCTGTCGATTTCAGGCAGCCATTCGGCTTGCTGCCGAGGGCGCAGCGGGCGGGCATAAAGTGGCTGCTGGCGATCATCCAGGCGTTGCTTCCAAGCGGTGGTCGTGGCCAGGAAATCCTGGGCAAAATCCCGGCCCTGCTGCAGGCAACCATGCAGAATGACGTCCAGGTAACTCTGGGCGATCGGGTGGGGGCTTTCCTGTTCTGGGGGCAGATAAACCCAGAAGGAACCCTGGGGCAAGAGACGGGCGTCCAGGGTCTCTATGGCTTCCGGAAAAAGCTCTACGCGCTGGTATTCCCTTTCCCGGGCATCAAACAGGGGCAATTGATCCTCTTCAACCGGAAATAACATGCCTCCGGCTCTATGGCCGCTTTGCTGGCGAATACCCACCACACTCAGGTCGGCATCGGCCAGGGGGACATTCCAACTGCGTTCCAGTCCTTCAATTTTGACCGGCAGGGCCTCGCCCGAACTACCGGTGCGTGAGCGGCTATCCTGGCAAATCAGGCTGCCATAACCAAAAATCCAGTGTTTTTGCGTCAAATCAGTTCACCTCTGTTGGTTGCGACTGGGGTGCTCCAGAGCAAAAGCTTGCAGTTGAGGATAAAGCTGATGAAAGTCTTCAGTCAAAGCCTGATAGTTTTGCTCAAGTTCCGGCCAGAAGTGATCCAGTAAACCCGGTTGGCGTAAACGTCTGGAAATACCGTTTAAAGCCTGGCGAATAACGGCAAAATCCTGGTAACTAACCAGCCAGTCATCCGCAATCATGTAGGCGGCGGTCTTTTCCAGACGACCCGGCAGGCGTTCCTGCTCTTGCAGGAGGTGATACACCTGTTGCGTAAACTGAGGCAGGGGAGTACTTGCATAGGCGGTCCAATGGCAGGCCAGGCAGTGGTCAAAAAACACATCCAGCACGATGCCGGAATAGCGCCAGAGCTTACCGGAAAAACGACTCCGGGCCTGGTGAACCAGGGGATGGCGGTCGGTGTAGCCATCAAGCCGTCGATGCAGGTCAATGGCAGCTTCCACCTGGGGTGGAAATTCCCCTTTGAGTGGACCCTTGACGAAATCACCGTAAAGGCTGCCCAAAAGCTGTTCGGGCTCCGGGCCGCCCAGGTGTAGATGAGCCAGATAATTCATGCAGTAGCGACCTGAGTCATAAGAAGTTGTTGCAGGGTTTTAAGCGCTTGATAACGCTGCTCCCGGCATGGCTGGGAGAAGCTTAGCCGCAAGGCCTGGGTAAAGCGACCCCTGGCTGAGAACAGGGGGCCGGGGGTTAGTACCAACCCGGCCTTGAGCGCCGGTTGATAGAGTTTCAGGGTATTGATCGGTGCCTCCCAATAGGCCCAGAGGCAGAGTCCACCTCTGGGGCGACTCAGTCCCAGTTGTTGTGGCCACTGCTGTTCTAGAGCTTCCAGCCAGCCCTGACAATTGTTTTGCAGAGCCTGGCAATAGCGTCGCAGATGGCGATCATAATGACCTTCTTCCAGAAAATGGGCCAGTCCTTGCTGGACAAAGCGGCTGGAAGCCAATTGGGTTACCAGTTTTAATTGTACCAGCTGCTGGTATTGAGGACCGGCGAGCAGCCAACCCAGGCGCAGGTCACGCGACAGGGATTTGGAGAAGGAGCCGCAGAGGAGCACACGGTTGTGGGTATCCAGGCTTTTCAAGGGTGCAGGGCGCTCGGCAAAAGCCAGTTCGCGGTAGATATCATCCTCAATGATGACAAAATCCTGTTCCTCGGCCAGCTTCAGCAGCCGATGGCGCTGGTCTTCGGGCATAAGTGCCCCCGTGGGCGTGGAAAAGTTGGGACTAACGACACAGGCCTTGATCGGCCAACGCTGGCTGGCTGCTTCCAGGCGCTGCAAGTCCATGCCGGAATCCGGAGAAGCCGGGATCTCGATCACCTGCAATTCCAGTTGTTCCAAGAGTTGTAAAACACCATAAAAACCGGGGGATTCCACAGCCACCAGGTCGCCCTTTTGGCAACAGCTTTTCAGAGCCAGAAACAGGGCATGCTGACAACCGGAGGTGATACAAAAGTCATCGGCCTGCACCCTACAACCTTCGCGTTGATAACGCAGGGCCAATTGCTGGCGCAGGGGCAGGTAGCCTGCCGGTTCATCATACTGCTGGTGGGTACATCCATCCTGGTGGCGCAAGGCCCGGCCCAGGCAGCGGTTGAGCTGCTGGATGCCCGCAGGTGGCCGTGGTGCCTGCTGCTCGCGCGGAAGCAAATCAAAGGCTGCACCGCGTTGCATGATATCGGAAAAGACTTCGCTGATATTGACCGGGGAGGGATGAGAGGCCACCTCTCTAGCAGGTTCCGGCGGCGGTGGGCTGCTTCCCTTGTGGCTGGCAACAAAATACCCCGAACGCGGTCGGGCTTCGATTCTTCCGGCTGCCTCCAGACGCTGGTAGGCATGCAGAACGGTTGCCTTGGAAACTTGCTGTTCCTGGCAGAGTCTGCGTACCGAAGGCAGTTGTTGACCGGGTTTTAATCGGCCCTGGTCCATTTCCTGTTGCAGCTGAGCTTCCAGTTGTTGATAGGCGTAGAGGGACATCAGGCTTCTCGTTGGTGATCATCTGTGCCTATTATTAATTATTTTTTTGTGCCTGTCCTTATTGTGGGTGACTGCTTAAGCTGCCGCACAATGTGTAGTCAGACAGGATCTCATCATGCAATCACCTTCATCCAAGTTTCATGTGCGTCTCACTCCCGGTCGTATGCAAAACTGGCGACGCCTTATTAGTTGGCCGCTACTCATCGCATTTTTCAGTCTGGTCTGGATAACCTACGATGGCCGCCCCCTGTTGTTGTTTGACTTTGAACAACGGCGGCTGCTGGTTTTTGCCAGTCATTTTTCCTGGCAGGATTTGCCCATTCTGACGGGCTTCCTGATTGCCGCAGCAGCCTTGCTGTTTTTTATGGCCATGGGCTGGGGTCGCATCTGGTGTGGCTTTGCCTGCCCGCAAAGCTGTTGGACCTGGATCTTTTTAAGGATCGAAAATTGGCTAGAGGGTTCGGCCAAGCAGCGTGCGCAAGCCGATCAGTACCCCTTGACGGGTCAATTTCTGCTGCGTCGACTGACCAAACATCTGCTCTGGATAGCTGTTGCTCTGGCCACCAGTCTGACTTTTACCGGTTATTTTATTCCCATCCGTGAGCTCCTGGCCGAACTGGTGCAGTTGCAGGCTTCGCCAGCGGTCTGGATCTGGGTGGGGTCCATGGCCTTGCTGACTTACCTCAACGCGGGTTTGGTGCGTGAACAAATTTGCCTGCATGCCTGCCCTTATTCGCGTTTTCAGGGTGTCATGATGGATGCCGACACCCGCAAGGTCAGTTATGACTTTGTACGCGGTGAACCCCGCGGACGAGGAAGCCGCAAGAAGAGCCAGAAGGACAAGGGAAGTTGCGTTGACTGTGATCTCTGTGTCCAGGTCTGCCCGACAGGTATTGATATTCGCAAGGGTAGTCAGGCCGCTTGCATCGATTGCGGGGCCTGTATTGATGCCTGTGATCAGGTCATGGATAAAACCGGCCAGGCGCGCGGCTTGATTCGCTTTGCCTCGGAAGCCGAAATCCAGGGGAAATTTAGTCCCTTTTGGCGGCCCAGACTAGTGGGTTATGGGCTGGTCTGTCTGTTGGCATTGATGGCGGCCGGTTATGGCCTGAGCAGCAAGAAGGAGTTGGTTGCCGAAATTCGTCGTGAACGCGGCCAGCTGTATCGTATTCTGGGCAATGACCAGCTGTGTAATTTCTACCATATCAAGCTGGAAGCCTTTCATCCGCGCTTGCAGACAGCCGAGGTCAGACTGGTCGATCAGCCGGATTTCAGTCTCCAGGGGCCGCAGCAGCTGCGCCTGGACAATCGCGGTGACTGGGTGGCTTATCGAATCTGTACCGATAATTTACAAGCCAGTGGCGGTTCAATGCTGTTAGAATTTCATGCTGATTCTGTTGTTCTGAGCAAGAAAACCAGTTTTATTTCTCAGAATAGGGCTTATTGAGATTAAAAAGGTATCGTATGTGGGGCTTGTTGTTGCTGGTTTTACTGCAAATGCTGGGCAGCCTGATCAATGCAGCCGGGCTGGCTCTGCCCGGCCCGGTGATCGGCATGCTGCTTCTGCTGGGCCTGCTCCTGTTGCTGGGGCGGGTGCCTGAACCCCTGCAGGTGACCAGCAGTCAGCTCTTGAAATACCTGCCCCTGATGTTGATTCCCCCGGCTGTGGGTATTCTCTCACAGTGGCAGGTAATCACTTCCAGTTTCCTGGCTATTAGTGTCGCGCTGCTGGGGTCCCTGCTGATCTCCATCCCGCTAACGGCCTGGTTGCTCCAGCGTCTGGTCAAACGTAAGGCGGTTTCCCAATGATTTCGGTGATCGTGAATCATCCGCTATTCGGGCTCTTGGCAACCCTGATCGGCTATCAGCTGGCGCTGGAGCTAAACCAGCGTACCCGCACGCTACTGACCCAGCCGGTCATGGTAGCAACCCTGATCGTGGTGGGGTTGCTGCTGCTTCTGGATGTGGATTTTGAAAGCTACTATGCCTCTGCTGATTTGATTTGGCTGCTTCTGGGGCCGACTACGGTCGCCCTGGCTGTGCCTCTTTATACCCATCTAAAGCGGATTCGTGATTACTTTTGGCCTCTGCTGATCGCACTCCTGGTGGGCGGTTTCACCACGGTTCTGCTGACGCTGGGGTTGGCCTGGGTTTTTGGTGCCGGACCGCAATTGCTGGCTTCTTTGGCGCCCAAGTCGGTGACCTCCCCGATTGCCATACTGCTGGCAGAGGATCTGGGTGGTTCACCTGCGCTGGCAGCCGTTTTTGTCATGATTACCGGGGTGGCGGGGGCGGTCATGGCCCCCTTTCTGCTCAAACTGGTGGGGATTCATCTGCCGGCAGCACGAGGTTTTACCCTGGGTTTGAATGCCCATGCAGCGGGTACGGCTCTGGCCCTGGAAGAGGACGAAGAGGCCGGTGCTTTTGCCGCCCTGGCCATGAGCCTGACCGGGGCCGTAACCGCCATTCTCCTGCCGCTTTTTTACAGTTTTTGGTAGATGACAGAACCTTTTTTCCCGTGGTTGCTTAGTGGTTGGCCGCCTGCCAGGCACCCAGAGAGCCGATAAAAACATCAACCTCTTTAAAGCCTTTTTGGGCGAGAAGGCTGGCCCCGATCGTGGCTCTTTGTCCACTCATGCACATAACGGTCAGGGACTGATTTTTATCCAGTTGATCGATTGTTTTTGGAAGATCGCCTAGAAATAAGTGTTTGGAGGGTTGGATACAGCTTTCTTCAACTTCTTTTTCTTTACGCACATCAAGGAGTGTCCAGGTGTTTTCCTCTTCCAGACGCTTCTTCACTTCATCTGCAAAGACCACCTTGAGAGTTTCCACCTCTCGACCTGTTGCCGCCTCCACAAGTGGATCATACAGATACAAGCCTTTTACCTGGTCGTAGCCAATGCGGTGGAGTGAGCGACTGGCCTCTTTGCAATCCTCGGCGGTGCTTCCCAGTGGGTTAGCCAACCTGCATAGGCGGTGATCATATCCTGTGGCAGGGAAAGGGCACCAGGAAGATGTCCGGCAATATAGGCTTCAGAGGGACGCACATCCACGATTAGTGCGCCAGCTTGGCTTTTTTCTTGTTGTGGCGCTTTCCAATCCAAATAGGGGGAAGGTTTAGGCCAGTGGTCACATCCTTGCAGATTCAAATCCTCCATATAGCGGAAATATGGCGGCTGCAGATGGCGTTCGTTGATTTTCATATCAATAAAGGCTTTTCGTGATGGCTGGCGTAAAGCGGGGTTGTTTTCAAACTCATGGGCAACCGTTGAGAACTCGCGATTGGCCATCTTGTCCCCGCAGACCGAACCCGCGCCATGGGCTGGATAAATGATGGCCTTGTCTGCCAGCTGATGAATTTTATTCAGGCTGTCATAAAGAGCTTCTGCCATCTGATGCATTTCATCTGGATAAAAATCTGTTCTCCCGACATCGCCAACAAAGAGGGTGTCACCTGTGAAGGCAGCAACTGGACTGGTTCCGAATTCAGGATCTGAGAGCAAGTAAGTCATGCTGTCTTTGGTGTGACCCGGCGTGGCTATGGCCTGAATTTCACAGGAACCCAGCGTGAAAGTCTCGCCATCGCTGAGGGTACGCGCATATTGGGTTTCAGGACCAGGGGCAGGCCCATGAAGTATTTGCGCTCCCGTTTGTTTGGCCAGAAGTGGCGAACCGGAAACCAAGTCTTCATTGCGATGGGTTTCAAAGATATGGGTAATATGGCAACCCTGTTGCTGGGCCAGCTCAAGATAGCAATCAATATCTCGGCGTGGATCAATGACACAGGCTTGAGTATCACTGGCAACAAAATAGCTTAATTGGGCTAATCCAGGTGTTTTGATTTTTTCGATCTGCATAGATCCTCCCCAGTGGGGCCGCTCCCAGGTGGCGTGATTTGTGTCTCCTTTCCTTGGAAGTTAACAGTCAATTAGCTGTTTTGCATAAAATGCCTTTGTGACCTTTGGGATGAAGGGCTATAGCAGTCAGGCCGGTGAATGGGCAGCGGCGTTAAACTAGTTTAGACTGCCGCTCCTTTTGGCCAAGAAGGCAAATCAGTTGATAAGAGGTGGTTGTGAAATATTGGTTGTTTTTGGGAATTGCTATCGTGGCTGAAGTGGTGGGTACCTCCAGTCTCAAAGCCAGTGAGGGTTTTACCCGCTTCTGGCCGAGTTTGCTGGTGGTGGCAGGCTATGCCCTGGCTTTTTACTTTTTATCCCTGACTTTAAAAGCCATTCCCGTGGGGACGGCCTACGCCATTTGGGCCGGGCTGGGTATCGTTTTGATTTCCCTGGTGGGTTGGTGGTTGTTTGACCAAAAACTGGATGCAGCTACTCTTCTGGGAATGGGGTTGATTATCACCGGGGTGATTGTCATTAATGTCTTTTCCAAGGTAGGCGTTCACTAAAGAACCTTGGCATTTAGCCCAACCCGAGCAGTGGTATACTGCCATTAATCCTTAAAGTTTTTTTTGCAGTAACCCGGTCAGGTTGTATCACTGAATTGATATCTTGCAGGGAGGCGTAGTGTGCAGCACCGAGAAGTCAGGGAAGAAGATTTACCCCAGTTGATTGAGTTGCCCAGAACCCCTGAAGAACTCTTCTACTGTTTTCCCCGAGCCCATTTTCCGCTGACAGTTGAGCAGTTAAGAGCCGGCCTGGCCAAGCGTTCGGATTCCACGTTGATCGAGAAAGACGGCCAGCCCGTTGCTTTTGCCAATTTTTATCAATGGCAGGATGGCATCTGTTCGATCGGCAATTTTATTGTGGCCGCTTCCGCACGTGGTCAGGGGGTGGGTGATTATCTGCTGCGTTATCTGGTGGATCTGGCTTATCGCAAGCATGCCGCCAGAGAAATAAGGGTCTCCTGTTTCAATAACAATACCCGGGGGCTGCTGTTTTATAGCCATCGAGGTTTTCAGCCCTATGCTATTGAACCGCGTCTGGATTTTTCCGGAGAAATGGCGGCCTTGATACATTTTCATTTATCCAGGGAGGGGAGTTAAACCATGGGAATGCTTCTTCTACCTTTATTACTCTTCTGGTTGGGAGCGGCTGGCTATTCCCTTTTTGCCGGTTATAGTCTTCTGGCCAGTGATTATTCGCTGGGCTTGGTTCTGCTCCTGGCGGGTGTTGCGCTGCTTCTGGCCCTGGTCTACGCGTGGCTGGGCTTGTCCAGTTTTAAGGGGCAAGATGAAATCTGGGCTTTCGCGCCTACCTTTTATTTTCTGGCCAACAAGTGGGCTTTCCTGTTTTTTATCCTGGCTACGCTAGTGCGCGTTTGGCCGCCTACTTTTTTGCAGTTTGCACCGCTATCAGCGCTTTGCTTTGTGATTGCTCTGGCTGTTTCAGCAGGAACCCTGGCCGGTTTTTTCAGTGCAGATGCTTACCTGAAAAAACATGAGATAAGGCTGACCTACTAGGTTTTCTGGCTGTTTGTAAGCCTTCGGCCAGTCGTTTAACTGCTCCGAAGGCTTTTGCCGCTTTAGCAGCACTCTTCTTCGATCTGGGCCAGTAAAGCCAGGCCGTCTTTATCTTGCACATACTCGAAGAATTCATAGAGCGTATTGGTTTGGCAGCCGATATAAAAGAGATTGTCATATTGCATTTTTTCCTGCTGCTCAAACTTCTGCTTGAAGTAAAATTTCCAGTTGTCGCCCTCGGGTAGCTGGGGCAGATGTTCTTGCAAACGGCCTATGAGTTCATCGGCTTTCCGGTCACAATCGATCCCACAAAAGCTGACATAACGATCGGTTTTTTCTGCAGTGTTCATGATAGCTCCCTGAAGCTGTGAAAGGTTATACAAGCAATGAAAGGACAGCTTAAAAGTCCAGGGAGGCAGGCTTCTGTCAGCTAGCTGACATTTCTTGTGCCAAATCTTGCAGCTTTTGTATTTTCAGTAGCTCGACTTCCTGGCGGGTGGGGCGGGCAAGTACTCCCTCTTTTTCCAATCTGTTGAGCAGGGAAGAGAGGGTTTGCCGTGAGGTTCCCAGCAGATTGGCCAGGGCTTCGGTGCTGCCGGGCAGTGATAAACGTGGACTCTGGTTTTCTCTGGCCTGAGTTAAAAGATAACGGGCCAGACGCCCTTCGACCGAGCGAAAGGCCAGATCCTCAATCAGCCCGATGGCCTGAACCATGAGCATGCCGACATCTCTCAGTGCACCGGTTGCCATTTCCGGATGAGCTTTGAAGAGGCTTTTAACCTGGCTGAGTGGCCAGCTTCTTAGCTGGCAGCTTTCCACGGCTTCAACCCATACCGGGGTGTGGGTGACATAGACGCTACCAGCCTGAAGGTAGCCCAGGATTTGTTCTTTGCCTGCGCCATAAATACAGATTTTGGCCCTGCCGGATTCCATGACAAATACCCGGTTGTCCTGGCTATGAGGTACAACCAGCATCTCACCTGTTAGGTAATGAGTGATCTGGCCGGCTGGTAGTTGTTGCAGCCAGGAGGTTTCTGCTGGATGGGGGCACTCCATTCTTCTCTCCGTTTGAAAGGCATCCAGGGAGTCGCTGCAAAGCGCATGCCGTTTAAAGAGCAAAAGGCTGATCCCAACAAATTAGTCTGTCTGAGCTTAACGCTACTGATACAAAACACTGATTAAAATATGTTTTTGGGAGACTTCAAACGAATGCTATAGTCTTCTAATCGGCACGATGCCGGATTGCAATGACCTGAATTCTAACTGGAATCCTGATGACTCACTGATGAGGCAAATACAATGAAAAAAATGCTGTGGCTGCTGTTGTTACTTCCTGGAACCCTCTGGGCTGGCCCTTTTACCGATCAAATGTCGCGTTGCCTGGTTGAGCAGACAACTGCTGCTGAAAAAAGGGAGTTTGTGCGCTGGATTTATGCCGCCATGTCCAAGCACCCTGAAGTCAGCGCTCTTGCCAATATTTCTGATGCCGAGGCGGTGGGTCTAAATCAGTCCGCTGGGCGGATGCTGACCGAACTGATGACCGAGCGGTGTCGTCAGGAAACCAGTCAGGCGGTGCAATATGAAGGCAATTTGGCCATAGAAACCAGCTTTGGCGTGCTGGGGCAGGTCGCTATGCAGGAGTTGATGACCGATCCTGATGTAAATGCTTACTTTGAATCCCTGAGTAACTACGTCGATGAAAAGCGCTTGAGGGAAGTGCTGGGCAATCGCTAAATGTCGGGTCCCGCATGATTAACAACCCGTTTATGAAATAATTCTGGGCGTTTTTCTTGCCACCCTTTCATTGCTTCAATGGGTGGATGATGGTTCAGTGCTTTCTGCGGAATATGGTGATTATACAG
>NZ_QFWJ01000006.1 GCF_003336805.1 Marinospirillum perlucidum
AAAAACAACTTCTTGCAGACCTCTTGCCAGCTCCTCAACACCGGTCGAAACCGCTGCCTCCCCGACAAGAGAGGCGTATTATAGGCACTAATTTTTCAGATGCAAGGGGTTGGTGAAAAAAAATTACTTTTTCTCGCGCTTACTGTTTTTGCTGTCCAGAGTACGTTTGCGAAAGACGGCTCGCAGCGGTCCGGAAGCTCCATAAAGCAGGAAGAGGGTCAGCAGAATGATTGGTGGTTCAATGGAAATAATTGCTAATGCCAGCACGATGGCCAAGAGCACCATAAAGGGCACCCGGTTTTTAAGATCAATATCTTTAAAACTGTAATAGCGTACATTACTAACCATCAATACACCCAGGGAGGCGATCACTAAAGCCACCACAACCTGGCTGGCAAAAGCCTCAAATTCCAGGCCATGTAGCACCCAGACCAAACCTGCGACAATTGCTGCTGCCGAGGGACTGGGTAGGCCGACAAACCATTTTTTATCCACCGAACCGATTTGCACATTGAAACGGGCCAGGCGTAAAGCGGCTCCGGCCACATAGACAAAGGCAGTAATCCAGCCGAATTTACCCAAATCCTGCAGCATCCAGGTGAAAGCCACCAAGGCAGGAGCGACACCAAAGGACACCATATCGGCCAGACTGTCATATTCAGCACCAAAAGCACTCTGGGTATTGGTCATGCGAGCGACGCGTCCATCCAGACCATCCAGAAACATGGCGGTAAAGATAGCAATGGCTGCATAGCCAAAGTCACCGTTCATACCAGCAACAATGGCATAAAAGCCGGAAAAGAGTGCAGCCGTGGTAAACAGATTGGGGAGTAGATAGATACCGCGGTGGCGAACCCTTTTACCATCCACCTCATCTTCTTCCACGACTTCTTCGATAACGTCTCCCACCATACGGTGAGCCCGACGAGTCAACTCATCATCCTTGTTGGGCCTCTCGGAGTCAGCAGATTTCCGTGAATTGTTTGACTCTTGCGTTTCCTGCTCGTCAGAAGACATGTCTTACACCTTAATTTAGCAGCAATAATATTCAGACCTTCATTCTACACCCTCTGCAGCCAGCCGCTAAATTTCAGGCATAAAAAAAGCGCAGCTTCAGGCTGCGCTTTTTTTAACAGAGGCCGATTAGTTCTTTTCTTTGTCGACCAGCTTGTTGGCTGCAATCCAAGGCATCATTCCACGCAGCTTCTCACCCACTACTTCAATTTCGTGAGCTGCATTGTTGCGACGACGTGCAGTCATCGAAGGATAGTTGGCAGCACCTTCCTGGATAAACATCTTGGCGTATTCACCATCCTGAATACGCTTAAGAGCATTACGCATGGCTTCACGAGACTGCTCGTTGATAACTTCAGGGCCCGTCACATACTCACCATACTCAGCATTGTTGGAGATGGAGTAGTTCATGTTGGCGATACCGCCTTCGTACATGAGGTCAACGATCAGCTTCAGCTCGTGCAGACACTCGAAGTAAGCCATTTCAGGCGCATAACCTGCTTCAGTCAGGGTTTCAAAACCGGCTTTAACGAGTTCAACAGCACCACCACAGAGAACTGCTTGCTCACCAAAGAGGTCGGTTTCGGTTTCATCTTTGAAGGTCGTTTCGATGATACCGGAACGGCCGCCACCAACACCGCAGGCGTAAGACAGCGCCAGCTCTTTCGCTTTACCGGAAACATCCTGGAACATGGCGATCAGATCAGGAATACCGCCGCCACGAACAAACTCGGATCTTACAGTGTGACCCGGTGCTTTGGGGGCAACCATGATGACATCCAGGTCAGCGCGAGGAACGATCTGGTTGTAGTGGATAGCAAAACCGTGAGCAAAGGCCAGGGTTGCGCCCTTTTTCAGGTTGGGTTCAATTTCGTCCTGATAAAGAGCGGCCTGAAATTCGTCAGGAGTCAATACCATAACAACGTCTGCACCAGCTACCGCTTCTGGAACGCTAGCCACTTTCAGGCCAGCTGCTTCAGCCTTGGCCGCAGAAGAAGAGCCGGGACGCAGAGCAACCGTTACATCAACCCCGGAGTCTTTCAGGTTGTTCGCGTGAGCGTGACCCTGAGAACCATAACCAACGATGGTTACTTTTTTGCTCTGGATGATGGAAAGGTCGCAGTCTTTGTCGTAGTACACGGTCATTGCCATGGGAAAGTCTCCATTGAGAATAAAATAAGTGCTAATCAAGCAGTCCGTGCAGACTAAGGGATTTTACTTGTTGCGTAAAATGCTATATTTGCAACAGAGTATTGCACAGAGAGAAATATATGGATTTACGCCTGCTGCGCCAGTTTTTAACCCTGGCCGAAACCCTTCACTTCGCCAAGGCTAGCCATCTTTGCCATCTGAGCCCTTCTGCCCTTAGTCGTAGCATCAAGCAGTTGGAGGAAACTCTGGGTGTGCAACTGTTTATCCGTGACAACCGCCATGTAGAACTCACTGCAGAAGGGCGCGTCTTTCAGGATTATGCCCGGGATGCGCTCAGTCAGTGGGACAGCCTACGCAACACCCTCTTGTCCGAAGCCCAGGAGCTACAGGGTGAAATCAGCGTCTACTGTTCGGTGACTGCCAGCTACAGTTTTTTATATGACCTCTTGCGCCAGTTTCGTGGTCAGCATCCGCGCATCGAGATCAAATTGCATACCGGTGACCCTGCTGCTGCGGTCAGCCGTGTACTCAAGGGTGAAGAGGATCTGGCCATCGCCGCACGCCCGGAACAACTGCCCGCAGGTTTGGCTTTTCGCTCCATCGGTCTTTCGCCTCTGGTGTTTATTGCACCGGTGGGCGACCCAGCCATTTCTGCCTATCTGGAAGAAGGTGTGGAAGCGATTGACTGGTCGCGCATTCCCATGATCCTGTCGGAACGGGGACTGGCTCGTGATCGCATCGATCGCTGGTTCCGGCAAAAAGCCGTACAGCCCAATATCTATGCTCAGGTCAGTGGTAACGAGGCCATCGTCAGCATGGTAAGTCTAGGCCTGGGTGTCGGCGTAGTGCCCCAGATCGTACTGGACAACAGCCCTTTGGCGGATCGAGTTCGTCTGCTGGACGTCACACCCCGTCTGGCCGCTTATGATGTCGGGGTTTGTGTGCTGGAAAGAAAATTGCGCAGCCCCTTAATCCAGGCGTTCTGGTCGCAAATTCAGGTATAAAAAAACCTGCCGGCGAAAACCGGCAGGTTGGAGTCAACTCGTGCCATCCTGGGGTCATACCCGGACGAGGATGGCTAGAGGCTAAGCACCTTCTCACCCCGAGCAATACCGGAAACACCGGTTCTAACTACTTCCAGCAGCGTGTTGCTGCCCAGGGCATTAATAAAGGCGTCCAGCTTTTCCGCATCACCGGCCAACTGGATGGTGTAGATGCTGGGGGTAACGTCAATAATCTGACCCCGGAAGATTTCCGTGGTGCGTTTGACTTCAGCCCGTTGAGCACCCACTGCCTTGACCTTGGCCAACAGCATTTCCCGCTCGATATGCTGACCTTCAGTCAGATCGACCAGCTTGACCACATCGATCAGCTTGTTGAGCTGCTTGGTGATCTGCTCGATAACCCGGTCGTCCCCTACCGTGGTGACCGTCAGACGCGATAACGTCGGATCATCGGTTGGTGCCACGTTCAGGGTTTCGATATTAAAGTTGCGCTGAGAGAAAAGACCCACCACCCGCGACAGGGCACCGGCCTCGTTCTCCATCAGAACTGAGATGATGTGTCGCATGATCAAGTCCTCTCCGTTTTAGACAGCAGCATATCGCGCATGGAACCCTGAGGCACCTGCATGGGATAAACATGCTCGTGGGGATCAACATAGACATCGACAAAAACCAGCTGATCCTTCGAGGCAAAAGCCTTCTCCAGAGTCGCATCCAGTTCATCCGCCGTGTCCACCTTCATGGCTACATGGCCATAGGACTCAACCAGCTTCTGGAAATCAGGCAAGGATTGAACATAAGACTGAGCATGGCGCTTGTTATAGTTCAAATCCTGCCACTGGCGAACCATACCCAGGGACTGGTTGTTAAGGTTGATGATCTTGACCGGAATTCCATACTGAGCGCAGGTGGAGAGTTCCTGCATCATCATCTGGAAGCTACCTTCACCGGTAATCAACACGACTTCTTCCTGCGGCTTGTTCAGCTTGACGCCCATGGCTGCAGGCAGACCAAAGCCCATGGTGCCCAGACCACCGGAAGTGATCCAGTGATTGGGTTTGTCGAACTTGTAGTACTGGGCAGCAAACATCTGGTGCTGGCCCACATCAGTGACCACATAAGCCTTACCTTGAGTTGCCTTCCAGACGGCTTCAACCACCTGCTGAGGCTTCATCACCTCACCATCCTTGGCCTGCTCATAAAGACGGCCGGTACGACTGGCACGCCAGTCATCAATCTGTTTCCACCAGTCGCTCAGATCCGGAGTTTCTTCCTTGCTTTCGCCCAATAGCGCCAGCATTTCTTCCAGAACGCTCTTGGCCGTACCCACGATAGGCACGTCTACACGAACGGTCTTACCGATTGAGGAAGGGTCCACATCAACGTGCACGATCTTGGCTGTAGGACAGAACTTGGCCGTATTATTGGTGGCCCGGTCATCAAAACGAGCACCGATACACACCACCAGATCACTGTTGTGCATGGCCTGGTTGGCTTCAAAACTGCCGTGCATCCCCAGCCAGCCCAGGGATTGACGATCCGTTTGCGGGTAGGCACCGATCCCCATCAGTGACGTGGTCACCGGGATATTCAACTTTCTGGCCAACTGCTGGAAGAGCTCAGTGCTTTCACCCAGCACCAGTCCGCCACCACCAAAAAGAATGGGGCGTTTGGCTTTTTGCATCAACTCAACGGCCTTGCGAATCTGGCCGGTATGGCCACGACCCACAGGCGTGTAGGAACGCATCTTGACCTTCTTGGGATAGACGTACTCGTACTTTTCAGTCGGTGCGGTCATATCCTTGGGAATATCCACCACGACCGGACCGGGGCGGCCCGTGGTCGCAATGTAGAAGGCCTTTTTCAGCACCTGAGGAATATCCGAAGGGTGCTTGATCGAGAAACTGTGCTTAACGATAGGACGGGTCACACCAACGATGTCGGTTTCCTGAAAGGCATCCTCACCGATCAGGTGACTCATGACCTGACCACAGAGCACCACCATGGGGATGGAGTCCATATAGGCCGTGGCGATACCGGTCACCGCATTGGTCGCCCCCGGACCGGAAGTCACCAGAACCACACCCGGCTTGCCGGTTGCCCGGGCATAGCCATCGGCCATATGAGTGGCCGCCTGTTCGTGACGCACCAGTACGTGGTGCACCTTGTCCTGGCGGTGGATGGCGTCATAGATATGCAACGCAGCACCACCAGGATAACCATAAATATATTCAACACCTTCATCCGCCAGGAATCGGGTGATCATGTCTGCGCCTGAGAGTAATTCCACTTTCGTGAACCCCCTGAAACTGTTCGAGTGCAAGAAGCAGATCCAAGCTGCTTCGGTTAAGTTCCGGACGCACTGAGAACACTCGCCCGGAAAGCCCTTCAGCCGAGCTGAAAAGCACCTGATAGCTTGCCGTGTCTGGGCAATTGAGACCCGGGTGGGGGTCTGCACTCTTGTCGCACGGGTAGTATGCGATGGTTGGGCTTGACCTGACCAGAGGATATGCAGGTCTGGAAGTCCTTGATGGAGAGAGACTGGTTTCTTTACAGCCTGCTCATCACGCGGCAGTCGGGGGGTCGCCCCAAGGTTTCCACGCCCATTATCAGGAAGGGGCAAGACTCGTATAAAAGGCAGGATTTGTCAAGCAGCCTTCCCTGGCTTTTGACGCTTTTTCAGAAGACTTTTCAGGCTTTTGCCGAAAACACAGTGGTATCTTCCTGTGCATCCACCTGAATGGTCTGTCCGGGGACAAATTTACCCGCCAGAATTTCCTGAGCCAGGGGATTTTCCAGCATCCGTTGAACCGCTCTTTTCAGAGGACGGGCACCGTAAACCGGGTCATAACCCTGCTCGACCAGTTTCTGCATAAAGTCTTCGGATAGCTCCATATCCAGTTCCCGCTCAGCCAGACGCTCACGCAGGCGCTGCAGCTGGATATCGGCAATACCGCGAATCTGATCCTTGCGCAGCTGATGGAAGACCACCACCTCGTCAATCCGGTTAACCACCTCGGGACGGAAATGGGTGGCGACCACCTCCATCACCTGGGATTTCATGCTCTCGTATTCCTCACTGCTGCCCATACGCTGGATCAGGTCCGAGCCCAGGTTGGAGGTCATGACAATCACCGTATTCTTGAAGTCGACGGTGCGGCCCTGGCCATCAGTCAGGCGGCCATCTTCCAGCACCTGCAGCAGGATGTTGAACACATCCGGATGCGCTTTCTCCACTTCATCCAGCAAAAGTACTGAATAGGGACGACGACGAACCGCCTCGGTCAGATAACCACCGGATTCATAACCCACGTAACCGGGAGGTGCACCGATCAGGCGAGCCACTGAATGCTTCTCCATGAACTCACTCATGTCGATGCGAACCATGGCTTCTTCGGTATCAAACAAATACCGAGCCAGGGTCTTACACAGCTCGGTTTTACCCACACCGGTCGGCCCCAAAAAGAGGAAGGAACCGCTAGGCCGGTAAGGATCGGCCAGGCCGGCACGTGAACGCCGTACGGCATTGGCCACGGCCAACACCGCTTCATCCTGGCCGATCACGCTTTCGTGCAGGGCATCTTCCATTTTCAGCAGTTTTTCTTTTTCCGACTCCAGCATTTTGCTGACCGGAATACCCGTCCAGCGAGCCACAACCTCGGCAATTTCCTCGTCAGTGACCCGGTTACGCAATAGCTGGTGTTCCACGGCATCCAATTGATCAGCCATTTGCATGCTGCGCTCCAGATCGGGAATCACGCCATACTGGATTTCGGACATGCGCCCCAAATCGCCCTTACGGCGAGCTGCTTCCAGATCAATCCGCGCCTGCTCCAGTTGCTGCTTGATCTGCTGGGCCCCCTGAAGACTGGATTTTTCGGTTTTCCAGATTTCATCCAGATCGGCAAAACGCTTCTCCAGATCGGTGATCTGCTCTTCCAGCTGTTCCAGGCGTTTTTTAGACCCGGCATCGGTTTCCTTCTTCAAGGCTTCTTTTTCGATCTTCAACTGGATCAGACGGCGCTCCAGCTTATCCATTTCTTCGGGCTTGGAGTCAATTTCCATACGGATACGACTGGCAGCCTCATCCATCAAGTCGATAGCCTTGTCCGGCAACTGGCGATCGGAGATATAGCGGCTGGACAACTTGGCTGCGGCAATCACGGCGCTATCGGTAATCTCGACGCCGTGGTGGACTTCATAGCGTTCTTTCAGACCACGCAGAATGGCAATGGCATCCTCTTCACTGGGTTCATTGACCAGCACCTTCTGGAAGCGACGCTCCAGAGCGGCATCTTTTTCAATATACTGGCGGTATTCATCCAGGGTCGTCGCCCCCACACAGTGGAGTTCACCCCGGGCCAACGCGGGCTTGAGCATGTTACCGGCATCCATGGAGCCTTCACCCTTACCGGCACCCACCATGGTATGCAGCTCATCGATGAAGAGGATGACCTGCCCTTCTTCCTTGGCCAGCTCCTTGAGTACGCCTTTCAAACGTTCTTCAAATTCACCCCGGAATTTGGCCCCAGCAATCAGTGAACCCATATCCAGAGAAAGCACCCGCTTGTTTTTCAGACCTTCGGGCACTTCGCCATTTACGATCCGCTGCGCCAGACCTTCCACGATGGCGGTTTTACCTACACCCGGCTCACCGATCAGAACCGGGTTGTTCTTGGTGCGGCGCTGCAGGACCTGGATCGTGCGGCGGATTTCGTCATCACGACCAATCACCGGGTCCAGCTTGCCATCCAACGCCCGGGCCGTCAGATCGATGGTAAATTTTTCCAGCGCCTGGCGGCTCTCTTCAGCATTGGGGTCATCCACAGCTTCGCCACCGCGCACCTGGTCGATGGCAGCTTCCAGGCGTTCTTTTTTCAACCCGGCGGTGTTCAGAGCCTTGGCCGTGGCATCACCCAGATCCATAGCGGCCAGGAGAACCAACTCACTGGAAATGTACTGGTCACCACGCTGCTGGGCATCGCGATCCGCCAGGTTGAGAAGACGACCCATGGACTGGGAAACCTGCACGTTGCCATCATGCTGGCTAACGCTGGGCAGACTGTCCAACGCCTTGTTCAGTTCATTACGCAGCTTGGCGGGATCACTGCCTGCCTGCTTGATCAGGGGCTTGAGCGAGCTACCCTGCTGATCCAGCAAGGCTAGCAGCAGGTGAATAGGGCTGATTTCATTATGATTCTGGCCGACCGCCATGGATTGGGCATCGGCAAAGGCATTTTGCATTTTACTGGTCAGGCGATCGATACGCATGAAGCTAACCTCTTGGAAAAATAAATACGGGTAGAGTCAACTGTGGCTGGAGAAATCAGTCAGCCGGTCATTCAGCGACTGGTCATCTCGCTACTCTACTGGGATTAACTGTTAAATGGGGAGCGGGACAGCCCGATTCAAGGGTTCCAAGAAGAAAAATGACCGTTTTTTTGATATCGGTCACACTTAAAAAATAAAATGCAGATAAAGGACAAGCCACCCAAAGACCAGAGCTGCCTTGAAAGCAGCAGCACTGCAAGATGCATCTCTGGTCACCTAAATAAACCTGGGCCCGCTTATTTGGAATTGTGTCCCAGCTAGCTTTCCAGCCAAATCACACTGGCCATCCGCCCGGTCTGACCATCACGACGGTAGGAATAAAAACGCTCGCGATCCGAGAGGGTGCAGAAATTGCCTCCAAAGACCTGCTCTACCCCTACGTTTTCCAAACGCTGGCGAGCCAAACGATAGAGATCCGCCATATAGTGTTTGAGGCGAAAAGGGCTGGGAACAAAAGCCGCAGCGGCTTCGGGATGACCTTCGAGGAAAGCCTGACGCACCTCGGGGCCGACTTCAAATACGCGGGCACCGATAGCCGGGCCCAGCCATACCAGCAAATCTTCCGGGGCAACGCCCAGAGCCTTGACCGTGTTTTCCAACACTCCGTCTGCCAGGCCGCGCCAGCCTGCATGGGCAACAGCAACACGGGTTCCCTGACGATCACAGAAGAAAACCGGCAGGCAATCGGCGGTCAAGACCACACAGGCATAGTCTCCGCTGGTGGCCAGGGCCGCATCAGCCTCGGCTCCGGGTTGAAAATTTGTGAGCACCTGGGTGCCATGCACCTGTTTGAGCCAATTCAGCGGGCGGTTACCCGTTTCATGCAGCAACTGCCTGCGGCAAGCCGCCACCTGATCGGGATCATCACCCACCGAAGCGGCCGGATTAAAATGGGCAAAAGCGCCCTCGCTAGGCCCGGTTTCACGAGTCGTCACCCAGGCCTTAACTCTTTCCGGGGCAGGCCATTGCGGATACAGCAATGTCAGTTGATCACTTGAGGCATCATTCATTTGGCTTCTCGCATGTCTTCGTCGAGGAGGGTCAGCAGTAGCTGCATATCTTCAGGCAAAGGCACCTGCCAACTCAAGGTTTCCCCGGAAAGCGGATGCACCAGGGTCAGGCTGCGGGCATGCAGGGCCTGGCGGGGGAAGGCGCGCAGAAACTCCTTGAGTTCTTCACTGGCTCCGGCGGGCAGCTTCAGACGCCCTCCATAGACAGGGTCACCAACTAACGGGTGACGCAGGTGAGCCAGGTGTACCCTGATCTGGTGGGTGCGGCCTGTCTCCAGCTTGCAACGCACATGGGTATGGGCGCGAAAACGTTGAACCACGCGGTAATGCGTCACGGCCGGTTTGCCACCGGAAACCACCACCGCCTGACGTTTGCGATCCTTGGGATGTCTCCCCAGAGGTGCATCTACCTTACCACCGCTGGTTAACACCCCCAGCGTAACCGCATCATACTCCCGCCCCATACTGCGATCCTGCAACTGGGCGACCAGGGCGGTCTGAGCCTGAAGGGTTTTGGCCACCACCATCAAGCCGGAAGTATCCTTGTCCAGACGATGCACGATTCCTGCTCGGGGCACCTCTTCCAATTGGGGGGCGTGATAAAGCACAGCATTCAGGAGGGTGCCATCGCTATGGCCTGCGGCAGGATGCACCACCATACCTGCGGGCTTGTTAATCACCAGCAGGGAGTCATCTTCAAAAACAACATCCAGCGCCAGATCCTGGGGGCGATCACTGACTTGCTGTTCTTGTTCAGCGCGCAGCAAAAGGCGATCACCGACCTGAACCTTATCCTTGGCTTTTCCCTGCAGGTCATTACGGGTCAACTGACCTTCCTTGAGCCATTGCTGCAATTTGGCTCTGGAAAAATCCGGAAAGAGTTCAGCAGCAGCCTGGTCCAGGCGCTTGCCGGCCAGGTCGGCAGGAACTTCCGCTTCTTGCTCAATTAGCTGGGTCATGGAATTACTTGTAAAATTAAAGGTCGGATTCACTCGAATTCAAGTGGTCTTTTCAGTATTCTACCACCGCATTCAACACTAGGGAGTTTCTGGTTTACGTGGTGAGCGCCGGTTAGTCAAGGCTCGCCCCTCCAGAAGCTTTCTGGACTCTGGCCCTAAAGTTCAGGAGCAAGAAAACCACCATGCCGGATTTTGCCCGCCTTCCAACCACCCTGACCCAGCTGCTGGTCGCCAGTCTGCTCATCTTGTTCCTGAGTGGCTGCGCCGGAAACCTCAGCAATGAAGAAAAAAGCGAAAGCCAGCTTTATCAGGAAGCCCAGGAAGCCATGGATGACAACCAGTTTTCCATCGCCATCGAACGCCTCCAGGCTCTGGAAACCCGCTTCCCCTTTGGTCAGTATGGTGATCAGGCGCAGTTGGAACTCATGTACGCCTATTACAAAACCACCCAATACGAAGCTGCGCGGGCCGTTGCCAACCGCTTTATTCGCCTGAACCCGGATCATCCACAAGTGGACTATGCCTATTATCTACGGGGCATGGCTGCCTGGGATGGGGGGCGTCATGCCCTGGAAGGCCTGGAACTGGCTGACATCTCCCAACGCGACCCAGGGTCAACGCGCGAAGCCTATGGTGATTTTCGCCGCCTGATCGAACGCTTTCCCGATAGCGACTATGCCCCGGACGCAGCCCAGCGCTTGCGCTATTTGAAGAATCTGCTCGCCGCCCAGGAAGTGCACATCGGCCGCTTCTACCTAAGACGTGGCGCTCCCATTGCCGCCATCAATCGCGGTCAGGAAGTACTCGAAGGCTATGCCGATACTCCCGCTGTACCCGATGCCCTGGCTGTCCTGGTTGAGGGCTACCTGCACCTGGACAACCAGGAAGAAGCCGAACGCCTCAAGCAATTACTGATCGAAATTGCGCCCCAACACCCACAACTGGGTAACAACCAGGCATTCATTCAGCTACACCCTACCGACCAGCCGGATAAAACCCTCTGGCAGCTGCTGACGTTTGATCTTCTCAACTTCTAAGCTCCTTTCAGGATCAGTCGTTGGTCAACCAGCGACTGATCGCCTTATCCATGAATTCCTTTCATACCACCAAGCAAGTCTAGCGGCTATATCTCCACTTTCTCCTCACCTAGAATGAAAATCCAGATGCAGCAATAGCTCTGCTTGCTAGCGATTGATTCAAATTCTTCACGCATCCTGCAGTAGCTTGCTGCAAAACGTTTTTTAAACGTCAACCGGCTCGCAGCAACTAGCCATTCAATCCTTGTATCGAGGCAGGCATGAACCCTTTTCGCAAGCGCTACGCTCCAGCCATCCTGATCAGCCTGACATGGATCACCCTGGCTGCAGCTTTTTCTTTTACGGCTTTTGCATCCGATCAACCCGAGGAGCCCCCAATGCCAACCCTATTGATGACCCTGGGTGAAACCCATCTACGCATTACCCTGGAAGACAACCCCACCACACGGGACCTTGTAAGCCAGCTGCCCCTGACACTGGAATTTGAAGACTTTCACGGCATCGAAAAAATCAGTTACCTGCCTCGCAAGCTGTCGACCGAAGGGGCTGCCCGGGGCTGGGACCCGCAAAAAGGCAGCCTGACCTACTATGCCCCCTGGGGTAATCTGGCGTTTTTCTATCAGGATTTCGATTATTCCACCGGTTTGATTCCCCTGGGTGAAGCAGAATCAGGACTGGAAGCCCTGGAGGCCAACGAGACTTTTACCGCCACCCTCACCCTGGTCGAGTAATCCCGGCCAAAAGCTGCTTCTCAATTCCGCTTCCCGTCCCGAGACCTCGACCTGGTGGCAGACGCCACCTGTCTCGGAATAGCACGCAACCTTGAGCCATCAAAAGTGGAGATCAACATGCAAGACAAGCAAACACTTCAAGTTCGCCCTCCCGAAGAACAGGAAAGTTTCACCGGGCCAGAGGACTACTTCACCGGCTCGGTCACGGTAAAGCTGCTGCACTCGGAACAGGCACCCTCACGCACCTCGGCCGGTTCGGTTACCTTTCAGCCGGGTGCCCGAACTGCCTGGCACCAGCACCCGCTGGGACAACTCTTGATCGTTACACAAGGCAAGGGCTGGTTGCAGCAAGAAGGCGGGAGCAAAAAACTGCTGCTACCAGGCGACAGCGCCTGGATTCCGCCTCATGTAAAACACTGGCATGGTGCCAGCGAGGATCAGAGCATGACCCACCTGGCCATTCAGGAAAGTCAGGATGCAACCAGCGTTACCTGGCTGGAAAAGGTTAGTGATGAAGACTACCAGGGCCAGTCCTGACCCTAAGCACCCCGAAACGCCCGGTATTAAAAAACCGGCCAGTGATTGACCAGCGGATAACGCCGGTCTTTGCCAAAGCCCCGGTAGGTGACCCGGGTACCGGGGGCGGCCTGGTAGCGTTTGTATTCATTACGATCCACCAGGCCGATCACCCTGCGAACATCTTCTTCGCTAAAACCTTCAGCCAGCAGGTCAGCAGCGGATTTATCCTGTTCGATATAACCTTCCAGGAGTTTATCCAGTACTGAGTAGGGGGGCAGGGAATCTTCATCCTTCTGGTCCGGGGCCAGTTCTGCTGAAGGCGGACGATCGATGACCCGCTGGGGAATCACTCGCCCCTGCTGGTTGCGCCAGTCAGCCAGTTGGAAGACCAGGGTCTTGTAGACATCTTTGATGGCATTGTAACCGCCGACCATATCGCCATAGAGGGTGCAGTAGCCCACCGCCACTTCACTCTTGTTGCCGGTGCTCAATACCATCAGCCCCAGCTTGTTGGACAAGGCCATCAAGAGGGTGCCACGGCAACGGGCCTGCAGATTTTCTTCGGTGGTATCCCGCTGGGTTCCGGCAAAGGTCTGCTCCAGTCCGGTCATAAAACTATCCACCATGGGTGCGATCGGATAAACCTGATAATCGATATCCAGCAGGCGGGCTTCCTCTTCAGCATCTTCCAAGCTCATGCTGGAGGTATAGTGGTAGGGCAGCATCACCCCCTGAACTCGATCCTTGCCCAGGGCATCCACGGCAATCGCAGCGGACAGCGCCGAGTCAATCCCGCCGGACATGCCCAGCACCACGCCTTTAAATCCGCTCTTGTTGACATAGTCACCCAGACCCAGCACCAAAGCCTGATAGAGATAAGCCAGGGGATCAGGCCAATTAGCCTGCTCACCGGCTTGCAGGCTGACACCTTGGGTTTCCTGCTGCAGTTCAACCAGCATACCGGCTTGCTTTAACGCCGGAGCCGCCACTTGCAGCTCACCCTGGGCATCCACGGCAAAGGAAGCTCCGTCGAAAAGGAGTTCATCCTGCCCGCCGACTAGGTTGCAATAGACCAGCGGCAATTTCAGAGGCTGACAGCGTTTACTGGCCAGTTCCACCCGCTGCCAGTGTTTATCCTGGTGCCAGGGCGAAGCATTGAGAACCAACAGGGCTTCGGCGCCAGCGGCCTGAGCCCGCTCTGCCGGTTGGGGGTGCCAGAGATCCTCGCAGATCATGATGCCCAGCTGTATGCCCTGAACCTTGATCACCAGGGATTCTTCACCCGGCGTAAAATAGCGTTTTTCATCAAAAACCTGATCATTGGGCAGGCATTGCTTGTGGTATTCGTGAGTCCAGCGCCCCTCTTGCAGCACCCCGGCAGCATTGTAGAGCTGACCGTCGCGTACCACCGGATAACCCACAACCAGGGTCATGTCGGTCACCTGAGCGGCCAGCACCGCCAACTGCTCCTGCACTCTTTGCTGCAGAGCGGGTCTAAGCAGAAGGTCTTCCGGGGGATAACCACTCAGGACCAGTTCGGGGGTCAAGAGCAGATCGGCTCCGGCTTCACGGGCGGCCTCTACCGCAGCCAGCAGTTGTTGGCAGTTACCGGCAAAGTCACCGACCCGAGGGTTGATTTGGGCTGAATAGATACGCAGGGTTGACAAGCTAAAGCTCCAGAAACGGGAAAACTGTTAGAATGGCGCTTATTTTGATAAAAGGGCAGTTAAATAGCAAAGACTTCCCTGCTTACGGAGAGACTGGATGAGCCTTCTTATTATTCGCCTGCTGGTGTTTGTTCTGGTTTTCTGGGCTGGCTGGCGACTCTGGCAGTACTGGCAGCAGGCCCGGCCATCAGAAAAAACGTCCGACAAGGACGACCCCGGCCCCAAGATGGTCAAATGCCAGGAATGCGGTGTCCATCTGCCTGCGGATGAGGCGATCCAATCCGGTGACCTCCACTTTTGCAGTATTGATCACCGGGATGCTTATCAGTCCTCGTCAGACAAGGACTAAGGAATCTCTGATTAACGTGATGAGCGCAGATCAGACAAGGCGAAATTGAACGAATAAGCGGAGTTTACAACAAGTAAATGAGCATTTTGAGATCAATTTCAACGAAGTATGAGCAAGCGCAATAGTTAATCCTAGGCTTCCTAAGAAGCTGCCATTCTTAAGCTAGGTGCATAGGGAGTCGGATCCAGTTGCGGCTCCTGCTGCAAAAGCTGGTCCGCCATCACCTGGGTGGCGGCCGGTGCCAAGACCAGGCCATTACGGAAGTGGCCGGCACTCATAAAGAGATTACGATAGCCTGGCACTTCACCCATGTAGGGAATTCCGTCCTGACTACCGGGACGCAAACCCGCCCAGTGGTGTTCGACCTCGCAGGTTTTTAGAGCAGGCAGCAGCTGGCAGGCGGTTTCCTTGAGGGAATAGAGCGCATCGTCCGTGGTATGGTGATCAAAACCGACATACTCTAGGGTTGATCCAGCCAGAATACGGCCATCCTTACGTGGAATCAGGTAGCGGCCATCCATCAAGACCACCCGCTGCAGCAGATCCGGATCGGCCCGGAAGACGATCATCTGACCGCGCACCGGCTTGATCGAGGTTTCCACACCCAGCTCCTGCATCAGGTTGCCGGACCAGGCCCCCGCACAAATAACGGTTTTGCGCGCCGAGAAGACCATTTGTCGTCCCTGAACACCCAGCACCTCGCCTTCCTCATGGAAAATCCGGGTCACCTCAGTGTCTTCCAGCAGACGAATTCGCTTGTTCTGCTGCACCGAAGCCCGCAAGGCCTGACCCAGACGCGGATTACGCACGCTGGCTACTTTGGGCATCCACAGGGCTTGATCAAACCCCGGAGCGACATCAGGTTCCTTTTCATACAGGAAGGCCGAATCCACCACCTCGACATTTCTGGACTCACGTGCCGCCCAGGCCAGGGCATCCTCCTGGTCAGCCACCCGCAGCATCAGCAACCCATGCGGCAGGAATTCCGGATCTATCCCGGTTTCTTCCAGCAATTCTTCAGCCAAACGGGGGTAAAAATCCTGGGCAAAGTTGGCCAGGGCGGTGACTTCAGGCGGGTAGCGCCAGGGATAAAGGGGCGAAACGATGCCTCCTCCGGCCCAGCTGGATTCCTGGGCACATTGCCGGCGTTCGATCAGGGTGACTTCGGCACCGGCTGCCGCCAGTTTGCGCGCCAGCATCATACCGATCACACCACCACCCACTAGAAGAAAATCGCTCATTCACCCCTTCCTCATGTTATAAACTGCCCGCTTAGCTGGCATACTTCGGCCTCTTGATCAGCGCCTGGCGCTCATCAGCAGCAGACCTAACCCACGGTTATTGCCATCTGGTTGATTGAATCCACAAGCGGAAACAAGATGACTCTCGAACAACTGATTAAAGAATTAAATCAAGGCCCGGTCGACTTCTCACAAGTGATGGAAGTCATCGATCGTGAATACGAATTCACACCCACGCGCTTTACTAATGGCCAGCAGGTTAATCCTGCTGATAGCAACCAGGGCTCTTGCAAGATACTGGCATTTGGCCTGCACCACCAACTCAGCGAGCAGGCCACCCTCAATGCCTTTGGTGATTTTTACACCCGTGACGTACTGCAAAACCCGCAGGGCGAAGATCACCAGAACATTAGTAATTTCATGAAAACCGGTTGGGCCGGGGTCGAGTTCGATGACCAGGCCCTGACCCCCCGGCGTTAACCCAGCAGCTGCTTGATACGCGCAGTAATTTCATCCTGGCCCAGGGTATTGGCCAGAGTCATGCTGCGATAGCTGTCACCACCGAAGGCCCGATCCAGTTCAAACAGGATGTGGGTCTCGGTGGGTGTGGGCACAAAGGATACTTCCACTTCCTTGAGCCCAAAGAGGGCAAAGCTGTTGGGCCGATATTCCAACTCCTGGTAGCAACCCAGCGTCGACTGGAAGTTGGGAGCCCGCAAGCCACCCTTTTCCACATCGGCCTTGACCAGGGAATAGCCGCACTCTTCCATGGCTTTCAGCACTGCCGCCTGAGTCGGGGTGGGGATAATATTAAGAATATCCTTGTCCCGGGCATCCAGAGCCATATCAATGTTCAATCCCGTCGCTATCCACACCTGAGTCTGGTTATTACGGGCGTTGTTACTGGTAATCGGCGTTTCCAGGGGTAGCTCACCACTGACCGGAATTTCGCGGGTTTCATGGGGCTGCAGGGTGAACTGGTCAGCCAGGTGCCATTTAGCCAGAGTTTTACTCAAATAGACCTCGGCATCATCCACTTCCTGTTTGACGCGGGCAGCCAGGGCCAAGTCCAAACCCGAGATTTCCTGTTCGGTCTCACCGCCTTTGATCATGACGGTCGCCTCAAAGGTATCGCCGGGATAAAGAGTTTCCTTGTGCAGGATGGTATCCACCTTGGCGCCACCGATACCCACACTGGCCAGAATTTTCTTAAACATGATGATGAGTCCTTGTACTTGTATATAAAGAGTTAAGGAGCCTCTGATTAATGCAATAGTTAGTCAGAGGTTTCCTAAAAACTAACCAAGCCGGGCAGCCTCTGCCCTGACCTGTGTCAGTCCTGATGCGAGCGGCTCACCGTCAGACGCCAGCTAGCCACCAGAAGACCTGACCAACCCACCAGAAAGGCGGTACCGCCCAAGGGGGTAATCCAGGCCAGGGACGTACGGCCAGTCACGGCCATCAGATAAAGCGAACCGCAAAAAAGCAACATCCCGATCAGCCAGCCCCAGGCGGCAACCCGAAAGCCCCGCCCTGTTTCCAACAGACCTACCGCCCCCAAGAGAGCCAGGGTATGCCACATCTGATAGCGGGTCGCCAACTCAAACCAGTTTTGTGCCCGAACGTCGAGATAGGGTTTTAACCCGTGGGCGGCAAAAGCACCCAGGGCAACGACCAGAAAACCACTGACAGCAATCACCAGTAACCAGCGGCGTTGTAGAAGACTCGGGCTTAGCATCTTGCCCCCTTGAAGACCTTTAGATTCATGTAAATCAAACCACTATAACAGCTGCTGGCCTGGTGCTGTAGCAGAACCCGCCCCTGCCTGAGGGGGTAGCAATTGACCAGCGAGCATCCAGATCAATATAAAAACACCGGCTCTAAGCTTTTAAAAAACCACCTCATACACGATCACCAGTACCAGCAAGGCAAGCGCCAGTTTTTTGGCTCGGGACTGATGTTTGCTAAGCCACTGATAACCGGACTTACCCCAGCGATTCATCACCCAGGCGATGGAAAAATAACGCACAGACCGGGTCACCAGCATGGCCAGCAAAAAGAGCCCGAAAGGAAACAGCGTACTTCCCGCGGCCAGCATGGCGATCTGCGTGGGCAGGGGCGTCAGTCCAACCAGGAAGAGATACCAGAAGCCCTGCTGCTGCATTTCCATAACCGCTGTCTGGTAGTATTGCTGGCTTTGCTGCGAGGGCAGCAGCCAGGGAGCCAGGGTCTCAACCATATGCATGGCCGTGATATAGCCAAAGCTGGCCCCCGCCAAAAAACCCAACAAGGCCGTACCGGCCAAGGCCCAGGTTCTTTTCTTGGAGCCATGCAGCATCAAGGGCACCAGCACCAGCTCCAGAGGAATAGGCAGGATGATCGACTCCAGAAAAGAGAAGACAAACAGCATCGGGTAGACCCATTTCTGCTCGGCCAGGGCTGAGAAATAATCAAGGTGACGTTTTTTCATTTTTTTGACGACCTACCCGGGACTGACAAAATGGATTCATAGGGCTCTGTCCGTATTCCAAGACTACTTGCTTCTTAGTATTGCTTTCATGATCTTGCCAGCTTACAGGGATTTAATTACCGTGTGCACCATGATAAAAAATGCCTATAATTTGACGTGCATAACACCACTTCAGCAGGAAAAGATCCTGGTTAGAACCTTCGGCAACCCGCGCTGTCTCTATAACAGCCTTCCCTTGCAACCCATCCGACCGAACGAGAATTTAAGCGAGTACAATGGCCAACCAACTTAGGATGCAAGGTTTTGCCAATGCCCAGGATCAGGCACAACTTTTTCTAACCAGCCTCTTGGCTCTCAGTCAGCAGCCACAAACCTTCTCCAGCCTCGCTGAGGCTATCCGCCATTGGCGCAAAAACGCCCCCAAGGTTTCCTTCGCTCACCAGCTGAGCTTTTTTAATAGCCCGGCATTTATCAAAAAACTGGCTCAGGAAAAAAAGCTCAAGCATTACCTGCAGGATTCCATCAGCTATTTATTTGTTCGCGATCTCGATCTGGATTTAAACCAGGCCGAAGTAGCCAGCAAAATCGACACCCTGGCTGAGGACCTGGCTAAACAGCTATCCCCGTCTAACGATCCTCGGACAACAGCAGCCAACACGGACATGATGACCCAGGGCTTTCTCTGGGCCATAAAGCATCAGGCCGAAAGTGCTTTTATTTGGCTATCCGCCAAGATCTATCGTTTAAAGCAGGAACTGCCCGAAGCCCTGGCCGAGCACCAGGGCCTGCGTAAACTACTCAAGGTCGTGGCTGGCGTGTTGATGAATTCATGGCAAAGCCAGGGCGATGCTGCCGATTTTGACCAGGCAATTCGCCTGGGTTATTACTATGGCCTGACCTACCCACTGATTGATGATCTGCAGGACTCTCAAGTCCTGACACCGGCACAGCAGCAAAGCTTTGACCAGGCACTGGAAGCATCGATTTTAACCGGGGTCGTGCACAAGCCAACCGAACAAACACCCTGGCTGACCTATGTTTTTGATGAATTAGCCGAAGCCTTCACCTTTATTCAGCAGCAACAGGGCGATCATTTCGAAGCCTTTCTGGATCAGGCCTATATCTTTTTAAAATCCCAGCAACAGACTTCGGGCCAGCTATGGCTCGACATGATCAACAAATCCAGCCGCTCCAGAATCCTGGCGGATGCGCTGGTTTCCAATCAGGTTCAGTTGGGCAACTATCAGTATTTCGGCCTGTTCAACCAACTGCATGATGATTTAAAGGATGTCGAGCTGGACTACCAGGAAGGCAATATCACCCCCTTTGTTGCCCTGATTTATCACAACCAAACCTATCAGGGCATTCATCCCTACAAGCTCTATTGGGCCCTGCTGCACCACCTCATTTATCACTGTTATCGAGAAGACCCCAAGATCAAGCAGCTGCTGATTAAACGCTGTATCAACAGTCATAAATCGCTCTTGGAACGCCTGGGTAAAGAGCCGTTTTTACAGCGCTTGCAACAACTGACCCAAGGCTGCCCCGAACTGGATGAACTTCAGCAAGCCCTGCTCACGACTCTGGAGATGCCACTGGAAATGGCCTGGCTGGATAAATTTTTCAGCACCCAACTGCAGGAACAACTCCAGCAGGACAAGGCAGGCGAGCTGAAACAACGCATTGAAGGCATTCAAGCACAGATCAAAAACCTCCTGCCTTTGCCAGCCGACAACGAGTTGGAAGAGGCTGGCAATTATTCACTGGCCGCAGGCGGCAAATATTTTCGTGGTGTTCTATGCACCCTCTATAGCCAGGATTGCTTGAACCTGGAGTTTGCGGCCATTGCTCCGGTCATCCGTTTTATCGAATACATGCACACGGCTTCACTGATTCTGGATGACAAACCCAGCCAGGATAATTCCGATTTGCGCCGTGGACAGCCAACCCTGCATCAGCACCTGCAAAGCGAAGCCAAGGCGGAGATTGCTGCCGTCAATTTGATCTTCAAGGCAGTGGAGGTGCATGCCGGCATGGGGATTTTCAAAGCGGAAAACCTGCTTGCATCCCTGGAATACGCCAGTCAACTCAGCCAGAAAATCTGCCACGGCCAGTGGCTGGATCTGGATTCACAAGGTAAAACCCTGAGCCTTGAAGCGCTGGAAGAAATCAGCCTGAAAAAAACCGCCTATGCCATTGAAAGTGCGCTGGTATTACCCGCCATCCTGGCAGGGCAGCCTAAACAGCAGTTGGCTCGGCTTAAGCAGTATGCCCATCACCTGGGAATCGCCTTTCAAATCAAGGATGATCTTCTGGATGTGGAAGCGGATAACGCCACTCTGGGCAAACCCGCCCAACTGGACCAACAAAACCAAACCTCGACCTTTGTTCGCTGTCTGGGTCGTCAGGGTGCGACCGAACAGCTCTACCGTCACTATTACCAAGCCATCGAAGCGGTTCGTGAAATCCCGAATTCACAGGCTCTGGTGCAGATTGCTTCCTGGCTGGTTGAACGGCAGAACTAGTCTTCTTCAACCGATTCAAATCCCGAAAATCCAGCGATTCAGCAAAAGGGCCCGTGTTAAGGGCCCTTTTCACTGGTTGGATCAAGCCTTGTGGTAGAGGGCACCACCCGTTTCCCGGAAACGCTCAGCCTGTTCCTGCATCCCCGCTTCCACTTCGGCCGCATCCACAGCCTCCTGGTCAGCAGCGTATTCACGCACTTCCTGGCTGATTTTCATGGAGCAGAACTTGGGCCCGCACATGGAGCAGAAGTGAGCCACCTTGGCGGAATCTTTAGGCAGGGTTTCATCATGGAATTCCCGGGCGGTATCCGGGTCCAGCCCCAGGTTGAATTGGTCTTCCCAACGGAATTCAAAGCGCGCTTTGGAGAGCGCATTATCACGTCTTTGCGAAGCCGGATGCCCCTTGGCCAGATCCGCAGCATGAGCCGCAATCTTGTAAGTGATAATGCCGGTTTTTACGTCTTCCTTGTTGGGCAGCCCCAGGTGCTCCTTGGGCGTGACATAACAGAGCATGGCACAGCCGTACCAGCCGATCATCGCGGCCCCGATGCCCGAGGTGATGTGATCGTAACCCGGTGCGATATCCGTGGTCAGGGGGCCCAAAGTATAGAAGGGCGCTTCATCACAGCATTCCAGCTGCTTATCCATGTTCTCCTTGATCAGGTGCATGGGCACATGACCGGGGCCTTCAATCATGCACTGGACGTCGTGCTTCCAGGCAATCTTGGTCAATTCGCCCAGGGTTTCCAGCTCACCGAACTGGGCTTCATCATTGGCATCGGCAATGGAGCCGGGACGCAGGCCATCACCCAAGGAGAAAGCCACATCATACTGCTTGCAGATTTTGCAGATATCTTCGAAATGGGTGTAGAGGAAGTTTTCCTTGTGGTGGGCCAGACACCACTTGGCGAGGATGGAACCACCACGGGAAACAATACCCGTCACCCGCTTGGCACTCAGGGGAACATGATGCAGGCGAACCCCGGCATGGATGGTGAAATAGTCCACCCCCTGCTCGGCCTGCTCAATCAGGGTATCCCGGAAAATCTCCCAGGTCAGATCCTCGGCCACACCGCCGACCTTTTCCAGAGCCTGATAGATGGGGACCGTGCCCACGGGAACCGGTGCATTGCGGATAATCCACTCCCGGGTTTCATGGATGTGTTTGCCGGTGGACAGATCCATGATGGTGTCCGAGCCCCAGCGAATCCCCCAGGTCATCTTGGCGACCTCTTCCTCAATTGAGGAACCCAGCGCCGAATTACCGATATTGCCGTTGATCTTGACCAGGAAATTGCGCCCGATAATCATGGGTTCGCTTTCCGGGTGGTTAATATTGCAGGGAATAATGGCACGACCGGCAGCGACTTCTTCACGCACAAATTCCGGCGTAATTTCTTCCGGAATACGCGCCCCGAAGCCCTGACCTGGATGCTGCTGTTCCAGGATTTTTTCCACGGCTTCGCTGCCCAGTTCCAGGCGCTTCTGGTTTTCCCGCAGGGCGATAAATTCCATCTCCGGGGTAATGATTCCCTGACGGGCATAGTGCATCTGACTGACATTTTTACCCGGCTGGGCGCGCCGGGGCTTACGCTGTAGGTTAAAGCGCAGGGGTTCCAGGGTCGGGTCGGCTTCACGACGGCGGCCAAATTCACTGGTCGGACCGTCCAGCAATTCGGTATCTTCACGCTCTTCAATCCAGCGGGCTCTCAAAGCGGGCAGGCCCTTGCGAATATCTATCTCGGCCCGGGGATCGGTGTAGGGACCGGAGGTATCGTAAACCAGGATTTCAGGATTCTTTTCGGTTCCGAACTGGGCGGGCGTGTCCGCCTGGCTGATCGCCCGCATGGGCACCTGGATATCGGGACGCGACCCTTGCAGATAAACCTTGCGGGAATTGGGCAGCGGCTGGACACTGGCCTCATCGACCTGGGCCTTTTCTCTTAAAAACTGGCTGCTGAAATTGGATTCGGGCTGATTCATTGCTTGCTCCCACGAAAGCTGATCGAAATGCGGGAACCGGCAGGGCGGAAAAAACGAGGGCGGACAGACCGCAATACAGAAGAGGTATCTCGATTCCTACGCCGGTACTAACCGGTTCAGGTTCAACGGGTATTATCTCAGCCTGGATTATTTGCCAGGCACCCCGTCAAGATGTCACGGGGAGTTTAGCAACAGCCCCCGGTAAGCGAAAGCAAACTTTTTTTGTTTTCTATCTAAAGTTTCCCGCCAGGCCGCCGAAATAGGGTTCAGAAGCCTTCATTAACTTCTGTTTTTTGATCAGGAACGACAGCCGCCATGCGTATTGAAAACGCTTTTAATCACTCTCTAGAAGCTCAGGAAAGCCTGAACAACTCGCTGAATTCAGCGCAGGGTGCTCAGTTTTCACTGATGTTGAGTTTGATGATGGCACCTGTCTATTCCCCGGATCTGCCAGGGATTTACAACACCCTGCCCACCTATGCGCCCCAACCGATCCATCCGTCGCATATACCGACCAAATATGATCCTCCGGGCCTGACCAACTACACCAACCGCCCCCCCAACCACCATGACATCGTTCTGGTGGAAGACACCTACAGCCGCCGTCTGGCTCGCCAGATCCAAGGCAGCATGGGTCATGCCCTAACCTACGGCAACCCCGGCCATTTCAGCTGGCTGAGAGCCCTGACTGAGGAGTACCCCAAACTCCAGTATGTCACCACCATGAAGCCGGCCCAGGCTCCTGATCCCCGTCAGGTCGCCGCTGCCTATGCAGCCCAGGCCAAACCGGATACAGAAACCCTGGTCAAGGAAATCAGCAATAACCTGCAAACCGCTGCCTGATATCCAACCGTTTGCTGTTGATCGATAACTCCCTCTTGCTTAATCAAAGCTGCTAACATCAGTTCTATCCTCTTGCCCGCTGCCAACTTCTAGGCTCGGGTTAAAGTTAGCTAGGGAGATATTTTGGAGACCTCTCAGGAACTTAAACGCCCCTTTTGGCTACTCTGGGTAGCAGCTATAGCTGGCCTGATTTTGGGTTCGGCTGCCCTGGCTTATACCTCGGAAGGACGCATTAACCTCCTGGGCATCTGGTGGCTCTGGGCGGGCTTGCCTTTACTGGGCAGTCTTCTGGCACTGGTGTTGATGCTTTTGCCCCGCTCGCCTCTTTGGCTTAAACCCCTGCTCAAGCGCTCCAGCTACTGGCAACCCCAGACTCATCAACGCTGGTGGTTGCTGCAGCAAATGCATTTGCTCTGGGTGGTCTTTGCCCTGGGCATTTTGCTGGTTTTTCTCCTGCTGCTGCTGTTTACCGATCTGGCTTTTGGCTGGAGTTCCACCCTGATTACGGATGCCGATCAACTGTTGCCTCTCTTCCGGTGGATCAGCCTACCCTGGCAGGCCTTCTGGCCTCAGGCGGTTCCTGATCTGTCACTGGTTGAAGCCACTCGTTTTGCGCGCATCGAAAACACCCAGGGCAACTTTGCACTGGCCAGCCGCTGGTGGCCTTTTCTGCTGGCCAGTCTGCTCACCTACAACCTGCTACCCCGGCTCTTGTTAATGCTTTTCTGTCGCTGGCGTTATCGGCAGTTACTGGCCCAGCGTCTGGAAATTCGCGGCCAGGAAGAACCCGAAAACCCTGACCCGACAGCAACCAACCTGAAGGAGGAGTCTCCCGCTGCCTGGCAGACTGCTCCCCACCTGGGCTGGCAACTGGCAACGGCGGCCGCCAGCCAACCGCTGGCCCTGAATCTGGGGCAAGGACGCTGGCAGGAAGAAGAAGCCCTCTGGCAAAGCTGGCTAAAACAAGCACCCCAACAACTGGTTTGGGAAGTATCCGGCCAGCAAACACCTCTGGCAGAACTGGCCGACAAAATCAACGAAGCTCGCCAGGCGGGTTGTCAGCAAGCTATTCAAGTCGTTGCAGAGCCATCACCCAGTAAGCGCCACCTGGCCAGTTGGCAGAGTTTTGCCCACAAGCATCAACTCACCTGGCTGGAGGCTCATTCATGACACCGCCTCATTTTTGTGTCGTTGGTCACCCCAACCAGGGCAAGTCCTCGCTGGTTTCCACGCTGGTGGAAAACGACAGTGTCAAAATTGGTACGGAATCCGGCACGACGCAAAGCAGCCAGGATTATGAATTCCACCTGGGCAACCAATGCCTCTTGACCCTGACGGACACCCCCGGCTTTCAGCGCCCTCGCCAACTGCTGGCCTGGTTGGAAGCCGAGTCAGTCAGTCCGGCAGAACGACCGCAAAGAGTCAGGGATTTTCTCAAGAAGGAAGAACACTGGCAGTCTTTCCCTGATGAATGCCAGCTTTTACGCCCGATCATGCAGGGAGCCGGTATTCTCTATGTCACCGATGCGGCCAGCGAGCCAACAGCGGCCGATGAAGCAGAAATGGAAATACTGCGCTGGACTGGCCAACCCCGCATGGCCGTGATTAACCCGATCACTCAGGAAGGGCCTCACCAACAATGGCAGGCAACCCTCAACCAGTTTTTCCAGTGGGTACGAATATTTAATCCTCTCACAGCCAGCCTGCCTGCCCGCCAGGCGCTACTGCGTGCGCTGGCCGAACTCACCAGTGAATGGACACCCGCCCTGCACCGCTTGAGCCAACTTTTGGCCAGCCGGGACCAGCAACGACTGGAAGAAGTCAGCCTGGAACTGGCTGAATACTGGTGCGAGCAGATCAGTCGCCGCGAAGCCCTCGGTGGTCTGCCACCTTTACTGGCAGGCAGCCCCGAAGAGTTTTTACAGGAAAAACTGGATGCCGCCGAAAACCAGCTGTTTGAACACCTGAGTCAAAAATGGGGGCATGCTTCCACCCGGCTGGAAACGACCCGTGAATGGGAGCTGGGCCAGGAAAACCTGATGAATACTGAAAACTGGTATCTCTGGGGTCTCAAGCAAAGAGATCTGCTGATCACTGCTGGAGCGGCCGGCATGGCAGCCGGCTCGCTAATCGACCTGGGCGTGGGTGGCAGTTCTTTTATGCTGGGCGCCCTATCTGGTGGACTCTTGGGATCAACCAGCGGCTGGTGGGCCAGTAAGCAGCTGCCTGGCAAACGTCTGGGTTGGCTGCCTTTGGCTGGTAAGAAGGATTATGTCGGGCCGGTACGCCATCCCAATTTCCCGCTAGTGGTCATGGCCCGCGCCCTGACCTTTACGCGTTTGCTTTGGTTGCGTCCTCATGCCCAGCGCACCCGCCTGACGCTCCAGGCACAGGCCAGTGACTGGCCGCGTAGCCAGCAGGTTCAGCTTTTGCAGTGGGCCAAGCTACTACAGGACAACAAGTGGAAAAGTCGTCACCAGGAAGCGCTGACCACCTGGATCAGCCAACATCTGAGGGAAAAATTAAAAGCGGCCATGCAAGAGGAAGTCGAAACCAGCTGGCGTTGAAGCCCCCAAAGGACTTCAACGCTGTGCAGAAAACCGCTCAAGAAAAATAAACCGGGATACTTAGGGAGCCTCTGATTAACGTTATGAGCGTAGATTAGGGCTGAATTCATTCCTGATAAATTCCAGCACTTCCTACTTCCGTGTAGGTCGCCAGCGAAAATGAACGAAAAAGCAGAGTTTACAGCGAGTAAATGAGCATTTTGAGATCAATTTCAACGCAGTATAATCAAGCGCAATAGTTAATCAGAGGTTTCTTAGAATTAACCCTGGAATTTAGCCGCTAGACCGGCAACATACTCCCCTTGATGGCGAGCAATGCCCAGCTCTCTTTCATCCGGTTGCCGGGAACCATCACCACCAGCAAGCGTGGAAGCCCCATAGGGCGTACCGCCACCAACCTGCGAAATATCAAACAGATCCGGGTTGGTATAACCAATTGGCACCAGCAGCATGCCGTGGTGAGCCAGGGTCGTCCAGGTGGAAGTAATCGTCATCTCCTGGCCACCACCAGTACCGGTAGATGTGAACACACTGGCCAGCTTGCCAGCCAGGGCCCCCTTGGCCCAGAGGCCACCCGTCTGATCCAGAAAATTACGCATCTGGCCGGACATATTACCAAAGCGGGTAGGTGTCCCCAGCAAGAGGGCATCATAGTCTGCCAGCTCTTCAGGACGGGCGACCTCAGCAGCTTGGTCGGTTTTACCGCCAGCTTTTTCGAAAGCCTCGGCATCCATGGTTTCGGGAACCCGCTTGATGGTCACCTCAACGCCGGAAACTTTTTTGGCCCCCTCAGCAACCGCCTGAGCCAGGGTTTCGATATGGCCATACATGGAATGATAGAGAACCAAAACGCGTGTCATTGGCTGCTCCTTTTCTTTGGATTAGGAAATGTTCCTTTTCAATCTAGTCAAGCAGCAGGCAAATCAGCAAACCCTGACCGATTTCATCTTTTTATGACCCGGATAAACACTGACTAAGACCTTTTTCCCAAACCTGCGTCTTTACCACTTGGATTGGCAAGGAACTTGAAACCTGAACAGGAGTCCCAATAACTGATGTTAGGCACTGATTTTCCGAGTAAAAGGAGGCCCATGCCCCTTACAAGGCCAACAGGTTTGCTCTGCTTGGTTCTGCTCCTTCTTCTAGCGAGCAGCTCCTTGACTGCGGCCTCCACACCTCACCCAGCCAGTTTTCCTCCTGGCCTCAATGCCTTGGGGTCTTCTGGCGCTGTTATTGCCGACTCAACGCCCGCCCCCTGTCATCCTGCTACCTCCGTTTGTCTAGCCAGCAACCATTTGAGTAGCTGTAATCTGGGGCTGGTTCTCTTGCCCACTCTACCAACACCTGTTTCTGTGCCTATCACCACAGCACCGAGCCTTGCCGGAACTCCCGGCTACATCAACCCCTTTATTCCGGCACTGACACCGCCTCCTCAAACCCTTTCCTGACGTTGATCAACCTGCCTGGCTGCCCCTCAGTCAGAAGAAAAACCGTTAACGCCAGTTGCCCTGACTAGAACAGGGTCATGAATTGAGGAGAAACAAGATGTCCACTTCAATCCCCAAAAGCCCGGATCGGGCCTACCTGATGCGCCGTAAGCTCCCTCTCGAAGGGCTGGAAGAAAGCCAGTGGCAACAGCTGCTTGAAGGGCTCAATCGCTTGGAAGCCGTTGACCAGGCCAGTCGATCCGATAAAAACCTGCTACACCTGACTTATGATGCCCGCTATTGGTCAACCCAACAGACGCTGGAGCTGATCAAAAGCTATCGCGGTTACCTTAAAAACAGCTGGTGGACGCGGCGAAAAATCTCCTGGTATCGATTTACCGATGAAAATGCCAGGGCCAATGCCAAGCACCAGCCACATTGCTGCTCCAAACCGCCCACGCCGCGTTAAAAGCAAAGTAGCTATCAAGGCTGCATCAGCAGTTCAATTCAGCCACCCCTGAAGCCTTGGGGGTGGTCAAAGAACAAGCACCTGACTGGGAGGATTTTATGTCCGAACAGACGCATGCCCATCATCACCACCATTCGTCTTCCGAGGAAGCCTCTGAAGCTTCTACCGCCAAAGACCCTGTCTGCGGCATGGAGGTTGATCCACAAAAAACGGAGCACCGCAGCCAACACCAGGGAAAAACCTGGTATTTCTGCTCGTCTTCTTGCCAACACCGCTTTGAAAAGGACCCGGATAGCTTTCTGGATTCCAGCAAACAAGAGGAGAAACCAGCCCCGCCGGGGAGTGTCTACACCTGCCCCATGCACCCGGAAATACGCCAAAACGAGCCGGGTGACTGCCCCAAGTGTGGCATGGCGCTGGAACCCGAGCAGGTCACTCCGGATACAGGCCCTTCATCCGAACTTAAAGACATGACCCGGCGTTTTTGGATTGGCCTGGTTCTGGCCTTGCCTGTTTTTCTGCTGGAAATGGGTGGCCACCTGTTTGCTATTCATCAGTATATCGCTCCCCAGACTTCCAACTGGGTGCAACTGCTGCTGGCGACCCCCGTGGTGGCCTGGTGCGGCTGGCCTTTTTTTGTTCGCGGCTGGAAATCCGTCATCAGCCGCAACCTCAACATGTTCACCCTGATCGCTCTGGGTACCGGGGTTGCCTTGATCTACAGTCTGGTTGCCACCCTGGCTCCAGGCGTTTTTCCCGAAGCCTTTCGCCAGGAAGATGGTTCCGTGGCGGTCTATTTTGAAGCAGCCGCAGTCATAGTTGTTCTGGTGCTTTTGGGGCAGGTTCTGGAATTAAGAGCCCGGGAAAAAACCTCTGGCGCCATCAAGGCCCTGCTGGATCTGGCCCCGGCCACTGCACGCAGACTCAATGATCAGGGCGAGGAAGAGGAAGTCACCCTGGATCAGGTCCAGGTTGGCGATCGCCTGCGTGTTCGCCCGGGCGACAAGGTTCCCCTGGATGGAGAGGTACTGGAAGGCAGTTCCAATATTGATGAATCCATGGTGACCGGCGAACCCCTGGCAGTTAAGCGCCAAGCCGGTGATGCCGTGATCGGCGGTAGTATCAACCAACAGGGCAGCTTTATCCTGCGTGCCGACAAGGTGGGTCAGGATACCCTGCTGTCCCAGATCGTGCAGCTGGTAGCCAGTGCCCAGCGTAGTCGAGCCCCCATCCAGGGCTTGGCTGACAAGGTGGCCAGCTGGTTTGTCCCTGCAGTGATTCTGGTGTCGATTATCACCTTTATTGCCTGGTCCTTCCTGGGGCCCCAGCCACCCATGACCTATGCCCTGATTGCTGCCGTCAGCGTGCTCATCATTGCCTGTCCCTGCGCCCTGGGTCTGGCGACACCCATGTCGATTATGGTCGGGGTCGGACGCGGTGCCCAAAGCGGGGTTCTGATTCGTGATGCTGAAGCCCTGGAACTCATGGAAAAAGCCGATACAGTGGTTGTGGATAAAACAGGCACCCTGACTGAAGGCCAGCCCCGCTTGACCCAGTCGGTCACAGCCGAAGGCTTCAGTGAGGAGGATTTACTCTACTTTGCAGCCGGTCTGGAAAAAGGCAGTGAGCATCCGCTGGCTCGAGCTCTTGTGGATCATGCCCAGGAAATGCAGCTGCAACTACCCGAAACCAAGGATTTTGATTCTCCCAACGGCAAGGGGGTAACCGGTTACATCCATGACAAGCGCATTCTCTTGGGCAACCGCCTGTTGATGGAGGATGAAGGCGTCAACGTGGCTGACTATGAAGAAAAAGCCGAACAGCTACGCAATGAAGGGGCAACGGTTATTTTTGCCGCAGTCGACGGCCAGCCCGCCGGTCTTCTGGCGATTGCCGATCCCATCAAGGAAACCTCAGAAGCTGCGATTGCCGCTCTGCAGAAAGAAGGCATTCGAGTGGTGATGCTGACCGGTGACAACCCCACCTCCGCAAAAGCTGTGGCCAAGCAACTGAACATTGATGAAGTGGAAGCCGAGGTCCTGCCGGAAGACAAAAGCAGGGTCATTCAACGCTTGAAAGATGAAGGTCGAGTGGTGGTCATGGCTGGTGATGGCGTTAATGATGCGCCTGCCCTGGCAACCGCCGATGTGGGGATAGCCATGGGCAGCGGTACGGATGTTGCCATTGAAAGTGCAGGCATTACTCTGCTGCGCGGTGATCTGCAAGGGATCGTCACGGCCCGGCGCTTGTCTCAGGCCACCCTGCGCAATATCCGCCAGAACCTCTTCTTTGCCTTTGTTTACAACTCCGCCGGGGTGCCCATAGCAGCCGGGATTCTCTATCCCTTTGCCGGTATTCTGCTATCCCCCATCTTTGCAGCAGCTGCCATGTCGCTATCTTCCGTCAGTGTCATCGCCAATGCGCTGCGGCTGCGTTTCATCCCCTTGGGGCAGAAACAAGAGTGAGCATTTTTTTGGAAACAGTAAAAGGAGAGCTTTATGCAAATAAAAACTCTAGCCGATCTAGTGGACTGGACCCGACAACAACACCTGCGGCTGGCTGAGTGTTTGGCCGCAGACGCAGACCAGCATACCGATGAGCGCGCCAAAATGCTGTTGAGCTATCTGGCGGGTCAGGAAAAAGAGATGGAAAAGAAAGTTGTGCTCGCTGAAGAGCGTTCCGATCCCAAGGTCGCCAACACCTATATTTTTGATTATGTGCCCTATGATCAGGTCCGGGCTCATCCAGAGTGTGACGGCCGCTACCTGCAAATGGATGCAAACGCCATTAGCCGGGAAGTCTTCTCCTATCATGAAGACATCATCACTCTCTACCAGACCCTGCTGGCCAGGGCGGATATTCCTGAAGCAGAAGAACTCATGCAGCTTCTGCTGGAGATGGAAGACACAGAAACCCGACGACTGGTGATTCAGACAGAGCGCATGGACGACCTCTAGAGCGCCATCCCAGGGGAGACCTGGTCTCCCCTCTAGTTCTCTCTCACTTCAAAACCCAAGCAGACTAGCTATTTTCTGGCTGTCGCAAACGATCCAGACGCAGCCGCTCGCGTTGATCGAGCAAGCGGCGACTGCCGCCCACCACTGCTAGAAAACTGCCCAAACCCGTCCCCAGAACCAGTAGCAGCATAATCAGAATTTGATATTTAACCGCCAGGGCCGGAGCCGTACCTGCCAGGATTTGTCCGGTCATCATGCCGGGTAGACTGATAATGCCCGCTGCAGCCATGGCATTAATGCTGGGAATCATGCCTGCGCGCAGCGCTTCCCGACGTATCGGGCCGAGTGCTTCCTGCCCGGTTTGTCCGAGAAGCAGTCGGCATTCAATCGCCTGACGCTGCTGCCAGGCCAGTTCGGTCAGGCGATCGAGACTAATGGCCACCCCCGTCATGGTATTACCCAGGAGCATCCCCAAAAGCGGGATGGCATATTGCGGGGTATACCAGGGGTCCGGCCCGATGATCACAATCAAGGCCAGCAGAGTGACCGAAAAGGAGGAGACAAACATCGACAGGGTGCCCACTCCGTAAGCCCAGAAACCCGTCAGGCGGCGTTTTTGCCGCGCCATGACTTCGCGCCCGGCCAGCAGTAGCATAGCCAGCCCCAGCAGGCTGACCCAGAGCAAGGAGTTAGCCGCAAAGAGGGTTTCCAGCACCAGCCCGATCAGGCTCAGCTGGAGGATAGTACGCAAGCCTCCGATCACAAGACTGCGCGCCAACCCCAAACGGTTCAGATGGGTGATGAGAGCCAGCAGCAGCAATAAAACCACGGCCAGGCTCAGTTGCCACCAGGAAAGCTCAATCACCTGCAAGGGGCACCTCCCGGATAGTTGCTGCCCGGATTTCCAGATGACGATCAGCCAGACGCTTGATCTGCTGGGTATCGTGGGAAACCCAAATCACCGGCCAGCCTTCCTGGCGAATCTTGTATTGCAGCCAATCTTCAACCTGGGCCACTCTTTGCGCATCCAGATTGGCGGTGGGCTCATCCAGAAGCAGTACCTGGGGTGTCCAGGCCAGGGCACGTAGCAAGGCAAGACGCTGTTTTTCGCCGGATGACAAGCGGGCCACGGACCAATCCAGCGCCATGGCGGGCAGGTTCAAGTCAAGCAATTGGGAGGTATCAAAATCCAGCGGGAAATGATCACCAACCCGCTCCTGCCACCACTGGCTTTCAGCGGGCAGCAGGCGGACCTTTTGCCGCCACAGATGGGCCGAATAACTCTGCTGCTCGCGGTCCCCCAGCCAGACCTCTCCTTGGTGAGGGTCGAGGTCGGCCAGAGCGCGAAGAAAACAGCTTTTACCCGAACCGGAAGGCCCCGACAGGCAGACCAGTTCGCCGGGCTCAAACTTGAAAGAAATGCCGCTCAACTGCCCGGTTATCAGCTTTAAAGTGGTCAAGCTTTGAGCAGTCACCGGTCTCTCCTGATCGGGTTATACGGGAGAATCCACCACCCTGGCCATGCGCTTCAAGGCTTCCTGCAATTGAGCAGCCGGGCAGCCAAAGTTAATACGCAGGTAATTGGCATCACCAAAAGGTTCGCCGGGTGACAGGGCCACCCCCGCATCCAAAAAGGCCTGATAGGGGTTATCCAGTCCCAACTGACTGACATCCAGCCAGGCGACAAAGGTGGCTTGGGGACGACTGTAACCAATTTTTCCACGCCGGGGATGCTGGGGATCTTGCAGCCAGCTTTCCAGCAGATCGAGGTTGCCATTGAGGTGCTGGCGTAGCGCCAGCAACCAGTCTTCACCCTGCCCCCAGGCAGCTTCGGCAGCCAGCAGGCCCAGATAATTCATATCCGGCATCAAGCCACGCATTTTGCGCCGAAAACGACGCCGCAATTCGGGGTTGGGAATAATCGCCAGGGCACAGGACAGACCGGCAATATTGAAGGTTTTACTCGGTGCCATCAGGGTCACCGAATGCTGGGCCGCAGCCTCACTGATGGCCGGATAGGGCAGATGCCGGGCACCTTCTTCCAGCAAAAGGTCCGCCCAGATTTCATCACTGATGACCAGCAAATCCTTGGCTTCAGCCACCTCGGCCAGGCTTTCCAGTTCCTGGCGCGAATAGATGCGCCCGGTCGGGTTCTGGGGATTGCAAAGAAGAACAGCGCGGGTCTCGTCTTCCACTTCCTCGGCCAGACGATCCATGCCCAGATCCCAGTGCCCCCCTTCGACTGCCGAGGGTTTCAGGACTACATCCTGAACCCGGCGATCCCTGGCTTTACCCACCAGTCTTAGCGGCGGATAAACCGGCGTCTGGATCAGCAGCTGCTCGTCTTCTTTCACCAGGGCTTCAACAGCAAGATTGAACCCCGGCACCACGCCCGGCAACCAGACCAGCCAATCAGCCTCCGGTTGCCAAGCGTAGTGTTTTTGGCACCAGTCCAGAAAAGCCTGAACCAGACTTGGCGGTATTTCACCGTAGCCAAAAACACCCAGATCCACAGCCTGGCCCAGAGCCTTTTGAACGGCTGGAGGCGCAGCCAGATCCATATCCGCCACCCACATGGGCAGAATGTCCTGGTCCTGGTAGCGCTGCCACTTGAGACTCGCGGTTCCCTTGCGGTTCAAGGGCGTAGAAAAATCAAAATTCATATTACACCCGGAACTGGCCGACCAGCCTTTGCAGTTGTTCGGCCAGGGAGGTCAACTCGGTACTGGCCGTTTGCGTATCTCCGGTAGCACTACTGCTTTCTTCACAGAGATTGACCAGATTTACCACGTTTTCATTAATTTCTTCAGCCACGGAGGCCTGCTGCTCGGAAGCCGTAGCGATCTGTTGGTTCATATCCCGAATTCGCTCCACCGCCGAGGCAATGGAATCCAGAGAATGACCGGCTTTTTGTGCCGCGGCTACCGTCGCTTCGGTATCTCTCAGGCTGGCATCCATGACTTTCACCGCTTCACCCGCACCTTCCTGCAGCTCGGTAATCATGCGATGGATTTCCTGAGTGCTTTCCTGGGTACGACTGGCCAGGGAGCGAACTTCATCAGCTACCACGGCAAAACCGCGACCGGCATCCCCGGCTCGTGCCGCCTCGATGGCAGCATTCAGGGCCAGCAGGTTGGTTTGCTCGGCCACCCCATTGATGACATCCAGCACGGTGCCGATATTCTCGGTATCTTTACTCAGTTTGTGGATCACCTGAGTGGACTTTTGTACCTGCTCGGCCAGATGGTTAATGGCTGTAGTGGCATCACCAACGCTGCTGCTCCCTTCCAGCGCCGCTTCATCCATATCGTTGGCCGCATCGGAAGCTTCGCTAGCATTACGCGCCACTTCATGAAAGCTGGCACTCATTTCGTTCATCGCCGCAGCCACCTGATCGGTTTCCTGCGTCTGTTGTTCCTGGGTGCGGTGCCCCTGTTCGGAAACGGTAGCCAATTGTTCGGCAGCGGCAGCCACCGAGCCGACCGAGGAACGCACTTCATTGACCAGGGTTTGGATTTTTTCAACAAAGTGGTTGAAGTGACGCGCCACCTCGGCGACCTCATCACGACCCTTCTCGGTCAGGCGCACCGTCAGATCGCCATCACCCTTGCTGATATTGGCCAGAGCAGCGGCTGTATTTTCCAAAGGCTTGGTAATCGAGCGGGCAATCACCACGGCAACGCCCAGAAGCACCAGCAGAACCACAGCAGTCATGACACTCAATTCGGTCAGGCTGGCATAAAAACGTGTATCGATATCATCAATGTAGACACCGGTCGCCAGCATCCAGTCCCACTCGGGGTAGTAGCGCACATAAGACAGCTTGGGCTGGGGCTCTTCACTACCCGGACGATTCCAGTAGTAGGGCATCACCGATTCACCGGTTTCCAGGGCTTCTTCAGTGAACATTTTGAAGAAAGGCTTGCCGTTGACATCCTTGAGTCCCATCAGCTGACGCCCGATCAAATCAGGGCTGGGGTGGGCCAACATGACGGCATCAGCACTCTGAACCCAGACATAGTCATTATCTTCACCATAGGTCATGGCACTGATACGTCTGAGTGCATCGGCCTGGGCTTCCTCCAGACTCAATTCTCCGGCTTCCACCTGCTGCTGGTAATCACGGACAACCCCTTCAGCCACATCCACCAGATGGCGGATTTCCTGAAGTTTAAGATCTTCCATTTCGCTGTACTGGCGATTGACCGCCATCATCAGAATGATCACCATTCCGATTACAGCCAACAGATTAATCAACCAGATTCTGTGCTGAATACGAAAATTTTTAAGCATGCTAGCCCTCAAGCAATCTCTAATTTAATGCTTCTTTCTCTTGCCCTGGATCAAGTTTGAGTTTACGTTAACGTCAACAAGTGCAAATGTGAGATTTATCTTGCTGTTTTTTTGTAAGTTAACAACCGATCAAGGGAGTTCATCATGTTTACCTACGCTTTAACCCCAGGGTTCACCGATACCGATGCCCTGGGACATATCAACAATACCCGCCTGCCCGTCTGGTTTGAGCTGGCTCGTAACGATGTCTTCAAACTCTTCACGCCGGACCTGGACCCAAAAAAATGGGAACTGATTCTAGCCCGAATTGAAGTGGATTTTGTTGGTGAGCTTTTTTACGGCAAGGACGTGGAAATCAGAACCTATATCGAGCGAGTCGGTAAAAGTTCTTTCACCGTCGGCCAGGAAGCCTGGCAGGAAGGCACACTGGGAGCCAAGGGCCAGGCAACGCTGGTTTATTACAGCTTTACCAACAAGGCATCCCAGCCCATCGAAGGCGAACTTCGTGCTTCACTGGAAGCTCACCTGCGTCCGGAAACAAGTTAATTAAAAGTGAATCATCACGCCCAAGTGGGGACGAAACAGCGGGTCTCCACTCTTGCCGGTCATGGGGTGATCCAAACCGTAGATACCACTGATGGCAGCTGAAGCGACCATCCAGGGCGTTAGTGGTAGCTCATAACCCAGGCGCAAATCGGTGACCAGTTCGGAGACCTCTTCACCATTATCCCAATAGGCTGCGCCCAGCTGAAAGAAAGTGCCGCTCAGGTACTTTTCGTTATAGCGCTTGAAAGCCACTTCCGCGACCTGAAAATCATCCCCGGAGGCAAGCCCCAGCACCAGGCCGGAACGCCGTCCCAGGGAGAGCTGATAATTGAGGTTAACCTGTCCTCCATCCACCGATTGGTCGACCTGGCGCAGAACATCATAGCCCAGCGCATGGCTGTTTTCGGCTACTGCCTGGCTGCTAGCAACCAAAGTCAGCAGCCCTGTCATCACCAGAGCCAGGAGAAAACGACCGGACATGAACAACTCCCCATTAAAAAACCAGTTAAATAAGCAGGGCATCTTAAAATAAAAGCGCCCTCCTGCCTACTCTTGGCTCGAGTCCAGGCGTTGATAACTGGCTCGCAACCAGGCATCCAGCTGTTTTTTACCGGACAAACGCAAAGCCTTCACCAGTTGGGGGCGTGACCACTCCAAAAACAGCAGGCCCGTCCAGGCTCGTCGATCAGCTAAAGGGATCTCCCGGGCGGGATCACTAACAACAGCCAGAAACCATTTTTTCAAAGCAGTGAGAGTGACAGCCCAGGGGCGATGCCCTTCACTAAATGCCTTGAGTTCGCGCCGATCCGCCGCCAGCAGTACGCCAGCATCATAACCCGGCTGCCTTAACAGCTCGGCGGCCAGATCAGCGGGCAAGTTTTTTAGTGGCTGCTGCAACTGGTCGGGCAGGGTCTGAGCAAAGCGCTGGCTCAAATCTGCTTCCAGCGATTTGCCCCGAGACGTCAAACCGCGAACAACCTGCAGGGTATGCTCACCGCTGGCCTGATCTCGGGTTATTCCCAAACGAGCAGCCTGGAAACCCGCACTCTGCCAGAAGGGCAGTAATTCCGGAGTTGCCCCAAAACTGCTGCCGAGCAAATCCGGCTGCTGCTCCCCACTGGATACTGCCTGTTCCAGCACCCATTGCAGCAACTGTTGACCTCGCCCTTGCCTTTGTAGTCGCGGATGTACGAGGATGCGCTGGATACGCCACCAGGAGACTTCTGCCGCTTGGGGCTGACCAGCATGAAATGCCAGGGATTGAGCCAACAGATGTCCCTGAGGACGTCGGCGACCCAGATAGATTTCTTGCGCCAGCTCTGCATCCATCCCGCCTTCTTCCTGAATCCAGACCAGAGCCAGAGGTAGCTCCTCCTGGCGCATAATGGCCAGGCGCACACCGGGTGTATCCAGCAGTTGGCGAAGATCATCCGGTGTGGTTCGGTAATGGGCCAGAACCAGTAGACCAAACACCTCCCTCAATAGCTTTTCGTCGGTCGCCAACTCATCGCGATCCAGCCAGGCAATACTTGCCGGGTGTTCGCCTTCTGGAGGATCAGGCAAGCGGGTATCCAGCATTAACAGGCGGTTAACAGTAAATTCCAGGGGGTCATCAGCGGCCCAACGAATGGGCTGGTTGAGGCTGTGCTCTTGCCAACCGGGAGCCTGGTCTTGCAGGTAGCGGGTAAAACGCAGTGCAAACCCTCGTCCATTACCTTCATAGCCAGCCTGGGTAGTCGCAAAAACACTGGCGGGCCACAAATCCAGGATTTGTTTCAATACAGGGACCGGCAAGGCGGCCGCTTCATCGACCAATACCAGATTTGCCTGAGGCTTTTCCTGCAAGAGAGCATCTGGAGCCATAAAGCGAAGCTGCCCCGACCGTGACCCCTTCACACCCCGGCCTTCAAGCCGGGCATTAAACTGGGAGAAAAGCGTTTGGCTGGCCAGTGCCGTGGGTGCGGTCACGACCAGAGTCTGATCCGGGTGCTGTTCTAACCAGGCCGCTGCTGCCAGGCCCAAGGCTGAACTCTTGCCTCGCCCCCGATTGGCAGTAATGACCTGAGCAGGTGGAGAAGGCAGGGACCAGGCAGCCAACAGCTTGGTTATCAAAGCCTCCTGATCCGAGGTTTTAGCTCCCCAATCCAGAGTGATGGCTTCGGCCTCATCAGCAACGTCCGCTGCCAGAGACCAGGCATCCGGGTCGGCCCAAGCAGGCGCAGCTTCGCCTTCACGCCAATAGCCGCCGGGCAAATCAGCAAGCAGCCCTTGGCAACGCTGCAAAAAACGCCGGGACAAGTGCTCTGGCTGCCAGGGCCAGGGAGTCAAACGCCGGTAATCAGGATCAGGGAATTGCGACCAGTTTTCCGGTGTTAGCAAAAGCAGTAAGCCCCCCGCCTTCAACGTACCCGCCAGAGCACCCAATGAATCCGGACTCAGCCCCGTGAAGGCATCGAATACCAGGCAGGCCTGCTCACTGCCCAATTCCTTGCGACTAGCTGCGGCCGAGAGGTGATGAATACCCTTTGGCAGGCCTTCTACCGGCTGCTGGTCTGCAGTGACCCACCAACCCTGCTGCCAACCGGCTTCCTTGATCAGGTTCAGAGCTTGCACTCGACACCAGTCGTGACTACCTTGCAGCCAGAGGAGTTGGCGATGCCGCTTGGCCCGGAGCGAATCCAAGTATTTTTTGACGTTCAGGGTCTTGAAATTGATCGTACTTATCCTCAGATTAACTAGTGCAGTAACAATCCCGGCAGCTATTCTCGTCTGCCATTTATTCTTGGCCTTCTCAGGCCAAACATTTTGACACACTCAATCAAATTCTGAACGCCTCTTCCAGCCAGGTCGATACCGCCTGCCTGAAAATCGCGCTTCAGCCCCTAACATTTTTTGGAGAAATAAAGACACAAGAAAACTTTCAGGAGGTACTCAACATGGATATGCAAGTAAAAGATCTCTATCCTTCGCGCACTGGTGGTGAAGCTCGCTGGCTTCCTCGTGTAGACCCGGTTGTCTGGGGTTCTGCCGACCAGAACAAAGATGACTACACCCTGAATCAGCAACAACTCGACAGCTTTGATGAAAACGGTTTTATTATTCTGGAGGGTGCTGCAGAAGACCTGGTTGCCCCGATTCAGGAAGAACTCACGGCCATGAAAGAGCGCCTGAAAGGCCGTGAAGAAATGGTCATCGAGCCGGATAGCGAAGAACTACGCTCCCTTTTCCAGCCTCACTTTTTCAGTGATTTTATCCACAAGGTGGCGCGCGACCCCAGAATGATCAATATCGCCCGCCAACTACTGAATGATGATGTCTACATGCATCAGTCACGGGTTAACGTCAAACCCGGCATGAAGGGGCGCTCCTTTCCCTGGCATTCCGATTTTGAAACTTGGCACGTCGAAGATGGCATGCCCCAGATGCGCGCTGTAACCGGCTGGATCATGCTCACGGAAAACGACCCCTTTAATGGCCCGCTTTTCCTCATCCCCGGTTCGCACAAACACTATCTCTCCTGTGCAGGCACCACGCCCGAGGACAACTACAAGATGTCCCTGCGTAAACAGGAAGCAGGCACACCCAATGTGGAAAGCCTGGACTGGTTGATCAAGGAAGGGGGCGGACTGGCCGGTGCCTTTGGTAAGCCCGGCACCATCGTTTTCCATGAAAGCAATATCATGCATGGCTCGCCCGACAACCTGGCCAGCTACCCCAGAACCAATCTGTTTTTTGTTTACAACAGCGTGAAAAACGCCTGCAAGGCTCCTTTCAGTGGTCAGAAACCCCGGCCCTCCTTCCTGGCCAGCCGGGATACCACGCCCCTGGAACCCCTGAAAGAACCGCTCAAATAACAGCCGCAAACGCCTGGGCAGTTACCTGTCCAGGCAAGCCATCATCAGCTTTCAATCATTAGCTGCATCACGCCTGGACGTGCATGCAGCTTTTTTTAGAAAGGCTACTGACAGGTATAGCCCCCATCAATAACGACTGCCTGCCCGGTAATACCCCGTCCGCGACCACTGGCCAGAAACAGGCAGTAGTCAGCAATCTCTCGGGGATCGAGCAGGCGTTTTTGCGGCACCAGCGGATAGATCACTTCTTCCAGTACCTTTTCCAGGGGAACACCGCGATCCCTGGCCAGATCATTCAATTGCCCGCGTACCATTTCGGTATCTACATAACCCGGACAGAGGGCGTTAACGGTAATACCATGCTCAGCCCCCTCCAGTGCAGCGACCCGAGTCAAGCCGATCACCCCGTGTTTGGCAGAGTTATAACCGGCTTTACCGGCAAAACCCACTAAACCGTTGATGGAGGCAAGGTTAATGATCCGCCCGCCTTTTTGCTTTTTCATCACCGGGAAAACTTCCTGCAAAGTCAAAAACGGCGCGACCAGCATGATATCCAGCAGAGTTCGGAAGCGTTCGGAAGGAAAGTCCTCCAGCGGAGCCACATGCTGAAGCCCGGCATTGTTGATCAACACATCCAGGCCACCAAACTCATCCACCAGTTGCCTGACCGAAGTACGCAGTTGCTCTTCATCCGTTACATCGCAGACCAGCCCCAGGCGGTCATCACCCTGGCCGCCCAGCTGATCCAGAGCCTTGTCCAGGGCAGCCTGATCCCTGTCGAGAATGGCCACCCTGGCCCCTTCTTCCAGGAAAGCTCTGGCCACTTCAAAACCTATGCCCTTGGCTGCTCCAGTGATCAATACGCGTTTACCTGACATTTTCAACTCCCGTCAACTCAGCAGATTTACACAAGGCCCGGTAACCAGAGCACCAGGGCAGGGAAGAGAATGCACAGCGCCAGCCCGAGCAGCTGCAGCAGCACATAGGGAAGAATCGACTTGTAGATGGTGGTAATTTCCACCTGGCCCTTGGTGATCCCCTTGAGATAAAAAAGGGCATAACCGAAGGGTGGCGTCAGAAAACTGGTTTGCAGATTGATCGCCATGAGCACGGCAAACCACACCAGGGTCGCCTGAGTCGACATGCCAAAGTCCATCAACTCGATCACCGGCAGCAAGATGGGCAGGATCACATAGCTGATTTCGATCCATTCCAGGAAGAAACCCAGCACAAAAATCAGCAGCATGATCATCAGCAGCAACCCGTAGGGGCCCAGACCGGTGGAATCCACCAGATCCATGATCATGTAGTCACCACCCAAGCGCTTGAAGATCAAGCTGAAAGCCGTGGCAGTCACCACGATAAAAATGATCATGGCCGTGGTCTTGGCGGTGTCGTAACAGACATCCCTTAAGGTGGCGTATTTTAGCTTGCGGGCAATCACGGCCAGCAGCAGCGCACCCACTGCCCCGATAGCCGCCGCTTCAGTTGGCGTGGCAATCCCTGCCATGATCGACCCCAGCACCGTCACCATCAGGAAGACCGGTCCCACCAGATCACGCAGAAGGGCAAAAGCCAGGGGCGTGGTATCAGTTTCTTCGGCATCCGGGTCAGCCAGGGGCATCCACTCGGGCTTCAAGCGCCCCATTACCAGCAGATAAACCACATAGAGGGCACCCAGCAGCAACCCGGGAAAGAGGGCAGCCTTGAAAAGATCCCCGACCGATAGCTGCATGATCGAACCCATCAGCACCAACATGATCGAAGGGGGAATCAGAATACCCAGGGTGCCGGATGCAGCGATGACGCCACAGGCCATCTCCTGCCGGTAACCCTGTTTGAGCATCACCGGCAGAGCCAGCAGCCCCAGCATCACCACCGAGGCCCCCACAATCCCGGTACTGGCAGCCATGACCACACCGAGAATAGCCACGGAAATAGCCAGACCACCCCGAACCCGGCCAAACAGACGCTGCAGGGTGAGCAGCAAACGCCCGGCCACCCCGGATTTTTCCAGCATCAAGCCCATAAACACAAACAGGGGGATGGCAATATACAGCCAGTTTTCCAGAACACCGCCGTAGATGCGTGAACCCATCATGCCGAGGAATGGCAGAGGCACCTCACCCACCAGGGCAAAAATTATCGCCAACCCGCCCAAAACAAAAGCCACGGGGTAGCCGGTAAAGATCCCGCCAAACAGGCAGGCCACCATCAAAAGTGGTAGCAGGTATTCAGCCAGCATGCTCGGACTCCTTGGATTCAAGTCGGGGATCAAGTATCAGGGCCAGCCCCAGGAAGATACGACCCAGTGCATTGACGGCCAGAAAAACCAGCGCCAGCGGCAGGGCACCCTTGATCAGATAACGCTCGCCCAGGCCACCGAAATTGGATTGCTCGCCGGAGACATAGCTCATTTCTACCTGCGGCCAATAGAGATAGGCCACCAGCAGGCAGAAGGGAATCAGAAAGACCAGATGCCCGACCAGATCCACCAGATGCTGGATGCGCTTGGGAAAGCGCTGATAGAAGAGATCCACGCGCACATGATTATTGGTGTGCAGGGCATAGGTGGACGCAAAGAGCACAAAAATGCCGTAGAGGTACCATTGCAGCTCAGTTGCCGAGTTAATGGTAAAAGCATCGCGAAACAGGAAGACATCCGTCTCCCAACGCAGGAGTTCATTCATGCCCAGGGCATTCATGATGACGGTCAGCATGACAGCAACGATGACCGCCAGAACGAGCCAGCTGGTCACCTGCCCAACCCGGATCCCGACCCGGATAAGGGGTCGGGATGCCAGTTCCAGGGCCGCCGCCACACGCAGGTGAACGGCGTTTTCCATTAGGGCAGCTCCTGCAGGTCGTACCACTCTTCAATCAGCTGGGCATGGGCCATCAGCGACTCATAGGCTTCGCGGAACTCGGGATTATCTTCCATTTCCGCAGCCACCACTTCTTCCCAGGCCGCTTTCAGCTCGTTCAGGGTGGCATCATTGAAGCGACGCACCTCGATATCACTACGCTCCTGCATCTCGTTCAGCGCCTGCACCTGACGGTGAGGGGCAGAAGTCATCGACCAGGCCAGGGTGGAACGACAGGCAGTTTCCATTTGCGCCTGCTGCTCTTCGGAGTACTGGTTCCAGACATTCTTGTTCATGATCAGCGAGAACCAGCTGGCCGACTGATGCCAACCGGGGAAGTAGTAGTAGCTAGCAATGTCCTCAAAGCCCATGACTTCATCCACCTGGGGCACAGAGAACTCTGCCGCATCAATACGACCGCGCTCCAGCGCCAGATAGATTTCGCCACCGGGAATCAGCTGGGTGGACGCACCGAATTTATTCAAGACGCGCGCGCCCAGACCGGAGATACGAAAACGCAGACCATCAAAATCTTCGACCGAATTGATTTCCTGGTTATAGAAACCACCGGTCTCCTGGGGCGAAACAAAGCAGGGCAGAACCTTGATGTTGTAGTCATCGTATTCCGCTTGAATATAATCCACACCGCCACCGGACCACATCCAGGAGGCAAAGGCTTCGGGCGTCGGGCCGAAAGGCAGGGCACCGTAGAGATTCAGGAGAGGGATGGTCCCGGCCCAATAGCCCATCCAGTCCCAACCGGCATCAACAGCACCGCTGGAGACGGCATTGAAAACCTCAAAAGCCGGTACCAGATCACCCGGCTCATAGACCCGGAATTTGATATCACCACCGGAAGCGACTTCTACCTCGTCACCCAGGTACTTGGCACCCGCACCGAGGAAGTTTCCGGTATCGAAAACACTGGCAACATCAATCTGACGAGGGCCTTCAGCCAGGGTGGCGGCAGAAACAGCGAGGCAACTGGCAGCGACGGCCGCTGCTAGGGGTTTCTTGATCATGGAGCTACTCCGTTTTTTTATGCTTGTTGTCATGAAGCCTGTGACCGCTTTTATCAACGGCTGCCGACTAACAATCAAAAAGCCTGCCCAAAACAGAGCAACCTTTTACAATCAACAACTTAGAAATAATGTTGACGTAAACGTCAAGCATAATGCTCGACAACCGGTGTGATTTTTCCGAATTTCCGGAAAAAAAGACTTAAAAACAGCTGCCAGGGCACAAAAACCTTTCCGGATTTTCGGAAAGGTTCCGGAAACCCGGAATCCCTAGCCTTCATCGACTGGAATTCGATAACGGGCCAGCTTGTCATAGAGGGTGGTTTTGCCGATTCCCAGGTGTCTGGCAGCCTGCAAGCGATTGCCATTACAGGCTCTCAGGGTTTCCTCCAGGATTTCCTTCTCCACCAGAGCCAAGCGCTCCTTGAGACTGCCCGAAGGCAGATAGACCTGATCGCCCTCGCCCTGCGTCAGGGTGGCCGGTAGTGCATGCAGGGAGATCTTATGCCCCTGTGATAGATAAAAAGCACTTTCCAGCGCATTTTCCATCTCCCTGACATTCCCCGGCCAGGAGTATTCCAGCATGCGGGTCAAGGCCTGGGCTGTCAGCTTGGGCACTCTGCGTCCGGTGCGCCGCGCCAGGCGCTGCAGGAAGTGCTCTGCCAGAGCTGGCAGATCCTCACGGCGATCTCGCAAAGGCGGCAACTCCAGAGAAACCACGTTGATGCGATAGTAGAGATCTTCGCGGAACTCACCGGCTTCCACCAGTTTTTCCAGAGGCTGGTGGGTGGCGGAGATCAAGCGCACATCCACCTTGACCAGGCGGTTGGAGCCCACAGCTTCGACTTCCCGATCCTGGAGCACCCGCAAGAGTTTGACCTGCATCGACAAGGGCATATCACCGATTTCATCCAGAAACAGCGTCCCCCCGGCAGCCAGTTGGAACTTGCCCTGCTTACCACCCTTACGGGCCCCGGTAAAAGCCCCCTCTTCATAACCGAAGAGTTCGGCTTCCAGCAGGTTTTCGGGGATAGCAGCACAATTGATCTTGACGAAGGGAGCCCGCGAACGCTCGGAAAGCAGATGCAGGGCATGGGCATAGAGTTCTTTACCCGTTCCCGACTCGCCCCGAATCAGAACAGAAGCATCCCCGGCCGCAACCTTTTTCACCTTCTCGTTCAACTGTTGAATCAGGGGACTACGCCCAACCAGATCCGCCAGCTGGTAGCGGGCTCCCGTTTGCTCCTGATCCAGGGCCTTGCGGTAAAAGTCCAGCTCGGAAACCAGGGATTTAATCTGGGTATTCACCTGCCGCCATTCATGGGTGTCATGAAAAAGCACACTGCCGACCGCACCGACCACCTTGCCCCGGCGAAAAATCGGATAGCGATTGGCAATCATGTGTCGCCCCTTGATCTCCTGCAGGCAGGACACCTCCGGCTGCCCGGTCTCCACAACCCGGTGCATCTGGGTATTTTCAATCACCTCGACAATGGGTTTGCCATAAACCTCTTCCCGATCCACCCCCAGAAAAAGGGCGTAGCCCCGGTTGATAAACTGGATACATGCCTGGCTATCAACAATAACCAGCCATTCCTCCAGGGCATCCAGGGCCTCGATAAGCCTTGATGAAGTTGGTGCGGATAAAGACATCAGCCTGCCTCTTGCCAGTGAAAGTTCTTTGTTTTTTTCAGCATTGTAACCCTGAGGCCTCTTGACCGCTTAGACCGACAAGTCTAAACTTGCTGGACTAGTCAGTACACTTTTGTTCATTTCTGCCAGCAACCCATTTCTCTGGAGAAACCTGCATGTCAATTGCTGCCCTACAACGTAACAGCATCAAGCTGTCTTTTTTATTGATTCCACTGATCTACCTGGCAGGCTGTAGTTCCGAAGAGGCAGGCCAGGCCAGCCAACAACAGGGAAGGCCGCCCGCCCCCGTCACCCTGGCACCTGTCAGTACCGATGATGTTGAGGTCAGCGTGGATTATGCTGGCCGGGTCAAGGGTTCTCGCCAGGTTGAGGTTCGTGCCCGCGTCGGCGGTATTCTTGAAGAACGCCTCTATGTCGAAGGGCAGCGTGTCGAGGAAGGCGACCCTCTGTTCAAACTGGATACCGAACCCTACGCCATCGCCCTGCAGATTGCTGAAGCCAACCGGCGTACAGCGCGCGCCAACCTGGATCAGGCCCAGCGGGAACTCAACCGTATCACCGATCTCTACGCTCGCAATTCCATCAGTCAGCGAGAAAAAGATCAGGCAGTCACCAACCTGGAACTGGCCGAAGCCAGCCTGACCCAGGCTGAAGCCGCTGTTGCCGATGCCCAGCGCAATCTACGCTATACCCAAGTGACCGCACCCATCTCCGGCATCACCGGTCTGGAAACCCTGTCAGAAGGCAGCCTGGTGGATGCCGGCACTCTACTGACCAGCATCACCCAGAATCACCCGGTGCATGTCCGCTTTGCCCTGCCTGAAAGTGATGCTGCGGTGCAACGACTGGCCCGCAAGGCACGCGCCAATGCCGGTGAAAGCCAGAGTTTCCAGGCCAGCCTGCTATTGCCGGATGGCTCCAGCTACGAGCATCCCGGTCAGGTGGATTTCACCGATAGCAGTATCGACCCCCGCACCGGCAGCGTTTCCGCCCGTGCCATCTTCCCCAACCCGGAAGGCACCCTCATACCCGGCCAGTTTGTACGCCTCTCTCTGGTGCTACAAAAACTGGAAGATGTAGTGGTCATTCCGCAAACCGCCATTACCGATGGTCGTGAAGGTCCCCAGGTTTATCTGGTCTCTGACGACAACAAGGCCCAGCCTGCACCGGTTGAACTGGGGCCTGTAGTCGAGACTCGCCAGGTCATACTTTCGGGTCTGGAAGCAGGCCAGCAACTGGTGGTCAATGGCCAGGTGGCCCTCTATCCCGGCGCAGCCGTTCAGGTGACCAATGCACCTGAAGGAGAGGAATAAACTATGTTCCGCTTTTTTATCGACCGGCCCATTTTTGCCTCGGTCATTTCCATCATCATTCTTCTGGCCGGTGCCGCAGCCATGCGCGCCCTGCCCGTCGAACAATACCCCAAGGTGGCACCACCGCAAATCCAGGTAACCGCCAACTACCCGGGAGCCAGTGCCGAAGTCCTTGCTGAAGCTGTGGCTGCTCCGCTGGAGCAGGAAATCAATGGTGTCGATGACATGCTCTACATGGAATCCACCAGCACTGATGCGGGCAGCCTGTCTATCACCCTGACTTTTGCCATGGGCACTGATCCGGATCAGGCCGCCATCAACGTCAACAACCGGGTGCAAAGTGCCTTGCCCAAGTTGCCGCAAAGGGTGCGCAGCCTGGGGGTAAGGGTTCAGGCCCGCTCCACCGATATACTCCTGGTAGCTGTCCTGCAATCCCCGGACAGTTCACGCGACCCCCTGTTTATCAGTAACTATGCCCTGCTTAACGTGATCGACGAGCTGGTTCGCCTGCCTGGTGTCGGTGAAGCCAGCCTCTTCGGTGCCCAGGACTATGCCATGCGTATCTGGCTGCGCCCCGACAAGCTGGCCCAGTTTGATCTGACGCCTGCTGATGTCGCTGCCGCCCTGCGCGAACAGAATGCCCAGTTCGCAGCCGGCCAACTGGGTGCTGAACCGGCTCCGGAAGACCAGGCATTTACCTTTACCGTGGCAGCACCCGGCCTTCTGGATAGCCCGGCCGAATTTGAAGAAGTCATTTTGCGCTCCGACCTGGATGGCGGCACCCTGCGCCTGGGTGATGTGGCCCGGGTAGAACTGGGTTCGCAACGCTACGACCTCTCGGCTACCTATAACGGCAGCCCCGCAGTTCCTCTGGCGGTCTACCTGCAACCCGGTGCCAACGCCCTGGATACTGCAGAAAGAGTCAGGGAAACCCTGGTCAATATTTCCGAGCGCTTCCCTCAGGGGATCAGCTACACCATTCCTTACGACACCACCGAATTTGTGGAAATCTCCATCCAGGAGGTAATTACCACTCTGCTGATTGCCGTTGCGCTGGTGGTGGCGGTGACCTTCCTTTTCCTTCAGCATTTCCGAGCGACCCTGATTCCAGTTGCAGCCATTCCGGTGTCCCTGATCGGTACCTTCGCGGGGATGCAGGTGATGGGCTTCTCCATCAACCTGCTAACCCTCTTTGGTCTGGTACTGGCCATCGGTATCGTGGTGGATAACGCCATTATCGTCATGGAAAACGTCGAGCGCCTGATCCATGAAGAAAGCATGAAGGCCCGTGAAGCCTCGATTGAAACCATGAAGCAGGTCGCCGGGGCCGTGGTTTCCTCGACCCTGGTACTGGTCGCGGTTTTTGCTCCGGTAGCCTTCCTGGAAGGTCTGACCGGCGAGCTTTACCGTCAGTTTGCCGTAACCATTGCCGTCTCCGTAGTGGTCTCGGGCATAGTAGCCCTGACGCTAACCCCGGCCATGTGTGCGCTGCTGCTGGACAAGGAGCCCAAGGAAGCTGCAGCCCCCTTCAGGGTCTTTAACCGCTTCTTTGACTGGTTAACCCGTGGCTTTGTCTACCTGGTCAGCCTTCTGCTGCGCCAGAAAACCCTGGGGGTTGCCCTGTTTATCGGTTTCATTCTGGCCACCGGCTGGTTGATGCAGCGCCTGCCTAATGGTCTGGTACCACCGGAAGACCAGGGGGTTGCTCTGGTCATCGGCCAACTGCCTCCGGTATCAGCCTTGCCGCGTACAGAAGCCGTACGTGATCAGCTGGCCAATCAACTGACTCAGCTTCCGGAAGTGCAGGAATTCACCTCCATTGCCGGCTTTGACATCATCGCTGGCTCCCTGCGCACCAATGCCCTGCTCGGCTTTGCCAACCTGACCGACTGGAGCGAGCGTCCACGCGAAGATCAGCAGGCAGCTGCCGTGGCCCGCAAGATCATGGGCATGGGCTTTGGTATTCAAAATGCCAATATTTTTGCCTTCACCCCGCCGCCCATCCAGGGGCTTTCCCTGACCGGTGGTGTGGAAGGCTATCTGCAGATTCGCGGTGAAGCCACGACAGAAGAAATTCAGGCTCAGGCCAGTCGTATTGCCCAGGCAGCTAATGCCCGCCCCGAGCTGACTAATGCCCGCACCACGCTGAATACCAATATTCCGCGCTATGAAGCTCAGTTGGATCGGGAAAAGGCCAAGGCACTGAATGTATCCCTGGATCAAATCTTTGCCGCCATGCAGAGCACCTTTGGCTCCATGTACGTCAATGACTTCTCCTATCTTGGCCGCCTCTGGCAGGTCAGCCTGCAGTCGGAAGGGGACTTCCGCAGTCATCCGGACGATCTGCGCAAGGTCTTTGTACGTTCGCAAACCGGTGAGCTGATTCCGCTCAGCTCCCTGATCACCCTGGAAAGAAGCAGTGGTGCCGATATCATCAACCGCTTCAATATCTACCCGGCGGCCAAACTCATGGCGGACCCGGCACCCGGCTACACCTCGGCCCAGGCCAAGCAAGCACTGGAAGAAGTAGCAGCGGAATTGAACCAGGACGGCAACAGCCTCTTGGGCTGGATCGGTGAAGCCTTCCAGTTGGATGCAGCGGGCAATGCCGGCACCGCCGCTTTTGCCATGGGTCTGCTCGCGGTCTTCCTGATCCTGGCAGCCCAGTATGAACGCTGGACCCTGCCTCTGGCGGTGGCCTCGGCCGTCCCCTTCGGGGTGCTTGGCGGTGCACTCTTTGCCTGGATCAAGGGTTTCCCCAACGATATCTACTTCCAGGTCGGTCTGCTGGTACTGATCGGTCTGGCGGCGAAGAACGCGATCCTGATCGTGGAATTTGCTGCCCAGAACCGTAAAACCGGCATGTCCTCCACCGAAGCCGCCATCACCGCAGCACGTCAACGCTTCCGTGCCATTATCATGACGGCCCTGACCTTTATCATCGGTACGCTGCCCCTGGTTTTTGCCACCGGTGCCGGTGCAGCCAGTCGTCAGGAAATCGGTACAGTCGTGGTCGGCGGGATGATCTTTGCCAGTACCCTGGCCCTGGTCTTTGTTCCCCTGATCTACAAGCTGCTGGATGATCTGGCCAGCTGGAGAAAGAAAGAGGCCAGCCAGAGCTAAAACCTCTGAGTAACATCCAACCTCTAAAACCTGCCGCCTTGCGGCAGGTTTTTTATGCCTGCAAAGGGGCCGATCTCGGTGCAGCAAGAAAAACAAACCAGGCAGGTTTTGAAAGACCTGACTGACTCGCCAGCCTTGGCTGCTTTTCCCGACCGCCGCTCTTCCAGTGAACCTGAAGCCAGTTAGGGGCAGGCTACAAAAAAGCCCGAACGCAGGTTCGGGCTCTTGCTAGGGAAAATACGGCTGCTTGCAGAAGGCCTGTCGGCGGGTGGATCTGCTCTAACGAGGAAAAGCCAGAACCCCAACTGCTCACCCTCAATCAATCGAAGGGCTGAAACAGGGCTAATAAAAGCTGGGGTCCTGAGGATCGGGACGCGTCTTGAAGCGCCGATGCATCCATAGATACTGCTCTGGATGGATACGAATCAATGTTTCGATCACCTGATTCACCTGGGTGGCATCAGCGACATCATCCCCACTGGGAAAATTCTCCAGGGGAGGCAGATATTCCAGGATATAGGTGTAATTATCCGGGTTACGATGAATGCGCAGGGGAAGAACCGGAGCTCCCGTCATCTTGGCGATGCGTGCTGTCATAGTAATGCTAGCGGCATTGACCCCGAAAAAGGGTGCGAAAACACTGACCTTGCGCCCGAAATCCTGATCAGGAGAATACCAGGCAGCATGCCCCTGCTTGATTCTGCGGACCAGGCCTTTCAAATCGCGATGCGGTGTCATCTGGTCAAAATGTTTTTGTCTTCCCTTGAGGATAAAGCGATCAAAAACCGGATTCTTGTGCGGCTTGTAGATGGCATCCACCTGATAGAAAAGACCATGCAGGGCACCGCCCAAATCCATCACGGAAAAGTGGATCCCAAGAATTACAGCGCCCTTGCCTTCCGCCAGGGCCTGATCCAGATGCTCGCGGCCTTTAAAGGTGATTCGTGATGCCATGGAGCTGACATCCCGGGTGAGACCTGTAGCAATTTCCATCACCCCGATGCCATTGGCCAGGAAAGTCTCCTTGACCAGCTGCTTTTGTTCTTCAGGAGATTTTTCCGGAAAGGCCAGACGGATATTCACTTCGGTAAAGTGACGTCTTTCCCGGGCTACAGCCAGGGCCAGATAGCCCAGCCCCTTGCCCAAAAGGATTTTCAATTTCCAGGGAAGGCGGGCACAGACATGCAAAACCCCGATTGCCAACCAGGTTGGCCAGAATCGGGGATGCAGAGGAGACTTCGGATATTTCTTTTTTGCCATTAACGACCTGCGAGTGAAAGCCAGTTATTCAGCTCCTGCAGATCGGCAACATCCAGTTGACCTGCAGCACGCTGCAAACGCAGGTAATTTACTACATAGTCATAGCGGGCTGCATCATAATCGCGTTGCGCTGACCAAACCGCTCTTTCGGCATTGAGCACATCAACGATATTACGAGTACCGACTTCATAGCCGGAACGAGTCGCTTCCAGGGCGCTTTCAGCCGAGCGGATGGACTGCTGACGGGCCTGCACGGTCAAGACATTGGTGCTGACCTGGGTAAAGAGACTGCGCGTCTGCTGCAGAATCTGGCGGCGCGCCAGCTCGGCATTGTAGCGGGCTTCTTCCAGGCTGTAGCTACCTTCACGAATTTCCGCACTGGTACGACCACCACCGTAGATTTCCAGGCTGCCCTGAATGCCCAGCGTCAGCTGATTATCACCGCCATAGCGGTTTTGGACATCACTGTCCTGGGAGTAGGTACCAAACAGAGAAAGAGTTGGCAGGTGGCGTGAACGCCGCGAGCTCAGATTCTTGTTGGCTGCTTCCAGGCCCGCACGGGCAGCGGCCAGATTCAGGCTGGATTCCAGTGCCGTATCCACCCAGGCCTGACGGTCATTAGGGATCGGATTGCTGATGGGCATGTCTTCGCTCAGGGTAGCCACCTGAGGATAACGCTGGTTGGTAATCTGCTCCAGGCCTTCATAGCTGATCATCAGGGCACCCTCAGCACCCAGGCGGGCGGCCTTGACCGAGTCATAAGCAGCCTGGGCTTCCAATACATCGGTAATCGCGATCAGACCCACTTCATGCTGCTCGCGCACCTGCTCCAGCTGTCGTTGAATGGCACGTTCTTCAGCTTGCAGGCTGCGCAGATTGTCTTCAGCACGCAGGGCTTCAAAATAGGCTTCAGCCACTCTAAGCAACAAACCCTGTTCAGCATCACGGTATTGAGCTTCCACAGCAGCAAAACTGCTGTCGGCGGCCTGGCGGCCATACCAGGCTTCAGCATTGAAAAGGGCCTGGTTGGCAGAAAGGGTAACATTCAGGTTTTCCGAGGTTTCCGGTGCGCCATCCATATCGGTCTGAGAGAAGGTACCTGAAGCCTCTACCTGGGGCAGAAGATAGGATGTTGCCTGGCTGATCTGTGCCTTGGCCTGTTCCAGGCGGGCTTTTTCAATGGCCAGCTCGGCATCCTCCTGCACAGCATCCTGGTAGACCTCCAGAAGATCCGCTGCCTGGAGAGCCGGAGTCAAAGCCCAAGTCAGTAAACCAACCATCAAATGTTTGCGGTACATGAAATCCACCCTTCATCGGCACTTGTTAAGGTCAGGTTCGGATTCACGATCAACCCGACCAGCAGTTTAGACTTGCTAGTCTATCTCAAACCTACCAGTCCGTCTAGTTTTGAATTATCTAATATATCATCCGGGCAACTGACTTTCACCCTGGCTTAAAAGACTGCCGGTCAACTGGCCTTGCAGCTCCTTGTTGAACTTCTCTGCAGACAGCATATGCCGATACATCAGGTCACGCACTTCAGCCTCATCCTCGGCCCGGTAGGCCTTGAGCAGCCGCCGATGGTAATCCAGGTTCTCCTGGGAAAATTCCACCTGCTCAGGTAGATGCACCTTCTGGAAGATCACCAGGTCCTTGATCAAATCGTTAAGAAAACGCCCGATAAAGGCCAACAAGGGGTCCGGACAACGCTCGGCGAGAAGATTATGGAAATCCAGTTCCGCGATTCTCTGCTCCAACCTTTCCTCAAAATCCGCCGGTGCCTGGGCACAACGCTCGGTCAGCTCTTCCATCAGCTGCAAATCTTCCGGGGTCAGCCTCCCCACCACCAACGCAGCCAATTCCGGCTCCACCAGTTTACGCAGTCGATAAATATCCGGACCGGTCGGATGCTGAAAATGAAGATAATTACGTAGCAGTTGGGAAGCCAGGGGGTAGGGAACCTGAGCCAGGGTTGCGCCTCCCTTGGGGCCGGTTTTCAGCCGAATAAGGCCCTGTACTTCCAGCGCTTTAAGTGCCTCTCTGACCGTTCCCTTGGAACATTCAAAGAGTTCCATCAGAGCCTTTTCATTGGGCAAACGATCACCCGGCTGAATATCCTTCACCACCACCCAGCGCTTGACGGCCTCAACGATCTGGTCGGAACGCTTCATCTTGCGGGGAGAACTCAAACCTTCAAAATGCGTATTCATGAATTCACCGAGAGCTTAAAATCACAATTATACCGATAAATTAAAAGGCTTGCTAAAAGCCTACCCCCTCTTAAGTTGTAGTGTTAAGTCTTGATTACCCCGCAGACTTCGATTAATTTTTATTCTTTTTACGGAGAAGATCATGGAACGTCAGTATATGACCCTGGGCTATTATTCCGGCTTTGATGACTTTTTTAAGGCCAAGCTGGAAGTCATGGACATCGATCAGCAGCATGTCTGGGGTGATACCAAGACGATTCGTGCCCTGGTCAAGGAACAAGCGCTTCAAGATGAAAATGACCTTGAAGGCTTGGCCGAACACCTTCGGGACAAGGGAATTCTCCATTTCACCGGCCATCTGCTCAGCGGCCAGACACTGGATCTGGCTTTGCGCCACTTCCACACCATCGAAATTCCCCTGCGCGAAGATGAAAAACGCTTTGCCACCGCCTGGACCACCATCAACAAACTGGATGCCACCCGAGGCGGCAAACTCAAACGCCAAGTCAAACTGCCCATCGGTGTTTTTGATGAGGGCACACCTGTCAGTGAGCTGCTGCTGGGACTCAAACCCGCCTTCCCGCTGTTTGATATTGAAATGGCCATGGAAGAAGGTGTGAACAAGATGCTGCTGGTCCGGCGCGAAGATAACCTCAACACGACCCGTCAGGGTGAGGCTGTTTCCACTTCCCAAGCCTGATAGCTTCTCCTGCCTTTGCCAGTGCAGGCCCGAACTCCGCTGGCATTTTCTCCCCCACCCAGCCTTTTTGCATACAGATTCCTGTAGGCAGCTGAGCTTTTTGTGCTCAGGACTTGCTTTTTCCTATTTATTATAATAAATCTATAGTAAGACTGACATTCACACGCTGAACCTGAGGTATGCAAACGATGACTTCTTTCCAATGGCAAGACCCTTTTTTGCTTGAGCAACAACTGACCGAAGACGAACGCCAGGTCAGGGATGCCGCCGCGTCCTATTGCCAGGACAAGCTGCAGCCGCGGGTACTGACAGCCTTTAGGGAAGAACGTTTTGACCGGGACATCCTGTCGGAAATGGGTGAAATGGGGCTTCTGGGTTGTACCGTAGCTGAAGAATACGGTGGTGCTGGCATGGGGCATGTCGCCTATGGTTTGATCGCCCGGGAAGTGGAACGCGTGGATTCCGGCTACCGCTCAGCCATGAGCGTGCAATCCTCTCTGGTCATGCATCCCATTGAAGCCTACGGCAGTGAAGAGCAAAAACAGAAATACCTGCCCGGGCTGGCCTCAGGCGAGCTGGTCGGCTGTTTCGGCCTGACTGAACCCAATGCCGGCTCCGATCCCGGCAGCATGGGCACCCGTGCGGAAAAAACCGAAGGCGGCTACCTGCTGACCGGCCAGAAGATGTGGATCACCAACAGCCCCATTGCTGACCTGGCCATCGTCTGGGCCAAATCCGAAGCCCATGATGGCAAGATCAAAGGCTTTATTGTGGAAAAGGGCACGCCCGGCTTTAGCGCTCCCAAAATCGAAGGCAAGCTGTCTCTGCGCGCTTCCATCACCGGTGAGCTGGTGATGGACAAGGCGTTTGTTCCCGAAGAAAACCTCCTACCCAATGTCAGCGGCCTCAAAGGACCTTTTGGCTGTCTGAACAAGGCTCGTTACGGCATTGCCTGGGGAGCCCTGGGCGCTGCCGAATTCTGCTGGCATGCTGCCCGCCAGTACACCCTGGATCGCAAACAGTTTGGTCGTCCTCTAGCCCAGACTCAGTTGGTGCAACTCAAGCTGGCCAACATGCAAACCGAAATCGCACTGGGCCTTCAGGCTGCACTTCAGGTAGGACGCCTGATGGATAGTGGTAACTGGTCACCAGAAATGGTTTCCCTGATCAAGCGCAATAACTGTGGCAAGTCCCTGGATGTAGCCCGTCAGGCCAGGGACATGCACGGCGGCAATGGTATTTCCGATGAATATGGCGTCATCCGTCACATGGTCAACCTGGAAACCGTCAATACCTATGAAGGCACCCACGATGTTCACGCCCTGATTCTGGGACGGGCGCAAACAGGCCTTCAGGCTTTCTTCTAAGCACTACCCCCCTTGAGCTGCCCTTACAGGGCAGCTTTTTTCTGCAATCTGGAGGAAGCAGCAATGCCGGCCAAACCGCTGGAAGGTATTCGTATTCTTGATCTTTCCCGTATTCTTGCTGGCCCCTGGTGTACCCAGCAGCTGGCCGATCTCGGTGCCGAAGTCATCAAGATTGAACGCCCGGAAAAAGGTGATGATACCCGCCACTGGGGGCCGCCCTGGCTGAAGAACAGTGAAGAGGCCGCCTACTACCTGTCCTGCAACCGGGGCAAGAAATCCGTCACCCTGGATATTGCCAGCCAGGAAGGACAAGAAACCCTGATCGCCCTGCTGGAGCACTGTGATGTGTTGGTGGAAAACTTCAAAGTGGGTGGTCTCAAAAAATACGGCCTGGATGCCGCCAGCCTACGCCAGCAGTTTCCGCAACTGATTTATTGTTCGATCACCGGTTTCGGCCAGGATGGCCCCTACGCTCAAAGAGCCGGTTACGATTTCATGATCCAGGCCATGGGGGGCGTCATGAGCCTGACCGGCCTGCCCGATGACCAGCCTGGCGGTGGCCCCGTTAAAATTGGTGTCGCCTTTGCTGATGTCTTTACCGGCATGTATGCCAGCAATGCCATTCTCGCGGCCCTGTTTCAGCGCCAGCAAACGGGAGAAGGCACTCATATCGATCTATCCCTGCTGGATGTCCAGGTGGGTGTTCTGGCCAACCAGGGGCTCAACTACCTGACTTCCGGTCAGGTCCCCCAGCGTCTGGGCAATGCCCACCCCAATATCGTCCCCTACCAGGCCTTTGCCACCCAGGACGGACACATGATTCTGGCTGTGGGCAATGATGGTCAGTTCCAGCGTTTCTGTCAGGAAGCCGGCTGTCCGGAGCTGGCCGAAGATCCCCGCTTTAGCAGTAACCGAAGCAGAGTGGCCAACCGACAGGAACTCATCGATCTGCTGCTTCCTTTGCTTAAAAGCCGTAAAACCCAGGAATGGCTGGATGCCTTGGAGCCGTTGGGTGTTCCTTCAGGCCCGATCAATAACCTGGAAGAGGTTTTTGCTGATCCCCAGGTGCAACACCGAGGTATGGCCATCACCCGCCCCCACCCCCAGGCAGGCGAAGTCAGCCTGATCGGCAACCCCATTCGTTTTGATGGCGAAAACCTTAATGCAGCCACAGCACCTCCCCTCTTGGGTGAACATACCCAAGCAGTGCTCAGCGAATTATTAGGTAAAGGCCAGAAAACCTCTGATTAACGACCAGGCTTGGTGAGGCTGCGCTGACCAGAGCTTTCCAATCCACCTTTGATAAAGAAAAAAAAATCCCCCGGCTAGCGGGGGATTTTCCATTCAGCCGGAATACTGGCCCGACTTTGCAAAGACCCGGATCAGGTCAGCTCAGCCATGCATTCACGCAGGATTTTCAGGCCCTGGTTAAGCTGTTCATCAGGTACCGTCAGAGGCACCAGGATTCTGACCACGTTGCCGTAAAGACCACAAGACAGCAGAATCAGACCCTTTTCGCGTGCCTTGGCCAGAATCTTGCCCGGCATTTCACTATCGGGTTTGCCTTCAGGGGTAAAGAATTCCATGGCCACCATGGCACCCAGACCGCGCACATCACCAATACCGGAATAGTCTTTGGCGAGCTCTTTAAGCTCGCGGGTCAGGGTTTCACCCACCTGCTTGCTGCGCTCCAGCAGCTTTTCTTCTTCAAAAGCCTGGAATACGCCCAGGGCAGCAGCACAAGCGATGGGGCTACCACCATAGGTACCACCCAGGCCACCGGGAGCAATGGAATCCATAATATCGGCTTTACCCACAATACCGGAAAGAGGGAAGCCACCGGCAATGGATTTGGCAAAGGTACTGATATCCGGCTCGACGCCCATTTGCTCCATGGCAAAGAAGGTTCCGGTACGACCGGCACCGGTTTGTACTTCATCAGCAATCAGGACAATGCCATGCTTGTCGCAAAGCTCGCGAAGTGCCGCCATGAATTCTTTGGGGGCCACATAAAAACCGCCTTCACCCTGAACAGGTTCAAGAATAATAGCGGCAATATCCTGGGGTTCGGCATCAAACTTGAAAATCCGCTCCACCGAGGCCAGAGCATCTTCGGTGGAAATACCGTGAAGCTCACAAGGATACTGGGCGCGGAAAACATCACCCGGCATCAAACCCATACCTGAAGCGTAGGGAGCCACTTTACCGTTCAGAGCCAGAGTGGCCAGGGTACGCCCATGATAGGCTGCGCCAAAGGCGATCACACCGGTACGACCGGTATGAGCACGAGCCACCTTGACGGCATTTTCCACGGCTTCAGCACCCGAGGTAAACAGAGCTGTTTTCTTGGGAGTAGAACCGACGGCCAGTTGATTGACCTTTTCGCAGACATCCACATAGGGCTCATAACCCATCACCATAAAACAGGTGTGGGAGAGTTTATCCAGCTGCTCGCTAACGGCTGCCTTGACCTTGGGATGCAGGTGGCCGGTGTTGAGTACTGCGATGCCCCCGGCAAAATCAATATATTCACGCCCTTCGACATCCGTCACGGTAGAATTTTCAGCTGAATCCAGGAAAATAGGATGCACCAGACCCACGCCCGCTGCGACCGCCTGGTTTTTACGCTCAATCAAAGCTTCATTGGTTTTGCTCATTTCCACTACTCCACTCGGGCAATTAACAGACACTCTCTGTCTGGATGTTAAATACGGCTAGTCCTTTTTGGGCAGCTGCCCCGGGGAGAAAAATACCCGGGTTCCAAGAAGGTAGCACCTAAAGCAGGCGGATTGCCACCTGCAAAAATCAGGAAACCGCAGCCTCTCCCTTGAGACGCTCACTGCGTCGCCTCAGAATCTCCATCACCAAAAGCAGAAGAACCGCCAGGGCAATCATGATGCTGGCCATGGCAGCAATCGCCGGACTGATGTTTTCACGAATGCCGGAGAACATCTGGATGGGCAGGGTTCTTTCTGCAGGGCTGGCAATAAACAGGGCCACGACCACCTCATCAAAAGAGGTGGCAAAAGCAAAGAGGCCACCCGAAGCCACACCCGGCAGTATCTGCGGCAAGACTACCTTGAAAAATACCGTCAGGGGGTCGGCACCAAGGCTGGCACCGGCGCGCATCTGGTTAAAATCAAAGCCCTGGAGGGTGGCATTAACGGTAATGACCACAAAAGGAACCCCCAGGACAGTATGCGCCAGAATCAGGCCACTATAGGAATTCAACAGGCCCACCTGGGCAAAAAAGAAGTACATCCCCACGGCCACAATCACCAGAGGCACCACCATGGGAGAAATCAGCAGGGCGAGAATCAGGCCCTTGCCAGGAAAATCAGCGCGATTCAGACCGACAGCTGCCAGCGTGCCCAGAACCATCGACAGCAGCGTGGCAAAGGGTGCCACGATCAGGCTGTTTTTAAGCGCCGCCAACCAGGGCCCCTGGGGATCAAAAATCTCCTGGTACCAGCGCAGGGAAAAGCCATCCAGCGGATAGGTCAAAAAGCTGCCGCCATTGAAGGACAGAGGAATAATCACCAGCACCGGCAGCATCAGAAACAGCAGCACCAGCGCACAAAAAATCCGCAAAAACCAGTACCAGGCTTTTTCCACCGGAGACGCATAGGGTTGCAAAGCCATGGGTTAACTCCTTGCCAGCTGTTGCTGGTTAACCAGACGGTGATAGACCAGATAAAGCACCAGGGTGACAACCAGCAGCAGGCTTCCCAACGCCGCCGCCATACCCCAGTTATTGGTGGTATTGGTGTAGTAGGCCACGTAATAGCTGACCATCTGGTCCGAAGCGCCGCCCACCAGAGCCGGAGTAATGTAATAGCCCAGCGCCATGATAAACACCAGCAGGGTTCCGGCAGCGACGCCGGAAATCGTCTGGGGTACATAGACCTTCCAGAAGGCAGCAAAGGGGTGGCAACCCAGGGAGATGGCTGCACGCTGATAACTGGGAGAAATCCCCTTCATCACGCTATAAAGTGGCAGAATCATAAAGGGCAGGAGAATATGCACCATCGCTACCAGCACACCAAAGCGGTTGAACACCAGTTGCAGGGGCTCATCGATCAAACCCAGCCCCATAAGACCACCATTGATCACCCCACCGGTTTGTAGAAGCACAATCCAGGAGGCCGTTCTGACCAATAGCGAGGTCCAGAAAGGCAGGAGGACAAAAATCATCAGCAGGTTGCTGGTTCCCGTTGGCAAGGTAGCCAGCAGATAGGCCAGCGGAAAGCCCAAAAGCAGGCAGAGCAGGGTCACACTGCCCGCTATCACCAGGGTTCTTTCAAAAACACTCAGATAAACCTGCTGCTCCTCGGCCACCGGCTGGACTTCACCACTGGATGAGCGCTCCCTATCCACGGCAGCTAGCCAGTAACGATCCGTTGTCGGTGAGGCTGCCCGCTGGATGGCCTGCCAGGTTGATGTTTCCCCCCAGGCAGGATCCAATTCCGGCAGGACCGTCTGCCAGGCAGCAGCAGGTTCATCCGGCAGGCGCCGTAGCGTGCGCATCAGCAGGCCACGAAAACCCGGATCTTCATAATTAAGGCGGCGGCCCACCCGCCCCAGGCCACCACCGCGCCGGGAAGTTTGCAACTCCTCGGCAAAGGCGGCCATGACGGCTTCCGATGGCAACCCCTCTCCCGTCCAATCACTAATGGCGGCGGCTGTTTGCGGCATGACCTCCATTAATTCGGAGTTATCCACACTGCGCGCCAGCATGGTGGAGATGGGTTGTACGAACACCAGTAGCAGGAAGATAACCAGGGGCAGAACCAAGGCCAGCGCCTTGATCTTTTTGAGCCGCTCGGCCTGGCGCAACTGTTTTTTCAGTGCGCGCCCGGTCACTTCCTCGGTGGCGGTTGCAGACATTACCCGGGGCATCAGGGCCTCCCTTAATCCTATCTAGACGAACACCAGCAATTAGAGCTTGGATGCCCAGGCATTAAAGCGCTGTTCCAGTTCTTCGCCATAATCCACCCAGAAGGCAGTATCCATGGCCAGAGCACCTTCCAGGTTGGCATCCGCTGTAGGCATACGCGCAGCCTGTTCGCTGCTCAGCTCGGCAATGGCATCAGGATTGACCGGACCATAGGGAATTTCCGAAGCATAAACAGCCTGGTTTTCGGCTTGGCTGGCAAAACGGATGAAATCATAGGCGGTATCCACGTGATCACTGCCGGATACAATGGCCCAGTAATCCAGATCATAAACACTGCCCTGCCAGGCAATCGCCAGATTCTGGCCTTCTTCCTGAGCCGCAGCGATACGACCGTTATAGGACGAGGACATGACTACGTCGCCGGCAACCAACCACTGAGGCGGCTGGGCACCCGCTTCCCACCACTGGATGTGATCCTTGAGCTCATCCAGCTTGGCAAAGGCACGATCCACCCCGGCAGAGGTTCTCAGGACATCATAGACTTCATCGGCAGGCACGCCATCAGCCATGAGGGCAAATTCCAGGGTGTATTTGGCACCTTTACGCAGGCCACGTGTTCCGGGGAATTTTTCAACATTCCAGAAATCAGCCCAGGTCTGGGGAGCTTCATCCAGGCGATCAGCGTCATAAGCCATTACGGTGGACCAAACAAAAGTCCCCACGCCACACTCTTCAACGGCGGCATCGATCAGCTGGTTTTCCAGCCCCAGACGCTCCCAGTCAACTATTTCAAACATGCCTTCAAAGCAGCCTCGGACCAACTCGGGCGACTCCACCTCGACCAGATCCCAGCTGACATTGCCGGTTTCCACCATGGCCCGGATGCGCGACAGGGCACCATTGTAGTCACCCGGGATCAACTCAGCTTCTGTTTGCTCCTGGAAAGGACCATAGTAAGCCTTCTGCATGGCTTCGCCGGAAGCACCACCAAAGGAGATTACGGTAAAAGCCTGGGCTGTGCTGGCCAGCAACAGACCAGAAGCCAGGGTGCCTGCCGCAGCCAGGGCTGGCAGGTTGAAACGGGATGTTTTCTTGGTTTTCAGCATTTTCCACCTCATTGGTTTTACGGGGGTGTAGCGGGAAATCAATCGTTAGCCGGACAGTCCAGCGCTCGCACATCCTCACTGCGCCAGCCCAGCAGCACCGAGGAACCCACCTGCAAGTGAGCCGCCGAGTCGGTGACCGGAACCCGGGCAATAAACTCATTACTGCCCGGAAGTGAGCAACGCACCCTCAGGTGGTCACCCAGATAAATGAATTCTTCGATACGGCCTGACACCCGGTTTTCCAGCTGTTCAGCAGCAGCATTCAAATGCACCCTTTCCGGGCGGATGGACAAGCTGGTCAAGGCCCCTTTTTCACGAACATTGACCAGACGCGCACCGGTAACCAACCCTCCCTCGGCTTCGACACGGCAGAAGTCGCCATCCAGGGAGGCAAGCCGTCCGATCAGCGTGTTGTTCTCACCGATAAACTGGGCTACAAAGGCATTGGCAGGTTGTTCATAGAGGTTCTGGGGGGTATCGATCTGTTGGATGACACCATCATTAAAGACGGCCACCCGATCCGACATGGTCAGGGCCTCGCTTTGATCGTGGGTCACAAAAACCACGGTCAAACCCAGCTGCTCGTGAAGATGCTTGATTTCCAACTGCATCTGTTCCCGCAGCTGCTTATCCAACGCCCCCAGGGGCTCATCCATCAGCACCAGGCGGGGTTCAAAAACCAGAGCCCGGGCCAGAGCTACCCGCTGCTGCTGCCCACCGGAAAGTTGCTGGGGACGGCGTTTGGCAAATTCACCCAGTTGGATGGTCTCAAGAATTTTCTTAACCCGGGCATCGGCTTCAGGTTTGGGAACCTTGCGGGCATTGAGTGGAAAGCGCAGATTGTCTTCCACGGTCATGTGCGGGAAGAGAGCGTAATTCTGAAACACCATGCCCAGATTACGTTTATGCGGCGGCAGACTGTTCAGCCTTTCTTCGCCCAGATAGATATCCCCGGCTGTGGGCGTCTCGAACCCGGCCAGCATCATCAGGCAGGTCGTCTTGCCTGAGCCGGAAGGCCCCAGCAGGGTGACAAACTCACCTTCAGCGATGTTCAGGTTAAGATCTTTGACCACCAGGCTTTCACCATCAAAGGTCTTTTGCACACCGCTAAATCTGACCAAGGGTGTCTTTTCAGCACCTGCCTGCATCGCTTGTCCTCCCTATCAGAATCACCGGATGCGTTAAATATATTTGACACTCGTAATACCAAGGCCCACTTCTTGCTTAAGAAAACAGATAAAAGCCTCAGTAATTTAATCTATTTATAAGCATAAATTAGGCCAACTTGGAAAAAAGCGGTTACCAGGGCCTGTCAAGCGTTAATTTAATTAACCATCTGCCCATTACTGCACCCCAAGTAATCATAAAAAATCTCCAGGCTTCAAAAGAGTGCATTTATCATCATGAATCGGGATGTTTCCTCCAACACACTGAATCTCGGACACCAGCTAAAAAGGCTGCGCCAGGAAAGAGGGCTGTCACAAAGAGAGCTGGCCCGACGGGCCGGTGTCACCCACGCCAGCATCTCCCTGATTGAATCCAACCAGTCCAGCCCTTCGGTGGCTTCCCTGAAAAAGGTACTGGATGGCCTTCCCATCAGTCTGGCGGATTTCTTTGCTCTGCCTTCTCCGCAGGAGGATCAGGTGTTTTTTCGTGCCGAAGAGCTCCTGCCGCTGACGCGGGGGGCCATCAGTTTTCGTCAGGTGGGTAACATGCAGCATCACCAGCTGCAGCTTTTGCATGAGCACTATGCGCCCGGAGCGGATACCGGCAGCAGTATGCTCCAGCATGAGGCGGAAGAAGCGGGTCTGGTCATCCAGGGAGAAATCGAACTGACAGTTGGCGAGCAGAAACGGGTTCTTAAAGCGGGAGATGCCTATCTTTTTGATAGCCGCCTGCCGCACCGCTTTCGCAATAAAAGCCAAGAGGAGTGCATTCTTGTCAGTGCTTGCACGCCGCCCTATCTGTAACCTCTCTTCCCGAAGCTGTTACCTCTAGCAACGAGCCAAGGTAACAGCGCTTAGCTGCCAGCAGGTGTTTCTGCTATCCTTGGCTCGCTTTTTTATCTTTCTCCGACCCGGATGACCTGTGTCTCGGACGCTTCTGCTTAGACTGATCACAACTCTGGCGGTGGGTTTCCTGGGAGGCTGGCTCTTCAGCTTTCTGCAAATACCCCTGGCCTGGATGCTAGGCCCGCTTTTGGCCAACCTGCTGGTTTCTCTGGCAGGTATGCCTGTGGGCATCAAACCGGGGTTTCGGGCGGTTTTTCTGGGCAGTCTGGGGGTCATTCTCGGCGGTCAGGCCAGTCAGGATACGCTGCAACAAGCCAGTAACTGGCCAGGCAGCCTGGCTCTGCTGACTCTAGGGGTCATTCTGATTATTCTCGGGGTCAGCATCTACTTTCGCCGAATGGCGGGTTTTGACCAGGCTTCAGCGTGGTTTTCCGCTGTACCCGGTGCCATGACTTCAATGATTCTCATGGGCGGACAGGCTGGCGGCGATGAGCGCAAAATTACGCTGGCTCATGCTCTGCGCCTGACTTTTGTCGTTCTGCTGGTTCCTTCTCTTTTCTGGGTGTTTTACACCCCGCCTCCGACCAGTGAAAACCCGCTTTTCCAGGAAGCTCAGAATCTCTGGCTGCTGGCAGGCATTCTCCCAGCCTGGTGGCTGGGCAAGCGTCTGCGCCTGCCCACTCCGGAATTTACCGCGCCCTTGTTCATGAGCGTAACCGCTGCAGTGAATGGCTATGCCTTTACCGGAACTCAAACGCTGGTGGCAGCGACTTTTCTGGTGTTGGGAGCTTCGATCGGTGCCCGCTTTTATGGCACCCGCCCGGGAGAACTACTCTGGTTGGGCAAACATGCTTTGGGTGCAACCCTGGTTGCCTTGAGCCTGGCAGCCTTTTCTGCCTGGATGATGCACTGGTTACTGGGGTTACCTTTTGCGACGGCTATGCTGACCATGACCCCGGGGGGGATAGGAGAAATGGCCATGGTCGCCCTGGCTCTAGGGGTAGACCCGGTGTTTATCGCCGTCCATCATTTATTCAGGATTCTTGCTCTCATGCTGATCATCCCCTTCCTGGTTCGCTTCTGGCGCAACTGAGGGTTTTTCCTTTTCTTTCCTCGGGGGAGCCTTGATGCCACCCTGGTTACCCAGCTCCATATTCTTCTGTTGCAAGCGCTCAATCAACTTGAGAATGATCTGATCCTTGATCTTTTCACGTGCTGAAGGAGCCATGCTTTTCAGAGCCACGCGACTGCAACGGAAAAGCACTGTCTGACGGGTGGCCACAACACTGGCGGTGCGCGGGCTGTCAGTCAGAAAAGCCACTTCACCCACGGTTTCACCGGGAGGAATGGAGGCAATGCGGACTTCCTTACCCGCTTCATTAGTGACCCGCACATCCAGTTCACCACTCAAGGGAATATAAAGCGTGGGATCAACACTCCCCTGCTTGATAACATATTCGCCTTCCTCGGCCAGCACGATCATTCCCTTGCCTTCAACCAGCAGCTGCTTATCCGTTTCAGGAAAATCCTTGAAGAACTCCAGCCGGGACAGCAGCTGCATGATTTTATGTCGGAGCGTATTGATCTGTTTCATTGCCTGCCTTTTCCGTTCCTGTCGTTATTTGCTGCCAAGGATAGCAGAGGAATCCGGGTAAAAAACCTGACCCAGTTAAAGTTTTTTGGAAATTTGCGCCCAGGCCTGCCCGGCAGGCAGGCCCCAAGCTGATCAGTCGTGATGACCCAAGGGCTTGTCGGTAAACATGAATTCCTTCAGGTACTTGTCGAATACGGCATTGTTGCGGCGAATCCACTCCAGTGCCATGGCCGCATGTTCAATTTCTTCATCACGGTTGTGGGCCAGGATCGCTGCCAATTCCTTGTCTTTACAGGCATCGACACGCTGGTTGTACCAGTCGACAGCTTCCAGTTCTTCCATCAGGGAAACGATCGCGCGATGAAAATCACGCGTTTCATCGGTCAACTCGGAAACCGGTTCATGATAGCCTTCATTTGACATGGGCTTCTCCTTCTTTGCTAGATTATAAGAAATTCACAAATCAAGACGAATTTAGCAAACCTTGGATCAATCACCAAAAAAATCCCGTTTAACCCTGACCTTCAGCAAACTTCTGGCTACAGTCACCGGCCTGCTTCTGGTCGCAGTTTTGGGTGCCTGGCTGGTTTGGCAAAGCCCCTGGTTCTATCAACCACCGCCTGCCAATCAACCCGCCTTGAATACACCCCAGCAGGTTTTTGTCTATGGCACCCTGACCTGGGATTGGTTGCGCTTTTTGATTCTGCGAGGGCCCAGCACTGCCCGGGATGCCCAGTTGCCCGGCTACCAAAAAAAAGGCCTGGATCTGGAACCCGAACCCGGCTCTCGGGTTCAGGGCCAGGTATTGACGGTTTCGCCACAGGAACTGGCTCGCCTGGATCGCTATGAACGTCTGGGCATCAAGTATCAGCGCCAGCTGAAAACCCTGGCCGATGGCAGCCAGGCCTGGGTTTACCAGCTACTGTCTCCACCCGCTGAAGAAGAGCAACCCTGAACAGGGGCCCCATCATGGAGTGGATTACCGCGTTAAGCAGTGCCGTCATGGCCCTGGTCTGGGTCGTCTATTTCCAGCTTTTTTTCCAGCAGTACCGACGTGGCAATCGTCCCTATCTGGTGATCCATCATGCCCAGCATGAGCAGCTGGATGCTCTTTGTCTTTTGGTCAACATGAGCGAAGAAGCTGTTCATATCCAATGCGTGCAGTTGGAAGTCTATCTGCAATCGGGAGCTTCGCGCATTTTTACAATTACCGAATACGCCCGGGTCAATCCCGATGACCAGAATCTGCAGCGTATCCTTCGCCAGGGTCCGCTCCAGGCCGGGGGCTATCTGGTACTGGGTTCGTTTCGCAATCTTTTGCTGGGGCGTAAAAGCCAGCACCAGCAAGCCAGCCACCTACTTGAAGAAATTCGTGAGTTGGAAATCAGAACAGCGGTCATTCACGGACCCAGTAAGCATCCGGTCGGAGCCAGGCGACGCTTTTATCTGCGTCATGACGGCAAGCAGTCACAAATCTACCCGCAGAATATCCATACCCAACAGTTGCTCCGCCGCCGTGATCAGAAGAAGGTTCGCCAATGGCTAGAGTACGAGCTCAAACCGCGCAATACCGGTAGCCGCCCCTCGGATCATTCCGGCCAGGGGCAGGAGATCTCAGGATGAGGGGCAAACACCCGAATCCTGATCGCGCGGCTCTTCATGCGGATTGATCAGGCGAGCAAATTCGGCTTCGGGTAAAGGCCGATAGAAATAAAAACCCTGCACCTTGATATCGCCCAGTTCACTCAGCAGCTCAATCTGATGCTCTTCTTCCACGCCTTCAACCACGACCTGCAGGTCCAGGGTCTGGGCCAAGACAACGATAGAGCGAAGCAATTTAAGCGAACGCATGTCCTGATCGATGCGCTGCAAGAAGCTACGATCAATTTTCAATTCATTCAGGGGCAGGCTATCCAAGTAGGAAAGGCTGGAATAGCCGGTACCAAAATCATCCAAAGAGATTTGAAAGCCACGTGACTGGAGTTCACCCAACAGACAGGTCGCCGCTTCACCGTTGCGAATCATCGCCCCTTCGGTGATTTCCAGCTGGATCACATTCGGCTGCAGACCTTCACGACGCACCTCTGCGGCGAGCCAGTCGGCAAAATCATCCTGATCCAATTGATGCGCAGACAGATTAACTGCTAGGGTCGGCACTTCATATCCAGCTTGCAGCCATTCTCGAATGTGCATCAGAGCCTGGCGGATCACCCAGCGATCCAGGCGCACACAAAGCCTTGTCTGCTCGGCAATGGGGATAAATTCACCCGGAGAGATCCAGCCCAGCAGGGGGTGGTTCCAGCGCAAAAGAGCTTCAGCGCCGCATAGGCACCTTTTACTCAGACAGATTTTAGGCTGAAAATAGAGTTCCAGCCCTGGCTGCTTATAGCCATTGAACAACTCGGTCAGTTCCTGTTCGATAATCATCTGGCGCTGTTGCTGTTGATGCTGACCATGGTCAAAGAACTGAAAACCCTGGCGACCGGACTTTTTGGCTTGGACATGAGCATGCTCGGCAGCCTGAATCAGCGTCTCCTTATTCATGGCATCCTGAGGAAACAAGGCAATACCGACGCTGGGACGCATCAACAGGGATTTATCCTTGAGCGTGATCCCCCGACTCAACTCTCGCACGATTTGTTCGGCCAGATGCGACATGGCGGAGACTTGCGCATCACTGTGACGCAAAACAGCAAAAGTATCTCCCTGCAAACGCACCAGAGTATCGGACGAATCCACCAACAGATGCAGCCGTTCGGCTTGAGTGCAAATCACCTGGTCGCCAGCCACCATGCCGAAGTGATCATTAATGGGTCGCAGTCGCCCTACATCCAGAATCATCAGAGCCAAGACATCACCCCGGCGCCGGCATTCTGCCAAAGCTTGATCCAGGCGATTCATTAACAGCTGGCGATTGCCCAGACGTGTCAGGGGATCATTGAAGGCCAGAAATTCAACCTCGGCCTCCTTGGCCCTCAATTCACTAAGATCGTGGGAGATGGCTACATAATGGGAAACCTGGTCATCTTCATCTTCAATGGCATTGATGGATAACCATTGCAGGTAGATCTCGCCTGTTTTGCGACGGTTCCAGACTTCACCGGCCCAACTGCCCTGGCGACCGATCTCGGCCCACATGGCTTGATAAAAGCTGGGGGGATGGCGCTCGGAACGCAAAAGCGCAGGCGTCTTGCCCAAAGCCTCGGCTTCGGTATAACCGGTAATCTGGGTAAAAGCCTTGTTGACCTGCAGAATTCGACCGCGGGCATCGGTCACCAGAATGGATTCCAGGGTATTTTCCATTACCCTTTCAATCAGCTTGAAACAGTTAATATTTTTCATATTGAATCTGCAGGTCTAAGCATTAATTAAAAGCTGTACAAAGATGCTACAAAAATAACATCTAAGCCTTCCACCATCAACGGGCAATCACCCGGTAAACCGGCCTTAAAGCCGGTATCTGGGATAATACCACCTGGATCACCGTCATCAGGGGAACCGCCAGAAAAAAGCCCACCGGCCCCCAGAGCCAGCCCCAGAAGAAAATGGAAAAGAACACCACGATAGGATTCACAGCCATTCTGAAACCGTGGATATAGGGTTCGAAGAAAGTTCCCACCAGCGCTGTCAGGGTGAGGTAGGCAAGCGGCACCAGAAGAATTGCCCAGAGGGCGTCCAGACTGGTTGCCGCCACCATAGAGAGTAACCCCAGTGCCGTGGTAACCCCCAGGTAGGGAATAAAACGTGCTGCACCCCCGATCAGCCCCCAGAAGACAGGGTTAGGCAGCCCCACCGCCCAGCAAATCAAGGCTGTAATCAGCCCTACCCCCAGGTTGGTCAGGGTAAAAACGCCCAGAAAACCGGCCACTTGCTTTTGGCTGCTACGAACAATCCCCAGAAAGATATGCCGGCGTCCGGTGGGAAGTTGACGCGCCAGATTGCGGATCAGATGGTCACCACTGACCAGAAAGAAATAGGTCAGAATGATTGCCAGCACCAACCCCACCACGACTTCCTGCACCTGGTCGGCCAATTGGCTCCGCCAGGAATCCGTCGACAGGAGCACCGTCTGCACCTGGTCACCGGACAAGGCGCCAACAGATTCTTCCAGCTGTTCGGCCGAACGCGACAGGCGATTCAACTGTGAATGCAGCTGAGAGTCCTGCAAAAAAAGGTTGGAGAGGATTTCAGGAGCCTTTTCGGCCCAGTCCAGGGCCGGCGTGGCAACACTGGCCACCAGCCCTCCCAGCAGGGATACCAGCAAGACCAGTAAACAGAAGGCGGTCAAGGGTTTGGGCAGATGCCAGCGGCGTCTGGCCTTGAGAACCAGGGGCGAAAGCACCAGACTGATCATGAAAGCTACCACCAGCGGCAACACCAGTTCATGAGCTATATAAAGGGTATACAAAATCCCCAGCCCCAAAAGGGCCTGAAGACTGGTGGAGGATCTGGCTTGCATAGGCTGGCCTTGGGTCACCTCTGCTGATAGGTTGGCTTGAAGGCTCGGGCAACACTTGTTCGATAAAGCGACTAGTCATCACTATACATGAAGACTCTGATTCGACACCCCTATTATCGCTATTTCGTCCCGGCTCTTCTGCTTTTGGCCGCGATGCTGGGAGCCAGCTATCTGCTTGGTGCCCGGCTACTACCCCAGTTGGAGCAGCTCTCTACCCTGCAACTGGGCGTTCTGGCCAGTCTGATTGCCGGGCTTTTTACCGCTCTGGGTGCCCTACCTATTTTTTTCATCCAGCAACTCAACAAAAGCCTGGAAGACAGCCTTCTGGGATTCGGTGCCGGTGTCATGTTGGCAGCCACGGCTTTTGAACTGGTTCTGCCAGCCCAGCAACAGGCAGAAGCCCTGTTTGCTTCTGATCTTGTCACCCTGGCCATGCTGGGCGGTGGACTGGCGCTGGGCGGTGGACTGCTCTATTTACTCCACCAGCACCTGCCTCATCGACATTTTATGGGCGGCCCCGATACGCCAGCTTCTGTGGAGAAAATCAAGGGGATCTGGCTGTTTGTTTTTGCCATAGGCCTGCATAACCTGCCGGAAGGACTGGCTGTGGGTGCTGGCTTTGGTGGTGACAACCTGACGGCAGGTCTGGCACTGGCGATTGGCATCGGTTTACAGAACCTTCCGGAAGGCCTGATAGTCGCACTGGCCCTCCTGTCTCTGGGCCACAACAAGGCCGTTGCCTTTGCAGTCAGCCTGCTAACCGGGCTGGTGCAACCTCTTGGCGGCCTCTTGGGCGCCTGGCTAGTAAGCCTGGTGGATCTACTCCTGCCCTTCGTTCTGTCACTGGCAGCGGGAGCCATGCTGTTTGTAATCAGCCACGAAATCATCCCCGAATCCCACCGTCTGGACAACAAAAGCCAAGCCACGCTTGGGGTTTTGCTTGGCTTTATTGTCATGCTCGGTATTGATATTGTGTTGGAATAAACCCTCCAACTAGGTGCAATCAATGAATCCGAACCAGCAACTGTTGGATCCACCCTGGCAGACCAACCCCCAGGGTCAGGAACGCCATATTGGCGTGGAAATAGAAATGACCGGGCTGACGCTGGATGCTCTGGCTCAGCACACCGCTCACCAACTGGATGGACAGATCAGTACCAAGGGGCGTTATGAACGCCAGATCACTGACTCTCACCAGAGCGAATGGCTGATTGAACTGGACTTTCATCTACTCAAGGAAATGGGTCGTGAGGAACATGTTCGTGATACCTTCAGCGGCGAAGTGGGCAAATCCGTAGAAGAAGCCCTGGCCTGGTTTGCCGAAAACCTGGTCCCTCTGGAAGTGGTCAGCCCGCCCCTGCCCCTGTCTCGCCTGCAGGAAGTCGAGCAGTTAATTGCTCGGCTTCATCAAGCCGGGGCCAAGGGCTCGTCGGACAGCCTGATCAATGCCTTCGGCCTTCAACTGAACCCGGAAATTCCAGACACGGATGCTCGCATCCTGACCTCTTTGATCAAGGCCTTTTTGTGCCTTTATGAGTGGCTGCATGCTCGCGCAAGAATTGATCTCTCCCGTCAGGTCACCAGCTACATCAATCCCTTTCCAACCAGCTACGTTAAAAAAGTCCTCGATCAGCACTATTGGCCACCCCTGGAACAGCTGATTGATGATTACCTCTATGACAATCCTACCCGTAACCGGCCTCTGGATTGTCTGCCCCTGTTTCTGCATCTGGATGCCCCCAGGGTAAGAAAAATTACCGAAGACCCCCTGATCAAACCCCGACCGACTTTCCACTATCGCTTGCCCAGCAGCGAAATCCATCGGCCTGACTGGGGGCTGTATCAGGCCTGGAATGACTGGATTCAAGTCGAGCGCCTGGCGGCTGACACCGAGCGCTTGGACGCCTGCTGCCAGGCTTACCTGAAATATCTCAACAAACCTCTTGATCGTCTGATCGGTAACTGGACTCAGGAACTGGAAAAACGATGGCTCGACCTGTAATTGCAATTACCGGCCCGCAAAGAGGGGCCCTGGGACCTCGCTGGTGTGTCGCCCTGGCTTTAAGGCTTTATGGCGCCCGCCCCCTGCAACTAAGACCCGACCAGCACCCTCAGGATTACAGCTTTGACGGGGTGGTAGTTACCGGAGGGCACGACATCGACCCCGTTCTTTATGCCGCAGAACCCGAAGTCGTCCCCAAGTATGACCAGGCCAGAGACAAACTGGAGATGGCTGTTATCGACCAGGCGCTAAAAAGCCAGCTACCCGTCCTGGGGATCTGCCGCGGAGCCCAGTTGCTCAATGTCTACCGTGGCGGCAGCCTCTATCAGGACCTGCGCCAGCGTCGCCGCAAGACCTCCAATCGGCGCACCCTGCTGCCTCTGAAAACCCTTTGTATCCAACCGGATACCTGGCTGTACCTGTTTATGGGAAAAGACAGGACCCGAATCAACAGCCTGCACAACCAGGCCATCAATGCGACCGGGCAGGGTTTTGTCGTGGCCGGACGGGACCTTGACGGTATTATCCAGGCCATCGAGGACCCGGATCAGGAGTTCCTTCTCGGCGTACAATGGCACCCCGAATTCCTGATTTTTATGCGCCAGCAAAGACTTCTCTTCAAGGCGCTGGTAGAAGCCAGCCGGAAAAAACTAGCCGTCTCCTGAGGCTTTACAAAATTTCGCCAGGAACCTCTCATCACCCAGCGCATTAGTTAATCAGAGGTTTCCTAGCAAAGCTCCTGCCGCTGTCTATACTGAAAATTTGCCCCTGACTGGCTGCAGGAGCCGCAACCATGGCTAAGGATTCTTTCTATCAAGAGATCATCGAGCAGGGAATTCCTTTGATCTGGGTTGCCGGCCCGGACAAGCAGCGCTTTTATTTCAATCAATCCTGGCTGAACTTCACCGGCCGCAAACTGGAAGAAGAGCAGGGTCAGGGTTGGATTGACAGCCTTCACCCCGAAGATAGTCCCACTTGCCTGGAAGATTATTACCACGCCTTTGATCAGCGTGAAGCCTGCAGCCGGGTTTATCGCCTCCTGCGCCAGGATGGTGAGTACCGCTGGATTCAGGAAGACACCAGCCCTCGCTTCACTGCCTCAGGAGATTTTCAGGGTTATATCGGCTACTGCCTGGATATCACCCGTCACCAACGCTCGCAACTGAAAGAGCTTCACCGCCGCCAGCTGCTGCAAGCCCTGACAGCGGGTGAGGAGCTACATAGGTTGTTGCAAACTCAAGTTCATTATCTCAGCCAGGTCTACCCTCATCTGGAGGCTCGATTTAGTCTTTACGCCAACGAACCTGCTCTGCCTTGGCAACCCGGTCCCCCTCTGCGTCTCTTCTTCCAGGCAGGCAGGGATCAAGGTGGTTCTTGCTGGTCAGAGCCGCTGATTACGACCAGCGGCGAAGCCCTGGGTGCTTTGAGTGTTCATTGTCGATCGCCCAAACGCCCCGGTGAAGAAGAGCTAAAGGTTATTCAGGATGAGGCTCGCTTTGCCACCCTGATGATTGAAAAAAAACAGGCTGAAACCGCCATGCAGCTGAGTGCCCGGGTCTTTGCCCAGGCCAGTGAAGCCATCATGATTACCGATACGCGTGGGCGTATTATTCAGATCAATCAAGCCTTTACCGATACCACCGGCTTTACCGCCAGCGAGGTACTCGGCAAGACGCCCCGATGTCTCAAGTCGGAGAAGCATCCACCCGGTTTTTATCAGCAGATCTGGGCGCAACTAGCTAGTCAGGGGTCTTGGCAAGGAGAAATCTGGAAACGCCGCAAGGATGGTAGCCACTACCCCAGTATTTGTAATATCAGCCGGGTCCGGGGAGATCAGAAAGAACCCAGTCACTATGTTGCGCTCTTTTCCGATATCAGTCTGATCAAGGAACATCAACGCCATCTGGAAATCTTGGCACACTATGATGCCCTGACCCAGTTACCCAATCGCACTCTATTGACTGACCGTCTGGAATTGGCACGCGCCCAGTGTCAGCGTCGCCGGGAATCCCTGGCTGTGGGTTTTATTGATCTGGATGGTTTCAAAGCGGTCAATGACAGTCACAGCCATGCCCTGGGCGACCAGCTGTTGGTGGCCATAACCCGCCGTTTCAGTCAACTGCTCAGAGACAGCGATACTCTTGCGCGCCTGGGCGGTGATGAATTTATTCTGATCCTGACCGATCTCAAGCAGCCCCAGGATTATCAAAGGGTTCTAGATCGCCTTCTGCAGGCCGCCGCCGAACCCCTGAATCTCAACGGACAGAAAGTTCAGATCAGCGCCAGCATCGGCGTCACCCTCTATCCGCAGGATCACGGAACAACCGATGAATTGATTCGCCATGCTGATCTGGCCATGTATACCGCCAAGCAGGCGGGTAAGAACTGTTACCGGCTTTACCAACCCGAATCAGGCTGAAACCGCCAGGGGCAACTGAACCTCTTTCTCCCAGGCATCCAACTGCTGGTGTAACTGCTGCAGTGTTCGCCGCGCTGCCTTGCGTGCTGCAAAGTGATCACTGCTGGAGGCACAGTAAATCTGGGCCAGGGCTTCCAACTGCTGCAAAACCCGGCTGTTTAATCCCTGCTTGCTGCAACCGGGCAGAAGCGCCCGGGTCAAACTGGCCAGATGACACAAAGCCCAGGCAGCCCCCAGAGCCTGGGGCAGACTTTCGCAGGGCAAAGCTGTTTTTTCCCGGGTAGTGAGCGCGGGTAAGGGTGCTTCCTGGCGAACCAGCTCGGCGGCCAGCGCAGGAGAAACCAGCCAGGCCATCCAGTCAAATTCATCGGCAGTGAGGTTGTGGAAAAATGGCAGCAATTGTTTTTCCTGATGATGCAAGAGCACCAGTAGCTGCTTGATCAGGGATAGTCGACGGTTTTCGCTCAGTTGGCTGGTGTAATCCAGCTGCATAACAGCAAGACGCTGCAGAGCTTCACGCTCCTGGCTGGTGGCCTGACGTAACTGTGGCAAGTGTATCAACTGCATTCTGGGCTCCTCGGAATCCTGCTGCGGGCTGGATAGGGGCCTTTGTCAACTCCGGCGACTTGACCCTGTAGTGAAAACAGGCGTCATCATGAAGAGCCTGGATGACACCAACAAGACATCAGGGTGAAAGATAGATGACAGCATCCGACTGCCTTGAATAGGAGAGAAGAGCACATTAATCTTGCCCAATCGACAAGGAGCCGATCATGTACAAGCATTACGGACTGGCTATCTGCCTGTTTCTGGGGCTGCTGACCCTTGAAGCCAAAGCAGAAGCACCGTCTCTTCCACCTCTGCTGCTGGACAACCTGCAGCACTTCCTGGGCAACCCGGAAGCCAGCGAAGTATTTACCCGGCAATTCACCAGCTATATCGGGGTTGCGCCGGAACATCTGGGGGTCGCCTTCTGGGATAGCCGAACCGGCGAACCCCTGGATGCAAGGGAAATTCGCGAGTTGATGGCTCCCTTTCGCCAGGATTCTGCCTACCAGCTGCTACTCGCCGCGCAACACTTATCCGCACAACAACTCCCCCTGCAAACCGGACAATTGCAACGCCTTGTCGACGCTGCCTTTCTGGCCAGTATGCGCCAGCCACCCGAGCATATCTCGGTAGAATTTTATGACCGCCGCCAGGGACCCAGTGGCCGGGGTGGCGGCGTTTCCGGCCGGGTTCCGGACAAGAGACGCCAAACAAACGCCGCACTTTCCCAGCCAAGCAGCAACCCGGAGCGGCCGCCTGGCTTCCCGATTTCCGAAGAAACACTCATACAAAATTTTTCTGACCGAGGCTTCACGGCCGAACCCCGGGAAGGGCTTTTGCTTTTTCCCCTGGTGGTCTGGGGTCGTACTCCGGCCCAATTGGAAGCACATTACCGGAGTCAGCTGGCCACTCTGGCCGCAGAGGGCGCGGATCTGGGTGGCTTGGCAGGACTCCCGCAAACCACTAGCGAGGGTGAATGGCAACTGCTCTATCAACTCATTTACCTACGCCCCAACCAGCAATTAACCGCAGCTGATCAAGATTACCTACAGGCTTGGCACCAGCGGCTTTTGCGTGAACTGGGTCCCTAACCCAAGGGACTCTTATTCTCGACCAGCCCACCTAGCCGCTCCAGATCTGTTGTGGTCAATTTATCACCCGGCTGCTCTGACGAGGCTTCCGGGCTTTTCAGCACCAGGACTTCTTCAATGCGCCCACTGCTGGAAACCCCCGCAACGCAGCCCTGATGACCAGAAGCAAAGGCTACCTGACTACCAATAGGGCGCAAGCCGTGATAACCAACGAAGGTATCCAGGGCATCTCGATCAAAGCGATTTCCCTGGGCAATCACTGTCTGGTAGGCCTGCTGCCAGCTTAAGGGCGAGCTGCCATAACCCCTCACCTGGCAATCGAGTAGCTTGACCACCTCCAGAAGACGCGAAAGAGGGTCGAGCTTCCTGCCGGTCAAGCCACGCGGATAGCCGCTTCCATCCAGGCGCTCATTGGCATTAACAATCAGGGACTCACCCAAGGCCTTGGGGATCCAGTTCAGTTCTTCTGCCGAACGCAGCAGCTGCACCAACTGGCTTTTAAAACGTCGCAGCAGTTTTTTTCTCTGCTGATCGGCTGTCACCTTGAGAGGATTCAAACAGGGACGGCTGCCAATAAACAACTTACCCAGGTCATGCAATAGCAAGGCCACCAGTACCGGCAGATCATAGCTGCGATTGATGCCCAGTCTGAACACCAGAGGATAACAACGTGCCGTCACCCGCAAAGTATGCAGGATTACCGGATGAATACCCGGATGCGGCTGTTCCAGAGTCAAGAGCAATTCGGCTTCACGGTTATCCAGATGACTCAGATAGGCCTCCGCCAGGTTGCGCAAGCGGCTGGAATCCAGCGATTTACCGGCAGCCAGCAAGAGGGCCTGCCCTGCCAACTCATCAGCATAGCCTTTCAGTTTTTCAGCCTGCTTGGCTGTCATCAGATCCCCCCGTTTTTTGCGGGCAACGGGTGCCGGTGCCGCAGAACTGGGCTGAGGACGTGGGGTGGCGGCCGGGGTAAAAAGCGTAGAAGGCTTGAGGCGGGTCTGGTCCGGATGAGACAAGCGGGCAATTTCGCGCTCAGCTTCCAGGGTATAGTGAAAAAAATTCTTTTCAGCATCCGGGTCAGAGTGTAGAAAATGACAGCCCAGTAAAGCCTGGGAAAAATCCTCGCTCGGCTGAATATAGCTGATCTCCAAGTCGACGTTAGCCTCTTCTCCCTGAGGAAAAAGCAACTGCCCCTGAAGTTTCGATGACAAGGGCTGAAGAAGATAAAGCGCTGCTTGGAAGGGTATGCCTGCCTGGCAACCACCGGCAGAGATATCCAGTAGCTGACCGGAGAGCACCCCCTGGGGCAGGCTTAAACGCAAACGAATATCCAGCTTGCCGGCAATATAAACGCGAAAGAACTCGCGATGGAAAACCTTGGTAAACGCCTGGGGAAAAGGCAGCCTTAATGACAAACTTTCTTCGCCGGGCTGGGCGAAAACCACCTCCAGCGGAGCACTGACAAACTGCTGGTTTTGATGCTTGATATAAATACAGAAAAGATGGCGTCTGGCTATCTGCATCAACTGATGTTCACTGGCACTCAGTCGCATCTCCAGTAAACGGTCTTGCGGGCTCCAGTCGACATGCGTGACCGACCAGGGTTCGTCTGCCGCCTCTTCGGCGCTATCCAGGGGTTGCAGCTTGATCTCCCCGGCCTGCTGAGCTGCCTCGAAAGCCATACGGGCCTGAACGCCGATCAGGGTATCCCGATCATGATTCCGATTACGCATGATCTTTCCCTCTCTGGGCGGCAGTATCCTGACAGCCTTGTTTATCGGTTCCTATTTGGAGTTTACGCAAAAAACCAAGTAGGATGCCAGAAAAACATCATTTTTATAGCATCTTTAAAGCTCAGCTCAAGCCCCGCCTCTAACGCCAGTCACCGCGCAAGTCTTCTACAATATCCTGCAAGCCTGCTGCAGTGACGTCTTCAGGTGCCAGGGGTTCGCCAGCGACCACCTCAACTCGTGACCAGAAGCGTCTGGGCCATTTCTTGAAAGCCCGCCCCTGAGCCCGGGAAAACCAGGAACCCCAGAGTCCCCTCAGGGCCATGGGAATAACAGGAACCGGCGAGCGCTCCAGTATCCGCTCAACTCCTTTTTTAAAAGGCTGCAACTCACCATCCCGGGTCAGGCGCCCCTCGGGAAAAATAAAAACCAGTTCGCCCGCTGCTAGGGCTTCTTCGATGCGGGCAAAGGCTTGCTGCAAATTTTGACGATCCACCTTCTCCGAACTCACCGGCACGGTTCCCGCCAACTGTAAAAAACGTTTCAGATAAGGCAGGTCATGAATATCCTTATCGATGACAAAGCGCAGAGGTCGCTGACAAGCCCCTGCCAGAAGTAGCGCATCGACATAGCTGACATGGTTGGCTACTACCAGGGCACCGCCTTCTTCAGGGATGTTATCCAGCCCCCGGTGGCTAACCCGGTAAAAGCTATGGGAGAGCAGATAGATCAAAAATCTCAATACCGGATCTCGGGCCAGCTTCAAAGCCAGCAGTCCGACGATCAGGGCCGTCACCCCGTAGAGCAGGAAAAATACCGGCAGGGAAACATCCAGCACACCCAAAAGCAGCATCCCGGTCACTGCACTTAAAACCATGGCCAGGGAGTTGAGCACATTAAGCGCGGCGATGACCTGGGCTCTGACAGCCACCGGGCTGTATTTTTGCACCAGGGTATAAAGGGGCACGATGAAAAGCCCGCCACTGACCCCGGCTAAAAACAAATCCAGGGCCAGACGCAGCCCGCCGACATCACGGAACTGAGTTAAATCACGCAGGGGTTCACCGGCCGTCAAAGGCGGAAAGGCTGCAGCCTGGGCATAGAGATCCCAGGAAAAGAGCGCCATCCCCAAAGCGCCTAGAGGAACCATACCCAGTTCCAGCCGTCCCCGTGACCAATAACCACAGAGCAGGGCACCACCCCCGACACCCAACGAAAACAGGGTCAAGAGTAGCGTACCGACACTTTCATTACCCCAGAGCACACTGCGGGTAAAATTGGGGAACTGGGTCAAGTAGCCTGAGCCCATAAACCAGAACCAACTGATGGCCAAAATGGCCAGAAACACACTGCGCTTCTTGGCACCTTCCCGCAAAACCTTGCGAGTCTGGGCGTAGATATTCCAGTTGAGAACCAAACCGGGATCACCAGCAGCGGCTTGGGGAACGGCTCGGCTGGCTAACCAGCCCAGAAGGGCAAAAACCACCACGGTCAGACCGATGATCCAGTAGTTTTCTCCAGCCCAACGGGCCAGCAACCCTCCCAGGAGGGTGCCCAGCAGGATGGCGACGAAGGTGCCCATTCCCACCAGGGCATTGCCCGCCACCAAGTCTTCTGCCTTTAGTTGTTGCGGCAAGAGCGCATACTTGATCGGGCCAAAGAGTGCGGACTGGGCCCCCATGATAAAAACCAGGACAAAGAGAAGCCACCAGAGCTGCAGGGCAAAAGCCAGCAGAGCAGTCAGCATGATGGCCACTTCCAGCAATTTGATGTTACGCACCACTGCTGATTTCTCATACTTGTCCGCCAGCTGACCGGCAATACCCGAGAAGAGAAAAAAAGGCAGGATAAAAAGCCCGGCCGCCAGGTTCATGAGGATATTGATATCCAACTGCAGTTGGTCGGCAGCGGTAAAAGTCAGGGTAAACATCAGGGCAAAACGAAAGACGTTATCGTTAAATGCCCCCAGGGCCTGGGTCCAAAAAAAAGGGCCAAACCGACGTTTAAATATCAGTGTTATTCCACGCATTCCCTTGTCTCGCTAGTTCAAAAAAGGTTTCAGAATCCAGGGGCCTGGCCTTGAGATACCCCTGCATCAAATGGCAGCCCTGGGACTTTAAAAACTCCAGTTGTTCTTCGGTTTCCACACCCTCAGCCAGGGTGGTCAAGCCCAGATGCGCCGCCATCTGGATAATCAGGCGGGCAATCACCACATCATCCTGGCGGCCCGGCAAGCCATCAACAAAGGATTTGTCAATTTTTAGCACATCCAGGGGCAGGCGACTTAGATACGTCAAACTGGAATAGCCGGTTCCAAAATCATCCAGAGCAATGCGGATGCCGGTCTTTTTCAACTGCCCTAAAATCGCAATAGCCTCATCAGTCACCTGCATTAAAAGTGTTTCCGTGACTTCCAGCTCCAGCAGTTGCGGTGAAACCTCATAGTCGGCAAGCAGGCGTTTGATTCGTCCCGGTAAATCCCGGTTCACCTGAGCAGTAGATAGATTGACAGCCAGGGTGAGATCCGGCAAGCCGGTTTTTTTCCAGGCAGCCAACTGGCTAACGGCTGTTTCCAGTATCCAGTCTCCCAGCGGCAGGATCAGCCCGGTTTCTTCAGCCAGAGGAATGAATTCTGCCGGAGAAACCCAGCCACGGGATGGATGCTGCCAGCGCACTAAAGCCTCGCAGCCCACCAGTTTTCCGGTGAAGTTATCCCATTGGGGCTGATAGTAAAGCTGTAACTGGTCTTTTATTTCCAGAGCCTGACGCAGATCATTTTCCAGTTTCAGTTGATCGGCCACTTCCAGTCCCATGGCTCGATCATAAAAACAATAGCGGTTCCGGCCTCTTGCTTTAGCCTGATACATGGCCGTATCTGCATGACGGAACAGTGCTTCGGGACTCAGGCCCTGATCCGGGTAGATGGCGATACCGATACTGCCGGTTACCACCAGTTGGTGATAATCGACTTCCAGCGGTCGGGCAATTATCTGGATCAGCTTTTCAGCCAAAGCCTCGATTGAGTGGCGGTCATGAATTTCCGGCAGCACCAGCAGGTATTCATCTCCCCCCATGCGACTCAGCAGCATCTTTTCATCCAGCTCGTCTTTCAACCGTTGCGCCAACTGTTTAAGCAGCTTGTCGCCCAGGGAGTGTCCCAGAGAATCATTGATATTCTTGAAACGGTCGATATCGATCACGAGCAAGGCAAACTGGTGGTTTTTTTCTGCCGCTCCTTCCATGCATTCATAGATTCTTTTGACCAGCAGGCGTCGCGAAGGCAGGCCAGTCAGGGTATCAAAATTAGCCAGTCGCTCCAGCTCCTGCTGCTTGACTTCAATCCGCTCCTGGTAATCTCGGAAAAGACTGCGTAGCCAGCGCACATACCACCAAGCCAAGAGTAGAGTAAGAAAACTGATCAAAGCCAATGGCAGATAAAGCCGTGGCAATAGCTGCCATAAATCGGTCAATGGAGAGGCTTCTTCACTAGGCCCCTTTTCTTCCAGATCATCTAGATAAATACCGGCGATCAAAATCCAATCGGTTGAGGATGCCGGTAGTATTCTGGCCAACTTGGGAAAGCGGCCTGTTTCATCCTGCTTTTGCCAGAGGTATTCGGTATAGCCACCCCCCTGCTCAGCAATCCGGAGAAAACTCTCCACCAGTTGACGGTGCTCTTGATCTTCCAGTTGCTCCAGAGGCTTGCCTAAGGCATCCGGTGCCGATTTGGCCGTCAGGAGGCGGCCATTGGCTGCTATCACAGCGACATAGCCATCACCCGGCAGACTCACGGATTCAATCCTTTGCAGGAGTTTCTGCTGTAGATCTTCTTCCATTTGGTAGAGGTAGTCGCCACTGCCAATCAACCAGCCCAGGGGCTCAAACAAGCGGACATAGGCGATTTTTTCCGCCATCTGGCCGGGTTGATCCGGGCGATACCAGCGGTAACGCGAATAACCGGCCTGATCAGGATTAGCTACGGCATCCAAGAGGCCACGCATAATGTAGTGGCCCGTATCATCGCGATTATCCCAGAGGGAAGTTCCCTCCAGTTGCGGCTGAGTGGGCAGGAGAATGCATTGGCCCTGAAGGTCATCGATAAAATAATAACCCCGCCCTTCAAACGGGCGTTGATCACGTAAGGCTTCGATGATCAGGCTTTTGATGGTGGCTGTGTCCAATCCCTGCGCCTGGCCTTCGGCATAGAGGCCACGAGCAGTAGCATAGGCAGCATCGACTTCTTCACGAACACGGGCTTTGAGCAGCTCTTCAGCCTGATTGAGTCGATAGCTGATAAAATCATCCAGATTTTCCAGCTCAACATCCAGGCGTTGATAGAGATTCTGCATGGCCTGGCGCTGGTTTTCTTCGTGCTGGAAGACCAGTTGCTGCTGACTTTGCAGACCCAGGTAAGCACCCAGACCCAGAGTAATGAGCACTACCCCGCCAAAAATACCCAAAAAGAGAAAGCGCAGTAGATTTTGCGGCGTGGTAGCAAAAGGCATGCTTTCAGCCCCGGTTAGCGTTTGGTGCTGGACTCCAGCATGCGGACGAAGTCCTCCATGGCTTTATCAGGTACTGAATCCAGTTCGGCACGAGCTTCCAGTGCTGCTTCAGGCTCCAGCTGCAAACGCTCATAAACGGCCGCAGGAATCCGGGTAATCTGCTGCTCCCACTGGGGATGCATGTATTGATGTGCCAGATACAAGAGGTTGGAATACTTGAAGTGGGACCCCGTGTAATGCGGATTGTGCTGCTGGCGAATGGCAATACACATTTCATTGGGCAGACCCCAGGTGGTAAACAGGTAGCTGGCAATCTGTTCCCGGGTAATGCCAAACAAAAAACGCTCCAGATACATTGGCGGCACGTGAGGGTTGGCTTCCTGATTGCGGCAATAGAGGGAAAAATAGGGCGGAAAGACCTCTGCCAGCACCAGATAACCAAAGTTATGTAACAAGCCCGCCAGATAAGCCATACCGGCATAGGGGCGCGCCAGGGGAGGAATCTTCTTGACCAGCTTTTCCACCAACAGAGCCCGCATCAGGGCATCCCGCCAAAAGTGGCTATGCCCGTGAACACCATCCTTGGGCAGACGGATTTGGCGGGACATGGCCAACCCCAAGGCCAGATTCATAGTCAGATCAAAACCCAGAACCCGAATAACAGCATCCTGAATCGAGCGGATACTCCCGGGTGCGCCGTAGTAGGGCGAATTGGCCCAGCTGATCACCTGAGAAGCCAGACTGGGATCCATTTCGATCACCCGGGCCAGCTCGGTGCCACTAACATCCTCCTTGGTTTGCAGGGTCAGCAAACGCTGGGAGCTTAAAGGCAAGGGCGCAATTTCAATAGACTCACTCAAACGTGCCCGAACTCGTTGCTGAGTAATCGCCTCAACAGCTGAGCGGATTTCGGTTTCATCCCGTTGAGGATAATCCAGATTGGGGCGAGCCTCGGTCAGGGGAACGGAAAAGTCTTCTTCTTCAGTATCCGAATCCGCCACTAGTTGAACAAACTCATCGCGGGTAAAGCGCAGCAGGTATTCCGGATCACCGGATTCTACAAACACCCAGTCTGTTTCCAGATAACGCAGATCCACACACAGGGGCATAGGCAGCACCCCAGGCAGGGCTGGCAAGGATTTCACCTTGAGATCACGCAAGAGGCTCTGGCGATAATCCGGTGAACGGGCCCGCCAATCGGTACCGCCAGCATTGAGCTTCTGCAAGTCCAGAAGGCAATGGGCTGGATAAGCAGCCTGCAGACTGAAACCATCTACGGCCTGAAGTAGTGTACTGCGCAGTAGTTGGTTGGGGCTGGCATGGCTGCGGGGAACGCGCCTTTGGGCAAGGGGTTCATTGTTCAAATCGGTAATGGAATAAGTTGGCTTAATAGTCATGGCACCCTGCTTCATTGGCTGCTCCTTCAGATGGATCAGTAGAAAGGTAAAGATCCAAAAAATCTTGGGTAATCCAGTCTGTAGGTTAAGCCCTGACAGCCAGAAAGTCGAGTTAAGGCTGGCAAAAGCCAGTCATTATAACCGCTATAACTGAGAGTTAAACCTGGGAAAAACGCAGACTATCCCCCCGCCAACGAGCCAGGAGTTGCCGGGCCAAAAGTGGTTGCTCCTCAAGCAGACGCTCTCCCAAAGGCCTGAGGCCTTCGAGCAAATGGGCATCTCTTTTCAGGTTGGCCAGACGCAGCTCGATCTCACCGGTCTGACGCGTCCCCAGCAGCTCACCCGGCCCGCGGATTTCCAGATCCTTCTGGGCAATATAAAAACCATCACTGCTTTCGCGCATGGCCTGGAGTCTCTCGCGTCCCTGACTGGATAGAGGAGGATGATAAATCAGGGTGCAAAAACTGGCGGTGGAACCCCGCCCTACCCGGCCCCGCAACTGATGTAATTGCGCTAATCCCAGGCGTTCGGCATTATCAATAATCATCAGGCTGGCATTGGGTACATCCACCCCCACTTCGATGACCGTAGTGGCTACCAGAAGCTGATATTCGCCTTCCTTGAAAGCCTGCATGATACGGCCCTTGTCAGCCGGTTTCATCCGCCCATGCACCAGCGCCACCTTCAACTCTGGCAAGGCCTCCTGTAATTCCTGGCAGGTTACTTCAGCAGCCTGGCATTCCAGCACTTCCGATTCTTCAATCAGGGGACAGACCCAATAAGCCTGACGCCCCTCCTGACAGGCATGGCGTAAGCGGGCAATCACTTCCGGACGGCGGCTATCGGGAAGTGCCAGGGTGGTCACGGGTTTGCGCCCAGGCGGCAACTCATCAATGACGGACACATCCAGATCGGCATAAGCACTCATGGCCAGGGTTCGCGGGATGGGTGTTGCCGTCATCACCAACTGATGGGGCAGCAGTCCCTCGCTCCCGCCTTTGTTTCTCAGTGCCAGTCGCTGATGCACGCCAAAACGGTGCTGTTCATCGATGATCACCAGAGCCAGCCGTGAAAAAACCACCTCTTCCTGAAAAAGTGCGTGGGTTCCCACCAGCAACTGGGTTTCTCCCAAGGCCAACTGCTCCAGAGCCGTCTGGCGCTGCTTGCCTTTCATTTTGCCCGCCAGCCAGTCCACCTGGATACCCAAAGGCTGCAACCAGGCCGTGAGGTTGTGGTAATGCTGTTCAGCCAGTAGTTCCGTCGGAGCCATCAAAGCGGCCTGATAGCCATTGGCCAAAGCCTTCAGGGCCGCCAGGGCTGCCACCAGGGTTTTTCCCGATCCCACATCCCCCTGAACCAACCGCAACATGGGATGAGGATCAGTTAAATCCCGATTGATTTCAGCCAATACCCTTTCCTGAGCTCCTGTTAACGCAAAGGGCAGTCCTTCACGTAGCTGCTGTTCCAGCAGCCCTGCTGATTTTGTTAGCGGCGGCGCACTTTCTTCCCGCGTTTTCTGCCGCAATAACAGCATCCCCAATTGCTGGGCCAACAACTCTTCCAGCGCCAGCCGTTTCTGCGCCGGATGCTGACCCGCAGCCAAAGCTTCCAGATCGGCCTGGCAATCGGGGTAATGCAAGTAGCGTAAAGCCTGATTAACCGACCAGCTCCGCAATCCCTGTAGATGCGTCTGGTCCAGAAGCGAAGCCGGCAGCAGTTCATCCAGGGGGCGCTGCTCCAGAAAGTCCAGCGCCTGGGCCACCAGTTGGCGCAGGCGTTTTTGCTGCAGACCTTCGGTCACCGGGTAAACCGGTGTGAGTTGTTGTTCCAGTGGAGGCGGCGGCAGGTCATCCCGCAAGACCTGAAATTCGGGGTGGTAAAACTCCAGGCCACTGGCACCTGGGCGAGCCTCACCATAGCAACGTAGACGTAAGCCTGGTTGCAACTGCTGCTTCATGGAAGCAGAAAAGTGGAAAAAACGCAGACCCACTGAGCCGGTGGCATCTCGCAATCGGACCAGAAGACTGCGCCTTCTTCCCTGACCCAGATGACTATTCACCACCTCGCCTTCAATAACGGCTGTACTGCCGACTCTCAGGCTGCCCAAAGGACTGATACGGGTACGATCTTCGTAGCGTAGAGGTAAATGCAGGAGAAGATCCTGCAGATGATGAATCCCCAGGCGAGCCAGACGATCAGCCAGGGCCTGGCCCACTCCCTTAAGCTGGGTGACCGTTACTTCCTGTAGCGGTAGGGCCGCCATTTCAGGCCTGCTTGAATTGCCCGACAGCCTGAACCAGCGCTTCGATGGCCTTGGGACGAGGGAAACTGGTACGCCAGGCAACGGCAACCGTCCGTGAAGGCACCGGATCTTCAAAAGGCCGGGTGACCAGAACATCCGGTGCATAATGGCTGGTACCGATGGCCGAATGTGGCAAAACCGTGATTCCCAAACCGGAGGCCACCATGTGACGTATGGTTTCCAGAGAACCACCTTCGGCAACCAGGGTTTGCTCGGGATTTTTCAGGTTGGCTTCTAGAGCCGGACAGGCTTCGATGACCTGGTCCCTAAAGCAATGACCCTCACCCAGCATCAACAGTTTTTCCCGGGTCAAATCCTCGATAGGCACCCGGGGGCGACTGGCCCAGGCGTGCTTTTGTGGCAGAAGGACTTCAAAAGGTTCATCGTAGAGTGAACGGGTGACCACATCGGCTTCAGTGAAAGGCAGGGCAATGATGATGGCGTCCAGCTCACCGGCTCTCAGTTTACGTCTTAAAACAGCAGTGAAGTTTTCTTCGATATAGAGCGGCATCTTGGGAGCCTGCTCACGCAGAGCAGGAACCAGATGCGGAAACAGATAAGGACCGATGGTGTAGATAGCCCCGAGGCGCAGAGGAGAAGTGAGCTGATCCCGACCCAATTGCGCCATTTCCTTGATGGAAGCAGCCTGTTCCAGCACCTTGCGAGCCTGGGCCACGATTTTTTCCCCGGTGGGCGTTAACTGAACAGCACTTTTACTGCGCTCAAAGAGAGCAACACCCAGCTCGTCTTCCAGTTTTTTTACCGCTACACTCAGGGTGGGCTGACTGACAAAACAGCGTTCGGCGGCATGCCCGAAGTGCTTTTCCTGAGCCAGGGTTACGATGTACTTCAACTCGGTCAGTGTCATGGTATATCGACATCCTCTTCGGGCCGGTCAACTGAGAAGCACCCGGGTCACGTGAAAACCTGAAATTAAGTATGCATCATAAATTTAAATAATCAAGCTAACAGAAAGTTATCCTATATAGCTATGGAGCAGGTAATGCAGTGTTTGATTCTGGGGTGTGGTGACCTGGGAAGTCGAGTGGGCCGCTTGCTGGTTGAAGAGGGGCATCAGGTCTGGGCAGCCAGACGCTCACTCCACCGCCTGGATGCCGATTTTCGCCCGCTGGCCTGGACCCTGCCCCAGGCAGCGCCTCAACTTCCCCAGGTGGATTATCTGGTTTATGCCCTCTCGGCGGATGACTCCTCTCCGGCAGCCTATCGGCAAGCCTACCTGGAGGGTGTTCAGGCGATGATCACCAGTCTGATCCGACAGAAAATCTCGCCCAAACGCATCTTTTTTATTTCTTCCAGCGGCGTCTATGGCCAGACCCAGGGGGAAGAGGTGGATGAAGCCAGCCCCACCTGCCCGGAAGCCTACACCGGGCAACTGTTATTACAGGGGGAAGAACTCTTGTATCAGAGTCCCTGGCCGGTGACCTGCCTGCGCTTTTCAGGCATTTATGGGCCAGGACGGGAAAGATTGATTCGTCAGGTACGTGAAGGCCGTTTTCCACCCCAGGAACCCCTCAAGTATTCCAACCGCATTCATATCGAAGATGGTGCCCGTGCCGTTTGCCATCTAATGCAGCAGGATGCGGCAGATCAGGCTATCGAGGAAACCTATGTGGTGACCGACTGTGAACCGGCCCCGCTGCAGGAAGTGACCCACTGGCTCGCCCATCAGCTGGGGATACTGCCCCGCCCCGGTGACCGGCTACCCAGCCGTGGCGGCAACAAAAAGCTGAGCAATCGCCAGCTTCGCGCCAGCGGTTTTCATTTCCGCTACCCCAGTTATCGTGAAGGCTATGCGCCTCTACTGGCTAACAGGACGAGTCGGGAAAGCGCTGACGGATAGCGGCCAGAATACCGGCTTCATCCAACCCGCAGGAGGCCAGAAGCTCGGCGGGAGTTCCCTGATCGACCCAGAGATCGGGAATCCCCAGGTTGAGAATTGCAGGCTGTAATCCCTGGTCGGCAAAAAACTCATTGATGGCGCTACCCACCCCACCCATGATCGCGTTTTCTTCCAGGGTCACCAGCGCATCATGACTGGCAGCCATTTCCAGCAGCAGGTCTTTATCCAACGGCTTCACAAAGCGCAGGTTAACCAGGGTGGCATCCAATTGCTCGGCCACTTTTTCTGCCGTAGGCACCAGGCTACCCAAAGCCAGCAGGGCCAGCTTCTTGCCCTGACGCCTGACCTCACCCTTGCCCAGCGGTAGGGGCGTTAAGGCCCGATCCGGCTCTACACCAGGACCGGTACCGCGTGGATAACGCACTGCTGCCGGGCCGGAATAGAGATAGCCCGTCGTCAGCAACTGGCGGCATTCCTGCTCATCGGCCGGTGCCATCACCACCATTTCCGGCACACAGCGCAGGTAGGAGACATCCAGCGTACCGTGATGGGTGGGGCCGTCTTCACCGACTACCCCGGCACGATCTATGGCAAAGAGTACATCCAGCTTTTGTACCGCCACATCATGAATCAACTGATCGTAGGCTCTTTGCAGAAAAGTGGAATAGATGGCCACGACCGGCTTCATGCCTTCACAGGCCATGCCCGCAGCCAGGGTCACAGCATGCTGCTCGGCAATGGCCACATCAAAGTAGCGTTCAGGAAAACGCCGGGAAAATTCAACCAGATCCGAGCCTTCACGCATGGCCGGAGTAATCCCCAGCAGGCGTTCATCTTCAGCCGCCATATCACACAGCCATTGCCCAAAAATATTGGAATACTTGGGCTTCTTCTTGACCGGTTGCGGCGGGGGCGTTTCCAGTGGTTTGACGGGTTTTTCCAGCTTGGTCAAAGCATGGTAGCCAATGGGATCAGCTTCAGCAGGAATAAAGCCCTTGCCCTTCTTGGTGACCACATGCAGAAAATGCGGGCCGCTAAGATGTTTGAGTTTTTTTAGTGTACTCAAGAGTTCGGGCAGATTGTGGCCATCGATTGGCCCCAGGTAATTAAAACCCAGCTCTTCAAAAAGGGTGCCGGGCGTCACCAGTGACTTGACCTGTTCTTCGGTCTTGCGCGCCAGCTCCCAGGCCAGGGGCAGTTTGGATAAAACCCTGCGACTGTTTTCACGCAGATGGTTATAGGGCTCACTGACCAGCAGACGGGATAAGTAGGTAGCCAGGCCGCCCACGTTCTCGGAAATGGACATCTCGTTATCATTGAGAATGACCAAGAGATTGGCCTGCACGTGACCGGCATGGGTCAAGGCTTCAAAGGCCATGCCTGCGGTCAGGGCACCATCACCGATCACAGCAATACTGCGACGCTTACTGCCCTGGTTGCGAGCTGCAATCGCCATACCCAAAGCAGCACTAATCGAAGTGCTGGAGTGGCCCACGCCAAAGGCATCGTATTCCGATTCACTGCGTTTGGGAAAAGCCGCCAGGCCATCTTTTTGGCGGATGGTCAAAAGCTCTTCCTTGCGACCGGTCAGTATCTTATGAGGATAGGCCTGGTGGCCCACATCCCAGACCAGGCGATCTTCCGGCGTATCAAATACACTATGCAGCGCCAGTGTCAGCTCAACAACGCCCAGACCGGCACCAAAATGACCACCTGTCTGGCTAACACTCCAGAGCAACCAGGAGCGAACTTCCCGCACCAGACTGGTCAACTGGCGTTCAGAGAGTTTTTTCAAATCCGCCGGACTCTGAATCTGATCCAGCAAAGGAGTTTCCGGACGCTCAGCAGGCAGGGCATCAAACATGAAAGGTCAGCTCTAATTAAATAAGTTAGTGGTCACGCTCAATACACCAATCAGCCAGCTCCAACAGGAAGGTCCAATCGCCCTCCAGCGGTTCCAGACTGGCCTTGGCTTCCCGGATCAGATCCTGGGCTTTTTGCTCGGCTCCGGTCAACCCCAGCAAGCCTGGATAGGTTGCCTTGTGATGCAGGGCATCGGCCCCGGTATTCTTGCCCAGGGTAGCGGCATCCCCTTTAACATCCAGAAGGTCATCCTGAACCTGGAAAGCCAGCCCCAGAGCAGAGGCATAGGCATCCAGGCGATCCAGTGTGGCCTGATCAGCTCCGGCGGCCAGACCACCCAGGCGTACGGCACAGCGGATCAAGGCACCGGTTTTGTGTCGGTGCAGGGTCTCCAATTGCGGCAAGGTTAGTGCCTGGCCTTCTGCCTGTAAATCCAACATTTGGCCACCCACCATACCTTGAGGGCCACTGGCTTGGGCCAGAGAAGCCAGCATGTCCAAAGCGGCGGGATGCTGACTGCCAGCCAGCACCTGAAAGGCCAGAGTCTGGAGAGCATCACCGGCAAGAATGGCCGTGGCTTCATCAAAGGCTTTATGACAGGTCGGTCGACCGCGACGCAGGTCATCATCATCCATGGCAGGCAGATCGTCATGGACCAGAGAATAGGCATGGATCAACTCGACCGCCATGGCCGGGGCATCGCCTACTTCAGCGTCAGCCCCCAGCGCCTGGGCCGTCGCATAAACCAGTAGGGGACGTAGGCGTTTACCACCATTAAGCAGACTGTAACTCAGCGCCTCCTGCAGGCGTGCATCCGGCCCCGCCTGTTGCAGCAAGGATTCCAGGCCAGAATCAACCCTTTGACGGCTGCTGGCCGCCAGATTATTCAAAAGCTTCATGCGTCCTGCGATCCCTGAATGTCCAGAGGTTCAAAACTCACATCTCCCTGAGCCTCCTGCAAGCGGCTGACTCTTTGCTCGGCTGCATTCAACAACTGCTGACAGGAGCGCGTAAGCTGCACCCCCCGCTCAAAAGCCTGCAAGGAAGCCTCTAGCGAAAGATCGCCAGCTTCCATACGGGTCACCAGTTGTTCCAGCTCCTGCAATTGCTGCTCAAAGTCCTGCTCGCCTGCCATGCTCGCGCCCTCATTCACGCTGTCTTTTCCTGCCCTATTACTTGAGATCCAGCACCTTACCGGGGTTCATAATATTGTCAGGATCAAACACCTGCTTGATGGCTTTCATATAAGCCAACTCCTGCTGGCTGCGGGTGAAATGCAGGAAATCCTTCTTGACCATACCCACACCATGTTCAGCCGAGACACTGCCACCATACTGCTGGGTAATGGCAAAGACCTTGTCACTGACGTGGTGGCACTTATCAAAGAAGGCATCCTTGTCCATATCCGCAGGCTTGAGGATATTCAGGTGCAGGTTGCCATCCCCGATATGACCGAACCAGACCACCTCAAAGTCCGGATAGGTTTCCTGGACAAAATCATCCACTTCCTTGAGGAATTCGGGAACCCGGGAGATAACTACGGAGAGGTCATTCTTGTAGGGGGTTTCATGGCTGATGGTTTCGGAAATAAATTCGCGCAGACTCCACAGACTCTGAGCCTGGGCTTCGCTCTGGCTGATAGCACCATCTTCCACCCAGCCTTCTTCCATGCATTTTTCAAAAACCTGCATGGCAGTATCCATCACGGCTTCGTTTTCCGCTTCAAATTCCAGCAGGGCATAGTAGTCAGTGCTGGAATCAAAAGGACGCTGCAGCTGATGATGGCGAGTGACTTTTTCCAGGGCATTTTCGGAGAAGAATTCAAAAGCGGTCAGATCCACTTCAGCCTGGAAGGCTTTGAGCACCTGCATGACATCCTGCATGCTGGGGGTTCCCAGAACCATGACGGTCAGATCCCGAGGTGGACGGGTCAGCTTGATGGTCGCCTCGGTGATAATTCCCAGCGTGCCTTCGGCACCGATAAACAGGTGACGCAGGTCATAGCCGGTGTTGTTCTTGATCAGGCCCTTGTTCAGCTCCAGCACTTCGCCTTCGCCGGTCACTACCTTGAGACCCAGCACCCAGTCACGGGTCATGCCGTATTTGATAACCTTGATCCCCCCGGCATTGGTGGAGATGTTGCCACCAATCTGGCTGGAGCCTGCAGACGCAAAATCCACCGGGTAGTAGAGCTCCTGTTCTTCAGCAAACTGTTGCAACTGCTCGGTGATCATGCCCGCTTGAACCGTCACACTGCGATCCACTGCATTAAAGTCAACGACCTTGTTCATATAATCCATAACGATGACCAGTTCGTCATTGGCCGCCACCGCACCAGCGGAAAGACCGGTACGCCCACCGGAGGGCACCAGGGCGATCTGGTTTTCACGGGCAAACTTGACCAGGGCCTGAACATCTTCAGTCGAGCGTGGAAAAGCAATGGCACGTGGACGCGGGGCATGTATCTTGGTCCAGTCACGCCCGTAGACTTCCAGGGCTTCACCGTCCAGGCGTACCTTATCGGCACCGATCTGCTCTTCGATTGCTTGTTTGATTTGCTCAGGTGTCATTATCTTCTCCGCTGTAAAGCCTTGCCTGCCCGACCAGCTATGAAACCTCAGATTAACTATTGCGCTTGATTATACTGTGTTGAAATTGACCTCTAAATGCTCATTTACCCGCTGTAAACTCCGCTTTTTCGTTCAATTCCGCCTTGTCTAACCGGCGCTCATCACGTTAATCAGAGGCTTCCTATCTATGTCATAATGAATAAAATACAGGTTAAAATTTAGCCATTTTCAGCTTAATACAGGCTAATTCTCTGGCCGGTTATGTTAACATAGCTTCTTTAAAGCTGGCTTGCTTGGTGCAAGTTTTTCCATCTGTCAGTCACCCCTATCACGGACTCTCGCTTCATGGCTAAAACCACTTCTCTGGATAAAAGCAAGATCAAGATCCTGCTGCTTGAAGGCGTTCACCAAACCGCAGTGGACAACTTCAAAGCCAATGGTTACACCAACATTGAATATCATCCCAAATCCCTGTCCGAGGCCGATCTGCTCAAGGCCGTGGAAGATGCTCACTTTATCGGCATCCGTTCGCGCACCCAGCTGACTGAAGAAGTCTTTGCTGCGGCCAAGAAGCTGGTCGCTGTTGGCTGCTTCTGCATCGGCACCAATCAGGTAGAGCTCTATTCAGCCCTGATTCGTGGCATCCCTGTTTTCAATGCGCCCTATTCCAATACCCGCTCCGTGGCGGAACTGGTTCTGGGTGAGATGATCATGCTGATGCGCGGCATTCCCCACAAGAGTGCTTCCTGCCACGAAGGTGGCTGGCTGAAATCAGCCGAGGGTAGCTATGAGCTGCGCGGCAAGAAGCTGGGTATTGTCGGCTACGGCAACATTGGCTCCCAGCTGTCTGTGCTGGCCGAAGGCCTGGGCATGGAAGTCTACTATTATGACGTGGTCACCAAGCTGGCTATGGGTAATGCCCACCAAGTGGAAACCCTGGATGAACTCCTGGGCATGTCCGATATCGTTTCTCTGCATGTTCCCGAACTGGAATCCACCCGCTGGATGATCACCGGTGAACAACTGCGCAAGATGAAACCCGGCGCTCACCTGATCAATGCTTCACGCGGCTCGGTCGTGGTGATCGAGGATCTGGCCGATGTTCTCAAGTCCAAGCATCTGGCCGGTGCTGCGATCGATGTCTTCCCGGTTGAGCCTCGCGGTAATGATGATGAGTTTGTCAGCCCTCTGCGCGGTCTCGACAATGTCATCCTGACACCGCATATCGGCGGCTCCACCCTGGAAGCCCAGGCCAATATCGGTAAGGAAGTCTCCGAGAAGTTGATTCGCTACAGTGATAACGGCACGACCACCTTTGCCGTCAACTTCCCGGAAGTCGCCCTGCCATCGCACCCCGGCAAGCATCGTCTGCTGCATATTCACGAGAATATTCCCGGCGTGCTTTCCGAAATCAACCGCGTGCTTTCCGAAAACGGCATCAACATCTGCAGCCAATACCTGCAGACCAATGAAAAAGTCGGCTACGTTGTTGTCGATGTCGATGTGGAATACAGCCAGCAGGCGCTGGAAGCGCTGAAGGATGTAAAAGGCACCATTCGCAGTCGCGTTCTCTTCTGATCAGAAGCTGCTATCTTGGAAGGTGCCAGGGAGGGTGCCTTTAGTTGACCTGCTGATCCAGGCGATCAGTGGCAGAACGATGATCTCTCTGCAAGCGGTCACTTCTTTCCTGCTGGGCTCTAGCTGCATCCTCTGCAGTCTGTTCAATACTGGAAGCACAACCAGTCAGGGCCAGAGCCGCCAAAACCAGACCCGCCATCAAATACTTTTTCATTGCTTATCTCCACACGAGTAAAAGGGCCATTGCTAAAAGGCTCTAGTATTTACATTTTCCAGCCAGAGGTCTAGGTGTTTAAACACTGCCTGGCGTCTTTTCTCTTCTTCATTCAACAACTGATGACCGGTATCGGGTAAGAGCACCACCTGGGCTTCGGGCAACAGCCTGTTCAAAACGCTCAGATTATACGACCAATCCACGGTGGTATCCCCCTCACCCTGGATAATCATGACTACCTCTCCACAGGGGGGGCTCTTTTCAATTCTTGGAATCCAGCGGGCCAGCGCCTTGACCCAGGTTAGTGAAAGACGCTGGGATTGCATGGGGTCCTTCTCCTTCACCAGCTGCAGGAATTCCTCATTATGGCAATTGGCCCGGTACTTACGTGGCAACTCCTTGAACAGAAGGCTCACCCAGGGCAGCCAGCGTCTTATACCCACCCAGCCCAGGGGATGAATCAGGGGCGCCAGCAGGGCCACAGCATCAAAACGCGGACGTGTCAGCAACTGCTCCAGGGCGATGGCACCCCCGGTGGAAAAACCCGTCACCAACCAGGGACGTGGGAAATCGCCCTGTTCCAATTCTTCAAGCAAGGCGGCCAGCAGCTGCTGATACAGGTTAAAATTCCGGATACTGGCCCGAGCACCGCTGGATAAGCCATGGCCGGGCAAATCCACCGCCAGATAGTGCAAACCCTTTTGCAGGGCCCACTGCTGCAAGCTGGGATAGAGCGCACCATGGTCATAGTAACCATGCAGATGCAAAAGCGTACCCGCTTGCGAAGTCTCAGTCTGTGGCCGGTAAGCCTGCAACCAGCAACGCAGGCCTTCGACTTCCACCCAACCTGCCTTGGCCTCTTTCACCGTGGGGGCCTCGGGTGTGGCCATTTTATAAAAATGCAGATACTCCAGCAGGTCTGCCGGCAGTTCTTTCTGCCACTGACGGTTAGCAAAAGAATCCGGCCATAAACGCAGTTGTACATGAAAAACAGGGGGCTGCATTCGGCTTCTTCTCTGTTCGTCTAAAGGCGGGTGTTTTTCCCGTTGAAATCCTGTATCTTCTTGCTTCAACAACTTGTAAGTTCCTGAAAATTTACTACAAAACTCGCCGTAATAGCGGTCAGTTTACAACAAATTCCTTCAGGTTACGTTATTGATCAACCCCCAAAAAAGAGGCGATTTTCCATGACCGATCGCGTTCAAGCAGGTGACTTACAGGTCGCCAAAGAACTTTACGACTTTGTTAATGAGAAAGCCATCCCAGGTAGTGGAGTTACAAGCGAAGCTTTCTGGTCCGGGCTGGATAAGCTGGTACACGAACTGGCACCCAAAAATCGCGAGCTTTTACAAAAGCGCGATGACCTGCAAAGCAAAATTGACACCTGGCACAAGCAGAATAAATTTGATTTTGCTGCCTATAAAGACTTCCTGAAAGAAATCGGCTACCTGCTGCCGGAAGGCGAAGCCTTCCAGGCCACCACGACCCAAGTCGATGATGAAATTGCCCGCCAGGCCGGCCCTCAGCTAGTGGTTCCTGTTACCAACGCTCGCTTTGCTCTGAATGCCGCCAATGCACGCTGGGGCAGCCTCTATGATGCTCTCTATGGCACCGATGCCCTGCCTGAAGACGGCGGCGCTGAAAAGGGCCCCGGTTACAACCCCGTGCGCGGTGAAAAGGTTATTGCTTTTGCACGCGATTTTCTGGACCAGAGCGCACCCCTGGCCCAGGGCAGCCACAAGGACTCCACTGGTTACCAACTGGTGGACGGTCAACTGCAGGTCAGCCTGAAAGACGGTAGCACCACCGGTCTGAAAGACGCTGACCAGCTGCTCGGTTATACCGGCGATGCCTCAGCACCCAGCGGCATCCTCTTCCAGCATCACGGCCTGCACTTTGAACTGCAGATTGATCCCAGTCACCACATCGGTCAAACCGACCCTGCCGGCGTCAAGGATCTGCTGATGGAAGCGGCCTTGACCGCCATCATGGACTGCGAGGATTCCGTTGCTGCCGTTGATGCCGAAGACAAGGTACTGGCTTACAGCAACTGGCTGGGCCTGATGCAGGGCAACCTGGAAGAAGACGTCAGCAAGGGCGGCAAGACCTTTACCCGCACCATGAATGCCGACCGCGAATACACGGGTGTCGATGGTCAGCCGGTGAAGCTGCATGGCCGCTCCCTGATGTTTGTACGTAACGTCGGCCACCTGATGACCAACCCAGCGGTTCTGCTCAAGGACGGTTCGGAAATCCCCGAGGGTATTCTTGACTGTGCCGTAACCAGTCTGGCGGCCAAGCATGATCTGCTCGGCAACAGCCGTCTGAACAACTCGCGCACCGGCAGTGTTTATATTGTTAAGCCCAAGATGCACGGCCCTGAAGAAGTGGCCTTCTCCAACGAGCTGTTCGCCAAGGTCGAAGACCTCCTGGGCCTGGAGCGCTTTACCCTGAAAATGGGCATCATGGATGAAGAGCGCCGCACAACCATTAACCTGAAAGAATGCATTCGCGCCGCCAAGGAAAGGGTCGTCTTCATCAACACCGGCTTCCTGGATCGCACTGGTGACGAGATGCACACCTCCATGGAAGCAGGCCCCATGATTCGCAAGGGCGACATGAAGACCTCTGCCTGGATTCAAGCCTATGAACAGTGGAACGTGGACATCGGACTGGAATGCGGACTCAAGGGCCGTGCCCAGATCGGTAAAGGCATGTGGCCCATGCCCGATCTGATGGGTGAAATGCTCAAACAGAAAATCGGTCACGCCAAATCCGGCGCCAACACCGCCTGGGTTCCTTCGCCCACGGCAGCAACCCTCCACTCCCTGCATTACCACCAGGTCAATGTTGCTGAAGTTCAGGAGAAACTGAAGTCGCGGACCCGTGCCAATCTGGATGCTATTCTGACCATTCCGGTCGCGGAAAATCCCAGCTGGTCTGCTGAAGAAATCCAGCAGGAACTGGACAACAATGCCCAGGGTATTCTCGGCTATGTGGTTCGCTGGATCGACCAGGGCGTGGGCTGCTCCAAGGTGCCCGACATCAACAACGTCGGCTTGATGGAAGACCGCGCCACTCTGCGTATCTCCAGCCAACACATTGCCAACTGGCTGCATCACGGTATCTGCAGTGAAGAGCAGGTTATCGAAACGCTGCAGCGCATGGCCAAGGTAGTGGACGAGCAGAATGCCGGTGATCCTGCCTACCAGCCCATGCACGGCAACTTTGATCAGTCCATCGCCTTCCAGGCGGCCAAGGAACTGGTGATTGAAGGCTGCGCCCAGCCCAGTGGTTACACTGAGCCGGTTCTGCACCGCCGCCGTCTGGAGTTGAAAGCCCAGGCAGCTCAGTAAGTAGTTTGCAAACCAAACCGGGCCTTCAGGGCCCGGTTTTTTTATCTGGTAAGAGCGTTAGGCAGCCCCGGAAGTCATCACCTGGCTTCTAGGCTAGAGCACGAAGACCATTAAAGGTCCAAACCCCGGCAAACGTCATGATCAGACTGCCGAGCAGATGCAAGGCTGTGGCCGAGAAAGCCCAACCCCAGCGCCCTTCCTGCAACAGGTAAACAACTTCTGCAGAAAAAGTGGAGAAGGTGGTCAGCCCTCCAAGCAGGCCGGTGACCAGAAGCAGCCGCCATTCCGGTGATAGCTGGGGATGCTGAGCAAAAAAGGCCAGGGCCAGACCAATCAAATAGCCCCCGGCAAGATTGGCCAGAAGAGTGCCCAGCGGGAGAGTCGCCAGGCTGGCATTGAATTTGAGCGCCAGCCACCAGCGCACCAACGCACCCATACCGGCACCCGTCGCTACAGCAAAAGCCGAAAGGGGTAAATTCATAAGCAGATTCGCATCCCGATTCAACAACTAAAAAATCATTATGACGCCAACCTCAGCTAAGATAAACTCAGTTCATGTGGATACCGATGAATCTCAGCGGGTTATAAGTTGGTGAGATAACAAGAACTGAACTAGCCTTGCAACAACCAACAACTCCTTTGAACACCCATCATCCCGAGCCAGTTATTCGATCAGCCGGTTAAAAGTTTTGTATGCATAAATGGACCCTGCTAACCCGCATGAATGAAGGCACCCAGTTTTCCCGCCTTCTGCTACCACTATTGATTTTCTGCTGGTTGCTGTCCAGCTTGCTCCTGCTGCATACCTATCGCACGTCTGTTGAAGGTTATAAAGAAGAAGCCATCAATCGCAGCGAACAACACACCCAGGCCCTACTGGAACTGCAAAAATCCCTGGTCGTGGCCAAATTGCAGGAAATGCAGAGAGTCCTGCTGGCAATAGAGCAGGTCATTAACACCACCCAGCTAACCGACGACCAACTCAAGAAAGCCATGCTAGCCCGCAAGGCGCCCAGCCCCGAAATCCTGGCCTTGATCTGGCTGGATGCCGAAGGCCAGACTCGAGTTTTCAGCCGCCCCAATGAAAACCCGGACCTATCGGATCGACGCTATTTCACCTGGCATCAGCAACACCACGAATCCAATCGCATTTTTCTATCCAAACCGCTGGTTTCGCGCAGCAATGAACAGTTGCCTTTTGTAGCCCTGAGCAAACCTTTGCATACGCCTGAGGGTGAATTTGATGGTGTCCTGGCTTTGGCCATCGATCTTGAAGCCCTGGCCAGTGACCTACGTGGACTGGTCAACCGTGAAGGCGCTCATGCGACAGTTATGGCCCACCTGGATGGAGAGATCTATTTTCGCTTGCCTTGGCTGGCCTCGGCACCGACTCAAAATTCTCCCGTTTTGGCTCAGCATCAGGGGCCGGTTGAAGCCAACCATTTAACCCGCATCACCTCACCCTTCGATCAGAAGGTGCGGCAACTGGCTTACGGACGAGTTAACGGCTGGCCGCTGGTGGTGTTTATCTCCGAAAACCTGGAACCGACCCTGGCGGATATTGCTCTCTACCGGGAGCAGGAAGCCTGGCGCTGGGGAGCGGCTTTTATTCTTGCCAGCTTCTTGTTTCTCGGTCTTTCCCGGGTTATTCATCAGCGCCACAAGACCCTGGTCACCCTGATTGAAAAGGAAGAGCGCTACCGCCTGGCCAAGGAAGCCGCCGGTATTGGTGTCTGGGATCTGCGCGTGGATAGCGGCGAGCTAACCTGGGATCAACAAACCTGGCAACAACTGGGCTATGCAGTGGATGCCTTTGCCCTCAATGATCAGGCCTGGTATGCCTTGGTTCACCCCGAAGACCTGCCCGGAGTGATGCAAACCACCAGAGAGCGCATCCGCAACAACCAGCCTTTTGAAGTGGAATACCGCGCCCTGACCGCAAGCGGCCAGTGGCAATGGCAACAGGCACGGGGACAGGTGGTGGATTACACCCACGAAGGGCGCCCTCAGAGAATTCTGGGTACCAGCCTGACCATTCAGAAGCGCAAGGATGCTGAACAGCAACTCCAGAATCAGGCTGCAGCTCTTCAGGCCTCGAACGAAGAACTGGAACAGTTTGCTTATGTGGCTTCGCACGACCTGCGCCAACCCCTGCGTATGATTCGCAGCTATACTGACCTGGTCAACAAGCGGCTGGAACAGCATCTGGACAAGGATACTCGTCTGTTTATGCATTTTATCCGGGATGGTGCCCAACGTATGGACATGATGCTGGTATCCCTGCTGGAGTACTCCCGTGTCGGACGCAAAGGCGAACCCCTGGCCGAAGTCGATATCCGCCAACTGGCCGAAGAAGCCCTCAACTATCTGAGCCCCAGCATTCGTGATAGCGGTGCAGCTATCCACTTCCGGGGGCACTGGCCCGAACAGCTACTGGCTAGCGGCAATGAAATCGTTCGCCTCTTCCAGAACCTGGTCAGCAATGCCCTCAAGTACCAGCCCGCTGATCAGCAGCCCGAAATAGAGATCTCTGCTGATGAGCGCGAAGACACCTGGTTCTTTCGTGTCCGGGATAATGGCATCGGCATCTCTGAAGACCAGTCACAACGCCTGTTCAAGGTATTCCAACGCCTGCACAGCCGGGATGAATATGAAGGCACAGGGGTTGGCCTGGCCATTTGCCGCAAGATCGTGGAGCGCCATGGCGGCAAGATCTGGATCGAATCAGAAGGAAATGGCCAGGGCAGCGTTTTCTGCTTCACCCTGGCCAAGACTCCCGCTTAAACGCGGAAGCGTTTGACGCTTTCCTGCAGTGTCAGCGCCAGCGATGACAGAGCCTGGCTGGCTGTGACTGTCTGCTGCATGCCACTGGCAGCTTCTTCAGAAGCAGCGGTGATACTGCTGAAATTACGATTAATTTCTTCAGCCACGGCCGACTGCTCTTCTGTAGCACTGGCAATCTGGGTATTCATGTCGTTAATTGCCGAGACGGAATTTTCAATCACACCCAGAGAATCTCCAGCACGACGTGCCTGCGCAACACTTTCAGCAGCTTTCTGGCGTCCCTGCTCCATTACTTCTACGGCGCCCTGAGCGCTAGTCTGCATCCGCTCAATTCGCTGCTGAATATCCCGTGTGGAGTCCTGGGTCCGGCTGGCAAGGGCTCTGACCTCATCCGCCACCACAGCAAATCCACGTCCATGCTCACCGGCGCGCGCCGCTTCAATGGCCGCATTCAGCGCCAGCAGGTTGGTCTGCTCGGCAATATTCTCAATCACTTCCATTACCGTGCCGATTTCCGTACTGTCAGCTGATAGCTGGTCGATGACCTCACCGGCTTTTTCCACCTGGGCAGCCAGTTCATTGATACTGGCCAGGGTCTGCTTGACCTCTTCACCCCCGGACAGGGTTTCACGGGTTGCTGTACGAGCCAACTGGGCGGCTTCTGCTGTGTGACCGGCCACTTCCTGAACCGTGGCTGACATCTGATTGATGGCTGCAGCCCCCTGTTCAGTCTGTTCACGCTGACTTTCCGTCAATTCTTGGTTACGCCCGGCGGTAGCTTGCAGCTGTTCAGCTGATGCGGCCAGTTTGTTGGCTGTCTGGGTCACGCCCTGGATAATGCCGGCCAGTTGCTGACTCATACTGGCGACGGCACCCATGATGCTATCCGGATAACGACTGGGAATCTGCTGGGTGAGATCGCCTTCTGCCACCTGGCGGATAATCCGTGCGGCTACTTCCGGCTCTCCCCCGATCATGCGGGTCAAACGGGAAACCAGACGATGACTGACCAGCACCCCGATGACCAGAGCCACTGCAGCCACGATTAGCATCAGAGTCTGAAAACCACCGGTTTCTTCGCGCACATAGCTGACATCTTCCTGAATCTGCTCTTCCTGATAGTCGATAAAGGCATTGACGGCTGCCAACCAGGCTGTATAGGCGGGGGAAACTTCATCCAGCACAAAGTCACGAGCCTGCTGCTGACGCCCCTCGGCAAGAAGATCACGAGTGTTTTGGGTCAAGGCCTGGGTCCTGGTCTCGATGACCTCGATTTGTGCCAGTAGGTCTTTTTCTTTCTGGGTTACCTTGGCAGAGCGGGAAAAAAGCCGCTCCATACCCTGGGCTGCCTCCTGGTAGTAGGCATCCAGTTCGTCGATCTGCTGCCAGAATTGCTGCTGTTGCTGCGGCCTGGTTACCAGAACGGCATCACGAATGGCGATGGCGCGATCATGGACACTACCGCGAAAATTGATCGCAAATCTTTGTTTGCGAGTATCCACGTCATTCACCTGGGTCAAGGTCGAATCGACCACGCTGACCTTGAAGACCCCGACCAGAGTGATAACAATAATCATTAACATTATCAGGCCGAAGCCCAGATATAGTCTTTGTGCAATGGTCATAGGTACACCTAATTAGGGTTAGGGAGCTGCTGATTTACCTTATGAGCGCAGAATCAACCAGCGCAAGGGGTTGATCAGAGGTTTCAAAGGAATCAATTTGAAATCAATAATTAGGATAACCTATCCATAAAAAATAAGTAGCAAAAAATATCTATCAATAGATTAAGCTTTGCCTATCAACCTCAAGCCCTCCCTGGCTTGGGTCTGCAATACATTAATCCAGCTTGACCACCACCCGGCCACGGACCTGACCGGCCAGCAGATCTGAAGCTGTATCCACGGCTTCTTCCAGGCTGATACTGCGAGTGATGGCATCCAACTGCTCTGGCTTGAGCAGTTCACCCAAACGCTGCCAGGCTTCAATCCGGTCAGCCTTGGGTCGCATCACGCTATCAATACCAGCCAGGGTAACGCCGCGCAGAATGAAGGGAGCCACGCTCGCAGGCAGATCCATCCCCTGGGCCAGACCACAGGCTGCCACGGTGCCACCGTAGCGAGTGGAGGCCAGAACATTAGCCAGGGTATGACTGCCAACGGAATCCACAGCACCCGCCCAGCGTTCTTTGCCCAGAGGACGACCCGGTTCGGAAAGCTCCTTGCGATCAATAATGTCCTGAGCACCCAGCTCGCGCAGGTAATCAGCTTCCTCGGGACGCCCCGTGGAAGCCACCACGCGATAGCCCAGCTGGCTCAATAGAGCGATGGCATAGCTACCGACACCGCCATTGGCACCTGTAACCAGAATATCACCCTGATCAGGGGTTACACCCTGACGCTCAAGCGCCAAGACACAGAGCATGGCCGTGTAACCGGCCGTCCCGATAGCCATACACTGTTCAGCGGTAAAAGCTTCGGGTTTGGGAATCAGCCAATCAGCATCCAGGCGAGCTTTTTCAGCCAGGCCACCCCAGTGCTTTTCACCCACACCCCAGCCATTCAGGAGCACCGCATCACCCTTTTTAAATTCATCACTGGTGGATTCTTCCACCTCGCCGACCAGATCAATGCCCGGCACCATGGGGAAGCTGCGCACGACCGGACCCTTGCCGGTAATCGCCAGACCATCCTTGTAGTTCAGCGTACTGGCCTGAACCCTTAGGGTGACATTGCCCTCAGGCAACTGGGATTCTTCCAGCGTCTGCACACTGGCTTTCTGCCCGTCTTCGGTTTTTTCAATCAGAATACCTTTAAACATCTGTTGTCTCCTCTATTTTAGACCGATCGTCTAGTAAATAACCGCAAAAAACTATCGGGGCAGCCCCTGCAGATAAGCGGTCAAAAAAGTAGTGAGTGGCCGGGGCGAAGCTTCCAGCCGCGCCCGCATGACTGCGCCTTCCCAGCCAATCCAGAAAGCCTCTGCCAGCAGGCGAGTATCAGCCCCTTCGGCCAAGTCTCCTTTAACCTTAGCGGCTTCCAGACAGGCTGCCAGTTTTTTTTGCCAGGACTCCAGAATAGCCGTCAGCAGACTGCGATAGTCCTCGGGCAAGAGACTGACTTCCTGCCCCAGATTGCCCACCAGGCAACCACGGCGATAATCATGGCGCTGCATGCCAGCGGCCGCATCCTCGACAAAATCCTGGATACGCTCCAAGGGCGGACGGGCGTCATTGAGCAGATGACGATCCAGCTTGCGGGCGAAATAGGCACCATAGTGCTCCAGTACCGCTCGGCCAAAGGCATCCTTACTGGCAAAGTAATAATAGAAAGATCCCTTGGGAACCCCTACCCGGCGTAGGATGGCATCCAGCCCCGAGGCAAAGAAACCCTGTTCCGTGAGCAACTCTGTTCCACTGCGGATCAGCGCTGCACGGGTATCTTCATCACTAGCGGGCTGTTTTCTGGGACGCCCGCGCCGGGGTTGGGAAGCTGAATTTTGCATAACGACGAATATAGACCGGTCGTCTATAAAATGCAAACCGCAGAACAGGCACTTTTTGCAGCCATAAAAAAAGCCTGCTAAAGCAGGCTCTTAGAGCATTATCTTTACATGACACTCTCAGGTGCATTTCAGAAGGGTTAGGTTTACCTGGTATCTTTCTAAAATCATGTAGGCACCTTCTTTTCTAGTCATTTGTCTTACAACTAATAATTTAGTAAAGAATTTAGTAAAGATCAAGGATCTTTTACCTTTTTTTTCTTAACACCATTAGAACATGCTTTCCTAGAGCTGCGATTTCACCGTGACACAAATGCAGTGGACTGCTTGAATCCCGATTGTGACATAGGTAACGATCTCAATCGTTGGATTTTCCATTACCTAAGTGACACCCAGCTAAACCAAATCAAGGCAAGTGTCAGGCAGCGTCGCAACAGAGAAAGACATCCCGACAAAATCAGGTATCGATTCCAGGCTGGTTTCTGATTAATCTGGTCAGTAGTTCCAACCCAAATGCATGCTTTACAAAAACTTTTTACTGGATAACTGATGACTACAATTTTGGATACTGACCGTGCACTTGAAGACAAAGAAAAAGACCAATTCGGCTTCGTTGGTATGGCTAAAAAGCTTGCCCCTTCAATCGTTCAAGCATCTAAAGGTGATGGCATAGTCATTGGGCTAGAAGGCCCCTGGGGCTCAGGAAAAACGTCACTTTTAAACTTTCTTCGTGCTGAGCTTGCTGCTAACGATGGTGAAAATGTTCATACAATTACAATTGCTCCATGGTTGAACGGAGATTCTTCACCGCTGGTTTCAGCTTTACTAGACCCGATGGCAGCAATATTAGATAGCCAAATCGCTGCCAATAGTTGCAGCACTGCGGGCAGATTGAAAGAAAGTGTGACTACAGCCAGCCAACTGATACGCACCTATGGTTCTAAAACAGCCCGCAGCATCTCTTCCCTTGCTGCAATTGCTGGATACTTTGCTCCTGGAGCCCAAGCAGTTAAAGGTGTTTCAGATGCAGTCGCCAACGCAGCAGATCAATTATCAACTCCAGTACCCGCCCTTCCCGAGTTAAAGCATGAAATAGCAGAAAAAATTAAAGACCTCGATATTGGGTTTGTTGTCATTCTTGACGATCTTGACCGCCTTGAACCTGAGCAAGCGGTTGAGGTTGTTCGACTTGTTCGCTCTGTTGCTGATTTCCCAAGAGTCGCTTACCTGATGTGCTATGACCGTGAAGTTTTGGCTCAAGCACTTGAGAGCGGCCTTAAAGTCTCAGACGGCGATCTTTACCTTCAGAAAATAGTGCAACTCACTTTCAACCTTCCTCTTCCTGAGCCATTCGATCTTCGCTCTAATTTTCTGGATGAAGCTATAGCTATCTACGGTGAAATAACGGGTAAGCATATAGAGGGAAAACTACTCAACGACTTAAGATCGGCTGTTGACAGAGTGGGCATGGGATTATCAACGCCTCGTGAAGTTAAGCTTGCCTTGAATAGCATTCGTTTCGTATATCCACAGGTCACAGATGATGTATATTTCCCTGATTTTTGCCGATTGCACTTGATAAAAACCACAAACTACAAGTTATATCAGTGGCTTGAGAGTTACCTTTCGTTACGCTCTGTTTTGGTCACGGGGGATGCGAAAATTTCAAATGATGAAAGGGAAGAAATAGGGAAAGAGTTAAAAATACTATTACCTTCAGAAAGCATAGATTCAGGCAATTCTATTTGGAACTTAAAACGTTTCATTCCTGGTCTCGAAAATTCGGATGAAGACGACAAACGAGTATTCGCCTCTACCAATCCTTCCAGCATTAAAGATGCTATAGAGCTAAAGCGCCTTGGCAGTCCGCTACATTATCGGTTTTATTTTGCGCTGACCGGCCCAAAAACTGTAATGCCAGACAATGAATTTGACGGCCTATTAGAGCTGGCTCGCTCAGACCCTGCTCATTTAACCGCCTGTCTTGACGAACTAGCTATGGAGCGCCGAACAACTGGCAGAACATGGTTTGAACATGTACTAAATCGGCTAGATGACCAGCTTTTATCAGATCTTGACGAGAAGCAGCTGCTTGGCATCGTCCAAGCACTGTCTGACATGATGGATGTAGCAATAAAAGAAGATGGCGGACACCGTGCATTTGCTATTTCACTTAGTGGCATTGCCATTCAAGTTGCAGAAAAATGCTTAAAGCAGTTGAGCGAATTGAATCCGAGCAGTCCGCTTGAGGCTATTGAATATATGGCAAGTGAAGGAAAAGCCATCAATTGGTTAGTTGGAGAGTTCTTCAGGTTTCAGCTTATCGCTCATGGAAAAATAGGAAAGGAAGCCCAAAGACCAGAACAGTGGGCAATCTCCAACGCCATCCTGGATAAAGCAATCACTATCCTGAAAGAACGTCTCAATTCGCAAGATACAAAAGAGCAAATACCCTGTTTGCCCGACATTTCTGCCTATTTGTATGGCTGGATGAACATAACCAATGATGACCAAGCTGTTGTAGCCTGGACTAGAGAATACAGCCAGAATGACGAAGGCTTTCTTCGTATCCTAAATCACCTGAGAGGCTGGGTAATGAGCGACAAGGTTTACTACCCTCTTGCTAAAAGCAATGTTATTCGTTTTTTTGATTGGGATGATGCAATTACCCGATTAGAACACATGAAAGATGGCGAGTTCGCTGATGAAGCCAAAGACCTTTTAACGGCGATTGAACAGTCCCGAGATTTTTAGTGGTCAATCAACTAAGCGCCTCGCCTTAGCCAAGCTCATTTGGAGCGTATTTTTCAGCATAAAAAACAAACAAGCCGTCAGGATTACTACTCAAACCATCCGGCACTGGTTGCATCTTACTGGCGCTAGAATCAACAGATGGAAACCAGCCAGCCCGGATGCCTCTCTCAGGCAAACCTTCGATCCAGGAAGAAAAACGCTCATCAAAAACGGTGTGCTTTCCATATATTATCAGGGGTGCCAGACTGGCGACCTTTTCGACCATCCAACGGTCTTTTTCTCGTGAAAAATTAAGGGAATCACTACTGGTCAAAATTCTTCTCTCTTCAAAACCCGCTTGCTTCGCACGCAGATACCATGGCTGACTAAAAGCAGTCGTCTTTCGTGAAATCGATAACACTTTAAACCCTGCATCTTTCGCATAATAAGGTACAGCCGAGTCAGGGCTATTTTTATGGCTCTCACTGACGAGTTGACACTCAAAATCTTGCTCACTGCTGAGTACACGCAACTCCCAACCAGGTTTGAATGGTTGTTTTTGAGCTTGATTTAAAAGGTCACGAATTCGAGGCAGATCGCTATCGTTATCCTGTCGAAAGAAAAGGGCTTCATAAGATCCGGTGCGCATCTTGACTCGTACACCACCGGGCAGGCTTACATCGCCGGATAAGTCCAGCATTTTTGTACCGCCACCTGGCAGGTCAACTGGATAAGAAAAGCCAGTCATGCATACCCTGTTTTGGGCTAACACATCATTTTCAGCTCTAGGGTAAAGCGGAAGATTTTTAATTTTCCCAAGCTCCACCAGCATCAGCTCAGCGGGCACAAAACTCGCATCGATATACACTCGATTTTCAAAACGATGAAAAGCGCCCAGAGCAGTCATCCGGGTCGCTGGTGTATGGCCAAATAAAGCGTAGTCCACGCCTCCTATCCTATGGCTCAGGGTGTCAGTGGATACAAGTGCGGCTTTGTAAATGGCCCAGGTCATCCAACTGCGTTCATGCTCCTTCTTTTCCGGGTCAGCAAGCAAGGAAGCCGCCTGGCTATAGTCAGTTTGTGCAAGCCGATGCCCCCCAGGCAAGTCCGCATGAGCAATCACAAAGCGCTGTCCTTGGTGAGTGACTTCAATAATCCAGGGAAGCTGCCTCAATCGGTCACGCAGCCTATAAAGTTCTTTTTCGGGTGCCTTGCGTACCCAATAGCCTCCTGCCCCCTGAATGTAGTCCTTCGCTTCTTGCGTACTCGGATTCTCGTCTTCTGCTAGATCGACAAACCCAGAAAAACCATCTAAAAACAATTGCTCATGGTTACCCCGAACCGAGAAAAACCAGGGCTCCTCAAGGAGGGCACCAAGAGCAAGAGAGTCTGGCCCACGATCAATGAAGTCACCACAACTAATGACACGGTCTCGGCTCGGATCGAAATCAACTAGGCGTAAGGCTTCCTGAAACTCACTGAACCGCCCATGAAGGTCACCGACAGCAAAGTCTCGGCCTTTGCAGTTTTCGGGCAACTTTAGAAAACTCATCTAAACAAACCCCTTTGACCAATTTATTTAGCGCTTTGATAAGCTCAGCCAATAGGAGCCTCTTAATCGCGACCTATGTAACGATCTCAATCGTTGGATTTTCCATTACCTAAGTGACATCCAGCTAAACCAAATCAAGGCAAGTGTCAGGCAGCGTCGCAACAGGGAAAGACATCCCGACAAAATCAGGTATCGATTCCAGGCTGGCTTTTGATAAATCGGGTCGGTAAGCGGCTTTTGTTGTTCCCTTGGCTCTTGGGTTCTTGGCTCTCTCCAAGCTTTTCTTGCGCACCCCTTCCCTTTCTTCCACTCATCTACAACTTAGCAAATTAACGAGATGTATTTTATTGTCGGGTACACCTAGGTAGGCAAAGCTGTACTGGCTAAGCGCCTTAAGTTCAGGCAAGTTACTGTGATACGAGTAGCGGCTTAACCCACAATTTCGTTGGGTTAAAGCCCCTAGTTTTTTAAACCATCAACCACCTGTGTTTTCACTTCCTTTGGATCTCCTTTTTCCATTGTCACCATAACAAATACGGCTTTGCCATTTGAAGCCTTAGCCCACTGTTGGCCGATCAGTTCTTTTTCACGGCTATCCCGGCTTTCTTCTGGTGTTCGGTCTTTGCCTTTGTACTCAACTACTAGCAAGCGTCCGTCTTCCATTAAAGCCACAAAATCAGGATAGAATTTGTCCGTTGAGGTCGGCAATGAAAAGGAGTTTTTATGCCTGCTGACATTTCGTGTCCAGTATTTCAGTCCCGGCAAGCTATCTAATGCAAAGGCGCATTTCACTTCCTCACCGCCATCCTTGCTGTCAAAAGTTGGCACTTCATCTGACCCCATAAAATGGCGTTTAAACTTATACATGCCACGGTACTTGGGTACATCAAAGTACATTTCATCAAAAAACCGGATACCGTCACTGAAAGAAACTTCAATACGTGCAGTTGAACCAAAAAGGTTCGCCTGGTAAACCTTGTTACGCTCTGCCTGGCGAAAGGCTTTGATTTTTTCGTTTAGCTTGCGTGCCAGTATAAATTTACAGCGCATCAGTTGGGCTAGCGGTATCTCTCTATCTCTGACTAGATGTGTTATAACATCGTTAAGCCAGGCTAGGAGTTCAGTTTGGCTGATCCAGGGATCTCGTACTTTCCCATCAAGCCACCTTACCAGTGCGCCTTGTGTCCAGTCTTCCACCTCTATATTGAGGGCAAGTTGCTCACTGCTATCTGCAGCCGCAATTGAAAGGCGGTTTCCATCCAGGTCAATCTCAAAAGTATTGGTGGTTTCGACTATATCAAACTCGGTTTTGGTTAACCTTACAGGGTGGTCGCTCAATGACCAATCGTGGTACTCCATCAGAATATCGGTTTCACCAAAGACCAGTTCGTCCTGCACATACGCCATTAGGCGCGGAATCGTGAATTCTTCACCTTTATGGGCCGGTGGTATCTGGTATTCGTGCTTTGTGTTATGCGCCTCAATATCTGCTTTAATTCTCTCTTTCAGTCGCTCTGGCGTACGCTTTATCACCTCTTCAGCTTCTGCGGGTTTTAGAAACCCTTCAATCTCTAAAACAGTTTTACCCGCTTCTTTTGATCGCAATTTGATTTTGCTGGGCATGGCCGCTGCAATGTTTTTCGCTTCGTCTTCGCTAGCGTCAATCTCCATCTCCATTGTTGGGCGTGGGCGTGTTTGGTGCCCAAAGAGTCCGTCATCTAGCCCTAGCTGTTCAGGTTCGATATTGCTTTCTGCTTCGCTCTCTTCAAAGCCCATATCAATCAGCTTGTCACGCAGTGCCATAGCTGCCTCTGAAAAGCTCTTTGATACCAGCTTGGCATAGGATTTATTAAGTGCTGGTTCTTTGCGTTTTTTTGCATAGGGCATCCGTAATACACGGCCAAGCAGTTGCTCGGCATCCGTTGCACTGCTGATATTCGCTAAAGAACAGAATACATAAGCAAAAGAACAGTCCCAGCCTTCTTTTAGCGCCTCTATGGTGATGACATACTCAATCGGGCAATCAGGTTTAAAAAGGTCGATTCCGTCTAAATCACGCTGTGCGCCGGTTGCTACTGCAATCTTTTCTGGATCGATATTTTCATTGTCGATCAAATGGCTGCGAAGCACCTCCACCGTCACCTCTCCACCTTTTTTCTGTGCTTGGAATAGCACGATAGGTCGAATATAACCTTCACGGTCTCGGTCAGCATGTTCTTGTAACTCTGCGCGCTTAAGAATCGCCGAGTTCACCGCACCCTGCCAGGTTTCTGCTTCATCCAGCACTACTGGCATTTTGATCATTTCTTCATCTTTCAGCTCTTGTGCTGTTACGGTGTGAAGAATGTTATTAAACCCCTTGGGCGTGGCGGTGAACTCGATCAAGGCGCTTGGGTTGATGCGTTCATAGACATCTTGGCTAAGCTTGGTTCCTGCTTTATGAGCCTCATCCATAATCACCAATGGCCGATGCAGGTGCATCAAATTAGCAAAACTGAACTTGATTCTACCCTTGCTCGGCTCTTCTTCATTTCTCTCTAGCCCCTGTGTATTAGGTGGTACAGTGCTGAAATGCCCTTCTAACATTTCATGGTGGGCATAAACCCTACGCCCATCCGTGTTGCTAACTCTCAAGGTTTGGATGGTGCCAACCACAACGCAAAGATTCGAGCGTAAATCGTGCGGCATTATCTGTGTGAAATCGCCTATATCGAACACACGAACGCGGCCCTCAAAAGCTTCATCCAGTGCCTTTCGATAGGGGTGACGGGGGTTTTTTAATGCTTCTGCGGTTTGCCGGCGTATCGTGTTCGTAGGAACTAGCCACAATACCAGCGGAAAGTCTTTTTCCACCCAGGCATCCTTGGCTACTGCAATTGAGTGTGCAGCAAGTATTGTTTTACCGCCCCCTGTTGGCAGGCGCAAACAAACATAAGGCACGCTAGGCAATGCTTTGATAGGCTCGTATTTACCACTATAACCCTTGAGTCGCTGAGCTATTTCGGGCTTTTTTGTGACCGCTTCATAGGCTGCTTTAGGTTCACTGGTACGGGCCTTTTCCAGAAAGTCTTTTAGCGTATTGAGTGAGCTTTTCTGGTATTCCTTCAGCTTCATTTCCGTGCCTTCACATCGTAGGGGGTTTGTTTGAACTCAATCTGTTCCGCCTTCAAGGTTGGCTCAGTAAGTGCGGTGCGTTCACCGTAAACAGTTAGTGGGCCAGTAAAATCACCCTGGGCGGCTCGGATCACGGCCAGCGTTTTACGGGTCAAGACATTACCGCCAGAGGCTGACTTATCACCAAGGATTCCGTTATAAAGCAGCGCATAGCCTTTGCCCTCATGCGCCCCAAGAAACGGGGTCAGGGGCTGGGGTTCCGTCCACGGGCTGCCGGTTTCCGCGAACCAGATATGAGCGGCAAACACGGGGAAGCGGATATCGGGCTGGATCTGGCCGTCCTCGGTAAAGACCGGCGGGCCGAGGCGGTAAAAGCGGAACCCGCCACCGCCTTGCCACTTCACTGCTTTTGAAATGCCCCCGTTTTCGCCTTCGATAACTTTCTGAAGGCGCGGGGCGCAATGCGTCACGGCATGATCACCACGTTCGATGCCAATCCATCGACGATTCATCTTATGAGCTACGGCTGCCGTTGTTCCAGAGCCGAGAAAGCTATCCAGCACTATATCGCCCGGTTTGGAGAACAGCTCGAAGACGCGCTTCACGAGCGCTTCGGGCTTCTTGCTCTTAGGGAACTTTACTTGCCCTTCATTGTGCAGGTTGTTCGACCGGAGGTCGTCCCAAAGGTTGGTCAAAGGCTCGCCAGCGACAAGTTGCCCGTCTATTTCCTTGAGCTTACTACGATAAAACAACCAACGCTTCCCGTTTTGAAGATAGATGTCTGGGTGGTTCTCCCGTTCTTGAAGAAAGAGGCGCCCCGGCTCTTGAAGCGATAGGTCGATCATATCCCGCGTTTCCTGACCGACGGCGTTGTAGTCAGGCGAAACAGGTTGAACAACTCGGTGCGAATTCTCGATGACAAAGTCGTTCAGCGCATTCTCGTATTCGTCGCCTAGCGATTTCTTATGCTCAGTAACCTTCATGTCTGCACTGGTCGCAAAAGCCCTAGTAAGGGGGATCAGCTTCCAGACCTGATAGGGTTCGTCATAGTTCTGGATAAACGATGAGTATCGCTTGTCCCGTTCCCGGCCTGTAAAGACACGATAGGGGGCCCATGCCTCAGACTTGTCCTTCGCATACATCAGAACATAGTTTGTTACGGTCACGAGGCCGGGGTTAATCGACTTATGCCCCACTGCCGCTCCTTGCACGAAGGTCGCAAGGTTCACCCTATTCGAGCGCCCAAAAATTTCGTCCATGATCACGATGAAGTAGGCGAGTTCCTCATCATCAAGATGGACAGCAACCGTTCCCCCTGGAGCTAAGAGCTCATGGATGAGCTGCATCCGGGGAACCATCATTCCGAGCCAAATTGAGTGCTCCAGATTATCGTCGTAGTGCTCAAATGCCTGGCCGGTGTTAAAAGGCGGGTCGATATAGATGCATTTCACTTGCCCAGCGTAGTAGGGCAGCAGCGCCTTCAAGGCATCCAGGTTGTCGCCTTGAATCAGCATATTGCCTGCTTCCTGGTCGCCATAGCCTAATTCAGGAACTTCTTCTAAAAGACGATAAGGCACCTTCTCAGCTGCCCTTATATCTTCTTCTCGTGTTAACCATTGTAAAATAGGCACTTGCTAAGTCTTTCCTTTATCCGTCTATACTCTAGATCATTCGCTCAAACAGCTGGCCTGATCGACACTGCAGCATACTACTGCTTATAAAAAGACTCCGTCTTGAAATACTGAACCATCAGGTTTTCAAAGCTAGTACCCTTGTCACGCTCGCTGAGTGTTCTTTTACGGAATTGCTGAAGTAGATGCTGAAGAGGAGTTTCCATTACAAATCCCTTAAAATATTGCTTGTGACCTATGTAACGACAAAGAGGTGAATGATCATTACTGTATTCTACATTAACGCATCTCACCATCGGTTCTGTCGCGGTCAATCAGTGGTAGGCGCTCATTCAAATCTTGCTCCGTCAAGCCGCGCTTGTAAGCATTGTATTGCCAGATCGCAAACATTTGCTTGTACTTCGCATTGATATCTTTGAGCATTTGGACTTCACGCTCAAGCCTGGCTATGCGCTCACCAGCAACCTTCAAACTTGATGGGCGTTTTTCTCCTTGAACCTTCTGCTTATGGCCTTTTTTAACTGACTGATAAGCTGACTTAATTTGCTCATGTGCATTCAGAGCTTGCCTGGTTGGCTGCCATCCAATTATAGGAGCAATTGCTTCAGCAATCGCATCCCAGGTGAGTTTTCCGCTATCAGCTTCCGACCAGCCTAAGATCAAGCTGACAATAGCCTCTATGTCTTTTCTTGTCAGTCGCTTAGCCAAGGCCGCCTCCTAGCAATTTCGTTGCTTCTGCGAGCATTTCAGGCTGCTCACTATCATTCCCAAGAGTCTCTGGAGACTTTTTATTGATCACTCTTTTCAACTGACTGAAATCATTGCCGCGCAGTTTGACCTGGGCTCCATCAGCAACACTTGGATCTTCAAGAATAGAGGCAAGCTCACGTAGACGGTGAAGCGTTTTCTCATGGTATTGATACCACCGATCAGCACCCATTTCACCATCATTCACCGACTGGGTTGCCACCTCAAAAAGTCGCTCGACTTTTGCTAAACGGGCTTTGATTCGCTCAAGATTTTCTGTATTGCCTTTGATGCATACCTGCTCAGTACAGTTAACGCAGTCTCGGTACTTCTCACATGGACTGATCGTGTAGTCATGAACACAGTAGCCATACTCGGTCACATGAGCAGCTGCCTGCGTCAACGCATTAAACTCTAAGGTTGAAACAGGCAGGTTTGCAGGGGCTTCACCGATCGGGCCAAACAGTTCTTTTGAAGGGTCAAAGCTTTCAGCCAAACTCACCAACTCATATTCGCTCATGTGGTTATACGTGCGATTCTGCTTAACATCCGCACGTCCTGACCACTTGGCAATCTCCAGGTTGGACAGCCCACCACGCTGGGCAATGGTGTTCAGCAGATGTCTTGCTTGGTGAGATGTCATTTTGAGGCGGCGGCCATCTGCATCACTATAACCGTGCCTATCGAAAATGCTTTTGTGCTTTTCACCTAACGTCTCTCTAGGGGTTAGGTCGTTATTGAAGAAGTTGTGACTTGGTTTGTGTAATTCGACCGGTATAGTAGGGCGATTACCGTGGAACTGATTTATGTTGAGTGCAAATAATGCATCTTTGTATTTAATTCCTATTTTTTTATCGAACCAGGGAAAATCAGAAGGCAAGTGCTCTAGCGCATGCGCCCATAGGCTATTTAGGGTATGAGCACCATCCTTGGGGGCAAGACCACGGTTCTGAAATGTCTTAAAACCGAGTGCCTGCTGAACCTGCTTCAGTGTCAGCGGCTCGTCGTCAGCAACCTCTGGACAGCTTTCATGCCGGTAAAATTTTTCAGGATGGTCTTCGATCCATGCAGCCAAGGCACGTGCATTAGCTGATAACTTTTTCAGTCGGCTAACGGCTTCTTTGGCGACTGAAACCATCTCTGAAGGAATCCATTTAATATCACCCTCAAAGCCTTTTCCAGAAAAGAATCGCCATCCATATCGCTCAACACCATCACGATCCACTTCAGTAATTTCACAATCGACTGGCAGAGCAAGAACCTCAGTAATGCGAGAAGGTGCTGACATCAACATTGCAAATACAGAGGTTGTAAAAATGTCACGCTCATCTGTTGGATTATTGGCAAATATTTCAGCGAGTGCTTCTAAAGCCAAATCATTAGGTAAGCGCTTGTCTCTCTGCTCGTTTCCCTGCTTCCCTGTTTTATTTCTATCATCTGGTCGCCGAATGGGTGACTGCCAGCCCAGGACAGGGCTAGGGACTAGCTTGTTATCGGAAACAAACTCACTCAGCCGCTGCAGCTCTCGGCCAGCATGGTAGCCACCACCTGCACCATAATGCTGTAAAACTAACTGAGCAGCCTCATCCAGCACACTATAGGAAAGTCCTTTGAGCGCAGCGGAGCCTGTCACCTGAAGCAACGCAGCTTCAAGTGCCCTGAGGGCTTTACCCTCATTTTTTGTACCTGTTGGCTTATGTCCTTGCTGATACCGAAAATAAGCCTTAGCAAACTCAATAAACTCGGCGTCCATGACTTCATCATCTTTCGGCTTGCGAGTTGTCACCCCGAGTTTTGCAAAAGTAGCAATTTTTGGCCAAGTGGCGAGATACCAAGGCAGATCTACACCAAAAACTGTGAGGTCATCCCGGCACTTCCTAATAAATTCTTCCAAGTTCTTTTCAGCGGTGAGTTCATCGCGTGGCTTGAATAAGAACACATTGCTCATTGAAGTGCTCCTTGCTCTTGCATAAGCTCAACCCGCCGACTTTCACAGCGCTGGATAACGTCAGCAACAGCAGTAATGCTTCGGTCAAGCGTTGCTGCAACCTGGAGGTCGCCTGTAATCTCAATCAACCTCTCACGCTCCCCTAAGAGGTGCTTATAGACTTCTTCATGCGGCCCATCAAGCCAAGGCTGGAAATGCATGCAGGTATAGCAGGGAATAGGAACATTGGCTCCGCAAAAACCATGTTCTCCGCACGTTCCAATTCCGCAGCCCTCTTCTGTCCTGACGCGACTTGTAGCGTCTTCACCTCTCTTGGCATCCTTTTCCGAGTCAACTAAAACACCCGCAAATGCCTGAGCATAAGGAGCCAACTGGAACCCAACAGCCTCATCTAGGCGTTTTACATGCTCTGGAATGTTTTTGATGTACACGCCTGCATTTTGAGTGTCTGAGTGATCTAGCAACTCCGCAATCACCAGCTCACCAAAACCCTCTCTGGCAGCGCGTGTTCCGGTTGTGTAGCGAAAACGGCGTGCATTTATAGCTAAGGGCTCACCAGTTCTCTCCGAGAAAATATCTGCTGCTGAAACTGCTTCCTGTATGACTTTAGTTATTCCCCTCGATACGATGTGGAGCTTATCTGTTTTAACTAGCTCTCTATATTCATCGATAAAGCTCAACTCTTGTAGTGCATCTTCGTTTGGAAACATTGGCAATTGCAGTTTTTCTTTTTCTGTCAGCGCAAACCCCAAGCTTTCTTCTGCTTTCTTAATAACAGACTGGACATGAGTGTTCACAACGACCCACAACTCTTCAGTCATCGCAAAAGCCTTAAAGCTATTTCTAAAACCGTCTCCCTGTTTGCCTCTTGGCACATTCAGAATGTAGTAGGGTTCGCCCTTGGTATTTGAGCCACAAATCAGATCAGCAACTCGCATGTGTGATATCTGAATGGGTCGACGTCCAGTGCTACTTGTAATTAAACAAATTGCAAGATCTGACAGAGTGATCAGATCTTGCTCGTAGGCCATGACAACACCCTCATTAAAAGATTGAAGTTCAGCATCCGATAGTGGCCCTTCTATTGGGTCCATCCTTTTTACTGCATCCCCTTTTATGCATCCTTTGATTCGCCATCCCTTTAGAAGCGTGATCACATCGTCGTTAATACCGGGATACCCAAGTTCGTGCCATTTTTTCAGAAAGGTACGTATTGTACCTAAGTGCCACTCATTTTTTTTAGTGAGCGAAGCGCGATAGTTAATAAGAGTGTCAGAATCGATTTGCTGCGCGCCGGTAGCTCTCATCATTGATAGACATTGCCTGCAAGCAATACTTGCGGAAACCGCCGAAAAATTCTCAGCATAGAAAGCCAGTGCCTGAATGAAGCCCTCACATGTTTCGTCATCTAAAAGCATTAATACTGGCTCTAGATTTATTTTTATATCTTTACTTAGAGTCCATATTTTATCATTTAAGCTGAAATCATACCCTTTATTAAACCCTTTCCTAGTTTTACTGGCACTGTCGCTTATGCCCGTATTTTCAGCCTTCACCATGATCAGCCTCCTTTGGGGCCCTGACACCTGAGCGTTCTTGCATTGCTAGTGATGCTTTATGCCCTGCTTGTTCAACAAACCGTCTGTTATACGTTGCTGCTGTTCCTGATCCCTGCTTCCAGCCCATCAGAAATGATCTTACCTGTTCTTGCTTTTCATGCGATGGTGAATCAGTCATTGCATCTAGCTTTTCCGAAAAATTTCTGTTCCACGTGTGGCGCAGCATGTGTCCGGTAATTTCACTTAATTCGGGAAACTGGCTTCTCAGGTCAGATACAACCTTCTGATAACCGCTGATTGATAGCGGCATACCACTGCTCGGGCCTTCTTTATGGGTCACCATCAAGTAGTCATGTTTACGTGCCCCAGGCACACTACGTCGATCTTTTGTGATGTAGCCATGCAGATCTTTCATCAGCAAGTCTGACAAGGGCAGGCGCCTACTTTGAGTTTTGGCATTGGGTGACTGAACTCGAACATCATCTTTGTCATCCGCACGGCGAACAATGGCCAATTGATTGCTATTAAAGTCAACATCCTGGATGCGTATGTTTAGTAGTTCACCTCGGCGAATGCCTAGATGTAGCAAAAGGAGAATAATCAGCTTGTTTCTGGCCTGCACCTTGCTACCAAATGGGTTTAGCTCTGAGCCTGGCCTGATCACCTCAAGCAAAGCCTCAATTTGACCATCATTGATTGACCGGTCTTTAGGGTTTCTGTTCTTCTTTTTCGGCCTACGCGCTCTAACCTGCTCAACCATACGCTTCAGGTTTGCTTGGAAGCTGTCAGAAGGGCTCGTGACCAATACGAGTGGAAGCCATTTCAGGTAATTTGCGATAGATGTTAAACGTGCGTACTGGGTTCCCAAGCAAACCCCTTCAGTTTTTTTTCGGAAGCTAGAAATACTAACAACCGTGGAGTCAGCATGATTCTTGCTGAGGTTTTTCTGGCAAAAGTCACGCAAATGATCAATTTCTTGAACGCTAAGACATTCCTGATTTCTCAGCCTGCTTTCCAGGTCAATCTCTTGTCTCTTGCAAAATGAGTAGAGTCCAACAAGGTGTGCAGCTTCGGCAGCCAAGGTTGAAGATGAAACGCTTCTGTTTCTTAACTGTGTCATCAGGTAGAGGTTCGGATAATATACTGGCAAGCCACTTTCCTTGGACACCATCAAGCTGTAGCGCTCACCGGTATCAAAAACAAAACTTGAGACGTGGAACATAAATTGCCAACACCTTTTTTACACTTTTACATAGTATCCATAACCTCTTAAGCCCCAGCAACCTCTTCTTTACATTAATTCCAATACAATAAAAAAAAGCCTGTTAATACAGGCCTTTAAGATAGATTTTTACTCTTTATATCTATGGTACATCCTAGAAGGGAATATCATCATCCATGTCATTAAAGCTGGGGGCACCGGGCGCTGGCTGCTGAGGCGGCTGACTTTGAGGCTGGCCACCCTGCTGGGGATAACCACCCGGCTGTTGATAGTTGGGCTGAGGTTGAGCCGGTGCCTGGTGCTGTGGAGGCTGTTGTGGCGCCGGTTGCTGCGGCGCGGCCTGAGGCATGGGCTGCTGTTGTGGAGCCGGCTGGCTATAGCCGCCCTGAGGCTGAGAGTAACCCTGTTGATTCTGTGGAGGAGCCTGGTTGTAATCCATGGGCGCAGCACGCCCGGCATTACCGTAAGCCTGGCCACCACCACCGGCTGAATCCAGCATCTGCATTTCGTTGGCGACAATTTCCGTGGTGTACTGGTCTACACCCTGTTGGTTCTGCCATTTCCGCGTTTGCAGCTTGCCTTCGATATAGACTTTACTGCCTTTTTTCAGATACTGACCAACGATCTCAGCCAGGCGGCCGAAAAAGACGACCCGGTGCCATTCGGTTCTTTCCTGCTGCTGACCAGTATTCTGGTCTTTCCATTGTTCGCTGGTGGCCACACTGACGTTAGCCACCTGTTTCTGGTTCTGGGTAAAACGTACGTCAGGGTCCTGCCCCAGATTACCGATCAAGATGACCTTATTGATGCCCCTTGCCATGGTGTGCTCCCCGGTTTTAAACCTGATTGTCTAAATAATGAATAACGAATAATTACTGGTTGGCCAACAAGCTGTCGAGCTCGTCTTCATCCAGTTTTTGCCGATCCAGCTTTAAATAGCCTGTGGCTTCTTCAGCCAGAAAAACCACTTCTTCAACACCTTCCAGCTGTTCCAGCCGCGCCTGGAAGGCCTGCAATTCTTCGCCGCTGACGACCGGCAGATGAAAAATTCTGCTGGAAAGATGACGCGGCTGCTGAAAACCCAGCAAACCCAAAAGCCATAGCAAACAAGCCAGGGCCGCTGCTGCCAGCAGGTAGTTGGCTCCCCAGGTATCCAGCACCCAACCCCCGGCCAGCCCCCCTACAAAGGCCCCCAAAAATTGGGAGGTGGAGTAAACCCCCATGGCAGTTCCCTTGGCCACGACCGGCGCCTGCTTACTGATCAGTGAAGGCAAGCTGGCTTCCAGCAGGTTAAACCCGATAAAAAAGACCCAGAGACCGGCCAGTAGCAACCAGCCACCCAGCAACAAGATTAGCAAGCCGGCAGCCAGAAGGACAAACCCGGTCAGGAGTAGCAACTTCATTTTATGCTGCTTCTCCCCGATCACGATCAGGGGGACCATGGCGACAAAACCCAGCAACATCGATACCAGGTAGATGATACCGTGCTCAGTCAGGGTCCAGCCCGCTTCCTGCAACAAGCCGGGCACGGCTACAAAAATAGCCGTCAATAAAAGATGCAGCAGGAAAATACTCAAGTCCAGACGCAACAATTGCGGTTGAGTCACCACAGCTTTTAATTGGCCCGGATCGATTCCGGCATCCAGGTGACGGCGGAGTTTAACCGGCGAAGGCACCCAGCGCCAGAGCACCAGCATACCCAAGAGGCTCAGCACGGCTGTCAGCCAGAAAAGACCCGAGAGACCAAACCAGCCAGCCAGCCAAGGGCCCAGCGCCATGGCAGCAATAAAAGCCAGACCGATACTTATGCCCACACTGGCCATGGCTTGAGTACGCTTTTCATCCCGAGTCAAATCAGCCAGTAGCGCCATGATCACACTAGCGATGGCTCCCATCCCCTGCAGCGCCCGCCCCAGAATAACCCAGCCCAGACTCTCGGCCTGGGCTGCCACCAGACTACCCAGAATAAAGAGAAGTAGCCCGAGATAAATCATGGGCTTGCGCCCGAAACGATCGGATAGCCAGCCAAAAGGCAACTGCAACAGGGCCTGGGTGAAGCCATAGATCCCGACTGCCAGGCCGATGGCCAGGGGGGTCGCCCCTTCGAAATCCACCAACAACAGAGGCATGACGGGCAGAACCATAAACAGCCCCAGCATGCGCAGTCCATAAAGACCGGCCAGGCCGCTTACTGCCCTGATTTCCAGGGATGACAGGGTATTGCTGGACATAGTGCTTCCGTTTGCAGAAAACCCGCTATTCTACCCTTCTGCAAGACGACTCACCAGCACCCCAACCTTTCTGATCCGGCTACAGACACAGACCTGTATAAAAACCTATAATAGTCGGTCGCATTAACGAGGAGGTGGCAAGGTGGCTCTGGACCGAATAAGTGTACGTGGGGCAAGAACCCACAACCTGAAGAATGTCTCCCTGGAGATTCCGCGCGACCAGTTGGTAGTGATTACCGGCTTATCCGGCTCGGGCAAATCCTCACTGGCTTTTGATACTCTCTATGCTGAAGGCCAGCGGCGCTACGTTGAATCCCTGTCGGCCTATGCCCGCCAGTTTTTATCCATGATGGAAAAGCCGGATGTTGACCACATCGAAGGGCTGTCCCCGGCCATCTCCATTGAACAGAAATCCACCTCCCATAACCCCCGCTCCACTGTGGGCACGATTACCGAAATCTATGATTACCTGCGCCTGCTGTATGCGCGCACCGGGATTCCCCGCTGTCCTGAACACCAGCAACCGCTGGTGGCCAAGACTGTCTCGGAAATGGTGGATGAAGTTCTTAATCTGCCCGAGGAGTCGCGCATTCTGATCCTCGCCCCGGTGATTCAGGATCGCAAGGGTGAACACCTGAACCTCTTGGCTGACCTCAAAGCCCAGGGCTTTATTCGCGCCCGTATTGATGGTGAAGTCGTCGAGCTGGATGAAGCTCCTGCGCTGGATAAAAAACGCAAGCACAGCATCGAAGTCGTGGTGGATCGCCTCAAGGTGCGTGAAGACCAGCAGCTACGTCTGGCTGAGTCTTTTGAAACCGCCCTGGCCCTTTCCGATGGACTGGCGGTGGTCAGCTTCATGCGTGGCGAGCAGGAGGATCTGCTCTTTTCCGCCAACTATGCCTGCTCGCATTGTGGCTATGCCCTGCCCGAACTGGAACCACGGATTTTCTCCTTCAACAATCCGGCCGGTGCCTGCCCTACCTGTGATGGCCTGGGCCACAAGGCTTTTTTTGATGAACAAAAACTGATCGTGTCGCCGGAACTATCATTGGCCGAGGGCGTGATCAAGGGGTGGGACAGACGCAACATCTATTATTTCGGGCTGCTAAAACACCTGGCCCAGCACTATGATTTTGCCCTGGAAACCCCCTGGAAGGAGCTGCCACGTAAAATCCAGAAGATATTGCTGGAAGGCAGCGGCAAGGAAGAGATCGATTTCAGTTACACCAGTGACCGCGGACGCAAGGTGGTCAAGGCGCATCCTTTCGAGGGTGTCCTGCCCAATCTGGAAAGGCGCTATCGGGAAACGGAATCCCAGAACCTGCGCGAAGAACTGGCCAAGCTACTGACCACCCATGCCTGCCCCAGCTGTCATGGCAGCCGTCTGCGTGAAGCCTCACGCAATGTGTTTGTGGGGGACGTCAATCTGCCCGAGGTCGTCAGAATGCCCCTGGGCGAAGCCAGTGATTACTTCGGCAACCTGAAGCTGGAGGGTCAACGCGGTGAGATTGCCGGGCGCATCCTCGTGGAAATCGTTGAGCGGCTGAATTTTCTGGTCAATGTCGGCCTGGATTACCTTTCCCTGGAGCGCAGTGCCGAAACCCTGTCCGGCGGGGAAGCGCAACGCATTCGTCTAGCCAGTCAGATCGGTGCGGGTCTGGTTGGTGTCATGTACATTCTTGACGAACCCTCCATCGGTCTGCATCAGCGTGACAACGAGCGACTTCTCAATACACTCACGCGGCTGAGAGACCTGGGCAATACCGTCCTGGTGGTGGAACATGATGAAGATGCCATCCGTCAGGCCGATCATCTAATCGATATCGGTCCCGGCGCTGGTGTCCATGGTGGGCAGATCGTGGCCCAGGGTACGCCGCAGGAGGTCATGCAGGCAGAAGGCTCGATAACCGCTGATTACCTGACCGGGCGCAAGAAAATTGAAGTACCCCAGGTACGCCATCTTCCCGAGGAAGGCCAGTCCTTGCGAATCCAGGGAGCTGCAGGCAACAATCTGAAGGACCTGGATGTCAGCATCCCTTTGGGCATTATGACCTGCGTAACCGGGGTCTCCGGCTCGGGTAAATCCACCCTGATCAATGCCACCCTCTATCCTCACGCAGCCCATGAACTCAATGGCAACAAAAGCCTGAGTCCCCACCCATTCAAGGCAATTCAGGGGATGGATCTTCTGGATAAGGTGATCGATATCGATCAAAGCCCCATCGGTCGCACACCAAGATCCAATCCGGCTACCTACACCGGCATCTTTACACCCATCCGCGAGCTTTTTGCCGGAACCCAGGAGGCCCGCTCACGCGGTTACAAGCCGGGACGCTTCAGCTTTAACGTCAAGGGTGGGCGCTGCGAAGCCTGCCAGGGCGATGGCCTGATCAAGGTGGAGATGCACTTCCTGCCCGATATCTATGTCCCCTGCGATGTCTGCAAGGGCAAGCGCTATAACCGGGAAACCCTGGAAATACGCTATAAGGGCAAAAGCATCCATGAAGTACTGGAAATGACCATCGAAGAAGCCCGAGAGTTCTTCACGGCCATTCCGGCAGTCGCGCGGCGTCTACAAACCCTGATGGATGTCGGGCTATCCTACATACGCCTGGGACAGAGTGCGACCACTCTTTCAGGTGGTGAAGCACAGCGCGTTAAACTGGCAAGAGAGCTGGCAAGGCGCGATACCGGCAAAACGCTTTATATCCTCGATGAACCCACGACCGGCCTGCATTTTGAAGACATCAAACAGCTCTTGGCTGTGCTCCATCGCCTGCGTGACCAAGGCAATACCCTGGTGGTTATTGAACATAATCTGGATGTCATCAAGACAGCAGACTGGATTATCGATATGGGACCGGAAGGCGGCAAAGGCGGCGGTCAGGTGATTGCCGAGGGAACCCCGGAGCAAGTGGCTAGCATTGAGGCTTCGCATACGGGGCGCTTTCTGGCGAGGATGCTGTAAAGCCGAAAAGCAGGCATAAAAAAACCGGCCAACAGGCCGGTTTTTTTTATACTGGAAAGTTGCTTATTCAGCATCTTCCTCAGCAACAGGACGGTCAACCAGTTCCACATAGGCCATGGGAGCCTGGTCGCCTGTACGCATGCCACACTTGAGGATGCGTACATAACCGCCTGGACGTTCAGCATAACGCTTGCCCAGTTCAGAGAAAAGCTTACCAACGGCAGCTTTAGAACCGGTACGAGCCATTGCCAAACGACGGTTAGCGACGTTATCTACCTTAGCCAGGGTAATCAGAGGCTCAACGACACGGCGCAGCTCTTTTGCCTTGGGCAGGGTAGTTTTGATGACTTCATGTTCAACCAACGAAACGCTCATGTTTTTAAACATGGACTTACGGTGGCTGCTGTTTCTGTTGAGTTTACGACCACTCTTACGATGACGCATTGTCGTTTATCCTTTCCAAACCTTGAGACTTGAAATGACGTTTTAGGCGCTGGCCTTATCGTCGTTCTTCAAACTGGCGGGTGGCCAGTTTTCTAACCGCATACCCAGAGACAAGGCTCGGGCGGCGAGAACGTCCTTGATTTCGGTCAGGGACTTTTTACCCAGATTAGGTGTCTTGAGCAGCTCGACTTCAGTGCGCTGGATCAGATCACCAATGTAGTAAATGTTCTCGGCCTTGAGGCAGTTGGCAGAACGCACAGTCAGTTCAAGGTCGTCTACCGGGCGAAGAAGTACTGGATCGATTTGATCTTCCTCTTCTTCGGGCTCTTGTTGCTTGTCTGTTTCCAGATCAACGAAGGCAGCCAGCTGCTCCTGGAGAATAGTCGCTGAACGACGAATGGACTCTTCAGGGTCCAGAGTGCCGTCAGTTTCCAGTTCAAGAACCAGCTTATCAAGGTCAGTACGCTGTTCAACACGTGCTGCTTCAACAGCATAGGCAACACGAAGAACGGGGCTGAAAGTGGCATCCAGAGCCAGACGACCGATGGGGCGGCTTTCATCATCATCCGCGACCCGGGCATCTGCTGGAACATAACCGCGTCCTTTTTGAACACGCAGTTGCATTTTCAGTTCAGCCCCTTCGTTGACGTGGGCGATAACCAAATCAGGATTAACGATCTCGAGATCGTGATCACCCTGGATATCACCCGCCGTTACAGGACCAGGACCTTGTTTTGTCAGCGTCAATACAGCTTCGTCACGGTTAAAGAGCTTAACCGCTACCTGTTTCAGGTTGAGCAGGATCTCGATTACATCTTCCTGCACACCTTCCAGGGCGCTGTACTCATGCTCGACGCCTTCGATCTCCGCTTCGACTATGGCACAGCCGGGCATGGAGGAAAGCAGGATACGACGCAGAGCATTCCCCAGGGTATGGCCGAAACCACGCTCGAAAGGTTCGAGAATGATTTTTGCTCGGGTCGGACTCAGGGTCTCGACTTTGATATCTCTTGGGCGAAGAAACTCTGTCACTGAACGCTGCATATGAACACCTGTTTGGCTGCCAGACGGTTACCCCAAGATTACTTGGAGTAAAGCTCGACGATGAGGTTTTCGTTGATTTCAGCTGAAAGGTCGGTGCGCTCAGGCACAGACTTATAAGTTGCTTCCAGCTTGTTGCCATCAACCTCGACCCAGGAAACGTCAGAGCGCTGAGAAGCCAGTTGCAGAGCGTTCTTGATACGCAGCTGCTGTTTGGCCTTTTCACGCACGGCAACGACATCACCGGGCTGAACCTGGTAAGACGCAACATTAACGGTCTTACCATTAACTGTCAGGGCCTTGTGGCTGACCAGCTGGCGTGCTTCTGCACGAGTGGAGCCAAAGCCCATGCGGTAAACCACGTTATCCAGACGTGATTCCAGCAGCTGCAGCAGGTTTTCACCTGTTGCGCCCTTCATGCGGGCAGCTGCTTTGTAATAATTACGGAATTGCTTTTCCAGAACACCGTACATACGACGGACTTTCTGTTTCTCGCGAAGTTGCAGACCATAGTCTGAAAGGCGCGAACGACGCTGACCGTGCTGACCGGGAACTGCTTCTGATTTACACTTCTTCTCAAAAGGAGTTACACCGCTCTTCAGCAGCAGATCAGTACCCTCACGGCGTGAGAGCTTACACTTGGGACCTAAGTAACGTGCCATGAATCTGCCTCCTTATACGCGGCGTTTCTTCGGTGGACGACAACCGTTGTGTGGAATCGGGGTCACATCGGTAATGTTGGTGACCTTGAAACCAGCAGCGTTCAGGGCGCGAACGGCAGATTCACGGCCAGGACCAGGGCCCTTAACCATAACGTCGACGTTCTTCAGACCATACTCGGCTGCCGCTGTAGCGGCACGTTCACTCGCGACTTGCGCTGCGAACGGGGTGCTCTTGCGAGAACCACGAAAACCCGAACCACCGGCAGTAGCCCAGGAAAGGGTATTGCCCTGGCGGTCAGTTATCGTAATGATGGTGTTGTTAAAAGAGGCATGGATATGGGCAACGCCATCCACCACCGTCTTTTTAACTTTTTTACGAGTACGCGGGTTAGCCATAGTATCTTAATTTCCTGATTTTCGCGGGACCACACCCTAACGGTGTGGTGCCAGCTTATTTGCGAATAGGTTTACGCGGTCCTTTACGGGTACGCGCATTGGTTTTAGTGCGCTGACCACGAACCGGCAGGTTGCGGCGGTGGCGAATACCACGGTTACAACCCAGATCCATCAGACGCTTGATGTTCAGCGTAGTTTCACGACGCAGGTCACCTTCAACAGTGAAAGTACCCACGGCAGTACGCAGTTTGTCCAACTCGTCAGTCGACAGGTCGGCAATTTTACGATTAGGTTCAATACCGGACTCAGCACAGATCTTCTGGGCACGGGTTTTACCGATACCGAAGATGTAGGTCAGGGAGATGACCGTATGTTTGTTGTCCGGAATGTTGACACCAGCAATACGTGCCATTCACTTTACTCCGATTCCAAACAGGCAAAAGCCTGTTACAGTTTTTATGTCCATAAAGGGCGCAAAAGCTTACCCCCTGATAAAAAAAATATCAAGGGGTAGGCGCAACCTTTATGGTCCTGTCCAGGGAATTAACCCTGGCGCTGCTTGTGACGTGGCTCGATGCAGATTACACGAACAGAACCACGACGACGAATGATCTTACAGTTACGACAGATCTTCTTAACAGATGCACGAACTTTCATCTTCTACTCCGTTCCCCTCAGCTAGGATCACCGCCGGCGACCATAACCTTTCAGGTTGGCTTTCTTAAGCAAGGACTGATTCTGGTATTGATGCGACATCAAGTGTGACTGCAGTTGTGCCATGAAATCCATTACCACGACCACGACAATCAGCAAGGATGTGCCGCCAACGTAGAAGGGAATATCCCAGGCAACCTGCAGGAACTGAGGCATCAGGGAAACAGCCGTAATATACAGTGCCCCAAACAGGGTCAGGCGTGTTACTACCCCATCGATATATTTTGCTGTCTGTTCACCTGGACGAATACCGGGTAAAAAGGCACCTGATTTCTTCAGGTTTTCAGCAATTTCCTTGGGGTTGAACATGAGTGCTGTATAAAAGAAGCAGAAGAATACAACACTGAGTGCAAAAAGCAAGATATAGAGCGGAGCACCTGGCGAAAGGAGTTGCGCCAGATCCTGCATCAGACCCATACCTTCTGCACTACCGAACCACTGACCTAAGGAGGCAGGGAACAACAGGATACTTGAAGCAAAAATGGGCGGAATAACACCGGCCATGTTCACTTTAAGCGGGAGATGGTTAGACTGGGCGGCATACATCTGATTGCCAACCTGGCGCTTGGCGTAGTTGACTGTGATACGGCGCTGACCACGTTCCATGAAAACAACAAACGCGATGGTTGCAATACCCAGCACACCAATGACCAGCAGAGGAATCAGATTCCAGCTGCCTTCGCTGCGTGCAATCTCCAGCGAGCTACCTATGGCACCGGGCAGACCTGCCACTATGCCAGAGAAGATCAACAGGGAAATACCGTTGCCGATACCCCTTTCAGTAATCTGCTCACCGAGCCACATCAGGAAGACGGCACCACTAACCAAGGTCGTTACCGCGACAAAGTAAAACCCGAAGTCCGCCATGTAGACGACACCACTTTGTCCTGCCAGACCCACTGACATGCCGATTGCCTGCAGAAATGCCAGTGCCACCGTGCCATAACGGGTGTACTGGTTGATCTTGCGGCGCCCGGCCTCACCTTCTTTTTTCAAAGCTTCCAGCTTGGGTGTCACTGCTGTCAGCAATTGCATGATAATCGAGGCGGAGATATAGGGCATGATGCCCAGCGCCAGGATACTCATGTTTTCAAGAGCACCACCCGAGAACATGTTAAACATGTCAAGAATGGTGCCCTTGTTTTGTTCGAAGATGGCAGTAAGCTGGTCAGGATTGATACCAGGAACGGGTACGTGAGCACCAATGCGATACACAATGATCGCAAGGATGACAAAACGTAAGCGGGCCCAAACTTCGCCGAGTCCGCTTTGATTACCTGGTATGGATCCTGGTTTTGCCATTTCGTCCTCGACTTACTTAGTCTTCGACTTTACCGCCAGCCGCTTCAATGGCCGCACGAGCACCCTTAGTGGTCTTGAGACCCTTAACGGTAACTGCGCGGTTGATTTCGCCGGACAGAATCACTTTAACGTACTGGATGGAGTTCTTGATCACATCAGCCGCTTTCAGTGTTTCCAGAGTGACCTCGTCACCTTCAACCAGTCCGATTTCATGCAGACGCACTTCAGCACTCAGAGGCGCCTTGTGCGAAGTGAAACCAAACTTGGGCAGACGACGCTGCAAGGGCATTTGACCGCCTTCAAAACCCGGCTTCACAGTACCGCCGGAGCGAGACTTCAGACCCTTGTGGCCGCGACCGCCGGTTTTACCCAGGCCACTACCGATACCACGACCAACGCGGCGAGCGTCGGTCTTGGAGCCCGGTGCCGGGCTCAGATCGTTCAGATGCATGACTTATGCTCCTTCAACTCGCAGCAGATAGTTGACCTTATTGATCATGCCACGTACTGCGGGAGTGTCTTCCAGTTCTACCTGGTGGCCAATACGGCGCAGACCCAACCCTTTCACACAAAGCTTGTGCTTGGGCAGAATTGAAATGGGGCTGCGTACCAGAGTTACTTTAATTTTCGCCATGGTTTACCCCAGAATCTCTTCTACGGTCTTGCCGCGTTTTGCGGCTATGTCTTCTGGCGCGCGCATAGCAGCCAGACCCTTAACCGTGGCACGTACCACGTTTACTGGATTGGTTGAACCGTAACACTTGGCCAGTACGTTGTGTACACCAGCCAGTTCCAGTACGGCGCGCATCGCACCGCCGGCAATGATACCGGTACCTTCGGATGCAGGCTGCATGAATACTTTGGAAGCACCATGAGCTGCACGTACAGGATACTGAAGAGTGGTACCGTCCAGCTGGACGCTTACCATGTTACGGCGAGCCTGTTCCATTGCCTTCTGGATCGCAACAGGCACTTCACGTGCCTTACCGCGACCAAAGCCAATGCGACCCTTGCCGTCGCCAACTACAGTCAAGGCGGTAAAACCGAAAATACGGCCACCCTTAACTACTTTGGCGACACGGTTAACCTGGACAAGCTTTTCTTGCAGGTCACCGGCTGTCTTATCAATATTCGCCATCGTCACACCCTTTAGAATTCCAGGCCGCCTTCACGAGCCGCATCAGCCAGGGCTTTTACGCGACCATGATATTTGAAACCACCGCGGTCAAAGGCAACAGTTTCAATACCTGCAGCTTTGGCTCTTTCGGCGATCAACTTGCCAACCTTGGTGGCGGCTTCGATATTACCTGTCGCACCGCTGCGCAGACTGCTATCCAAAGTGGAAGCGCTGGCAAGAACCTGGCCTCCATCGGCGGAAATAATTTGCGCATAAATGTGCCGCGGAGTGCGGTTCACGCACAGGCGAATCGCACCCAGCTCGCGAATTTTGGCGCGGGCACGGCGGGCACGACGTAAACGAGATTCTTTCTTCGCGTTCATAACCCTGCCTTACTTCTTCTTGGCTTCTTTACGACGAACCATCTCGTCGCTATAGCGGATGCCCTTGCCTTTATAAGGCTCTGGACGGCGATAACTGCGAATCTCAGCAGCACACTGGCCAAGCAATTGCTTGTCCGCACCTTTCAGTACGATTTGTGTGTTGCTGGGCGTTTCTGCAGTCACACCGGCAGGAAGGGTATATTCCACCGGATGGGAGAAGCCCAAGGTAAGATTGATGGTTTGCCCTTTGGCTTGTGCACGATAACCCACACCATTGATTTCCAAAGACCGTGTAAAGCCAGTGGAAACGCCAGTCACCATATTGTTGACCAGTGCGCGGATTGTACCTGCATGAGCCCAGGCAGCTCGGTTGTTAGGGTTACCAGCAGCAACCGTCACAGTTTTGTCTTCGACCTGCATTTCAACAAGCGGATGCAGATCCAGCTCAAGAGTGCCATTGGCGCCCTTGACAGTTACCTTGCGGTCATTGAGCTTCAGCTCAACGCCTGCTGGTAGTTCAATCGGTTTCTTTGCTACGCGGGACATTATACTCTCCCTTAGAACACGGTGCAGATGACTTCGCCACCGACACCGGCCGCACGTGCTGCACGATCACTCATTACACCACGCGAAGTGGAAATGATCGCTACGCCCAGGCCGCCGGCAACTTTAGGCAGTTCGCTTTTGCCTTTGTAGCTACGCAAACTGGGTTTGCTTACACGTTCGATCTTCTCGATGACCGCTTTGCCTTCAAAATATTTCAAAGTCACAGTCAGTTCAGGCTTTACATCACCCTGGACCTGGTAGTCCACGATGAAACCCTCTTCTTTAAGCACCCGGGCAACTTCAACCTTCATCTTGGAAGACGGCATGGTAACCGTTTCCTTAGTTGCCATCTGTGCATTGCGAATACGGGTGACCATATCCGCCAGGGTGTCTTGCATGCTCATTCGCTTTGCACTCCTGGATCCTAAGCTTACCAGCTGGACTTACGCAGGCCAGGCACGTCACCACGCATAGCTGCTTGACGCAGTGCGTTGCGGCTCAGGCCGAACTTGTTATAAAAACCATGCGGACGCCCGGTTGAACGGCAGCGGTTACGCTGACGAACAGGACTGGCATCGCGTGGCATCTTTTGCAGTTTTTGCAATGCTTCCCACTGCTCTTCTTCGGAAGAGTTAGGGTTAACAATGATCGCTTTCAGCTCTGCACGCTTGGCTGCATACTTATCAACCAGTTTGGCGCGCTTGAGCTCGCGTTGAACCATGGAAACCTTCGCCATGTCTTTCCCCTTACTTCTTGAACGGGAAGCCGAGCGCAGTCAGTAGCGCACGACCTTCGTCATTGTTACGGGCAGTTGTGGTGATGGTTACGTCCAGGCCACGCACCCTGTCGACTTTATCATATTCGATTTCAGGGAAAATGATCTGCTCACGCACACCCATGCTGTAGTTACCACGACCGTCAAAAGACTTGGGACTCAAGCCACGGAAGTCACGAATACGAGGAATCGCAATATCCACCAAACGATCGAGGAATTCCCACATGCGCTCGTGGCGCAGGGTCACCTTGCAACCAATGGGCCAGCCTTCACGAACTTTGAAGCCCGCGATCGACTTACGCGCCTTGGTCACAACAGGCTTTTGCCCGCTCAATTTTTCCAGATCTGCAACGGCGTTCTCGATCAGCTTTTTATCGCTGAGTGCTTCACCAAGACCCATGTTCAGGGTGATTTTGGTAACGCGTGGAACTTCCATCACATTTTTCAAACCAAACTCTTCTGTCAGCTTGGCTACTACTTCTTCACGGTAAAGCTCTTTCAATCTAGCCATGCTGTTACCTGACTTGATTAGGAGTCGATCTCAGCTTGAGTCGACTTAAAAATACGTACCTTGGAACCGTCGTCCAGGACCTTGAACCCTACTCGATCTGCCTTGCCAGTTTCTTTATTGAAAATGGCAACGTTGGAGGCATGAATCGGAGCTTCACGCTCGATAATGCCACCAGGCTGATTGGCATAGGGGTTTGGGCGTGTGTGGCGCTTGATCATGTTAACTCCGGACACAACAAAACGGTTGTCCTTGAGTACACGCTTAACAGTGCCACGCTTACCCTTGTCTTTGCCTGCGATGACGATCACTTCATCGTCACGTTTAATTTTACGCATAACCGGCCTCGCTCCTTACAGCACTTCGGGTGCCAAGGAAATGATCTTCATGAACTTGTCGCCACGCAGCTCACGGGTTACCGGCCCGAAAATACGGGTGCCCATAGGTGCGTCTTTGTTATCCAGAATGACAGCAGCATTGCCGTCAAAACGAATAGCAGAGCCGTCAGGACGGCGAACCGGTGCCTTGGTGCGGACTACCACAGCCTTCAGAACCTGGCCTTTTTTCACCTTGCCACGCGGAATGGCATCTTTGACGGTGACCTTAATAATGTCACCAACACGTGCATAGCGACGGTGGGAACCACCGAGCACCTTGATGCACATGACGCGACGCGCGCCGCTGTTGTCGGCAACATCCAGCATTGATTGCGTCTGAATCATTTGTTATCTCCAAACTTTAAGCGTTCAGAGTCTGAGTCACCTCAGACCTCTTTAGCACGCTCAACAATCTCGACCAGTTTCCAGGTTTTCGTCTTAGACAGCGGACGGCTTTCCTGGATGGTTACGGTGTCACCCATGCGAGCATCATTGGACTCGTCATGTGCATGTAGCTTAGTGGAGCGACGAACGTATTTGCCGTACAGAGGGTGAGCAACACTACGCTCGACCATAACTGTTACAGTTTTATCCATTTTATCGCTGACCACCTTACCGGTGACAGTTCTGGCTTTCTTTTCGACTTCGGCCATTTTAATTACCTGCCTTATCGTTGAGCACGGTTTTAATCCGAGCCACATCGCGACGCAGCTGCTTCAGCAGATGTGTCTGACCCAGCTGGCCGGTCACTTTACGCATGCGCAGTTGAAACTGTTCACGCAGCAGACCTTGCAGCTGTTCATTGAGCTCGTCAGCGGATTTCTCGCGCAGTTCTTGAGCTTTCATTACATCACCGTCCGTTTAACAAAAGTTGTCGGAATAGGAAGCTTGGCACCTGCGAGGGTGAAGGCCTGGCGAGCAAGCTCTTCAGATACACCTTCAACTTCGTAAAGTACCTTGCCGGGCTGGATGAGGGCGACCCAGTATTCTACGTTACCCTTACCTTTACCCATACGAACTTCCAACGGCTTTTCTGTAATCGGCTTATCAGGAAAAACCCGGATCCAAATTTTACCACCACGTTTAATGTGACGGGTCATAGTACGACGCGCCGCCTCAATCTGGCGGGCAGTCAGACGACCACGACCTGTGGCTTTCAGACCGAATTCACCAAAGCTGACCTTATTACCGCGATTTGCCAGGCCACGGTTACGGCCAGTGTGCATCTTGCGGAATTTTGTACGCTTGGGCTGTAACATCGACTATCCCCTTACTTGGAACCTTTCTTCTTAGGCGCCTGTTGCGGCTGCTGCTTGGCAGCGTTTGCACGCACCTCTTCGATCCCGCCCAGAATTTCGCCTTTAAAGATCCACACCTTCACACCGATGACACCATAGGTGGTGTGTGCTTCAGCAGTGGCGTAGTCGATATCAGCGCGCAGAGTGTGCAGAGGTACACGACCTTCGCGGTACCACTCGGAACGGGCAATCTCTGCACCACCGAGACGTCCACCGACCTGAATCTTGATGCCTTTGGCACCCAGACGCATGGCGTTCTGCACAGAGCGCTTCATGGCACGACGGAACATCACACGACGCTCCAGCTGGCCAGCAACACTTTGTGCCACCAGAGCTGCATCCAGCTCAGGCTTACGGACTTCTTCGATGTTGATGTGCACAGGCACACCCATCATGTCAGACACATCCTTGCGCAGGCGATCTACATCTTCACCTTTTTTGCCAATCACGATGCCGGGGCGGGCGGTGTGAATGGTGATGCGAGCGTTGTTAGCAGGACGCTCGATCTGAATGCGACTGACTGCAGCTTGCTTTAGACGAGCTTCGAGGAAGCTACGCACCTGCAAGTCATTGTTAAGCTTGTCGGCATAAGCCTGGCCTTCGGCATACCAAGTAGAGGTATGATCTTTTACGATGCCCAGGCGAATGCCGGTAGGATTGACTTTCTGACCCATCGGGTGACTCCTTACCGGTCTGCAACCTTGACGGTGATATGGCAAGTGCGCTTGAGAATGCGGTCAGCACGACCCTTGGCGCGTGGTTTAATACGCTTCATGGTCATACCTTCATCTACCATAATGGTAGAGACACGCAGCTCATCAATATCTGCACCTTCGTTATGCTCAGCGTTTGCAATTGCAGACTCGAGAACTTTCTTAACCAGCGTGGCAGCCTTTTTGGGGCTGAACGCAAGCAGGTTAAGTGCATCCGCAACCTTCTTGCCACGCACCTGATCAGCAACCAAGCGCGCCTTCTGTGCGGACAGACGGGCACCACGCAATTTAGCGGCGACTTCCATCATTACCTCCTGGATTAGCGCTTGGCTTTCTTGTCAGCTGCATGTCCGCGATAAGTACGGGTAGCAGCAAATTCACCCAGCTTGTGACCGACCATCTCTTCAGTGATGTAGACCGGTACATGCTGGCGTCCATTGTGGACAGCGATAGTAAGGCCGATCATGTCAGGAATGATCATTGAACGACGAGACCAAGTCTTAATTGGCTTCTTGTCATTGCCTTCGACCGCAACTTCCACTTTCTTCAACAGATGAAGGTCAATGAAAGGACCTTTCTTCAGTGAACGAGGCACAGCGGTATCCCCTTATTCGTTATTTCGCTTTACGGCGACGAACAATCAGATTGTTAGTACGCTTGTTTTTGCGAGTTTTGTAACCCTTGGTAGGTACACCCCAAGGCGTGGTTGGGTGTTTACCCATGTTACGTCCTTCACCACCACCATGGGGGTGATCAACTGGGTTCATGGCAGTACCACGAACAGTTGGACGTACGCCACGCCAGCGAGAAGCACCGGCCTTACCCAGTACACGCAGGCTGTGTTCAGAGTTGCTGACTTCGCCCAAAGTGGCGCGGCAGTCAACCAGAACCTTGCGGGTTTCACCAGAGCGCATACGCAGAGTAGCGTAAGCACCTTCACGGGCAACCAGCTGTGCGGAAGTACCGGCGGAACGTGCCATCTGGGCACCCTTGCCAGGCTTCAGCTCAATGCAGTGTACGGTAGAACCCAGCGGCATATTGCGCAGCGGCAGGGTGTTACCCACCTTGATTGGTGAATCCATACCCGACTGAATACGGTCACCAGTTGTCAGACCCTTGGGAGCGATGATGTAACGACGCTCGCCATCCAGGTACTTGATCAGCGCAATGTGTGCTGAGCGGTTAGGATCATATTCCAGACGCTCTACTACACCGGCAACACCATCTTTATTGCGCTTGAAGTCAACAATACGATAGTGCTGACGATGACCACCACCAATGTGGCGAGTGGTAATGCGTCCATTGTTGTTGCGGCCGCCAGACTTGCGCTTGGTATCCAGCAAGGGTGCGTAGGGGGCGCCCTTGTGCAGATCCTTATTCACCACCTTTACCAGGTGGCGGCGACCGGCTGAAGTCGGCTTAGCTTTCATAACTGCCATGATTCAACCCCTTGCCTTATTCCGCGTCAGCGAAATCGATCGCTTGACCTTCCGCCAGGCTGACATACGCCTTGCGGAAACCTTTGCGACGACCGAGACCATGAAGAGTGCGTCGGGTTTTGCCGTTATTGTTAACTACGTTAACGGCATCAACCTTGACATCAAACAGTTGCTCGACAGCCTTCTTGATTTCAGGCTTAGTCGCATCTGAAGCTACTTTAAATACATACTGATTTCTTTCGTCAGCTTGTACAGCAGCCTTCTCGGTCATATGTGGACCGAGCAGCACTTTGTATAGGCGCTCCTGGTTCATCCCAATTTCTCCTCGAACTGACGCAGGGCTGGCACAGTGACCAGCACGTTTTCGTAGGCGATCAGGCTTACAGGATCAGCAGCATTGGCTTCAATCACATCAACGTGCGGCAAGTTACGCGCTGCCAGGTAGAGATCGGAGTTCAATTCAGAAGTAACGATCAGTACCTTTTCCAGCTTCATCTCAGCAAGCTTGGTCGCCAGCAGTTTAGTCTTGGGAGCGTCTACTGAAAAATCTTCGACAGCCACCAAGCGATCCTGACGGGCCAGCTCGGAGAGAATGGAACGCATCGCAGAGCGATACATTTTCTTGTTCACTTTTTGTGAGTGATCTTGAAGGCGGGCCGCAAAAGTAACGCCACCTTTCCGCCAGATCGGAGAAGTCGCTGTACCGGCGCGAGCGCGGCCAGTACCTTTCTGACGCCAGGGCTTCTTACCACCGCCACTGACTTCAGCGCGATTCTTCTGTGCGCGGGTGCCTTGGCGAGCACCAGACATGTAGGCAACGACGACCTGGTGAACCAGGGCTTCGTTGAATTCTTTTCCAAAGGTCGCATCGGATACTTCGACAGTACCCTGAGCTCCGGCAAGATTCAGGTTCATGTGTCTCTATCCTCTTAGCTGCGAGCCTTGACCGCCGGACGAACCAGCACATCACTGCCAGTGGATCCAGGCACAGCGCCTTTTACCAACAGCAGGTTACGCTCTTCATCGACACGGACGATTTCCAGGGATTGCACGGTGACACGCTCGTTACCCATCTGACCGGCCATTTTCTTGCCTTTAAAGACACGACCAGGAGTCTGGTTCTGACCGATGGAGCCAGGAGCGCGGTGAGAGAGAGAGTTACCGTGGGTAGCATCCTGAGTACGGAAATTCCAGCGCTTAACAGCGCCCTGAAAACCCTTACCTTTGGATGTGCCGGTGACATCGATTGCCTGACCAGCTTCGAACAGGCTGACAGTCAGTTCAGCACCCACTTCAGGAGCTTCCTGACCCTCAGCGAGGGGGAATTCACGCAGAACACGGCCTGCCTCAACACCCGCCTTGGCAAAGTGACCTGCCTGGGCCTTAGTAAGGTGTTTGGCTTTGCGTGAGCCTGCAGTAACCTGAACAGCAGAGTAGCCATCAGCTTCAGGGCTACGTACCTGCGTTACTCGGTTAGGAGTCACTTCAATAACGGTGACTGGTACAGATGTACCGTCTTCGGTGAAAATGCGGGTCATGCCGCTTTTCTTACCGATCAAACCAAGAGCCATGTTTATGTCTCCTATCAGTGTACGGGGCTATCACCCGCTATGGCTGCCTTTTTCAGGGCATTCCACTATCTCAATTGTATTGCGTCTCGCGACGCGAACCACTTAGTGTCTCAGCAGGTATTAACCCAGGCTGATCTGAACATCAACACCAGCAGCCAGCTCAAGTTTCATCAAGGCATCAACTGTTTTTTCAGTTGGCTCGACGATATCCAGTACACGCTTGTGAGTACGGATCTCATACTGGTCACGGGCATCTTTATTTACGTGCGGAGAAATCAGCACAGTAAACTTTTCTTTGCGAGTCGGCAAAGGAATCGGACCCTTGATCTGAGCACCAGTGCGCTTGGCAGTTTCAACGATTTCCAGCGCGGACTGATCGATCAGTCGATGGTCAAACGATTTCAGCCGAATACGGATTTTCTGGTCTTGCATTATCCAATGCTCCGATACGGACTCTATGATGCAGACATCTGCACTGCACCTAAAAAAGGAGCAGCATTATAGTGCTGCGTTAAAGCTAATGTCAAATCTTGCCATCAAGATTTATACAACAAAGAGGGCCTCCTTGCGGAGGCCCTCTTCAGGTACCTAGTTGGTCACCAAATCACTCAATGATTTTGGCTACAACACCAGCACCTACAGTACGGCCGCCTTCACGAACAGCGAAACGCAGGCCTTCTTCCATCGCGATAGGAGCGATCAAAGTAACAACCAGCTTGACGTTGTCGCCAGGCATAACCATTTCAGTACCTTCTGGCAGTTCACAGCTTCCGGTTACGTCAGTAGTACGGAAGTAGAACTGAGGACGATAGCCCTTGAAGAAAGGAGTGTGGCGACCACCTTCGTCTTTGGACAGAACATAAACTTCTGACTCAAATACGGTGTGAGGAGTGATGGAGCCAGGCTTGGCCAGTACTTGACCACGCTGAACTTCGTCACGCTTGGTACCACGCAGCAGGGCACCGATGTTCTCACCAGCACGACCTTCGTCGAGCATTTTGCGGAACATTTCAACACCAGTACAGGTAGTCTTGGTGGTAGCTTCGATACCAACGATTTCGATTTCTTCGCCAGTTTTGATGATACCGCGCTCAACACGACCGGTAACAACAGTACCACGACCGGAGATAGAGAAAACGTCTTCGATAGGCATCAGGAACGGCTGGTCAACAGCACGCTCTGGCTCAGGGATGTAATCATCCAGGGCTTCTACCAGCTTCTTAACGGCAGTAGTACCCATTTCGTTGTCGTCTTTACCTTCCAGAGCCATCAGTGCAGAACCGATAACGATAGGCGTGTCATCACCTGGGAAGTCGTAGTCAGACAGAAGTTCACGAACTTCCATCTCAACCAGTTCCAGCAGCTCTTCATCGTCAACCATGTCAGCTTTGTTCAGGAAGACAACGATGTAAGGAACACCAACCTGGCGAGACAGCAGGATGTGCTCACGAGTCTGAGGCATGGGGCCATCAGCAGCGGAACAAACCAGGATAGCGCCGTCCATCTGAGCAGCACCAGTGATCATGTTCTTAACATAGTCAGCGTGGCCTGGGCAGTCTACGTGCGCGTAGTGACGAATTGGAGAATCGTACTCAACGTGAGAAGTAGCGATGGTGATACCACGCTCTTTTTCTTCAGGAGCGTTGTCGATACCGTCAAAAGCAACGGATGCACCAGAACCCCAAACTTCGTGACATACACGAGTCAGAGCAGCTGTCAGAGTGGTTTTACCATGGTCAACGTGACCGATGGTGCCAACGTTTACGTGCGGTTTACTACGTTCAAATTTTTCTTTAGCCACAACGATAACCTCTTCAGTTAACGGCAGAATTTAACAATTACTTTTGATTGATTACGGCTTCTACGATGCTGGACGGAGCTTCGGCGTACTCGGAGAACTCCATCGAGTAGCTAGCACGACCTTGGGTCGCAGAGCGCAGATCGGTTGCATAACCAAACATTTCGCCCAGCGGCACCTGAGCACGGATAATCTTGCCGGAAGGCACATCATCCATACCCTGCACCAGGCCACGACGGCGGTTAAGATCGCCCATGACGTCGCCCATGTACTCTTCAGGGGTAACCACTTCAACCTTCATCATAGGCTCAAGCAGCACTGCACCTGCTTTTTTGGCGCCTTCCTTGATTGCCATAGAGCCGGCAATCTTAAAGGCCATTTCGTTAGAGTCAACGTCGTGGTAGGAACCATCATAGAGGGTAACCTTAACGTCGATCATTGGGTAGCCAGCCAAGACACCGTTCTGCAGCTGCTCGTAACAGCCTTTATCTACAGAGCCGATATATTCGCGTGGAACTACACCACCAACGATTTCATTAACGAACTCATAGTCTTTCTCGCCATCTTCACCCTTATCGGTAAGAGGCTCGATGCGCAGCCAAACGTGACCATACTGACCACGACCACCAGACTGACGAACAAACTTGCCTTCTTGCTCAACTGTCTTGCGGATGGATTCGCGGTAGGCAACCTGAGGCTTACCGATGTTGGCTTCAACCTTGAATTCGCGCTTCATGCGGTCAACGATGATATCCAGGTGCAGCTCACCCATACCGGAGATGATGGTCTGACCGGACTCTTCATCAGTTTTAACGCGGAAAGATGGATCTTCCTGAGCCAGTTTGCCCAGTGCAATACTCATCTTCTCCTGGTCAGCCTTGGACTTGGGCTCAACAGCCACAGAGATAACCGGATCAGGGAATTCCATGCGCTCCAGAACGATCTTGTGATCTGGGTTACACAGGGTATCACCCGTGGTTACATCTTTCAGACCAACACAGGCCGCGATATCACCAGCACGTACTTCCTTGATCTCTTCACGGTTGTTGGCGTGCATCTGAACCAGACGACCAACACGCTCTTTCTTCTGGCTGACAGAGTTATAGACACCCTGGCCAGTTTCCAGAACACCGGAGTAAACACGGATGTACGTCAAAGTACCCACGAAGGGGTCAGTGGCGATTTTAAAGGCCAGCGCAGCAAACGGCTCTTTGTCATCAACCGGACGAGTGCCGATCTCACCGTTCTCCAGCTCACCCTCAATAGCACGAACTTCGTCAGGTGCAGGCAGGTATTCAACAACAGCGTCCAGCATTGCTTGAACACCCTTGTTCTTGAACGCAGAACCGCACATGGCCAGAACAATTTCGTTGGCCAGAACACGCTGACGCAGACCTGCTTTGATTTCTTCAGTAGACAGGTCACCTTCTTCCAGGTACTTGTCCATGAGTTCTTCATTAGCTTCTGCAGCGGCTTCCAGCATCTCTTCGCGATACTGTTCGGATTTCTCCTGCAGCTCAGCCGGAATGTCACGAAGTTCAAAGGTAGTACCCTTGTCTTCTTCATTCCAGTAGATAGCCTTCATGCGAATCAGGTCGATAACACCTTCAAATTCGTCTTCGGCACCGATTGGCAGCTGAATGGGAACAGGATTGGAAGCCAGGCGGGTTTTGATCTGACCAACAACGCGTTCGAAGTCCGCACCGGAACGGTCCATCTTGTTAACAAAAACAAGACGCGGTACTTCGTACTTGTTGGCCTGACGCCATACTGTTTCAGACTGAGGCTCAACACCTGAGGAGCCACAGAAAACAACTACGGCACCGTCCAGTACACGCAGGGAACGCTCTACCTCGATGGTAAAGTCAACGTGCCCAGGAGTATCGATGATGTTAACCCGATGTTCTTCAAACTGGTGGTCCATACCTTTCCAGAAGGTTGTTACAGCAGCGGAGGTGATGGTAATACCACGCTCCTGCTCCTGAGCCATCCAGTCAGTGGTGGATGCACCGTCGTGGGTCTCGCCCAGCTTGTGGTTTACACCGGTATAAAACAGAATCCGCTCGGTCGCAGTGGTTTTACCTGCGTCAACGTGAGCACAGATACCAATGTTGCGATAGCGTTTAATAGGGGTCTTACGTGCCACTTGGGGCCTCCCTTAGAAGCGGTAGTGAGAAAATGCTTTGTTGGCTTCGGCCATGCGGTGCACATCTTCACGCTTCTTAACGGCTGCACCTTTACCTTCAGCGGCATCCAGAATTTCACCCGCCAGGCGGAGATCCATGGATTTTTCACCGCGCTTGCGGGCAAAATCTACTAGCCAGCGCATGGCCAGTGCATTTCTGCGCGAAGGACGGACTTCAACGGGCACCTGGTAAGTGGCACCACCAACACGACGTGATTTTACTTCGACCAGCGGCTGAATGGTTTCCAAGGCTTTCTCGAAAACTTCCAGGGGATCATTCTTGGTGCGTTCTTCCACTTTGCTCAGCGCGCCATAGACAATACGCTCAGCAACGGATTTTTTGCCGCTTTCCATCACGTGGTTCATAAACTTGGCCAAACGCTCACTTCCGTACTTAGGATCTGGAAGTACTTCACGTTTTGCCGCAACTCTTCTTCTTGGCATGATAAGCCCTCTAAACGGTCTTCAGGTAACTCCAGGACACCAAATAAAATCTAACGGCCTGGCCTTACTCTTATCAGACACTTGTTAAAATAAATATTACTTAGGACGCTTGGCGCCGTATTTGGAACGACCTTGCTTACGATCCTGAACACCGGAGGTATCCAGAGCACCGCGTACGGTGTGATAGCGCACACCGGGAAGGTCTTTTACACGACCGCCGCGAATCAGAACAACCGAGTGCTCCTGAAGGTTGTGACCTTCACCGCCAATGTACGAAGAAACTTCGTAGCCATTGGTCAAACGCACACGACAGACTTTACGCAGTGCCGAGTTAGGTTTTTTAGGGGTAGTCGTGTAAACACGAGTACATACGCCACGTCTTTGCGGGCAGGCCTGAAGTGCAGGAACGTCACTCTTGGCTACTTTCCGCTTACGTGGCTTGCGAACCAACTGATTAACTGTTGCCATGCAAGCAAACTCCAATGTCTGTTTTAGCACCTTCTAGAGGTGCTGCAACTAGGCAGATTTCTGATATTACAAAATGGATAGACGCACCTATCCCCTCTTTTGAGGAAGCGCATTCTACGGTTACTCGGTAGACAAGGTCAAGACTTGCAGGGAATTTCCTGCAAATCTTGACTAATTACGCTTATTCCTCGTCCTGATCCAGTGCAGAAAGCTCACTGGTCAGGGCTGCTTCTACTTCACTGGCACTTGGACCAGCCAGCAGAGCTTCTTGCTCTTCACGGCGGCGCTTACGCTGCGCGTGATAAGTCAAACCTGTACCGGCAGGAATCAGACGTCCCACCACCACGTTTTCCTTCAGGCCGCGCAGGTAATCCTTCTTGCCAGTTACCGCTGCTTCGGTCAGAACGCGGGTTGTTTCCTGGAACGAGGCTGCGGAAATGAAGGATTCCGTCGCCAGCGAAGCCTTGGTTATACCCAGCAGCAAGCGGTTGAATTTAGCAGGGAACTTGTTCGCTGCATTCAGGCGATCGTTTTCTTCGATAACCTTGAAGTATTCAACCTGTTCACCACCAATAAAGCTGGAATCACCTGGCTCAGTGATCTCAACCTTACGCAGCATCTGGCGCACGATCACTTCAATGTGCTTATCATTGATGCCTACACCCTGGAGGCGGTAAACATCCTGAACCTCGGAAGTGATGTATTTGGCCAGCTCACTCACACCCAGCAGACGCAAAATGTCATGCGGGTTAGAAGGACCATCTGAGATGACTTCACCACGTTCGACCGTTTCACCTTCGAAGACGTTGATTTTACGCCACTTGGGAATGAGGGTTTCAACCGGATCACCACCATCATTGGGGGTGATAATGATCCGCTGCTTGCCTTTGGTTTCCTTGCCCAGCGAGATGGTACCGGTAATTTCTGCCAGTACGGAAGGCTCTTTGGGTTTACGCGCCTCAAAGAGGTCGGCAACGCGTGGCAGACCACCGGTGATATCTTTGTTACCACTGCTTTCCTGAGGAATACGGGCAATGATCTGACCCACTTTAACCTCAGAACGGTCTTCAATGGTGACCACCGCTTTACCTGGCATCATGTACTGAACAGGCGTCTGGCTACCTGGCAGGGTAATTTCCTTGCCATTTTCGTCCAACAGCAGAAGCATAGGACGCTTGTCCTTACCGGCTGCTGGACGGTGCTGGGTTTCGATAACCTCAATCGAAGAAAGACCGGTCAGCTCGTCGATATTACGGTTGATAGTGATGCCATCTTCCATATCGCTGAATTGAACCTGACCAGCCACTTCGGCAACGATCGGATGGGTGTGTGGATCCCACTTGGCGACTACCTGTCCGGCTTCAACCTGCTCGCCATCTTTGACGCTGATTTCAGCACCATAGGGTAGCTTGTAGAATTCGCGCTCACGACCCTGGGAATCGGCAACCGCCAAGGCACCGGAACGAGAAACGGCAACCAGCTTACCGTCTTCACGATCAACCACTTTGATGTTATGGAAGCGAATCTTACCGCCATGCTTGACCTGAACACTGTCGGTTGCAGAAGCACGCGAAGCCGCACCACCAATGTGGAAGGTACGCATGGTCAGCTGAGTACCCGGCTCACCGATGGACTGAGCAGCGATAACGCCCACTGCTTCACCTACGTTAACCTGGTGACCCCGTGCCAGATCACGGCCATAACACTTGGAACAAACGCCATAACGGGTGTCACAGGTGATCGCTGAACGAACGACGATCTCATCCACACTCAGGGTGTCCAGGCGGCTGCACCATTTTTCGTCGAGCAGCGTGCCCTTGGCAATGACAACTTCACCAGTGTCAGCACTCACGACATCGCGGGCTACCACGCGACCCAGAACACGCTGGGACAGAGGCACGATGATATCGCCACCCTCGATAATCGGGTGCATGGTCAGGCCTTCTTCGGTGCCACAATCTTCTTCAGTGACAACCAGATCCTGAGCCACATCCACCAGACGACGCGTCAGATAACCGGAGTTAGCTGTTTTCAGAGCGGTATCCGCCAAACCTTTACGCGCACCGTGAGTGGAGATGAAGTACTGGAGTACGTTCAGACCTTCACGGAAGTTGGCCACGATTGGCGTCTCGATGATGGAGCCATCAGGCTTGGCCATCAGACCCCGCATACCGGCCAGCTGACGGATCTGCGCAGCACTACCACGAGCGCCCGAGTCAGCCATGATAAAGACGCTGTTAAAGGAGTCTTGTTCGTGTTCGACACCCTTACGGTCAACGGCCTTCTCTTTGGAAATACCGGTCATCATCGCCTTGGCAACCTTATCGTTGGCCTTGGACCAGATGTCGATTACCTTGTTGTACTTCTCACCCTGGGTGACCAGACCGGACGCAAACTGCTGTTCGATCTGTTTGACTTCGGCTTCTGCATCAGCAACGATTTCCGCTTTCTCATCAGGAATAACAAAGTCGTTAACACCGATGGAACAGCCGGACCAGGTCGCATAACGGAAGCCGGTGTACATCAGCTGGTCGGCAAAAATGACGGTATCCTTCAGACCAACGCGGCGGTAGGCCTCATTGATCAGACGCGAAATCGCCTTCTTGTTCAGTGGCTGGTTAACCAGCTCAAAGGGCAGACCCTTGGGCAGAATGCGGAACAAGAGCGCACGACCAACCGTGGTATCGGCCAGGAAGGTACGACTCTGTGGCTCGCCTTCAATTTCTTTTACGGTTTCGTGGATACGAACCTTCACGCGCGCATGCAGGCTCAGGCTACCGGTATCGTAAGCACGTTCGGCTTCGTCCATACCACTGAGGATACGACCTTCACCTTCAGCACCGATTTTTTCACGGGTCATGTAGTAAAGACCCAGAACCACGTCCTGCGAAGGAACGATGATCGGCTCACCATTCGATGGAGACAGAACGTTGTTAGTGGACAGCATCAGGGCACGGGCTTCCAGCTGGGCTTCCAGCGTCAGAGGCACGTGAACCGCCATCTGGTCACCGTCAAAGTCGGCGTTGTAGGCCGCACAGACCAGAGGGTGGAGTTGAATGGCCTTACCTTCAATCAGTACCGGCTCAAATGCCTGGATGCCCAGACGGTGCAGCGTCGGTGCACGGTTCAACATAACCGGATGCTGACGGATAACTTCAGCGAGGATATCCCAGACTTCAGGCAACTCGCGTTCTACCATCTTCTTGGCCGCTTTAATGGTCGTGGCCAGACCACGAGCTTCCAGCTTGGCAAAAATAAACGGCTTGAACAGCTCCAGTGCCATCTTCTTGGGCAAACCACACTGGTGCAGACGCAGAGTCGGGCCCACAGTGATAACGGAACGGCCGGAATAGTCGACGCGCTTACCCAAGAGGTTCTGACGGAAACGACCCTGCTTACCCTTGATCATGTCGGCCAGGGATTTCAGAGGACGCTTGTTGCTGCCGGTAATAGCACGACCACGACGACCGTTATCCAGCAGGGCGTCGACTGCTTCCTGCAGCATCCGCTTTTCGTTGCGCACGATGATATCAGGAGCATTCAGCTCCAACAGACGCTTGAGGCGGTTGTTACGGTTGATCACGCGGCGATAGAGGTCGTTCAGATCGGAAGTCGCAAAACGACCACCGTCCAGAGGGACCAGAGGGCGCAGATCGGGTGGTAACACGGGCAGCACTTCCATTACCATCCAACCGGGCTGGTTGGAGGAATCACGGAAGGCTTCAAGAATCTTAAGACGCTTGGTCAGCTTCTTCATCTTGGTTTCAGAAGAAGTCTGAGGAATCTCTTCGCGAATGGTTTCGATCTCTTCATCCAGATCGATGTCATTCAAAAGAGCCTGGACAGCTTCGGCACCCATACGGGCATCAAAGTCATCACCAAATTCTTCCAGTGCTTCGAAATACTGTTCGTCATTGAGCAGCTGACCCTTTTCCAGGGTGGTCATGCCGGGGTCGATAACGATAAAGCTTTCGAAGTAGAGAACCCGCTCGATGTCACGCAGGGTCATGTCCATCATCAGACCGATGCGGGATGGCAGGGATTTCAGGAACCAAATATGAGCAACTGGAGAAGCCAGATCGATGTGACCCATACGCTCACGACGGACTTTCGCCTGGGTAACTTCTACACCACACTTCTCACAAATAATGCCACGGTGCTTCATGCGCTTGTACTTACCGCAGAGGCACTCATAGTCTTTAACTGGACCAAAAATCTTGGCGCAGAACAAGCCATCACGCTCAGGCTTGAACGTACGATAGTTGATCGTTTCTGGCTTCTTGACTTCACCAAAGGACCAGGAACGAATCATGTCCGGTGAAGCAAGGGAGATCTTAAGGGATTCAAATTCCTCAGGTTGTCCCTGAGTACGCAATACATTGACTAGGTCTTTCATCAGCCGCAGCTCCCGTTGGAGTTACGGCGGATCACTGGGATCCGCCGGCACTTTCTACTCTAGCCCCGCAAGGGGGTTCCCCGGATATCAGCCTGGGGTATTAATACTCCAGGTCGATATCGATCGCCAGAGAACGTATTTCTTTGATCAGAACGTTGAAGGATTCAGGCATGCCTGGCTCCATCTTGTGATTGCCGTCCACGATGTTCTTGTACATCTTGGTACGACCATTCACGTCGTCCGATTTAACTGTCAGCATTTCCTGCAAGCTGTGGGCAGCGCCGTAAGCTTCCAGTGCCCAGACTTCCATCTCACCGAAGCGCTGACCACCGAATTGGGCTTTACCACCCAGAGGCTGCTGGGTAACCAAGCTGTAGGAACCGGTGGAGCGCGCATGCATCTTGTCATCAACCAAGTGGTTTAGCTTCAGCATGTACATGTAGCCAACGGTTACCGGACGGTCAAACTTTTCACCGGTGCGGCCATCATAGAGGTCCATCTGACCACTACGCGGCAGACCTGCAAGCTCCAGCATGCCCTTGATTTCGTGCTCCTTGGCACCATCAAAGACCGGGGTAGCCATGGGCACGCCCTTCTTCAGGTTGTGAGCCAGCTCAATGACTTCTTCATCACTGAAGCTATCCAGCTCTTCCTTGTTCTTACCACCTAGCTGGTTATAAACCTGCTCAAGGAAACTGCGGATTTCACCAACCTGGGCTGCACGTTCCTGCATCAGCATTTCTTCGATGCGTTCACCCAGCCCCTTGGCTGCCAGACCCAGGTGAGTTTCCAGTACCTGACCTACGTTCATCCGTGAAGGTACACCCAGAGGGTTGAGGACCACATCAACAGGAATGCCTTTTTCGTTATAAGGCATATCTTCGACCGGCATGATCGCAGAGATAACACCCTTGTTACCGTGACGACCGGCCATCTTGTCACCAGGCTGGATGCGACGCTTAACTGCCACATAGACCTTGACGATCTTAAGTACGCCAGGTGCCAGGTCATCGCCCTGCTGAAGCTTGCGCTTCTTGTCTTCGAACTTCTCTTCCATGATGTTCTTGCGCTCTTCCAGCTGCTGCTGGGCCTGGGCAAGAAGTTCGTTCAGCGCTTCATCTTGCATGCGCAGCTTGAACCACTGGGCAGTCGGCAGACCATCCAGGTAGTCAGTGCTGACCTTATCGCCTTTGGACAGGTCTGGACCACCATTAACTGGCTGGCCATCCAGGGCATTACGCAGACGGGTAAAGGTAGCTTCTTCGGCGATCCGGTACTCTTCTTTCAGGTCCTTGCGTACTTCGTCCAGCTGCATCTGCTCAATCGACAGAGCACGCTTGTCTTTCTCCACGCCATCGCGGGTAAAGACCTGGACATCGATAACCGTACCCTTCATGCCGGTAGAAACCCGCAGGGAGGTGTCCTTAACATCAGACGCCTTTTCACCGAAGATGGCACGCAGCAGCTTCTCTTCAGGTGTTAGCTGAGTTTCACCCTTGGGCGTGACCTTACCGACCAGAATGTCACCGGGGCCTACTTCCGCGCCAATGTAAACAATGCCTGAATCGTCCAGCTTGGAGAGTGCAGACTCGCCCACGTTGGGAATATCCGAGGTAATCTCTTCAGAACCCAGCTTGGTATCACGGGATACACAGGTCAGTTCCTGAATATGAATAGTGGTGAAGCGATCTTCTTCAACCACGCGCTCGGATACCAGGATGGAGTCCTCGAAGTTGAAACCATTCCAAGGCATAAAGGCGATACGCATGTTCTGACCCAGGGCCAGTTCACCCATATCGACCGAAGGACCATCGGCCAGAATGTCGCCACGGCTGACAGTGTCGCCAGGCTTAACAATCGGACGCTGATTAATGCAAGTGTTCTGGTTGGAGCGGGTGTATTTGGTCAGGTTGTAAATATCAATACCTGCTTCACCGCCCACCAATTCATCTTCATTGATGCGTACGACAATGCGCGAGGCATCGACAGAATCGACAACACCGCCACGCAAGGCAACAGCGCAAACGCCGGAGTCGCGAGCCACGAAACGCTCCATGCCAGTACCCACTAACGGCTTATCTGCCTTAAGTGTAGGTACAGCCTGGCGCTGCATGTTGGAACCCATCAAAGCACGGTTAGCATCGTCATGCTCAAGGAAAGGAATCAGCGATGCCGCGACCGAAACCACCTGACGTGGAGATACATCCATCAGGGTAACCTGGTCAGGTGTTACAAAGGTGGTGTCGCCTTTATGACGTACCTGCACCAGGTCATCAACCAGCTCACCTTCATCATTCAGCTTGGCTGAAGCCTGAGCGATAACGAACTGTCCTTCCTCAATCGCGGAGAGATAAGCCACTTCATCCGTTACCTTGCCATCCACAACCTTACGGTAAGGCGTTTCCAGGAAACCATAGGAGTTAGTGCGCGAATAGGTAGCCAGCGAGTTGATCAGGCCGATATTGGGGCCTTCTGGCGTTTCGATTGGGCACACACGTCCATAGTGGGTCGGGTGTACGTCACGCACCTCAAAGCCAGCACGTTCACGAGTCAGACCACCAGGGCCCAAGGCAGAAACACGACGCTTGTGAGTTACCTCGGACAAGGGGTTGTTCTGATCCATAAACTGGGACAGCTGGCTGGAACCAAAGAATTCTTTGACCGCCGCGGCAACCGGTTTGGCGTTGATCAGATCCTGAGGCATCAGGCCTTCGCTTTCGGCCAGGGACAGACGCTCTTTAACTGCGCGCTCAACACGTACCAGGCCAACTCGGAACTGGTTTTCAGCCATTTCACCGACTGAACGTATACGGCGGTTACCCAGGTGATCGATATCATCCACATCACCCTTGCCATTCCGAATGTTCAGCAGCTCACGCATGACATCGATGATATCTTCATGTTCCAGAATTGCAGAACCGCGATCACCGTCACGACGCAGGCGGCGATTAAACTTCATCCGGCCTACGACAGATAGATCGTAACGATCTTCAGAGAAGAAAAGATTTTCAAACAGACTTTCTGCTGCTTCCTTGGTGGGTGGTTCACCAGGGCGCATCATGCGATAGATTTCTACCAGTGCTTCCAGCTGTGAACGCGTCGGATCCGCTTTAAGGGTATCCGACATGAAAGGACCGCAATCCAGATCATTGGTGTAGAGCGTTTCAAAACTGCTAATCTTGGCTTCTGCCAGCTTGGCCAGAACTTCGGTGTTGAGTTCAGTGTTACACTCGGCAATCAGCTCACCGGTACCTGGATCAACCATATCCTTGGCCAGAACCTTACCGAACAGATATTCAGCAGGAACTGCAAGTCGCGTAATACCCGCTTTTTCAATCTGACGAATATGCTTTTGGGTGATACGGCGATCTTTCTCGACAATAACCTTGCCGTCCTGATCACAGATTTCAAAAGATGACGTCTCACCACGCAGGCGGGAGGGCACCAGGTCCACGGCAAAGCCGTCTTTATCCATATAGAAGGTGCTGGTCTCGAAAAACATGTCGAGAATCTGCTCGGCAGAGTAGCCCAGAGCACGCAAAAGAATCGATGCAGGCAGCTTTCTGCGACGGTCGATACGGACAAAAACCATGTCCTTGGGATCAAATTCAAAATCCAGCCAGGAACCACGGTAGGGAATGATACGGGCAGAATAGAGAAGCTTCCCGGAAGAATGGGTTTTACCCCGGTCATGGTCAAAAAATACGCCGGGTGAACGGTGCAGCTGAGAGACAATAACCCTTTCAGTACCATTGATAACGAAGGTACCGTTTTCAGTCATGAGCGGCATTTCGCCCATGTATACTTCTTGTTCCTTGATGTCCTTAATCGCCTTGTTGGGCGAATCCTTGTCATAGATTACCAGACGTACTTTAACGCGCAGAGGTGCAGCGTAGGTCACACCACGCAGAATACACTCCTTAACGTCAAACGCCGGGGTTCCAAGACGGTAGCTTACATACTCAAGCGCTGCATTGCCTGAGTAGCTCTCGATAGGGAACACGGACTGAAATGCAGCATGCAAACCAGTTTCAGTACGCGTATCGCCATCCTTATCTTCTTGAAGGAACTGGCGATAGGAATCCAGCTGAATGGCCAGCAGGTAGGGAACATCCATTACCTGGGTCAGTTTACTGAAATCCTTGCGGATGCGTTTTTTCTCTGTGTACGAGTAAGCCATCAATTTTCCCCAGCTTGTTCACCAGAAACCAGACCGCAAGTGGTCACTACGCCTTCAGGGGGAGGCGCGCCCCAACTGCGATGCACCAGTCACGGTGAAACATGCAGTCATCTAATATTCAGCAGGCTTGAACAGAAAAAGGCCGGGGGCGCAAAGCGCCACCAGCCACTCAACTGTTGCAGCCGTAAGCTGCCACGCAAATTACTTGAGTTCCACCGTAGCACCGGCTTCTTCAAGTTTTGCCTTGGCTGCTTCAGCGTCTTCCTTGGAAGCGCCTTCTTTAACAGTTGCAGGTGCACCGTCTACCATGCCCTTGGCTTCTTTCAGGCCCAGGCCAGTGATTTCACGAACAGCTTTGATAACGTTAACCTTCTTGTCACCAGCGGAAGCCAGAACGATATCGAATTCAGTCTGTTCTTCAGCAGCTTCGCCGCCAGCAGCGGGACCACCGGCAACTACAGCAGCTGCAGCAGATACACCGAATTTCTCTTCCATTGCTTCGATCAGTTCAACTACTTCCATTACTGACATTTCAGCAACAGCGTTGATGATGTCGTCTTTGTTAAGTGCCATGTTAGCTCTACCTAATTTGATTTGAGTAATAACTCGTAAACAGGAATGAAGAAGGGATTAAGCCGCTTCTTCCTTTTGATCGCGCAGTGCCGCCAGGGTGCGTACCAGCTTGCCAGCCGAAGCTTCTTTCATAACAGACATCAGCTTGGCAATCGCTTCGTCGTAAGTTGGCAGACTTGCCAGACGATCGATATCTTTGGCTGGGATAATCTCACCCGCGTAGGCCATTGCCTTGACTTCAAATTCCTTCTGGTCTTTGCCGAAGTCCTTGAACAAACGGGCAGCAGCACCCGGATGGTCCATGGAAAAAGCAACCAGAGTTGGACCTACGAAGAACTCAGACAGCTCTTCATAAGGGGTGTCCGCAAAGGCGAAGCGAGCCAGGGTATTACGCACAACGCGCATATCCACCTGGTTTTCACGAGCCTGCTTACGCAGCTCGGTCATCGCAGCCACGGTGACACCACGAGAGTCAGCAACAACAACGGACTGAGCAGCTTTGGCAGCTTCGTTGACATCAGCAACAATAGCTTTTTTGTCTTTCAGACTAAGTGCCACTTTACTTGCTCCTATTTAAGAGAGGCTTTATAGCTCTCTACGGTTTCCAACCCTCCAGTAAACTGGAGTCGGTAATGATGGTTGGACCGACAATTTTGGCGGTCGCCATCTGCGCAGGAAATATTAAGCCATAGGCTCCTGCGGTCTTTGACGGTGATCCGGCTAGCAACACCAGCCGGATTCCGCAAAGTTACTTCTTAGAGGCTCAGGCTTGAAGTGTCAAGCGTAAGGCCTGGTCCCATCGTGCTGGACAGGGAAATCTTCTTAACATAAACCCCTTTAGAAGAAGCAGGCTTGAGCTTCTTGAGGTCTGCCAGCAGGGCTTCGATATTGCCACGCACTGCATCAGCGGCAAAATCGATCTTGCCAACGCCAGCATGGATAATACCGTTTTTGTCAGTACGGAAACGAACCTGACCGGCTTTAGCATTTTTAACCGCTGTGGCCACATCTGGAGTTACTGTGCCAACTTTAGGGTTAGGCATGAGGCCACGTGGACCCAGGATCTGGCCCAGCTGACCCACAACGCGCATAGCGTCGGGCGCTGCAACGACTACGTCAAAGTTCAGCTCGCCTTTCTTAACGGTTTCAGCCAGGTCTTCCATACCCACGATGTCTGCACCAGCTTCTTTGGCAGCATCAGCAGCAGCACCCTGAGCAAAAACAGCAACACGTACGTCTTTACCGGTACCATTGGGCAAAACTGTAGCGCCACGTACAACCTGATCGGATTTACGCGGATCTACGCCCAGATTTACCGCCAGCTCAAAGGTTTCCTTGAACTTAACTGCAGGCAGAGAAGACAGCAGTTCAACAGCTTCTTCCAGGGTGTAAGCCTTGTTCGCATCTACTTTTTCAGCAATCAGCTTTTGGCGTTTAGTTAGCTTGGCCATTTACACACCCTCCGAATCAATACCCATACTGCGCGCGGTGCCAGCAATTGTACGTACCGCTGCATCCATATCGGCAGCAGTCAGGTCAGGGTCTTTCATCTTGGCAATTTCTTCCAGCTGTTCGCGGGTAATTTTGCCAACCTTGTTCTTGTTAGGCTCTGCAGAACCAGACTTCAGACCCAGGGCCTTCTTCAGCAGGATAGAAGCAGGTGGTGTCTTGGTGACAAAAGTGAAGCTACGGTCGCTGTATACAGTAATAACAACAGGAATCGGCAGACCAGCTTCGACTTCTTGAGTCTCGGCATTAAAAGCCTTACAGAATTCCATGATATTAACGCCGTGCTGACCCAGTGCTGGACCAACGGGGGGGCTTGGATTAGCCTTACCAGCTCCAACTTGCAGCTTGATATAGGCCTGTACTTTCTTAGCCATGTTTACTCCTAGTGGGTTTAGCGCCTTGCGGCTTCCCGTTTATTAAACTACCTAAAAGGCAGCTGTTTTAATCTTTTTCGACCTGGCCAAAATCCAGTTCGACTGGTGTGGCGCGGCCAAAAATAAGAACCGACACATGCAGTCGACTCTTTTCGTAATTCACTTCTTCGACCACACCATTGAAATCGGCAAAAGGACCATCCAGCACGCGAACCACTTCACCGGGTTCAAACATCGTGCGGGGGCGTGGCTTATCACTACCATCCTGAACTCGCTGAAGAATCTGATCGGCTTCCTTGCTAGTGATAGGAGCCGGCTTTTCAGGAGTGCCGCCAATAAAGCCAAGCACCTTGGGCGTCTCTTTCACCAGGTGCCAGCTATCATCGTTCATATCCATTTCTACCAGGACATAGCCGGGATAGAATTTACGCTCGCTCTTGCGCTTTTTGCCATCGCGCATCTCCACAACTTCTTCGGTAGGAACGAGAATTTGCCCAAAGAGATCTTCCATCTCTTTGAGCTTTACTCTTTCCTGGAGCGATCGCATAACCTGCTTTTCAAAGCCAGAATAAGCGTGCACAACATACCAACGCTTGGCCATAAAGCTTCTCCTACTGAATCAGGCTTTGAATTATCCAGCCCAAGAATGTGTCTATGAGCCAAAGTAGCAGCGCAACCAGGGCGACAGCAGCGAGAACAATCAAGGTTGTCTGCATTGTCTCCGGACGGGTCGGCCAAACGACCTTACGAATCTCGGTACGAGCTTCGCGCGCCATCACCAAGAAGTTCTGACCCTTGCCGGTTTGAGTAAAAACCAGACCAGCCAGCGCCAAAAACACAACAACGCCAACTGCTCGGTATAGCAGTGGCGCCTCATCAAAATACATATTCCCCAGCACTGCAGCTGAAACCAGCAGCACTACAAGTGCCCATTTCAAACCATCCAGGCGAGCTGGCTGAGCCTCGGCTTTTGCTTTCATCAGAGAATCAACTCCTTACGGCAGCGCTTATAATTTGGAAATCGTTTCAGACCAACCTGGGGGAGATTGGCAGGCCAGGAGGGAATCGAACCCCCAACCTGCGGTTTTGGAGACCGCTGCTCTGCCAATTGAGCTACTGGCCTAAACTTGGCATTTACTTGCTTGGCACTCACGAAACGAAAATACTGGATCGTGGAGCTCATGGGCGGATTTGAACCGCCGACCTCACCCTTACCAAGGGTGTGCTCTACCCCTGAGCTACATGAGCAAACTGGAGCGGGCAGCGGGAATCGAACCCGCGTCATCAGCTTGGAAGGCTGAGGTTCTACCATTAAACTATGCCCGCTTGCCCGGCAGAAAACTGGTGGAGGGGGAAGGATTCGAACCTTCGAAGCTCGCGCGGCAGATTTACAGTCTGCTCCCTTTGACCACTCGGGAACCCCTCCAGCGAGGCGATAAATTATATTCAAATTTTCGCCTGTGTCAAGGAAAGAATTTATTGCTTGGCCTCTCCTCAACAACGGGCGCAACTTTAACAGTTAGCTGATGATTCAGCAAGGTTTTTTTCAAAAATTCCTTCAGGAATGCCGCTTAGAGTACCTGACTTTTCGTGGGCGGTAACTGGAAACATCAGCTCCAGCCCGGCATAGACCATATCAGGCCAACAGAAGGGTTTTTGATCCAGCCCTCCTGATACCAAGAATGCATCACCACCGGTCAGAATCAGTGGATAACCTTGCCCATGCGTTGCAGACAATTGCTCGTAGGCCATGTTGATCTGGCCGATTGCAGCAAGATAAATTCCATGGCTTACGGCCTCATGAGTGGAAAGCCCTGGCGTGGTCAAGCCCTGATGATCTTCATCTGGATTGACAGGGACATTTCTAGTCCCCAGCTTCAGGCTTTCTTTCATCAATCGAATACCTGGAGCAATAAAACCACCCAGATGCTCGCCACTGGGAAGCACAAAATCAATCGTAATGGCACTGCCGCAGTCAACAACACAGCAACCTCCTGCAACATGAAAACCGGCCAGGAGGCCCAGCCAGCGATCAACGCCCAGCTTACTCGGTTCTTGATAGGCGTTGCGTACACCCGAAAATCGCTCGGATGAACGTGCAATATGCAGGGGCACACGATAGCGACGGGCAATACGTTCTACCTCACCTAATACCTCTTTACCACCCACATTGGAAACGCGCATCACCTTAATATCGCGAAAGTCTGGAATTTCATCTGAATCTTCCCAGCGATCACGGGTCCAGATGGAGCCACGATCTAGTATCCGGCTGCTGGTGACGCATTTCAGGCGCCACTTGGTCAGAGTGTTGCCAATATCAAGATCGAGTATCATGCTTTCAGCCTCACACTAATCTCTCCCGAATTAAGGTGTTTTTCACTACCATCCTCGAGAGTGACTCGTAATTCGCCCTGGTCGTTCACACCATGCAAAGTAACCGCCTCTTTATGCTCACCAGCTATCACCCACCCAGGCTTATTATCCCATAGGTGCGCTTCATTCCAGGCCGCTTGCCAGGGCTGGAAGCCATCATTGGCAAAGCGTGTAAGAACGTTAGCAACCGCTAAATTCATGGCAACGACCAAGTCATTGCGGCTCGGTAAAAGACTGCCTAAATCGCTCAAAAAACTGGCAGGCTGATCAATACATTCTGCGTCCAGTTGCTGGGGACGGTAGACATTGACCCCAAATCCGACTACTAGCTGACAAGGACCGGATAGATCACCACTGATCTCAATCAAAACCCCAATCAACTTAGCATCTTGTAGATAGAGGTCATTGGGCCATTTTAAGCCAATACCCTGGATGCCCAGGCCTTCAAGAGCATTCTTTAACGCAACAGCAATCGCAAGACTCATCCCCTGGAGCTCTTGTGCTGACCCCTCAAATTGCCAGCCAAGACTACAGCTTAGAGAATAGCCAAAAGGACTGAACCAACTCTTTCCACGACGCCCTTTTCCCGAGCTTTGCATTTCGGCGACGGCCAAAGACTTATGGATAGGCTCACCTGAATTGACTCTATCCAACAGAAATGTATTGGTTGAGGTAATGACGGGCTCAAAAAATAACTCGCAACCGTTCAAGCCTTCTGAAGACTGCAAAGCTTGTTCGAGGTAGCCAGGGTCAAGCAAATCCAGCGGGGCAGAAAGACTGTAGCCCTTTTGCTTATCGCTGCGGTAAGTCAGGCCTAATTCAGGAAGTTTCTGAATCTGCTTCCAGATGGCAGTTCTGCTGATACCCAGTTTCTGGCCGAGTTCAGTGCCAGAATGAGGCTGACCATCACTGAGCAACTTTACAAGTGGATATAAATTCATAGGCACTCCAATAGAAGCAGCAATTCTATCTGTTTAAGATCCAGGATGTAATTGCCCAACGACGTTTACGCACTAACTTCTTCTAATAAAAGGTATAGAGCAGCTTCAATAATCCAAGAATTTGTTTTCAAAACTCGACGAAGGGTCTCTACGCCTCCTAGCACTCTCTCCTTCCTAATTTGAAGTCTTAACGTTGGAACTGTTTTTAGTTAATAAGCCTGATGGGTGGTCCAGGAGCTTTGTAGTGCGTCTTTTGCTTTTGAGAAATTCTTGCCTCTTTTAAATACCCCAAACTCACGCATAATTGCACTCTGAAATCTCAGGCAACTATAACCCCTCGCAGGAGTAGTCTTTTAGGCATAAAAAAACCCCTTGAGCAGTGCTCAAGGGGTTTAGTAGAGGTGCCTGACGATGACCTACTTTATTCGCACCGTCCCTGGCGCTCACCCTTCGGGCCGTCCTTCGGCCGTTCTGATGCGTTCCCGACGCATCAGTCACCTGGGCAGGTTCAAGTAGTTCTTTTCAGCATAAAAAATCCCCCTGACTCATGGAGTCAGAGGGATTATCTTATAGGTGCCTGACGATGTCCTACTTTCACATGGGGAGGCCCCACACTATCATCGGCGCTGAGTGGTTTCACTACTGAGTTCGGCAAGGGATCAGGTGGTTCCCACTCGCTAAGGTCGTCAGGCGTAACGGGTTGGAAGCTGGCTT
>NZ_QFWJ01000007.1 GCF_003336805.1 Marinospirillum perlucidum
TCCATCACTCACACATCTTCATGCTGGGAGGAGAAAGCTATCGACTGAAAGAAAAGTTAACCAATTAACGCATCAGGTGGGTCAATTTTATTGGCCAAAGGTGGGTCAAAATAAATGGCCATTGACAGAAAAGAGCCAATCCGGAATTGCAGCCGGATCTGCATTTTGAAAAGATTGCCGAAAAACTGGGCGTACCTATGGTTGGCCAAAGACATACCGCCCTGGGGGATGCCATTACTACAGCTTTGATGTATGTACGTCTGCTTAAGGGGCCCATTCCCACCTGCTAATTGGCTGCAGACTGCATAAAAAAAGACCGGCTTTAAGTGCCGGTCTTTTTACGTTGGGAGATTATAAAATCAGCCTTCGTACCAGGTTCCATCTCTTTTGGGCAGCATCCACTGGCGGGAGAACCAGAACCAGCGATTCTCGGTCTTATGAGGTGCGGTGCAGTTATATCTGGAGCGACCCGGATTAAGAAACTCGTAGGGGGTTGCCGCAACATTATAGGTTTGCTGCTCTTCGATATAGTGAATGGCTACTCTTAGTTGCTGGGCATCGGGTCCGTAGCAGCGCAGTTGGTCAATGCGAAAATCACCCTCGAAAATAGTCAATTCAAGTGTGGGTTTGCGCTGATCTGCTTCCAGTACCCCTGATGCCGGTTCTTCCTGAATGACTGCAAAGGGGAGGGCCTTGAGTTTAATACCCAGAGTTCTAGGATTGGCATAGATGCCATTGGCGGCATAGCGTGGCAACGCCTGAAGTGATGCATAAGGACTGGCCGGTCCGGAATGCTGGCCGAAGGCTACATAACCCAGCTCCTTCAGGAGTTCTTGCAGTTGCGGGTTGTATTCGCCGTAGGGATAGGCAAAGATCTTGGGTGTGTCCTCGCCCAGTTCTCGAACCAGAGCAGCCTGATTTTCCTCAACTTCCCCGCGCATCCGCTCCAGCCAGGCCTCTTCGTTTTCTTCTTCCAGCCTGTGAATCATGTGGGTGTGGGTTAGTGAGTGGTTACCGATCAATGCGCCCTTTTCCTTGGCTTCACGCAGTTGATCCCAGGTCATGTACATGAGTTGGCCACGATCAATCGGCTGGGCATTGACGAAAATGGTGAAAGGCAGCTCTCTTTCTTCCAGTAGAGGCAGGGCATTTTCGTAGACGCTGGCATAGGCATCGTCAAAGGTCAGTGCTGCGACCTTGTCAGGTAGAGGTCTGCGGCGTTGAATATGACTGATAATCCGATCCAGTGGCCAGACTTCAAAGCCTTCTTCCTCGAGTAGATCCAGGTGTTCGGTAAAGCGTTCGACCGAAGTGCTGGTTGAGGGGGGCGTCTGGCTGCTGATGTGATGGTACATAAGTATAGAGGCGTGAAAGGCGGGTACTGGTGCTTCCTCCGCCTCTTCCGTGGTTTCTTCGGCCAGTGTCCCGCTGCTGGTCAGCAACACGAGCAGTAGGAGTATAAATAAAGGGATACAGGTGTTTTTCGAAATCATATCCGGGCCTTTGATCAGGTGGATTTTAATAGGGGTTTGAGGACTTCCATGGCTTCATTGATATCTTGTAGCTTTTCGGGGTCTCCACCACGATCCGGGTGATGTTGCATGGCCAGGCGGCGATAGCTCAGTTTGATTTGTTTGGCACTGACCCCTTCTTTTAGCCCCAGGGTTTCCAGAGCCCTGGCCTTGAGGCCGCCTCCGGTAAAGACACTCTCTTCGTGCAGGCGCTTCCAGAAATTATTCAGGGCGGTCTCTATATCCAGCTGGGTGGTTTTTTCCAACTGTTCGATGTCCAGGTAGTAGTCGCGCATGGGATCATGCTCCTGGAGAGCTGCTGTTCCCGGATTATAGGGCTGCAACTGGACACGAACTGCTGTTATTTCCAGATGACCCTTGGCAGTACGCCAGAGTTCATCTCTGAGCTGATAGAGGGCATTATAGAGAAGGAAATGGGTTCTGAAGAGTTTGACATTGTCACTGAAGGTATCGGCTTCCAGTGTGACAGTCCCTTTTTGATCCAGCTTCTTTAATAGTGAGTGCTCATTGACTCCTTCTGGAAACTCTTGCAGTACTTCTAGTAAATCCTCGAACAGGCGAGTTTCTTTTAACGCAGTCATGGTAGTAACAGACCTTAAGCTGGATAAGTATTCCCAGACTTGGATCTTAACAGGGCGGGGCCGGATAGAAAACGCTTTGAGCATTTACATTTAGTGCTGCTTTCGTTAATTTGCCTCTCTTTCAGTTAACCTCCACAGGTGCTTTCATGCAGGAATTGTTACCCAAGGCCAGAAAAGAATTCAACAAGCTACAAAAGCGGTTGAGACGCCAGACAGGCCAAGCGATTGCCGACTTTGACATGATTCAGCAGGGCGACAAGATCATGGTCTGTCTTTCGGGTGGCAAGGATTCCTATACCCTGCTGCATATTCTTATGGGGTTGCAAAAGAGTGCCCCGGTCGATTTCGAACTGGTTGCGGTCAATCTCGACCAGAAGCAGCCAGGCTTCCCGGAAGAAGTCTTGCCTGAGTATCTGGAAAAAGTCGGGGTGCCTTATCACATCCTGGAAAAGGACACCTATTCCATCGTCAAGGAGAAGGTGCCTGAAGGCAAGACCACCTGCGGGCTGTGTTCACGCTTGCGTCGAGGCACGCTTTACGGCTTTGCCGAAGAGATAGGTGCGACCAAGATTGCGCTGGGCCACCATCGTGATGATCTCTTGGAAACCCTGTTTTTGAATCTTTTCTTTGGGGGCAGTATCAAATCCATGCCACCCAAGCTCTTGTCCGATGACCACAAGAATATCCTTATTCGTCCCCTGGCTTACTGTAAGGAAAAGGATATCGCCGAATTTGCGGAGCTGATGGAATTCCCCATCATTCCCTGCAACCTCTGCGGATCCCAGGAAAATTTACAGCGTCAGGTGATCAAGGAGATGCTTAATGATTGGGATAAGCGCTTTCCGGGACGCATCGAGACACTTTTCAATGCCCTTCAGAATGTCGCCCCCTCGCAGCTGGCGGATACGCGCATCTTTGATTTTCAGGGACTGGAAGCCTTGCGGGAAAAGAGTCTGGCCGACCGTATCAATCTGGTCGACCAGTTGGCCAGTGAAGCCTGATCAGTCGCCTTCAAAGGCCATGATCGAGTAGGTGGAGACATCGATTTCCTGAAGACGGCCACTGCCTCCCTTGTCGGGCAGATCGATCAGGGTGGCTACTTCATGAATCTCTGCTCCCTGACGGCGCAAAAGCGCTGCAGCAGCAATCAGGCTGCCACCGCTGGAGAGGATGTCGTCAAACAGCAGTACCTGGTCGCCTTCCTTGACCAGGCCTTCGCGCATCTCCAGGGTGCGATCCCCACCGGAGCTGGGCGCGCGTTCAAATAAAACTTCACCGGGCTCTTCACCAAAATCACGAATCAATACCAGGGGCAGATTCAATTTGTAGGCCAGTACGGCGGCAAACATGGTGCCGCGTCCTTTAAGAACCACCAGATGGGTCAGCTTTGAATCGACATAGCGGTGGGCAAAGCTATCGGTGATGATCTGGAGGGCTTTGGGGTCGTAAAGCAGACCGGAAAGGTCTCTGGTGTTATAACCCTTCTTGGGAAAGTCCTTATGGGAAACAACCAGTTGCTTGAGTGGAAAATCATCCAACATTTTTTGTTCCTCCTTAAATCGTTGGCTGGCGTCCTCTGTCTTAGGAGGCCACCAGCTTATTAGGCTGGTCTGCCTCGCATTCTGTCACACCTGCGATCTCATGCAGTTGCTGTCGGTCAGTAATATGTACTTCCTTGCCATTAACAGCAATAACCTGCAGGGATTGGAAACGGGTAAATACCCGACTGACGGTTTCTACAGCCAGTCCCAGATAGTTGCCGATTTCGTTGCGCGACATGGGTAGCCGGAAGGTGTAGGGAGAATAGCCACGGCGCTTGAAACGGGATGACAGGTTGGCCAGGAAGGTGGCTACCCGCTCTTCTGCATTCTTTTTGGAGAGGAGCAACATCATCTGCTTGTCATCACGGATTTCCTTGCTCATGCTGCTGAAAATCTGATTGCGCAGATCGGGGAGTTCCTGAGCCAGGCTTTGCAGGCGTGAATAGGGGATTTCGCAGACCGTTGTGGTTTCCAGCGCCTTGGAAGATACCGGGTAGCTGCTGCAATCTACACCATCCAGACCCACCAGCTCACTGGGAAGGTGGAAATTGGTAATCTGCTCTTCACCATCATTGGTCATGATGTAATTCTTCAAGCTACCGGAACGAACAGCATAGACGGAATCAAAGTGGTCCCCCTGCCGAAAGAGGTGGTCACCTTTTTTCAGCGGTTGGCGACGTTTGATGATGCGATCCAGCTGGTCAATATCTTCCAGATTCAAGGATAACGGCAAGCATAGAGCGCTGAGACTACAAGTCATGCAGCGGGTTTCCTTGGCCAAATTCAGGCAGGCCCCTTTGTTGGCTTGGCTGGACATCATTAACTCCCTATTACTTAATCAAGCATGACATAACTCAACTACTTGTACCATGAGACCTGATCTATGGCAATGAGAGAAAGGCACAAGCCAAGTATTTGTGGCGGCTGAGGCAGGTAGCTGGGCAAAGGGAACTAGAGAGTGGACTGGCAGGACGTGTGCCTGCCAGCCCGAGAGGTCAAACGTCAGGTTTGAGCTTAGATAATCCGGGAGAAAGCGCGTCCCAATCCCTGCTGATCCAGGTAGCTATCAAACATCATGCAGATGCTGCGAATCAGCAGGCGACCGGCTGGCCGAACCCAGAGATGCTGATCTTCCATCACCAGGAGGCCATCCTTTTCATGCTGCTGCAGGCTTTGCAATTCACTGGCAAAGTGCTCGGTAAAGTTGATGTCCCATTCCTTGCTGAAGGCTTCAAAGTCGAGTTCAAAGTGGCAAATCAGCTGATTGATCACGGCACGGCGCAGCAGGTCTTCACGGCTGGCCTTGAGTCCTCTAAGAGTAGCTAGCTTGCCCTGGCTGATAGAAGCTTCGTAGCTTTCGGTGTCGTGATGGTTCTGGGCATAGGTCGGGCCGACCTGACTGATGGAAGAGGCCCCCATGGCAATCAGGTCACACTCTGAATGGGTGGTGTAGCCCTGAAAGTTACGATGCAGGCGGCCTTCTCTTTGCGCAATGGCCAGGCTGTCATCGGGTTTGGCAAAGTGATCCATGCCGATGTAAACATAACCCGCGTCGACCAGGCGGGTGATGGTGTTTTCCAGAATCGCCAGCTTTTGTTCAGGTGTCGGCAGGTCTTCAGCATTGATGCGGCGCTGAGGTTTGAAACGCTCGGGCAGGTGAGCATAGTTGAACACCGAAAGGCGATCCGGGTCCATTTCAATGACTTCTTCCAGCGTGGCGGCAAAGCTATCCGGGGTCTGGTGGGGCAGGCCGTAGATCAAATCCAGGTTGAGGGAACGAAAGCCCAGTTCGCGGGCCTGGATCAGTGCATTTTCCGTCATCTCCCGCGGTTGCACCCGGTTAACCGCTTTTTGTACCTGGGGGTTTAAGTCCTGAAGGCCGAAGCTCATGCGGTTAAAGCCCAGTTCCCTGAGCAGGGGCAGGGTGTTGTCATCCAGCTCGCGAGGGTCGATTTCAATAGAGTAATCCCCCTGATCATCATCCCTGAGATTGAAGCGACGGCGGGTTTCCTGCATCAGTTCACGCATCTGGTCAGCAGACAGGAAGGTCGGCGTACCACCACCCCAATGCAGCTGATTGACGGGTCTTTGGGTATCCACCTGTTCGGCAATCAGGTCCATTTCCTGATAGAGACGCTGCAGGTAGGGTTGGCAGCGGCTGGTGTCCCCTGTAGCGATTTTGTTGCAGCCGCAGTAAAAGCAAACCTTGGCACAAAAAGGGATGTGAAAATAAAGAGATAGTGGCGCCTGGGTGGCATTGCTTTCTTTCAGGGCCTGACAGAAATCTTCTGAGCCAAAGCCGTCGTGAAACTGGGGTGCTGTTGGATAGGAGGTATAACGTGGACCGGCCAGGTTATAGCGTTCCACCAATTCAGGGTTCCATTCAAAGCGAGTAAAATCAACTTGGCTCATTTGCTATCTCTATTAATGATTGGTAGGTACTGAAATACCCAGAAGTGGCAAAGCCTGCCACACTGCAAAGGCCATCAGCAAGCAGGCTGATAGCTGGCGCCACAAGGGGCGGCGTAAAAATTCGGTGACCTGACGCGCCAGGGCGCCAGTAACCAGTAGGGTTGGCAGCGTGCCTAGCCCAAAGGCCAAAAGCAGCGCGCCTCCATGCAAGGCGCTACCACTACTGAGTGCCAGGATCAGCATGGAGTAGACCAGGCCGCAGGGCAACCAGCCCCAGATGAGGCCGATACTGAGCGCCTGCAGGGGGTGGGTAACCGGCATCAGTCGACGTCCCAGGGGTTCCAGAAAATGCCAGAGGTGACGCCCCAGTGCTTCCACGCGAGTCAGGCCCTGCCACCACTGGCCGATGTAAAAAGCCATGAGTAGCAGCATGATCACTGCCAAACCACTCAAGAGATTGCGCACCGGCTCAAGTGAGTGAATAAGCAGCTGGCCCAGACCGCCCACCAGTGCCCCTGCCAGGGTGTAGCTGATCAGGCGACCCAGATTATACATCAGCATTAACGAGGCAATTCTGACCGGATGACGCTGACTGGGCGGCAGGGCAAAAGAGAGGGCGCTGACGATCCCCCCGCACATGCCGATACAGTGACCGCCGCCGAGAAAACCGGCAATCAGAGCGGTTAGTAAACCCGCACTCAAAAGCTCAGTCATTTGTCCGGCGAGCTCTTCTGATCCGGGGTTGCTTGATTTTCCTGGTCAGGCGCTTCCTGCTGCTTTTCAGCACCAGGCTTTTTTTCATCCTCATCATCAAAGAGTATGGAATAGGCAGGGCCTTCCAGATCTTCAAACTGGTCATGTTTCACGGCCCAGAAGAAGGCCCAGATAGCCAGGCCGAGCAAAACCAGGGAAAGCGGAATCAAGAAAAAAATAATATTCACGCACTGACCTCCTGTATTGGTGAGTCATCGGATGGAGTGTCGCTCAGTCGTTGGGCATTGCCACGATCTCGCAGTCTTAGCGCATTCAGTACGACCAACAGGGAGCTGGTGGTCATGCCCAGAGCCGCCAGCCAGGGTGGCACCAGTCCCAGAGCTGCAGCGGGCAAAGCCAGCAGGTTATAAACCAGGGACAGCGTTAGATTCTGGGCAATGATTCTGTGGGTTTTACGGGCCTTGTCAATAGCCTGGGAAATTCGCAACAGGCGGCTGGAAAGCAATAGGGTATCGGCACTGGTTTTAGCCAGATCGGTCGCATTACCCAAAGCAATGGAGACCTGGGCACCGGCCAGTACAGGCACATCATTGATACCATCGCCCACCATGATGACCTGGTGTCCCTGGTTTTGTAGTTCCTTGAGGCGCTCGAGTTTTTTCTCGGGCGTGGCACCTGCTTGGTAACGTTCGATCCCCAGTTCCTGGGCAATGCTGGCTACCGCTCCTTCCTGATCACCGGACAGCAGTTCCACTTGGATATTCTGGCGCGCTAATTCCTTGAGGACCGCCTGGGTGTCCGGACGCAGATGATCACTGAGACGGAACCAGCAAAGCGGTTGCTGTTCATCGGCAAAGAGCAGCCACTGGCCTTCGCCCTGAGGCGGCTGCAAAGCGGATTCAGGGGCAGCAAAATCGGCGCGTCCCAGGCGGTAAGTCAGTCCTTTAATTCTGCCGGTTAAACCCTGGCCGGTAAGGGCCTGAATTCCCTCAGCCTTGATCCCCTCTTCTCTAAATCCCATGAAAGCCTGGGCGATGGGATGCTCGGACTGGCTTTCCAAGGCAGCGGCCAGCGCGGTGATCTGTTCCTGGCGCGGATCTTGAGGGTCGGCAAGCCAGAGGGTCTCTTTTAGTTCCAGCCGCCCTTCGGTCAGGGTACCGGTTTTATCGAAGATAATATGAGTTGCCTTGGCCAGGCCTTCCAGAACATGGCCTCGGGTAATGAGTACGCCCTGGCGACCCAGGGTGGCATTGGCCACAGCCAAAGCGGTCGGGGTAGCCAAAGCAAGGGCACAGGGGCAGGTGACCACGAGGACGGAAACTGTAATCCAAAAGGCCCGCGAAGGATCGATAAATAGCCAGGCGATCAGAACACTGGTGGCCACCACAAGCAAGGTGGCGACAAAATACTGGGCGACCTGGTTGGCCAGGGTTGCAATGCGAGGTTTTTCGGCCTGAGCCCGATCACTCAGACGGGCAATGCTGGCCAGGCGGACCTCTTGGCCGATTTTGCTGACTTCAACCACCAGGGGACTATCGATGTTTTGCGTGCCCGCCAGAACTTCCTGGCCGGGGTAGCGGGCTACGGGCAGGTATTCACCGGTCATGGTGGCTTCATTAATACTGGACTGGCCTTCAAGGATAAAGCCATCGACCGGAAGGGTGTGGCCGGGTTTGATCAGAATTCGGTCACCCGGGCGTAGTTGGCGGCTGGGCACGTATTCTTCTTGTTGCTGTTCATTGAGGATAAGGGCGGCTTGAGGAAGCAGTTCATCCAGGGCATTGCCGCCACTGCCAATTTTGTGACGGGTCCGCATTTCGATATAGCGACCGAATAGAAGAAAGAAGGCAAACATGGATACGGCGTAGAAGTGGAGTTCTCCCACATCAAATATCAGTCCCCAGACGCTGGCGCCATAACCCAAGCCGATAGCCAACGAGATGGAAACATCCATATTCAGACGTCGATGTTTCAACTCCCGGGCTGCACTGATAAAAAATGGCCAGGAGGAATAGAGCACCACGGGTGTTGTGACCAGAAAAGAAAGCCACTGGAAGAGAACAACAAATTCTCGCTGCATGAAGTTTTCCAGGACACCCGCTTCCAGAGCAATACCAAACATCATGGCTTGCATGGAACCGATTGCGGCCACAATCAGGCGGCGTATCGCCATCTTATGCTCTTGTTGTAATTTCTCTTGCTGCTCATCTGCTTGCCAGGGTTGGGCGGCATAGCCAATAGTTTTGAATTCCTGGAGGAGTTTGCTGAAAGGAAGCTTGTTGATATCCCAGCGTAGGGTGGCACGCTGCGAACTCAAGTTAACCGCCGTTCTTTCCACGCCGTCCAAATGATCAATCTGGTGTTCAATCAGCCAGGCACAGGCAGCGCAGGTAATCCCGTCAATGGCCAGGGTGGTTTCAGCCATTCCGTGCTCATCCTGATGCACAAATTCCTGAAGCAGTTCAGGTGAGTCGTAAACCTGGAGTTCAGCCAACTCCTCTTCGGAAAGTTCAGGCCGCGGTGGTAACTCGGTTCTGAACTTGTAATAGCTTTCCAGTCCTCCGTGAATAATGGCATGGGATACCGCTTCGCATCCGGGACAGCATAGCGGGTGACGGACGTCATCAAGGGTTACTTGATAAGGGCTGTCGTTGGGTACGGGTTCACCGCAGTGAAAGCAATCCGGCTGGGTCATAGACTCTATCCTGCTCTTTTACAGGTTTGGCTGGAGCAAATAAGGTGGTCAATAAAAAGGGCAGCGGTTTTAAGCTCCGCTGCCCATTCATAGTTACAACAGCATTAAGCAACCTGTTCCTAGTGGAGGCTGGGAGCCATTTCCAGTGGAGCCTGCAGCGGGAAGCTGGCGCGACTGGAGAGGCGCCATTCTCGGTCAGGCCCGTAGAGTTTGACATCCCAGTCGTTATCCGGCTGTTGTGTCAGGGTACCTAGATAACGCCCCCCCTGAAGGTGCTTCATCGCAATGGTGAAGTCCTTGGAAGCGCGGGTAGGGTTTTCCATGTGGACTAGCAGTTCTTCGGGATATTCAGGTAGCTGGCCCTGGAGATCCATATGCAGTTGGTCCTGAACGAATCTGAGGCTGGCCGTCAGATTTAGTTCTTCGGCAAAACGATCCCGCTCAAATGACTGGTTGATGGCCAGACCTTCCTTGTAATAGTTTTCATCAACGACACCGTCGTAGTTGATGTTACCTATCACCAGCAGTGATAGACCAAAGAAGACCCCCAGGGTGACGGGGAAAAACGCCAACCAGGCAAAAGGCTCTTTGTACCAGGGTTTGCGGGATTTCTTTTCCAGTGTTGCCATTAGCGTATAGACCTTATGATGAAACGGGATTCACGAGAGTCCTGAATACTTGCATCTTCCGTGGATTCTACCTGGAACTGAATGTCCATGGCAGGACGGTCGGGCAGTTGCTCGGGATCGGCAATAATCCGGACGGAATAGGTCTGGGATTCACCGGCTTCTAGAGTGTATTCAAGATTGCCCTGCAATTGGAGTTCTTCTTCGCCTAGAAGTTTCAAGCGGTAAGTGTGGGCTTCTTGGTCCATGTTGGTAATGCCTACACGGTAGCTGTTCTCAACCAGCCCCTCTGTTGTCATGCGATAGAGTTGGTTGCGATCCCTCTGTACATCCATCTCCATGGGTACACGATTGCTGAGGGCAATTGTGAAGGCAATGATCATGGCCACGAGGACTAGGAAATAGCCGATCAAACGAGGGCGCAGGATTTTGGTCTTGCGTCCGGAGAGTTCTTCTTCGGTGGTGTAGCGAATCAGGCCGCGTGGATATTCCATCTTGTCCATGACTTCATCACAGGCATCGATACAGGCGGCACAGGTAATACACTCGTATTGCAGGCCGTTGCGGATATCTATGCCTACCGGGCAGACCTGAACACAGAGATCACAATCGATGCAGTGGCCAAGATTGGCCTCTTCCAGGTTAGTGGATTTTTTACGCGGACCGCGAGGCTCACCACGGGCTGCGTCATAGGAGACGATCAGGGTGTCCTTGTCGAACATCACCGCTTGGAAGCGGGCATAAGGGCACATGTAGATGCATACCTGCTCACGCAGCCAACCGGCAAAAAGGTAGGTGAAGAGGGTGAAAAAGCCCATCCAGAAAATTTCCCAGCCACCCAGATCAAAGCTGACTAGGCGAGCAAGCAGATCTCGAATGGGAGAAAAATAACCGATAAATGCAATGGCAGTCGCCAGAGCAATGAGCAACCAGATGAGGTGCTTGGCCCCTTTACGCAGGAATTTTTCACCATTAAGGGGTTGCTTATCCAGTTTCTTGCGGCGATTGGGTTTGCCTTCGGTTTTTTCTTCAACCCAGATATACAGCCAGGTCCATACAAACTGGGGGCAGGAATAGCCGCACCAGACGCGCCCGGCAAAATTGGTCACAAAGAATAAGGTAAAGGCAAGAATAATCAGCAGCCAAGCCAGTAAGACAAAGTCGCTGGGGAAGAAGGTGGTGCCAAAAATGTGGAACTGGCGGTTGGGTAGATCAAAAAGAACGGCCTGGCGATCGCCATAAGGTACGAAAGAACCCAGAAAAAAAGCCAGCATCAACACCCAGTTGGTTGCTGTTCTCAGTTTTTGAAAGACCCCTTGTACACGTTTGACGTAAATGTGTTTGCGGCTGGCATACAGGTGGCCCTGGGGCCCCCCCGTCGTAGGCGACTTGCGGCTTTGCGCAGCATCCTTCGGGGTAACGTCTTTAGTCGGTATCTTGTCAGTCATTCGCTCATCACCAAGCTGGAATGGAAAAGGAAGTTACTTATTCAGACCCTGACTCTTGCTGGGCTTATTTTTATAGGTAGGATTGTTAAAAATAACCAAGCAGCTCGCTTGGGTATTTTTAACAGCACTATACTGGGGTGAAACGATAAAAGGGAATGCGACTTTACGCCGCATCCCCTTGGTCTATCAGCCTGATTTATTGATTGCTCAGACTATAGATATAGGCAGTAACCAGGTGAACCTTGGGCAGCAGTTCTGCCAGTTCATCCTGACTCTTGCTGCGCAGATCGCTGGGCAGGTCAACACCTACGTCCAGGTAACCGGCCTGGGCAGGCATGTGGCCATTACGACCATGAGTCAGCGTCTGGACGATAGAGGCTTTCAGCTCCTGTCCAGGCTGCTGATACAGCCAGTAGTCGTCAGTCAGATCTGGTGCACCGATGTCAGGCAGACCTTGGGCAGCTGCGCCCTTGGCATTGGGGCCGTGACAGGCTACACACTGTGCCTGGAACTGAGGCGCTGCTTCTGCCGCCTTGTCAGCATCGTGCTCCTGGCCGGAAAGGCTAAGAACATAGTTGGCCATGTTCTCGATACCTTCTTCACCCAGGATGTTCTGGTAGGCAACCATGTTACCGTTGCGGCCCCAGATGATGGTCTGACGAATTTGCGCGGGTTCACCACCATACATCCAGTTGTCATCGGTCAGGTTAGGGAAGCCGTAACCACCGCGGGCAGAAGAACCGTGACAAATAGCACAGTTGTTCTGGTACAGGCGGTCAGCTACTTGCATGGCTTCAGGATCCTGAGCCAGCTCTTCAACCGAGATCTGGGCATAGTTCTGGAAGATGGGCGCGTACTCTTCACGAGCTTCAGCCACTTCTTCTTCCCACTGGCTGTGGGCAGTCCAGCCCAGAACGCCTTTGTAGCTACCCAGACCTGGATAGAGAACCAGGTAGACCAGACCAAAGACGATGGTGATGACGAACATGATGAACCACCAGCGAGGCAGGGGGTTGTCATATTCTTCGATTCCGTCAGCAGCGTGACCGGTAGTTTCTACTTCGCCGGATGCAGACGGGGCTTTATCTGTTTTGCGGTTCCCATAAAGAAGCCACCAGCAGAAGGCAATTACACCTAGGGTAATTACTGAAATCCACAGGCTCCAGAAACCGCTCATGGCTAAGGGGCTGCTATTCATGCTTATTTTTCTCCAGTGATGAGCTTTCATCCTGGTTATGGTTTTTTTCGTTTTCGTCGTCATCGGCGAAGGGCAGGTTAGCCGCCTCGTCGAAAGGCTTTTTTTGCTTGCTGCTGTAGGCCCAGTAGACGATGCCTAGAAAGGCCAGTAGCAGAACAATGGTCATCAGCCCGCGAAAAACGTTGATATCCATAACCTTACCTGTCTTGCAGAACGGTACCCAGTTGCTGTAGGTAAGCAACCAGAGCGTCCATTTCTGTCTTTCCACGAACAGCGTCCGCGGCACCTGCGATATCCTCATCGGTGTAAGGCACGCCCAGCATTCTCAAACGCTCCAGTTTGGTGGCGGTGTTGCTGCCATCCAGGGTGGCGTAGTTGAGCCAGGGGTAGGCAGGCATGATGGATTCAGGCACTACATCACGTGGGTTGTGAAGATGGGCATAGTGCCAGTCATCACTGTAGCGACCACCAACGCGGGCCAGATCAGGACCGGTACGCTTGGAACCCCACTGGAAGGTGTGGTCATAAACGAATTCACCGGCTACTGAATAGTGGCCATAACGTTCGGTTTCAGCACGGAAAGGACGGATCTGTTGCGAGTGGCAGACATAGCAGCCTTCGCGGATATACACATCGCGGCCTTCCAGTTCCAGAGCACTGATAGGCTCCAGACCTTCAACAGGTTCTGTGGTGTACTTCTGGAAAAACAAAGGAACTATCTCAGCCAGGCCACCAAAACTGATCACAACCAGGATCAGTACGGCCATCAGGCCAACATTCTTTTCAATAATATCGTGTTTCATCAAGATAACCCCTTCGCTTAGGCTGTCTGTGCAGCGGCTTTTTCAGACGCAGTGCTTTTAACAGTCATGAAAACGTTGTAGGCCATCAGTAGCATACCCAAGAGCCACAGAGCGCCACCAAGCCAGCGAACGATATAGCCGGGATGGCTAGCTTCAACTGATTCGATGAAGGTATACATGAGGGTGCCATCAGCATTAACTGCGCGCCACATCAGACCCTGCATGATGCCGTTGACCCACATGGAAGCGATGTAGAGAACGGTACCTACAGTAGACAGCCAGAAGTGCACGTTGATCAGGCCAACAGAGTGCATTTCCTTGCGTTCGAAGAGCTTGGGAATCAAGTGGTAGATGGAGCCGATGGAAATCATAGCAACCCAGCCCAGAGCGCCTGCGTGTACGTGGCCGATAGTCCAGTCTGTGTAGTGAGACAGAGCGTTAACTGTCTTGATGGACATCATGGGGCCTTCGAAGGTGGACATGCCGTAGAAGGACAGAGATACCACCAGGAAGCGCAGAACTGGGTCAGTACGCAGTTTGTGCCAGGCACCGGACAGAGTCATCATACCGTTGATCATGCCACCCCAGGAAGGAGCCAGCAGAATCAGAGACATGATCATACCCAGAGACTGAGCCCAGTCAGGCAGAGCAGTGTAATGCAGGTGGTGAGGACCGGCCCACATGTAAACACAGATCAGTGCCCAAAAGTGCACGATCGACAGGCGGTAGGAGTAAACAGGACGCTCAGCCTGCTTGGGTACGAAGTAGTACATCATGCCCAGGAAGCCAGCGGTCAGGAAGAAGCCTACTGCGTTGTGACCATACCACCACTGCATCATCGCATCGGTAGCACCGGCATAGATGGAGTAGGAGTGGAGGAAGGAAGTGGGCAGTGCCATGCTGTTACCGAGGTGCAGAACAGCCACGGTCAGGATGAAGGCAGCGAAGAACCAGTTGGCCACATAAATGTGAGAGGTTTTACGCTTGTAGATGGTGCCCAGGAAGATAATGGCATAGGCAACCCATACCAGAGTGATCAGGACATCGATTGGCCAGATCAGCTCGGCGTATTCTTTACCCTGAGTCAGACCCAGTGGAAGAGTAACGGCAGCCAGTACAATTACCAGTTGCCAGCCCCAGAAGGTAAAGGCAGCCAGGCCATCCGACAGGAGTCGGGTTTGGCAGGTGCGCTGAACCACATAGTAGGAGGTGGCAAAAAGTGCGGAACCACCAAACGCAAAGATTACTGCGTTGGTGTGCAGCGGACGCAAGCGTCCGAAACTAGTCCAAGGAAGGTCAAAGTTAAGTGCGGGCCATGCCAGTTGGGCCGCGATCCAGACGCCGACAAGCATGCCGACGATACCCCAGACCACGGTCATAATGGCAAATTGCTTAACCACCTTGTAGTTATAGGTTGGGTGTTCAATTGCTGTGCTCATGTCAGGTTCCCATTACAGCAGTTTAGTTGGAGGAATCCAGCGCCAAGTTTCCAGCAGCTGGGATTCCCCAGCCATGATACATGTCAATGGATCACGATCATTCTAACTCAGAGCTAGAATGACCTGAACCTAAGTGTGCTGATTAAAAGGGAAAATGCGAATAAGAGTGACTGATTGGAGGTGTTTATGCATAGAAAACAACAACTTAGGTTGATGCGACAAACGGCCTCATCGACTAAAGTTTTAAGTTGTTGTTTTGCTTGGTTTACCTCTTGTTTAAAGGCGTAACTGCAAGTGGGGATTCACTACCTGACGCTCTTGTGATCTTTCGCAATAGTAAAAGTTCCATGACCCTTGAATAGGGGTCTGAATTCGGGACAAAACTTATCTCTATAGAGGAATGCAATCGGCTGAAAAAAATCAGAAAAAAAGTTAAAAAAGAAATTGACAGCCATGAAAAAGCCTGTAGAATGCGCAGCCACATGAGCGGGGTGGTTAGCTCAGTTGGGAGAGCACCAGCCTTACAAGCTGGGGGTCACTGGTTCGAACCCAGTACCACCCACCAATCATGTGCTTCCTTGGAAGTGAAGTTTGATGCGGACCGGTAGTTCAGTTGGTTAGAATGCCGGCCTGTCACGCCGGAGGTCGCGGGTTCGAGTCCCGTCCGGTCCGCCACTTAAACTTCTCCCCCCAAGATGCAGTAGTATGCTGCGGACCGGTAGTTCAGTTGGTTAGAATGCCGGCCTGTCACGCCGGAGGTCGCGGGTTCGAGTCCCGTCCGGTCCGCCATTTACTGTCTTCTTGTCTTCGGGTGGTTAGCTCAGTTGGGAGAGCACCAGCCTTACAAGCTGGGGGTCACTGGTTCGAACCCAGTACCACCCACCATACTCAGTAGCAAGTCTCCTCTATATCCTGCAAGTCTATCTCCAGTCTCTCTTTTTAGTGTTCTACTGACCGGTCGGTCAGGAATTAGCTGCTATAGTCATTGAACTGGTATCTTTCTGCGCCCATTTTTTAGCCTCTGCCGAGGTTCAGTTGTGGTGGGGCAATGATGCCGCTAGAATGCGACCTTGGTTTAAATTCAAGATCCAATTCATGACTGCTGCACGTATCTGGCGGGGGTAGGATGCAAGCTCAAACACAAGAAAGGCCTATCATAGAGGTCAAGAATGTCAGCAAGGCTTTTGGCGGCCTCCAGGTGATCAATGACTGCTCTCTGGATGTGGCTAAGGGTTCGATTACTGGCATGATTGGTCCCAATGGTGCGGGCAAGAGTACTCTTTTCAATATTATTGCCGGAACCCTGGAAGAGGATTCCGGACAGGTCTTGATGGAAGGGCGTGATATTACTCACGAAGCACCTGATCAGCTTTTTCATCAGGGTCTGCTGCGAACCTTTCAGATTGCTCACGAATTTTCTCATATGACTGCTCTGGAAAACCTGATGATGGTTCCTCCTGCGCAGGAAGGTGAAAACCTCTTTAGCACCTGGCTGAAGCCCGGACGGGTTCATGCCCAGGAAGAAGAGGTTCGTCGTCGGGCTCTGGAAGTCATAGATTTCGTCAACCTGGGCCACGTCAAGAATGAATTGGCTGGCAACCTCTCTGGTGGGCAGAAAAAACTGCTGGAGCTGGGTCGAACGATGATGACCGATGCCAAGGTGGTTTTGCTGGACGAGATCGCAGCCGGGGTAAACCGTACCCTGCTTGTTGACCTGGTCAGCAATATTGAACGTCTTAACCAGGAACTGGGCTACACCTTCCTGGTAATCGAACATGATATGGACATGATTGCTCGCCTATGTGATCCCGTCATCGTTCTTGCCCAGGGTGAGGTGATGATGGAGGGAAGCATCGAAGAGGTACGCAATAACCAGGAAGTAGTGGAAGCCTACTTCGGAAAGGCGGGCTAAGCTGCTGCAACCAATCGGAGAAATTCAACAATGTCGTTACTGAATGCAACCCAGGTTGAGGGTGGCTACGGTGGAATGAATATCCTCAAGGGCGTGGATATGGCCATCGACAAGGAAGACATCGGCGTGATTGTAGGCCCCAACGGGGCGGGTAAATCCACCATGCTTAAAGCCATTTTTGGTCTGGTAGAAGTAAATGGCGGTGATATCCAGCTAAGGGGCCAATCCATTGCCAACCTGGCACCCAACAAGCTGGTTGAGTTGGGGATGGGCTTTATTCCCCAGGAAAAGAATATTTTTCCCAGCATGACGGTAGAAGAGAATCTGGAGATGGGGGCTTACATCAAACCCCAGGAAACAGCCCGGATGCTGGAAAAAATCTATGGTTTCTTTCCTCCTCTAAAAGAAAAACGCAAACAGCCTGCAGGTGAGTTGTCCGGCGGTCAGCGGCAAATGGTTGCCATGGGGCGAGCCCTGATGACCGAACCGACACTGTTACTGCTGGATGAACCCACGGCGGGTCTTTCACCGCTCTACATGCAGGAAATCTTTGATCGCATAGTAGAAATCAATAAGGCCGGTGTTGGTGTTCTTATGGTGGAGCAGAATGCCAAACAGGCTTTGGAAATCGCGACCAAGGGGTTTGTTCTGGCCTCCGGTCAAAATCTTTATACCGACAGTGGACACAATCTGCTCAATGACCCGGAAGTAGCCAAAAGCTTTCTGGGTGGTTAATGTCCTGCCCCTAACCACGGGAGATAGAACCTTGAACGAGTTGGTCTTTTTTATCAATAAAGCTCTGATATCCGGTGCTGTGGCAGGATCCATCTATGCCATAGGCGCAGTGGGTGTCACCCTGGTTTTCAGTATTATGCGCTTTGCGCATTTTGCCCATGCCGACCAGATGACCTTTGGTGCCCTGATCGTTTTCTTTCTTACCGCCCTGTTTCCAGGTGCCGGAGCGGCCCTGGGGATTCCTACACCTTTATTGATGTTGCCTCTGGCAATGCTGGCAACCTCGGTACTGGCGATTGGAATTGACAAGGCTTTTTACAAGCCGTTGAGAGAACATGGGGTTAAACCCATCGTGATCGTGATAGCTTCCCTGGGTGTTACCCTGATGCTGCAGGGGATTATCCGGCTCTTTGCCGGTACCAGTTCACGTAGTCTCTACATCGAGGAAAGCAAAGCAATTTTTCGTCTGGATCTGCCTGGAGATTTGGCTTCCCGCCCTCTGGTTATTACCGAACCCCAGATTCTGTTGATTGTTTTCACCATTCTTGCTGTTTTTGGTCTGCATTTATTCCTCAATCGTACCCGCATGGGTAAAGCCATGCGCGCCATGTCGGACAACCCTGATTTGGCCCGGGTTTCAGGGATAGATACCAATAAGGTCGTGATGGTCACCTGGGTTCTGGCCGGTTGTCTGGCTGCGGCAGCGGGCACCTTCCTGTCCTTGGATGTCAGTCTTAGTCCTGATCTCAGTTTCTTCCTCCTGCTACCGATCTTTGCTGCTGCTATCGTGGGTGGCGTAGGCCATCCCTACGGTGCGATTGCAGGGGGATTTCTGGTGGGCTATGCCGAAACCCTGTCGGTCTTCAATTGGTCCGTTTTGTTGCGCCCGATTAACCACTGGTTTCCCGAATGGATGGAGATTCCCCGCAACCTTTCTCTGGTTGGCACCGAGTACAAGATAGTCGTGCCCTTCTTTATTCTGGTCGTCGTACTCATCTGGCGTCCTACCGGTATCTTTAAAGGGAAGGTGATCTGATGTTGGCCAAACTTTTCGATAAATATCCTGATCTGCCACTACGCGAACTGGTAGTGGCTGCTCTCGTTCTTGTCGCCCTCCTGTTTGTGTTTTTAAGTCAGGGCAATGCCTATAGCCTGCGCATGCTGGTTGAAGCCGCTTGCTACGCCATTATCGCCCTGGGTCTGACGATCCAGTGGGGGTATGGCGGGCAGTTCAATGCGGGTGTTATGGGTTTTGTGGCCCTGGGCGGTTTTTGTGCCATGTCTTTCAGCATGCCGGTGAATACCGAATTCTGGAATTCCGATCTGCCCGGACGCCTGGGACAAACTTTTCTCTGGGGACTGGTCGGTATTGCCCTGGTGGTGGCTGTTTCCCAGGTTCACCGTCTCGGGGTGCCCAAGAAACTGCGCACGATCCTGACTATAATTCTTGCCTTGATCGTATGGATGGTTTTCCGTTCCCTGTTTGACCCAGTGACTTCCGCGATCGAGTCGGAAGTCGATTTTGTCGGTGGCCTGGGTATGCCTGCCTGGATTGGCTGGTTGATGGGGGGTCTGCTGGCCGGTGTCGTGGGCTACTTTATCGGTCATATCTGTCTGGGCTTGCGCAGTGATTATCTGGCCATTGCCACCCTGGGGATTGCCGAGATCATCAAGGCTTTCCTGAAAAATGCCGACTGGCTGACTCGCGGAACAGCAACGGTCTCGCCGCTTCCCTGGCCAACGCCGGGACCCGGTGAACTGGGCTTTATCTGGGCCAGGTCGCTTTATCTGGTCATTACTGCAGTCATGATCGTGGCCATTTTCTATCTCTTGCAAAAAGCCTATAACGCCCCCTGGGGCCGGATGATCCGGGCGATTCGCGACAATGAGATTTCAGCAAGAGCCATGGGTAAGAATATCGAAAAACGCCGCCTGGAAGTCTTTGTCTTTGGCTGTGTACTCATCGGTATTGGTGGCGGAGCTTTGACCAGTTTCAATGGTATTTTTGATGCCACCGGTTATCTGCCGCTTAACCACACCTTCCTGGTACTGGTCATGGTCATCCTGGGTGGACCGGGTAATAACCTGGGAACCATTCTGGGTGCCTTGCTGGTTTATATTATCTGGGTCATGTCTGAGCCTCTCGCTCTTTGGATTATGCAGCTGTTTGCTGATCTGGGTAGCGGCGCTTTTGGCTGGGATGCACCGGATAATTTATCCAGTCGTGCGCTTCAGGCCCGGGTTTTTGTTATCGGTTTGCTGATAGTTCTGGTTCTGAGGTACGCCCCCAAGGGCTTGATGCCGGAAAAACTCAAGCACATCAGTTAAAATTGAACGGCTCCATTACATGGGGCCGTTTTTTTCTTCTCGGAGGTCAGAATGGAAGGTTTGACCGAACAGTTGATTGCCGATAACCACGCCAGTATCCGTCTGGCGGTTGCTCTCCTGCTAGGCATGTTGATCGGGTTGCAACGGGGATGGGTGGCCCGAGATCGTCAATCCGGCGAGCGCATTGCCGGGATACGTACCTTTTCGCTGGTCGGACTCTTGGGCGGGGTCGCTGCTCTTTTGAGTGATAGCCTGAGCGCCTGGATTTTGCCGGTTATTTTTCTGGGTGTAGTAGCCATCAGCCTGGTGGCTTATCGGGTCAAATCCGAGAAGATACAGGATTACAGCATCACCAGCCTGATAGGGCTCTTGCTGACCTATTGCTATGGTGCTCTGGCTGTGGCCCAGGATCCGGCGCTGGCGGCAGCTTGTGCTGTTATTACTGCCATCATTCTGGATAACAAGGAAGAAATACACGGGCTGCTGCATCACCTCCAGGCTCATGAGCTGGATGCCGCCTTGAAGCTGCTTTTGATCAGTGTGGTGTTTCTCCCTCTCTTACCCAACCAGAACCTGGGGCCAGGTGGGGCTCTCAATCCCTACGAAATCTGGTGGCTGGTGGTACTGATCGCTTCGGTTAGCTTTGTCGGTTACTTTGCCGTGAGGGTAGGCGGGGCCGAAAAAGGCATTCTCTTTACCGGCCTTTTTGCCGGCCTGAGTTCTTCGACGGCCCTGACCTTGCATTTTGCACGCCAATCCCGGCATTCGCCTCAGCTGTCTTCTCTTCTGGCTACGGGAATCCTGCTGGCCTGTGGCACCATGTTTCCCCGTATCCTGCTTTATGCCCTGGTGATTAACCCTGCCTTGCTGGATCAACTCTGGCTGCCGGTGCTGGTGATGACGCTGCTACTGTATTTGCCCGCTTTCTGGATTTGGCGATCGACTCACAGAGATTTGAAAATCAGCCAGCCCAGCTTAAATCAGAATCCTCTGGACCTCACCTCAGCCGTGGTTTTCGGGGGCTTGTTAACCTTGATTCTGGTGTTGGGTGAATGGTTGCGGGAAAGCCTGGGCAGTGCAGGCATCTATCTGCTGGCCGCCACCTCGGGCATTGCCGATGTGGATGCTATTACGCTATCGCTGACACGCATGGCTCAGGATCGAATAGACGAGGCCACGGCTGTTCTGGCTATTGTTCTGGCTGCCAGTGTCAATAATGCCATCAAAGCCGGTATGGCAATTTCTCTGGGAAGCGTGACCCTGGGTTGGAAGGTGGCTGCTCCCATGGCGTTGTCGTTAATGGCCGGGTTAGCGGTCGCCTGGTTGGTTTAAGAAACCTCTGATGAACTCTTGTTCGGCGACCCACATGGATGTAGGAAGTACTGGGATTGATCAGGAAGGAATTCAGCCCTAGCCAGCACTCATCACGTTTAACGCAGGCTTCTTAAGATGCAGTTGGTCTGATCAGAGGGGAGAGGCTAGGCATGCTAGTGTGCGGGCTAAAAATCGGGACAGGGTTTTTTAGTCGGGTATTTACAGGCATCCGAAACGCCTGGATACAGGGCCGATAGGCCCTGTATCAGGTTCAGGCAAAAGACTTAGAAGTCAATTTGGTCCTTGGTGACCAGTTCGCCATCAGTGATTTCCATCTCCACAACAACGCCCATGATGTCGCCGTTCTGGTCAAAGTCATGACGACCGGCAGCACCTTCGTAGTTGATATCCTTGCCTTCTGCCAGGAGTCGCTTGGCCTTTTCCCACTCACCAGGAAGAATGACTTCACCGGGAGCAGAGGCTACAGAGCGAACGGCATCAGATAGGCCTTCACGCGCATCACTGCCATTTTTCTCTACTGCCAGTGCCAGGATAAAGGCGGCATCGTAAGCCTGGGCAGCAAAGACGGCATTGGGGTCCAGGCCGGCTTCACGGGCTGCAGTTTCAAACAGCTCGGTGCCGGGCAGATCAGGAGAACCGGGACGTGTGGCAATCATGCCTTCCAGTACATCAGCCCCCAGAGCTTCGATCAGGCTATCACTGATCATGCCGTCAACGCCCACGTATTGGGAGAAGGAGCCACTTTCATGCGCCTGACGCAGAATGGTCTGGCCGGAAGAATCGGCATAGGCAAAGACGACCAGAGTATCGACCAGGTGAGAGGAGAGGGAGCCCAGCTCGGAACGATAGTCAGCGCGGTTGTCTTCGTGAGCCAGGTTGTCGGCAACATAGCCACCCAGGGACTCATAGGTTTCCACAAACTGATCGGACAGGCCACGACCATAGTCATTGTTGACGTAGGTGGCGACTACTTCATCAATGCCCTTGTTAATCAGCAGGTGGGCCAGAGCTTCGCCCTGAAAGGCATCAGAAGGAACGGTACGGAAAACCAGGTCGTCATCTTCAATAGCGGTCACTGCCGGAGCCGTGGAAGCTGGAGAAATCATGACCACGCCACCGGGAATACCCGCGTTGTTGGCAGAAGCCAGGGTTGCACCTGTACAGAGGGCACCAACGATAGCGGTAACTTTTTCCGAGTTGACCATACGGTCCGCTGCGTTGGAGGCTGCAGAGGAGTCGGCACAGGTGGTATCACCCGTAGGCATGGCAAATTCCTGACCATCCAAGAGGCCGCCTTGCTGGTTGACCTGATTCTGGGCCAGTTGAGCACCCTCGTGAATTGCTGGGGTCATGCCTTCGATCGGGCCGGTAAAGCCGCCGAGAAAACCGATTTTTACTTCAGCTTGCAGTTGGGCTGCACCCAAGACTGAGGCGGTCGCCAGCCCCAGACTCAGTAAAGTTTTTTTCATCATGATTCTTCTCTCTGTTTTATTACGAAGTATTCCCTGAACCTCGTTAATCTTGAGAGCTTTTTTTAAGAAAAACAAGGTCAAAATATTTCTAGCATTGGCATTAGGGCAGTGCAAGAACTCACGAGTCATTCACATGATCGTTTCAAACGTGCGCTTGAATATGAAGTGGGTTAGACTGGAAAAATTGATAAAAATAACTGTTGCAGGAGCCTAAAGAATGAGTCAAGAGACCTTTCCTCATGTGTTTGCCCCCCTGGATTTGGGCTTTACTCAATTGAAAAATCGGGTGTTGATGGGGTCCATGCATACTAATCTGGAAGAAACTCCGGGAGGTTTCGAGCGTCTGGCTGCCTTCTATGGCGAGAGGGCAGCCGCTGGTGTAGGCCTGATCGTAACCGGTGGTATTGCCCCTAACGATGCCGGAGTGGTTTTTCAGGGCTCGGCCAAGATGACCACACCCGAAGAAGCGGCCGAGCATCGCAAGGTTACCGAGGCTGTTCATGCAGCTGGTGGCAAAATCTGCATGCAGATTCTACATACCGGTCGCTATGCCTATTCACCCAATTTGGTGGCTCCCTCGCCCCTTCAGGCTCCCATCAATCCGTTTACGCCTAAGGAACTCACGGATGAAGGTGTTGAAGAACAGCTGGATGCTTATGTGAAGGCATCCAGCTTGGCTCAGGAAGCTGGCTATGATGGCGTGGAAATCATGGGCAGTGAAGGCTATTTGATCAATCAGTTTCTATCGTTAAGAACCAATCAACGTGAAGACCGCTGGGGCGGTAGTTTTGCCAACCGCAGCCGTTTTGCAATTGAAGCGGTAAAACGTGTACGTGCTGCTGTGGGCGAAAAGTTTATTATCATCTTTCGCCTTTCCATGATTGATCTGGTGGAAGAAGGCAGTAATTGGGAAGAAGTGGTGACCCTGGCCAAGGCCATTGAGAAAGCGGGCGCTAGCCTGATCAATACGGGGATCGGCTGGCATGAATCCCGGGTTCCCACCATTGCCACCAGTGTCCCCCGGGCTGCCTTTACCCAGGTAACCCAGCGGATGAAAAAAGAAGTCAACATCCCGCTAATTACCACCAACCGCATCAATATGCCGGAGGTGGCCGAGGAGGTACTGGCTGAGGGGCATGCCGATATGGTTTCCATGGCTCGCCCTTTTTTGGCGGATGCCCACTGGGTCAGCAAGGCGGCTGCTAATAAAAGCGATGAAATCAATACCTGCATAGCCTGCAATCAGGCCTGTCTGGACCAGATTTTTATGGGCAAGGTGACGTCCTGTCTGGTCAATCCGCGGGCTTGTCATGAAACCGAGCTGGTTTCAGCACCTGCTGCCCAAACGAAGAAAATAGCCGTGGTCGGTGCTGGCATGGCGGGCCTTTCCTGTGCCACCCAGGCGGCTTCCCGGGGGCATGAAGTGACTCTGTTTGAGAAGGCTGCAGAAATTGGTGGGCAATTCAATTTAGCCCGTCAGATTCCCGGGAAAGAAGAATTTAGTGAAACCCTGAGGTATTTCCGCAAGCAGGTGGAGCTAACTGGCGTTGACTTGAAATTGAATACTCAAGTAACTGCCGAGCAACTCAAGGGTTTTGATGAAGTAGTGGTAGCCACGGGCGTCACTCCGCGAATTCCCGCTATTCCCGGCGTCGATCACCCCAAGGTAGTGACCTATCCTGAAGCAATCCGCCACCCGGAAAATCTGGGTCAGCAGGTCGCTCTTCTCGGGGCCGGCGGGATAGGTTTTGATGTTGCCGAATTGTTGGTCAAGGTTCATGAAAGAGGTGAACCCCAGAGCAAGGAAGAGTTTTTCAAGGAATGGGGCGTGGATCTGGACGTCAGTCAACCGGGTGGGCTGGCCCAACCGGAAAAGCCTGCTGCCGCGCGCGAGGTTTACCTTTTGCAGCGTAAAAGCAGCAAGCCGGGTAAAGGCTTGGGGAAAACCACCGGCTGGATTCACCGGGCAGCTCTTAAAGCGCATGACGTCAAGATGCTGGCAGGCTGTGAGTACCTGAAGATTGATGATGAAGGCTTGCATCTACGCCTGGACGGAGAAGTTCACTGCCTAGCGGTGGACAAGGTGGTGCTCTGTACCGGTCAGGAAGAGGTCCAGGATCTCTATACCCAGTTGCAAGCCCAAGGGGTTTCCAGCCATCTGATCGGTGGTGCGGAAGTGGCCGCCGAGTTGGATGCCAAACGAGCAATTGAGCAGGGCTATCGACTGGGCATTCAGCTGTAGCTGCGAGGCCTTCAACCCGGTCGAACCGGGTTGAAGCTGCCCGAATGATCAGGCGCCGCTAGAAAAATACTGCGCCAGATAGTCGTCAAAGCTCATTTGTTCCTCAGCTTCCAGACTTGCCTGCTGTTGCAGAGAACTGGCCGTCAATTCACTGAAAAGCTGTTCCCTTGCTTTGTTCATGGGGCAAGTCAGAAGCTGCTCCCTTTGTGCCCGCGCTAACTGCAGGATAGCAGCTTGGTGGCCTCCGGTTTCCTTGATTAGCTCCATCAGACGCGCCGAAGGGGTCAGACTGACATCATCAACCCTTGCCTGTTGCTGTTCCAGCGCCGTGCAGAAAAGGGCTTCTTCTGGATGACTCTTATCCAGTAGCAGGGCTACGGCTTGTAATTCTTCCAGCAGAGCTGTGGCGGCCTCGCGCAGGGGAAGTTCTTCACTTTTACCGGCATTCATCCACCAGATACGGGTATCCGGGTGTCGGCCCTGGTTCACAACCCGCTGTTTATTGATTTCTACCTGCTTGCAGGCTTCATCGCTGAGTTGGGGGCTGGTTTCCAGCAGGCAGAAAAGCAGGAAGGTGTCCAAAAAGCGCATCTGGGCAGCGTCGATCCCACCGGGGATGAAGGGATTGAGATCGAGGCAGCGAACTTCGATGTATTCCACGCCTTTTTCCCGCAGGGCTTCCCCGGGTTTCTGGCCACTTTGAGTGACCCGCTTGGGGCGGATATCACTGTAGTATTCGTTTTCAATCTGCAGGATATTAGTGTTCAGCTGGCGGTAGTCGCCATCTACCTTGACCCCGATTTTTTCGTAGGTCGGGTGGGAGGTATGAATGGCTTCTTCCAGGGTGCTCAGGTAATTATCCAGGGAGTTGAAACAGATTTTCAGGCTGGCCTGAATCTTATTTTGATAGCCCAAATCTGACATGCGCAGACTGGTGGCCTCAGGGCCGCCCTGGGTATCGGGCGTGATCCGGCTCAGGGGATGATCTTGCTTGCCATCCAGGAAGCTGTCGTCCACGGCCGGGCTGGCTCCAAACAGGTAAAGGAGCAGCCAGGAATAGCGCCTGAAATTGCGGATCAGGGCAAAATACTTGTCCGAGCGCCAGGCAGCGTCCGCGGCCTCGGGTGACAGGCCTTCCAGTTCTGCCAAGAGTGGCCAGAGTTCATCGGGAAATGACAGGTTGTAATGCAGCCCGGCAATACTCTGCATGATGCGGCCGTAACGCCAATCAAGACCCTGACGATAGACCTCTTTCATGCGCCCCACATTGGATTGACCAAATTCTGCAATACGTACACTGGCATTACCGTCCAGCTTGCAGGGCATGCTGGCGGGCCAAAGTAATTCCTGGTGATCCAGGCGGCTCAGACTGAAACGGTGAAGATCCAGTAAAAAATCCAGAGAGTTTTCCCGACTGCTGCTGACCGGGGTAATAAATTCCAGCAGGGCTTCGGAGTAATCCGTGGTGATATGCGGGTGAGTCAGGGTGGATCCCAGCGCTCGGGGATGATCGGCCTGACTGATCTTGCCTTCGGGGGTCGTGCGCAGGGTTTCTTTTTCCAGCCCCCGGCGCAGATGATCAAAAAGCCCCTGACGGGCGGCCGGTTCAAGCTGGTGCAGGCGTTGAAGAAGTTCTTGAGTCACTGAGGCTGCCTTTTTGCAGGTTAGCAGTTGCTGGATACCAAAGATTGGAATGAGACTTGATGGGGCGAATCTTAGCCAGTTTCAGCAGCGACAACAAGCCGGGTCACAACCCCGGCTTATACTCTTGGGTCTAACTGCAAGAAGCGGTTATCAGGTGACAAGGACTCGAGCGCTCCTTGCCACCCTGCAGGGCGGGTTATTGTCCCAGAGTTTGTAGGTTGGACAAGGAGAGCAGGTGGGCATAGACCCAGGGTAGCCAGCCTTTATTGTGGAATTCCAGCACCTGGGCATCCTCCAGCTTCATGAAGGCTTCCTCGTTAATCACCCGAAAGTCCTTGAGAAGAAAGCTGTTGCCTTCGGTCCGGGTGACTTGCAAATCCCTTTTTTCCAAAAGCTCCAGTTCCACCAGCTTTTCCACAAAGGGGCGGGTGCGTTGCATTTCCTGGTGAACACTTTCCACGAAACCCAGTACTTTTTTCAGGTATTCTGCTTCTTCACCCTGTTCATTAAACAGAGGCTCGCCTTCACCTTCGGTGTTAAACCCCTTCCAGGAATCATCAAAGCAGAGAGTTAATTGCGAGGCATCATTGGAGTTGGCCAGAATAAAAGGATAACGGCGGATAAACGCTGGTATATAGGTGTTCTTTTGCCACTGGTTGGCGTCATTGATAAAGATATTCTGTTTTTCCGTATAGCCCAGGATAGCCACAGGTACCAGGGAGGCAGTATCGCCGGAAAAGAGGACTGGATAGTGGCGACAGGCACTGAAAAATTCACTGGCAGCTAGCGGTACGATGGGCGTGTTGCGGGCAAAGCTGTAATCATTGTCATAGGGTTTGAGGAAGTGGGACTTGTGTTCTTCCTTATTGACGGGGGTTATTTTCTGGTAAAAGAGCACTTCAGCCATGAGGTCACATCCTGTCTAAAAAAAGCGAGTAGCAGGAATACTACTGACCCCTGCCAGCAAAGAGAAGGGGGGCCGGATAATTCCGGTGAAGTATGCAGTAAATATGTTGGGGGAGCCGGGACAGGCCGGATTTGCCTGCCCCGAATTCAGGAGGTTATACGCGTGAACCCTGGGTACGGCTTTTGATCAGTGCCTTGAGTAGTAGTCCTCGGGTGATGAGGCCCAGTACCTTGCCATGAGAAACCACCGGATAGAGTTTGGGTTTATCCAGTTGCGACATGGTTTCAGCAACATCGATGATGTTGTCATCCGGCTTGACGGTAAAGACTTCCTTGCGCATGACATCCAGAACGCTGGCTTTGCTGGTACTGTGGTAGCTGGATTCCAGCATTTGATGCAGAAGGTCGTGTTCAGATACGAAGCCGACCAGTTCCTTGCGCTCATTGACTACGGGGGCACCCGGCAGTTGGTGCTTTTGCATGATGGCTGCCGCCTCTTCAACACTCGCGTTGGCCTCAACCGTGTAGTTATCGTAAGACATGGCGTCTTTGACCAGAATTTGTTGTGTCATGGTTTATCTCCTTGTTGTTTCCTGATGGCGAGTGTCCAGCTGAGCTGCGGCCGAGCGTAGAGCACTTCTCAAACCTTCTTCGATGACCGGATGGTAAAAAGGTAATTCCAAAAGCTGATTCAGCGTCATGCCAAGCTGAATGGACCAGGCTAAAAGATGAGCCAGATGCTCTGCTCTTGGCCCCAGCATTTCTGCTCCCAAAAGAGTGCCGTCTTTTTTATTAGCATAGACTCTTAGCAGGCCTTTGTTAACCAGCATGACACGCGAGCGTCCCTGGTTGGTAAAGTCGACTTCACCGATGGCCAGCTGCTCGGTACCCAGGCGCTTCTCCAGTTCCGGCAGGGTTTCGCCAATCAGTGCAATTTGCGGGTCGCTGAAAACTACGGCAAGAGGTGTGCGTCGCGGATACTCGTTGATATCTGGCCAGGTGGCAGCATTTTTTCCGGCCAGATGCCCTTCATCATTGGCCTCATGCAATAGGGGGCGATAGTTATTTACATCACCAGCAATAAAGATGGGTAGTGCTTGGCCCTGGTGATCTTTCAGTTGGCCCGTTTGGGGATTGAACAGGGGTTGTTTCCGGTTATCCAGTTGCAGATTGAGTACATCCAGGTTGAGGTTTTCCAGGTTGGGGCGTCGACCCGTAGCTGCCAGTAGATAATCAAAATATTCTTCTTTCTGTTGGCCATCCGGCAGAGTGAAACGAATCTTGACTCCCTGATCATCTAAACTCACCTGACTGACCTGAGCATCACTGAGTAATGAAAACTCTTGGTTGAATAGCTCTTCAGCCAAGGAGCGGATTTTGGGGTCGCTCAGCGGGCCAATTTTGCCACCGCGACCAAACAGGCGCATGCGCACACCTAGGCGATGGAGAGCCTGGCCTAGTTCAAGACCGATGACACCCGGACCAAAAACCGCGATTGAGTCTGGTAAATCAGTCCATTCAAAGATTTCATCGGTGGTGATGAGGCGATCCGCAGCAGCTTGCAGGGGCTCGGGAATTGCTGGGCTCGAGCCGGTTGCTATGACGATACTGGTGGCATGGATACGGTCACCGTTATCGGTCTCCAACTCGTTGGGGCCGATAAAATGAGCGTAGCTGCGCAGGCGATCCTCGCTGGGCCAGTTTTCAACGGTTTGGGCTGCCCCTGCAGCAAAACGATCTCTTTCCCGGCGCAGGCGTTCCAGGACGCGTTTACCATCGACCTGATAACCAGCGTTCAGTTGGATGCCCAACTGGTCGGCCTTTTGCATTTGATGTGCTGTTTCTGCTGCTGCAATCAAAAGCTTGCTGGGCATGCAGCCGACCCTGGCGCAGGTGGTGCCATAGGGGCCGCCTTCAATCAGCAGAACTTTCTTACCAGCTTTTTTAGCAGCATGGTAAGCCCCCATCCCTGCTGTTCCTGCACCCAGAATGGCAACATCTACCTTGAATTCTTGCATGCTTGGCCTCCCCAATATTAGTGTCTGTGCAAGTATGAGGCCTTCGCGGTACGGATTAAAGAGGTTCCTGGCTTGTTGTCACTTTCCCGGATCACTATAATTGGTTAACTTTATTTTCTTCGGGAGTTAACAAGTGGCTTATCTCTGGGGCGTTACCCTGCTTTGGGCTTTTTCTTTTAGTCTTATTGGTGTCTATCTGGCCGGTAGTGTGGATGCCTATTTTGCTGTTTTTACGCGAACACTTCTGGCTAGTCTGGTTTTTTTGCCGCTGTTGCGTTTTGCCCGCATCCCCTCAGCCCTGGCCATCAAGCTGATGCTGATTGGGGCCGTACAATTGGGTTTGATGTACATCTGTTTTTATCAGTCCTTTACGCTTCTGTCGGTACCTGAAGTCGTACTCTTCACCATCTTTACACCCGTTTATATCACGCTTCTGGATGATTTCTGGAAGCAGCGTTTTACCCCTTGGTATCTGGTAACAGCCCTTCTGGCGGTCGTGGGGGCCGGGGTGATTCGCTATAACGAAATCAGTGCGGATTTTGTGGCCGGTTTCCTGCTGGTACAGGCCGCCAACCTCTGTTTCGGTTTCGGCCAGGTGGCCTATCGTCGGGTGATGCTGGCTTACCAGCAAGAGAAGAATGAAGACCTGCAGCATCATGAAGTCTTTGGCTATTTCTACCTGGGGGCTTTCCTAACGGCTCTACTGGGTATGCTGTTATTTGGCAATTGGGATAAGCTGCCCTCCAGCCTGACTCAATGGGGTGTCCTCCTCTGGCTAGGTCTGGTTGCTTCAGGGGCCGGTTACTTCCTCTGGAACAAGGGAGCCACCCTGGTAGATGCTGGTGCTTTGGCGATTATGAACAATGCGTTGGTGCCCGCTGGCCTGTTGGTGAACCTTTTGATCTGGAATCGGGATGTGGATTTGCCGCGTTTGATTCTGGGGGGCTTGATTATCCTGCTGGCCCTGGTGGTGAATGAAGTCTGGGTCAAGCCACGTATCGAAGCCCGCGCAGGTTGAAGGCTGGTAATCTGTTTTTATTCAGTGTTTAATCGGGACTAAAGCATCTAGATTCGATGAAGGAGTTTTTGATGAAGCACTGGATAGCCGCAGGCGGTCTACTCCTGTCCGTCCTGCTGGTGGCTGCCCCGGCCCAGGCTTATTATGACGATTACAGTGATGTCTACCGCTATGCCGGTGGTGGCCTGCATATGTGGAATAACGGTGATGGTTCGGCCATGGGTGCCAAGTTGCATTACGGCCAGCAACTGGATGCCTTTGTGGGTGCCGAGGCTCAACTCGGTATTGCCGGCAGCACCGAAGAAGAAATCACCATGGATTGGCTGTTTGGTGGTTATCTGCGTTTTACCCTTCCCTTGAATGGTTTTACCCCCTTTGCCAAGGTCGGATTGACCAGTGTTTCCCTCAACGATGGTGACACCAGCACCACTGACTTTGGCTGGGGCTATGGCTTGGGTTTCGAGTTTGACCTGCCCTATTCCTCTTATGCCAGTATTGAGTATATGTCCTATTTAACCGCTGATGCTGAAGGTGTGGACACGAATTTGAATGCATTGACTCTAGGCGCAGGCTACAAATTCTGATGAAAAAAACCGGTTTTAAGAATATTGGCCTGATAGGTCGTCTAGGCAGCACCCGGGTGGTAGAAACCCTGAAGCGTTTGATGCGTTACCTGGATGACAATAATTACCAGATTATTGTTGAAGATCGTACGGCGACAGTGCTTCTCGGTCACGGTTTTCAGGAAGCCAATCGCAAGATGCTGGCCGAGATTTGTGACCTGGTGATTGTTGTGGGAGGGGATGGCAGTTTGCTGGGCGCGGCCAGAGCCATGGCCCGAACAGGTGTTCCTGTTCTGGGTGTTAACCGGGGGCGTTTGGGTTTTCTTACCGATATCAGTCCCGATGAGCTGGAAAGCCGTGTTGAAGAAGTCCTGGCTGGCAAATACACCTCGGAAAGGCGTTTTCTTCTTGATGCTGAAGTCATGCGCGAGGGAGAACCTATCGGTTCGGCTGACGGACTGAATGATGTCGTCCTGCATCCGGGTAAATCAGCCCGTATGATCGAGTTTGATCTCTACATTGAAGGCCAGTTTGTCTACAACCAGCGTTCCGATGGTCTGATCGTAGCTACTCCGACGGGTTCTACCGCCTATGCCCTTTCTGGGGGTGGCCCCATTATGCATCCCAAGCTGGATGCTCTGGTGTTGGTGCCCATGTTCCCCCACACCCTGTCCAGCCGCCCCATCGTTGTGGACGGTAATAGCGAAATCAAAATCCTGATTACCGAGACCAACGAAACCTATCCGCATGTTTCCTGTGATGGCCAGACCCATTTGGTGACCAAGCCGGGCGATGTGATTTATATCCGTAAAAAACCCCACAAACTCAAGCTGATTCATCCTCTGGGTCATGACTTCTACCAGATCTGCCGCAGTAAACTGGGCTGGAATTCTCAGCATAGTAATTACTAGTGAGTTTACGTATGCGTGGCTATGATCTCATTGGCGATGTGCACGGGTGTGGTAATACCCTCAGGCATCTGCTGCAGCTGATGGGATACCGGCATCAGGGTGGAGCCTGGCGGCATCCTCAGGGGCGCCAGGTGATTTTCGTTGGTGATATTGTTGACCGGGGTCCGCGAATTCGCCAGGCCTTGCATGATGTTCATGCCATGCTGGAGGCAGGAACGGCCCTCATGGTTCTGGGAAATCATGAATACAATGCCCTGGCTTATTTTACCCGGGATGCCGAAGGGCAACCGCTGCGTCCTCATAACCCCCGCCACCAGCGAGTGATCCAAGAAACGCTGGATCAGTTTGCCGCTTATCCGCAGGAATGGCAGGCATTTCTGCAATGGTTTCATAGCCTTCCCCTGGCTCTGGAAGTCGAAGATTTTCGCGTTGTGCATGCCTGTTGGGATCGGGAGGTCATGGACCCTTTTCTGGCCAAGTATCCGGACGCCTGCATGACACCGGAGTTTTTTCTGGATTCAGCCCGTCCTGGCAGTTTTGAATTCAAGGTGGTGGACCGTTGTACGCGGGGAACCTGGCTGCGACTGCCGGAAGGGGTTACGCAAAAAAGCGGTGATGGCTTTGTACGTGATCGCTTTCGAACCAGCTACTGGGTGGATCAGCCACGAACCTGGGGCGATGTGCTCTTTCAGCCCGATCGCTTGAGTCCCGAGCTGGAGAGTCGGCGTTTGAGCGAAGAAGAGCGCCATTATCTCAGCTACTATGCCCCGGATGAAAAGAAACTCTTCTTCGGTCACTACTGGTGCCAGGGTTTTCCCAGTATTATCCGTCCCAACCTGGCCTGTCTCGATTATAGTGCGGTCAAATATGGCCGTCTGGTGGCCTATCGTTATGATGGTGAGGCCAGCCTGGATGCAGGCAAGTTTGTCTGGGTTGAGGTCCAGCGGGACGAATTCCCACCCATGGATGAACTCAGGGCGGAAATGACCGCTGAAAAAAACCAGAAAATCTGAAAGCCTTGGGGAACTTCCGTATAATTCGTTTTTCCAAGCAGGTGTAGTTACCTCATGATGTTCCCTGCTTTGGCGACCCTGGTGTCGCCATTTTTTTGCCGGAAACCCAGCTGAATATGCTTAAACTCTTTGTACTCCCCCCGGATCAGGATCCCATGCCGCTATCACGGCATCTCTGGCAGGCGAAAATTGCCCATCGTGTCCTGCCGGATGAAAGCAGTGGTGGGCAAACCTTCTGGTTGTTAAATCCTGACCAACTGGAAGAATGCCGCGCAGCTCTGGAAGCTTGGCAGCAGGGAGCAAGGCCTCAAGGCCGGCAACGCACTTCTGGCCGCTCCTGGAGCCAACGGTTAAAGAAAGCTCCGGTCACGCTGGTGATCATGTCGCTGGCGCTGCTGGTCACCCTGGCTTTTGAAATTCTTCTGGGGCCGGTAGTCTTTCTGGCTGTATCTTTTACCCCCCTGTCTATTGAATCCGGCCAGGTCATCAGCCAACCCTTGAGTGCGACCCTGGCCAGTGGCCACTACTGGCGACTGATTACCCCCATCTTTCTGCATTTTGGCTGGATGCACCTGGTTTTTAACCTGCTCTGGGCCTGGATACTGGGTGAATCCATTGAAAGGCAACAGGGCAGCTTGCGCCTGCTGGTATTGATACTGCTGGCTGCCCTCTTGTCCAATACGGCCCAGTTTTGGGTGAATGGCTCCAGCCAGTTTGGCGGCTTATCCGGGGTGGTTTATGCTTATCTTGGTTATACTTGGCTCTGGGATAGACGCCACCCCGAGGCTGCTTTGGGCCTGACGCCTGGGCTGATGGCAATGATGCTGGGTTGGATGCTGCTGGGCATGACCCCTCTGGCTGCTAGCCTGGGGTTGAACATGGCTAATGAAGCCCACTTGGGTGGTCTGTTAACCGGCCTGGCTTTTGCTCTCTTGCCCTGGCCGACTCCACCGACTTCCACGACGAGGAACTCTTCTCCATGACTTTTGCGGAAATGATCGAAAAAATGACCCCGGATATCTACCAGGCCCTCAAGCGCGGCGTAGAACTGGGGAAATGGCCCAATGGCAAACTACTAACTGAAGAGCAGAAAAAGATCAGTATGGAAGCTGTACTGCGCTATGAAATGAATACGGGGATTCCGGAAGAGGAGCGAGTAGGTTATATCGCCCCCAAGCCCAAAAAGCCCGCTGTTAGCGAAGATCCGCTAAAAATTGTCGATTCCGGACGCTAGCATGCGTTATCAGGGACGTCTACGCAAAATGCCGACGCAGGCCGGCAAGCAGGTGGAATATCAACTGCGTTTGGTTGAGCCTGGATCTGCAGACACCCAGCTGCCGCTGAACAGCCTTTTGGGGCGGACCCTGCGTCTGGATTTCAGTGGAGCCATTCATTGTATTCATTGCGAACGCAAGACCAGCAAGAGTTTTAACCAAGGCTTTTGCTATCCCTGTTTCAAAAAACTGGCTCAGTGCGACCGCTGTATTATCAAGCCGGAAACCTGCCACTACCATCTGGGGACCTGTCGGGAACCTGAGTGGGGCCTGAGTCACTGCTTTCAACCTCATTTGGTTTACCTGGCCAACACCAGTGGTCTCAAGGTGGGAATCACCCGCAAGACCCAGATGCCCACCCGTTGGATGGATCAGGGCGCTGTGGCAGCCTTGCCCTTGTTCGAAGTGCCGGATCGGCTCACCTCCGGCCAGGTGGAGACCCTGCTGGCCCAAACCCTCAAGGATAAGACGGCCTGGCAGGCGATGTTGAAGAACCAGGTGCAAGCGCTGGATCTCACTGAAGAAGCCCAGCGAGTCTATCAGGATTATCAGTCTCAGCTGGACGAGCTTTTGCCATCGGGCATTCAGCCACTGGCTTCTGATCCCTGGTATTTTGATTACCCGGTTATCAACTACCCGACTAAAATCAAATCTCTTAACCCGGAAAAGGAAGCCCTGATCGAAGGTCAGCTTTGGGGCATCAAGGGGCAGTATCTGCTCCTGGATACCGGAGTGATCAACCTGCGTAAATTTGCCGGTTATGCGGTTGAATTCAGCCTTCCCTAGATTCACTCGCCTGCTAGTGGGCGGGTTTCTGCTGTTGTGGGTGGAGACAGGGCTGGGAGCGGGTCTGGCTCTTACACTGCTTCCTGAAGATAATCCCGAGGTCAGGGCCAATATCCAAGCCTATCTGGGTGAAATTCAACCGAGAAATACACGTGAAATGCGGCGTTATTCGCGTTTTGCTCGTGGCGAAATCAGCAAGGCCCTGGAAGCCTTGGGGTATTACCAATACCAGCTACAGCTTCAGGTGATAGAGGGTGATCCTGCGACCCTGGAGGTTAGAGTGGAGCCCGGGGAACGCGTTCTGCTGGGGCAGGTGAGTCTGGGGTTGGAAGGGGAGGCCTTGCAACAGGCTGATTTTACCCTGCCCAGTGGTCGGCTGGTCTCCGGGCACCCCTTGAACCATAGTGACTATGAAGCAGCCAAGCGGCATTTTCGCAATCAGGCTCTCAGTTATGGTTATTTTGCCTCCCGGTTTACCCGCCAGGAGCTTTTGGTCGACCCGGATGCCGGCGTAGCTGATGTCTTTTTGCATTTTGATTCCGGTCCCCGTTACCGGCTGGGGGAAGTAACTTTTCAGCAGCAGGGTTCGTTGGATGAAGATTTTTTGCAGACGTTCGTCGGGTTTGTGGCAGGTATGCCCTATTCCTCTCAGCAGCTGAGTCAATTAAGTCGTGATCTTCGTGAAAGTGGCTATTTTGAAGAAGTGTTTGTGGATGCCGATCCAGATCGCGCTGATGATAACTTGCATCTACCGGTCGATGTCTCTCTCAAGGCACGTGAACCACGTACTCTGAACCTGGGTTTGGGTTTTTCCACGGATACCGGTCCCAGAGCCAGTGCCAACTGGGTCGAACACTGGGTGAATGAACAGGGTTTACGGCGGGGGGTGGATGCCCAGATTTCGCAGCCGGAACAAACCCTGGGAGGCTGGTATGAATTTCCTCTTGACCCGCCCATGACGGACAAGCTGAGAGTCAGTAGTGACATTACCCGAGAGGTTTATGATGACCAAGAAAGCCGGCGTTATGGGGCGAGCCTGCAGTGGTTTTATAAACACGCCAATGGCTGGGAGAGGGTGCTGTCTCTAAGAGGGGAAAGAGAAGAGTATTATGTTGGTGAAGACAGAGGCGCAACCTGGCTCACGCTTCCCGGACTCAGTTATGGTTTTTTGCAAACGGACCGGCGCATTGACCCCACCCAGGGTTATCGATTGCAGGTAGATATGGAAGGCAGTCGTGAGAGTATCCTGGCCGATGTGGATATTTTTCAGTTGCGCCTGATGGCCCGCGGACTGGTGACCCTGCTGGACCGGCACCGCTTGCTGGCGCGGTTGCGTCTGGGAGCAACCGCGACCAATGAGTTTGAACGAGTGCCCCTGTCAATGCGCTTCTTTGCCGGGGGCGATCAAAGTCTGCGTGGTTATGATTACCAGGAATTATCACCACTTGGCGATGATGGACGCCAAATTGGCGGGCGTTATCTAATGACGACCGGTGTGGAATATCAGTGGGTCGTTAACTCGAGCTGGCGCTTGGCTGTCTTTGCTGATGGCGGAAATGCGGTTGCCGAGCCACAGGAATTAAAAGAGCCCAAGTGGGGTGTCGGTTTTGGTATTCGTTGGGTTTCTCCTGTTGGGCCCTTGCGTCTGGACTTGGCGGAAAGCCTGGATGATGAACTGGGTGGGACTCGCTTGCATCTGACTCTGGGGCCGGAAATATGATCCGCCGCTCGTGGATGTATTTTCGCCAACGCGTACAAGCACGCCTACTCCGGCCCCTGCTTTGGGTGCACCTGCTACTGCGTTGGCTGGTTTATCTGGTTTCTGCCAGTCTCAGTCTGGCGACTCTTTTGCTGTTACTGACCTTCTTTTGGCTCTTCTTGAGCGAGGCCGGGGGTAGCTGGTTGCTGCGTCAGCTTCCGGGTGTGGAGCTTCAGGGTTTTTCCGGTCAATTGCTGGATGAATGGCAGGTGGAAAAGGTCAGTTGGCACAACCAGGATCTGCTGCTCGAAGGCGAACACCTGGCGGTGGCTTGGCAACCCTGGTGCTTGTTGCGCTTAAATATATGTATCCAACAGCTAGAGGCCAGCCGTTTCAATATCCAGCTGCTTAAACAGACCGAGGTCATGGAAGAGCTGGAGCAACTGCAGACCGAAGGCCTGGATGCCTTTCGCATGCCAGGGGTTGAACTGCCACGAATTAGCTTGCCCTGGCCATTGCAGGTCGAACACCTGCATCTGGGGGAATTCCAGATTAACCACACTACGCATCTGCAAGCAGTGATACTACAGCAGGGGCACTGGTATCGGGAGTGGATGGAGCTTCCTGAAATTTATCTGCAGAGCCCCTGGGTTCCCCTGGATGATCACACCGCATTACAGGCCCAAGGCAGCCTGACTCTGCAGGGCGATTGGCCGCTGATGCTGCAAGCACAGGGGCTTGCAGCCGGTCTGGAATTGGAAGCCGATTTCGCCGGTAGCCTACAAAACCTGGAGTTACAGAGGCTGCAAGCCAGGGGGTTGCCTTTACAAGCCTCCGGCAAGATCCAGCCTCTGGTGGCTGAAGTGCCTATGGAAATCCAGTTGGAAGTCAGCCCCTTTCATCCGCAGACTTCTCCCTTGCCCGATCAGCTGCAACCTGATTGGATGCGGTTCTGGCCTGACTTGGCCTTGCTGGATCATCTACGTTTACACTTTCAGGGCGATTTGAATCAAGGCTGGCAGTTACAGGGATGGGGCCAGTTACTGATTGATGAAACTCTGGTGTTGGCGGATCTGGATGCCCTGATTACTCCCCAAGAGTTGCAATTAAAGCAATTGCAACTGAGCCACCATCGTGAACACCAGTTGCAGGTTGAGGGCCGCATGACCTGGGAGGGGCTCAGTCAGCTTGCGACCCACCCGCAAAGGCTGGAAGCACAAGTGCACCTTTCCTGGAGAGATTTTCTCAATACCCAGCTGCCCTGGCGACAGGTGTTTACTTCACTTCCTGCCAAGCCTTTGGAAAAAGAGCAACTGGATTTGCAGTTGAACTTCAATGCTGGCCAGCTGTATTGGGGAGGGCAGTTTGCCGGTCAGTTGAAGACGGATGCGAGTGCTTTGCAGATCTCCAGCCAGTTTGCCGGTCACTTGCCGACTCAGCAGTTGATTGCATTGCCGTTTACGGCCGATGCTGAAAAAAGTGAGGCCTTTGCCGCAACCCTGATTACCTGGGGAGAGTGGCTGCAAACCACCCGCTGGGGAGCTGAAGGTCAGATAACGGGCCGGGGAGAACTGGCACAGAAGCTTTTCACGGGAGCAGCTGAATACCACTTTGGCTGGCTGGGGCCTGAACAGCATTACCGCTTGGCATTTCCTCAAATCAGCGTGCAGGGTGATGATGAGGCCATGCTGGAAGCCAGTCTGGATCTGCAACCGGATACCTGGCAATTGAGTTTGGCGGGCTATCTGCCCCAGCTGGCTGATCTACCCCTGGAGGCTACGGCGCCATTTGAGGGTGACTTGCAAATGGCGGCGGACTTGAGCTTGCCTGCTCTTTTAGGCGTGGATTTACTCTGGCCCACCAACCAAATGCTGCTGCAGCGAATGCAGCAGGGAGACTACCGCCTGAGAGGTGCCAGTGATCACTTGTCCTGGCAGGATTCCTATCTTCAGCAGGCCGCAGTGGCCGTCGATTTTCAAGGTCGGATGAACGACTGGCAAGAATCCAGTATTTCGGCTCAAGGGCTGATAGAAACGATCACTGTAGCCGAGGTGCCATTAAAAAATGTTCACCTCGATCTTTCCGGTACTTTGGCGGAGCAATCCTGGCTGTTAGACGCCGTGGCTGAAGAACAGCCACTGGAACTGGTCTGGCGAGGAGGGTGGCAAGAAAGTTCGGATGGACAGCGCCGGCTAAACTATCACCTTGAACCCTTTGCCATGAACCAGTTGGCCTGGTGGTTACCTGCTGACCTGGACTGGGATGAGACTCTGGAAGGCAATATGATGTTGGCTTGGGGTAATCAAGAGCAGGTTTTTGATTTATCCCTGACTGCCGGGGATGGACAGCTACGCATCCGCCAACTGGATGAGGTGACGAATGAAGAAGAGTGGCTGGAATTTGCTTACCAGCAACTAGAAGTATCTCTGGGATTTCACGACCAGCAGCTAGCAATTAGCGGGTTACTGGATGGGCCGCAGATCGGCCAACTAGCCCTGGATATGAAAACCGCTTTAGTCAGCCCGGTGGGAGACTCGCGTCCACTGGACGGGCGCTTTGAATTCAAGCAGGTACAGGTACAGCTTTTTCAGCCGTTCTTAAATCTGGACAGCCTGTCAGGTCAACTGCAAGGTCAAGGATCTTTGGGTGGAACCCTCAGGCAGCCACTGGTTCAGGGAGAGCTGGATTTGCAGAAAATTGCTGCAGCCGATCTGCAGTGGCCGACCAGCCTGACTCGACTGGATGCGCATCTCAACTTGCAGGCGGATGGGTTGACCCTGGAAGGTGACTATCAGGCTGGGCGCCGGGGGCGAGGGCAGTTTCAAGGCGAATTGAACTGGCAAACAGATCTGTTGGGGGAATTGAATATACAGGGTCGGCAGTTGGATATAAGGATTGAGCCCTGGGCTAGTCTAGAAATCTATCCTGATCTCAACCTTGCTTGGGTTGACGATGAACTAGAGCTGACTGGGCAAATCAGCATCCCCCGAGGTCAACTGGAAGTACAGCAGCTGCCTGCACAAGCGGTGCGAGTTAGTGATGATGTGCAAGTGCTCAATCGTCAACCTGCAGCTGACCCCTTGATTAAGAGGATTTCGACAGACATCGAAATTTTGCTGGGTAGCGACCGTCTGCAATTGTCAGCCTTGGGGTTGGAAGCAGCTGTGCAAGGGCGTCTGGGACTGGGTGATAATTTAAATACCCGCGGTGAGCTATTGCTGGTGGAAGGCCGCTATCAGTCCTGGGGGCAGGATCTGCGACTAAGGCGTGCCCGGTTGAATTTTAACGGCCCTTTAACCCAGCCTTATCTGGATATCGAGGCGGTTCGGGAAATTGAGGAGGTGCTGGTTGGGGTTCGTGTAACCGGGCGGATCGATGAGCCGGAAACAGAAATCTTCTCCGAGCCAGCCATGTCGAGTGAGCAGGCTTTATCCTGGCTGTTAACCGGAAGCCCCCTGGATGAAGAAGTGGATATGAACTCCCTGGCCCTATCCATGGGCCTGGCAGGTATTTCCGATTACACCCAGGCGGTGGGTGAAGCTTTTGGGGTGGAGGAATTTGAACTGGCTGCCGAGGGCAAGGGTCAAGAGCAGAGCCTGGTTGCGGCTGGCTATCTGAATTCGGATTTGAGTGTGCGCTATGGGGTGGGTATCTATGATGATATCAACCGGGTTGCCGTGCGCTACGAGCTGACCCGGCAGTTGTATATCGAGGTGGTCAGTTCCCTGGAAAACTCCCTGGATATTTTCTGGGAAGTGGATTACTGATCGGAGTGGGTACCTGGCCCCTCTGCAGCAGAGGGGCTCAAGAATCAGAGATTATCCAATCCTTTTTCGGCCATGGCTACAGCCCTAAAAACCGCACGCCCTTTGTTCAGGGTTTCTTCCCATTCCAGCTGGGGCTGAGAATCGGCAACAACACCGGCCCCGGCCTGAATGTGCAGTTCTCCACCCTTGATCACAGCGGTACGTATGGCAATGGCTGTATCCATATTGCCCTGCCAGCCCAGGTAGCCAACTGCTCCACCGTAGACGCCGCGTTTAACCGGTTCCAGTTCATCGAGAATTTCCAGGGCCCTGATCTTGGGCGCACCGGAAAGCGTTCCCGCCGGGAAGGTGGCTCTGAGGACATCCATGGCCGTGAGTTCCGGTTTAAGCTGCCCCACTACATTGGAGACGATGTGCATCACGTGGGAATAGCGCTCCACCGCCATGCTATCAGTGACCTGGACACTACCGGTTTGCGCGATACGGCCAACATCATTGCGCCCCAGATCAATCAGCATCAAATGCTCAGCCTGTTCCTTGGGATCGGCCAGAAGTTCTTTTTCCAGCGCCTGATCCTCTTTTTCGCTGTTGCCCCGCTTGCGTGTGCCGGCAATGGGGCGAACCGTGACTTCGCCTTCTTCCAGGCGTGCCAGAATCTCCGGCGAGGAGCCCACCACCTGGAATTCGTCCAGTTGCAGGTGGAACATGTAGGGCGAAGGATTCAGGCAGCGAAGAGCTCGGTAGAGATCCAGCGACTGGGCCTGAAACGGCAGGCTCATGCGCTGGGACAGCACACACTGCATGATGTCACCGGCAAGAATGTATTCCTTGATGCGCTCGACTGCCTGTTTGAAATCCTGCTCACTAAAGCCGGCCTTGAAATCGCTTTCTTCCACCTGGGCACGACCGGTGCCGGGGCTGGTGGTGGTCAGGGTGGCTGTCCGCAGCTGGATTTCCAGGGCTTCAAGGCGTTGATAAGCGGTTTCCAGTGGTGCTTCCTGGTTAGGATCAGCATGGGTGATCAGATACAGCTTGCCGGAAAGATTATCAAAAACCACCACTTCTTCGGACACCATCAGCAGGATATCAGGTACTTCCAACGGATCGGCTTTGTCGTTGGCACTCGGACTGTTTTGTAACCGAGGTTCAATATAGCGAATGGTGTCATGGCCAAAATAACCCACCAGGCCACCGGTAAACAGAGGCAGGCCCTGGAGGGGTGCTACTTTAAAGCTAGCCTGAAAGTCCTCGATTCTTTGCAGGGGGTCGAGCACTTCTTCACGCTGTAAAACCTCACCGGCACGCCAATGGGTGAAGGTTTTACCGGTAATTTCAATGCGCTCTTCACTGGGCAGTCCGATAATTGAATAACGCCCCCATTTTTCACCACCCTGAACCGATTCCAGCAGGTAGGTGTAGGGTGCCTGAGCCAGCTTCATATAGGTGGACAGGGGCGTATCGAGATCGGCCAGCACTTCTCTGGCGACCGGGATGCGGTTATAGCCTTGTGCGGCCAGAGAGGCAAAGAGTTCGGGGGTCATGCCAGTAATCCTTAGTTCAGCAAGTCAGTCAGATGATTAATCAGCAGGTCCGGTTGACTCTGGCTGATGGGTTGCCCGTGGTTGTAGCCATAGGGTACACCAACACTGATAAAACCGGCAGCCCTGGCCGCTTCAATATCATGGCGGGAATCACCAACCAGGGCCGCTGCCTTGGGTGGGCAGGCAAAATGTTCGGCAGCATGCAGCAGTGGGGCAGGATGGGGCTTCTTTTGCGCTAGGCTGTCACCGCCCAAAAGTAACTGAAAATAGTGGTCGATACCCAGTCCAGCCAGGAGTTCTGGCAAAAAACGGGCTGGCTTGTTGGTGATCAGAGCCAGTGGCAGGGGCAACCGGCTTAATTGATCCAGGGTTTCCAGCACCCCGGGATAGAGACGGGTCGCTTCACCCTGGGTGGCGGCATAGGCCTCCAGAAAAAGGTCGTGAGCCTGAATAACCCGGGGATCATCGGCTGCAATCAGTTTTTCGCCCTGGTCCTGGCCGGTTACGGCTCTCTGGATGAGTACCTGGCTGCCATTACCCACCCAATGACGAACCTGGCCGGGGCCAGCCAGAGGCAGATGCATTTGCTTCAGCGCCTGATCCACGGCTGTGGTCAGATCGGGCACTGAATCAATCAGGGTGCCGTCCAGATCAAAAGCCAGCAGCCGGATTTCTTGCAAACGCGGGTGCAGCTTCATTGGCTTTTGGCCAGTTCAGCACGCATCTGTTGGAGAACACTATCAAACTGATGAGGGTCGTCAGCCGAGCGAGCACCAAAGATGGCTGAGCCAGCAACAAAGGTATCGGCACCTGCTGCGGCGATTTCGGCAATATTGCCCAGGCCAACGCCCCCGTCCACTTGCAGGCGAAGGGGCAAGCCGCTGGCATCAATTTTGGCGCGTGCGCTGCGCAGTTTTTCCAGCGTGTGAGGAATAAATTTCTGGCCACCAAAACCGGGGTTTACACTCATCAGCAGCACCATATCCAACTTGTCCATTACATGGTCCATCCAAGTCAGGGGGGTGGCTGGGTTAAAAACCAGTCCAGCCTTGCAGCCGCCATCGCGGATCATTTGCAGACTACGGTCCGGGTGTTCGGAAGCTTCCGGGTGAAAGGTGATGCTGGTGGCGCCGGCTTCAATAAAAGCCTGGATCATGGTATCCACGGGTTTGACCATCAGGTGGACATCGATGGGAGCCTGGACACCTTCGTCACGCAGGGCTTTGCACACCATAGGGCCGAGGGTGAGGTTGGGGACATAGTGGTTGTCCATGACATCAAAATGAATCCAATCAGCACCGGCGCTTAACACCTGATCCACTTCTTCGCCCAGGCGGGTGAAATTGGCCGAGAGAATGGAAGGCGCCAGAACAAAATCTTGTTGAGACATAAAGGAAAACCTGCAAGAGAAAATTTGCTGCATTTTAACAGAAAATGCTGGATGCAGAGGCCTAAACGGGGCTCAGGTCAGTGGTCGTGTAGTTTTTTGATGTGCACCAATATAGATCATTGAGTTAAGGGTTAGTGCATTTTTATTCACGATCTCCAAAAAGATGATGCTCTAGTTTGGTGAGCTTGCACTTTAATGGTTTTGCTTTATGGCTTTTATGGTGCGGCCTTGGCGCTTTAATAGCTTTAAATTGATGCGCTTGGCATGTTTTGTGCTTGCTTGTAGGGCGTTTTGGGCGGCAAAGATAAAAAATAAATGATTTGCCGGTTGTTAAGGCCAAACCAAAAGCCTGGAGAGATTCGTGGATAACCTAAATAGTGCAGTGGAGTTGTTGGTTAGCAGCTCCAATACTTTGTTTATTTTGCTGGGCGCCATCATGGTGCTTTTCATGCATGCCGGCTTTGCTTTTCTGGAAGTGGGCACCGTCCGGCATAAGAATCAGGTCAATGCCCTGGTCAAAATCATTACCGATTTTGGTGTTTCAACGCTGGCCTACTTTTTTGTTGGCTATTCAATCGCTTATGGTGCTGACTTTTTTGCTGACGCCAGTGAGCTGACGCAAAATAACGGCTATGAGCTGGTTAAGTTTTTCTTCCTGCTGACTTTTGCTGCAGCGATTCCGGCTATCGTCTCCGGTGGTATTGCGGAAAGAGCCCGCTTTTATCCGTTTTTGATTGCTTCCGCTTTGCTGGTAGCCCTGGTTTACCCCTTCTTTGAGGGCATGATCTGGAACGGCAATTACGGTTTTCAGGATTGGCTGGCTGCTGCTTTTGGTGCTGGTTTCCATGATTTTGCCGGTTCCATGGTGGTTCATGGCATGGGTGGCTGGTTGGCTTTAACTGCCATTTTGCTGCTGGGAGCACGCCAGGGTCGTTACCGCGATGGTCGCCCCAAGGCTTTTGCGCCTTCCAGTATTCCCTTTCTGGCCCTGGGTGCCTGGATACTGACTGTCGGCTGGTTCGGTTTTAATGTCATGTCGGCGCAAACACTGGATGGAGTGAGTGGTCTGGTCGCGGTCAACTCCCTGATGGCTATGGTGGGCGGTACGCTGGTGGCCATGCTGCTGGGTAAAACCGACCCCGGCTTTATTCACAATGGCCCTCTGGCCGGTCTGGTGGCGGTTTGCGCCGGTTCTGACCTCTTCCACCCTCTGGGAGCTTTGGCGGTAGGTGGTGTTGCCGGTGCCCTGTTTGTGTACACCTTTACCCTCTTCCAGAACAAGGTGCCCCGTATTGACGATGTCCTGGGTGTTTGGCCTCTGCACGGTCTTTGTGGGGCCTGGGGTGCAATTGCTGTAGGCATCTTTGGTACTCAGGCCCTGGGTGGTCTGGGCGGCGTCTCCATGATGGCTCAGCTGGTGGGTACGCTGGTGGGTATTGCTGTTGCTCTGGTCGGCGGTGGCCTGATTTATGGTGGCGTACAGCTGGTCAGCGGTCTGCGTTTGTCTGAAGAACAGGAGTTTGATGGCGCCGACCTGGCCATCCACAAGATTGCAGCGACTTCAGAAGACCGTTAATCCGGTTTTATCCAGGGAGCTTGGTTGTAGCGTCCCAGCTGTTTATACTGACTTTTTCGCTGGCTTGTCAGTAAAGGATGCTACCTCGTGAAGGGTTTATTGATTGCTCTGTTTTTACTCGCCTTTATCCTGCCGCCCGTCGGGGCGGCAGGCCTTCCTCCCGGGTTCGGTGAAGAGGAGGAGAGTGAAGAAGATCAGGCTCCGGAAAGAGCGGACGTCAACTATCAGCAGTTGCAATTGAATGCTCTGCTCAAGCAGGTTGATGATCAGGAGGTGCTCTACCTGCCCCTGGATGAAGACCGTGAATTCCTGACCTTACAGCGTCAGGGATTGAGTGCTAACCCCAAGGGGCGGCTGTTGTTGCTGCCTGCTGATGGACAACATCCGGACAACCCCCTGGGGTTGGCCAGTCTGAGGCGCCAACTGCCCGACTATGGCTGGAGCACCCTGGCCCTGGCCCTTCCCAATTACAAGCCACTGGGGCCGCCCCCCAGAACTCTACCTCCCGGCCCTCTGCTGACTCGGATGGATAACAATCCCGAGCCAGCCGAAGACGAGGGCAGCGAGGAAGAGAATCCGGCATCTGCCTTTGGCGGTGCTTTTGGTGAAGAAGAGGAAGAGGAAGAAGCTCCCCCTCCGGAAAGGGCTGATCCCGCTGAACGCTTGGCCGAACATCGGGTGCAAATTCTGGAGCGTGTTGAAGCTGCCTTGGCGCATCCTTTTGCCGACCCTTCGCGTCAAGTATTGGTACTCCAGGGAGAAAGCCTTTTCTGGATTCTTCCCTGGCTCGAAGAAGGCAACTGGCCAGCGCGGGCTCCTTTGGTGCTGTTGAATTTGCAGGTGCCTGAAGGAGCGGACTTGCAAACTGCAATCCGGGTGCTCCAGGAATTGGGTCGCCAGCCTCTGCTGGATATCTATTCCAGTGAACAGCCTGCCCAGGCCAGGGCTGCTGAAGAGCGCCGTCGGGCTTATTTGCGTGCCGGTAATGATCTGGCGGTGCAACTGCCGGTCAGACAGGAAACCGGTGTTGCAGCCCGGGGAATGAATACCTGGCTGGTTCAACGCGTGGAAGGCTGGTTGCGTAGCCTCAACTGATACCGGCATTGCAGGCCGGGGCTACAATGGCTGGAGGTTTCTTAGATGCCTCTGGCTTTCTTGAGTAGCGCATAGGCTTGCTGAATCTCCTGGGCCCGGTATTTGGCCTGGCCCAGAGCTCTTTCCGTTAATCCCTGCGCCATGAGCTTGTCCGGATGGTTCTGGCTCATCAGGCGACGGTAGGTTAATTTAATCTCCTCGTTACTGGCCGAGGAGTTCAAGCCCAGGGTTCGATAGGCAGAGACCAGCTTGCCCTGCTCTTCGTTCTTATCTCGCTGTTGTTTCTTTTGTTGTTGTTCCTGCTGATAGCCCTTGTTCTGACGCAGACGCCGATGCAGGCGATTAAAGTCGGTGGGGCTGATATCCAGGGGTTGCAGCAAACCTTGTAGTCTTTGCAGCTGGGCTTCTCGGGGGCCACCTTCGGCATAGGCCATAATCAGTAGCTGATCGATAAACTCCAGACGCTTGGCCTTGCGGCTGGCATAGCATTTACCCACTTCATAAAGCTTTTGATCGACTTCCTCGCTGGCAGTCAGTTTGCCCTGGTTAAAAAGGTCGATAGCTTCCTGCCGCTCTTTTTGTTTGAGTTTAAGGCGTTTGAACAGGGCTTCGGCGGCAGCAATTTCCTGGGGTGAAACGCGGCCATCCTGCTTGGCCAGATGGCCCAGACTGACAAAAAGCGTGTCGCGATAAAAACGTTCGTTGGGCCGGGGCAGGCGGCCTCGTGGCAAGCGCTTCAACTGGGAAATCAGTGAAGTTCGGTGGTAGTCAAAACTGTGGCCCAGGATAATGCCCAAGGCCATACCCACCCAGTTTCCAATCACATACCCCAGGAGTGCGCCCAGGGCCTTGCCTGCAAATGTAGGGAATCTCAGCTTCATGCCAACTGCTCTTGCAAGTATTGAAGTCGCTCCGGTGTGCCTACGTCCAGCCACTGGCCCTTGTAGACTTCGGCGGCGGCCAAATCCTGGTCGACCAGCAACCGTAGCAAGGGGGTTAGGGCAAAAGCCTCACCGGGTTGATAGCTGCGCTGGTAGGCCTGCTGGAGATAAGTGGGCTCTAGACAGGCTGGATGCAAATGACTGATGCCAGCAAAAGTAAAAGCCCGACAGGCGGGCGTTGCCGCCTGGTTGTAGACTCGCCCGGTTTGCGAATCCACGAAAAAATCCCCTTCAGGGTTGTGTTCAGGATTGGGCACCAAAAGGAGTTGCGCCAGTTTGCCAGCTTCTAGTCTTAGTTGTGGCAGGGGATCACACCAGACATCACCATTGACCAGCAGGAAATCCTGAGGCTCCAGTAGAGGCAGGGCCTGAAGCAAGCCTCCGCCGGTTTCCAGGGCTTGGGATTCCGGTGAATAACGGATCTCCAGTCCCCAGCGATCGCCCTTGCCCAGTGCCGGAGGAAGCTGTTCACCCAGGTAGGCGGTATTGATGACGACCCTTTCTACCCCTTGTCGAGCCAGTTTTTCCAACTGCCAAACGATCAGAGGCTTGCCACCTGCCGGGAGCAGAGGTTTGGGGGTCTGCAGGGTCAGGGGGCGCATGCGTTTGCCCTCCCCGGCCGCAAAAATCATGGCCTGCTTCATGCATCTTCCTGAATGGTCTGGGAATCTCGGTACTGCAAATACTGGCTGACTCGGGGGATGATGTCCGCATCCAGCCAAGCTTGTATATCGGCCCATTGTGGATAATTTTTAAGGGCCAGGGATAAATGCTGGAGGGTTAACGGCAGGTCCTGCAGGTAACCGGGCTTGCCATCGCGTAGCCAAAGGCGGGCAAAAATACCGGCAGCTTTCAGATGCCTTTGCATGCCCATCCAGTCAAAATGACGTCTGAAGGCCTGTTCATCGGTCGTGATTCCGGCTTGCTGATGGAAATATTGCAGCCAGTTGTCTTGCCATTGCTGGGGCCAATCCAGATAGCAGTCGCGTACCAGGGAGACGAGGTCATAGGTGTAGGGGCCCAGGACAGCATCCTGAAAATCGATGATGCCCAGGCGGTTATCCGTGACCAGCATCAGGTTGCGCGAATGATAATCGCGGTGAACTCGGGTGCGGGGTTGTTCCAGGGCTTCCTGAATCAGCTGTTCACAGAAGAGCTCCCAACGGTCGGGGCGCTGCTCCTGTGGATACTGCAAGAGCCGGTCCAGCAACCAGTCATTGAACAGCTCGACCTCGCGCTTTAGCAAGGCGTAATCATAAGCGGGCAGTTTTTCATCGGGGATGCTGGCTTGCTGCAGGTGAGCCAGATGGTCCAGCGCCTGGCGATAATAGGGATCGGCTGCTGCGGGTGTAAGCTGGGCAACCACCTGCATGAATTGCCGGTCCCCCAGATCCTCCAGCAGTGCAAAGCCTTCATCGAGGCTGGAGGCATAGAGGCGGGGAACTGCAATGCCAGCTTGCTGCCAAAGATCCAGCAGGTGCAAAAACCGCTCCGAGCTTTCTTTTTCCGGGGGCGCATCCATGATGATGGCGTCTTCCTGAAAGCGGCTATTACTGGCGGGTAGGCGGTAGTAGCAGCGAAAACTGGCGTCTCCGGCAACCTTTTCCAGAGCCGGGCTGGCGCTTGTCAGCCAGGGTTGCAGCCAGTTCAACATTTGCTGTTGGCGAGTATCCTGAGATCTTTCTTCCTGAATCATAATCAAGCAAGCATGGCAGTGATGAGTAGAATCGCTATAATACGCCTTTTTTCACCCTTTAGCAGGTCTGCTATTGCCTTGCCGTTGTCTGGGAGTTGCTTTTGAAGCCAGTCTATTTAAGGGGTTCCTGTTTGGGTCTCTGGCTCGCCACTGCCACCCTGGCCTCAGCTGCTTTGCCTCCAGAGTTGCCGCCCGAGCAGCTGGATTGGCAGACAAGGCCCGGGGCAGAAGCTGGCCAGCTTTGCTCGGGCTATTATCTGGCACCTGCTCTGGATTTGCCGGAAGCTCATTTGTCGCCCGAAGCGGCCCGGCTTTTTGCTGACTCTCAGGATTTGAGTTATTCCCAGGAAGGTGGCCTCAATCTCAGTGGCGGCGTGCGCCTGCGCAAGGGGCCGCTCTATCTGCTTTCGGATCAGGCCTGGATCAATGCCGAGCGCACCCGCGCCCGCTTGAGTGGTAACCTTCAGGTGCGTGAAGAAGGCTTGCTGCTACGTGCCCGGGAAGGCGAATACCGGCTGGATGATGAGTATTTTTCAGCCCGTGAAGCCTATTACCTGCTGCATGATCAGCATCTTCGTGGCTCAGCCTGGCAACTGCAGCAGCTACCGGATGGACGCGTGCGTCTGAAAGACGCCAGTATGACCACCTGTGCTCCCCAGGATGCCGCCTGGCAACTGGTCGCCGGTCGTATCGACCTGAACCGGGACAGCGGTTTTGGTGATGCTTACCATGTGCGTCTGGAGGTACGCGACCTACCGATTTTCTACTGGCCCTGGCTGCGTTTTCCCATTGATGGCAAACGCCATACCGGTCTTTTGCCCCCCAGTTTTTCTGTTTCTACCAGCGACGAGGTGGTGGATTTTACCCAGCCTTTTTACTGGAATCTGGCACCCAATTATGATGCCACCTTCTATCCTCGTCATATCAGTGATCGTGGACAGATGCTGGGTACGGAGCTGCGTTATCTACAAGCCAGGGATCGGGGAGAAATCTTCTATGCCTACCTGCCCGGCGATGAGCGTTATTATGATCTGGATCGCTGGCACCTGAGTACGAACCATCAGGGGCGTTTTGCTAGCCTGCCGCTCAGTTACACCTGGGATTTTTCCCAGGTCAGTGATCATCGTTACTTTCTGGAATTAGGGCAGGGGGCTTTTGGTGAAAGTGATAGCGATCAACTCCTGCAGAAGCTGCAGCTGGATACTGACTTAGGCCGGGGTTGGCAGGGGCAGTTGCAATGGATGGGCTATCAGAAGCTCCTGCCTTCACAAGACCCCAATAGCAGCCTGGCCACTGCTGAAGAAACCTTCGCACTGTTTGATATTGAGCAGGGACGGCAAGCCAGTAATCAGGATTACTATCGTTTTCCGCAGTTGCAACTGAGTGGCCGTGAAAACTGGGGGCGTTACCTGAATACCTCTTTACTGGTTGATCTTACTCAGTTTGACAAGCTGTTTGACCCAGAAGTCAGTGGTAGCAGTCAGTATGCACCCTCACCGACGCTGATTCCGGGCAGTAGTGATGACTACTACCTGCGCAGTTGGGGCGCCACCCAGGCTCTACGCCTGCATCTGGATGCCGGCTTGGCAGCTGATTTCAGCTGGCCCTGGGCCTATCTTCGCCCTGGTGTTCATCTGAAACACAATCGCTACCAACTGGACCCCTATTGGAACCCGGCCCAAGATTTGGCAGACGCAGACAAGCGTGAGGCGGTGAATCTGGAACCTCAAGTCACCCTGCCCGTTTACACCTTGGATACCGGCCTGTTTCTGGAAAGGGAGGCACGTATTTTGGGCGAAGATTGGCTCCAAACCTTGGAGCCACGCCTTTTTGCCGCCTACATCCCCTATGAAGAACAATATGAAATACCGCCGATTTTCGATGGCGGCTTTTCCGAATTCAATATTAACCAGCTGTATCAGGCTGAACGGAGTACAGGTCGTGATCGGGTGGGAGACCAGCAAAAAGTGACCCTGGGCGTAACCCAGCGCTTGTTGAGCCCCTCATCCGGCCGCGAAATTGCCAGCTTGGGGATTGCAAGAGAGTTTTATTTTGCCGATCGCCGTCTTAGCCAGCAGACTTTGCACCCAGAGGATCCCGGGCGTCTGGAAAATCTGGCCGCTGATCAACGTCCCTATTCACAGGTTCGTGAGCAATCCAATCTGGCCGTACAGCTTAACTGGTCGCTGACCTCTAACCTGCAAGTGCGCTCCAGCCTTTTATGGGACGATCATTTTGAAAAAACCGACCGCTCCAACTTCTCCTTGAGTTACCAGGACCCTCTAGGTACCCATCTGAATCTGGGCTATAGCTACACCTCCAACTACCTGGATATCAATCCCCTGGGCAAGGACCCCGATCCTTCCCTGATAGAAAATTACTCCTACCTGGATTCGGCGGAGGAACAGGCCTATGTATCCGGTGTTCTCCCCCTGCGTAATCATCAGCTGCGTATGTTCTTCAAGCAGTCCTGGGACTGGAAAAGGGACGAAAGTCTGGATAGCCTGCTGGGCATCGAATACTCTTCCTGTTGCTGGCAGCTGCAGTTGATGTACCGTGACTGGGTCAAGAATCCCGATGTCAGTCCAGCCTATCAGCCAGCCAGCTACACTGATGGTTTTGCCGAGCGGGAAAGAGATGCCGGTATTTTCTTCCAGGTGATTTTCCGGGGCCTGGGTGGAGCGGGCCAGGGCGTTGATGATGTATTGACCGAAGAGCTTCAGGGCTATTCTCCACGAAATTATACAAATGAAAGATAAAACAAGGTGCTAAGAGTGCTGAACGCGAAGAAATTGCTTGTTGGCCTGGGTTGCTTCCTGCTTCTGGTGGCTGCCCCCCTATCTGCTGAACCCCGCTTGCTGGACAGGGTTATTGCTGTGGTTGGTGAAGAAGCTCTGATGCAAAGTGAGCTGGAGCAGCGCATGCGCCTGGTACGTAGCCAGATCAGCGAACGTGGGCTAGGGGTGCCGCCTGATGATGTCCTGCGTGATCAGGTATTGGAACGCCTGGTGTTGGAAACCATCCAGCTGCAGTTGGCCGATCAGATGGGGCTGAGAATCGATGAACAGACCCTGAATGCCACGCTCGATCGAATTGCCCAGCAGAACAACCTCTCGCGTGAGGCCTTTCGCCGTGCCGTTGAGGCCGATGGCATGAGCTTTTCTGCTTTTCGCGAACAAATCCGTCAGGAAATGCTGATTTCCCAGGTTCGTCAGCGTCAGGTGGGCTCCCGGGTTCAAATCAGCCCCCAGGAAGTGGATAACTACCTTTCTTCACCGGAAGCCCTGGAGGAATCCGGACTGGAATTTCGGGTCGGGCATATTCTGATCCCTGTTCCTGAAGATCCATCACCGGAGCAAATTGCTGCTGCTGAAGATCAGGCCCAGGCATTGCTGGCGCGGGTACGCCGAGGTGAAGATTTTCAGGAATTGGCCGTCTCGGCGTCTGCCGGTGATCAAGCCTTTAGTGGCGGTGACCTGGGTTGGCGCTCGGCGCTTGCACTGCCATCCTTGTTTGCAGACCAGGTGGTGACCCTGGATGTGGGCGAAACTGCTGGTCCTCTGCGCAGCCCCAGTGGCTTTCATCTGATCCAGCTGCTGGAAACCCGTGGCGAAAACAAACAGTTGGTAGAGCAGACCCGCGCCCGTCACCTGCTATTAACCCCCAATGCTCTACGCAGCCCCAGCGAAACCCGACAGTTGATTGAAGATCTGTATCAGCGTATTCAAGCCGGAGAAAGTCTGACTGACCTGGCACGGGAATATTCCGATGATAAGGCCAGTCAGCAATCCGGCGGAGATCTGGGTTGGGTGAGCCCCGGCCAGATGGTGCCTGCTTTTGAAGCCGCCATGCTGGCGCTGCAACCGGGGCAAGTCTCGCGTCCGGTGCAAAGTCGTTTCGGTTGGCATCTGATCGAGGTCGAGGATAAACGCCAGTCGGATCAAACCGCCAATCTACGCCGCCAGCAGGTGCGTCAGCTGCTATCGGAAAGACGTTTTGAAGAAGAAGTGCAGAACTGGCTGCGTGAAATTCGTGCTAATACCTGGGTGGAAATTCGTGACTGATACTTGCCAACGCCCCCTGGTGATCACCCCGGGTGAGCCGGCGGGCATAGGACCTGATCTTGTTGTTCAACTGGCTGCCCAGGGCCTGAACGGCAACTGGGTGGTGGTGGCTGCCCCTGAGCTGCTGCAGCAAAGAGCCCGCCAGCTGGGACTGAATCTGGAGATACAAAAGGTCACCACTACTGATCTTGAGACAGGTCAGTTGCCAGCAGTCAAACCCGGCTGTTTGCGGGTCTGGCCTGTTGAGCTTCAGGCCGAGGTCAAAGCGGGTGTGCTGAATAAAGCCAATGCCCAGTATGTTCTGGAAACCCTGGAGAAGGCTACGGCAGCCTGCCTGGATGGCTGGGTTCATGGTTTGGTTACCGGGCCGGTGCACAAGGGAATTATCAACGAAGCCGGTCAGGCATTTAGCGGTCACACTGAATTTTTGCAGGAACGCTGCGGTTGCGAGCAGGTGGTTATGCTGCTGGCTACCGAAGAATTAAGAGTGGCACTGGTAACAACGCATTTACCCCTGCAAAAGGTGGCGGAAGCCATTACGCCCCGACGTTTGGAACAAATACTTACTCTTTTGCACCGTGACCTGACGCAGCGCTTTGGTTACACTCAACCACGCATTCTGGTTTGCGGACTCAACCCCCATGCTGGAGAAGATGGACACCTGGGGCGTGAGGAACTGGATATCATTATTCCCACGCTGGAAAAAATGCGCCGCGAAGCCGGTATGCAGCTACTAGGCCCCTGGCCTGCCGATACCCTGTTTACCGAAAAAAACCTGCAACAGGGGGATGCGGTTCTGGCCATGTACCACGACCAGGGATTGCCGGTACTCAAATACCAGGGCTTTGGTCGGGCCGCTAATATTACCCTGGGTTTGCCGATTATTCGAACCTCCGTGGATCATGGTACGGCGCTGGATCTGGCCGGCAGCGGGCAGGCTTCAACAGGCAGTCTTTTGACAGCCATCCACTACGCCAGTCGTTTCAAGCACTAGCAACCTTTTGAGAGAAAAGCATGTCTGCACCCCTGAACGGGCATCGGGCGCGCAAGCGTTTCGGTCAGAATTTTTTGCAGGATCCGGGTATTATCCGGCGAATTGTCAAATCCATCGGCCCCACAGCCAGTGATCACCTGGTGGAAATTGGACCGGGTATGGGGGCGATTACTGAATTATTGCTGGATTCAGACGCGCGTCTGGATGCCGTGGAGCTGGATAGAGACCTGATTCCCGGTTTAAGGGTCAAGTTTTTCAATCATCCCAATTTCCAGGTTCACGAAGCCGATGCGCTGAAATTTGATTTCTCTTCCCTGCAGGAAGCGGGTGAAAAACTGAGAATTGTCGGCAATCTGCCCTACAACATTTCCACGCCCTTGATCTTTCATCTACTGGGCTTTGAAGGTCTGATTGAAGACATGCACTTCATGCTGCAAAAGGAAGTGGTGGAGCGTCTTGCGGCTGAGCCGGGAAGTGGGCAGTGGGGCCGTTTAAGTGTCATGGCCCAGTATTTCTGCAGCATCGACAATCTTTTCCTGGTGCCGCCGGAATGTTTTCACCCGCGTCCCAAGGTGGATTCGGCCATAGTGCGCCTGACACCGAAACCTGCTGCCGAACGCGAGTCAGTGGATCTGGAGGTGTTCTCACGTCTGGTGCGCCAGGCTTTTGCCCAGCGCCGCAAGACCCTGAGAAACAACCTCAAGGGTATTCTCGATAGTGAACACCTACTAAGCCTGGGCATTGATCCGCAAAGACGCCCGGAAACACTTAAGCTGGAAGAATTTGTGCAGTTGGCAAAGCTGCAAGAAGACCTGGCTTCATAAATGCTAGCAAGGATTGAATCATGGCAACCTATGCAATCGGTGATATCCAGGGCTGCTATAGCGAATTCAGGCAGCTGCTGAAAGAAATCAAATTTCATCCGCAAAGAGACCAGCTCTGGCTGGCTGGTGATCTGGTCAATCGCGGTGAGGGTTCGCTGGAAGTGATGCGCTATGTCGCCGATCTGGGTGACGCTGTACGCGTTGTGCTGGGCAACCATGATTTTCATCTCTTGGGCGTTGCCTGTGGTCTGCGTAAAAGCAAACGCTCAGACACGCTGGATGCTCTGCTCAAGGCCAAGGATGCACCAGAATTATTGGCCTGGCTGGGCCAGCAACCGCTCTTGCATCATGATCCGGAGCTGAATTTTGTCATGACCCATGCTGGTATTCCACCGGCCTGGAACCTGGCCAAGGCCAAGGCGCTGGCCGCGGAAGTCGAGCTGGAAATGCGTTCTTCGCGCCAGAAGCAATTACTGGAGCATCTCTTTGGCAATCAGCCACGGCGCTGGTCGGATGATCTCAAGGGTTATGAGCGTCACCGCTGTATCGTCAATTACCTGACCCGCATGCGTTTTTGCGCGCCGGACAGCAGCCTGGAGCTGGAAACCAAGAGTGAAGCCAACAAGGCACCCAAGGGCTTTGCACCCTGGTTTACCTATCCCAGTCCGGCGCTTCAGGAAACCCGCCTGCTCTTTGGCCACTGGGCAGCGCTGGAAGGCCATACTGGCGTGGCGGGCATTTATGCATTGGATACCGGCTGCGTCTGGGGTAACCAGTTGACGGCCCTCTGTCTGGAAGACCAGCAGATCTTCCAGGTCAAAGCAGGGGCGAAAAAATAACTGCGAAGCCTGTAATAAGTAAGCTGATGCTTATATAATTAAGGGTTTTGATGCCGAGGAAAGTCAATGTCTTTTAAAGTAATTAACGCCCAGGCTGCCTGTGAGCTGCTGGAAGCAGGCAAGGCCAAGGTAGTGGATATTCGTGATCCACAAAGCTATCAGCAATCCTGTATCAAGGGTGCCATCCATCTGGACAATAATTCAGTCGCTGATTTTGTTGCCAGTGCCGATAAGAAGCAGCCGTTGATCGTGGTCTGCTACCACGGCATGAGTAGCCAGAATGCAGCCCAGTTCCTCTCTGATCAGGGCTTTGAAGAGGTTTACAGCCTGGAAGGTGGCTTCGAATTCTGGAAGACTTGTCAGCCGGACTGGTGCCACTGAGCCCGGCTACTAGCTCTTCTACCAGGCAATCACCAGATCCCCTTGCTGGATATTATAGATTTCCGGCAGGGTCTGGACTTCTCCTACCGCAAAATTAGGCTGGATACGTTCCAGACTCAGTGTCAGGTCAACCGGCTGTAGCTCGGTATAGGGGCGCTGAGTATTATCGTAAAAGGTGTTTTTGCGATAGACACTGAGGGTATCACCGGGTTGCAGGCCTGCATCGGATCCCGTATCGATATAAATATTGCGGTTATCAACTCGAGTAATTCTTGCCATAAAGGGCTGACAGCCCACTTGAACGGTAAGGTCGCTGATCATCTGTTCGATCAGGGTATCCACCTGCTGACCATAGTCAATTTCCCAAAAACGGTTAGTTGCAAAGCCGACTTTCTCAGTGCGGTTCTCGGTCCAGTAACCACTGGTTGAGTAGCTGCGGCTGGCAACCAGATTGCCGCTGAAACCGTCATGAATGAAGAGGTCTACGGCAAAATCGCGGGCAAAACGTTCTTCCTGAAAACGCATGCGTTCATAAATTCCCTGAAGCGTGCTTCTTTCCTGGGCCAGCTCAGGGTTTTGCAGATCCAGATGCCGAACAACACCGGTGAGGACGTATTGAGCACCAATGCGAGTTGCGGTATCCACGGCTGTTGTTAGGGTGCCGCGATCGCTGACTGAAGTCGGGATGCTGGAAACATCGGGATAGAGCTGAAAGCGCACAGCATCAAGGACTCGCATATTGTCCTGGTTTTGCAGCCGTCTCAGAATTTCCTTGGGAAGTCTTTCGTTGACGTCATGCAGGGCACCCATATTGGCCGAAAGGGTGTCTTCCAGATAGAAGTTGCTGATGGCAAGACTGCGTTTATAGCCATTGGCATAGTTACCGCCTTCGCAGCTGCCACTGCTTTCAATACGGGCACGTACCTGTACAAAGAGAATGCCATTGTTCACTTCTTCGTTGAGCACTTCCATTTCACTGATGCTGCTTTGCGTGCTAATGGAAAGTTGATCTGTATGGACTTCGCCCTGGTTCATGGCCTGGTAGCCATTGACCTGCAGAGCTCCCTGAAAGCTGGCTTGGCGAAGTGCATCACGAATTGCTGCCCGCCGTGCTGAGATCAGGTCCTGCTGGTGAATGACTGAGGAGCCAGTCGCTTCGACCCAGTTGGCTTGGGCGGGAAGAGCCAAGAAGAACAAAAGGCTAAAGATGATTGCTTTGTACATAAAACAGGATCCGTATAAGCTAAAGCGGGAAGTGTCAAAGATGACACTTCCCGCCATTAAAGTCTAACCCCTAAGACTCCAAATCAACCGCTTAGTTTAGGTGATAGCGGGTTCTGGGCTGAGACTGGGAAACCGGAATCCGCTGGTTAGGCTGTTCACCATGAACCGTGTACTGGTTACAGGTGGGGTCGGCCGCCATGGAGCCAGGGTTAACCATGCAATGCTGGAAGCGGGGTTCAAGTACCAGTTCCATTTCTGTGACATAGGTGCCGTCGTCTTCCATTTTGGTGGAAATGACCTTGGCGCCACGAACCAGGTTATCAACAAAGGCGCGGATGTTATCGTCGCGGGTCGCCAGGTTCTGAACACTGGTATTACCTTGAATACGTGCACCATAAACTCGTTCGGCCATAGCCCGATAAGCATCCATTTTGGAGGCGCGCATGGCGAGCAGACGACGTTGCTGGCTGTTGGTCGCTGTTGCCGCCTGACCGGCTGCGCCATAGCCCTCTACTCTAAGGACAACGGGATCAAAACCATTGGTGAGCATGGATGAAGATTGCTGCTGTTGCTGCTGGGTGTTTTGCCCGGACTGTTGTGCGCTTTGCTCGTCTTGAGGTTGGTCGCCTGAAGAAGCACAGCCAAGGGTCAGGCTGAAAGCCAAAGACAGGCAGCCAAAATACAGTGTACGTTTTAACATAATCTCTCCTGGATCCTTTAAATTTAAGATTATTCTAGTGAGCCAAGCAGCGTTTGGATAGACTTGTAGGCACTAAAAGGCAAGCCTTTACTGAAGCTCTGAGATAGGTCTTGGTTTCATTTTAATATACTTTCGGCTCTAAACGGGAAAGTTTTAGTTTTTTGGTTTTTTTATGCAAATTTATTTGGTAGGGGGTGCGGTTAGAGATCGCTTGCTGGGTCTTCCTGTCAAGGATAAAGACTGGGTGGTTGTGGGCTCGACCCCTGATGAAATGTTGGCTCAGGGTTTTAAGCCGGTAGGTCGAGATTTTCCCGTATTCCTGCATCCGCAGACCCATGAAGAGTATGCGCTGGCCCGAACAGAGCGTAAGCAGGGCAGGGGGTACAAGGGTTTCGAAATCTGTGCCGACCCAACGGTGACCTTGGAAGAAGATCTCTTGCGGCGGGATTTAACCCTGAATGCTATTGCTGAAGACAGCCAGGGGCAACTTATCGATCCCTTTGACGGGCAGGCGGATATAACAGCGAAGCGACTTCGCGCTGTTTCCCCGGCTTTTGCTGAAGACCCTCTGCGAGTGCTGCGTACTGCTCGCTTTGCAGCCCGTTTTGCTCATCTGGGTTTTGAAGTTGAAACCCAGACCCTGGGATTGATGAAACAGCTGGTTAGTGAAGGGGAGATGGCTTGGTTGACCCCGGAGCGTGTCTGGCTGGAAATGCAAAAAGCCCTGGCCTGTCCTCGGCCGGGTATTTTCTTTGAGCTTTTAAATCAAGTGGGCGCGCTGCAAGCACTCTGGCCGGAAGTGGCTGTTTACTGGCAGCAGCGGCCGGATCTTTCTGCAACTTTGCAAGCAGCTGCTGAGCAGGGTTTTACTCCCGAAGCCATTTTAGCCATGGCTTTCGCTAGGATGCCTGCAAAGGACTTGCAAAGTTTTATTCAGCGCTTGCCTTTACCGCGTTCCTGCCAGCAACTACTCCAGTTGATTAACCGAGCCTGGGGGCATTCCGGTTTACAAGAGCGTGAACCTGAAGCTCTGCTGCAGTTGCTGGAAACTCTGGATGCCTGGCGACAGCCAGAGCAGGCCAGCCTGTGTCTGCGTATTTTTGGTTTCCTGGAGGCGACCCGGCAGGAAGCATTATTGCAGCGACTCTTGTCTCAGTGTCGCCGTGTCAGTGCTCGTCATCTGGTTGAACAGGGGTTGCGAGGTCCGCAAGTGGGCGAGGCCTTGCGCCAGGAACGTCTTCAGTTGATTGCTGAAGAAATTTGACGTCCGCGCCAGGTAAAATCGACCGCTTGCATCTTCTGTTCTGGATGAGCGTGCTTTTGCCACAACTGGCTCCAGCTGAGCTCCTGGCCGGGAGCTTGTTCGTGGGGAGCGAGTTCAGCCAGAGGGCGGAGAACAAAATCGTGTTTGAGCAGCTGCTTATAAGGGAGCTGTACTCCTTCAAACTGCCCTTCTTTGTCACCGTGAGCCACCAGGTCCAGGTCCAGGGCGCGGGCATAAATACTCTTGTCTTCAGGGCACAGGTATTTGGTGTCCCCTTCGATTTCCTTAAGGTGACGATTGAGTTCTCCGGGCGGTAGGCTGGTAAAGAAACCGGCAATCAGATTGTAGAAGGGCGCACAGTGTTTGACTTTGAGTCCCACGGGTTGGGTTTCATAGATACGACTGATGACCAGCTCTCCAAAACGCTGATAGAGTTCATCCAGTGCCCGAGCGATCTGATGATCCCGATCATGGTTACTGCCCAGGCTGACCCAAACAAAAACATCGCTAGAACTCATTGTTGCTCCATCTGAGGATAGGGCCGGATCAGGGTGACGCCAACACTCTGGGCTGAGGCCACTGCTCCGGGTTTAGCCAGGGTCAGGGTTACACTGCTGGTGTTGAACTCGCTCAAAAGCATCTGGGTCATTTTTTCGGCCAGGGTCTCCAGAAGATCGTGATGCTGGCTTTGTGCCAGTTGCATCAGGCGTTCACTGATACTGGCATAATCAAGCGTTTTGTTCAGGTCTTCGTCTTGTGCCGCAGCACGGATATCCGTTGCCAGCTCCAGGTCAAGCTCAAGCTTTTGCAGCTGCTGCTTTTCCCAATCGAAAACACCGATGCTGGCCAGAAAAGACAGGCCGCGAATAAAGATCTTGTCATGCATGTTCGTTTTCTCCTGGCTGAGTGGTGGCCTTGAGAGGAGGGAGTTCCACCAGGGGCCAGCGGGGTCTGAGCGGTGGCAGTTGTTCGCTATCCTGTTGTCCGGCTTGCAATCGCAGGGCACCGGCCAGAGCAATCATGGCCCCATTGTCAGTACAGTACTGGAGGGCGGGATAAAAAACTTCAGCGCCCTGCCCCTTAAGGGTTTTTTCCAGGCGCTCGCGTAGGGCCAGATTGGCACTGACTCCGCCTGCGATGACCAGCCTTTTATAGCCGGTTTGTTTCAGAGCCCGTTTGCACTTGATGGTCAGGGTATCTACGACCGCGTCCTGGAAGGCCCAGGCGATATCGGCACGATCCTGCTCGCTTAGTTCTGCTTGGCTTTGTAGTTGGCGTACACAGGTTAGGGTGTGGGTTTTAAGGCCGCTAAAGCTGAAATCCAGTCCAGGGCGGTTAGTCATGGGGCGTGGGAAGTCAAAGCGGTCTGGTCTTCCTGCCTCAGCCAGCTTGGCCAGGCGTGGACCACCGGGGTAACCCAAATCCAGTAGTTTGGCTGTTTTGTCGAAAGCCTCGCCCGCTGCATCATCCACGGACTCACCCAGTAGCTGGTAGTCGCCCAGAGCCTTTACCTGAATCAGTTGGGTATGGCCGCCTGAAACCAGTAGGGCCACAAAGGGAAAGCCGGGAGGCTGAGCTTCCAGCAAGGGAGCAAGCAGATGTCCTTCCATGTGATGCACACCCAGCGCCGGGATTTCCAGAGCGAAAGCCAATGCACGTGCCAGGCTGGCCCCGGTGAGGAGGGCGCCGATCAAGCCGGGCCCGGCGGTATAGGCGATGGCATCCAGGTCTTGCAGGGATTTTTCAGCCTGCTTCATCACCTGGCGAACCAGGGGGGTCAGGCGACGTAGATGATCACGAGAGGCCAGTTCGGGTACAACACCGCCATAGACTTCGTGTAGCTCTACCTGACTGAAAAGCGCATCGGCGAGTAGCCCCTTATCAGTGTCATAAAGAGCCAAGCCTGTTTCATCACAGGAGCTTTCAATTCCCAGAACCAGCATTTGGATATTCCACAGTAGTCATCATTAAGTGGTAGCGGCAGCTCTCGACAGGGTAAGCCGATCGTCGCGAGCAGTGAATATTCGGACGGGCGCCAGTATAAAGGAAGCACCTAAGTATTTGCACTCCTCCTGTTCTGGGGATACACTATAGGGCTTGCTGTCAACACTGTTAGCAGCAATACACTGAAAATTTCAACCCTACCTTATTAAGGACGGTGATTTAATGCCTGCTGTTAAAGTCAAAGACAATGAGCCGTTTGATGTAGCACTGCGCCGCTTCAAGCGTTCTTGCGAAAAAGCCGGTGTACTGGCTGATGTGCGTCGTCGCGAGTTTTATGAAAAGCCCACGGCTGAGCGCAAGCGCAAAAAAGCTGCTGCTGTCAAACGTCATCAGAAAAAACTTCAGCGCGAACAGCGTCGTTTCGAGCGTCTGTATTAATAGACGCCCTGCAATGCAGGTGTGCTGAAGTTGTCTTGACGCAAGGCAACGCCTAGAGCGGATCTTAGACCCAGGTTTAAGATCCGCTTTTTATTGCGAGTTGATTTTTCTATGGCCGGACGGATTCCCAGACAGTTTATCGATGACCTGGCTGCCAGAAGTGATCTGGTGGAGGTGGTTTCCAGTCGTCTTACCCTGAAGAAAAAGGGTAAGGATTACTGGGGTCTATGTCCTTTCCATAATGAAAAGTCTCCTTCTTTCAGCGTCAGTCCGGATAAGCAGTTCTACTATTGTTTTGGCTGCGGAGCCTCGGGCAATGCCCTGAGCTTTATCATGGAGCATGATCATCTGGATTTTGTCGAGGCGGTTGAGGCCCTGGCACGTATGCAGGGTTTGGATGTGCCCCGTGAAGAGGGGATGCAAACCTCGGCACAACAGCAGGAAGCCAGACGGCAAAAGGAAAAGCAGGTACAGCAGTATCGGGCCATGCAGTTGGCACAGGAGTTCTTTCAACAGCAGCTGAATAAGCCTGAAGGCCTCGAGGGGTTGACTTATCTGAAAGAAAAGCGCGGCCTGAGCGAAGCCATTCTGCAAACCTTTGGACTGGGGGTGGCTCCTGATCAATGGAGTGCACTTAAGGATCAACTGACTCAAGCGGGTATTACCGAGGCCCAGCAATTGGAATTGGGGTTGCTGGCACAGAAAGAAGAAACCGGCCGGGTTTATGACCGTTTTCGTAACCGCGTGATCTTTCCCATACGCAATGTTCACGGGCAGGTGATTGGCTTTGGTGGCCGGGTGCTGGATGACAGCAAACCCAAGTATCTGAATTCACCGGAAACACCGCTTTTCCACAAGGGGCAGGAGCTCTATGGCCTCTATGAAGCTCGCAAGCAGCCGGGTCGCCTGGAGAAACTGCTGGTCGTGGAAGGCTATATGGATGTGGTGGCCTTGGCCCAGCAGGGGGTGCAGGGTGCGGTTGCCACTTTGGGTACAGCGACCACACCTGAGCATCTACGACGTATTTTTCGTCTGGTGAATGAGGTGGTCTTCTGTTTTGATGGCGATGCGGCGGGTCAACAGGCCGCAGAAAGAGCCCTGGATAATGTTTTGCCGCAGATGGTGGATGGTCGTCAGGCGCGTTTTCTGTTTCTGCCTCAGGGTGAAGATCCGGATACCCTGGTGCGTAAAGAAGGGGCGGGGTTGTTTGAGCAACGGGTGAACCAGGCCTTGCCTCTGGCCGAGTTTTTGGTGCGACATTTAAGCACAGGGTTGGATCTTAAGCAGTTGGATGGACAAATCCGCCTGGCCGAAAGAGCACGGCCTAAACTTCAGGCTTTGCCTGGCGGTCTTTTGCAAAAACGCTTGCTAGCCAGTTTAAGTCAAATGACTGGCCTGGAAGCATCCAGTCTTTTGCCCGTCAAATCCGACCCTGTCCAGGCTACAACGGCTCCGGCAAGGCATTCAGCGCCTCAGCAGGGGCGGCCTTCGGGCCAGCAGCTCACCACCCTGGTTGAAAAGCTGTTTCGCCTTTTGGCCCGCTATCCCGAGCTCATTCAGCAGGTACCCGAGGATCTGGATTTTGCTCAAATGGAGGCGGCCGATCTGGATGTATTCTTGCCGATTATTAATTATTTACGTAAAAATCCAAGCATAACGCCCCAGGTGTTGCTAGCCTATTGGACAGCCACCCGAGAAGGTGAAGCCCTGAGGGTGAGTTACCAAAGAGCGCTAGAGTTGGATAAACAAGCGGCTGCGCTGGAAGTTGAAGCCATTTGCAGTCGTCTGCGCTCTTTGACGGGTGAAAAGGACAGTCAGCAACGCTACCAGGCTTTGCTGGAAGCAGCAGCTACTCGCCTGCTTTCTGAGGAAGAAAATCGTGAGCTGATGCAGTTAATGCAGCAGTTGCCGCCGAGTCATGGGTAAATGGACTTTATATTCTGTGCGTGTTAGTATTCCGCGCTTATCAATGGGCAGGCTAGCACGTCTGTCAACTCATCAACGTTTCTTGCATAGCTGAGATAGGGGTTCTATGTCCGGGAACGCGCAGCAGCAATCTCGACTGAAAGAATTGATCGCCCGCGGTAAAGAGCAGGGTTACCTGACCTACGCGGAAGTCAATGACCATCTGCCTGAAGAGATTTCCGATCCGGATCAGGTAGAAGACATTATTCGCATGATTAACGATATGGGCATTCCTGTCAGTGAGGAAGCCCCGGACATGGAAACCCTGCTAATGACCGACGGTGATTCCACCGACGAGGCAGTAGCAGAAGAAGCCGTGGCCGCCCTGGCAGCCGTAGAAAGTGATGCCGGTCGCACTACCGATCCTGTACGCATGTATATGCGCGAAATGGGGACGGTTGAGCTGCTGACCCGTGAAGGTGAAATCGTGATCGCCAAACGAATCGAAGAAGGGATTCGTGAGGTCATGCATGCGCTGGCATACCTGCCCGGTACCGTACAAAGCATTATTGATTCCTATGATCAGGTGATTGAAGCCGAGACGGGTCGTTTGACGGATGTTTTTGCCGGTTTTATCGACCCGGTAGAAGAAGCGATTCCGCCAGCCAAACCGGTTGCACCACCTGCACCCAAGCCTGAAGCCAAGAAAGATGATGATGACGATGATTCGGATTCATCTGACGATGATGATGACGAGGCAGCGGTCAGCGGGCCGGATCCTGAAGAGGCTCGGATTCGCTTTACAGCCTTGCGTGAACAGTTGGATAAAACCAACAAGATCATCGAAAAGCAGGGCTTCAAGAGTGCAGAGGCGCAAAAAGAGTTGAGTCACCTGGGTGACCTCTTTGCACCTTTCAAGCTGTCCAACAAGCACTATGAGCGCCTGGTGAGCCATGTTCGTGATACGGTTGCGGATATTCGCAATCAGGAGCGCAGCATCATGAAGCTGTGTGTGGGCAAAGCCAAGATGCCCCGTGCTGACTTTATTGCCAGTTTCCCCGGTCAGGAAGCTGATCCGGCCTGGATTGAAGGCATTCTGGAAAAAGACGATACCATCGCCAAGAAACTGCGTCCTTATCGTCTGGATATTCAGCGTGCTCAAAAGCGTATTCGTTCCTACGAAGAAAGCTTTGATCTGCCGGTTTCTGATCTGAAAGAAATCAACCGTCGTCTTTCCATTGGCGAGGCCAAAAGCCGTCGAGCCAAGAAAGAAATGGTCGAGGCTAACCTGCGTCTGGTGATTTCGATTGCCAAGAAGTACACCAACCGGGGTCTGCAATTCCTGGATCTGATTCAGGAAGGCAACATCGGTTTGATGAAGGCGGTCGACAAGTTTGAATTCCGTCGCGGTTACAAATTCTCGACCTATGCTACCTGGTGGATTCGTCAGGCCATTACCCGTTCCATCGCGGACCAGGCCAGAACCATCCGTATTCCGGTTCATATGATTGAAACGATCAACAAGATCAACCGGGTACAGCGCCAGATGCTGCAGGAAATGGGGCGCGAGCCTTCGCCTGAAGAGCTGGGTGAACGCCTGGAAATGCCGGAAGACAAGGTTCGTAAGGTACTCAAGATTGCCAAGGAACCCATCTCCATGGAAACGCCAATTGGTGATGATGAAGACTCCCATCTGGGTGACTTTATCGAAGATACCAATCTGGAGTCGCCCGTGGATTCGGCAACTGGTGAAGGTCTGGTAGAAGCGACCCGTGGTGTCCTTTCCGGTCTGACTGCCCGCGAATCCAAGGTTCTGCGCATGCGTTTTGGTATTGATATGAATACCGACCATACGCTGGAGGAAGTCGGCAAGCAGTTTGACGTAACCCGCGAGCGGATACGTCAGATTGAAGCCAAGGCCCTGCGTAAGCTGCGCCACCCTTCCCGTTGTGACTCCCTGCGTTCCTTCCTGGACGAGTAGCAACAAGCAACCAGAAAGCCTTGATCCGACAAGGCTTTCTGGTATGATTCTGGCTCGTTTTTAGAGTCTGTTTCGGGGCCCATAGCTCAGTTGGTTAGAGCAGTCGACTCATAATCGATTGGTCGCAGGTTCAAGTCCTGCTGGGCCCACCATTTCTCTATCAATATTATCTTTTTTCGCCTTTTTGGCGTCTTCCTTCCTGTTATTCTTGTAGCCTTGGGTTGGCCTCGGGCAAAAAGAAACAGGTGTTCAGCATTACCTCCCTGTAATGCTTTTATCTTCGCGTAGCTCAGCTTTTTTGTTTCTTTTTCTGGGCAGCCATGAGCAGATCGCCCAGGGTGTTGCCCTGCATTTTGCCCTGGCTTTGATGGTGCTTCTGGCTGGAACGTGCTTGCCCACCGCTTTTTTTCTGACCACTAGTGCCCGTTGCTTGTTCGCCAGGTTGATCGCTCATGCGGCAGGAGAGGGCAATACGCTTGCGCTCCAGATCGACATCCATGACCTTGACCTTGATGATGTCACCGGCTTTAACGACTTCTCTGGGGTCCTTGACGAAGGTATCAGACAAGGCCGAGATGTGAACCAGGCCATCCTGGTGAACACCGATATCGACAAAGGCCCCGAAGTTGGCAACATTGGTGACCGCACCTTCCAGAATCATGCCGGGTTTGAGGTCTTTCATTTCTTCCACCCCTTCCAGAAATTCGGCAGCCTTGAATTCAGGACGGGGGTCACGGCCTGGTTTATCCAGTTCCTTGATAATATCCTTGACGGTGGGCAGACCGAATTGATCATCAGTGTAATCGGATGGATTGAGACTGTTCAAAAAGCGGCTGTCACCAATAAGACTGGCGACATCACGATCCTGGGTGCGGGCAATCTTCTCGACCAGAGGATAGGCTTCAGGGTGGACTGCAGAGGCATCTAACGGGTTTCCCCCCCCCATAATGCGCAGAAAGCCGGCACACTGTTCATAGGCCTTGGGACCCAGACGCTTGACCTTGAGGAGTTGCTTACGCTCGGTAAACGCACCTTCGGCATCCCGCCAGGCAACAATATTTTCTGCCAAACTGGTGTTAAGGCCGGACGCACGAGCCAGTAGCGGGGCAGAGGCCATATTGAGATCAACACCCACAGCATTAACGCAGTCTTCAACGACTGCATCCAGCGTACGGGCCAGCTGAACTTGGGAAACATCGTGCTGGTATTGGCCCACGCCGATAGATTTGGGCTCGATCTTGACCAGTTCGGCCAAAGGGTCCTGCAGGCGACGGCCAATGGAGACGGCGCTGCGGTGGGTGACATCCAGGTTGGGAAATTCCCGGGCAGCAAATTCCGAGGCGGAATAGATGGAGGCTCCGGCCTCATTGACCATCACCTTGCTGATTTTTAGCTGGGTTTCTTTGGCCAAGCCTTTAATAAGCTCACCTGCCAGTTTATCGGTTTCTCGGCTGGCAGTGCCGTTACCAACGGCAATCAGCTCTACCTGGTGTTTTTTGCAGAGTCCGGCCAGAACAGCCAGAGCCGCTGTCCATTTGTTCTGAGGTGCATGCGGATAAATGGTGTCATGATCGACCAGTTTGCCGGTAGAATCCACCACAGCGACTTTAACGCCTGTTCTTAAGCCCGGGTCCAGGGCCAGGGTGGGGCGAGGACCTGCCGGTGCGGCCAACAGCAAATCCTTCAGGTTTTCAGCAAAAACCTTGATGGCTGCTTCCTCGGCTTGTTCGCGCAAGCGGGTCAGCAGCTCGGTTTCCAGGCGGGTATAGAGTTTGATTTTCCAGGTCCAGCGAACCACTTCGCTTAGCCACTTGTCAGCCGGACGTCCCTGATCTTGAATCTTGTACTCTTCGGCAATAACCGCTTCAGCAGGGTGGGCCTTGAGTTCTTCTTCGTTGGGCAGTTTGATATTCAAAGACAGGAAGCCTTCATTACGTCCTCTGAACATGGCCAGAGCACGGTGCGACGGCGTTTTTTTCAAGGATTCGTCATGCTCAAAGTAGTCGCTGAACTTATTGCCTGCAGTTTCCTGTCCGGGTAAAACGCGACTGGATAGCAGGCCTTCATTCCAGAGTTGGTCACGTAGACGCCCGGAAAGCTCTGGGTTCTCCGAAAAGCCTTCCATCAGGATTTGTTTGGCACCATCCAGTACAGCTTTTTCTGTGTCAAAGCCTGCTTCGGGATTTAAATAGGTGCTGGCTTGGGCTTGTGGATCCAGGCTGGGGTCTTGTAGTAATGCCTCGGCAAGGGGCTCTAAGCCGGCTTCGCGGGCAATTTGTGCCTTGGTACGGCGCTTGGGTTTGTAGGGAAGATAGAGGTCTTCAAGGCGCTGCTTGGTCTCAGCCTGTAACAGGTCGTTTTTAAGTGCTTCGGTAAGCTTGCCTTGTTCATCAATGGAGCTGAGAACAGCTTCACGTCTTTCTTCCAACTCTCGCAGGTAGCGCAGGCGTTCATCCAGATTACGCAGCTGGCTGTCATCCAATCCGCCGGTGACTTCTTTACGATAACGGGAAATAAAGGGAACACTAGCCCCTTCATCCAAAAGATTGACGGTTGCAGTAACCTGAGTTTCACGCACCTGGAGTTCATCAGCCAGACGCTTGGCAATAGAAGGAAGCATGGGAATCCTTGGCTAAGAGGTTAAACGTAAAGAGGGGATTATAACAGATGCTGTATGAACAAACAGTGGTGGTTCAGCGTTGGAATTGACCCTTGGCCGAGCCATAGGCATTGACGGCTTTGCGATTGAGTTGATTGGCTGAGCGTTGGTTGTGAAGCTGATCGCGGAGTATTTGGCCGAGGTCCCGCAACTGTTGATCTAGTTGTTCCAGTTGTTTAAGTTCGGTTAAGTGTTGCTGGACTTGCTTTTCTGACCAGTCTTTGGAAAAAACCTGATAGATCAGCTGCTCACGGATGGCGGTGAGTTTCTCCAGCTTGGCTGTGTCCTGTTCTGTTTCTTCGCGGGTGATCTTGTCAAACTCAATGATCAGTCGGCGAGTGGCCTTGAGACTTTGTTTCAAGGCTTCTGCCTGGGAGAGTTCGTCAATGTTTCCTGATGAGGGTTTACTCATGGCTTCCCTGCTGGGATTTAGCAGCTTGATTCTTCTGGAATTCAGCAAGATCTTCACGGAACTTCATGGCCTCTGAATGAACCTGATCCCAGGCCTCCTGGATAGGCGTCAAGAGTTTGACCGCCTCTTCTACAGGCTCAGGGTTGCGCGTAGCCTTGGCTTTTGCCAGCAAGCGACCACAATACTCGTAAAGACTATCAAGATTCCTCGAGATTTCGGGTTCAATATCGTGACGAAGGGTTACCCTGAGTTCATTCAGGCAACTTTGTGATTTATTCAGCCATTTCCCTGCAGAAACCTGGTCATTACGACTCAAGGCACTAATAGAATCCTGTAGATGAGAAAGAAGCGCTTTATAAAGCATGGATGTGCGCTTATGAGCATCTGCCTCTTGCACTTCCACTTCCAGGTGGCGGTTGTTATTGACCTGATCAGCCCAGGCTTGAGCTGATTTTTTCATCTGATAGGGAGTTAAACGCCTTGCCATGAGTGCTGTTCCTTGACTAATTATCAACAACAGAGTTTAGCGGAAGACCTGTAAAAAACAAAGCGGCCCCACAATGGAGCCGCTAGGTCGTTTATTTGACGATTACAGCAGGCCCAGAATTGCCTGGCTGGATTGGTTTGCTTGGGAAAGTGAAGCAATGCCAGCTTGCTGAAGCACTTGCTGCTTAGCCAGGTTGGAAGTTTCTTCAGCGAAGTCAGCATCCTGAATGCGGCTACGTGCAGCAGTCAAATTTTCTTCGTAGATATTGTTACCAGATATTACGGCTTCAAACCGGTTCATGACAGCACCAAAGGTAGCGCGTAGTTCTGAAATCTTATCAATTGAATCCCGCGTAGTTGTAATGGCAGCCTGTGCAGAAGCTTGAGTAGCAATACTGATGGCACCACCTGAGCCGAACCCACGATTAATGATATTTTGAATGCCCGTGGCACCGGGGCCTGTCATACTAGCGAGGCCACCGGATAGTATTCCAGCTTCAATTTGTGAAGCAGACTCGTTTGTAAAACCTATTTGCAGGGTTAGCTGGGTTGCTGCTGAATTGAGGAGATTTTTTCCATTGAATTCGGTTGTCTCGATGATACGAGAAATCTCCATAGTTAGCTGATCCACCTCTTTCTGCAAACCATTTCTGGCTCCAGTATCATAGGTGCCGTTAGCAGATTGAATAGCTAGTTCGTTAATACGCTGCAAGTTACTGGTAATCTGATCCAGGGCACCTTCGGCTGTTTGAGCCATGGAAATGCCATCACCAGCATTGCGTGTAGCCATGGACAGACCACGGATATCCTTGGTTTGCGATTGCGCCAGATAGAGGCCAGCAGCATCATCTTTTGCAGAATTAACCCTAAGACCAGTTGATAGGCGTTGAAAGGTAGTAGCCTGTGCATCCTGAGTGCTATTAAGGTTACGAGAGGCGTTCATGGCCGCCATGTTAGTGTTAAGAACCAGACCCATAATCGTGCTCCTTTTCAGTAACAGTCTTGGCAAGAATTTGCCGTTAATTTCGGCAACTTCTTGCCGTTTTGACCCCTAACTGGCTATTGCCAGGGTACTGATTATTAATAGAGCAAACTACATGCCAAACGTTATTTATCTACGGTTAAGATTCTTTCAGCTTCATCCTTGATGCCATCCCAGCCTTCTTTCACGGGTTTCATTAGATTAATGACTTCTTCAATCATGGCAGGATTTTCAGCAGCCATACCCTGAACCAATCGCCTGCCCATGTAATCGTAGAGGCTATTCAGAGTTATAGCGACTTCTTCGCCCTTTTCATAATCTAGAGATGTTCTTAGCTCTGTTATAATAGAATGTGCTCGGTTGCCAGCTTGGGTCTTAGCAAGAGCATCTTTACGTTCAATTGCACCTTTGGTTGCAGCCAAACGGCCCATTAACGCTTCCATAAGAATTTGGATAAGTCGATAGGGACTAGCTTCCATAACCTCAGCTTCGCGACTGGTCCCTTGTGCATATTGGGCAGCACCACGTAGTTGCTTTTTATAGACCATTTGCAGTTACTCCATTGATAGGACAAAAAAAGGGCATCCAAAAGGATACCCTTGTACTCAAGCTTCGCCAAGTGGGAAGTTTAGCCATAGCCTGGAAGGCTAGCCATCTGTTGGGCGATATAGTTACCCGTGGATTGATAGTTGGCAACCATACCCTCAATAGCATTGAATTGGCTATAGAGGCGTTCTTCGAGCAGATCAAGCCGCCGATTGGTGGCTTCCATACGATCATCCAGGCGATCCACCTGACTATTTAAACCGTCTTTACGGATTTGCAATAATCCTTTATAAGCTTCGCCATCTCGGACACCGCCACTGACTAGGCGATCTGCCATATCAGCAAAACGCTGGGCATAGCCATCAGGCTGGCTGGCATCAAGATCACTGGACGCTCCAATAATACGGGCAACTTCATCAAAGTTGTTGTCCAGTGCTTCAGTCAGCTTGGCTGAATCAATTTCCAGAGTACCGTTACGTGAGTTGCCACCTTCTTCAGGATCGTAAGATTTATCAACGTAAGTCTCGATACCAATCATTGCCAGCAGATTGTCCTGAGTATCAGCAGCATCAGTACCCTCGGTCGGGGTATTCAGTACTTCGCGCAATTCATTCTGAATGGAGCGAATGGTGCTATCTCCATAGAGAGAACCTTTTTTGGCTTCATTCAAATGGATGACAACATCATTATAGGCTTTGACAAAGGCATCAATATTATCCTTGATAGCTTGGTCATCACGGCTAACATCCAGGGTTGAGGAGGTGTTATCCAGCGTGCTGGCACCCTGAGTCAGTTCAATATCAACCCCAGTGATAACATTAGTAAAAGTATTCGTAGAGCTGTAGGCATCGATACCATCGACCTGGATATGAGCATCAAGGTTCTTATCCGCATCGGTAAAGAGGGCGTCGTAATCAGCTCTCTGGGGAGGAGGTAAAGAATCTCTATAAGTTTGGCTGTATGATGAGAGCTCTTCGTCTCGCGCAATGTCTACACCAGAGAAATCCGCGGTAAAACGGCCATCTTCGCCAGAAATATCTGATTTAAGTACCAAGCGTGCCTGATCGTTGCCTTCATTGACGATTGTTGCAGATATCTTCCCATCAAGGCCTGCTTCATCATTAATTGCTTTACGCAATTGATCTAGAGTCATACCGGTAGCATCAAAACTAAAAGTGGTGCTATCAGCATCAGTAATCTCAAGAGTACCAGTAAAAGTTGCTGTGGTGCTTTGTGAGTCTGAGACTATTTTGTAGTTACGCGCTTCGGCCAAGACATCAATACTGTAATTACCAGAAGTGGCACCAGCCAGGTGATCAGCGGTAGCAGTAAAAAGGTCTTCTTTACTGGATTTTGCAGCCAACTGCTGGAATTTATCCAGACCGCGCAAATCGTTCATTGCATCGCTCAGACTACTGAGTCGACTGCTGATTTGCCCCAGTGCACTAATTTGAGAGCTATAGAATTCCTTATCTCGCTGCATGTATTTAAGCGGGACGGATTCAGCCTCAATCGTGGCTTCGACGATCTGCTGGACAGGAATGCCTGAGCCTAAACCGTTAAAACTAATGCCTGACATAATGCTTACCTCACGTAAGAAACTTAGTAAACCTGGGTTGAAAAGGACTCAGTATCGCCTTCGATTAAACGACTTCGAAGAGCCAAAATCTCTTCTGAAGGATACTGGCGGATAACCTCATCTGTTTTCGTATTGATGACTTTGACCACGAAATCTTCTGTCTCATTATGAATTTGAAACTTTAGTGATCTGTTCTGCAAATAAAATGCCAAGTTGATCTCATCAATGAGTTGACTGAGTTCTTCAGGAGAAAGTTCATCTTCACTTTTCTGCTTTTCTTCGCTGACTGGCAGCTTGGAGTGTAAGGCAGAATTAGCCAACAAAGGCTTCTCAGCAGAATCGTGGCTCGCTAAACTGCTCACGTTTTTAGCAGACAAGTTGTCAGGGAGAAGATGATCTGAAATTGTGGCTGTGGCTGGCACGGAATTTATCAAAACTTCTGAGGCCATAAGGCTCACCTCACCCTTGTACATTTACTTAATCTTAGTTATCGGCAGACTGAAGGGCAACTTTAGAAAAATTGTTAATAAAGACTGCTAGATTTACTTTTTTCCTAAGCAGATAAGAGGTAGACGAAGAAGAAAGATTAGGGTTATTTCCCCCATTTATAACCGGGCAATTAGTAAAGTCCGCCAGGCGAAGCTATAGCCACTAGGACAACGCAGATTTTTTTCTGCAAATAGAAGCAGCCTTTTTCAGATAGAGTGCGATGAACCTAAAAAAAGAACCCCAGTTAAAAATAGCTGGGGTTCGTAAGTAGTCTGAAATGCCGGGAAAAGCCCGGCATCAGACAAAGGTTTGCGAAAGCATATAGCTTACAGCAGACCCAGTACAACCTGAGTTGAGGCGTTAGCCTGACCCAGAGCGGCGACGCCTGCTTGCTGGAGTACCTGCTGTTTAGCCAGTTTAGAAGTCTCTTCAGCAAAGTCAGCATCCTGAACACGGCTACGTGCTGCCTGCAAGTTCTCAGAGTAAGTTTGGTTGCCAGAAATAACCGCTTCGAAACGATTCATAACAGCACCAAAGGTAGCGCGTTCGGCAGAGATACCATCGATTGCAGAACGAGTTTTCGCAATTGCACTCTGAGCAGCAGTTTGAGAAGAGATATCAATTGCCTTGGTGCCGTCAAGCCCTTTACCTTGGATGGCACTAAGAGCATCACCAGCATTGGCAACATCACCAGCTTTAACTGCGGCAACCAAGCCACCAGACAAACCTGCATCTACACGATAGCCAGTACCATTTTGGTTACCAACCTGCATAGTCAGACTTTCAGCGGCAGAGCTAAGCAGCTTTTGGCCGTTAAACTCAGTAGTTTCGGTAATACGAGCGATTTCCTGAGTAAGCTGGTCAACCTCTTTTTGAAGACCGTTACGAGCAGCTGTGTCGTAGGTACCGTTAGCTGACTGGATGGCCAGTTCGTTAATACGCTGTAGGTTGGTTTGAATCTGATCCAGGGCACCTTCAGCAGTTTGCGCCATCGAAATGCCATCACCAGCATTACGAGTCGCCATTTCCAGACCTCTGATATCTTTAGTCTGGCTTTGTGCCAAATAGAGGCCTGCTGCATCATCTTTTGCGGAGTTGATGCGAAGACCAGTAGACAGACGGTTGAAAGTTTGAGCCTGAGCATCCTGAGTGTTGGACAGGTTGCGTGCGCCGTTCAAGGCTGAAATGTTGGTGTTGATTACTAGAGACATTGTAGTACTCCTTCAGTAGGTAAAATGTCCGGGGACATTCACTTTATCGGTAGCATCCTTTGGAACTTTAGATTTTTTTTTGAAAAAAATCTTTAGCCTGAAACTGCCATTTGGCGGGGCTTTAAGCTAGAAAGCTTCAGCCAGCCCGTCGAATCGGGGTAGAGAATTTCCGGCATGACATAAAGGTTAGGAATCTCAACTTCAAAAAATTTAGCAACGGAGCTCCAACTATCAAAAGGGGAGGCAAACAAAACTCCATCAAGATACTGAAAGCAGGAGAGCCAAGCTTTTAGATCTGCGGTGGTACGAACGGTGGCTAACTGACTAGAGGAAGAAAAATTACGCAACTGCTTAAACAAAGTCTCACCCCGTGGGTGACCAATGTAAATGATAAAATCGGGATCAATGCGACTTAAACTCAAAACGCTAGGATGCAATTCTTGTTTCTCGTCAGCGACAAAAATGGAATTGCTAGCGTACTCAATATATTCATTTTTTTGGAGATCTCTCAACCATGAAAATAAAGGGTGCTCATTGATGTGGTTGAATTCCAGAGGGTCCACACTCAAGGCAGCGCAAAAAAATCTTGGTCGTTGAGCAACATCGGGATGCCAATTGCCGGAAAACTCGGTATCGGGTTCTGTGCCCGATGACGATAAAGACAAGTTGGGATTGAATGCTGAATCCCGTTGCATCACGTTAAGCCAACGACCATAGAGCAGATCTTCATCCTTCTCCATAAATTGGTGGTGATATGAATAACTGGCACCCCGGACAGCGATCGTAGTCTGAGATGACCACAAATGTAAGTAACCAGCCTGACGCATGCGAAGTTGCAAATCAGTCAGCCCTAGTAAACTGGTAAAATCTTCATCTATTCCTTCCATTTCATGCCATAAATCCCTGGCCATTAGCAAAAAAGTAGGATTAAGGGCGTTGAAATTCTGATCACACCATGCCCTTGTCATATCCTGGTTTTCCTGCTCAAGATAGAAACCCTTTAAAAAATCACCAACTGGCTGGTTTTGTAACCCGAAAATCTGACCGGCACTGAAGATTCGTCCTTTAGGTGTCACGAGTCGAGGTCCAACAATTCCAATTTCGGGGCGACTCATAGGATCAAGCATTTTTTCTAGCCAACCTGGCTGGACAAAATGGCAATCGTAAGAGACTAAGGCAAAAAACCTAGAGGTTACTGACTCGACCATGCGATTGATAACTTGGCTTAAATTACTTCCGCACGGTATGGGATGAAAATGCAAGTTAGCTGGAAAGGTTTCACCCGGCCAAACAGAATTTAGCCAAGATCTCACCGTATCCGGATCTCGAATGAAAATGTGTAGCTGAAAAAAAGAACCTGCATCAATCCTGAAGAGTGATGTTACAGATTCATAGATCTGTTCTTCATCAAGTGCAGGAAAAAGCATCAATAAATCGACAGATTCTTGGGATGAAAGTACAGTGTCATTGTAGCGATTGATGAACGTGGAAGAGTAGAGGCCAGGCTGAATTGCAGCATTTGGAAAACCGCATCGGTGAAGGTGCTCAAGCCTTAATAAGGCAGAGACTTTTTCATGTTCATCATCTTGCAAAAATGAGTCTAATGCGTCAGAACGATGATTGAGAACGAAAGGAAGATGGCCAATAAGTGGGCGGTCCATTTGTTCAGCAAGCTGAAAAGCAAATTGATCCGTTTGCTGAAAAGGAACGTTTGACAACCCTTCCAGTGCAAGGATTGCATCCCGCCTTAAGGCAGTGCTACGTCCAAGATAGGAGACGGAGCGTAAAAGATCAATATTGAAATCCGGCTTGAAGATGGGACGAATACGTTTTAGCTCATCAAGATCCGTATCGGATGAATCGTCCTTGGAGTCTAGATGATCTTCATCACAGTACATCAACATCCAATCCGGATTTTGGTTAGAATAATCTGCATAGTGGAACAGAGCGGTAGGGTGCAGAATATCACCAGGCTGAAACAGGATAACCCAGTCAGACTCTACATCATTAACGACTGCAGTCAATTCGTTAAAAGGATTATCTGAAACTAGCCATTGTAAGTTAAGGTTCGCAAACAGTTCTGAATCTGGGCAGTCAACAGTACTCAACACAGATACACCGAAGTTCTTATACATCTGGTGATCAAGACTTTCCAGACTTTGCGCCAAAGCAGTGAAAAGGGTTTGGTCGACACAGAAAACCAGATGGAAAGTAGGTTGTTTACGCCAACCTTGCAAGCGCTCACCCATTAACTGACCGTCTAGTTCTTTGATATGGGTTTTACGTAGCCATTTTTGATAAGCAGATTCAGATTTTTTGAAACGACTGTCAAGTTCGGAGGATAAAGAGACAAGTGCCCAATATTCTGAGAGTGGATCATCTAGGTTATCGACTGATATACGGTTATTTGCTTGAAGCCATTCTAGGTGAAGCTCAAAATCTTGTTGCAGTCTTTGTCGAGCCTCTGGTTCGTAAATTATTCTAAGGATTTCTAGGCTTGCACGAATATTAGAATACCCATCTCCAGAATGACCTACAAGATCAAAAGAATTTTCAATTTGTTGTAGAGTGAAAAGTTGAAGCTCATCAGGGTTTGATAGAAGAAAATCAAGTTTCTCTTCCATTTCTTCAGCATCAAGCAAGGGTATATGATATTCAGGATAAAGTTTTACTGGGCCTGTGGCTTCAAGAAACACTAGATGTGGCCGACCACACACCAAGGATTCAATCGTGACTGTTGAGGCACAAGAAATTGTTATTTCAGAGTTTATTATGTAAGGTTCTGCATAATCAAACACATATCTAAATCTTGAAAAATCTACACCAATTTTTTTAGCCAGTCGCAAGACTTCCTCTTTAATAAACTTTTCATTACTTGGTCTGTCTTTGAAAACAAAAGCTACGTCAGGATGCTTATCAAGGGTAGCTTTGGCAAACAATATCGAACGTTCAAGGCTTCTTCTGTGAATATCATCCTTTAGTTTTAAATGACTCGTGTTTGCTATAGTTGGGAAAAAAGTAACTAATCTTAGTTTAGGATCGAGATTAAGAGCACTAAAAAGAACCTCACGAGCAGGTTCTTCTAGAAGTAAGCGATATTTATCAAGGTGGATAAGTCCTGTCTCTATAGGTGTGCAGTCATCTGGATGGGTGGATGTGGCAAGGTAACTTTCCGTATCGTAAGCTGAGGCTGAGAAAAAATATTCACAATCAGTGTGCTGATAAGCACTAACTTGTGGACTCATTAGAAACCCGTGATTAACATGAATTCCGGGGACCTTACGAGATTTTGCCCAGCCACCTAAAACACGCTCATGTATAAAAGTTTCGTTACTTGTAATGAATGCTTTAATCTCATATTTTTCTAAAGCAATATCAAGGGCATCTACTAAAGTGGCAGCAATACCTGCACGGCCTAAAAAAAGTTGTTCAACTGATTTTCGAAGATGATCAGGATAGCCATCAAGACTGATATCTCCTGGGTTGGGCATTTTATAGTCATGCTGATGGCCATCAGGTAAAAGACTTTCCAGTGTCACTATCTTATAGTTCTTTTCAACATGCGTTGGAGCGGTCATTAAAGATGTTGGGACCAGAATAGTATAGTCTGGCAAATAGCGTATTACGTTAAGTGCTGCAGTTGATTCTTTTGAAAGCGTGTTGAGCAATAGAGCCTTTGGCTTAGACATACTAATCCTTTTTATTGCTTAGATAGTTAGAGAATACATTGGCAACGCGCATATTTATGCAACAGCCTAAATTTATTCCTTTGTATTCTAGCTTTCTGGCATTTTTTTCAGACTCGAACCACTGTTTGGTCAACAAGGTTAGTTCTAGAGTTTTATTTATACCTTTGCAAACTTCTGATTCTTTTTGTTGTAGTGAATTTTTTATTTGAAATATCGCTTCAGCATGACTGCAGTTAGTATTGTTTTTTTTATAATAATTGATCCAGGAATTTAGTCTATTTTTAACGACAATAGGGCTGTATGTGTTTGCAGGTTTTTCCATAAGTATCTCTGTTGTCTATTGCAAAATATTCAGTGTACTTCTCAGGTTTGTCTGAAGCCACGAAAATTCGTGTTTTTATTTCCATAAAGATCATCTAACTGATTCTGAACACTTATCTTTTTCTTCTCGAAATATCGTTCAAGTAATTGTTTGTTGGCCCAGTGTAGTGCCTTGTAGTACTCATCATCTGATAATTCGGTAAAATTTACAGCGAGAAGATCAGAGTTTACGTGTTTTACTTCATAAAAATCTTCAACACCACCAAGTAGACCTTTTTCTATAGCATGGTAATAGAGGGGGCTTCCCGGATAAGGAGTTACAGGACGAATGGTTCTCATCTGTGAGCCATCATCTTATTTAAGCAAGAAGTCTACACCCTTTTTAAGTGTTTCAAAATTTTCTCCAATATTACCAAAAATAATATTGTATCCGGGACTTATACCTGCATCGAGTGTTGCCTCGATACCCTCAACAATTTGCTTGGTTGTAAGCCCTTTTTTCATATTTCGAAGAATTTGATTGTCAAAAGCTTCGATTCCATAATTAATGAAAACACAACCAGACATCTTCATTAATTTAAGAAGGCCAGGCTTGGCATAGTTTAATCTTCCTTGACATTCCCACTTAATTTTCACATTTGCCTTTATTAATGCATTGCAAATCTCTTCAGTTCTTTGTACCGATGACATCAGCAGTTCATCAGAAAAGGCAATATAGGTTATTCCGTAATTTTCTTGAAGAAAACGTATTTCTTCAATTATTGACTCAGGTGAACGTGCGCGAAAACCTTTATCCATCCGATAACAAAAATTACACTTAAAAGGGCAACCGCGACCAGAAAGAACAGGCATAATAAAATCTGTACTGGAAGCGTGAGGCATTCGCAATGCTCTATAATGCTCAATATTAAATAGGTCATACGCAGGCATCGGTATTTTTTCGATATCCTGTATCAGCTCACGTGGCCTAGTCATGATAGTTTTATCATTTTCACGGTATGCAATTCCCGCTACATCAGAATAATTCTTGATGCCCGAAAGAACATCACACAATTCTGCCGCCGTATTTTCACCTTCACCAATTACAATAACATCAGCACCTGTTTTACGCATAAAATAATCTGGTTCTGGTGCGGGTCCGTGAGCGCCAAGAATATATGCAGGTCTTTTTTTAGAGTTGTTGATTGCCTCTGATATCTTTAGAAGCTTATAGTATTGGTAATACCCACCAATAACACTAACGCATACTGCATCAAATTCATTATTATCCAGGTATTCTGTTAAATGTTGACCTGGATAATGGTGTACATCCTGATGATATACCTCTACGTCTGCTCCTTTTTCACGAAAGACTGAAGCTATATAAGCAAGCCCTTGAGGAAATCAATGGATGTAGGATTCATTATCGTAGGCAACTAGAAGTATTCGCATTTCAAGTCCTTCAGGCTTTTTTAAATTATATTTAATTGATTGTATTGTGTGGTGATTAAAATTGATTGCTTGGTATCGTTTGCTTTCTGATGATATAGATGAACTACTTGAAATTTACTGCTGCTCTCATTTTAAATTATTTGCTTGAATCTGCCTGTGTGCTTAATTTGAAGTACCTCTTCATCAAAAATTCTGCTATTTCATAGTCATATAATGTATCAATATCTATAGATCTTTCAGTAGGCATCACTAAAGCGTGAGACTTGACCATAAAAAAACCTTGATTTTTCAGCAGTAAGTTGGATTTCGCAAGATAAAATGCTCCATTAAGGCGATAGTGCTGTGGTAGATCCTGGCTACGCTTGTTCAATATATCTGGGGACAAGAATCTATCCATACTCACGCTATCATCAAGCGTATTACACCAAAGGGGAGAGTGCTCTACTGGACAAACACTAATCACACTATTGGCTTTTTTATCGCGAAATAGATTAAAGCCTTTCTGAATATCTTGCTGGTTTCTAAGTGGTGAGGTGGGCTGAAGCAAAAGAGTTAGTTCTGGGTGAATTCCTTTATGATTTAACTCTTCGAGTGTGTGTTTAAGTACAGCAAAAGTCGTCGCTGTATCACTTGAAAGTTCCGCCGGCCTTTCTAGGCAATAGCAATCCTTTTGGTTTGAAGCTAGGTTTAGAATTTGTGGATCATCACTGGTGACTGCTACCAAGTCAATTTCCGGTGACTCTAATGCTAGGTCAAGAGTCCACTGCACCAAGGGTTTGCCTGCCAGCAACTTGGTATTCTTGCCTGGTAAACGCTTGCTACCAGCTCTTGCTGGAATTACAGCCAGGACTTTATGCGTGTACTCAATCATTGAATAACTCGCTGGCATCAGTTTGTGCTCGATTGAAATCATCCATCCTGCCAATATCGAGCCAGTAATCAGTTAGAGTATAAAGGTTGACTACCTTGCCATTATTAATTTCCTGCTGCAGTAGTTCCGGCATATCTAGAGGGTGGTTGGCTGGCACTTGTTTAACCAATTTAGGTGATAGCAGATAGATGCCAGCATTAACATTAAAGGTTTGAGTGGGCTTCTCCTTAATGGCAAGAGCCTGATGATCTCTGGATTCAATGACGCCATAGGGTATCTGATGTTCATACTCCCTGACACAAAGGGTTGCGCTGCCCCCATGTTCCTCATGAAAACCAAGCAAAGAAAGATAGTTCAAGGTGGTCAAAAGGTCGCCATTCATCATGAATAAGGGTTGATCAATCTCATCTTTAGGAAGAAGGCCCAAGGCGCCAGCAGTTCCCAGTGGTCTATCTTCATGAATATAGGTGATACTAACGCCCCAGCGGTTGCCATCGCCAAAATGCTCACGAATTTTTTCAGGCATATAGTGGGTGGAGATATAAAAGCGATGAAAACCGGAACTGACAAAGCTTTCCAGAATCAGCTCAAGAATCGGCTTATCACCTACTTTGAGTAACGGCTTTGGACAAGTTTTGGTCAAGGGGTGCAGGCGTTTTCCAAAACCACCAGCCATTAAAAAGACGGGGTTATCCTGCCTGGGTTTTTGAAGTAATCCATGAAGTGTCTCAAGGCCAGTTACTTGTTGATCAGTATCTACAACTGGCAATTGTAAGAGTTGCTGCTGTTCCATAAAGGACAGTAAACGAGCTTTACTCCAGTCAGCAGTAGCGACTTTGGGCTGTTTGTTCATTATTTGAACGACGGGTGTGGCTAAATCCAGGCGCTTTAGTAGTGCTCTGCGTACATCTCCATCTGTTACTGTACCTATAAGCTTTTTGTCTTCGTCGGTTACAAGAAGAATCTGCTGTGCTGATAAATCCAACTTCTCAATGGCTCCTTCCAGAGAAATCGTTGGTTGAACAAGAGTGTCTTGCCAATTTTTCATCTTTAATTCACTGTGAATGCTTGGTGGCTTGCTGGGGTTTAGCCGCCAAATATTTGTGGCCTTCTGGTAAGTCATAAAGCAGTGTAGAGCCAGCTCCCAGAACGGCTCCTTGTCCTAGATGACAGCCTTGGACTACACAACTTGCGGGCCCTAAATGACAATAATTCCCAACATTAACGTTGCCAGACAAGACAACGGCTGGTGCCAAGTGGCAATGTTTACCTACCTTGCAATCATGGTCCAGTTGAGTGCCTGTATTGATCAGCGTGTTTTCATCAATTAGAACATCCGTTTGCAGAATACACCCTGCCATGACTTGTACGCCTTCGGCCAGTTCAACCCCATCTGCAATGATGGCTGTAGGATGCACCAGAGTGATAAAAGTATAGCCCGATTTTTTGAACTGTTTGAAAAGGGTTTGGCGAAGGTTTTTCCCTGGCAAACTGCCTAAACCATTAGCTAGCAGGACTTTATTGGGTGGATACTTGTACACATCTGAGTCTTCACCCAGCACGGGTAATCCTCGCCATTCTTTTATTCCTTTGTGCTTCAGCTTGGGGTCAATGACACCTGACAGAGGAGATTTAATTAACTGCAAGAGATTCAGAACCACTTTGGCATGTCCGCCTGCACCCAGCAGAATGACTGGCAGACTCATAATGCTTCGCCAGGTTTATAGTCTTTTCTCGCAGGTGTTCCTAGATAGTCCCAGTAATAAATCGCACTGATGCCCTGGCCAGTTCTAGCTGTGGTGAGAGCTGATTTATTCAGTGTCTTACCCTGCTGTACAGCCTGAGAAACTAACAGGTTCTGACGTGCCACTTTGCGTGTATCCCATTCGCCAGGGTGGGGAGCCTTGTGGCCTGTTCCGATAAGTTGCTCGACTGATCGCACTTGCTGAACGAGTTCCTTTAGTTCATCAGGTTCTAATGAGGCTTTATGATCGGGACCTGCTAACTCACGATCCAGGGTAAAGTGTTTCTCAATAACTTTGGCTCCACGAGCTACTGCTGCTACAGATACCAATAACCCCTGAGTATGGTCAGAGTAACCTACAGGTAACTGAAAAGCAGTTGCCAGTGTGTCCATAGCTTTTAGATTGACTTGATCCAGAGGAGTTGGATAGCAGGAGGTGCAGTGCAGCAGTGTAACCTTGTTTTTGATTGCTTCATAAGCTTGCGGTTGGCTCCAGAACTCCCAGGTTTCATTTAAGCTCTTAGGTTCCTGTTTAAAGGAGTATCCGTGCGCCAGAATTGCTAGAGCCTGTTCAACTTCACTTAGCGTTGCCATGCCTGTCGATAAGATACAGGGCTTGCCCGTAGCAGCAAAATCCCAAAGCAAGGGTGCATTAGTGATTTCACCAGAAGGGATCTTGTAAAAGGGTAAATTCAAGGTTTGCAGGAAGCTGAGGCTTTGGCGATCAAAAGCAGTCGAAATAAAGGCTATACCCTTCTGCTGAGCATGATCCTGTAAGTCTTCGTGCCAGCTTTCAGGTAGCTCCAGCTTTTTTAGCATGGCAAGCTGAGACTCAGCTTCATCCGTCGTATTTTTCTGATACTGAGCTTTTGGTGCCGTTACTGCTGCTAGGCGTTCTGCATTAAAGGTCTGAAACTTGACCGCATCAGCACCGGATTCGGCGGCAGCATCCACTAACTGAAATGCAAGATCACGATCACCATTATGGTTGACACCAGCTTCAGCTATTATCATAACAGACATGGCTTAACGTATTTCCTTGAGTATCATAAAAGCTTCAGCAGCTTGGCAATTTGCTTGCGCGCCTCGTAGAGTTGCAAGTGCCCTAAGGCATTCCTCACTGCGAGGGAAAGGAAATTTTCCCATCTCTCCATCAAACAGGGACATTATCTCAATTTTCTTGTCCAGATAGCCGCTAATGTCTTCATAAAGATTGGGGCGAAACCCCAAATCATCTGGTCGTAAGCCGAAATCTGTTTCAGACAAAGTCTCATACGCGTATATCGCTTTCACGAACGGAGATCGAAAAGTTTTAGTGGCTGCTACTGCTGCATCAAATACAGCGGCATGATCGCTATGGGCATCATTTCTGTAAGGAATATAAACCCTCTCTGGTTTTATATTTTTAATGATATTACCCACTGCTCCGATTAGCTCACCTTTCCCAAGGGTATCCAAGGCAGCAGAGGGCAATGAACAGTGATGAACGTCATTAAACCCATAAGCCTCTTTAACTGCATCAATTTCTCTGGCACGGGCGTGCACTCGTTCCTGAGGGAAACCAGAAACGCCGTCGATGGTTGTCACAATAAGCCAGTGAACCACTGTACCCTGCGCCTTTAACTTCAAGATAGTGCCGCCACAGCCCAGGGTTTCATCGTCTGGGTGGGGGGCGATGACAAGACACCGATTTGTATTCTGCATCAATTGCTTATGTCCTTAGCAGCTCAAAGCCGAGCCGAAACTAAATGAAATTTATGGAAATCTTTAATAGGTAATATCCTTGATAAGAAGCTTTTCATCAATAGGAGTGTAGGCGAGCGTATCTGCAATACGTAAAGAAGACTGCCCATCCCCGTAAGGATTGGCGCAAGCACTCACATAGGATCGGTAATCTGGGTCAAAACATGCTTTTGTGACGGCTTTTTTAATCTGATCTTTGTCATGCAGAACAAACTGAACATTCTCGGCATGAAGTCGGCCTTTTTGCCGGTTGCCAACATTAACAACAGGTAGCTTTAATAGCGGAGCTTCTAGGATTCCAGCGCTGGAGTTACCCAAAAGGCATGCAGACTTTCGCATCAGGTTTACGAATTCCAACCGCGGAATGTTCTTGAATGCATAGATTTCAGGTAACTGTTCAAACTCCCGGATGGCTCGAATCATCTGCTGGCCACCGGCATCGGAGTTGGGGTAACTGAGGATCGTAGGCAAGCCCAGTTCCGCAACTGCTTCCAGTGTTATCCGCATCTGGCGGTAGGCATCATCAATTTCAGTTGAGATAACGTGCTGAATGAGCATCACCATCGGTTTACCGGCGGGAACTGAAAAGCCAAGGCGATTGCCAATAGTTTCGATATCTAACTCTGGAACTTGCAGTAGTCGGTCGAGACCAGGATTTCCCACATCGAACACACGAAATTCCTGCTCACCCAGACGCAGGATGCGACCTGTACTTTCGCGGTTAGTAGTGAAATGAATGTGAGCAAGCTTGGTTACAGCATGACGAACCTGGTCGTCAACATTACCTACAACTCTGTCACCGCCTGCCACATGGGCCACTGGAATGTTCATATAAGCTCCAACCAGAGCAGTCGCAATCGATTCCTCGCGATCACCAAGCACCAGCAACCAGTCAGGCTTAATCCGCAACACCGTCTGCACCAAGCCTTGCAGCTGTATCCCTAATCCTTTGACACGTGCCGATGCTTGATCACCATTAATTAAACTTTCGATCTCATCAACAATCTCAAAACCATCGTTGCGAATATCCTCTAAGGTGCGTCCATAGGCGTCACTGAGGTGGGCGCCGGTCACGGCCAATTGAAGTTTAAGCTCCGGATGTTCCTTAATAGTACGGAATACTGAAGACATGATGTCGTATTCGGACCGGATACCAGTAACACCTAAAACGGTTCTCATGGAGTCAGACCTCTATTAACAGGATGCATATTCGCAACCTGGACAAACTGAAACCCGGCGTTAACTGCGAATTGGCTATCAACCCTTCGATCTCCAAAAAAAACAACTCGATTCGGCAAGTATTCCCCTTCTAACGCTCGGATATTGTTTAACATTTTTATACTTGGCTTGCAGAAATCGGCCCCATAGGAGCCAGATATCGCTACATCGGCCTCCTTAAACCATTTAGATAGTCCCAAAGAAGTATATTTGCGTTTCTGAAGCTCTACAGAGCCATCAGTAATCATAAATAAAGGATACCGGGTATGCAGCTCATCCAGAATGGTCCGAGTGCGTGCCGAAAGCGACAGCCGCGGTTCATAGTAGCGAAAAATCTGCAAACACTGTTTAACTAGGACGTCAACTTCCTTCCCCCGAAAACCGCTATCACCGATAGCTTCGGAAAAGATTTTCGGGTAGGAACTTCCTTTCACGAGCCAACGTTTCAACATCCAAAAATAAAGCTCTTCTGGCTTATTTCGGGTCGCTGCAGCCAGAGTCTTCGCTATCGGCAAATACACCTGCGCAATAAAGTCAGCCTCATCATATAAGGTGCCATCCATATCAAAGCCAACAAAATCCACGGAATCCCAATCAATCTGAGGATACAAAGACTTCAGCATAGTACCTTCTCATTTGCAGGCCATCTTTGACTGGTTTGGGTGCTATAGACTCACCATTAATGATGTTGTGGACGATCAAGTTGATCCAGTTTTCTGTAGCGGCAAAACCCAATGCCATTCCTCCTGCTATACGAGGATTAATTTCAACAAATTTTATTGAGCCGTCAGGCAGCACAAAACATTGCATGTTTACGGGGCCGATAAAATGTAAGCGCTTACAGATCATCCTCACCCACTCTTCAATACCGCTATGTTTTTCTACTACTCCTGCCGTTGACTTACCATCCCTCACAGTGATACGACGACGCGGAACAATATACTCAGGCTGTGATTCAGCACTACAGAAAACATCGATGGTATATTCTGTTCCTGACAACAATTCTTGGGAGATCATGCCGTTCATGTCTACTTTTTGCTGAGTGACCTGAACGCCAACACCACCCCGACCGACGCGAGGTTTAACCACTGGGTACTCCTGCATCAAGCTGGTTTCGGGCGATGGGATGCCATGTTCCGTAAAAAACTGAAATGTGCGCCATTTATCTTGACATATAGCAATAGCATCAGGGTCTGAAACAATAACAGCGGTCCCGCGCTGCGCATAATAGTGTTTGCGTTGAGCCCAAGCCTGAAGCGTTTCATCCAGGGAGGGAATCACTATGTCTATCGACATCTCTGTTAAAACATTATCTATATACTGCCAAAGATCAGGATCACTGGCTGACGGCATTAACACAAAATCATCCGCCAGCACTCTTCCTACACATTTCTCATCTATGTCACTAGCGACACATTCATGCCCCCCAGCCTGAATATTACCTATCAGATAGCCAACTGTTAGACTGCCTGATGCCTCTGTCAGGATTCTATATTTTTTATCAGGCATTTATTAAACTTCCTTTAATTAAATAGCATTAAACTCTTCGCAGCACTAAATGATACCGAGAGATATATCCTGATTTAATAACATCTTCGCGACGAATCAAATTACACTCAACTATCTCGAATAGATCCTGAAACAAAGACCGGATTGAGGCCCAGTTAAAATACAGCTGGACAGTGTCAGTCTCATGCGGTCCCTCAACAATTTCCTCGCCGCTGAATTCGCGGGCATGCTGACTATCGTCCCCGGATATCAAGTCGCAGTAGAGCAAACCTCTCGGAGCCATCACTCTCGCAAGCTCAACTGTTGTACTGCGGGCAATTTCGAACTTCATACTATCAAGTACGCCATGGCTGACAGCAAACTGAAAATAATCATCCGCCCAAGGTAGATCACGGGCGTCTCCGGCTACCACATGTGATTCTATCCCCTCGATACCTCGCATTACTGCCCATTCTTTGAAGGTAGCTATGGCGGTTTCGGACAGGTCTACACCATAGGCGTCCAGCCCCATGTCATGACAATACATCACATGGCGACCGATCCCACACCCAAGATCTAATACGCGAGCAGATTTTGCATCAGCTGCGGCATCCTTGAATTGCTCTAAGCCAACACGCTTCCGAATATATTTGGAAACAAACCTGATTATTTCCTCATGCGGATAGAAAACGAAGTTATCAGCATTGGAGTATGATCGTTCCCACTCATCCTTTAAATTATCTTCAGTCATATTATCGCCCTTGCAATAAAAATTTACAATACAATATAGCTGATACTGGGATCAAAGCTGAATCTCTTTATTTCTTTTTTATTTATATCAATCGATTCGAGGGCAGCTTGAGTTTCTCCCGGCCACCAAGGGTTGTTAAGCTCGTCAAAAGCAAGAACCGCACCTTTAGGCATTCGCGGCAAAAGATTTTCCAGAGCAACCTTAGTTGGCTCATATAGATCGAAGTCTAGAAATAATAGGCTAATCAAAAGGTAAGGGTTTTCTTCTACAAAAACAGGAATAGTCTTGCACGCATCTCCCTTAACCAAAAAGATTTTCTGAAACTCATTCAAAAAACGATTTTCATCATATTCATTAATTAACGACAACAACTCGCCGTGCACATCATAAGAAGTGCAAAGCCCACCCAGTCTGCTGTTTTTATTAACTTCACCAGTATCTTTATCACTTACAGAAGGAAACCCTTCAAAAGTATCAAACCCAAACACCCGACGATCTAACGAGTAGGGCTCAAGTGCCGACGACATTTTCGCCCACCCCATTAGACCGCCACCATGGTGTACGCCACATTCAACAATACAGCCTTTAATATTCAATTGTAATTTAAAGAGTTCATATCGAGCCATAAATCGCGATAATGCCTGCCTCGGAACGTATTTCTCGAAATTTTTTAATTTTTCCTGCGAAATTTTAAAATCATTTGGTTCGGAAAACATATTCATTTCCATTAATTAAATTAGCCCGCTTAGAGCGCTATTCTTATTTAAAACTACTAGGCAAATTCACAACCCGCTCTTCCAACCACTTGGCATTAGCCAGATCACCACGGCGGCAGTTCTGGTACATAGGTAAATGATTCATCAAGGCCCAAATGGGGCGGGTCATCACACCTCTGCTATTGGTGCTCTCCAAAAGCTCATCTCGCTGTTTTTTGTCTTCACAGATCACACCATTCAGCCAGTAGTTGGAACGACACTCAGGTGGCTCAGTTATAAATTGCATGGAGGAGCCCTGAAAGAAGGATTTATAGTTATCAGCAAGCGCACGCTTGGCACTAATAAATGCCTCCAACTGTTCCAGCTGCGCACAGCCCAAGGCCGCGTTCAGATTAGGCATTCGGTAGTTGTATCCCAGCTCGTCGTGAATGTACTCATAGGTATGAGCCTTTTTGGCTGTGGTAGTGAGGTGCTTGGCTCTTGCAGCCGTTGCTTCATTCGCCAGAATCATGCCGCCGCCGCCAGTGGTGATTATCTTGTTCCCGTTAAAGCTGAGCGTACCCGAGACACCAAAAGTACCTGTATGTTGACCTTTATAGAAACTGCCCAGTGACTCAGCAGCATCCTCCACCAAGGCAATGTTCCAGCGTTGGGAGACCTTACATAACCCATCAAGCTCCGCAGGGTGGCCGAAGGTATGCATAGGAACACAAGCACGTATGACCTTACCGTCTTTTTTGGTTCGACAGACGGCATCTGCACCCAGTTTTGCATGGTTACTCAACCATTGCTCCATGGCCTGTGCTGACAATCCGAGCGTACCGAGATCGACATCCACAAAAACTGGTTCGGCTCCGCAGTAAGCAATCGCATTACAAGTCGCCACAAAGGTTAAAGGCTGGGTGATCACCAGGTCGCCTGTTTCCACGCCTGCCAGCTTCAATGCAATATGAAGCGCCGCCGTGCCGTTTACTGTTGCTACGGCTTTAGGGGAACCTGCATAGGTTGCTATGTCATCCTCAAACCGATCAACAAAGGTGCCGACACTGGAAACAAAAGTGGAGTCAATGGTCTGAGCTACGTAGTCTTGTTCCTTGCCATTGAAGACAGGTGCATGAAGAGGGATGAAATCTTTTGTGTGGTAATAATCTCGTACCAGCTCAACAAGCTGCTGCCAGACATCAGACATTATAAAGACCAGCCTTATAATGACGCAGGTTCTCTGGTTGAGTAAACCAGTCAATGGTTTTCTGCAGGCCATCACGAATACCCGTCTGTGGCTTAAAACCAGTCAGGCTTTGGAGTTTTTTGTTACAGCCCCATAGACGAAAAACCTCAGATCGATCGGGCCGTAGTCGCTGCTCATCGGTAAGAAACTCGACATCACTTCCCATTAACTCTCGAATAAGATTGAGTGTATCCCCAACAGAAATCTCATAGTTGGAAGCGATATTTACAGTTTCACCAATCGTTGAATCACATTCAGCTAAAGCGAGAAACCCACGACAGGTGTCTTCGACATAGTTGAAATCCCGTGTCGGTGTTACATCTCCAAGTTGAATGCTTTTATGGCCGGCAGCAATTTGTGTGATGATGGTTGGAATCACTGCACGAGCAGATTGGCGGGGACCATAGGTATTGAAAGGCCGTGCAATTGTAAGTGGCAGGTTGAAGGAGTTGAAAAAACTCATCGCCATGGCATCCGCAGCAATTTTGGAAGCACTGTAAGGAGATTGCGGCTGCAAAGGATGATTTTCATTAATGGGTACATATTGAGCAGTACCATAGACTTCACTGGTAGAGGTATGAATCACTCGCTTGATACCATTTTCCAGAGCTGCCTGACAAATATTCAAGGTACCTTTTATGTTGGTATCAACATAGCTATCCGGTGCTTGATAAGAGTAGGGGATAGCTATCAATGCAGCCAAGTGAAAGATCACATCAACACTCTTGGTGATTAACTTGCAGTAATGAGGGTCACGTATATCACCCGTTAATACCTCAACCTGTTCAAGACTTTCGAGGTTTTCAAGCCAGCCCCAAGAGTTGAAAGAGTTATATTGACAGAGAGCCTTGACATGATATCCGTTGCGAACCAATAGTTCAGTTAAGTGGGAACCAATAAAGCCATCCGCTCCGGTGATAAGTATTTTTTTTGGAGGAATCATTTGTTTAATCTATTCAATTAATTCATTTTGTGATGGCGAAACAATAATCTTAGTTCCAATATCTTCTGCTTCCTTGATAACCCTTTTTAGACCTAGGTTTGTTTCAATTTTCAATCGGTTGGAAAATTCTTTGGTTATGATCTTTGTGTTATCTTTTGCATAATCATCCGTTGCATATTTTTTTTCTTTGCTATAGTCAAGATCAATTCCGACAAGATAGATGGGATTGCACCCCATATGAACTGCAAATTGAATCATTGGTAGAGCTACAGTGTGACTTGTTTCTATACCATTATTCTCCAAATCAAAATAGGTTGAATTGCTCTTCTTTCTATAACAAGATGGATAAAGAGATAAATTAGTGTCTACTTTTTTTGTCCATTTTTTACTATCTAGGTTGGCTGGGAAATACTTTTCTGCATTGCTTGTTTTTATTTTTTTTCCCCATAATTTTGCAGCCAGGTCATCTAAAGCAAAGTAATAATCAAACTGTATATTAGATATGTCAAATATTCCATTGCATGCAAACTTTATGATTTTTCTTTTAATTGTGTGTAAGTTGTAGTTGTTTAGAGATGGCCCGTTTCCGATGATAACTGCAGGTTCATCTTTATGCCTATTCTTTATTTTCTGAAATATATTTTCATCACATGGATCATAGGTCATACAGGTAGATAAGTATGGGTGGTTACCTATGCCAATTATTGAACCTTTGAACCCCTCAGACTCTAGGAATTTCTTTTGTCCCTCCTGGTTTGATAGAGAGCTAAGTACAATAGCATCTGCTGATTGCACCTCATCAGAAGAGGTTGAGAGAACGGGTTTACCATCAATTTCCGTTTCTTCTGGCTCGCTAACAGTAAAACCAAGACAGTTAGTAGTATTCAATCTATTGATAATTTTGGCAGGGCACTCAGCGCCAAATACATAAAATTTACCTTTATAGCCATTTAGACTTTCTTTAACAATTTTTTCGTAAACCAGTCTACTTTGTTCAATGAAGTTCATTACTTTCTAACTCTCTTGATAATGCTTTAACTAGATCTACTCCATCCCAAACTGGGGTAAAATCCAATGCTTTTCCAATCTCGACAGCTCTGTCTATCCCTTGCAAAACATTTTTATTCCAATCCTTAATCTCTTGAGAGTCAAAGCCCCAATACGATAGGGTTTGATGTTGTGATTTGAAAGGGAAAGTAAGTTCGTGTAGGCTGTTGGCATCAATTTGAAAAAATACACCACAACCTGGATGGTCTAGTTCTTGTTTACTACTAAGGGTCGAAAGATCGAGGGTAATAAGAGAATCATATAGCTTTAGATTTTTCTTTATTTCATTTTCTGATAATGTTATTTTTTGACTGAAGTTGAGCGCCTTGTAATGTTCTTCATTCTCTAAAATTCCTTTTTTTAGGTTACTGTTTACTTCATTCCAAAACACATTCTTTGCTTTAGCTATTTTACTTTTTTGTCCAATCCAAAAAATGAGTTTAGCCGAAGAACAGGCTTGCTGAGAAAAGCTAAGGTTATCTTTAATAAAGTTTTTGGCTAAAACTTTAATTTCTTCCTGATCAGTTTTAATCAAAGTCTCAGCATTTATCATGGCCATTGAGAATTTGTGTGCAAATGTAATTTCTCTTCCATGTGCAGGGAACTCTTTAGCTCGCATAGCTTGTATGCCTTCGTTAGAACCCCATAATACACGTCCATCAGCTTTGGAAATCCATTCATTCAACTTTTCATTATTATGTTCACACCTTACAAGCTGAAATCTTGCGTTGATTTCAGGGTATTCCTTTCCTATTTTTTGCAGGTGTTTTATAAATACTCTACTACTGCCACCAGCACGGTTGGATAAGCGAATCAGGTTTATATTGCCACAAATCAGACTGATTACTGCAGAATAGACAAATAAACTATCTACGTTAGCAGGAGCGGAATGAAACACATGACCCAGGGGCTTAAGTCGACAATGAGAATACCTTTTTTGAATTTTTTCGATATTCCCTTTTCTTAGCCATGCACCCAAGCCTATTAAGTCTGGAAAATTACGGCTTTCTGGATCACGAAGTATATGCGTTGACAGAGACTGACAGTACTCCAGCACATCGGGGTGGAAACAGTGCTGTAGTTGGGGGGCAGTCGAAGGAGGGTTAAGGAGTTCCCAGTTCACATTAATTCTCTTAACTTATGTTGGTACATTGTAGGTATCTGAACAACCACGAACCTCAGTACGTTTCATTCGTCCTTCAACAAGAAAGTATTTGCCAGCACGACCACATGGGCAGCTATCTTCTCCTAGTATCTTTCCGAGATCCTCAGTAAGAAGTGAGTGTCCTGGATAACTTTTGGGAATGAGAGATACCAGTTGTAAGAGACCTGTTTGTCCTGTATTCAAAACTTTCCAGCTTCCGGGTTCACGTACTAGAACATCTGCATAAGCAGGTGTATGCAAATGACCCTCCTCACACTCAACAAAAATACTGCCAATCTGTTCGACCATACCGTAGAAGTTATGAACTGCATTTAATCCCAGTAACTGCTGTGCTTCTTGTTTAAAGGTAGAATTATCCACAGATTGATCTTGTAATTTCTTCCAGCCTCCACTGTGAAGTAAAAAACCCTTAGGAAAATTGAGCTTAATACCTTCTTTCTGTAAGGCTTGGAGAAAATAGACCCAAACCATAAAAGTAAACCCAAACATTAGAACGGGCTCATGACTGTGTGCTTGCTCAAACTTAATAATGGCCTCTAGATTCAAAGACATGTCTTCATGGAGGGCATAACAATGGTTGCGGCCCATGAAGGATATGCCCTGAATTCCTGCTCCTCTGGCTGTGAAGGCTTGGCGGTCTTTTATAACTCCTGGGTGATCCAGTATTAGCATCGGCCTTCTTGGTTTTCCTAGCCAATGCTGCATGATGCGCACCAGGGTTTTGCTTTGAAGAGCAGCAGTATCCCGATCAAGAAAAATGCGTGAAGGAGTTTGACCTGTTGTGCCAGATGAATGCAGGACTTTGAATACATCCTCTTCAGAAATACTTTTCAGCTCTAACTGCTTAAAAAGTGGCACTGTGAGGTAAGGTGTTTCAGTTACACTTTTTGTGTACCAAGGCGGTTCCATGCCTATGGCATCAAGCAAGTTACTGTATTCCGTGCAATTTTGGTGGTGCCATGCATTCAGCTCATTCAACCCTTCAAGGAGAATGGGTTGTTTTTCTTGTTTCTGAAGGTTGTAAGGTTCACCTTGAAGAAGCTGAGTTAAAATCATCTTTTTTCTGCCTCTTCAATTAACAACTGGTAGTTAGGCTTGCCAGTGGATAAACAGGGTAACTCTTGATGAATCAAGATTCTAAAGAGTGTTGGATGAATACTGAGCTCCCGGTGAAGGTAAGTATGCATTGCTTCCTGTTGCTCATCAGCTGCTAGTACAACCACTAGCTGATCATCCCTACCCGTTACAGCTAACAAATCAGAGAATATTTTTTTGAGTCGGAATTCCAACTGATCGAGTTGCCAGCGTTTGCCCTGTATTTTTAGCAGCCTGCTACTACGACCTGTTATTCGTACCCAGCCTTCTACTGTCCATTCTGCCAAATCACCCGTTGCCAACTCATTCAGAAATGTATTGCTTTGAAGGTCTGCCGGCTTCTGAGCATAACCCAGCATGACATTGGGTCCTAGATAGCAGAGCTCACCTGTTTCTTCGACCGTATTAATCACGGATCTTGTTTCTAAATCACGAATTATCAAGCGTCCCCCCGGTATGGCTTTACCAATGCAGCCAACTGCTTGCGGTAAGGCTTCTGGGGGAAGGTAGGCAATACGAGGGCTGGCTTCGGTCTGGCCGTACATAACATAAAAGCTCCAGCCTTTATCCTGGCACAGTTCCTCAAATCTAAGGATATCGTCATCGGGAAGCCGGCCTCCAGCCTGCGTCAGATAGCGTATTGAAGGCAAGTCCATTGATTCGAGGCGAAGGCGTTTGAGCATCTGATAATGGAAAGGAACCCCTGAGAGGCTGGTTACCTCATGAGCCTTAACTTCATTCCAGAAGTTTTTACTCATTAGGGGCTCTTCAGTGAGTACGATGGCTGCCCCAGTCTGTAGTTGACTGTTTACAACTGAGAGACCATAACAGTAGTGCAATGGTAAGCTAGTAATGGCCACATCAGTTGATTGAATTTGTAAATATTCTGCTATTGATTCTGCGTTGCTGTAGATATTCTGATAACTCAACATGACGGATTTTGGAGAGCCACTGCTACCAGAAGTACTGAGAAGTAACGCCAGATCATCACGACAGCTTGTTGACGCTACTTTCATTTTTTTGGGTGATTGATCTGCTCTCAGCAGCCAGCCAGCTCCGAGCTGCTCTATCAATGATAGCTGGGTCTCATCAGGTATACCCGGATCCAATACCAACAGGGGAATTCCTGCTTGCAGAGCTGCCAAATAGCTGATAATGGCATCCGGGTGGGGTGTTATATGTATAGCCGCAAGGTGATTTGAAACTAGCCCTAGTTGCTCCCAGGTACTTTTTCGATTTTGTATTCTATCATCAAGTTGTGCATAGCTGATTTTTTCGTCCCCAAAAATCAAAGCAATCTTTTCACCATGCTGAAAAATCTTATCGGCAAACCCTGCTGTATAATTTGGCTGGGGACTTGGTCTCACAATGAAAAGCCTCCATCAACTCCTAAAATTTGACCAGTCATATAGCTTGCTGCTGGTGAACACAAGAAACCGATAATTTGTGCGACATCTTCGGGTTGACCAATTCGTTTCAAAGCAATTTTTTCGATTAATTCAGCTTTTTTCTCTTCTGAATAATGCTCAGTCAAGTTGGTTTCGATTAAACCTGGAGCAACTGCATTGACGCGAATACCGACTGGTCCAAGTTCTTTCGCAAGTGACAGAGTGAGTCCAGTCAGAGAAGCTTTTACACTTGAATAAGCGCTCTGACCTGCTGAACCAGCTGATGCCACTTTTGATGAAAGTAGTACAAGATTACCAAATCTCTGTCGAGTCATCAGGCGGCTGGCAAGTTGACATAGTTGGAAAGTGGCCTGCAAGTGAATAGTGTAAAGGTGCTGTAATTCTGACAGGCTTGTCATCATTAATGGCTTGTCCAGCATAAATCCAGCACAATGAACCAAGTGGTGTAAGCGCTTTTCTTTTTGCAATTCTTGGAATAGCACTTTCAGCGACTGACTGTCAGTTAGATCCAAAGTTTTTGTCGTGACAGATGAACCGTGTTGGCGACATTCTTCAGCTTGATCCGCAAGTAAATCAGGATTTCTGGCAACCAACCAAAGATCGTATCCCTGTTTTGCAAGTTGTTTTGCAGTTGCGGCGCCAATTCCACGACTCGCACCTGTAATCAGAGCTAGCGGCTTAGTGGCAGTGGACATATTAGTCAAATCGGAGGTCATATTTAGCTAGAATTCGTTTACTTTCAGCAACGGAACTCATATCAATAATGTCGTCAGTATCTAAAAGAATATCAAATGTTGCTTCCAGCTCTGCAACCAGAATCATATGTGCAGTAGAATCCCATTCTTTGATGCTATTGTATGCTAACTCATCAGTTATTCTATTAATATCAATGGCGAGGGCAGTAGCAAAGGTTTGCTGTAGTTTCTCAGTATTTGTCACATTGATTCCTGTTATCTATGTTAACGCAAAGAAAAATTATGAAGTTTTTCAAAAGATTTTTGATGACTTTCTGGACTGAGCTGCATGGAAACCAGATTATTTGAGTTGCTGTTTTCAAAGTCAGATTTTATATATCCCAAAGTTTCATTGAACCGGATAGCAGCACTATTATCAATCTTTACATTGGCAATTAGTTTTTTTATTTTTAATTCAGTGAAAGCATATTCATGCATTAAAAGAGCAGGCAGAAAAGCGACAAAAGTTCCTCGGTACTTTTCTGATGCTATGTAATATCCACTTTCAGCAGTTTTTGCGTTATAGAGTTTATTGCCTGAATTTTTTAGGTTTCCTGCCCCGATTGGCTGTTCTTTGTAATATAGAACAAACTGTGCCTGCTTTTCATCATTCTTTATTTTATTGAACCAGCTAATTTGTTCTTCTGGGCTGATTTCATGTTGATTTAGCATGAACTGTGAAATCTGCGGGCTATTACGCCAGCGCCTTACCATCTCTAAGTCCTCAATGCTGAGTGGTGAAATACGAACGTTCCCTAGAGATTTTGATTTCTGGTGCCACATGCTATTCATTTTATTCAAAGTGCTCCCAGCTTAAAGGCGTGCCTTTATTGATCTTTTTCTTAATATATTTGCCTAGAAACTGCTTTAGATATTTGGGTGGGAGCCCTGACCCGGGCCGCACAGAACGAAGATTATTTTCTGTAAGTTGGTCACCTGGTTCTAGGTCTTCTGCAATATAAAGAGAGCGACGATGTTTTCGGGAAGCAATTTCCCGTTCAGTGGGTCCGTAGTAAACTTTCCCTAATGCATCCTTGGCACGACGGCACTCTTCCACCAGTTGGCGAAGCTCATTTGGTTCCATCGAGAAATCAGCATCAACGCCCCCTTCACTACGGTCTAAAACAAAATGCTTTTCGATAACCGTTGCTCCCAAAGCAGCACCTGCGACAGCAACACCTATTCCTGTGGTGTGATCAGATAAGCCGACTTGGCAACCAAATAATTGCGCAAGATGAGGTAATGTATTTAAATTCGCATCAACTGGGCGGGCAGGATAGTTACTAGTGCACTTAAGAAGAATCAGTTCTTCACAGCCATTTTCGCGCAGTACCTCAACAGACTCAGCTAGTTCACTCAGTGTTGCCATCCCCGTAGACATGATGACTGGCTTACCCGTTTTAGCAACCGCAGCTAGCAAAGCATGGTCCGTATTTTCAAAGGAAGCTATTTTATAACAGGGGGAATTTAGCTCTTCCAAATAGTCTAGAGCGGTGGAGTCAAATGGAGTACTGAATGCCAGCATACCAAGCTGCTGCGCACGCTCAAAAAGAGGCTGATGCCATTCCCACGGAGTCATCGCTTTTTGATAGAGCTGATGCAGAGAATAGCCTTTCCACAAGTTGTTTGGATCGTCTATAAAAAAATCACCCTCATGAACATCAAGGGTCATGGTATTAGCTGTGTAGGTCTGCAACTTAATAGCATCCGCCCCTGCGTGGGCCGCTGCATCAACCATTTGTAAAGCTTTATCCAGAGACTGGTCATGATTGCCGGAAAGCTCGGCAATAATAAAAGGCATGTTGTCTGAGCCAATGACTGTATTGCCCAGTTGAATCGTATTAGGTTTATCAGGACTTTGGTTCATGCGAGATATTTCTCTAATTGAGTCTTTAGGTGTTGGACAACTGCGTGGACTCCTCCACTTCGAGGAACAACCTGGCTTGCATTATGGCTTATCTGCCCTAACAAAAGAGGGTTGTTCAAGGTTCTACTCAAAGCCAGGGCAAGTTGTGAAGTGGTTATTTGATCAGCATCACCAAGCCAGATACAAGCACCTTGTTCAGCGAGATATTCAGTTGTTGGGCGCTGGTTTTCTGCAACAGTTACGATTAACCCAGGTAAACCCAGAATACAGCGCTCCCAATGAGTAGTACCGCCACCTCCCAGCATAAGTTTGGCTTTACTCATTAATTCCGCCATACGTTGAGTCTGAATATGTAATTTTGCATTGGGGAGTTTGGATATTGCCCCTACCAGTGCTGGTTTATCTGGATTGTTCTGTCCGATAACGATATCTGCGCTGGGAGAAATCTGACTATTGTGGTGTAGATCTTGTAAGGCTTTTACGGTTTTTAAAGTGAGATGCCAGGGATCGCTGCCACCAAAAAAAACTAGCAGGCGTTCTGGGCTAAGTTCTCTTTGTGTTTGGTAGAACTCTTCGCGTAATAGAGCATATTCAGGGCCAAGCAAGCATTTGCATCCCGGGTTGACGAGGCCTTGGTATCGTCTTAGAAAATTTGGTAGTAAGTTTTGATCCAGAAGCGTTTCACAATCATGGCTGCGATTTGCCAGGTCATCAATCACCATGCGATGCCGGAAAAAAGGCTTCAGCTTTTGTGTGAAAGTTCGGCCTAGTCCGTAGTGGTCAACTACCAGCAGGTCGGCTGGAATTTCATGCTGATTAAGAAGGCTTATCGTATCCGATGCATCCTGCTCTTCAGTGCAACCTAGCCACTCAGCGTATCCTTTCATTTCAGAAGTGTCTTTTAACTCTGGAAGTGGTAGAACTTTGAATCCTTGTTGCTGAATCACTTCAATCAGATTGCCGAGGTGTAGCCGACAGATAAAGCTTATGCTAGCGCCTTGTTGATGTAGGGCTCTTGCCAGAGTCAGACAGCGCATGACATGGCCAGAGCCAATCAGGGCTGAGGCATCGGTGCGAATATATACTTTCATTCAGTTTGAGTGGAATGCAGTGAATAAGCGCTCGGCTCTTTCCCAGTCTTCCAGCGTATCAATATCCTGAACACGCCAACGGGGTAGTAAATACATTCGTGATTCTGGACTGAAAACACTTTCACTACTCAGCCAAGCATCTTTTTTTCCCCAGTAAAATTGCCCTGCATCGTGGAAAGCTTCTTCAAGATCCTGAGAACGTTTACTGATGTGTTCGGGAAATATTGGAGCACATCCACCGTCATTTGTTTTTCTAATGGCTCGCTGTATCGGAAAGGGAAAACTGGTGGCTGAAAAAACATAGGACGCATTAGTTTTTTCCAAAATGTCTAATGCATTTTGAAGATCTTCTGCTTGTACAAAAGGGGCTGTTGCATAAATACAGCAGATTTGGTCGATTGACAGACCTGATTCTTCAAGATGCCTTATAGCATGTTTTACAACTGGGCCAGTTCCAGTGTGATTGTCAGACAATTCTGCTGGACGAATAAACGGAAGAGTTGCTCCCTTTTGTTGCGCAACACTAGCAATTTCTTCGTCATCCGTGCTCACAAATATTTGATCGAAGCAGTTACTATTCTTAGCAGCCTGTATTGACCATGCGAGCATAGGCTGGCCGCAAAAAGGTTTAATATTCTTTCGTGGAATACGCTGGCTACCCCCTCGGGCAGGAATAATGGCGATTCTCAAGGTGTTTCTGCCAACTGGTTGAAAGATTTAATCGCTTCAATGCTCAGAAAGTCAGGGTTAGTGCCCGAATTGTATTCAAAGCCCTGTTCAACTGGTGTGCTTTTTTCATTGAGTTCATTGGGTGAATAATTGTTGCTTCGGCTGTTGTAGCGAATAGTTGGACGTATCACATAGTGATCTTTAAATTCCAGTGTCAGGTGAGAGTCATCAGCTGGACACATAACTTCATGTAGCTTTTCCCCTGGGCGGATACCAATAATCTTATGAGCGAGATGTGGAGCCATAGCCTTGGCTAGATCAGTAATGCAGACTGAAGGGATCTTGGGGACAAAAATCTCACCACCGTGCATACGCTGAAAGTTTTTCAGCACGAAATCCACACCTTGTTGAAGTGTAATCCAGAAGCGCGTCATGCGCGGATCAGTAATGGGTAACTCGGAAGCTCCATCATCGATCAGTTTTTTGAAGAAAGGAACCACTGACCCCCTGGAGCCAACTACATTGCCGTAGCGAACAACTGAGAATTGCGTCCGTCGCCTTCCAGCCATATTGTTGGCAGCAACAAAGAGTTTATCAGATGCTAGTTTAGTGGCTCCATAGAGGTTAACTGGATTAGCGGCTTTGTCCGTTGAAAGAGCAATCACCTTATCAATGTTGTTTTCCAAAGCAGCATGGATTACGTTTTCAGCCCCATGGATATTGGTTTTAATACATTCCATGGGGTTGTATTCAGCTGCAGGAACCTGCTTGAGAGCAGCTGCGTGAATGACATAATCAACCTCTCGCATGGCTTGTACCAAGCGATTTTGGTCGCGGACATCTCCAATAAAATAGCGCATGCATTTTTGGTTGAAGACTTGTTGCATCTCATACTGTTTTAGCTCATCACGAGAATAAATGATCAAACGGCTGGGCTGGTATCTTTCAAGTAAAGTCTTTACGTAACGATGACCAAAAGAGCCAGTACCACCAGTAATCAATATCGCTTTATTGTCAAACATTCCATTTTACCTTGGGGTCAAATACTCAAACTGCACTCAGTGACTCTTCAAGTACTTGGATAACTTGTTCCACTTCATCCTCCTGTAAACCAGGATGAAGTGGAAGACTGATTGCTTGCTGGTAGTAGTGTTCAGCTTCAGGAAAGTCACCATATTTGAAGCCTAGTTGCTGATACCAAGGCTGAGTATGCACGGGAATATAGTGTAGATTCACGCCTATGTTTGCAGCTCGAAGATTTTCAAAAACTTGCCGGTGACTAATATGGTGCCTTTCGGTTTCAAGCCGAATGATGTAAAGGTGCCAGGCTGATTCTTTGCTTGGAAAGGGTAGCTTTACGGGAAAGTCTTCCAGCCTTTGGTTATAGGTTTCAGCCAGTTGTCGGCGCTTAGTAATATAGTGGTTAAGGCGATCTAGCTGCGAAACACCTAAAGCAGCTTGCAGTTCGGTCATTCTATAGTTGAACCCTAGAGCTATTTGCTGATAGTACCAAGGGCCATCAGGTGGGTGAGACATTTGCTCACTTTCGCGGGTAATACCATGGCTACGAAGTAGCTGCATTTTTTTTGCCAAGGCCGTATTTCGTGTAGTGGCCAGCCCACCTTCAGCAGTGGTAATAATTTTAACCGGATGGAAGCTGAAGACGGTGATATTACTATATTGGCAATTGCCTACCGGTTGACCAAGATAGGTGGCGCCAATTGCATGGGAAGCATCTTCAATGATTTTGAAGCCGTAACGCTCAGATAGAGCATGTATTTTTTGCATGTCACAGGGCTGGCCAGCCAAGTGCACTGCAACAACAATCTTGGGTAACGTGCCTTTTCTTTCCGCCTGGATCAGTTTTTCTTCCAGTTTTTTGGGGCAAAGGTTGTAGCTTTTGGGGTCAATATCGACAAAGTCAACTTTAGCCCCACAATACAAACCACAATTGGCTGAAGCTACAAAGGTTATCGGGCTAGTCCAAAGCCAGTCGCCAGCTTTAAGATCAAGGGCTAGGCATGCCAAGTGCAAGGCAGATGTGGCGCTATTGACTGCCACAGCGTGGGGTACTTTGCAGATGCTGGCTACCCGTTGTTCAAATAAGGGTACTTGCGGACCCTGTGTTAAAAAGTCTGATTTCAGCACCCCCAGCACTGCATCTAGATCTGCTGGTCGAATGTCTTGTTTACCGTAAGGTATCATTTAGGCACGCTACCGCCCCAGGATCTGAGTTTATTCCTGAGGCCTCAAGAGATTGATTGTTTTCAAGAAAAGTTATCGACAAGTGGTCACTTTTCTTTAGTTAAGGTGCAAGGCTCGCGCAAAAGCCACGTTGGATTTTAGGTCTTTCCCAGCTAATTCCAGCATTAGCTTATCCATAAGCGAACTGTGTGTCACTCCACGACCAAAGCGATAAGTTAGGCGAATCAGATCCTGTTTTTCAAATGACTTTTGTTGCAGAGCAATGCCGGAAGATAAAGTGCGTAACAGTAAATAGCGCACAAAAATGCTGGCCCAGCCATCTTGGATATTTTGACGCTGGATAGGAAACATGTCTCGAATGAGCCAATTCACTACAAGGTTTTCCAGGGCATAACTTTGCTTTTTATAAAAGGGCTTGAGGTGCTTTTTCCACGCCTCTTTGAGCTTGTTCAGTTGCTCTTCTCCAGCAGGACGCTTTCCAGTTATTTGTAGTCCATCCAGAGCTTTCTTAAGCTCTTCCTTGAAGGCATGCTGATTAGGCTTTTCTTGGACAAGAACATTCAGGATAACAAGCCCTAAGGCTCCATCGTTAGTTTTTTGAAGTTCCCTGGCTTGTTGCTGAAAATAGCCCTGATTGGTTAGTTCAAAATAGAGGTTACAGAGGTCTTGCATACTGGTTTCATTGTCATCTCCTTCTAGCAGAGTTTGAGCTCTTTGTACTAGTAGTCCTGCAATGAATAACCGCATCTCAAGGCTTATATTGCGGTGTCGTAATAAGGTTAGCAGTGCTTGAAGCAGTTGATAGCGGTCTGCATAGTTTTCTTGTTCTTCAATAATTGATGCATGGGGCTTTTTTGATAGCTCTAACGGGGCAAAGCTGAGTTCCATGGCCTCAGGATCATCAATTAGTAATTTGGCAACCTCAGGACAGGATTCAGTGAGGGTGACCGTAATATCATTGCCAAGCATTTTGTAGTGCCGCGGATAGTTATCGCAGGTGGCACAGAGGGCGTCTTCACCAAATCTCTTTTGTAGGGAGCAAAGTCCATTTTCTTCTTGTAGCGAGCATTTGCCAGTTTGAGGGTTTAATTTAATATAAGCAGGGCTAGACTCTTTGGTCTTCAAATCATAATTATCGATTAGCTTATCCTGCATCACTGCAATTAAGGCAGGGTTCGTGCGGTAGCCTCGGAGCGTTTCTGGATCGACACCTACGTTCCAGCTGTGGCAGCAATTGTCAGGGCACTTGCTGCCAGTGCATTGAAATTTTCTGACATATTTGGGTGCTAGAGCATCGTGTGACATCTGGGAATCCGGATAAAAAGTGATTGATTAGGTTAACTTATCACGTCCTTACTGGAGTCAACCAGACTGAATAGGGCATTACTAGATGGTTTTGATTATAGCCACCAGGGTCAACCCTATTGTATCACGGCCGATTTCTCTATACCCCCTTGATTTCTTTCTTCTTTTTTCTGGAGCTAAAATGTTCTTTGCTAAGCAGGTATTCGACCCATTGGGGGTGATCCAGATACCAGTTTAGTGTTGTCCGCATTCCTGTTTCTAAGGAGGTGTCAGGGAGCCATTGAAACTCCTGAGCAAATTTTTGAGGATCAAAAAGATAGATGGCTTCCTGTGCATCCAGAGTTGCTTCATCAAATTCGATCTGATTCAGATAGCTGGTTTCCGCAGGCTGGATTTCATCCAGCAATCGACACAGCAGGGTTACAGCCTCCCTGGTGCTGTGGTGGCACTGGCTGCTCAGATGGTAGCTCTCTCCCGGTCTTCCCTGGGTTGCAAGCAGGAAGAGGGCTGCGGCAAGATCCTCGACAAAGAGCCAGCTTTTTTTGTGCTCGCTTCCAGGTTTGAGCTGGATGGGTTGATTAGTCAGGCAGCGAATTAAAAGCTGCGGCAGGGGTGCATCCAGCAGTTGTCGAGGGCCGTAAATATTGGAGGCATTGGCCAGAAGGCAGGGGAAACCTGTTTGGCGATGGTAGGTTCTGGCCAGTTCATCCATGGCTGCTTTACTGGCCGAGTAGAGAGATTCCGGAGCTATCTCACTGTTCTCATTCAGTGCCTGGGTGGTGAGAAAGTTGTTACCAAAGACCTGATCGTAGGACATCTGCAGGCAGCGAAAATCCTGTTGCTGTTGTAAGGGGAGTTCCTGCCAATACTGGTGGCAACTATCCAGCAGATTAAGGGTGATGCGCTGTTGATCTTCATAGCTTTGCCGTGATGTGGGTCGTGATGGCTGGTGAGCGGCTAGATGGATGACCCTGTCTGGCTGGAATTGCGATAGAGCCTGCTGGATGGGATCCTGATCACTCAAATCGGTTTTTATCAGGCGGTAGCGCTGAGTGTACTGGAAGGCTTGCAGAGATAAAGGGTTGGCGGTTGAAGTCAGTTTATCCAGGTTCAATACCTGATGTTTCGTTTTTTGCATCAGGAAATGCACGAAAGCCGAACCGATAAAACCACTGCCGCCTGTTACCAGAATTTTCATGCGGAAGACTCCTTGTCTTATTATGAAATGTCCTTTTCATCGCTGGAGTCTAGTCAAGCCGTTAAGGCTTCGCAAATCCTGGACGGCCTCTTAAAGAGGCCGCCAGGTTGAGTATCAAGAGGCTTCCGGTTGTTTTGGTCGAGCATCCAGGCTCAGTAGTTGTTGGACGGGCAGGCGAGGCTTTTTGGGGTGATTGCCAGCTCCTTCATAGCCTACGGTAATCAGCATCACCGGTAGGTAACGATCTTCCAGCTGAAAAGCTTTTTTGACTGCTTGTTGGTCAAATCCAATCATGGGGCCACTGACCAGGCCCATGGCTGTGGCTGCGGTCATCAGGTTCATGGCTGCCAGGCTGCCGGAGCGTAGCGCTTCATCGTGGCAGGCTTGAGTTTTTCCAGCATAGTTGCCTTGTACCTTTTCCAGGGTGGCGGCTGCAGTTTGTTCATCGTAAAGACCGGCTTCTACTGCCTGTTGAGTCACCTCGTCGTAGTTTTCATGGGCCAGGGTATCAGCCACCAGAATAAAAGTTACTGCAGCCTGGGAGACTTTCTTCTGGCCGAACGCCAACTTCTGCAGCTGCTCCTTGGCTGCTGTATCGGTGACAGCCAGAAAGCGGGTATGCTGCAGGTTAAAAGCACTGGGTGCCTGGGATGCGTAGTACACCAGTTGCTCTATCTGCTGCTCAGTTAGAGGCTTGTTGGCATCATAGTAATTCGCCGAAAAGCGGTTTTCCAAAGCTTGAAGGGTTTGCATGGTTACTCTCCTTGTTGAAGCGGTGCTTGAACCAGTTGGCCGGTTTGATAGTCGCGAACAGCTTGATGGATTTCAGCTTCGCTATTCATGACAAAAGGGCCGTAGTGGGCGATCGGTTCCTTCAAGGCAGGCCCAGTCAGCAGTAAGAACTGGCTGTCTTCAACCGCGCTTACTGTTACCTTGCCTTGGCTGTCAGGTGTCAGAGCCGCCAAATAGCCTTCGCTGACCTTTTCTTCCAGACTACCTGAATAGACATAGATAGCCAGTTGCTGTTTTTCCGGTAAATGAATTTCCAGGGATGCACCGGCACTGAGATGAACGTCTGCCAGGGCTGCCTCTTCACCGATTTGCTCCAGACCGCCTTTCACCTGGCCTTGTGAAGTTTTCCAGTTGCCTGCGATGGCCTTCATCTGGCCTTCATCCCAGTGAATTTGACCCATTTCCTCGTGGCGTAAATCCCGGTATTGCGGCTGATCCATCTTGCGCCTGGCGGGTAGATTGACCCAGATCTGGAAACCATGCAGGCCATCACTATCGGTCAGTGGCATTTCCGAATGAATAACCCCATGGGCAGCACTCATCCACTGGGCATCACCCGCATGGACTTCGCCACGATTACCCATGGAGTCTTCATGGGTCAAACCGCCATGCAGAATATAGGTCAGGGTCTCAAAGCCTCGGTGAGGGTGCGGGGGGAAGCCGCCAATGTAATCCTCCTTGGCTGAAGCTTTCAGTTCATCCAGCATCAAAAAGGGATCAAGCCCGCCCTGAAAATCGTGGATACGCTTGATTTTAACGCCGTCACCATCTTGTGCGGGCAAGGCTTTCTTGAGTAGTTTTAGAGGACTCATCCTGTTTCTCCCGGATGCTTTTGCATCCACCGAGTGATTAAAAGTTTTGCAAGTAGTCCTTGCAACGGTATGGAAGCAGCTTAGTATTTAATAAATACAAATAAAATTTAAAAAATACTGACTTTTTATTTTAGGAATTCGAACATGAAAGTGACTCTGGAGCAGTGGCGCATGCTGGAAGCAGTGGTTGCAGCGGGCGGTTTTCATCAGGCCAGCGAGCGGGTGCATAAAAGCCCTTCAAGCATTCACCATGCCGTCCATAAACTGGAAGATCAGCTGGGCTTAACCCTCTTGAAGACCGAAGGGCGGCGCATTCAGCCGACTGAGGCAGCCCAGGCGCTTTTACGGCGAGCAGGCCTGCTTCTGGAAGAGGCTGTTAATCTGGAGGAAATGGCTGAACTTCTGGCTCAAGGTGTTGAACCGGAGGTGCGCCTGGCTGTTGATCAGGCTTTTCCTGCGCACTTGTTAGCCTTGGCTTTGGCCGACTTTTCATTCAACTGGCCAAAAACGCGAATCGAACTGCGGGAAACGGTTCTGTCTGGCGGCGTGGAATTGCTTTATGCCGGTGAGATCGATCTGCTTATTTCCGGTCTACCGGTTCAGGGGTTTTTGGGAGAGCCCCTGTTAGAAGCCGATTTTGTTTGTGTCGCCCATTATCAGCATCCCCTGCATCAATACAGACGGCTATTGGCTGATGATCTACAGCCCTATCGGCAATTGGTTATCCGCGATTCAGCAAGGGCTCATCGTTTGGATGCCGGTTGGTTGCAGGCTGAGCAGCGTTGGACGGTTAGTCATGTGGAAACATCTTTGCGAATGCTCAAGCAGGGCTTGGGTTTTGCCTGGCTGCCCCGGCATTTGATTGCTGATGAATTGAAAACTGGAGAGCTGAAATGCTTGCCCTTGCCGTCTGAGGGGCGGCGGGTGGTTCCTTTGCAGTTAATCCTCGCAGATCCACGTGCTGCCGGTCCAGCAACCCAGGCTCTGGCAGAGCAATTGTTGCGTGTTTCCCGCGAGTATAAAAAAAGCCCCGATATTGAATCGGGGCAAAAGGCTTAAAACCTCAACTTGCAGGGTGTTGGCTAAGCAGCCAAGGGTGCTGAGGTTTTACCCTTGATCCTTGAAACAGGTTGGGGGTCTTACCAGTCGTAACGCAGACCTACTGTGGTGATGCTCTTGTCACCGAGAGACATGGCTTCCTTATCATTACCCATGGCGAATTCAGCATAGGTACGTAGAGAACTGGAGAACTTGTAGTTGGCACCCAAAGCCAGATCCATACCGGACTCATTGCTGTCATCGACCATGGAGACAAGGCCGTAGATGTCACCCATGCCGTAGCCATAGGCCGCAGAAGCACCCAAGTGCAGGTAATCACCAGAGCTTTCAACCAGAGCAGAAGCAGTCAGGGCATCCATGGAATAGGTGGCTTGAGCGCCAATGATGGGATCGCTGTCGGCACCACCATCCAGTTCTTCAATATTCTGGTCGAATGCTAGAGCCAGGCTCAGGTTTTCACCAGCAGAAAATTGGCCATAGGCTTGCAGACCCCAGGCTTCGTCCGCTGTAGCTGTTTCAGGTGCATGCTTGGCAGAAAGACCAAACTGCATGCCACCCAGGTCCGCTGTTTCAAACGCAAGGGTGTCACCACGGGCGTTGGTGGAGCCGGAGTTGAACGCACGGTAACCAGCGTTCTCCATTACATCCAGAACGCTGGAAGTGGCCTGGTAGTAGATGGAGTCAAAGTTACCCACAGTTACTTTACCAAAGCTGCCTTCAAAGCCGGCATAGGTATTGCGCAGGTCATCAAATACATCGTTACCCTTGCTGGGGCGTTGACGCTCATCACCATTAAAGCGGAATTCAGCGCGTGCAAAGGCTTCCAGATCTTCACTGATCTGATCGCTGGCCTTGAAGCCGATACGAGAGCCGTTGTCTTCAATGCCGTTGGTGCCATCATCGCTTTGCAGCATCAGGTTGATACGGCCATACATATCAACCTTGGTGCTGTCGGTTTCAGCGATAGTAGCTGCTTGGGCAGAGGTTGCGCCCAGAGTAGTGATAACTGCAGCGGCGATCAGTGTTTTTTTCATCATCATTTTCCTTTTTACTTGCTTAGGGGAGATCGTGAAAAAGAGTGAACGACCAAGTGTTGCACTCAACTCAGGAAGCAAATTAGCAAGGCCAGATGACAGTCAGGCTGCAGAAAAATGACGTTCGTATGAAATTGCGATCAAGGTAATCAAGGAATGGGCAGGCAATAAAAAACCCCGGCCAAGGGCCGGGGTTTAAGATCACCTTGAACTTGAAAGTTCAGGCTTACCAGTTGTAGTTGGCGCCTACTGTTACAGTAGAATAGTCACCAATATTGGATACTGTGTCGTTGCCTTGAGCATACTCACCAAACAGGTAGAAGTTGTCGCTCAGGCCGTAGTTGGCACCAGCAGCCAGATCCAGGCCAGTCTCGCTGCTGTCGTCAGCGTAGGATACCAGACCGTAGACGTCACCGGCACCATAGTTGAAACTACCGCCCAGGTTAACGATCATTGCATCTTCAACAGTTTCGACCACCGCGAAGGCGCCAACGGCATCAGCAGAGTAGTTCACGCTTGCAGCCATGATTGGATCTACAGCAAAGCCGTAAATGTCTTCATTGTTTTGGTCGAAAGCGACACCCAGAGATAGGGCATCGGAAAGTGCATAGGTAGCACCTAGTTGGACGTTCCAGAGCTCATCGCCATTATCAACTGCAGAAGGGTAAGATTTGGTTCCAGTAGTTGCATTAGTATCTTCAGCATAGTGACGCAGGCCAACAAAAGCTTTGAAGCCACTCATATCGACGGTTTCGTAAGCCAGAGAGAAGCCGCCGCCTTTGCCGAACTCTACGCTACCGGCAGAAGTAGTAATTTCACCATCAAAAGAACGGTAGCCATTCATTTCCATGATGTCGGCAGTGCCGGCTACAGTGGTGTAGTAAACAGAATCAAAGTTACCAGCGGTTACTTTACCGAAACCACCTTCAACACCTACGTAGCTGTAACGAACAGTAGGGGCAGTGGTGTTAGTGTAGCCAGCGTTAAAACGGAACTCTGCGTTAGCAAAGGCGTTAATGTCTTCGTTGATCTGGCTTTCACCACTGAAACCGAAACGGGAGCCGTTGTCCTGAATCTGGTTAACACCGTCTGCATTATGCAGTTGCAGAACTACTTTACCGTAGGTAGAGAAGCTACCAGTTTCTGTTTCGTTCAGAGTAACTGCAGCTTGAGCGGTGCCTACAGACAGGGCTGCAATTGAAGCGGCAATGAGAGTTTTTTTCATGGATTTTCCTTCCTGTTTCATTTTGCTCAGTGGGTTGATTATCTTGCCTAGTGGCAAAAATTCAATAAGTTCTTTTGCTGACTCGAAAATATATTGGGCTTTTTTACTGGCTACTGCAAGTGGCTTTTTTATTTGGCTATAGCTTAGCCTTATAGAAAAACTTCAAGTCGCAGCGATTGGCAGATTTTACCCGTTTACTTATCAAGTGCAAATGATAAATGTAATCATTCTTTCTTGATATGGCTATAATATCTTCCTGTCAAAGCTCATCCAATCTACCTGCAGGGGTCATGCCAAGTTTTCACTTTCATGCCAGCAGTATGTCACAATGGTGACGCTTACAGCTTTTTCAAGCCCTGCTGTTGTCGCTTTTTTTTCTGTTGAGGAGATAAAAAAATGCCGTGGATTCAAGTGTGTAGAGATGATGAGCTGGATGAGGGCCAATTCCGGATTGCAGAAACTGAAGATGGTGAGGAGATCCTGGTTGCCCGAGCAGAGGGTGAACTGCATGCCGTGATTAATGAGTGCTCTCATGATCACCGTGGCTTTGACGGGGGCTGTATTGAAGCAGACTTGCTGATTTGTCCCCGTCATGGTGCACGTTTTTGCCTGCGTAATGGTAAAGCCCTGACACCACCAGCCTATACAGATATAGAAACCTATCCGGTCAAGGTGGAAGAAGGGCTGATTTGGGTTGAGGCTGACTAATTGATAGTGTTCAAGTGGTGTGCAATCCCAGTTCACCGCCCAGTTTTTGCAACTGAAACTGATTGAATTCGCCCGGGGTGCTTAGAAGTTGCACCAATCTGGCGCGCTGGGTGGTTTGTGAAGAATAGATTTCCACTTTTTGCCCTTCACGAAAGGGTAAGAGAGGCGTGATGACACTGGCTGGTGTACCGAGAATTCTGAGCTCGGGGATTAAAAATCCAGGCAGGTAGCTCAAAGGTTCTCCTACCTTGATCAAGGGTTTGATCGCACAGGGCTGCATCCTGCTGGGAAGCAGCTCGACCCCCAGCTGGTGACCTTCATCAGCTTGGCGTACCCAGCGGATAACAGCGGGTTGCCAGGGGCTTCCAGCCTTGTCCTGTAAAGCAATCATTTCACCGGTAGCCAGTTGTGCCGGGGCTTTTCCCGGCCAGTACAGGCAGTACCCGGTAGCACTGGTGTTGACCAGTTCCAGCGTATAAACGGGATAGCGCTTGTTAAATTCGTCTTCCACCGAGGTGCTGAGATTACTGGTTTCCAGTTCTACCACCTTTAGGTAGCCATAGCTTTCATTTTCTGCTGCATCGGGAGCAACTGACCAGGGATCATCGCTGGGCGGGTTGTCCTCTTGTTTACGAGTTTTATTCCCGCCGGCTGTCCATTCTTCAAAGGGCTTACGTCCACTAAGATGAAAATGCACGCTGCGCATGCCCAGAACCAGGGAGATGTTCCCCGAAGCCTCCAGGCGTGGGGCATTGCGATCTGAACCGGTATTAAACAGGGTTTGCAGATGCTGCAGAAGACGATTCCCCAGTGCTGCCGACTGGCTTTGTATTTGCCGGTTGAGCAGATCACTGATGGGCTGGGCGTTGAGACCGAAGTCCTGATCGCTGTTAATCTGAGCATCAGACCAGGCTGGACGGGGGCGGTAGTGTTGGCTGGCCAAAACCTGGAACTGGGCTTCAGGGGAGGTGGCTGCAGTGATTTTAAGCAGGGGAGCCCAAATAGCCAGGAGAGGGTAGAGTTGGGCCAGTTCGTCACTGCGCAGACCTTCCGCCTGAATCAGGCCCAGAAGAAGGGCGCGAAAGTAAGCTTGTTCACAGTTTCTGGGCGCCTTGTCTCGGACCGGCCGCTCCTGAAGGCGGCTTTGGCAGGCCAGGCGATATAGAAAGTAGAGTTCTTTCCAGGTTTTATCCGGTGTTGAAGTGCCCAGGCGGCAGGCTCTTAGAATCAGTTCGCTGGTCTGTTGCAGCGCCTGATAGAGAGCTTCCAGCAGACTCGGCCCGAGAATGCTGGAGGGAAGCTGTTCGCGACTTTGGAGAAGGTCATTAACACTGCGTTTATAGCCTTGCCCCAGCAGTATTTGCAGCGCCTGGGCGGCTTCTGCAGCCTGGTTCTGATGGGTGATTTCCAGTTGCTGACAGACTTTGTCGACCCAGGGGGCCAGACTTGTTAGCCATTCCAGGCGTCTGGGAGCAGACATCTTCAGGCGATTGAATTCATCCAGAAAAGTAGACAGCGATTGATAGCTGGCTTGCGGATGAGCCAGGGGGAGTTGATCCAGCCAAGTCTTTAATGCTTCCAGACGGAGTTCGCAGCAGCTGAGCTGATCGCGGCTTAGCTCAGGAAAATCCAGGGGCAGCAGACTCATATTCTTCTCTTCTTAAAATGACCATCCCAGGGGAGTTTTACTGGGTCGATCTGGAAACTCCCTGACCAGGCGGGGAACCAGATAGCCCGGTAAACGTGCCAGTAGTTGCTGGTAAAGCTGTTGGGCCGCAGTGTCTTCCAGGGCAAAATGTGCAGCCCCTTCAACCGGATCAAACGCATGTAAATAATAGGGTAAAACCTTCAGACTAAACAGCTTTTCAGAAAGCTCGGCCAGAATTTCCGGATCATCATTGACCCCCCGCAATAAGACACTTTGATTAAACAGGGTAACACCTATCCCCCGCAAGTCTGCCAGAGCTGCCTCTAAAGATGTATCTATTTCATTGGGATGATTGATGTGAATCACCATCACCTTGTCCAGACGCCCGCTACTCAGCCAGTCCAGCAGGCGGGTATCTACCCGTGAAGGCAGCACAACGGGCAGGCGAGTATGGATTCTCAGGCGCTTCAGGTGGGGGATGCTTTCCAGCTTTTTGACAACACTGGCCAGTCGCTTGTCTGAAGTCGCCAGAGGGTCACCACCGGAGAGGATGACTTCATTAATTCGAGAGTCCCGGTTCAGGTAGTCAAGAATCCTGTCCAGGGCTTCCTGGCCGAGGCTATTCTCGGCATAAGGAAAATGGCGGCGAAAACAATAGCGGCAATTCACTGCACAGCTACCCGCTAGAGTCAGCAGCACTCGCGAAGAATACTTATGGATCAGACCCGGCAAGGGGTTGGCCGAGGCCTCTTCCAGAGGGTCCTGGGTGAATCCCGGCCAATGTTGGGTTTCCCGGGACTGGGGTAGGACCTGGAGCAGGAGAGGATCCTTCGGGTCTCCCTTTTGCATACGCTGGATAAAGGGGCGAGGTACCAGTGTCTGAAAAAGCTGATGGCCTGCCTGCAAGCCCTCGGCAGGGGTGTCCAGTGTCTGAGGGTCCAGGCCAACTTCCCGGCATAATTCCAGAGGATCGCGAATGGCCTGGCGCAATTCAGTCACCCACAAAGGGGGAGAAGGCGGATTTTCCGCTAGAGCTAAGTGGTTACTGGCCTGGGTTTTGGGTATCATTGGCGACCGGTTTTTTTAGTTTTTCGACAATTTCAGAGAAAGATAACTATGGCGAACGTTGCAACCAACGAATTCAAGGGTGGCCTGAAGGTCATGCTGGATAGCGACCCCTGCTCCATGATTGATGTAGAGCATATCAAACCTGGCAAGGGCCAGGCATTTACTCGGGTTAAATATCGCAACCTGATGACGGGCCGCGTGGGTGAAAAGACCTTCAAGTCCGGTGAAAATGTGGAAGTGGCTGATGTTCTGGAAATCGACATGGAATTCCTCTACTCCGATGGCGAATTCTGGCACTTCATGAAGACTGACGGCTCCTTCGAGCAGCTGGGTGCCGATGAAAAAGCTCTGGGCGACACTCACAAGTGGCTGAAAGAGCAGGAAGTCTACACGGTGACCCTCTACAACGGCGCTCCCATCAGTGTGACCCCACCTAACTTTATCGAACTGGAAGTGACCGAAACCGATCCGGGTCTCAAGGGTGATACAGCTCAGGGTGGCTCCAAGCCGGCAACTCTTTCAACGGGTGCTGTGGTCAGGGTTCCTCTGTTTATCAATGAAGGCGAAAAGCTGAAGATCGATACGCGTACAGGCGAATACGTCAGTCGAGCCTGAGTTGAGCCCCGCGATGGATTGGCAACCGGGCACGGATCTGGCCAGGCTGGAGTTACGTGCCCGCTATCTTGCCGCAACCCGCGACTTTTTCGCCAGCCGAGGGGTGATGGAAGTCACCACCCCCTTGGTCGGGCGAGCCGGAGCCACCGACCCCTGGCTGGATTCCCTGCAGTTGGAGGGTGTGGGCCCGGAAACCGGAATCCCCTTCTATCTACAGACCTCCCCTGAATTCTATATGAAACGCCTGCTAGCTGCGGGAAGTGGCCCTATTTATCAACTGGGCCCCTGTTTTCGAAAAGGTGAGGTCAGTTGGCGACATAATCCGGAATTCTGGATGCTGGAGTGGTACCGGCCAGGTTGGACTCTGGACGAACTCTGCCAGGAAACCTGCGCTCTGGTTGATCAACTCCTGGGCCCTGAGCCCTATCACACCCTCAGTTATAAACAAGCTTTTTTGGATGTTCTTGATCTGCATCCCTTTGCGGCCAGTTTGGACGAACTGCGTCAGGCCAGTCATGCCTGTTCCGGAATAGAGGCGCAAAGCCTGGATCGTGATGGTTGTCTGGATCTACTTATCAGTCATCAAGTGGAACCGGCACTCAAGGCCCGGGGGCGGGTCCTGGTTCGCGATTTTCCTGCCAGTCAGGCCGCCCTGGCTGAAGTTACCCAGGATGATGAAGGCTATCCGATAGCCCGGCGTTTTGAACTCTACGTAGAGGGCATCGAGCTGGCCAATGCTTACCAGGAACTGACTGCCCACGAGGAACAAGCGCGGCGCTTTACCGCGGATAACGAACAGCGCAGGCAACTGGGCAAGCCCCAGGTGACCGAAGACCGGCAGCTGTTGGCTGCTTTGCAAGCCGGTTTGCCCCCCACCAGCGGTATTGCACTTGGGTTTGACCGGCTGCTGATGCTGGCTGCCGGAGCCGCCAGCCTGGATGAAGTCCAGCCGTTTAGTTATCAGCGTTGTTGATAGGCTTCCCGGCAGGGTGGGGCTCTTGTTTCAGTTGTTCTTCCAAAAGTCGGCTGACCCGCTCGGGAGAGCCGGTATTTCTGGCCAGCAGATTATAGGTCAGAGGAACAACGATCAGCGTTAGTAACGTCGCCAGCGCCACCCCGGAAAAAATCACCAGACCGATAGCCTGGCGGCTTTCAGAGCCTGCTCCCGATGCCAGTAGTAGCGGTAGACTACCGATCAGGGTAGTGAGTGAGGTCATCAGGATAGGGCGCAAACGCCTGAGAGCGGCCTCTACCAGGGCTTCTGCAAAGCCCAGTCCCTGATCGCGTAACTGATTGGCAAACTCCACGATCAAAATCCCATTTTTGGCCACCAGCCCGATCAGCATAATCATGGCTAATTGGGTATAGAGATTCAGGGTCACTCCAGTGACGGCCAAACCCAGGATGGCACCGGCCAGTCCCAGGGGGACGGTCAGCAGAATCACCAGGGGGTGGATAAAACTTTCAAACTGGGCAGCCAGCACCAGATAAACCACCAGCAGGGCGAGTAGAAAAATAATCTCGATGGCTGTGCCGCTTTCCCGATATTCACGGGATTCCCCCTTGTAATCAATCACGGCATATTCCGGTAACAACTCGGCTGCTTTCTGATCCAGAAAGGCCAGGGCTTCGCCCAGGGAATAGTCTTCACTCAAAGAAGCCGACAGCGTAATCGCACGATGGCGATTATAGTGGGGCAGTCGTGCCGCCTCGCCTTGTTCACTAAAGGTCACCAGGTTGTCCAGGCGAATCAGCTGGTTGCGATCGGACATGATCTTTAATCTGCCCAGATCTTCGGGTGATTCCAGCTGCGAAGGCTGGCCGACCAGCCAGACATCATATTCCCGCCCTCTTTCTTCAAAGCGCGTCAGATTGATGCCGCCCAGCATCACCTCCATCATTTCGCCCAGCGCAGCGGCAGAAACGCCCAGGTTAGCCGCTCGCTCACGATCCAGTTGGGCGATCAGCTGGGGCTGGGTTTGGGAAAAATCGATTTCGGTGCCAACCAATCCCGGATTGGCATCGGCTTCGGCTTGAAGTTGTTCAGCCCAGCCGAGTACCTCCTGGTAATCACTGCCCCCCACCACAAATTCCACCGGGGTTCCCGAACCGCCGCCCCCGAGGGCAGAGCGAACCCTTGGGAAGATGACGACATCGGGAATACCGGCCACTCGCTCGCGAATTTCCTGGAGGACGGTAAAGACCGAATCCGGGCGTTCCTCCCAGGGGTGGAGATTAAGGATCAGAAAACCCGAGTTATCCCCCTGGGTGGACCAGCCAGGGGAGCGCAGGGTGATGTTGTTCAGGTTGGGGCCTTCCAGCAGGGGTAGAAGAGCGGCCTCCACTTCAGTCATGGCGGTCTGCATGCGTTCGGCGCTGGCCCCTTCCTGACCTTTGACAAAGACAAAGACCGAGCCGGTATCCTCCTGGGGAGCAAAACTACGTGGTAGTTGGGTAAAGCCCCAGCCGGTTATTCCTAAAGCGATCAGGAGTAGAACAGCCGCCAGATAACGGTGTTTGAGTCCCCAGAGCAATAGCTGCTGATAGCCTCCTTCAAGCCGACTCAGGCCGCGGTGAACCAGGCGTTTGTTTTCCTGGCGGGAGTGAGGCCTGAGCCATTGGGAGCAGAGCACCGGGGCCAGGGTCAGGGCAATCAGGCTGGAAAAAGCCACGGCAGCAGCCAGGGTCAGGGCATACTCACGGAAAAATTGCCCCAGCGTGCCTTCCAGAAAAACCAGGGGAATAAAGGTGGCCAAGAGCACCAGGGTGGTGGCGACCACGGCAAAGGCCACTTCCCTGATTCCCTTCCAGGCTGCCACCAGCGGAGTTTCCCCTGCATCCAGATGGCGATGGATGTTTTCCAGCACAACCAGGGCATCATCCACTACCAGACCGATGGCCAAGACCAGAGCCATAAGTGTCATCAGGTTCAGGGTGAAGCCAAACAGGGCCAGACCAATAAAGGCCGAAATCAGGGCCACGGGTACCGTGATGGCGGGGATCAGCGTGGCCCTGGGACTGCCCAGAAAAAGGTAGATCACCAGAATGACCAGTAGCAGGGCCACTCCCAGCGTTAGATAGACTTCTTCCAGGGCACTTTTGATAAACAGGGAGGCATCATAGGAGGTATTGAGCTGCATGCCTTCGGGTAAAAAGGGGCGCAGTTTATCCAGCTCGGCCCTGACTGCAGCCACCACCTCCAAGGGGTTAGCGGTCGAGAGGGGTTCGATGGCCAACCCCAGCACGTTACGACCGTTAGAGCGGAACAGCTGTTGGGTTTCCTCGGCACCCGTGTCGATCCGGGCCAGATCACCCAGGCGAATCGGGCCTTCTGCTTCCTGGCGGATCACCAGGCGGCGGAAGTCTTCCGGCGTATTATAGGCTCGCGGCAGGTGAATCTGCAGCGTGCGCTGCGGGCCTTCCAGCTCCCCGGCGCGGATTTGCAGGTTTTCCTGGCGCAGGGCCTGAGTCACCTGGCCGACGGTCACCTGCCGGGCATTGAGAGCCGCCGGGTCCAATTCAATACGCATGACATATTTTTGTTCGCCCAGTAAACGGACATTGCTGACCCCGGAAACCAGACTCAGGCGTTCCTGTAGCGTACGGCTGGCATAACCGGTTAACTCCAGGGTGGTCATGCGATCACTGCCCAGCAGAATATACAGCAAGGCATCACCGCCCGCCCCGCGTTTACGCACCTGAGGAGTGCCTGCCGCATCGGGTAACTCCCGGCTGACCCGTGACAGGGCTTCACGAACGTCATTGGCAGCCTGATCCAGATCGCGGTTGTCGGCAAAGGTGATTTCGATACGGGAAACACCCCGGGCCGAGTTGGAATCGATGTATTCGATGCCTTCGATTCCCGAGAGTTGGTCTTCCAGCGGATTGGTCAGCTGCAGTTCGATCACCTCGGGCGAGGCCCCGTCCATGTAGGTCATGACGCTGATTTCAGGGCGATCCACCTCGGGGTACTGGCGCAGAGGTAATTGTTGCCAGGCCATAAAGCCGAAAATCAGCAGCAAAAAACTGATCACCAGGGCAAAGACCGGGCGTCTTAGGGCTGTTTCGGAAAGCTTCACTGCGCGGCCTCTTCTGTCTCCTGCGGGACTAAGCGGACACCTTCACGCACCTTGACCACCCCCTGATCGACAATCCATTGACCGGCTTCCAGACCGGCTGTGATTTCCAATTGTTCCGAGCGGATCAGGCCCGTCTCCACCGTCTGGCGTCTGGCCAGACCTTCATCGTCACGCAGGTAAACGGCCTTTTCATCAGCACTGTAGGTCAGACTACGCGCGGGAATCATCAAGGCCTGGCGAGGCTGGGTGGCCAGGGTGAGATTAGCCAGCATCCCGGGTCTGAGGCGCTGCTCGGGGTTATTGATGCGGGCACGAACGGCCAGTTGACGGGTTTGTGGATCCAGGCGGGTGGCCACGGATATCACCTGCCCTGCAAATTCCTCTTCCGGCCAGGCGGGAACCCGCGCGGTGATCGTTTGGCCGGGGGCAACCTGAGCCAGATGCTTTTCCGCCAGAGCAAAATCCACCTGCATGGAGCTGAGATCATCCAGGGTGGTGAGTTCCTGGCCGGCATCTATCAGCATGCCGGATGTCCAGTCAAACTGGCCTAGAAAACCGCTGAAAGGTGCCCGGATCTGATAATCTTCCAGTTGGGTTGCTGCTGCCTGAAAGCGAGCTTTGGCAATGGCCACGGCCGCTATCTGGCTATCCAGTTGATCCTGTGACAGCGACTGGCTGGCATGCAGGCGTTGGTAGCGTTGCAGCAATCGTTGATCTTCCTGCAGTTGCACCCGCGCCTCTTCATGGTTGGCACGGGCCAGACGATCATCCAGTTGGATCAGCAGGGCACCTGCTTCAATGAAGTCCCCGGATTGGTGGGTAATGCGAGTGATACGTCCACTGGCTTGACTACGCAGTTGCTGGGATTGTCCGGCTTCGAGTCCGGCAGTGGCATAGAGCTGTTCACTGATCACCTGGCGGGTCACCTGGGTCAGGGTCACAGAGACTTCGCGGCCACTCGCCTGAAGTCCCTGGCTGGCGAGCAGCAGGATCAACAAGGCAAGGTATCCGGCGGAAACAGGTTTGCGGTTCACTTTTTTTTCCTTAGGGAGCCTCTGATAAACGTAATGAGCGCAGTTTAGACAAGGCGAAATTGAACGAGAAAGCGGAGTTTACAAGTAGTAAATGAGCATTTCGAGGCCAATTTCAACGCAGGATAAACAAGCGCAATAGTTAATAGAGGTTTCCTTAGCGTAGTGTAAATATTTCCTGGTGATAGGCATCACCAGCCAACCCCTGGTGGATAAAATCTCTGCGCAGCTGTTTGCTGAACTCTGCCGGACCACAATACCAGATACTGGCTGCTTTCCATTCGGGTTGTGCCTGGCGGATTTTTTCCGGTGTTAGGCGATCTTCCTGTGATGTCCTCGTCAGGTGTAACTGAACACCGGCCGCTTCAGCCTTGGTAACTAATTCCCGCAGAGATTCTGGATCTTCGTCACGGGTGACATAAAAAAGATCCACTGCCTGTTGTCGGTTGGGCTGTTTTGCCAGTTGCTGCAGACGTGCAAGAAAAGGAGTAATGCCGATACCTGCAGCGATCCAGATTTGCCGGGATGCCCGATCTTCAAAATCAAAACAGCCATAGGGGCCTTCCACGGTTACCGGCATGCCTTCATGCAACCAGGCTGGCAGTTGACGCGTCCAGTCACCTCTTTCCTTGACCCTAAAGGTCAGCTCAGGTTCCCCGGGATTCCAGGCTGAAGCTAGAGTGTAGGGGTGGGCGCCTTCGTTGGTATTCGAGGTAACAAAAGCAAATTGTCCGGCTTGGTGGCCCGGCCACTGATCCTGAATCCGGATTGTGGCTTCCAGTACCGCCGTTTCCTGAAAAAGACGCAGCCCGATGATTTCACCTTTAAATTGACGTTTGCGCCCGACTCGACCGAAGAGCACCCAGAGAGCACTGAAGCTACCGACCAGGAGCAAGGCAGCCAGCACCCAGCCGATTGGTTGCAGCCAATAGTCGGTCTGGGTCAGTATCAGGCTGTGATAGACAAAAACCAGATACAGCCCGGCTAGCAGTTTGTGGGTCTTGCGAAAAAGGCGATAGGGAAACAGCTGAATCAAGGCCAGCAGTAGCAGAACCGCCAAGGTATAGAAGGCGACTTCGCCCAGTGATTCTGCCAGACCGCGCTGACTATTGAGCCATTCGACCAGAGGCGCCGGATCGGCTTCCCTGGGCGGGCGGCGCTCAGGTCGCTCCAGCCAGCCCCAACCGACCATCCATTTGCTGCCCAGGGCCCACCACCAGTGGGCCACAACCAGAATCAGACCACCAATACCCAGCCATTTATGCAGACGGTACATCTTGTCGAGTCCGCCCAGGGGTTTCTCCACCCAGGCTGGCCGGATCGCCAGAAACATGCCCAGGGACATCATGCCCATCCCCAGGATGCCGGAATACTGCACGAAAACGTGTCGGAAAGAAAAATAGGTCAAGGGCTGGGGAAGAAATGTATCAGCCAGGAGCCACAGACCGGTCAGGGTCACCAGAAAAGCAATAAACGTCCATTGAATTTTCTTCACAGGTCTTCTCCTTGTGGGTTTTTGGACTAACAAGTCTTGTTAGCCTAATCCCGACCTGTATCAAAACAATGTCAGACCTGTAAGAAGAGTTTTGAGCTGGGCTGGGGGCGACCATGCAGATAGCCCTGAACACTGTCACAGCCATGCTGGATCAGGAAGTTCTGTTGCTTGAAGGTTTCCACACCTTCGGCCAGCACCTCGATTTCTAGACTTTTGCCCAGACCGATAATCGCCAGAATGATGGCTTCATCCTTGGGGTTTTTATCAATATCGCGCACAAAGCTGCGGTCGATTTTCAAGCGATCCAGCGGCATATATTTGAGGCGATCAAAGGAAGAGTAGCCGGTACCAAAATCATCCAAAGCCAGACGATAGCCAGCCAGGCGCAGGGATTTCAGCTGCTTGAATGCAAAATCCGGGTCCTGGTGCAAAAGGGTCTCGGTGATTTCCAGTTCCAGGTATTTGCGGCTCAGATCATAGGCATCAACAATGGTATTGAGCTGATCGATAAAGTCCGATTGTAAAAGTTGCTGCGGCGAAATATTAATCGCCACACAGGGCACCTGGATTCCGTCTTCCAGCCAGAGCGCGATCTGCTGGCAAGCCATGTCAATTACCTGCCAGCCCAGGGGAACAATCAATTGGGTCTCTTCGGCCAGGGCAATGAATTGATCCGGTGGAATCAGGCCCTGGGTGGGGTGTTGCCAGCGAACCAGGGCTTCAAAACCGCAAAGGCTCAGGTCATCAAGACGATGCTGGGGCTGGTAAAAGAGGGTCAGTTGTCGAGTGTTCAGCGCCTGACGCAAATCCTGCTCCAGCTCAAAGTACTGCTGGGCCAGTTCGGTCTGGCTGGATTGATAGACCTGGTAGCGGTTTTTACCGGTCGCCTTGGCCTGGTGCAGAGCGGTATCCGCATTGCGAATCAGGGTGTTGGCATCGCGTGAATTGACCGAACTGAACGCAATACCGACGCTGGCAGTAATCTGCAATTGCATGCCCGCAGCCTGAATCGGTTCTGCCGTGATTTTAAGCAGACGCTCGGCCAGAGCCAAGCTGGAGGTTTTATTCTCCTGCTCGGTCAAGTGGTGCAGCAGAATAAATTCATCGCCGCCCATGCGGTAGAGTTCGGCAGAACTGGCAAACTCCTGCATCCAGCGCGCAGCCAGCTCGATTAACAGGCTGTCGCCGGTTAAATGGCCGAGACTGTCATTGATCATCTTGAAGCGATCCAGACCGATAAACATCAAAGCCAGACGTGATTGGTCCTGGTGAAAGGAAAGATCCAATTCCTGCTCCAGACGTAGTCGATTGGGCAGGCCGGTCAGGGGATCATGTTCCGCCTGAAAGGCCAGATTGCGGGTCTGTTCGCGAACCCGGTAGGCCAGGCTGGTTTCGCGGTTATGCATCCCCAGAATGACAGTGGAAATCAGGGCACTTACCAGAACCAGCAGACTTTGGAATTGCAGTAGATTGACGCCCGGATTAAGGGCCTTGTAGGTTTGGCCGCCGGTGACCTCCAAATACCATTCCTGTTGGGCAAAAGTAAAGCTGAATCCGGATTGATAGAGCGGGGTCAGGCGCTGCTGACTGGATTGATAAAAAGCCTCTTCACTACCGGACTCCCAGATTTTGACCTGGACACCGTGCAAATCACTCAGGCGTAAAGCACTTTCAAGCATTTGATTAACCGTAAAGACCCCGACCATAAAACCGGCCAACTGCTTCTGACTGGTTAATACACTGGAGGAGGTCGATTCGGCATTGAGAAAGACGGGCTGCAAAATCAGTAATCCCGGTTCATCGGGTGCCTGGGTTAGATTCAGTATCTCGGTGGCCAGGGCGCGACCGGTTTCTCTGGCTTGAAGTACCCAGCGGCGTCGGTCTTCCAGGGAGAGAAGGTTGAACCCCAGTGCCGCCTGATTGCTTTCCAGGGGCTCGACAAATTGCACGGGAATCAAAGGATCTTCGGGTTGCAGGGATTCGCCATAGACGGCGTAGCTTGGATAATCCAACAATTCACGCGTCAGGGTTTCGAAATGCTCGCGGTTTTCCTGGTCGATGACCGGATCCCAAGAGTAGGCCCGGACAGAGGCATTACGGGCAAAAATCTCCTGGGTCACCTGGTGGAAATTGCCTGGTGATAAACCGCGGTTCTGGATGAACAGACTTTCCAGACTACGCAGATCGGCAAGATTTTGCTGGTAGATTCTATTCAGGTTGGCATGAAAGATATCCAGATCACGGGAAAAGTTGCTCTGTAATTGCTTGTCGACCTGAAGCAGATAAATGTGATTAGCCGTCAGAATGGAAAAAAGAGCGCCAGCAAAAAGAAGAATGACCCGGCGATAGAGGCGGGTCGTGGTTTTTTCGTGGCGTGGAGTAAGGATGGCCAGAATCATGGGCGTGACCAGAAGAACACCGAAACTATCCCCGAGCCACCAGGTTAGCCAGTCCGTTAGCAGACCGGCGCTGCCTTCCTGGGGTGAGAGCCAGTAGACTGCTGGAGCTCCCAGGCAGGCATTGATTAAGGAAACACCAAAGCCGACGACGACGATAAATTTGAGAACCTGGTTTTCGCCTTTCAAAGCCAGGGGGTTGCCAACCTTATTGATCACCAGCCAGGTGCCAACTCCAGCCTGAAGGGTGACCCCCACAGCAACAATAAATGCGGTCAGAAAAAGTTCGGGGGTCAGGGCATCCAGTTGCCAGCCGGTCGGATGCAGAAGATTGAAAAGCAGACTTCCCAAGCCTGCACCGGGGAGATAGCGGTAGCCCAGCTGGATACCCGCAGCCAAAGCAATACCCGCTGGTATCCAGAACGGAAGTATTTGCGAGTGGATACCTGAGCCGCTGACACTGATGCCGGCCAGTAAATAGGTCAGTGCCAGAAGCAGAATGCCAGTGGAAAGCTGCAGCGTCCGTTTAGCCAAGCTGTTTCTTCCTTTTACCTTCAAAGATACTGGTCTGTAAAAAAATATTTCTGTCACGAGACTAACGGTTTCCGCAGGCGAATTCCAGTGGCTCCTGTTTGGCCGAGTAAAGATAATTTATAAATCTGCTAGCCGGGAATCTGGGGGCATGCTAAAATAACTGTTCAACTTCCAACATACCCCTTGCCGGTGTGTTCCCTGCATCAGGCTGACGTTGCCCTTTCTTGATTGTGTATCGGGCCCGCGCCCGCCTCTGCGTTTATCTGTAACTTAGGTATAATTGATGTCTAATGACGCGCTGCCCGGTTTTAACGAACTGGGTCTTCCTGATTTTTTGCTGTCTTCCATTGAATACTCCACACCTTCCCCCATTCAGGCACAGACGATTCCTCTGCTGCTGGAAGGTCATGATCTTCTGGGTCAGGCCCAGACAGGTACCGGAAAAACAGCAGCTTTTGCCTTGCCTCTGCTGGCACGCCTGGAACTGAAGAGCAAACTGCCTCAGGTTCTGGTTCTGGCTCCCACCCGTGAACTGGCCATGCAGGTGGCCGAATCTGTCGAAAAATACGGTGCCCATCTCAAGGGCGTCAAGGTCGCCAACCTCTACGGTGGTGCCGAATATCGCGACCAGATGCGCGCACTGCGTTCTGGCGCTCAAATTGTTGTGGGCACACCCGGCCGGGTGATGGACCACATGCGTCGCGGCAGCCTGGATCTGTCCGAACTCCAGACCCTGGTTCTGGATGAAGCCGATGAAATGCTGCGCATGGGCTTTATCGATGACGTGGAATGGATTCTGGAACAGACGCCAGCCGAGCGTCAGGTGGTTCTCTTCTCGGCTACCATGCCGGATGCCATCCGTCGTATTGCCAAGCGTCACCTGAAAGAACCCAAGGAAGTGCGCATTGCTGCCAAGGCAAGAACTGCCGACACCATCACCCAGCGTGTCTGGATGGCTAATGGTCTGCCCAAGCAGGAAGCCCTGAGCCGTATTCTTGAAGCCGAGGATGCTGATGGTGTGATTATCTTTACCCGCACCAAGGCAGGCTGTGGTGACCTGGCTGATTTCCTCAATAGCCGTGGTTTCCGCGCTTCTGCCCTGCATGGCGATATGGCCCAGGCCCAGCGTGAGCAGGCGGTGGAAAAACTCAAACGCAGCCAGCTGGATATCCTGGTGGCAACCGATGTCGCGGCCCGTGGTCTGGATGTAGAACGCATTAGCCACGTTATCAACTATGATCCACCCCATGACAGTGAATCCTATGTTCACCGTATTGGTCGTACCGGCCGTGCCGGTCGTAGTGGTACCGCCATCCTCTTTGTCACGCCGCGTGAAAAGCGTCTGCTGTTCAATCTGGAGCGCAGCACCGGCCAGAAAATCCAGCCCATGGAACTGCCCAAGGCTGCGGTGATCAATGCCAAGCGTAGTGATCGCTTCAAAGAGCAGGTAGTGCATGCCATGCAGGCCAAGAATCTGGAAGACTTCCAGAAGCTGGTGGGTGAAATTCATGCCGAAACCGATGCCGATCCCCTGCAGATAGCAGCGGCTCTGGCCAAGATGGTTCAAGGCAACACACCGCTGTGGGTAGAAGACATCAAACCCCGTCCGATGCGTGAACGCACGCGTCGTGATGAAGGGCCCAAAGGCCGCCGTGGTGGACGTTCACGCGATCCTGAAGCAGGCATGAAGCGTTACCGCATGCCGATTGGCCGCAATCATGGCGTTAAACCCGCCAATATCGTGGGTGCGATTGCCAATGAAGCCAATATCTCCAGCCGTAATATCGGCCGTATCGATATTCAGCAGGACTTCAGCACCGTGGATCTGCCCGAAGGCATGCCCAAGGCTGTTTTCCAGGCTTTGTCCCGTGTGCGCGTTTGCGGCGTACCTCTGAACCTGACCAGTCGTGAAGGTTTTTCAGGCAAGGCCGGCAATGACGATGGCAACCGGGCTATTCGTCGCCGTTCAGCCTGATCCCTAAGCGCTGAATAAAAAAAGCCCGGAGCTAACTGCTCCGGGCTTTTTTGTGGCTAGCTGAAAATCAGGAGCGAATCGCCGCTACCGCTTCGGCACACTCGTGAATCAAACCGGGTCCACGGTAGATAAAACCGGAATAGAGCTGCACCAGGCTGGCACCGGCCTGGATACGCTCAACCGCATCCTCACCGCTGAAAATACCACCCACGCCGATAATCGGCAGTTCACCTTCCAGAGCCTCGTTCAGCTTGCGTGTCAGCAGGTTGGCTTTTTCCGTCAGGGGTTTCCCGGAAAGACCACCTTCTTCCTGACCGTGCTTCAGACCTTCCACCGCCGTTTTATCCAGGGTGGTGTTGGTGGCAATAACGCCATCCAGTTGCAATTCGCGCAGGGTCGTCGCCAGGCTTTGCATTTCTGCATCCTCCATGTCAGGAGCCACCTTCACCACCAGCGGCACATAACGCTGCTGCTCATCCGCCAGGCGCTTCTGGGCTTCCTTCAGAGGTTGCAGCAGGTCCTTCAGGGCTTCGCCATACTGAAGGCTGCGCAGGCCCGGTGTATTGGGGGAGGAGATATTCACCGTGACATAGTCGGCATCGGCATAAACCCCTTCCAGACCCAGCAGGTAATCATCCACGGCCTTCTCCACCGGAGTGGTCAGATTCTTGCCCAGGTTGATACCCAGCAGTCCACCATAGCTGCGTTTGCGAACCTGCTGCAGCAGATGATCCAGCCCTTTGTTGTTAAAGCCCATGCGATTGATGATGGCTTCCTGTTCCGGGATTCGGAAGAGGCGCGGCTTGGGATTGCCGGGCTGGGGACGGGGCGTCACCGTGCCCACTTCAATAAACCCGAAACCCAGGCTACCCAGGCTATTGATATGATCGGCATTCTTGTCCAGACCGGCAGCCAGCCCCACGGCATTGGGGAAAGTCAGTCCCATTACCTCTACCGGGGCGTCCAGCGCTGGGGCAACAAAAGGGCGGGTCAGGCGCAGGCGGTAGGCTGCATCCAGGCCCTCCAGAGCCAGCTGGTGAGCCGCCTCACCGGATAAGGAAAACAAGACTTTGCGTGCCAGTGAATACATGAAAAGACCCCTAGAAAGATGATTTGCCGCCATTATAGCAGTGACAGGAGGCAAGCGGGCAGGGCAGGATGGGGTTCCTCGGGGGTGGAATTAAAAAGCTTAAAAATCATTATCTTGCCTACAAAACCAGGACTTAAGTCCTGGTTTTTTCAGTGCCAAAGCACAAGAGTCAGCTGCCAGAGGAGCGACTAGGATGTTTTTAGCCCGGTTTTTTGGGATCGGGCCAAGACAGCAAAGCTAAAGATAATAACAAGAGGCACAAAAAATGATCTACGCACAACCCGGTCAACCCGAAGCAGTCGTCTCCTTCAAACCCCGTTACGAAAACTTTATTGGCGGCCAGTGGGTTGCCCCAGTCAAGGGCGCCTACTTCGAGAATATCTCACCCGTCACCGGCAAGGCCTTCTGTGAGATTCCCCGCTCCACGGCGGAAGACATTGAACTGGCCCTGGATGCCGCTCACCAGGCCAAAGCCGCCTGGGGAAAAACCTCGGTGACCGAACGTTCCAACCTGCTACTGAAAATTGCCGATCGCCTGGAGCAGAATCTGGAAGCCATTGCCGTTGCCGAAACCTGGGATAATGGCAAGGCCGTGCGTGAAACCCTGAATGCTGATGTTCCTCTGGCTGTGGATCATTTCCGCTATTTTGCCGGTGCCATCCGCGCCCAGGAAGGCTCGATCGGGGAAATTGATAACAATACCGTGGCCTATCATTTCCATGAGCCGCTGGGTGTTGTCGGTCAGATCATTCCCTGGAACTTCCCGCTGCTGATGGCGGCCTGGAAGCTGGCTCCTGCATTGGCCACGGGTAACTGCATCGTAATGAAGCCTGCCGAGCAAACCCCCTGGTCGCTGCTGAAATTCATCGAAGTGATTGAAGATCTGCTGCCTGCCGGTGTCCTCAACGTAGTCAATGGCATGGGTGCTGAAGCTGGCCAGGCCCTGGCCACCAGCACGCGCATTGCCAAGATCGCTTTCACCGGTTCCACACCTGTCGGCGCTCACATCATGAAATGCGCTGCGGAAAATATTATTCCTTCCACTGTGGAGCTGGGCGGCAAATCCCCCAACATCTTCTTCAAGGACGTGCTGGATCATGAAGACAGCTACCTGAGCAAGTGTGTGGAAGGGGTGGTGCTGGCCTTCTTTAACCAGGGTGAAGTTTGTACCTGTCCTTCGCGCCTGCTGATCCAGGAAGATATCTACGAAGACTTCATTGCTCGGGTGATCGAGCGTACTCGCCAGATCAAGCGCGGCAATCCGCTGGATACCGATGTCATGGTCGGTGCCCAGGCCTCCCAGGAGCAGTTCGACAAGATTCTCGGCTACTTTGATATTGGCCGTGATGAGGGCGCGGAAGTCCTGATGGGCGGCGACCGGGAAAAACTGGATGATGATTTCAGCACTGGTTATTACATCCAGCCGACCCTGCTGAAAGGCAACAACAAGATGCGGGTTTTCCAGGAGGAAATCTTTGGTCCGGTGGTGGCTGTGACCACCTTCAAGGACGAAGAAGAAGCCCTGGCTATTGCCAATGACTCGGAATTCGGTCTGGGTGCCGGCCTCTGGACGCGTGACATGAACCGCGCCTACCGTCTGGGTCGCGGCATCGAAGCCGGTCGTGTGTGGACTAACTGCTATCACCATTATCCTGCCCATGCCGCCTTCGGGGGCTACAAGAAGTCCGGTGTCGGTCGTGAAAACCACAAGATGATGCTGGAGCATTACCAGCAGACCAAAAACCTGCTGGTTAGCTACGACATCAATCCTATGGGCTTTTTCTAAGTCCTGGGGCTAAACTGGGCGGGATGGAAATTGGGAGTAGCTTATGACCTCTAGCCCGCCCTTACAGGCAGCCAGCTCTTCAGCCAGAGACCCCTGGCAGGCAGCAGAAGAACTGGCTGCAGATTTGAACCACCCGGATATAGGCTGGGTGGTTTTCTTTTGTTCGGTTGAATACGACCTGGAATCTCTGGCCGCAGCCTTGAACCACCATTTTCAGCAAATCGAGCTGGTGGGTTGCACCACTGCCGGTGAGCTGGGAAGCGAGGGCTATCTACAGGGTTCGATCACTGCCCTGGGCTGGAAACGCCAGCAGTTTTTTCTGGCGACCAGCTTGTTGCAACCCCTGGAAGATTTTTCCCTGGCAAGAGCCCAGCAGGAAGTCGAGCAGCTTCAGGCCCTCAGTCGTGCGGCCTTCCCCGAAGGCAGGCAGCAGTTTGCCATGACTCTGTTTGATGGCCTGTCCAGTCAGGAAGAACTGGTACTGGTGACGCTGAACGCAGTCTTGGGGTCGATACCGCATTTTGGCGGTTCAGCCGGGGATGACGTGCGCCTGGCCAATACCCATGTCTTCTGTCAGGGTGCCTTTCATACCCGTGCTGCGGTTTTGTTGCTCTTCACCACGCCTCTGCCTTTTGAGGTGTTTTCCACCCATCCCTTGCAACCTCTGGATAGCAAGCTGGTGGTCACCGAAGCCGATGCCAGTCAACGCCGGGTTTACGAACTCAATGCCGAACCGGCCGCCGAGGTTTATGCCCGCCTGACGGGTAAAGCTCTGGACGAGCTGACCCCGGAGGATTTTGCCTTGAATCCTCTGGCCGTCAAACTAGGGCAGGACTACTATGTGCGCTCCATCCAACAGATCAACCAGGATTTGAGCCTGACTTTCTACTGTGCCGTGGGCAAGGGCAGCGTTCTCACGGTGATGCGTCCCCAGCCGCTGTTACCGGATTTACAGCAGCAGCTGCTGGATATCCAGACGCGTATCGGCCCGGCTTTGATGACCCTGGGGTGTGACTGCTTTTTGCGTCGTCTGGAACTCCAGGCAGGGCAACAGGCCGAGGAGGCCAGGGCTTTCTTTCGCCAGCACCGGATTGTTGGCTTCAATACCTATGGCGAACACTTTGCCGGTTTGCATGTAAACCAGACGTTCACCGGCGTGGTTCTGGGAAGCGGCCATGTCTCCAGCTGATCAGGCCGCCCGGATCGAAGCCCTGGCGGAGGAAAACCGGCGTCTGAAAAAGATGAATGCCGCCCTGATTGAAAGAGTGGAAGCAGGCAGCAGTCTGGCAGCCACCCCCTACACGGCTTTTGAGCAGGCCGCAGCCCTGGCCGAACAGGTACGGGAAAGAACCCTGGAGCTGACCGAAGTCAACCAGCAGCTGCACCAGGAAATTCGTGAGCGCAAGGCTGTAGAGGCCCATCTGCTGGAAGCCAAGCGTGAAGCGGAAGAGGCTAATCTTTCCAAGACCAAGTTTCTGGCTGCGGTCAGCCATGATCTTCTGCAACCTCTCAATGCAGCACGCCTGTTTACCTCGGCCCTGGAAGAAAAAAACCTGGAAGCCGACCCACAAAAACTGGTCACCGCCGCCAGTCGCTCCCTGGCGGATGTGGAGTCCCTGTTACGCAGTCTGGTTGATATCTCCAAGCTGGATGCCGGTGCCGTGGAACCGGAAGTCACCCGCTTTGCCCTGGGCGAGTTACTGGATAACCTGGGCGCTGAATACCGCGAGGTGGCTGCCAGTGAAGGGCTGGATCTGCGCTGGGTGAGCAGCCGGGCCTGGGTTAAAAGTGACCGGCATCTGCTGGCGCGCATCCTGCGTAATTTTCTCGCCAATGCACTCAGATATACCCCGGCCGGTGGAAGGGTGCTACTGGGTTGCCGTTATCAGGGTTTGACCCTGCGACTGGAAGTCTGGGATAGCGGACGGGGCATTCCGGCAGATCAGTTACAAAGAATTTTTGGTGAGTTCCAGCGTGTGGATGCGGAGGACCGTCAGGCACGTGATCAGGGCTTGGGATTGGGACTGGCCATCGTCGACAAGATGGCGCGGATGCTGGGCCATCACGTCAGTGTGGCTTCCTGGCCGGGGCAGGGGTCCGTCTTTCGAATTCACTTGCCGCTGGTCGTGGCGTCAACCCCGGATAGGCTGCCGGATGCCAGCCAGTTATTGGGCCCTTCCCTGAAGGGGCAGGCTGTTTGGGTTCTGGATAATGATGCGGCCATCTGTGAAGGCATGTTGAGCCTACTCCAGCCCTGGGGCTGTCTGGTGACCACCGCTACCCGGGCTGAACACTTGGCTAACCGCCTGGAGGCCGGAGAGCGGCCCGAACTCTTGCTGGTGGATTATCATCTGGATGCTCAGGAAAACGGCCTGGAGGTGGCTGCCCGTTTACAGGAAGCTCTGGCAGAGGAATTACCGGTGATTATTATCACCGCCAACCCCGGTCAGGCGCTCAAGGCCGAAGCCAAACAGCGTGGCTATCATCTGCTCTACAAGCCCTTAAGGCCATTGCGGCTGCGTCAGCTACTCCACCACCTGCTGGGATGAAAAGTATTTTTGTGCCGCCAGGGCCAGCTGCACCCGGTTCTTGAAGCCCAGTTTGGCCAGAATGCCGGTGACATGCCCCTTGACGGTGGTTTCGGCCAGATTCAGATGCCAGGCAATCTGCTTGTTGGATTCCCCCAGTGCCATGCGTTCCAGCACCTTTTTCTGTTTACGGGTCAGCTGTTCAAAAATGGCAGGCGAGGGTTCTGGCGGGCTTGCCTTGGTAGGTGAGGAGACGTGCTGGTTGATGCTGGGTGGCAGATAGACCTGTCCGGCCAGGAGTTGTTGCAACGCTCTGACCAGCTCGCTTCTGGGCGAGGCTTTGGAGATAAAACCCATGGCACCGGCCTGCATGGCTTCAAGAACGGCCGTACGGCTATCCTCCGCCGACACCATGACCACAGGCAGGTCGGGGCGTTGTTGTTTGATTTCCACCAGCCCCTGAAAGCCCTGCATTCCCGGCATTTTCAAATCCAGAAGAAGCAGGTCAAGCTGATCCTCCTGTCGGGCTGTGTTCAGGGTGGAGGCCAGATCAGCCGTTTCCAGCAGGCAAGAACCGGGAAAACTGCTGGAGATCACCTCCATCAAGGCTTCACGAAAGAGCGGATGGTCGTCGGCAATTAAAAAACTATACACCCTGTTTTCTCCCGGGAAACCGCTGATGAACAACTGCGTAGAGGTGAAACTGACCTCAACCTACCCCTTGACTGCAACCTGCCCTCGTGATGTCAATCCAAGGCTTTCTAGCTGGATACCTTTTCCAGGGACACAAAACGCCCCTGATCATCATAGGTGATGCGAAAAAGGCCTTTGATGCCGTTGCCTTCAACCAGATTGCGCAGCAGACGGCGAGGGAAGATGACACTGCGCCCGTCAATGGATTGGGTGCGAACATTGAGCGCCTGGCTTTGATAAAACTCCAGGCACTCACTCACCCCCATATTCAGGCGCACATATACACTGGGCATTGTCGGAAATCAGCTACTCCGAATCAGTCACACTGAGAACGGCCAGCTGGCGCATGGCCACGGCAAACAAGGGATAACCAACATTAGTCCCTCCACGCACTTCGTGCAAGAGGTTTTGCCAGCGTTCCACCTGGGTGGCATAGCGTTGCAGCCACTGCTCCAGACGGGCTTCCAGATCACTGGCTCCGCCTTCCAGAGTGAGAAGACTGATGGTCAGCTGACGATGGCGGTCATCCAGTTCATCCCGGTAGGCTTCACGCGCCATGGCCTCCCAGCTGTCATGCACCGGCAGGTCCACGATCTGCTGTTTCAGCCAGGGCAGCAGCAATTGTTGCCCCAGCAGGAAGTAGGCCTCGGCGACCTGGGTCAGGGGTTGCTCGGTTTCTCTCTCGCCCTGAATGATATTCAGTGCCGAGTAGAGGTGACCGACACCGGCCAGACGATTGGCCAGATCCTCGGGGACGCCTCCGGCCATTAGCTGATCGCAGCGGATCTGCCAGGCCTGTTTTTCATCACCGCTCAGGCGTTGGGCCATCTGTTCGGTAATCAACTGCACCTTGGGTGCAAAATAGTCCACAGCTTCACGCGCGGTCAGACCGGCAAAGCGGTTGCGTACCAGCCAGCGAGTGGCCAGACGCATCATCCGGGTCAGGTCATGCATCAGCTGCAGTTGCAGGCTGGGATCGACCTGATGATCCAGAGCTTCGATGGAACCCCAGAGGCTGGCCAGATCAAAGACATCCCGTGCCACGGCATAGCCGCGAACGATGTCGGGAATACTCATGGCAGCGTTGTCCTTGAGGCGATGCACAAAGGCAATGCCCATGTGATCGACCAGCTCATTGACCAGCATGGTGGTGATCAGCTCGCGCTTGAGGCGGTGGTCTTCCAGCGGCTTGGCATAGTTTTCCAGAATCGCCTGGGGGAAGGCTCTTTTCAGGGCCTGACCCAGCCAGGGGTCTTCAGGGACTTCCGATTCCAGCACGGCATTCTTGATATCCGCCTTGGCATAGGCCAGCAGTACCGACAGCTCGGGGCGGGTCAGGCCGGTATGCTCGGCTTCGCGATCCTGCAACTCTTCATCACTGGGCAGGAATTCCAGCTCACGATCCAGCTTGCCTTCTTCCTCCAGCGTATTGATCAGGCGGCGGTAGTGGCCCAGGCTGTTGCGACTATCCAGCTCGGCAATGGCCAGCGCCTGCGCCTGGGTGTAGTTGTCCTTGAGCACCAGGGAGGCTACTTCTTCGGTCATCTGCTCCAGGAGTTCATCACGCTGCTTGCGTGTCAGATCACCAGCCTGCATCACCTGCTGCAGAAGAATCTTGATATTGACCTCATGGTCAGAACAGTTCACCCCACCGGCATTATCGATAAAGTCGGTATTAAAGCGTACCCCGGCCAGCGAAGCTTCGATGCGGCCCTTCTGGGTAAAGCCCAGGTTGCCGCCTTCACCCACGACCCGACAGCGCAGCTGACGGCCATCGATGCGCAGCACATCATTGGCCTTATCACCCACTTCGGCATGGGTTTCATCCCGACCCTTGACGTAGGTGCCGATACCGCCGTTCCAGACCAGATCAATCGGGGCCTGCAAGAGGGCATTGATCAGCTCGGTTGGCGTCATCTTGCTAGCCTGGATGCCAAAACGCTCCTGCATCTGCGGTGTAATCTGGATGCTCTTGGCATCGCGCGAGAAAACACCCCCGCCTTCGGAAATCAGCTTGCTGTCAAAATCATCCCAGGGCGAGCGTTCGCGGAACATCCGCTCTCTTTCCCGGTAGGTGGAAGCCGCATCCGGGTTGGGGTCGATAAAGATATGCTTGTGGTTAAAGGCGGCCACCAGACAGATGTGTTCGGACAGGAGCATGCCGTTACCAAAGACATCCCCGGCCATATCGCCGATGCCCAGAACGGTAAAGTTTTCCTTCTGGACATTGATGCCCATTTCGCGGAAGTGGCGCTGGACACTGACCCAGGCCCCGCGTGCGGTAATGCCCATCTTCTTGTGGTCGTAACCGGCACTGCCACCGGAGGCAAAGGCATCACCCAGCCAGAAGTCATAATCGGCAGAAATACCGTTGGCAATATCCGAGAAGGTGGCCGTGCCCTTATCGGCCGCGACAACCAGGTAGGTATCGTCTTCGTCCTGGCGCACTACGCGTGGGGGTGGCAACACCTCGCCCTGATTGAGGTTGTCGGTGATGTCCAGCAGACCCGAGATAAAGGTCTTGTAGCAGTTGATGCCCTCGGCCTGGAAGGCCTCGCGATCACTGGCATCCGGTAGCTGCTTGCAGATAAAGCCGCCCTTGGCACCCACAGGAACGATCACCGCATTCTTGACCTGCTGGGCCTTGACCAGACCCAGGACCTCGGTGCGGAAGTCCTCGTGGCGGTCGGACCAGCGCAGGCCGCCGCGCGCCACCTTGCCATAGCGCAGATGCACCCCTTCCACGCGTGGTGAATAAACGAAAATCTCGAAGCGTGGGCGTGGCTGGGGCATATCGCTGATGGCGCTGGGCTCCAGCTTGAAGCTGATGTAATCCTTGGCCTCACCCTGGGCCGTGTGCTGATAGAAGTTGCTGCGCAGGGTCGCTTCTATCAGCTCGACATAACGGCGCAGGATGCGGTCTTCACTGAGGCTGGCGACTTTTTCCAGGGCCTGGTCCAGGTGTTGCAGGCACTCATCGACCCGGGCCTTGGCAGCCGGATTGTCCGGGTTGAAGCGCAGGGAAAAGAGTTCCACCAGTTGGCAGGCCAGTTGTGGATGGTTGACCAGAGTGGCGGCGATATAATCCTGCGAGAAGGTGGAGCCGATCTGCTTCATGTAGCGGGCATAACCGCGCAGCAGGGCGACTTCACGCCAGTTGAGGCGGGCTGACAGCACCAGACGATTGAAGGCATCGCTTTCTGCCTGACCCAGCCAGGTCTTGAGGAAGGCATCCTGAAAGATGTCCTTGACCTGGGTGAGATCGAGGTTTTCCAGTCCCTTGACCGCCACTTCCAGCGAGAAATCATGCAGCCAGCAGGTTTCCTCGCCGCGGTGGATTTCATAGGGTCTTTCCCCCAGCACTCTCAGGCCCAGGTTTTCCAGAACCGGCAGCACATCGGAGAGCAGCAGTGGCTGGCTTTTCTGGAAGAGCTTGAAGCGCAGCTGGTCCGCTTCCTCAACAGTGCGATAAAGACTCAGAGCAATGGTTTTATCCGGCCCCAGTCCTTCAAAATGCTGGATGTCATTAACCGCATGGCGGGGGCTGAAGTCTTCGCAGTAGGCCGCGGAAAAGCCATCCTTGTAGAGGCGAATCAGGCGGTTGGCCGTTTCTTCACCCAGGCCTTCGGTCAGGGCTGTATGCAGGGAATCATTCCAGGAACGGGTGACATGAATGACCCGCTGCTCGATTTCCCGGGGATCGTAATCCGTGGCCTCGTCACCGCGGAAATGCAGAATATACTGGGTGCGGCAGAGAATGGACTCGGAGAAGTAGGTGGTGAACTCGACAAAATCGGCATCCAGGGCTTCACAGAGTACCTTCTGGGTTTTCTGGCGTACGTCGGTACTGTAGATATCACGTGGCATGTAGACCAGCACCGAGTAGAGCTTGCCGTAGGTATCCTTGCGGATAAAAACGCGGATCTTGCGTCTTTCACGCAGGTTGAAGATGCCCAGGGCTGTTTTGGTCAGTTCATCGGTGTCGATCTGAAAGAGGTCGTCACGCGGGTAGACGTCCAGAATCTGCAGCAGCTGGCGGCCATTGTGGGCATTAACGCGCATTCCGGCGCGGCGCACCACGGCTTCCACCTTCTGGCGCAAGACCGGAATATGCCGGGGTGTCTGAATATAAACGGCCGAGGTATAAAGCCCCATAAAGCGCAGCTCGCCCTTGACCTGTCCCTGCTCATCAAAGGTTTTGATGCTGATGAAATCGGGATGGGCAGGGCGGTGGACCCGGGATTTATGCGGGGCCTTGGCAAAACTCAGCAGATCAGGGATGAGAACAAAGGGGTTTTCGTTGAGACTGGATTCGGGAAAGCAGTTTTTTCTGACCTTATAGTTGAGCAGGCCCAGGCTTTCATCTTCAACCCGGCAGAGCTGGCGTTCGCCGTCCTTGTCCTGGAGTTCGTATTTTTCAAAGCCGAGAAAGGTAAAGTGGTCATCGGTCAGCCATTCCAGGAACTCGGCGGCCTCTTCAATGTTTTCCGGCTCCAGTTTCTTGCCCAGCAGCTTTTGCACTTTCTTATCACGGAGCTGCTTGCCGGCAGCCAGAGCCTGGTCACGCATGGCATCAAAATCACCCACAGCCGTTCTGACCTCGGCCAGAATATCCAAAAGGGTGGTGTGCAGACCCTCGATTTCATCGTCGCTCAAGCGATCGATTTCAATCAAGATCAGGGATTCCTCATGACCCTTGCTGTCATCGGCAGGCAGGAGTTGTTTGAGCTCTCCCTTGGCGCTGCGCTCGCTATTGAGGATGGCATTGTGAATCGTGTGCAGGGTCAGATTACGGTGGTTCAACTCCATGCGCATGGAGTCGACCAGAAACGGCATATTGGGGTTAAGTACCTGGATCAGGGTATGCGAGGATTGCCAGCCATCCTTTTCAAAATCGGGATTGAAAATCCGCAACTTGGGTTCCGTCAGTTGGCCCTGGCGGGGGCGGGTGTATTCCTGCAAAAAATTCCACAGGGAAACCGTGGTGCCGTAGAAGGTTTCATCCGGCCAGAGAGAAAGTTCATCCACTGCAGCGGTTTCATAAAGCTGCTGGGCAAAATCCATCACCTGATCACAGGTGGCTTCCGGCAGGTGGCGAGACAAGGGTTCCCTGAGCGTACCGATCAATTCCAATAGGGCGGTTTGCATTTTTTGCATGGTGACTCAATCCTCTTTGTTCTTGGTGGCCCTGTTTGTTCGGGGAAGCCGAATAAACAACTGCCGTGTTATGCTGTATCCATCAAAACGCTTATTGCCTTTCCGAGCAAGTGCTCATGCTCTCTTTGCATGGAGGATGCTGTTTAGGGAAGAGCTTGAGAAACAACTGTTTACCCCCTGATTTGCAGTCTTTTCTGAGCCACAAGGGTTGCTCAGCGGGTTGATCAGATGTTCCTTAAAACCTTGATCTAGGCCTGCCGGGGTGGGCTTGATGACTGCCAGAAACCGGCGACCTGACTGCTGCTCCTGATACAAGGCTTTTAAACACAGGATAGACCAGAGACGATGAGTGTCCATGCCCGTTTTTCCCAGTTACAACAACAGCTCAATGATAAAGTAATCGGTCAGCAGGCCCTGGTGCAACGTTTGTTGCTGGCTTTACTCGCTGATGGTCATCTACTGGTCGAAGGTGCCCCCGGCCTGGCCAAGACCCGGGCCATCCAGCAGCTGGCGCAGCAACTGGAAGTCAGCTTCCAGCGCATCCAGTTTACACCGGATCTGCTACCGGCCGACCTGACCGGGACGGAGATCTTCCGGCCCCAGACCGGCGAATTCAATTTTCATCCCGGCCCGCTGTTCAACCAGTTCGTGCTGGCGGATGAAATCAACCGGGCACCGGCCAAGGTGCAGTCCGCCCTTTTGGAAGCCATGTCCGAACGCCAGATCAGCCTGGGTGATGAAACCCGCTCGCTGGATGCTGTTTTCCTGGTGATGGCCACCCAGAACCCTCTGGAGCAGGAAGGCACCTACCCACTGCCCGAAGCGCAACTGGACCGTTTTCTCATGCACACCTGGGTCAGCTATCCCTCCACCGAGGAGGAGCTGGCAATTCTGCGTCTGGTGCGTGAAGAGCTGGTCGAGACCAGCGATGAACCCGTTGCCGGACCCTTGACCCGCGAGAGTGTCCTGACGGCTCGGCGGGAAGTGCAAAATGTCTATCTGGCCGAGCCTCTGGAAAGATATCTGGTGGATCTGGTTCAGGCAACCCGCCGTCCCGGTCTCTATGATGCTCAACTGGATGCCTGGCTGGAGCTGGGTGCCGGTCCGCGCGCCAGTCTGGCTTTGGATCGCTGTTCCCGGGCCCTGGCCTGGCTCAAGGGGCGTGCTGAAGTCCTGCCCGAAGATATTCAGGAATTGGCTCCGGATATTCTGCGCCATCGCCTGCTTTTGAGTTTTGAAGCCCAGGCGGATGGCATCAGTCGTGATGCCATTATCCAGCGTCTTCTGAGTCTGGTTGCCGTGGCATGAGGCAGCCCGCCGCTCTGAGCGTCAGCCTGCGTGAACTCCGGGGGTTGCAGGCTCCGGCCGCAGCCATGAGTTTGCAGCATCTGCTCAAGGGGCGGGTGCCTGCTGCTGAAGGGCGTGTCATTAACCAAGCCGGGCGTGGGCTGGAATTTCACGAAGTGCGCAATTATCAGCCGGGCGATGATCCCCGCTACCTGGATTGGAAGGTCACGGCGCGACGAGGGCAGGCCTACACCCGCGTATTTGCCGATGAGCACCAGCGACCGGTGGCCCTGTTTGTGGATCAAACCTCGCAATTGCAATTCGGCTCCCTGGCCAGCAAGGCGGTTATTGCCGCTAGGCTGGCGGCCCTGCTCGGCTGGACCGCCGTGGGCGACAAGGAAAAAGTCGGCGGCTGGATAGAAACCGATCAGGGTAGCTACTGGCAGAGTCCCCGGGCCGGATCGGCTGCCTATTTACGTTGGCTTAAACGCCTGACGGAATGCAATCAGCAGTTGGGCTCCCTGCAGGCTTTACCCCCCGGCCAGTTGGATCGTGCCCTCAAGGGATTCATGCAACGCTTGCCAGCTTCCAGTCTGGTCATTATTCTCAGCGACTTTCGCAACTGCCGGGATACCCGTCTCCTGCAGCAGCTGGCGCGTCGCCATGCCCTTCTGGTGATTCAACTGACCGATCCGCTCGACCAGCAATTGCCGGATCTGGATGCAGCGGTCGAGATTGAAGGGGAGCAGCAACCTCTGGATGCCAGCATCAGGGAAGCCTGGCCTCAGATCTTCAGGGAGCAGCAAGCCCGACTACGCCAGGCACTGGGACGCCAGGGGCGTTTTCTGGAAATTTCGACCCGTCAGGAGCAGCAGCTGCCCGAGCTGTTGTTACCCGGATACAACAGGAAACTTTCTGCAAACAAGGTAAGATAGCCACCCCGGCTGGAACTGAAAGTAAATTATGAATCTAGAAGAACTCAAACAACTGGCAGCACCTCTGATTCCTCCCTATGCACCCGAGCAATGGCCACCCCAACCCTGGGTCTGGTGGCTGCTTGGTGGTCTGCTGTTCCTGCTGCTGTGCCTTTTCTGGTGGCGCTGGTACAAGCGCACCCGTACGCGTCGTTATGCTTATCGTGAACTTGAAGCCATCCACGAGCGTTACCAGGCTAGCGAGGACCCTCAGCGCTATCTGTATGAACTTAATTTGCTGCTCAGACGTATTGCCGTACGTAATTTCCGCCGCGAAAAGGTGGCTGCCCTGACCGGGGAAGACTGGCTGGATTTTCTGGATTGGAGCCGGGGTCGCAAAAAAGGCAAGGACCCGGGTTTTCGTGAAGGCAGTGGCAAGGTTCTCGCCTGGGGTGCCTATCAGGCTGAACCGGACAGCTTTGATGCTGACAGCCTGCAACTGCTGGTGCGGGCATGGATACGTCGGCAAACCTGATCCTGGCCTGGCCCTGGGCCCTGCTGCTGGCTTTTCTGCCTTGGATCAGCCAGCGGCTGCTGGCCTACCTGGGGCTAAAGACCCGTTCTGCAGCGGCCCTGAAACTGCCCGGCCAACCCCTTACGACCCCTTCCTCTCTGTCCTGGCAATCCTGGCGTACACGCCTGTCGCCCTGGTATGGCCTCTGGCTACTGCTGGTGTTGGCCTTGGCGCGTCCGGAATGGCAGGGGCAGGAAATAGAATTTCCGCAGCAAAGTCGTGAATTGATGTTGGCCGTGGATGTATCCGGCAGCATGCAAGAGATCCTGGATGGGCGTACCCGCCTGGATCAGGTCAAAAGCGTGGTCGAGGATTTTGTTCGCCAGCGCAGCCAGGATGAGCTGGGGCTGGTGGTTTTCGGTGCCCAGGCCTACCTTTACGTACCCAAAACACGCGATCACCAACTCCTGCTGCAACAGCTGGATACCCTGAGGCCCAATATGGCCGGACAGGGGACCGCCATCGGCGATGCCCTGGGGGTCAGCCTGCAAGCACTGGAGGAAAGTCAGGGTGAACCCGCCATCCTCTTATTGACTGACGGGGCCAACAATGCCGGTTTGCTGAGCCCACCCGAAGCACTGCAAATGGCTTCTGCCGCCGGTGTCAGAACTCATCTGGTGGTGGTCTCCCTGAATCCCGAAGCCAGTCTCACCGAAAGTGTGCATTCCACCGGCGGTGAAGTTTTTTCCGCTTTCAGCCGACGCGAGCTGGCCGAAGTCTACCAGCACCTGGATGAATTGGAGCCGGCCACGGTGATCCGCCGTTTCAGTCCGGCAATTCCGCTGGGGCCCTGGTTGGTACTAATCGGGTTGCTGGGCAGCGGCTGGCTGCTGCGCGACTCCCTGAGGAGGCGTTGGTATGTTTGAGTTTATGGCCCGCCCCTGGTTATTGCTGCTGGCCCCGTTGATCTATTCGTTGATCAAGCTGGCTTTTGAGCGCTGGCGGCCGGTCTCCTGGGAAAGCTGGCTGGCCCCGGGTCTGGCCGAGCGTCTGCTGGCAGGCTCGCAAACCAGCAATCCCCGACCCCGGCTGGATACCTGGCTGGTGGCTGCCCTGGTTACCGTATTGCTGAGCCTCTATCTGGCTGGCATCGGCTATTCCCTGCCCATGGATGAATTGCAACGCCAACGTCAGGAAGTGGTAATCATCCAGCAGTTGTCGCCGCCCGAACCCGGTCAGACGGCCAGCCTGGAACTTCTGGAAGAAGGCCAACAACTGCTGGTGCCTTTTCTGAATGCACGTAAACAGGGGCAGACCGCACTGATTTTCTACGCCGGTAGTGCTCATCTGGCCAGCCCCATGACCCGTGATGCCCGTAACCTGCGTCAACTCTTGAGTCTGGCTCACCCTTCGGTGATGCCACTGGCTGGCAACCGCCCGGATCTGGCTTTCAAGCTGGCTAGTGAAACCGGTCAGTTGGGCGCTTCAACCGCCGGGGCGGCGGCTCCGCTTTACTGGATTTGGATCACTCGGCAACTGCCTTCGCAGGTGGAGCTGCTGACCCTGATGAACCCCAAGCCACAGGCGGCAGAACTGCTGATAATTGCACCCGACCAGGACCCGGAAAAAGCAGCGGTCCTCAACCAGATCAGCTATGTCACCCTGCTTACGCCTGCCCAGGCCCGCTCTTATCTGATCCGACTCAACCGGCCCGAGGGCGTCGCCGATCTTGACGAAGCCACCGATCAACGCCTGTTCCAGGAATTGGGTCACGGTTTGCTACTGCCTGCACTTCTGCTGCTCTTGTGGCAGTACCTGGGTCAACCCTGGCCTTCCCGAAACAAGACTTCGGCTATCTTGCTGCTGGTGGGTCTGGGCAGCAACCTCTTGCTGACAACTCCGGCGCAGGCGTTTGACTGGCAGGGAGATGACTACCTGGCCTGGAAAGCCGTGCAGGAAGGCCGCGCTGAAGCAGCCCTGGAACTCACCGATCTGGCCTATTTAAAAGCTCAGGCCTGGTTTCAAATGGGTGACTATGCCCGAGCGGCCCAAGCCTATCAGCAGGCCCTGGAAAATCCGCCTGAAAACTCCAGAGACCGGCTGGATTTAATGTTCAACGCTGGTACGGCTTTGCTGTTTGCCGGGGAGTTTCAAGCCTCCCTGGATTTACTACAGGAGGTATTACAGCAGGATGCTGAACGCGAGAAAGCCTGTATCAATGCCTATCTGGCGGAACAGCTATTGCAGGGGCGACCCTTGCCCGCATCCCCCCAGGAAGCCGCTGCTGGCTGTCAGGGCGGTGAGGATTCCTCTTCCTCGGGGGAGAGTGAGGAGCAGCAAGAGGAGGAAAACCGTGATGCCTCGTCTGCGACTGAACAGCAGAACCAGGCCACGGCCAACAGCTGGAAGCCTCGTTATCAGCAAAATTGCGACAACTGCCTGCCCTTGAATGAAGCCCAGCAGCAAACCCTGGATCAGTTGGAAGAAGACCCCTGGCAATTGCTGCGAAACCGTTTTCGGGATGAATTGCAGGAGCAGCAACGATGATCCGATGGCTGCTGATCGTGTTACTGCTTTTAATCACCCCTCTGGCGCAGGCGGTGATCATGACCCTGAGTCAGCCGCAGATTGAAGCTGGCGGACGGCTGGATATGCTGGTGGAAACCCGTAGTAGTCAGGCTGAAGAGCCGGAGCTGGAATGGCCCTCCAGCTGGGATGCCCATCTTTTGCTGGTGGATCGTCATCATCAGGTACAACAGCTGCCACGGGGTGACTATCAGCACCGCTGGTTACTGACCTGGGAACACCAGCAGCCGGATAGCATCAGCCGCACCCTGCAGTTACCTCCCTTGAGTGTCCAGGGGCAGGAAGCCCAGCTGTTGCGACTGAAAATCCAGGCCCGTCGCCCACCCCGAACGGCTGCACAACCACCGTTGGACCCGCTACAAATCAGCCACAGCATCACCAGTCAGCAGGTCTATCCGGGACAAAGCCTTTTGTATGAACTGGTGATTCGCTACCAGGGCTATCCCAGTAATCCACGCCTGAGTCAGCTGGAAGTCGAGGGTGGTCATTCGCGCAGTCTGGGCGAAGGCAAGGAAGAAGGCTATCGCGACAGGGGCCTGCATTGGCAGGAAGCCCGCTGGCAGGAAATCGTGCAAATCCGTGAAGCCCCTGCACGCATCCAGCCGCGCTATTTCAGCACTCGGCTTAATCGGGCCGGTCAGAGTGGCGGCCAGCTCTATGAAGCCCAGACTTCATCGCTGGAGTTGGAGGTACTGCCATTGCCAACCAGCTGGCCGGATAGGAAAACCTGGTTGCCTGCCGAGGAAGTGAGTGTCAGCGCCCGCTGGTCGGATCTTCCCGGTGTGCCCCGCGTGGGCCAGCCGTTGGAGCTGGAAGTGCGTTTGCTGGCTACAGGTCAGCAGTCACGCAGTCTGCCCCTGTTTCAACCACCCAGCAGGCCCGATTTTCAGGTCGAGCGCCTGTCAGAAGAACGCAAGGATCGTGTTCTTCACGGCCAGCTGGAAGGTGAACTCCTGCAAAAACTCCTGATCTATCCGGCCCAGGCCGGTGATTTCCAGCTGCCGCCCCTGGAGGTGGACTGGTGGAATACCCGCAGGCACCAGCGTGAAACCCTGCGGGTGGACTTGCCCCCGCTGCGGGTAGAGGCTGCACTTAATCCGTCAGAGGTAGCTGCCCCTATTACCGGCTCCGGTGAGCAGGTGTCCTCTGCCTCTTTCTGGTGGCGTCTGGCATTGGCGCTGGTCTGGGTGGGGGTTCTGGCGCTGATCCTGGCAGCTGCAGTGCTGGCTTACCGCCAGACGAATCGGGCCCGCTTGAAGCGCTACCTGCACCAGGGGCCGGATACCTGGTCCCACGCCGAGCTTTTGGATTTAGCCCAGAGTTGGGGGCTGCAAAAAGAACTGGAGCCTCTGATGGTTCAGGCCGCAGCCGGTAAAGCCATGAGTCGCAAAGCCTTGCAGCAATACCTCTTGGCAGGAAAGAAGAAAAACAAAAAAGGGGCGGCCCTGCCGCCCCTGAATCCCTGAAAATCAGATATCGAGCTTTTTGATTTTGGGAGTGAGTACGCCCTTGACCACCTGCCAGGTCACGGCCAACGCCCCCACAATAAAGATCACATCACCAAAGGTGCGTATCCAGCGCAAGGCATGCAGAAGATCCTGCTGCATAAAGGCTTCACTGCGTGCATACCAGAGACCTTCGCTGGCACTGGCATAAAACTGGATAAAGCCAATGGGCAAAAGACTGGTAAAGAGCATCAGTAAAAGACCGATGTTCAGCCACCAGAAGGCGGTTTTCATCAGGCGCTCGCTGAACTGGAGATTCGGCCGCAGATAGCGCAGCAAAAGCAGGCAGAAGCCCAGCGCCAGGAAACCGTAAACCCCAAAGAGTGCAGCATGCGCATGCGTAGGCGTGGTGTTCAGACCCTGGATATAATATAGGGCGATGGGCGGATTGATCATAAAACCAAAGACCCCGGCACCCAACAGATTCCAGAAGGCAACGGCCACGAAAAACAGCAGGGGCCATTTCAAACGCTGCATCCAGGCTGCTTTTTCTTGCAGACGCCAGTTATGCCAGGCCTCATAACCCAATACCACCAGTGGAACCACCTCCAGGGCACTGAAGGTCGCGCCCACCGCCATAACTGGCGTCGTGGTGCCCGCAAAATACAGATGGTGGAAGGTGCCGGGAATCCCGCCGATTAGAAACAGGCAGGTTGAAGCCAGACTGGCAGCCGTGGCTGTAATGCGATTAACCAGCCCCAGGTTGTAGAAAATAAAGGCCAGGGAGACGGTAGCAAAGACTTCAAAAAAGCCCTCGACCCAGAGGTGAACCACCCACCAGCGCCAGTATTCCATCACCGATAGATGGCTGCGCTCGCCATAGAAAAGACCGGCCCCATAGAAAAGACCCACCGCCAATACCGAGGCCACGAAAAGAGCCAGCAGGTTCTTGTCACCCTCGGCCTTGAAGGCAGGCAGCATGCCCCTGAGCATCAATACCAGCCAGAATAGAATGCCGACAAACTTGAGGATTTGCCAGAAGCGCCCCAGATCCAGGTACTCATAACCCTGATGGCCCAACCAGAAACTCAGTTCCGGGGGCAGTTTCTGGGCGATGGCCAGCCAGTTGCCGATAAAGGTGCCTGCCGTGACTGCGACCAGGGCCCAGAAGAGCAGATCAACCCCCAGTTTTTGGAATTTGGGGTCTTTGCCGCCATTAATGATGGGTGCCAAAAAGAGACCCGCCGCCAGAAAGGCCGTGGCTATCCAGAACATGGCCGCTTGAAGATGCCAGGTTCTGACCAGGGAATAGGGGAACCATTCGCTCGTGTTCAGGCCGTAAAAACCTCCGCCTTCCACGGTATAGTGCGCAGTAAAACCGCCCAATAAAACCTGTAGGGTAAATAGAGCCACCACCACCAGCAAATACTTACCCAGGGCTTTTTGCGAAGGGGTTAATTGCACCAGGCTTAAAGGGTCCTGATTCGGGGTTTGGGGTTCGTCTTCCTCTTTTTTGCGCAAAAAGGCCCAGCCCCAGATGAGAAAACCCACCCCAGCAATCAGCAGCACAATACTGATAATCGACCAGATCAGGTTTTCAGCGGTGGGCTGGTTATCAATCAAAGGCTCATGCGGCCAGTTATTGGTGTAGGTCACATCACTGTCGGGGCGGTTGGTTGCTGCTGCCCAGGCCGTCCAGAAGAAAAATTCCGTCATGGCTTCACGCCGCGTTTCCGACGGCAGCGTCAAATTTTTCATGGCATAGTTGGCCCGGGTGGAAGCCAACTCGGGGGCATCCCCGAACAGCCGCATGTAATAATCGGCCGTTTCTTGAATCGCCTGATAACGCCGTTCCGTCAGTCTCAGGGTCGAGGTTTCGGCATCATAGGTATTGGTTCGATAAGCTTCCTTGAGGTCGTACTCCAGGCTATTTTGCTGACGCTTACTCAGCTCCGCATAGTGACGACCGTATTCATCCTGGGCCGCCAGATCCAGCCAGGCCAGGAGCTCCCGGTGTAGCCAGTCGGCAGTCCAGTCCGGCGCCTGGTAGGCACCATGACCCCAAATCGAGCCCAGTTGCATCCCACCAATCGACTGCCAGGCAGTCTGGCCTTCAAGGATGGAATCCCGGGTCATGATGGTGCCCGCCTGGGGAGTAACCACTTCTTCCGGCAAGGGCGGTGCCTTGCGGTAAACTTCTCGGCCAAAAAAGCCGAGTAATGCAAAGGTGACGAGTAGAATACCAATCAACAGCCACCAGAGCTTCTTGTATTGGGCCATGAACGATCTCCTTGGCTTCAATAGGGACGGTATGAAAACTGCACCTCTCCCAAAGCAAATCGCTTGCCAAGTTGTAAGTGATTGAAAGTAATGGTTTTAATAGGATTGAGGGTTAATGTTACCCAGTAATAAGAGGGTCAAATTAACCCCAAGGGTGAAAATAACCCTGATCAGAAGCTGAAAACTTGAGGAAAAGAGCCGATGGAAGCCTATGTACTGATTAAACACCTGCATATGACAGCAGCCTATCTGACGGCAGGTTTATTTCTATTGCGAGTGAGTCTGGATGCCCTGGGCAAGACAGGTTGGCGACTCACCCCCTTGCGCTGGTTACCCCATATCAATGACAGCCTGTTGCTGGTGGCTGCACTTTTGCTCTTGGCCCTAAGCGGCTGGATGCCGGGTGTGCATGCCTGGCTTACCTTCAAACTGGTATTGCTAGTCGGCTATATCCTGGCAGGCTGGGTGGCCCTGCGTCAGGGGCTGGCTAAGCCCTGGCGACTGCTGGGTGCTCTCTTGGCTCTGGCCCAGTTAGCGGGCATCTTTTTTCTGGCTATCCACAAGCCCGTTTTTTAAGGGTAGAATCAACCCTGTTTGATGTGGTTTTTTTAACCCTGAATGACCGGATAGTCTATGCTCTCTTCCCTCTTGCTGGCAGACCTGACCACCGAACTGACGCCAGCCGTGCGTTTTCAACGCCTGCTGCAGTGGCTTAAACAGGAATTTCAGTGCGGAGCTGTCGCTCTGCTGAAAAAGGAGGAAGAAGTTCTGCGTCCTCTGGCTGTGGAAGGGCTGGTCAAGGAAACCCTGGGGCGACGCTTTCGCATTGCCCAGCATCCACGTCTGGCAACCCTGCTGAGCAGCCGCGAACCGATTATCTTTGATCCCAAGAGCGAGGTTCCCGATCCCTACGATGGGCTGCTGGATTCTCTGGAAGGTCAGCCCCTGCCGGTACATGATTGCATGGGCGTGAGTCTCTATCTGGATGGTCGCCAGTGGGGCGTGCTGACACTGGACTCCCTGGATGCCGGTACTTTTGATCTTGCCGCCAAAAACAATCTGCATGAAGCCACGCTTCTGATCGAAGCCCTGATTCGAGTAACGCAATTGGAGCAGGAGCGCCTGGGGCTGCGCAGTCTTTCCCGCCAGAATGATACCTTTATGGCCTCGGCAGTTAGCGGCAGCTCGGAGATTATCGCCCAAAGCCCCTTGGTCACCAGCCTGCTGCAGGAATTGGATGTCGTCGCCCAGTCGGATCTGCCCTTGCTGCTGCTGGGGGAAACCGGTGTGGGCAAAGAGCTGTTCGCCCGTTTTGTGCATCAGCATTCACAACGCGCCGAGCAGCCGATGCTGCATATCAACTGCGCGGCCCTGCCGGAAACCCTGGCCGAAAGTGAGCTCTTTGGTCATGCCAAGGGCGCTTTTTCCGGGGCCAGCCAGGATAGACCCGGCAAGTTTGAATCAGCCCACGGCGGCACCCTGTTTCTGGATGAAGTGGGTGAACTGCCCCTGACCATTCAGGCCAAGCTGTTACGAGTTCTGCAAAGTGGCGAGATACAGCGCCTGGGTTCGGATACCACCCGCCAAGTCGATGTACGCATTATTGCCGCCACCAACCGTCATCTTCAGGAAGCTGTCAAAAAAGGCGATTTTCGTGCTGATCTCTATCATCGCCTGTCGGTTTATCCGGTGCCCCTACCACCCTTGCGGGAAAGAACCGAGGATATCCTCCTGCTAGCTGGCCATTTTCTGGAACTCAATGCACGGCGATTGGGTTTGCGCTGTCTACGCCTTTCCGCTGCCGCAGAAGCCGCTTTGCTGCACTACCCCTGGCCGGGCAATGTGCGCGAACTGGAGCATGTCATCAGTCGCGCCGCCTTAAAGACCCTGGCCCGCCAAAATACTACCGGCAGCAGCTGGATTACCCTGGAACCCGAAGAGCTGGATCTCAACCTAGATTCGCGGCTTGCCATTAAAGATCAACAGGAAACGCCTGCATCCAGCAAGTCGCTTTTGCCCATGAAGCAGCAACTGGAGATCTGCCAGCGGCAGGCCATCCAGGAAGCGCTGGATACTGCGCAAGGCTCCTGGGCCGAGGCGGCGCGTCTACTGCAAGTGGATTCCAGCAACCTGCACAAACTGGCCAAGCGTTTAAATCTGAAATAGGGGGAGAGGCTTTATGAGCAGCTGGTATCAGACAACCCTGCAACTAGCACCCAAAAAGCGCGGCTTTCACCTGATTACCGGGGAGCTGCTGCAACAGGTGCCGGAAATTCGATCCATCCAAACCGGGTTGCTGCACCTGTTTTTGCAGCACACCTCGGCCTCACTGACGGTGAATGAAAATGCCGACCCGGCGGTGCGCCGGGATTTTGAAGTCTTCTTCAATCGCTTGATCCCGGAAAACCAGCCGGGTTATGAACACACCTACGAAGGCAGCGATGACCTGCCTGCCCATTTTAAATCCAGCCTGTTAAGTCCTTCCCTGACCCTGCCGGTAACCGGGGGTAATCTCAACCTAGGCACTTGGCAGGGCATCTACCTGTGCGAACATCGCAATCATGGCGGCAGTCGACGTTTGGTGGTTACCCTACAGGGAGAAAGGTTTTAGCCAGCTTTTCCTGAGGGAGGTTGTAAGGCTGAGGTTAGCAATACATCCAGCCAATGATTGCTTTCCTTTTGTGTTGCCTGGGTGAAACGGGCCATTTCATTAGCCAAGCGATCCCTGTTTTTTGTATTTCGGAGATAATGATCGAATAGGTGTTCTCGTGTCCCGGATTCAAGCAGGTTGGCCATTTCTTCACCCAGCTTCATGGCAGCAGCCAATTCCATATCCCAGCCCTGAGCTTCCATCTGGCCTTCTTCAAAAAGTTGCTCCTGAACAAGAGGGATTTTTGCATAACTGTAGATCAGATAGTGAAGGTCGCTGGCATCTTTGGCTCGTATTTCAACCGGACGATCCAGCCAGGAAATAAGTTTCAGAAGTACCATGCCAACGGGAGAGGCCACGGGTAAAACCAGTGAGGGATCTTCGTGGATTTGAACTTGCCAGGCACCCTTGTGGGCCTCCTTGAAACCCAGCAAGCTCATTCTTGTTGTATGGTCCGGTGGCCAACTGAGTAGATCGTTAGGTGCCACCTCTCCAAAAGGAAGAATATCAACCTCCCAGGGATGGTATACCGAATACGCGATTAAGTCGGTGAGGGCGTCGTCTATCTTTCTGGAAGCCGGATTCAAGCAGGGCACTTTTCAGATTTTCAAACGCATCCCAGTTGGCAACTTTGATTGCAAAATCTATATCCTGAGTTGCTCGTTGCAAGTGAACCCCAAAGGCTTTCACTAGAATCAGGTCGCGGGCTGTTGCTCCAACAACCAGATAGGGAATATTGAGTGCCAGACTTTGCTGATGAATGCTTCGAAAAATGAGAAGTTGTTCTTCTTCTAGGGAGCCTCTGATTAACGTGATGTGTAGTGGTTCAATGATTCTGGACACCAGCGTAGGTGGTAAGATCACCACCATAAACGAGGTGTCTGATGACCAGAAAACGACGTTCCTTTACTCCTGAGTTCAAGCAGGAAGCAGCCAGCCTGGTG
>NZ_QFWJ01000008.1 GCF_003336805.1 Marinospirillum perlucidum
TCCTGGGTGTAGTGGTGGCCTGTTTATGCAGTTTGATGTTCATGAATACGCTCCTGAATGATCTGCTGAAGGAGACCCTTTGCAGCAAGCAAAGGATAACTCCTCAATGAGATTTGATCATCCGGAATCTGACATATAGCTACTTAGTGGTGATGCTGGTGACTTCTTTCAACCGGTCTTGCAAAGAAATCCGGGGTGTTTCAGGCTGGTTTTAAAAAGGAGACCCTGCATGCGCTGGATGAAAATATTTTGCCTGCTGTCACCGACCTGGTTGCTGGCTGATCGTTTTAAAAAAGGCTGTGACCGGACTCGGGTTATTAAAACCCTGAATTCAGTTTATTTGTCGATTGCTGTTGCTTCCATGGTCCTGGTGCTGGCTTTTCAGGCTTGGGGGGCTTGGCAGCCTTGGGTTCGCTTGCATCAGGCATTACCACTGATTGTCGTCTTCCTTTGGGGGTATTTTCTTTTGTCCCGCTGCAATGAGATCTTCTGGGCTTTTTTGATGGATGCTTTTGACAAGCTGGATGCCGCCCAGAAAAGCAGTAGTTGGTTGACTCCACGGCAAAGGGTGGCCTTGTCCTTGAAAAGCTATCTGGAGCTGGTCATCAATTTTGCCCTGATTTATTCCCTCTTTCCTGCTCAGGCGGCCTTTTGGGAAACCCGGCCACCCGGCAGTCTGTTAGAGAGCCTCTATTTCAGCGGTGTCACCATTACCACCCTGGGTTACGGGGACCTGGCACCGGCTCACTGGGCCCTGCAACTCTTGACTGTTTACGAGGTTTTTTGCGGGTTTATCCTGCTGGTGGTTTGCTTTACGGTTTATAGTAATCTTAATCGCCGCACTGCCATCTAGGGTTGCGGTATTACCCTTTGATAAAGGTAACTCCAGGGAACAGGAAGGCCTCCAGGGAGTCCTAACCAGCTGAATAGCAGAATATTTCAGGAGCCAGTCATGCAGAACGAACCTCATTCACCCTCTAAGACCACGGATGAGCTGCCCACATCGGGCGGTTATTCCATGAAAACCATCACCCTGGCGGTCTATGCATTGCAAGCAGCCTCTTTTCTGGTGGGCTTTACTTTTGTTGTGGCCGTGATTATCAACTATGTAAAGGCTTCCGAAGTTAGGGGAACCTGGCTGGAAACCCATTTTCGTTGGCAGATTAGAACCTTCTGGTTCTCGCTACTTTGGGTACTGGTCGGGATCGTCCTGAGTTTTGTTTTGATCGGTTATCTGGTTTTTCTGGTCAACACCATCTGGGTGATCTATCGCATCGTCAAGGGCTGGTTAAGATTGACTGAAAATAAGCCCATGTATGTTGAATTTTAATAGAAGGCTTAGTGGCTGTTTCTAAACAGCTGCAAAGTCAGGGGAGGTCGCGTGCCCGAGTCGGTTCTTGAATTCTGGTTTGATCAGTTGGAGCCCAGTCAGTGGTGGAAGGTGGATCACGACCTGGATCAGCAGTTGCGTGAGCGTTTTCTTCCGCTTCTTCGGGCTGCTGCTGCCGGTGAGTTGGCCGCCTGGCGAGGTGATTCGCGCGGGCGGCTGGCCGAGATTCTCTTGCTGGACCAGTTTTCCCGCAATATTTTTCGTAATACGCCCCGCGCTTTTAGCCAGGATGCTTTGGCCCTGGTTTTATCCCAGGAGGCGATTGCAGCCAATGCGCTTAAACACTTGTCGCAAGAAGAACGTAATTTTTTATTGATGCCCTGGATGCACAGTGAATCCGCGAAAATTCACCAGCAGGCTGAAATCCTGTTTCGGGATTATGCCTCCGAACATTCCTATGAATTTGAATTAAAGCACAAGGTCATTATCGACCGCTTTGGGCGCTATCCGCACCGCAATGCGATTCTTGGGCGTGAATCCACTCCCGAGGAAGTAGAGTTTCTGAAGCAACCCGGCTCTTCTTTTTAAGGAGCCTCTAATTAACCGCTGCGCTGCGCCCCATATGGATGTGGGTCGCAGCGCAATAGTTAATCAGAGGTTTCTTGGTTACCAAGAGGGATGGCCGCAAATGATTATTCCTTTGCAACTACCTGGTTGCGCCCGTTTTCTTTGGCTTGATATAGCGCTTGGTCGCAGCGTGTAATGAGCTGGCTGGCGTCTTCTTCCAGTTGGTGACTAACAACACCGAAGCTGGCTGTCACCTTACCTACGCCGGGAAAGTCGGTTGTGTTCAGGCAGTGATGAATTTTTTCGGCCATTTTACAGGCCTGATCCAGGCGGGTGTTGGCGCAGACCAGTAAAAATTCCTCTCCACCCCAACGGCCGGGGCAGTCGGTTTCACGCAGATTGCTGCGTAGAAGCTGGGCCAGGGTAATAAGCACCTGATCCCCTGCTGGGTGACCATAGGTGTCGTTGATGGTTTTGAAATGATCGATATCCAGAAGTAAAAGGGACAGAGGCTGGCCGTGTTTTTGATGCTGCTGGATACCTTCCTCAATATTTTTACTGATAGCGTTGCGATTGTAGAGGCCCGTTAAAGGGTCTGTAATGGATATTTTATGCAGATGTAGGTTTTTTTGACGAAGTTCTAGGGTTTTACGTTCTACTTCTTTCTCCAAGTGCTGCAGGGATAAGCGTAATCCAAGAAACAGAAGCAGTTCGATAAAGAGAAAGCCCAGGAGCCCCAAAAGGATATTGAATCTTAAAGTTGATTCAAGTGCTCGAACATCAGCAGTAATGTCCCTCCAGAAGATGACGCTGCCTGCCGGTCCTAACTGGCTGCTTTGGGAGGCCTGATAATCATAGAGAGGTATGCGGGTTACCGCATAGTGGGTTTCCCCACTTTCTAGTGTCCGGGTACCTGAGGTGAAGAAAGCAAGTTCTTTTTCTTGCATTAGCATGATCAGTTCAGGGAAGAAATCACTTGATTTGGACTCTATCCCGCATTGGCAGCTGAGAAGATCACTGCCAAAGCGTTCTTCAACATAATCCGGCCACATTTTTTCCGTGATATGGGTAGGGGTCAGGATCACGCCACCATGAATCTGGTACTGTTGCTGGAAAAGCTTGATTATTTCTTCAAAGGAGGTGCCAACCTCTAGAGCTCCCAGATGTCGAGGTCCTTCAGGTGAGGTTTCTGGGGCAAAAACGGGCACTACACCTCTTAAACCTGAATAGACTCTTCCTGTTTCAAAGCCGGTTCTTGGGGTTTGATCCTGATTAGTGGCCACAATAATATGGCGCAGGTTGTCCATGTTGTCGCCAAATTTTTCCGGCTTGTGTACTCGAAGGAAGCTGGTAGAGCCTGGAGGTAGGTGAAAGTGCAGCTGTCTGGCATCGAAGGTTTTCTGCACTTCTTGCCAGCTGCTTTGAACTTCGGCTAATAATTGTTGCCGCAGCTCGGCGGCACGGGGGCCGCCTGGACCACCGCCTTCCTCTTCTACAGCTCTTGTTGCCTGCTCAAAAAGTAGTTGAACCTGCTCATCTCTAGAAATATAGGTGGCTACAAATAAAAGGTTGTCTAGGGTTTGTGCTTTGGTTGCTTCATAGTCTCGGTGCAGGTTTTCGCCTTCTTCTTGGATAACGTGTTGAAAGCTTTCTTCTGCCCGTTGGTTGTTATAAACAACAAAAGTAATGTCCAGCAAAGCGAGGAAGAGGCTAGCAGTCAAAAAAAGAAGGTTTTTGGGAGACATCAAATAACCTGAAGTAAGAAAGCTCAATGCTGGGTGAACGCCGTTCAATCAGCTTGCTTGGCCGGTCTTGTAAAGTCAAGTAACTGAAGCGACGGGTTTTTTGTTCACCAGTGGGGCTTAAGAGTAGGAGGGTTAATGCCTGGGAATCTCAATGAACTTATTGCTGCCTTCCTTAAAAGGGATACTTGCGAGGGCCGATGGCATAGTTTATCCGGCGGCTGTGTTGATGAAACCGGTTATTGGCAGTTTCGGGATGGGCGGCGGATTTTTATTAAATTAGGACGCAAGGGGCAGGCAAAAAGATTTGCTGCCGAGGCGCGGGGCTTGCAGCTGCTGGCCGAGGCGAAGGGTCCACGTGTCCCTGAGGTCCTGGGGCAGCTAGTGAAAGGCGATCAGGCCTGCCTGATTTTGGAATATCTTGATTTGCAGCCTCTTCAGAACCCGGTGGAATTGGGGTATTCCCTTGCTCAACTGCACATAAAGAGTGGCAATTCCTTTGGTTGGCCCGAAGACAACTGGATCGGCTCCAGCCCACAAAAGAATCGCTGGCGAACGGACTGGGTTGATTTCTGGAGAGAAGAGCGCCTGGGTTACCAGCTTCAACTGGCCCGGGAAAACGGAGCTCCTGGTCAGCTGTTGGCTGCCGTGGAAGAACTGCAGCAAGGCCTGGATGCCTTTTTCACCCAGTATCAACCGCGTCCTTCATTAGTGCATGGTGATTTGTGGAGTGGAAACTGGGCCAGTGATCCTCAGGGGCGGAGCGTTATCTATGATCCCGCAGCCTATTACGGTGATCGTGAAGTGGATCTGGCTATGACGGAACTCTTTGGCGGACCTGGCCCCGATTTTTATGCCGCTTATCAGGAAGTCTGGCCTTTGGACCCAGGCTATTCGGTACGCAAGCAGTTATATAATCTCTATCACCTGCTCAATCATTTTAATATGTTTGGTAGTGGTTACGTGGGCCAGGCAAAGGGTACAGCGCTTTCTCTACTTGCAGAAATTCGTTAGTTGGGGGCGGAGTGTCAGGCTTGATCGGCTGAAGTCTTGAGCTCTCTGGCCTGATTGAAGGCCCTGGCGAGAAGATAGCCCAGAGTGCCCAGGGTGGCTGGTGAAGTGGCCGTCAAGTGACTGTGAGCAACCTTGGCGGCAGGTGATTCAGGGTCGCTGGTAATGGCTGCCAGCTTACAACGCTGCTCATGAACAAACCGGAGTAGGTGCTGATGGGTATCACTGTCTCCTTCCAGTGACAGCAATAGCAGTGTGTCTTCAGGGAAAACCAGCTCGACATCGGGCGCAAAGGTTTCATCGTTGTAGACAAAAATACAGGGCGTATCTGCCTGTGTCAGGGCGGAAAAGGTTTTGCGGCCGGCTTCACGATTTTGATCCTGAGCACAAATCACGATGCGCCCACGGCATTGCATCAGGGTAGCCAGGAAGTCTTCCATGTCCTGGTTTACTTGGCCAGCAATCTGGGACAAGGCTTCCTGCTCTGCTGCTAATTCTTTTTTGATTAAATCAAGATGCATATGCCGTTACAGAATGTAAGTTTATTTATTTGAATTCATCCTAATTCAAGGGACATGGCATAGCAAGCACATAGCAGCAGCAAATACAAACAAGCGTATGAATCTGGGTGCAAGTGTTTTAGACTGGCAGGCGTTTTTATTTGAGAGGATGCTCTATGTTGACCCGAACCCCCATTAAAATTCGTGGCTATCACCTGGATCTTTACGGCCATGTTAACAATGCCCGCTATCTGGAGTTTCTGGAGGAAGCTCGCTGGGACTTTCTCGAACAGCAGGTGGATGTTTCCTCTTTCACCGGTTCTGGCCTGGGCCTGGCGGTCGTGAATATTAATATCAACTATCGCCGCGGGGCTTATGTGAATGAGGAAATCGAAATCCTCACTTCCCTGGCTCGCCTGGGTAACAAAAGTGCGGTCATGCACCAGGATGTGGTCCTGAAGGGAACAGAAACCCTGGTGGCTGATGCCGATGTCACTTTTGTCGTGACTGATCAGAAAGCCCAGAAAGCGGTGCCGCTGGAGGGTGAGCTGAGAGAAGTTCTGGAACAATGGCAAAAAAAGGATGCCTGATGCTTTTGCAGATAAAAGGCGTATAATGCCGCTGCAAAACTTGAGGGAGTTGTTATGGTTGCTGAAAACACCGTGCCGGTGATCACTCTGGATGGCCCCGGAGGAGCGGGCAAGGGAACCGTTAGCATGCTGTTGGCCAAGCAGTTGGGCTGGCATCTTCTGGATTCAGGGGCGCTTTACCGCCTGGTGGGCCTGGCGGCCGATAACCATGGCGTCGAACTGGATAATGAAGCGTCTCTGGCAGTTCTGGCCGAGCATCTTGATGTGCAGTTTCTGGTCTCCAAAGAGGAGCTGGTCCAGGTAGTGCTCGAAGGCGAGGATGTTAGTCAGGAATTAAGAACTGAGCGGGTAGGTGGTCTGGCCTCCCAGGTGGCTGCCTTGCCCAGTGTTCGCGAAGCGCTCCTGGCCCGTCAGCGCGCCTTCCAGGATACGCCAGGACTGGTCTGTGATGGGCGCGATATGGGAACGGTGGTTTTTCCTGAGGCACCCCTGAAAATCTATCTGACGGCCAGTGCCGATGAACGGGCACGTAGACGTCAGGAACAGTTGCGTGACAAGGGCGTAACTGCTAGTCTATTGGACCTTAAAAAAGACATTCTGGAGCGTGATGCGCGTGACATGAACCGCAAGACAGCCCCGCTGCGGCCTGCAGAGGATGCTGTTGAAGTGGATACCACGTCGCTAAGCATTGCAGAAGTCGTCGACTTAATTCTTGCTGAAGCAAAAAGCCGAGGCTTGATATCTCAGGCATCCTCCGCCTGAGATGCTTTTCAAGTCGAGCAGTACGGAGGTCATTCAGAGTAGCGTCACAGTTTGCTGAGATCCCCTTTGAAAATCTCATCAGGCTTAACCAGCGTTAACGCCTCTGAATGGAAAAGACCAGGCCCGCGTTTGTTGGTGGCGCGGAGGGCGGCAAATCAGCCGCATTTTTTGACATAAAACTTGAGTAGACAATTTCATGACCGAATCCTTTGCCGAACTATTTGAAGAAAGCTTGCAAGAAGTCAACATGGAAGCTGGCTCCATCATTACCGCCACCGTTGTGGATATTGATGGTGACTGGGTTACCGTTAACGCCGGACTCAAGTCCGAAGGCGTTATCTCCCTCAGCCAGTTCGAGAATGCTGACGAACTGAAAGAAGGCGACCAGGTGGTTGTAGCCCTGGAGTCTGTGGAAGATGGCTTTGGTGAAACCCGTCTGTCCCGCGAAAAAGCCCGCCGCGCTGAGTCCTGGATTGAACTGGAAGCGGCTTTCGACAAGAACGAAATCGTCAAGGGTATTATCAATGGCAAGGTCAAGGGTGGCTTTACTGTTGATGTTAACTCCATCCGTGCCTTTCTGCCTGGCTCTCTGGTTGACGTGCGCCCTGTTCGCGACACCGCTCACCTGGAAAACAAAGAGCTGGACTTCAAAGTTATCAAGCTGGATGCCAAGCGCAACAACGTGGTTGTATCCCGCCGCGCTGTACTGGAAGCAGAAAACTCTGCCGAGCGTGAAGAACTGCTGGCCAACCTGGCCGAAGGTCAGGAAATCCAGGGTATTGTTAAGAACCTGACTGATTACGGTGCCTTCGTTGATCTGGGCGGCGTTGACGGTCTGCTGCACATTACCGACATGGCCTGGAAGCGTATCAAGCATCCTTCCGAGATTGTTGCTGTGGGCGACGAGATTACCGTTAAGGTACTCAAGTTCGACCGCGAGCGTAACCGTGTTTCCCTGGGCCTCAAGCAGCTGGGCGAAGATCCTTGGATCAACATCAAGTCTCGCTACCCAGAAAACTCAATCATCAAGGCACGCGTTACCAACCTGACTGACTACGGCTGCTTTGCTGAGCTGGAAGAAGGCGTTGAAGGTCTGGTACACGTTTCTGAAATGGACTGGACTAACAAGAACGTTAATCCTAAGTCTGTTGTTAGCCTGGGCGACGAAATTGATGTCATGATTCTGGACATCGACGAAGAGCGTCGTCGTATTTCTCTGGGTATCAAACAGTGCCGTCCCAACCCTTGGGAAGAGTTCTCCAGCCAGTACAACAAAGGCGACAAGATCTCTGGTGCCATCAAGTCCATCACCGACTTTGGTATCTTCGTTGGCCTGGACGGCGGCATCGACGGTCTGGTTCACCTGTCCGACATCTCCTGGAACGAAGCGGGCGAAGAAGCTGTTCGCAAGTTCAAGAAGGGTGAAGAAGTTGAAACCATCATCCTGTCGATCGATCCAGAGCGTGAGCGCATCTCCCTGGGCATCAAGCAGCTGGAAAGCGATCCTTTCAACGAGTTCCTGGCACTGAACGACAAGGGCTCCATTGTTAAGGGTCAGGTCGTTTCCGTTGAGCCTAAGGAAGCTGTTGTTGCTCTGAACGAAGAAGTTCAGGGTATCCTCAAAGCCTCCGAAATCAGTGCCGAGCGTGTTGAAGATGCACGTAACGAACTGAAAGAAGGCGATGAAGTTGAAGCTCGCATCGTTAATGTTGATCGTAAGAACCGTGTGATCAACCTGTCCATCAAAGCTAAGGACAAGGTTGAAACCGAACAGGCCATGGCTGCTCAGCGTGAAGCTCAGCAGACTGAAGGTCAGTCCGGTCCTACCACTATCGGTGACCTGATCAAGCAGCAAATGGAAAACCAGAACTAAGTTATTAAGTTCCCGGTTTGTCCAAGAAACCGCCACCTTCGGGTGGCGGTTTTTTTTCGTCTTCACTAGGCTTGCAAGCGAAGAGTTACTCCTTTCCCGCCAATTGAAGGATGTAAAAATGCGCAAGTTTGCTCTGATGATGGCTCTGGGCTTGCTGCTCTGTTTACCTTTGCAGGCTGATCAGCAAGTAACCACCGAAGACTACACCCTGAAGGTGGATATTCTGGCTGAAGGCCTGGAGCATCCCTGGTCGCTGGTATTTCTGCCGCAAGGCGAGGTCCTGATCAGCGAGCGTGCCGGACGTTTACGCCTCTATCGTGATGGTCAGCTATTGGATACCGCGATCCGGGGTTTGCCGGAGATCAGCGTGGGCGGTCAGGGCGGCTTGCTGGATTTGGCGCTGCACCCGAACTTTGCCAGCAATGCCTGGCTCTATTTCAGCTATGTGGCCGAAGTGGAGGGGGGTTATACCACTCGCCTGGCCAGAGCGCGTTATCAGAACCGGCAATTGCATGATCTGGAGGTGCTCTACACGGCTCTCCCGGCTAGCGGGACACGCAGACATTTCGGTGGTCGGCTGGTGTTTGATCGTCAGGGCTATCTCTACATGACAGTAGGCGACCGGGGTGAAAAGGAGCGTGCTCAGGATACCGGGGACGCTGCTGGTAGTGTTGTTCGGCTGACTGATGAGGGACAGGTGCCTGCAGATAACCCCCTGGTAGGTCAGGAAGCTGCCTTGCCGGAAATCTATGCCTGGGGAACCCGCAATGCTCAGGGCTTGGCTTTGGATTCACAAACCGGTGAAATCTGGATGCAGGAACATGGTCCTAGAGGCGGTGATGAGGTCAATCGATTGCAGTCTGGAGCCAACTACGGTTGGCCCAAAACCACCTTCGGACGTGCTTATACCGGTTTTGAAATCACGCCCCACACCCATTTGCCAGGCATAGAGCCGCCTCTGTGGCACTGGACGCCTTCCATTGCTCCTTCAGGATTAGTGGTCTATCGCGGCGAGCTATTTTCACGTTGGCAGGGGGATCTTCTGGTGGGAGCTCTCAAAGCCCGTTTGATTACGCGCCTGCCTCTGGAACGTGAAGGCGATACCTGGCAAATAAATCGTGAAGAGCGCTTCTTCGAAGACATTAAGGCCAGAATCCGGGCCTTGTATGAAGCGCCTGACGCCAGTGTCTGGGTTCTAGCGGATGCTGAGGATGGCTACCTGCTGCGTCTGACGCCTGGTGACTAGAGTTCTATTGCCGAGCGTACATGAACGCCCCAGAAGAGGAAGGGCTGCAGGGGTTTGAGAATATCCTTGCTGGCCACCTCCAGTATTTTGAACTGGGGATCACTGGTATCCCGGGGTGGTGGATGGATATAGGCCTGACCACTCATGGCCTTGATGCCAGCGCAGATGGGAGTATTGATGTTTTCACCACGTTTGGTGACCACGGCCAGATCACCATTAGTCAGTTTGACTGCTGTGCCCGGGGGGTAGATGCCGATCTGATTCAAAAAAAGCTTGGTGAGTTCCGGCCCGACCAGAGAGCCACGTTCGTTGAAAAGCTGTTTCAGGGCTGATTTTACCGACATGGGCTCACGGTATTCGCGAGCACCTATGAGGGCAACATAAATGTCGGCCAGAGCCACCAGCTTGGCTTCATTGGCCAGATCCTGCCCCTTGATCCCCAGGGGATAGCCGCTACCATCCAGGCGTTCATGGTGTTGAAGAACAGCACGCCGCCAGAGAGGCTCCTTGATTTGCATGCTGTCCAGCATTTCCAGGGTTCTTTGCGGATGATGGTGGATGGTCTCGCGCTGGCTGTCAGTTAGCGGTTCTTTTTGCCGATTGAGCTTGTCATGAATATGCAGCATGCCCAGATTGGCGGTCAGGGTGGCGGCTAGCGTGGAGAAGAGCTGTTCTCCATAGATGTTCAGCTTTTGCGAGATGACCGCAATTAGAACGGCACATTGAATAGGGTGATGGATGCTGTAGGGAATTTCATCATGCCGTGGCCAGTGAACCGTTCCCAGCAGGGCTTCCGGGCTGCGTTCGGCTAGACCGAGGACCTGGCTGCAGATGCTGCGGATTTTGCGATAGAAGACCTCGGGCGCTGCAGAATTGCTACTCTTAACCTGTTTGAAGGCAGTTTCCAGTTGGGATTCCAGCTCTTCGATTTCCAGAAAGGGGTTGACGTTGGCGCTGTAGCGAAAGGGTTTGAATTCACTGCTATGATCTTCACGACTGTAATCACGTTTGACCAACCCTCTTTCCATGAGGATTTCAATTTGCTGTTCGCTGCTGATCATGGCGCCACGGGACAAAAGCAGGCGTCCCCCTTTGGTGTAGATATCCAAATGGGTTTTGCGGCCTACAGTGAGTTCTCCGGGGCGTATTTTTTCAAGCATTCAGTGTCTCAGAACAAGCAGGTGTTCAATGTTTCATCGGGTAAAAGCGTGTGACCCCAGCTGGGTGGCTTTTTAATGGAGCAAAGATTATTCTTGCAGTCAGGTGCTTTGAGTATGGCGGCTAGTAACGTAAAAGTGTGAAATTTTGTGTTAAGGAATGGCTTAATAATTCATTTGTTTTGCATATACTAAGAACCAGGTGTTTGCTAAGCTGTTTTAGGATGTTGAAGACTTAATATTATAGGGCTAGGTAGCTATGGGTGATCAGGAAACAACCAGTCAAGACAACTATTGTATTGCATTACAGCCTATATGTGACCACCGCATGCGGCATGTTGCCGATGAGCTCCTCTACCGGGCCAATGCCACAGCTACCTTCGCTACAATTGAAGACCAGATGCAGGCAACGGCGCGAGTCTGCAATGTTGCCTTCTATGAAACGGGTCTGGAAAAGCTGATCGGCAATCGTAAGCTTTTTTTCAACGCCCCCCGGGAATGGTTGCTTAAGCCGGAGCTCCTGCCTCCCTATCCCGAACAGGTGGTGGTCGAAGTTCTGGAAAGTGTTACCGGTGACCCGGAAGTTCTGGAGGCCCTCCAAAAAGTCCGCCAACTGGGTTACGACGTGGCACTGGATGATTTTATTCTGACTACGGAGACCGAGCCTCTCCTGGATGTCGCTACCATCATCAAGGTGGATCTTTTCGAACCGGTTCGCGAAGAGGACATTGAACTCTACAAATCACGTGGCATTCGCTTGCTGGCTGAAAAGGTGGAGGACCTGGAAACCTTCAAGCATTACCGGGATCAGGGATTCGAATTTTTCCAGGGCTATTTTTATTCCAAGCCCGAAGTTCACGAGGAAACCTCACGCAAGGGCCGGGGTAACAACAAGGGTGCTCAGATCCGCTTGCTGAAAGAAGCCCAGGAAGAAGAGCCCAACTATGCGGCCATGGAGAATCTGATCGCCCAGGATCCGCAGCTGACCTTTATGCTGTTGAAATATGTTAACTCAGCTGCCTTTCGCCGCCGTAGTGAAATCACCACTATCCATCAGGCCTTGAATACCCTGGGCATTGACCGGGTCAGAACCATAGTTACCACCGTGATGCTGGCCAATAACGGTCCTGCTAGCCGCTTGTTGCTGCCTCAGGCTCTAACGCGGGCAGCCATGTGCGAAAAATTGGCTGAAAGCATGTCCGCCATCAATAAGCGTACTGCTTTTATGGTGGGCCTGATGTCGATGATGGATTTACTCATGGGCGTGGATATGAATGAACTGATGGATCAGTTGCCACTGAGTAAGGAGATCAAGGATGCCATTCTCCACCGCGAAGGTAAGCTGGGGCAGCTGCTGACTTTGGTCCTGGCGTTTGAGCAGGCACGTATGGAAGGCAAGTCACCCGGTTTGGTTGAACGTTTGAACCAGGCCTGGATGGACAGCCAAGTCTGGTCCAATGAAATCATGATGCAGGTTGATTATTGAAGCCCAGGTAAGCCTTCAATTGCTTTTTTTAATCCAGTAGCGGTATTCCTGTTCATCCTCTTGCTGGTGAACCAGTTCGTGTTGGAGGAACTGACAAAACTTGGGAATATCCCGCGTGGTGGCCGGGTCAGTGGCTCTGACCAGAAGGATTTCTCCTGCAGTCATCTCATCCATTTTCTTGTGCAAAAGCATGATCGGTTCCGGACAATATAGGCCTCGGCTGTCGAGAAGTGCCTGATACTCGGGAGCAGGTGAAGTGGGTGTCATCATCTTAGCCTTAAAGATAGTTGCACAGGGACGAAATTGGCGATAATTTTCAGGTATTTAGGCTGCTTGAGCAAGTTGTTTCAGGAATTGGAGAATGAAGATGATAAAAGTATTGATCGAACGCCATCTGCAGGATGGGCTGGAAGAAGAATACATGCAGGCCTCCAAGGCGCTGTTGCAGGCCTGTATGGAATTTCCTGGCTATATTTCCGGGGAGTCCCTGAAAGATCTGGATCGTCCCAACCACCGTATCATCATTACTCATTGGCAAAGTGAGTCGGCCTGGCGTGAATGGGAGAAATCACCCCAGCGTCAGCAGCTGCTGGGTGGCATTGCCGGTATCCTGGCTACTGATGAGAAGGTACTTTTGCTGTCTCCGATTTAAAGCTAGTCACCAGGTGTCCCGGTCAGGGCCGGGACACCCAGCTACTGCTTAGTTGTCGTCTTTTCCTACGCGTACAGCCAGGACATCACAGGGCGCGCCGTGCAGAACGCCGCTGGACACTGAACCTAGCAGCAGCTGCAGACCGTGACGGCCATGGCTGCCCACAACGATTAGATCAACCTTGTTTTCTTCGGCCAAACGATGGGTTTCCGAGTCCGGCATACCCACCAGGACATGCTGGTTTTCTTCGGGAATATCAAAGTCTTTGAGCAATTCGGCCATGCGCTTGTGGGCGTGTTCGTCCAGTTGTTCCTGGATGCTGGTCAAATCCATGGGGATGTCACCGCCATAAGCGAATCCCAGTGGCTCCAGGGTGTGCACCACCGAGACCTTGGCCTGCCGGTTGCGCGCAGCAATTTCCTGAGCCCGCTCCAGTACCTGGCGGGAATCTTCGGAAAGGTCGATGGCAACAAGAATGTTCTGGTATTCGTTACTCATAGATAGCGTCCTGTTTTCAGTGGCTTGCTAAACAAACTTTTCATGAGACTATAGCCTGAAATTGGCCTTTTTGTCTTGGCTTTCAAACTTCTTTTCAACATTTTTATAGTGAGGCGAGTGTGGAGTTATTGGGATGGTTCCTTCTGGCGGCCCTGTTGGTTCTTTCGCCGATTACCTGGTTAAAACCCAGTGTGCGGCAAAAGCAATTGATTCGTTTACGTGATCTGGCCCGGTCTTTGGGTATCAAGGTCACCTTGACGCCTCTTCAGTTACAGGATGGTCGCAAGCTCTATGGTTCGGCCTACCGTTGGTTACGGGCTCCCGAAGCACCGATCATGCCTGGCTATATCTGTCTGTTGAGCGATCGCCTGGATGAAGTTCAGGGACGCAGTTCCTATTGGAAGGACGGCTGGATACTGATGCAGGGCAGCCCTTCAATTTTGACGGATGAGCAGCGTCAGGCTTTTGATGCCTGGCTGGATCAATTACCAAAAGACAGCTTTGCTGTGGAATGGGGGTCGGCAACCCTCAGCCTCTGGTGGGAAGAAAGAGGCAGCAACGAGCTGCTGGAAGAACTGGATGCAGGCGCTCGTCAGCTTCTGCAGCTAGACTGCAAGAAACCGCATACAGCTTAAACGGGAGGTAGCCATGTCAGTGACTGCTTTTTCAGCCGAGGGCGAAAGACGCTTGGCCCCGACTTCTTTCCCTTTGCCGGACGTATCCGAGCCGGAAGGTGAGTCCCAACAGCAGGGGTGGAAGCGCCTGGTCCTGGGGGGTGGTTGTTTCTGGTGTGTCGAGGCTGTTTTTCAGCTACTGCCGGGTGTTCAGCAGGTGGTTTCCGGTTATGCCGGCGGGGAGGCTTCGACGGCCAACTACGAGGCTGTCTGTAGCGGTCAGACCGGCCACGCTGAAGTGGTGGCCATTGATTATGATCCGGTTGAAATCTCTCGTGGCCGCCTTTTGCAGGTCTTCTTTTCGGTGGCTCATAACCCGACACAGCTGGATCGCCAGGGAGCGGACCGGGGGCCTCAATACCGTTCGGTCATTTTTTATCAGACAGAGCAGGAAAAACACCAGGCCCAGGCCTACATCCAGCAATTGGAGGCTGCAGGGGCCTGGAGCCAGCCTCTGGTCACCCGCCTGGAAGCTCTGGAAGCCTTCTATCCGGCTGAAGACTACCATCAGGATTTTGTCCGTCAGCATCCCGGGCAGCCCTATGTCGAAGCCGTGGCACGCCCTAAGCTGGAGCAGGCACTGGCCAATTTTTCCTGTCCTCTGCCTCCTTCCTGAAGGTGGGTGCCTAAGCCTAAAGTTGCAGGGGGCGGCTCTTTTTTGTTGTACCCACTAGGCCTAAACTCAGTGACTTAGAAAACATAATAAGAAAGTATCAGAGGGGTGGGCGGATGAAAAATGCACTCAAGCTGCTTGGGTGGCTGTTTTTGCTGCTGGGTCTGGCTTTGTTCTGGTGGCAGGGGCTAAGCGGTCCTTTGGCGTGGTTGGCCAGTGGACTGGTTGTTCTGGGTGGTGTTGGGCTCAGTTGGCCAGCAGGCAAGCCCCAGGAAAAAAGAACCTCCAGTCGTTCGGGGCTGGAGCAAATTTATGCCGCAGATGGCCAGGCTCTGCAAGGGCTTTCAACGGCCGGTCTTTCATCCGCAGAGGCGGATTACCTCTCGCTCAAGCAGATGGCCAGCCAGTTGGCACAAAGAGCCAGCTTGACAGCGATTTCCACGGCCGAGGTTTCCCATCATGCCGATACCATGGATAAGCGCCTCAGCTGGCAGTCTGATCAGGTATCCACGGTTTCTTCTTCCATGGATTCCATTTCGGTGGCCATAGAGCAGGTTTCAGTTAATTCCAACAAGGTCGCGGAGATGGCCGGGCTGGCGCGTGACGATAGCTTTCATAGCCGTGATGCCCTGGCCGGTTTGATGACGGATATGCGGGATTTGTCCAGCCGTTCCGAGAAGGCGCTGGATCTGATAGAGCTGCTCAACGAAAAAAGCTCCAGTATTCAGCAGGTGACTCAGGTGATCGAGGGCATCGCTGAGCAGACTAACCTCCTGGCCCTGAATGCTGCCATCGAGGCGGCTCGTGCCGGTGAGCATGGTCGTGGTTTTGCTGTGGTGGCTGACGAGGTGCGTAGTCTGGCCAGTCGTACTTCGGAATCCACGCGCCAGGTTGAAGAGATCGTTCACGAGATCCAGAAAAGTACCCATGAAGTCGTGGATAGTATCGGCCATCTGATGAAACAGGTTTCCGGCGGTGCTGCAGCTGTCGAGGAAGTCGGTGGGCGCATGGAATCCATGGCGGGTCAGTTTGACGAAGTGGGTCAACAGATTAATTCTATCGCTTCAGCAGTGGGTGAAAGCCATGATCATGTTCAGGAGATTGCCGGTAGCCTGACTGAATTGACTGAGCAAATTTCCCAGGGTAACCGGGATATGCATGATCTGGCCCGGCAGGCACAAAGCCTGATGGATAATGCTGAATCCATTAATGCGGATCTGGCTACGCAGCGGGTGGACTCGCGTCACCAGCAAGCTTATCAATTGGCACGTCAGGCTGCGGACGAAGTTGGTGAGTTGTTGGAAAAAGCGATTCAGGACGGGCGTTTTTCAGAACAGAGCCTATTCAACCCTGACTATCAGGAAATTCCCGGAACCCAGCCCACCAAGTATCATACGGCTTTTGACAGCTTGACCGATGAGGTGCTGCCTCCCCTTCAGGAGCCTTTGCGCAAGGCTTTTCCCGGTGGTCTCTCCTATGCCATAGCCTTTGACCGTAACGGCTATGTGCCCACACACAATGATGCCTATGCGCATGCCCCCACGGGTGATCCTGATGTGGATCTGGTTAAAAGCCGTAGTAAAAGGATCTTTCAGGACCCCACAGGCAGTCGCTGCGCTTCCAATACCAAGGAGTTGCTGGTGCAGACCTATAAAAGGGATACCGGTGAAGTGGTTCACGATCTCTCGGTGCCCATTTATATCCGTGGCAAGCACTGGGGCGGTTTTCGAGTCGGTTACGCCCCGGAATGATGCTGTCTTCTTGACGAGGCCCGGCTTGATGCCGGGCTTTTTCTTGGCTGCTGGCTAGACGGCTCCCTGTTGAATCATGGCATTGGCGACTCGCCTGAAGCCGGCAATGTTGGTGCCCAGAACCAGATTTTTTTCCTGGCCAAATTCGGCCGCTGTCTGGTGGCTGAGAGTAAAGATATCCCGCATGATTTTTTGCAGGCGCTGATCCACTTCATCAAAACTCCACTGTGTCATGCTGGCGTTCTGGGCCATTTCCAGCTGACTGGTGGCAACTCCGCCTGCATTGGCTGCTTTGCCGGGGCCGTAAGCCAGTCCGGCTTCCAAAAACAGGTCAATGGCCGCTGCTGTGGAAGGCATGTTGGCACCTTCACACACACAGATAACGCCATTTTGAATCAGGGCCTTGGCATCAAGAGCTGTGAGCTCGTTCTGGGTTGCTGAAGGAAAGGCGGCCTGGGCAGGGAAATGCCAGACGGCATGGCCTCTTTGAGGGTAATCCTTGACCGCAAGATAGCGCGCGTCGGGATGCTGTTGGATATATTCTTCCAAAGAGCCTCGGCGAACTTCCTTGATTTCCTTGAGCAGGGCCAGATCGATTCCGCGATCATGATAGATACAGCCTCTGGAATCCGAGCAGGTTACCGGCAGGGCACCCAGTTGGTAGAGTTTTTCAATCGTATAAAGAGCGACATTGCCCGAGCCGGAAACCAGGCAGGTTTTGCCATCCAGACTTTCATTGCGACTATTGAGCAGGTTCTCGGCAAAATAGACTGCGCCATAACCGGTGGCTTCTTTACGAACCAGGGATCCGCCCCAGTTGATGTTTTTACCGGTTAATACACCTTCATAGCTGGCCGTGAGCCGCTTGTATTGACCGAAGAGGTAACCGATCTCCCTGGCACCGACCCCGATATCTCCTGCGGGCACATCGGTGGTAGAGCCGAGATGTCGATAAAGTTCACTCATGTAGGCTTGGCAAAAGCGCATGATTTCGGCATCTGATCGCCCCTTGGGATTGAAGTCGGAGCCGCCCTTGCCTCCACCTAGCGGCAGGCCGGTTAGAGCATTTTTGAAAATCTGTTCAAAACCTAAAAATTTGATAATCCCGGCATTGACGCTGGGGTGGAATCTCAAACCACCTTTATAGGGGCCAAGCGCTGAATTGAACTGGATCCGAAACCCCTTGTTGACCTGGATTCTATTCTGGTCATCCTGCCAGGTGACTCGAAACAGAAGCTGTCTTTCCGGTTCGACCAAGCGTTCAATGATATTCTGATCGGAATAGAGAGGATCTTTTTCAATGAGAGGGCGAATCGATTCCAGGACTTCTCGAGCCGCTTGATAGAATTCGTTTTGTCCGGGACTGCTTGCTTGAAGACGATCCAGGGTGGTCTGAACGTAGGACATGAAGGCTCCTTTTCGCAAAGATGGGGAGGTTGCATGAACCTATATAGTACATCCATGCATCTTTAAGGTGCGAAAATATAGCTGAAGGGAGGGTTTGCGTCCAGAGGTGTTCTGTTTTGGTGCAAATTGGGCGCCCGGAAAGGGCGCCTGGCGCAGGTTTATAAAACTTGCTTGAGGGTTGTGATCAGTTGCTGGTTTTGCTCGGGGGTGCCAAGCGTTATTCTCAGATACTTGTCGATACGAGGTTTGTTGAAATAACGAACCAGCAGTGCCCGGTCACGCAGCTGTTGGGCGAGCTGCTGCGCTGAAGTTGTTTCGGGAACCCGGGCAAAGACAAAGTTGGCCTTGGAGGGGAGTACCTCGAAGTCGAGTTTTTCCAGTTCCACGGTGAGCTCTTCGCGGCTCTGAATCAGAGTTTGGCAGAGGTTTTGATAGTAGTCTCTGTCTTCCAGGGCCGCTTGGGCACCAGCCAGAGCCAGACGATCCAGAGGGTAGGAATTGAAGCTGTCCTTGACCCGGTTGAGGCCTTCGATCAGTTCCGGGCTGCCCAGGGCAAAACCAACTCTCAAGCCAGCCAGGGCCCAGGATTTGGAGAAAGTCTGGGTGACCAGGAGATTGGGGTAGTCCTTGACCAGGCGGGCGGCTGACTCAGCGCCAAAATCGACATAGGCTTCGTCCACCAGTACGACTGAATCCCGGTTTCTTTCCAGTAGGGCAGTGAGGTCTTGTAGATCCAGGGCCTTGCCGGTGGGTGCGTTAGGGTTGGGGAAAATAATGCCGCCATTTTCGCTGGGATAATCTTCCAGGCGAATACTGAGTTGGTCATCCAGCGGCTGGAGTTGATAATCCACTTCGTAAAGCTGGCAATAAACCGGATAGAAGCTATAGGTGATGTCGGGAAAAATCAAAGGAGCCTTCTGTTGGCGAAAGAAAGCCTGGAAAGCCAGAGCCAGGACTTCATCCGAGCCGTTGCCGACAAAAATATTTTCACTGTCTAACTGGCAATAGCGGGCCAAAGCCTGCTTTAATTCCAGTCCCTGAGGATCAGGGTAGAGGCGAAGGCTGGCATTTGTTGCCTGGCGGATGGCTTCAAGCACCCTGGGAGAAGGGCCGTAGGGACTTTCGTTGGTGTTCAGCTTGATCAGGTTTTCGATTTTAGGCTGCTCGCCCGGTACATAGGGGGTCAGCTGGTGAACCAGCGGGCTCCAGAAACGGCTCATATTTAACCCTTGGGAATCAATTTCAGAAAAAATAAAGAGCTACTTTATACCTTATGGCAAAACAAACTCAACGTTTGGACAAGTTTCTGGCCAGTACGACTGAATTAACGCGAAGCCTGGCCAAGAAGGCGCTTCACCGCGGAGAAGTCAGTGTGAATGGCGAGGTGGTCAAGAACCCCGGGGTGCAGCTTACTGCCGAAGATGAAGTGGTCTGGCTGGAGCAAAGCCTAAAGAGCTGGGGGCCTCGCTATCTGCTGATGAACAAGCCGGCTGGATATGAGTGCACAAGCCGCAGTAGTCATCATCCGTTGGTACAGGATCTTCTGGATTTGCCGGATAAAGCCAGTATTCACCCGGTCGGCCGCCTGGATGTCGAGACTACAGGTTTACTGCTTTTGACCGATGATGGTCAATGGCTTCACAAAATTACCTCACCCCGTTACCAGAAAGAAAAGGTATATTTTGCAGAATTGGCTGAACCTCTTGTGGAAGGAGCGGCTGCTTCCCTGGCAGAGGGGGTGCTGTTGGAGGGGGAAGAAAAGCCGACAGAGCCGGCCAAACTGGAAATTTTGGATCCACAGCGCGTACGCCTGACCGTGACGGAAGGCCGTTACCATCTGGTTCGCAGGCTTTTTGCAGCCTTGGGAAACCGGGTAGTGCGTTTACACCGCGAAGCAGTTGCGGGACTCTGGCTGGATGAAAAGGCGCTGCCTGCGGGAAGCTGGCGGCATCTGAGTGAGGAGGAGGTGCAGGGGGCAGCCCAGGCACCCAGGGTATAATTGACCGGGACGAGCCGGTTACAGAACAGGATTTTCAGGATGCAAACCATGAAAAACCGCATGTTGATCGAATTGGAGCGTATCCGTAAGGATATCAATCGCGAAGTTATCAATCCCTTGGTTCCGGAGTTGAGCCTTGCCGATCTGGGGCCGCTTTTGACTATGGTGGCCAATGCCAGGGCTCAGTATGTGAAAACCCTCTTGGATCTGGCTCAGTCCACCGAAGGTGAGGCCCCTCAGGTAGAACAGGTTCAGGCATTGCGTGATCAGCGTTTCATTTTTGAAGAATTGGTGGCGGCAACCAATGCCCTGGAGACAGTGATTCAGCGTGAATATATGGATGTCAAGGATAGTCAGAGACCAAAACCTGCTTAAAAGTAGACAAAAGGCATAGCCTTCTGTGAGGGCTATGCTAGAATGCGCGCCCATAATTGAGCTGAGTATAGGAACAAGGTGACTTTATGGCTTCTACCCTGGCATTTGTTTTTCCTGGGCAGGGCTCCCAGCAGCTGGGAATGCTTGCTGAACTGGCAGAACGGTATGCAGTTGTGCGGGCTACTTTTGAAGAAGCATCCGCTGTTTTGGGTTATGACTTGTGGGAACTGGTTCAGGAAGGTCCAGCTGATCAGCTGAATCAGACCGATAAGACCCAGCCTGCGCTTCTGGCGGCCAGTGTTGCTGTCTGGCGGGTCTGGAAAGAACTGGAAGGCGCTCATCCTGCTTGGGTGGCGGGTCATAGTCTGGGTGAATATTCTGCCCTGGTTTGCAGTGGTGCCCTGGACTTTGCTGATGGTTTGCGTCTGGTTCGTGCCCGCGGCGAATTTATGCAGGCTGCAGTGCCGCAGGGTGAGGGTGCCATGGCCGCCATTCTGGGTCTGGATGCCGAAGCGGTGGAAAAAGCCTGCGCCGAAGCTGCAGAGGGTGAAGTCGTTCAGGCAGTCAATTATAATGCCCCCGGCCAGATCGTGATTGCCGGTTCTGTTGCCGCAGTTGATAGAGCCATTGCTGCCTGTCAGGCTGCCGGTGCCCGCAAGGCCATGCCGCTTCCGGTCAGTGTGCCTTCTCATTGTGAGTTGATGCGTCCAGCGGCTGAGAAGCTGGCAGAAGAGTTGAATCGCATTCAGCTCAACAAGCCGCGTGTGCCTGTGATTCAGAATGTGAATGCAGCACCTGAAACTGAAGTCTCCAAGCTGCGTGACAATCTGGTTGCTCAGCTTTACCGTCCGGTGCGCTGGATTGAAACCATCGAGTTTATGGATGCCCAGGGCGTGGATACCTATCTGGAATGTGGTCCAGGCAAGGTGCTGGTCGGTCTTAACAAGCGCATCGTCAAGCCAGCCAAGAGCCTGGCCGTGAATGATCCTGACTCGGTAATGGCTGCGCTGGAGTTGTTGCGCGGCCAGCAGGAAGCGAACGCATAAAAGAAAGCGAGAACAAAGATGACTGAACAACAGACACAAGAAAATCTGCAGGGTCGCGTAGCTCTGGTGACCGGTGCCAGTCGTGGTATTGGCCGGGCTATCGCTGTGGAGCTGGGCCGTCGCGGAGCGACCGTGATCGGTACTGCTACCAGCGAATCCGGTGCCCAGAAGATTACGGAAGGTCTTCGCGAAGCCGGTGTTGAAGGCCAGGGCATGCAGCTGAATGTGACCGATGCCGATTCTATTGCCCAGGTACTGAAAACGATTACCGATGAGCAGGGTGCGCCGACCATTTTGGTCAACAATGCAGGGATCACCCAGGACAACATCATGATGCGGATGAAGGAAGAGGAGTGGGATTCAGTAATGGATACCAACCTCAAGTCTGTTTATCGCATGAGCAAGGCCTGTCTGCGTGCCATGACCAAGGCTCGCTGGGGTCGTATTATCAATATCAGTTCCGTAGTTGCTACCATGGGTAATATGGGCCAAGCTAACTATGCGGCTGCCAAGGCCGGTATGGAAGGCTTCACCAAGTCTCTGGCCCGTGAACTGGGTTCACGTAATATTACTGTCAATGCGGTCGCGCCCGGCTTTATTGCCACGGACATGACCGAGGTGCTGCCCGAAGAACAGAAAGAATTTCTGATCAAGCAGGTGCCGCTGGGCCGCCTGGGCAAACCAGAAGAAATTGCAGCTGCCGTGGGTTTTCTGGCCAGTGAGCCAGCGGCTTATATTACCGGCGAAACCCTGCATGTTAATGGCGGCATGAACATGCGGTAAAAACCTTTTCTTCGAAGTGGATTTTTTTAACCAAAATCACTGATTTTAGGTTGCAAGAGTCCACTTCGGTTTATAAACTGGCGTGCAATTTTAGACAATGCACGGCAAGACTCTAACCAGGAGCAAACAAACGTTATGAGTACCATCGAAGAGCGCGTAAAAAAGATCGTCGCCGAACAACTGGGTGTTAAGGAAGAGGAAATTCAAAACTCCTCATCCTTCGTCGAGGACCTGGGCGCTGATTCTCTGGACACTGTCGAGCTGGTTATGGCTCTTGAAGAAGAATTCGAGACCGAAATCCCAGACGAAGAAGCAGAGAAAATCACGACTGTTCAAGAAGCTGTCGACTACGTTAATGCTCACCAGTAAGCCCAGGCTTGCTGCTAGGCAGTGAAGTTCCGGATTGTTTGTCTGGCTTCACAGAAAACCGCTTCACCCCTGACCGGGTGCGGCGGTTTTTCGTTTTTTAGGATATAATGCACAGCGGTTAGGGGTCGCCAAGCGAAGGCGCGGCCTATTTATATGCAAGATCCGGCTCCGGGTCTGGTATCAGGTCATTAGTATTTGGAGGAAGGGGCATGTCACGAAGAAGAGTTGTGGTCACTGGGATGGGGTTGGTAACTCCTCTGGGAAACAACCTGGATGAATCCTGGAAGGGGATTCTGGCTGGTCAAAGTGGCGTTGCTCCCATTGAAAACTTTGATGCCACTGCTTTTAGCACCCGCTTCGGTGCTCAGGTAAAGAATTTTAATGTGGAAGACTATATGTCGGTCAAGGATGCCCGCAAAATGGATACCTTTATCCAGTACGGCATGGCCGCAGCCATCCAGGCGATTGAGAACTCGGGCCTGGAGTGCAATGAAGAAAATGCCGATCGCATCGGTTGTGCCATCGGTTCCGGCATTGGTGGTCTGCCCATGATCGAGAAAAACCACGATGCCCTGAACAAGGGTGGTCCCCGTAAGGTGTCTCCTTTCTTTGTGCCTGGCTCCATCATCAACATGATTTCCGGTAACCTGGCCATCCGCTATGGCTACAAGGGGCCTAATATTGCGATCACCACGGCCTGTACCACGGGCACCCACAATATCGGCTATTCCGCCCGAACTATTGCCTATGGGGATGCTGATGTCATGGTTTGTGGCGGTGCTGAGTGTGCCAGTACTCCACTGGGTGTAGCTGGCTTTGCCGCTGCCCGTGCACTTTCTACCCGCAACGATGATCCGGTAGCTGCCAGCCGTCCCTGGGACAAGGATCGTGACGGTTTTGTTCTGGGTGACGGTGCCGGTGTTCTGGTGCTGGAAGAGTATGAACATGCCAAGGCGCGGGGCGCTACCATCTATGCTGAACTGAGTGGCTTTGGTATGAGTGATGATGCTTATCACATGACGCTGCCCCCCTCGGAAGGTACAGGTGCAGCGGCTGCTATGCGCAATGCCATCAAGGATTCTGGTCTTAATCCTGACCAGATTGATTACATCAATGCCCACGGCACCTCGACGCCTGCTGGTGATGTGGCCGAAAGCAAGGCGGTGGAGTCGGTGCTGGGCGCTGCATCCAAACAGGTTGCCGTGAGTTCCACCAAGTCCATGATCGGGCATCTGCTGGGTGCTGCCGGTGCCGTTGAAGCTGTCTTCTCGGTTCTGGCGATTCGTGACCAGGTAGCACCACCGACGATTAATCTGGATAACCCGGATGAAGCCTGTACGCTGGATTACGTGCCTCATGAAGCTCGCCAGATGGAGGTGAAGCATAGCCTCTCCAACTCCTTTGGTTTTGGGGGCACTAACGGCAGCCTGATCTTTAGCAAGGTCTAATTAGGGCATGTCCGTATTGCGAACCCTGGTTGATGGCCATGAACCCTCACCGGAAGACCTGGACTGGCTGCTGGCCAGCCGGGCCCTGGCTTTTGGCGAGGGAGTCTTCACCAGTGTTCGCATCTGGCAGGGCAGGGCCATTTTTTGGCCCGATCATCTGCAACGCCTGAAAAAAGGTCTGCAGAGTCTCAAAGCGGAAGTCCAAGGCCACTTTTGGGAAAAGCTTCAGACGGAAGTCCAGCAAGAAGCTGAATACCAGGTGTCCGGAATGCTCAAGGTCATGCTTCTGGCTGGTCCAGGAGGCCGAGGCTATCGTCGGGGTGGCGAGCGCTTGCCCTGGCATCGGGTGCTCTCGGGTCGGCAACTGCCACTTCAGCAGGCGGCCTACCAGGGGGTAACCGTCTGGTGGCAACCCAGTCCCGAAACTGGCCCCCAGACGGATAACAAACATCTAAATCGCCTCTGTCAGGTACTGGCTTCCGAAGCCTGCCCCGATCACTACCCTGAAGCCCTGCTCCATGATTCCCGGGGGCGCATTACCGAAGCCATTGCCCGTAATGTTTTCTGGTACGCCCAGGGCACTTGGCATACCCCCGCCCTGAGTCGCGGTGCCCTGGAAGGCGTGATGCGTAAGCAGCTTTTGCAGGCTACCGGTGCGATGGAGGAGGATGCGGCTTCTCTGGAGGCTTTGCAGGCCAGTGAAGAAGTCCTGCTGTGTAATAGTCTTCAGGGGATCTGGCCGGTGGTGCAGCTGGATGCAGAAGAAGGCTCTCTGGGGCGCTGGCCGCTGGGTCCACAAACGCGCTCACTGATGACTGCTTTTCATCCCGGGATGGGATTACCCCAGGCGTAAGGATTAAATTGATGAAAAAACTCTTCATGGCGCTTGTTCTGACAGGAACAGCCACTCTTCTGGCCTTGGTGCTCTGGGTGAATGGCCAGGTACACCAGCCACTCCAAGTCGATGAACCTCAGTTGCTTGAGGTGGCACCAGGCCAAAACCTGATCAGTTTACTGCAGCAGTTTGAAAGCCAAAACTGGATTGATTCATCCTTGCCTTTTCGCCTCTGGTTGCGAGCGACCAGTGAAAGCGGACGTATCCATGCCGGTGAATATCAGTTGGAACCGGGCTTAACCCTTCATGATCTCTATACCCGCATGCGTGATGGCGAAGTGGTAACCTATCAGGTCACTCTGGTGGAAGGCTGGACCTTTGCTGAAATCCGCGCTGCTTTGGCCGCAGCAAGCAAGCTGGAGCCGGTGAGTCATGATTGGAGCGAAGAAAAAATCATGGCCACTCTGGGGCAACCAGAGGAGCCGGCAGAAGGCTGGTTTTTCCCTGACACCTATGTCTATCACCAGGGAATGAAGGATCTGGATATCCTGCGTCAGGCTCACGAGAGAATGCAGCTTCTGTTAGAGGAAGTTTGGTCCGAGCGTCAGCCGGATCTGCCCCTGGATTCTCCCTACGAGGCTCTGATCCTGGCCTCGATCGTAGAACGTGAAACCGGTGCTGCCCATGAACGTCGCGATATTGCCGGTGTTTTCATACGCCGTCTGGAAAAAGGCATGCGTTTGCAGACTGACCCCACGGTTATCTATGGCATGGGAGAGGATTATCAGGGGCGGATCACCTATGCCGATCTGCGCCGCCCCACTCCCTGGAATACCTACACCATTCGAGGCCTGCCCCCTACGCCCATAGCTTCACCCGGTGAGGCGGCCCTGCGTGCCAGCGTCAACCCGGCAGAAGGGGAGGCGCTTTATTTTGTTGCCCGTGGTGATGGTACGCATCAGTTCTCGGCTACTCTGGAAGAGCATAACCAGGCTGTGCGTGAATATCAGCACCGACGGCGTGAGGATTACCGCAGCTGGCCAGCTGCCGAGGCGGCTGATGAAGAAAGCACCGGCACAGAGGACACTCAGCCATGACGGCCAGAGCTCGAGGTTATTTTGTCACCCTTGAAGGCGGTGAAGGTGCAGGTAAAACAACCAATCTTCAGGCCATTACCGCTCAGCTGGATGCTGCGGGTATAGACTGGATTGCCACTCGCGAGCCGGGTGGAACAGCCTTGGCAGAGAAAATCCGTGAACTCCTGCTGGCAGCTGAAGGTGAGGCACCGCATGAGGTAACCGAGTTGCTGCTGATGTTTGCTGCCCGGGCCCAGCATCTGGAGGAAGTGATCAAACCGGCACTGGCCCGTGGTCAATGGGTGGTTTGCGATCGTTTTACCGATGCAACCTATGCCTATCAAGGCGGGGGTCGTGGTCAAAGCGAAGAGACGATTCAGCAGTTGGAAAAACTGGTACAAAAAGATCTGCAACCGGATCTGACCTTTTTGCTGGACATGCCCGTAGAAAAGGCCGCAGAACGCCTGCAAACCCGTGGCCAGCAAAAGGATCGTTTTGAGCAGGAAAAGCAGGATTTCTTTTCCCGGGTCAGGGATGCCTACCTCAAGCAAGCGTTAAAAAACCCTCTACGCTTTCGGGTTTTGGATGCCAGCCAGCCCCTTGATCAGGTGCAGGCTGATCTCAAGGAAGCTCTGCTCCCCAGTATTCTGGCCTGGAAGCAAGCCCAGCCAAAGAGTGCGCAATGAGTCTCAAGGATGCCGGTGCCAACCCCACTAGCGAACAAAAACCAGCCTTGCCTTTGCCCTGGCAGGCTGATATTTGGCATCAATGGCTGCAGCAACTAAGCCAGGACCGGCTGCCACATGCCATCCTTCTAACCGGTTTGCCGGGTTTGGGCAAGCGAACGCTGGCCCGTGCCCTGGCACATTACCTGCTTTGTGAAAACCCGGAGCCGCGGGAGCCTTGTTGGCGTTGCCCTTCCTGCCAATTGCTGGATTCCGGCTTTCACCCGGACTGGCACCCCCTGGAACCGGAAGCTCCGGGCAAGGCTATCCGCGTTGATGCCATTCGTGAGATGAATGCCCAGGTACAGCAGAGTGCTCAACGGGGCGGTTACAAACTGGTGCTGATCTGGCCTGCCGAAGCCATGAACATCAATGCTGCCAATGCCTTGCTGAAAACGCTGGAAGAACCTGAACCGAGAACCCAGTTTATCCTGGTCAGTGACCAGCCCTCGGCTTTGCCAGCTACTATTCGCAGTCGCTGTCAGCAATGGCCGGTTAAAGCGCCGGATCTGGCCAGCGGCCAAGCCTGGCTTGGTTGCCAGTTATCACCGGAGCAGGATCCTGAAATACTGCTTAAAGCCGCCGGTGGTCGCCCTCTCCAGGCGGTTAAAATGGCCACGCCCGAGTGGGAAGAACCTCGCCAACTTCTCCTGCAGGTTATGGAGGCTCTGAACCGAGGCGCTGATCCCAGTGAGCAGGCACAGAGGCTGAAAAAGTTTGATTTGCCTCAGTTGCTGGATTATCTGCAAAGCTGGCTGGCTGATACGCTAAGGCTTAAACTCATGGGGGAGACGCAAGTCATGGATAGTCGTCAACTCCCCTTGTACCATCAATGGCAGCAGCTGCTCAGCAGCCAGCAACTCTTGGCACTGGACAGTGAATTCAAGCAGGCCCATCTGGCGCTGGCCAGCAACCCCAATCATGAACTCTTTATCGAACGCCTGCTGATCAGGCTGACTCAGGAGCTGGGACATGAGTGAAACCAAGACTTTGACACTCAAATTGAGAGACAAGCAGGCGCTCTATGCCGCCTATATGCCTTTCCTGAAACGTGGTGGTCTTTTTATCCCCACCAGTCGCCACTTCAAGCCTGGCGAAACCGTTCAGGTTTCGCTGCAGCTGGCCGATGAGCAGGACCCTATCGAAATAGTGGGTACCCTGGCCTGGCGTACCCCGGTCGGGGCCCAGGGTCGCAAGACACCGGGAATCGGAATCCATTTTGCCGAGGACGAGGATTCTCCGCGTTACTTTATTGAAGATCAGTTGGCTGGTCTGCTGAATACCGATAAATTAACACATACCATTTAGGAGCCGAAGACTTTATGTTACTGGTTGATTCCCATTGCCACCTGGACATGCTGGATCTGGAAAAAACTTCAGCGGGTGCTGAGGCGGGCCTTCAGGGAGTACTGGATACAGCCCGGCAGCGGGGCGTGGGGCATTTTTTGTGCATCAGTGTTAACCCCGGACGCCTGGATGAACTGCGCCAACTGGTCGAGCCCCATGCTGATGTCAGCTTGAGTGTCGGCTTGCATCCCCTGCATCAAGTGGATACGCCGGTCGATCTTGAGCAGTTGATTGAGCTGGCCCAAGCCGACGATATCGTTGCCCTGGGGGAAACGGGTCTGGACTACCACTATGATCCCGATCAGCGCCAACAGCAGCTGGATTATTTTCAGATGCACCTGGACGCAGCCCTGGTCGTAGACAAGCCGGTGATCGTTCATACGCGTGAAGCCCGGGAAGATACCCTGGCATTGCTCAAACCCTTTGCCGAAAAAGGTGGTCGCGGCGTCATCCACTGTTTTACCGAAGACCTGGATTTTGCCCGCCAGATGGTTGGTCTGGATTTCTATATTTCCCTGTCCGGCATTGTCACTTTTAATTCCGCGAAGAAACTGAGGACGGTGGCCGAGGTGCTGCCGCTGGATCGCCTGCTCGTGGAAACCGATTCTCCCTATTTGGCCCCCGTACCCCATAGGGGCAAGCAGAATGAACCCGGTTATGTTCGCGATGTGGCCGAGTTTCTGGCGCAATTGCGAGGGCTGGAAACCGATTTCCTGGCCCAGCAGACGACCGAGAACTTTTTTCATCTCTTCCCTCTGGCCAGGAAAAACGCCCCTGCACTTGCCTCTTGAGGCAAAGAGGATTACCTTGTTGACTGAAAAGCCGAATTGGGTCACAAGTTTGAGGAGCAAGCCATGGCTGAATCACCGGTAGAAAAACAGGCACGCCGAGTCAGGGAGTTTCGCCAGCGCGAATCCCGCATACTGGATGCCGCCCTGGAGTTGTTCCTCGAACAGGGTGAAGACAAGGTGACCGTGGAAATGATTGCCGAGAAGGTCAATATCGGCAAGGGCACCATCTACAAGCATTTTAGTACCAAGGCGGAAATCTATCTGCGCCTGATGCTGGACTATGAAAAAGAGATGGCCAATCTTTTCCAGCTTCCCCAGATAGCCGAAGACAAGGAAGCCCTGTCCAAGGCCTATTTTGAATTTCGCATGCAGGAGCCTGCCAAGTATCTGCTTTTTAACCGCCTGGAAGAAAAACTGGTCAAGGCCAATGTCATTCCCGAGATGATCGAAGAACTGCACCAGTTCCGGGCGCGCAATCTGGAAAGCCTGTCCGACCTGATCAGTGGGCGCGTGGAAGAAGGTCATCTGGAAGATGTGCCCGCCTATTTTCATTACTGTGCTTCCTGGGCCTTTGTGCATGGGGCAGCGGTGCTTTATCAATCCGAATTCTTCCAGGATGTTATCCAGGACAAGGATGAATTCTTCCGTTTTATGATGGATATCGGTGTGCGCCTGGGTAACCGTGGTCAACGCGGTAAAAAACATCTGGAAGCCGGTAAACCCACCAAGAATGATGCCTGATTATGAGTTTTGCGTCTTTTTCCGGTCTGGTGACCCGGATCGAAAAAAATGCCGAGGAAACCGGTGAACTACCTGTCGAGGACTGGCATCCCACCCAGGTTGTCGATGTGGATCTCAGCATCGATAGCCAGGGGCAGTGGTACCATGAAGGCCAGCCCTTTACCCGCAAGTCTCTGGTACGCCTCTTTTCCCGGCTGCTTCGCAAGGAAGCTGATGGTCACTATTACCTGATTACTCCGGCTGAAAAGGCCCGGATCAGGGTTGCCGAGGTTCCCTTCCTGGTGGTTCTGGCCGAAGCCGATGGCGAAGGTGAGAGCCAACGTCTGCGTCTGCAAACCAACGTCAGTGATGATTTCTGGCTGGATGGGGACCATCCTCTGCGGGTAGAAATGTCCGCTGACGGGGAACCCCGCCCCTTTGTTCGTGTGCGCGCCAATCTTGAAGCCAGAATCCTGCCCCAGGTTTATTATCAAATGGTCGACTGGGCCGAGGCTCGTGAAGAGGGCGAGCATACCTGTGTCTACCTGACCAGCTGTGGCCGAGAATTCCTCCTGGGTTGTTTCTCTTGAGTCTGAAGCCCTTAACACCAGAGCAGCAAGCGGTTGTCACCCATACTCGGGGGCATGCTCGTGTTCGTGCTGTGGCTGGTTCAGGCAAGACCACGACTCTGGTGGAAAGAGTCCTCTACCTGCTGCAGCAGGGGGTGGCCGCACGACGTTTGCTGGTGGTCATGTATAACCGTGCCGCCCGCGAGGATTTTTCCAGCAAGCTGCAGCAACAAGCGCTGGCCAGGGGTCTGCAAGGGCCGCTTCCCGACGTTCGGACCTTCCATTCTCTGGGGCATCGTCTTACGGCTACCCTGGTTCGCTGGGGTTACCTGAAGCCCAGACGCTTGCAGCAGGAAGAGTGGATGCAGGACAGTTTCAGTCGCCAGGCGTTGAAAACCCTGGCAGAACGTCAGGGCGAAGCTGTTCAGCCCTGGCTGGAAGAAGATGCACTGGATGCTTTCAAAAGTTTTTGCACCCGCGTTAAAAGTGGTTTGAAACCAGCCGCTGAAGTAGCTGAAGACCTGGAGCTGCCACGTAACCAAAAGCACCTGGTGGCCGCTTTTGATGAGCTGGAAACCCTACTGGAACAACAGCAGGCGATGTTTTTTGATGACCTGCTTTGGCGTCCCCTCCAGGTGATCAGCCAACATCCGGAGCTGAAGCAGCGGCTGCAGGGTTTTCTCGATTATCTGGTGGTGGATGAATACCAGGATATCAATGCAGTCCAGCAGGCCCTTCTGGTGACTCTTGCCGGAGAAGCCCAGGTTATGGTGGTGGGGGATGTCGACCAGTGTATTTATGAATGGCGTGGCGCCCGGCCTGATTACATGCTGCACCGTTTTCAGCAGGATTTTAACAGTGTGGTGGATTACCCGCTTTCCTGCAGTTTCCGCTTTGGTCACTGGCTGGCGCTGGTAGCCAACCAGGTGATTCAACATAATCGCGAGCGTCCTCCTCAGTTGACCCTGGCCAGGGATTTGCAAGCCACTTCGATTCAACAGGGACAGGGAGCCGCCTGGCTACTGGATCGGTTACAGCAATGGCAGGTCGCCCATCCCGGTAAAACCGCTGCCGTCCTGGTACGTAGCTGGTCACAGAGCCTGGCCGTGCAACTGGAATTACTCAAGGCCCATCAGCCTTTTCAATTGGCACGTCAGGAGCATTTTATTTTTAATCGGCCCCAGATTCAGGGGCTGCTGGCCTATGTACGCCTGGCCCTGAACTCAGCCCCAGGCCGGCGCATCAACTACCAGCATCCTGCAGCACGTCAGGATTTCTATCAGTTGCTGAGTTTTCCTACCCTCTATCTCACAGAAGTTGAGCGTCAGGCGCTGGTAGAAGCCAGAGCCCAGAACAGTGCCCGCCTGGAGGCGGTACTGGAGGCGCTGCCACCGGGTAAGCGCAAACGCTTGCAGCGGCGTTTACAGTTGTTGCAATCCTTGGCACGGCGGGCTGAGCAGATGGCACCCAGGGCTTTTCTGGATCAGGTACTGAGAGAAACAGACGCCCTGGAGCAGATCAAAAAGACCGCTGCCAGCAAAGAAGCAGCCGACGAAAGCCTGCGTTTGCTGGCTGGTTTGCAGCGCTATGCCCAGCAAAGCCCCAAAAAGCTGGCTGACTGGTTGCAGGAGCTGGAAGCAGCTCAGCAGGAAGGTTCGGCTCATCTGGCTGCCAGCAAGGACAAGAAGCAGGTGAGCATCCAGACCGTGCATGCAGCCAAGGGTCTGGAGTGGGACTGGGTGGGTGTCTATGGGCTGAACGAGGGGGATTTTCCCTATAACTCCGGCTTTAGCCGTTTGACGCCTGCGGAGGAAGAAGCGGAACGCCGTCTTTTCTATGTTGCCATTACCCGGAGTCGTGAGGCGCTGGTTCTGGCAGAGGGAGATGCCGGGGGGCAGGTCAGCCGCTTCCTTCAGGAAGCAGCGCTCAAGGATGCTCACTGGTTGATTAAAGCCTTGCGGGATGAAGAAACAGCTGCTGTAGGCCAGGAAACTTCAGTGGCCTACCCTGAGCTGATCAGGCATTACTGGCAGCAAGTCAGTGACCGACCGGTGCCACCTTTGACTCAAGCCAGTAAAGAGCCACCGCAGGCTGCTTCTCCCCGCTTGCAGGAGACATCGGGTCTGCAGCCAGGTGACAGGGTCAGCCATCAAACCTTTGGTGAGGGGGAGTTGCTGAGAGCAGAAGGCGATTATCCCAGTCGTTTGCTCGACATACGTTTTGATCAGGCCGGGCTCAAGCGCCTGAAGGAAGAAAGGGCGCCGCTCAGCCGCCTTCAAGGCGCCTGAGATTATCGCAGATCAGGGCCGTTGCTACCCCGACATTCAGTGATTCTGCCTGGCCATAGCCGGGCAGGGTGACCCGTTGCGTGATCTTGTCTTCCAGTTCGGGGGCGATGCCCTGGGCTTCACTGCCCATAACCACTATCCCCCCTTGGCCCGGTTTTTCCAGTTTCAGGTCATGTATGTTTTCCCCTTCCAGATAAGCACCTAGCACTGCTGTGCCTTCAGGAAGGGTCTGCATGAATTCATCCAGTGGCTGGTAGCTGACCTTGACCCTCAGGAAAGAGCCCTTGCTGGCGGTGATCACCTTGGGATTGAAGACCTCGGCCGTCCCGGGGGAGCATACCAGTTGCTGAATGCCATACCAGTCGGCAATGCGCAGAATCGTTCCCAGATTGCCGGGGTCATTGATCCGATCCAGCGCCAGGATCCAGTTGCCCGCTTGCCAGGAAACTGGCTGAGGCTCAGGCTGAATAGCCACGGCCAGGGCTGACTGGTTGCTGACCAGGGTCCCCAGCTGGGTGAGTTCTTGAGCCGAAGCCGGAACCACCTTTAAGTCGTCCAGATCAGCAGAAAAGCGCTGGATAAAATCGGGGGTGGCAAACACTTGATGGAGGGGCCAGCCCGATGCCAGGAGTTCCAGCACGGTTTTTTCACCTTCGACCAGGAACAACCCCTGTTCACGGCGGTATTTCTTTTTGTGCAGCGAGCGCAGCAGCTTGGCCTGGTTTTTACTGATCATCTGAGTCTCTTGATTGGCGGTGGTTGCGAAGCGCAAGCTTTATCGGCTGGCTTCCTCTATACTGCGGGAATTTTTACCATCTAGGCAGCCTCTAGCTGCACAAGGAGCCGGATTATGACACAAGTGGGTACGCCCTTCAGCCCAACAGCCACACGAGTACTCCTGCTGGGTAGTGGCGAGTTGGGTCGGGAAGTGGTCATCGAACTCAAGCGTCTGGGGTGTGAAGTGATTGCTGCCGATCGCTATGCGCATGCCCCTGCCATGCAGGTGGCTGATCGCAGTCGGGTCGTGGACATGCTGGATGCTCAGGCGCTGCGTCAAGTGGTCGAAGAGGAAAAACCGGCCTTGATCGTTCCGGAAATCGAGGCCCTGGCCACCGATGAGCTGGAGCGTCTTGAAGCGGAGGGTTTTCAGGTAGTTCCTACAGCCAGAGCCGCGCGTCTGACCATGAACCGGGAAGGCATTCGTCGCCTGGTGGCTGAAGAACTCCAGTTACCGACCTCGCCTTACTATTTTGCGGCAACCCGTGAAGACTACCTGCAGGCCGTCGAGTCGATCGGTCTGCCTTGTGTGGTCAAACCCATCATGTCCTCCTCAGGTAAAGGTCAGAGTCTGGTAAAAACAGAGGCTGATATCGAGGCGGCCTGGACCTATGCCCAGGAAGGTGGACGAGCCGGGAAAGGCAAGGTGATTATCGAGGGCTTTGTCGATTTTGATTATGAAATCACCCTGCTGACGGTACGTTCCATCAGTGGCACCCGTTTTTGCGCTCCCATTGGTCATCGCCAGGAAAAGGGCGATTATCGTGAATCCTGGCAGCCGCAAGCCATGTCGGCTGGCGCTTTGGAAAAAGCCAAAGAAATTGCCGAGCAGGTGACCTCTGCCCTGGGTGGCCAGGGGATTTTCGGTGTGGAGCTTTTTGTCAAAGGTGATCAGGTCTGGTTTAGTGAAGTCTCCCCGCGTCCTCACGATACCGGTATGGTGACCCTTATCTCCCAGAACCTTTCCGAATTTGCCCTGCATGCCCGCGCTATTCTGGGTTTGCCGGTGCCTCAGATTCGTCAGTTGGGGGCCGCCGCCTCGGCTGTACTCTTGGTGGAAGGTGAATCCAAGAGCATGATCTATTCCGGTCTGGAGGCCGCCTTGCAGGAAGAAGATACTGACCTGCGCTTGTTTGCCAAACCGGAGGTCAAAGGCAGTCGTCGTCTCGGCGTAGCCTTGGCACTGGATGAAGATCCACAAGCAGCCCGTGACAAGGCGTTAAGGGTGATCGACAAAATTCAGGTGACTTTATAACAAACTGCTTGCCAAGCTCTCGGGCTTGGCATTCAATAAAAGCACTAGTGACTGCTGTTGGTGGCTGGGTTGAAACTGGGCGCTGCAGCAGTAGCTTCTTATCCTTTTGTGGAGTGGTGTGTATGTTGCAGGTTAATGAGTATTTTGAAGGCCAGGTCAAATCCATTGCGCTGAATAACAGTGATGGTCCTTTGACTATGGGTGTGATGTCGGTGGGGGAGTATGAATTCTCCACCTCCAAGGATGAGGAGATGACCGTTGTGTCGGGTGCTTTGCAGGTTTTGTTGCCCGGCGATCCTGCTCTGCGTACTTTCCATAAAGGCCAAAGCTTCAATGTGCCTGCTGGCAGTGTATTCCAGGTCAAGGTTGAAGAGGAAAGCGCCTACCTGTGTCGTTATTCTGATTGAGGTTTGCAGAAGGGCGCATACCTTCTGGAATCCATAAAAAAGGGGCAGCCATGGCTGCCCCTTTTGCTTTTGCTAACCCCGATTACATGTTGGGGTAGGTTGGACCACCGCCGCCTTCAGGCGTTACCCAGGTAATATTCTGGGCAGGATCCTTGATGTCACAAGTCTTACAGTGAACACAGTTGGAGAAGTTGATCTGGAATTTGGGATTACCCGCATCATCTTCAACCACTTCATAGACCCCGGCAGGACAGTAGCGCTGTGCCGGCTCGTCATACTTGGGCAGGTTGTCGCGAATGGGGAGTTCAGGATCCTTCAAACGCAGGTGACAGGGTTGGTCTTCTTCATGCACCGCGTTGGACAGGAAGACAGAAGACAGCTTGTCAAAGCTGAGCTTGCCATCCGGCTTGGGATAGTCAATCTTCTCGCATTCGCTGGCTGGCTTCAGGGCTTCATGATCCTTCTTGGTGTCATGCAGGGTGATCGGCAGTTTGCCACCAAAGATGTTCTGGTCGATGAAGTTGAAAGCGCCGCCCAGGAAGGTGCCATACTTGTGCATGGCCGGACCGAAGTTACGCGACTGCTTGAGCTCCTGGTTGGCCCAGCTGCTTTCCCACTTGTCATTGTAGGCGGTGAGTTCCGCGCCACCTTCATCACCCTTGGCCAGGGCTTCAAAAACGGCTTCAGCGCCCAGCATGCCGGATTTCATGGCGGTGTGAACGCCCTTGATCTTGGCAAAGTTCAGGGTGCCGGCATCACAGCCGATCAAAAGGCCGCCAGGGAAGGTCATCTTGGGCAGGCAGTTGTAACCACCCTTGGTGATGGCACGCGCCCCATAGCTGACCCGCTTGCCGCCTTCCAGGTACTGTTTGATCACCGGATGGTGCTTCATGCGCTGGAATTCATCAAAAGGCGACAGGTGAGGGTTGGAGTAGGAAAGGTCAACGATCAGACCCACTTCCACCTGGTTGTTTTCATCATGATAAAGGAAGAAACCACCGGCAGTATCACCGGACAGAGGCCAGCCAGAGCCGTGAACCACCAGGCCTTGTTGATGCTTGTCGGGGTCGATATCCCAGAGTTCCTTGATGCCGATACCATAGTGCTGGGGGTCAGCATCAGTATCCAGCTTGTACTGGCTGATGAGTTCTTTACCCAGGTGGCCGCGACAGCCTTCGGTAAAGAGGGTGTACTTGGCACGCAGCTCCATACCTGGCTCAAAGCTATCCTTGGGTTCACCATCGGCGCCGATACCCATATCACCGGTGATTACACCCTGGACTTCGCCTTGGTCACCATAGATGATGCTGGCCGCAGGAAAGCCAGGGAAGACATTGACTTCCAACTCTTCGGCCTGTTCGCCCAGCCAGCGCACCAGATTGCCCAGGCTGACAATGTAGTTGCCATGGTTGTGCATGGTTTTGGGTACAGCGAAACCGGGCAGTTTGGTGCCGGAGGTTTCATTTTTAAGAAGGTAGACTTCATCTTTGGTCACCTGGGTGGTAACCGGGGCACCTTTGTCTTTCCAGTCAGGAATCAATTCATCCAGGGCACGGGTTTCAATGACCGCACCGGATAGAATATGGGCACCCACTTCAGAGCCTTTCTCAACCACACAGACTTCCAGCTCCTGGCCGGCTTCGTTGGCTTGCTGTTTCAGGCGGATGGCGGCTGCCAGCCCTGAGGGGCCAGCGCCGACGATGAGTACATCAAACTCCATAGATTCGCGTTCCACGGCAACTCTCCTCAAAGTGGGTTGTTTTCATTATCAAAACTGCTAAAGTGTATTTAAAACGGTCGTTTGCTTCTGGTCAATACCTGGCTTCAGTGAAGTGCTTTCAGCGACTGGAGTCAAGCCTTGTCACCGTTTTTTAAGCTTAGGGCATTATAAGCTTTAAAATGTGACCCGTCAGTTTAAGTCAAAGTTTGACTGAAAGCCGACTTAGAGTCATCATTCATGCAGCAAGCGTTATACGCCCTGTTTTTATGTCGCAGGTTGCACTCAAAGCTGCCTGCTGTTTCAACCACTGAGAAAACGGAGAATCTATGAAGGTTCTTGTCCCTGTTAAGCGCGTTGTCGACTACAACGTCAAGGTTCGTGTCAAAGCGGATCAGTCAGATGTTGATCTGGCTAATGTCAAAATGTCCATGAACCCTTTCTGTGAAATCGCGGTTGAAGAAGCGGTACGCTTGAAGGAAAAGGGTGTGGCCTCTGAAATAGTAGCAGTCACCATTGGCCCCAAAACAGCCCAGGAGCAGCTGCGTACTGCCATGGCGCTGGGTGCTGACCGCAGTATCCTGATCGAAACCGATGAGAAGGTGGATTCCCTGACTGCGGCCAAGTTGCTGGCCAAGGTGGTTGAGGAAGAAGAACCCCAAGTCGTCATGATGGGTAAACAGTCCATCGATACCGACAACAACCAGACACCTCAGATGCTGGCTGCTCTGGCAGGCTTTGCTCAGGCAACCTTTGCTTCTGAAGTAACCATCGACGGCGACAAGGCCCAGGTTAAGCGTGAAATTGATGGCGGTCTGCAAACCATCGAGGTCAAACTGCCTGCAGTGATCAGTGCCGACCTGCGCCTGAACGAACCTCGTTATGCCAAGCTGCCCAATATCATGAAGGCCAAGAAAAAGCCGCTGGACAGCAAAACACCTGCCGATTATGGCGTGGAAGTGGCTTCCAAGCTGAAAACCCTGAAGGTAGAGCCGCCTGCAGAGCGTTCTGCCGGTATCAAGGTGGGCAGCGTGGATGAGCTGGTCGACAAACTGAAAAATGAAGCGAAGGTGGTCTAATGAGTATTCTTGTTGTAGCTGATCATCATAACAGTGAACTGACACCCGTGACCGCCAATGTGGTCGCTGCAGCCAAGGAAATCGGTGGTGATATTCACCTGCTGGTTGCTGGCGAAAACTGCCAGGCTGCTGCTGAAGCTGCCGCCAAGCTGGAGGGTGTCAGCAAAGTACTGGTCGCCGATAATGCTGCCTATGGTCATCAACTGGCTGAAAACGTGGCTGCACTGCTGGCTGAAATTGGTAAGGACTACAGCCACCTGCTGACTGGTGCCACAGCTGTGGGTAAAAATGTGTTTCCACGCGCAGCCGCCCTGCTGGATGTGGACCAGATTTCTGAAATCATCAGTGTGGAAAGTGCCGATACCTTCCAGCGTCCTATCTATGCCGGTAACGCCATTGCTACGGTTCAGAGCGAAGATGCCGTCAAGGTTATCACCGTTCGTGGTACTTCTTTTGATCCGGTTGCTGAAACCGGTTCTGCTGAAATTGAAGCCCTGGACAAGGCAACCGATGCCGGTTTGTCCAGCCATGTCAGCGAAGAGCTGGCTGCTTCCGATCGTCCTGAACTGACTGCTGCCGGTGTTGTGGTTTCCGGCGGTCGTGGTGTAGGCAGTGAAGAAGGCTTTGACATCATCTACAAGCTGGCTGACAAACTGGGCGGTGCTGTAGGTGCTTCCCGTGCAGCAGTAGACGCCGGTTATGTGCCTAACGACCTGCAAGTGGGTCAGACGGGCAAGATCGTTGCTCCTCAGCTGTATATTGCTGCCGGTATTTCCGGTGCTATCCAGCATTTGGCAGGCATGAAAGACTCCAAAGTGATCGTGGCGATCAACAAAGACGAAGAAGCCCCCATCTTCCAGGTGGCGGACTATGGTCTGGTGGCCGATCTCTTTGAAGCTGTGCCTGAACTGGAAGGCAAGCTGTAAGCTTTCAGGTTTTCCTGATGACCAAAGCCAGCCCTAGGGCTGGCTTTTTTTATTGTTTTTTATGTGACTAAGCTAGGCGCAGGCAGTGGACTCGTCTAGACTTCACCTCCCTTTTCACTGTGACCGGAATTGCCCTTGACTGCTTCAGCTTTTGATCAACTGCCTCTTAAAAAAGAACTTCTGACCAACCTGGAGTCTCTGGGTTATCTGCAAATGACCCAAGTGCAGGCAGAGGCCCTGCCAAGACTGCTGGCCGGTGAAGACCTGGTTGTGCAGGCGCAAACCGGTTCAGGTAAAACGGCGGCCTTTGCCCTGGGCCTGTTGCAATCGCTTGAGGAAAAGGATTTCAGCCTTCAGGGGCTGGTGCTTTGCCCAACCCGTGAACTGGCTGATCAGGTGGCCGAGGAGATCCGGCGTCTGGCCCGCCAGCTGGCCAATATCAAGGTGCTAACCCTCTGTGGTGGCCAGCCTTTTGGTCCCCAGGTGCAATCACTCAAACATGGTGCCCATTTGCTGGTGGCGACACCGGGCCGTCTTCTGGATCACCTGCAAAAGGGTAATCTGCAAGTGGATCAGGTTCGACAGCTGGTCCTGGATGAAGCAGACCGAATGCTGGATATGGGCTTTCAGGAGCCCCTGGAAGCCCTGCTTGAAGCCCTGCCTCGCCAGCGGCAGACACTGCTGTTTAGTGCGACCTACCCGCCAGGTATAGCCAGCCTGGCCAAGGCATATCTGCAGCAGCCGGGTCAATTGAAGGTTCAGAGCAGTCATCAGGTGGCTGAAATTGAGCAGCATTTCTACCGGATCGGGGATGCTAGCCAGAGATATGCCTCTCTTGAGCAGTTGCTACTCCATTACCAACCGGCTTCCTGCATGATCTTCTGTACGACTCGCAAGGAAACCCAATCACTTGCCGAGGGACTGCGAGCGGCCGGTTTCAGTGCTCTGGCACTGCATGGCGAGCTGGAACAAAAAGACCGGGATCAGGTCTGGATCCAGTTTTCCAATCACAGTGCCTCTCTGTTGGTTGCCACAGATGTGGCCGCTCGTGGCCTGGATATGAGTGCTCTGGATCTGGTGGTGAATTATAGCCCGGCCCTGGACCCTGAGGTTCATGTGCATCGCGTCGGTCGCACGGGTCGGGCTGGCGAAAAAGGCCTTGCCTTGACCCTGGTGGCCGAAGAGGAAGCCTTCCGGTTCGAAATTCTGGCCGAGTATCTGGATGCTGATTTATCCTTGGAAAACCTGCCTCCTGTCAAAATGCAAGCCCGGCCAGAGCCAGCTCCCATGCAGACCCTGATGGTGGATGGCGGGAAAAAACAGAAACTCAGGCCTGGGGATCTGCTTGGTGCCTTGACGGCTGATCCTGAGCTGGAAGCAGCGGGGATAGGCAAGATTCAAATCAAGGCCAGACAGAGTTATGTGGCTCTACCCAGAAACCTGGCACGCCAGGGCTTGTCACAGCTGCAGCAAGGAAAGCTTAAGGGCAAGAATTTCCGGGTCAGGCTTTTAAAAAGCTGAAACAAAGCTGTTGCCTTAGTGAGGCGGACTGGATTCTGCTAAGGTATTGTTTAAATAAGTTTTTTGGGGAGAAGATAGATTATGATGAAGCGAATCCTGGTGAGTGTGCTTCTCACGGTGACAGGCATGAATCTTCAGGCTGCTCCCATCGATGCCGTGGGGCTGGTGATTGGTGAGCCGACCGGCCTGACTGCTAAAAAATGGCTGGATGATGATCGGGCCCTGACAGCGGGTTTGGGCTGGTCCCTGGGTCGGGATACGGAGGTCTATCTATCCGCCGACTATCTGTTTCACGAGGACCAGTGGCTGGATTCCGTGACTCTTCCCCGTGAGCTGGATGGGCGCTTGGCTCCCTATTGGGGGGTAGGTGGCCGTTTTGAACTGGATGATGAAGCGCCTCGTGAAAATCAGGATGATGACTGGGTTGCCGGTGTACGCTTTCCAGTAGGCCTGACCTACCTCTTTGCCCAATCCCCGTTTGATGTTTTTATCGAAATAGCGCCCGGCATGGATCTACTGCCCTCCACGGATTTGCGTATTGAGGCTGCTCTGGGTGGTCGTTTTTACTTCTGACTTGGTTGCAGCATTAACAACAAAAACCTTTTGTACGGGTTCTTTACTACTTGAGAGCTGCGAAGAACCTGGCCGTTAATCAACACTCTTCGGGAAGGAGGGGTCGCTAAGCGACTGGCCTGCTTTTTGCAGATTTAAAAGGAATTCAGTCTGCCAGGAGGTGCCTTGTGACCCGAGTAATTTTCTATGAAAAGCCCGGATGTATAAATAATACCCGCCAGAAGCAGCTCCTGGCGGCGTCCGGTCATGAAGTCATAGCCTGTAATCTGCTTAAGGAACCCTGGACAAGCGAGGGCTTAAAAGCCTTTTTCCAAGACCTGCCTTTGCCCGCCTGGTTTAACAAGGCAGCACCAGCCATCAAACAAGGGGAAATCAAACCGGAAGAACTGACAGAAGATCAGGCGCTGGCTTTGATGTTGAAGGAGCCGCTCTTGATCCGCCGCCCCCTGATGCTGGCTGAGGGAGAAAGAAAGGTGGGCTTTGAAGTGGATGAAGTGAAGGCCTGGATAGGCTTGGATGAGCCCGAAGGTAATCCGGACTTGCAAACTTGCCCGCGTAGCCATGAGGCTTCTTCCTGTAAGCCTGCCTAGGTCTGTCTGACTCTGTCTTCCTAGCTAAATGCTGCTGCTATAAGACCGCTGGATCTGGATATAAAACCAGAATCCAGCGTTTTTTTACTCACTCTGGGGAGTGGCATCCCGATTCAAATTATGATCGTCCATGGAAATCAGGCGTAGTTTGTTTTTGATATTGTTTTGAGCAGTGAGTGGCTGTCTTTCTAAAAGTTCTGTTTTATCCGGTATGCCAATCCGGCTATTAAATGTCATCTCGTAATAATAGACTTCCCCGGCTTCAAAATTTTCTGTCACTTCACCGGTAAAACCAAAAGTACTGGTTGCTGGGGCTTCCAGATGGTGTTCGCCGGGAGGCAGTTCCAACCAAACAAAGCTGAAGGCAAGAGTCGGAATGGGCTGCCCATCAACGCTGAGTTCATAGGCCACATAAGAGTAGTCACCACCAAGGCGATATACATAGACGGTTGCTGCTTCTGGGTTGGGTTCAAACTCAACCGCTTCATCGTAGTTTTCCGAACCGGGTAATTCGGAATAAACGGTGGTGGTACAGCCAGCACTGAGCATTAGAACGACGATAAAACTCAAGGCAAGTAAATATTTGATCCTAGTCATTTTATTCTCCTTTCAATGTTTTTCTATCCTGAATATAAATATTGAAAGTGAAAATAAGACCAAGGTTTTAAATCTAAAGTGATAGCTGCTTTCCATTGCTAGAAATTATTTGTTTTCTGAAGCCTCAGCCAGTTGATTACGACCTCTTTTTTTAGCGAGATATAAAGCGGAATCGGCCGCCTTGAGCAGTTGGTTCTTGTCATTGCCATCCTGCGGATAGCGGGCCAGTCCCAGAGAGACGGTAACCGGCTGAGTCACCTGGCGGCCCAGTTGAGCATTAATCTGCTTTTCCACCCTCTCGCGAATAAGCTCTGCCAGGGTTCTTAGGCCTTGCTGATGGGTTTCCGGAATAATCAGCGTGAATTCTTCCCCGCCATAGCGACAGGCGATGTCTTCTTTACGCAGACAGTTTTGCAGAAGCTGCCCCACGAGTTTTAGTACCTGATCACCCACTTCATGTCCATGGTTGTCATTGAAGTCCTTGAAGTAGTCGATATCCAGCATAATAATTCCCAACTCCTCTTGATGGCGCTGAGCGCGGGAAAGTTCGCTGGTCAAGCTGGCCTCCAATTGACGGCGATTATAGAGGCCCGTCAGGGTGTCGCGGATGGATTGCTGATGGAGGCGTTCACGCAGTCGCAGATTGATTAGTGACAGGGTGGCATGTTCAGCCGCTGTAGTCAGTAGAGTCTCGCGTCGTGCTAATTCTCTGGAATCCTGGTTGGCAGAGTCCGTAGCCTGGAACTGGATGCGGATAATACCCGTTACACTGCCTTCAGCCTGGAGGGGAACACAGAGGTTCAGGTTTTGCTCGCGGGTCTGACAGTAGGGGCAGAGATTATCCCTGTTTTCCGGCAGGCTGGTATGACTCTGGCCACGGCGCACGGCCCAGCAGCTTTCTGCGGGTGTCAGTTGTTGGGGGGTCGCTTCGTCGCCCCACTGAGTAATTCGTTGCAGATGTCTATCAGGAGCTACCCGATAGGCGCTGCCGGAATCCATGGGAAAGAGAGCCTGACAAGCCTGGAGGGTTACAGTAAAGACTTCATCTTCACTGTGGCAGGATAGAAGCAGTTCGCCCATGCGGGTGAAAACGCTGCTTTCATGGTTTCGGGTTTCCAGATGCTGAACGGTTTCTGCCAGACGGGCTGTACGCTCCTCGACCCGTTTTTCCATGTGATCCATTTGATCCTTGAGGCGGGTGACCATGGCATTGAAGGTGGTGGCCAGGAGGCCGATTTCATCCCGGCGTTTGATGTTGGTTCGAACATTCAAGTTGCCATCTCTGACTTTGGATGCCAGATCGGCCAGGATGGTAATGGGGTGAATCAGTCGATTCAAAAAGAAGTAGGCAGCAATGAAAGTAATCACCAGAATCACGGCAGCAATAATGAGCAGGCGGTAAGTCAGAGCATTGGCGGTTCTTTCCAGCTCATCCATATACACTGAAGAGGCCATGTACCAGTCAAATTCGGGTAAATACTTAACCCAGGAGATCTTTTCGTAGATGTAATGCCCCGGGTCTGAAGGCTTGTCCCACTGGTAAACCAGATGTTCATTGTCAGAATTGGCCACCGCCATGAGTTCGTGAGCCAGGGAGCGGTTGGTCAGGGGGTTGATGCGTTCACTGACATTCTTGCCTTCCAGATTGGGGTTGGGGTGAATGATCATATCCATGTTGGAGTCGAACACAAATAAATAGCCCGTCTGGCTGATGCGCGTCTGGTGGATCTGCTCGCGCAGGCGTTGAATCAGTTCTCCACGTCTTTGTTCGATTTGGGTTTCCACATCCTGGATACTGGTGGTCGCAGCCAGTATCCAGTCGTATTCTGGCAGATAGCGAAAGTAGGCCAGTTTTTCCGAGGGGGGCTCTTCAGGGCTGGGCTTCCATTGGTAACGACTGAAACCCTCCCCATTTTCATTGATGCTGGCGGTCAAAGCTTGCAGGTCGAGCCCTTGCAGATGTTGCTGGGCTTGGGTCAGCCTCATGCCATTGAATTGATTGCTGGGGTGGGAGAGGATATTGCCCTGGCCATCAAGGACGACTAGATAGTTGTTATTACCAAATTGCAGCTTGCGCAGTTGCTGCAGCAGCTCCGCCTGGCCTACTGCCGGAGAGTTTACATGATGCTGGATGCTGATATCCAATTGCTTCATGGCCGCTGTGGCCAGATTCAAGAGGGTGTGCAGCTCTTCCTTGCGGGTTTGCAGGGCAAAGCTTTCCCAGTCGAGAAGATTCTGGTGGGCACTAACAGCCAGCTGGTAGGTGCTATTGAGTACCAGTCTGCCGTTGTACTCTTCCTGCTCTTCCACAGTATCTCTCAGCCAGGGTACAGAAGCCCAATAGCTGACACTGGTAAAGAAAAGCGCTGCCAGAAAAATACTGGTCAGGGTTTTACGAAAGAGTTTTGATTTTCTGAGCCGGTTTTTCAAAATCTATCAACTTGCCTGTTCATGTCCATCAAGGTAAAAAATCCGGGTACAGCATGGCCTGAGTCGTGCAGAATAGAGGGCGCGGTAGAGGTTTAAGAAACCTCGGATTAACTATTGCGCTTGCTTATGCTACGTTGAAATTAGCCTCAAAATGCTCATTTACTGCTTGTAAACTCCGCTTTATCGTTTAATTTCGCCTTGCCTAACCTGCGCTCATCACGTTAATCAGAGGCTCCTTGATTATTGATTGACATTAATCAAAGCCCTTCTGACCGTCAATTGATTAATTATACTTTTTGAGCATAGAACAAAAATAAAGAAACGTTGCACATTTTTACATTAAGTGCCCTGCAAAGAGCGGGCAAACCCGACCCGTTCAGGAGAATCCGATGGTCGAAAAGACCCGCAGTATCCGTTATGGACAATATATTCGTGAAACCCAGGTCGATCATCGGCATATCAGTTATAACGACCTAACAGCACCTGCAGTTACTTCTTCACGACGGATCAGTCTAAGGCCACTGGATGTCTATCGTCTGGTGCAGCCCTATATTTCCCTGCGCTTTCTGGAACAGCTGTATGCGCTGGTACCCTTGGCTCTCTATCTGGCTTTTTTCCAACTTCTAATTTTGCGTCAGGAGGTGGAAGGAACCCTAGCCATCAGCCTGGGTTTGCTGGCGGTCATAGTCGGATTGATGCTGTTCATGGAGGGCATCAAGCAGGGGTTGATGCCTCTGGGTGAATTTATCGGTAATACCCTGCCCAAGAAACAGGCACTGCCCGCAGTGCTCTTGGTGGCCTTTCTGCTGGGAATTGGCGTCACCTTTGCCGAACCAGCGATTGGTGCGCTCAAGGCAGCAGGAGCCCTGGTCAAGGTGGAAAAAGCCCCTTACCTCTATGCACTCCTGACTGACTATGCCGACTGGCTGGTCTTACTGGTGGGTGTCGGTGTCGGGTTGGCCGCTGTGCTGGGAACCCTGCGATTTGTTTATAACTGGAGTCTGAAGCCCTATATATATCTGGCTTTGACGCCAGCTCTTCTGCTCACCCTCTACTTTATGCAGGATCCTAATCTGGCCCCGGTGTTGGGTCTGGCCTGGGATAGCGGTGCAGTCACTACCGGGCCGGTTACTGTTCCCCTGGTGCTGGCTCTGGGGATAGGCATCGCTTCGGCTTCAGGGCGGGGCAGCAGTGCCCTGGTGGGCTTTGGAATAGTGACCCTGGCTTCACTCTTTCCGGTGATCTGTGTGCTGGGCCTGGCACTCTATGTTTCCTGGATACTGACACCCGAAGCCATTATCCAAGCCGCCAGTGTCACGACCCAGTTAGAAGCCTCGATAGCCTGGTATCAGCAGACACCGGGAGAAGAGATGGTGTTGGGGTTGAGAGCCATACTGCCCTTGGTTCTCTTTCTCCTCCTGATTAGCCGTTTTTTACTCAAGGAGAAACTGAACAACGGCGGCATTCTTGCCTATGGTATTTTTCTGGCGGTTGCCGGGATGATTTTATTCAATATCGGCCTGACCTATGGTCTGGCTGCCTTGGGAGGGCAAGCGGGTAGCCTCTTGCCCTCCGCTTTTACAGCCCTGGAAACCCCCGGTGGTCAGCTACAACCTGCGATCTATTCTTACGGGTTGGGTTTGCTGGTTGTTCTCTGTTTTGCCTGGATACTGGGTTTCGGGGCGACCCTGGCTGAGCCGGCGCTCAATGCACTGGGGATGACTGTAGAACGCCTGACTCAGGGGGTATTCAAAAAGAGAACTCTGATTTATGCGGTTAGCCTGGGGGTGGGCAGTGGTATCCTGCTGGGGGTTCTCAAGATTATTTTTGACTGGCCCCTGGCCTGGTTATTGATTCCCTTTTATTTGCTGGCACTCTTGTTAACCTATTTCTCCAGCGAAGAATTTGTCAATATTGCCTGGGATAGTGCCGGGGTCACGACCGGTCCCATCACCGTGCCTTTGGTACTGGCCATGGGGTTGGGGATCGGTGAGGCCGTCCAGGTAGCGGAGGGCTTTGGCATTCTTTCCATGGCTTCCATCGGCCCGATACTGGCCGTTTTAACCACAGGGCTCTGGGCCCAGTGGCAGGCCAAACACCAACAGGAGACGGCATGAAGTCAAAACGCCAGATTACCATCCTCACTGATGTGGAGCGGATTACCTGTATTGTCCAGAAGGGCAATGCAGACAGAATCGTCCAGGCTGCATTCAAAGCCGGTGCTCAGGGGGCAACCGTTAACTATGCCCAGGGTAGTGGGGTCAGGGAAAAACTCGGGGTGCTGGGAGTCGCGGTGGAGGCCGAAAAGGAGGTCATCCAGATCATTGTATCCAGCGAACAGACCAATCGGATTTTTGATGCCATGTATCTGGCCGGACAGCTGGATACACCCGGTATGGGCTTTATGTATGTCACCCGTCTGGAAAAGGCCGGTACCTATATTCCCCGTGAGGTTCTGCAAAGGATCGAGGACCAGCAAGCATGAGCCACAAGCTGATTACCTGTTTAATTACCGGTGAGCGGGCGCTGGAGGCGATTGCCTGGCTGCAGGAGGAGGAGGGCATTACCACAGCCAATCGTTATCCGGCACGCGGGGCCAGCGTCAATTCCGGCCAGGTGTTCAAGAGTATCGAAATACTCACCCTGGTGGTGCCCGAAGATCGCGCTGATGAGCTCTTCGGCAAGCTGTTTGATCATCTGGATGTAGGGCATCCCGGTGGGGGGATAATATTTCAGGAAGCCTTGATGCAGGCCAGTGACTATCAGTTACCAAATCTTGACCAAGATGGGCCGAAACCGGCCTAGAAAACTCCGGCTTCCAGGCCCGCTGCCAGGGCCTGCCCCAGCTCGCGAGCCTGTTCGACAAACTCTTCCTGCCACTGGCCCTTGAAGATTATTGGCTCCTGCACCCAGTTCCAGCGCAGGCCGGTCACGATGCTTTCCACTGCCCGCTTGGTACCCGTGCCATCCAGCCCGGCGCGAATATAAAGCGCCACCGGTAGGCCCTGTTTTTCTTCCAGAACCGGATAATAGCTGCGGTCAAAAAAATCCTTGAGGGCGCCACTCATATAACCCAGGTTTTCTGTAGTGCCCAGAAGAACGGCATCCGCTTTTAGCAGCTCCTCGGGCCCGGCTTCCAGCGGTGGCAGCCACTGGCAGCTGACCCCTTCTATTTCATCCGAGCGGGCCCCCTCAAGAGCAGCCTCCACCAGTTTTCGGGTGTTGGGTGACGGGGCGTGAGCGACGATCAGTAGCAGTTTGCTCATCATCTACTCCCTTGGGTCGGGTGGATGTTTTAACTCTTATTGGCTTTTTTCTTCTTCCATTTGACGTTAAACAGATCCAGGCGTCGATCCTTGAGGTTGGTGACCGAGCCTTCATTGCGTACCAGTTTCAGGCGAGTGAAATCCAGGTCAGAGAAGAAAATCATCTCGGTGTTGGGTGTGGTCTCGTTGAGAACCGCATCATGCGGGAAGGCAAAGTCCGAAGGTGAAAAGACCGCCGACTGGGCATACTGGATATCCAGGCTTTCGATGGAAGGCAGGTTGCCGACACTGCCGCAGATCACCACATAGCATTCGTTTTCCACGGCACGGGCCTGGGCACAGTGGCGTACGCGCAGATAGCCGTTTTTGGTATCCGTCCAGAAGGGAACAAAGAGAATATCCATGTCCTGGTCAGCCAGGATGCGGCTCAATTCCGGAAATTCCACGTCATAGCAGATCAGCATCCCGATGCGACCGGCATCGGTTTCAAAAACCGAGAGTTCATGGCCGCCTTCAATTACCCAGTCGCGTTTTTCCTGGGGAGTAATATGCAGCTTGGGCTGGCGCTCGTAGGTGCCATCACGGCGGAAGAGATAGGCCACGTTGTACAGCATCTCATCCTCGCCTTCCTCAACCAGGGAGCCGGCGATGATATTGATGTTATAGCTGACCGCCATACGCATGAGTTCGGTTTTGAACTGCTCGGTGAAGGTGGCCAGAAAACGGATGGCCTGAGTGGTGTCCGATTGATCGGTCAGGCCCATCAGCGGGGCGTTGAAGAGCTCGGGAAAGACTGCAAAGGCACTGCCGTAATCAGACAGGGCATCGACAAAGTATTCCACCTGCTGGAGTACGGAATCCACGGAATCGAATTCGCGCATCTGCCACTGAACGGCACCGACGCGGGCCTCGGTGGTGGTGCTGTCGAGAATCAGATCAGCCGGTTCATACAGGATATTGTTCCATTCCAGTAGAGTGGCATAGCCGTGGGAGCGCTCATCTTCGGGAAGATAGCCGCGCATCAGGCGTTTGACCATAAAGTCGTTGGCCAACTGGAAGGATAGAATAGGGTCGTGGATTTCCTTGCGCGCCACCTCTTCCAGGAATTCTGTGGGTTTAAGGTCCTGGGCATATTCGTGGTAGCTGGGGATTCGGCCCCCTGCGAGGATGGCACGCAGGTTCATGGAGCGGCAAAGTTCCTTGCGCGCATCATAAAGACGCCGTCCCAGGCGGTGGCCCCGGTAAGTGGGGTCGATCAGAACATCCAGTCCGTAGAGGGCATCCCCCTTGGGGTTGTTGCGGACCAGTTCGTTGCTATCGGTCAGGTCGCTGTATTTATGCGGATCGGAGAAGGTGGCATAGTCCACCAGCACACTCAGGGCCACCCCCACCAGGCGGTCATCATCAACAATGCCGATCTGACCATCGGGGAAGTCACGGATCAGCTTGTTGATGGTTGCCTGTGGCCAGGCTCCACCAATGTCATCGTAGACCTTGTCCATCAGGACTTTTAACTGCGGATAATCTTTTTTGGTGAGATTGCGGAGATTCAGATGCGGATCTTCAAGGGTCATGATAAGTCCTAGGTCTGGGAAGCGACTTTCCTGCAAGCTTAAGACCTAATTGTCTGAAAATAAAGCAGCTGTTCCCAGCTTCGGGTTAAGCAAGCAGTTTTATTGCCAATGGACTAGAATAGCGCCTTCTTATCAAGGATCTAATTACCATGGCGCAGAAAGCGCGGGTTATCAAAGCCCGGTTACAACTTGCCGATATGCAACGGCATTACTATCAGGATCATAACCTGACCCTGGCACAGCATCCCTCGGAAACCGATCTGCGGCTGATGATCAGACTGCTGGCTTTTGCACTCAATGCCTCGGAAGAACTGGTTTTTGCCCGTGACTTGAGCGATGAGGGAGAGCCCGAGCTAGCTGAATATACCCTTCAGGGTGATATCCGTCTCTGGATCGTCTTTGGCCAGCCGGATGAGAAATGGCTACGTAAAGCCTGTCAGCAGGCCGAAAGGGTCAAGGTCTACGCCTATGGAGGGCGCAGTACACAAATCTGGTGGCAGCAGGAGGCCAGCAAGCTAGAGCGCTACACCAAACTCCAGATCTGGGAGGTGCCTGAAGAGGAGGCCCAGGCCCAGACCCGACTGATGGAGCGTAGCCTTCAGCTTAACTACACCATCAGCGAAGGACAGGTACTGGTGTCCAGCGATCAGGGCAGTGTGACTCTGGAACCGAAACTACTCAAGGACTTTGCCTGACAGCCTAATGCCGGGAGTCCTGAAGCGCCGCGACTGTGCGTGACACATTATCCGCACCCTGATGAATTTCCTGCATGATGGAGGCAACCTGAGTGATTTTATCCTGACCGTCCAGGGCTGTCTGGCGGGCATGTTGAATTCGCTCGGTCACTTCTTGAGTCAGTTGGTGGTTATTTTCCACCACTTCGGCAATCTGGCGCGTGGAATCGCTGGTACGGGCCGCCAGTTGACGTACCTCATCAGCCACGACGGCAAAGCCGCGCCCCTGATCACCGGCCCGGGCCGCTTCGATGGCCGCATTCAAGGCGAGCAGGTTGGTCTGTTCGGCAATGGCGCGAATCGTGGCCACAATATCCTCAATACTATCGGATTGATCATTTAACTGGCCAATTTGGCGGGTGGCCTCTTCGATCTGCTCGCTGATCAGGCTGGAGGTGGATACCGCCATTTCCAGAGATTCCAAACCCTGACGAGCGATCTGGGTGGTTTCTTCAGAGGTGCTGCTGGCTACCTCGGCGGCTTCGCGCACAGCCAGATCCTGTTCCACCTTGTTAGTGATGTCGCTGGCAAACTTGATCACTCGGGTGACTTGTCCATTGCTATCCATGATGGGGTTGTAGGTGGCTTCCAGCCAGAGAGTCTGGCCAGTGGCCGTCACTCGCATGAATTGACCTGATTTAAATGCCCCTGCCGCCAACTCTTTCCAGAAGTCGGGATTCTCAGCATAGAAATGCTCATCGCAAAAGATGCGGTGGTGCTGGTTGAGGATCTCTTCCTGGCGATAACCCACGGCATTGAGAAAGTTCTGATTGGCTGAAAGAATATGCCCCTCCGGGGTGAACTCGATAACGGCCAATGAGCGGTTAAGGGCCGCCATAACCGCCTGCTGTTGATCAGCCTCAAGTTTCTGGGCAGTGACATCAGAAGCCAGTTTCAGTACCTTGACGACTCGGCCCTGATCATCCTTGACGGGAAAATAAGTAGCTTCCAGCCAGACGAGCCGGCCTTCGCGGGTGACTCGGGCAAAGGTGCCTTGATTGGACTGTCCGGCAGCCAGTTGTGACCAGAAGCTCCGGTATTCAGCGGAAGCGGCGACCTCGGGAGGACAGAAAAGCCGGTGATGCTGCCCCTGAATTTGTTCCAGGCTATAACCCATCAGTCTCATGAAGAGCGTATTGGCCGTGAGGATATCGCCTTCAGGGGTGAATTCGATCACGGCAACATGGCTCTGGATCGCATCCATAACGGCCTGGTGGGCTTGAATATCCTGCTTGAGTTGCCGGTTTTCTGATTTTAGATGTTGATTAAACATCTGACCTCCAGGGCAAGTGCCCGTCTATTCAATTGCTCTAGTCTTTCTACTTGCTTAAAGCTTAACAAAACCTATGCAATAATTATAATAGAATTTTTCTTGGTTATTTTTACTTTAAAACTATCAATGCCGTCCACTGCGTGGGTTGGGGATTTTTATACCGTTATCTATGCAGGCTGGTACACGTGCAGACGGGGAAAGCTTGATCAGCTCCTGGAGTTGGGCAGGGGAATGGCAGTTTCATTTTTGATTTCTCGCAGGGCAAAGTTGGAGTTGACCTGGGAAATACCCTGAAGGGTGAAAATTTTCTCATTCAAGAAGCGGTCATAGGCGGCCATGTCTTCGATCAGGACTCTTAACACGAAATCGGCATGGCCGGTGGTGGCGTAGCATTGCATGACTTCGGGATAGCGCAGGATTTTTTCCTCGATTTCCTGGCTGTTGTCGATGGAATGACGCAGCAGGGTGATCATGACCAGCACGCAGAGAGGTTGCCCAACTTTCTGGGGATCAACCAGAGCGGTGAATTTTTTGATGATGCCGTCTTTTTCCAAGGCTTTTACACGTCGCCAACAGGCCGTAGTCGACAGTCCCACGTGTTCGGCCAGCTGTTGGTTTTTGAGGTGACCATCCTTTTGCAGTTCGTCCAGAATGCGTAGATCAAAGCGATCCAGTTGGGCGGTGTTCATTATTTGCCTCTTGATTGTTGTTGTTAAGCAATGAACGCAATAATTTTCTGAAATCCTATTTGTAATGCAAAATTATTGCAAAAACCAGGTATTTCTGTATCGAGAAAGCAAGCCTTTTCATCTCATCTATCACTAAACTGACTAGCCATCTGATACAAAAATAATAATGATGAGGTGTTGTTATGCCAATTGAGGCTGCCGGACAACTGGATAGCTACCAGTTGAAAGATCGTTATTCACGCCAGGAAGGCCGGGTATTTGTGACCGGTTCCCAGGCACTCGTGCGAATACTGCTGCGCCAGGCTGAACTGGATTGTCACCAGGGTTACCAGACGGCCGGTTTGGTGAGTGGTTATCGCGGATCCCCCCTGGGGGGCGTGGATCAGGCACTTTGGGATGCCCAGGAGTCGTTGGATAGTCACCAAATCAGCTTTATTCCCGCCGTTAACGAAGATCTGGCGGCTACCCTCCTGATGGGCAGCCAGCAGGTGGAAACCGATCCGGACCGTGAAGTGGAAGGCGTGTTTGGTCTCTGGTATGGCAAGGGGCCGGGTGTTGACCGTTCCGGTGATGCCTTCAAGCATGCCAATGCCTGTGGCAGTTCTCCGCACGGTGGAGTGCTGGTCATCGCCGGTGATGACCATGGTTGTGTGTCTTCATCCATGCCCCATCAGTCGGATGTTGCCTTTATGTCCTGGTTTATGCCGGTGATTAACCCGGCCAATCTCGCCGAGTATGAAACCTTTGGGCTCTGGGGCTATGCATTGTCACGTTTTTCCGGCTGCTGGGTGGGGTTTAAAGCCATTTCCGAGACAGTGGAAAGCGCTGCTTCGGTTGAAGTGCCTCCATTGCCGGATTTTGTCCTTCCCGAAGATTTCACTCCCCCCGAGGATGGCCTGCATTATCGCTGGCCGGATTTGCCCGGTCCCCAGTTGGAAACCCGCATTGAGCACAAGCTGGCGGCGGTCCAGGCTTTTGCCCGAGCCAATCCCATCGATCGGCTTTTTTACCCTAATGCCCAGGCAAAATTTGGTCTGGTCACTACCGGCAAGGGGCATCTGGATTTGATGGAAGCCTTGCGCCTTTTGGGGCTGGATGAAGAGGCTTTGGTCGATCTGGGCGTGGAAATCTACAAGGTGGGGATGGTTTGGCCGCTTAATCGCCAGGGTATTCTGGATTTTGTGCATGGCAAGCAGGAAATCCTGGTGATTGAAGAAAAGCGCGGCATTATTGAAAGTCAGATCAAGGAATACATGTCCGAACCTGATCACCCAGGGGAGGTTCTGGTAACCGGCAAGCAGGATGAAAGCGGCCAACCACTGATTCCCTATGTGGGCGAGCTGAGTCCTAAATTGCTGGCCGGTTTTCTGGTGGCCCGTTTCAAGCGTTTTTTTGACCTGGATTTAACCTCGGTCTGGCAAGCTCTTCAGCAACAGCAGGCTACTGCCCAGGACCCGGGTGGTGTTCGTCGTCTACCCTATTTTTGCTCCGGTTGCCCGCACAATTCTTCCACGAAGGTTCCCGAGGGCAGCAAGGCCTTATCCGGCATTGGCTGCCATTTCATGGCTTCCTGGATGGGACGCAAGACCGAGTCCCTGATCCAGATGGGGGGTGAAGGCGTTAACTGGATTGGTAAAAGCCGCTATATCGGTAATCAGCATGTCTTTCAAAACCTGGGCGAAGGTACCTGGTTTCATTCGGGTTCCATGGCCGTTCGCCAGGCTGTTGCTGCAGGCGTCAATATTACCTACAAAGTACTTTTCAATGATGCTGTAGCCATGACCGGTGGTCAGCCGGTGGACGGCCAGATCAGCGTACCCATGATTGCTCGCCAGTCGTATGATGAAGGCGTCAAGAAAATAGTGGTGGTCAGTGATGAACCGGAAAAATATCACGGTCATGAGCGCGAATTTCCAGCCGGGGTGACCTTTCATCACCGTGATGAGCTGGATGAAATCCAGCGGGAATTACGCCAGCTTCCCGGCTGTACCCTGATGATTTACGATCAAACCTGTGCTGCGGAAAAACGCCGTCGACGTAAGCGTGGCACCTATCCGAATCCGGCCAAACGGGCATTTATCAATCACCATGTCTGTGAGGCCTGTGGTGACTGTTCGGTGCAATCCAACTGCCTTTCGGTCGTGCCCAGAGATACCCAGGAGGGTCGTAAGCGAAAGATTGACCAGTCGTCCTGTAACAAGGATTTTTCCTGCCTGAGTGGATTTTGTCCCAGTTTTGTCACCATCGAAGGGGGAGACGTACGCAAGCCCCAGGGCATTCATGCTGATCAGGCCTTCTGGTCTCGGGTTGAGCAGCTGCCCGAGCCACACCGGCCAGTGCTGGGGCAGGGGTATGATCTGCTAGTCGCCGGGGTTGGTGGAACCGGGGTCATCACTATTGGTCAGCTGATCACCATGGCCGCTCATTTGCAGGGCTATGGCAGCAGTGTGCTCGACTTTATGGGTTTTGCGCAAAAGGGGGGGAGCGTCCTCAGTTACGTGCGCTTGGCACCGAAACCAGAGGGTTTGAATCAGGTGCGCATCGAAGCCGGTCAGGCCGATGCCGTACTGGCCTGTGATCTGGTGGTCGCTACCTCCGAGAAAGGTCTGCAGGTGTTGCAGCCGGGACACACCCGCCTGGTGGTTAATCAGGCCCAGTTACCGACGGCTGATTATGTTCTCTATCGTGATGCTGATATGAGTGCAGACAAGCGTTTGCAGCTGTTAAAAACGACCCTGGGCGAGGAAAACTTTGCCCAGTTCAACGCCAGTCAGGCGGCTGAACAGCTCCTGGGTGATAGTGTGTTTGCCAATATGATCCTCCTGGGGTTTGCCTGGCAGCAGGGCCTCTTGCCTCTGTCACTGCAAGCCCTGATGCGTGCCCTGGAACTCAATGGCGTGGCTTTGGACAAGAATAAACAAGCCTTTGCCTGGGGGCGTTTGGCCGCTGCCGATCCCGAGTATACGCAGCGGCATCTGGATCAGCAGCCCCTGCCAGTGGAGGCCAGTCTGGAAGCGGTTGTTGGCCGTCACGCCCGTTATCTTGAAGCCTACCAGAATAGCGCCTGGGCAGAGCGCTACCGGCACTGGGTGGAGCGGGTGGCTCAGGCAGAAGCGGCTGTGGAGGCGGGCAGTCAGACCCTGACCCGGGCAGTGGCTGAACAGCTTTTTCGCCTGATGGCTTACAAGGATGAGTATGAAGTGGCTCGCCTTTTCACAGAAACTGATTTTATGCAGGAAATTCAAGCCACCTTCACCGGCCCCTATCGTTTAAAACTGCATCTGGCTCCTCCCTTGCTGAACCGAAGCAAGGATCGCAGTGGACGTCCTAAAAAACGTGAACTGGGCCCCTGGATGCTGACAGCCATGAAGTGGCTGGCACGACTGCGCTCTTTGCGTAATACACCGCTGGACCCTTTTCGGTTTAGTCGTGATCGCAAGCTGGATCGTAAGCTGCTGGCTGAATATGAACAGCTCCTGGAAGAGCTGCTGGCTGATTTGCAGCCACAGAAACTGGCTACAGCAGTTGCTCTGGCTCGCTTGCCAGAAGAGATTCGGGGGTTCGGTCCCGTTCGTGAAGAGGCTGCGGAGAAGGCGGGTAGGCGTCGTCAGATGTTGCTGGAGGAATATCGTTCCGGCCAGCCGGTGACCCTGGCCCGGGCCGGTTAACTCTCTTGAGGGCGGGGTTCGGGACTGGCCACCTGGTTGCGCCCCGCCTGCTTGGCCAGGTAGAGGCCCCGGTCAGCACGATCGAGTAGAGAAACCACTTCGTGATCCCTTGGCTGGATAGCCGTAATGCCGATGCTCACCGTAACCTCCAGGGTAAGATCGTTGAAGTGAATGCAATGTTCCTGCAGTGCCTGGCAGAGGTCTTCTGCAAGTGCCCAGCCCTTCTGTAAGTTCATGCCGGGAAGCATGACTGCAAATTCCTCACCGCCCAGGCGTCCAATCAGGTCATCTTCGCGGATATGGTTGGCCACTAGCCGTGCAAACTCGATTAGCACCTGATCACCCGCCTGATGGCCATAGCTATCATTGATGGTTTTGAAATGATCCAGATCCAGCATCATAACCACGCCTTCACGGGTAGCGGGCTGTTCCAGCAAGCCTTCCAGACGTTCCAGAAAAGTGCGTCGATTGGGAAGCCCGGTCAGGCTGTCCAGCGAGGCTCTTTGCTCCAGCTTGAGCTGATCCTTCTTGCGCTGGGAGATGTCCTTTTTAATGGCAACATAGTGGCTGATTTGGCCACTACGGTCATACACTGGGGTGATGCTCATTTGTTCATAATAAAGCCGCCCTGATTTATGCCGGTTAATCAGCTCATCCGACCAGAACTCTCCCTGGCTCAGGCAGGCCCACATCTTCTCGTAGTATTCTTTTTGCTGTTTACCGGAGCGTAACAGCTGGGGCGTCTGTCCCTTGACCTCGGCCGGGCTATAGCCAGTCAGACGCTGAAAGGCCGAATTGGCCCAGATAATCCGTGTCTTGTTGTCGGTAATCATGATGGCTTCACCACAGGCCTCCATGACCGAGGCCATCAACTGATTGCTTTGGAAAATTCGGGTATCAAAGTGCAGAAGGCTCCAGGCCAGAAAACCGATGACGATCAGCAAAAGCCCTAAAACCACGGCATAATTCTTGGCTTCACGCCAGAAGATGGCATCGATGTCATCCAGATAGATGCCACTGCCCACAACCCAGTTCCAGGGTTCATAGAGTTCGATGTAGGAAAGCTTTTCCACGGGTTGGCTGCTGCCCGGGCGCGGCCAGTAATAGTGGAGATAACCGGCTTGTTGTTTTTCTGCCAGGCGAACAAAGTCCTGGAAGATGAATTGGCCCAGGCTGTCCTGGTAATGTTCCTGACGGCTGCCTTCAAGCTGGGGCTGAATGGGGTGGACCAGAATACGGGTATCCAGATCATTGATCCAGAAATAGCCGTTATCACCGTAACGCAGGTTTCTCAAGGCTTCCTGCGCCTGTCTCTGGGCTTCTTCCAGGCTCAATCCATGTTGGGTCTTTTGTTGGTAGTGATCGATCAGGGAAACGCTGCTTTCCACCAGTTGGCGTACCTTGTGGCGTCGATCTTCGAGAAGATTTTGATGCAGGGTGGAAAGCGCTAAGCCGATCAGGAGCAGACACGCCAGGAGAATACAGGAATAAATAAACAAGAGTTTCCTGTTAAAGCCCCAGTGTAAATTAAATGTCTGCATATCGGCCTCGGTGGCGGCATTTGCAAGATATAAAGTAAAACCTTGTTTTTATTATGGGCATCTGGTGGCAAAAGTAAACTTGTAAAAAGGTTTACGGTTGCTGGTTTACAGGAAATCCAATAGCTGGCGCCAGGCGGCCAGTTTAGCGTCAAACTTCAGGCTGGCATGGGCGGGGCTGGTTGAAGGTAGCTGAACCAGGGGACATTGGCGGTAGGTCTCGGGCAAGTGGGGCAATACCCGGCGTTGATAGCTCTGGTAAGCCTTGCCGCCATTACAAAAAACGGCTTGGGTTTGTGGATGACGCTGAAACCAGCCAGAAAAATCATTGGCCTGGATACTGGTTTCGACAATGTCGGCATCCAGGCTGGTTGCTCGAATACAGGACGCCATCACATCCCAGAGACCGATGCCGTTTTTTTTCAGCACTTCCAAGCGGCTGGCGTAATCAAGATCTCTACTAAACCCCAGTAACTCGGCCAGGATCGGCCAAAAGGCATTGCGAGGGTGAGCATAGTAGCCCTGTACCGCCAGTGAGGCCTTGCCGGGCATGGAACCCAGAATCAGGATTTTTGCTTGCTGGGGTTCGACCGGTGGAAAGCTGTTGATTGGCTGCATCTGGGGTAAACTCTATGCTGGTTTCTCAGTTTTGGAAAAGATATGAAAATTTGGGTGGATGCTGATGCCTGTCCAGGCGTGATTCGGGAAATTTTGTTCAAAGCGGCGACCAGGGTCAAGGTGCCCCTGATTCTGGTGGCCAATCAAGCCATCAAGGTACCAGCTTCCGAATGGATTACCAGTATCCAGGTGATGCAGGGATTTGATGTGGCCGATGATGAGATAGTCAAAAGAGCCGAAGCCGGTGATCTGGTCATTACCAGTGATATCCCTCTGGCTTCTGAAATCATAGATAAGGGAGCTTTGGCCTTGAATGCCAGAGGCGAACTCTATACGGCTGATACCGTAAAAGCCCGCCTGAATATGCGTGATTTTATGGAAACCCTGCGTTCCAGTGGTGTGCACACAGGCGGCCCCTCGGCCTTGAGCCAGGCGGATCGGCGTGAGTTTTCCAATCAACTGGATCGTCTCTTGACGAAATATCTGCGTAAAAATAAAAAATAAATGCTTGACTCGGCAGGAATAAAGGCGCAATCTTCGCAGCGTTGGTAGCAAGTCAGTGTTTATACAGTTCTTTATTCGACCCTTTCGGCAAGATCAGTCCTTTATTACACCTCGCTTGATTCCCGCAACAATGAGCTTGGGAAGTTATTTTTTTAAGTTCTGATCAATTTAATTCTGAAAGGTAAGAAATTATGGAAACTGGTACAGTTAAATGGTTCAACGACACCAAGGGTTTTGGTTTTATTACTCCTGAGTCCGGTGGCGATGACCTCTTTGCTCACTTCTCTGAAATTCAAGCTGAGGGTTTCAAGTCTCTGACTGAAAACCAGCGTGTTTCTTTTGAAGTGACTACAGGTCCTAAAGGCAAGCAGGCGGCTAAGATTCAAGTAATCTGATCCCGGCTTTCCCGGCCTGATAAAACCCACCTTTCATGGTGGGTTTTTTTATTTTCAAGCTGGCACAAGCTGTCCATAATGACAGGCATCTTTTGAATGGATGGAGAGATGCATGCTCAGACTGGGTTTGATTAACCGCATCAAGTTTTTTGTTGAACGTCAGTTCGTCAAGGGAGCCAGTTTCCAACTGCTGGTGGTGATGCTGGTGATCGGCTTGATCTCTCTTTTGGGAGGCGCGCTGGTGGCCTGGTCGGGTAATGCCTTTGACAGTCTCAGTTCGGCTATCTGGTGGGCTTTTCTGCGCTTGACCGATCCGGGTTATCTGGGGGATGACCAGGGTAGTTGGATACGTTTTGTCTCCACGCTCCTGACGGTCAGTGGCTATGTGGTTTTCCTGGGTGCGCTGGTGGCGATCATGACCCGTAAGCTGATCAGCATTATGGAAAACCTGGAAAGAGGCCTGACTCCGGTTGATCTGAAAAATCATCTGGTCGTGCTGGGCTGGACCAACCGAACCCTTCCCCTGATCCGTGAACTGCTGGACCCTTCACGCCGAATGCAGCGCTTTTTGCAACGCAATGCTGCGCGCCGATTGCAACTGGTGGTTTTATCCGAAGCCGCTTCAGCTGCCCAACGACTGGAATTGACCAACGAAGCCGGAATTGGCAGCAGAGCCCGTCAGGTGATTTTACGAGCGGGGACAGCCATTCAGTCGGATGCCCTGCACCGGGTGGCCTGTCTGGATGCAGCTGCAGTTATCCTGCCCAGTCATGTTCAGCATCCTGATAGCCTGGTGACGGCAGATGTCGAGACCCTGAAGGCTCTGTTGTCGATTGCTGCCCAGGGTCGCCTGGCAGCTAAACCCCTGCCGCTGATGGTGGCTGAATTGCAGGATATACGTAAATTACCGGTGGCACGTACGGCTTACCCCGGCCCGTTGGAGGTGATAGCCAGTGACCAGATGCTGAGTCGGCTGCTGGTTCAGAATCTACTGCACCCGGGACTCGCCTCCATTTACAATGAGTTGCTGACCCTGGCCGAAGGCAATGAAATCTTTATCCGCTCGGGGGATGGTTTCAAGGGACTGACGCTGGCCGAACTGGCGGCACGCTGTCCTAGGGCACTGGTCCTGGGGCTGTTGCAGCCTGATGCGCAGGGTGATTTCCGGGTCGCTCTCCTGGCCGATCGCCAAACCCAGATTGATCCCCTTGATCAGGTGGTTTTTATTGCCCGTTCCTATGAGGCCACTCAACCGGATGAGGCTTTAGTCGCTTCACCAGCTTCAGCCGAGCAGGAATCGCCAGCCTTTTCTATACCGCTACCCTGGCCTCCCGCTGCCAAGGCATCCTTGCGTATTCTGGTTCTGGGTTGGAACCGGCGGCTACCTGCTTTCCTGGAGGAACTGTCGAGTTACCGGGAACAGCAGTTCGATCTGGATTTGGTTTCGGTTTTACCCCCGGATTTGCGCGAAGAGGAAATTCGTACCTACCTGGGAGCAGGCGTGTCCGAGTTGAATAACCTGACCTATCGCCACTATCAGGCAGATTATATGGTCGAGGAAGAACTGCGCCGCCTGGACCTGCGGCAATTTGATTCGATTTTGTTGTTAAGCAGTGATCGTCTGGATTCCGGTGAGGAAGCCGATGCCAGAGCTTTGGTAGGTCAGTTGCAGTTGGACAGCCTGCTGCGCGAAGAAGGCCATCAGCCCCAGGTGGTAATGGAATTGAACGACCCGGATAATGAAAGCCTGTTGAATCTACCGCGAACCGAAGTTCTGGTGGGTCCGGTGATTCTCAGTCATCTGCTGGCCCAGATCGCCTTGAGGCGGGAGTTGAAACTGGTCCTGGATGAAATCTTTACCGTAGGCGGGGCCGAAATCCGGTTTTCTGAGCCTCTGGGTAAAGACGCTGGAGAGCTGGCCTGGATGACTTGTCAGCAGCAGGCCGAGGCCAAGGGAACCCTGGCCTTGGGGATCTATCGACCCTATCGGGATGCGGAACCGCGTTTGCTGCTGAATCCTGGCAGTAATCCGGATTTATACCTCCATCCCGGCGATCAGCTGATTCTACTGATGCCGGGAGAGGATAAGGCGTAAGCCGAGGCGGTCTATTGCAGGCCGCCATGAATCAGTTGGGCGGGGTCGAGCAGACGTTCCAGTTCCTCCCGGTCCAGATCCGTGGCTTCCAGAGCGACATCAATCAGGGGGCGTTTTTCACGGTAGGCCTGCTTGGCGATTGCTGCCGCCTTGCTGTAACCGATCACCGGATTGAGTGCCGTCACCAGAATGGGGTTGCGGCTTAAAGCAGCTTCCAGTTGTTGCGAGTTGACCTGGAAACTGGCGATGGCCTTGTCGGCCAACAGCCGGCTGGCGGAGGTCAAGAGCTCCAGGCTCTCCAGCAGATTGCTGGCAATCACCGGCAGCATGACATTCAGCTCAAAATTACCCGACTGGCCGGCAATGCCGATGGTGGTGTCCTTACCCATCACCTGGGCTGCCACCATGGCAACGGCTTCGGGAATTACCGGGTTGACCTTGCCGGGCATGATCGAAGAGCCTGGTTGCAGAGCTTCCAGCTCTATCTCGCCTAGACCGGCCAGGGGTCCGGAATTCATCCAGCGCAAGTCATTGGCCAGCTTCATCAGGGTGACCGCTGTGGTTTTCAGCTGGCCGGAAAGGCTGACGGCCGTGTCCTGGGAGCCCATCACGGCAAAAAAGTTATCGGCGGGGCGAAATTCCAGACCAGTCTGCTCGCTCAGGTGCTGACAGAAGCGATCCTTGAATTCTGGATGGGCGTTGATGCCAGTGCCTACCGCTGTGCCCCCTTGAGCCAGTTGTTGCAGCTGGGGTTGCAGGCTTTCCAGACGCTGGATATTGGCTTCCACCTGACTGGCCCAGCCGTCCAGGGTTTGCTGCAGGCTGACCGGCATGGCATCCATCAGGTGGGTGCGACCGGTCTTGATGGTTTCAGCCAATTGGCTGCCCTTGCGGCGACAGACACTGGCCAGATGCCTGAGTGCGGGCAGCAGATCCTCGTTCAGCGTCAGGGCGGCACTCAGGTGAAGGGTGGTGGGAATGACGTCATTACTGCTCTGGCTGCAGTTCACCTGGTCATTGGGGTGAAGGCTTTCTCCCAGATGATCACTAGCCAGACGGGCGAGCACTTCATTGGCATTCATATTACTGCTGGTGCCTGAACCTGTCTGAAAAACATCCACGGGGAAGTGTTGCATCAGATCCGCTGAGCCGAGTAACTCATCAGCTGCAGCTTCTATCGCCTCGGCCTGGTCCTGGCGCAGGAGTTGCAAGTCAGCGTTGCTGCGTGCCGCCATGATCTTGACCAGCAGCAGGGCACGAATAAAGCGCTCTGGTAGAGGCTGGCCGCTAACCGGGAAGTTATTCAGAGCGCGTTGGGTTTGTGCGCCCCAGAGAGCATTTTCCGGGACTTGTAATTCGCCCAGGCTGTCTTTTTCGGTGCGCATCTTGCTCATTTCGGGTCTCCTGATCGAAAAGGGGCTTAAATGGAATAAGCCTGGATGCCTTGTTGGCTTCCTAAAGGGATCAAGATAGCTGAATCAGAGGGGCTGCGCCAAGAGGGGATTACCGGCCTGGCTGGCCGGTAATCGGGGGGAAAGCTTCCTTAGACGACTCTCATGCCGGGCTTAGCGCCTTCATGAGGTTCCAGCAGGTAGATGCCGTCATCATCACCGGCAGCCAGTACCATGCCTTCGGAAACACCAAATTTCATTTTGCGCGGGGCCAGGTTGGCGACCAGCACGGTGAGCTTGCCTTCCAGGTCTTCGGGCTGATAGGCCTTTTTGATACCGGAGAAGACAGTACGGGTTTCACCGCCCAGATCCAGAGTCAGCTTCAGCAGCTTATTGGCTTTTTCCACGTGCTCGCAGCGGGTGATACGGGCGATGCGCAGATCCACCTTGATAAAGTCATCAAAGCTGATTTCCTCAGCCAGGGGATCGGCTTGCAGAGGACCCTGTTCACCACCCGGATTGCTGCTGACACTGGCTTCCTTGAGAGCCATTTCCTTTTTGGCATCTTCACGGCTGGCTTCCAGCAGGGCTTCAATCGTATCCTTGTCGACCCTGCTGATCATGGGTTTGAATTTGGCAATCTCATGGCCCACCAGTGGCTGCTGAATGCCAGCCCAGTCCAGCGCATCAATTTTCAGGAAGGCCAGGGTTTTTTCAGCCATCTCAGGAAGCACAGGAGCCAGATAGGTCATCAGAACCCGGAAGAGGTTGATACCGGTGGAGCAGATGGCCTGGACCTCGTCACCCTTGCCTTCTTCCTTGGCCAGCACCCAGGGCTGCTGGTCGTTGATCCAGGTGTTGGCTTCATCGGCCAGATCCATGATCTGGCGAACGGCTCGGCCATATTCACGGCGTTCGTAGTCGGCAGCGATGGCTTCTTCGGCCGCAACAAAGCGCTGATAGAGTTCAGGTTCCTTCATTTCACTCAGGGTGCCACCAGCTTTCTTGACGAAGCCGGCACAGCGGCTGGCGATATTGACCAGCTTGCCCACCAGGTCGGAATTAACACGGAAAACAAAGTCTTCCAGATTCAAATCCAGGTCGTCCACGCGGCCGGTCAGCTTGGCGGCAAAGTAGTAACGCAGGTATTCGGGATTCAGATGATCCAGGTAGGTGCGGGCTTTGATAAAGGTGCCACGGGACTTGGACATCTTGGCCCCGTTAACGGTGACAAAACCGTGGCAGTAAACACTGTTGGGGGTGCGGAAGTCTGCTCCGGATAGCATCGCAGGCCAGAAGAGCGCGTGGAAGTTGACGATGTCCTTGCCGATAAAGTGATAGACCTCGTTCTGTGAATCCGCCTTCCAGTAGTCATCAAAATCCAGGTCATCGCGCTGCTCGCAGAGGTTCTTGAAGCTGGCCAGATAGCCAATGGGAGCATCCAGCCAGACATAAAAGTACTTGCCGGGCGCATCGGGAATCTCGAAACCGAAATAGGGCGCATCGCGGGAGATATCCCATTCCTGCAGACCGGCATCCAGCCATTCCTTGAGCTTGTTGGCAATCTGTTCCTGGAGGCGACCGGTTTGTGTCCAGTCCTGCAGGAAGTCGGTGAAATCCTGCAGCTTGAAGAAGTAGTGCTCGGAGGACTTCATCACCGGTGTAGCCCCGGAAATCGCCGAGCGGGGATCGATGAGTTCAGCCGGGGTGTAGGTGGCACCGCATTTCTCGCAGTTGTCACCATACTGGTCTTCGGCCTTGCACTTGGGGCAGGTGCCCTTGATAAAGCGGTCAGCCAGGAAAAGGCCCTTTTCCGGGTCGTACATCTGCTCGATTTCACGAGTAGCAATATGGCCCTTGTCTCTTAGCCGGGTGTAGATCAGCTCCGAGAAATAGCGGTTTTCATCCGAATGGGTGGAATAGTAGTTATCAAAGCGGATATGAAAGTCCTGGAAATCCTGGTGATGTTCCTGGCGAACCCGGTCGATCAGTTGCTGGGAGGTAATACCTTCCTGCTCGGCACGCAGCATGATGGCCGTACCATGGGCATCATCCGCACAGACATAAGTGCAGGTATTACCGCGGCTTTTTTGAAAGCGGGTCCAGATATCGGTTTGGATGTATTCCAGCAGATGACCCAGATGGATGGGGCCATTGGCATAGGGAAGGGCGCTGGTAACCAGAATCTTGCGTTGTGTGGGCATGGAATGTCTTAATCGCTAGTGAAAGTGGAGAATAAAAAAATTTCCTCCTATCTTAGCGATTTTATTGCCTTTCTGCACCTGTCATCCAGGTACAGAAAGGCTTGCCAAACCCAAGGGTTAGATGAGCGTCATGTGATTGTCCCAGTTGACCTGGGGCGGGTTGGCGGCATAGACCGGCTGGCGTTCCTCCGATAGTGCCTGGATGGTGAAAATCTGGCCCAGACCACTGCTGACCAGGAATTCACCGGCTCTTGTCGTGGGGGCGAGGCCACAACCATCTGCCACATAGGCGGCATTAAGAAAGCGCCGTTCCTGCATGTCCCAGAGGGTGGTGAGATTGCCGCGTGGTGCTGAAACGGCTGCAAAGCGGCCACTGGCATCAAAACAGGCACTGCCACAGTATTGCTTGAGTTGGCTGCGGATGCGTTCGGGCAGTTGCAGCTCAGCCAGTTCTTCTCCGCGTCGGTGGGCGGCAATCAAGGGAACCTGATCAATGGGGTGGCCCTGGTATTGCAGTGCGATCACCACCTGACCATCAGGGGCTACATCCAGATGGCGGATACTGCATTGGTGAAAGTCTTGATGCAGGCTGCGTTTTTCCAGGAGTTCGCCGCTTTCGCTATCCAAGTAAACCAGTGATGGCTGCATGGAATCCAGATTCAGCTTTTCCCGACCATCCGTCTGGATGCCGCCATTGGCGACCACCAGGGTTTGGCCATCCGGCATCCAGTGGAATTCATGCGGCCCGATTCCCCGGGTGGACATTTCCCGAACCACCTGATAATCCGCCAGAATGTCTCTGACCACCAGGCGACCTTCGAGATCCGAGGGGTGGCGCTCGCTGGTGTAGAGATAGCGACCATCCGGACTGACCTGGGCGTGGCCGTAGAGGCGATACCCGGGTTGAGTGGTGATCAGGGCCTGGGTCTGCAGCGTATCGCTGTTGAATACATCGATGAAATCACCGGGTCGGCGGGCCAGGCTGTACACCCAGGGTTGATGCGGATGGGTGACCACCTGATGAGCCCGTTCGGGCAGGCGGTGGCTGGCCAGCTGTTCTCCCAGAGTATTGCTGATTTTCAGGTAGTAGTGGCCATCGCTGCCCCGGGCACTGCTGGCAAAGCGCAAGCCTTCAGCGGCAGTGGGAGTTGCCAGCAGGGGGGCAGCCGTAGCCAGAGCCGGTGTAGCAGCCAGCCAGCTCAGTAGTTGGCGACGATTAATCTCCATCACGGCTATTGAACCCCAAGTGAATATTGAGTACTCCCATGGCCAGTTCCAGCTGTTCGTAGAGGTCGGAAATGGCTGTTTCCAGTTCCCTCAGCTGGCGATCCAGTTGTGGGTCGATTTCAGCTGCTTCAGGTTCGGACAGGCTGGCGACTTGTGCCTGGATGCGATCGAATTCCTGATCGACAGATTCGGCAAAACCACCTTCACCCTCGGCCGTCAGCAGGCTTTTGACGCTGATGGGCTCCAGGCCGGAATAGAGCTCCTGCAGGCTGGCCAGATTAGTCTGGATATTGCTTAGTGTCTGACCACTGCGCCAGGATTCACTGCGTTGCCAGCGCGCTTCTTCAGGGCTGTCACCCAGGACATACTCCAGCTTGTAGTCTTCGATAATCAGCAGGGGCTCGGCCAGGGATTTCATCAGGGGCACGGCAGCCGCCGCATGGCTGGCAAAATACTGGCTACTCTCAGGGTTAAGTAGACGTTGTTTTTCCTGGTTTTGCCATTCCTGTTCCAGCTCGCGGGCAGTTCCGAGAAGATGCTGGCTCAGGCCCTGGGCAAAGCGGCAGTGATTCTGTCCGGGTTGAAAGCGGTTGTCAGCCTCGTTACCGAAAACCACTCTTTCCAAGGCCGGAAAGCCTTGCAGGCTGACGCTGGCTTCACGGAAGTAGTCGGCATCATAGTTTTGGTCGCTCTGATTGAGGGCTTGGCGGATCTGGCGTGCGCCCGTACCACGCTTATCCGGCCAGTATTGAATGGCGTAGTTGCGCATGAAAAGAGTGATGGGGCCGAATTGAACATGCTGGATAGCCTGCCAGGCATCCATGGCTTCACGATAGGTGCTTTTGACCTGAGCCAGTTGATTGCCCTGGTCGCAGTGGTTCGTGATCTGCTGGTGCAGACTATCCAGCTTGTTCACCAGGCGGTTGTAACCGGGCAGAATTTGTTGCTCAACGGCAGCCCGGTTGTAGGTCTGCCAGTCCTCGGCACTGGGTTCGGCCAGGACAGGTGTGGCAAGCACTGCCAGGGGTAGCAGCAGGCCCGCCAGGGAGGTTTTGTTTAGCATTTACAGGGACTCCACAAATTCAATCAGGGATAAGCGTTGCTCACGAGTCAATTGCATAAAACGGTTTTTGACCGTCTCGGCTTCTCCCCCGTGCCAGAGAATGGCTTCCATGATATTACGCGCACGACCATCATGCAGTAACTGACTGTGGCCATTGATGGCCTGGGTCAAGCCAACACCCCAGAGCGGCGGTGTGCGCCACTCACTACCACCTGCCTGGAATTCGGGATGCTCATCTGCCAGGCCGTCTCCCATATCATGCAGGAGAAGGTCCGTATAAGGCCAGATGGTCTGCTCGGCCAGAAAAGCGGGTGCATCTGCAGAAGTGGTGTAGGAAGGGCGGTGGCACTGGGCACAACCGACTTGATGAAAGAGGTTTTCACCTGCCTTGACGGCCGGATGATCAGCATTTCTGCGTGCAGGAACGGCCAGTGCCCGGGTGTAGAATTCCAATACCCTCATGACATCGCGGGAGGCTTCGACGCCATCCAGGTGCTCGCTGTTGCCGTTTGGCAGTTGCCGGCAGACAGCTTGTTCAGCGGTACAGCCGCCATGACCCTGAGGGTAAACTAGGCTGGAGATGCCGATATCCTCGATAAAGGCGGCGGCATTCTGCTGATTAATCGTGGGGTGTCCGGCCTTCCAGCCAAAACGACCCAAGCGGCTGGTCTGCTCGCTGATATCCCAGACGCGGTTAACCCGGCCACTGATCTCGGCATCTGCTTGTACCTGCTGCTCTTCATTGGCCAGCAGTTCCCGATCGGGAATGGCTTCCAAGAGGCCCAGGCCGATCATGGGCGGTGCCACTCGTCCGGAAAAACGGGTTTCAGGATGCAGGGGACCGTAATTCAGACCTTCAACACGATAATGGGGGCTACGCAGAGTGACCGTTTCACCATCGGGGAAGGTGACCTCTCTTTCTTCATAGCGAACTCCGATTCGGCCTTCAGCGGGCAGCCCTTGCAGAGCTTGGTCCTGTAACTGACCACCATAGGTGGGCTCGGGGATAAAAGCGATCTGTCCACTATTGAGAAGCTGTTCTTCCTCCCGGTTTCTGGGTGGAATGCTCAGACGCAGCAGAAAGGAGCGGTTAATGGCTGCGGTTGCGCCTTCTTCAGGGGGGTGGCCCCGACCATTATTCAGGTGGCAGCGGGCGCAGGAGCGGGCGTTATAGAGAGGACCCAGACCATCACTAGCCTTGGTGGAGGCGGGTGAAGACACCCAAAGTTTATCGAAGATGCTGTCGCCCAGGTTAAAGGGCATGCGTTCATCCAGTGACAAGCCCGGAGCCGGTTCGGAAAAAGAAATCCTGCCTGCTTCCAGGGTGGTGTCGCCACCGGGTTTCAGGGGGTTGGCTGTAACGGGAAGGCTGGCAGCCAGGGCGGCTGCCAGTCCCCATCTCAGCAAATGGCGGAGATGATGAATGGAAAACATGGTTTTACATAACAGCGCTGGGGTTATCCAGACTGTCAGAACCTTCCAGTTCAATGTTGTTCAGCTCCAGGGTGCTGATAACTGCTTCGATGGAACCTGTCTGGGTTTTCAGGGTGTCCACGAAGTTTTGTACCACGGCATTGCCACGATCATTGCCAGCAGCAATCAGGACATCAAAGGGGTTACCTTTTTCCGCTTCGGAAACCAGGGTCTGGCCTGCACCCACGCTGGCATCCAGTTCAGCGCGCAGCTGTTCATCCAGCTCGGCATCCTTGGCGGCAACCAGATCGGAAAGGCTGGGGCCTTGAACCAGGCTGCCGTCGACCCGGGTGTATTCGCCCAGGTAGACGTTGCGGATACCCAGGGCATCATAGTAGTGGGAATTGTGGGTGTTGTCGGAGAAGCAATCATGCTCTTCTTCAGGATCATGCAGCATCAGGCCCAGTTGAGTGCGCTCACCGCCCAGCTCACCATAGGAGAGGCTACCCATGCCAGTCAGGATGGTCGCCAGACCGCCTTCCAGGCCCTTGTCAGCCAGTTGTTGACGGGCTGCACCACCCTCGGCCCAGTTGCCTGCCATTTCTTCCAGATCCGTGATCAACAGGTCGGTGGCAGCTACCAGGTAGTCGCGACGGCGATCGCAGTTACCGCCGGTGCAGTTTTCCAGGCTGAAATCGGTGGCAGGGCGCTCACCATTACCTGGGTTGGTGCCGTAAAGATCCTGGCCCCAGAGGAGAAATTCAATCGCATGGTAACCGGTGGCAACATTGGCTTCCACGGCACCGATTTCGTGCAGGGTTTCACCCAGCAGTTCAGGCGTGATGCTGGAGGCATCAAGCGTGCGGTTGCCTACGGTCAGGGTTTCATTGGCAATGACATTGGCCGAATAATAGGGGTTTTCGGCAAAGGTCTCACCATAGCTACTGGTGTCGACATAATCGATCAGGCCTTCATCCAGGGGCCAGGCGTTTACCTTGCCTTCCCAATCATCAACGATGGCATTACCAAAGCGGTAAACCTCGGTTTGCTGGTAGGGTACACGGGCTTCCAGCCAGGCCAGACGTGCGGCCTTGAGGTTTTCTTCAGTGGGTTGGTCAAGCAGATCCTGAATTTCTCCGCGCAGTGCCTTGGCTGTGATTACAGAATCCGTGTAACCAGCTTCAGCGATATCGGCATAGGTATCTAAAACCGAAGCGGGCGTTGCCTGGGTCTCTTCATTGCTGGTGGCTTGGCAGCCGGTCAGTGCAACCAGGCCGGTAGCTGCGGCCAGGATGGCTAGAGAAGGTAGTGCTTTCATGCGGTGACTCCTTGCTAATGAATAACGTTTCTAGACAATAACACTTCTCATTTGTGATTGAAAGGCAGATGCAGTAAAATCTTTTTGACCGCACACTTATCGGGGATATAAGGGGATGAAAATGGCAGTAACAACTTGTAAGGCAAGGCTTTTTGGACGAGGCCTGCTCCTTGCTCTGGTCTTGGCGGGTACTCAGGTCAGCGCCTCCGACCCGGATCAAGAGGCCAAGGCGCGTTTGGGGCAGCAGCTGTTTTTTGATCCGATTCTGTCCCAGGATCGCACCCAGTCCTGTGCCACCTGCCATGTTCCCGATCAGGGCTTTATGGATGCACGTGATAATGGCGTTGCCGGTTCTGCATCCCTGGGTGATGATGGTCATTCGTTGGGTAACCGCAATACCCCCTCAGCAGGCTATGCCGCTTTAACCCCCGAATTCCATCTCAAGGCTAATGGTGAATATGCTGGCGGCCTTTTCTGGGATGGTCGGGCCAACAGTCTGGCTGAACAGGCCATGGGGCCGCCTCTGAATCCTGTGGAAATGGCCCTGCCGGATGCTGCAACTGCCGCTGAGCGTTTGCTGGAGAAAGAACACTACCGCCAGCAGTTTGCTCAACTCTACGGTGAAGCCGTGAGCGAAGACCCCCAGGCGCTCTATGAAGCCATGGCTGATGCTATTGCTGCCTTTGAAGAAACCGATTTCTTTGCCCCCTTTGATTCGCGTTATGACCGCTATCTAAGAGGAGAGGTGGAGTTTACCCAGCAGGAGGAATTGGGTCGTACCCTGTTTTTCTCCCAGCAATTCACCAATTGCAACTCCTGCCATCAATTACATACTTCGCCTCGGGCTGAGCGGGAAACCTTCAGTAACTATGAATTCCACAATATCGGCGTGCCGGCCAATCAGCAGCTGAATGCAGCTCGAAATTCGGATGCTGTAGATACCGGGCTTTTCCAACATCCACAGATTGATGATCCCGAGCACAAGGGTAAGTTTAAAACGCCTTCCCTGCGTAATGTCGCGGTCACCGGCCCCTATATGCACAATGGTGTTTTCCAGGATTTGCGTACCGTGGTGCTTTTTTATAATCAGTACAACAGCCGTTCACCTGCACGTCAGATCAACCCCGAAACGGGAGAAAACTGGGCTGCTCCGGAAGTGCCGCAAAACCTGTCCCTGGATTTGCTGGAATCCGGTCCGGCACTGGATGACCGTCGCATTGATGCCCTGGTCGCCTTTTTGAAAACCTTGACCGACCAGCGTTACGAGCAGCTATTGCCGGAATCCTGATCCTGGGTCGGGAACTCTTGACCTGGCCTGACCTCCAAAGGTGTATCCACCTTTGGAGGTTTAATCATGAAGCGTTCTTTTGCTGTTCTGGCGAGCACTGGATTGCTGGCGCTTTTGGCCTGGCAGGCCCAATCACAGGAAACTCAGGATGCCGCTTCGACTTCCCTGGATGAAGCGGCAGTAGCCACCTTTGCCGGTGGCTGTTTCTGGTGTGTTGAAGAGGGGTTTGAAAAAATCCCCGGTGTCCTGGAAGCCGTTTCCGGCTATACCGGGGGTGATGAAGCCCAGCCTACCTATGAAGAGGTTTCTTCGGGACAGACGGGACACACCGAGGCTGTTCAGGTGTATTACGACCCTCAAGTAATTACCTACGAAGGTTTGGTCGAGGGCTTCTGGCGATTTATGGACCCCACGGATAACCAGGGCCAGTTTGTTGATCGCGGTCGTCAGTATCGTCCCGGCATTTTTTATCATTCCTCCCAGCAGCAAAGAGTGGCCGAGGCTTCCTTGCAAGCCCTGAAAAACAGTGATCGTTATGACGAACCTCTGGTGATCGAAATTGAAGCCTTTGAGCGCTTTTATCGGGCGGAAGACTATCACCAGGATTACTACCGTAAAAACCCCCTGCGCTACAAGTTCTATACCCATAATTCCGGACGTTACCAGTTTATCGAGGAAGTTTGGGGAGACGATCAGCAGTTGGATTTTTCCCGTTTTCATCCGGAGGCTGACTCTGCAGCGGTTCAGGGGCCACCCGGACCCAACTATCAAAAACCCTCCGATCAAGTTCTGCGTCAGCGCCTGAGTGATGAAGAATTTGAAGTGACTCAGGAGGAGGGCACGGAACGGCCTTTTGAAAATGCCTACTGGGATGAAAAGCGTCCGGGGCTTTATGTGGATATCGTCTCGGGTGAGCCCTTGTTTTCCTCCCGCGATAAATATCGCTCAGGTACTGGCTGGCCCAGTTTTACCCGCCCCATCAGCCCCTCGGTTGTGGTAGAAAGGGAAGATCGCTCCTGGTTGAGTGTGCGTACTGAAATCCGCAGCCGTCTGGCTGATTCTCACCTGGGGCATGTTTTTGAAGATGGTCCCCAGCCAACGGGCCTGCGCTATTGCATGAATTCTGCGGCGATGGAATTTATTCCCCTGCAGGCCATGCGTGAACGCGGCTATGCCGATTTTATTCCAGCCGTGACCGGCGAGTCTGATAACTGAGCGGTTTACCTCTTCCCTTCTTCTGGCTGGTAGGCGAGACTCTGCTAATCTAAACCTAAGAGGCCGAGAATTTGTTATTGCGCTTGCTGATACTGCGTTGAAATTGAATTCAAAGTGCTCATTTACCGGATGTAAACTGCGCGTTTTCTTTCAATTTCGCCTGGTCTGAGCGGCGCTCATCACACAGATTCAAGGCCTCTGAATTGCTTCTCTTCCGGGTGGGGACGATCTTCCCATCCGGATTCTTCCTGACTGCCACAAGCGGTTCAGGGTAACGACAACAAGAAGAAGGAAAATGGGTTATGAGTGACCTGCGTAGTTTTGACGTAGAGCTGATTCAGCACCCTGAGTTTGTGGACCCACAAACTTCGGTTTTGCCCACCTTTGCTCTCCTGCAACAGGATGGCAACCTCTATCCAGGTGCAAAAGCACCGGATATATCCCGCGAACTGGCCTTGAAAATCCACGATACCTTTCTGTTTATCCGTGCATTGGATGAACGCCTTTTGGCTTCCCAGCGCCAGGGGCGGGTCAGCTTCTATATGACCGAAACCGGTGAAGAGGCCGCTGATATCTGTAGTACGGCGGCTCTGGCCGCAGATGACCTGATCATGGCCCAGTACCGGGAGCAGGGGGCGCTGGCCTTCCGCGGCTTCCCGCTGGAGCAGTTTATGCACCAGATTTTTTCCAATGAAAAGGATCTGGGCAAGGGTCGGCAGATGCCCATCCATTATGGCTCCCGTGATCTTCATTACATGACCATTTCATCCCCACTGGGAACCCAACTGCCTCAGGCAACCGGTTATGCCCTGGGCTACAAGCGATCAGGGCAGAAAAACTGTGTGATCTGCTATTTCGGTGAAGGTGCAGCCTCGGAAGGGGATTTTCACGCTGCCCTGAATATGGCCGGTGTATTCCGGGTTCCCGTGATTTTCTTTTGCCGTAATAACGGTTATGCCATCTCCACCCCGGTGCATGAGCAGCTGGCGGGCGATGGTGTGGCTGGGCGTGGTCCCGGCTATGGTCTGAAAACCCTGCGGGTGGATGGCAATGATGCCCTGGCTGTTTACGAGGCAACTCGTCTGGCACGCAAGATGGCTGTTGAGGAACACCAGCCGGTGCTGATTGAAGCCATGACCTATCGTTTGGGTGCTCACTCCAGTTCCGACGATCCCAGTGGCTATCGCAGTCGCAAAGAGGAGGAACGCTGGCGCCAGAAAGACCCGGTGGCGCGTTTCCGTCAATGGTTGATTCATCAGGGTTGGTGGAGTGAAGAAGAGGATGAAACCCGGCGTGAAGAACACCGCCAGGCTGTGATCACCGCGATGAAAAAAGCGGAGAAAGTGCCCAAGCCGCCGCTGGAGGAGCTCTTTACCGATGTCTACAAGGAGATGCCCTGGCATCTGCAGGAGCAATTGGAAGAAGCCCGAGATCTGGTTGAGCGTCACCCTGAAGCCTATCCGGCCACAGCAGGGAGGAAGCAAGCATGAGTCAGATGAATCTTTTGCAGGCGGTGAATATGGCCCTGGATACGGCCATGCAGCAGGACGAGCGCGTTCTTTGTTTTGGTGAGGATGTTGGCGCTTTTGGCGGTGTCTTCCGGGCGACCAGTCATCTGCAGGAAAAATACGGTAAGGATCGCTGCTTTAATACGCCCCTCACCGAACAGGGGATTCTGGGACTGGCCAATGGCCTGGCTGCCCAGGGTCAGGTGCCGGTTGCAGAAATCCAGTTTGCCGATTATATCTTCCCGGCTTTTGACCAGCTCGTGAATGAAACCGCCAAATTTCGTTATCGTTCCGGTGATCAGTTCGATGTCGGTCAACTGACGGTTCGTGCACCCTATGGCGGTGGGATTCACGGGGGGCTTTATCATTCCCAGTCGCCTGAAGCCTATTTCACCCATACCCCCGGTTTGAAAGTGGTGGTGCCTCGTAACCCGCATCAGGCCAAGGGGCTCTTGCTGGCCTCTATCCGTGAGCCTGATCCGGTGCTCTTTTTCGAGCCCAAGAAACTCTATCGTGCCTCAACCGGTGAAGTGCCGGAGGAAGATTATGAAATCCCTCTGGGCCAGGCAGAAGTACTGCGTGAAGGCACGGATATTACCCTGGTGGCCTGGGGAGCGCAGATGCAGGTGATTGAAAAGGCTGCCGAGATGGCGGCAGAGGAGGGCATCTCCTGTGAAGTCATCGATCTGCGCACGCTCCTGCCCTGGGACAGGGATACCCTGGCTGCTTCGGTGAAGAAAACCGGCCGGCTTTTGATTAACCATGAAGCACCCAAAACCTCGGGTTTCGGGGCCGAACTGGCCGCCAGTCTTCAGGAAGTCTGCTTTCTTTATCTGGAAGCCCCCATAGTGCGAGTTACCGGCTGGGATACGCCCTTCCCGCTGGCACTGCAGAATGAATACCTGCCCAATGAACACCGCACCCTGGATGCTATCCGGGCGAGCCTGGATTACTAAGGAGGCCAGAGATGAAAGAAGACTTTATCCTGCCGGACATTGGTGAAGGCATTGTCGAATGTGAGCTGGTCGAATGGCATCTGCAGGAAGGTGATCAAGTCGAGGAAGATCAGCCGGTAGCCGATGTTATGACCGATAAGGCCCTGGTGGAAATTACCGCCATGCATACCGGTCGTATTTCACGCTTGTATTACCAGCCGGGTGAAATTGCCAAGGTCGGTCAGCCTCTGTTTGAAATCGAACGTGAAGGCGATGAAGAGAGGGCTACTCCGGCATCTGATAAACCTGCGGCTACAGCAAGTGAGCCCGCCGCTGTCGAAAAAAGCAATCCGCCAGCTTCTTCATCAGAAACACCCTGCTCCGGCAAGGCTCTGGCGACTCCAGCAGTGCGTCGAATCGCCCGGGAGCTGGAACTGGATCTCAGCCAGATTCAGGGGAGTGGTAAAGATGGACGGGTTTTGAAAGAGGATCTCCTGCCTTATCAAGAGGGGACGGCTCAGCAATCCCCGGCTCAGAAAGAAGAAACCCCGGGAGCAGGCGATCTAACCCGGCCTTTGACAGGGATTCAGGCAGCCATGGCCAAGCAGATGCAGGCCTCGGCCAGCAGTATTCCTCATTTCACCTACGCCGAAGAGGTGGATGTGACCCGGTTGGAGGCACTACGACTGGAACTCAAACCGGATCTTGAAGCCGAGGGGCTGCGCCTGAGCTTGATGCCCTTCTTTATGAAGGCTCTGGCCTTGGCGATTCAGGAATATCCATTGCTCAACAGCCGTGTTAACGAGGCGGTCACGGAGATCACCTACCTGCAAGACGTCAACATTGGCATGGCTGCGGATACACCGCGGGGCCTGCTGGTGCCTAATGTCAAACAGGTGCAGAACAAATCCCTGGTGGAAATTGCTGCCGAGGTGAACCGGCTGACGGATGAAGCCAGAGAAGGCAAATTGGCTCCGGATTCCATGAAGGGAGGAAGTATCAGCATCTCCAATATTGGTGTTCTGGGCGGCACAGTTGCCACCCCGATCATCAACAAGCCGGAAGTGGCCATCGTTGCCCTGGGCCGCATTCAGGAGCTGCCTCGCTTCAACGCCGCCGGAGAAGTGGAAGCCCGTAAGATCTTGCAGGTCAGCTGGTCCGGTGATCACCGGATTATTGATGGCGCCACTATGGCACGCTTTTGCAATCTCTGGAAAAGCTACCTGGAGCAGCCTTCACGTATGTTGACTCGCTTGCGTTAGTGATTCTCCTGAGCGGTCGGGATGTCCGCTCAGGATTCACAGCAGGGTTTTTGTAGCCTTCAGGTAACCCAGCCAGCTGAATTCAGCTGGCTTTTTATTTACTGATTCATCTGCCTGGTTTGGTTTTTTTTGCTAGTATTTCCGCTCTAGACAATATTGATTCGGGAAAGGAGAGGGGTTTATGGCTGGCTCTGCTGATTTTTTACACAAGCTGGGATGCCGTTATCCAGTGATTCAAGCGCCCATGGCGGGTGTAGCCTCTCCACACTTGGCTGCTGAAGTTTGTAATGCTGGTGCGCTGGGCTCGTTGGGATTGGGAGCCAGTTCAGCAACTGTGGCCCGCGAACAGCTAGTAGCCACCCGTCAGCTGACAGAACGACCTTTTAACGCCAATGTGTTTTGCCATCAGCCACCTGCACGTGTTCTCCAGCAGGAAGAAGCCTGGTTGAATCACCTACAGCCGCTGTTTACCGAAACTGGGGCCAGCCGTCCTGGACAACTCAGTGAAGTCTACACCTCCTTTCTGGAAGCCCCTGAACAACTGGATATCCTGCTGGAATTCAAACCGGCCGTGGTCAGTTTTCATTTTGGCTTGCCGCAAGAAGACACTGTTCGTAGTCTGCAAAAGGCGGGTTGTCTGCTGCTGGCTTCGATTACCAACCTGGACGAAGCTCGCAGGGCTGAAGCCCTGGGCATGGATGCTTTGGTGGCTCAGGGAATCGAGGCGGGAGGCCATCGTGGCTGTTTTTACCCGGAAGACGAAGATGAACAGCTGACCACTGATGCCCTGGTCTCTCAAGTCGTTGCGAAGATGAAAACACCCGTAATCGCAGCAGGGGGGCTAATGACCGGGATGGATATTCAGCGGGTTCTGAGCTTGGGTGCGGTCGCAGCACAATTGGGTACGGCTTTTATTGGCTGCCCTGAATCCCTGGCATCTACAGCCTATCGTCAGCAATTATTAAGCGAGGCGGCCAGTCAAACCCGTCTGACCTCGGTGGTTTCCGGGCGTCCGGCTCGAGCCATGAGTAATCGCTTGATCCAGTTCTGTGAAGAAAACCCCGGACCTCGGCCGGCAGCCTACCCTCTAGCCTATGATGCAGCCAAGCAACTTGCTGCAGCCGCCAGCCAGCAGGGTCGCAATGATTTTGGTGTCCACTGGGCCGGGCAAGGTGCTCCCCAGGCGCGTGAACTTCCTGCTGCAGAATTGATCCATCAGTTAGTGCAAGAAATGCACGCAGCAACCCCTTGAATTGAGTTGGAGTTTTTATGACCCCCGTTAAAATTGATATTGTTTCCGATATTGCCTGCCCCTGGTGTGCTATCGGCTATGCCCGTTTGGAAGAGGCCATGCGGCAACTGGAAGGGGAAATGGAATTCCAGGTGGAGTGGCATGCCTTTGAGCTTAACCCTGATCCCAGTGCAGAGGGTGAGCCTATCCTTGAGGCCTTGAGTCGCAAATACGGTCGCTCAGAAGAAGAGATGGAAGGCATTCAGAGCCAGATGCAGGAAATAGCCCAGGGGCTGGGGCTGGATTTTTCCGCCTTGCAGGAGCGACATACCCGCAATACCTTTGATGGCCACCGGCTGGTCAAATGGGCTGCTGAAGCTGGCCTGCAAACCCCGATGAAAAAAGCACTTTTTACAGCCCATTTTGGTCAGGATGCCAAGATCTCCGACCCTCAGGTGCTGGCTGAATTGGCACAAACAGTCGGTTTGGATGCACAGGCTGCCGAGGAGATTCTTGCTGGTGATGCCTACAGCCAGGCAGTTCGTGATGATGAAGCCCGCTGGCAAGAGGCCGGAGTCAGTTCAGTGCCTGCCTATATTATTAACCAGCGCTACTTGATTTCCGGTGCCCAGGAACCGCAAACCCTGGTCAAGGCTCTTCAGGATATTAGCCAGGAAACCGCAGCAGACTAACACCCCCTGTAGCCATCGTGGATGACCACCGCGATGGCATCTTTCCCATTGTATAAATGAGATGATTGAAGGAAAAAACGGTAATGCTTGAAGTCTTGTTGTTGGCCGTGGCCCTGAGTATGGATGCTTTCGCTGTTTCTATCGGTTTGGGAGCCAAACAAAAGGCTTCACCACTCAAGCTGGGCATCAAGGCAGGCCTTTATTTTGGTGGTTTCCAGGCGCTGATGCCCCTGCTAGGCTACCTGGGAGGTCGGGGAGTTCTTGGCTGGATAGAAAGCTACGCCCACTGGATTGCCTTTGCCCTCTTGCTGTTGATCGGCAGTAAAATGATTTATGAAGCCCTGGTGGAAGGCATCGAGGAAGATCTGGCCCAGGTCACCCATCGGGTTTTGCTGGTTCTGGCTATCGCCACGAGTATTGATGCCCTGGCTGCCGGTTTTACCCTGACCCTGCTGGATTTTGATCCCCTGATGGCTTGCGCACTGATCGGTGTGACCACCCTGGGCTTTAGTCTGGCCGGTGTTCAGGTGGGGGTGAAAAGCGGAACCTGGTTGGAAAGCAAGGCGGAGCTTCTTGGCGGTATTATTCTGATTCTGATCGGTTTCAAGATTCTCCTGTTCTGATAGAAACCCTTCCGGGCCACTGGAGCTAGCTGGCTGAAGTGGCCCGGTCGATTTTTTTCTGGAAAGAGGCAGTGTTATGGGAGCTTCTCATCACCACCATCCAGCGGGCGGGCATTCTGCCCATTCGGCAACGGGCAATCTGAAGCTGGCCTTTTTTCTTAATCTGGGGTTTACCCTGATCGAATTTATCGGTGGCATCCTGACCAACAGTACTGCCATCCTGGCCGATGCGATTCATGACCTGGGTGATTCCTTTGCACTGGGTCAGGCCTGGTATTTTGAGTCCCTTTCTCGCAAAGGCCGCACCAATACCTATACCTACGGTTATCGACGCTTTACCCTGCTAGGGGCTTTACTGAGTGCGCTCCTGCTATTGCTCAGTTCCCTTTTTATACTGAGCGAAGCGCTACCGCGTTTGCTGGAACCGGAAGCAGCTCATCCGCAAGGCATGCTCTTGCTGGCGCTTCTGGGCATTGTCGTTAACGGTCTGGCCATGTTGCGTTTGAGTCGCAGTGAGGGGGCTAATATCCGGGTCGTTGCTTTGCACCTGCTTGAAGATGTACTGGGCTGGGTGGCGATTCTGATTGTGGCCGTGGTTCTGATGTTTTGGGACCTGCCTTTTCTTGATCCCTTGCTGGCGATTTTGATCACCCTCTATATTCTGGTTAATGTGATTAAGCAGCTCAAACAGCTGCTGCCTGTTTTTCTTCAGGCTTCACCCGCTTCAGTTGATCTGGATGAGTTGGAGAAACAACTGCTGAGTGTCGATCAGGTGGCTTCCGTTCACCATTTACATCTTTGGTCTCTGGATGGCGAACAGCAGGTTTTAAGCGCGCATCTGGTGACAGCCGAAGCTCTGGATGCCACTGCCTATGAGACCCTTAAAAAGCGCTTACGCGAGGTGATCGATGGCTACCCTGTGCAGCATTCTACGCTGGAGATCGAATGGCCTGAAGAAATCTGCCGCCTGGAGGTTGCTGAAGCAGTCACAAGGTCGTCGCCAAGGTCCCACTGATCGCAACAAGGAGAACAGCATGAAAACCATCGGTCTGCTCGGAGGAATGAGCTGGGAATCAACGCGGGATTATTACACCGCCATCAACCAGGGTATCAAGGCTCGGCTGGGAGGACTGCATTCGGCCAAAATTCTGCTTAAGAGTGTGGATTTTGCCGAGATAGAAGCCTTGCAACATCAGGGTAACTGGGCAGCCACCGCCACTATTCTGGTGGAATCGGCCCGTCAACTGGAAGCGGGCGGCGCCGATTTCTTGCTAATTTGTACCAACACCATGCATAAGGTTGCTCCCGAAATAGAAGCAGCTTTGAGTATTCCACTGTTGCACCTGGCTGATGCTACCGCACAAAAGCTGGTGGCAGCTGACGTTCAGAGGGTGGGACTCTTGGGAACTGCTTTTACCATGGAGCAGAATTTTTACAAGGGACGCTTGAAAGATCGGTTCGGTCTGGAGGTTTTGGTGCCTTCGATGGCTGAGCGCAAGGAAATCCACCGGGTTATTTACGAAGAGCTCTGTCTTGGAGAGATTAAGCCTGAATCACGACAGGTTTATCTGGATGCCATACATCGCCTTGCGGCCGAGGGGGCCGAAGCCGTGATTCTGGGGTGTACGGAAATAGGCTTGTTAGTGAATCAGCAGGATACCAAGGTGCCTCTTTTTGATACCACGGCCATTCATGCCCAGGCGGCTGTGGAGGCAGCACTCAAATAAAACTATATAATAAAAACGGTATTTATTATCAGTCTTTAAACCCGTTGAATAAGGGTCAGTATTGGATTTCCTGATACAGGAGAGGGGTGGTGATGCAGCAGAAATCGCCGGATACAGCGGCTATTCAAAAAGAAGTTCTGGCGTTTATCAGTCAGTTTAAAAGCGGCATCCTGGCCACGGTAACGCCTGAAGGCCAGCCTTTTAGCAGCTATGCTCCCCTGATTTATGAGCAGGATTGCTTTTTTATTTTTATCTCCCGGCTGGCTCAGCATACGGGTAATCTGCAAGCGTCTGCCCAGGCGAGCCTTCTTTTTATTGAAGCAGAAGAGCAGGCCAGTAATATCTTTGCTCGCCAGCGTGCCAGTATCCAGGTGACAGCCCGCCAGTTGGATAAAGCCACGGCAGCCTCTCAGCTTCTACTCGATAAAATGCAGGCACAGTTGGGATCGACCCTGGAGGTTCTGCGCGGGCTGGATGATTTTTGTTTGTTTGAACTGGAGCCCCTGCAGGCTACCTGGGTGACTTGCTTTGCCAAGGCTTTTACCCTCGAAGGTAGAAAACTGGATCAAATTCAACAAAAACAGCCGGATTAAAGCTTTAAAAGGACTATTCAAAAGCAGCTTATGCCAGCTTCTATACAAAAGTGGTTGCTTGGCTTATATTGGTGATCGCTTTTTTCATCAAGGATCAAACCCATCCAGGGAATCAAGGAGCAAAGGATGCGAAACTTTTTGGGTATTCTCAGTTATATTGTCTGCGGTTTTTGTATTCTCGTCTTAAATAGTCTTCTTTTGATCACCAGCCTTGAGAAAGTTGATTTCTCCGCTTTGTTTTTGAGTGTTGCTAGTGTACTGGTGGTGGGGGCAGCTTTTTATTGCCTGGGTTTTTTTCTTCACCGAGGTGCTTCTTGGAAGCTGGCAACCGCCTGGATTCTTTTGGTCGCTGGCTCCCTGGTTGTTATTCAAATGTGCACTTTTCTTTACCTGGATGTAGTTACCCGGGAGCTGTCAATTCTGGGTGTAGGAAGCCTGGCATCCTATTATTTAATGACTTCTGTAATGGTCTTCCTGTGTTTGGGCTGGGGCTTTTCGCTCTACCGTCAAGGCATGGCCGCTTACCATGCCAAGCTGGGGTTGCCAGCCCAAACGGCTGAAGAAGAACGACTGCGAAATGTCTGATGAATCCTGGCACTGATTCGAGACCTGCCTGAACAAATTGGGTTGTTTGAACCCTACCCAGGCAGGTTGGGTAGGGTTAAGTTTCTATCTGATCAGAAGTAGCCATCTCCTTACCTTGACCCCCTTTTCTCAACTTTTAGATTATTCCAGTTGTTGCCCGCTTGTGTTGCTGATCAAATTTCTTTAAGGTTGTATATACAACCAAATTGAGTTCAAGAGATTCCATGCATCCATATCAACAAATCCAGTCGCTGGGTCATTTGACCGGACTAGCCAGCCGCCTGTTTAACCAACTGTTGCACAAGCGTTTTAAAGAAGCCGGTATCGAGCTGACTGCCGAGCAGTGGGGCGTCATTTTGGTGCTGGTCAATCAGGAGCCAAGCACCCAGAGACAAATAGGAGAGTTGCTGTATCTGGAAAAGTCCAGTGTAAGCCGATCCATCAAGGGGTTGGAAAAGCGCGGATGGATACAAGTACGCAAGGCTGATGACGATGCCCGTATAAAGCTGATCTCTCTGACCCCCCAGGCAATGAGTGTGGTCGATCAATGTTCGGCCATCGCAAGGAATGTTTTGCAGGACGCACAAGCGGGCCTGACGGCTGATGAAGTGGCCGTAAACCAGGCTCATCTTGCAGAGATTATCGGTAATCTCCGCAAACTCAATGAATCCTGATCCTCGAGGATCAGGATAAACCAGCAATATTAGAGGATCTCTAGATGAGCAAACGCAATGCATTAATCACCGGTGGTGCTCGTGGTATCGGTGCAGCAACGGCAAAAGCCCTGGCTGCAGATGGCTATCGTGTCTTTATCAACTATGTGAATAGCGCCCAGGTCGCTGCTGATCTGGCTGAAGAAATTAAAGCCGAAGGTGGTGAAGCCTATCCGGTTCAGGCTGATGTCCGCGATGATGCTCAGTTGGAAGCCATGTTTGAAAAAATCCAAAAGGAATATTCCGGGGTGGATGTTCTGGTATCCAACGCCAACATGACTTTTACTCCCAAGCCCTTTATGGATCAGACTTGGGAAGAGTTTTCGCAAAAGCTGAATGATGAAATGCATGCGGCCTATCAGTCAGCCAAGCTGGCTGCAGCCAGCATGAAAGAAAAGCAGTTTGGCCGCCTGGTGTTTATTTCCAGCACCCTGTCGGAAAGCCCTGCGCCCAGTTTTATTGCCCATGGTTCAGCCAAGGGGGCACTGGATAGCTTTAATAAATACTTGGCACAGGAATTAGGTCCCTACGGGATTACTTCCAATATTGTGGCACCCGGTATGGTTGAAACGGATGCAACCCGTGAAGCACCAGAAGAATTCAAGGACTTTATTCGCAGCATCACGCCGACTCAGCGCATTGCCCAGCCTGATGATGTTGCCAATACCGTGCGCTATCTAACCAGTGAAGCCAGCTCTCACATAACCGGAACCTACAATCCAGTTTGTGGTGGGGCTTACCTGCAATAAGTAAGAAAGAGTCTTAAAACCACCCGGGATTTGCCTCCCGGGTGGTTTTTCATTCTCAGCCCTATTGCTCGAGGGTTTCCTCGATCATGCTGGCCAGAGGTGTAGTAGGTCGGCCGATCAACTGGCTCAGTTGATGGCTGCTATCCAGGAGTTCGTTTTCCGCAGCTCCAGCATCGGAATCAGCCAGCAATTCTGCCAGAGGCTCGGGCAGGCCCGCTTCCTTGAGGGCTGCAGCAAAATCAGCTGCTGGCAGATTCTGGTAGCTGATGCTTTTCCCGGTTTGCCGATTGAGTTCCTCGACCAGTTCACCCAGGGTGTAGCTCTCGTCTCCGGCTAATTCGTAAACCTTGCCGGCCTGGTCTTCACTGGTCAGGACTTTAGCAGCAGCAGCGGCATAATCTCTGCGAGCCGCTGAGGCAATGCGTCCTTCCCCGGCTGCTCCCAGAAAAACACCGAAATCCAGGGCGGCGGGAAGGCTGGCCATATAGTTTTCGGTATACCAGCCATTGCGCAGCAGGGTGTAATCCAAACCAGAAGTTGCCAGCGTCTTTTCAGTCTGCCGGTGTTCCTCGGCCAGGCCCAGTTTGCTTTCAGGTGCGCGCAGAATGCTGGTGTAGGCCAGTAGGGATACGCCTGCTTCCTTGGCTGCATTGATGACATTCTGGTGCTGGGTGAATCTTTGCCCCACTTCACTGGAGGAGATTAATAACGCCCGGTCAACGCCTGCAAAGGCCGTTTTTAAGGTTTCGGGTTGAGAGTAATCTGCCTGGCGAATCAGAACACCCTGGTCTGCCAGATCGGCCACCTTTTCCGGCGAGCGAACAGCCGCAATGATCTGATCTGCTGGTTGGGTTTTGAGTAGTTCTTCGATAACAAGGCGACCCAATTGGCCGCTGGCACCGGTTACTAGTAGCATGGTTTCATCCTCTTTCAGGTAAAAATCACTTGTGCTTTGCTGTGATACTGCGCAGACTAGCAACATAAATTACTTTTAGTAAGTACATGCAAAAAGGTAAGTATGAAAAAAAATATTTCTACGCAAACGGCAGTTCTTGACGATCAAGACGCAGCGAGTTTTACCGAACGTTTTCGACGTGGGGATCTGTTTTCCGACCAGTGTCCATCGCGCGATGTACTCAAGCACATTACCAGCCGTTGGGGGGTGTTAATCCTGGTTGCTCTTCAGGGGCAAACTCTGAGATTCAGCGATTTAAGGCGCAAGATTAAAGGCGTTAGTGAGAAGATGCTGGCGCAGACACTTCAAGCGCTGGAAAGCGATGGTTTTGTGAAGCGTATTTCCTATCCGGTTGTGCCGCCCCATGTTGACTACTCCCTGTCAGCATTGGGTGAAGAAGCAGCACAGCAGGTGGCCGGCATTGCTAACTGGATCGAAGACAAGATGCCAGAGATTACTCAAGCTCGCCAAGCTGTTGCCGCAGAACGCGAACAAGAAGCCGCAGCCCGGGCTGAGAACTAGTTGATCACTGAGAATTTGCGTTGGAAGATCCAGCCCAGGATCAGTCCGCGCAGGCCATTAAACAGCAGGAAAGCAGCCCAAAGACCGTGGTTACCATAACCTTTGAGTAGCCACCAGGCGAGCAAAAAGCCGCTCAGTGCCAGCAGCAGGCTGTTTCTCATGGCTGCCGTCCAGGTGGCTCCAATAAAAACCCCGTCATACAGATAACACCACAGCGAAACGGGCAAAAGCAGCCATAACCAGGGTAGGTAGGTTTTTGCCAGCTCACGAACTTCAACCAGGCTGGTGAGTTGATCAATCAGCCAGGGTCCGCCTAACCAAGCTAGAAAAGTGATCAAGACTGCGGTCATCACCGATAACCAGCGACCGGCGTGATAAATGCTTCGAGCCTCGTCAAAGCTGCGGGCATAAGCCTTACCAAAGCGACCTTCCACGGCCTGGGCAAAACCATCCAGCAGGTAGCTGGAGAGCATGACCAACTGCATGAGTACGGCATTGGCCGCCAGATAACTATCTCCCTGACTCGCTCCCTGGCGCGTGAAAAAAGCGAGGGCCAGCAACAGGGCGAGGGTGCGTACAAAGAGATCGGCATTGACCACCAGTAGCTTTTTAAGTGCCTTGGGCTCTGGGTGCAATCCCTTTAAGGGAATCTGTAATTGCCGACAGGTTTTGAGCAACCAGGCAAGCCCCAGGCTGGCAGTGGTTACTTCAGCCAGAAGGCTGGCCCAGGCAACCCCGGCACTGGTCCAGCCCAACCCGAGTACGAACCAAAGGTCCAGAAGGATGTTTATACCGTTACCTGTCACCAGTAGCAGGAGAACGATCCGGGTACGACCCAAGCCGATGGCAACGCCTAGAATAACGTACTGCACCAGTGCAGCCGGTGCACTCCACAGGCGGATAGCCACATAGTCTTCGGCCAGGGGTTGGGTTGTGGGACTGCCTTCCAGTAGACCCAGAAGCTCGCTTAAAAAAGGGCGCAGCAGCTGTAGAGCCAGTCCCAGAAGCAGGGCTAGACTCAGGGCCTGAAGAAGCAGTCGCCCCAGACCCTGGCGATCTTTTTTACCCCAGGCTTGTGCTACTAATCCGGTGGTGCCCATGCGTAAAAAACCGAAGCCCCAGTAGAGAAAACTGAAGATAACCGCACCCAGTGCCACTGCTGCCAGATAACGCTCATCAGGCAGGTGGCCGAGTACGCTGGTATCCACCAATCCCAGCAGGGGGACGGTGCAGTTGGATAGGAGGAGAGGCCAGGCCAGATGAAACAGCTTTCGGGTCTGTTCGGGAGGACGCAAGGAGAACATGAAACGGCGCTTTGTGGCTTGTGAAAAGCCAAGAGGTTAGGCCTTTGAATATTTTTTGCAACAATAAGCTGCAGAGTAGGGGGTTGGTACCGGGAAGCAGGCTGAACCCACTCCCCGGAGTAGGGGGTTATTTGAGGCGTTCAACCCCGATCATTTTCAGGATCTGCTTCTCGTAGAAGGGTTCATGATTGCCGGTTTTCATCTTGCGGATGAAGTATTTTTCAAAGGCCACCTTGGCAACATGCACCCACTTGCCTTTCTTGAACCAGCTGACATTGCGGGGAGGGATCTGTGGCAGGGCAACAAAGGCCGCGCCGGTATCGCCCATGTCAGCCAGACAGATGGCATTCCAGGTGGCTTCGGAGGTGGGTTCTTCGCCCTTGAGTACCGCGTTGATGTTTTCCACGATGGCAGTGACCATGGATTCGATCATATAGCCGGTTTTGGGCACACCGACGGGAACCGGTGTTTTCTCAACGGGGGGAATGGCAATACAAACCCCGGCAGCCCAGATATTGTCATAGACAGGACTACGCTGGTGGTCATCCACCTTGACGAAGCCCCGAGGGTTGCACAAGTCGGGTACTTCGGCCACGCAATCCACGCCCTTGAAGGCGGGCAGCATCATGGAGTGCTTGAAGGGGAGTTCATGCTGCTTGATGACTTCGCCCTCTTCATTGTGCTCATCCACGTACATCATGCCTTCTTCGATCTTACTGACCTTGGCATTGCAGATCCACTTGATGTGGTGGTTACGCAGATCGGATTCCAGCAGGGATTTGGAGTCACCCACGCCGCCCAGGCCCAGGTGGCCAATGTAGGGTTCGCTGGTAACAAAGGTCATGGGAACCTTGTCACGCACCTTGCGGTTTTGCAGTTCCTTGTTGAGGATAAAGGCGTATTCATAGGCAGGGCCGTAACAGCTGGCTCCCGCCATGGCACCGACAACGACCGGGCCGGGTTCCTCGCAGAGTTCTTCAAAATTCTTGTAGGACGCTTCGGCGTGATCCAGGGTACAGACTGACTGGGTATAACCACCGTGGGGGCCGGAACCAGGCACTTCTTCAAAAGCCAGCTTGGGTCCGGTCATGATCATCAGGTGGTCATAGCTGACAGCTTCACCGTTTGCCAAGGCCAGGCTCTTGTTTTCGGGGTCAATTTTTTCAACTTTTTGGGCAATAAAGTTGATTTTGTGTTTTTTCAGCTGAGGAGCGATCTTGAAGCTGATGTCGCTGCCACTGCGCCAGCCTACACCCACCCAAGGGTTGGAAGGTACAAACTGAAAGTAATCGCGTTCATTGATGACAGTGACTTCGTGGGATTTGTCCAGTTTATGGCGCAATTCATAGGCGGCAGCCATACCACCAGTCCCTGCACCCAGGATGACAACGTGAGCCATTACAGGTCTCCTCTTGTTATATTGTTATATGTTCAGCTTCTATCCTAGTATCCTTTTGCTATATTAGTAAAGCTAAAATTAGTAAAAACAGGTTTCTGCAACATCGTTCAAGGAGGGCCAGGTGGCTGGTTCTTTGCATCTCTTGGCGGTTAGAATATTTCACCTGCCTTGCTGGCTCTTGACCAGCTGGAATCTTTTATTGAAGGTTCCCCAATCCGGAAGCAGAGAACTGGGAGATAAACATGCTGAGATCTAAATTCGCCCTGGTGGGCTTGGCGCTTCTAACTTTGACCGCCTGTGGTGATTCCGATATTGATACCTCTTCTGCCAGCGAAGCGGCTGAAGATGCTCGTTCTTCCTTTGAAGAACTGGCGTCAAAACTGACTGGCGAAGGCCAGGAACGCCTGGAAGAGGCACTGGGCGGTGCCTGGAGTGATCTGGAAAACCTGCGTGAAGATCTCAGTCCTGAGCAGATACAGGCGCGCCTGAGTGAAGAATTTGAAGGTCTGTCCGGCGAGGAGTTGCGACAAGCCGTCGAGGAGTATCGAGACGAGTTGCAGCAATAATCCAGGGTGCCTCTAGGCAAGGATGCCTCTGCAATCCACTAACCAGGAGGTGTGAAATGTATAAGCGGGCGACTTGGCAAAAGCTTTTTCTTCTGGGGTTGCTGCTGCTTTTGGGAGCCTGTGCTTCGAGTTATCAGCTGAACCGGGAAACCCAGTCCCTCCTGGCGCAATTGGATGCTACTCAGGCCAGAAATCTTCTACACGGCTACATGATGAAAGATGAGCGGGGTGGTGGTTTCTGTGTCGGCGGGATGACCCAGCGTTCCGGTTATCAAACCCATGATCAACTCATGTTAACCACCCGGGGAGAGCTGAACTTTCTGGGGCATTGGCAGGCATCCCCTGGCCTGAAGGGTTTTACCCTGATTGAAGAGGTGGAAAACTACCCGCTGGAATTACCCCAAGGCTGGCAGGCAGGGCGTCTTCAAGTGGACCTGACCGAGATCGAGACGATTCGCATCAAGGATACCAAGGGGATAGAAGGTGAGAGCTTTTGTGAAGGCTTGTTGCCGGGTAAACTGATCCTGGCTTCGGCCGAGGCCGGTCAGACCAGCATGTATATTAATGTTGTACCTGAACATCTGAACCGGGCGCTGGCTGGACTCAGGTACTTTGCGCGAGATGCCGAAATGCTGGAAGGCACGGGTTTTTAATTTTTGCTGCTAGAACCTATCAAGGAGGAGTTATGACTTATCAAGAATACAAGGTGATCAGTGTGGCTGAAGGCGGCCTGGGAACCGTTTTTCTGGGAGCTTCAGGTATCCCCATTAAAAGAATGGAGGCGACGCTTAATCACGAAGCGGCCGAAGGCTGGACTCTGGTTTTTCAGATCGTTGAGCAAAAGCGTTTTTTGCTTTTCTGGAAAAGAGAAACGGTCATTCTGACTTTGGGTCGTTAACCAGCAAGGCAAAAGTCATGCTCAAAAAAGCCCAAGTCGAAGCTGAAGAGGAAGCCATTCGACGCCAGGTTCGTGACTTGCCGGATGACCAGCGTCTGGCTTTTTTTCAGGCCTGTAAAGACCAGCTCAAGGATCCGGATACCTATGCGGTCTTGAACTGGATTTTTATTGCCGGCTTGCATCACTTCTATCTTGGTCGCTGGCTCTATGGTCTGATTAATATCTGTATCTTCTGGGCCGGGGTTCTGCTGCTCTTTTTAGGTTTGCCCTGGTTGGGCGGTTTTCTAGTGATCGGAATCACTCTGTGGGAAGCCTATGAACTTTTCCGCTCGCAGATTATCGTTGCCCAGCATAATAACTGCTTGATGCGACGCCTCTATCAGCAAATCACTGGAACTTCTTTGATTTGATCCCTGGAAATCGCTTCTTCATGACCCAAGATTCACGCTAGGGTTTTGATTTTTCAATAATCAAATAATAACCTAGTGTATTGATCAACTTTGAGTCTGGAGGTTTTATGAGCGATCTGTTCACGCCCTTGCAGCTGGGTGCTGTGGAAACCAAGAACCGAATTTTCATGGCACCCTTGACCCGCTGCCGGGCGGACCAGGATCACGTGCCCACCGATATGATGGTTGATTACTATGCCCAGAGAGCTTCAGCGGGCCTGATTATTGCTGAAGCTACCATGGCGATGGAAGGGAATTCCTCCTTCTGGCGGGAACCGGGTATCTATTCCCAGGCGCAGATCGATGCCTGGAAAAAAGTGACGGCTGCAGTGCATCAGGAGGGCGGCAAGATCTTCCTGCAAATCTGGCATGGCGGGCGCACCTGCCACCCGGTGCTGAATGAGGGTAAGCAACCGGTTGCCCCCAGTGCGTTGGCCATTACCAGTGACCAGGCCAACACCCCTGAAGGCAAACTGGATTATCCCGAACCCCGTGCTTTGCAGGATCAGGAGTTGCCTGCAATCGTGGAGGGCTTTGCCCAGGCCGCCAAGAATGCTCGTGAGGCAGGTTTTGATGGCGTGGAAATCCACGCAGCCAATGGCTACCTGCTGGATGAGTTCCTGCGCACCAGTGCCAATAAACGTTCTGGCCCCTATGGGGGATCGGTTGAAAATCGCGCGCGTTTACTGCTGGAAGTTGTTGAGGCCGTGGCTGCTGATTGGGATGAGCAACACATCGGTATCCGCTTTTCCCCGCTGAACAGCTTTAACAGCATGCAGGATGAAGATCCTGTGGGTCTGATGACCTGGCTGGCCAGACGTCTGAATGACTATCAACTGGCTTACCTGCACTTGATGCGGGCAGATTTCAAAGGGCAGCAGCAGGCCGATATTCTGACCCCGATTCGGGAAAACTATCAGGGCAACCTGCTGGTCAATATGGGCTATTCTCCTGAGGAAGCCAAGGAAGTGGTCGCTGCAGGCGATGCCGATGCGGTCGCTTTTGGTGTGCCCTTTATCGCCAACCCGGATCTGCCCGAACGTATCCGCCAGGATGCAGAATTGAATTCAGCAGACCCCAAGACCTTCTACACTCAAGGGACCCGAGGCTATACCGATTACCCGCGTTTGCAGGATGCCGTGACCTGATCCTTTTGTTAAATGCTTGAATATTGATGACAGCAGGCAGCAAAGCTGCCTGCCGAGGAGGCTGAAAATGAGTGCGTCCAGTTATACCCCGCCCAGAGTTTGGCAGTGGGAGCCCGGCAATGGTGGTAAATTTGCCAATATCAATCGTCCGGTAGCCGGAGCCACCCATGACAAGGAGTTGCCGCAGGGCGACCATCCGCTGCAGCTTTATTCCCTGGCGACGCCCAATGGCGTCAAGGTCACGGTCATGCTGGAAGAGTTATTGGAAAAAGGCGTCAAGGAGGCTGAATATGATGCCTGGTTAATTGATATTACCGAAGGCGATCAATTCAGTTCGGGCTTTGTGGAAATCAACCCCAACTCCAAAATTCCCGCACTACTGGATAGGAGTGTTCAGCCAGCCCAGCGGGTTTTTGAATCCGGCTCCATCCTGCTCTATTTGGCAGAAAAATTTGGTCACTTTATCCCTCAAGACCTGGCCGCACGTACGGAATGCATGAATTGGGTTTTCTGGCAGATGGGTGCAGCACCCATGTTGGGCGGTGGTTTCGGTCACTTCTATGCCTATGCTCCGGAAAAACTGGAATACCCGATCAACCGTTTTACCATGGAAGTGAAGCGTCAGCTTGATGTGCTGGATCGTCGACTGGCCGAAAATACCTATCTGTCCGGCGAGGAGTACACTATTGCCGATATTCTGGTCTGGCCCTGGTATGGTGCTCTGGTGCTGGGACGTCTTTATGATGCGGCCGAGTTTATCCAGGCGGATAGCTACACCCATGTCAAACGTTGGGCTGAGGCCATTGACCAGCGGCCAGCCGTTCAGCGGGGGCGCAAGGTCAATCGCATCTGGGGCGAGGAAAACGAGCAACTGCGTGAACGCCATTCTTCTGCTGACCTGGATGCCCTGGATTCATGACCGCCTGGGTCCTCCTGGTTATCGGGGGGCTGTTGCTGCTGGTGCTGGTTTCGGTGGTCGTGTCTACCCTGAAAACGGGCATGTCACCCTGGCCCAGTCATGCGGCAGCGCGCCAGGTGATCCTGGGGCAGGTCGCTCAGCTGCTTGATCAGGAGGACCAGGACCGGGTTTTGACCGACCTGGGTTCGGGCTGGGGACATCTGGTCGTGCCCCTGGCCCGGCGTTATCCTCACTGCCGGGTGATCGGTTATGAGGTTTCTTTTTTTCCCTGGTTGGTGAGCTGGCTGCTTAAAAAACTGCTGAGGCTGGATAATCTCACGCTTTATCGAGGTGATTTTTTACAGGCCCCCTGGTATCTAAGTGACCTGGTGATTTGTTATCTGGTATCGCCCAGCATGCAGGCTTTAGCCGAACAGCTAAGACAACGGCAAGAAGGCCCCCGCTACCTGATCAGCCATTTTTTTGCTTTGCCCGGTTATCAGCCCTGGCAAACGCTTCATTTACCGGACTGGTATCGTTCCCCCCTGTATTTTTACCGTCTGACCTCCTGAGGTTTGCCCTGCCAGGCTTGAAGGCGTAATATCCGCCTTCGATTTTCAGCCAAGATCCCGATTCCATGAGCCGCCTCTTTACCAAACCGCGCAAGAAAAAAACCAAGCCTTCTGCTGCTGCGCACCCGACTGCAACCAGGACTCCCTCGACACAGGCACCGAGTTCTGAACTTCATCCCGATGGAGTTCAAATCCTGCGCTTGAGCCATGAGGGGCGGGGAGTCGCCCGCCAGGAAAATGGCAAGACCCTGTTTGTCGAAGGAGCCTTGCCGGGTGAGTGGGTGACGGTGCAGCGGGATCGTTGTCTTAGTCGCTATGATGAAGGCCGGATCCAAGAGCTGCTGGTGGCCAGTGACCAGCGTGTCGAACCTGTTTGCCCGCACTATCTCCACTGTGGTGGTTGTCAGCTGCAACACCTGGAGGCTTCGGCTCAGTTGGATTACAAGCAGCGCCAGGTGGCCGAGCAGTTGGATTTTCCGCTTGAGCAGATGGCTGAGCCGTTGGTAGGCCCCCAATATGGGTATCGGCGTCGAGCCCGGTTGGGGGTTAAATGGCGTAAAGATGGAGAACTGCTGCTGGGCTTCAGGGAAAAAAACTCTGCCCGGATTACCGCCACGCCCGAATGCCGGATATTGACACCTGCCTTACAGCAGCTCCTGCCCGATCTCTATGCCTTTCTGCCCAGACTCGAAGGAGGGCGCCATATTGGCCACTTGGAATTGCTTGAAGCAGAGGGCCAATTGGGGATCGAGATACGCTGGCTACGTAGCTACAAGCGCTTTTCGCCCGCGGATAAGCGTCTCTGGCAAGACTGGGCTGAAGAACGCGGGATTCATCTCTGGCTGAAAGAGGCCAGCGAACGTCATCTTCTGACCCGGCAAGAGCCGGATTTCAGTTACCGGCTGGGTGATCTGGAAATTGGCTTTGCGCCCGGTGACTTTATCCAGGTCAATGCCGAAGTCAATCGTCAGTTGGTCAGCCAGGCTCTGGATTGGCTGGATTTACGTGGAGACGAGCAGCTTCTGGATCTTTTCTGTGGTCTGGGTAATTTCACTCTGCCCCTGGCTCAACACGCCCAACGCGTTGTCGGTGTTGAGGCCTTGGAATCCCAGGTGGAGCGAGGCAGGCAAAATGCTCTTCGCAATCGGTTGGATAATCTGGAGTGGCAGGCGGCCGATCTGGAGGGCTCCCTGGCCCAACAAAGCTTTGCCAACCTAACCTGGGATGGGGTGCTGATTGACCCACCCAGGGCCGGAGCCAAGGCACTGGCTTCACAGGCTAAGGACCTAAAAGCGGCTAAACTTCTCTATGTTTCCTGCAACCCGGCCACGCTGGCTCGGGATGCCGAGCAGCTCAGGCAAGCGGGGTATGAATTGAAGAAACTGGGAATCATGGATATGTTCCCGCAAACGGCCCATGTCGAAAGCCTGGCTCTTTTTGTGCGTACCTCCTAAGCTGGTGTGTTTCTTGCAGCAACCTCTGTATTTATTTGGGAGGTTGCATGTCGAAATCCGGAGCCGCCATACCCCATCTGGGCTTTCCCGCCATAGATGCGGACCATCAGGCTTTTTATGCGCTGCTGGAGAAGGTCGGCGAAGCCGGGGATGATTTCCCGGTTTTGTTCGCTGAACTACTGGCTGCAACAGAAAAGCATTTTTCCTACGAAAATTCCCTCATGGATCGCTATGGTCTGGGTGCTCGTGATGAGCACCAGGCTGAGCATCGTCGTCTTCTCAATGAATTTACCCAGATCAATCGTCGTGTTGCCCGGGGGCTGCATCCTCTGGGGCGGGCCTATGTGCGCGAACGTCTGCCCCAGTGGTTTGTGCAGCATCTGGGCGGTCTGGATTCAGCTTTGGTAGCTGATCTTAAGCAAAGGCAGATTCAGGAGTAATTCCATGCAAAATTACCATTTAATCACGCCGCTGGAAGGTGATTTGAGTGCCGTTATCGAACTCTTGCCGCGTGAAACGGAAACCCATTGGCTGCTGGATGTGAAAATCCTGCATTCGGGTGAGCCTGTGGCCGATATCAGTTTTAATCTGGATGGTCATACTCAGGAAGAAGCCCTGGAGCTAGCGCATAATCTACCCAAGCACGGTTATATCATGCGCGAAATTGATGACCTGCTGTTTGGTGACAGTGAATGACTTCTGACTAGCGGTTATACTGGCGGGATTCTTTAGAACCTAGGAGATTTCCCGTGCCCGGAGCCATTCATACCCGTCCAATCGAGGAGCGTCTGGACTGGTTGTTGAACCTGAGCCGTAATCACTCCCGTGATTTTTGTGATCCGGAGAACTACCTGGCCCGCCAGAATTATCTGGCCGAGCATCCCACTCATATTATTGCACTCAAGTGCATGGATGGCCGGCTTCATCTGCCTCATGCCACCCAGACTCCACTGGGTATTATTCGCCCCTTCCGTAACCTCGGTGGTATTTTTGATCTGGGCTGGCCCTACATGGGGGATTTGCTGGAGCAGAGTGTTCTGGAGGCCATCCAGCAGGGGCGCAAGGTTCTGATTATCATTACCTATCATTACTCCAAAGGCGATCCGGCCCGAGGTTGTGCCGGTTTTGATTGCAATCATCAGGCGGCCCTGGACCATGCCCGGCAGATTCGAAGCCAGGTGGAGACCATCTTTGGGCAGGGGCACCAGACGGTTTATCCCCTGGTCTGTGGCTTTGAAACCGATGAAGATGCCCTGATTCTGCATAACAGTGAGGATGAGCAGCTGGATCTATCCACGCTGACTGAAGAGCCAGGGGAACAGTTGCCGCTACGCTTGGAGAGTCTTTTACCCGATATGCCTGCGCGGGTGCGCCATGATTTCCTGCCACTGGTCGAAGGCAATATACGCCATATTCGTAGTCTGCGCTCCATCCAGCGTGAACTGGATATCGAGCATCGCGAATGGATGATTTGTGTGGGGCGGGGCTTTGACTTCCTGCATGCGCCCAATGTGGCTTTGATTATCGGCCCCTACAGTCCGGATCTATCCGATCCGCTGCTCAAGGCCGCCGGGATTATCCGCAACAATATGGAAAAAGGGCGTATTCCCGATGATGGTTTTCTGTTGCTGTCATCAGCACCCTATGTCGAAGCGGGCCCGGATGCAGCCCGAGCCGAGTTGAAAGCTCGCTTTATGGCAGATTTTTCTGCAGGCGTGATTCGTGAGGCTTTGCCGGAGCTGGCTGAAAAAATGATTCAGCGTACAGCAACTCTGCATTGGCCGACTCGACGCCTAAGTCTTCTCGACTGAATCCGGCACTGATTGCAGGCGCTCGGCCAGGATTTCAGCCAGATGCCGGGGTGGGCGACTGCAGGCGGATTTAATCTGCTGACGGCAGGAGAAGCCATTGGCAATAACCTGGGCCTGTTGTTCCTGTCGCAAGCGAGGCAAAAGGTCCTCTTCAGCCATGGCCTGGGAGAGGTCATGGTGTTCGGCTTCATAACCAAAGCTGCCACCCATGCCACAACAGCTGGCTTCCAGAATTTCAGCCTTGTCACCGGGAAGCTGTTTGAGCAGCTTGCGCATGGACTTCATTGCTCCCACTGCTTTTTGATGGCAATGGCCGTGAACCAGAAGTTTTTCTTGTTCTTGACCTTCCCTGAATCTTAACTGCATTTGTCCTTTACGGATTTCGCGAGCCAAGAATTCTTCCAGGAGCCAGGCTTGGCGGCTTACGGTGTCTGCAGCCTCACCCAAGCCGAGGGCCCGGTAATCATCACGAATGGCCAGTAAACAGGAAGGTTCCAGCCCGACAATTGGATAACCGGCTTCTACCCAGGGCAAAAGAGCCTTCAGGGTACGCTCTGCTTCTTCTCGGGCTGCGTCCACTTCACCCTGGGCCAGGAAGGTACGTCCGCAGCACAGAGGACGCTGGGGCTCTTTATCGCTGGTGTCGGCCTTGAGCAGAATAACCTGGCAGCCGCCAGCTTCCAGTACCTTTTGCGCGGCAGTGGCGATCTGGGGTTGATAATAGCGACTGTAGGTATCGACCCAGAGCACGGCCTTGAGCCGGGTTTCCTCGCCCTGGGCACCTGAAGCTTCGGGCAAGGGCAGGGGATCTGTCGAGGTTTCCGGTAAAGTACGCGGAGCAATGCGCAGAAGCCAGCTGGCTACTTGGGGCACTCCGGGCAAGCGGTTATTGAGCCGGGTCAGGCCACCCAGAATGCGGGGGTAATGATGCAACAAGCGTGGTAGCTGAGCAAAAAGACGATTTCTCAGGGGCAGGGGCTGTCTGAGATTCTTCTGCGCCTGATACTCCAGTTTGATCTGGGCCATGTCCACGCTGTTTTCACATTCGCGTTTGCAGCCTTTGCAGCCCAGGCAGAGATCCATACTGGCTTCGACTTCGGGGTCTTCCAGCCAGGTCAGGGGGGAGTCGCTATTGAGCGCTTTTTTTAACAATCGAACCCTGCCGCCAGGGGTCAGGGCCGGATCTCCGGTCACACGGTAACTGGGGCACATCACGCCCCGGCCCGTGGTTTCACATTGGCGGCTGTTGATGCAAACAGCGACCGCCTTGGCAAAATTGCCACCCTGTTTGGGAATATCGGCATAGGCATCGCCCATGCCGGCATCCTTGTATTCTTTCCAGTCCAGAAGGCTTTTCATGGCTTTCTCTTGCAAATGGAGGTCAAGAGTAATAATGCAAAAGCCATGCCTTGCAGTTGACTGGAGCAAGACGGCCTTCGGCCTTGGCTGGAGGGGCTTGGGGGCAAATTGCCGGTAGAATTGCTGTTGGTTTACAGACAAGTTGTGACAAGTCTGTCAAAACTCCCGGCTGCTAGTCAGCCGGTGGTTGTGGAGGCCAGGGGTCACGCAGACTCAACTGGCCGATGCCGGGTAGTTTGAAACCCAGGTGCCAGGGGTCAATGCCCAGGTTCAAACCCAGCAGGTTCATTTCCAGGCCTTCTTTCAGCGAAACGCCCAGTCCCAGAACTCCGGCCAGACTGGCTTGATAGCCCGTATCACTGGGTGTGGCATCGACCAGAGAAGGCACGGGGTAGTCCTTGCCGATAGCAATATTGGGAAGTACCAGGGAAAGCTGCGGGGTCTCGCGGATCAACCAGGCAATGAAGGTATTGCTATTGGGGCCGGGCCAGGCACGATAGGTGTTGGGATAGGGATAGTTGGCAACAGCTTCAAGAATAGCGGGAATGGCCGCTTCGGCTTCAGCACCCTTGAGGTCTGCCAGGAGTCGGGGTTGGGCGCCGTACCAGTAGCGGTCGGGCAGATTGGGGCCGGATTGAACCAGGGTGTCATACCAGCCCATGACTTCATGGACCTGCCAGCTGTCGGCTTGTTTTTCCTTGGTGGCAATCCAGGTATGCACGGCAAAATAGCCTCGCCAGCCAAAGGCGCGGGCGGCGTAGACCTGAACCCTGGCCTCGGGAGCTTCTTCTGGTGTGGGTGCCATACCGGAGCTGGAGCGATCAGCCTCGGACCAGTGAACCGAGCTGCCCAGACTGGAGCAGGCGACCATCAGGCCGGGGCCCAGGAGCAGGAAGGCGATCAACAGCAGGCTGCGCAGCGGCCATTTAAAATAGGGAGACATCGTTTTTTCCTTGATTTCAGCCGGGTTTTGGGATGCACTTTCAGGGAAACAGCTAATTACGACTCCTTGTCGCTTTACAGGTTCATTATGTCGTCATCCTCTTCGCTGCTGCAGCAGTTTTATATCAATGAAGACCAGTCCATCTATTTGATGAGTCATGAAGATGCTCGCAAGATCAAGGACTGGATTCAACTATGCAAGGAACAGCTGAGAAACCTGGGTTTTTCGGAAATAGAAGAAGTGGGTAAAGGAGCCTTTGGCTTTGTTTTCGGGGGGCGATCCGCTGAAGGGCTGGATTATGTCTTCAAGTTTTCGCGCATGAACCTGCCTCAACAGATACAGGATCGCCTGGAAGAAGAGGCCTGGATGCAGTCACGGGTCAGGCATCCGCTGATTCCCAGAGTGTATGAATATGCCCGCTTGGCGCGCCAGTCGGCGCTGGTCATGGAAAGAGCCAAGGGGATGGATCTGGAAGCCTATTCACTCAAGTACGGGCGTTTGTCGCCACGCTTGCTGTTGCGCTTGACCTGGCAACTGGTTGAGGTGCTACAAGCCCTGCGTAACCATCAGCAGGATGGCCAGGCTGCTCCTCTGGTGCATGGCGATATCAAGCCTTCCAACCTGGTGTTTGATCCCGAGACAGAAACACTCAAGCTGGTGGACTGGGGATCGAGTGTTTTTGCCCAGGTGGATGCCCAGGGTCAGCCTTTGGGTAATGCAGCGCTGGGTCTGGCCGCTTCCCAGGTGTCGGAATCCAATGCGCGTCTGGGCGATATTTTTTTTATCGGGGATGAGCAGCTGAACGGCCATCTCAGTTCACCGCGTTTTGATGAGCAGGGCATGGCGGCCACCCTCTATGCGCTGGCTTCGGCACAATCCTGTCGTTATGGCTATGAGGTGCTGCCAGCAACTGCACTGGGTCTGCCCCCGGCATTTGCCCGAACCCTGCAACAGCTTTTGGCAGGTAACCCTGAGCAAAGACGCCTGGCTGGTGACCGTTTGCTGAGAGAAGGTCATCAGCTCAAGCGCTGGCGCTTGCCGGAAGGGGAGGAGGTAGAAGAAAAACCCGAGTTGCCGGTTTGGCTGACCGATCATGCCGAAGACCTGGAAACGGTGGTCTATAGTTCACGCAAGCGTTTTCTCCGCCAGGAACAGGCAGATACCCTGCTGCTTAAACAGGTCGGTGATGTCGAACTGGACAAGTATTATCGTAATTTCATGCAGGGTATGGGCGCTACCGAAAAAGCTTTTCTGGCGGCTGTCAGCCGCCTGGGTCGTTACCCCCTTCTTGGTGGTCTGGCTATTCACTGGCAGGAAAAAGGGTTACTGATAGATTCCAGCCTCAAGTTGCATGATCCCTCACTAAAAAAATCCTTTATTGCTTCGGTGAATAACCTGGTGAATCTGGCGCGAGGTATCCAGCGGGAAGAAGGCGTGTTCAAGTGCTGCATGTTTGATGCTCGTTCCACACGTCATCTGGAAAGAGAGCGCCAGGAAGATCCCTTTGTCCCTCCTGCAGATTGGTCCCTGCCTTATGAGGTTCATGCTGCCAAATGGACCGAGGAAGCGGGGCTCAGCCACTCCTATTTTGAAGATGGTGAAGATCCGGACGAGTTGTTGGAATTGCCCGAAGCGATTCTGGATGAAATTGCCCGCTTGAATGAAATACGTCATACCGGGCTGATCATTTTTGAGGTCCTGCCCCGGCATTTGAAAGTTCACAGCTATTATGTGCTGCTGGATCAGGCAAGAGAGGCGGAGTTTGCAGCCTGCCTGGAGCGTATCAGCCGCGCTATTCCGCAAATTAGCGGTCTGGGGGTTTCCGGCTTTATGAAGATGCCTTACAAGAATACCCGGCATCTGCAAAAACTGGATGCCTTGCCCGAGCATTATTACGAATGGCCAGCCAACAGGATCAGCGAGCGCAGGGAAAAGCCGATCAGGGTTAAAGCCAGTCCGAATACCACCAGGGCCAGTAGCCCATAAAATCCGATTAGCAGACGTGTTTTCAGCCGCTTGATGAAGCCGGCTTCAGGTGAAACTCGGGGAAGATTCTGGAAGAGGGTCAGAAAGCTGTAGGTAAGTAGAGACCAGAGTAGCAACAGACAGCTACTCAGCAGCCAGGAGGAAAGTGGTTGGCTGATCAGGCTGGCGACTGTCAACAAGAGGCCTGCAAGAGCTAGCAGTAAACTGACCGGGCGCATCCAGCCCAGACGTTTTGCCAGCTTTTGCAGGCCTGTGAGTAAAGCCATCTAGTAGGTTTCTGCACCCACCCAGAGATCCGGGGTAAAGCGCACTACCTGGTTTCGACCTCCATCCTTGGCAGCATAGAGGGAAACATCCGCATACTTGAGCACCTGCCAGAAGGCCTGACCATCATTGGGGAAGTCGGCTAGACCGGCCGAGATGGTCTTGTTCAGCAGAATGCTGCCAGCTTTAAACTGATGGGCTTCCACGGCCTTACGAATCTTGTCAGCAACCAGAAAGCCGCCTTCAGCGTCAGTATCCAGCAAAATGATCAGGAATTCTTCGCCACCATAGCGGATGACGAGATCGGATTCACGGACATTGGCTTTGAAGATATTGGCCAGATCCACCAGGATGGAATCGCCCACATCATGCCCATAGGTGTCATTAACGGTCTTGAAGTAGTCCAGATCCATCATGATCAGGGTCATGGCCGTATCGCGGCGTTTGCACTGGGTTACCAGCGTATCGGAATACTCTTCCAGGAAGCGGCGGTTGCGCAGGCCAGTCATGGCATCATTGAGCGTGGATTCACGCAGGCTGGCCATCAAACGCTTGGCCTGGAGTACCGGAGCAGCTTCGCGCAGGTAAGATTCCAGCAACGGTCTGGAGGCCTCGGCCTGGAGAATTTCCGTCTCGGATTTCAGAATCAGTTGAACCACGCTGCCAACACCACCTGATTGGATCACGGGCAGGCACAGATAGGTCTGGCCTTCCTGACGGGCTTCAGGTGCAAAGGATCGGCAGATGAGGCTGTTTTCAGTGCCATCGATAAAGTGACCGGTGCGCACGGCACGACAAGCGGTGCATTTTTCATTGATGTCCGGAGTACACCATTGAGTGGGTGCCTGGGCAATGCCATCGACATTAATGGTGTTGATCTGCTTGCGGTTATAGTCGACTTCATAGATGGAGTAGTTGTTGAAGCCGAACTCGTCGCGCACGACTTCGGAAATTCGCTGAAAGACTTCTTCGCTGCTTTCGTCTTCTTCAATCGCCTGTTTGAACTGGGCCACCTTGACCAGTCCTGAAACGGTATCAGCCGTGTCTGCCAGGAGATCGCCCTGTTGTTTGGGATTGGATTGCACCAGATGAGCAACATTGCGACGGATTTCCGTCAGTTTGCTGATAATGCCATCGGAGAGGCTATTGAAGTGCTGGGCAATCGCACCGATCTCATCCTTGCTGCGTTGAGTAACACGGACACTGAAATCACCCGCTTTGGCCTTTTTAACCGCATCTTCAATCTCGTTGGCCGTAGTGACCAGAGGTTGCAGCAGGCGACGCAGGAAGGCCAGAGAAATGAGGGCAAAGAGGGCGACGGCACCGACCAGTACCAACACCGTCATGATCGCTGCTGTGCGCATGTGATCGATGGAGGCCGTCAAGGTAACGGCCCCGAGAACTGAGCCTTCGGGAACAGCATGGCAATTCAGACAGTTAACATCCCCGCTGCTGCTGGCAATATAAGGAATAGTGGCACGAAATTCAGGTGATAGATAACCGCCAATCAAGGAATAAACCGGCTCGCCTGAATGCAGTACCTTGTAATCGATCGGGTCGGGGTTGGATTCCATCTCCAGACCGTTACCGAATTGCTCTTCGACCAGTTCACCGCGAATCACCCGGGCTTCATCCAGGCCTTCGACATTGGCAATTCTTTCCAGCAAAGAGTCACGCTTGTGCATGGTCCCATTGAGCATGGATTCAGTCAGGGCGACTCGAATCATTTCGGCTGCTGTGCGCGTATGCTCAGTAGCCGCACGAATGGAAAAATCACGGAAAGAAGCCAAGCTGGCCAGAGTGATGACCAGAGTCAGGGCTAGCATGACCGAGGCTAATGCCAGCAGAGTTTTAGTTTGCAGCTTGAGCACAGTTGCTCTTCCTTGTTATTTGGGGAAACTTTAAATGCCATTCATGTCCAGCTTTGGGAACAATTTTTTACAGTATTTTTACGAAAATTGAAAGTCTTGTCTGCTGACTTTTCATCTGAATCCTTGAGCTAAATGGGCATAGTTAACAAAAAGATACACGTATACGCCAGGAGTAAGATGGCTTATGATCCCTTTTACATCCTGATTTTGCGGGAAAGAGGAAAATAGCGCATGCAAGAGCCTAATTTCGGAGAAGAGCGACGCATAGAAAGACGCCTGGGTGACCGTCGTCGGCGGCGTGATCCTCTGCTTAAGTTGATCAGTGTTTTTGGTGTGGTTTCCTGGGTGTTGATGCTGCCAGCATTGCTCTTGGTGGATAGAGCACGCCCGGAAGTGGAAACCTTCTTTGATCGCTGGCTGGGTCTGAAGGTTGATCCTAACTGGGATCTGGAGGTGTTTCGTTATGCCTTTTTCCTGATGATTTTCATTTTGCTGATTTCAGGCCTGGGGTTGGTCTTTAATGCCTTGCGTAACAAGCGTAAGGAAGATTCCTTTCGCATCAACCTGATAGTGATTTTTGGCTTGAGTTTGATTGGCGTCTTCTACTATCTGGGCCGCCTGGGGGCTATCCAGTAAAAAATCGCCCGCTATTGATAGCGGGCGATTAGATTTCCTAGCCCTGCAAGCGGGTTTTCAGAAAATCGATCACTTCACCTGAAGGAACCTGAGTGGCTTCTTCATCACGGCGTCCCTTGTATTCCAGTTCACCGTTTTTCAGGCTGCGCTCACCGATAACGATTCGATGAGGGATGCCGATCAATTCCAGATCCGCAAACTTGGAACCGGGGCGACCTTCACGATCATCCAGAAGAACATCGATGCCTGCGGCCTTGAGGTCGTTATAGAGCTTTTCCGAGGTCTCCTGAACCAGCTCCGACTTGTGGGCGTTCATGGGAACCAGAGCAACTTCAAAAGGGGCGATGCTGGCTGGCCAGATAATACCGGCTTCATCGTGGTTTTGCTCGATGGCAGAAGCCACGATGCGGGTGACGCCAATACCGTAGCAACCCATGATCAGGTCAGCGGCTTTGCCGTTTTCATCCAATACCGTGGCATTCATGCTTTGCGAGTATTTGGTGCCCAGTTGGAAGATGTGGCCCACCTCGATGCCGCGTTTGATCAAGAGGCTACCCTGGCCATCCGGACTGGGGTCGCCTTCGACCACGTTACGCAGATCGGCTACTTCGGGCAGTGGCAGGTCTCTTTCCCAGTTGATACCGAAATAATGCTGGCCATCGATATTGGCACCAGCCGCAAAATCACTCATTTTTTCAACCGAGCGATCAATAATGCAGGGAATCGGCAGTTTGACAGGGCCAAGTGAGCCGGGTCCGGCACCAATAGCTGCCTTGATTTCTTCATCACTGGCCATTTCCAAGGGGCTGGCAACCTGGGGCAGGTTGGCGGCTTTGATTTCATTTAGCTCATGATCACCACGGATAATCAGGGCGACTAGGCCTTCTTCAGCAGCCTTGACGACGAGGGTCTTGACGGTTTTTTCGATGGGTAGGTCAAATTGCTCAACCAGTTGGGCAATGGTCTTGGCATCGGGGGTTGGCTGCTGACGCATTTCTTCACTGGGGGCGGCTCTTTCCTGTTCGCGGGGGAGAGCTTCGGCTTTCTCGATGTTGGCGGCATAGTCAGAGGAGTCGGAAAAGACGATGTCGTCCTCGCCGGATTCAGCCAGAACATGGAATTCATGCGAGCCGGTACCGCCGATAGAGCCGTTGTCAGCTATAACCGGACGGAAATCCAGCCCCAGGCGTGTGAAGATATTGCTGTAGGTCGCGTGCATGACATCGTAGGTGGTCTGCAGGGATTCCTGGGTCAGGTGGAAGGAGTAGGCATCCTTCATGATGAATTCACGCGCCCGCATGACGCCGAAGCGGGGACGAATTTCATCCCGGAACTTGGTCTGAATCTGGTAGAAATTGGTGGGCAACTGCTTGTAGGAGCGCAGTTCCTTGCGGACCAGGTCGGTGATGACCTCTTCATGGGTGGGGCCGACACAGAACTCACGATTGTGGCGATCCTCAAGACGCAGGAGTTCCTTGCCGTATTGCTCCCAGCGACCGGATTCCTGCCAGAGTTCGGCCGGTTGCACACCGGGCATCAGTACTTCCTGGGCACCGGATTTATCCATTTCTTCACGAACGATGCGTTCCACCTTGCGCAGGGTACGCAAACCCAGAGGCAGCCAGGTGTAGAGCCCTGAGCCAAGACTGCGAACCAGGCCGGCACGCAGCATCAGCTGGTGGCTGATAACCTGGGCATCATTGGGGGTTTCCTTGAGGGTGGCAATCAGAAGTTGTGAAGCACGCATGGATGCAAGTTACCTTAGGTTGTGTCCAGGGAGGCGTCTCAGAACCGGGTTGTCCGATTGATCAGACGCTACCTGGATGAGGTCATGAATTTTAATTCCAGAAACGGGAGCAAATTGTCAGCTATTCGGCAGTATTTTACCAGACGTCAAGTTATCTGCACTGGTGCTTTCGAAAAAGGCCCGCCGTGCGACGGGTCTTTTCATGCTCGATTAATTACCGTGTTGTGGCAGTTGCAAAGCCAGTTCGTCCAACGGTTGCTGCAGGTCCAGTCCTAGAAAGAGTTGTTGGCTTAATTGCTTGAAGTTATCCAGGTCTTCGCCTCGGAGGCGCTCAACACTGGGCAGTTCCACTTTCATGGCATCGATCGGACGCCCGTTGATATGCAGCTCATAGTGAAGGTGGGGGCCGGTACTTCGCCCCGTGTTACCGGTACGGGCAATAGGCTGGCCGCGCTTGACGTTTTCTCCCTGATTAACCAGGAAGCCGCTCAGGTGCAGATAACGGGTGGTATAACCCTGACCATGATCGATAACCAGATAGTTGCCACCAAAGGCATGATAACGGCCTCTGAGGATGCGCCCATCCGCTGGAGCAACTACCAGGGTGCCGGTCGGCGTGGCAAAGTCAGTGCCGTGGTGCGGGGTGCGTCGTCCGGTAATCGGGTGATAGCGGTTGAGGTTGAAATGCGAGCTGATGCGAAAACGCTTGCGCAGGGGCGTGCGGCTGAAGGGCGGGATCAGGCTAACGCCTTCGGGCGTGTAAAAGCGACCATCCTGCAGGTGTCTGGCAGCGCGAATCTGCATGCGCTCGCCCTGATAATCGAAAGCCAAAAGACGGGTGGAGTAGGGAGTCGGGTCATCACTCAGCCATTCCTGTTCAATGAGCAGACTGAAGGTGTCCCCATCCCGGGCATCGCGACGCAAGGGCAGGTGGCGATCCAGGGCGGCTGCGATGGCTCCTTCCTGCCCGGCGATTTCAGGCATGGAGCTAAGGCTGTTGGCCAGAATGCCATTCAGGGTGCCTTCCAGACGCAGAAGTCGAATTTCACGTTGGGTGGAAAGTTCGTTAAAACTGAAGCCTCTATCCTGGCGTTGCCATTCCACACCCTCGGCCCGGTTGCGCCAGATACGTAGGGAAAGCAGTTGGCCATCACGGCTGGCCAGCCATTCGATATACTGCCCTGGATGAATGCGATTGAGGAAGCGTGCTCCTTCGCCATCCAAGAGTTGATAGAGGGTGCTGACCGGCAGGTGCCATTCATCCTGCCAGAGTTGTGAAAGGCGATCCCCCGGTTGCAGGGTGTACTGGTCCCAATCTGGTGGTGGAGCCAGGGGCGGGATCAGGGCATTGTGAAAGTCAGTGGCTTCCAGAGCCGCCATGACCTCGCTTCGGGAAGGCTCAAACTCCTGGGGATCGGGGTCATCCCCGATGAAAAAAAAGCCGATGGCCAGGAGGCTACCCAGGGTGATCAAAAAGCCGATCAGGCTGGGATGAGTCAGGGTGCGTTTGAGCATATTGATCCTAAGTAGTCCGGCTCGTCGTTGAAAAATGGGGATAATAAGCAAGTCTGCAAGCGTTATACTATAACAATATGTCCTTATTGATATAAAAAACCTCAGCTGGAAAGAAGTCAGGCGCAAGGGAATGGGGTAAGATTGGCTTCTTTTTTTGAGTGCTTGTTGTGAATCTCGAAGTTAAATGGCTCGAAGATTTTGTCGCTCTGGCGGCAACCCGTAGTTTTTCCCAGGCTGCAAAGCGTCGCTTTGTCACTCAGCCCGCTTTCAGTCGTCGGATTCAATCCCTGGAAAGAGCCGTAGGCGCCACTCTGGTGGATCGCAGCAAGACGCCTCTGGATTTGACTGCCGATGGTCAGCTGTTTTTGATTACGGCACGTAATATTGTGGAACAGCTGGGTGAAGCTTTAAGGCATCTGCGCGGACTGGACCCGGAAACCGCTCAGTTGCTGGAGTTTACTGTTGCTCATTCGCTGGCGTTCAATTTTTTTCCTCAGTGGCTGGATCAGTTGCAAAAGGTGGTGGGGGAAGTTAACGCACGCATGACGGCCATGAATGTCGGGGAAGCAACCCATGCCCTGCGTGAAGGGCGCTGTGATTTTATGCTGGCTTATCATGACCAGTTGGGCAGTCTGCAGCTGGATGCTGTGCATTTTCCCTCCCTGCGTATGGGCATGACCGAGATGCTTCCGGTTTGTGCACCGGGAGCCGGCAAAGAGCCGCTTTACTGGTTGGATGCCAGTGATAAGCAGGCATTGCCGCTTTTGGGGTATACCCGGGGTGCCTTTCTGGAGCGCTCCTTGAGATTATTGTTGCGACAAAAACCGGTCGGCCTGCATTTCAAGACGGTTTATGAAACAGCCATGGCCGAAGGTTTGAAAGGCATGGCGCTACAAGGGCGAGGCATTGCCTGGATTCCGCGCTTGAGCATAGAGAGGGAGCTGCAAGAAGGCCAGTTGATGATCTGTGGCGATGAACAGTGGATTCTGCCTCTGGAAATACGCCTTTATCGCTGCACGCTGGTCCATAAGCCCCTGGTAGAGCGCCTTTGGCAACGTCTGGAAAAAGAAGCTGCCCAGGTAGAAGTCTTGGCTGAGGATCAGAACTTGGCGTAATGGGGTACCTCTGGGGTATAATGCCCGACCTTGAAATGGGTCGACTCTTGCCCCATTTTAAATCTGCTTACTTAAGCTCTGTTTGAACGGGCTCTGGTGATCGGAGCCTTGAGTTTAACCCCTTGCAGTTGAGGCAAACAGCGATGCCCATTTACGAATACCAGTGTCAGGCCTGTGGCCATGAAGTAGAAATCCTGCACAAGATGAGTGACGAGCCACCCAAGGACTGCCCGGACTGTAGTCAGCCGCAGCTGACACGCAAGATCTCGGCAGCCGGCTTCCGCCTGGCTGGAAGCGGCTGGTATGAAACCGATTTCAAAAGTGGCAGCAAGAAGAATCTGGCCGATTCCGGTGGAACCTCCACTAAGGGCGGTTCCTCTTCTGCGCCAGCAGCCTAGATGGCTGGAAAACTATATTTTGGAAGCTTCTGTTCGTCATGATCAGCAGACGCTCTAGAGCAGCTGCATTCAGGTGCCGCCTGGTGCCCGGATACATGAAGGTCGCCACCAAAATCGAGATGAAGTGATATTTGCCCCGGGTGAATTTCATCTTCAGGCTCGATTGTTATCAGGCAGCAACAGGTCCACTGACTCGTCAGTAGCTTCCATGCAGGGCTTTAGGCCCTGCTTTTTTCGTTTATTGAACCAACAACAGTTAACAGGAATTTTTTCTATGCGCAGCCATTACTGTGGCGACTTGAACACAAGTCATCTGGATCAGGAAGTTCAACTCTGCGGCTGGGTACACCGCCGTCGTGACCACGGGGGGGTGATATTTCTGGATCTGCGTGATCGTAATGGTCTGGCCCAGGTTGTGGTGGATCCGGATACAGAAGAAGCCTTTGCCACTGCTGACCGTGCCCGTAATGAATATGTGCTGAAAATTTCCGGCCGTGTACGTCATCGTCCTGAAGGCACGGTGAATCCCAATATGCCGACTGGCGAGATTGAAGTGCTGGCCAAGCAGGTTGAAGTTCTGAATACCGCGGAAACGCCCCCCTTCCAACTGGATGAGCATGGCAAGGTGGGCGAAGACGTACGCCTGAAATACCGCTATGTGGATCTGCGTCGTCCGGAGATGGCAGAAAAACTGCGTTTTCGTTCGCGCGTGACCCACCAGATTCGCAACTACCTGGAAGAACAGGGCTTTTTGGATATAGAGACCCCGATTCTAACGCGGGCCACCCCAGAAGGCGCGCGTGATTACCTGGTGCCCAGTCGTACCCATGAAGGTCAGTTCTTTGCACTGCCGCAGTCACCCCAGCTGTTCAAGCAGCTTTTGATGGTGTCCGGTTTTGATCGCTACTACCAGATTGCCAAGTGTTTCCGTGATGAAGACCTGCGTGCAGACCGTCAGCCTGAATTTACCCAGATTGACCTGGAAGCCTCCTTTGTTGATGAAGAGAACATCATGGGTGTGGCTGAAGGTATGATTCGTACCATCTTCAAGGAAGCCAAGGATGTTGATCTGGGTGAATTCCCGCGCATGCCTTATTCCGAAGCCATGAACCGCTATGGTTCTGATAAACCGGATCTGCGTATTCCTCTGGAGTTGGTCGATGTCAATGACCTGATGGAAAACGTGGACTTTAAGGTTTTTTCCGGTCCGGCTTCCGACCCCAAAGGTCGGGTTGCAGCCCTCAAGGTCAAGGGGGGTGCTGAGCTTTCGCGTAAACAGATCGATGAGTACACCAAATTCGTGGGTATCTATGGTGCGCGTGGTCTGGCCTGGATCAAGGTCAATGAAAAAACTAAAGGCCTGGAAGGCCTGCAGTCGCCCATTGTCAAATTTATGGAGCCGATTGTTGATCAGCTGCTGGAGCGCGTTGGTGCTGAAGATGGCGACATCATCTTCTTTGGTGCCGACAAGGCCAAGATCGTTAACGAGGCCCTGGGTGCGCTGCGTTGCAAGCTGGGTGAAGATCTGGATCTCTACACCCGTGAATGGGCGCCTCTGTGGGTGGTGGATTTCCCCATGTTCGAGGAAGAGGATGACGGTAGACTGAGTGCTCTTCACCATCCTTTCACCGCGCCTCTGTGCAGCCCTGAGGAGTTGAAAGCTGACCCGGGTAAACAGTTGTCCCGTGCCTATGACATGGTACTTAACGGTACTGAGCTGGGTGGTGGTTCCATTCGTATCCATAATCAGGATATGCAGGAAGCCGTTTTTGATGTGCTGGGTATTTCCGAAGCTGAACAGGAAGAGAAATTCGGCTTCTTGCTGGATGCACTCAAGTTTGGTGCTCCACCTCACGGTGGTCTGGCTTTTGGTCTGGATCGTCTGATGATGTTGATGACGGGTGCGCAGTCCATTCGTGAAGTAATTGCCTTCCCCAAAACCCAGTCGGCAGCCTGTGTGATGACAGATGCCCCGGGCGAGGTCAGCAAGGCTCAGTTGAAAGAGCTGAACCTGCGCCTGAGAGCCAAGCCTCAACCCGAAGAGTAATTCCGGGATCTGCGCCTCCTCTGCAAGCGGGGGAGGCGTTGATGACTAAAGCCTTAGCTGCTGGTCATCTCTTCCATCTCTGTCAGTCCTGATCGGCCGTTTCTTTAAGCGCCATCGGGATCTGACAACCATGTCCAATTGCGTCAGGAAGGCAGCCAGCCTCCAGTCACGGCTTCCCATTGGAAGCTCCCCGGAGGCCTTTCCTTCTGACCTGAAAGCAAGCAAGACAGGAGAAATTCTTATGGCAGGCCATAGTAAATGGGCCAATATCAAACACCGTAAAGCAGCCCAGGATGCCAAGCGGGGCAAGATATTCACCAAGCTGATTCGTGAACTGACTGTGGCTGCACGAGCCGGTGGTCCCGAGCCAGCAGATAACCCTCGTCTTCGAGCTGCAGTCGACAAGGCACTGTCGAACAATATGACCAAGGACACCATCGAGAGGGCCATTGCCCGGGGCGCAGGTACCAACGATGGTGACAGCATGGAAGAAGTGGTTTATGAAGGCTATGGTCCCGGTGGCGTGGCTGTGCTGGTTGACTGTATGACCGATAATAAGAATCGCACGGTTTCCGATGTGCGCCATGCCTTTAACAAGAGTGGCGGTAACCTGGGAACCTCTGGTTCCGTGGCTTATCTGTTTAACAAGCGTGGCCGGATCAGTTTCAGTTCGGGTGTCAGTGAAGAAGACATCATGGAAGCTGCTCTGGAAGCCGGAGCCGAGGATCTGATCACCAATTCCGACGGCAGTGTGGATGTATTTACCGACCCGGCCGATTTTGGACAGGTCAAGGATGCCCTGGATGCAGCCGGATTTTCTGCGGATTCAGCTGAAGTCTCCATGTTTCCGGATACCTACAGTGAAATCACGGATGCTGATCTGGCTCAGAAGGTGCTGCGTTTGGTCGACATGCTGGAAGACCTGGATGATACCCAGGAAGTCTATTCCAACGCCGACTTTAGTGATGAAGTCATGGAGCAGTTAAATTGACAGACCTGATTGCTGTCACCTGCGCCGAGGGTAGAAGGCATTATCTCTTCAATAAGCGGAGTTTACATCGAGTGGCTGAGCGTTTTGAGAGAGATTTTAACGCAGTAGCATCAAGCGCAGTCATTAGTCATGTTGATTCTGGGTATTGATCCGGGATCACGGATTACCGGCTATGGCTTGATTGAAGCCCAGGGCCGGCGCATGAGTTATCGGGCCAGTGGTTGTATCCGCATCCAGGCAACAACCCTGCCGCAAAAACTGGCCCAGATCTATGCGGGGCTGGCGGAGTTGATTCAGGAATACCGGCCGGATGAAGTGGCGATAGAAAGGGTCTTTATGGCCAAGAATGCCGATTCGGCACTCAAGCTGGGTCAGGCAAGGGGGACGGCAGTGGTCTGTGTCGCCAACCAGGGGCTGGAGCTGAGCGAGTATTCGGCCAAGGAGGTCAAGCTGGCTGTGACCGGTCGCGGCGGAGCTGACAAGACGCAGGTTCAGCACATGGTAAAAGCCCTGCTTAAACTCTCCGCCACTCCTCAGGCGGATGCGGCCGATGCCCTGGCAATTGCCCTCTGCCATGCCTACACCCTGAGTGGCCTGGTTGCTCTTTCGGGTCAGTTGGGTGGTAGTCAAAAGGGGAGCAGTTGGCGGCATTTTGATCCCGGCCAGCCCAAGCTTTCCCGCAAAAAATAATTGTGCTTTAGCGCTTCTTACACGAGTTGCCTGTCATGAATTTTGATTTGCCCCTGTTTATTTTCTCTCTGGATCTGTTTGGCACCATCGTCTTTGCCATAGCAGGGGTTTTGGCTGCAGCAGAAAGGCGCCTGGATCTGTTTGGGGTGGTGGTGGTTGGCACGGTAACAGCGATTGGTGGTGGCACCCTGCGCGATCTTATTCTGGGGCGGCTGCCGGTTTTCTGGGTTCAGGATACCCTCTATCTCACCTTGACCATCATTACCTCCATCGTGGTTTTTACCCTGGCACGCAAGATGCGTTTTCCCCATCGGGCCATTGTTGTGGCTGATGCCATCGGTCTGGCCGTTTTCACTGTCATTGGTGCCAAGGTAGCTTTAAGTCTGGGGCATCCACCCATGGTGGCCGTGGTGACCGGGGTGATGACAGCCGTTTTTGGCGGGATCGTTCGCGATGTTCTGACTGCAGTGAAACCGATGATTTTTGAAAAGGAAATCTATGCTACGGCAGTTATGGCCGGGGCTTTTGTTTACGTGAATTTGACCTGGTTTTTGCCGCCTAGTTGGGAAACCTTTACCACCCTGGTGTCCATGGGCGTGGTACTCTTTCTTCGCTTGGCGGCCATCCATTGGCATCTGCATCTGCCCGTTTTCCTGAGCATTGAAGAAACCTCCCGAAAGGATGACTAATACCGGGATTTCCTGCCGGAGCAGGGAAATTTATTAAGAGGAGAGACACGATGATTGGCCGTTTACAGGGCGTGCTGGTAGAAAAACAGCCCTCCTGGGTGATTGTTGATATTCAGGGCGTGGGTTATGAGGTGGAATTGCCGCTTTCGGTTTTTGCCAATCTTCCTGCCCTTGGCGATGAGCTGCTTCTCTGGATTCATCAGGTCATTCGCGAAGATGCCAATTTGCTTTATGGTTTTGCCCGTCTGGAAGATCGCCAGTTATTCCGGGAATTGATCAAGGTCAGTGGCATTGGTCCCAAGGTGGCCTTGGCTATTCTTTCCTCCCTGGAAACTGCCCAGCTATTGCGAGTCATTCAGGATGGGGATCTTCAGGCGCTAACGCGCGTGCCCGGTATCGGCAAAAAAACGGCTGAACGGCTGCTTGTGGATCTCAAAGACCGTTTGCAAGCCTGGAATCCGCAACAGGTGGCAAAACTGGAATTGCCGGTTGAAGCCTCTGAAGAAACGACCCGAGACCCGAGGGCCGAAGCCGAAGCTGCACTGATAACCCTGGGGTATAAGCCAACCGAGGCTAGCCGAGCGGTTTCTCGCCTTGATGCAGCGGGCCAGGATACTCAGGCCTTGATCAAGGCGGCACTGAAAAACCTGGCCGGTTAAGCTGCGGCGATCTGTTTTTTGCCCGGCCAGGCCTAAGCATCCAAGGAGGACGCTAAGCTTGATTAGAAAACTTCCCCGCTGGGTGGAAATCGGCGGCTTCTGGCTGGCTATGATTGCCGGATCGGTCAATGCGATCGGGGTGCTGGGTTTCCAGCATCAGGCGGTGTCGCATTTAACCGGCACCTCAACCCTGGCCAGCTTGGCTCTGGTGGATCTGGCCTGGTCGGAACTCCTGCATCTAGTCCTGATTCTGATCTCTTTTGTGGCGGGAGCTGCTTTCAGTGGTGCCCTGATCAACAATGCTGTCCTGCGCCTGGGCCACCGTTACGGGGTGGCGCTGATTTGTGAAGCCCTGTTGTTATTGCTGGCCATGCTAGCGCTGAGTGCAGGCTCCAATTCGGGTCACTACCTGGCTTCTGCCGCCTGTGGGCTCCAGAACGCAATGGTCAGTACCTACAGCGGGGCAGTCGTACGTACCACCCATGTCTCCGGCCTTTTCACTGATTTGGGGAGCATGCTCGGAGCCCGTTTGCGAGGCCATCCGCTGGATCGGCGTAAACTCCTGCTGTTTTCGCTGCTGATCTCCGGTTTTCTGACCGGAGGGAGCCTGGGAACCCTGGCTTTTATTCGTTTCGGGTTTGCTGCCCTGGCTTTTTCTGCCTTTGCCGCCTTGCTTTTAGCCATCATCTACTGGATCTACTATCTGAAAACCCGGCGTCTGCCTGCATCTTGAAAGACCTGCCAATCCCTTGCTGCTGCCGCTAGATTCGCAAGTTTTTGCAGACTGCTGTTAAACTCCGGCCATGCTTATTGTTTATCAGGCCAGTGATTATCTGGAAGCTCATCTGGTAGCCGGAATGCTGCAAAGCAGAGGGCTGCAAGCTTATGTTTGTGGCGAATACCTGCAGGGCGGTATTGGCGAGATGGCTCCTCTGGGGTTTGCCCAGGTGGGAGTTAGCGAAGAGGATTATGCACTGGCGTATCAACTGGTTCAGGAATATTCCCGAAAGGACCCGGACAGTGAAACTTGAGAGGTCCCATGATGCAAACAACCCTGGCTTTTGATGTTTATGGCACCCTGATCGATACCCAGGGCGTTTTGGTGGAATTGCAGAAGCTGCTGGGCGATCAGGCGCCAGCCTTCTCCGCTCGCTGGCGCGAAAAACAGCTGGAATACTCTTTTCGCCGGGGCCTGATGCAGAATTACCAGGATTTTTCCGTATGTACACGCGACGCCCTGGAGTTTTGTGATCGCTTCTATCAAACGCAGTTGACTGCTGAGCAAAAACAGCAGCTGTTGGCCTGCTATCGGACACTCCCGGCATTTGATGATGCCAAAGCTGCTTTACAGGAGCTCAGTGAAGCCGGTTTTCGGCTCTTTGCTTTCTCGAATGGTAGCGCTGAAGCCGTTAAAGGGCTGTTGCAACATGCCGGGATAGACGGTTTTTTTGAAGGTGTGGTGAGTGTTGAAGACTTGAAATCCTTCAAACCCAATCCGGCGGTCTACAGCCATTTCTTGCGCTCGAGTTCTGCTCGTGCCAACGAAACCTGGCTGATTTCCAGTAATCCTTTTGATGTGATTGGCGCTGTTTCTGCTGGCTGGCAAGCCGCGTGGGTTCAGCGTTCTTCCGAGGCAGTGTTCGATCCCTGGGGAATAGAACCCGATGCACGGGTTACTAGCCTTGGCGAATTGAAAAGGGTTCTGGATGCTGCTCGCTAGAACCACAGGTTGCCGTTTGCTGGAGGATATCTGGTAAAATGCGCCTTCACCGCCAATCCCGAACAAGGAAGCCCCTTCAGTGATTGAAAGCGATCGCCTTATTGCTGCAGAAAGCCTGCCCCAGGAGACCAACCAGGATCATGCCATTCGCCCCAAGAGGCTGGCTGATTACACGGGCCAGCCCCAGGTTTGCGAACAGATGGAAATCTTTATCAGTGCCGCCCGGGGTCGCAAGGAGGCACTGGACCATACCCTGATTTTCGGGCCGCCGGGACTGGGCAAGACAACCCTGGCCAATATCATTGCCGAAGAGATGGGGGTGCATATCAAGAGCACCTCTGGCCCGGTTCTGGAAAAGGCGGGTGATCTGGCCGCCATGCTGACCAACCTGGAAGAAGGCGATGTCCTTTTTATCGATGAAATCCATCGTTTGAATCCAGCTGTTGAGGAGGTGCTCTATCCGGCCATGGAAGACTACCAGCTGGATATCATGATTGGAGAAGGCCCTGCAGCCCGCTCTATCAAGCTGGATTTGCCACCTTTTACCCTGGTCGGGGCCACTACTCGGGCGGGCCTGCTGACCGCCCCCTTGCGTGACCGTTTTGGTATCGTCCAGCGTCTGGAGTTCTATTCGGTGGCTGATTTGACTTCCATTGTAGGGCGTTCGGCCGGATTGCTGGGGCTGGAGGCCGAAGCAGGTGGGGCTGAGGAGATCGCCCGACGATCCCGCGGAACCCCGCGTATCGCCAATCGTCTTTTACGTCGAGTGAGGGATTTTGCCGAAGTGAAATCCAATGGCGTGATTAGTGCAGAAGTGGCGGATCTTGCACTCAATCTGCTGAATGTGGATACCCATGGTCTGGATCATATGGACAGGCGTCTGCTTCTGGCCATGATGGAGAAGTTTACCGGGGGGCCTGTCGGGGTGGAAAGTCTGGCAGCAGCCATTTCTGAATCCCGCGATACCATTGAAGAGGTTCTGGAACCCTACCTGATCCAGCAGGGTTTCATGATGCGAACTGCCCGGGGACGCCAGGTGACCAATCTGGCCTGGCAGCACTTTGGCTTGCAGCAACCTCATTAGGGAGTAAGGCATGAGTTCTCAAGGCGTTTTTACCTGGCCGCTGCGTGTCTACTATGAAGATACCGATGCCGGTGGTATTGTTTACTATGTCAACTATCTGAAATTTATGGAAAGAGCCCGCACGGAATGGTTGCGAACCCTAGGGTGGGAGCAGGCCGATTTGCCCTGGTTGTTTGTGGTTCGTCGGGCGGATACCGAATATCGTCAGCCAGCGAGGCTGGATGACTATCTGCAGGTGAAGACGGAAATGGCGAGTGCACGAGGTGCGCGCCTGGTTTTTTCGCAGTCGGTTTGCCGTGGTCAGGAACTGCTGTGTCAGGCCAGGGTCGAAGTCGCCTGCGTTGATCGTGAATCGCTGAAACCCGTTCGCTTGCCCCAGGATTTGCTGGCAGCTTTGCGTGGGTCGGCTGCTGTATCCCTTTAATTGTTTCTTGTATTAAGGAGTCCAAGTTGCAAGAGCTGACTTTCTGGAAAATGGTGTTTGAGGCCAGTCTGTTTATCCAGTTTCTGATGATGGCCTTGTTAATCGGCTCCATTATTTCCTGGGTATCCATCTTTCAGCGCTGGCAGATTTTTCGTGTCGCCAAGGAGGCCCATGACGAGTTTCGCGAACGTTTCTGGTCCGGCATCGAATTGAATGAACTCTTTCGCAATACTGATCCCTATGAGGTTCAGGGGGCCGAAAGAGTGATCTATTCCGGATTTAAAACCTTCAATCGGGTTCGCCAGAAAACCACAGATCCCGAACCCATTCTGGAAGGTGTAGAGCGTTCCATGCGTATAGCCCTGGCCGAAGAGCAGGATCGCCTTCACTCGGGTCTGCCCTTGTTGGCGACAATCGGTTCAGTCAGTCCGCATATCGGCCTTTTTGGTACGGTCTGGGGCATTATGGAAGCTTTCAAGAGTCTGGCTGGCGTCCAGCAAGCCACCTTCGCTGTGGTAGCACCCGGCATGGCCGAGGCCTTGATGACCACAGCCATGGGGCTTTTTGTCGCCATTCCGTCGGTGATCGCCTATAACCGCTATATGTCGACCAGTGAAAGCCTGTTAAATCACTATGAAAACTTTGCCGATGAGTTTTCCGGTATTCTGCACCGTAGCTTGATCGCCAAGAAAGCTGACTAGGGGAGCCGAAATGCGAACGCAAAGACTCCGCCGCAGGCCGCCCAAGCCGCCGATCTCCGAGGTCAATGTACTGCCCTACATTGATGTCATGCTGGTGCTCTTGGTGATCTTCATGGTGACAGCTCCGATCCTTACCCAGGGGGTGGATGTGGAGTTGCCCCAGGTGACTTCTGAGCCTATCCAGACCGAAGAGGATCGTGAACCTCTGGTCGTTTCTCTGGATGTTCAGGGGCGCTACTATCTGGAAATGGGGGCAAATTCGGATGAGCCTCTGAGCCTGGAAGCGGTGATTGAGCAGGTCGCTCGCATCAAGCGCCAGAATCCTGAGCTGCCCGTGTTATTACGTGGTGATCGTCGGGTGGCCTATGGTGAGGTGGTGATCCTGATGAGCCAGTTGCAGGCAGCAGGTGTCACCCAGGTCGGGCTGATTTCCCAGCCACCTGAAGATCGCTAGGAGCCGGGGTGAGACCAGCTAATCTGTCCTTATCGCTGATTCTTGCACTCTTGGTGCATCTGGTGGCCCTTGGCCTGCTTTTCTGGCAGGGTTTGCAGATGTACGAGCCGCCGGAAGTACCCAGCCAGGAAATTATTCGAGCCACCATTATTTCCGAGGACCCGGCCCAAGCTCGTCAGCAGGAGGCAGCAGAGCAGGAAAGACGACGTCAGGCAGAAGCAAGACGCAGGCAGCGAGAAGCCGAAGAAGCCCGGCAGCGTGCCGAAGAGGAAGCTCGACGTCAGCAGGAGGAAGCGGCCCGCCGTCAAGCCGAGCAGGAACGTCAGGCCGAAGCGGAGCGTCAACGTCGCCTCCAGGAGCAACGTGAAGCCGAATTACAGGCCCAGCAGGAAGCTGAACAGCAAAGGCAGCTGCAAATACAGCGTGAGCGCGAGGAAGCGGAGCGGTTGCGTACAGAGGCCGAACGACAGAGACAACTGGAAGAGCGTATCCGTCAGCAGGTGGAGGCTGAACGTGCCGCAGAGGCCCGCCGTCAACGTGAAGAGGAAGCTCGAATCCGGGCCGAATCCCAGCGCCAACGTGAGGCGGCCCTGGCTGAGCAGGCTGCAGCCGACGCCCAGGCCAGAGCTCGAATGGAAGGCATTATCTTTAACCGTGTTTCTGAACAGTGGACTCGTCCGCCCGGCGTAACCAGTGATCTAAGGACGGTGATCCAGGTTCGATTGCTGGGTACTGGCGAACTGGCCCCGGACGGGATTACACTGCTGGAATCCAGTGGTAATGATGCTTTTGATCGTTCAGCCATCCAGGCGATCGAAAGAGCTGTGCCCTTTCCCCTGTTGCAACTGGAACCTCGGCAAAGAAATATGTTCCGAGAGTTAGACCTGATTTTTACACCAGAGGACCTGATGCAGTGATTTCCAAAACTTTAAAGCTAACCCTCCTGTTTTTACTCATGGCGCTGATGTTGAGCTTTAAAGTCCAGGCCAATCTGACAATACGTATTACCCAAGGGAGTGATCAGACCACTCCTGTGGCGATAGTGCCTTTTTCCTGGAAGGGAGAAGGGGCGTTGCCTGAAGATGTCGCTCGGATTGTTTCTGATAATTTGCAACGCACAGGGCTTTTTGAAGCGATTCCCCGAGAAAATCTGGTGAGTCTGCCTTCCAGTAGTGCTGATGTCATCTATCGGGATTGGCGGCTACTGCAGGCTGATTATTTGCTGGTAGGGTCGATTGACCGAGCGGATAACGGTGAAGATCTGGTCATCAACTATGAACTCTTCGATGTGTTGGCCGAAGAGAGATTGCTGGGCGAAAGGGTGACTTCCAGCAGCCGCGAGCTACGTTCCCGTGCTCATTTTATCAGTGACCGGGTTTACCAGGAATTAACCGGACAAAGAGGGATTTTCTCCACCCGGCTGGCGTACGTAACTGCAGAACCCCGTGAAGGTGAGGGGAGCTACCAGTATCGCTTGCATGTTGCCGATGCTGACGGGCAACGCTCTCGTACCGTACTGACATCCCGGGAACCTATTCTCTCACCCGACTGGTCGCCAGATGGCACCAAGCTGGCTTACGTCTCCTTTGAGCGAGGTCGCCCGGCCATCTATATCCAGGAAGTGGCGACCGGCTCGCGATACCAACTGACCAATTACCGAGGGTTGAACGGAGCACCTGCCTGGTCACCTGATGGCAAGCAGTTGGCTTTGACTTTGTCACGTGACGGTAACCCGGAAATCTATATTTACCGTCTGGAAGAAAGACGATTAATTCGGGTGACTCACCATTACTCAATTGACACTGAACCCTCCTGGTCGCCGGATGGAAAAAAACTTATATTTACTTCAAGTAGAAGTGGCGGGCCCCAAATCTATCAAGTAAATTTGGAGTCGGGTAATATCGGTCGCTTGAGTTTTGAAGGCAACTACAATGCAAGAGCAAGGTATTCACCTGATGGGAATGAGGTTTTTATGGTTCACAGGGAAAGTGGAGGTGGACTCTTTAGCATTGCTGCGCTTAATATGGAAACAGGCCGCTTGCGCACTCTGACGACTTCGCCCCTGGACGAGTCGCCCAGTGTGGCGCCCAACGGCAGTATGGTCATCTATGCACTAATGCGGGGTGATCAGGGAGTGCTCGGGGTTGTTTCAACTGATGGCAGAATCAAGTATGAACTGCCAGCAGAAAGGAGTGACGTCAGGGAACCCGCCTGGTCCCCGTTCTTGAATTAACTGGATTTTATTTACCGGTTAAAGTTTCGTCCCGGATGGGCTAGACTCACGGGTGAAAAAACTACAATCTTCTTAAAATTGGGAGAAGAATATGGATCTGATGAAGTACAGCAAACCCTTTGCTTTGGCTGCCGTTTTGGCACTGGTTGCCGGTTGTGGCGGCAGTGGTGGTACACAACCTGCCGACGAAACCGAAGACGAAGTCACTGCCGAAGAAGTGCAAACCTCCGACGGTGCTGAAACCTCTGCAGCAGGTGAAGAAAGTGGTGCCAATGCTGAAGCCATGGGCGAAGACGCTATGGATGCAATGCGTCCTGAAGTGATGACCATCTACTTCGATTTCGATAAGTCCAACATCCGCAGCGAATTCTATGATGTCCTGAACGGTCATGCTGCTTACCTGCAAGCCAACCCTGATGCTCAGGTTGTTCTGGAAGGTCACGCTGATGAGCGCGGCACTCGTGAATACAACATGGCTCTGGGTGAGCGTCGTGGTAACTCCGTGCAGCGTTATCTTTCTCTGCAGGGTGTAAGCGCTGATCAGATGGAAGTGGTTAGCTACGGCGAAGAACGCCCCGTCGTTCGTGCTGCTGATACCGCAGAAGAACATGCCAAAAACCGCCGTGTTGAATTTGTTTACTAATACAGGGCGTCTCTGACGTGAAAGCACTTTTTCTCAGTCTAAGTGTCAGAGTAAAAACAGGGGCCATTTATGGCCCCCGTTTTATTTTGGCCAGCCTTTTTTTATTCCTTCCCCTTAGTTCTCTCCAGGCAGAAGGTCGGACGGCCGCTGTGGCCCAGGCTGAGCTCTTCATGCAACTGGAGCAGTTGCAAATGGAAGTTCAGTCACTACGTAATCAAGTCGAACAGCAGGCTCATGCACTTTCCCAGATGCGGGAAAACCAACGGCGCCGTTATATCGATCTGGACGAGCGACTACAGGATCATTCCCAGCGTCTAACCGAGTTGGAAGCCTTGCCCACAGAAACTGTGCAGGAAGACATTCAAACAGCTTCCACTCAGGAAGAAGAAGGCAATGCCGAGGGACAGCAATTAACGGCTCAGCAAGCCTATGCGCAAGCCTACCAACTGGTTCCAGAGCGGCGTTTTGATGAGGCTATTCTTGCCTTCCAGAATTTCATCAAAGATTATCCGGATTCACGCCTGGTCGGTAATGGCTATTACTGGTTAGGCGAAATCCACATGGCCCAGAATCGGACCCAGGAAGCTGAACAGATGTTCGAGGCGGTCGTACGCCGTTTCCCGGCTAGTTTCAAACTGGCTGATTCCAAATACAAGCTGGGGCTGATTAATGCTCGCTATGGCAAGGAAGAAGAAGCTCGACGCATGATGCAATCGATTGTAGAAGAACATCCTAATGAACCGGCTGCCGAATTGGCTCGCAGTTGGTTAAACCGTTAATTCTTTGATGAGTAGTATTGAGGCTATGCAAGCAATTTATTCTTACCAGGCTCCAGACGATCTGCTTAAAGACCGGGTGATTCTGGTGACGGGAGCTGGTGATGGCATTGGTCGCGCAGCAGCCCTGGGCTATGCGGCTAAAGGCGCGACCGTTATTCTGCTGGGGCGTACGATCAGCAAGCTGGAAGCAGTCTATGACGAGATTGAAGCCCTCGGCAAGGCAGAGCCAGCCATCTATCCATTGAATTTTGAAGGGGCTCAATGGCAAGACTATCAGGATATGGCCGACCGTCTCTATGAGGCGTTCGGACGTCTTGACGGTGTTCTGCACAATGCCGGTATTCTTGGCCAGATTACGCCACTGCAAGGTTACAACCCGGAGCTGTGGAAACAGGTCATGCAGATTAACTTTAATGGCCCCACGATGATGCTGCAGGCATTGATTGCCCTTTTGCAGCAATCCGAGGATGCATCCGTCATCTTGACGTCCTCCTCTGTAGGACGCAAGGGTAGAGCCTTCTGGGGTGCTTATGCCTGTTCCAAGTTTGCTCTGGAAGGCCTTTCCCAGGTCATGGCCGATGAATTGCAGAATATCAGTAATATTCGGGTCAATACGCTTAATCCTGGAGCAACCCGTACCCAGATGCGTGCTAAGGCTTATCCTGCCGAGAATCCTGAAAGTCTGCCTGCTCCCGAGGCTATTCTTCCCGCCTATTTCTATCTGATGGGACCGGATAGTAAAGGAGTGACGGGTCAGCAGTTTGATGCTCAGGCTCCCAAAAAAGCCTGAGTTCAGCCAACCTAGACAGGGAAGTCCGGGTGAATTCGCATGATCTCCTTGAGTAGATCCTCCAGCTTGGGTTCCTTGGGGTCCAGCGCCTTACGAATGTCCAGCTTGCTTTCCTGGGCTAGATCCAGCATCTGTTGATCCTGCAAGGGTTTTAACTTCGGGGAAGTCAATAAGCGAACTTCCGGATTGAGTCTTTGGTCAGGATGAGTTGCGTGTACCACGGCAATGCTGCCATTAGTCAGCTCTACCAGACAGCCGGGCGGATAGACCCCCAGGCTATGAATGAATTTTTCCACCAGGCGATTATCAAAATCGTGAAAACGCCAGCGATACAGCTGCCCTAGCGCCCTTGAAGGCGATAGGGCCTGCCGATAGCTGCGATTGCGGGTTAGGGCCTCATAAACCGAAGTAATCGCCACTAGGCGCGCCAGAAAGCTAATCTGTCGCCCTTTTAGGCGATCAGGATAGCCCTCTCCATTGGTTCTTTCCTGGTGGTGAAGGACTATATCCAGTGTTTGTTCATCAAAACCGCCTTCCTGGGCTTGCAAATATTCATAGCCTCGGCGCGGGTAATGTCGGATTAACTCTTTTTCTTCAGCGGTCAGTGGATCGGTCTTTGTCAGGATGCTGGCCGGTACCTGTAACAGGCCGATGCAGTGGAGAAGAGCCCCCATTCCCAGAGGAATGAGGTCGTCCTGGCGCAGGCTGATATGCTTGGCAAAAACCAAGCTGAGAACGGCCACATTAACGGACTTGGCCACCAGTTCGTCCTGATGATCCCTGAGCATCGCTAGGTAAGCCATGCTCTTGCTGTCGTGCAGAACAGCTTCCATGAGCTGCTCCAGAACCGGACGCATCCGTTTTTGTTGCAATGCCTTCCCCAGACGAACGTCAGCCATCACCCGGTCAATTTGCTGGCGCAGGTTCAGATAAAGCTTGCGGCTGGAATCAAAAGAGCTTTCCGGTGTCTGGGTTCGATTCAGGTCGACATAAACATGCCTGACATCCGGGAACTGCTTTACAAAATCCTGCATGGACTTGAAAGTCAGTTCCCGCGTTTCAAAAGGGGTGTCCTGAACGTCAATGTCCAGTCTACAAATGAGCATGCCGGGTTCGAGTTGATCCACGGCCAGCTTGAGGTATTTGGGCTGAGTTGACATCCGGATGTCCGTGTTCTGCTTCTTAAGATGAATGTAACTTGTATTTTACCAGAAATTACAATACTTCATAGTTATCTTATGAAGATGATCCCTTTGAAGCCAATTGGAGGCCAGTCTCGAGTCGTGCAGCCGCCAGCAAGGCGGCTGCTTGAAGATTTATTCCCAGAAGCCTGCAATTTCAACTGATTTCAGCAGGGCTTCGACCAGAGCTTCGGTAATAGCCAGCAGGCGTGAATCCACTTGGCTTTCTGCTACGTTACGCTGGGAGCCGCGTTTGACAACCAATACCTGGCCACCCTTGCTGGCCTCGGCAGTGATACGCAAATTATAAATTTTCATGCCCGCCACCTCGGTAACAAATTCCTGGCTGACATCCAGGCTGATCACCTGAGGAGAGGTGGCTGCATACTGGATACTGTAGCGGTTGAATACGCGTCTTGCCCGGGTAATAAGCCGCTCGTCACTGGAGTTTTCCAGACGCAGGGCAACACTGCCTTCGCGCCGGGGAGCTAGGGTTACTTCCAGGCGACGCCTTTCACCTGCGGCCAGATAGATACGTGCTTCTTCAGGATGGTAGCCCTCAGCAGCTATGCGGTAGCTGTAGCGTCCAGGTGGCAATAACAGTTGCTCATCCGCTGCCAGGTTTTCATTGTTGATTTCAATGCTGGCATCGATGGGTTCTGGTAGAAAGGAAATCCTGGCAAAGTTCAGGTATTTGCTTGCTTCTTCACGCTTGGATTCGGCCAGGCTCGCTACCTGTTCGGGCCCGGGACGAGCGTCACTGGGCAGGTAATTGCTGAAAGCCATAAGAAAACTGGCTTTATCCTGAATTTCCTGGATTTGGGCTCGGCTGAGGATGTCCAGATTCTGGTCCAGATCGCGTTGAAGTTGACGACTGGTGTCGAGCAGGGCTTCACGATCCAGGGAGGCCTGAACCCGGTAACCGTCTTCTACCTGGCGGGGTTCGGAGTAGCTGACGCCCTGAAAGTAGGAGTTGGATTGAATTCGGATGCGATTATTGAGGCTGTTGGAGTAGTTATCACCCTCCAGGCGGGTGACACTTTCCGTATCCGATTCCACGGCCGCCAGAATCGTTTGGGAAAGCTCTTGGAGTGCTTTTTCGCGCGCTTCTTCAGGTGTATTGCCATAACCGTCAGCAAAAAGCCGGTTTGACGCAACAGCCTGAAAGGAGACGGCGAGCGTAAGCAAGATGAGAAGGCCGAAAATAAGAGGGCGCATCAGCAGTCTCCTGTATTATTCAATAATAATGCTGTTGGATTCGGATTCACCGATTCTCAGAACCAGGAAGGCACCGGAATCCATCACCCGAAAGACACGGCCCGGACCCTGATAGTTGTCCTGCAGATCCATTAGCAGTTCGAAAGCATCAGCCTGACCTTCACAGTTGACGGTATAGTCAAAACTTGTGGTTCCTGCTGCATTGCGTCTAACCCGGTTGCAAACCTGATTAAACATCTGGTGTACATTGCGGCTGACATCACCGACACTGGGTCCGGCACTGACCACCACCTTGAAAGCCTTGCCTCTGGCTGCTTCTCGCTGCCAGGACCGGTTGATCTGGCCCAGCACTTTATTGGCGGCATCATTGGCCGCTTCAGCTGTCAGGGCGGCGCCCCCGGCAATCGCTCTTTCCTCGGAATAGCCATTGGCAGCACCCAGTTGGCTGGCCGTAGCTGTGTAGTAGGCGGTAGCATTGACCGTTGATTGGGCAACACGATTCCCGGCAATCTGGCGTTCGGCTACTTCGGCATCAACACGGATATAGATGTCGCTACCGGTTTGCAGGGCAAGCAGATACATGGGGTCCAGGTTGCCTTCCAGGGTGGCTGCCTGTTGCACGATTTCATTGATATTCTCGCTGGCATCCATTACCTGGACTTCATAGTTGCGATCCTGGAGATACTCGGAAAATACATTGGCTGCATGGCGGGCATCACCTTGGGGATCTTCGGCAATTACGGTGATTCTGGGGTTGGCCAGATCGGCTGCCAGGGCTTGAGTCGAGGTCAGGATGTTGCGAGCAACCAGGTCTTCTTTCAGTTTGGCGATATCCACACGAAAGCTGCGTTCGATGCGGCTTTGGCCTGCTTCCTGACGTTTACTGAGCAGGCCGCTTTCATGATTGATATAGCGCATGGCGTTGGCCCAGAACTCACCTTCGTAGTTACGAAAGCTCTGGCGCTGGCCATCAGTGTTCAAAAGGGCATTGCTGCCGCCAAAAAGGGCAAACCAGACGGCTGCCTTGCGAGCGTCATCGCGTGCTTCTGCCAGATTGTTGCCCAGACCGGTCGCACGGATCAGGTTTTCCGTGGAGGAATAGGATTCCACCAGTGTTGCCTGATGTGAAAGAGGCGGGTCGGTCGGTTTGACCGTTGATTCTGGTGCTGATGCACAGGCGGTCAGTAACAGGGCCAATAGAAGAACAATAATCGGGGTGCGCATGTTAACGATCTCTCTTTACTGGATCAGCGTTTTTTCGAAGGGGCGTTCGAGGATGTATTTAATGAAGCTTGGCGCAGATAATCACACTCCCGTGAAGGATGGCTCATCATGCTGGCAAAGGGGCCAGCAAAGCCTAGGTGAAAAGCAATGCCAGCTTGTACATTCAAGCCACCGGTCATAGCCAGTTCATCAGTGATGATGCTGCCATCATCATATTCATCGTACTGGGTTCCAAAGGGTTGGTTATAGGCAGCACCTGCGTAGATTTTGACATTGGGGGTGAAGTAGTAGCCCAATTCAGCTCGAGGAATCACATTGTAGGTGGTTAAATCGAAGTTCTTGTCTTCGTCGTTCAGGTTGGTGAAGCTGTGAGCTTCAGCGCCAAAATCGGCACCGGCAGAAACATAGGTGCCAGCTCCCAGATGGAAACGCTTTTCAAAGCCCAGGCGCAGACGGGCTGCAGCACTGCCTTCCAGATAATCGAAGGTTTCTTCACCGGAGGAGTTGGCCCCCAGTCCCAGGTCCAGATTCATCCAAACTTCCGACATGCCGGAAGCATTGAACAGATAGCCCAGGTTGCCTTGAAAGCCGAGTTCCAACATGGAGGTGGCACCCGCACCCGTTGCTTCATCGTTGATGGTCAGTTCTGTACCACTTTGAGATGCGCCAATACGGCCATAAACACCGGTCCAGGGGTGTTCGACGGCCAGATCATAGGCTTCAACATCACCGGCCAGGAGCGCACCCTCACTGGGTGTACGTTCATCCGCTGGGAGAACCAGGCAATTGCGACCCGGCTTGCGAACACGGCCCCAGCCTACAACCTCTTCCTGCTGGTCAATCACGCGGCGGAAGGTAAAGGGCTGGTCTACCCGAATATCTTCCTGGTTGCCTACCTCTAAAATGATACGGCCAGGAGTGGGGTCCAAAACTGGCGTGCTAACCGCAAAACGACGGTCTTCTTTCAGCTGGGTGCTTAAAGCCAGGGTTGAATCTTTGAAAGAGTCCTGGAAGGCCTCGTCAAAAATTTGCTGGGCATCTCGCTCACGGGGCATTCTTTCCGTGGTAACACTTGCCGTCCCCGACATCTGTTGGGCCATGCCTTCGAAGATGCCATCCGCTTCAGCACTTAGCTGCAGATCGACCGTGAATTCTTCACCATTGTAGTGAAAAACAACCAGGCGGGTCTCCAGAGGTGCCTGTAGGCTCGTGGAGTAAACATAATAGGTGCTGCCATCGTAGCGTTGGCGTTCCTGCTGACTAATGAACATCCGACCTTCTAACCGGGGCAGGTAAAAGCCCATGGCATAACTGGAGGAGACTAGGCCTTCCAGTACCCGGGCGGGCATGCCGGTTTGGCGAGCGCGCTGGGTGATAAAGGTGTTTTTTTCCAGGGCATTCATTTCTTCATAGCGGGCTTCTGCTGCCGCGCCCATGACATCCTGCATAACCGGCGCAATATGGGTATTCAGATGGTTTAGCAAATAGTTGCGAAACTCGCGGTAGCTGCGGGTTCGGGAGTCCAGTTCAGGAACCAGCCGGCCAATATCCAGATCTTCAAAAACCTGGGTTGCCGTAGTCAGAGTGGCTTCATCGTTTTCAAAAACCAGGCGATCAAAGCGGGAGGGAATAACAAAGCGGATGTATTCAGCCAGGGTTGCATCGGCATAATCCTGATTGATCTCTACCGACCAGTGACCGTAAGGACGGGTTTCACCTTCATGAGGGGTATAAAAAACCGGGAAGTTAAAACGGGTTCTTTCCAACCCCAGGCGGGAAATGCCCATCACGACCTGGCGTTCACTGGCAGCGACGCTACTATCAGCGGTTACTTGATCTCTGCGGGTTTCAGCAAAGCTGGTGGCTGGTAGGGCCAGAGTCGTTGCAAGCAATGTCAGTGGCAGCAGGGGAAGTAGGTTTTTGGGAACCAAAGCGGAAAGCATGTGTCAATTTCCTTATAACCAAGTGTTAGTCATTTCATTTTTTTCAGCAGCACTGTCATGCTGCTGGAGTCTGGCCATCTCAAAGCAAGAATATTAGCATAGATGCTTGTTGCTTCAATCATTTACCTTTTTTAATAAAAAGATACGTCAATTTATCTGATCCAAAGCAAGCGAGTGTTTCTTTCCTGTTATTTGGTAATGAATTTCTTCTTGCTGGTGGATGGATGATTGATCCGATCCGGATATATTCATGTCGCAAACATTTCAAGTGGTGTCCAATTATCAGCCTGCTGGCGACCAGCCCCAGGCAATAGCGGGTCTGGTCGAAGGTCTGGAGCAGGGGCTGGCTCACCAGACTCTCTTGGGGGTCACGGGTTCAGGTAAAACCTTCACCATGGCCAAGGTCATTGAAGCCGTGCAAAGACCGACTTTGATTCTGGCGCATAATAAAACCCTGGCGGCCCAGCTATACGGCGAATTCAAGCAATTCTTTCCCAATAATGCTGTGGAATATTTTGTTTCCTACTACGACTATTACCAGCCGGAAGCCTACGTGCCTTCCAGTGATACCTTTATCGAAAAAGATGCCTCCATCAATGAACATATTGAGCAGATGCGTCTGTCAGCGACCAAGGCTCTACTGGAAAGGGATGATGCCATCATCGTGGCGACGGTTTCTTCAATCTATGGTCTGGGCGATCCTTCAGCCTACCTGAAAATGGTGGTGCATCTGGATCGTGGCGAAAAAATGAATCAGCGACAGTTGCTGCGCCGTATGGCGGAATTGCAGTACACGCGTAATGATCTGGACTTTCGCCGGGCCACCTTTCGGGTGCGTGGGGATGTCATTGATATCTTTCCCGCAGAATCGGAATATGAAGCGGTTAGAGTCGAACTGTTTGATGATGAAATCGAGCAGATCAGCCTGTTTGACCCCCTGACCGGTGAAGTTCTGCGCAAGGTGCCGCGCTACACCATCTACCCCAAAAGTCACTATGTCACTCCGCGGGAAACCCTGCTGAAGGCCGTGGATGAAATCAAGGAAGAGCTGCGCGAGCGTCTGGATTACCTGCGTAAACATGATCGTCTGGTTGAGGCGCAAAGGTTGGAGCAGCGAACGCTCTACGATATTGAAATGATGATCGAGCTGGGCTATTGCACGGGCATCGAAAACTATTCCCGTTATCTTTCCGGGCGTGAACCCGGTCTGGCACCGCCGACCTTTTTTGATTATCTACCAGCTCACGCGCTGCTGATGATTGATGAATCCCACGTTACCATCCCCCAGATAGGGGCCATGTACAAGGGGGATCGTTCGCGCAAGGAAACCCTGGTTGAATATGGTTTTCGTATGCCTTCGGCACTGGATAACCGCCCCCTGAAATTTGAAGAATGGGAAGCTCTTGCTCCCCAGATGATCTTTGTTTCGGCAACCCCTGCCCAGTATGAAGAAGAGCATGCCGGTCAGGTGGTTGAACAGGTGGTCAGGCCTACCGGTTTGGTCGATCCCGAGATAGAGGTGCGTCCGGCCAAGCAGCAGGTGGATGACCTCCTGGGTGAGATCAATCTGGTCACGGCTCGGGGTGAAAGAGTCTTGGTCACGACTCTGACCAAGCGCATGGCTGAGGATCTGACGGAATACCTGAGTGAACACGGTGTACGCGTGCGTTACCTGCATTCGGACATCGATACCGTCGAGCGGGTGGAAATCATTCGTGATCTGCGCCTGGGTGAATTTGATGTGCTGGTCGGGATTAACCTCTTGCGTGAAGGCTTGGATATGCCGGAAGTCTCACTAGTCGCCATTCTGGATGCGGACAAAGAAGGCTTTTTGCGTTCCGAGCGTTCCATGATCCAGACCCTGGGTCGTGCCGCTCGTAATGCACAGGGGCGGGCTATCTTTTATGCCGATCGCATGACCGGCTCTATGCAAAGAGCCATTGATGAGACGGAAAGGCGGCGGGCCAAACAGTTGGCACACAACGAGAAGATGGGAATTACCCCGCAAACCATCTACAAATCAGTGGAGGATATTCTCGAAGGGGCCCAGAATCCCGGTAAACGTGATGGTCAGGGGCGGCGTCAGAAAGCTGCTGAACCAGCAGGTGAGTATGCTGCCGAGGCCTTGCAAACACCGGAAGAAATCGATCAGGTCATGGCCGGTCTTGAAGAAGAGATGTTTGCTGCCGCCAAGAATCTGGAATTTGAAAAAGCAGCCAGGATTCGTGATCAGCTTCAGCAACTGCAGAATAAGCGAATTCAGGTATAACTGGCCGGGGAAGTGCTTGTCTTTCCAGTAAATCTTTATGTTAGAATTGTCTAAATTAATTCTAACCGTCTTGGCAGGTTTATATGACTTTCGCTTCTTCAACGCATTTCGATCAAGCCGCGCGGCAATGGGATGAGCGCCCTCTTTCGCGGCAGCTGGCAGCCATGCTGCCGCGGTTGCTGGAGGCCTTGCCTCTGATTCCCGGTCAGGAGTTGCTGGATTTTGGTTCGGGAACGGGAATGCTGTCAGTGCCTCTGGCGCAAAAAGGGGCCAAGGTCACAGCCCTGGATACCTCGGCTGCCATGCTGGATGTTCTTGAAGAAAAGCAGGTGGCCGGGGTAACGCCTTTGAAGCAGGACATCTTTGCCGGTTTACCTCAGCGTTATGATGGTTTGGTCAGTTGCATGGCCTTGCACCATGTGGCGGATACCCAGGCGTTGCTAGAAATTTTCAGTGAACAATTGAATCCGGGTGGCTACCTGGCCCTGGTGGACCTCTATGCTGAGGATGGCAGTTTTCATGGAGATAATGAAGGCAAGGGTGTCAAGCATTTCGGCTTTGAGCCTCAAGCCTTGGAAAAGCAGCTGCTGGCGGCAGGTTTTACGGATATCAATTTTCAGGAGATCCACCAGTTGCATCACAAGAATGGTCGCAGTTACCCCCTGTTTCTGTTGCGAGCAACCAAACCTAGCCTTTTTTAGAAGCCTGCTGACGTTTGCTACGAGCTTTCTGAATGGCTTCATGGATTTGCAAGCCGGTAAAAGGCTTGAGAATGTAGCCATCGGCACCGGTGCGTATAGCCTGCTGAACTTCACTGGAATCGCTGATGGCTGTCACCATGATGACGATGATATCCGAGCTGACCGTTTTAATGCTGGCCAGGGCATCCAGGCCATTGACCTGGGGCATGCTGATATCCAGGCAGACGATTTCCGGCTTGTGTTCCTTGACCTTCTCGAAGGCCAGCTGACCATTGCTGGCCTGAGCAACGACCTGATAACCCATATCCTTGAGAATTTCCTTGAGCAGATCACGAACCATGGGTTCGTCATCAACTACGACAACCGAGTTCTTGGCAAGTTGGGTCATATTGGCTCCTGATTACTCCTGTGTCCTTGCAAGACTTTAAAAACCTTATAGCAAAAGTTCCGGGATGACTAGTTGTGGCCTGGATAATCCGCTTTGGGCCCGAGCTTCTAGTGTATCCCAGCTGAATCCCAGGGTGGGTTTATTTTTTTAGTTCAACGCTTGGCAATACCAGCTTTTGCGAATATTTCAGGCTGGGGAGCCATTCGTCTGGGTGTTGCGGCAAAGATCGACCAGCAGCCAGAAGTCGTGCTGCTGTAATCCAGCCAGCATGGCCGACTGCCAGGCAGGCTTCCCCTTGATGATCACTGAGCCAGCTTTCCACCCGTGCGAAGAGTTGCCTCAAGGATTCTCCGCCACCGGGCGCATAATCGGGAAAATTTTCGCACCAGGCATCCATTTCCTCTGGCGGTATAGTCTGCCAGGGGCGGCCATCCCAGTTACCAAAATCAAACTCAATCAGCCTGGGATCTTGAATCAGGGCCCAACCCTTTTTTTCCAGGAGTTGGCCAACTTTCCAGGAACGCTGTAGTGGGCTGACGTGAAGTTGTCTGGCACAGCCTTGTAGGCTGGCATAATGCTGAATGCGGCTGGCCAGACGGCGGCTGCGTCTTGGATCAACGTCCAGATCGGTGTGCCCCAGGCAGATGCCTTCCGATTTGCGGGGTTTGGGGTGGCGCCAAATGGTCAAATTCATAGTGCGGCAATTCCCAGGTAGCAGGCGATTTCAGTCAGTTGCTGGGTGGCTCCCAGGCCATCACCGGTATGGCCACCCAATTTGCGCTTCAGTAATCGGGCCATGTAGAGGCTGGCCAGGAGCATCAGTAAACCAGACAAAGCCAGGGGCTTCCAGCCGGGAAAGGGCAACAGGATAAAAGTCAATAAAAGAGGCGGTAGAAGCAGAGCGCTAGCATAAATCAGCTGTAGTTGATTGAGGCGGGTGGCCAGGGGTTTGGCCTTGGCATGCTCAGGGTCACCGGCATAGTCCAATAGCAGAAGCAGTAGCAGACTGCCCAGGCGTGAAACGCTATGCCCCAGCAGCAGTGCTACGACAGCCGTTTCCAGCGGCAAGGAGGCCAGCAGTGCTACCTTGAGGGCCAGAGCCATAACCAGGCCCAGGGTGCCATAGGTGCCCAGGCGGGAATCCTTCATGATTTGCAGGGCGCCTTCGCGGGTAAAGCTGCCGCCCAGACCATCGCAGGTATCAGCCAGGCCATCTTCATGGAAGGCGCCGGTTAACAGAATGCTGAAAAGGGTGCTACCTATCGCCGCCACCCAGGGGTTAAAGATAAAAGACAGGGCTGCAAATACTGCTGCAGTGGCCAGGCCGATCAGGAAACCGGTCAAGGGAAAATAACGGGCACTGAGTTCTAGCCATTCGGGTTGGAAGGCCTTGAGTTTTGGCAGGGGTAAACGGGTCAGAAACTGCAGGGCCACTAACAGCAGGCGGGCTTCGTGACGCAGACGGGCGATCCACTTCATGCGTTTTGTCACTGGCTGACCCCTGCCGATTCAAAACTCGCCATTTCATTTAAAAAAGCCGTGGCAGCCTGTAACAGGGGCAAGGCCAGGAGAGCGCCGGTGCCTTCGCCCAAACGCAATCCCAAATCCAGTAGCGGTCGGGCTTCCAGTAATTCCAGTAGGTGGCGGTGACCCGGTTCGGCGGATTGATGGCTGAAAATGGCAAAATGGCGAATACCCGGTTGCAGGCGTTCAGCCACCAATAGAGCAACGGAGGCAATAAAACCATCCATCAGCAGGATACGTCTTTCACTGGCTGCCTGTAGCAAAGCACCAGTCATCATTGCGATTTCCACGCCACCAAGAGTAGCCAGAATTTCCAGGGTGCCGGTGATTTTGTGATGCTTGTGAAGCACCTTTTGCAAACAGGCTTTTTTGTGCTCCAGTCCCTGGCTGTCCAGGCCTGTTCCCGGACCGATGCAGGCTTCCAGAGGGAGGTCCGTCAGTTTGCTCAGCAGCAGGCTGGCGGCAGAGGTGTTGCCGATCCCCATTTCTCCGACAATGAGCAGGTTGCCGGGTGCTTCTCGGACCAGGGCCATGCCACAAACCAAGGCCTGGAGACACTCCTCGGCATTCATGGCCGCAGTTTTCAGGCAGTTGCGGGTTCCCCGCATGACTTTTAGCGACAAGAGATCCGGATGGGGTTCAAAATCAGCATCGACACCGGCATCCACCACCTTGAGCGCAACCCCCTGTTGCCGGGCAAAGACATTAATCGCTGCGCCACCGGCCAGGAAATTATTCACCATCTGGCGGGTGACTTCTTGAGGGAAAGCGGAGACGCCTTCTGCTGCCAGGCCGTGATCGGCTGCAAACACCCGAATTTGGGGGGCTTCAATGCTCGGGCTAAGGCTGCCTTGAATCCTGCCCAGTTGCATGGCCAGCTCTTCCAGTTGTCCCAGCGAGCCCGGTGGTTTGGTTTTCTGATCGATTTTTGTTTGCAGGTCTGCTTGTAGTTGAGGCTTGTCAAGATCAGGCAGGCTAGGTAAATCCAGCCGGTGACGGGCAGAGAACATGAATTATTTCCTTACAGAACGGGGAAAGAAAAGGGTTTGACCTTCCACCTGGGTCGTCATTAGGGGCTGCTGGTAAAGTTTTTCCAGCGCTTTTAGTTCCAGCATCTCTTCGCGGGTGCCCCAGCAGGCCTGGCCATCCGGGTAAAGCAGGAAGAGATGACTACAAAAGCGAACAGCCAGATTGATATCATGCAGCGTCATCAGTGCTGATTTGCCCTGGCTGACTTCTTCTTCAACCAACGCCAGAACGGCCATTTGATGGTGCAAATCCAGATGATTGGTGGGCTCGTCCAGCAGCAAGAGTTGAGGGTCCTGAGTGAGCAGGGTGGCCAGGGCCAGCCGCTGACGCTCACCTCCTGACAGGGTTTGTAGATTACGCTCTTGCAGGTCTTCCAGATCCATACGTTGTAGAGCCCGGCGAGCCAGCTCCTGGTCTTCACGGCTTTCGGTTTGCCAGCTGCGCAAGTAGGGATGGCGTCCCATCAACGCGGTGTCCAGAACCCGGGCCGGAAAATCATCCTGGTGCTGTTGGAAAAGGACACCCAGGTATCTGGCTCGAGCACTGGATGAGTGTTTTTCCAGCGCCCGTCCATCCAGTTGCAGACTACCACTACGCGGTTTTCTGAGACCCGCCAGGGTCATCAGCAGGGTGGTTTTGCCTGCCCCGTTAGGGCCAAGAATGGCCCAGCTTTGACCGGCCCGGATCTGCCAGTTCCAGCGACTGCTGGTAGGGCGGCCGGGGATATCCAGCAGTAAATCCCGGGTCTCCAGTAGGGGCGGGCTCATAGATGCTTGCTCCGGTAGAGCAGAAGGAGGAAAAAAGGAACCCCGAGTAGGGCTGTAATCACCCCAACCGGGAGTTGCTCGGGAGCCATCAGGGTGCGAGCCAGGGTATCGGCCAGCACCAGCAGGCAACCGCCGCCAAGCGCGCTGGCGGGAAGCAGCAAACGCTGGTCATAGCCAAGTAGCAAACGCACCAGATGGGGCACCAGTAAACCCACAAACCCCACAGTACCCGCCACGGTGACAGCAACAGCAGTCAACAAGGCGGCCAGAACATAAATCAATCCCTCCATGCGTACTACCGAAACACCCAGGGCAGCCGCCTGGAGACTGCCTCGGGCCAGGACGTTGAGAGTACGTCCCAAGGGCATCAGGAAAGCGAGAGCCAGAAGCAGTACCAGCCAGGGCAACAGGGGACGATCAGCCTGGGCAAGATCGCCCATGAGCCAGTAGAGCATACCGGGGAGTTGATGGGTGTCGCTGGTACTTAAAATAAAACTGATCAGGGCTCCCCAGCCAGCGGCCAGCACTACACCGGTCAGCAGCAGTCGTGTGGGGGCCCAGCTACCACTGCCTCGGGCTACAGCAAAAACCAGCAGTGTAGATATCAAAGCCCCGGCAAAGGCGGCCGAGGAAATGCCCAGGCTACCCAGTCCAGCCAGCATGGCCAAGAGGGCTGCGACTCCGGCACCACCGGAAAGCCCGAGTACATAGGGGTCGGCCAGAGGATTACGCAAGAGAATCTGCATCAAAGCACCCGCCGTGGCGAGTAGGCCGCCCGTGGCAAAGGCTGAAGCCACCCGGGGCAGGCGCAATTCCAGTAACAGGGTTTGTTCCAGGGAGGTGCCTTCGCCGGTCAGAACAGCTAGTACGCTAGCCGGCGGTAGGGAGACACTCCCCAGAAGCAAGCCTGTGATCAGGCTGACCAGGGCAATCAGCAGGAGTAGCAACAAATGTGGCCAGTGTTGGGCGAGCATCAGGACTCCCGAACTTGCTCAAGCTGGCTGCAAAGAAGCTGGCTGCCTTGTAAAAGGCGAGGGGTAGCTCTTTGCAGCAAGGAAGGGGGAATAAAATACAAATGGTTGTTCTGGACCGCTTGAAGTTCGTCAAAGACCCGCCAGTTGTCTACCCAGGCGGGGGTGTCTTCTCCCATACCGCCACCGATAATGGCTTCAGGGTTTGCCTGGAGAACCGCTTCACGGCTGATGCGGGGAATCAGATTATCCAGTTCGGCAAAGATGTTTTCACCACCACAGGCATCCAGTGCCTGATGGATCAGGTGTTCATGATTGATGGTCATCAAGGGGGCTTCCCAAACCTGATAAAAAACCCTCACCGGGCGGCGTTGGGAGAAGTCTTCGCGCAGCTGAGCGATACCGGCTTCAAACTTTCTGGCGGCCTCTTCGCCCACTTCCGGGTGTACAGTTAGTTGGCTAAAATCACGTAAATTACGGGCAATGTCGGCAAAAGTGCGGGGTTCTGAATAATAGACAGGAATGCCTAGGCCTTGCAGTTGCTCCACCTGAGGCAGGGGGTTGCCCGAATGCCAGGCGATAACCAGATCCGGCTGGAGCGCTAGAATGCCTTCGATGTCGAGCTGATTGTAGCCGCCCACCCGCGGGATTTCCTGGGCTGCAGCAGGATAATCACTGAAATTGACGGCACCCACCAGCAGGTTTCCGGCACCCGCAGCATAAAGATTTTCGGTAATGTGGGGGGCCAGGCTGATAATTCGCGACACCGGCTTTTCCAGGCTGATTTCGCGGCCCAGCGCATCCGTCAATTGCAGGCTGCTGGCTGTGGCCTGGTGGTTAGCCAGGCAGATAAAAAACAGAAAAAAAGCCCCGATACGCTTGCAAAAAATCATGATAATCAGTCGTTTTGGTTGGAAAGCACGGGAGTATACGTGTATTCTTGGCCGCCTTCGAGGTGCCCGATCCTGGTGAAGAATCCAGGCGGGATAATCGGGAAGCCGGTGCGTAGTTATACAAGTCCGGCACTGCCCCCGCAACGGTAAGTTTTGCGCCTTTCATGCAAAGGATGCTTCCTTCAGCCACTTTACCCTCGGGTAGGGGAAGGCTGGAAGTACTCTGACACTGGTCAGACGCGGACAAGTCCGGAGACCGGCCTCGAAGACGAGGAAAGGCGGTGGGCCAGAGTACCTCGAGGTTATTGAACCTCTAAACAGAGACGCTTGGTGTCTGCCGCCCGTGTTTTTATTTTTTCGGATACTGTCCGACCAAATGCGTGCGGGTGGCACGCAGGAATGCTGTTCAATGACCCCTTTGAGATCAACTTCTTCAAACAACCCGGTGCTGACTGCAGCGGCTCTGGGTGTTTTTCTGGTAACCCCCTCGACTTCACTTCTGGCCGACACTTCGCGGCTGGACCCCCTGGTGGTGACCGCCAGTCGTACGGAGCTACTGGATACTGAGGTGCCCTACGCTGCTGAAATTTATAGTTGGCAAGAAATCGAGCGTTCAGGTGCCACGAGTCTTTATGATTTTTTGGATCGCCACACCTCTGTAACTGTGATGCCAGCATTTGGTAATCCCTTTGCGCAAAAGCTGGATATGCGTGGTTATGGCATTGGTGATGGTTATCAGAACATCGTGGTGACCTTTGATGGTCGACGAATGAACAATGTTGATATGGTTCCACAATTCCTTGGCAGTGTTCCATTATCGAGTATTGAACGCATTGAAATCGTCAAAGGTAGTGGTTCTGTAGCGCAGGGTGATGGTGCGACTGCGGGTATAGTCAATATTGTGACTCGTCAGCAGGATGGTGCTAACTTATCTGTAGCGGGAGGTAGCCATGGTTTGATGGCATCCAATGTCAGTGCTGGGTTAGTACGAGATTATTTCTCTTTGAATGTTCTCGCTGAGAATTATAGGCATGATGGCTTTCGTGAAGAAGATGCTAATGGCGATAAAGATCAAGCTGATGCAGACAATCTACAGGCACAACTGAAAATCTTCCCCATTGATGAAGTAGAACTGTGGTTTGGCAAGTCGCGATCCTGGATTGAAACTACCTACGGCAAAAGCCTCACACTAGCTGAATACCGAAATGATCCAGCTCAAAGTGCTGGCAAGACATATAACGGCCAAGTGCTTGAATCTCATGTTACCTCTGTAGGTGGTTCGGTGAATATGGATTATGGGCTTTCCTTGACTGTAGATCATTTTATTGAAGATAAGTCATCAGTTTATTCAAGTGGTTGGGGTTCAGAGTACGATTACCAATCCACGGACTTGGCAATAAAGTATCAACAAAGTGGACTGGATTTGGTATTGGGCTGGCAAGCTTTTGAGGGTGTTCGTGAAGGCAGTAATAATGAAACATCCAAGGATAATGCTGGGCTATATCTTCAAGCTCAATATCGCTGGCTGGATACCTTCTTTGCTGCAGGCTTCAGACAAGAAAAGGTCGATTACGAGTATCGTCCTCAAAGTGGGCAAACCCTAAATGCTGATCACACACTGACAGCATGGGATTTAGGGGTTAATCACCGCTTATCTTCTGCACTGACAGTATTCAGTAATCTGAATCAGAGTTTTCAGGCACCAGATATTGATCGTTTTTTCTCCAGTGGTAGCTTCAATAGTTTTATTGATCCCGCAAAAGTAAGAACCTTTAATGCAGGTTTTAACTATGTTTCAGATATAAATGAATTGAAGATAACAGCCTTTTACTCTGATCTTGAAAATGAAATCTATTATTATAATTCGGGCGATTGGTCGACCAGTATTAACACCAATATCGATAGCTCTAGCAAGTATGGTCTTGAGATGGAGGATCAGTTGCAGCTAACAGAGCAACTTAGTGGTAACTTGAACTATGCGTGGGTACGGGCTGTCATTGACGAGGAAAATAAAGGTGGCGGTGCATATAATAATAAAAACCTTCCCGGCGTTTCAGAACATAGTATTTCTATGGCACTGGATTATGCAATCAATGATCGGTCAGAACTGTCTCTGATACAGATATGGCGAAGCGAGACTTGGGCAGCTAATGATTTTGCCAACAGCTTCGATCAGAAGCAGCAAGCCTACCGCATGACTAATCTTGGTTACCGCCATCGTTTTGATCAGATGGAGCTTTTTGTTCAGATTGATAATCTGTTTGATCAGTCCAATGGTCTTTGGATTCGTGATGATACAATTTATCCAGTGAATTTTACCCGCTCTTGGCGTGTTGGCTTGCGTGCTGATTTTTAAAACTGATCGAGATAATCATGACCGACAACGAAAAATCCCAGCGTCACAAGCAACGTATGGAAAAGCACAAGGAAATCGTGGACGACAAGATCGCTCGCGCCGACCGGGATGCCGGGGTGCTGGTGGTGCATACTGGTAATGGCAAGGGCAAGAGTACCGCTGCCTTTGGTATGGCTGCTCGTGCGCTGGGGCATGGTATGCAGGTGGGTATCGTGCAGTTTATCAAGGGCAGCTTTAGTACCGGGGAGGAGGCCTTTTTTCGGCGCTTTCCCGAGGTGAGCTACCATGTGATGGGCCAGGGCTACACCTGGGAGACCCAGAATCTGGAAGAAGACAAGGCCACTGCAGCCCGGGGCTGGGCTCAGGCCAAGGCGCTTCTGGAAGATCCCAAAACGGATCTGGTGGTTCTGGATGAACTCAATATTGCCCTCAAGTTCAAGTACATCGATATGCAGGAGGTGCTGGATGCCCTCAAGGCCCGTCCTCCCATGCAGCATGTCGTGATTACTGGTCGGGGTGCACGTGAAGAATTGTTGGCTGCGGCGGATACCGTCTCCGAGCATCGCGAAATCAAACATGCCTTTCAAGCGGGTATTCGAGCCCAAAAGGGTGTAGAACTCTGATAGCTTCCCCCCTGATCAGCCTCTTGCTGCCGCTGGTTCTGGCACTGCTACTGGATCGCTTTTTTGCAGAACCCCGGCGCTGGCACCCGCTGGTCGGGTTTGGTCGCTGGGCCGCCTGGTGCAAAAAGCGTTGCTATTTGGCTTCACGCAAAGCGGGTTTACTGGCTTGGTTACTCGCGATTCTGCCTTGGGTACTGCTTGCCGGTGGCCTGCAAATCAGTATCAACTTCTGGGATACCAGTGGCTGGTTGTTAATAGTGTTGCAAGCAATCGGCCTTTATCTGGCCCTGGGCTGGAAAAGCCTGGATCAACACCTGCTGTCTGTTGATCAGGCATTGGAACAAGCTAATCTAGCCCTGGCCCGCCAGCGGGTGGGTTATCTGGTCAGTCGGGATACCAGCGAGTTGGATGCGGCTGGTGTTCGCCGAGCAGCTTTGGAGTCCCTGTTGGAAAATGGCAATGATGCTATTTTTGGCGCTATCTTCTGGTATCTGCTGTTGGGATTGCCGGGCGTTGTTTTCTACCGTCTGGCCAATACTCTGGATGCACTTTGGGGCTATCGGACCCCGGAATACCTGTATTTTGGTTGGGCGGCCGCACGAATTGATGATCTGCTTAACTGGCTGCCGGCCCGCTTGACTGCCTTGAGTTATAGTCTACTCGGTTTACCCCGTGGTCATTTTCTGCCCAGTCTTCAAGCAGCCTGGAAGGCTAGTCGGACATGGAAAAGCAGCAATGCAGGCGCTGTGATGGCTGCCGGGGCTGTGGTTTTGCAAACCCGCCTGGGTGAGGCAGCGGTCTACCAGGGGGTTACTGAAATACGTCCACTTTTGGGATTGGCTGTGCATCCATCGCCATCTTCTTCCAGCCTGCAGGCTGGATTACGGCTTTTATGGCAGGCGGTATTTGTTTGGCTGATCTTGATTGGCTTGGGAGGCCTTTTAGCGTGCTAGAGCATGGCGGGCAACTCAAGGCTGCTGCGCGTCTTTGGGGACGCCCTGAAGACCAATGGCTGGATTTATCTACGGGGATTAACCCCTGGAACTGGCCGGTTCCGCCTCTTCCTGCTGATGTTTGGCAACGTCTGCCGGAACAAGAGGACGGCCTGGAAAGCGCCCAGACCGCTTATTATCAATCCACCCAGGGACTGGCTTTACCGGGTAGCCAGGCGGCTATTCCCCTGTTGCCCCAGCTTTTGTTTGCATACCAAGAGCGGGCGAAAATCGGTGTTGCCCTTCTTGATCCAGCCTATCGTGAACATTGGCAAGCCTGGCAGCAAGCGGGCTATCTCTGTCATCCGGTGGCTGCTGACAGGATAGATGACTGGCTGCTGCAAAATCCAACGACTCGGGTCTTGTTGCTGGTTCACCCCAATAACCCGACGGGCGCTGTTTTTGACTCTCGGGATTTATATCGCTGGTTAAGCCTTCTTCAAGAGCGTGACGGCTATTTGATCGTGGATGAAGCCTTTATGGATGCCACTCCGCAGCAAAGTCTTTTACAAGAGACTCTGCCAGAAGGCCTGGTGGTGTTGAGATCCCTGGGTAAATTCTTTGGCTTGGCCGGTCTGCGCTTGGGGTTTGTATTTGCCCGGCCCTGGCTTTTGCAAAAAATGGCTCAGCACCTGGGCCCTTGGGCGGTTTCTCATCCTGCCCGCTATCTGGGCAAGCTGGCGCTGCAAGACCAGCATTGGCAGGAGGTAACCCGGGTACGCCTGCATCTGGCCAGCCAGCAGTTGAGTGAACTCCTGACCCAGGCTGGCCTGCCACCAGCAGGAGGGACTGCCTTGTTTCAATGGACCCCTACACCTGAGGCCGGGCAACTGGCTGAATTTATGGCCGAGCGAGGTTTGCTGGTCCGTTTTTTTGCTGAGACGGTTAGCCTGCGCTGGGGCCTGCCGGGTAGTCCGGAAGCCTGGCAACGTCTGGAAACGGCTTTGAATGAATGGAGGACTAGAAGATGACGGGCGTTTTGATGGTGCAGGGGACCACCTCGGATGCGGGCAAAAGCTTTCTGGTAACCGCTTTGGCCAGGGCCTTGTCGTTGCGTGGTTATTCAGTCGCACCTTTTAAACCCCAGAATATGGCCCTGAATAGTGCCGTGACCGCCGAGGGCGGCGAAATCGGGCGTGCCCAGGCGGTACAGGCAGAAGCTGCAGGTATTCCACCCAGCGTGGATATGAATCCAGTCCTGCTCAAACCCTCCACGGATCGCAAGGCGCAGGTGATTATCCATGGACAGGTGCTGGATAATCAGGATGCCGCCACCTACCAGGATTACAAAAAACACGCCCTGCAAGCTGTTTTGACTAGCCACCAGCGTTTGTTAGAAAAACATCAGGTGCTTCTGGTCGAAGGCGCTGGTTCCCCGGCAGAAATCAATCTGCGCGAGGGCGATATTGCCAACATGGGCTATGCCGAAGCCGTGGATTGCCCGGTTATCCTGATAGCCGATATTGATCGCGGTGGGGTTTTTGCGCATCTGGTGGGTACCCTGGAACTGCTTTCCGAGAGTGAACGCCAAAGAGTGGTGTCAATGGCCATTTATTTTGACCCACCTTTGGCCAATAAAATTGACCCACCTGATGCGTTAATTGGTTAACTTTTCTTTCAGTCGATAGCTTTCTCCTCCCAGCATGAAGATGTGTGAGTGATG
>NZ_QFWJ01000009.1 GCF_003336805.1 Marinospirillum perlucidum
ATAATCACCATATTCCGCAGAAAGCACTGAACCATCATCCACCCATTGAAGCAATGAAAGGGTGGCAAGAAAAACGCCCAGAATTATTTCATAAACGGGTTGTTAATCATGCGGGACCCGACACCTAAGAGGTTCGATTAAATCGTTACCAGTATAAAAATAGGCCAAGGCATTACCACTAACTACAACCAGCACACCTGCAAGCAGCATTTTTCTGAACATTCCTTCTCCTTTACCTCAATCAAATAAACAACACCAGTCAAGATCCTGCCAATCAAAAAAACAATTGTCAGAAGCCAAGAACCTCACCCAACCGACTGTATTTTATAATTTTTATAGAAAAGACGAGAAAGAACTGGTTGCATAAAGCCTCACAAAAAATGCCAGCCGCTTATCACTCCTCAATCATGGTCGTCTTTTTGGTGTGCAAGGCTCATCAGGAAGAGCCCGCCAGGATGACTACCCGCGCAAACTTGTCTTTGAGCTGATCAAAAGAACCGATTTATCTTCATCCATAGCGACATCCACTAAAAATGAAAAGTAAATCCATAAAACACTAGGATTGGGCAGCTGTATCCCTGCGTGAAGTGCATGGCGTTTGCTCGAAATAAAAGCTTCTCATTCTAAGCAGTCTTCTTCCCTCACACGGGCTATCCAGTCTTGGCAGGTCATCCGATACACTCGAACAAGCCGATTATGAAACTCTTGAAGAGTGTAGTCTTTAAATCCGGTCTTCTCGGTCACTCTAACTGAAGCCGTGTGCCCTGGTTCGATGATTACCATGACCGAGTCACAATGTTCCTGATCGAAAATATATTTAAGAACACCTTTGACAGCTTCGGTTGCATAGCCTTGATGCCAAAACCTGCGCGCTAGACGATAACCCAAGTTGATTTCTTCAGTATCGCCAAGCAACTCAGGCCCAGCACCACAAAAGCCGACAAAATTGCCGGATTCCTTTTCACACAAGGCCCAGGGCCCTATTCCATGGGAGGCGTAACAAGCTAGGCACCAATCAACAAACCTTCGGGTAGCCTCTTCGTTACAAACACCCTGGACAGAGAACTTCATGACCTCGGGATCACTAAGCATTGTAGTGAGTAGAGGAACGTCTTGGTGGGTTAGCCTTCTTGCAATCAATCTCTCCGTTTCAAACTCTGGCACTGGTCTCTCCCTGAGCATAAGGCCGCGATTCAACACAGAAGTGGCGCAACAGCGTCACGTCACAGCCGAAAACAATCCTACCACTAGGCTAGAACTTGGCTGGCTGGTAGTTAGCCGTTGGCCAGAGTTCGTCACTTTTATAAGCTAATTGTTATGTGCTAAAACCTTCCCAGACAAAACAACACCCGACAGTTTTAATCTGCCGGGTTTTGTTGTGGTGTTAAAGCGGTCTTGAGTGCCAGTCGTTGCGGTAGTCTCTCTCCTGCCAGTCGAGCAGGCGCTCGATTTCGTAAAAGAGTTGTTCCAGGCTGGTAGCGACGAGTTTTTCCTGCCCGGCTTTAAGCTGGGTTTCCAGGGCTTCGGTGATCTGGGCCAGATCGGGTACGCCGCAGTAGCGGGTGGCACCATGCAGACGATGAACGGCTTCGATCAGTTCTTCATCGTTGTCGTTTCTCAGAGCGGTTTCCACCGCTTCCTTGCTTTGTTCCAGTGAATCCAGCAGCAGACCCAGGAGCTCATCGGCCAGTTCGGCGCGACCGGCGGCCAGATGAATACCCAGCTCACGATCCACGGGGCAGGCTTGCCAGGCTTCTTCCGAGACTTCGGATACGCTGGTGTTAATCAGGTTGGGCTGAGCCTGACCGCGATCTCCTAGCCAACTGTGTAGCAGTTCGATCAAGAGTTTTTCGTTCAGGGGTTTGATCAGCACATCATTAATCCCCACCTGCATCCAGGCCTGTTTTTCATCAGAAACGGCATGAGCGGTCAGGGCGATGATCGGCAGGCTACGGTATTCATTGCCCAAAGCACGTATCTGGCGAGTGGCCTCGACTCCATTCATGCCGGGCATCTGGATATCCATCAACACCAGGCTGACATTTTCTTCCTGCACGCGGGCGACTGCTTCCTTGCCATCCTTGGCCTGGAGGGTTTCATAACCCAGTTGCTGCAAGAGAGTGACCAGTGCCAGCAGGTTGGTGGGCGCATCATCCACGGCCAGTATCTTGGGAATTTCACGGATTTCACCCCGCGACAGCACCACGGATTGGCTTTCCAGCTTGACCGGATGGTTGTCTTCCAGCAGGGCTTCCAGGGCTTCTTTCAAACGCGGGGATGACAGGGGTTTGAGCAGCAGGTGATCACTGACCTGATGACGCAGGTGGGCATGGATTTCCGGTTCCGAGGTGTTCAGCAGCAGCAAGACCGGACAAGGGGTTTCCCGCGACCAGTGATCCAAGGCATCCAGCCAGTCAGTGGCAGTGGCATGCTGGCTTCCCATCCCCAGCAGCAGGGCGCTGAGTTTGCCACTTTCGGGGCTGCTCAGCATTTCTGCCGGGTGGCTCCAGGAGACAACCCGGGCGCCCCAACTACGTAGCTGATGGCACCAGGCCTGATTGGTCAAACGATGAGCTTCAAGTACCCCGATGGTGCGCCCCATCAACCAGGGCAGGGGTTCCGCGGCTTCTTCGAGTATCTCCAGGGGCAGGGTAAACCAGAAGGTTGAGCCCTCGCCCTCTTCACTATCCAGGTCAATCTGGCCACCCATCTGCTGTACCAGCTGCTTGCAGATCGCCAGCCCCAAGCCGGTGCCGCCAAATTGGCGGGTTTGCGAGGTATCTGCCTGGGAAAAAGCCTGAAAGAGTTTTTGCCGTTGCTCTTCACTCAGACCTATGCCGGTATCGCTGACCGCAATACGGATGCAGCAGCGGGAAGGTGAGACAGGTTCACCCCCCCCTTCATCCTCATCATCCAGCATGATGCGCACTACCACTTCACCGGCGTTGGTGAACTTGAGGGCGTTGCTGATGAGATTGCTGAATAGCTGTTTAAGTCGCAGGGGATCACTTTTCACCAGGCTGGGCACATCATCGTAAACCACACCCAGCAGGTTAAGATCCTTGCGGTGAGCCTGGGGTGCCTGCATGGCCAGGCAGGCATCCAGCAGTTCGCGCAGGTTGACCGGCTCTTCTTCCAGCACCATCTTACCGGCTTCGATTTTGGAGAAATCGAGAATATCGCTGATGATGCCGAGCATGGTTTCCGAGGCATCCCAGATATGGCCGAGGTATTCCTTCTGACGCACGTCCAGGTGGGTGCGGGTGAGCAGGTTGGAAAAACACACGATGCCATGCAGCGGCGTGCGGATTTCATGACTCATGTTGGCCAGGAATTCGGATTTGATGCGACTGGCCTGAAGGGCATCTTTGCGCGCCATATCCAGTTCGATGTTCTTGGCTTCGATAACATCCAGACTGCGCGAGGCATCCTCGCGGACTTCATCAATGGATTGCAGCAACTGGTCTTCACGCTGGGTCACCTGGGTGAGCATTTCTTCCAGGTTTTCCCCGAAGCTTTGCAGTTCGCGGATATTGGTTTGCGTCAGGGGACCGGGCACCTCCCCCTGGCTGATGGCCTTCAGGGTTGCTTCGGCACTGCGCAGCCGCTGGGTCAGGCTGCGGGTAATAAACTGCACCAGCAAAAGACTGACGGTAAAGAAAACCAGCAGGAGAACACCACTGATCAAAAACAGCCGGTACTGGTGCAACAAGCCGGGGGTGAGGGTGAATTCCAACTCGGCCCAGCCCAGCAAACGCGGCTGTTCACCGGATCTTAACCGGGCGATATCGCGATTGCCCTGAAACTCGTAGAGCGGCTGGATAAAGCGCAGGGATTCATCCTCACGCGCGACCTGCGGTTGCAGCGACCAGCGCAGATCGGGGTTTTGATTCAGCGGGTGCATGCTGGGGCCAGCGTGGAGCAGGCTGGTTCGATCCTGGTCGTAAACAGAAAAAGCGCGGACATCCGGGGCTTCCAGCAGACGTTCGGAGAGATTACGCAAGAGCGCCAGGCGTTCTTCGTCTTCCAGTTGGATAGCCAGGGTCGGGGCCAGATTACCCAGGATCACCCGCCCTCGCTCAGTGAGTTGGTGTTCCAGGTTGGTGAAGTAGTTTTGCAGCAGCCAGCCACCGCCGAGGATCACTAGCAACCAGGCGGGCAGAAAACAACCCAGGAGTATCCAGTTTCTAAGAGACAGCTTCATCCGGGCCTTCCTTGCGTTTGGCTTCCTGCCAGTAGCCTTCCAGGGTATCCAGCGGCAGGCGCAGTTGCGGATCTTCCTGGCGTTCCTGAGTCAGCGGGGTTCCGGCCTGCTGACAGCAGTTTTCCACATAGCGAAAACGGCTTTCAAATTTGCGATTGGTTTTACGGATAGCCGCTTCCGGGTCCACCTTGAGGTGACGCGCCAGATTGACGGTGGCAAACAGCAGATCCCCCACTTCACCGGCCACGGCCTCTTGATCGCCCTGGGCCAGGGCCTCACGGATTTCCGCCAGTTCTTCTTCCAGCTTGTCCAGCACGCGTGGCGCTTCATCCCAGTCAAAACCGACACGGGCAGCTCGCTTTTGCAGTTTGAGCGCGCGGGTGGCAGCAGGCAGGTTGGCGGGGATGCCATCCAGTGCAGAAGTGGCAGCCTGTTTTTGCTGGCGTTCTTCAGCCTTGAGTGCCTCCCAGGTGGATTTGACCTCGGCTTCGGAGGAGGCCTGATCACCGGGGCGGCTGTCCAGATGCCCTTCGGGAAAAACATGCGGATGACGGTGGATCAGCTTGTGAGTCAGGGCGTCGATGATGGCATTGAAATCAAAGCGGCCTTCTTCTTCACCAAAGCGGGCGTAGTAGACCACCTGGAAGAGCAGGTCGCCCAACTCCTCCTTGAGGTGATCCAGATCGCCGCGTTCGATGCAGTCGGCCACCTCATAGGCTTCTTCCAGCGTATGGGGAACAATGCTTTCCCAGGTTTGCTTGCGATCCCAGGGGCACCCGTCTTCGGGGTCCCTGAGTCGAGCCATCAAAGTCAGTAAATCCTGCAGACCATAATGCCTAGTCACCGGGGCGACTCCTTCTTGCTAATTTTTGGCTTTTTCCCGAAAACGCTGAACATCCACGACATTGGGCAGTTGATTCAGGCGATTGAGCACCTGCCCCAGGGCTTCCAGGCCACCAACTTCCAGAGTAATCAGAATGTTGGCCAGGTTTTCCTTTTTATCGGTCAGGGTGTTTACGGAAAGCACATTCACTTTTTCATTGGCCAGGACCAGGGTGATATCGCGCAGCAGGCCGGTGCGATCCCAGGCCTTGATACGAATATCCACCGGGTACATCTGGGTTTTCTTGTGACCCCATTCGACATTGACCAGACGATTGGGATCTTCGGCACGCAATTGGTTGACGTTGCTACAATCCTGGCGATGGATGGTCACCCCGCGACCGATGGTAATGTAACCGATAATCTCGTCACCGGGCAGCGGCTGACAACATTTGGCCATCTGGGTCATGAGGTTGCCCACACCCAGAATGGTGATGTCATCCTGGTTGCCTTCCTTGCGGCTGCCGGGACGAGTCAGCAGGCGATCCAGCTGATCCAGGTCTTCGGTTTCCCCGAACAGATGCTGGGCCATGGACAGCACCTGCCCCGGACGCAGATCCCCGGCCCCCAGGGCAGCAAAGAGGTCATCCTCGGTATGCAGGTTCAGGGCACGGGCCAGGGCATCCAGATCCAGGCCTTCCAGACCCAGACGTTTGAATTCCTTCTCGATCAGCTGGCGGCCTTCGTCGACGTTCTTGTCTCTATCCTGCAGCTTGAACCACTGCTGGATCTTGGCCCGACAGCGTGAGGTTTTAACATAACCCAGCGAAGGATTGAGCCAGTCGCGGCTGGGGCCGCCTTCACCGGCTGAGGTGAGGATTTCCACCTGTTCGCCGGTTTTCAGGGCATAGTTCAGGGGCACGATGCGGCCATTGACCTTGGCTCCCCGGCAGCGGTGGCCGATTTCGGTATGCACTCGGTAGGCAAAATCGATGGGCGTGGCATCCTGCGGCAGGTCGATAACGTGACCATCGGGGGTAAAAACGTAAATCCGGTCAGGGGCGACATCATTTTGCAATTCTTCTTTAAGACCGGCGGCATCGCCAACTTCTTCATGCCATTCCAGAACCTGGCGCAACCAGGCAATTTTTTCTTCGTAGGCATTGCTCTTGCCACCGGCATCCGTGCCCTTGTAACGCCAGTGGGCACAAACGCCCAGCTCGGCTTCGTCATGCATGGCGTAGGTACGGATTTGCACTTCCAGCACCTTGCCTTCCGGCCCGATCACGGCCGTGTGCAGGGAGCGGTAGCCGTTTTCCTTGGGGGTGGCGATATAGTCATCAAACTCGTTGGGGATATGCCGGAACATGGAGTGAACGATCCCCAGCACGGCATAGCAATCGCGCACTTCAGGCACCAGCACCCGTACGGCACGAACATCGTAAACCTGGGAGAAATCGATCTTCTTGCGCTTCATTTTGCGCCAGATCGAGTAGATATGCTTGGCCCGGCCTTGCAGATCCACTCCGGAAATACCCTGGGCCTCCACGGCATCCTGCAGCTGCTGGATAACCATCTGAATATAACCGTCACGATCCAGGCGTTTTTCCGCCAGCAGGCGCGCGATGTACTTGTAGCTGTCTTCTTCCAGATAACGGAAGGAAAGGTCTTCCAGCTCCCATTTGATATGCCCGATCCCCAGGCGATGAGCCAGGGGCGCATAGATTTCAAAAACCTCGCGAGCCACTCTCAGGCGTTTATCACGCGGTGCGGTCTTGACCTGACGCAGGGCACAGGTCCGCTCGGAGAGCTTGATCAGGGCCACGCGCACATCATCCACCACAGCAACCAGCATTTTGCGTAGCTGTTCCAACTGGTTTTGCTTCTGCCCGAAGGCCGGAGCACTGCTGGTTTGTATCTGACTGATGGCCGCCATCTGCTGGACCCCGGCAATCAGGGTGGCGACGGTCTTGCCAAACTGTTTTTCGATGCTGGGCAGACCAATCAATTCTTCACGAACACCACGATAAAGCAGCGCGGCGATCAGGGTGTCGTCATCCATGCGCAGCTCACCGAGAATATCGGCCATTTCCAGGCCGGTGCGGTAGCTGCTGGCTCCTTCATACCATTGGCGACCCTCTTCTTCAGCCTGCTTTTCCAACTGAGCGGCCAATTCACAGGCCTGACGCACCCGCTCGGGGTTGCTCAGCTGCACATCGGCCTGGAGGTGGCAAAGCCAGAGATCCAGATCAACGCTGCCGTCCTGTTTAAGAGGTTGGTCATCTCTTACTTTTACCATGGTGTTTCTCGTTCAGCTGTGGATTTCGGGAAATCTGTTGTTGTTTTTGTCAGCCCCGAAAGGCTTCGGTCAGCTGACAAGCTCAGGGAGCCTGGTCGTTAAAGACTCCGGTGGAGAGATAGCGATCTCCACGGTCGCAGATGATGGCAACTATTACGGCATTTTCAAGTTCCTCGGCCAGTCGCAGGGCACCGGCCAGGGCGCCACCGGAGGAAACCCCGGCCAGGATACCTTCTTCCCGGGCCAGACGACGCATCTGCTGCTCTGCTTCCTCCTGGGCGATATCAATTACCTGATCCACGCCGGAGGGATCAAAAATACTGGGCAGATAAGCGGCTGGCCAACGCCGGATACCAGGGATGCTGGCCCCTTCACTGGGTTGTAGACCAATGATCTGGATGTCCGGGTTTTGCTCCTTTAAGTAACGCCCTGTCCCCATAATGGTGCCTGTTGTTCCCATGGAACTGACAAAATGGGTAATGCGCCCTTGGGTTTGCTGCCAGATTTCCGGTCCGGTGGTGCGATAGTGGGCCAGGGGGTTGTCGCCATTGGCAAACTGGTTCAATACCCGGCCCCGACCTTCGGCTTCCAACTGATCGGCCAGATCCCGCGCGCCTTCCATACTGGCTTCCTTGGACACCAACAGGAGTTCGGCACCATAGGCACGCATGGCATCCTTGCGCTCTTCCGAGGCATTTTCCGGCATGATCAGGATCATCTTGTATCCCATCACCGCGGCGGCCATTGCAAGAGCTATGCCGGTATTGCCAGAGGTGGCTTCAATCAGGGTATCACCGGGTTGAATAAGGCCCTTGTTTTCGGCCTCTTGAATCATGGAGAGGGCCGGGCGGTCCTTGACTGATCCTGCAGGGTTATTGCCTTCCAATTTGGCCAGAATGGTGTTGTTGCGGCCAGCGCTGATGCGCTGCAGACGTACCAGGGGGGTGTTGCCAACCAGATCCGCCAGGGTTGGCCATTCAGGAAGACGCTTGGTCATATCGGGCTATTCACTCCAGCTAATACAGATAGGTCAGGACAAGAGGTCGACGACCAGACCCTTGATATTAAAAAGTCGACGGGTAATGGCAACCCTGTCCTTTTGTTCATTCATCACCAGATGCAGCAGTTCTTCGGCCTCGCGATCGATCTGGCGAATCACCTGGTGGCGATCGGCCGGATGCCAGCCGGGACCGACACTGTCCACCTTGAAGCTGCCCTTGATCACCTTGCCGACCAGATTGGACAGGAGCGAACGAAAGACTTCCAGGTTACCCACGGTGGGATTGCGTTCCAGCTCTTCACCAGCCTGGCCCAGCAGTTCCTGGAGTTGATCCAGTTCTTTTTTTAGCTCGGCCCGTCCTCCGACGGATACCTGTTGCATCAACTGGTCATTGAAACTGGTTTTACTCTTCTCCGCCTTGGCAGAACGTCCGGCAGGACGCCCCTTCTGACCATCGGAACGCAGATTTTTCCACAGGGTATTGACCGGCAGCATGATTAATCCCCCTTGGGAGCAGCATTAACAAACAGGGGGTTGGCCGGAACGACCCCTTCAGACGCGCAGAAGCGCTTGAGGGCTTCGGCACCGGCTTTGATCTGGCCTTCGAACTGTTCTTCCACGGCGCGCCTTTCCTGATCCTGCTTTTCCTTTTCTTCGGCGGGCAGTTCATTTCTGGCCTTGTGGGTGGCCAGATGCTTGGTCTTCTGATGCACCAGATCAAAAACCACCAGGTCTTCATGGTTCAGGTGATGGCCTTCATCGAGCAGATCCAGCATCACCCGAATTCTCAGGCAACCTTCGGTGGCATTGACCTGTTCATCGCTCAGGGCACGAGCCAGCACATCGAGATTTTCCAACAGATTGGTGCGGGCCTGGCTGGCTTCCTTGGCGCGGATCTCTTCGGCCTGAGCCTGCTGGCGTTTGGCCTCCAGGTGCAGGTGCAGGGCATAGCCGGCCAGGGGAATCAGAATGGCAATGGCAGCGGCTAAGAGGAGGACAGCACTGTCGGCGCTCATGGATACATCTCCAGCTCAATTAAAAAGGGGGCTTTTATTAAGCCCCCAAGGATAGCAGATGCAGCCTGCTTTAGGCACTAAGTAGCTTGTTACCCGGTATTACGAAGGCCCGCTGCGATACCGGCCATGGTCACCATCAGCGCTCTTTCCAGGATCACCGGATTGACATCAACCGGGCATTTGCCCTCCTGCTCGCAGGCTCTGACCCGCGCCAGCAATTCGGCCTGGAGCTGGTGCAGCGGGATGATATAGGGGTTGCGTACATTGATGGCCTGACGGGTCAGGGGTACGTGTTCCAGCAGTTGTTCCTGTTCACGCAAAGCCAACAATTCCCCCATCAACCCCCGAACACGCAGGCGCAGGCGTTCCCCCAGAGGCTTGAGTTCATCCTCCACCAGGATGTCTTCATACTCTTCCACCGAAGCCAGGTCCACCTTGGCCAGAACCATTTCCAGCATGTCCATGTTACTGGCAAAGAAGGGCCAGCCTTCGATCATTTCCCGCAGCAGACCGGTGTCTTTCCGCTCAGCGGCCTGACGCAGGGCCTCGTCGCTGCCCAACCAGGCGGGCAACATCAGGCGCACCTGGGTCCAGGCAAAAATCCACGGAATGGCACGCAAGCTTTCAATGCCACCAGAGGCTTTGCGCTTGGCCGGACGACTGCCCAGTGGCAATTTAGCCAGCTCCTGCTCGGGGGTCAGCTGACGAAAATAGCGCACGAATTCCGGGGTATCCTTGACCAAGGCACGATAGCTGGTCACGGCATCCTCGGCCAGACGGTTCATCATCTGCCGCCATTCCGGACGCGGCGCCGGAGGCGGTGTCAGGGTGGCTTCCAGCACCGCACTGGTGTAAACCTCCAGAGCTCTTTCCGCCAGGGCAGGCAAACCGAATTTAAAGCGGATCATTTCACCCTGTTCGGTCACCCGCAAACGCCCCTGCACTGAACCCGGCGGCTGCGCCAGAATGGCCGCCTGGGTGGGGCCACCACCGCGACCTACCGTGCCGCCACGACCATGGAAGAAGGTCAGGTGCACCTGGTGTTTTTCGCACACCTGGGTCACGGCTTCCTGGGCACGATACTGCGCCCAGGAGGCAGCCAGCTGCCCGGCATCCTTGGCGGAATCGGAATAACCGATCATGACCTCCTGACGCCCACCGGTGTAGTTGCGATACCAGGGAATCGACAGGAGGCCATCAATGACTTCCGGTGCCCGATCCAGATCGGCCAGGGTTTCGAACAGGGGCACGATGCGCATGGGGCGATCCACCCCGGCTGTTTTCAACAAGAGGGCCACGGCCAGCACATCGGATGAGCGGGCCGCCATGGAGATCACATAGGCCCCCAGGGCATCGGCTCTTTCTGCGGCAATCACCTTGCAGGTATCCAAGACTTCCCGCACGTCATCACTACAGGGCCAGCGTTCCGGCAACAGGGGACGCGGGTTATCCAGCTCCTTGAGCAGAAACTCGATTTTTTCTTCTTCACTCCAGTCGGCATAGTCACCCAGCCCCAGGAATTGGGTGGCTTCCGAGATCACCTGCAGGTGCCGGGGCGCTTCCTGGCGTACATCCAGACGCAGCAGGTTCATGCCAAAGGCCGAGAGGCGGCGCAGGATATCGCGCAGCAGACCATCGGCAATCACCTGCATGCCCTGCTCACACAGGGATTCATAACAGAGCATCAGGGGTTCACGCAGGCCATCGGCATCAAAAACAATGCGTTCATCATCATAGGGCTGACCATCCAGACGCGCCTTGAGCCAATCCAGGGTGGCTCTCAGGCGTTCACGCAGCTGACCCAGGAGCACACGATAGGGTTCCTTCGCAGGACCTACACGACTGCGCAGGGCTTCGCTGGCCTGATGCATGGAAAGCTCAGAGCGCAAAAAGTCGATATCGCGATGGTAGAGATCGGCGGCCATCCAGCGGGACAGCCAGAGCACCTCCTGAGTCACGCGCGAAGTGACACGCGGATTGCCATCCCGGTCTCCCCCCATCCAGGAAGCAAAGCGTATGGGGGCTGCATCCAGCGGCAGGGTTTGTCCGGTCAGGTTTTCCAGCTGCTCATCCAGTGCCCGATAATAGGCGGGGACCGCCTGCCAGAGGGAGTTCTCAATGACTGCAAAACCCCACTTGGCTTCATCCACCGGCGAGGGGCGTTGGCTGCGGATTTCATCGGTATGCCAGGCCTGGGCGATCAGCTCTTCCAGACGCCGCAGAATGGCTTGGCGTTTTTTCTCGTCGGGTGCGTTTTCATAATCATAGAGGCAGGCATCCAGGGCATCGTATTTCTGGATCAGGGTACGCCGACTGACTTCGGTCGGGTGAGCAGTGAAGACCAGCTCCACCTGCTGCTGGGTCAGGGTATCGAGAATCTTGTCAGGCTGGATGTCGGCTTCCTGCAGCTCCCGCAGCAAACGACTGAAACCGGGTTGCTCGCTACGGCGATAATCTTCCACCACGCGTTCACGGGCGCGGTAATGTTGTTCAGCGGCATTAGCAAGATTAAGAAACTGGGTAAAAGCACGGGCGACTGGCAGCAGCTCGACATCCTTAAGGTTGTTCAAGGCTTCACCCAAAGCCTCCGGCGAAGCCTCGCCCTGATGGACCTTTTTTGACAAACCGCGGATGGATTCAATCAGCTCCAGAAAATCTTCGCCCAGAGCCGCACTCATGGTATGACCCAGGCCTTCACCCAGGACTCGAACTTGTTCACGCAAGGATGCATCCAGATTCGTCATGTCACCTTACCCCGTTGATGGATAAATAGGTTTTCCCCAGCAACTTTGGCATGGGTTCGCGGGTGCAGCAATAGCCTTTACCAAAAAAATCAGGATGTTTTTTGCCTGAGGGCTTGCCAAACGTCAGCAGATCCTTATAATGCGCACCCGTTGGCTATGTAGCTCAGCTGGTTAGAGCACATCACTCATAATGATGGGGTCCCCTGTTCGAATCAGGGCATAGCCACCACCTTTTCAGTCTAGGCATTGAACAGGAATTAATTAAGCCAAGGGCTTGACCCAAAAGCTTTTTTACCTACAATGTAAGCCCTCGACTTTTTGAAAAAGTTGTTCCCGGATAGCTCAGTCGGTAGAGCAGTTGACTGTTAATCAATTGGTCGCAGGTTCGAGTCCTGCTCCGGGAGCCAATTTCCAAGCTGTTTTTAAAGCCTATTCCCGGATAGCTCAGTCGGTAGAGCAGTTGACTGTTAATCAATTGGTCGCAGGTTCGAGTCCTGCTCCGGGAGCCAGCTTTAACCTTCCCCTGTTTTTATTCCCTTGCTTCTTGATCCAATAGACAAGACCGCTGCTGTTTTTCTATTATCTGGCCATGACTAGCCATCCGGCCTTGCGCCAGCCTTGTCCGCCCAGTGTTTGTGACTGTGATTTCCGCCAGCTTGTTGAAGGCGGCGAAGACCTGCTGCTTTTACAGTTCAATCGCAAAGAGGAAAAACGCCTGCTGGATCGCCTGGAAAACCTCAAGGATTACCCGGATTTGCTACATCTCCAGGATTTAATGCAGCGCCAGCTGGGGATCAGCCTGAGCATTCAACCCGGCCCCAATGAAGTCAAAAGCCCACGCGGGCTGGAATTTATTTTTGCCCCGCAACCGGGGCTGTGTCGCCGTACTCGCCAGAACATCCCGACGGCTATCCGCAAGAGCATGAAAAACCAGCCGGAAATCCTCTATCAACTCCTGGATGCTCAGGGTCTGTTTGGACAGGGTGGATGAGCCTTTTCTGGGTTTTTATCACCGGGTTGGTCTCAGCCACCCTGTTTCCCGGCGGTTCAGAAGCCTTAGTGGTGGCCCAGGTCTGTCGCGAACAACCCCTTTTGCTGCTCTGGTTGCTGGCAACCAGTGGCAACACCCTGGGCAGCTGGATCAACTGGCTCTTGGGGCGCTACCTACTGCATTTTGAAAACCGGCGCTGGTTTCCCATCAAACCTCATCAACGACTCAAGGCCGAAGCCTGGTTTCAACGCTGGGGCTTTTGGTCGCTGTTGTTTGCCTGGCTACCGGTAGTCGGTGATCCGCTGACACTGGTCGCAGGCACCCTGCGGGTACACTGGCTGAAGTTTTTGCTGTTGGTCGCCACCGGCAAGGGGCTGCGTTACGCCCTCCTGATTGCTGCAGCCCGCCTGGCCGGTTGTTGATCAGCTGACAGCCAGGGATTCACTATCCAGGAAAACCTGCAAAGCCCGGGTCAGATACCAGGCGTCCTGACTGCCCACGGTCTCCCGAACAGAGTGCATCCCCCACTGGGGAACCCCGACATCCACGACTCTCACCCCCAAACGGGTGGCAGTAATCGGACCCAGGGTACTGCCGCAGCCCATATCCGTGCGTACCACAAAACGCTGGAAAGGCACCTGGGCACGACGACAATAACCGGCAAACAGAGCACTGGTCTCACTGCTGGTGGCATAGCGCTGGTTGGCATTGATTTTGATTACCGGACCTGCATTAATGCGCGGCCCATGATTTTCATCATGACGCTCAGGAAAATTTGGGTGCAGAGCATGGGCATTGTCACAGGACACCATCAGGCTAAGACTCAGGGTGCGCTGATAAGCCGGCTCATCACCACTCAAACGTCTCAACAGACTTTCCAGAAAAGGACCTTCTGCACCGATGGACGAAGCACTTCCCACTTCCTCATGATCATTACAAACCAGCAGACGGGTGGCTGCGGTGCCCGGATCTCCGGCCAGCAGGGCTTCAAGTCCCACGTAGCAGGAAAGCAGATTATCCAGACGCGCTGAAGCCAGGTATTCCTGATGCAGCCCCACCAAAGCAGGTGGCTGGGTGTCGTAGAAGCAGAGTTCGTAATCCACCACTTCGCTCACCTCTGCATGGCCGGCTTCTTTTAACCAGGAAGCGAGCAACTCACGAAAGACCAACTTGGGGTCTTCTTCCTCGGCCTGACAGAGCACCACCGGCAGGTATTTCTGAGGATTAATCTCCATACCCTTGTTGGCTTCACGATTCAGATGAATCGCCAGAGAAGGAATGATCCCCAGGGGCTCACGCAGATCCAGCAGCGCCTCGTGCAACTGGCCGGCGTTATCCCAATAATGAACCTGGCCGGCCAGAGACAGATCACGATCGAACCAGGGGTTGAGGAGCGCGCCCCCGTAGACCTCCACGCCCAATTGCAGGCAACCGTGGCGGATGATTTCCGCGTTGGGTTTGACTTTCAGACAAGGGCTGTCGGTATGTGCACCCAGCATGCGCACCCCGGCCTCGGCAACAGGAGCCTGCCCCTGTCGCCAGGCAATCAGGGATTTGCCCCCACGAATCACGTAATAACCCTGCCCGGGCTGCAGTTCCCAGGTGGTATCTTCCTGCAACAGCGAAAAACCGGCCTCATTCAGGCGCTCGCTCATAGCCGCCACGGCTTGAGCCGGTGCTGTGGCCTGCTGCAAAAATTGCATTAAACCTTGATTGAAATTAGCAGCTGATTGCATCACTCGATCCTGTTTGCAAAGTTGTCTCTTGTAGTAACTTGGTAATCCAAGGCTGTCATCCAAGGCTGCATCGGTTATCCTTGGGCCAGGAAACCTCTGATGGGCTCACTAGTTAGCGTGTCAGCAGAGGCTCACCAAGCGTTATTTTTTTCAATGGCTTGACCACAAGCTTGTCGCTTTCAACCTGTTCACGGGAGTAATGAACACATGCAAGCCCTTTTTTGGCGTTGGCTATATATTTGTCTGCTGGTTGTCGGTCTGACCGTCAGCCTCCAAGCCACTGCAGAAAGCCCAACGCATGAATATCCACCTCTTGCTGAACTGGAACCGACCAGTGCCCAAAGGCAGGTTGCCAAGGAAGTCACCCGCCTGCTGACTCTTCAACACTTTGCTGATGTTACTCTAGACGAAGATCTCGAGAAACTGGCTCTGGAAAATTATCTTGATCAACTCGATCCCAATAAGGCGCTACTGACCCGTGAACAGGCTCAACGTCTGCTGGATCAGACAGCCGAAACGGAAGCGGCCCTGATCAACGGTGAACTGGATTTTGTCTTTGATGCCTTCAAGGAAGTCACACAACTGCATCAAGCACGCCTGGAAGCCAATCTCGACCTGCTCAACGACCAGCTGGATAGCTTTAACTTCAACGGCAATGAGCGCTTTCTGGTGGATCGCAGTGAAGTCGACTGGCCTGAATCCCAGGCAGAAATCGATGACTACTGGAAAAAACGCCTGACCCACGAACTCCTGAGCCTGCTGGATGCCGAGCAATCCCTGGAAGAAGCTCGCGATATTCTGGTGCGTCGCTACCAGAACCGCCTGAACCGTCTGCAACAGACCAATGGCGACGATATCTTCCAGAGTTTTATGAATGCCTTTACCACCAGCGTCGACCCCCACACCAACTACCTGACCCCTCGTCGCAGTGACAGCTTCAACATCCAGATGCGCCTGTCCCTGGAAGGCATCGGGGCCATGCTGCAGATCGAAAATGAATACACCAAGGTGGTTAGTCTGGTGCCCGGTGGTCCGGCAGATCGCCAGGGTGAACTCCAGCCATCCGATCTGATCATCGGCGTTGGTCAGGGTGAAGAAGGCGAAATAGAAAATGTTATCGGCTGGCGTCTGGATGAAGTCGTTGACAAGATTCGAGGTCCCAAGGGTTCGATTGTACGCCTGGAGGTGCTGGATTCCGATAACACCAACCGCCGCATTATTGAAATCGAACGCAATGCCGTGCAGTTGGAAGACCAGGCGGCCAGCCAGCGCATCGTGGAAACCACGGTCGAGGGTGAAACCCGTCGCATCGGAGTCATCGAGATCCCCACCTTCTACTTGGATTTTGAAGGCCTGAGAAACAACAAGAAGAATTACCGCAGTACCACGCGTGATGTCAGAAACCTGATTGATGAACTCACGGCCGAGGGCATTGATGGCCTGATTATCGACCTGCGCAATAATGGTGGCGGTGCTCTTCAGGAAGCCAACAGCCTGGTGGGGCTGTTTATCCCCAGAGGTCCTGTCGTACAGATCAAGGATGCCGATGGCAATATCCAGATCCTGGGCGACAATGATGGCGAAGTCTATTACGACGGACCTCTGACAGTTGTCACCAACCGTCTCTCGGCATCGGCCCCGGAAATCTTTGCCGGCGCCATTCAGGATTATGGCCGCGGCCTGGTGGTCGGTCAGCAGACCTACGGCAAGGGCACGGTACAAACCATTCTGGATCTCAGCGAAGGCCAGTTGAAAATTACCCGGGCCAAGTTCTACCGCATTTCCGGTGGTAGCACCCAGCACAAGGGGGTGATTCCCGATATCACCTTCCCGCCGCTCTACAATCCTGATGTGATCGGGGAAAGCGCTTCCGAGACTGCCCTGCCCTGGGACAGAGTCAGTCCGGTGATCCCCTCGCGCAAGGCCGAGATTCTGAGTCTGCTGGAAGAGCTTCAGGCACGCCATGAAGCCAGGGTGCAGAATGACCCCAACTTTCTCTATCTGCAGGCACAATCCGACTGGATGCAGGCACATGAAGATACGCCCACGGTCAGCCTCAACCGTCGTGAGCGCCAACTGACCCAGGAAGAAGAGGAAGCCGAACAGCTAGCGATGGAAAACCGCCGCCGTGAAGGTCTGGGCCTGGAGCCCCTGGAGGATCTGGAAGATGGCCAGGAAGGCAACCCTCACGAGCAGGAACCCACGCCACTGGATAATGCCATCCTGCACGAAGCAGCCAGCCTGCTGATGGATTATGTTGAACTGATCCAGAATTAAGACTGATCAAACCCCGGCATGCCTGGCTTCACAGGCATCGCCGGGCAGTCTGCCAAAGGCCGCTGGGTCTTTACGCCGCAACAAAAACACCTCCTCGATCACACCATCCTGCCGATCTTCACGGTGCAACTGCTCGATGTGAAAATTACAGGCATAAAGGCGCTCCACTTCGTCGATGGAAATATTGAAAGGTGGCAGGCTTCGCGCTTCCGGCGCCTGACGGGTAATCAGCAGGATTTGTGCCCCAGGCCGCAGGCACTGGGCAAGAAAGAAAACATAATTCTGACGGGCCGCTGGCGGTAGCGCTACCAGGGCCGCACGATCATAAAGTGCATCCACCGAACGCAGCATTTCCTGGCGCAGGTGAAAAACATCACCAGCGACAAACAGCAGGCTGCCCTGATGAGCCAACTTGAGATCCCCCTGGTCGGAGAAGCGCACTGGATAGGGACGACTGGCCAGAAATTCATCCCGGGCTTTTACCGAGTAGTCCACCCCCACGACATCATGGCCTTCTGATAGCAGCCAGTTCATGTCCAGGGTTTTTCCACACAGGGGCACCAGTACACGGGCCTGAGGACGCAGCTTCAAACGCGACCAGAAGCGCTGCAGATGCGGGTTTATCCGGGTCTGGTGAAAACCCTGCTCTTCTTCACGCCAGACGGCTTCCCAATAGGCTCTATCCACTCGTTTCTCTCCGCTTGCTTGTAATTATCCACGAAAGCTGTGGATAAACCTGTCAGCATCCCTAGAATAACCAGCCCCGGGAGTGGTGACCAGCCGGGATTACAAAGTGATTAAAATTTGTACGCTAGCTCTTGCCCGCTATCCACCTGTATAATTGCGCCTCTTCAATGCATAACAGCAAAGGTTGGTTTTTCGCCCATGTCCCAGGCTACTGACACCACGCCCACGAAAAAACTCTTTATCAAAACCCACGGCTGCCAGATGAACGAGTATGACTCGTCCCGTATGGCGGATCTGCTGGGTGTATCGCATCAGCTGGAATTGACTGATGACGAAAGTGAAGCTGATGTCATTCTGCTAAACACCTGCTCCATCCGTGAAAAGGCCCAGGAAAAGGTTTTCCACCAGCTGGGTCGCTGGAAGCAGCTCAAGGAAAATAACCCTGATCTATTGATCGGGGTGGGTGGCTGTGTAGCCAGCCAGGAAGGCGACAAACTGCGTCAGCGTGCACCCTATGTGGATATGGTTTTCGGCCCCCAGACCCTGCACCGGGTACCGGAAATGATCGATGCCACCCGCAGCCAACAGATTCCCATGGTGGATGTCACCTTCCCGGAAATCGAAAAGTTCGATCGCCTGCCCGACCAGCAGGTGGAAGGCGTCACTGCTTTTGTCTCCATCATGGAAGGCTGTTCCAAATACTGCACCTTCTGTGTCGTACCCTATACCCGTGGCGAAGAAGTCTCGCGTCCCTTTGAAGCGGTCATGAAAGACATTCAGCATCTGGCCGATGAAGGCGTGCGCGAGGTTAATCTGCTTGGCCAGAATGTGAATGCCTACCAGGGCGCCAACGCCCAGGGTGACAACATTGATTTGGCTGAACTGATCAGCTGCGTGGCCCAGGTAGAAGGCATCGACCGTATCCGCTTTACCACTTCACATCCGGTGGAATTCTCCGACAGCCTGATCGAAGTCTATAAGGAAGTGCCTGAACTGGTCAGCCACCTGCATCTACCGGTTCAATCCGGTTCCAATCGGGTATTGGCAGCCATGAAGCGTGGCCATACGCGTGAAGAATACATCGACAAGATGGAAAGAATTCGCGCCAATCGTCCCGACATCAGTTTTTCCTCCGACTTTATTGTCGGCTTCCCCGGTGAGACCGAAGAAGACTTTCAGGACACGCTGGATCTGATCGAGCACCTGGGCTTTGATCTTTCCTTTTCTTTCGTTTACAGCGCCCGCCCCGGCACCCCCGCGGCCGACCTGCCGGATGACACCCCGGAAGCACAAAAGAAAGAACGCCTCTATCAATTGCAGCAACTGATCAACCAGCAGACCCAACAGATCAGCCGCCGCATGGTGGGAAGCACCCAGCGTATTCTGGTCACTGGCCTGGCACCCAAGGACCCTGGACAGTTCTCCGGGCGTACCGAAAACAACCGGGTGGTCAATGTCAGCAGCGATCACGCCACCGACTATATCGGCGAGTTTGTTGATGTTGTCATAGAAGAGGCCTACCCTAATTCATTAAGAGGGCGGCTGGCTTAAGGCCAGCCCCGAATTGGCGAACAACCAAGAGGACCGCATCCGCTTGAACCAACCACAAGATTCAGCAGCCGAAGATCAAGCCACCCCCCAGCGGGTGGTTCAGGTTTCCCTCCACCCCCAGGACAATCAACGTCTGGCCAATCTTTGCGGCCTGCAGGACGACCACCTCAAACTGATTGAACAACGCCTGGGCGTCAGCCTGCGTAATCGCGGTCATGACTTCCAGATCACCGGTGAAGCCCGGCGCGCCAATGTGGCTGCAACCCTGCTGGAGCAGCTCTACAAGGATACGGCCACCGAAGAACTGGAACCGGAAAGCATTCATCTGCACCTGCAGGAAGCCGGTCTGGAAGCCCTGGAAGAGGAAGGTGTTGTCGATCAGCACACGCCGGTGAGTCTGCGCACCCCGCGCCTGACCATCAAACCGCGTGGAGCCAATCAGCAGGCTTATGTGCAAACCATTCGCCAGCAGGACATCAACTTCGGTATTGGTCCGGCCGGTACCGGCAAGACCTATCTGGCCGTAGCCTGTGCGGTAGAAGCCCTGATGAAGGATGAAATCCGTCGCATTCTACTGGTTCGCCCGGCCGTTGAAGCAGGTGAAAAACTGGGGTTTCTACCCGGTGATCTGGCCCAGAAAATCGACCCCTATCTGCGCCCGCTTTATGACGCCCTTTACGAAATGCTGGGGTTCGAGCAGGTCGGCAAGATGATTGAAAAAAATATCATCGAGGTGGCTCCGCTGGCCTTTATGCGCGGGCGTACCCTGAACAATGCCTTTGTTATTCTTGATGAAAGCCAGAACACCACGCGCGAGCAGATGAAGATGTTCCTGACTCGCATCGGTTTTGGCACTACTGCCGTGATTACCGGGGATATCACCCAGATCGACCTGCCGCGCGGCACCTCCTCGGGGTTAACCCATGTGCTCAAGGTACTCGAAGATGTCCAGGGCATCGGCATCACCCGCTTTGCCAACCGGGATGTGGTTCGCCACCCGCTGGTACAAAGGATCGTCGAGGCCTATGACACCAGCGAGGCCGCTGAAGAGAAAGAGCGCACCAGCCGTGAGAAGGAGCGCCAGGCAGAAAGAGCCGCCCGCCAGGAAGCCTTCTATGCCCAGGCCCAGCAGCGAGGTTCGGGACAATGAAACCGCTGATCGACTTGCAAATGGCTACCGATCATCCGCAAGCCTGCCCCAGCCTGGAAGCTTTCCAGGTCTGGGTAGAGGCCGGTCTGCTGGAAGAAACCCCATCCGCCTGTGAAGTCACCCTGCGCCTGGTGGATGACGATGAAAGCCGTTACCTTAATGCCAGCTATCGGGGCAAAGACAAGCCGACTAATGTCTTGTCCTTTCCTTTTGATGCCCCCATTGATTTAGCAGCAGCAGGTGAGTTAACTTTACTCGGAGACTTGGTGATTTGTGTTCCCCAGGTCGTCCGGGAAGCTGAAGAACAGCAAAAACAACTCCAGCATCACTGGGCCCATCTGGTCATCCATGGCCTTCTCCATTTACAGGGAAAGGATCACCAGGAAGAAGCAGAAGCCGAAGCGATGGAAGCACTGGAAAGAGCACGCCTGGCAGCGCTGGGTATTCCAGACCCCTATGCCAGCCCTGATACACGCCACCAATAGCAGGTTGATTCACAACAGCCATGAACGAAGACCGATCGAGCCGGGGGCAGCCCCCAAAAAACTGGTTTGATAAACTCCTTGCCGCCTTTTCTACCGAGCCCAGAAACCGCCAGGAACTGGTGGACTTTCTCAAGGACGCCTCTGAACGTCAGCTGATCGATTATGAAGCCCTGACCGTGATTGAAGGGGCGTTGCAACTGACCGACATGCAGGTCGGGGATGTCATGATTCCGCGTTCACACATGGTGGTGGTCGGCATCAACGAACATCCCCGTGACTTTCTACCCACCCTGATCGAGTCCGCCCACTCACGCTTTCCCGTAATTGGTGAAACCGCGGATGAGGTACTGGGTATCCTCCTGGCCAAGGACCTGCTGCCCCTGATTACCGATCATCAAGCCATGGAAGACTTTGATATCCGCCAGGCGATCCGTCAGGCGACCTTTGTTCCCGAATACAAGCGGCTCTATTCGATGCTGCGCGAATTCCGCGAAACCCATAACCACATGGCCATAGTCGTCGATGAATATGGCGGTACTGCCGGTCTGGTTACCATCGAGGATGTACTCGAACAGATCGTTGGTGACATAGAAGATGAGCACGATGTCGAAGAAGAGGCCGATATCCGCACCGGCGAAAAGGGCTGTTATCTGGTTAAGGCCCTGACGCCCATCGATGACTTCAATGACTACTTCAAGAGTGATTTCAGCGACGAGGAGTTTGATACCCTCGGCGGCATCGTCATGCAGAAGTTCGGCCACCTGCCCCGCCGGGGTGAAGCTGTGGTCCTCGAAGGCATGGAATTCACCGTGATCAATGCCGATAACCGCCGTATCCGCCTGCTTCAGGTACGCCCTCTGAGCCAGGATGAAATCACTGCGCTGCCGGACGAGGAATAAAGCTTGTTCCGGCGCTTAACGGCCCGCTTCGAGCGCAGCCTGCTGCTGCGCGCTCTGGGCAGTCTCGCCGCAGGGAGTCTGATTACGCTGGCCATGGCTCCCTTCAACGCCTGGCCCCTGGCCTTGCTGGCACCGGTCGCTCTGCTATTGATTCTGCGCCCCTTGAAGCCACTGGCAGCTCTAATCCAGGGCTGGTTCTTTGGTGTGGGGGTCTATGGTTCCGGTGCTTCCTGGGTCTACGTCAGCATCCAGGTTCATGGCGGCACTCCGGTTCCCCTGGCTTTTTTTCTGACCCTGCTGTTTATTGCCAGTCTGGCACTGTTCTTTGCTCTGCATGCCTGGCTCTGGCAGCAATTTTTAGCATCCCGACGCCTGTGGCTGCTCAACTGGACTGCACTCTGGGTACTCATGGAGGCTTTTCGCTCCTGGTTCCTGACCGGCTTTCCCTGGCTACTCCTAGGCACAGCCCATCTGGAAAGCCCCCTGGCGGGCTGGGCACCTCTGGTCGGGGTCTATGGTGTAGGGGCCATCAGTCTGCTCGCTGGCTTGCTTCTGGTCTGGGCTCTGCGCCCCGGCTGGTTTAACTGCAAGAACGCCAAGGAATACGGCTGGCAGGCAAAGCAAACCCTGGCCCTGGTTGGCAGCCTCGCCCTACTGAGCAGTGGTTATCTGCTGCAACCCATCCAGTGGACCCAGCCGGTCGGTGACCCCCTGAGAGCAGCCCTGGTTCAGGGCAATGTTGCCCAACAGAATAAATGGGACCCCTCGTACCAAGAGAGGATTATTCGTGACTATCTGCAACTGAGTCAGCAAGCCGGTGAAGTGGATCTGATTATCTGGCCGGAAACAGCGATTCCGCTCAGTCCTGGTCAAGCCCAGCCTTTTCTGGATCTGGCCCTGCAAGGAGCTTCATCCGAGGCAGCCTTGATTACCGGTCTAGTCACTCCCCTCCCTGAGCGCCGTGCCTACTACAACAGTCTGGTCACTGCCGGTCAGGCCAGCGGAGACTACCACAAGGTTCAGCTGGTGCCTTTTGGAGAATATCTCCCTCTGGAAGAAGCTTTAAGAGGCTTGATCAGCTTTTTTAACCTGCCCATGTCCAGTTTTGTCTCAGGGCCAGCCAATCAGGCTCCGCTGGAAGCTCAGGGCACTCGCGTTGCTCCGCTGATCTGCTATGAAATCACCTACCCGGATTTTACCGCCCGCCAGGCAGCTACCTCTAATTGGCTGCTGACCGTCTCCAATGACTCCTGGTTTGGTCGCTCCATCGGCCCCCTGCAACATTTTCAGATCGCTCGCTTTCGGGCGCTGGAAACCGGCCGGGAACTGGTGCGAGTCACCAACAATGGCATCACCGCTCTGGTTGATCACCAGGGCCAGATCAAACAACGACTACCTCAATTCACTCAGGAAGTGCTTTTGGGTGCTATCCAGCCTCGCGAGGGTAGCACGCCCTTCATGCAAACCACCTCCTGGCCCCTCTGGCTCGCCTGCCTGCTCTTACTGGCCTGGCAAACCCGCCCCCCATCACGAAGCCGTATTTAAATTTTTTTAAGCAGTTTGCTGATTATCTGCTAAATATTATAGAAGATCCTTGCAAGCAATAATTAATAGATTATTAACAATAATGATTGTTTTACAACCTGCGTCTAAAATCTACCAAATGACTATTGACTCAGATCATTAACAGACGATAATCCTTTCGCTTCAAAGATCAATAATAAATACATATAAAAACAATACAACCGTTTTAAAAAAAGATAGCTTGATCTGACAGCACCTTGAACTTGAAAACACAACTTCGGCTACCTAAAAAATGCGAAACAACCAACCTGTTACTCAGCAAGAATATAAATACGAGGCGGGGGTCCGCCTGGTTTCAACTACAGATAAACGAGGCATCATCACCTATGCCAATCCCGATTTCTGCAAAGTCAGCGGCTATAATCTGGATGAATTAATAGGGCAAAACCACAATATGATTCGGCATCCGGATATGCCACCGGAAGCCTTTGCCGATTTATGGAAAACTCTGCAATCTGGTAATTCCTGGATCGGTGTGGTTAAAAACCGCTGTAAAAACGGCGATTATTATTGGGTGGATGCCTACATCACCCCCCTATACAAGGGGGACGAAGTCATTGGCTATCAATCAGTCAGAACCAAACCTTCAAGCCGGAGGGTTAAGGATGCCGCTCAACTTTATAAACGCCTTAGAAACAAAAAAAGCCCCCAGACCAGTCCCCGTCCCTACCTACATTTTAATTTAATCAGCTTAGCTCTAATCGGTCCTCTACTAACCTGGTTGGGCATGTTTTTTCTCCCTGAAGCCGCACTAGCTTGGTTGTTACTTGCTCCTGTGGGAGGTCTACTCAGCTGGCTGGCTCTTAAACCCCTGCGCCGCCTACAAGACTTGGCCCGCAAGGTGGTCAACAATCCTCTGGCCCAGAAGGTATTTACTCGCAGTCGCCATGAAACCGGTGGTATCGAGCTGGCTTTTTATACCTACCGAGCCCGAACCCGGACCATTCTCGGACGTATGGACGATACCCTTCTGGCCCTACGCAGTATTATTGATCAACTCAATCATCAGGTGGCCAGCAATCACCAGAGCCAGGACCAACAGGAAAAGGATCTGGAATCCATCGCCACCGCTATCCACGAGATGTCAGCCAGCATTCGTGAGATCGACAGCAGTATCCAGGAAAACTCTGAACATATCAGCCAATCCAATTCCAGCTGTCACAAGGGACGGGAAACCATCCAGGCCAGCTCGGAAAAAATTCAGCAGGTGTGCCAGCAACTGGCTAAAACCTCCAGTGAAGTGGAAAAACTGCGCCAATCCAGTGATGAAGTGGATCAGGTCATGGATCAGATTGCCGGTATCTCTGAACAGACCAACCTCCTGGCATTGAATGCCGCCATTGAGGCCGCCCGAGCCGGGGAAGCCGGACGCGGCTTTGCTGTAGTGGCTGATGAAGTACGTCAACTCGCGGTCAGAGCCCAGTCCTCTACCGAGGATATCCGCCAAACACTGGAGCAGATTCGGGGCATCGTGGGCAGTGTGGTTCGCCAGATGGCAACCAGCAGTGAAAGTGTGGGGGCGACCCAGGAGCAGATTCAGTATTCGATCGACAGCTTTTCCGCGATCGAGGAGGCCTTTGGCAGCATTACCCAGCGCGAAGGTCAGGTGTCCTCAGCAGTCAGCGAGCAGCGCAGCGTGGCCGAGGAGATAGACGAGCGGATACTGGCGATTAATGATCGTGCCCGCCTAGCCCTGGATGAGGCCGAGCAGGCGACCCGGGCCGTTGAGGAACTCAATGACCAGGGCAACCAGCTGGAATCCACCATCAAGGCTTTTGCCTATGTTTAAGCGCGAGTATCCAGAGTCTTGCGGATAAAAATCCGCTCTTCACAACGGTGGCAGGGTTCCAGGCGGTGGGTGTAGCTGACCTCGATTTCCTTGCCACAGTTGGCACAGGAAAAGACCCCGGCCATCGCCAGTTCACCGGCATGGTAAAGTGTGGGGTCTTCACGGCTGTCGAGATCTTCCTGGAGGGTGCGTGCATCCACCAGTGAGGGGTCGGCAACCTGCCGTAGCCAGTGCATAAACTGTTCGCTCAGAAGACTGGTTTCCTGAGCCAGCCAGCCTTTGACACCCTGCTCGGTGGCTGCCAAGTGAGCACGTAAATCCTTGATATCCCGCTTGAGCCAGTAGCTGAGCAAAGACGCTTCTTCGCGGGTCAGTCTTTCCAGATCTTTTTCCTGCTCGAGCAGATCTTCGATCTCGCGATCCACATCCAGGTTTTCACTGGTCTTTTCGACCTCCAGTCGAATTTCATAAAGACGCTCGACCAGCTTGTCATAAATCTGTACCAAACGTTCGGCCTGATCACTCATGTGTTTCTCCTTACTGGACTGGTTAAGCGATTCTTTTCTTTAGTAAAACAGACTTAACAGCAAAAGCAAGAGCAAGAGGCCAGCCAACCCCTTCCAAAAAGCCAGAGGCTGATCTGCAGGCTTGTCGTCATTCGCAGGCAGATAATTGGAGTTAGGCTTCTTCAGATCATAAATAAATTCGGATAGACGCCGGTAACGCAACTCGGGGTTAGGCTGCAATGCCTTGCGCAGGGCACCATCCATCCATACTGGAACGGCTGGATCCAACTGGAAAGCCGGGGTGTATTCCAGGCGTGAAAAATCAACCTTGGAGCTCAAGGTTTCCAGCTTACCCTTGTAGGGGCGCTCACCGGTCAGCAATTCAAAGGCAATGGCAGCAACCGAGAACTGGTCGGCTCTTTCACCCGGCTCTCGACCTAAACGGTATTCAGGCGCTGTGTAGGCAGTCAGTCCCACACGTCGGGCCAGTGTCAGCAGCGGCGGCAAGTCTTTCATACCGGCAACGCCACAGGCAGCAAAATCCACCAGACGGATTACACCCTGGCTATCCACCAGGATATTTTCCGGGGTCAAATGCTGGTGCAGGACTTCACGTCGATGCATGGCACGAATAGCCTTGGTCAGCTGTTCAACCAGATCCAGTCGTACCTGAAGATCGGCATGGGGGTTTTCCTGCATCCATTGCTGCAGGGTACGCCCTTCGATGTATTCCATCAGATAGTACTGCTGGGTTCGGGGTCGGGAAAGATCGACCACTTTAGCCACATAGGGCGAACTAACCCGGTCTACAACCCACTGCTGCATGATGAAGTGGGCAATAAATTCCTTTTTCAAGGCCAGCTGCGGCGAGGGCGCCTTGAGAACCAGCTGGCGATCGGTCTGGGGATCATAAACACGATAGATACGACTGGTGGCACTGCGTGAAAGCACTTCCTCGACGCGATAGCCATCCACTTCCTCACTGGCCTGAAGCTCTTCGGGTACGGGCAGTTGCGAATAGGCACCGCCCAGACCCTCATCGGCTTCATGGGGCACCTGATCCACCCGCATCAGTTGAAAACAGAAGTTATAGCTGGAATACCCCCGCTTGCTGGCTTTTTCCATGGCCTTTTGCAGGATGACATCACAAGCCTGGTCCAGATCTTCGGGAAACTGACTGATCAACTGGACAAATTCGGTCGGCATCAGGGTCCCTTTCACCGCCTGGGTGGTGAAAAGGAAAATATCTCCCTGCTTAACCTTGAAATTGAGGTAGTCGATATCCACGCTCGGGTCCATTCCCAGTGCCCGCGAAGGATAACGGTAGCCGCCTAGATAGGTCGTATGCTCACGATTTAACAGTTGGAACTCGGCACCGCGCAGGCGATAAACCAGGGTATCACCCATATGAAACAGATGGGCCTGACGCCCCCGCAGCAAAAGGGCACTCAGAGAACTGATGTAGCTGCCATTGCTGACATTGCGACTCTGCGAATACAACCAGGAGTTAAGCGCCGAAAGCACCCGGTTTGCCGAGGTTTTGACATCCCAGTTATCCGGGGTGGCAAAATAATCAGCCATAAAGCCTTTTACACAGGTTTCACCTGCCTGTTTGGCCAGGGCATTGCGCCAGGTGGAATCGGCAATAACGCCTGCGATTCCCTTGGTAGCAAGCAATGAAGCCTGGGGATGGCAAACCGCCATGGATGAACGCGCGCTTCGCCGATCCTGAGCCAGGTAGGCCTGTCCATAACTGACCCTTAACTCACCTAGATGCATGTGCAAGTTGGAAACCTTTGTTGATGACTGATCCAAGACTAACATAAAGGTGAAGTATCACCCGCCTGTCGGTAACTTCCAAGTCATCAACTGTTATCCCTTGGTAGTGTTAGGGGCGATCTCATTGGAGTTATGTGAAGCAGAAACGTATAATTATCGCGCTAATTTTTTCCACTTCTAAAGGGTCTAAAGCTAATGAGCTACAACAAGATTCCTGCTGGCAAGTCGCTGCCGGACGATATCAATGTCATCATCGAAATTCCGGCCAACCATGCTCCGGTAAAATACGAAATCGACAAGGACATGGACGCACTGGTCGTTGACCGTTTTATGGCCACGCCCATGTTCTACCCAGCCAACTATGGCTTTATTCCTCAAACCCTGAGTGATGATGGCGATCCCCTGGATGTTCTGGTTATCACTCCACATCCGGTTGAGCCAGGCAGTGTTATCCGTTGTCGTGCTGTTGGCGTTCTCAACATGACCGATGAATCCGGTGAAGACGCCAAGCTGATTGCTGTTCCTCACGACAAGCTGACAGCCATCTACAAGGACATCAAGGACATCAACGATGTACCTGAGCTGCTGCGCAAGCAGATCGCTCACTTCTTCGAGAACTACAAGGATCTGGAAGAAGGCAAGTGGGTGAAGGTTGAGAACTGGGGCACTGCCGACGAAGCCCGCGCTGAAATCACCAAATCAGCTGCTGCTTACAAGGGTTAATTCCCTGCCGACTCTACCCGAAGACGCAAGTCTGCGGGTAGAGTTTTGCATTAAGCTCCCCTTGCCTGAATCCAGGCCAAGAGTTCTTTTGCCGGCAAGGGGCGGCTAAACCAGTAGCCTTGGCCACTCATGCACTCCTGTGCGGCCAGAAACTCTTGTTGCTCCTGATTTTCAATCCCTTCTGCCAAGACTTCCAGGTGCATAGCCTTGCCCATGGCAATGACTGCTGCAACGATCTCTCCACCGGTTGTATCGCCCGGCAAATCCTGCACAAAACTACGATCGATTTTCAATTTGTCGATCGGCAACCGCTTCAAATATGCCAGGGATGAATAGCCGGTACCAAAATCATCAATCGCCAGCTTGACCCCCAGATTCTTAAGCTCCTGCAGGTATTCATCAGCCTGATCACCACGGGATATCAAGGCAGTCTCGGTAATTTCCAGCTCCAGACTTGCTGGTGGAAAAGCATAATCCTGAAGTATTCCGGCAATTCTCTCGACCAGACCTGACTCGGTAAACTGGCGTGGCGAAATATTGACGGCCACAGATTCCAGCTCGATTCCTTGTGATTTCCACTGCATGAAATCCTGCAAAGAACGCTTGAGCACCCACTCGCCCAGAAGGCCGATCAAGCCACTTTGTTCGGCATGGGGAATAAAATCCAGAGGCGGAATCATGCCCAGCTCAGGATCCTGCCAACGTACCAGCGCCTCTACGCCCTTGCAGCGCCCGGTTTTTAAATCCAGCAAAGGTTGATAGTAAACTCTCAGTTCTTCTTGATCCAAAGCCCGACGTAAACGATGTTCAGTATTCAGGTAGGTCTGGGCTTTTTGGGTCAATTCACTGGTGTAGCTGGCGTAGGTGTTACGCCCCATATCCTTGGCCCGGTAGAGAGCAGCATCAGCATTTCGCACCAGCTCTTCAGCGGTTGCTGCGTCACTGGGATAAATGCTGGTACCGATACTGGCTGTCAACCAGATTTGCTGACCGGAAGCCAGTGTGAAAGGATTTTTGATAACCTCCAGCACTTCTGCAGCCCGAGTATAAAGCTCCTTATCATTTTGAAGACCTTCATAAACCAGCAGAAACTCGTCCCCACCCAATCGAGCCAACAAGGAGGTATCGCCCCAATGAGTCTGCAAGCGTCGCGCAGCCGTCAACAAAAGCTCATCGCCAGCCTGGTGCCCCAAGCTATCATTGAGCGTTTTAAAACTATCCAGATCCAGTAAAAGCACCCCAATTTTAGTCTGCCAGCGACTGGCGCGAATCATGGCATTTTCCAGCTGCATGGAGACCAGACTACGATTGGGCAAGTCCGTCAGGGGGTCATAGTTGACCAGACGCTGCAGCCGAGTATGACTTTCTTCAAGCTGGCTGATATCGGATAAAACCACCAGATAACGACTCATGTCACCTTCGTGGATCAGCTTGATGGTGACCCAGAGATGGCAGTAACCATCCCCGTGGCGCTTTTGTACCAAGCGCCCCTGCCAACTTTGCTGTTTTAACAACTGCCGAAAGATTTCCCGGTAATAGGCTGGAGACTGGTCATTATTAATCAAAACCGGGATACGCCGCCCGAGGTATTCCTTTTCATGCACCCCGAGAATTTGTTCACCTGCAGGATTCATGGAACTAACGCGCCGGTGACGATCCAGAATCAACAAGCCTTCATTGGTCGCCTCATAGAACACCCCCGCCTGCTGAAGCTGTTTACGACTGGCCAATAGCCGCTCAATAAGATGCTCCTGGACCCTAAGCGCGCGATAGACCAACCAGGCAATTAACAGACTGCTCAGGGTAATAAACAGCAATCCCTTGCGGGTTTGTAGCTGATGCAACAAATCAACCGGCAAGTTCATCGAAGCAAGAAAGCGATCACTGTAAACAATCCACAAGGCACTGAGCAGCGCGTAAATACCCGCAATTTTAACCATTTGTACAAAACGCGGCTGCCGCACAACATCCACAAGCTTCATAGTACTCCTTACTGGCCATCAGCAATTGCCTGAGAAAAGGAAGACACAGACAAAGAGATTAATGCTTTTTTTGGATTATTTTCTATGCTGAGTATAGAAGCAGAATAAAAAAATGCTCGGAAAGTCTTGGAGCGAACCTGAACCCCAACCAGAAAAACAGAAGTGCAAAACGACCAAGGGAAACGGCAGCTTCATCAAGCAGGTGCGTTAACAACGCCAGACAAGCTTTTAATCCTTTGCCGTTCTGTTCTTTCACGACTGTAAAAAAGACTTTCTGATGACCTGGGGAGTAAAGCGATGAGCCAATCAAGCCTGCCCTGTTTTGATCAGTTACTGGAACTGGCCAGAGAAGCACCGGATCAGCTGGAAAACCTACGCCTGAAAATGACCCGGGAAATTCTCGATGGAGTTCCTGATCGTCAGATGCGTCAACGGCTCCAGCAGTTAAGCTTTCGGATTGATGCAGAAAGACGCCGTGGCCGACCACCCCTGGCTCTTTGCATGCATTACAGTGAGCTCATGCATCGGCATCTGGAAAAACTGCATCAGCATCTGGATTTCTTTCTGGAACCCTTGCCCGAAACTGACCTGCCGACTACGGCCAGCATATCCCGGCCATCAGGCAAGATCCTGCAGCTAGCAGACTACCGCAAGGGGGCCTGAGGCTCAGTTTCAGCACCACGTGAACTGGTGCCCTGGCGCCAGTGCAGGTATTCATCGAGCAAATGCTGGTAACGCTCGGCCAATTGCTCCTTGCTTCTGCGCACCCGATAAACCGGCCAGCTTACCTCTTCACCCAGATACCATTCACGGGTTTGTTGCTGCCAGGGCGAGGCCTCCCAGACACTGCGTGGTAAAACCGTAAATCCCAGACCACGCGCTACCGCATCCAATGCCAAGTGCACTTGATTGACATAACTACGCTGGGTCAATTGATGCAAGCCACGGTATTCACTGGGAAAATTACTGGCCAACCATTTGCTGGCCTGACTCTGGCCTTCTTCATGGCCAATAAAACCCAAGCTGAGCAATTCCTGCAGGGAGCTGCCTTGAAAGTCAGCAGGCACCACCACCGCCAGGCTTTCCTGCAGATAGAGTTCGAAATCCAGTTCCGGGTGCTTTTCCTGCTGGCTAACCAGTGCCAGGTCTATCTGGCGATTACGGAGGGCTTCCAGCGCTTGCTGGCTGGAGGCAAAAGTAAGATGCAGGCGTAATCTGGGGTGGTTTTTCAAATAGCCCAGAGCAAAGGGATAAAAGAGAATCCCCAGGGTTTCGATACTGGATAGTCGACATTCCCCACCTTCAACCAGCTCCTGTTCCAGGGTAGAGCGGAACTGGTCATGCTCGGCAAAAAGTCGCAGGGCATAGTCATAAACCTGACGACCGGCTTCGGTCAACTCAAAGCGCTTGCCCTTGCGGGCCAGCAGGGGGACGGCAAAATAATCCTCGAGCTTGCGCACATGCTGACTGACACCTGGCTGAGTCATGCCCAACTGCTTGGCGGTGTGGGTGAAACTTCCTGTTTCTACGAGGGTAATAAAGGTTTTAAAAAAAGCGGCGTTAAACATGCTGTCAAACTCAATCCTTCAATTCATTGTCTGAAGCATAACAAAAAACCCCCGACCGCAAGGGGTCGGGGGTCAAAGTCTTGCCGAAAAAGCCTGAATCTATTTAAGGCTTAGTGGCAACTGCTATCAGGATTTGGATGCAGCCGTTTCGTCTTCATCCTTGTCGACCGGCATATTATCCTCGACGTGGATGGGTTCTTCGGCATCCTCGGATGCCTTCTTGCGGCCGCGATACTCGACCATGAAGAACATCACCAGGCCAACACCCAGACCCCAGGCGGCGCCGTGGGTTGCCAGAACCACACCCATAACGCCTGCCACACCCATGGAGGTGGCATTATCAATCTGCTCAACCGCTACGGCAATACACAGGTAGCCGGTAATCAGCAGGGTGATTGACAGGGCAATTGGCAGTACCGGCTTGAACAGAGTGACCAGTGGCAGCATGAACAAGGCGATGAAACCGACAATCCAGAAAACACTGGCACCTGAGTAGATGGTATCCATGGCTTTGCGGCCATAACGGTAACGCTCGGCGATGGTTGCCATGGCACCGGTGAACAAAGGACCGGCCAGACCAGGGTAAGGGGCCAGCAGCGCATGAATAACATTACGAATACCAGTCACCAGGTGAACCCGGTCCACATTGACTTCGATTTTTTCATCCGGACGCAGGTGGTCAACACGCTTGATCAGACTCTGGCCCACGATGATGTCACCAAAAGCAATGATATAGGCAATGATGGCTGTAGGAATTGCAGCAGCCAGGAGTTCAATGCCGGGGAAGCCGACCGAGAAAGGCAGATAAGCCCAGATCGAAGCGAAATCCGGAACATTCACCCCCCACTCCACTTCAGGCAGAGGATATTCAGTCACCCCCCAGCCGATAAACATGGTCAGCAGCATACCGGGAACCATGCCATAACTGGCGATCAGTTTGGCCCAGCGATGCTTTTCCGTCCAGTCACGGAAAGACAGTGAAAAGAGGACATAAACCGTCACCAGACCACCAATACCCAGCGACAGAGGAGTGCTATGGAGACGCCCACCTGCACTGATTTCACCACTGATGGCAGCAATACCGGCACCGAGCAGGATACCGGCCTTGATGGAGTTGGGGATATTATCCACCAGCTTGGTACCCAGGCGGGTTACCGCCATGAACAGGAAGATAAAAGCCACGACCAGTTGCAGGGCAACCAGTGCGCGGATGGCATCCGGCCCTGCTTCGTATTCACCAACAAACAGCAGTACCACCGGAATCGCCGGGGTGATCCAGCCGGGAACAAAGGGCACACCCAAGAGGGTGGGCAGCATAAAGCCAACACCACAGACAACAACAAAGGCCAGGGCAACGTTGTAGGGCAGTCCCAGGTACTGTTCCAGTAGAGGAATCATACCCATGGCGACAACGAACATTACCAACGCCTGAATGGTCTCGGGAATTTCCCAGCGGTAATGGATAAAGGGCAAGCGGATTTTAAAGGGGCCAGCAGGCCAGTAGGGATGTTCTTCCCCGTGTTTACGTTTCAAGAGCACGTCTCTAGTTCCTTGTATGGATTTATCTTTGTGCCTTCAATCGCATCCTTCGATGCAATCACCACATGGAACCGACGTCACTTTACTGTTTTTATAGGTGTGATCGTTCAGCAGTTGCTTTTTACGCATATCACCTTGAAAAAACTATTCGACCTTTGATTGTTATACTTTATTGCTAGTCGCTGAATCCCCGATAAAATCTATGCAAATAGACCTGACTTGCCGGTCATTCTTCTGTGAAAATGAAATTTTACAGGATGACAAATAGATGACAGCTTCTTTTTTATAAGCCTTGTATTGCAAGTACCCAGGGACGGCTAAAAATCTTGCCCAACCCCTAAATACTAGCCTCCGGGTGAAATAGAGTTTTCCCGCATTGCGGGAAATGAGGATTCCAAGATCGAAACGCCTGAAAATTTTCTTAAATTTCAGTATTTTTTGCATCAAAAGCAGGCAAAGGCCTGGGCGAATGCTTTATCATAGTTTGCATTCTTATCGAACCGAGGAGTTTTCATGTCCAGCAGGACTGATCCAAGTGCTAGTGTTGATGCCCTGGTTTCTCCCGAGGGCAGTCTGGAAGTTTTATCTCAACACGAAGTCAACCGCTTAAAAGACACGTCGCGCAATGGCCACCATGATCTTCTGCGCCGCTGTGCCCTGGCGGTTCTCTCCTGTGGCAGTCCTCTGGATGACAGCAAAGCTCTTCTGGAACTGCATCCGGGTTTTGATATTGAAGTCCTGCAGCAGGACAGAGGCATACGTTTAAAGCTAACCCAAGCACCCGCTGATGCCTTTGTCGATGGAGAAATGATTCGCGGAATTCGCGAACACCTCTTTGCAGTGCTACGCGATCTGGTTTATGTCAGCAATGAAATTGAACTCAACCCACGATATGACCTGAACACCAGTGAAGGCATTACCGATGCTGTCTTCCATATCCTGCGCAATGCTCATGTACTCCAGGCCAACCAGCACCCTAATCTGGTCGTCTGCTGGGGCGGTCATTCCATCTCCCGGGAAGAATACGAATACACCAAGGATGTTGGCTATCACCTAGGCCTTCGGGGTCTGGATATCTGCACCGGCTGTGGTCCGGGTGCCATGAAAGGCCCCATGAAAGGGGCCAACGTAGCCCATGCCAAGCAACGCACCTCGCAGCGCCGCTATATCGGGATTTCCGAACCCGGCATCATTGCAGCCGAAGCCCCCAACCCCATCGTCAATGAGCTGGTTATCATGCCGGACATAGAAAAACGTCTGGAAGCTTTTGTTCGGGTCGGCCACGGCATTATCGTTTTTCCCGGCGGGGTGGGCACAGCCGAGGAAATCCTCTACCTGCTAGGCTTGCTTAGTAACCCGGACAACCAGCAGCAGCCCTTCCCGGTTATTTTCACCGGACCTGCGTCTTCTGCCGACTACTTTCGACAGATCGACCAGTTTATCGGTCAGGTTTTCGGGGAAAGCATGCGTGAGCGCTACGCCATCCTGATTGACGATCCTCCCGCTGTTGCCCGGGCTATGAAAGAAGGCATTACCCGCGTCACCGATTACCGGCGCCAGCAGAATGACGCCTTTTACTTCAACTGGCGTCTGAAAATTGACCTGCTTTTTCAAGAACCCTTCATCCCCACTCATAAAGCCATGTCCAAGCTGGAACTGCACCCACAACAGCCTGCCGATCAGCTAGCAGCTAATCTGCGCCGTGCTTTTTCAGGCATCGTTGCTGGCAATGTCAAGGATCATGGTATCCGGGCCATCGAAGAAAAAGGCCCTTTTCAGTTGCAAGGCGACCCGGATTTAATGCAGTCGCTGGATGAATTACTCAGGGCATTTGTCAGCCAGGGGCGCATGAAACTGGCAGGAAAAGCCTATAATCCCTGCTATCAGCTAGTCACTTGAGAGAAGTGTGTACAAGTTGACATAAAAACCACGTGCAACTACTAGAGGTTTTTTTGTTAAGCTGTAAACTTCAAACCACCATAACTGGGACAAGTTTTATACCGGAGAAGTTTTACCATGGTTGATATGGCCAAAATGAAGGAGCAAGCCCTTCAGCGCAAACGAGAACATGAAGAAAAGGAATTGCGCAAGCAGATGGGAGGCTCCAAATCCTCGGCACGCCGTGGCTCTTCTCGCGGTTCATCCCGAAGCGGCAGTTCACGAGGACGAAGCCAGACTCGCGGCCGAGCCAATCCTTCGGCACAAAGAGCTTTGGCCGCCCAGCAACAGAGAAAGCCCAAAAAGCGTAAACGGTCTATCAGCCGCTGGGTTCTGGATATTCTGCTGGTACTGGGTGCTTTGCTGGTTATCGTCGTGTTCCTGAATCCCTTTTAAGGCAACTTACTCAACCAGGACTCAATCCATTCTCCAGCGCCTTCTACAGGTTCAAAATATTCCAGCGCATCTATCGTCAACATTGGCAACAAGGGTTCAGCACCCAGGTCAGCCAATTGGGCATCCAGATTTTTACCCGCAGCGCAGAAGCTATCTCCATAAGATGCATCACCCAGAGCAATCACCGCATAGCTACGCCCGGCCAGACTGACTGGCTGACTTTCCAATTGCTGGGAAAAAGCCTGAAGGCCATCGGGCAAATCACCACTCCCTGTAGTCGAGGTCACGACTAAAAGACTGGCATCACCTTGAATAAAGCCTAGATCTGGATCTTCGGAAAGCTCAACCTGATGGCCCCGCTGTTGGGCCAGCTCCTGAGCTTTCTCGGCAACCTCTACAGATCCTCCATAAACACTGCCGACCAAAATTTTGATTGCAGCCATTGATTCCTCCTTAAATAGAACCCGTCTATAAAACCAAGTATTTTACTTGGTTTTAGCAATTACCGGCAAGACTTCGCTGTTTTACTTGGCTTTCCACATAAAAAAATGCCGACCCCAGTAATCAGGATCGGCATCTGTTTATACATCTGGCAAAGAATTTCTAACGCATAATCTCGTTAATCCGGTCGTGCCAGTCTTCGGTCAATTGTTGGCGTTTATGGGCGTGCTCCAGAAAGGTCTTATTGAGGGCACAGAACATATCCGCGCATTCTTTTCCCATGTCCAGAGGGTTCCTGTTTTCATTGCCTGTAGCAAAGCAGGCTTTACTCAAACTGAACCAGGTTTCCCAGTACTGATGCATGGCATCCATTTCCGTTTCCAACAGGGCTTCCATCAGTTCCAGCCACTGTTTCTGGAAATCCATCAAGGGCAGCTGCTGCTTTTGCATTTGCTCTTTAAAGGTATCGATCACTGTTTGCATAGGGTATAGCCTCCTCGGAGAAAGTTATTCTGTATTTACTCCCCAGCCAAGAATCAAATTTACTGCATCCTTGCCCTTATAATGGTAGCAACACAAAAACTTTACCAACAAAATATATGACCCGTGTCAGCAATAGCGGTAATTCTTTTGATTGCCTGACTTGTACCCGGCCAAAGACTGCTGTTAACCTTCGGTCAATTCCAAGTTAACAAGAGAGCTGTCATGCCGTCTTCCCCTGTCTGGTATCCCTACACCCCCATGCAAAACCTCCCCGAACCACCTCTGGTCGAATCCGGTCAGGGTGCTTGGATTCATCTGGCCGATGGTCGCAAACTGCTGGATGCAACGAGTGCCTGGTGGTGTCTGATTCATGGTTATCGTCATCCCACGCTGGATGCCGCCCTGCATGAGCAAATCGACCAACTGAGCCATGTAATGCTGGGAGGCCTGAGCCACGAGCCAGCTCAACAACTGGCTCGCAAGCTGGTTGAAATCACCCCGCCGGGGCTGGAACAGGTTTTTTTCAGTGACAGTGGCTCGGTGGGTATCGAAGTGGCCATGAAGATGGCGGTACAGTACCAGCTGCAAAACGGCCAGCCGCAACGCACGCGTCTATTGTCAGTCATGCGCGCCTATCATGGTGATACCAGCGGCTGTATGGCTCTGTGTGATCCCGAAGAAGGCATGCATCAGCTGTTTACCGGCTGGCTACAGCCCCATCACTTCACCCCGGCCCCTAGAGCTGCCTTTGATGCTCCAGCCGATGATCCGCTATTGCAGGAAGACCTGGCCTTGCTAGAGGCGAGTTTTGCCCGTCACCACGAGTCCCTGGCTGCCTTTATCGTCGAACCCCTGCTGCAGGCCGCCGGTGGCTTCAATATGTATTCGCCACTCTGGCTGCAGGAAGTCAGACGCCTTTGCGATGACTATGGGGTCCTACTGATATTTGATGAAATCGCCACAGGATTTGGCCGCACCGGCAGTCTTTTTGCCTGTGAGCAGGCTCAAGTCAGCCCGGACATCATGGTTTTGTCCAAGGGACTAACCGGCGGCTACCTGGGATTGGCAGCCACTCTGGCCACGCAGAAGATTTTTGAAGGCTTTTATGGCGGGCCGGAAAGAGCCTTTATGCATGGCCCCACGTTTATGGGCAACCCTCTGGCTTGCCGTGTTGCTCTGGCCAGTATTCAGGTCTTCGAAGAGGAAGACTACCTGAATAAAATTGCCCGTCTCAACCAGGTGCTCCATGAAGAGCTGGACGACTTCTCCGCCCCTGGCGTCCAAGCCACCCGCGTTCTGGGCGCAACCGGGGTCATTGAAGTCACCCACCCCGAACTGCTGAAAGGCTTGAGTGGCTACGCATTGAATCAGGGGGTCTGGCTACGCTCTTTTGGCAGCTATGTTTACACCATGCCCAGCTATGTCATCACGCCAGAAGAGTTACGTGAAATCACCCGGGTTATGAAGGATTATTTTCGTCAAAAATAGCCAACGGCTGCCAGGAGTCAGGAAACTCGGGCCAGTTCAGTGACTGGCCTGCTGCTTGCAGCCAGGTTTGGATCTTGGCAGGCAAAGCAGGGCGTGCCAGCCAGAAGCCCTGGCAGACTGGACTGCCTAGCCCCATCAGCAGGGTTGCCTGGGCCTGGGTTTCCACCCCCTCAGCGACGATATCCAGACCCAGGGCCTGAGCCATACCGATAATGGCTCTCACCAGCTGGCCATCCTCATGGTTTTCAGGTAGTTCGCGCACAAAACTGGCATCGATCTTGATCGTTGACAGGGGTAGCTGACGCAAATAGGAAAGGGAAGAATAGCCAGTTCCGAAATCATCAATGGAAATCTGAATACCGCCCTGATGCAGGGTTTGCAGCAATTGGTGCTGACGATCATCTTCAGTCAGGATCAGGCAGCTCTCCGTCAGCTCCAGTTCGATCAGATCCGGAGACAACTGCATTCTTTCCAGACGCTCAAACATACGCTGGGCAAACTGGGTATTCACCAGCTGGCGTGCCGAGACGTTGATAGAAACCCGGGGCACAGCCAAGCCTTGCGCCATCCAGTCACACAACTGCTGACAGACTTCATCCAGCACCCACTCGCCCAGGCTTTCAATCAGCCCCAGTTTTTCGGCCAGGGGAATAAATTCGGCCGGGGAAACCTCGCCCAGATCCGGGTCCTTCCAGCGCAGCAGAGCTTCCATCCCTACCCAGCGTTTGCTGGCCACATCGATTTTGGGTTGATAGACAACATAAAGCGTCTGGTTATCCAGTGCCTTGCGCAAACCATGCTCCAGCGCCAGATCGGTGTAATTACGCTCGCCCATCAGGGCATTGTAAAAACAGTAGTTATTGCGTCCCGAATCCTTGGCCCGGTACATGGCAGTATCGGCATGCTTGAGCAGGTTTTCGGCTGTATCGCCATCGTCGGGATAAATACTGATGCCGATACTGGTGGACACCACCAGGCTATTTTCCAGAACGGTCAGTGGCTCAGTCACCGCTGCAATCAGACGCGAGGCTTCAGCTTCCAGTTCGTGCAGGGTTTCGACTTCCGGTACCAGAATGGTAAATTCATCCCCGCCCAGCCGAGCGACCGAGTCGCCTTCATTGATGTTGGCTTCCAGGCGACGCGCGACCTCCTTGAGCACCTCATCACCGGCTTGATGCCCCAGGGTATCATTGATGCGCTTGAACAGATCCAGATCCAGAAACAGGATGCCCATCTTGTGCTTATGCCGCTTGGCTGCCCCCAGGGAGAGCTCCAGGCGATCAATCAGGAGGCGGCGATTGGCCAGGCCGGTCAGCTCATCGTAATAGGCCAGGCTGTGGATTCTTTCTTCCTTGTGCTTACGATCGGTAATATCACTGAAAATAGCCGCAAACTGCAGGATTTGCTGATCCGGACCACGAATGGCCGTGATGGTGAGCCACTCTGCGTAGATTTCCCCGTTTTTACGCCGATTCCAGATCTCACCCTGCCAATAACCCTGTTTCTTCAGGCTTTGCCACATCTCCTGATAAAAATCCTTGCTATGCATACCGGAACTCAACAGGGCCGGAGTCTGGCCAATGGCTTCCTCGGCACTATAACCAGTCAGGGTGGTAAAGCTGGGGTTAACGGCCTGGATGACCCCTTCGGGGCTGGTGATCACGATGCCATCCAGTGAGGTTTCTATGACTTTTTGCGCCAGCAACAAGTGCTCGGTTGATGCCTTGAGTGCCTTGTCGCGGGCTTCGATGGCCGCCCGCAATTGATTAACGTATTCGTACTCAATACTAGCCAGAATGTCGTTAAAAGACAGGAGACCGCAAAGCTGATTCAAGGGGTTCCCCTGGTCATCACATTCCAGCACTCCCAGGTGGCGAAAGCCCTTTTCACGTAAAAGATCAACGGCTTTGAGCAGTCCCATATTTTGGGGGACACAAAAAAGATCATTGTGAACCAACTCATCCAGAGTCGTTACCGAATGCTCTTCAGCCAGAAAGGCAACCAAATCTCGCTCGGTAATGATGCCGGGCGCTCTTCCCCGCCCCCTTTCCACTATTGCTGCTTCCTTGCCGGCTTCGCGCAGGCGGCCTACGGCTTCGGCCAGGGTCAGGCTGGAATAGAGTCGCAGTGGTGCACCATGGACACTGGAGCCGACGCTTCGCATCAACAGATAGTTTTCTACCCCCTGATGACGAACTATGTCTGATTGCGTCAGCATTCCCAGTGGCTTGCCAGCCTGGTCCAGAACCAGGATACGACGAACCTGCTTGGTCTTCATCAGTGAAGCGGCCTGGCTCAAAAGCGCATCATACTCGATGCTGAAGACAGGGCTGCTCATCAGTTCGCTGATAGGTGTTGTCAAAAGATCGGATCGGCCAAAATCCAGTCGCCGGGTATCACCTTCACTCCAGATACCCAGGATCTCATCCTGCTGCATAACCAGAATGCAGCTGACCGAAGCCCGACGCATGCGCCGAGCAACTTCACCCAAGGATAAATCAGGAGAACAGGTCAAGAGACCGTCATTAACCAGGGTACCGACCCTAGGATCATCGCCTAGTTTGATCGCTGAAAAATCCTGATCGCTGGCACTGACAAATTTCAAAAGCTGACTCCAGACTCTGGGGGCAAATGACTAGCTTTCATCAGGCTCCAAAAGAGAAACCAGGAGCTGGCGTACCTGACCCACTTCAAAGGGCTTGTCACAAATCGCCGAGACTCCAGCCTGGCGCACACTAGCCAAACGTGACTGATCTTCGGACGTTACCATCATGACGGGAATATGTGAATAATCAGCCGATTGGCGAATATGATTCACCAAAGCTTCACCATCCATTACCGGCATATTGTAATCTGTGACAACCAGGTCATAGGCCGCTTGTTGCAGGCAATCAATACCCTCTTTGCCATCCACAGCTTCATCGATATGCTCAACACCGATTTGATGGAGAACCCGGGTCAGGTGTTTGCGTGCCATTCTGGAATCATCGACCACCAGAACCCGCAAGGTTGCGATGTCATAGAGTTCAAGATCCACTTCCTCATGGGTCAAATACTCCAGAGTGGATCCCAGCGCTCGCTCCAAATCTTTCCGGTTAAACGGCTTGGGCAAAAGAGCCAGCACACCGGCCTGGCGAACCGCTTCCAGGTTTTCCTTTTTCTGTTCGCTAGAAACCACCATCTTGGCCACCTCGGCCAGGCGCTCATCCTTTTGCATCAGGGCAAAGAGTTCATGAGCATCAGCATCGGGGAGATAGAGGCTGGTAATAATCAAATCGGGAACAAAAACCTTCATGCGTGTGAAGGCTTCACGGGCATTGCTGACAGTTTCCAGTGTTTTAATACCCTGGTCGGTCAGCTGCTTTTGAATCACCCTTCTTTGCATGGCCGAAGGTTCAACCAACATAATGCCCAGGTCATCGAGGGACAGGGAAGAAGTAGCTTCCATTTACTTAATCTCCAGCAGTAAGGCTTGGCAACCAGAGCATGAGCAGAAGGGCGGCTGCTGCCACCGAGCCCTGCCGTGGTTAAATCAGTTAAAAGTCAGTGTTTCCTTGGTCTTCCAGGCAGCCCCGGCTGGTAAATATCATCACGGTAAATCAAACGCTTAGGCTCCTGGCGGCGCTCCGGCGCCAAACTGAAGACGGCTTCACGCAAACGATAGAGGCGCTCCCCTTGGGTACGAGCCAACTGCATCTGCACCTGACGAGGCAAGGGCGGTAGACGTAAAGCCTTACGGTCTTCCGTCCAAAAAGTTGCCTTATCCAACATCAGGCTCAAAAGGTTGCGCTGATTGGTTTTCAGTTCGGCAATCAGGGTCAGGGCGATCAGCTGCTTGGCACGCCTGATCTTAGCTAAACGAGTCATGGCCATAAATGCGGTATACCCTTATCTTTAGAGTTTTACTATCATAAACCTTCAGCGACGCTGAGTCAGTGCTAATTTCCACTCAAGAATGCAACAAAGCGTCACAAAACACTTTCGTGTACAGTCTAGGCTCAGCCCTACTGGCACGATAAGATGTTGTTGCTTCATACTTTTTATTCATGCAACGTCTGAGTAATGAAAAACTAGAGATCAGCAAAGCAAAATAGCATTTTCAGCTGCTGTACAGACTCTAATTATTGGATTAATCAGGTGTTTTTCAGCCCAGATCAATACTTGTTCTGGAGCAACGATCATAATAGCAGTCTGGTTAGAGCTGCATTTGGGACAAATTCATGGAACCACTAGACGAAGATCTGATGCTGAGTGTCCCCACTCCTGAAGAGCTGGGACTCACTTTTCGTGAAGAAGAGGAAAGCGGCGATTTCTGGGCTAAGCATGAGCCCACCGGACTAACCCAGCCCCTGGAACCGGAAAACTTTCCTCAAGTCATGGAAATGGCCGGTTTTTCACCTCATGAATACCCAGTGGATTCGGCAGCCCTGTCCATACTGCTGGATGCCATGCGCCGGGGTGAAGCCTGCGATCAACGTCTGGGTGGCCCCATAGATGCCCGACCCGAGGTCTTTGCCAGCCCTGATCAAATGCTCGCCGGTGTCGTCATTCACCCTCCTCAGGGCAAGGGCAAGGATCTGACCCGTGAAGCTCTGGATACGGCTCTGAAACAATCAAAGATTGTTCGTGGTCTGCTGGATGACAGCCTCAAGGAACTCACCAGCGAAGAAACCCGCAAAAAGCTGCGTGAAACCCAAATCCCCATCTGCATGATCGTTGCCTATGGTGAAACCGCCTATGATGGCACCGATGCCTGGCTGGAAACCCTGATCGAAGATATCGCCGATCGCCGTCCACAAATGGATGATGACGGCAATGTCAATTTTCTGGAACTGGGTGACTTCCCTCATGTGGATGCCGACCAGGCACTGGTCAGACGCCACCCACCCACGGATGGAAAATCCGGCTGGACGGTTACAGGTCGCACGATCAAGGGCCGCAATGGTAAGGACCTGGCACTCAAACCCAAGGATGACAGTGTCAAGCTAGCAGACGGTGATGAAGATCTCCTCCTCTCGGCCAAGGCCGGCATGCCCGTGGTGCATGACAAAGGGGCCCAGATCGAACAGGTTCTCAATCTGGAAAATGTCGGTCTGAAAACCGGTCATGTACGCTTTGATGGCAGCGTCCATGTCAAAGGCAATGTAGATCCGGGCATGAAGATTGAAGTCACGGGCGACGTCAAGGTCAAAGGACTCGTTGAAGCGGCTTATATCAAAGCTGGCGGTGCCATTGAAATTGGTGGCGGCATCATCGGGCGCAAAAAATCCGACAAGGAACGCCAGGCTGAAGCCAAGAAATCCGAGGAAGAAAAAGGCAAGATCAATGATGCCTACCTGCATGCCGGCACCCAGGTCAAAGCTCGTTTTATCCAGGAAGCCAAGGTCGAGGCTGATCAGGAAATCATCGTCCAGAAACAAATCCTGCATTCGGAAGTCAAGGCCGGCATCAAGATCATGATGCCCGGGCGCGGTGCAATCGTCGGCGGCGTTGCCGAAGCCAAGGAACTGATCGACGTGGGCGTCTCCGGTGCCATGGCCAATGTTCCCACGCGTTTGATTGCCGGGGGCACAGCGGACATCAAAAAACGCATCACCGGCGTCAACAATCTGCTCAAACAGGTGGAAGAACAGCGCCAGCAATTGATGGATGTTGTGGCCAAAATTAAAAAAATGCGCAAACCCATCACTGAAGAAAAGAAACAGCAGATTATTCAGGCCAGGGACACCCTGAAAAAGAAGGAAAATGCCCTCTATGATGAGCTGGCCCGTCTGGAAAGCGAAATGAAAGACCGAGAATCCGCCAGGGTTCAGGTCAGGGTGACCTGCTATCCCGGTACTCAGATCGAGCTGGGCGAAGATGAATTCTCACCACGCAACAACCTGGGTAAAGTCACCTTTGTTCTGCGTGACGGCGAAATCAACATGCGCTAAGCGCCAGCACTGAAAAAAAGGCCGGTAAGCCAAGGGCTTACCGGCCTTTTTATTTCTAACCCAGGCAGGTCACGGCTTAACTGACTTCAGCAGGCAACTGCCAATTGATCGGTTTTTCCTGCCGCGCCTGCAGCCAGGCATTGGCTTGAGAGAAGTGGCGACAGCCCAAAAAACCGCGATGGGCTGAAAGCGGTGAAGGATGAGGCGCTTCCAGCACCAGGTGCTTGGAGCGATCAACAAACCCGGCCTTTTTGCGGGCATAACCACCCCAAAGCAAAAACACCAGCCCTCGTGACTGCTGATTGAGCAGATCAATCACCCGATCGGTAAAAGTTTCCCAGCCCTTGCCCTGATGGGAACCCGCTTGTCCGGCTTCCACGGTCAAAACGGCGTTCAACAGCAAAACCCCTTCTCTTGCCCAGGACACCAGACACCCGTGGCCTGGCGGCTGAATGCCCAGGTCACTAGCCTGTTCCTTGTAGATATTCTGTAGTGAAGGCGGCACCCTCACCCCCGGGGGCACTGAAAAGCTCAAGCCTTCAGCCTGGCCGGGACCATGATAGGGGTCCTGACCCAGGATCACGACCTTGACTCTGTCCAGCGGGGTTTGCCAAAAGGCATGGAACCAACGCGAAGAATGGGGATAGATAATTTTTCCCTGGTCCTTTTGATCGCGCAAAAAGGCTTTTAATTCCAGCATATAGGGCTGCTGAAATTCCTGGTCCAGGTAGTGCATCCAGTCTTCGGGCAGAGGTTGCTTGCTGGTCATGAATCGCTGCTCTCATCCTTCTTCTGGGCCAGCACCCTTTCTACCGTTTCCACGATCACCTGGGTTTGGGGATCAATTTCCAGATTGACGGCAGTTCCATTGGGCATCTCCCCGAAAGTCGTGGCCCGGCGGGTTTCCGGAATCAGGTAGACACTGAAGGTATTATCCACGATTTCGCCAATGGTCAGGCTGCAACCATTGAGACCGATATAGCCCTTGGGAAAGATATACTTCATCCACTGGTCGGGCACGGTGAATTCCAGACGCAGATTGTTTTCATCCAGCTCTTCACGACGGGTCAGGATGACCTGATCAATGACATGGCCGGACATCAGATGGCCACCGATTTCATCGGAAAAGCGGGCCGCTCTTTCGTAATTCACCTCGTCACCCTGCTTGAGCGCACCCAGATTGGTGGTTCTCAGGGTTTCAATCATGGCATCAAAATAGACGGCCTCGTCATCCCAGTGGGTGACCGTCAGGCAGACCCCATTGATGGCGACACTGCCACCCACAGTCAGACCTTCCCGCGTTGAGGCGGGTAAATCCAGCCCCAGGGTTGTCAGATTGGTTTTACTCTCCAGAAAGGGGAGCCGGGCTACCCCCTGCACAATTCCGGTAAACATGGTTTTTTATCCTTTCGCGGCCAGGAGGTCGGCTTTCAGCAGGTGCAGGCGATCACAACCAAAATACAGCTGATCCTTCCAAATAAAGGTAGGCGCACCAAAAGCTCCTCTGGCGATAGCTTGATCGGTCAGTTCTTTCAAGGCGGCCTTGGCTTCCGCCTCACCGGCCTGTGCAGCAATTTTCGTACCCAGGACCGGGTCGGCCACAGCTTCCTGACCGACATCCTGGCCCTGACCCCAGTAGAGATCAAAAAGCAGGAGGGATAGGCCCGCGCGATCTTCTTCAGGCAGGGCAGCCAGGGCACGCTGAATCTTCAGGGTATTGGTGGGAAAGACTTCAGGAAACTTGTAGGGAAGCTGATAATGGCCCGCCAAACGCGGCAGATCTTCCTGAAACATATAGCGTTTTTTGGATTCCAGGCTCAGGGGCGCACTATTGCCCACCTGTTTGAAAAGCCCACCCAGAAAAATGGGCAGCCAATTTACCTTTGCCCCTGTCTCGGCTTCCAATTCGGCCACCTGCTTGGCCGCCAGATAGCTGTAGGGGCTAACAACGTCATAATAAAAATCTACCTGTTCAGTCATGGTTCCAGTCTCGCGTTATTATTCGTGGGTGGTGGCAGTTATTTGCAACTATTCAGCTTCTGGGTAATCGCCAGTAAGCTGCACATGGGCTTCCAATAAAGCCCTCACCTGATCCTCGGCCCGAGTGGCATCCAGCCCCAATAGATCCAGGCTTTCACGCCAGGCGTCTTCCCAAGACGTGCGATCTTCATAAAGCTCGGCCGCTTCGATCAATTGAAAACCGATTTCCTTGTCGGCAGCCTCAAACAACTTCAGCATCCAGGCTTCCTGAGGGTGCAGGTGAGCTACGTAGTAGGCATCGTCATCCTGGTCATATTCCATTTCCCGAATAATCTCGGTAGGGGCATAGCCCTGGAATTCCAGATCCAGTTCATTGACACGCAGGGCACTGGCCTCTTCATCTTCCCAGGCCTCATCAGGCTGGATCAAAGCCTGCTTGATGCTACCATCCGACAGCGACCAGGCAATACTGACCGGAAAACTTTCTTCATCTTCAGCAGCGCCTTCGACGGCAATAAAGGTCGGTAAACTCATGGAGCCACTCCTTGCAGCAATGCATCGGGTAGTTGAAAAAGACGGCAGGCATTGGCAGTGGTCACCTGGGCCAGAGCTTGGGGAGATTCTCCCCGCACTTCCGCCAATTGGGCCAGAACCCAGGGTAAAAGGGCCGGTTCATTCCGTCCTTTTTTAGGCTTGGGACGAGCTGTTCGTGGTAGCAACCAGGGGGCGTCGGTTTCGATCAGAAGGCGTTCTTCGGGTACCGAAGGCAGCAGCGGCCACAAGTGCGTACCCCGGCGTTCGTCACAAACCCAGCCGGTAAAACCGACATACAAATCCAGATCCAGATAGCCAAACAGGCTTTTTTTGTCGCCGGTAAAACAATGGACCACAGCCCCGCTCAAATCATCCCGCCAGGTTTTCAGCAACTCCAGCATACGCTTACCCGCATCGCGCTCATGGATAAACAGCGGCTTGCCCGTTTCGGCAGCCAACTGCAACTGGGCTTCAAAAGCCTTTTCCTGTTCGGCAGGTGTGGAAAAATTGCGATTAAAATCCAGTCCGGTTTCGCCCACAGCCACCACGGTTTCCTGCTTCAGAAGCGAGGCCAGCTGCTCTCTTGTTGAAGCCGACCAGCTTGACGCCTGGTGCGGGTGAACTCCAGCTGTGGCAAACAGCTGACCAGGCCGGGTTAATGCCAGTGTCAGTGCTTCCTCACTCACATCCAGGTCCGTGCCCGTCAGCAACATGCCGGTTAATCCGGCATCGAAAGCTCGATCCAGCACTTCATCCCTGTCGTGGGAAAAGGCCTTGTCAGTCAGGTTGACGCCTAGATCAAAAAGTGGGGAAATCCGGTTTTCAAAAGGTGATGCCAGCATTAATCAAAAAACCCTGCCAATTACATGTTATTCTGCCGCCAGCGACAGACAAAAGTAGTCAAGCTATCAATTTTTCTCTAGTATGTCAGAAAATTCTGTTGAAAAAAGTAACGGATAAAATAAAGAGGAAACGCCCATGGCTGGGGTCTTAGACAGTGTCGACTCAAGAACACGCCTGGTAGGTGCCAACCGGCTGGAACTGCTGATGTTCAAGCTGCACTCCAACCAATTGTTTGCCATCAATGTGTTTAAAGTGCAGGAAGTGCTGCGGCTCCCCAAACTGACCAACCTGCCCGGTCATCACCCCCATGTGGTCGGCGTGGCTCACCTGCGAGGCCAGGCTGTTTCCGTGATTAATCTGGCTCAGGCCATTGGCATGCCTCCTTTGCAGCCTAACGAGAACAGCAATCTGATCGTTACCGAATACAACTCCACCGTCCAGGCTTTCCTGGTGGGCAGTGTCGAGCGCATCGTCAACCTCAACTGGGAAGACATCATGCCGCCACCGCGCACCAGCGGTCGCCAGCACTACCTGACGGCCATCACCCGTCTGGAAGAAAAAATCATCGAAATCATTGATGTCGAGAAGGTTCTGGCGGAGATCAATCCCTATACCATCGCACTGGATGCCAGTCAGTTGGAAGAAGAAATCATCCAGGCTGCTCAGGGTATGGAAGTGCTGATGGTGGATGATTCCCCCACTGCGATCAGTCAGGTGCGTCACACCCTGGAACCCCTGGGTATCGTCCTGCATACCGCCACCAATGGCAAAAAGGGTCTGGAACAAATGCAAGCCTGGGCCGAAGCCGGTGAAGATGTACCCAATAAACTGCTGATGCTGATCACTGATGCCGAAATGCCGGAAATGGATGGCTACAGCCTGACCACGGCCGTGCGTGAAGACAAACGTCTGGCGGACACTTATGTGGTCCTTCATACCTCCATGTCCGGCAACTTCAACAAAGCCATGGTGCAAAAAGTCGGCTGCGATGATTTCCTTTCCAAATTCCAGCCCAAACTCCTGGCCGAACTGGTCGAAAACCGGGTACGCGCTAAAGCAGGACTCCCCGCTCCTCAATGACATTATTACGTTTTGAAAACCTCCATCTAGCCTATGGCCAAACGCCGCTGCTCCAGGACGAAACCCTGATCCTTGAAGAAGGTGAAAGGGTTGCCCTTCTGGGCCGCAACGGTGCAGGCAAATCCTCACTACTCAAACTGGTTGCCGGTGATATTCAACCCGATGGCGGCAGCCTCTGGTACAAGCCGGGTCTGAAAATCGGCACCCTGCCCCAGGTTTTACCGGCGGCCGATGAACGCCTGGTGTTTGAAGTGGTAGCCGAAGGGCTGGCCGAAGTCGGCCGCCTGCTGGAAGAATTTCACCAGATTACCCACCAGCCTCCCGAACAGGTTGACCTGAAACGCATGGACCAGCTTCATCATGAGCTGGATGCCTGCAATGGCTGGGCCCTGAATCAACGGGTTGAGCAGCTGCTCAAACGCCTGCACCTGGATGGCGAGGTACGCATGTCCTCCCTGTCAGGTGGTTGGCGACGCCGCGTTGCCCTGGCCAAGGCACTGGTCAGTGAACCCGATTTATTACTGCTCGACGAGCCGACCAACCATCTGGATGTGGAAACCATCCAATGGCTGGAAGAACAGGTTCGCAGTTTCCCCGGCGCGGTACTGCTGATTACCCACGACCGGACCTTCATGCAGAATCTGGCCACCCGAATGCTGGAACTGGATCTGGGTCAGATCACCAGTTGGGAAGGCAGTTATCAGGACTTTCTTGAATTCAAAGCCCATCAACTGGAAGTTGAAGCCCGCCATCAGGCCGCTTTTGACAAAAAACTGGCCCAGGAAGAAGTCTGGATTCGCCAGGGCATCAAGGCCCGACGCACTCGCAACGAAGGTCGTGTTCGCGCATTGCAGGAATTGCGCAAACAAAGAGCCGCTCGACTGCAGCGTCAGGGCAAAGCCGATATCCAGCTGGAAACTGCCGATCAGTCCGGCAAACTGGTGGTGGAACTGAAAAATGCCAGCTTCAGCTATGCCGGTCAGCCACTGATCAACAACCTCACCACCCGTATCCAGCGGGGCGATAAAATCGGTCTGCTGGGGCGCAATGGTGCCGGCAAGACCACCCTGTTGAAAATGCTGCTGGGCAACCTGCAGCCGGATACAGGTGAGGTCAAACTGGGTAGTAAGCTGGAAGTGGCTTACTTTGATCAGCTACGCGGGCAACTGAACCCGGAAAAGACCCTGCTCGACAACCTGGCCGAAGGCCGTACCAGTGTCACCATCAATGGCAAAGACAAGCATGTGATGGGCTACCTGCAGGATTTCCTCTTTACACCGGAAAGAGCCCGGCAACCGGTCAGCGCCCTGTCCGGTGGTGAACAAAACCGGCTACTGCTAGCCAAGCTTTTCGCCAAGCCGGCCAACCTGCTGGTCATGGACGAACCCACCAACGACCTGGATTTGGAAACCCTGGAACTGCTGGAAGAACTCCTGCTGAACTACCAGGGCACCCTGCTGCTGGTCAGTCACGACCGGGCTTTTCTGGATAATGTCGTCACCGGCATCCTGGCTTTTGAAGGGGAAGGTCGAGTACGCGAATACATCGGGGGCTACCAGGACTGGATCCGCCAGGGAGGCCGCTTCCCTCCTCTGGAAAACCCGGATAGTAAATCCAAGGAACCACCCCAGGCTGCCAAAACCGAGCCTCAGGTCAGCAAGGCCAAACCGGCCAAAAAGCTCAGCTACAAGTTGCAAAGAGAGCTGGACCTGCTGCCCGGAGAAATTGAAGCCCTAGAAGAGCAGCTGGCCGAGCTGGAAAGCAAGATCAGTGACCCTGATTTCTATCAGCAGGAAGCCGATCTGGTTACAGCCACCCTTCAACAGATGGAAGACGTTCAGGGGCAGCTGGACCAGAAAATGGAACGCTGGATGGAACTGGAAGCCGACTAGATGTCTGCTCCCCGGGAATCCAGCTCACTGACACCTGCAGTATCCGGACGACGGCTGCTGGTCTTTTCCCTGATCTTCATCGGGCTGACCGGTCTGGGTCTGTGGCTGGTCTACGCGTCCTTTGCCCAGCAGAGCCTCAGCTTTGATGAGCGCCTGATTCAGCCACAAACCCTGGCGGCTCTAGCCGCTCTCCTGGCAGTCTACTTTCTGGCTGATGGCTTGCGCCTTTATTTCACGCTGCGAACCCTGGGCCACTCGATTCCACTCCCTGCTCTTTTCAAGCTGGTTTTTATCAATCTGTTTTTTTCCAACGTTACTCCTTTGGCCACCGGCGGTGGTTTTGCCCAGATCTGGTATCTGCAAAAACAGGGCGTCCCCCTGGGGGATGCCACCGCAGCCACCACCCTGCGCACCCTTTTGGCCGTAGTCTTTATTTTTTCCCTGACACCGGTTTTCCTATTAACCCTGCCTGCTCTGCAGGGAGAGGATCTGCTCAGTAACCTGGGTCAGACCCTGGCCGTCTTTATCCTCCTCTACCTGGGCTTTTTTACCCTGTTGCTGGTCCGCAGCCACTGGCTGTTACCACCGCTCGATGGTCTACTGCTGCTGTTGCGCAACTTCACCCTGATCAGCGATCAGCGCCAGCGCCTGTGGCGATTCAAGATCCGCCGCGAACTTCTGCGTTTTAGTGCCAGCTTTCGCCGTTTTCTGCAGGGCTCGCCGCTGTGGATTAGTCTTGCAGCCGGGTTTACTGCTGTTTTTTTGCTCAGCCTTTTCAGCTTTCCCGCCCTGCTGATTTATTTTCTGGGTTATTCGGTAGACTATCTGACCAGCCTGGGTTTGCTGGTCGTTACCACCTTCATCATGTACTTTGCCCCTACGCCAGGAGCAGCCGGTATCTCCGAAGGGGTTTTCGGTAGTTTCTTTCGTGAACTCCTGGGTAGCAATCATCTGCTTTTGGTTATTCTGGCCTGGCGGCTGGTTACCATCTACCTGGGCATGTTGATTGGCTTTATTCTCCTGCAAAAAGATCTGATCCGGAGTTGGAAAAAAACTTCATGAAGCCACGTCGTCCGCTAAAAATCCTTTTTTATTTAAATCTGCTGATCATGCTGGGGCTTTTGGGTTACAAGGCTTACCTCAACTATTTTCTGCCTGATTTTGCTGCCGAGCATCAGGTACAGCTGGATCAGCTGGAAGCCCGTCTGGGCGAGAACCCTCAGGCATTCAGTTTTGCCCTGGTCGGCAATATCAATAACTCCATCGGTATCTTTGAAAAACAATTGATTCCGCATATTAATGCCAGCGATGCCGACTTTATGATCTCTGCCGGCAATGCTGTCAGTGGTGGCGGTGAAGACAAGTACCAATCCCTTTACGGCAGCCTGCAACAACTGAATATTCCCTACCTGCTGACTTTTGGTGAACAGGAGCAGGAAAATTTTGGCAGCTATCGTTTTTATGAACACTTTGGTCCCCACTACTTCAGTTTCTTGCTGGGTGACTATCGCTTCACTTTTCTGGATACCACCGGCAAAACCCCCTGGCAGTGGCAGCTACGCTGGCTGCAAGACCTGCTGAAAGAACAAGAAGCCAAAGAACACTTTCTTTTCACCGGTCGCCCCCTTTTTGCCGAAGACGAGGGTTTACTGGCAGAAGCCCCCAATCTGCTGGAGCCAGCCCCTTTTCGTTTGAATCTGCTGGATATTCTTGATGAAAATGACATCCACTGGGTGTTCTCGGCGCAAAAGCGCGGCTTTCACCAGCAGCAACTGGACTCTACCCTTTTTCTGGCCACCGGGGGCGCAGGCGGTGTGCTTCTGGAGGATGACTACTACCATTACTGGCTGGTTCACGTCAGTCCTGAAGGAGTCAGCCTGGAGCAGAAAAAACTGGCCACGGGTCAGCATCCCTTTTTTCGAACGCTAGAAAGCCTCTGGTCGTTCATTTACTCGTTGTTTTATGTCAGCTATTTAAACTTTATCCTGCTGGTCTGTCTTTTTAGTCTGCTGGCTATCAAGCTGCATGCCCTGATCTTCAAAGATCGCAACTACTACCCCAATTACGATCTCGATCCAACACCCTGGATCAACCAGCCCTTGCGTATTGCCATGTTCACCAACAACTACCTGCCCTTTATCGGCGGGGTGCCCCTGTCCATCCAGCGACTGCAACAGGGGCTGAGTAAGCTGGGCAATAAACTTCTAATCGTTGCACCGCGTTATCCCAATCAACCTCACGGGGAAACCCAGGTTGTTCGAGTGCCTTCACTCTTCACCCTGGGAGCCAAAAGTGAATTTCGTCTGGCCAATATCTTTTCCCTGCGGGTGTTCAAGCGCGTACGAGCCTTTGTTCCCGATCTGATTCATGTGCATCACCCCTTCTGGCTGGGTTCTCTGGGCGTCTTTATTGCCCGCCGCTTGCGGGTTCCAGCGGTCTACACCTACCACACCCGGTTGGAGCACTATGCTCACTTTGTTCCCCTGCCCGGACTTTTGTTTCGCAATCTGATCTCCCATGTGTTGGTCAGACGTTTTGCCAACCGTTGTGATGCCGTCATAGTTCCTACCTATTCAACGGAAGAATACCTGCGCATGATCGGGGTCAAGCGTCCCACCTATGTTCAACCGACCGGCATTGATTTTGAACGCTTTCAGACAGTGGATCAGGATGCCGTAGAAAAGTTGCGTCAGCGACTCCAGCTGGGGCAGGAAAAAATTCTGATTAGTGTGGCGCGCCTGTCTAACGAAAAAAATATCGACTTCATGATAGATGCGCTGGCAGAACTGAAAAAGAAAACAACTCAGCCTTTTCGCCTCTTGATGCTGGGCGATGGCCATCAACGCAAACGCCTGCAGAAACGCCTGGATGAACTGCAACTCAATGACTGCATTACCCTGGTCGGTGCCGTGCCACCGGATGAAATGCCGCTCTGGTACCACCTGGGTGACCTCTTTGTATTTGCCTCCAAGTCGGAGACCCAGGGCATGGTCATTCTGGAAGCCATGGCAGCAGGCTTGCCCGTGGTTGCGGTACGCTCCAGTGGAATTGATGATGTGGTTCAGGACGACCACAACGGCTACAAGACACCGGAGCGCCTGGATCTCTGGCTAGCCAGAGTGCAAACCCTGCTTGAAGATCAGGACAAACACCAGGAGCTGGCCGAAAAGGCCCTGAAGACTGCGAGTCAGCATTCTGTCGAGGTTTTCTCAAAGAAGGTCAAGGCTATCTATAGTGAAGTCCTGGCAGCCAAACAGAGTCGCCAGTAATGGATATGACCTGGTGGGCCGGACAGGTGGCCGGGCTGGTTGCTCTGGGGTTCTGTCTGGCAGGTTTTGCCAGCAAGCAGGATGATCGCCTGCTGGTGCTGTTGGTTTCCGCCAATATTGCCTTTGCCCTGCAGTTTGTCTGCTTTCAAAGCTGGACTGCCGCGGCCCTGACCCTGCTGGTCATTATCCGCATCCTGCTGGCCAGACGTTATCCCGGCAATAAACGCTTGATGGGCCTGCTGCTGGCTGCTAACGGCCTGGCTGCTATCCTGACCTGGCAGAACTGGATAGACCTTTTACCACTGATGGCAGCAACCCTGGGAACCCTGGGCATGTTTCTACTCAGAGGAATTCCCCTGCGCCTGGTTCTGGGACTGGCTGCTTTCTGCTGGTTGCTTAACAACCTGCTGATCGGGTCTTTTGGCGGGAGTTTGGCCGAGGGCCTGATTATGGTGACCAATGCCTTCACCATCCGGCGCTTACTGCAATTACAAAAAGCCCAGGCCACAACCCCTAGAAGCCAGGGATAAAGCCAGCGTTCTGACTACCGCTGGCTAGGGGTAGAAGGGTTGAATCTGCAGCGCGGGATCAGCCATTGCTGCAGCAGTAGTAGTTACCCCAATTGACGTATCCATTGCTTCTGGGCCTGACTGCGTTTGCTGTCGGCCAAATATTCCACGATCTTGCTGCGGGCTTCAGCAAAGCTTTTGCACTCGGAAGGCAGGATCGCTTCACAATACAGCAGGTGATAGCCTAGGGGTGAGCGCAGTGGGGCGCTGATCTCGCCTTCTTCCATCTGAAACAAGGCCTTGTCCAGTTCATCATAAAGCAGACCCGGGGGCACCTTGCCCAGTTGCCCGCCTTCCACGGCAGTAGGACACTGGGAGTGACGCAGCGCCAACTCGGAAAAACGCTCAGGGCGTTTAACCAGTTGAGCCCGGATGGCTTCACATTCCTGCAAGACCAGCAATTCACCGGAATCCCCAGCCGTTTCCTCGACGGTAATCAGCAGATGGCGTGTCTGACGCTTTTCGGGGATAAAGAACTTGTCCGGATGCTTGTGATAAAAAGCCAGAGCTTCTTCATCACTGATTTGGGCCGCCTGGCTGGAAACCTTTTCGAGAATTGCTTCAATGCGCAGCTCTCTTTCCAAAGCAGCCCTGTAACCTTCTTCACTCATCTGGATCTTGTCCAGCGCCCCCTGGAAGGCTTCCTGGGTTTCATAGCGCTCCCTGACCCTGAGCCAGGCATCTTCCAGAGTGGCTTCCGGCAGGTAAATGGCCTGGGCTTCAGGCGAGGCCAATACCTTTTCTTCCAGATTATACTGGCGCCGAGCCTGTTGCATCACCGCTTCCATCTGCTTGGCTTCCAGTCCATCCAGCCCTGTGGAAAAACGGGCTTCAGCAATTTTAAGTCCCAGATAATTCAGTAGTTGCTGTTCAGTCAGAGAAGTCATCGACCAGCTCCTTTTCTTCCTCCGGGGCTTCCAGAGCATTTTCGGGAACAGCCAGCACATGTCCGGGGAAGAGAACATGGTAATAAACACCCTGGGGATCGTCGCGTTCAACCTTGAGGATTTCGCCTTTATCTCCCGGTTGTACCACTACCTCTCCACGCAGAGACAAGGCCATGGAGGTTACTACTTTCTCCCGACTTTCAAAGCGGCTGGGTACCCAGGGATCACTGGCCAGTTGCAGTTCTTCTTCGCGGCAACCCACCTGCAGATCTTCCTCTACGAAGTGAACGGTGTAGATGATTTGATCCTGTAGGAAGGTGCCGATATTGCGTACATGACCGACCTGCCCCCGACGAATCAGGAGGTCACCACGATCCTTGCCGGGAAAACTACCATCATTGCGCACATTGCGAATGACACGGACTTCATTGCCATAGTCGTAAAGAGGGTTCATGCCACACCTCCAATCGATCCCAGGGAAACAAAACCACTGCCGGGTTCATCCTTTTTGAAGACCTTGAGCACCTTTTCCTGCTGGGCCGAAGAATCGACAAAGCTGGTGTAGGCCCGCTCCAGCAAATCCTTGTAAACCACAAAGCGCGCTGAAGGATCTTCGGGTAGCTCTTCGGTGTAGTTGCTCAGGTAGTTGTGAAAACGCTGCAGAATATGCAGACGGTTCACCTGCACGACCCGGGGGTCAAACGTCACTTCGAAAAAATTGAGAAAATCCTCGGCACTTTCCAGCTCTTCCAGGCTTTCTTCCATTTCTTCCGTCAAATAAATCAAATCGCTGATCATAACGACCTCCGGTTGCAAATAGGTTCAGGCACTGGCTGCAATATCAGCAGCTAAAACCTGCTGATAAAGATCCAGAAGCTGGGTGTCCTTCATCGGTTGTTTGTGAAGACTGATCCACTGGCGAATACCAGGAAGCAGCTGACTGGCCTGCTGACGGGTCAGAGGCTGACCCAGACGGGCAAAAGAGGCCATCACCGCCTGGGTGCCGGAATGCTTGCCCAGCACCAGTTGATGACTACGGCCCAGGAGAGCGGGATCCACCCCCTGATAGGTCATCGGATCTTTCAAAAGACCGTCAACATGGATGCCAGCCTCATGGGTAAAGACGCCTTCACCTACCAGGCTTTTCTGCCAGCTGACCGGTCTTCCGGAGGCTTCCGCCACCAGGCGGGATACCGCCGGAAAATCATGCAGGTCGATCTGGGTTTCCATCTGGTAGAGCTGTTGCAGCCCCAGCACCACTTCTTCCAGGGCGGCATTGCCCGCTCTTTCGCCCAGGCCATTCACGGTAGTATTTATGTGGGTAGCACCAGCACGGGCAGCGGCAAGGCTGTTGGCCGTTGCCAGCCCCAGGTCATCATGGGCGTGCATTTCCAATTCCAGATCGGTATTGCTTGCCAGACGACTCAACTGCTCATAAACACCAAAGGGTTCCATGATGCCCAGGGTGTCGGCAAAACGCAGTCGCTTGGCCCCGGCCTGTTGCGCTGCTTCAGCCAGCTGCAGCAGAAAATCCGGATCAGCACGGGAGGCATCTTCGCACCCCAGGATCACTTGGAAGCCCTGATCCACGACCTGCGGGATCAACTGACGGATCTGCGCCAGCACCCAATCACGATCCTTGCGCAGCTTGCGTTCCAGATGCACATCCGAAGAGGCGATGGATAAATCCAGGGTGCCTACGGGCAGCCCCTTGCAGGCCTGAATGTCTGCCGGGTGCATACGACACCAGGCGATGAGTTCAGCCTTGAGCCCCAAAGAAGCCAGGGTACGGATATCCTCGCGCTCTACTTCCCCCATGGGCGGGATGCCCACTTCTAGCTCGGGAACGCCCAGGGCATCCAGTTGGGTGGCAATCTGGATTTTTTCTTCCAGCGAAAAAGCCACTCCGGCGGTTTGTTCGCCATCCCTGAGCGTGGTGTCATCGATAATGATGGACTGGGGCATAGGTCTATCCTCAGGCATAAGCAGGATCAAAGGCATCCTGAACAGGCGCACCCTGTTTCCAGTAGGGAGACAGATTACGCAGTTGCTCAATAATGCCGGGAACCACAGCAATCACCCGGTCAATTTCTTCTTCCGTGGTGTAGCGCGACAGGGAGAAACGCACGGTGCCATGTGCTGCGGTATAGGGAAGCCCCATCGCCCGCATGACGTGTGAAGGCTCCAGAGAACCGGAAGTACAGGCCGAACCACTGGAAGCGGCAATGCCTTCCTTGTTCAACAGAAGCAGGATGGATTCACCTTCGATGTACTCAAAGGCAATATCGCTGGTGTTAGGCAGACGATTATTCACATCCCCCGTGGCAAAGGCATAGTTGACCTTTTCCAGAATTCCGGCTTCCAGCTTGTCTCTCAGACGCTTGACCACGGTATTTTCGTGTTCCAGATTGGCTTCAGCCATTTCAGCTGCCTTGCCCAGAGCCACGATGGATGCCGAGTTTTCGGTACCGGCACGACGGCCTCGTTCCTGGTGACCGCCTCGAAGCAGAGGACGGAAACGGGTACCACGGCGCAAGTAGAGAACACCGATACCCTTGGGCGCATGCAGTTTATGGCCGGATAGACTGAGCATATCGATCTTGGTGGATTTCAGATCCATGGGAATCTTGCCCACGGCCTGAACTGCATCTGTATGAAACATGACACCGGCTTCCCAGGCCATTTCAGCCATTTCCACTACAGGGAAGAGGGTGCCGGTTTCATTGTTGGCCCACATAACACTGACAATCGCGACCTGGTCACTCAGCAGCTTGCGATAGGCATCCAGATCCAGACGCCCCTGGCCATCGACCTCCAGGTAGTGAACGGTATAGCCTTCTTTTTCCAGGTACTCACACAGAGCCAGCACTGCAGGGTGTTCAACCACGCTGGTAATGATCTCGCGACGGTTGGGCTGAGCCTTGAGTGCAGAAAGGATTGCAGTGGAATCACTTTCAGTGCCACAAGAAGTAAACAGAATTTCGCTGTCATGCTCGGCACCCAGAAGGGATTGCACCTGTTGGCGTGCCGTTTTCAACGCTTGTCCCACCTGATTACCATACTGGTGCAGAGATGAAGGGTTACCGAACTGTTCGGTAAAATAAGGCAACATGGCATCCACGACTTCCGGATCAACCTGCGTGGTGGCATTATTATCCAGATAGATGGTATCCATGATCAGGCTCCCATTCCGGCAGGTGCTTTACTGACTGGCACCAGTTGTACGAATTCTTTCAACTCTTCCATCATTTGCTGCTGAATACCGGTCAGCGTCATGCTGGCCATCTGGCAGCCACTGCAAGCACCCGTCAGCTTGACGTAAACCCGACGGCCATCAACATCAATCAGTTCGATATCACCGCGATCCCGCTGCAGAGCCGGACGGGCGCGCTCAATCACCTCCTCGATCTTGCGAATCCGCTGCAGATTGGTCAGCTTGGGACCTTCACCCGCAGGTGGAACCGCCGCTTCAGGCGCGGGAGTTGGCATTTCGATCTGGGTCAGAGCCGCTTCAGCATCTGCCGCCACACTCGCTGCATTCTTGGCGGGGGCTACAGGGTTGGCTGCACCGGCAGAGAAGACTTCACCGCGCTCGGCCATCACTCGTGCCAGGATATCTTCGATGCCTTCGTGACAAGCGGAACAGCCACCACCGGCCTTGGTGTAGTTGGTGACTTCTTCCACGCTGCTCAGGTTATTGGCACGAATAGTGTCTTCGATCATGACTTCATCAATAGCGAAGCACTTACAAACCAGCGCCCCTTCTTCATGATCATCGTGCCATTCCTCACCGCGGTAGTTGGCAATGGCCGCCTGCAGGGCTTCACGACCCATGACCGAGCAGTGCATCTTCTCGGGAGGCAGACCATCCAGAAAATCGGCAATCTCCTGGTTGCTGACCTGAAGCGCTTCATCCAGGGTTTTGCCCTTGATGATTTCAGTCAACGCAGAGGAAGAGGCAATGGCCGAACCACAACCGAAAGTCTGGAAACGGGCATCCAGAATGGTATCGGTCTTTTCATCTACCTTGAGCATCAAGCGCAAAGCATCACCACAGGACAGGGAACCAACATCCCCCACACCATTGGCTTCTTCCAGTTCACCGGCATTACGCGGGTTGAAAAAATGTTCTTGAACTTTTTCTGAATAATTCCACATGATCTTGTCTCCCCTCAGGCGGCAAAAGATTTGCCACAGTTACAAGCGGCTTTAGCGTTGGGATTGGAAAATTTGAAACCACTTTCTTCCAGGCTTTCTACAAAATCGACCGTACAGCCTTCCAGCAAGGGCTGGCTTTCAGGATCTACCAGCAAGGTCACTTCTCCGACCTGAAGCGTCAGGTCCTGCTCACCAGCCTGGGTTTCCAGCTGCATGGCATATTTGTGGCCTGAACAGCCACCATCAGAAACGGAAATACGCAAACCGGCCAGGGGGGTGCCTGCCTGTTCGATAAAACGGGAAATAGCTTGTTGTGCACTGGGTGTAAGAGTGACCATGAAGAACCTCCGGACATCAATTGAAAGGTGCAGTTGTTATCACTGCTCTGCTATTGAAGTGGCAAGCCTTGTGCCAAACCTACAAAAAGATTATCCAATTGATATAAAAGGTTTTTTTACAAACTGCGCGTTGTGTCGGAGTGTTCTTTAGAGTACGGCTTCAGGTTTTTGTCGGATTCCACACAAATACATAAAAATCAGTTTTTATTGCTCCGCATCAATAAATAACCCATCGGTGCACCTTTAACAGTGGTGACAAGCGAGTTACTATCTGGAAACAGAAAATAAACAAACTCTGAAATTCTGATAACACATAAACAAAACATATTTTAATGGGAATGCCCTAGGGAAAACCCTCTGGATAAAGGGGAATAGAGTTATGGCCGTCGATTCACAACCTGATCTAGCTTCAACCATTATTCAATCTATTATGGGAGCGGGTATAAAACAGCAGGAAGCTGTAACCTCACCATTTAAAAAGGATAAAGAACCCCAGCTACTGGAAAGGCTTTCATCCAGCCTTAACGAATCCTTTTCCCATCCCCGAAAAATTCAATTCCGAGAGGCCGCTGGCCTGACCCGGGATATTTCCGGCCTGAATGTGGCGAAACGCAATCTGGGTGAAGGCGTGTCCATGCTCCAGACTGCAGACTCCGGCCTGGAACAAATTGAAAAGAACCTGCAGCGCATTGGTGAACTGGCCCAAAAAGCCATGGATCCCTATCTGACCCAGGAAGGCCGCCAGAGCCTTCAGGTTGAAGTCGATGAACTGACGCAACAAATCCAAAAAATCACCGAAAACACCGAATACAAGGGGCTGCAACTGCTCAGTACAGATGCTCTCAGCACGACTTTGCAAATCGGTCATAATGATTCCAGAAGTAGCCGCTTTACGATCGGCCTAGATCAAGGGCTTATGGGGCGCATCACCGCTGCCGAAAACCAGACCAGCAACTCCAGTGGAAGCTCAACCACTGGTGATAGCGGAACCACCACAGATAGCGGCTCCACAGATGGCAGTACGGCTACTGGTGATACAGGTACCGGCACCGGCAGTGATGGCACTACAGATACGGGCACCAATGGAGATGGCAGCACCGATACAGGTACGGGCACGGATACCACCACTGATTCCGGCAGTACCACAACCACGACAGAAACCGTGGCACTTTCCGAACTGGAAACCAACCAGCAACTAGCCGATGCGTTGGGCTGGGAAGTGGATGGCTCGGGTGAAATCAAGGTAGGGCAGGCCACCGCCGATGCCTTGAATAGTCTCTGGACTGACCTGGTAGGGCGCAGTGGCAACCAGACAGCTGGACTGGCCGAGCGTCTGGATCTGGACGCTGCCACTGAAGGTGAAGTCAATCACCAGTACATCTCCGAAACCATCAATGTGAATGGCAAGGATGTCGAGTACAGCTTCAAGGTATCCTTTACCGTCAGCACCAACGGTTCTGGTGAAAAACAGCTGGATGAAGTCATGCCCACCCTCTCATATGAAGAGGAATGGCAAAACGGCAGCCCCATCAGTGTCACCTATGGTGATCAACAGCTGGCTGTTGTCTTTAACCGCAACCTCAACCGCAATCAGCAGCAGGGTTATGACTACCTGGGTGGCGAGCAAAAGGGCGGTTTTCAGAATTTTGGCGTCCTGACCCCCAATTACGAGCCAGTGACCGTCGATAATGTCCAGGAAGTCGCCTCGGAACCCACGACAGGTGGCGATACCTCGACGGGTGACAGCGGCAGTACCGACACCTCAGGAGACGGTACTACAGGTGGTGGCGATACTGGCGGTACCGATACCTCCAGTGACGGCACCAACACCGGTTCTCAGGATTCAAACACTGATACCACCACAGGCGCAGGCTTTCTCAAATCCATCCTGACCAGTGAAACCAATGCCAGTCAGCCTGCCCAGGTGACCAGCGTTGCTGCCGCCCAAACAACTCTGGAAGGTAGTCGTGAAGCTCAGGAATTTATTTCCAGCGTGCGTGAAGACCTGGAAGGTGCCATCCAGGAACTGAATGGTGTGATGGCCGGCAACCAACGCTACAACGATGTTCTTAACGAAAAATCCAATCGAATCCAAGACACCTTGACTGCAGAACAGATGTCTGCCAGAGCTCAGGAGCAGTTGCTGCAGAACACTGAACTGGCAGCTCTGGGCCTGACTCATACAGATCAAAGATCAGTCGTTTCCCTGCTCAAGGATGAAGAGCGCAGCGCCAAGGAACTGCCCTATAGCTTCCCGCCTGAAAAAGATGACGAGAAGGCTGCTCCAGCAACTAAAGCTGCTTCTCTGGAAGAAGATGAGGAAACTCCTGACTACTCAGCCCAGGCAGTGACCGCCACTGAAGAAAGCAGCAATCCCTGGTTGCAGGCAGAGGAAGAAAGCTCAACCAGCCCCTTCGGACAGCTGGCCCCTTCTGAAGAAGAAAAGGACAAAATGCTTGCCAGCCTGATCCAACAGGATGAGGATGAAGAAGATCAGCTGCAAAAGGATGAGGAAGATCAGGACTCTCCGGCCACCAGTCGGGTCACTGATGCCTCCCAGGCCAGTCTTTATGCTCCCTCTGATCTGGGACAATTGGTTTACGGCTAAGAAGCTTTTCGGGGACTAGGCCGGCACCTTAGGCTGCCGGCTTTTTAATGGCCTGTTTTTTAGCCCAGCCGACAATAAATGCTTTTATAAAACACCTTCTCACCCTTAGCTTTCCCCGTTAGGATTAGTCCCTAAATCTTTAATAACAGACAGGTTATTAACCGGGGTTTCCTTTGCAGGCACTGAATCCAAAATATCTGGGCATTAATCTGCTAGCGGTTTTATTTATCGGCATCTGCTGGAGCGGATTAATGGATCTGCTGGCCTTGGACGATATTAATAACTCCCTCAAGGATGCAGCTATCCTTTACGGTATTGCCCGCAGCCTCAATGCCGCCGTGTCGGTATTACAAACGCTGGAAATTGATGCCATTATTGGCAGCCTGGCCATCGGTGAAGTACTCGATCCCTTCAATGATATCATCGAGCGTTTCTCCCAGGTTATGACCACGGCTCTGGCTTCCCTGGCAGCACAAAAAGTACTGATGGTCCTGGTCAGTAATCAGTTTTTCAATCTTCTCCTGACCCTGAGCTACGGCCTCTATTTACTCATCCACCTCTTTTCTGCCCGTCTGGCCCCGGGATTTTTCCGGGTTTTCCTGGTCTTTGCCTTTATCCGAGCCTCCTTTGCTTTGGTTGTAATGGTCAATGCCCTGGTGGATGCTGCGTTTATCCAGCAGCAGGAAGCAGAACACCGGGAAAAAAGCCTGGCCCTGGAAGAGCAAATCACCAGCAATGCCAGTGCCCTGCAAGCCGACCAGGCCGAATTTGAACAACTACTCAGCGAGATGGATCAGCAGATCACGGCCCTGCAGGCTGAACAGCTGTCCACTCGCAGCCGCTTGGATACCCTGACCACAGAAAAGCAAGCACTCACTAACCAGCTGGATGAACACCTCAGATCCCGCGGTGTACTGCAAAGATTCAACCCGCTTAGAGAGCCCGCTCCTCTGGAAACCCTGCTCGAGGAAGCCCTCACCCGCCTGGAAAACCAAGAGCAGTTGGCCCGACAGCAATTGCGACGCCAGCAACAGGAACAACTGGCCCTGGAAGAACGCCAGGAATGCCTGGCAACCCGTCAGGAGGGGGGAAGTTGTACCCTGGGTGAATGGCTGGCAAAAAAGACGGACATCACCGGCATCAAAGAAGAAGTCAGTAATACGCTGGCCGCTCTGGATTCAGCTTTTGAGTCCTTGATCTACCTGATGGCTATAACCCTGCTCAAGAGCCTTCTCCTGCCACTGCTCTTCTGGTTCCTGCTGTATCGTGGCCTCAAGAAAATCTGGTCGTTAAAACTGGTATTCTCTCAGGCTTCGACTTCGGGCAGAAGCAAAACAAAACCAGCGGCACCCAAACACGCCCACTAAATAACCACTGACATTTTATATGGAGACAAGGGATGCTACCCCTCAGTGTATGGGGGCTTGCCTTGGGGCAGGCTCTTTTAATCACCGGCAATATTCTTCTGGTATCGGTGACCGCCTTGATCGGCCAACAATTGGCACCCGCCGCTGCACTGGTAACCCTGCCGGTGGCCCTGCAATTTCTGGGTTTAATGGGGGTGACCCTGCCAGCAGCCCTTTTGATGCGCTGGCTGGGTCGCAAAAAAGGGTTTCTTCTGGGCAACCTGATTGGGGTCGGTGGCGCCCTCCTGGCTTACACTGCCCTAGCCAATGAAAACTTCTATCTCTTCTGTCTGAGTACCTTTCTTTTGGGGATGGCCATCGGTGTCGGTCAGCAATACCGTTTTGCCGCGGTGGAAGCCTGCTCCAGCAGACAAAGTGCCCAGGCGATTTCACTGGTCATGGGTGGTGGCGTACTGGCTGCGTTTCTTGGTCCAAATCTGGCCGTCTGGTCTCAGGGCTTTTTTCCGGACAACGCCTTTCTCGGTGGTTTTGCCGTCCTGGCCGGCCTTTACCTCTTTACCCTGGTTTTGATTTTAAGCCTGCCACTGCACCAGCCGACCCAGGCGGAACTGGCCAGAGGCGGGCGTGGCTATCTGGAGCTACTTAAACAGCCCCGACTGATTGCGGCCATTACTTCGGGCAGCATCGGCTATGGCGTGATGGTCCTGGTCATGACGGCAACTCCCCTGGCCATGCAGGCACAAGCCTTCGCCTTTCAAAATACGGCCAGTATTATTCAATGGCACGTACTGGGCATGTTCCTACCCTCGTTTTTTACCGGACGACTGATTACCCGCCTGGGAGCTCCCCTGGTCATTCAACTGGGCTGCAGTTTGTTATTGCTGTGTGTAGTGGTTACCCAACTGGGTCAGGCATATAGCCATTACTGGTTTGCTCTGGTGGCTTTGGGAGTTGGCTGGAACTTCACATTTATCGGTGCCACCAGTCTGTTGACTTCCACCTATGCAGCCAATGAAAAAGCCAGAGTTCAAGGCATGAATGATTTTCTGGTGTTTGGATTTTCTGCGCTGGGCAGTTTATTGGCCGGTCAATTGCAGCAGGCTTTGGGCTGGGAACTACTCAATATGATGATGCTGCCACCGATTCTCCTGGCTATGCTGCTGGTGGCTTTTAATTTGAGAAAAAAAAGAGCCGGGGATGACCCGGCTCAAGAGGCTACTTCCACCCACTAACTTCACTTTTTGACATCAGGCTGCGGCCATGGGCTCATGGGTATGGCAATTCTTGGGGCATACCCGAGCACAGGAGCTGCAGCCAATGCAGTCATTTGCATCGGCAATGACCATGACGCTCATTACATCATCACAATCATCATCGTCATCCGGTTCTCTTTCTTCCAGATCAAATACATTGCGTGGACACACCTTGAAGCAACGGCCACAGCCGATGCAGGTCTCGTCGTCCAGCGCAGTAACAAAAGTTGGTGTCCACTCATCCCCACCACGGGTCAAACCAGTAATATTACTCATCAGGCTTCCTCCTGGGCTTTTTCCAGTTCTTGCCGGGAAGTATCCCAGGCTTTACAGGCTGCATAGGTTTTCTCTGCAATTTCCGGAAGTTGCTGATAAGCACCGGGCAGAGCATCTTCGACCAGATCGTGCAATTCCATGGCGGCTTCACTGGCACGGCGCTTGGCTTTACGCACTTCCTTTTCGAGTTTTTTCAACTCTTCAGGCGTCATGGTTTTCTCCTCATCATCATCAAATCTTTGAGCCGGCGGGTCCCTCAGGCCGCAGCAGCATCAGGATAGCTTTCCACCAACTTAAGGGCGTTATTGACCAGCTTGTCTGCGTCTTCGCACATTTTTTCCAGGCTGGGAAAACCGAAGCGGTGAACATCTCTCAGGGAACGATCCAGAACCATCAGTTTGCCGACACTGATAATCACGCGACCGAAGCCTTCATGGGTAATATTGAACATGGGCGCAGCCATCTTGCCGCAGCCAGCCTCGATGCGCATGGCAATGGCACTGTAGTAGGCCTTAAGGCGTGCGATCAGCTCTTCATCCGGATCACCGATCACCGGCATTTCCCGACGCTGCTCCTTGGTCACCACGTAAGGCTCAAGAATTTCAGCCTTGCCCAAATCCTCATTCACGCCGTAGCTATCAAACGCACGGGTCTGGCGAACCATTTCCGGAATAAAAGGGTGATCAGGCAAACTGACCGCTTCACTATTTGGGCTCATGAATCATCTCCGTTGTTAAGGGATAAAAATAGACCTTGGGAGGACGCTTGCGAGTGATCCAGCTGCTGGATAAAACCCCCAGAGCCAAACCGGCTACACCACCCAGGGCGGTTGCCAGGTCTCCCCAGGGTGAAGCCACCAGAGCCAGAACCACCAAAAACAGGCAGGGCAGAAAATAGGCCAGAAGGGTCAGCCGTAGCAGTTCTTCCTCGGCCAGTTCCACTTGTAGCTGTTGCCCTTCAAAATAGTCCTCGGCGATCTCGGTACTGGGAAAGTCCATCAGCATGGAGCGTTTACTCCCGCCACAAACCTTTTTTACACCGCAGCTTTTACAGCTGGTCTGGCAGTTGGCCTGGACAGCCAGCTTGCCGTTGGAATCACGGATTACTTCAGCTTGAGTCGGAATCATGATTGCCACTCCTCTTCCTGCCAGCCTTCGCTGGCCATGGCTGCAAAACGTTCTTCGGCAGCAGGGCGTTCCAGTTGACGCAAGGAGCGCTCCAGCCACACCGGGGGCTGGTCTTCCCAAACCGACTGCAAGTCCTTGAGCAGTGCTTCTATGTCCTCATGCGAGTCCACTTTCAAAGGTTGTATATTGGCGGCCAGCAGCTGACGAATGGCTGAAGCCCCTACCGCGTTACAATAGACGGCAGCGCAGCCATCCAGCAGGCGAATCTTGGCGGTCAGCTTGTCTTCCTGACCGTCCTGTAGCGTGGCATCACCGGAAAACTCCACCACCTCGACCAAATGAAAGCCTTTAGCACCCAGTTCATAAATTACGAAGGCCTGGGCCGCGCCAAAATGTTGATTGACGGTTTTTCTGTCGCTACTGGCAAAAGCAATCTTCAGCGAAGACTCCGGCTCTGCCGATGACTGGCTACTAACCAACTTTAAGTGCCGCATGGGAAGCCTCGCTCATCGAATCTGCCGTTGAATAGATAGAAACCCGGGCGGGAATTTCGTGCTTGTGGCCTTCGGACAGCATTGCATTGGCCAATTGAATCAGGGTATTGCGACTGCCTTGATAACCGATCCAAAGCTGATGTTGGGCACCCAGACGGTCGTAGATGGGCCAGCCACAGCGAATCAGGGGAATATCCAGCCGCTCGGCTGTCTGCTCGGCATGGGAGTTACTGATCAACACCTGCGCCTTGGCTTCAGCCGCTTTCTTCTCCAAATCTTCCAGATCACCGATGATCACCTGATCGGTTGCAACCTCTTCAAGCAATTCGGATTTGTGAGGGCTGACTGCGGCCACGACTTCACTACCGATTTCCTTAAGCAGCTGGCTCAGGGAGTACAAGAGATCCGGATCGGCGGCTAGGGCAAAACGCGCCATCCCCAGCATGAAGTGACTGTCCAGTTGGGCATCCTGAAGTTGACTACGCTGACGCTCCAGGCGTGCAGGTACCGGCTTGCCGGTCAATTGATGCAGAGCCAGAACCAGCTTATCGGTGGCGGCAACACCCATGAGGCTGTCCAGACGCAAATCCTGCACCCCGGTTTTTTGTTTCAGCAGATCCGCCGCCTTGAAGAGGGAGTGACCAATCACCAGGGTATGGGCAGCCTGTCCCAGTTGAGCAAAAGAGCTCACCGGCGTTCCCCCGGTAGTGACTGCTACAAAATCCTCTTCCATCAGGTGGCCATCGAGAGAATCCCCGACATCCGGCAGGAAAACAGGCTCAAGACCAAAACTTTCCAGTAAATCGCGCAGGTATTCCAGATCCGCTGAGGTCAACATGGAGGGGGCCAGCACATTGATCTGTTCCGGCTTCTGCCCGACTCGGCTCAGGTCTTCGGGCACCAGATATTCAATCATGGCTTCCAGGGTGCGGGCATAGCCCGTTTCCATACCCCCGACATAATCCGGAGCTTCCACCGGTACCAGCGGCGTCTTTTCTTCTGGATTTTGCTGATAGAAGCGTCGAACCAGACCGCGAACATCACTGCCCTGGGTTTCAGACAAACCGGTTGTGGGGATACCGATCAACGCCGGTTGGCGTTTTTCAATCACGGTTTTGATGCCCTGGAATACATTGTCATCCGCCCCCATGACCGTACTGGTCTGGTCCATGGCCGTGGTTTGCAGGGGAATGGGCTCACGAAAGTGGCGAACAAAGAAAACCTTGGCAAAGGCACTGCAACCCTGGGAGCCATGTAGCATGGGGACACAGCCTTCGATGCCCAGCAAAGCCAGAATGGCGCCCACCGGCTGACTCACCTTCAGGGGATTCACCGCCATGGGCTTGTTGCTCTTGATTACTTCAGCCATCTTACACCTCCCCTGCACTTTGCCAGGGAGCAGGCTGACGCAACTCCTCCCAGATGGGTGATTCCAGGGTCAGACACAGCTGTCTGGCCAGTTCCAGCATGCCGTCATAGCCGGCATAGCCGAATTCGCGTTCCTGGTTGATATCCAAAAAGGGAATTCTGGCCTTAAGGGCGGTGTACATGTTGCGCCCCCCGGCAAGCAGCAGATCAGCCTGGTATTCTTCGATCGTATCCAGCAGGGCTCTGGGGCTGCCTTCGTTCAGCATCTTGGCATCTTCACCCATGATTTCGCGGATGCGAGCCTTGTCCTCTTCGGTGGATTTTTTGGTGCCGGTGGCGACCACGGTCATGCCCAAATCCTGCAGCGCGGAAACAATCGACCAGGATTTCACCCCACCGGTGTAAAGCAGAACCCGTTTACCCCGCAGTCTTTGCCGCCAGGGTTCCAGCAGCTCGTTGATACGTGCTTCTTCACGGGCAATCACTTCTTCAGTGCGCAGCGTCAGGCTGGAATCCTTAAGCAGAAGAGCAAAACTGCGCAAGGCATCGGAGGTATCCTGAACCCCGTAAAAACTACCCTCGAACCAGGGAATCCCGTAGGTTTCCTGCATCTTGCGAGCCACATTCAGCATGGCCTTGGCGCAGACCACCATGTTGGCTTCGGCCCGGTGCATGGTTTGCACCTGATGAAAACGGGCATCGCCGGACAGGGTGCAGAGAATTCTCAGGCCCAGCTCATCCAACAGCGGCAAGACCTGCCAGAATTCACCGGCGATGTTGTATTCACCGATCAGGTTAATATCGTGAACCTGGATTCCGGGGCGCTGTTGGGAAGCAGGCACGGGTTCAGGCTCTGCAGTGCCGATGACATACTTGAACATGGCTTCGCCAGCCAGGCGATTACCCAGATTTTTGGTACCGTAAAAACCCGCTGCATCCACGGGCACCACCGGCAGACCAAAGTGCTCACTGGCCGCCTTACACACGGCTTCAAAGTCATCCCCGATCAGGGCAGGTACACAGGTGTTGTAAACAAAAACTGCGGCTGGTGAGTAATTTTTGATGGCCTGATCAATACTGTGAAAAAGGCGTTTTTCACCCCGCCCCATGATCACATCCTGCTCACTCAGGTCGGTGGTCATACCGATCCGGTAAAGGTGGGGACCGGATGAGCGCGTCCCCCGGTTATCCCAGGAACTGCCTGCACAGGCAATGGAGCCGTGCACCAGGTGAGCCACATCGGCAATGGGAAGAAGGGCGATCTGGGCACCATCAAAAGCACAACCGCCGTCAGAAGCACCGGGTTTGGCCGGGGCACAGCCGCTCTTGGCCTTGGTGTTATGGCTGCAAGCCGGCTCATCCATCAGCACAGCTAGATCTTTTGCTTGCATGGGCTTCCCCTTAATTTCACCTGGATGAATTGCTTGTCGTTTTTTCGACTTACTGATTATTAACGCAAGCCCTGTGCCATGAATAAAAAAGCCGCAAAATTAGTTTAACCAACTGTTTTTAAAGGATTATGTTTAATAATGGCGGTCTGCTAGGAGCTGGAGAGGTTGTTGCTCAAACACAAAAAGGCGGGATTGTTCGACACCTGACAAAAGGCCAATATGGCATTGCATTGAAGCTCTCCTTACCTGATAAAAGTAGAAGCTCTACTGCAAATAAAAGCTTGACATTGATCTACCAAGACTCCAAACTTAGCAATCATTAAGCACCTACTGCAAAATAAATTGGCAGATAGAAGCACCAACGATCTTAATGCGACCAGACAAAGAACACCCTCAGACAAAAAGGAAAAACCAGCATGAGCAATCTCGCAAACCATCACCTCACCATCTTGTGAAAAACATGACAGCGACCAGCATAATTAAAACCCTGGGTGAGTTAGCCACTATTCGGACCGGCTTCACCTTCCGTGGCAAGGTGACCGAGCTGAGCGAAGGCGGTAATGCCCATATCGCTCAAATTAAAGATGCACGCAGTACCTGGGAGGCAACCAACAGGTCAGCACTGGATGCAGATCAGTTACCCAGGATTCAGTGGGATGGCAAGGATAAAGCCCTTGTCAGTGCTGGCTCCGTCATTTTGCCAGCCAGAGGCTCTAAAGGTGGGTATTTTCGGGCATCATATATCACCAGAAATAAGGATGATGCCCTCCCTATTGTGGTCAGCAGTCAGTTTTTAATCATTACACCTAATGATGCTGTATTACCTGAATTTCTCTGCTGGTCTCTGAACCAACCGGCACTGCAATACTGGCTGGCGGAAGGGGCTGGCAGCCAAGGCAGTAGCATTGTGATGCTGACCGCCAAGATGGCAAAAGAGTTAACACTGGATATCCCCAGTCTGGAAACGCAACAGAAAATCCTGCATATCAACCAGTTGTGGGAGCAGGAACAGGAGCTGACACAGGCTCTGCTAAAAAATCGTGAAACCCAAATGCAAGGCATGTTTCAGCAACTGCTTAAGGAATCGAAATAGATGAGTACCGATAAGATCAATCAAGACAACATCAACAAAGCCCTCTGGAACGCTTGCGACACCTTCCGGGGCACTATCAGCGCGGATACCTACAAAGACTTTATCCTGACCATGCTGTTTCTGAAGTACATCTCAGACGTTTGGCAGGATCACTACGATGGCTACAAAGCGGAATACGGTGATGAGCCGGAGCTGATCGAAGAGATGATGAAGAACGAGCGTTTTGTTCTGCCATCTTCTGCCAGCTTTTACAGCCTTTACGAAAAGCGCCACGAGCCAGGTAACGGTGAGCGTATCGATCAGGCGCTACACGCTATTGAAGAGGCCAACGGCACCAAGCTGAAAGACGCCGGTAAAAGTGTGTTTCAGGATATCTCTTTCAACACCGACAAGCTGGGTGAAGAGAAGCAGAAAAACACCATTCTGCGTCACCTGCTGGAAGACTTTGCCAAAGAGGATCTTAACCTGAAGCCCAGCCGTGTGGGCACGCTGGATGTGATCGGTAACGCCTACGAATATCTGATCAAAAATTTCGCTGCCAGTGGTGGCCAGAAGGCTGGTGAGTTCTACACCCCGCCAGAGGTTTCGGATCTGATTGCCGAACTGCTTGATCCGCAACCGGGCGATGATATCTGTGACCCGGCCTGTGGTTCTGCCTCTTTGCTGATGAAGTGCGGCAGCAAGGTTCGTAAGAAACACGACAGCAAGGAATACGCCCTGTACGGTCAGGAAGCGATTGGCTCTACCTGGTCGCTGGCAAAAATGAATATGTTTCTGCACGGCGAAGACAATCACAAAATTGAGTGGGGTGACACCATCCGCAACCCCAAGTTGCTGGATCAGAACGGCAACCTCAAACTGTTTGATATTGTGACCGCCAACCCACCATTCTCGCTGGATAAATGGGGTCATGACGAAGCCGCAAACGACCCGTTCAGCCGCTTCCGTCGTGGTGTGCCGCCAAAAACCAAAGGTGACTACGCCTTTATCCTGCACATGATTGAAACCTTGAAGCCAACCACAGGCCGCATGGGTGTGGTTGTGCCCCATGGTGTCCTCTTCCGTGGCTCATCTGAGGGCAAAATCCGTAAACAGCTGATTGATGAAAACCTGCTGGATGCGGTGATCGGCCTGCCGGAAAAACTCTTTTACGGCACCGGTATTCCCGCTGCGATTCTAGTCTTCAAAAAGCAAAAGACCAAAGAGGAAGTCCTCTTTATTGACGCCTCCCGTGAGTTTAAAGCCGGTAAAAACCAGAACCTGCTGACCGAAGCCAATATCAGCAAAATTGTGGACACCTTCCGCAGTTGTGAAAACGTCGATAAGTACGCTTATGTAGCCACCCTCGACGAGATTAAAGAGAACGACTACAACCTGAATATCCCCCGTTACGTGGATACCTTCGAGGAAGAAGAAGAGATCGACCTGATGGCCGTACGCGCCGAACGTGAAAAGCTGAAAGCTCAGCTGAACGAACTGGAAGGTGAGATGGATAAGTACCTGAAGGAGCTGGGTTATGGTGCCTGAGGGGTGGGAAAAATACCTTGTTGGGAAAATATGTAAGTCGATTGTTCCCGGGCGTAATAAACCCAATGTCTTTGATGGCGATATTCCATGGGTGACTACTCCTGAAATAAAGGGACGCTACGTACCATCTATCCGTCAAGTTAACTATGTCTCCGAGGTAGTCTTAAAAGAGGCGGGAGGAAAAGTCGTGCCAGCGGGAGCAGTTATAATGGCTGCTGTCGGAGAGCTAGGGCTTGTGGCTTTGGCAAGTCAGCCCGTTGTGCTCAATCAGCAGCTACATGCTTTTGTTTGCTCCGATCATGTCTACAACGAGTATTTGGCATATTGGTTAGAAACTCAAAAGCCTTATATGGAAAGTATTGCTTCTAAGACGACCATTCCATATTTAAATAAGACGAACTGTGAAAGCATTCCAGTACTTACCCCCCCTATCCCTGAACAAAAGAAAATCGCCAAAATCCTCTCCACTTGGGATAAGGCCATTACCACCACTGAGCAGCTGCTTGCGAACAGTCAGCAGCAGAAAAAAGCCCTGATGCAGCAACTTCTGACGGGTAAGAAGCGCCTGCTGGATGAGAATGGAGAGAGGTTTCAGGGGGAGTGGAAGAAGGTAAGGCTGGGGACTGTGGCAGATATGAATAGCGGGGGCACACCAAAATCCAATATCGAAGAGTATTACGGAGGAAATATTCCGTGGGTATCTATCGCTGACATGACCAAGCAAGGTAAGTGGATTGCTTCAACCGAAAAATACCTTACCGAACTTGGCTTGGAAAATTCATCCGCCCGTATTTATCCGAAAAACAGTGTTCTTTATGCGATGTACGCATCGATTGGGGAATGTAGCATAGCGGAAGTGCCATTAAGTTCTTCACAAGCAATTTTAGGTATTAGACCTAAGTCTGGGCTTAACTTTGAATTTTTGTATTTCTTTTTAACCTCTTTGAAAGAAAGAATAAAACTTCAAGGCCAGCAAGGAACTCAATCAAACCTAAATGCAGGAATGGTTAAAGGCTTTCATCTTTACCTACCCAATATGGAAGAACAGAAAAAAATTGCTGCCGTTCTCTCCTCTGCCGATCAGGAAATCACTAACCTGCAACAGCGGCTAGAGCACCTGAAGCAAGAGAAAAAAGCCCTGATGCAGCAATTGTTGGCAGGTAAACGCCGGGTTCAAGTTAATTAAACAAGGAGGTCATTATGAATATGTCTATTTGGGAAGAACGACGCTTTAAAGAAGATGCTAAAACTAATGAAGTGCGTAGCCCGTGGGAGCGGGACTATGCTCGGCTTGTCCACTCCGCTGCATTTCGTCGCTTGCAATCCAAGACTCAGGTTTTAGGACTTGGTGAAAGTGACTTTTATCGGACCCGATTAACACACTCGTTAGAGGTCGCGCAAATCGGTGTTGGTATTGTGCGCTGGCTTGCTGCCAAACATAAAGATTGCACTGAAATTGTTGATGCCTTACCACCTTCTGCTCTGATGAACTCGATTTGCTTCGCCCACGATATTGGCCACCCACCGTTTGGCCATGGTGGTGAAGTTGCACTCAATCTCTGCATGCGTGGCCATGGTGGTTTTGAGGGTAACGGTCAGACACTGCGTATTCTCTCTAAGCTGGATAAATACACTGCACAGCATGGCATGAATCCAACCCGCCGGTTATTACTTGGGGTTCTGAAGTACCCAGTTGCTTATGGCGATGCGGTCAATGCTGAAGCTTACGGTAATACGCCTGAAAAGATTTGGTTGAGTAAAGCAGGTGAGCAGCACCCTCCGAAATGTTATTTGGATGATGAGCGCGACGTTGTTAAGTGGGTTTTTGAGGGACTGGAAGAAGCTGAAAGAATAGGTTTTGCAAAACTGAAATGTGATAAAAAAACTGCCCATCTTAAGGCTGCATACCATGCTTTTGATACGTCTATTTTGGAGCTTGCGGACGATATCTCGTACAGCTTGCACGACCTGGAAGATGCTATCGCTGTGGGCATGATACGTCGAAAGGACTGGGATAAGCATTTTGCTTCAGATGAGCATAAGAAACTGTTTATCGCCTGCGAATTAGATGCAGAATCTGTTGGTACAAAACTGTTTTCAGATGCCAGTCACGAACGTAAAGAAATGATCGGTCAACTGGTACACAAGTGTATCACCAGCACCTATGTTGATGAGTCAGGAATACCCAATGCGGTCTCACCTTTGCTCAAATGGAATGCGAAGATGGATGCGGTGACTGAAGAGTTACGAAAGCATATTTTTGCACTTGTAAAAGCAAAAGCAATTAAAAGCACTGGTGTGCAGCAATTGGAGTTTAAGGGGCAGAAACTGGTTGTGGAGCTGTTCGAAGCACTGGCCTCTGATCCTGAGCGCCTGCTACCGGAATCTACGTTAGCACGTTATACGCAAGCTGCTAACGAGAGCAAAATGCGTGTGATTTGTGATTATGTTTCCGGTATGACCGATGAATACGCCACCCGCATGTACGAGAAGATTTATGCCCCTCATAAGGGATCAATTTTCGACCGGTTGTGAGAATAAGCAATGGATAACAACCTGATTCTGTACACCACTGACGACGGTAAAGCTCAGCTGGTTTTACGTGAGCTGGGTGGGCAAGTTTGGCTGACACAGCTGGAAATGGCAGAGCTTTATCAGACCAGTAAACAGAATATCAGTAAGCATGTAAAAGCCGTATTGTCAGATGGTGAGCTGGCTGAAGGGGCAGTTGTAAACCAAAAGTTTACAACTGCCGATGATGGCAAAGAATACCTGACGAAGCTTTACGCCCTGCCAATGATTATTGCCGTGGGCTACCGTGTTCGTTCGAGCCGGGGTACTCAGTTCCGCCAGTGGGCAACGCGAACCTTGGGTGATTTTCTCACCAAAGGCTTTGCCATGGATGACGAGCGCCTGAAAGATCCCAAATGGGACTATTTTGATGAACTGCTGGAACGTATCCGCGATATACGTTCCTCAGAAAAGCGTTTTTACCAGAAAGTCCGGGATCTTTTGGCACTATCAGAAGATTACAGAGCCAATGAAAAAGAGACCGGACAGCTTTTTGCTGAAGTGCAGAACAAATTATTCTTCGCTGTAACCGGACATACAGCAGCGGAACTGATTGTGCAGCGAGCAGACTCTAGCCAGCCCAATATGAATCTGTACAGTTTTTCCGGCCAGAGAGTACGTAAAGCAGATGTTGTTGTCGCTAAGAACTATCTGAAAGCAGATGAGCTCGAGCACTTGAACCGTTTGGTCAATATGTTTTTCGAGTTTGCTGATTTTCGGGCGAAGAACCGTCAGCACCTTAGGCTTGCGGTTTGGCGAAAATACGTGGATAGCTTTATGGAGTTTAACGAACAACCCTTGCTCAATAATGCAGGCCGGATTAGCAGAGCCCAGATGGAGCAGGTTGTTTATCAGCGATACAGCGAGTTTGATCAGCAACGAAAACTGTCAGAGGCAGAAGCGGAAGATAAAAATGAACTGGTAGAGCTGGAAAAGCTGCAGGCCCGACTGCAAGAGCGACGTAAGGATAAGGAATGACCACTCTAACTGCCCCTAAATTCCAGGAAGAATACAGCGCTAAACTGCCTGCTTTAGCGTTACTGACCAACCTTGGCTGGTCTTTTTTGCCACCGGATCAGGCATTAACCGCCCGTGGCGGCAAGTTCGATCAGGTGGTACTGCGGGAGATCCTTCAGGCAGAGCTGCAAAAGCGCCGTTTTACCTACGCCGGTCAGCAATATCCTTTATCCCAGAAATCCATCGACAACCTGATTGCTGAGATCTGCAGCCCTGCACTGAACAAAGGTCTGCTAAGCGCCAACGAAAAGATCTATAACCATCTGCTTTACGGTATCTCGGTAACAGAGTTCGTAGACGGCAAAAAGGTCAGTCCGACCATCGCTTTGATTGACTGGCAAAACATCACGAATAACAGCTTCACCTTTACCGAAGAGTTTACCGTTAGTCGCTCCGGTGGAGTGGGTTCTTCCCATCAGGATAAGCGCCGCCCGGATATCGCCTGTTTTGTGAACGGTATTCCGCTGGTGGTGATTGAGGCTAAGCGTCCAGATGGTAATAAGGGGCCAACGGTTGGTGAGGGTATCTCCCAATGTCTGCGCAACCAGCGCCCGGATGAGATCCCTCATCTGTTTGCCTACAGCCAGCTGCTGCTGTCGATTAACGGTTATGACGGTCGTTATGGCACCTGTGCAACTCCGGATAAGTTCTGGGCGACCTGGCGTGAAGAAGAGCTGACAGATACCGATAAGCTGGCGATCAAAAACACCAGACTCAGCTCAGCTCAGCTGGATAACCTGTTCAGCCACCGTAAACCGGCAGACCGGGATTGGTATGAAAGCCTGATAGCAGCTGGGGAACTGTCAGTTTCCGGGCAGGATGAATTGCTGATCAGCCTGTTAAGCCCTGAACGCCTGTTCGAGATGGTGCGCTACTTCACACTGTTTGATAAGAAAAACGGCAAAATTGTTGCCCGTTATCAGCAGGTTTTCGGTATTAAAGCCCTGATCGACCGTATCAAAATGCGTAAACCTAAGGGTGGTCGTGAAGGCGGTGTTATCTGGCATACCACAGGCTCGGGCAAGTCGCTGACCATGGTGTTTTTAAGTAAAACACTGATCCTGCACGACGACCTGAAACAGTGCCGTATTGTGGTGATTACTGACCGGGTAGATCTGGAAACCCAACTAAGCGCGACCTTTACCTCGGGCGGTGAGCTGGCCAGTAAAAAAGACAAAAGTGCTGCCATGGCAACCTCTGGCCGTCGCCTGGCGGAGCAGATTGTCAAGGGTAACGAGCGCATTATCTTCTCGCTGATCCAGAAGTTTAATACCGCGACCAAGCTGCCGGAATGCCGCAATGACAGCTCCGATATTATCGTTCTGGTGGATGAGGGGCACCGCAGTCAGGATGGTGAAAATAATATCCAGATGCGTCAGGCGTTGCCCAATGCGGCCTTTATTGCTTTCACCGGTACTCCTCTTTTGAAAGAAGATAAAACCGAGAACAAGTTCGGCAAGATCATTCATGCCTATACCATGCAGCGGGCGGTTGAAGATAAAACCGTCACTCCTCTGCTGTATGAAGAGCGGATTCCCGATCTGGATGTTAACGAGCGGGCTATAGATGCCGGTTTTAACCGCATCACGACCAGTCTGACAGAAGAACAGAAGGCGGATCTTAAACGTAAGTACGCCAAGAAAGGCGAGCTTTATCAGGCCAATGACCGTATCCAGCTGATTGCCGGTGATATCGCAAGCCACTTTGTCGATAACCTGGATGATGACCTGAATGGCCAGCTGGCCTGTGACAGTAAATCCTCTGCGGTTAAGTACAAAAAGTATCTGGACGAGGCGTTGTCCCTGCTGCCGGCAAGCAGCCGTTTTGAATCCACCATTATTATGAGCCCACCGGATACCCGCGAGGGTAACAGCTCCATTGATGAATCAGCACTTCCGGAAGTCACCCGTTGGTGGAAGGAAAACGTCGGCTCTGAAGATGAGAAGGTTTATACCCGTCGCATGTTGGAGCGTTTTGCCGATGACAAAGATCCACTGCGTATGCTGATTGTGGTGGATAAACTACTCACCGGGTTTGATGAGCCCAAGAATGCGGTGCTCTATATCGATAAACCGTTAAAAAGCCACAACCTGATTCAGGCGATTGCCCGTGTGAACCGACTGCATCCGAAAAAAGAGTTTGGTTATTTAATCGACTACCGGGGCATTCTGGCTGAACTGGATACCACCATCGGCAAATATCAGGATCTTGCTTCCCGTACCCAGGGTGGCTATGACATCGATGATATTAAAGGTCTGTACGACCAGATGAGCACGGAATATAAGCGTCTGCCTCAACTGTATAAAACCTTGTGGGCTATTTTTGATGGCGTAAAAAACAAGCAGGATATTGAGCAGCTGCGTCAGGTGTTGGTGCCGAAAATAGAAGAACGCGGCGGTGATGCTACTGCGGGGATTCCCGGAGAGCTGGTGGATACCCATCTTAAAAAACGGGAAGACTTCTACGAGGCCCTGACCAACTTTGCCAGTTGCCTGAAAGTTGCTTTGCAATCGACCACCTTCTTTGAAGACAAGAGTTTCACCCCTGAAGACCGTCAGCACTACAAAGAAACCGTTAAAGAGATGTCCAATCTGCGCCGTCTGGTAAAACAGGATACCGGTGAACAGGTGGATTACGATGCTTATGCCGCGCAGGTGAAAAAACTGTTGGATAAGCATGTGGTGGGTGTTGATATTCGGGAGTCCGAGGGGGCTTACGAAGTTGGCAAAATGGGTCAGTCTCAGGAGCCGGAAAGCTGGTCTGAGGAAAAGACCCGTAACGAGACAGATATTATCAAAACCCGTGTCACGCGTATGATTGAGCAGGAGATGCAGGATGATCCTTATGCTCAGGAGGCCTTCTCAAAACTGCTGCGTCAGGCGATTGAAGAGGCAGAAAAACTGTTTGACCATCCGTTAAAGCAGTACCTGTTGTTTCAGGAGTTCGCTGAACAGGCGGAACAACGCAGGTTGTCTGAAATACCGGATGCCTTTCAGAACAATCGTCATGCCCAGGCTTATTTCGGTGTTTTCAAAAAGGTACTGCCGGAAGTTTTCTCTATTACTGATCAGCAGGTGCAGGACAAGTGGGTGGCTCTGGCATTTGAGATTGATGCTCATGTGTCCCAGTCTGTTGCTGAGAACTCCATCAACCCAGATAACATCGAAGCGGATATCCGCAAAAAGTTACTGCCTCTGATGTTCAAAGAAACCAAAGCAGTGGGTGCGGGAATGGATCAGGCAAAGAAACTGGTCGAAATGATTGTACAGATCACCCGTGTTGGACTTAACCATGCTCGCTGAGCTCATTTGTTGCGGTAACCAAAAATAGAATGAGTGTTCCTATCTATCCGGAAGGCCGGTCACTGAGTTTTTACTATGGCGATGAGCGTATCTCTTTTTTGCGCGAGAAACGCCCGAAAGCTACCGGCAAGGTTCAGATCAAAGTCCATCCGGATTGCCGGGTCGTTGTGGCGGCGCCGGAATCTGCTGAAGATACTTCTGTACTGCAGGCGGTGAGAAAACGCGCCCGCTGGATTTATGAGCAACTGCGGGACTTCCGCCTGCAGCTGGAACACATCACCCCGCGTCAGTACATCAGCGGTGAAAGCCATTATTATCTGGGTAAGCAGTACCTGCTGAAAGTGATCGAGACGACAGACCAGCCTCAGGGCGTGAAGCTGCTGCGAGGCAAACTGGAAGTAACAGTACGCCAGAAAAGTCCACAGAAGGTGCAACAGCTACTGAACGACTGGTACAAGGCTCGTGCCAAAGAGCTCTTTGCCAAACGCCTGAATGACCTGTTGGAACAGACGCTATGGGTCACTGGTAAGCCACCAATCCGTATCCTAACGATGAAAACCCAGTGGGGCAGCTGTTCTCCTAACGGGCGCATTACTCTGAATCCCCATTTGGTAAAAGCCCCGCGCGAATGCATTGATTACGTGATTCTGCATGAGCTTTGCCATATTGCAGAGCATAACCACAGTGAGCGTTTTTACCGGCTGATGCATCAAGTAATACCCGATTGGGAGCCAATTAAAGAGCGGCTGGATGGAATGGCTAGCTATCTACTGCTGACCTAAAGTAAATCACTCAGGGCCAAAACAATCTTCGTACTCGTTGCAATCCTGACAAGAGGGTGAACGGCAGAGAGTGACACCGGTATCCAGGCACAGCTGGCGATAGAGAAATTTCTTCCACTTCATTTCCAGATGGTTTTTGCGCGCCAGTCCGGGAAAGTTATAACGGATCAGGGCCTGGAGATCATCACGGCTCCAAAGCCCCAGGTCATACCAGAGGTGCTCACTGCCTGCACAACCCTGGGCCAGGATCTTGGCCAGCCAGATCTCGCTCTCATCCCTGGCTGCCCGGTAGTTGAGCAGCAGGCGGATCAGGCCTTCGGATTCGGGAATATCCGCTACTGGCGCTGCTTCGGCGTGGTTATCCGGCAACTGGCTGGAACCGGGAAAGTACTGCTGCATCAAGCGGGTAAACTCTTCGTAGGGCAACCCCAGGGTACCGCTGAGTACTGAATGGCCCGCCACCTGGGCGGCCAGCATTCTCGCCAGATAGATGGAATTGATTTCACCATCGGACAGTCCTACCCAATAGCTATAAAGCGACTGTATCCGGGGTGGCTGGACCTGAGCATTCATTGTTCCTCTCCTTCACGCAGCAACCAACGGGATGATTCCTGTCAGGGAACCCGGAGGATTCACCGCCTCACCCAGCTCATCCAGAATTGCCCCTTCCACAGGGCAAATACTGGTGCATTGGGGATCAGCAAAAGCCTCGGCACATTCAGTGCACAACAGCGGGTCAATGTTGAACTGGTTGACATCCGCACTGATGGCATCATTAGGGCAGACCATTTCACAGGCGGTGCAGTTCACACATTTATCAACGATTTGGTAAGCCATAAGAATCTCCTAGGCAGTTTGCAAACTTGGTTGCTTGGCTTGCAGCTGACCTTCAGCCTGCATCTTTTGGTAGACAGCCAGAATGGCTTCTTCGATGCCTTCCAATGCATGTTCACCATTGGGCTGAATACCGGCTTCTTCCAGCGCACTCCAGGGCTCAAAGCCGACACGCGAAGCTAGCAGCACTTCACAGTCCTGCAATTCCCTGATGACAATTGCCATCAGGCTTTCGGCATCTTCCCCGCAGGTGTCGCCACCTTCACAGTAGGGGCGTGGCAGGGTGCGGTGATTCACAAAACGCACCCCTTCAGGGGAGGCTTCATAAACCAGGAATTCACGGGCATGGCCAAAGTGCTGATTGATCAGTCCCTGGCCCTTGGTGGCTACGGCCATGCGTACTGGCCGCGAGGCTGCAGGCACTTGTGGCTGAACGGCTGCACCGGAATCAGCATCCAGCTTTTCCAGAATTTCTTGATGCACCTGGGCGCGTTTTTCCATCGCTGCGGGGTAATCGATTTCCATGGCTTCGATCTTATCGAGCGTAAATTCTTCACCGCGATCTTCACCCAGCAGACCCACGGCATCCGCCCGGCACTGACGGCAATGACGCATCATGTTCATATCGCCGGAACAACTATTCTGGATTTCTTCGACCTCGGCTGCTGTGGGCTCACGCTGCCCGGTCAGACCGTAGTAGGTGCCATGCTCGGCTTCGGCTATCAGGGGCATGACGTTATGCAGGAAGGCCCCCTTCTCTTTAACCACGCGAGAAACTTCTTTCAGGTGCTGGTCATTAACGCCAGGGATGAGTACCGAGTTGACCTTGACCAACACCCCGCGCTCAACCAGCATTTCCAGCCCCTTCTGCTGCTGTTCAATCAGAATGGCAGCAGCTTCCTCACCGCGAATACGGCGATGATCCCAGTAGATCCAGGGGTAGATCTTGGCCCCGATTTTGGGGTCCAGGCAGTTGATGGTAATGGTCACATGATCAATGTTGTGCTTGCAGATTTCTTCCACGCTGGCTGGCAGATTCAAGCCGTTCGTGGAGACACACAACTTGATATCCGGTGCTTCATCACTGAGGCGACGGAAGGTTTCAAAGGTTTTTTGAGGATTGGCCAGGGGATCACCGGGTCCGGCAATCCCCAGCACGGACATCTGGGGAATCTCAGCTGCAACAGCCTTGACCTTCTTCACGGCTTGAGCCGGAGTCAGCACCTCTGAAACGACCCCGGGCCGGGACTCGTTGCTGCAGTCGTATTTACGGTTGCAGTAGTTGCACTGGATGTTGCAGGCCGGAGCGACCGCAACGTGCATCCGGGCAAAATAATGGTGGGCCTTTTCCGAAAAACAGGGGTGGTTAGCCACCTTGTTGCGGATTTCTTCAGGCAGATGGGTTAGCGAGTCATCACTGCTGCCGCAGCCACTGGACTGACATCCTTCGGATGTCGCCAGGGAGGTATCATTATCAAGAACAGGCAGTTTCACGGTCAGCTCCTCATTATCATGTTTAACCAGTGAGTGGCAATTTCCGTACCTATTTGCAATCTTTAAAACAACCTGTTGTTTTTATTGTGAAAAAAGTTTTTTGAAGCAAACTTTGTCAAGAAGTTAACACCCTCGGGACTTGGACTTGTCCGACAAATGACAGACACCTGACTACAATTGTTTAACCTTGATATTCAGGGTTTGTACCCGGTAGGCAATCTGGCGGGGCGTCATCCCCAACAGGCGGGCTGCCTTGGCCTGAACCCAACCGGCCTGTTCCAGAGCGGCAATGACACGCTCGCGCTCATCCAGGGTTTCATCCTGCAGATCGATCTGACCACCGTGGGAACCAGTGACCTGCTCTTCAATGCCGGTCAGGAGAACCTGATCCCGATCGATCACGCCGTCATAGGACATGACAGCTGCCCTTTCCAGGCAGTTTTCCAGCTCCCGCACGTTGCCCGGCCAGCTGTGGTGCATCAGCACGCGCAGAGCATTGTCGGTAATACTCAGGTCACGCCCCTGGGCCTTGGCAATCTTCTGCAGCAGGAAGTTGGCAATATCGGGCACATCTTCCAGTCGATCCCTCAGGGTCGGCATAAAGATGGGCATGACATTCAGGCGGTAATAAAGGTCTTCGCGGAAATCCCCGCTTTCCACGTCGGCTTCCAGGTCGCGGTGGGTGGCAGCCACCACGCGCACATTGACCTTGATGGTGCGACTGCCCCCGACTCTCTCCAGCTCGCCTTCCTGCAAAACACGCAGCAGCTTGGCCTGAAAGGCCGGTGAAACCTCGCCCACTTCATCCAGAAACAGGGTGCCCTTGTCGGCCTGTTCAAAACGCCCCTGGCGCTGACTCACCGCGCCGGTAAATGCACCCTTTTCATGGCCGAAGAGTTCTGATTCCAGCAGATTTTCCGGCAGGGCCGCACAGTTGAGTTTGACGAAAGGCCCCCGCGCCCGCGGCGAGTTATAGTGGATGGCGCTGGCGATCAGTTCTTTACCCGTACCGGTTTCACCGCGAATCAGTACCGTGGTATTCCATTTGGCCACCTGGCGAACCTGTTCAAACACCTGACGCATGGCAAAGGAGCGACCGATGATGTTGTCGAATCCATACTGGCCTCGCACGGTGCGCTTGAGTTGATCCCGCTCGTCCTTGAGAGCACGCTTTTCGTTTTCCACTTCCCAGGACAGGCGTACGGTTTGCCCGATCAGGTTGGCAACCATCTCCAGAAAGCGGGCCCTTTCCCCCAGCAACTCCTTTTGTGAACTGCTGGGCTGGGCGGCAAATACCCCCAGAACCTCGCTCCCGCTACGGATGGGCACGCCGATAAAGGGCCGCTCCGGGTCATAGATGCCCAAACGCCCAAGAAAGCGGCTATCATCGGTAATCCGGTTCAAGACCAAGCTTTCGCCCTGGCGCAAGACCTCACCCACCACGCCTTCGCCGGATTGATAACTGATCTCCCCGGCCGTCAATTCGGGCATACCATGCAGGGCATAGACCACCAGCTCATCTTTTTCCGGTGGCACCAGGCCGACAAAACCTCTTTCCAGGCCCACGCGCTGGTCGAGCACTTCCAAAACATTGCTCAGGGTGTCCTGCAGATTCAGGGAACGCGACAGTACCTGACTGACCTGAAACAGGGTTTCCAGCTCGCCAACCAGGATGGCTTGTAGCATTTCCGGGGCCAGACGCTCCCCGGAATCGGAAGAGTCACTCTTTTTGGGTACAGAATCAGTGTTATACATAGGGAAATTGCACCTTGATACGACAGCCTTGATTAAACTCAGGATCTACTTCCAGCAGGCCCTGATGGCTAATAACAATTTCTTGTGCCAGGGTCAGTCCCATCCCCAGATGCTTGTTACTCTGGTTGTGTGTGGTAAAGAAGGGTTCAAAGACACGCAGCTGGTCAGCCGTGGGAATACCCGGGCCGTTATCCTGCACAATCACTTCAATAAATTCCTGGTGCTGACGAGTCTGCAAATGCAGATCGCGCTGATCACTGCGACTCTCCTCCAGAGCATCCAGGGCGTTATCCAGCAGTTGCTTGAACAGGGTGGCCAGTGCTGTAGGTCTTGCCTTGATGCGTGGCAAATCACTCTGCGGCTGCCAGTCCACCACCACACCAGCCGTCAACAGGCGCGGGGTTAAAAGGCTCAAGCTGTTTTTGAGGAGTTCATTCAAATTGACGACCTGGGTTTCCTCCTGAAGGGCTTCCGGCAGACAGGCGGTCAACTGGGAAACGGCTTCCTGACCGGCCTGCTGAACATCACCCAGCAGTTGCAGGAGTTTTTCCGACCCTTCTTCATTACGGCGACTAACCAGGCGGGCCGCAGCATTGACCAGATTCAAGGGCCCTTCCAGTTGATAAAGTGCCCCGGAGAGCGCTTCTCGTACACTCTGCAGGCGCTCCTGTTCGGCCAGTAATGCCTGAAGACTGGTCAGCTGCAGCTGCTTTTGCTGATGTTTGAGATGCGAAATATCCTGCAGGGTCAACAACAAATACTGTTTGGATTTTGTCTGATAGAAGGCGTCAGCGCTGGGGTCCTTCTCTTCGATGATTTCCCCCGAGCAATGAAACCAGAGTTCCGGTTCTTCCTGACCGGAAAGACAAACTTCCAGAGGGTAAAAGCCCTGGGTCAGCGCCTTGCCTTCGCTGCCGAAGCGGTCCGGCCAGTGTTTTTTCAGAGTCAGCAATAAGGGCTCCAGGGGTGGGCAGCAGAGCTTTTGTTCCAACTGCTTGTAGCTTTGGTTGGTCATTACCGGCTGCAGCTGCGCATCCACCATGACCATGGCCGCCTGGGTGGTATCCAATGCCGATTCAATCAGGGCCTGTTGATTGACCACCTGACTTTGCAACTGGTGCTTCTCGGTCACATCCCGTTGAACCGCCAGATAGTGAGTCGTCTCCTTCTGGTTATTCAAAACCGGTGTAATCGTCAGGTCAGCCACATAACGGCTGCCATCCTTGCGCCGATTAACCAGCTGGCCCTTCCAGGGCTTCTGTTCTTTCAGCTCATCCCAGAGGTTCTTGTATACCTCCTTGGGCGTCACTCGATATGAAAGTATGGATTGATTTTTGCCCAGCAACTCTTCCTGGGAGTAACCCGTCACCCGCGAAAAACTGGGGTTGGAATAAACAATACGGGCGCGAGTATCGGTGATGGAAATGGCGACTGCCGCCTGCTCTACGGCCAACCGGAAAATCTCGGGTGGCAAGTGTTCAAAAGCGGCCTGAAAATTCAATGCACGGCTCAGGTTTTCTGATTCACCCATAACTGCTAATACCCCCTCGTTCCAGAGCAGACCTACTGCTCATTGATAGAGAGACAAAAGCAAAATATATACCAGCCAACCGAAAACAAACGCCAAATCAAGGAGTCGCCCTGCCGCGACTGCTTGTGTATCCGGACTCTACAGCGAGGGGTGCAGCAACCGACCCCATGCTTGTTGTTTTTACGACAAAGCTGCGCCAGTTTGTTGCTCCCGCACAGAAAATGCCTCTTTTTAGCCCGTAAAAAGGCTCTTGCCTCCATGGCACACTCCTTGCTCCAGCTATACAAAAGCCATTTTCTAGGCGCTGCTGCGGAGAAAAACCATGTCGGACTATTTACTCATGCTGGTTGCCACTGCCCTGGTCAACAACGTCATCCTGATCAAGTTTCTGGGGCTCTGCCCACTGATGGGGGTGTCGACCAAGATGGACGGTGCCCTGGGCATGGGTATGGCCACCACCTTTGTATTGACCCTGGCGGCCGCCGCCAGTTGGATGCTTGAGAATTGGTTGCTGCAACCGCTGGGCTTGGAATACCTGCGCATTCTTTCTTTTATTCTGGTGATCGCCACCGTGGTGCAGTTCACCGAGATGCTGATTCGCAAGATGAGTCCACCTCTCTATCAGCTATTGGGGATCTACCTGCCGTTGATCACCACCAACTGTGCCGTTCTGGGGGTGGCTCTGCTGAATATCCAGGAAGGCTATTCCTTTATGCAAAGTCTGATTTTCGGTTTTGGTTCCGCCATGGGTTTCACCCTGGTTCTGGTTCTCTTTGCCGGTCTGCGTGAACGCCTGGCCATCCTGCAGGTACCTGCTCTTTATCAGGGCGCTCCAATTGCTTTTATCGTCGCCGGTCTGCTTTCTGTGGCCTTTATGGGCTTCGCCGGTCTGGCCTGATTACTCAAGGGGGATAACAAGATGCTGGTTTCAATTTTACCTTTAGCGGGTTTGGGCGGTCTCTTGGGTCTGCTGCTGGGTGTAGCCTCCCGGGTACTGCATGTTGAGCGCAGCAATGTTGCTGTGGAAATTGAAGAACTCCTGCCGGGCACCCAGTGCGGCCAGTGCGGCAACCCCAGCTGCGGGGCCGCTGCAGAAGCCTGTGCCGTAGGTGAGTTGCCACCAACCTTCTGCCCACCTGGCGGGCGTGCCGTGGCTGAAGCCATTGCCAACAAGCTGGGGGTAGCTCTGGATGCCAGCGCGCTCTGTGATGAGGGCCCCAAACTGGCAGAAATCAATGAAGATCTCTGTATCGGTTGTACCCGTTGCTACAAGGTCTGCCCTACAGATGCGATTGCCGGGGCAGCCAAGCAGCTTCACGTGGTTTTTGCCGATGCCTGCACGGCCTGCGGCAAGTGTGAAGATGTTTGCCCGACCGAATGTATTCAACTGGTCCCTGTGACCCCCACTCTACAGACTTGGGCCTGGAGCGAACCGACTCTTTGAAGTCTGTCCATTTCTGATCAGGAGTCCCAAAATGTTTAAGCAAGCATTACGCGGCGGCGTCCATCCGTCAGGCTTTAAAGAATTGAGCAATCAGGAGGCGATCAAGCGCTTCCCCTTGCCCGATACGCTGTATCTATCCCTACAGCAGCATCTGGGTGCCCCCGCCACCCCCTTGGTCAAAGTGGGTGATAGAGTTCGCAAGGGCCAACTGGTTGCTGCCAGTCAAGGCATGATTTCCGCACCGGTTCACGCGCCGACCTCCGGTCGTGTCACGGCACTGGCCGAGCATACCGCACCCCACCCCTCGGGCCTGCCGGTACTGGTCATTTCCCTGGAACCGGACGGCCTGGATGAATGGGATGACATTGAGCCTGTCTCCGACCCTTTTGCACGAGATCCGCAAGAAATTTGTACCCGAGTTGGCGCTGCCGGGATTGTCGGCCTGGGGGGGGCGACTTTTCCGGCAGCCGTCAAACTGGGCAGCAGTCTGGAAACCGGTGTTGAGACCTTGATTCTCAATGGCGGGGAATGCGAGCCCTACCTCACCTGTGATGATCGCCTGATGCGGGAAAAGGCAGACGAGATTATCCGTGGTGCCTGCCTGATGCAGCATGCAGTGCAGGCCAAGGAAGTCATCATCGGTATTGAGGACAACAAGCCCGAAGCCCTTGAAAAAATGCAAGCTGCAGCAGCGGGTTCCGGTATTCAGGTGAAATCCGTTCCCAGTCGTTATCCCATGGGCTCGGAAAAACAACTGGTCCAACAGCTCACCGGGATTGAACTGCCAGCACGTAGCCGTGCTGCGGCCTCCGGGCTGGTGATGCACAATGTCGCCACTGCCCGTGCTGTAGCCCAGACCATTGATCAGGGCCGTCCGTTGATTTCCCGAATCGTCACCCTGAGTGGCCAGGCACTGACTCACCAGGGCAACTGGGAGGTTCCTCTGGGCACCCTGGCCAGTCAGTTGATTAACTACGCCAGTGGTTTTGATTGCAAGCCGGCCCGCCTGATCATGGGGGGGCCCATGATGGGCATTCAGCTCCCTAATCTGCACGTACCCATTATCAAGGGGTCCAGCGGCATCCTGGCGCTCACCGAAGAAGAAATCAATCCGACCCAACCCAGCCCCTGTGTTCGCTGTGCGCGCTGTGTTCAAGCCTGCCCCATGGGCCTCTTGCCTCTGGAAATGGCCGCCAATATCCGCAAGGGCGATGTTGAGGCAGCTCAGGAATTGGGCCTCAGTGACTGTGTGGGCTGCGGTGCCTGCAGCTATACCTGCCCCGCCTCCCTACCTCTGGTTCACCTGTTCAACTACGCCAAGGGTGAATTGGCCAACCGCGAAAAAGAAGCGCGCAAGATGAAGAAAACCCAGGTTCTTGCCCAGCGTCGCGAAGAAAGGGTGGCCCGTCAGGCCAGAGAAAGAGAAGAACTCCTGGCAGCCCGTCGCGCGGCTGCCGCTAAAAAGGCAGCTGAAGAAGCTGCGGAGGACAACCCCTCATGAACCAACCTGTACACGGGCCTCATGCCCATAGTAATGCCAGTCTCAGCGCCCTGATGTTTCAGGTGATCCTGGCGCTGACTCCTGCAACCCTTTATTCTTTTTGGCTTTATGGCTGGCCCGCTTTCAACCTCTGGGTTGTCTGCGTTGGTTCGGCACTCTTTTGGGAAGCCCTCTTCCTGAAAATGTTTGGCAAGGCCATTTTCCAACATCTCAGGGATGGGTCTGCGTTGGTGACCGCCTGGATTCTGGCCCTCTGCCTCCCTCCCTGGGCCCCCTGGTGGTTGGCCTTCCTTGGTAGCTTCCTGGCCATTGCCATGATCAAACAGATCTTTGGTGGTCTGGGCCAGAATGTCTTTAACCCGGCGATGGCTGCGCGCGTCATGCTGCTCATTGCTTTTCCCGTGGAAATGACCACCTGGATCAGCCCGCAAGCCGTCACCTCGGCACAGCCGGATTTTGCCACCAGCCTGGCAATCACTCTGGGCCAGGCTCCACAGGCGATCGATGCCTATTCCGGTGCCACCTTCCTGGATACCGTGAAAAACCAACTAGGTCAGGGCAAGCTATTAAGTGACCTGCTAATCAATCAGGATTACAGCCTGGGTGCCACCTTCCAGGGCATGCACAGTGGCAGCTTTGGTGAAAGCAGTGCCCTGCTGCTGCTGCTCGGCGGCCTTTTCCTGCTGTGGCGACGTGTGATCAGCTGGCAGGCCCCACTAGGCGTTCTGCTGGGTGCCGGTGTACCCGCTGCCCTGGCTCACTTTTTCCATCCGGAAGTCTACCCTGGCGCAGCTTTTCATCTCCTGACCGGCGGGGTCATTCTGGCCGCTTTCTTCATCGTTACCGACCCTGTTACCGCCCCCACCACGGCACGCGGCCGTCTGCTCTTTGGTCTGGGCTGTGGCCTCCTGGCCTGGTTGATCCGTACTTTCGGCAACTACCCCGAAGGCATCGCCTTTGCCGTGATGCTGATGAACTCGGCGGTTCCTGTTATCGATCGCTATATCAAACCGCGTATTTACGGGCGCACACGCAAGGGTGATCCCCTCCCGACTCGTCCGGCCAGTAACAAGTCAGGAGGTGAGGTATGAGTGAGACCAGCTTGCAGGATCGCCTGGGTTACCAGTCCCTGTTTTTGGGTGTCGTTGTGTTTGTTACCTGTGCACTACTGGCTTTTGCCTACCAGATGACCCGTGAACCTATTCGTCTGGCCCTGGAAAACGACCTGCTGAATAACTTTTCCCAGGTACTGCCAGCCGAGATTTACGATAACAATCTGCTGGAGACCAAAACTGACATCCAGGCACCCTGGGGGGAATTCTCCTGGTACCAGGCTTCACTCAACGACGAAGTCACTGGCGTGGTTTTTCCCCTGACCGCTTATGGCTATGCCGGGGATATCGAAATGCTGATCGCCGTTCGCAGTAATGGCGAAATCTCCGGTGTTCGCGTTCTGGTTCACCGGGAAACGCCTGGCTTGGGCGACAAGATTGAAGTCTCTCGTGATCCCTGGATCACCGAATTCAACGGCCTTTCTTTGCAGGACCCACCCCCGAGTGATTGGGGTGTTAAAAAGGATGGCGGTGTCTTTGATCAATTCACAGGTGCCACTATCACACCTCGTGCCGTAGTTGCGGCCATTAAACGGGGACTGGAGTTCTTCGAGGCAGAAAAAGCCACCTTCCTGACGCCTGTTGCCCTTTCGGAGGAATAGACCATGACTGATTACTCACGCCTGGCCAAGAATGGTCTTTGGACCAACAACATGGTGTTTGCCCAGCTACTCGCCCTCTGCCCGGTAATGGCAGTGACGGGTACAGCGACCAACGGCCTGGGAATGGGCTTGGCCACCTTTTTTGTACTGGTCGGCTCCAATCTGGTTGTTTCCCTGATTCGTCACTGGGTCAGTCAGGCTGTACGTATTCCGGTATACATCGTCATTATCGCCACCCTGGTGACCCTGACCGATATGCTGATCAATGCCTTTGCCTACGAACTCTACAAGGTTCTGGGCCTGTTTATCGCTCTGATCGTGGTGAACTGTGCCATTCTCGGGCGGGCGGAAGCCTTTGCCTCCAAGAACACCCTCTGGGATACCCTGGTTGATTCCACCATGATGGGCATCGGCCTGACCTGGGCCCTGGTAATGATCGGTGCCTTCCGTGAAATCCTGGGCAGTGGCACCCTCTTTGCCAATGCCGATTTGCTCCTGGGTGAGAGCTTTGGCTTTCTGGAGATCACCCTCATCCCTGATTACAAGGGCTTTTTGATTCTGCTCTTGCCACCCGGTGGCTTTATTGCCGTAGGTTTCCTGTTGGTTGCCAAGCGCTGGATCGATCAACGTTTGAGCAAGGATAAGAAAGAACCCACCGAATCGGCTGGCTGTAGTGTTGAAGGCCACGGTGCCTAATCCGGACTAGTTCAAAGGCCTGCCAGCAGATGAGCTGGGCAGGCTGAGCGTCAAGAGGAGTTAACATCATGCAAGTCAGTGTTGCCTATGCCAACCCCAAGGGGGAACAGGCCTGGATCGAGATGGAAATGGAAGATGAGGTCACTGCCGAAGAAGCCATCAAGGCCTCAGGTATCCTCAATCGCTTCCCGGAAATCGATCTGGACAGCCAAAAGATTGGCATTTACGGAAAATTGGTTAAACTTAACCAAAAGCTTAATGAATTTGATCGCGTGGAAATCTACCGCCCCATCACCGCCGATCCCAAGACAGTGCCTAGAAAAGACAAGCAGGAAGCCTGATCCTGCCCTTTTCCCAGGCTAGCCAGCCAGAGGCAAAGAATTTTTCAGGAAGAAAAGTAGGGGACAGCAAAAAGCCGGATAGGACATCCGGCTTTTTGCTGTCTGGGTAACTGAAGTAAGCAACGGCTTACTTCAGTCCCAACCTCAGAGAGTATAGGGTTGATGTAGCCAGCTAACCACCAGGGCGTGCTGGTTTTCCGAGATATAACGGAAGTCACTCAACCAGTCTTCCTGCAGACGTGATGCCAGTTCACGGGGCACCAGATTGCCTGCGACCAGGCCGAAATACCAAGCGCCGGAGTAACCGGCTACCTTGTCATAAGCCCGTAACTGGGTAGAAACACCTGTAGCATCGGCATCCAGATCCCAGGGTAGGGTTTTCAACTGCTTGGCATTGATGGCATGAGGTTGCAAGCGCAGTTGATTAACACCATAGCGTGACAGGGATTCATGCCTCTGGAAGAACCAGAACTGTTGGAAGTCTGCATTGGAAGCAGGCCCCCGCTGCCACTCCTGGAAAAAACGCCGAAGTAAGGGCTCATTCACCGCATCAGCCAGGGCTTCATGCAGATTGATCAGACAGCCCAGTTGATAAACGGGTGCCCCCATGGGCTGACCATCGAGCAGAGCAGGTTGCAGCGGTTCCAGCAGGTCGGCAATATCCTCCGGTAAATCCCCCTGCTCATTCAGCAAGCGACGATCCATCACCTCTTGGAGCTCTTCCACCTCCAGTTGCCAACAGGCTTCAGGACGGTCTGCATAGCGAGCAGTAAAGAAGTGAGTGGCCCCATTATAGCGAGTTACCAAGGGTTGAATGACTTCCAGATCCACCAGCAATTGATCAAAATCCTGCACCTTTTCCAGCGACTGGTTCAACCAGGCTTCCAGATCCTTGCCCAATTCCTGCCCGGTTGAGCTTAAAACGCCGCCGGGACGATACCAGCCGGAGCGCGTCAGACGATGCTGAAACTCCATCTCCGGCCAGACTTCGCGCAGGTACTCCAGCAGTGGAGCATGGTGCGGGCGAGGTTTAACACAGCGGATTCCTGCCGCCAGATCGGAGATCTTGGGGGTGGAAGTCGGGACAGGGCGAGCTTTTTGTGTCATCAGTGCCATACTCAGTCCTCATCATCATGCAGGGCGACAACCACGCCGCAGGCTGTTTCCAGATCATTGGTCAAACTGGCACATTCCTGACTGGCATCGACCAGATAGATATCAAAGCCCTGCCCCTGGTAAACCGGCTTGGCCATGCCAGGAATATCATCTTCCATACACAAGGTAACCCGACCTTCTTCAAAGGACTCGTTAAAACGCTCGTCACGCTGGTTTTCAGGAGTTTCTTCGATTTGAGCGGCCAGTTTTTGCAGACCTTCAGCAGAAATCATTCTTCCACCTCCCCGGTGAAGCGCAGGCTCACCGAACTATCCACACCCAGTACCCGAGCCAGCCAGGGCGGAGGATTATCCAGGTGCCCTTGCAACTGAGCCAGGGCATCACGAGCGGGGCCAGGCAGCGGGAATTTGACCGGATGCACGCCTGCTCTCACCACCTTGGCTGCAGCAGGTCCACCAATGGATTGCACATAGAGCAGCTGGCAATCCTTCAGCAGTTCGGCTCTCAGAGCATTGCGCTCACTACCGCGATCCAGATGTGAGGCCTCACGAACCTCCTTGAGGTAAACACCTTCCTTGCTGACCTTGTAGATCAGGAAACGCAGGCAGGAACCAAAGTGGCCATCCAGCTGTTGTTCCTGATTCGATGCTACGGCCACCAGCAACCCGGCTTTGCCCTTGAGTTCAGCCGGTTCTTCTTCCACCTCGGGTGGCGGTTGTTGACCACTCTCATCACCCCAAAGGTGACGCAAGGCCAGCTGCATACTGGCATGTTGATAGTTTTCCGGAAGCAGACCGTCTTCACCGCTGAGGATACGATTCATATCTTCAACGGTCAGGGTTTTCAGTTTGTCTTCGGTGATTGGCAGCCCCAGGTGGGAACCCAGGGCAAGAATAAAGTTGGCAGGATCATCTTCGGAAAGAACGCGGGCTGCGTGAGACAGACGCTGGGCTGCAACCTTGCTGATACTGGACATGATCTTCACCTTGCATGGTAGCTTAGGAAACCTAGGATTAACTATTGCGCTTGTTTATTCTGCGTTGAAATTGGCCTCAAAATGCTCATTTACTTCTTGTAAACTCCGCGTTCTCGTTCAATTTCGCCTTGTCTAAACTGCGCTCATCACGTTGATCAGAGGCTCCTTAGAGAGAAAAAAGGCCACCCTTGCGGGGTGGCCCGGACCAGCTCTGGATTAAGCGGCCTTGGAGATGCAGTCAACGGGGCATACTGGAACGCAGCGTGGTTCCCCCTCATCAACACACTCATCACAGGTTTTGGGGTTGATGGCGTAAACGCCGTTTTTAGGGGTTATGGATACTGTGGGGCATTCCACTTCACAATCACCACAAGCGGTACATACGTCTGGATCGATTTGCATTGCCATGATTAGATTCTCCAAAGTAAAACAGGTTGCAAGGCCAAAGAAGCCTCTGATTAACGTAATGAGCGAAGGTTAGGTAAGGCAAAATTGATCGAAAAAGCGGAGTTTACAAACGGGTAAACGAGCATTTTGAGAGCAATTTTAACGCCGCATAACCAAGCGCAATAGTTAATCAGTGGTTTCTAATCCATCCGCCGGGCACGCAAGGACTTAGGCAACCGAGGCTCAGCCATGGGATCGATGTAGTAGCTCTGGCCACTGGCCAGTTTTAGCTCTCCGCCCCATTTGTCAGCTTCGGTAAATTCCAGCGAAAGCACCTTTTCTTCCAAGTCTTTTTTGGGCATATAGAAGGTCAAGCCTCCGTCCACTGCCTGGCTGATGATGATATTGGCCATGTAAAACTCCTGTGATTCATCAAGCGTTAGTTGGGTTGTACCCCTGAGCAGCACAAGGCTGACTGCTTTTTTGCGTTGCAAATCACAGCCAACCTTGAGCACCAGGTTCAAACGCCGGGAAGCTCAGAAAGCTTCCCGGATCGCCTTAGCGGACCAGATCGTAGTTGTAGTCGGTCTGACCCATCAGGCGGGTATCGTCATCAAGGCGCTCCAGTACAGAGTTGACCAGAGTAGTCAGCATCTGCATGGCACCTTCGTAACCCAGGGTAGTGGCACGGTGCATGTGGTGACGGTCAAAGATGGGGAAGCCCAGACGGATCAGGGGAACTTCGAACTCTTTGCCCTTGTGCAGGGTGTCACGCTGAATGAACTTGCCATAGGAGTTACCGATCATGAAATCAGGCTTGTCGGTGAACATCAGCGAACGGAAGTGCCAGAGGTCGTGACGTGAATACAGCTTGACGTCCATACCGGCAGGTGCTGAAACTTCCAGCATTTTCTTCATTCGCTTTTCCCAACGCTTGCTGCCGCTTTGGCAGAGAACGTGGGTAGGTTCAGCACCCAGCTCCAGCAGGAACTTGGTCAGACCGTAAGTGAAGTCAGGATCGCCGAACAGAGCAAACTTCTTGCCATGCAGCCAGGTGTGGGAGTCGGTCATCATGTCGACCAGACGGCCACGCTCTTTGGCCAGAGAGTCAGCAATTGGCTTGCCACTGATGCGGGATACTTCCATCAGGAAGGCATCGGTGTATTCCAGACCCATAGGAATGTTCAGGTCAGGTACTTCGTGCTTCCAGGTACCGGTAACCAGTTTCTTGGTTTTAACCAGCTGTTGAGGCTGCAGCAGGATGGTATCCAGGGCGTTAGGCGCGTCCTTGATTTCATCCAGGCTGGTGCCGCCTTCGTACATGCGGTATTCACCATCAGCAGGTGTATCCAGTACTTCGGAAGGATCGGACAGCAGGCTGTACTCAACACCCATGTCTTCCATCATGCGACGGATAACACGGTAGTTGCCCAGGTAGGTTTCAAAACCGGGAACCAGGTTGATTTTGCCGTTGCTGCCAACCTTCTTGTCTTCCATGTAGTTCAGGGTGAAGTAACGACCGATCCCTTCGAACATGTTGTCCCAACCGGTAATGTGAGAACCAACGAAGGAAGGTGTGTGAGCGAAAGGAGTAGGGAATTCCTGTTCAACAGCACCGTCTTTCTTGGCATTACCGATGAAGGCGTTGAGGTCATCACCGATAACTTCCGCCATACAGGTGGTGGAAACGGCAATCATCTCTGGCTTGTACAGAGCCTTGGCATTTTCCAGACCGGCAACCATGTTTTTCTGGCCGCCGAATACCGCCGCATCTTCCGTCATGGAGTCAGAAACACAGGCAACTGGCTCTTTGAAGTGACGGTTGAAGTAGGTACGGAAGTAGGCAACGCAACCCTGGGAACCGTGAACGTAAGGCAGTGTTTTTTCAAAGCCCAGTGAACACAGAACCGCACCCAGAGGCTGACAAGCCTTGGCAGGGTTAACAGTCAGCGCTTCACGCTGGAAGTTAAGATCCTGATACTCTTCAGAAGTGGTCCACAGGAAGGTTTCATCAACCTTTTCCTTGGCGTGACCTTTTTCATAGTCGGACTTCTTGCGAGTCAGTACATCCTTGTATTCGTCTTCACGAAACAGAGGATAGCTTTGTTTGATATCGTCTACGTTTTGCATGACCTTCTCCTAGCCCGGCCGCTAATCTGCGAACGCGGGCCTAAGGTAAATAGTTAAATTAAGCAACAGCCGCTTTGTCAGCTTCTTCAGAAGCTTTCCAGGGTGGTGTCATGCTGCTCCAGCAAGGATTGTTCAGCGTCATGTCCATATCCTTGGCAAAGATGGCGAAACCATCGTAGCCGTGGTAAGGACCGGAATAGTCCCAGGAGTGCATCTGACGGAAAGGCACACCCATTTTCTGGAAGATGTACTTTTCCTTAACCCCGGAGCCGACCAGGTCAGGCTTAACGCGCTTGACGAACTCTTCAAACTCAAAGCCGGTGACGTCATCGTAGATGAGGGTAGCGTTACCCACATCCTGGTTGGTGCGCTCATAGTCATCTTTGTGAGCGAACTCGTAACCAGTACCAACCACTTCCATGCCCAGATCTTCATAGGCACCGATAACGTGGCGAGGACGCAGACCACCGACGTAAAGCATGACTTTCTTGCCTTCAAGACGAGGCTTGTACTTGTCAATCACTGCTTGCATCATGGGCTGATACTTGGCAATGACCTTCTCGGCGCCTTCTTTGATGCTGTCATCAAAGTAGGAAGCGATCTTGCGCAGGCTCTCGGCAATTTTGGTAGGACCGAAGAAGTTGTACTCAACCCAGGGAATACCGTACTTCTCTTCCATGTGACGAGAGATGTAGTTCATGGAACGGTAGCAGTGCAGCAGGTTCAGCTTCACTTTAGGAGTTTGTTCCATTTCCGCCAGGGTACCGTCACCGGACCACTGGGCTACAACGCGCAGACCCATTTCTTCCAGCAGGATACGGGAAGACCAGGCATCACCACCGATGTTGTAATCGCCCAGGATGGCAACATCATACTGGCCAGGCTCGACATCATTGCCACCGCCTTCGCGATCAAAAACGTGGTCACGAATGGCATCGTTAGCAATGTGGTGACCCAGAGACTGGGAAACACCGCGGAAGCCTTCACAACGAACAGGGATAACGGGCTTGCCGATTTCCTTGCTGCTGGATTTGGAAACGGCTTCGATGTCATCACCGATCAGACCGATTGGACACTCGGACTGAACACTCACACCCCGGTTCAGAGGGAAGAGCTGGTCGATTTCACCAATCAGCTTGGACAGTTTCTTGTCGCCACCGAATACGATGTCTTTTTCCTGGAAATCGGAAGTGAAGTTCATGGTGCCGAAGCTATCCACACCGGTCGTACCTACGTAGTAGTTACGACGACCGGCACGTGAATACTGACCACAACCAACAGGACCGTGGGAAATATGGATCATGTCCTTGATAGGACCCCAAACCACACCCTTGGAACCCGCGTAGGCACAACCACGAATGGTCATTACACCGGGCAGGGATTTACGGTTGGACGTTACGCACTTTTGAGATTCGTCACTGGTATCGTTAACGCTCAAGTGCTTGGCACGATCCTCTTTGGCCTTCTCAGGATAAACCTCAAGCACTTCCTGAATCAGCGCCTGGGCTTCGTCTTTATTCAACTTAGTCATGCTACTTATCCTCCAGCGTGGCCTGCCCATCCGCAGGCACGCTCATGAGTCAGTATTAGTCGTTGCTTAGGCAACCACTTCGTCAGCTTTTTTACCCACGATGCTTTCGTCTTCTTCTTCAAGAATACCGAATTCCATCAGCAGGTCTTCCAGGTCGTCCATCTCCAGAGGAGTAGGAACAACGAATTTTTCGTTATCGATTACTTTCTGAGCCAGAGTACGGTACTCGTCGGACTGCTTGGCCTTGGGATCGTATTCGATACAAGTCATACGACGGATTTCAGCGTGCTGTACAACATTGTCGCGAGGTACGAAGTGGATCATGGTGGTGCCCAGACGGCTTGCCAGAGCTTCGATCAGTTCGTCTTCACGGTCAGTGTTACGGCTGTTACAGATCAGGCCGGCCAGACGTACACCACCGGAGCTGGCATACTTCACGATGCCCTTGGCGATGTTGTTGGCAGCAAACATGGCCATCATTTCGCCGGATACTACGATGTAGATTTCCTGAGCCTTGTTTTCGCGGATAGGCATAGCGAAGCCACCACATACAACGTCACCCAGTACGTCGTAGAAAACAAAGTCCAGCTCTTCGTCGTAAGCACCTTCTTCTTCCAGGAAGTTGATGGCAGTGATTACACCGCGACCGGCACAACCAACACCGGGTTCTGGACCACCGGACTCAACACACTTAACATCGCCGTAACCCACAGCCATTACATCTTCCAGTTCCAGGTCTTCTACGGAACCAGCGTCTGCAGCCAGGTGCATTACAGTGGTTTGAGCTTTAGAGTGAAGGATCAAACGAGTCGAGTCAGCCTTGGGGTCACAGCCCACGATCATGACTTTCTTACCCATTTCAGCCAGTGCAGCCACCAGGTTCTGGGTCGTGGTCGACTTGCCGATACCGCCTTTACCGTAAATAGCAGCTTGACGTAGTGCCATTGTCTTTCTCCTCATAGGTACACAAGTTTTAAGGTACAAGTGGCGAAGCCTTCTCCGCCGCTACTTAGGTAATGGCAAGGCACGTGCCAGCCTTCAAAAAATCTTTAATCAACTGTTTTTAAAAGACTTTTATAAAAACCCTAGGTTTTGTGTGGGCGTACAGGAGGCGACAAACAAAATTTCCTTGTCGTACTGACGACAACAACCCCTGCGTGGCATGGGAATTGCTCTGACCCTTAAGACTTTTTTCTAGCTAAAGCAGGAGTAAAAGCATGACTCAGCCATTACCGACCAGCCTGTTGGAAGCCTGGGATGCCGGGCGCTGCGTGCCAGTTCTCGGACATCAGGCTCTGGAAGGCATCACCGACAAGGACGGCAATGCCATGCCTGCAGACAGCGACAGCCTGATCATTGCCATGAATCAGGGCCGCCCCATGGCACCCAAACTGATGTATGAATTTCCCCGCGCTGCCATGAATATCGAACTCAAGCGCGGTAGAAAGGCCGTCACCCGCTTTCTGGATACCACCTATCGCGACACGGAATGGAGCCAGTCAGACCTGCATCAAAAAATCAGTCAGGCAGGCCTGGACTATGTAATAGATTTGAACCGGGATACCCAGATACAAGACCACTGGCAAAAAACGCCTCACCTGTTGGTGGTCGGCGTGGCCCGCATCGGGGGTGGCACTGAACGCTATCGTCTTTTCCAGCATGATGGTCAGAGTTACCAGGCGGTTGATCTGGAAAACGCTGATTCCAGCCTGCCCATCCTGTTCAAGCCTGTGGGGACACCTCTGCCCGAATCTCTCTACGTGGCCTCGGATGCCGACTATGTCGACTACCTGACAGAGCTGATGGGTGGCTTTGGCATGCCACCTTTTCTCAAGCAGAAACGTAAAGGCATGCAGTATCTGCTGCTGGGTCTGAGACTGGATCGGGATACACCCAGAATGTTGATCAATGACATTGTTTATGATGCCGGTAATCCGGCAGGATGGGCCTGTATTGAAGATCCCACCCCCAAGGAAGCCAAGTTTCTGGAACGTCAGGGGTTTGAAATTCTCAACCTGAACCACGATGATTGTCTCAACGCCCTGTTAGCCGAGGTCTCTGCCCATGCCTGATATCACGCCCACTTTGAGATTACAGCACTATGATTTACCAGCCATGGACAAGGCTCATCATCTGTTCACTGCCCTGCTGGGCGCCTTGCCACTGGTTTCCAGAACGGCTTTGCCCTGCCTGCTGAACAATCTGGTGATGAATGTACGCGAGCATTTTGATCAGGAAGAACGCTTTATGCTGGCCACCCAGTATGCCGGTTACGATGCCCATCGCAGCCAGCACCAGCAGCTGATTTCCCTGCTGACCCACTACCAGCATCAGTTGGAATTGGGTGAAGATCTGGACCCTCTGGAGTTGCACATGCAGCTTTGCAGCTGGCAGGACGAGCACCAGCAATCCTGGGATGACCCCCTGGCACATCACCTGCGCCATGCTACCTGCTGGAAACCCGCCTCAGAAGTTGCTTAATCACCTCAAAACCTCTGTCGGGTTTGTAGCAAAAAAGACTACAAGCCCGACAAAAGGTCGCCTTAGCGACAAAGCTTTTTTATCTCTCCACCTCCCTCGCCGCCTAAACCCTGAAGATCAAAGGGTTATTATCAAAGCACTGGTACAGTTATTGCCCTAGCTCTCTCGGCTATCCCTGGAGGAAAGCCCTAATAATCCGATGAGAGGAGCAGAAACTATGGCAAAAGTAACTTTTAAAAGTAGTCTGCATCAGGACAAAACCACCTACGCGGTGGCTGGAAGTCATAAGCAAACCATTCTGCAAATGGCCAAGGAAAATCATATTCCCATTGATTTTGGCTGCCAGAATGGCGAGTGTGGAACCTGCATGGTCAAGGTGACCAACCTGGAAGAAAACACCCCCATGGGTGGTCCCTTGAACCCACGGGAAACTGCTGTACTCAAGGAAATGGGTAAAATCGACCAGGATCAGATTGACCAGATGCTGGTGGATGACCTGCCACCCGCTCCCTGGCGTCTGGCCTGCCAGATGATTCTGCGCGATGAAGACGTACTCATCGAGTACCCCAGTGAGTAAGTGATCCGTGCAACCGCATCCACGGATGCGGTTGTTGGCTTTCAGTCACAAGCCACCAGGATCACCTGCTCGGCATCAAAACAGGCGCAGGCCTGCTCACCGATCTCGATTCCCTCACTGTCACCAGCCGCGATCACCGCCACCAGCGTCAGCCCCCCCGGCAAAGCCAGCTCCACCTCCAGCTGTTCCTCTTGCGGTGTTCTGGCCACCACTTCGCCCCAAAGCTGGTTGGCATAGCCCTGTATAACCGTCTGCTGAGTCGTCACCTTCAGCCCTGCCGCCTTGAAGAGTGCGAAATATTCACGTCCGAGTGATAACTGCAACTGCTCGGCACTGGCCTGGGTGATCAGACAAACCAGCTCCTGGCCTTCGCAGAGCTGCAGATTAACCTGATAATTCAGCCCCCTGGCTCTGAGTGCCACCACCGAACCGATAAACTGATTCCGTGCACTGGCCCGCATGGACAGGCGTCGCATCAGTTGTTGGAACTCACCCAAGCTCCCCTGTTCCAGTCCATTCATGCCCTCCAGCATGCGTTTCAGGGTCGCCTGATATTCGCCTTCCAGTGCCCGGTAAAGGGAAACCATCCGTCGCCCGTAATCCGTTAGCTGCGTCCCACCGCCACGTCTTCCCCCGGCAGTCTTTTCTACCAGGGGTTGAGGCGAAGTGTTATTGAGCAGATCTATGGCCTCCCAGGCCGCCTTGTAGGATAGAGGTACCGCCTTGGCTGCCTGATTGATCGAACCCAGACGATCGATTGCTTCCAGCAGCTGAATACGACTATCGGAAAGCGCAGCACCGGCCGAGTTTTCCAACTGCAGACGACTGACAAAACTTTCATTAAACGAGGGAAGCATGCGATTTCTCCAATGTCGGGAAGCCCGGGTCACCAGCAACCACTGAATGACTTTCCAGTCGGGCTATTACTACCAGGCTACAGCGAAATCCATGCCATCCCTTCTTTCGGCTTTTAGCCCTTGTCAGTGACTTCTTCAGGCAAAAACCTCTGCCGGCTTGCAACAAACACCAACAAATTGTCGCAAAACCAACCTGAATGGTAGCGACCACCACCCCCTGGCCCTAGTAAAAAAGGCAGCGTTATATAGCCATGGAAATAATAAAAACCGGAAATGGCATGCTCCTTGCCAAATTCAACCTGCCAGGCACTAGCAGCTTCTGCTGAAAGGCCTCTATCCCGATAGCCGGTTGCTCTGCCTGCGGCCATTTAATCGATAAGGAGATACACCATGAAAAAAGTTTTTTTAACGCTGGTTGCGATTCTATTCGTCGCTACAACAGCTCAGGCTAAGGAAATACGCGTAGCCGTTGCTGCCAATTTTAATGGCACCCTGGAACAACTGGCCGAGCTCTATCAGGACACCAGCGGTCATCAACTGGTGATTAGCTCGGGATCGACCGGTTCCCTGTTTGCCCAGATTCAGAATGGCGCTCCCTTTGATGTTTTCTTTGCTGCTGATTCCCGCCGCCCCCAGGCACTGGTGGCCGATGGTCTGGCCCTGTCAGAATCCCTTTTCACCTATGCCCAGGGTGTGGTTGTGCTCTGGTCGGCCGATCCCAATCAAATCCAGGACGCAAGTGCCAGCCTGACCCAAGGTGACTACCAGTACCTGGCTCTGGCCAATCCGCGTAATGCTCCCTATGGTGCAGCGGCCCAACAGGTGCTTGAAGGTCTGGGCATCTGGGAGCAACTGGAAGCCGAGCAGCGACTTCTGCGTGGGCAGAATATCGGCCAGACCTACAGCCAGGTTGCTTCCCAGGCTGCACCCTTAGGCTTTGTTGCCCTGTCGCAAATCAAACATCCGCAAGTGGATGGCCAGGGTTCCTGGTGGCTGCCTCCAACCGACAGCTATGATCCCATCGTGCAGCAGGCTGTGATTCTTGAAACAGCCGAAGACCCGCAACTGGCTGCAGAATTCATGGCATTTATTCGCTCTCCCCAAGCAGCAGCCATCATCCGCGCTGCCGGTTATACCCCCGGTGAAGGAAATTAAGCCATGCTCCTTGCGCCCAGTGATTTAACAGCCTTGGGAGTGACCCTGAAGTTGGCCGTCACCAGCACCTTCTTTTTATTGCTGCTGTCGATGCCACTGGCCTGGTGGCTGGCCCAGAGCCAGAGCCGTTTCAAGGTTCTGGTGGAAGCTCTTGTTGCCTTACCGCTGGTTCTACCTCCCACGGTCATGGGCTTTTATCTGCTGGTTCTTTTAGGACCCAAGGGAGCACTGGGCGGACTGCTGGAATCCCTGGGCATCGGCCATCTGGCCTTTACTTTCACCGGCCTGGTTCTTGGGTCCATGCTCTTCTCCCTGCCCTTTGTCGTCCAGCCTTTGCAAAATGCCTTTGCTGCCGCCGGAGGGCGGGTACTGGAAGCAGCGGCCAGTCTACGCGCCTCGCCTTTGGATCGTTTTTTCACCGTGGTGCTGCCGCTATCACGTCGGGGCCTGCTTACCGCCTGCGTACTGTCATTTGCTCATACCCTGGGTGAGTTCGGCATGCTCCTGATGATTGGCGGTAATATTCCCGGTCGCACCCAGGTGGCCTCGATTGCCATCTACGATCATGTCGAAGCCATGGATTACGCTGCAGCCCATCAGCTATCCCTGGTTCTGGTCGCGGCCTCTTTTATCCTATTGATGCTGGTATTTGCGCTGAATCGGCGTTTTCAGGGGGTGAACCTTGCTTGATCTCGATTTTCAACTCCAACGGGGCGAATTTCGCCTGCAAGCCCGATTGCAACTGCCCACTCGCGGAGTCACTGCCCTCTTTGGTCGCTCCGGGTCGGGAAAAACCACCCTCTTACGCTGCCTGGCAGGACTGGAAAGAATTGAAGACGGCTACCTGAAATTCAATAGCCAGGTCTGGCAACAGGGACGCTATTTTGTCCCTCTGCACCAGCGCCCCCTGGGCTATGTCTTTCAGGAAGCCAGTCTCTTTCCCCACCTGAGTGTGCGCAAAAATCTCCTCTATGGTTATCAACGCACGGCTAAAAGTGAGCGCAAACTCCACCCCGAGGAAGTGACCCGCCTCCTGGGGCTGGAAGCCCTGCTCGATCACTGGCCTGCCCAATTATCCGGCGGCCAGCGCCAGCGGGTAGCCCTGGGGCGATCTCTATTGACCAGCCCCCGGCTGTTGCTGATGGATGAACCCCTGGCCTCACTGGATACCACCAGCAAGGCGGAAATCCTCCCGTTTCTGGAAAGGCTCAAGGAAGAACTGGAAATCCCCATCATCTATGTCAGCCATGCTCTGGAGGAAGTAACCCGCCTGGCCGATCATCTGGTGGTGCTGGATCAGGGCCGGGTTTTGGCCCAGGGCCCCCTGCAGGAACTACTCACCCACCCCGAATTACCCTTTACCCAAACTCAGGAAGCATCCAGCGTACTGGAAGCCCAGGTGAGAGAGGCGGATGCCGGAGAAGGCATGACTGCCTTGGAGGTGGAAGGTCAAACCCTGTTGATCAGCCGTTGTGGATTAAATGAGGGGCAAAAAACACGGGTAAGACTGCTGGCTCGGGATGTGGTCCTGGCACTAAAACCGCCCGAAGCCATCAGTCTGCTTAACTGCCTGGAAACCCGGATTGTGGATATCCAATCCGATCCCAATCCCAGCCAGCTCCTGGTGCGCCTGCAAATGGGGCAACAGACTTTGCTGGCCCGGGTATCCCGGCGTTCGGTTCAGCGTCTGCCGCTGGGCCCGGGGATGAAAACCTTTGCCTTGATTAAAGGCGTTGCAGTTGACTAAGAGTGCTCGTTGGTAAGATCAAAACACGATCAAGAAAAAGTTATCCAAATTAAATCCTATATCGTTGTTTATAAAGAACTTCCATTAATCTCTCTGTCAAAAAACCTATAAGAATCAAAACACGATCAAGAAATCAGGCCCACCAGGGCACATAACCCGCCCTGGGGTGTTCAGGGTCAGCTTCACGAATCAATTCTGATTCTTTTGCTTTTTTGATAACGGTTGAAGCCTGAGCAGCATTACGGCTTTCAATACCAAAGCGCTCACAAAGGGTGGCATTTTTCATCCGCTCGCCACTCAGGAACTTGAGTACAGCATGATGATAGCAGGCACGAACCCGTTCCTCTGGAGTCATCTGAGCAAAAGTACGGGGACCATAAAGCACCACTTGCATTGCAGAGGCTTCCTCCCGAAACAAGGGAGGTGGCAACTGATACAATTCAATTGAAGCGATTACTTTATCCAGACCACTGCCCTGTTCTTCACACATTCCCATGCGTCGCATCAAGGCTGCTAAAGCCTCATTTCGGGAACGTGGTGGCAGATCTATCATTCTCTCAGCAGGCACCAGGGGTTTACCCGGATTGGTGATTTCCATACGATCCCGAAACACTTCCACCTGTGGCCCGGCACCGGTAATCGTCATGTCCTGATGGATCAGCGCATTGGCAATCACCTCACGAACTGCAATCGTGGGGAATAAGGGCTCTTCAGTTCTCAAAGCCAGATCAATATGTTCATTCTTGGGCAGAATATCCTTGATGTACTCGATCAAGCCCTCAAAACCAACCGCATAGCCTTTTTTACCTTCCACACGATGGCTGACCTGAGCCGCCTTGTTTTTACCTGCGTAGGCAATAAAGCGAACAGCCTTGCGCGCCAATGAATTACTGAACAGAGTCAAATCATGGGCGAAAAGAATCGCCCCCAGGTTGGTGATATTCCAATACTCACCCACATCCTTTTGAATCAGACGCTCGGCTTCCAGCTTGTCAAAAATCCCCTGTCGGTTATCAGGAAGTGGCTGTTGGGTCAGTTTGAAGTAGCTGCTGTAATCTAACAGGCTCAGCACTTCATCACCACTGACGTACTGGCGTGCCAGAGCATGCTCCCAGGTGTAAGGTCGTAATCGTTCAATCAGCTGTTGGTAACGTTCGGGGTAATCCGTTAGTTTGGGCATGGCACTGCCAATACGAATGTAGGGTATATTCTTGAAAGCAACAGGAGACGAGGTGGCTGCCGGAATTTCCAGTATTACCACCAGACCCTCTGGGTGCTCCACCCGACGAAACTCAAAAGCGATACTGGGTTGCAGTTGCCTTGCCAGCCAGAAAGCCAGTTCCTGACTATGGGCTTTCTGGATATCTGGGTTAAAACGAGTTCCCACGACGGCTGCCCTGGAGTCATCAATACCCCAGAGCATATACGCACAATCCTTACCGGCAAGACGAGCTGCATTGGCCAGGGCGGAAGTTCGCACCCCCAGCATATCTGGCTCAAAGTTATCTTTCTTGAACTCTAGCCAATCGGTTTCTACACCCGGAGCTAGTAACTGATTAATCAGATCAATATCACGCTGGGGATTCACACCATCACCTTTGTTCGTTTTTAATCCGCCGCAACTTCGGCGTGCTCCAGCAGGAAGTCGACAAAGGCACGGTCGGCAATGGATTGATAGGCCCCTTTCTTCCAGGCAATGGACATGTTCAAAAAGACTCTTTCCTTGAAGGGAACAGCGACCAGATCGGGTTCATCCTTGAGCACCATTTTCAGGAAGACGGTAATCCCGAAACCCTGGCGGACGATGGATTTGGTCAGGGGAATCAGATTGGATTCAAAAGCCACCCTCGGTGTGAGATTGCATTCTTCACAAACCCGATCGATGAATTCGCGATGGAAATAGCCTTCCTTGAAAAGAACCAGTTCTTCCTGCAGGAAATCCTCATAGGAAACAGCATCCAGCTCGGCAAAGGGATGGTCGTGAGGCACACAAACCACCATTTCTTCACGCAAAAAAGGAACCGCTTCCAGATCATTGGGAATCCGGTCAGCGACGATCACGCCCACATCCAGAGTGCCTTCACGAATTTTCTTCTGGATACTGCGGGTGCCATCTTCAAAAACAGCAAGATTCAGGTTCTGGTGGCGATGTTTGAAGGCCATCAGAATCGGCGGGAAGTAATAGGAGCCCAGCATGCTGGGAATACCTATCCGCACTTCGCCCTTGGTCAGTCCCCTGGCTTCGTTCAAGGCCAGTTCAGCCGCTTCGGTTTCATCCAGAATGCGACGTGCATGGGTCAGTAACAAGGCCCCTTCAGCGGTGGGTTTAACCCTTTTCTCACCGCGATCCAGCAGGGAGAGGCCCAGCTGTTTTTCCATATTACGGATGGACATGCTGACTGCCGGCTGAGCCACGCCCAGGCGTTCAGCGGCCAGCGTAAAGCTGCCTAAGTCAGCAACAGCAACCAGATAGCGTAGAGGACGAATATCCATAACATGGCCTTATTTTCAGAATCAACAAGATATATTTTGCTTATTTTAAAGCAAAACGTAAAGTCTGCTGCTCACTCATCTTGATATTGATTGGACTCCATGATCGAAGAAAGTACGCCAGCCTTCTGGCGAGCCACCCTGGCCTTGTGCTGTGGCTCCTTCATGATCTTCAGCAACCTCTATGTCACCCAGCCTTTGCAGCCCGAACTTCAGGCCTACTTCGGGATTACCACCCTGCAGGCCAACCTGCCGCTGGCCATCGCGACCCTGATGCTGGGTTTATCCCTGCTCGTCTATGGTCCGCTATCCGATGCTCTGGGCAGAAGCAGCATCATGCTGATCACCATGACCGGGGTGGTGCTGACGACCCTGGTGCTGGCTTTCGCCCCTGATTTTACCAGCCTGGTGTATCTGCGTGGGCTCCAGGGGTTTCTACTCGGCGGTCTGCCGGCCGTTGCCCTGGCCTACATGGGCGATGAGTTCAGTAAAAGAGCCATGGCCCTGGCCGTGGGCCTTTATATCAGCGGCAACACCCTGGGCGGTATTTGTGGTCGTCTGTTTTCCGGTTTTATTGCCGACAGCTTTGATTGGCGCGCCAGTTTTCTGGCAGCCAGCATGATCTCTCTGGTCTGCCTGGTGATTTTCTGGTGGGCCCTGCCCGCTTCTCGCCAGTTTAAACCCAAGACGCCTTCTATACAAAAAATGTTCAGGGATTTAACAGGACATCTACGCAACCCTCTGCTGGTGGCCGCTTATCTCTTGGGTGGTTTGAACTTTTTTATCTTTATCAATCAATACAGCTATGTCAGCTATCTGCTTGCTGGTGACCCCTGGTTACTGAGCAGCAGTTTTATCGGCCTTTTGTTTTTAACCTATTTAAGCGGCACCCTGGCCGCCTCAGTATCCGGACGCCTGGCCAGCCACCTGCCCCAACCCTTGTGCATGGCCTTGGGCGTAGGCTTGCTGATTATCGGCAGTCTGGTGCTTCTGGTGCCCCACTTGCTTGCCCTGCTGACGGGGCTGTTGATCAACAGTTTTGGTTTTTTCTACTGTCATTCGCACCTGTCCGGCTGGGTCAGTCGTCAGGCTCATCAAGCGCGTGCCAGTGCCAACAGCCTCTATCTGGTCTTCTATTACCTGGGGGCAAGTACAGGCGGTTTTTATCTGGATCTTTTCTGGAGTCGCTGGCATTGGTCGGGGGTCATTGCCGGATCACTGCTGGTATTGATGATCACCCTGGGCTTAAGCCTCTGGCTATGGCGACAGGACCCCAGATCCTTAAACCAGCTCAGCTAAAGGCCTGCAAGCAATCTGGAAGAAACCCTACTTTTTGTAGTGTTTTGTTGGATTGATGCCAAGCCAATCAAATCAGGGACCCCAATATTCTCTTCATCAAGTCATTTTTATTTATATAAAAAATCAATAAAGCGCTGTTTGGCACCCCTATTGCTTTGAGGCCTGAAAAAACAAACCTCACAGGAAGGGAACTCGCATGAAACCGCTCAGTGTTTTGGTGATTCTGCTCACTCTTTGGCCCACCGCAGCCTTGGCCAATTCATTTGCTGATCTTCAGGGTAAGCTGGATATTATCTGGATTGCTGCGGGCATCAGCCTGGTGCTTTTTATGCAAGCCGGTTTTACCGGGCTGGAATCCGGGCTGGTCAGGGCCAAGAACAGCATCAATGTGGCCATCAAGAATGTCACCGACCTTATCTTTTCCATTGCCGGTTTCTGGATTCTGGGCTTCGGTTTGATGTTCGGCTCTTCCACCTGGGGTTTGTTTGGGGTGGACAGCTTCATGCTACAAGGCAATGACGAACCCTTTGGATTGATTTTCTTCGCCTTTCAGGCGGTTTTTGCAGGCACCGCCGTTACCATCATGTCCGGTGCCGTGGCGGAAAGGGTAAAGTTTCACGCCTACCTGATCGTCGCCGTGGTCATTGGCGGTTTGATTTATCCGGTGGTCGGCCACTGGATCTGGGGCGGGGCTTACCTGCCGGGTGAGAACGGCTGGCTGGCCGAACGCGGTTTTATGGATTTTGCCGGTTCAACGGTGGTGCATTCGGTTGGTGGCTGGATGGGACTGGCCGGTATCCTGGTATTAGGTGCCCGTATCGGGCGTTTTGATAGCGAAGGCAAACCCCGAGATATTCCCGGCTGCAATGTCGCCATCGCCTCCATCGGTGTTTTGATCCTCTGGTTCGGCTGGTTCGGTTTTAATGGCGGCAGCACCCTGGAAGCCTCCAGTGATATCCCCGGCATCCTGTTGAACACCCTGCTGGCTGGTGCCTTTGGTGGGGTTGCTGTTTTCTTTGTGTCCATGATGATTCACCGGGTTCCCGTCGTCGAGCGTATTCTTAACGGTATTCTCGCCGGTCTGGTCGGGGTAACAGCCGGTGCCAATGTACTCACGCCAACCGGAGCCGTGATTATCGGGATTACCAGCGGTGTTCTGGTTTATGCCTGTGAGTGGCTGCTGCTGTATATTTTCAAGCTGGATGACCCTGTAGGCGCTGTTGCCGCTCATGGTTTCGGGGGAGCCTGGGGCACCCTGGCTTTGGCTTTTCTCGCCCCGGCGGAAAATCTGGCGACAGGCAGCCATGGCAGTCAATTCCTGATCCAGCTGATCGGTGTGGCAGCCACCTTTGGCTGGACCTTTATCATGGGGCTGGGCGTTTTTTACCTGCTCAAAAAACTGGGTAACCTTAGAGTACCACCTGATCAGGAACTCAAGGGTCTGAATATTTCCGAACACGGTGCCCACATGGCCTGGTTGGACACCATGGAAACCATTCGCGAAATCGTCAACAAGGGGGATCTGTCCAAGCGGGTGGAGATTGAAATCGGTACTGAAATGGGTGAAGTCGCCCAGAGTTTTAACCAGCTTCTGGATGAACTGGAAGATAAGGCCAAGCTGGCCAGGGCCGTTTCCCAGGGCAATCTTTCTCGCAGCATCCAACCCAAAAGCGACGAAGACCACCTGGGCCATGCCATCGCCGACATGGTGACCAATCTCAGCCAAGTGGTGAACCAGGTCAAGCTGGCCGCTGGCAATATCCATGAATATGCCGAATATCTGGGCAGCTCCAGCACCCAACTGAGTCAGGCCAGTAGCGCCCTCTCCTCCAGTGTTCACGATTTTCATCACAACATCGACCAGACCTGTGATGCAGCTCGCGAGATGCAGAACAATGCCGAGCAGGGCAGCCAGTTTATCGACAAGGGCATTGCCAATATGGACAGTGTCAGTGAAGCCCTCAGCAGGATGCTGGGCACCATTAACCGTCTGGATCAAAGCTCACAGAATATCAGCCATATTATCCAGACCATCAGTGAAGTCTCGGATCAAACCAATCTTCTGGCACTGAATGCAGCGATTGAAGCAGCACGTGCCGGAGAGCATGAACGCGGCTTTGCCGTGGTCGCCGACGAGGTGAGAAGCCTGGCCGAACGCACCCTGCAAGCGACCCGACAAATCATATCCTTGGTGGAAGTCATCACCCAGGATACCGCCGAGGCCGTCGCCTCCAGCCACCAGAGTGAACACCTGACCCAACAGGTGACCCAGGTATCCGGCCAGACCTTTGATGCCATCGGTAAAATCCGCCATTCAGCCGAACAGGTTCTGGGACGCATGCAGGAGATTGCAGACAGCATCAACCTTCAGTCCACTCACAGCGAACAATCCGCCGAGTCCGCCGAACAGATCAGCCGGATTGCCCAGAAGCTGCTAAGCCATGCTGACCAACTGACCTCCAGTATTCACTTCTTCTCGGTGAAGGAATCGGCAAGCCTGACAGGCTCAGCTAAAAGCCTGCCAGATCAGGCGTAAAGCCAGCAGCGTCAACAGCAGATTAAAAAAGCGGGCGAAGTTTTGGTTACTCTGGCGCGCCAGAAACTTCAGCCCCGCCCAGGTGCCCAGCGCGCCAGCTGCAATCATCAGGGCCAAGAGTCCCAGCCAGTCGGCAAAAACAAAACCGGCTGAACCGAAAATCACCGCCTTGGGCAGATGCTGCAGACTCATGGAGGCTGCAAAGTTGGCCACGGTGCGAAAGCGATCGCCCTGGTGCTGTTGCTTGACAAAGGCTGCCACCAGTGGCCCGGTTGCTCCCACAAACATACTGATAAAAGTGGTCAGGGCTGCCGCCAAAAAACTGCCCACCCGGCCCAGCGCCAGCGGTGGCACCTTGGGCCCCCAGCAAAGAAACAGGATAAAACCGGCAATACCTAGCTGCAGCCACTGCATGGGCAGTTGCACCAGAAACAGGCTGGCCAGCCAGGCTCCCACAAGTACTCCCGGAAAAAAAGCCGCCAGGCGCTTCCAATCCAGATGCTTCCAGGTCATCAGGGTGCGATTGGCATTGGAGCCCAACTGCACCATGCCGTGCAGTGGAATGATGGCCGCAGGGGGGACCAGCAGGGCCATGATCGCCAACAGCAGTACCCCGCCCCCGACTCCTAGCGCAGCAGTGACACCCGAGGTCAAACCGGCCGCCAGGATCAATAGCAGAGAAATTTCCGTAGACAGCTGTTCCGGCAGCCAGGCAGTTAAAAATTCCATACCCGTATCCTGTCTGGTAGAAGCAGTCACCCACCTGCTTCAGTGTTGAAAAGGCAGCATGTTATCCTGATCTGCAAGAAATCTTGTCCTTGGAGCCAGAAATGCTGAAATACGAAATTATACCCGTAACCCCCTTTGCCCAGAATGCCACTCTGGTCTGGTGCGATCAGACGAAAGAAGCGGCCATTATCGATGCCGGTGGAGAAGTCGATCGCCTGCTGGAAGCCGTGGAAAAACATGGCCTTAAATTGACCCAGCTACTCCTGACCCATGGCCATATCGATCATGCTGGCGGCGTGACCCAGCTGAAAGAGCGGACCGGCGTTAAAATTATCGGTCCACACAAGGAAGATGAATTCTGGCTACAGGGCTTGGGCGAGCAGAGCCGCATGTTTGCCTTTCCCGAAGCGCGTCCGGTCACCCCGGACCAGTGGCTGGAAGAAGGTGATCGGGTCAGCATCGGCCAAAGCGAACTCCAGGTTTTCCATTGCCCCGGCCATACACCCGGCCATGTCGTCTTCTACGATGCCGACAACCAGCTTCTGCAAGTGGGTGATGTCCTCTTTGCCGGTGGCATAGGCCGTACCGACTTCCCCAAGAGTGACGGCCCTGCCCTGATCCGCTCGATCAAGGAAAAGCTTTTCACCCTGGATGATGACGTCCGCTTTATTCCCGGACACGGCCCCATGTCGAATTTGGGCGAAGAAAAACGCAGCAACCCCTTTGTCGGAGCCCGTGCTTAAATCAGCATTGAGTGGAAGTACTTGTTAAAGGCTGAGGGAGAAATTCAGTGCCCCAAAAAAATCACCTTCTCCCTGGCCATCAAACTCGGGCGTGCGATACACACTGGTAAAGCTCACCCGCACCCGCTGGTAAATCAAGGCTGCTCCGGCAAAAGCCGAACCCACCTGGTTTTTCCGATCCACACTCGGGCCGGAACGCTGCAGGGAGCCATCCAGAAAGAGATTGTAGGCCACCTGACGTACCTCAGCGCCGGTAAACAGATACCAGTTCCAGGGCGTGCCCCGGGAAAAATAACTGGAACCGGGATAGTTGGGCTGCATCATGGGTGGGCCGTAGTCCAGACGCAGGTTATCCCCCCAACGCAGAAGGACTCCGGCTGAAGCCTGGGTATAGGGGCTACCCAGAGCCACGCTGACCAGAGGGGAGACTTCCACCTCACGGCCTTCGCCAGCCGGATAATAGTGCATCCATTTATAGAAATACTGCAGATTTAAGGTCGGCTCATTACCCAACTGGTGCTCCCAGCCTTCGGGGTCGGGTGAGCCGATCAGGGTGTGAATACTTTTTTGCGCCAGTTCCGCACCTGAATCCGGCCCGACATGACCCAGGGTCAACTGGATTTTCTGGCCTTCCTGACGATCCGTCGAGCGATTTACAGGCTTGTGCAACAGGGAATAGCTGACATAGACATAACCTGCCCAGGGGCGATCCTCTGGCTGGTCATCGGCCACCTCGATATCGGCTGGAGTAAAGATGGCCTGACCCAGGCCCCATTCCGAAGCCAGTTCACCGCCTCCCCGAGCTTCGGGAAAAAACACCTTGCCCCAGTCCGGTGGAGGCGATGCCGGCATGTAATTGAGCTGGGTGCCGTGGGTGTAGTGGCGGTCCACGCCCAGGACACCATCATTTTCAATTTGCAGACTGAGATAGCCGCCCTGAGCCAGGACCCAACTCGGGAAGAGGAGCAGCAAAAGAGTCGCAAGACCCTGCCAGCAACCCGAAAAACTTTTTTGCTTCACTCCTGCCCCTTAAAATCAATTAATGCGAAAGCTGGAGTATACCTCATCACTTCGGGCGGCCAGAATAAAATCATTCAAATGCAATCCATCTATTTTATGAGTCCACCAGTGCAGGGTCACCTTCCCCCATTCAGTGACAATCAGAGGATGATGATTGGCCTCTTCAGCCACCTCCCCCACCTTGACGGTAAAATCCAGCGCGGCAGAGAAATCCGGAAATGCATAAACTCTTTGCAGGCGTTTGGCACCTTCCACCTCGGTGACTGACCAGTCCGGCAATTCTTTAAGCTGTTTTTCCAGCTCTCTGCCCTCGACAGGGGGTGCATCCTCGCGACAGGCTTCACACTGCATAGCTGCCAAAGATGTTTCGGTGTTCATGATCCACCTCCTGATAACCAATGATTTTAAACGAGCGTTTGTCTGAACATCAAATTTAGTGCTAAAGTTAGCCACAGGCTTGAGCATAACAATAAAGGAGCAAGTCCATGCGGCTGTTACTTGGCTTTCCTGTTTTCAGTCTAGTCATCTTTTTGATTCTTGGGACTCTTCCCCTGACCCCAGTGGCGGCGGAGGAAACCCTTCTGCGTCCTGCACTGGAATCTGACAAGGCAAAATCCAGTTTGTTGCTGGATATCACCTCGGCAGGCGAACGTCTGGTCGCCGTGGGTGAGCGTGGCCATATCCTTTACCGTGATCCTGGCCAGGACTGGCAGCAGGCCCAGGTGCCGGTGATTGCCCAGCTAACAGGTGTCGACTTTGCGACCCCTCAGATCGGCTTTGCCGTGGGGCACGAAGGTCTGATTCTGCGCAGCCGCGATGCCGGTGCCCACTGGGAAATCGTGCATCATGAACTCCAGGCCGGTCCAGAAAGAGCCCAGGCTCGTATCCCGGAAATGGAAGAGCGCATCGCTGCAGCCGAAGAAGACGCAACCACCGACCCCGACCGGCTGGATGATCTCTACATGCAGCTGGATAACCTCTATTTTCAGGCTGAAGCCGAAGAAGTTCCCCCGCTACTGGATGTTCTCTTTATCAGTGAGCAGGAAGGCTTTGCCGTGGGTGGCTATGGCCTCTTTTTGACCACACGCGATGGTGGCGACACCTGGACCTCCCTGAGTCAGGCTCTGCCCAACCCCGAAGCCTTTCACAACAACGCCCTGGCCCAGGATAGCCAAGGCCGCCTGTTTATTGCCGGGGAAAGAGGCCGCCTCTATGTTTCCAGCGATGGCGGCCAAACCTGGGAAACCCGCAATCCCGGCTATTCCGGCTCCTTTTTCGGACTCTTTACCACCAGCGACCAGGGCTTGGTCGTGACCGGCTTGCGCGGCCATCTCTTTATCACCCGCGATGCCGGGGAAAACTGGCAGGCGCTGGAGCACCCGGGCGAACAAACCCTGAATGGTGGCCTGCCCCTGGAGGATGGACGCTTACTGGTGGTTGGCCAGAATGGCGAATACCTGCTCGGTCAACCCCAAGCCCTGCAAACCTTGAGTCTGACTGGCCGCTCATCTCTGGTGGCCGTGGCCCGCCAGAGAAATGAAATCATTGCCGTGGGTCGTGGTGGTTTTCATCGCCTGACACCCCTGCCAGCGCCAGCAGAAAGCCGTTAAAGGAAGCCGAACATGAATACCCAGACCCCTAACCAGGCTCCCTGGATCGAAAATCTATTCTTTGCCCACCGTCCTCTGTGGCTGGTGTTTTTTCTTATCATGACGCTCTTTCTGGGTTCTCAGGCCCTCAAGGTGGAACCCGAAGCCAGTTTCGAAAAACTCATCCCCCTCTCGCACCCCTACATTGAAAACTTCATGGACCGGCGCGAGGACCTGAGTGGTCTGGGTAATGCCGTGCGTATTGCCGTGACCGTCAAGGATGAAGACGAGGACATCTTTACCCCCGAATACATGCAGCGCCTGCAGGAAGTCTATAATCAGGTGCGCTACCTGCCCGGTGTGGATCAGGCAGCCGTACGCTCTCTCTGGGACCCGGCTGTGCGCTGGACCCAGGTCACTGAAGAAGGCTTTGAAGGCGGCACGGTCATCCCCGATACCTATGACGGCAGCCCGCAAAGCCTCGAGCGCCTACGCCAGAACCTGCTTAAATCCGGTCAGGTCGGCATTCTCGTGGCCAACAACTTCCGTTCCACTATCGTTCTGGCACCCCTGGTTGCTGAAGTCGATGGCGAACCCCTGGATTACCAGGCCTTTTCTGCCGAACTGGAAGAGCTGCGTGCCCAGTTCAGTGACGAGGACTTTGGTGTCCGCATTATCGGCTTTGCCAAGCTGATCGGGGATCTGATTGACGGGGCCACCCAGGTTGCCGTTTTCTTCCTGATTGCCCTGGCGATTACCTTTATCCTGCTGTTCCTCTATTCACGCTGCTTTAAAAGCTCGATCATTCCGCTGGTCTGTTCGGTGGTCGCAGTCATCTGGCAGCTGGGTATGCTGCGTTTGATGGGCTACGGGCTGGACCCCTACTCCATGCTGGTGCCCTTTTTGGTCTTTGCCATCGCTGTCTCCCACGGGGTGCAGGTGATCAACGCCATGGCCATCGAAGCGTCTCACGGCCACGATCGCATGACCGCTGCGCGGCTGGCTTTCCGGGGTCTTTACATTGCCGGGATACTGGCACTGGTTTCCGATGCCATCGGTTTCACCACCCTGCTGTTTATCGATATCCAGGTGATCCGAGAGCTGGCCATAGCGGCGGCTCTGGGGGTTGCGGTCATCATCCTGACCAATCTGGTGCTCCTGCCCCTGGTGATGTCCTACCTGGGCGTGGGCAAAACCAGCGTGATTCGTGCCGAACGCAAGCGCCAGGAGGTATCTCCTGTCTGGCACCGCTTGTCCTTCTTTACCCATGCCCGCGTTGCGCCCTGGTCGCTGCTGGCGGCAGTACTCCTGGGTGTATTGGGTTTTGTCGGCAGTGCCGACCTCAAGATCGGCGATCTTGATGAAGGCGCGCCCGAGCTGCGCCCGGATTCGCGCTACAACCAGGATAATGCCTACGTCACCCGCAACTATGCCACCAGTGCCGATGTACTGGTGGTCATGGTGGAAACCCCGGAGCAGGGCTGCGTCAGCTATGAAGCCCTGGAAGCCGTGGATCGTCTGGAATGGCAGATGCAAAACACCTCCGGTGTTCAGGGCACGGTGTCCCCGGCCTATGTCGCCAAGCGGGTGATTGCCGGTTTCAACGAAGGCAACCTCAAATGGGAAGCCCTGTCGCGTAACCAGTATGTCCTCAACCAGGCCATGAGTAACCTGCCTGCAGGCATGATCAACAACCGCTGTGATCTGCTACCGGTTATCCTCTATCTGGAAGACCACAAGGCAGCAACCCTGGCCGAAGTCACCCAGGCGGTGGAAGACTTTGCCGAAGCCAATAACTCCGAGGCCGCCCGCTTCCTGCTGGCTGCCGGTAGCGCCGGTATCGAAGCGGCTACCAACGAGGAAATTGCCCGCGCCCAGACCTTTATGCTGATTTTTGTCTATGCCGTGGTGGCCGGACTGGTTCTGATCACCTTCCGCTCCTGGCGGGCTGTGGTCTGCATCGTAGCACCCCTGGGGCTGACTTCGATTCTATGTCAGGCTCTCATGGCCCAACTGGGTATAGGCGTCAAGGTGGCTACCCTGCCAGTTATTGCCCTGGGGGTCGGTATCGGTGTGGATTACGGCATCTACATCTATTCGCGCCTGCGCCAATACCTGCGTGAGGGTGAAAACCTGCAGGATGCCTACTACCACACCCTGAGATCCACCGGTAAGGCCGTCAGCTTCACCGGCCTGACCCTGGCGATCGGCGTGGGCACCTGGGTCTTTTCTCCCATCAAGTTCCAGGCGGATATGGGTATCCTGCTGACCTTCATGTTCCTCTGGAACATGGTCGGAGCCCTGTGGCTACTGCCTGCTTTTGCCAGATACCTGATCAAGGACCCTGACAAAGCCTGATCCAGTCAGAACCACCCAACAAAAACGCCGGCTTCTTAACCGGCGTTTTTTTATGGACAAATCAAGAGAAAAAGAGAGGTTGGTAGTCACTTACCTTGGCTGGTGATAACTGCATCTGGTACAGCTATCAGGATTCAAGCAGCCGATCCAGAGCTCTAAGCTGCCGAGCATACTCGTCCGGCTTGGCCGTTTTAAACTTCTTCAAATTCAATAGCTTCCACTTTACTGACGGAAACCTCTGATAGGCATAAATCGACCAATCCGGTTCCAAACGGTTAACACTCAACAAGAAAGCCTTATCCTGATCCTTGAGGCAGGATCTAACTCGCCTGATTAGTTCCAGCCGCGTGGATTCCAACTCTTGATAAGTGAAGGCGATAGAGCTCATCCCTTCGAATTGGTGTGCAAATGCAGCTCGCTGATCAATTAAATTGGGATCAAGTAGTTCGTGGGTGGGGCGGCTCGAACAAATCAGGCTATAAACCAGACCAGATTTGATCTCATCGCCGAGACCTTCATTGTCCAGCAGTAATTTAACATCGAACACATCCCTGGGATGCTGACGATCGAGTGCTGCGCATATTTTTCCGCCATAAAGTTGGGCCAGGGGAACGACCGGCATGACACAAAAGGCATCGAAAGTTTCCTGAGCCTCATCACAAAGCGGTCTTTTTTCAACCTCGCCCAGTAGACCCCGCGCCAGGCTATTCACTTCGATCTTGATATTAACGCCCTTTTCATCCAAAAGGAGTTTGCAGGCCTTTTCCTGATGCTGAATGCGGATCGACGAGCGCAAAATCTCAATCCGTTGCTTTATACCCAGTAAACCCTCACGAATTGCTGCCAGAGCTTCATCACGGTCATTCAACTCAACATAAGTCAGATCGATATCCACCGATAGTCGAGGCATAGAACGCACAAACAGGTTGATTGCTGTACCACCATGCATTGCAAAGCAAGTTTCTTTAGCCACTTCCGGCAAGACATCCAACAGCAATTGGACTTGCGTTTTATAAGCCTCTTTCATAGCTATTCTGCCAACTCCCTGGGTACTGTAATCCGGTATTTGGAAACATAGACCCCCTTGGCTGTGATAACACGCTTTCCAGACCCTAGATCGACTTTATCCAACTGGAGGTAGTCGACCCAAGCATGTCCGGCTTTCTCAGCCAAATAGAGAAACAAACGTTTTACCTTGATGGATCGACAAGTCTCCAGCAGCTTTTGCACACTGGCCGGGCGAAGATTATTCAGGCCCTCCATCAGCTCAAACACTTCAACCAACGGCTGCGCTCCAGGTACCAGATAGAGACATTCCAGCACTGCCCTGGCTGGCGAGGATATCCTGATCTTAAAACCCTTATGCTTGAAATCGACCAATCCCAAATCGGGAGGCAAAAAAGAACTCAGCTTGCAATCGAGTGTCACCCCCCAGGCATGCTTTTTAAACCAGAGTGGCAAGTTATCCTCCACTCCGCCAAACAGCTGTATCTTCTTGGTAGCCAACTCCAGGTAATGCGCTTTGCCCTGTAGCGACAGGGCTGTTTTTCCAGCCGGATGTACACTTAAACCCAGTTGGGTTTGCAGCGCATAGATACCCCCCAGGTAATCAACCTGATCACCATGACGAACCAAAGCGCCGGTGCCGATAGAGTCAAACCACTGGCTTCGCCTGTAGCGCTTCTGTAAATCAAGACTGTAGCCCTGATCAGCAAGCCATGACGAAGTCAGCACTACGCCCGGAGGTTGAGTGCTAAGCAAATGGTTTATTTTTGATTGATTGTAGGTACTCATAGTACCAATATATTATTTTTTTCGAACCTAGCCAACCAAAGAGTTTATATTATTCTTTATCAGGGTACTGAAAGTACCCGGAAATATAATTTTTTAAACCTGAACCCTGACCAGAAGGATTGGCATGGGAGTAGGACTAGCCAACAAAAACGCCGGTTTCTTAACCGGCGTTTTTTTATGGGCGAACCAAGGGGGAAGAAAATAAGTCAGTGGTCACTGACTCTGACAGGTGATAACTGCATCTGTGCCAATATCTGGGTCTGCGCCACCCGCAGCAGCTCATGGCGTTCTTCGTCATCAGGCAGCATCCGGGCCAGGGTCACAGCGCCCACCAGCGAAGCCAGGATGGCGCGAGCCCGGTCACGAATCAGGGCCGAGGAAACCTCCAACTTTTGCAGGCGACTCAAAGCCTTGAGGCGTCTTTCCAAGAGGTGACGCAAATCTTCGTAGGAGCTTTGCAACAAGGGACGGATTTTTTCATTGTCATTACCCACCTCATTGAACAGGAGGGTCTCGGGGCCGGGGCCCGGCTCGGCCTGTTGGCGCAGATTCCAGTAGTTGCTAGCCAGGGCGATCAGCTTTTTGATCGGCAGGGGGGCTTTGACCAGACGCGAGCGGCCACTTTCCTTGAGCAGCTCCAGAAAAGAAGCCGAATAGAGGGATTCCTTGGATTCAAAATGCGCATAGAAGGCCCCGTGAGTCATGCGGGCTTCCTTCATGATCTGGCTGATGGACACCTTTTTAAAACCATAGCGGGCAAACAGCTCCATGGCTGATTGCAGTATCCGCGACCGCGAGCGGGTTTTATGGTCCTTGGCGTAGGGCATAGGGGGCCTTCTTTCCTCGCTGAATATTACCTTGATCATATGGTGCTGACGATTAGCATGGCCTGCAACTCCATCAACAAGACGAGGTAAGTCCATGAATTCGCCAATCGTAATTACTGGAATGGGAATGATCAGTCCTCTGGGTTGCGGTGTCAATCGCGTCTGGCAACGCCTGCTGGCCGGACAATCCGGTCTGGGTCGCATAGACCGCTTCGATGTCGATAACTTTCCCGTCAAACTGGCCGGTCTGGTGCCTTCTTCTGAGGAAGACCCCGAAGGCGGTTTTGATCCTGCCCAGGTCACGGATGCCAAGGAACGCAAAAAGCTGGATCTGTTTACCCTCTATGCGCTGGCTGCTGCTGAAGAAGCCCTCCAGCAGGCAGGCTGGAAACCCGATAATCTGGAAGACCAGGAAGCCACAGCCACGCTGATCGGCACGGGTATCGGCGGTTTCCCCACCATTACCCAGGCCCAGAAAACCCTGGATAGCCGTGGTCATCGGCGGCTTTCGCCCTTCACCGTCCCCGCCTTTCTGGCCAACCTGGCTGCCGGTCAGGTTTCCATCCGCTATGGCTTCAAGGGGCCGTTGGGCTGCCCGGTTACCGCCTGTGCTGCCGGTGTTCAGGCCATCGGTGATGGCATGCGTCTGCTGCGCACTGGCGAAGCCAAGGTCGCTTTGGTCGGTGGCACTGAAGCCTGTGTTGATCCCCTGTCCCTGGCCAGTTTCAATGCCATGAAGGCACTTTCCACCCAGGCTGAAGATCCGGCCACGGCATCCCGCCCCTTTGATGCCAGCCGCGATGGCTTTGTCATGGGTGAGGGTGCAGGCCTGCTGGTCATCGAAACCCTGGATCATGCCCTGGCCCGAGGTGCCCAGCCCCTGGCCGTCCTCAGTGGCTATGGCACCAGCAGTGATGCCCACCATATTACCTCCGGCCCGGAAGATGGTTCCGGCGCAGCCCAGGCCATCCAACGAGCCCTCAAGCAATCGGGCTTAAAGACCAGCGACATCCAGTACATCAATGCCCATGCCACCTCCACGCCGGTGGGTGACAAGGCCGAGGTCGCCAGTCTGCGCCGGGTCTTTGCACAAGACCTGCCTCAGATTCCCGTTTCCTCGACCAAATCAGCTACGGGGCATCTGCTCGGCGCTGCAGGCGGGGTGGAAAGCATCTTCACGGCTCAGGCCGTAATCCATCAACAACTGCCACCCACACTCAACCTGCAGACCCCGGATGAACCCCTGCAGGATCTCGACCTGGTGCCTTTAAAAGCCCGCGAACATGCAGTCGAGCATGCCCTCTGCAACGGCTTCGGTTTTGGGGGCGTCAACGCCAGTCTGTTGGTCAGCCGTTATCAGCAGACATCCTGATCCAACCACGGGAGGCTGCGGCCTCCCTAGCTGCTGGACGTCACACTTAACCCCGTCACGGCCAGTAGAATCATGCCCATACCGATTAGCTGTTGAGTCGCCAGACTTTCATCCAGCACCCACACCCCGAACAAGGAAGCCGTCACCGGCTCCACCATCGCCAGCATGGCCGCTACCGCCGGGGCTGTTGCCCTGAGGCCGAGAATATAAATCATGAAGGAAAGGCCACCGCCCAGAATGCCCAGGCCCAAAAAGACCACCCAGTACGACGAATGCAGGGCAATAACCAGCTGATTTTTATCCGCTGGCCAGAAGAGCACCAACAACAGAACCAAGAGTGCAATCGACAGGCTTGAAGCCGAACTGCCGTAAAAGGACGCGTATTTAAACGCGAAAATACAAAGCGCGTAGGAAACCCCGGATAAAAGCCCGGCTACCAGCCCCACCAGACTGACCGCACTGGCGTTAAGATCATAAACCTGGGTTAACAGCAGTATCCCCAGCAGAATAATCACCAGAGCCACCAGCTTGCCAAGAGTTGGTTTTTCCAGCTTGAGCGCAAAAGACACCAGAAGCACAAAAACCGGCGCGCAATACATCAGGGTTGCGGCTATTGCCACCCGCCCCTCGGCAATACTGATAAAGTAAAAGGCAAAGTTACCGGCCACACCCAGGCCAGCCACAGCCGACCAGATCCACAAGCGTCGACTACCCAGATTGGCATGGCGATGATTAAACGCCAGCCAACCCAGCACAAAAAACAAGCCGATCGCCCCGCGATAAAAAGACACCACAAAGGCATCCCAGCCCCCGGCAATCAAAAGCGCACCCAGACCCCCGGAGACACCCCAACAAAAAGCAGCCAACCCCACCAGCGAAGAACTGATTCCGACCATTGAAACCACCTGCAGACCGGAAAATTCAGACTACGGTCTGAAGGTGGTGCAGGACTGCTCTCTCTTCAACAACCAGAAGTTCAAAAGTTATTCAAAAAGTAAGTCTTCACTTGTTTAGCCAGCAACTAGGGAGCCTCTGATCAACGTCACGAGCGCAGGTCAGGGCTGAATTCATTCCTGATAAATTCCAGCACTTCCTACATCCATGTAGGTCGCCAGCGAAATTGGCCGAGAAAGCGGAGTTTACATAAAGTAAATGAGCATTTTGAGGTCAATTTCAACGCAGGATAATCAAGCGCAATAGTTAATCAGCGGTTTCTTAATGCCTGTAAGGTGGTAGATAGCCTCCCTCTCTTCAACAACCAGAAGTTCAAAAGTTATTCAAAAAGTAAGTCTTCACTCGGTCAGCCAGCAACTAGCCCTCTAATCCAAAAGCCGTTTCATGAACCTCAACGTCGGACGGCTTAAACAGCACAAAGCGGATATGTCGGACTGAAGACAACTGGGGCACCTTCTCGGCAATCGCCTTGAAAGCCACCTGGGCCGCCGCTTGCATGGGGTAGCCAAAAGCCCCTGTGGACAGGGCCGGAAAAGCAATCGAAGTCGCCTGATGATCATCAGCCACCTGCAGGGCATTTTGATAACAGTCCGCCAGCAGTTGATCACTGGGTTGATCCACTTCGTAAACCGGGCCAAGACAATGCACCACCCAGGCATTGGGCAACTGAAAAGCTGGCGTAATGACCGCCTCTCCCGGTTTGATGGGAGCCAGAGGACGACAGGCCTCATCCAATTCTGGTCCTGCAGCCCGATGAATGGCACCGGCCACCCCGCCACCGGTTCGCAGTTGGGCATTGGCCGCATTGACGATTGCCTGCATATCCGCCTGCTGGGTTATATCCCCCTGCACGGCTTCCAGAAGGATGCCTTCAAGATTGCGTTGACTCATAAACCCCTCATCGCAAAAATTATCTGCCTGAAATGAAAATGGCTGATCATTTGAGTGTAACAAGGGGCAAGAGGATTTGAAGTGGAGGGAAAACCAGACAGCAGGGGTGAGTAGGACCATAAACCCCTGACCAGTTAAAGAACCTGCTGGGCAAGGGACACGACCTCAACCAGTAAAACCTAAACCCGAACCGAATACTTTAAATCCCTGGCTTCATCGCCCGTCATGCCCCTGAATCCCCAGCAGTGGGCAGGCTGTTCGTGAATCGTGATTTCCACATCCACGGGGTCGATATTCAGCTCTGTTTGCATCCGCTGAAAGATATCCTTGATCAGAGCTTTTTTAGTGGCCTCAGTGCGCCCTTGCATCATGTTGATTTCAATGACGGTATAGGCCGGTGAGCGTCCACCCGGATAGTAAAAATCCTCAGCTTGCAGGGGGATAAAACGATGGGCGCGCTTGTCTTCGGGCATCCCCAGACAGCTTTGCATGGAGGCATGGAGTAAATCCGACAGACGCGCCTTGATGGGATTCAGTTGTTCCTGGATACCGTAGATAATCAGCATGGGAGCGTCCTTTCTTTAGCGGTGCTTTCCTTAGTGTTTTCCAGATTAACCAGCCCTGGGGGCTAGTGCAAGCTGCCAATTTTTTTCAAAAGGTCATTTAAAGCTCGTATTTTTCCGTCCAGCTTCTCAGTTCTTCAAGAATTTTCAGGGTGCTGAATCCCAGCCCGGTCAATTCATAGGTGACAGCAATGGGTCGATCACTCAATACCTTTCGAACCACCAGCTCACGCGCTTCCAGTTCTTTAAGCCTTTGATCAATCATCTTCTTGCTGGCACCACCCAGCATCCGAGCCAAATCATTGAAACGTACCGGCCCGTCTTTGAGATGGTAAATCACTGAAGCTGTCCATTTTCCACCCAGAATGCGCATGCCTCGCTCGATGGCACAGGGCTCCATGCAGGCATCAACGACTGTTTTACGTCCAGATGCATCGGTTTCAACACGACTATCCATTATAACTTCCCAGCCAGAACAAGGTTACCAAAAGTATACTGGTTGAATTATATCGCCTAAGAGCAATAATAAACCAGAAGAGCTGATAGCTTGCAGGAAATAACCTTCCTGAAGTTGATCGCCCCTAACCAAGAATCCTTATTCTTTAACCTTCAGCAGGTCATTAACATGAGTGAATAAAATCAGGTGCACTGCGATTGCGGTGCTGTTGAAGTCAGCATGACAGGCGCTCCCAAAGTTCATGCCTACTGCCATTGCGAAGATTGCCGCAATCTGCTCCAGGTACCCTTTCATTCCGTTCTAGCCTGGGATCCTGAAAAGGTACGCATAACACGAGGGGAAAACTTCACAAGATCCTTTCAACACCCGCAAAAGAAAATGACACGGGTGTTTTGTACCCAGTGCGGCGAAGTACTCTATAACACCAATGCCATGGAGTGGAAGCTGGTTTCCCAGCTATTGGTACGTAAAACCCACAACGACCAACTGCCAGAAAGCTACCAGCCCAGCGCCCATTTCTTTTACGACCGGAGAATTCTGGATATTGAGGATGGTTTACCCAAGAAATAGGCTTGCGACCGGGGTAGAACCCATGAGTTTTACCCGGTAGAAGGGTATTTTTCTTCAACATCAACTGCATAAACACCAAAGGCTTGCTTAAACATTTTTATTAGCAAACTTACTTTGGGTGATAATTCCGCGCCCCTTAAAGCCACCAAATTCAATGCTTGCTTAGATAACACTTCATCCGCCAAGACCTGCACCACTGAATGACGTCGTATCAAATGCCTGACATCTACTGCCGGAAGGAAGCCAATTCCGCCCCCGCTGGCAGTCATTTCCGAAAGCAGATGTAAATCATCTGACTTGATCACCTTATCAATATATTGTTCTATCGCCGGAGCATTAAATTTATTGGTAAGCCACAGGGTCCTTGGTGATGGTGGCAAAACCGGCGATGGATTGGATGTCCATGGAATCCTCCTTGATTGATGTAATTAAAAGCTAATCCCAGTCTGAAGGGTAAACAAGACCTTTTAGGGAGCCTCTGATCAACGTGATGAGCGCAGGTTAGGGCTGAATTCATTCCTGATAAATTCCAGCACTTCCTACATCCGTGTAGGTCGCCAGCGAAATTGAACGAAAAAGCGGAGTTTACAAGTA